>NZ_JBHZRJ010000002.1:861647-962416 GCF_043641555.1 Saccharospirillum alexandrii | reverse complement strand
AATACCAACCCCAGGCCTGAGAAGGTCTGGGGTTTTTTTATGCATGGGGAGACCCGCTTTTTGGTGTGTGTGGTCCCAAATCGTCGGACCGCCCCATGTGAGAGTAGGTCATCGTCAAGTCGAGACCGGAGTGCCGGACCAGACGAACCGTTTTAATACCAACCCCAGGCCTGAGAAGGTCTGGGGTTTTTTTATTTCGAATACCTGATGACGGGCACTGCCTGGCACCCCGATTAGGTCATCCCAGCTGCCAAATACACCTCTCTAACAATCCCAGGCCAGAGTTATCGTCTAAACAACGCCTTCTCATCAAACCCAAATGCCTTGGCCAGCAACAGGTCGGGAAAAGAATGTATTTGCGTATTGTAGAGCTCAACGGCATCGTTATAGCCATTACGCAGCAACGCCAGATAATTCTCGGTGGTTTCGACCTGCTCCATAAACTCTGCTACCAGGGTGTTGGCCTTTAACTCCGGATACGCTTCCGACCGGGCGATCAGCTGTTGATTGAGTGCCTCTACCTGATCGTTGTATTGATCAATCTGATCAGGGCTGTCACCTATCTCAGGGCTAGCCGTTCGAAGGTTTGCGAGTGCGGTCTGCAATTCCTGTTCATGCTTCATATAACCCTGCAAAACCTGATTAAGGCGTGGTATCAAATCGTGTCTTTTCTGCAGAACGGTGCGAATGTCTGCTTTCGTTTTGTCGCATCGATTGCGCAGAAAGATCAGGTCGTTGTAGTGAAGAACCAGGGTATACAGGAACAGAAACACCGGAATGAGCAAGGCGGTCAGCAGCAGGTCGGCTGGCGTCAGCGAGCCAGCGTACGCCAGTAGTATCAGGAACGCACTGAGCAGCAGGCCAAGGCTGACGGAGGTAAACAGAAAGCCCTGGGCGCCTTTGCGTTGGATGAGGCGTTGCTCATCGAGTGTACTCACAATATAAGGTTGTTCGTCTTCATGCTGCAACGCCAGGCGGTCTGACCGGTTTGCATCGAGCCCGGCGAAACCCAGGCAATAGAGCTTGGCATCGGGCGGTAACCAGGATTCTTTGTAACGGCGTCTGCCCTGGCGGCGAGTTACCGTATCCGAATAATGCATGGTGGCTTTTTCAGGGTAGACCCAGACGCTGCCCGATTCATCGGTCAGCTCAAAGGGCAGGCGACGGTCAATCTCTTCCAGAGTGACCCAGCGGGATTTTTTGCCCGAGCCGCGTTTCTCTTCTTCCAGGTAGTGGAAGGCAACACAGGGGTTTTCGGTCAGTTTCGACGTTAGTGGCTCTGCCTGCAGGTCGACCTTCCCTTTGAGTTCTGCCAGCCCATAGCTCAGCCCCGTGGTAGCAGCGGTAGGCAAATGCTCAATTAGGCGCTTAAGCCTGATGCGCCTGATACCCAGCCACAGCAGTAAGATTGAAAAGCCTGCGCTGCCAATACTGGCTAGCAGAGTCACCCAGCCATTGTCGAAATGATTGCCTGGATAATTCGCCATGCGCTCTGCAACAGCCTGTCGCCGTGTTGAATCCAGACCCTCCGGCGCTGGAAAATAATCGGACGCCAGCTGTTGGAAGAACAGCCGGTCTGGCCAGGGTTCGGCGCCACGGGCTATTAACAATCGCATCGCCAGCAGGTCTGTTCGTTGTTCCAGGGTGGGTGAGGAGCCGAGCGCCGTCATTCGGGTCTGGTACAGAGAGGCGGCACGTTGCCAGTCTTGTTCGAGCTGATAAAGGCCCTGGCCCCAGAGATAGACGATCATGATCACGGTCATGGCGCTGACGTAGAGAATAAAGCGATGAATGCCCAGGCCGATCAGGATCAGAGCGATGCCGACAGATACCAGGCCGGCAGCCAGAGAGATGATCAGGGCCGCACGTAACAGGCTTTGCCCACCGGCAGCTTGCAAGCTGGAGTCGGTAATGGTCGCAGGCAAATTAAAATTCAGAGTGTTGAAAACCAGCGTCTGGTTCGAGGGCTGAAAACGACCCAGAAGCTCAGCTCGTTGCCCTTCACTCAGGGTCCATTCCGAGTAGATCAAATCGCCCTGGCGTACCCGGTAGGTGCGTTGCACGTCCCAGTTGATGTTACCGGTCGACAAGGTCGGGTCGACGCGCAAAGTGCCGCTGTCGTCCGTCAACTGAAAGCGGGTACTGCGTTGCCCACTGTCGAGGGTTCGTGTGCGCAGGTCTCCGTCTGAATCCCGGTATTCCTCTTCCAGCAAATACCGGACATACAAAACAGATTGCCCGGAGTAGGGCGCCGTCAACACGTTCAATTCACGTTCTGTGCGACCGGCCACGGCATAAGGGCCGCTGGCAAGAACCGCAATGGGTGACTGCGGTAACCGCTCCATCTGCCGTGATTCGCTGAGAGCGGTAAAGCCCCAGTTAAAGCAGAGTGTTGCCAATAGCAGGCTGAGTGAACCCAGCACCAGTACCAGCAAACGTTTTAGCCAATAACCCATGGTTCTTCCCTGTGATTCCCTGTTTCAGAATCATGGTAAAACAAGTGTTACTGATTATACACCGCTGCCTGCTGCGGAAAATCCGGGCATAAAAAAGGCGACCCGCAGGTCGCCTAAAGGTGTGACAGTGAACGAACTTAGCGGAAGACGCGCTGACGAACCCGTTCCAGGTTGGTCAGAATGGCGTCCAGACGATCCGGGTTAACCATAAATTCCTGGAACCCTTTCATACCTTCAGCGGCCATGGCCGGATCGGTATCACGGTCGTAGAACTGGGCAGTACCGTCGGCACTGGACAGCATGTCGAGACCCTGCTGCAGGAAGGTGTTGTCACCGGCTTCAGCGCTGGCGTTAGGCGGCAGCTGGTTCAGACCCAGGTTGAGCTTGGTTTGCACGTCTGCCTGCGCAACGTAAGCCAGAAAACGCTTGGCGTCTTCCTTGTTGCTCGCACGAGCAGGAATGTGCACGGTATCGGTCGGTGCATCTTCAAACATGCCGACGCTTGGGTCGATTTGTGGGAACTGGAAGAAGTCGAAATTAGAACCTTCCGGGAAGCTCGGCGTGAGGAAGTTACCCATCAGGTACATACCCGCTTCGCCATTAAGCAGGGGAGCTTGCGCTTCCTGCCAGCTATAAGAAGCGTGGTTTTCCAGGAAGTAGCCGGCATCAATCAGTTGGCGCCAGTTTTCGAAGGTCGCACGGACACGCTCATCGGTGTAGGGGATTTTTCCGTCCATCAGGTCGATGTGGAAATCCAGGCCGTTAGTGCGCAGGTTCAGGTAGTCAAACCAGCCCGCGGCCGTCCACAAAAACTTGGTACCGATGGTGATTGGGGTGTAGCCGTTGTCCTTGAGCGTCTGGTTGACGTTCATGAACTCGTCCCAGGTTTGCGGTTCGCTGAGGCCCAGTTCATCAAAGATATCGGCGTTGTAGTAAATACCCCATTGATAGTAGGTGGCCGGTACACCGTATTGCTCGCCTTCAACGCTCATGGATGCCCGAGTGGAGGCGAAAGTGCGATCCATGTTGTTGTCGGCCCAGACGTCTGAAACAGGTTCAAACAGACCACGGTCGACAAAGTACTTCATCCGGTTGCCAGCGAACCAGAACACGATATCCGGTGGGGAGGTGACCAGCCAGTTGCGAATCGCGCTTTTGTAGCCCTCGTGGTCGTATTCGTTTAGCCGCACCTCGATATCCGGGTTGGCGGCTTCGAAATCGGCAATGATTTCTCCCCAGGCGGCCTTGGGCGCCGGGTCAGACTGGTTGGAGTTGATGACTAGCGTACCAGCACTGGCCTGGGTCATGAATAAGGCCCCGATGGCACTGGCTGTCAGTAAGGTTTTCAGTTTCATAGCCTCGTCCTTCTTTTTTGTTGTGATACATCTGGGGCGAGCCCCATTTCAATGTGTCACCGGTATACCGGGGACACGGTTCTTCGCGCTTGAGCGCTTTCTTTTGCGTCGCTGGCCGGGGCCAGCGCATCAAATCGATTGACTTAATCTTCAGTCAGAGCCAGCACCAGCAAACTGTCCGGGTCCATGACGGGCAGTGGCAGCCCCACTGTCATCAGGCTTTCACCACTTAGTCTTACCGCATCCCGGGTCATCCAGGCTGGGAGTGTTTTCATCAAGTGGCCTGTTTTTGCGCACTGAAGGATGATCGAGAGTCGATAACGTTTGTCGGGCTGTAGCGCTAAAAGTCGCAGTGACCCGGGAACCGACAACTCGGGCATGTCTTGCTGAAACACACTGATCAGGTGATGCGGTGCAGCAGCGGTCTGAAAGGCGATCTGATTCGGATCTACAGGCTGCAGGGAACGGCGAATCCCGCTGTGGATGATTGGTCGCCATTCCTTGTGCAGGTCAATGGCGTTTGTCAGTGCTTGTCGGTCTGCATCGTTGAGATGACGAACATCCCATTCGATGCCCATGTGTCCGAACAGGGCGGTCCCCGCTCGAACCTCTGTCGTGTGCTGACGGCCTGTGGTGTGGCTGTGCGGTGGACCAATGTGGCTGCCGAGCACTTCGGCCGGAAAAAACAGGGCGGCCCATTGCTGCATGCGTTGCCGCTCGTGCGCGTCGTTGCAGTCGCTCAGCCAGAATCGATGAGTATGCTGCAGAATGCCGTAATCCATTCGGGCACCGCCGGACGCACAGGATTCAATTTCGACCTCCGGATGCGCATTACGCAATTTTGCGAGCAAGGCATAGAGGGCTTCTGTCTGGCGGAAGGTCGCAGCCTGACCCCGAGCATCAGCTGCCTGTACCAGGTCGCGATTCATGTCCCACTTAAGGTAGGTAATGGGGTATTCGCTGAGCAAAGCGCTCAGGTGTTCAAACAGGTAGGTTTGAACCTCCGTCCTAGTCAGATCCAATACCCGCTGCTGACGCGCCAGAGGCTGATGCTGACCATTGATGGCGAGCACCCATTCCGGGTGATTGCGATACAGGTTGGAATCCGGGTTTACCATTTCAGGCTCAACCCAGAGACCGAACCCAAGACCGGTGCGTTGCAGGGTTGCTGCAAGAGGGTGCAGTTTTTCCGGATAGATACTTTCGTTGACCGTCCAGTCGCCAAGCCCCGATGTATCGTCGCGACGCCCCTGAAACCAGCCATCGTCGAGTACGTAACGCTCAGCACCAACGGCAGCGGCGGCCTCGGCCAGGTCATCCAGCGCCTTCTGGGTGTGATCGAAATAAATCGCTTCCCAGGTATTGATATGAACCGGGCGCGGACCGTTGCCGGGCCAGTTCAGGAGGTTACTGCGTACAAATTGCTGGAAATTAGCAGCGATACCATTGAAGCCGGATGACGATCGGGTGGCGTAGAGTACCGGCGCGGTAAAGTGCGCGTCGGGCTCGAGCCGTATTTCACCGGGCAGCAAGTGCGCTCCGGCCTGAAACTGGGTGTGGCCTTGCTGATTTCGTTCAACGCGCAGGCGGTGGTTGCCGCTCCAGCCCAAGTGAAATGCACAGACGTCGCCTTGCTCCGACGTAAACCCCGGAGTCCCGGTGAGCAGACCTGGAAAGTGGTCGTGCGAGGTACGGCCTTTGAGGTTGGTCAGTTCCAGTGCGCCAATGGGCAGTGCTTGACGGCGCGGCTGAAATTCGTTGACCCAGCGGCCTGTAAACGACAGAACGTCGTTGTGCTCACGAGGCAGTGGCCAGGTGGTCAGCCACTGCTCCAGGGCGAGCTCGGCATCGCTCTGGTTAGTCAGGGTAGTATGTATAGACAGTACATCGGTTGCTGTATCCAGGGTGACCTGCCAGTTGAGCCGGACCAGGCCTGAACGACTGACGAGCACGAAGGCCAGTTCAGCGTCTGTTGCCTGAGTGGCGGTCAATTGCCACTGCTCGGCCCAGCCCTGGCCATGCTGATGCGAACGCAAGGCGGGTTCCAGAAAGGTACCGTCGGCCAATGTCGGCGCGATACTCAATGGCCGGACTTCATCCAAACCTGCCTGGGGCAGCGCGGGTTGCCACAATACAGGGTCCGGCAACTGATGCAGTCGGGCGCCCCAGTAGCGAACGACAGGCGCATCGTCAGACTGTGCCTCGATCAGCAGGGTAGACCGCTCTGAATGCAGTGCGTGAACCGTCATGTTTACCCCTTGGTTGCGCCCAACGTCAGGCCAGCAATGAAGTGGCGTTGCATGGCGAAAAACAGAATTACTGGTGGCAGTGCAGCCACAATGGAGCCCGCTGAAATCAGTTGCCAGGACGCCAGCCATTGGCCTCGCAACGCACTGATGCCTGCGGTTATTGGCCTGACCTCATCGCTTTGAACCAGCACCAGCGCCCAGAAGTAGTCGTTCCAGATGAAGGTGAAAATCAGCACCGAGAGGGCCGCCAGTGCTGGCCGAACCAGCGGCAGCACGATCTTGGTGAAAATCTGCCATTCACTGGCGCCCTCAAGGCGGCAGGATTCAAACAATTCATCCGGTAAGCCGACGATAAAATTACGCATAAACAGCGTGCAAAAGCCGGTCTGGAAGGCTGTGTGGAAGATAATCAGCGCCCAGATGGTGTCGTACAGGCCAGTTTGAATGGTGAGGTCGCGAACCGGGATCATCAGAATCTGGAACGGAACAAAGTTACCGCCGATAAAGACGGCAAAGATGGCGATGCGCCCCCGGAACTTGTACTTGGCCAGGGCAAAGCCAGCCATGGTGGCCAGACCGACCGAAAAGATCATGACCGGCACTGTGATCAGCACACTGTTCAGCAGGTAGCGACCCATGTTAGTCCGGGCGAAGACTTCGGTGTAGTTCTCGATCAGCATCCACTGCTCGGGCCAGCCCCAGTAGTTGCCGGCATTGATGTCGGCAATGGAGCGCACCGAGGTCATCATGATGGCGGCCAGTGGCAGCAGCCAGATCAGGATGGTCAGCGGCAGCGCGACCTTGTAGCTGATCTGGGTAAAGCGGGACGTTTGTTGTATGGGAGTCGGAAACATGTCTTATCCTCGTTCCGCACGCAGCATGCGCCACAGGAAAAATGCGATGTACACCAGCATCAGCAGGAACAGAACGGTTGCGATGGCGGCACCGTACCCCATGCGGTAACTGAAGATGGACTGCTCGTACATAAAGAAAGCCAATACCGTGGTACTGCCATAGGGGCCACCACCGGTCATGGTAGCGACCAGGTCAAAGGAGCGCAGCGCACCGATGACGGTAACCACCACGGCAATGAAGGTCGCCGGGCGCAATTGCGGAATGATGACTTTCCACAGCATGCTCCAGCCGTGGGCACCGTCCATACGGGCCGCTTCGATCTGGTCCGGGCTCAGGTTATTGAGGCCGGTAAGGTAGAGAATCATGGTATAGGCGATTTGTGGCCAGAGACCGGCGGCAATGATGCCGTAGGTGGCCATGGATTCGCTGGCAAGAATGGGCAGGGGCTCGAACCCGAAGATGCCGATAATGTCTTGCAGCAGGCCGGAACTTGGGTCGTAAAACCAGGAGAAGACCACCCCGACGATGACCTGGGAGATAACAAAGGGAAAGAAAAACAACGATTTGACGGCGCGAATGCCTAGCACCTGCTGGTTCAGAAAGAGAGCGACGCCCAGGCCGATGGGAACGGCCAGCATAAAAAAGAGCAGCCAGAGGACGTTGTTCCACAGGGCTGTCCAGAACTGGGGGTCGTCCATCAGTTCTGCGTAGTTGCCAAAACCGATGAAGACTTTATCGCCAATGCCGTCCCAGTCGAAAAAACTGATCCAGATGCTTTGAAAGATAGGAATGATGACATAAACAGCGAACAGCAACATGGCAGGCAACATAAACAGCCATGGCGTCAGTGCATGCCATCTGCTTTGACCAGATGTCTCCTGCACGTGCAATACCTCGTTTACTTTCTTGTGGTTATTTTTAGCGACTGTGACCGACGCTTTTAATTCTAGATTGGAAGAGAGTATGAGCACGCTTGGTAACGTTTTCAAGAAAATTTTTTAAGAAAGTGATCAAGCTTGAAGAACAAGGCTGATAGCCCCGCATAGTGAGGACCTACCCGCACAGCAAGATGACTGAAATCGTTTTCTTGAGATGGAATACTGCTCGTTTCAGGCGCCAAGGGGTGCCTCTGCTGGTAGTGGCTGTTTAGAATGAATTGGAACCCGGATGAGGGCTTGTCAGGTAGCAGTAGGAGCGCTATGCGAGTGGAGCGAGGGTGAAATCGGCGCGATCAGGACTGAAGGCGCCTTGGCAGTGATGTGTCAGTCGATGAAAGTCGTCTGTGTCGCCGTCAGGGTCGACAATCGGATGTTCCAGCGTTCCATGCCCGACCGACTGTACAGATAGTTCCCTGTCTCGCCGCGAATGATGGGAATGCTGCCAGGGTGAATATCCCGAAGAATCAGGTCGGCCATCCGCGCCGCTGTTTTACCCTGATCGTAGCCCGATAGCACATAGCCGCCTGCTGTCATGCCCTCACCGACAAAAAAGTCCCAGAACGCGAACAGGGGAACCCGGGACTCCCCGTAAGCCATTGCCATCAGATCGCTGGGTTCAGCGTAGCGCTGGTCTCGGTAGCGAATGGTGTGGTGTGTGCCAAAGATCACCGCATCGTAGGTTTCATGAGCCGTGAGTATGGCTTCCTGCCAGAGTTCGGCGTCATTGGTCAGTAGCAGGTCTAGCTGGCTGCCCTGGATGTCGATTTCGCGAACGTCTCCCCAGGCTTCATTGACGGCATTGCGCATGGTTTCGGAGTCGTCCATCAGCACCAGAAAGCGGTCTTTCTGACTTAATACCTTGCGCAGATGGCGCACCGTCTGGCGAAACAGGGGGCGCTCGAGTACGCCGGTAAGCAGCTCCATATCACCCAGGTCATACTGCTCCGGAGTGCCATTCACACCAAAAAACACAATCGGAATGCCCGCGTTTTTCAGGCGCGGGCCCATGTAGGCGAGGGCGTTGTCGTCACCCATTAGAATAACGTCTGGCGCCAATGCCAATGTTTGCTCGGCAAGCTGGTCTGCTCGTGCATCGAACTCGGCAGGTTGTAGCCGTTTGGTATCCAGATAAAACGTTTCGATGGTATTGCTGGCCCCCAACACTTCATTTATCGATCTCAGGTAGTCGGCGTCCCAGGGGTATTCGGGGTGGTAACTCTCAATCACCAGAACCGTCGCCGCCCACAACGGTGTGCAGACTAGCCACAATAGGGCAAGGCAGGTTGTTCTTATCATCTTTGGCTCCCGCTATTATTGTTGTTCTGCAGAACAGCAGTGCTCTGACAGGGAGCCTGAGCATAACGAAACCGCCGCCGGGCAAACCTAGGTTATTGGTAGGAGGACGTTAGCTCGACGGGTCCGTGAGGGGTTCCTTGACCCAGTGTACCTGGACCCCGGCTTCTTCAAACATGGATTCACTGATGGTGATTTTTTCTCCCCAGCGCGACAGAAAGTCTTCGGTCTGAACCGGGCAGTGCACCATGGTAATGCCGGTTTGTATGATCTTGGCGGCGCAATTTGGGCAGGGAAAGTGCGTGACCCAGATTTCACAGTTGGCCAGATCCCGCTTGGCAAAAAGGATGGCGTTTTCCTCGGCGTGAATGGTCTTGGCGTATTTCATCTCGCGGTCATCGGTGTCGGCACGGTCTGACACACCGTGCGGGTAACCATTGAAGCCCAGTGACACGACCCGGTTGCCTTGTGTTATCACTGCACCCACCTGTGTAGACGGGTCTTTGCTCCAGGAGCCGACCAGCTCCGCCATCTGGAAAAACCGCTGTGCCCACTTGCTCGCCATACGTTGCTCCTTTTTGCCGGGAAAGTACCGTGAATCAGTTTACCGGTGTGGCGCGATGCTGTCCCGTTGGATCCGGTAATTCGTACTCGTCTCTGCCGAATTTTGGTACTGTGACCGTCCTTTCGTTGTTATTAGTCGCTGGAGTTCAAATTCATGTCAGCCAACCCTGTTCTGGTCGAAGTGGTTCGTGGTGATGCCGTTGAAAGCACCCATCGCGGACGGGCAGTTATCGTGCGCAGCAGCGGCGAGACGCTGTGGTCCGTGGGGGATGTGAATGCGCTGACGTATCCGCGCTCGTCGATTAAGGCATTCCAGGCGTTACCCATGGTGGCCAGTGGTGCCGCCAAAGCCTTTGGCTTTACGCCAGCGGAACTGGCGCTGACCTGCGCCTCGCACAACGGCGAGGCGCTTCACACGAACACGGCCCTGGCCATGTTGGAAAAGCTGGAGCTGTCCGAGCCGGCGCTGGAATGTGGCGCACACTGGCCTATGCAAAAGCAGGCGCTGATCGACCTGGCCTGGGATCGGCAAACGCCGGGAGCCAGACACAACAACTGCTCTGGCAAGCATGTCGGCATGTTGGCCATGGCCCGTCATATGGGCTGGGACATTGAGGGCTATATTGAAGTGGATCATCCGGTGCAAATCGCCATTCGCGAGTGCATTGAAACCTGTTGCGATGCCCGTCTCGAAGGGGCGCCCATGGCGCCAGATGGCTGCAGCGTTCCTACCTGGGCCATGCCACTGAAAAACCTGGCCCTTGGATTTGCCCGCTTTGGCGACCCGGATCAGCTGCCAGGCATGTATCAGCAGGCCGCCCTGCAACTGTACGACGCGGCCGTCAGCGAACCTGTGATGGTGGCCGGTACCGGTCGTTATTGCAGTGAAGTGATGGTGGAATTGAATGGCAGAGCGTTTCTTAAAGTGGGTGCCGAAGGGGTCTACATCGCGGCTATTCCGGAATTGAATGCCGGCATCGCCCTGAAAATGGATACTGGATCAGCGCCAGCGGCCGAAACCGCCCTCACGGCTATACTGGCCCGGCTCGGGCTGCCCGTTAGTGACATGCGAATGGCGCCGGAAATCCGTAACTGGAACCAGCGCCTGACCGGTTACTGGCGACCGGTCGACACGAGTTTTTCCAGTCTGTCACCGCTTTCCCGGCGGGCATAGAGGCGTTAGCCGGCCAGGAAGTAGTCGTTGATGAACTGAAACTCAGTCCGTACGTCCACCGCTGTCATGCCGGCAGCCCTGGCGGCTTCAAGCCCGAGATCTGCATCTTCAAAGACAACACAGTCGCCCGGTTCGCATCCCAGGTGGGCAGCACAGGCCAGAAAGGTATCCGCTGCTGGCTTGGGGTGCGTTACCTGATCGGCACCGACGACGATGTCGAATAACGATAAAATACCGCAGTGCTTCAGGATGCCCCGCGCCTCGGCGGTATAGGCACCGGTTCCCACGGCCATGGGCAAGACCCCAAACTGCTGGCGGGCCAGCTCTGCCAGTGGTGTGGCCTTAACGTAGCGGGGGGCCAAATCGGCGACCAGAGCCTCCTTGAAGGCGTTCATCTCCTCCACTGGAGCACTCAATGGATGCCCGGTTTCCGCCGCTACCCGCAGCAAGGTTTCACGCGTGGGAACACCGGCCAGGCTATGCATCAGCCGGGCATTTACCGGAAGATTGTACTTGGCTAATGTTTCCCGCCAGGCGATTTCATGCAACGGGCCGCTTTCGACCAGGGTGCCATCCATATCAAAAACAAGGCCGCGAAACGGCGTGACATCAAACATTGTGAGTTCCTGAACGACGTAGTAGCCCGGTTTATTTACAGTCAGCCGGGCTGTTGAAGGGCGGGAGTATACGGCAAATAGGGACGCTAATCAGTGCGCGCCAAAGAGATCGTGCAAGGCCGATTCCAGATCCGGAAATGCAAAGTTGAAGCCTTGCTCCTTTAACCGGGCGGGGATCACCCATTGGCCATTTAGCACCAGGTCAGCCAGTTCGCCCATACCCAAGCGCAAAGGCGCAGCTGGGACTTTCAGCCAATAAGGGCGGTGCAACTGCCGGGCCAGTGTGCGGCTGAACGTATCCTGTGATACCGGCCCGGGTGCCGTTAGGTTGAAGGCTCCGGTATGGCGCTGTTCCTGCAACCAGATGACCGCTGCGAGCCAGTCGGCTTCATGAACCCAGGATTGACCCTGATTCCCCTTGCCCAGTCTGGCCGCCAGACCCAACCGGGCAGGCAACGCCAGCTGTTTCAACAACCCGCCCCGGTTGCTGAGCACCAGACCGGTTCTGATCAGGGTAATGTTGTCTATGTGCGCCTGGCTTGCCAGAGCACTGGCTTCCCAGTCAGCCACCATGCGGGCGGAAAAATCAGACCCGGCTGATGACTGTTCCGTAACTGTCTCAGTGGTGGAACCGTAGTAACCAATGGCGGAACCGCTAATAAGGTGGTCTATGCGGTATTGTGCGGCCGATAGCGGAGCGAGCAGGGAGTTGGTGAAGCCGATGCGCGAGTCTCGTAATAGTTGCTTGCGTTTGGCCGACCACCGCCCTCCGGCAATACTGGCCCCGGCGAGATTGATGGCCAGGTCAAAATCTCCGGTCAGTTCACTGGGCGCCCGAACCTGGGTTAAGTACCTGGCCAGATCACTGGGTACGGGAGTGCTGTGTACCAGTCCCCAGACCTCGTGTCCGTGTTGGGAATAATGCCGCGCGAGTTGCGAGCCCAGCAGGCCAGTGACACCGGTAATCAGGACTTTCATCTTGGCTCCATTGAAATAATGACTTTAGCAACCACTTATACGCACCACATTGCCGGTCAGGTTGCCTGATCACCCAGCATAGCAGCAAAGATTCAATCGCCGTGCCACCACGATCACCCTGTTGATACTGGCGCCGCGTGGCGACTGACTACCAGAACAGGACTTTCATGACTAAAGCGCTCGAAATCCAACAGCTTCGCAAGGTCTATGACAATGGTTTTGTCGCCCTGAAGGGCATCGACCTGAGCGTTGAAGAGGGCGATTTTTTTGCCCTGCTCGGCCCTAATGGGGCCGGTAAATCGACCACCCTGGGCATCGTGTCTTCTCTCGTCAATAAAGGCGAAGGCACTGTGAAGGTGTGTGGCTTTGATCTGGCGACCGAGCGAGAAGCCGTAAAGCGCAGCCTCGGTGTCGTGCCTCAGGAATTCAACTTCAATTCCTTCGAAAAAGTGCAGGACATCATCATCCAGCAAGCGGGCTACTATGGTCTCAAGCGCAAACTGGCCGAAGCCCGGTCTGAAACCTACCTGAAACAGCTGGATTTGTGGGACAAGCGCGACGTGCCGGCGCGCATGCTCTCCGGAGGCATGAAACGACGCCTGATGATTGCCCGGGCGCTAGTGCATGAGCCCCGCATGCTGATTCTGGATGAACCGACCGCGGGCGTCGATATCGAGATTCGCCGGTCCATGTGGGCGTTTCTAAAGCGGCTGAACAAGCAGGGTACCACCATTATTCTGACGACCCACTATCTTGAAGAAGCGGAAAGCCTCTGCCGCAACATCGCCATCATCGATAACGGCGAAATCGTGGCGCAGGCACCAACAAAAACCCTGTTGAAAGGCAAGCAACGTTCGACCTATGTGGTCGATGTGCGGGGCACACTGACCATTGCCCCTGAACTGGATGGTTTCAGCAGCCGGCTGTTGGACGAGCACAGCATCGAGTTTGATCTGAGTCGTGAGCAAACTCTGAATGAGGTGTTTTCCCAGTTGGAAGCCAAGGGGTTGGAGGTTGTCAGCATTCGGCCGAAGACGAACCGGCTAGAAGAACTCTTTGTTGACCTGACCACCCACAGCAAACAGGAGGCCGACGCGTGAATCATCCGTACTGGGTCGCTTTTTCGGCCATTGTTTATAAAGAAGTTCGCCGTTTTACCCGTATCTGGATGCAAACCTTGCTGCCACCGGCCATTACCATGGTGTTGTACTTCATTATTTTCGGCAATCTGATTGGTAGCCGGATCGGTACCATGGACGGTTACGATTACATGCAGTTCATCGTCCCCGGCCTGATCATGATGACCGTTATCACCAACAGTTACGGTAACGTCAGTTCCAGCTTTTTCTCGAACAAATTTCAAAAATCCATTGAAGAGCTGATGGTGGCACCGGTTCCGAACTGGGTCATTATGCTCGGCTTCGTGGTCGGCGGTGTTGCCCGTGGGCTGGCCTGTGGCTTTATTGTGACGCTACTGAGCCTGTGGTTTACCGACCTGCAAGTGCACAATGCCTTTGTCACGATCAGTGTTATTTTGCTGACGGCTGTTGTCTTCTCAACCGCCGGTCTCATCAACGCAATTTTTGCCACCAAGTTCGATGATGTCACCATCGTGCCCACCTTCATTCTGACGCCACTGACGTATTTGGGCGGTGTGTTTTACTCGGTGTCACTGTTGCCCGACTTCTGGCAATGGGTCAGCAAGCTCAACCCGATTCTGTACATGGTAAACACCTTCAGATATGGCATTATCGGGCACAGCGACATACCGGTGCTGGCGGCTTATGGAATGTTGCTGATGTTTGTTGCCCTGCTGATGAGCTGGGCACTCTACCTGTTGCACACCGGGCGAGGCCTGCGCAGCTAAAATGTTCGACGACGGAGACTGACCATGGCTACCCCTGAAGCTTCGCCGCTGGGAAAGACCAGCGCCTACATCGATCACTACGATGCGAGCCTGCTGTTTCCGATAGAGCGACAGGGCAAGCGTGATGAAATCGGCATCGACTCGCAACAGCTTCCCTTTCGTGGCGTTGATGTGTGGAATGCGTATGAGTTGTCCTGGTTGAACAATCGCGGCAAGCCGCTGGTGGCTATGGGTGAGATATTCATACCGGCCGAGTCTCCGCGGCTGATTGAGTCAAAATCGTTCAAGCTGTATCTGAATTCGTTTAATCAGACCCGGTTTGACAGCGTGCGCGCCGTGGCCGATCTTTTGGAACGTGACCTGTCGTCAGCCGCCGGAGCGCCGGTGAGGGTAACGCTGGTACCCCTGAATCAGATGGGTCACAGTGCAGACATCACCACTTTGCCTGGTGATTGCCTGGATGAACTCGACATCGAGGTTGAACACTACCAGACCAAGCCCGATTTGTTGCAAGCAGACGCTACCCGGGATGTCGAGGAAGTGCTGCACAGCCACCTGCTGAAATCCAATTGCCTGGTAACAGGGCAGCCAGATTGGGGCAGTGTGGTCATTGATTACCGCGGCCCGCGCATCGATCGTGAATCATTGCTGAAGTATCTGATTTCGTTTCGCCAGCACAATGAGTTTCATGAACAATGCGTTGAGCGGATATTTCAGGATTTAAGCCAGCATTGTGGCTGCAAGCGGTTGACCGTTTATGCACGGTATGTTCGACGGGGTGGGTTGGATATTAATCCGTATCGGTCGAATGATGACGGGTTTGTGGTGGATAATCGGCGGTTGGTTCGGCAGTAAGCGTTTTATTGGTTAGGACTGTAACGGGCGGGTTCATCCATATCGCCTTAGCGGCCGGGATTCCACTAAAAAGCCCCCACTCCCTGCGGAGATGAGTTGGCACGGTAGCGGAGGCCGACCCGGGAGGGATTGGCCGGGGCACATCCGTGTGCCCCGCACTGCGTGCGCCTTTGGCGGCCCTGAACGCTCCTGGCGTTCAGTCGAACCGGAGGGTTCGTCCACACCGCCCGCACCGCCAGATTCCACAAAAAAGCCCCCACTCCTTGCGGAGCGGGGGCTTTTTTGTGGAATCTGGCGGTGAGGGAGGGATTCGAACCCTCGATACGTTTCCGTATACACACTTTCCAGGCGTGCGCCTTCAGCCACTCGGCCACCTCACCATATCGGTTGTTTGCGCAGTGGCAAACAACGGCGGCGAAGGTTATAGGATGGCTGGTGGTTTTGCAAGTTTTTGAGGTAAAACAACCAGTTAGGTCTGAAGTAGCGCGGTCCCTATGACCGCGCTGTGCGGGGTTGCTTAAGTCGGTAGTGGGCTGATGAAATCGGCGGGGTTAAGGGCTGGAACGGGCTTGTCTTCGCCTGCAGGCGTGCCGAGGTATATGAAGCCGACTATGTGGTCGGTTGCCGTCAGTCCGAGGGTCTGCTTGAGCGCGGGGCTGTAGGCTGGTGCGCCGGTGCGCCAGACGGCACCTATGCCGAGGGCGTGGGCGGCGTTGATCAGGTTGGTAACGGCGGCGCCGGTGGCAAGTACCTGTTCGATCGCTGGGACTTTGGGGTGTTCGCTTATCTTTGCCCAGGCGATCAGCACCAGGGGCGCCCGCAGAGGGCTATTGAGGAGTTTCTGGTATTGCTTGTCGGCCAGGTCGGGGTCGTCTTGCCGGGCGCTGTGGGCCATGTACTCTCCCAGGCGAGTGCGGTCGTTGCCACTGACTTCAATGAATCGCCAGGGGCGCAGCCAGGCGTGGTCTGGTGCGCGCATCGCGGCCCTGTACAGGTCGGCCATTTGTGCCTGGCTGGGGCCGGGGTCGGTCAGCCGTGGGTGTGAAACGCGCTGCTGTAGCAGGGCAAGTGCCGGCTGTGCCGGAGCTTTGGAGTCGGGGCTTTGGGTCATGGTCCACTCAGTGATTTAACGCACATTTTCAGTTATCGTACCCATCTGATTCGTTTAACATAAGCCCTTGAGCCTACTGGGGTTGCTACGGGATGCAGAAACGGCACATGGCCACTGACAATAAAAAGAATGGCACACCCAAGCCGTCGGCCCCCATTCGAGGGCGTCGGGCAACAGACCCGAAAGGCAAGGTGCCTTCCCGGGGTGCAGATACCCAATCGGTTGCCGATATTGAACTGACCGATGATTTTACCGTTCTGCCGATCTCGGCCGAATTCAATTCCCGCTCGCTGATCTACCTGACTCTGGCCGGCACCCTGGTTAGTATTCTGTATGCGGGCCAGATTTCCAATCAGTTCTCGATCATTGTCGGGTTCTGTTTGTTGTACCCAACCCTGATCCGCTTTCTCAGCCTTCCCATGCGCCGGCGCTTCCCGAAGCATGTCGGTTATACGCTGATGTTGTTCGATGCGTTTTTTATCGGTGCCATCCTGGTTGCCATGGGGTCACCGCTGGTTCCGACCATGCTGTTGCTGATCATGGCCAATGCCAGTTTCATCTGTGTGGGGCGAACCTCGTCTTACGTGCTGTGTTTGCTGTTTGTGGCACTGGGCGCGGGGGTGATGTACATAATCGAACCGCAGCCTATCTTCACTGAAACCACCGTGCTGACCAATGTGATAGCGGCCTTTGGCGCGGGCCTGCATGTCAGTGTGAATGCCTATTACACGGCGCAGCAAGCCCGTTACCTGAAAATGACGCGACAGGAGCTTCAGCGCC
Source organism: Saccharospirillum alexandrii (assembly GCF_043641555.1). GTDB lineage: Bacteria > Pseudomonadota > Gammaproteobacteria > Pseudomonadales > Natronospirillaceae > Saccharospirillum > Saccharospirillum alexandrii_A. The sequence goes on along the minus strand of NZ_JBHZRJ010000002.1, from coordinate 945,324 downwards.
AAAGCCAGCAATACCGGGGGCTGTCTCAAAAGTTGTCGAAATACCTGTCGCCGCAAGTCTGGGAGACCATTTTCCGGGGCAAACGGGATGTGAAACTGGAAACCCAGCGCAAGCGGCTGGTGGTATTTTTCTCCGATATCAAAGGCTTTTCCGAGATTTCGGAAATGATGGAAGCCGAAGCGCTAACCGAACTGATCAACACCTACCTGACCGAAATGAGTCGCGTCGTCATGAAATACGGCGGCACCATCGACAAGTTTATTGGCGATGCCATCATGGTGTTCTTTGGCGACCCGGAATCCAAAGGGGTGCGCAAGGATGCCCTGGCTTGCGTATCCATGGCGATCGAGATGCGCAAGCTGATGCGTATATTGCGACAGCGCTGGCGAGCGCAGGGCATACAGCACCCATTGGAAATTCGCATGGGTATTAACAGTGGTTATTGTACCGTGGGCAACTTTGGCGCCGAAACCCGTATGGATTACACCATTCTCGGCAAAGAGGTTAACCTGGCCTCCAGGCTTGAATCCTCTGCTGAGCCCGGTGAAATTCTGGTTTCCTATGAAACCTATGCCCTGATAAAAGACACCATTCTGTGCCGCGAGAAAGGCCGGATAAATGCCAAGGGGTTTTCCCGTCCCGTGCCGGTCTATCAGGTCGTCGATTTCCGCAAGGATCTGGGGGCACGTCACAGCTACACCGAAGTGGATCTGGAAGGGTTTTCGCTGTCGATGGACGTTGAAAAAGTGCGCAACTATGACCGCGACCGCATCATGGATGCCATCGACAAAGTCAAACAGTCACTCAACAATCTTACGCCCTGAGCGGAGCAACCGGCGTTCTGCTCCGGTCGCCTGACCCTGGAGCCCTCTCATGTCAATTCAGTTTCCAACTGCACTGCAACTCGGGGAAGCCATAGCACAAGGCGAGGTGAGCCCGGTCGAGCTAGCCGAACAAGCGCTCCAACAGGCAGACCAATACCCTGCCATTTATTTGAAGGTTCTGCATGACCGGGCTCGCCGCGAAGCGGAGCAATCGGCATGGCGACAAGCGCATCGTTGTCGTCTGGGCCCTCTGGATGGCGTGCCGATCGCCTGGAAGGATTTGTTTGATGTGGCCGGTGAAGTCACCACCGCCGGGGGGCGGGTGTTCAGCGAACCGGCGTCGAGGGATGCCGATGTTGTGCACCGGGCCGGCCAGGCAGGCCTGGTCAGCATCGGCAAAACCAATCTGACGGAACTGGCGTTTTCCGGTTTGGGCATGAACCCGCACTACGGCACACCAGATGCGACGCCTGGCAGCGGTGAACCCCGCGTGCCCGGCGGCTCCAGCAGCGGCTCGGCCGTTGCCGTTGCCATGGGGCTGGTTCCGGTAGCGGCGGGTACCGATACCGCCGGTTCGCTGCGCATACCCGCGGCTTTTAATGGTTTGGTGTCTTACCGGCCGACCACAGGCCAGCACTCGACCCGCGGCGTGGTGCCTCTGGGACGCAGCCTGGACACGCCGGGCGTCATCGCCCGAACGCTGGACGACTGCCTGGCGACGGATGATGCCTTTCGCGGCCAGGTCACCGAGCCTCGCCAGCCTCTGTCATCCGACCAGGTAACCGTCGTGCTGGATGAACAGGCACTGGACGATGATGGACTGGAAGACGCTGTCCGTATGGCAGCACGGAAGTATGCCGATCAACTGGAATCGATGGGCATCAGAGTTGTGCGCAAGGCCGTGCCGGTTGTCAGCCAATGTCATCAGCTAACCGCCCGTTTTGGCTGGCTGGGTGGGTTTGAAGCCCTCGCTGAATACAAGGAATTGCTCGAACAGGTTCCTGCAGACCGGTTCGACCCGCGGGTTCGGGACCGGATTCTGGCGTTTGAGCAGCGTTCTCCGGCCGATGTGGTGTGTTTGTATCGTGAGCGGCGCGCACTGCAGCAGGCATTAAAAGAGCAGTTGGGTTCGGCTGTGTTGCTGTCACCGACGGTGGCGCAAACGGCCCCCATACTGGCGCCTCTGGTACAGGACGATGAAGCCTACCGGGCGGCCAATACAGCCTGCCTCAGGTTGAGTATGGTGGCCAGTTTGCTCGACAGCCCGGCTATTACTGTACCCGCCGGGGTGGATACTCTTGGGCAACACATTGGCGTTCAGCTAATGGGGCTTGCCGGTCAGGATGAGCATCTAAAGCGGGTTGTGCTGGCGTGCCAGTAAGCAGAATTCAACCCGTCAGTTGTCGCTCTCGCCGGAGAAAACACGGTTGCGTCCATCGGATTTGGCCAGATACACCCGCTGGTCGGCGAGTTTCAGCGCGCGTTTGAATTCCGATTCGCCGTTAAACGCCGCCAGCCCGGCACTGAAAGTCAGGCTGATGAGGTGCTCGTCGAACTGAAACCGGCGATTGGCGATGAGTTTGCGCAGTTCGTCGACGATGGGCAGCGCCTCCGCTTCTGTCAGGCCAATCATCACCAGCACAAACTCCTCGCCACCCCAGCGGCAGACGCTGTCGGATTCCTTGAGGTTGTTGCGCAAAACCTTGGCAAAGGTGGAGAGCACGCGGTCTCCCACGTCGTGGCCATAGCGATCATTGACGGCTTTGAAATGGTCGATGTCGATCAGTGCAACAACGGCCGGCTGATCAGTCTGTTCCCATTTTAACAGTTGCCGCTCGAGACCAAGCCGATTCATCAGGCCAGTCAGCGGATCGGTCAGGGAGTTCTTCCGGTGCATATCAGCCGTGTGTTTAATCGCCAGGTAGGATTGCACATGGGTCCATTCAATCAGCAGGCTCAGCAATACAATAAACAGCGTTGCGGCGATCAGGCGGGGCACGGCTTCCAGGGTATAGGGGTAGAGCCAGGGCCAGTCGACCAGAATGGCGGCGATCAGCATCAGCGTGTACAGGCCACCCAGAATCTGGCCCCATCGCCAGCCTGCAATGACGATCATCATCGGGATTAGTGTAAAGGCAAAGTAGACTCCCGTGCCATCCTGGCCGCCAGAGACAGTAAGATACAGGGCGAACAGACACAGCACGCTTGCCAGTGCGACTCTGGCGAGGCTTGTCTGCTGGCGAACATGGGCGGTCACGACCAGGGTGGTGATCACGCATACGACCAGCAACAGAATCCAGAACCGGATCCAGAGGCCCTGCCAGACTGCCAGTAAGGCAAAGGGCACCATGATCATATTGCCGGCTACCGCGAAAAAGCGCATCAGCACCAGTGTGCGCTTTAACTCGATCTGTTCTGGTGTACTACCCAATTGCACGCTGGAAAGGTCTCAGGCTCCGTTTTGTAAACAATAGCATTCCAGCGGCTAATTGACAGTCGTGCTGCAGGTGAGGCTTTTTCATAATCCAGCCCGGGCATTGCTGTTTTTGCTTTCAGAGGCTTAACTGTGGGGACTTATTCAGGGTGTCCCTCTATGCCAACCGTCCGGTTGGTTAGATGATTCAGGAGCATTGCTCAGATTATGGAATTTAAAGACTACTACAAGGTCCTGGGCCTTGCGGACAAGGCGACCCAGGCCGAAGTCAAACAGGCCTATCGCAAACTGGCCAGAAAATACCACCCCGATGTCAGCAAGGAAAAGGACGCCGAAGCGAAATTCAAGGAAGTCGGAGAGGCCTACGAAGTGCTCAGCGATGTCGAAAAGCGAGCTGAATACGATCAAATCAGGGCTTTGCGCGCTGCCGGAGGTGGCCGCCGCTCTGCAGGCGCCGGTGCCGGCATGAGTGACGACGAAGCCAGCCGGCAATTCAGCGACTTTTTCAGGTCCGTTTTTGGCGGTGGCATGGCGGGAGAGGGTATGGCTGGCAGCGGGTTTCGTCAGGCGGGTGCCAGTGATTGGGGAGGGCGTTCTTTCAGTCATCGCGGGCAGGACATGCATCATCGGTTGGCCCTGTTTCTGGAAGAGGCGGTGCAAGGGGTTCAGCGCACCCTGAAGCTGGAAATGCCGGCAGCCGATGCCCGTGGGCAGATGTATCACAAAACCAAAACGCTGAATGTGAAAATACCGGCCGGCGTCGTTGCCGGACAGCGTATCCGTCTGGCCGGTCAGGGTGGCCCGGGCCACAGCGGGGGTGCCGCTGGCGATCTGTTTCTGGAGATTGAGCTGGTGCCACACCCATTGTTCGCGGTCGACGGGCGTGATCTGTTGTTGACGCTCCCTCTAGCCCCCTGGGAAGCTGCGTTGGGCGCAAAGGTAGAAGTCCCGACGCTCACCGGGTCGGTCAACCTGACCATACCCAAAGGCTCGGTGGGCGGTAAAAAGCTGCGCCTAAAAGGAAGGGGCCTGGGTCGAAATCCGACCGGAGACCTGATCGTTACTGTGCAGGTGACCTTGCCTGCCCATCACTCGGCCAGGGCGGAAGCGCTGTACCGGGAGCTGGCCGAAGCGGAGTCGGGGTTTAACCCCAGAAAATCGCTGGAGAAAGGGTTATGAGCAAAGACATCACCACCGTCATTATCGATGAGCAACAATTACATGAATCCGGGGTCTGGCTGAGTTTGAACGACGTTTGCGAACGTTGCGGACTCAAGCAGACTATGGTGGTTGAGTTGGTGGAACTGGGGCTGATTGCACCAGAAACCGTCGCTGCCGATCGCTGGCAATTTCAGGTGTCGGTGGTGCCGACCTTGCATCAGGCGGTTCGCCTCAAACGGGAGCTGGATCTCGACTGGCAAGGGGTGGCAGTGGCGATGGACCTGCTTGAAGAATTGCAGGCTCTGCGACAGCAGGTGCACTCCCTGGAGCGGCAGTTGGGCGTCAGGTAGCTTGCTCAGACATCGGCAAACCGCCGGCGTTGCCGGGTAAGGTTCAGGCTGAAAGCCAGGGCCAGGGCAGCCAGACTGACCAGAGTGGGTACCAGACCGAACCATTCCGACAGGCTCCCGATTACCAGAGCGCCAATGGCTGGACTACCCATGCTGACCACTGTCCAGATGCTCATGACACGCCCCCGGTACTGGTCATCTATCATCATCTGGATCAGCGCCTGGCAACCGGTGCCGATGACCGTCATGGCCAGGCTACACAGGCAGATAATGCCGATCAGCCACACCAGACTGTTCAGCTTGAGCAAGGGCAGTATGGCCGCCGAACTGATCACCAGGCCCATCAGCACCAGTCGGCTGATGCGGGCCAGGTCGCCTCGCTGGCGCGAGACAATAACGCCGCCAATGATGGAGCCGGCACCAGCGACCCCAGTCAGCACGGCCAGGTTCTGCGCACTGCCGCTGGTCAGTTCACCGGAAATGGCAGGCAGAAGCTCCAGCACGGAGCGGCCAACCAGGCCGTTGGTCAGCGTCATGAGCAATACCAGTCGCACCAGCGGCGCCTGTCGAATGAAGCGAAAGCCGGCTAGAAGATCCCCCAGCAGGCTGATACTGCGGTCCCGGGCAGCCGGGGCGACTTTTGGAACGCGCAACAGAAACGTCAGGGTTCCGGAAAAACACAGGGCCGAGAGGGCAAAGGCAACCCCGACATTGGCAATGCTGATGATGCCAGCGCCCAGCGCCGGGCCGATGATCCGCGAGACATTGAAGACAATGGCCGTCATTCCGATGCCGCTGGGCAACAGGTGTCGGCTCAGAATTTTGGGCACCAGGGCCAGGCGCATTGGATGATGGGCTGCGGTGACACACCCAAACGCCAGAGCGGAAGTCAGCAACGCAGCGAGATTGATTGCATCCAGGAAAAACAGCACCGCAATGGCAACGCAAATCAGGGTGTTGAGTAATGCGGTGGTGACGACGCCACCGCGCGGATCGATGCGATCGGAAATCACCCCGAATATGGGTGACAGCAGAAAGGTCGGGGCCAGCAGGATGGCGCTGGTTACACCGACCCATAAGGGAGACAGCGTGACTTCCCAGACGCTCCAGCCGATCAGGAAGCGGGCTATCCAGATCCCCAGGGTGGCGAAACTGGTGGCAATGAAATAGTCCCGGAAAATGGGGGACGAGAGTGCCGAACGCGACGGTGGTTGCTTGGCAGAGCCGCCCGGATTACTTGTCATGGGTAGGATTAGGCTGGTGCACAATGGTTCCCGAGGTTTACATGGATGCAATGTGTGGCCCGCTTGCCCCGGCCTGGTGCATGGACCACACTGTATTCATCAGTATAACGCAGACGGGCCCTGCCAAGGGTGCAACGAAGCGTCTTCACAGGGCCACCTTTTTGTTGGGGCCGGGCCTCAATGGCTGGTGTGTTAGGGCACGGAAGGCTAAGTAGCGATTCGTCACTGGAGATTTCACTCTGCCTACGTCTATTGCTTCAGCAACTCAGTATCGACTGCCCAGGCTAACTCGGGTCAACTATACCCCGAGGGTGCTGGGGTTTGGTGCCACCTTTGTTGCTATTGCGTGGTTGACGCTGGAGCGAGGCTGGTCTTACTGGAACCTGCCCCTCGCCGCACTCTATTTTCTGATTTACCCCCATCTTGTGTACTGGTATGACCACTGGCGTCAGTCGACTGTCAGCAGCGAGCGCCGCGCCATGATGTTTGACGGGCTGGTGCTGGGTGCCTGGTGTGCCCACATCAACTTTTCTGGCTGGATATCCTTTACCTTGCTCGCTGCGGTCATTCTTAACAATACCATGACCGGTGGTATACGTCAGTGTGCCTTGGCTCTGATTTGTTTTGTATTGGGTATTGCTCTGATAGCCTTTTTTTCAGGGGTCGCTTGGTCTCCGGAGGCTCCCATGGGAATCAACGTGCTGACCATGGCTTCGCTTCAACTCTATATATTCAGCATCGCCTGGGTGTTTTATACCCAGAAATCCCGGCTGGTGAGCACTAAAAAGTACGCCGAGCAAAAGAACGTGGTTTTTAGCGCCATGCTTGAATTGAGCGATCTGAATGATCAGGTTGAATCCTTCGAGTCACTGGTGGTCGCCGCACTGGATGTTTTGCAACGACTCTACCCGGACCAGTCGTTCGGTTTTGTATTGAAAGACCCGCGGGATCACGATGGCCTTTACTTTGCTGTCTTCACGCCGGATCTGGATGAGGAGCAGCAGACCATTCTCAAGCGCCGTCTGGCACGCTCCAGAGAGCACCTGCCGCAAGGGTACTTTCTGAATACCACCGATCAACATACCGGCAGTTTTGTGTTTCCCTTGCGCGAGCGCTTTGACCGGTTTCAGGGCTTGCTGTTGATACAGGGAGCAACCCTTTCCGAGGAGGAACGTCAGGCATTGCAACTGCTGATCAAGCAACTGGGCACGGCGGTTGCCAACAAGCTGTTGACGCTTGAGCTCAAGGCCGCTGCGGAGCGGGATGCGCTGACCGGGATCTACAATCGAGGGCGTCTGGAATCGGAACTGGCGGAAGCGCAAAACCGCCTGAAAGACGATGCCAGTGATCACTTTTCCGTGATTCTGATCGATCTGATCGGCCTGAAAGCCGTCAACGATCAGCATGGGCATGCTGCGGGAGACGAGCTAATACGCTTTGTCGCCGATGCACTAAAGAGCATCTGCCGCGATCAGGATCAAGTCTTCCGCTACGGGGGTGATGAGTTTGTGATTCTGTGTCGCAGTGAAGATGAGAGCGGAGCGACAGCATTGATGCAGCGAATTGATCGCCAGGTGAAACAAAAAAACATCAGCCTGACCACCGATGACGGTGTCCAGGTAGAAACCCCCATTCAAATGAGTGTCGGCCTTGCCAGTTCCGATCAGGTGCCGCCGGAAGACGTATTGAAACTGGCCGACGAGCGAATGTATGCCGACAAGGAACGCTGGTACCGCGAGCGCAGTCGGTACCGCTGAGTCGCTATTCCAGCTTCAAATGCGAAATATCCGGGGGCGGTGGTGGCACAGTCCGATCGCTGGCGACCAGCGTGACGCCGGGTTCATCCAGCGACAAACCGGACAGGTCGACCTGGGCCGGCGTCGGCCGTTCCGGGTTCTCCACCAGGGTGACCCCGGGTTCATCCAGCGACAATCCTGAAATATCGACCTGAACAGGAGTAGGGCGTTCCGGGTGTTCAACCAGGGTGGCGCCCGTCTGCGCAAGGCTGAAGCTTGTAGTATCGACCGATACCGGTTGGATGTCCCGGTGTTCGCCGATGTCGCTGCCCGCCGGAAGGACCGTCCAGTCGGAGGTGCTGCCGGGCTCTGTTACCGGCTGGTTAACAGACCCGGCGTTGGAACCCTGTTGTTGCGGTGTTGACGCGGATACCTCAGGGCGCGCGGCTCCTGCCGGTATGGCTTCCCCCATGGGCACAATAATCGGCTTGGCCCCGATCTTCTCAAGCGCTGCCTTGTATTTGGCCGCCGTCGGCCGGTCTACCTTCAGTTTGACCGGTTGCGGCTTTCCTGAAAAAAACGCCTCCAGTCGGGCGGGGTCTGTCTTGAACAGCTGCGCCATATCCGCTTTCACGAAGTCGGCATAAAACCCCTCGAGCAGATCGCCCCGGAAATAGATGTCGTAACGCGCCTCGCTCATGGTGCTGGTCCTGTCGCTGGGAGCCTGTGGGCAGTATAGAGGATTACAGGTTTTGGTGTCAGTGACCCCGGCCACAGTCTCTTCGGTACTCAACGAGCGATGGAGGGTCGTCCATTGGTCTCATTGTTTACAATTAAGGTTGAAAATACGACGTTATAGCCGTTTAATAGGTTAATTATCGTTTCATTGTAGACAATATATGGAAGCACGCACTCAGGTTGACCGCATTTACCAGCAACTGCTGGAAGCCATCGTGCGCGGCGATATCGCGCCCAATGAAAGGTTGCGCGAGTCGGAGTTATCGACTGAACTGGGCATTAGCCGGGGCCCGCTGCGTGAGGCGCTGCATCGTCTGGAAAGCCGTCGGCTGGTGCGCAAAGTGCCGCACGTCGGAGCCCAGGTGGTCGGCGTGGATCGTCAGGAGCTGATCGAGCTGTATCAGATTCGGGAAAATCTCGAGTCGCTTGCCTGTGAGCTGGCGGCGAAGAACATGACCGACGAGGCTTTGCAGGAACTGGGCGCGGTACTCGCCCGGCACGAACGTTACCTGGATGACCAGAACGACCAGTTTTACATACAGCAGGAAGGGGATCTGGATTTTCATTTCAACATCATTCAGGCAAGCGGTAACCGCTGGCTGATCAGCCTGTTGTGTGACGAGCTTTACCAGCGAGTGCGCATGTTCCGGTTTCAGTCTGCACACCGCCGCGGGCGACCCCGCCAGGCACTGGAAGAACACCAGCGCATCTTTGAAGCACTGCAGCAACGCGATGGGGAACTCGCCTCGTTGCTGATGAAACGACACATTCGCTCGGCACGCCGGGTACTCGAACAAACGACTGAGGAGACTCTGCTATGAAGGCTGCAACCACGGCCGGCCGCCGCTTCCGCGATGCTCTGGCGGCACAAACCCCCTTGCCGATCGTTGGCACCATCAATGCCTACACGGCCATGCTGGCAGAGCGGGCCGGTCATTCGGCGATTTATTTGTCGGGTGGAGGGGTGGCCAATGCCTCCTTTGGCTTGCCCGACCTGGGTGTCACTACCCTGAATGATGTTTTGGAAGATGCGCGGCGCATTACCGGCGCCTGTGACCTGCCCCTGTTGGTGGATATCGACACCGGGTTCGGCGGTGCCTTTAACATTGCCCGCTGCATTCGCGAGATGGAACGGGCCGGAGTGGCGGCCATTCATATCGAAGACCAGGTGATGCAGAAACGCTGCGGTCACCGGCCCAACAAAGCCATCGTTAGCCAGGTGGAAATGGCTGACCGCATCAAAGCCTGTGTGGATGCGCGTCAGGACGATGACTTCTTCGTCATGGCCCGCACCGATGCCTTTGCCCAGGAAGGCCTGCAAGCGGCCATCGACCGGGCCCGAGCCTGTGTCGACGCCGGTGCAGACGGCATTTTCGCTGAAGCCGTTCACACCCTGGATGACTACAAGGCATTCGCCGATGCCATGGATGTGCCCATTCTGGCGAACATTACCGAGTTCGGGCAAACCCCCCTGTTTAACCAGAAAGAGCTGGCCGGCACCGGCGTTGCCATGGTGCTGTACCCGTTGAGTGCTTTCCGCGCGATGAGCCTGGCGGCACTGGAGGTGTATCAGAGCATTAAAGTAGAGGGCGACCAGAAAGCCGTGGTCGACATGATGCAAACCCGCATGGATTTGTACGATGTGCTGAACTATCACGATTTCGAAGCGAAGCTCGATGCCCTGTTCAATGAAGGCAGCGCTCGATAGCTGAGGCGTTAAGTATTCCGCGAGCCCTTATGGTGAAGGCTCAAAACGGATTCAGAACTCAATATAAAACACAGATATTACGATACGTACAGGAGGCTGATCATGGTGGACAAACCCGTATCCGGGGCCGGACTGCGCGGCCAGGTGGCCGGAGAAACCCGGCTGTGCACGGTCGGTAAAGAAGGCAGTGGCCTTACCTACCTGGGCTACGATATTCAAAGCCTGGCCGACAATGCCCAGTTCGAAGAGGTTGCCTATTTGCTGCAGTTTGGTGAATTGCCAACAGCTGAACAACTGGCCGATTACGCCAGCAGTCTGAAAGAAAAACGCGAACTGCCGCAGGCTTTGCTCGAGACGCTGGAGCGCATTCCGGCCAGTGCTCACCCAATGGATGTGATGCGCACCGGCTGCTCCATGCTGGGTGTGCTGGAACCCGAACACAGTTTCGATGATCAGGATGCCGAGATTGTGCGCATGCTGGCCGCTTTTCCGGGAATCATCTGCTACTGGTATCACTTTTCGCATTTCAACCGCCGTATAGAAACCTTCAGCGATGCCGACAGCATTGCCGAGCATTTTCTGACGTTACTGCATCAGAAAATACCCGATCCGGTGCACGTCGCGGTCATGCATGCGTCGCTGATTCTGTATGCCGAGCACGAATTCAATGCCTCAACCTTTGCTGCCCGAGTCGCCGCCAGTACCCTGACGGATATCTACAGCGCAGTGACCGGTGCCATCGGTACCTTGCGAGGGCCTCTGCACGGTGGCGCCAACGAAGCGGCGATGGCGATGATCGAAGGGTTTAAAGACCCGGACGACGCTGAACAGCAATTGCAGGGCATGCTCTCGCGCAAGGAAAAGATCATGGGCTTTGGCCATGCGGTTTATCGCACCAGCGATCCGCGCAATGCCATTATCAAAGCCTGGGCTAAACGGCTTGCCGAACAAAGTGGCGACAGCCATTTGTACGACATTGCTGAACGGTGCGAAACAGTCATGTGGGACGAGAAAAAACTCTTTCCGAATGCTGACTTTTTCCACGCACCGGCCTATCACGCCCTGGGTATTCCAACGCCATTGTTTACGCCCATTTTTGTGATGGCCCGCGTCAGTGGCTGGACGGCGCACATTAAAGAGCAGCGCGCCAAAAACCGGATTATCCGGCCGAATGCGGATTACGTCGGCCCGGAAATGCGTGATTTTGTGCCGTTGGAAAAACGCTAACTGATCTCTGCAGAAACTTGAACTGTTAGCCTCATTTTTTTTATTTGTACAATGTTATTTGAAACAGGACCCGACCATGAGTTCCAACGTAGACCTGAATAACCGCCCGGAATACGACGACGTCTTACAGGCCATTGCCGATTATGTACTCGACTACAAAATCCACAGCAACGAAGCCTGGGATACCGCTCGTAATTGCCTGATGGACACACTCGGCTGTGGCCTGCTGGCATTGCGCTTCCCTGAATGCACCAAACACCTGGGGCCTATTGTTGAAGGTACCGTTGTGCCTAATGGCGCGCGCGTACCGGGAACGCAACTCCGGCTTGACCCGGTTAAAGCCGCCTGGGATATCGGCGCCATTGTGCGCTGGCTCGATTACAACGACACCTGGCTGGCTGCGGAATGGGGCCACCCTTCGGACAACCTGGGCGGCATTCTGGCCGTGGCCGATCACCTGTCGCAGGTGCGGGTCAGTCGGGGTGAAGCGCCGTTGACGATGGACGCCGTGTTGGAAGCGATGATCAAGGCGCATGAAATTCAGGGTGTGTTGGCTCTAGAGAATTCTTTTAACCGTGTGGGTCTGGACCATGTGGTGTTGGTAAAAGTCGCCTCTACGGCGGTGGTGGCCAAACTGATGGGCGCCAACCGCGAGCAAATGCTCAGTGCGCTGTCGCACGCCTGGGTCGATGGCCAGGCGCTACGCACCTACCGTCATGCTCCTAATGCCGGCTCACGCAAGAGCTGGGCGGCGGGCGATGCCACCAGCCGGGCCGTGCGTTTGGTCGACATTGCCTTGCGCGGTGAAATGGGCATTCCCGGTGCGCTTACTGCGCCACAATGGGGGTTTTACGATGTGCTGTTCAGTAAAACAAATAAGGATCAGCAAGTTAAACCCGAGGCCGACCGCTCGTTCAAGTTCCAGCGCGACTACGGCAGCTACGTGATGGAGCAGATCCTGTTCAAGATCAGCTTTCCGGCTGAATTCCATGCTCAGACAGCGGCTGAAGCGGCCGTTACCCTGCATCCCCAGGTGAAAGACCGCATCGATGAGATCGACCGCATTGTGATCACCACGCATGAATCGGCGATTCGCATCATCAGCAAGGTCGGCCCGCTGGCGAACGCTGCCGACCGTGATCACTGCCTGCAATACATGGCGGCGGTGCCACTGTTGTTTGGCAACCTGGTGGCTGAGCAGTATGAAGATGATTTTCACGCGGCCCACCCGGACATTGATGCCTTGCGCGAGAAAATGGAAATCGTCGAAGACAAGCGCTACAGCGCCGAGTACCACGCGCCGGACAAGCGTTCCATTGCCAACGCCATTCAGGTCTTTTTCAAGGATGGCAGCAGTACCGAGCAGGTCGCGGTGGAATACCCCATCGGACACCGTCGTCGCCGTGCCGAGGGCATTCCATTGCTGGAGCAGAAATTCCGGGCCAATCTGGCCACCCGTTTCCCGGCAAGCCGCACCGCAGAAATCTTCGAGTTGTGCAAAGATGCCGAACGCCTGCAGAAAACCCCGGTGCACCGCTTTATGGACCTGATGGTGATTTAAGGCGAGTTTCGATGTTCGGGACGGTTGGTGGCAGGGGACCGCACCGGCCGCCGTTTGTCATCCAAGCGAGCTCTTAAGCTTGAGATTTAGCACGCTAGTACGCATCCGGATTCGTCCGAAGAGCGTATAGTAGCTTAGATACGCAATTTCAGGTTCCCCTCGATGTTTCTGCATGATCTGGCCGGTACCTGGCGGTACCGGCTTTTTTTTGGGCTGATTCCGCTGACGCTCTTGCTGAGCGGGTGTGCCTTGCCTGCACTTAATCTGATTACGCCTCACCACGGCTATGAGCGCGCTGCCGACATCGCCTATGGTGACCAGCCGCGCCAGAGGCTGGATGTCTACCAGCCGACGGAACCGGAAGCAGGCGCTCCTGCGTTGATATTCTTCTATGGCGGTTCCTGGCAGGAAGGTTACAAAGGAGGTTATCGATTTGTGGCTCAGGCGCTGGCCGATGCAGGGTATCGTGTTGTTGTGCCGGATTATCGGCTGTACCCGGAGGTGACGTTTCCAGCGTTTGTTGAAGATGGCGCGCAGGCCGTTGCCTGGACGGTGAACGAAGGCCTGGCTGATGACGGACTGGTGCTGATGGGGCATTCGGCTGGGGCGCACATCGCCGCCATGCTGGCGCTGGATGAGCAGTATTTGAACAAGGTCGGTGTTGAGCGTTCGCGGATTCTAGCCTGGGTCGGGTTATCCGGCCCCTATGATTTCCTGCCGCTGTCGAACCCGAATTTAATCGACCTCTTTGGCGGAGCCGACGGAATTCCCCAAACGCAGCCGATTAATTTTGTCAGCGCCGATGACCCCCGAGCTCTGTTGATCGACGGGCTTGATGACAGCATTGTTCGCCCGCGCAATTTACCTAATCTGGCGGAAGCCTACCGTCACAATGGCGTGCCGGTGCAGACGCACCGCTATGAAGGCGTCAATCACAACGATACAGTCGCCTCGTTTTCGGTGCGCTTGCGTGACCGGTCCCCGGGTTTTGACGATACGTTAAGCTACCTGCGGCAGCTTCGGTGACAAGCCCGAAACCTGGCCAATCGGGTGGCGGCCTTTACAGCCAGACAGCCGCCGCGCTGGCGGCCAGTGTCATGATCAGCAGAAACCACTTCATGGTGCGCTGACTGACGTTGATCGCCAGGTGTACGCCGAGCTGAGCGCCGATCATGGTGCCGACCGCCAACACCAGGCCCGGTACCCAGGCGACCTGACCCCGGGCAATAAAGATCGCCAGCGACACGGTGGTGAAGGCGACGGTGCCGAGCAATTTATAGGCATTTGCCTTGACCAGGTCATAGCGCAAGGCGCCTGCCACTGCAGCGATCAGTAAAAAACCAACGCCCGCCTGAACAAAGCCCCCGTAAACACCGGTTAAAAACAGCCCCCAACGCGCTCTGGGGCGTTGCTTGACGGTGTAGGGCTGTTCATCGGGGCCGGGAATCACAATGCTGGGTCGCACCAGCATGATCACCGCCAGCGTAATCATGGTGATCAGTAATATGGGTTTAAGCAGGGTGTTGGGCAGAAAGGAGGCACAGGCTGCTCCGACGGCGCCGCCGGCCATCATCGGAATCAGAATCGCCTTGCTGTCGTCGGTATCGAGCCTGCCCTTGGCATGAAAGCCGCGCAACCCGACGATGCCCTGCAGGAAAACCCCGACTCTGTTGGTGGCGTTGGCCACATCGGCGGGCATGCCCATCGCCATCAGCGCGGGCAGGGTGAGATTGGAGCCGCCGCCTGCCATCACGTTGATGATGCCGGCCAACAAGCCCGTCGAAAGCAGCAGGGCAATGAAAAAGGGGGTGAGTTCGTACATCGGTCGTCGCGTCCCAAAGAGTGGTGCACAGTGTACCGTATTGGTGCACGGACGCAGTGCCTGCTTTGGCAACGCAGTGTTGTTCAGCGCATTAAGATATGATTAGGTTAAATAGTAATCACTTGATAAATGCTGGGGTTATATTATTTTTCAGTTTGGTATGCTCCGTATCAAATTTGAACCAGGCCCGACACGGCATGACCCTGACCATTGAGCTGAACCAGGTGACTCTGACGCGCGACGATCAAACCGTGCTGAGTGACCTCAACCTGACGCTGAGCGAGCGCCGCATCGGCCTGATCGGCAACAATGGCTCGGGTAAGAGCTCTCTGGTGCGCCTGTTCAATGGCTTGTTACAACCCAGCCAGGGCCACTTGCAGGTGCGGGGCCATAACCCGGTCGAGGGGCCTGAAGCCATGGCCGACCAGGTTGGCTTTATCTTTCAGAACCCGGACCACCAACTGATTTTCCCCACCGTGATTGAAGAGTTGATGTTCGGGCTGCGCAACCAGGGCCTGAGCAAGTCGGATGCGCGTGAACGTGCCGAGCACTGCTTGCGGGAACACCACCGGCTCGATTGGGCTGAAAGGCCGGTGCACTCCCTATCGGAAGGGCAAAAGCAGTGGGTCTGCATCATGGCGGTGCTGGTCATGAACCCGGCCGTGCTGATTCTGGACGAACCCTTTTCGGCACTGGACCTACCCACCCGTCAATTTCTGACCGACTGGCTTCTGGGCTTGCCGCAACAACTGATCATGATCAGCCACGATCTCGACGTACTGGCCGCGTTTGACCGTGTGCTCTGGCTTGAACAGGGCCAGGTTCGGGGGGATGGCAGCCCAGAGACCGTAATTGCCGACTACCGGGCCGCTTGTAACGGGGCGTTCAGCTTATGATGACGCTCTATGTGCACCGGCAATCCTGGCTGCACCGGCAGCCAGCCGGGCTAAAATTACTGGTGCTGATGGTAACCAGCGTTGCGCTCTACGCGCTAACGTCACTGTGGACCGCCGGGGCTGCGCTGATCGCAGTCATTCTCGCGTACCGGAGTCTGGGGCCGGCCGGCTGGTCATACCTCTGGGTGGTCAAACCGCTTCTCCCAATGTTCATTCTAATTTTCGTGGTGCAGACCTGGAGTCAGTCTGTCAGTGCCGCCATTCTGATGCTGCTGCGCATGCTGACGCTGATCTGGCTGGCCAACCTGGTCACCCTCACCACGCGGATGGACGCCATGATGGATGCGGTGATGCCCTTGCTGTCGCCCCTCAGGCGGGTCGGTGTGGCGCCACACCGCATTGCCTTTACCGTGGCGTTGTTCGTGCGTTTTGTACCGGTATTGATGGCGGTGCTTAACAGTCTGCTCGACGCCTGGAAATCGCGTGGCGGTGGCCGCGCGGTCTGGCGCCTGGCGATCCCCATGCTGATCAATGCCATTCGCATGTCCGACCACGTTGCCCAGGCACTCGCCGCCCGGGGCGGTGTGCGATCACCCGAAACCCCCGTTTCAATGGTTCAACCCCAATAGGAGATAGCAGTGAAAGACCAAGCCCTTGTGCAAATGGCCTTGTACGCCGCCCTTGTCGCGGCCCTCGGCCTGATTCCGCCTGTGCCTTTTGTGACCGGCATTCCCATTACCGCACAAACCCTGGGCGTCATGCTGGCCGGTGTGATGCTCGGCCCTTGGCGCGGCTTTCTGTCGATGCTGTTGTTTGTGGGTGTTGTGGCTCTGGGCGCCCCTTTACTGTCGGGTGGACGCGGTGGATTGGGTGTCTTTGCCAGCCCTACGGCGGGGTTTATCGTCGGGTTCCCGGTGGCGGCACTGGTGGCTGGTTACATCGCCCGTTTGCTGCAGCGCCAATCGATTCTGGTCGCGGCGGGCATTGGAGCCTTTGTCGGCGGGATACTGGTGCTCTACGTCTTTGGCATCGTCGGGTTCAAGTGGGTGACGGGCAGTGAGTGGTTGCGTTCGGTCCAGGTGATGGCCGTGTATGTGCCCGGTGACAGCGTTAAAGTCGTGTTGACAGCGCTGGTGGCTCAATCGGTTTACAAAGGGCTGCCCGGGGCAGTGGCTACCCGACAGGCTTAATACTCAAGTCTCAGAGTTCGGGTTGGTTAGGCACCACCGGCATCCGACGCTCGCACTTTGCAAACACTGACAATGTCGTTAAAAGCAACAGCAGCCAATTCGAGTCAGGCCATAACATCATCAAACAACCAGAGCGTGACCGTCTCGCCTGCTGTAACCGGCCCGCGGTCTTGCTCCAGCGCTATGTAGCAATTGGCCTCGGTCAGTGAGCTTAGCTGGTGTGAGCCCTGGCCGGAGCCGGTGGAGCGCACCTGAACCGTGCCATCCTGAAGATCCCAATATCCCCGCTGAAAATCCATACGCCCGGGCGTTTTATGCAAGGGTTCCCGTGTGATGGCGTTCAGTTGTGCGAGCGGTTGGTGGGGCATGCCCATCAGGCAGCGAAGGGCAGGCACTGCAATCAGGTGAAAGGTCACCAGCGACGAGACCGGGTTGCCCGGCAGGCCGACAAACCAGGCTTGGCTTAGGCGGCCAAAGGCCAGGGGTTTGCCGGGCTTGATCGCGAGCTTCCAGAATTCAATATTGCCTTCTTCGTCCAGGATGTCGCGGGTGAAGTCGGCTTCGCCCACGCTGACGCCCCCACTGCTGATCACCAGATCGCAGGATTCATTGGCGGTTCTGAAGGCCTGGCGCAGGGCATCTGTGTCGTCGGGGATGACGCCGAGATCCAATACCTCGACACCGAGTTTGACGAGCATGGCATGCAGGCCCGGTCTGTTGGAGTCGTATATTTGACCTGGTGCGAGCCTGGTGCCGGCCGGTTGCAGTTCATCACCACTGGCAAAGACGGCGACTTTCGGGCGTCTGCGTACAGTTACGTCGGCCAGGCCAACGCTTGTTAGCAGTGCCACATCGATAGGGCGCAGACGATGACCGGCAGGCAAGACGACGTCACCTGCGAGCAGGTCTGTGCCGTTGAGACGAACGTTGGCGCCTTGTTCCGGCAGCGGGTCAAAGAGGATGCCCTGCTCCGTAACCCGAGCATTCTCCTGCATTACCACCGTATCGCACCCTTCTGGTATGGGGGCTCCGGTCATGATGCGCACGCAATGGCCCGATGTTAAAGGGTCGTCCAGCGCCTCGCCAGCCAGCACCCGGCCCTGGACCGGTAGCGGCTTGCCATCGACGGCATCCTGATGTCGCAGGCCATAACCGTCCATTGCTGAGTTATCAAACACAGGCAGGTTTATTTGTGCCCGCACGGCTTGGGTCGTTACACGACCGACTGCATCGGTAATCGCCAGCGTCGATTCGCCCTCTACGGGGGTTAACTGGCTCAGCATCCGCGTCAGCGCCTGGTCAAAGGGCAACAATCCGGGCAGGTCGTAACAGCTCATATCAGGCTCCGTCGGCGGATAAATCGGTACTGTTGCAGCAGGGCATTGTGGCCGGGTGTTCGGTGAAAAACCACTCCCCGGGCCTATTCGCCGGGCCAGCTTTCCAGTTCTGAATGGTAGACCCAGCGACCTTTCACTTTGCGGAATTCCGAGATCTCGTGCAATTGTTCAGGCTTGTCTTGCTCGTCCACATAATGGGCGATGAATTCCACCCAGCCTTTCTTTAACCCCGCTTTGCTGCGGATGACCTGCAGCCGTTGCCAGTCGGTGCCCTCAAGGTGGTCGGCGGTCAGCGCCGGGCAGGTGTCGGGATGCCAGGTCCTGATCAGATAATTCAGTCGTTGCAGCCGGTAGGCGGTGAAGCGACTGCGCATCAGCGTTTCCGGATCACGCGGGTAGGCACCGGCCTCAAGAAAACGACCGCAACAGCTAAGATAGGGTACTGGCTGGCCGCAATGACAGTGGGCGGATACAGGGTTTGAAACGGAGGCTGTTTTGTTGGGATCGTCGCTCATTGTACCGTCCGGGTGCTATTGATCAGTTGGCCGATAGCGCTTGCCAGCGCGTCAGAGCGATGCGGGTGGCGCAATGCCTGTAAAATCAGGCCCGACAAGCCGGGCTGCAAGGCGAGCCCCTGAACGACCCGGTTAAACCCGTCTGTATCGGCCAGTTCGGCCAGTCGGTCCAGTGCCACCAGCGCCAGGTCGGTATTGGCCAGCAGGCCGGGGTGCCGGCTGAGCACGGCCAGTACCACATCCAGTTCGTCGCTAAAGTGGTTCAGCGAGTCGCTGACGAAGGCGTCTACCAGGCCTGTTGCCGGGCTTTGAGACAGAGCGCGCAGCGCCGCGACGCGTGTGGCGACGTCCTGATGCTGGTGTCCCAGTTCGATAATGCGTTCAGTCAGGGCGACACCCGGTTTGTGGTGTTCGAGGGCGTTCAGCACCTGTTGGCGTGCGAAGTCGGGTATCGCGGGCAATTGGCGGGTGAGTGCTTGCTCATCGGCCGGGCTGCGCCGTTCCAGCACGTCGAACAGGCCTTGCAGGCCAATGTTGGCCCAGTCTTCCGATGCGCCTTCCTGTGTCAGCAGTCGCTGGGCATCGGCGTAAAAAGCACTGGGTGGCGCGCCCAGAATGCGGCTGGCACGGGCGTGCAGTGCGGCCATTTTGTGGTCGGGGGGCGTGAACTGGTAAGGGTGGTCGGTCAGCAGGCGCTGGCGCTCTTTGGGGTCAGCAGTGGCGAGCGAGCGGTACAGCCGGTCAAGAACATCCGTCATGACGGCGGCGGGCATCCCACCCTGTTCGTCCAGTGGCAGTTTCATAAACCAGATGCTGTGTTGCTCGCGCTGCTCGGGGTTCCACAGCAGCAGTATCAACCACGCATGACTCAGATGCGGGTAGGGGTAGGGCTGTCCCTGGTCGAACCGGGCAAACTGGTCCTTGCTGAGGTTACGCAACTGACTGCCCAGATCAAAGGCCCGGTAACGGGCGCCGCTGCGCTCGAGAAAATCAACAAGTCCGGGTGTGGTCTGGGTATTTGAGGTGCTCATACAGCGGCTCTGGTATCGGTCATGGGTGGCGCAGTGTACCGGATATGAGTCTTGTTATTAATCCCGGAGGTTGAACCTGTTGGTCGGGTCGGCTCTTCTGCCTTGAACTCGTGCTGGCCACCGGGTAGGCCTCTACGGGTGGTGCGACACATCGCTCGGCGTGAACCCGTCCATGGGGCCTAGGCTTCGGGATATGAATCCCTTCCATGGGATTCACCCTTTGGGCTCGCTTCGCTCGTTCTAAAACGCTCCAGGCGTTTTAGTCCATGCCTCAGACTTCCCGGAGAGGCCTACCCGATGGCCAACACTCGGATTGTTGCCCGTTTGTTACTAAATGCTGCTCAGGTTTTAGTGATGCTTTGCTTCACCTGATCAGGCGTCTACACTGCGCGTTTTTTACTTATCCGCCAGAGTATCGCGGAACGGGAGGAAGGTTTTTGTCTGAATTGTCGACGCTGTTGGACGAACTGGAAGCGGAGCTGAGAGAGCAGGGGTTCTGGAGTGATGTACCGCCGTCGCCCGAGGCGCTGGCAAGTGCCCAGCCGTTTGCGGTAGATACACTAACCTTGCCGGAGTGGTTGCAGTGGATCTATTTGCAGCGCTTGCGTGCGTTGATTGAGGCTGATTTGCCGCTGCCCACCGGGGCTCAGGTAAGACCTTATGCTGAAGAGGCGCTGAAGTTTGAGAAGCGATCGACTCAGCAGCTGCTGGTGATTATTGACCGGATTGATGGCTGTCTGGGCAAGCCCTGACATCAAAAAAGGTGGCCGAAGCCACCTTTCAGGGCCCGTACCCGCAAGGCGGGCCGGGTGGACGGTTCGCTGAACGTCGCCTTATTTGGCGAAGTTTTCTGCTGCGAAGTCCCAGTTTGCCAGTTTCCAGAACGCTTCCAGGTATTTGGGGCGCAGGTTACGGTAGTCGATGTAGTAGGCGTGTTCCCACAGATCGACGGTGATGATCGGTGTCTGGCCTTCGGTGATAGGGGTGCCGGCGTTGCTGGTGTTAACGATTTCCAGCGAGCCATCGCTGTTCTTGACCAGCCAGGTCCAGCTTGAACCGAAGTTGTTGACGGCTTTTTCGTCAAATTCCTTCTGGAAGGCTTCGAATGAACCCCATTTGGCATTGATGGCGTCAGCCAGGGCGCCAGTAGGAGCACCACCGCCATTCGGGCTCAGGCTGTGCCAGTAGAAGGTGTGGTTCCAGATTTGAGCGGAGTTGTTGAACACGCCGCCGGAAGAGGATTTGATGATGTCTTCCAGGCTCTTGCCTTCAAACTCGGTGCCCGGGATCAGGCCATTCAGCTTGGTCACATAGGTGTTGTGATGCTTGCCGTGGTGGTATTCCAGGGTTTCCTGGGAAATGTGGGGTTCAAGTGCGTTGATCGCGTACGGCAGTTCTGGCAGTTCAAAAGCCATGGTGTTCTCCCTCTGTCTTTTCGATGGGTGTATTAGCACGTTGTCATTCGTGACTGTACTATCTGGTCGGTTGGGGCCGGTTTCAAGTGCGACCGGGCGGCTATTTTAATGCGATTGGGCACAATTACCGAGCCTCTCTTGTTCATCGGGGGGCTGTCCCTATAATGACCCTACTTATTTAATACACAGGTTGTTTCAATGTCGGACTCCAAACCGGGCAGTGACCTGCCCAAAATGGTACCAGACCGTGATCAGATCCGCGGTCGTCAGTCGACGACCGCCTCGTCCACACCACGCAACACTGCGTCTGCGGGGCGTTCAGAGCCGTCAGCGCGCAGTGGTGGCGGCAATACGCCAACGCTGCTGTGGGGGCTTGTGCTGGTGTTGTTTGCCATCAGCGCGGGTCTTGGGCTATTGGCATATAGCCAGCAACAGACGCTGGCGATGTTTGATGAGCGGCTACAACTGGCGGATGACCGAATCGTATCGGTGCAGCGTTCGATGACCGAGACCGATGAATCGGTGGTGATGAATGAAACGGCCATCAACAATCAGTTTCGGGCCATCAAGGCTGAAACCGATATGCAGATGAGCGAAATTCGCAAACTCTGGGCAGTCGCCAATGAGCGTAACCGGGAGTGGATTGAAACCAATCAGCAGAATATTGCGCAGCTGCAGTCCAATGTACAAAGTCAGATCGAGGCCCGTGAACAGGCGCTCGCAGCGCTATCCAGCCAGCTAGAGGAGCAGGCGGTTGCCAATGGTTCCCAGTCGGAGTCGTTGGCTGCGTTGCAGACTGAACTGGACCAGACGTCTGAAGCCTTCAGCGAGTTGCAGGCAAGCCTGGAGAACCTGAACCCGGCCAGTCTGGAAGAGCGGTTACTGTCGTTGACGCTGACTCAGGAAAACCTGCTGGTTGAGCAGGGCACGGCGACCATGAACCAGCAGCTGCTGCAAGATGAAGTCGATGAACTCAATGAGGTTCTGCGCTCTATCGACGCGGGCAGGCTGGAAGCCAATCGCCGCCTGGTCGCTGTCAGCGAGCGGGTGGATGCGCTGGAAGACCGTATGCCCGGGGGGGTGCAATAAGCTCGCATGACACTACGTGATGCCCGACTGGACAAACCGCTGAATCCAAGACAATCCGCCATAGTGCGGCGTGTTGAGAAAGAGGGTCATGCGACCATCGACGATCTGGTCGAAGACTTTGGCGTAACGCCCCAGACGATCCGCCGGGATCTGACGTTACTGGAAGACAGCGGGTTCATCGTGCGGTTTCACGGCGGGGCCAGCCCGGTTAATTCCACGGAGAACCTGCCGTATTTCGACCGGCAGATTCTGAACCAGTCTGCCAAGGACCGCATCGCCCGCACACTGGCAGACCAGATTCCGGACCATGCCAGCCTGTTCATCAACATTGGTACCACAACCGAGACCATCGCCCATGCCCTGATGCACCATAAGGGTCTGCAAATTGTGACCAACAATCTGCACGTGGCGACGTTGATGAGCGGCAAGGAAGATTTTCGGGTCATTGTGGCCAGTGGTGAGGTGCGTGCCCGCGATGGCGGCATCGTCGGTGAATCGACATTGGATTTCATTCGCCAGTTCAAACTCGATTACGGCATCATCGGCATCAGTGGCATCGACGATGACGGTTCCCTGCTGGATTACGATTACCGGGAAGTCCGCGTTGCCCAAACCATTATCGAGCATAGCCGCCAGGTGTTACTGGCAGCCGATCACAGCAAGTTTGGCCGCCAGGCCATGGTTCGTCTGGGCAGCATTGCCCAGGCCGACGCCTTTTACACCGACAGCCCACCCCCAAAAGTCTTCCAGGATCTGCTCACCGAGCATCAGGTCAGACTGTTTGTCTGCGACTAGTTAAAATTCGGAGTTTGGGTTTGTCTTGCTGCCGTGGGTCCGTACCAGGTGCCGGGCATACCTCTCGGGTGGTGCGACATCTCGCTCGGCGTGAACCCTTCCATGGGGCCTAGACCGCAGCATCCATGCTGCGGACTCCCCCGGAGAGGTATACCCGGTACCTGGTACTCACTTGGTTGCGAACTATAAAATATTTAACTCAGTTATTACTGTGCAACTCGCTGTTCAATTCAATCGCCGTTTTGTTCGACAGGCATTCTACCCGACCGGTTTCGGCGTTTCGCCAGAACAGCAAATCAGACTGACCCGCCAGTTCCCGCGCTTTAACCGTTTTGACCAGCTGTTTCTTGTTGTCGAGCATGGCCACCTTGGTGCCGGCGGTGACGTACAAGCCAGCTTCAACGGTGCAGCGATCACCCAGCGGGATGCCGATACCGGAGTTCGCGCCGAGTAGGCAGTTCTTGCCCAATGAAATGACGACTTTACCGCCGCCTGACAGGGTGCCCATGATCGATGACCCGCCACCCACATCAGAGCCGTCGCCTACCATGACACCGGCGGTAATGCGCCCTTCGACCATGGATACCGCTTCGGTACCGGCATTGAAGTTCACAAAGCCTTCGTGCATGACGGTGGTGCCTTCACCGATGTGGGCGCCAAGCCGAACCCGGCTGGTATCGGCAATACGAATGCCTTTGGGCACGACATAGTTGGTCATTTTCGGGAACTTGTCGACGCACTGGACATCCAGGGTGCGGCCCGCCAGCCGGGCTTCCATTTGACGGTCGGCGAGTTCTGGCAGGTCGATCGGGCCTTCGTTGGTCCAGGCGATGTTGTGCAGCAGGCCGAACAAGCCGTCCAGTGAACAGCCGTGGGGTTTGATCAGGCGGTGCGACAGCAGGTGCAGCTTCAGATAGCCTTCGGCGACAGACACCGGTGCGGCATCGGATTCCAGTACGGTCAGTACGATAGTCTGGCGGCTGCTTTCTGCAGCGCGGCAGAACTGGGCGCTTTCGCGGTAGCCGGCTTTGTCGAAGCCATCGGCCAGGGGGCTCATCAGGGCGCTCTCGACCACCAGCGCTTCATTGCCGCCGTTGAGCTTGGCGACCTGGCTGAGAGTAGTGATCAGGTCGTCAGACGGGGTCAGAATCGGTTGGGGGTACCAGGCTTCAATGATCTTGCCGTCTTTGTTTCGGGTGGCGGTGCCGATCGCCACTGCAAAATAGCTCATGTGTTGTCCTCTCAATGTCGTTTTAGCGTTTTAAAAGTGTCAGCGAGCCCGCGCTGCCAAGTGTGCGAAGTGCGCTTCATCGAAACCGACACTCACAGAGCCCTGATACTCGACCAGTGGCCGTTTGATCAAAGACGGGTTGGCGATCATCTGTTCGATGGCGCCGGCCTCGGTTAGGGTGTCGCGCTGTTCTTGAGGCAGTTTGCGCCAGCTGGTACCGCGTTTGTTGACCAGTTGTTCCCAGTCTAGCTGCGTTAGCCAGGTGCGCAGCAGCGCTTCGTCCGGCGGGGTTTTCTTGTAGTCGACGAACTCAATCTCGAGCTGCTGGTCTGCAAACCAGGCCAGTGTCTTCTTGATGGTGTCGCAGTTGCGAATGCCGTAAATACGGATCATGGCGGTTCGGTTTCCTTTCGTGCAAGGGTGTGGCCTGCGAGTCAGAGCAGGCGGCGCAGGCGTTCGGCGGCGTCGATACAGGCATCCAGTTCGGCGACCAGAGCAATGCGAACGTGCCCATACCCCGGGGTGACGCCGTCGATCGTCCGGCACAGGTACTGACCCGGCAAGACCCGGATGTTGGATTGTTCCAGCCAGTCACAGGCAACCTGAGTGTCGTCGCGCTCCAGATTGGGCCAGAGGTAGAAGCTGGCCTCGGGAATGCGCACCGGCATCTTGTCGGACAGGATGTCGTGCAGCGCCTGGTACTTCTGGTTGTAGAGCGCGCGATTGGCAGCAACGTGGCTTTCATCCTGCCAGGCGGCGATGGAAACCTGCTGATGTGGCAGCGGCATGGCACAGCCGTGATAGGTTCGGTAGCGCAGGAATTCGGCGATCAGGCGGGCATCGCCAGCCACGAAACCGCTGCGCAAGCCGGGCAGGTTGCTGCGCTTGCTCAGGCTGTGAAACACCAGACAGTTGCGATAGTCGGTGTGGCCCATGGCCGCTGCGGCCTGTAACAGTCCGGGCGGCGGGTTTGCTTCATCGCGGTAGAGCTCGCTGTAGCATTCATCGCTGATCAGCAGCACATCGTGGTTGATGGCTTTGCGGATCAGGTGTTGCAACTGCTCCAGCGATAATGGCTGGCCGGAGGGGTTGCCCGGGGTGCACAGAAACAGCATCTGGCAGTTGTCCCAGTCGGCGTCGGTCAGGCCGCTAAAGTCGGGCAGGTAGCCGGTTTCTGCCAGGCAGGGCAGGTAGCGCGGTTCGCCGCCGGCCAGGTAGGTGGCGCCTTCGTAGATCTGGTAAAAGGGGTTTGGCATCCAGACGTCGCGTTTGGCGGAGCTGGCATCGAACAGGGCCTGAACCACCGAAAACAGCGCTTCGCGGGTGCCGGTGACCGGCAGAACGTTTCTGTCGGCGGTTAGACTGCCATCGGGCAATTGGAAGCGGCGCTGGCACCACTGGCTGATCGCTTCACGCAATGCCGGCAATCCGTTGGTGGCCGGGTATTGGGAAAAGCCCCCCAGGTTCTGGTTCAAAACAGGGCTGAGAAACTCCGGCGCAGCGTGTTTGGGCTCGCCGATGGACCAGGCGACCTCGGGCAGGCTGGCCGGTGTGATGTTGGCTGTCAGCTGCTTGAGTTTCTCGAAGGGGTACGGCATCAGCCGTGCCATTAACGGATTCATGGGTGTTGTCCCTGGTCGATGGTCTCGGTCAGTTGTTTCTGCAATTCAGCCACGCGATGGGAGTCGTGCAGCGGTTCATTCTGGTTGTCGACCACAAAGAAGACGTCTTCCACCCGTTCGCCCAGCGTTGAGATGCGGGCGCTTTGCATGCGCAGATCAAGACGTTTGAAGGCCCGGCCTATGTCGGCCAGCAGACCGGGGCGGTCCGAGGTGATTACCTCGACCACGGTTCGGTGGTTGGCCGGGTCGTTGCTGACAGTAATGATGGGCGCAATGCTGAAGTGTTTAAGGCGGCGCGACAGACGCCGGTTCGGCGTGGCGGTGTCTTCCGGGTCTTGAATAGCCAGCAACAGGCGGTGCTGTACATCTCTCAGGCGAGCCGGGTTGTTGCCGATGCTGTGGCCCTCTTCATCGAGCACGATAAAGGTATCGAGACTGAAATCCGAGGCGGAGGACGTCATGATGCGGGCGTCCTGAATGTCCAGTTCACAGCTGTCGAGGCAGGCGGCAATGTCGGCAAACAAATGCGGTCGGTCCGGTGCGTAAATGAAAATCTGAGTAGCGCCGGCGAAGCTGTGCTCGTCGGTTTCGCGAATCAGTACCAACGGCACATTGAGACCATGGTTAGCGATGGCGCGCGTGTGCCAGGCGATGTTCTCCGGGCTTTCGCGCAGAAAATAGTCATCCCCCGGATTGTCCCAGAGCTGCAGGATCTCGGCCTCGGTAAAGCCATCGTCGCGCAGCATGGTCATGGCGGCCGACTGAACATCGCGAATGCGTTCTTCTTTGTCTATGGGGTTTTCCAGCCCGCGTCGCAGGGCAGCCATGGCTTCATGGTAGAGTTTTTTCAGCAGGGAAGCGCGCCAGCTGTTCCAGAGGTTGGGGTTGGTGGCGTAGATGTCGGCAACCGTTAATACGTACAGGTAGTTGAGCCGGTGGATGTCGCCAACCTGCTGGGTGAAGTGGTTAATCACTTCGGGGTCGGAAATGTCGAGCCGCTGGGCGGTGATCGACATCAGCAGGTGGTTGCGCACCAGCCAGACTACCAGGTCGCTCTCCCAGGCCGTCATGCGGTGGCGCAGCGCGAAACGGCGGACTTCTTCGGCGCCTTCGACTGAATGATCGGTGCCACGGCCCTTGCCGATGTCGTGATAGAGCGCGGCGATGTAGGCCAGTTCCACTTTGGGTAGCTGGTGAATCACCTTGGTGGCGATGGGGAATTCAACGGTGTTGTTGGCGTGGCGAAAACGGCGCAGGTTGCGAATGGTCAGTAGGGTATGGGCGTCGACGGTGAAGACATGGAAAAGATCGTACTGCATCTGCCCGACTATCAGCCCGAACTCGGGCAAATAACGCCCCAGTATGCCGTACTGGTTCATCCGCATCAGATTGGTGGACACCCCGGCCGGGCTGCGCAGCAGCTCCATGAAGAAGGTGATGTTGCGCAGATCCTGGCGGAACTTGCCGTTGATGCGATGCCGGTTGGCGAAGATCTGGCGAATGGTTGAGGCGCGAATACCCTTGGTATCCGGGCGCTGTGCACAGAGCACAAAAATTTCCAGCAGAGCCGACGGCGTGCGGATGAATACCGTGTCGTTCAGCGTCTCTATGTAGCCGTTACGGACCTGAAACCGGGAGTTGATTGGAATCAGCTGGTCGTCTTCGTTCTGGTGCAGAATGGCTTCGTCGAACAGTTGCAGCAACATGATGTTCAGGGCACGCAGCTTGAATACCTGGCGGAAATAATCCTGCATCAGGTGTTCGACCGCCAACTGACCTTCTCGGTCCTGGTAGCCGAACTGCTCGGCGACTTTTTCCTGCAGATCAAACAACAGGCGGTCTTCTTCGCGCCCGCTGAAATGGTGCAGGGCATAGCGGATGCGCCAGAGGTAGTCCTGTCCGTCGATCAGGGCCTGGTATTCGGCATCGGTCAGGAAGCCACGCTCGACCAGCTCGGCCAGATCGGTATCGCCGAAATGCCGTTTTGCTACCCAGGCGATGGTCTGAATGTCGCGCAACCCGCCCGGGCCGGCTTTGACATTTGGTTCCAGGTTATACTCGGTCTCGTTGTACTTCTGGTGGCGGTGGGTCTGTTCGTTCAGCTTGGCTTTGTAGAAGTCGTCGCTGGGCCATATGTGGGCCTGGCTGATCAGCCCGGAAACGCGTTGGCGCAGCGTCGGATTGCCGCTCAGGGTGCGGCTTTCCATCAGATTGGTGGTGATGGTGACGTCGCCCCGGGCTTCTTCCTGGCAGGCCTCCAGCGTACGGACGCTGTGACCGATATCGAGCTTCAGATCCCACATCAGGGTCAGAAACGCCTGTATTGAATCAACATTGGCATCGATGTCGGCTTCGGTATCGAACAGCAAGAGCAGGTCGATGTCGGATTTGGGCAGCAACTCTCCGCGCCCGTAACCACCGACAGCAATCAGGGCGATGTTCTGTTCGTTAAGCCAGTCGAAGTGGTGCCAGGCGGCTGTCAGAATCTGATCCATGGCCCAGGTGCGACCGAACACCAGAGTACGTATGGGCTCGCCTTGCAGGAAGCGGCGATCCAGCGTCTGATAGAGGTGATCCAGGGCCTGGCGCAACGCCTGCATCGGCGGGGCTTGGGTCGTTACCTGCGTCAGGCTGTCTGCATCAATCAGGTCAGCATCGGCATAATCATTCAGATTCATGCACTCATCCTAAAGAGACGACATCACGGTGCGTTAACAAAAGGGTCCGCTTGAGGGTTCTGGGTACTGTTTCGGATTAAAAGGACTCTTCCTGGCGGCGGGTCAGTACTTCAACGCCAGTGGCGGTTACCAGCAGGGTGTGCTCCCACTGGGCCGAGGCTTTGCGGTCTCGGGTCACCACAGTCCACTGGTCACCGAGCAGTTTCGATTGCGGTTTGCCGGCATTGACCATGGGTTCAATGGTAAAGGTCATGCCTTCCTTTAATTCCATGCCAGTGCCGGGGCGTCCGTAATGCAGTACCTGTGGTTCTTCGTGAAAGACAGCGCCAATACCGTGTCCGCAGTATTCACGAACAATCGAGTAATAGTTGGCTTCCGCATGTTGCTGAATCACATGGCCGATATCGCCCAAGCGAGTGCCGGGTCGCACCAGTTCAATGCCTTTGTACAGGCATTCCTGGGTGATGCGGACCAAACGCTCGAGGTGTGGTTGCGGCTCACCGACGAAGTACATCTTGCTGGTGTCGCCATGGTAGCCGTCTTTAATGACGGTCACGTCGATGTTGACGATGTCGCCTTTTTTCAGAATCTTGTCATCGCTGGGTATGCCGTGACAGATCACGTGATTGACTGAGGTGCAGATCGACTTGGGAAAGGGCGGGTTGCCGTAGTTGAGTGGCGCCGGAATGCCTCCCTGAACCTCGACAATGTGATTATGGCAGATGCGGTCCAGTTCCCCGGTGCTGACACCCGGCTGAACATACTCGCCAATCATTTCTAGTACTTCAGCGGCGAGCCGGCCCGCCACGCGCATTTTTTCGATTTCTTCGGCGGTCTTGATGGTTACAGACATGAGTTTCCCAGGCGAACATGAATAATGGCGCATCATTCTAAAGCTTTTGGCTGCGACTTGCAGCACCGCTGCCGCAAACCCGCCCGAGGCTGCCCTGAGAGGTGCTTTTGACGGGGCTAGGGTGCCCTGGGATGGTGCCAAAAAACTTTGAATCGGCCTTCGTTTATGGTATAAAGCGCGCCGCTTTGGACGGACTGTTCAAAGGAATGCCGTCTGAATCGACAAAGATCCGGGCGGTGTCTATTAACTCTCACATGCACCGGCACATGATTCCGGGTGCCTTTGGTCAGGTTTGGTCAGGGGTTGAATCATGGGGTGTGTGGAGGCTTAACCCGAACCAGTGAGGATACTATGGCTACTGTTTCTATGCGTGACCTGCTCAAAGCAGGTGTTCACTTCGGTCACCAGACCCGTTACTGGAACCCGAAGATGGGTAAATACATCTTTGGTGCCCGTAACAAGATTCACATCATTAACCTTGAACATACCGTTCCGGCCCTGAACAAGGCGCTGGTACAGATCGGTGAGTTGGCAGCGGCCAAGAACAAGGTATTGTTCGTTGGTACCAAGCGTTCTGCCAGCAACATCATTCGTGAAGAAGCAACCCGTGCTGGCATGCCGTATGTGGCGCACCGCTGGTTGGGTGGCATGCTGACCAACTACAAGACCATCCGCCAGTCGATCAAGCGTCTGCGTGATCTGGATGCCGAAAGCAAAGACGGCACCTTCGACAAGCTGACCAAGAAAGAGCGTCTCATGCGTGAGCGCGAAATCGAGAAGCTGGAGCGGACCATCGGTGGTATCAAGGACATGGGCGGCCTGCCCGATGCCCTGTTCGTGATCGACGTAGACCACGAGCGTATTGCCATCCTGGAAGCCAACAAGCTGGGCATTCCGGTCATCGGCGTTGTGGACAGTAACTCCAACCCCGACGGTGTGGACATTGTAATCCCGGGTAACGATGACGCCATTCGCGCCATTGAAATCTACGCCAGCTCAGTCGCTAACGCTGTTCTGGAAGCCAAGGCGGCCAACGCCACCCAGGCCGACGAATTTGTTGAAGTCGCTGACGCGGTTGTAGACACCCCGGCCGAGTAATCGGCGCACGGCTCAGGCAAGTGAAAAAGGGGCCTCGGCCCCTTTTTGCTATACAGACGCCCGATTGCGATGCACCTGTCGCTGGCCGTGAAACGAATTGTAGGGACTGTCGGATGCCGCAGGCGCCCGGCGAGTGAACCGAATCCATTTAATGAGTGAGGAATACACTATGGCTAACATCACAGCAGCCCTGGTAAAAGAACTGCGTGAGCGTACCGGTCTTGGCATGATGGAGTGCAAAAAGGCCCTGGTTGAGTCGAACGGCGATATCGAAGCAGCCATCGACACCATGCGCAAAGAATCCGGTCTGAAAGCGGCGAAGAAAGCTGGCCGCACAGCTGCCGAAGGCATCATCGTTAATCGTCAGTCCGCTGACAACAGCCGCGCCATGCTGCTGGAAGTAAACAGCGAAACGGACTTTGTTGCCCGTGACGACAACTTCCTTGAGTTTGCCAATACCGTAGCCGATAAAGCCTTTGCTGATCAGCAAAGCGATGTTGCCGCCCTGATGGCCGGTGAACTGGAGTCTGCACGTGAAGCCCTGGTGCAGAAGATCGGTGAGAACATCTCCGTGCGCCGTGTTGTGCTGCTCGGTGGCGAAGGTAAAACAGTTGCAACCTATGTTCACGGTGGCCGCATTGGCGTAGCCGTTGAAATGAACGGTGGCAATGAAGAGCTGGGTCGTGATGTTGCCATGCACATTGCTGCGATCAACCCGCAGTTTGTATCGGCCGATCAGGTACCTCAGGAAGTGCTGGACCGCGAGAAAGAAGTGGTTTCCGCCCAGGCCGAGAACTCCGGCAAGCCAGCTGAAATCATCGAGAAGATGGTTCAGGGCCGCCTGAAAAAGTTTGTTGCTGAAATTTCTTTGCTGGAACAGCCTTTTGTTAAGGATCCGGACACCAAGGTCGGAACCCTGGCCAAGAACGCGGATGCCGAAATTCTCAGCTTTCTGCGTCTGGAAGTGGGCGAGGGCATTGAGCGCGAAGAAGTCGACTTCGCCGCCGAAGTCGCCGCTGCTGCCAAAGGCAACTGATCAAGTGTTTCTAAAAAGGGCAGTCTGACTGCCCTTTTTTTTGTCTGCACGGCAAGCCTGTGCCGACAGCGCGTAACTCCGGGCTCCCTGCCGGGTCTGTTTACGCGAATCCCGCTTGCACCGGCGACGCTTGCGTCGCACAGTAGCGGCGCGGAGTTAACGTCCCCCGGTAGCCGATACCAGCGACCCAGTTTAGGAGATTACCATGCCCACGAAAGACCCCCACCCGCGCCATAAGCGCATTCTACTCAAACTCAGTGGCGAAGCGCTCTCCGGCGAACAGGGCTTCGGGATTGACCCCAAAGTGCTGGACCGCATGGCATTGGAGATCGGTCAGCTGGTGGGGATTGGGGTGCAGGTCGGACTGGTGATCGGCGGTGGCAATCTGTTTCGCGGCAAGGCCCTGAATGAAGCCGGGCTGGACCGGGTAACCGGCGACCATATGGGCATGCTGGCTACGGTGATGAACGCGCTGGCCATGCGGGATGCGCTGGAGCGCTCCAATATTCGCAGCCGGGTGATGTCGGCCATTCCCATGTCAGGGATTGTAGAACACTACGACCGGCGCAGCGCCATTCGTTATCTGACCCAGGGGGATGTCGTTATTTTTGCCGCTGGCACGGGCAACCCCTTCTTCACCACCGACTCGGCGGCCTGCCTGCGTGGTATCGAAATCGAAGCAGATCTGGTACTCAAGGCAACGAACGTCGACGGCGTGTATAATGATGATCCCCGAACCAATCCGGATGCGGTAAAATATGACCGTCTGACGTATGACGAGGCACTGGAGAAACAGCTGGGTGTGATGGATTTGACCGCTGTTTGTCTGGTGCGGGACCATAAAATGCCGGTCCGGGTCTTTAATATGAACAAGCCGGGAGCGTTGATATCGCTGATGGTAGGCGGTAATGAAGGAACGCTGATGGTAGAGGATATAACTGCATGATCGAAGACATAAAGAAAGAGGTTGAGGCGCACAACCGCCGGGCGATTGGCGCGCTGGACGACGGCTTCAACAAGATTCGCACCGGCCGGGCCAACCCTGCCATTCTCGACAGCGTCATGGTCAACTACTACGGTACGCCCACCCAACTGAAGCAGGTGGCGAACATCAACGTTGAAGATGGCCGTACCCTGGCGATTGTGCCCTGGGAGAAAAATCTGGTGCCGGAAATCGAACGTGGCATCATGAAGGCCGACTTGGGGCTAAACCCGGCGACCTCCGGCGATAAGATTCGTGTGGTCATGCCCGCGCTGACGGAAGAGTCACGCAAGGACATGATCAAGGTAGCCCGCTCAGAAGCCGAGAAAGCACGCGTGTCGATCCGCAGCGGTCGCCGCGATGCCAACGCCACCATCAAGGAATTGGTTAAAGAAAAAGAGCTGTCCGAAGATGAAGGCCGCGGTGCCGAAGATGACATCCAGAAGCTGACCGATGCCGCGACCGCTCAGGTCGAGGCGCATCTGGCCAGCAAGGAAAAGGAACTGATGACGGTTTAATACCGTTACGGGACCTTGACTCAGGCAGCATGGGAACCCCATGTTGCCTTTGTTTTTTGTAGGGACGGCGTAGCACAAACAAAAAAGAGTGCCGTCGCCGCTGAAATGAACAGCCAGGCTCAGGGTGGTTGCTCGCGAATCGACATCCGCAGACGCTGCCCTGATTCAGTAAAGGACAATTATGACCACAGCACACTCAGCAGGAGACAGTTCTGTTCCTCGCCATGTGGCCATTATCATGGATGGAAACAATCGCTGGGCAAAAAAGCGATTGCTGGGCGGTATTTCAGGGCATAAAGCCGGTGCCAAGGCGGTGAGAACCGTTGTTGAACACAGTGCCAGAGCGGGTGTGGAGGTGCTGACCCTGTACGCCTTCAGCTCCGAGAACTGGCGCCGCCCCCGAGACGAGGTAAACGCCCTGATGGAGCTGTTCCTGATGGCGTTGAACCGTGAAGTAAAGAAACTGCACGAGAATAATTTGAAATTACGCATCATTGGCGACAAGACCGGCTTCAGCGCGGCCATTCAAGCGGCTATTGCCCGCTCGGAGGCACTGACCGTCAACAATACCGGCATGACGCTGGTGATTGCCGCCAACTACGGCGGGCACTGGGACATTACCCAGGCCGCCAGAAGTCTGGCCCGTGATGTGGCCTGTGGCAGGCTGACGCCGGACGACGTGACCGAAGCGGCCATGCAGGCCCGGGTCGCCCTGGGTGATTTGCCACCTCCCGATCTGTGCATTCGCACGGCGGGCGAGCAGCGCATCTCGAACTTCCTGCTCTGGCAGTTCGCCTATACCGAATTCTATTTCACCGATGAGTTCTGGCCGGATTTCAATAAAGAATCGTTGCAGCAAGCCTTCGCCAGTTTTGCCGGCCGGGTGCGCCGTTTTGGCCGAACTGACGAGCAACTGGAACAAAGAGTGACTTCCTGATTATGCTGATCACACGCGTGTTGACTGCGCTGGTACTGGCCCCGCTGATGCTGGCCTGCATTTACTGGCTGCCGGAGCCCGGATTTGCCGCCTTCATTGGCGCCATTGTTGTTTTGGGGGCCTGGGAATGGGCCAATCTGGCCGGTTTTCAGCGGGTGACCACCCGCCTGGGCATGGCGGTACTGACGGCGGCAGCGCTCGGCTTGCTGTGGTGGCTGCAGACCCGAACCACCCTGACCTGGCTGCAGCTGACTTTATGGTCGCTGCTGTGGTGGCTGTTTGCACTGCTCATGGTGGTGCGCTACCCGGCCAGCCAGAGCTGGATTCAGCACCGCTGGGTACGCCTGTTGATGGCGTTGCCGGTGTTGCTGCCGCTCTGGCTTGGGTTGAATGTACTGAAAGGTCAGCCGAACGCCAATCTGGTGCTGACCTGGCTGATGCTGCTGGTCTGGGGCGCAGATATCGGTGCTTATTTTGCCGGCAAGGCGTTCGGCAATCGCAAGCTGGCGCCCTCGGTAAGTCCGGGTAAAACCTGGGCCGGTGTCTACGGCGGTATGGCCACCTCGGTTGTACTGTCTGCCGCAATGGCGCTTATTTTTCTGCCCGGCCTGACACCGTTGCAATGGCTGCTGTTGCTGGTCATCAGCGCGCTGGTGGTGGCAATATCCGTTTTGGGTGATCTGTTCGAAAGCCTGCTCAAGCGCTACCGGGGCATTAAAGACAGTTCTGGCCTGTTGCCGGGGCATGGTGGAATTCTGGACCGGATCGACAGTCTCTGTGCTGCCACACCAATGTTTTGCGTGCTCTTGCTGGCGGTGATCCTCTAGCCATGACCATCTCAAACGGTGTCTCAGAACCCACTCCCGCGCCCCGTCAATGGGTGACCGTGCTCGGATCCACCGGGTCCATCGGCTGCAATACCCTGGATGTTATTGCCCGCCACCCGGATCGTTTTGGGGTCTTTGCGCTGTCCGGTCATCGCAACATTGAGCTACTGGCGCGACAAATTGAACAGCATCGGCCACGTTACGCCGTGGTGGCTGATAGTAATGGCCGGCAAGCGCTGATGGCGCGCCTGTCCGATACCCTTACTGAAATACTGGTCGGTAATGCCGCGCTGGAAGCCATGGCTGAGCATCCGGATGTTCAGGTGGTGATGGCGGCCATTGTCGGTTCTGCCGGTTTGTTGTCGTCACTGGCGGCCGCGCGGGCTGGCAAACGATTGCTGCTGGCCAATAAAGAGAGCCTGGTGGTGGCTGGTGACCTGCTGATGTCGGCAGTGAAGCGGTCCGGTGCCGAATTACTGCCGATCGACAGCGAACACAATGCCATATTCCAGTGCATGCCCGGTGAGCACCGGCGCCAGGGTGTTGCATCCGTATTGCTGACGGCCTCCGGTGGCCCCTTTTTGAACTTTACCGCCGGGCAGCTGGAGCAGGTAACGCCCGAACAGGCGGTGGCTCATCCAAACTGGTCCATGGGCCAGAAAATTTCGGTCGATTCCGCCACTCTGATGAACAAGGGGCTGGAACTGATCGAAGCTTGCTGGCTGTTCGACTTGCAGCCGGCTGATGTTGAGGTCGTGGTGCACCCACAGAGCGTCATTCACTCCATGGTACGTTACATCGACGGCTCGGTGATCGCACAACTGGGATCGCCTGACATGCGTACCCCCATAGCGTTCGGGCTGGCCTATCCGGATCGCATTGACAGCGGCAGTGCCGCCCTCGAGTTTACTGCCCAGCTGGGGCTTAGTTTTGATCAGCCTGACCGGGCCAGGTTTCCCTGCCTGCGCCTGGCTGAAGAGGCCATCGCTGTCGGCGGAACGTGCCCGGCGGTGTTAAATGCCGCCAATGAAATCAGCGTTGAAGCCTTCTTGCAGCGGCGCCTGTCATTTCCCCAAATCGCCCACATTAATGAACAGGTGCTCAACCAGCTGGCACACGAACCTGCTGAGTCGGTTGAGCAATTGCTGGGTATTGACGCGCGCGCCAGAACACTGGCGAAGGCCGCGATAGAGGCACGAACATGATGGCAATTCTGACCAATATTCTCGGTATTCTGGTGGCTCTGGGTATTCTGGTGACCGTGCATGAGTACGGCCATTTCTGGGTGGCCCGTCGCAATGGTATTCGGGTATTGCGCTTTTCAGTGGGGTTTGGTCAGCCGTTGTACCGCTGGTACGACCGCCATGGCACCGAGTTTGTTATCGCCTGGATTCCGCTGGGCGGCTACGTGAAAATGCTTGATGAACGGGAAGGTCCGGTGGATGACGCCGAACTCGACCAGGCTTTCACCCGTAAGACGCCAGCCCAGCGCATTGCGGTCGCATCGGCCGGGCCTATCGCCAACTTTCTGTTTGCCATTCTTGCCTTTGCTCTGTTGTACAGCATTGGTGTCCAGGGGCTTGCCCCCTGGGCTGATACGCCGCCAGCGCAAACTCCCGCGGCAGAAGCCGGTGTTCAACGTGGTGATGTTATTGAGCAGGTTGACGGCCGTAACGTTGACGACTGGACCGATATCAACCTCGCGCTGGCTCGGCGTGTTGGCGACACTGGCATCATTGAGCTGAGCGTGCGCCGGGACGGGCAACTGCAAGAGCTGGCGGTGCCGATTAATCAGTGGATGGCCCGCGACAGCGAACCCAACCCCATGGCCAGCCTGGGGCTGTATCCGAGCCGCCCTGAAACGCCGGCAATGATTGGCCAGGTGGTTCCGGGTGGAGCGGCTGAGGCTGCAGGTTTGCAGGCTGGCGACCGGATTATTTCGGTCAATGGTCAAATGATTGAAAATTGGGTGGACTGGGTCGCTATTATTCAGCCCAATGGCGGCCGGCCGTTGTCCGTCGTGCTGGAGCGTGATCAGGCCCGGCAAACACTGACAGTCACGCCAGCTGAGCGTGACGTTGAAGGCCAAAGCCAGGGCTATATTGGCGCTATAGCTGCGCCCGCTCCCTGGCCGGAAGAACAGATTATCGTCCAGCGCGAATGGCCCTGGACCGGTATCTGGCTCGGCCTGCAGGATACCGCTGAAATGGTCGGGCTCAGCTTTGCCATGCTCGGCAAGATGGTGACGGGCCTGGTGTCGGTAGAGCAGATTGGTGGCCCCATTTCCATGGCGCAGATGGCCGGTGATTCGGTTCAGGGCGGCGCCGAAAGCTTCATTCGCTTTCTGGCGTTCATCAGCATCAGTCTCGGGGTGGTCAATTTACTACCCATCCCGATTTTGGATGGCGGGCATATTGTGATGTATGCGGTCGAATGGATGCGTGGCAAGCCCTTGTCGGAACGTTTGCAGGTGATAGGGTCTCAAATTGGCCTGATGCTGATTGTCGGGCTGATGGTATTGGCGTTTGTAAATGATATCGGCCGGTTATAACGGTCAGTGATCGGTCGATGTGCCTGTCCCGGCTGCTGCCCCGACAGTCCCGATTTTAACGAACAGGAGTAACTATGAGATTTGTTGTCGCGGCAGCCCTGGCGCTGATGTTCAGTGCAAGTGCCATGGCGGAACCGTTTCGGGTTGATGCCCTGACCGTCAACGGCCTGCAGCGGGTATCGCTGGGGTCGGTATTGCAGGCGCTACCCATTCAGGAAGGCGATCAGGTTGATTCCGACGCTGCCGACGACTGGTTACGTGCGGTATACAGTACCGGCTATTTCAGTGATGTGCAGGTGTTGCGCGATGGCGGCACCCTGGTTTTTGAAGTGACCGAACGCCCGGCGATCAACAGTGTCGATTTTTCTGGCAACAAGGTGATTCCGACCGAGACGCTGGAACGCGTCATGTCGAACGTCGGATTGGAAGAAGGTGAGATTTTCAACCAGTCACTGCTTGAGGGCATTGAACTGGAGTTGGAGCGTCAGTACAGCATTCAGGGCCGTTACAACGCCACGGTAGTGCCTGAGGTGACGCCGCTGTCGCTAAACCGGGTCGACGTTGAGCTGGTTATCAGCGAAGGGCCGGTGGCGAAGATCAACCATATTGAAATTACCGGCAACTCAGTCTTCACCGACGACGAGTTGCAGGCAGCCCTGCGCCTGCGTGAATCCAGCAAGCGATACCCGTTTCAGTTTATTGCTCGCCGTAATCGTTTTGGCCAGGCTCAGTTGACGGGCGATCTGGCGCGCCTGGAAGATTATTATCTTGATCGGGGTTACCTGGATTTCCGGCTGGAGTCTCATCAGGTTTCAATCTCGGACAACAAAGCCGACATCACTCTGGTTCTCAACGTATTTGAGGGTGAACCCTACCAGGTATCGGGGCTCTCGCTGACCGGCGATCTGGTCGATCTGGGCGATGAGCTTGAAGCCCTGATCGATGTCCGTGAAGGGGACGTCTATTCCCGCGTTGAGATCAGCAATCTGTCGTCGCGAATGAACGACGTGCTCGGTGACAAGGGCTATGCCTTCGCCGAGGTCAACAGCGAACTCGATCCCGACCGTGACGCCCGAACGGTGGATATCACGCTCAGCGTCATTCCGGGCAAACCGGTGTATGTGAATCGAATTGAGATTCGAGGCAACTCGGAAACCAATGACGAAGTCATCCGCCGTGAAATGCGCCAACTGGAACGCGCACTGGTCATAAACAGCAATATTCGGCGGTCGCGCCAGCGCCTCGAACGCCTGGGTTACTTCAGTCAGGTCGATATCCGGACCCAGCGCATCGAAGGCCGGGATGACCTGGTCGACCTGATCGTGACCGTTGAAGAAACCACCAATAGCCAGATAACCGGTTCTATCGGTTACTCGGATCAGAGCGGCTTTTTTACCGAAGCCAAGATTGAGCAAAAGAACTTTCAAGGCAAAGGCTACGACTTTTCAGCCTCGGTAACGGTGAACAACGCCGAGCAGAATTATAACCTCTCGTTCGAAGACCCGTACTTCACGATTTATGGGGTCAGTCGCGGTATCGATCTGTATTACCGCCGTACCGACTTCAGTGAGCAAACCTTCAGGACCTATGCGACCAATACCGCCGGTGGCCGGTTGCGACTGGGCTACCCGCTGTCTGAAAACCAGCGTATCACTTACGGTGTTGGCTACAGTCAGGATGAGTTGTTTCTCAGTGATAGCGCTCCTCAGGAAATGACGGATTTCCGGGACAGCAACGGCAGTGACTATGAAATCATCGACACCCGTCTGACCTGGAACCTCAACAGCTTGAACGGCACCTTCAAGGCTAACCGGGGTCGCCAACTGACCTTGTCGGGTGAAGTAGCCACGCCACTGGGTGATCTGACCTACTACCGTTTGACGGGCAGTGCGGAACAGTACTTCCCGGTCAACGATCAGTACAGTATTCGTCTACACTCGGACGTTGGCTACGGCAGCGGTTACGGCGATGCGGACCGATTGCCCTTTTACAAGCACTTTTATTCCGGAGGTGTCCGGTCGGTACGCGGCTATCAGTATGGGTCGCTGGGGCCGCTGAGCACCCCCAATCTGGATGGCAATAATGATCCGCTGGACGACCCATCGCCCATCGGTGGAAACATAAAGATCGAATACGGCGCCGAGTTGCTGATACCCATGCCGTTTGTACAGAACCAGGATGCCTTCAGAGCGTCGTTGTTTATTGACGGTGGCAATGTCTATTCCGATGACTGTCGCGCCGGCAATGCAAACTGCACCAATGGTGTGGATCTGTCCGACCTGCGTTACGCCGCAGGTGTTGATATCACCTGGATTACGCCGATCGCGCCGTTGAGCTTCAGTTATGCCTGGCCTCTGAATGCGCGCGATGGGGATCTTGAAAAGAATTTCGCCTTTACAATTGGTATCGGATACTGAGGTCGGGCTGGTTGAAAAGGCATGCGGTTGGGCCCACTACTCAGTCTTGGCCGTACACATTAGAATGACCTGCCTGGCAAGTAGCAGGCAGGTACAGCATCACTCGAACCGAAGGAGAAAGCATGAAGACTTCAGCACAACGCATTGCCCCGACCAAAGCGACTGGCCGGTCACGGGAATCTGGCTGGCTGAGCCGAATAGCCTTCGCACTGGTTGCCATTGGCATGACCGCTTCTGTTCAGGCGACTGAAGTGGCATTGCTGGATCAGAATTATGTGTTGTTCAATAGCGATGCAGCCCAGGATGCCACCGCCGAACTGAAACGCGAGTTTGAACAGGAAGAACAGCAAGTGCAAACGCTG
This sequence comes from Saccharospirillum alexandrii, assembly GCF_043641555.1. Classification (GTDB taxonomy): domain Bacteria; phylum Pseudomonadota; class Gammaproteobacteria; order Pseudomonadales; family Natronospirillaceae; genus Saccharospirillum; species Saccharospirillum alexandrii_A. The sequence goes on along the minus strand of NZ_JBHZRJ010000002.1, from coordinate 905,139 downwards.
GGGCAGGCGATCCAGCAATTGCAGAGCCGGGCCCGGACCGATGCTGACATCATGACCGAAGATGAGTTGTCGGAACTTGAAAGTGAACTGCAGCAGCGAGCACGCCAGCGCGACCAGCTGGTGCGACAGCTGCAGCAAGTGCAGGGCGAGCGCCGCAATGCCTTTATCGAGCGGTACCAGCCGATGATGGCGCAAGCCATAGAAACGGCCGTCGACGGCCAGGAATATGATGTGATCCTGGACAAGGGCGCCGTGGTCTACCATCGTAATTCACTGGATATTACCGAAGCGGTACTGGAAGAATTCAATGCGCTGTACCAGGCGCAACAATAAGCTGACGAGTCAGACGGATGATCACAGCCCGACAGTTGGCCGAACAGCTCGATGCGCAGCTGGGCGGTAGTGAGCAGGCCTGGGATATGCCTCTGGAGCGGGTGTCTGCTCTGGATAAGGCCCAGTCCGGGAGCCTGACGTTCCTGGCATCCCGACAGTATCTGGCAGACCTGCCAGACAGCCAGGCCACGGCCATCATCCTGAAACCGGATATGGCCGACCAGGCTCCGGGTGTTGCCGCCCTGATTCTGGTGGCGGACCCCTACTTGAGCTATGCCCGTATATCCCACCACTTCAGCCGTGAGCCAGCACCAACCGGCCACATTGACCTCAGTGCCGTGGTGGCCGAAGATGCGGTGATCGGCGTAGGAGTGACCATTGGCCCCGGAGCGGTCATCGGCTCTGGCGTGAGCATTGGCGAGGGCAGTCAGATCGGTGCGGGGGCAGTACTCGATGCCGGTGCACGGGTTGGCCGGAACACCCGGATTATGGCGAACGTTACGCTTTGCCACGGGGTGGTGATGGGCGACGATTGCCGGGTACAGCCGGGAACGGTTATCGGCTCCGATGGGTTCGGGTTTGCACCGGATCAGGGGCAATGGCAGCGTATTGCCCAACTGGGCACTGTCCGTATCGGCAACCGGGTCGATATCGGTGCCAATGTGAGCATCGACCGCGGGGCCATCGACGATACCTGCATTGAAGACGATGTCATCATCGATAACCTGGTTCAAGTTGCACACAATGTTGTGATCGGAAAAGCCACGGCACTGGCCGGGCAGGTCGGTATTGCTGGCAGTACCACCCTGGGCGCTGGCTGTACTGTAGGGGGGCAGGCCGGGTTTGCCGGCCATATCGATATTGCTGCGGGCACCCATTTTACCGGCCAGACCATGGTGACCAAAAGCATCTCAGACGCAGGACTCTATTCCTCGGGCTGGCCGGCACAGCCCAGTCGGGAATGGCGTCGTACCGTTGCACGCTTGCGCCAGTTAGACCAGTATGAACAGCGATTGAAGTCATTGGAGAAGGCGCTGGCAATGCGTCCCGCCGCTCCGGAATCTGAGGACTCGGAATGAGCATTGAACTGCCCCTGGATCATGAAGCCATCAAGCAATTGTTGCCACACCGGTACCCGTTTTTGCTGGTTGACCGTATTACCGAACTGACCCCGGGTGAGGCCATTGCCGGGTTCAAGAACGTTACGGGCAATGAAGAGTTATTCAACGGGCACTTCCCGGGTCAATCCATCTTTCCCGGTGTGCTGATGTGTGAGGCCATGGCTCAGGTTTCGGCTATTCTGGGTTTTGCGACATCAGGCAACCGCCCGAGCGAAGGCTATCTGTATTTGTTTGCCGGGCTCGATAACGTTAAATTCAAGCGGCAGGTCGTGCCCGGTGACCGGCTGGATCTGTTCAGTACGCTGGTGTCTGAACGCCGCGGTATTTTTAAATTCAACTGCCGGGCGGAAGTGGACGGCCAGTTAGCGGCCACTGCCGATATTGTGTGCGCTGAGCGGAAGTCAACGTCGTGATTCACCCTACTGCACTGGTCGATCAAACCGCACGTATTGCCGATGGGGCCATTATTGGTCCATTCACCGTTATCGGTCCGGATGTTGAAATTGGCGAAGGCTGCTGGATCGGTCCGCATGTGGTCATCAACGGACCAACAACCATTGGACGGCACAATAAGATTTACCAGTTTGCCAGCGTTGGTGAAGCGTGTCAGGACCTTAAATACAAGGGTGAGCCTACGCGGCTGATCATCGGTGATCACAACACCATTCGTGAAGGTGCCACTCTGCATCGCGGCACCATTCAGGATAAGGGAGAGACCCGGGTAGGCAACCATTGCCTGTTGATGGCTTATACTCATGTCGCTCATGACGTGATTGTCGGAGATCATGTGATTCTCGCCAACTCTGCAGGATTGGCGGGTCACGTGAAGGTCGGTGATTACGCGATTGTCGGTGGACACTCCGGTGTTCATCAGTTTGTCTCTATCGGTGAACATACGTTTATTGGCGCTGGTTCCACGGTTCTGAAAGACGTTCCCGCTTTTGTGACAGTGCAAGGTTATCCGGCTGCGCCCCATGGAATGAACACCGAAGGCCTGCGCCGGCGTGGCTTTTCTGCGGAGTCGATCAAAGCGCTGCGTAATGCTTACAAAACGGTTTATCGCCAGAGCAAGACCACCAAGGCTGCTCTGGCTGAGCTGGCTCCGATTGCCGAGCAGTTTCCGGAAGTGGCCTTGTTTGTGCGCAGCATTGAAACCGCTAGCCGGGGTATTGTGCGCTGATGTCCCGACCCTTGCGCGTGGCCGTGCTGGCCGGTGAAGCCAGCGGCGACATTCTCGGTGCCGGTCTGATGCGCGCGTTACGCGCACGCCACCCCAATATTGAATTTGGGGGTATCGGCGGTGAACGCATGATTGCCGAAGGGCTGGACAGCCGCGTTTCGATGGAACGGCTGTCGGTGATGGGGCTGACAGAAGTCGTAGGGCGGCTGCGCGAATTGTTCCGCATTCGAGCGGCTTACCGGGACTGGTGCATTCACTGGCAGCCGGATGTTTTCGTCGGCATCGATGCCCCCGATTTTAACCTGGGCCTGGAGCGCCAGTTGCGCGATGCCGGCATCAAGGCCGTGCATTACGTCTCGCCCTCAGTGTGGGCCTGGCGGCAGGGCCGCATCAAGAAAATCCGCCGCAGTGTTGATCACATGCTGACCTTGTTGCCCTTTGAAGCCGATTTTTACCGCGAGCATCAGGTACCGGTTACCTTTGTTGGCCATACCCTGGCTGACCAGTTGCCGATGGAACCGGACCGGTTGGCAGCGAGGCAACGTCTGGGTGTACCGGAGCTGGGGCTGTGCCTGGCGGTTTTGCCGGGCAGCCGGGGCAGTGAGGTTGGGCGCTTGGCGCCGCTGTTTCTGCAAGCGGCTACTCTGGCCCAGAAAACGCTGGGACCGCTCACGGTGCTCATACCCGCGGCCAATGAGTTTCGCCGTGAGCAGATTGAAGCAGCCGTGCGTCAGCACGGCAATGGGCTGCACATCCAGCTCTATGCGGGTCAGTCGACCGATGTCATGATTGCCAGCGACGGCGTCTTGCTGGCCTCCGGTACGGCGGCACTGGAAGCCATGCTGTTGAAGCGCCCCATGGTGGTTTCCTACCGGTTAACGGCGCTTACGTTCCGGATCATGCGCGCCATGGCAACCACACGCTGGGTCTCATTGCCCAACGTATTGACCCAGAGCGACTGGGTGCCTGAGCGACTGCAGGATGAAGCGACGCCTGAACGCCTGGCGACCGATCTTGTTAACATTCTCACCGACACCGATTACCGCGATCAGTTTGAACAGCGCTCCCGGTTCCTGCACCGTCAATTGGCGCGAGGCGCCGATGAGCAGGCCGCCGAAGCGGTGCTGAGCGTTGCCGGGTTCTCACCCCAATGACCCAGCAAGGTCTGGTCTTTCAGAGTGCTGCCGACCTTGTGGCGGGCGTCGATGAAGTCGGTCGCGGGCCGCTGGCGGGCGATGTTGTGGCCGCCGCCGTCATACTGGACCCGAAACAACCCATCGCAGGCCTCACCGACTCCAAAGCGCTCACCGCAAAACGCCGCGAACAGCTCAGTGAAGAAATCAAAGCCCGCGCACTGAGCTGGTGTATCGCCCGTGCCAGTGTCGCGGAAATTGACGAACTGAATATTCTACAGGCCAGTCTGCTGGCCATGCGGAGGGCCGTTGAGGGTCTATTGGTGGCTCCCGGGTTTTGCCAGATCGATGGCAACAAACTGCCCATAGGCCTGCCTTGCCCGGCGGAAGCCATTGTGAAAGGCGATAGCCTGATCCCTGCCATCGGCGCGGCGTCCATTCTCGCCAAAGTCCAGCGGGATGCCGAAATGGTCGAGCTCGACCAGCGCTACCCAGAGTATGGCTTCGCCCGCCATAAAGGCTACCCGACGCCGGTTCATTTGGCGGCTTTGAAGGCCCACGGCGTCATAGCCGAGCACCGGCGTAGCTATGCGCCAGTTAAGGCCATACTCACCACAAACCGTTAAACCTGAATACACAATTCCCCTCATCAGTACCTGCCAACCGGCCGCTTCAAGTAGTACCATGGTCGCCGGTCAAGAAGGAGAAAGCCCAGCGTGTCCGCTCAATTTGTACATCTCAGAGTTCATACCGAATATTCACTGGTCGACGGCCTGATTCGCCCCAAGGCGTTGGTGCAGGCGGCGCTCAAGCAGGGGATGCCGGCGGTCGCGATCACAGACATCACCAACTTTTTCGGGCTGATCAAGTTTTACAATGCGGCACTGGGCGCGGGCATCAAGCCCTTGCTGGGGGCTGATCTTTGGGTGGAGAACCCGGCAGATGCGACAGCGCCGTTCCGGATGACGGTGCTGTCACAAAACGCCCAGGGTTACCGCAACCTGACCGAGCTGATTTCTGAGGCGTATCAGACGCACCAGGTACATGACCGCGCTGTGATTAAAGCGGAGTGGATTAAGACGAAAAACGAGGGGCTGATCCTGCTCAGCGGTGGTCGCTTTGGTGACGTCGGTGAGGCGCTGAGCCGTGGCAAGGCGGATGTTGCGGGAGAACTGGCCCGGCACTGGCAGGCGATCTTTGGCGATCGCTATTACCTGGAGCTGCAACGCACCGGGCGTGACCAGGACGAAGTCATCGTGCAGGGCAGTCTGTTGCTGGCGCGCGAGCTCGACATTGCCGTGGTGGCCACCAACGACGTCATGTTTCTGACTCAGGATGACTTCGACGCCCATGAAGCCCGGGTCTGCATCAACGACGGTGTGACGGTCGACGACCCCAAGCGTGCCCGCCGTTACTCCGACCAGCAATACCTGAAAAGTGCTGACGAGATGGCGGAGCTTTTCTCCGATCTGCCTGAAGCCATCGATAACAGCCTGCTGATTGCCGAGCGCTGTTCTACAACGGTAAAACTGGGCGAGTACTTCCTGCCGGACTATCCCATCCCCGATGGCATGACGATGGATGAGTACTTCCGCCAGCTGAGCTTTGAAGGCCTGGAGCGGCGTCTGGCAGTCAGCCTGAAGAAGGACGATCCTGAGTACGCCAGCAAGCACGCCGACTACGTCACCCGACTCGAATTCGAACTGAATATCATCATTCAGATGGGCTTTCCCGGCTACTTCCTGATCGTGATGGACTTTATTCGCTGGGCCAAAGAGCACGATATTCCGGTTGGGCCGGGCCGGGGTTCGGGTGCCGGTTCATTGGTCGCCTATTCGCTCGATATTACCGACCTGGACCCGCTGGAATACGATCTGCTGTTCGAACGCTTCCTGAACCCGGAGCGGGTGTCGATGCCCGACTTCGACGTCGACTTCTGCATGGAGAAGCGCGACCGCGTTATTCAGTATGTGGCCGATCAGTATGGCCGCCAGGCGGTGTCCCAGATCGTTACTTTCGGTACCCTGGCTGCCAAGGCCGTGGTGCGCGACGTTGCCCGTGTGCAGGGCAAGGCCTATGGTCTGGCTGACCGAATATCCAAGCTGATTCCCGCTGACCCGGGTATGACGCTGACCAAGGCCATAGACGATGTCGCCGAGCTCAAGGAGTTTCTGGCTGATGACGAAGAAGGCATGGAAATCTGGGAGATGGCGCTCAAGCTCGAGGGCATAACCCGCCAGACCGGCAAGCACGCCGGGGGCGTGGTGATCGCGCCAACCAAGCTGACTGATTTCTCGCCTTTGTTGTGCGAAGAAGACGGAACCGGCCTGGTTACCCAGTACGATAAAAACGACGTGGAATCCGCTGGCCTGGTCAAGTTCGACTTTCTCGGGCTGCGCACCCTGACGATCATCGACTGGGCGCTGAAAATCATTAACCCCAGGCTGGCCGCCAAGGGTCAGCCCGCCATCGACATCGCGCATATTCCGCTCGATGACGAACCCTCGTTTCAGTTGTTGCAGAAAGCCCACACCACGGCGGTGTTCCAGCTTGAATCGCGCGGTATGAAAGACCTGATTAAACGGCTGAAGCCCGACTGTCTGGAAGACATGATCGCCCTGGTGGCCCTGTTCCGGCCGGGCCCGCTGCAATCGGGCATGGTGGATAACTTCATCAACCGGAAACACGAACGCGAAGAAATGGCCTACCCGGATCCGCAGTATCAGCACGAATGGCTGAAGCCGATTCTGGCGCCAACCTACGGCATCATCCTGTATCAGGAGCAGGTGATGCAGATCGCCCAGGAACTGGCAGGTTATACACTCGGCGGCGCCGACTTGCTGCGCCGGGCGATGGGCAAGAAAAAGCCCGAGGAGATGGCCAAGCAGCGTGAAGTCTTCGCCGCCGGTGCAGCGTCCAAGGGGGTCGATGCGGAACTGGCGACCAAGATTTTTGATCTGGTGGAAAAGTTCGCGGGTTACGGCTTCAACAAATCGCACTCGGCTGCCTATGCATTGGTGTCTTATCAGACGCTCTGGCTCAAGGCGCATTACCCGGCCGCTTTTATGGCCGCGACCATGTCGTCGGAACTGGATAACACCGATAAGGTAGTTATCTTCATCGAAGACTGCCGGCAACTGGGCATCGATGTGCTGCCGCCAGATGTGAACGCCGGTGATTACATGTTCACGGTGAATGAAAACGATCAGATCATTTACGGGCTGGGGGCGATCAAGGGGGTCGGCGAAGGCCCGGTAGAGGCGATCGTCGCCGCCCGGTCAAACGGCGGGCCCTTTACCGACCTGTTCGACTTCTGCGAGCGCGTCGACAGTCGCAAGGTAAACAAGCGGTGCATCGAAGCGCTGATCAAGGCCGGCGCACTGGACCGGCTGGCCCCGCACCGGGCCATGCTGCTGGCTGCCATGGAAGATGCGGTACGCACGGCTGAGCAGTCGGCCAGCAATCAGGCCGCTGGCATGATCGATTTGTTCAACGACTTGCAGGTGGAAAGCCAGAAAGCGCCCTATGCGCCCTATGAGCAGGTGATGCAGCATTCGTTGAAAGAGCGTCTGATGGGCGAGAAAGAAACGCTGGGCCTGTACCTGACCGGCCACCCGATCGACGAATACGAATCGGAAGTCAACAAAATCGCCTCAATGCGCCTTGGCGAGCTCGATATGCCGCCGGAAGAGCTGCGTCGCTTGCGCAAGCAGACCAAAACCCTGGCTGGCCTGGTGCTCGGTGTTCGCACCCGCCAGACCCAGCGCGGCGATACCATGGCCATTGTCTCGCTGGACGACCGGACCGGACGCATCGAAATGACGCTGTTCGGAGAAGACTATCAGCGTTTCAAACCGTTGCTGGAGCCGGATCAGGTGATCTTCGTCGAAGCCGAGATTGGCTGGGACGATTACGCCGAGCGGGCCCGAATCCGCGCACAAAACATCTACACCCTGGCCCAGGCACGCCAGGAACTGATTCGCGGCATTGAGTTCCGGGTCACTGAAGCCCAAACGCAGGATTTCCTCAAACGGTTGAACGATCTGGTGCGCAGCGACCTGGAAGATGGGCAGGGCACACCGGTCTGGATCAGCTACGAATCCCGGGTGGCCCAGGGCCAGGTGCGGCTGAACCCGGCCCACCGGATTCCGTTGGAAGACGAGGTATTGCACCGCATTCGACAGACTTTTGATGATTCGGCTTACCGGTTTCGCTATCAGGACTGAAGCTGACAAATCTATTCTAAGACAAGCGTTTTTTTACACCGTTTTTGGAACTTGCTTAGAAGACCAGCGTCGGGTGCCGGGTATGCCCTTGTGGGGTAGGCCGCAGCAGAGACTAAAACGCCGGGAGCGTTTTAGCACGAGCGCAGCGAACCCGAAGGGTGAATCCCATGGATGGGATTCATTTCCTGTGGCCTGGGCCCGAGACCGGGGTGCCGGACCAGACGGACCGCCATTGACGGATTGACGCCGGCCCCCACAAGGGCATGCCCGGTATCCGGCGCGGACCAGTGCTAGCAGCCATCCATAACTCCGGAACTTGAGTCTGTAGTAAGCGCTAACTTTACTGATTGTTTCCGTTTGTTCAAAGCTCAATAAGGTTTGATACGCTTGCTCAATGGCAGTCGGCCCATTAGGCTGATTGCAACATTGAATTGAACCGCCTGGGGTGTATGGCGGTCCAGAATGGCAAGGTCGGCCCTGATAGACGGTTGACGTTGCTGCCCAGCCTGCTTTACTTGGCGCTTGGCGGATACGCAATACACCATTGACGGCACACTAGGGAAACGGCATGAATCCAGATTACTTGGAATTTGAACAACCCATTGCAGACCTGATTGCCAAAATTGAAGAATTGCGACTGGTTGGCAACCGCAATGATCTCAACATTTCAGGCGAAATCGAAAAGCTGAACGCCCAGTCGATCAAGCTGACCGAGCAGATCTTTTCCAACCTCACCTCCTGGCAGGTTTCCCAGCTGGCGCGTCATCCCAAGCGCCCTTACACGCTCGATTACATCAATCACGTCTTTACCGACTGGGATGAGCTCCATGGCGACCGCCATTACGGTGACGATGCTGCCATCGTATCCGGCGTTGCCCGGTTGAATGAAGAGCCGGTGCTGGTGGTTGGGCACCAGAAGGGCCGGGATGTGAAAGAAAAGGTACGCCGCAATTTTGGCATGCCCAAGCCAGAAGGCTATCGCAAGGCACTGCGCCTGATGCAAATGGCGGAGCGTTTCAAAATGCCGGTCCTGACCTTTATCGATACCCCGGGTGCCTACCCCGGTATTGGTGCTGAAGAGCGCGGTCAGAGTGAGGCAATTGCCTACAATCTGTTAAAACTGTCGTCCCTGAAAACGCCGATCATTTCAACGGTTGTTGGAGAGGGCGGCTCTGGCGGGGCGCTGGCGATCGGGGTTTGCGATCACCTGAATATGCTGCAATACAGCACCTATTCGGTTATTTCCCCGGAAGGCTGTGCCTCTATTTTGTGGAAGACGGCGGAGCGGGCCTCCGATGCAGCCGAAGCCATGGGCATTACAGCGCCAAAGTTGCGTGAACTGGGCCTGGTGGATACCGTTATCAAAGAACCTCTGGGCGGCGCGCACCGCAACCCCGAAGCCATGGCGGCCGACCTGCGCCACGCGCTCATTGGCCAGCTAGATAAGCTGCGCGGTGTCGCGCTGGACGACCTGCTGGAAAACCGTTACAAGCGCCTGATGTCGTTCGGGCTCGAATCGGCCTGACTCGAAACTGGCCTGCAAAGCAACTAAGCTGTCTAAGGCGGCGTCGGGCAACGCCGTTTTAGCTTTGGTCTGCTACCGGCCGCTATTCGTATTATCGGAACGGCTCCGGTCGCCAAAGCCCGGATGACAGATCCCAGCATGGCAGAAACAGATGACGGCGGCATATTCCTTTGCGTTTCGACACTACGACCCCCTGGTCTCAGAAGACATTGCGCTATTGCTCAACCGCTATCTTGAGGGTGCGCGCGCGCTCGAAGGCGCGCCCGCCTACCTGTTCGACGTGGTGCTACACGATGGCACCCTGATTGGCCAGATTGACCTGCGTGTGGGCGACACACCCGCCCTGGTAACCTACGCCGGGCAAATCGGTTACGGTATCGATCGCCCCTACCGAGGCCATCATTACGCCGCCAAGGCCTGCGAGCTGATTCGAACGGTAGCACTCGATCACGGCATGGCTGAACTCTGGATAACCTGCAACCCCGACAACATCGCTTCTGTGCGCACCTGCGAACGCATTGGTGCCCGCTTCGTTGAGCGGGTGTCGGTGCCTCGCGGTACCGAACTGTGGCGTCGCGGAGACCGCGAGAAGCTACGCTATCGCTGGGGCCTGGCCGACACGGACACGGCATGACCGGGAGCGGTTACACCGCCGGTGAGCGGTTCGATGCCTGGTTGGCCGACTATTCTGAGCGACCGGTCTTCGTTGGTTACAGTGGTGGTGTCGACTCGCAGCTGGTCTTGCATGAACTCTGCAGTCGGCTGCCACCCGGCGACGTTATCGCCCTTCACATCAATCACGGCCTCAGCCCCCAGGCTAACAACTGGCAAGCGCATTGTGCACAGTACTGCAAAGCCCTTGGTTGTGGCTTCGAATCGCATTCGGTGGCGGTCTCGGCCCAGGGCGAGGGGCTTGAAGCGGCAGCACGGCAAGCACGCTACCGCGTATTCCTGAGTCGGGTGCCCCCGGGCCATAGCCTCTGGCTCGGGCATCACCTGGATGATCAGCTTGAAACCTTTATGTTGCGACTGTTGCGGGGCAGTGGTCTGACCGGTCTGTCGGCCATGTCGGATCAAACGAGTCGGCAACAGAGGCTGATGTTGCGCCCCCTGCTGACGACCTCTCGGGAAAGCATCGAGAACCGGGCCCGGCAGCTGGGCCTGCACTGGATAACCGACGACAGCAACAGCGATGTGCGTTTTGATCGCAATTTTCTGCGTCAGCAGGTATTACCGCTCATTGCCACGCGCTGGCACCAGTACCGACAGACGCTGTCACGGTCACTCGGACACCTCGATCAGGCTGCCCGTGAACAGCAACGCCAGCTCGACCTCGAACTGGAGCATCGGCTGGCACATGACGGCGCCCTTAAAGCCGTGCAGCTGGACGACTGGTCGTCAGAGCAGGTGCAGGCGCTGATTCACCGCTGGCTGTACCGGCAGAATGTAAGATCGCCCAGTGAAACAGCACTGCAACGCATCGTCCGCGAAGTGGTTAATGCCCGGGTGGATGCCCAGCCTGAAGTCGCTCTGGGTGACGGGTCAGTCCGGCGTTTTCGAACCGCTCTGTATTGGGTTCCCAACCAAGTAGAGCCCTGTGACTCGCCCTGCGCGGTCAGTGAAGATTGGCAGCACTGGCCGGGCATTGGCTGGCTGCGAGTGCGACGCGCAGCTGACGGGCCTGGACGGCTCCGGGGCGAGCCGGCTGACTGGCGCTGGCAATTGCGCCAGGGGGGTGAATCGTTATGGCCAGCCGGGCGTTCGGCGCGGCGGGACCTGAAGCGCCTGCTGCAGGAATACCGGCTGCCGCCCTGGCAGCGCGACCGGGTGCCGCTGTTGTTTTCCGGCGATCAGCTCATTGCCGTTGCCAACCTGGCGGTGGACCTTGCCTGTCAGGCAGACTCCGGCGAGCCGGGCTGGGTGGTAGACTGGCAATCATCCAAACCAACAGACCCTTCCCGACACGACAATAGCGACGATTAAAGATTGAGGCAGTGAGGCTTTTTTGCTAATCTGGCCTCCCATCTTAAGTCGCACAAATTCCCACACCCGCAACACGTCTTATGGCCAGTCAAAATGCCATCGGGCGGGCTTTTGCGTTGTGTTGGGGGGTTGCTTGCGGCAGACCAACTTTGCGACTATCGGATGGGATCTATTATGACGCGTTATATTTTTGTCACCGGCGGTGTGGTGTCTTCATTGGGCAAGGGCATCGCATCGGCCTCGCTGGGCGCCATCCTTCAGGCGCGGGGGCTGTCGGTGACGATGCTCAAGCTGGATCCCTACATCAACGTTGACCCGGGCACCATGAGCCCGTTTCAGCACGGCGAAGTCTTCGTGACCGAAGACGGCGCTGAAACCGACCTCGACCTTGGCCACTACGAACGCTTTGTGCGCACTACCATGACCCGGCGCAACAACTTCACCACCGGCCGAATCTATCAGGATGTGCTGCGAAAAGAACGCCGTGGCGATTACCTCGGCGGTACCGTTCAGGTTATTCCGCACATCACCGATGAAATCAAACGCCGCGTTATTGAAGGCGCGGGTGATGCCGATGTCGCCCTGGTGGAAGTGGGTGGCACCGTGGGCGATATTGAATCGCTGCCGTTTCTTGAAGCCGTGCGCCAGCTGAAAGTTGAGCTGGGCAGTCGCCGAGCACTGTCGATGCACCTGACGCTCGTGCCTTACATAGCCACCGCCGGTGAAGTGAAAACCAAACCTACCCAGCATTCGGTAAAAGAGTTGCGCACCATTGGTCTGCAGCCCGACATCCTGGTGTGTCGTTCCGAACGTCCGATTGGCAAGAGCGAACTGCGCAAAATATCCCTGTTCACCAACGTCGAAGAGCGCGCCGTTATCCCCCTGCCGGATGCCGATACCATCTACCGCATTCCCGGTATGCTGCACCGCTCGGGACTGGACGACATTGTCGTTGAAAAATTCGGTCTGGAGTGCCCGCAGCCGGATTTAGCCGACTGGGAAGACGTCACCGATCGCAAGCTCAACCCGGATGGTGAAGTCACCATCGCCATGGTCGGCAAGTACATGGAATTGCTGGATGCCTATAAATCGCTGATCGAAGCCATCGATCACGCCGGCATCCGGTCGCGGACCAAGGTCAACATCCGCTTTATCGACGCCGAAGAAGTCGAGAAACAAGGCACCGACTGCCTGGCCGGTGTGCAGGGATTGCTGGTGCCGGGTGGCTTTGGTTACCGGGGCGTGGAAGGCAAGATTGCCACTGCGCAGTACGCCCGTGAGAACAAAATCCCTTACCTTGGCATCTGCCTGGGCATGCAAGTCGCCGTTATCGAATACGCCCGCAACGTCGCGGGATTCGACGGGGCGCACTCCACTGAATTTGATCGCCAGACCCGCCACCCTGTGGTCGGTCTGATAACCGAATGGATTGAAGCCGACGGCAAGAAAGTCGAACGCGATGACAAAACCGACCTTGGCGGCACCATGCGGCTGGGCGGACAGGAGTGCATGCTGACCGAAGGCTCCCGTTCAGAAGCCTGCTATGGCAAGCCGCGCATTGTTGAACGGCACCGTCATCGCTACGAAGTGAATAACCATTATGTAGAAGACTTACAAAAATCGGGTCTGATCATCGCCGGTCGTTCAGTCGACGGAGCCCTGGTTGAAATCATTGAAGTGCCCGATCATCCCTGGTTTGTGGCCTGCCAGTTTCACCCCGAATTTACCTCCACACCCCGTGATGGCCACGGTTTGTTCAGTGGTTTCATTGGCGCCGTGCGCGCTATGGCGAAGTAATACAGGGTGGTGAGGGGTAGCATTTGGAGGGTTTTCCCCTATAATCCGGCGCTGTCCGTTTTGTAATAAAACTACATTTTTTGAGCGGTCGAGACTTGGGTAAGGTCACAGCTGAAAGCCGGTGTGACCCTGCAGCAGTTAAGGCTCGGGCGCCACAACACGGCTTATTGAACAATCAGGAGAGTCACAGATGGCCAAGATTCTAGACATCAAAGCACGCGAAGTGCTCGATTCACGCGGTAATCCGACCGTTGAGGCGGACGTTATTGTTGAAGGCGGCATTCGTGGCCGTGCCTGCGCTCCCTCTGGAGCCTCTACCGGCTCCCGCGAAGCTCTGGAACTGCGTGATGGTGATAAAAGCCGTTACCTGGGCAAGGGCGTACTGAAAGCGGTGGCCGCCATTAACGGCCCGATCCGCGACGCGCTGCTCGGCTTTGACGCCCTGAATCAATCTGGTCTCGATGCCACCATGATTACGCTGGACGGTACCGAGAATAAGTCCAACTTCGGCGCCAACGCCATTCTGGCGGTCTCTCTCGCGGCTGCTAAGGCGGCAGCACTGTCTAAAGGCGTTGAACTGTACGTACACATCGCCGACCTGAACGGAACACCGGGCCAGTACAGCCTGCCGGTACCGATGATGAACATCATCAACGGCGGTGAGCATGCCGATAACAACGTCGACATTCAGGAATTCATGGTGCAGCCGGTGGGCGCGAAATCGTTCAGCGAAGCACTGCGCATGGGTGCTGAAATCTTCCATGCCCTGAAAAAAGTGCTGAGCGCCAAGGGTCAGAATACCGCTGTAGGCGATGAAGGCGGCTTCGCACCGAACCTCGAAAGCAATGCAGCCGCGCTGGCGGCTATTAAAGAAGCGGTTGAAGCGGCAGGCTACGAGTTGGGTAAAGACATCACTCTGGCGATGGATTGCGCTGCCTCCGAGTTTTATGAAAACGGACAGTACAACCTCAAGGGCGAAGGCAAGGTCTTCACCTCTGAAGAGTTCTCCAACTACTTGCAGCAATTGACCCGCGAATACCCCATCGTCTCGATCGAAGATGGTCTGGACGAGTCTGACTGGGACGGCTTTGCCTATCAGACCCGCCTGATGGGCGACAAGATTCAGCTGGTGGGCGACGACCTGTTCGTGACCAATACCAAAATTCTGCAGGAAGGCATCGACAAGGGCATCGCCAACTCGATTCTGATCAAGTTCAACCAGATTGGTTCACTGACCGAAACGCTGGCCGCCATAAAGATGGCCAAAGATGCCGGTTACACCGCCGTAATCTCGCATCGCTCAGGTGAAACCGAAGACGCCACCATTGCCGACCTGGCGGTCGGGACTGCGGCTGGTCAAATCAAGACCGGTTCATTGTGCCGTTCTGACCGTGTTGCCAAGTACAACCAGTTATTGCGTATTGAAGAGGAGCTGGGAGACAAGGCCATCTATAACGGTCTGAAAGAGATCAAAGGCCAGGGCTGAGCCCGTTTTAATGCCTGTTTTGGCGGAAATTGAGCGGTAAATGCAAAAAGGGGGCTTGGCCCCCTTTTTTGTTTGAGTCAGAATGCCGCCAGAGTTGTACAATGGTGCCCATTAGGTGCCTCCCCTGAAACCCTGGGGTCATTACCCACTGCCACTGCTGAGTGGCTAACAGAGAGAACCGGACCGTTGAAAGCCACGGCTGTGCCACAACTGCAACGCAAGAACCCTCTGCGCTGGCTGCAAATAGGCTTGCTGGTGTTGCTGGTGATGTTGCAATTCCGCTGGTGGTTGGGCGAAAACAGCTGGGTCGATGTGAGTCGGTTGGAAGCGGATGTGGCCGCCCAGGAAAGCATTAATGCCGAGCGACGGGCACGCAACGAGGTGTTGAGTGCCCGTGTTGCCGACCTGAAGTCCGGGCTTGATGCGGTCGAGGAGCTGGGTCGAAGTGACCTCGGGCTGATCAGGCCGGGCGAGGTTTTCTACGTCATACCTGCCGAATAAAGCGGTGTGGCCGCTGATTTGGATGTTATGAACCTGACTGATCCCCCCCGAGTACACCTGATATTTCCTGCCGCTGGCGTTGGTCAGCGGTTTGGCCAGCCACATCCCAAGCAGTACACCCAACTGGCCGGCAAAACGCTGCTGGAATGGACGCTCGATGCCTGGAAGGATGTGCCGTTTCATGGCGAACGCATACTGGTATTGTCTGGTAATGACGATCGGGGCCGGGCTTTGGCGGCGCGCTATCCGGGCCTGAGCTGTGTAAAGGGAGGGGCCGAGCGCGCCGATTCGGTTCTGGCCGGGCTGGCAGCCATGAGCGCAGCGGACGATGACTGGGTGATGGTGCATGATATTGCACGACCTTGCGTTCGCCGTGCAGATATTCTGGCGTTGCTCGACCTTTGCCAGTCTGAAGACCGCGGCGCCTTGCTGGCGCGCCCACTGACAGACACCATAAAACGCAAGCAGGGCGATCAGGTGTCGACGGTCGACCGCCGACAATTATGGGCCGCCCTGACACCCCAGTGCTTTCGATACGGGCGCTTGTATCGCGCTTTGTCTCTTGGCCTGGCCAATGCCGTACCCCTGACCGATGAAGCCTCGGCGATGGAGTGGATGGGTGACCCGGTGGGTCTGGTCAGCGGCAGTAGCGATAACATCAAGGTAACGCACCCGGACGATCTGGCACTGGTGGCGTTTTATCTGCAACAACAGGGTCGGCTGACGCCGACCTGAGCTTTTTATCAGCGATTACTTGGAGTGAAGCAGGGCATGCGAATAGGCCATGGTTTTGATGTACACCGGTTCGACCTGAATGCCGGTCCCATGGACATAACGCTGGGTGGCGTGCGAGTACCGGCGGAGCATCCTCTGTTGGCGCATTCCGACGGCGACGTCGTGTTGCATGCCATCGCCGACTCCCTGCTGGGCGCTGCCGCGCTGGGTGACATTGGCGAATGGTTTCCGGATACGGATGCACAATGGGCCGGGGCAGATAGCCGTGCTTTGCTGACCGATGTCTATCATCGCATTACCGGGTTGGGTTACCGGCTGGTGAATCTGGACGTCACCGTCATTGCCCAGGCCCCTCGCCTGGGTGACTACAAGGGCGCAATGAAACTGACCATTGCCGAAACGCTGCAGTGTGACCCGGGTCAGATAAACATCAAGGCGACGACCACCGAGAAGCTTGGCTTTACCGGCCGCAAGGAGGGTATCGCCACCGAGGCAGTATGCCTGCTGGAGGTGGTGTCCTGATGGAGCTGCCGCAGTGGCCCGGAGCCTGGGGTGATGTTGTCGGGTCGGGGCGGTTAAAAGCCGAACCGGCTGATTTTTACGTTGAGGAGGCTCTGCCAGAGACAGCCTCCGGCGAGGGTGAGCATTTATGGGTCACCCTGGAAAAAACCGGCCAGAATACCGCCTGGCTTGGCAAGCAGTTGGCCCGCTGGGCGGGCATTCCCCCCCGGGACGTCAGTTACGCCGGTTTGAAAGACCGCCATGCCGTAACTCGCCAGACCTTCTCCCTGCATCTGCCCGGTAAACCGGACCCCTCAGAACCGCTGATTATGGACGGTGCTCGGGTGCTGTCGCTCAAGCGACATGGTCGCAAACTGCGTACCGGTCAACTGATTGGCAATCATTTCGTGATCAGGCTGCGTGACTGGCAAGGGGATGGCGATGCTCTGGTACAACGCTGGCAAACACTGGTTGAGCAGGGGTTTCCGAATTACTTTGGTCCGCAACGGTTTGGTGACCAGGGTCAGAATCTGAGCCGGGCACTGGCCTGGATACGCGGTGAAGGCCGGTTACCCCGAGGGCAGCAGGGCATTCATGTGTCTGCGATGCGCAGCTTACTGTTCAATGACTTGTTGGCCGAGCGAGTGCGGCAGGGTACCTGGAACCAGGTGCTCCCCGGTGATTTCCTGCAATTCAAGGAAGGCAAACGGGGGTTTGAATGTCTGGAGCCGACCGAAAGTGAATGGTCCCGGGTAGCATCGGGTCAGTTATCGCCAAGCGCCAGTTTGCCCGGTGAGCAAACGGAAACCTTTTCTCTGCTCGATGAACGCGAAGCGCCTGTACTGGCGCAGCAGTCAGAATGGACGCAGGCGCTGATACGACTGCGCATTCAGCGCAGCTTGCGTAAATTGCGGGTTTATCCAGAGCAGGGTCAGCTTGAATGGCAGGGAACGGATCCGCAATTCCGGTTCTTTCTGCCGGCTGGCAGTTATGCCACGGCGGTGTTGCGTGAAGTGTCAGCCTGGCGCGAGGAGGAGTCTCAGTGAATCTGTCCGGTATCGGCATGACGTCCCAGCGTACCCGCCAGCGCCTGATCGAGCGACTCTTTGCCAAGGGCATTCGTGATGCCCGGGTCATGGATTGCTTTATGAAGGTGCCGCGGCACATCTTTGTTGATGAAGCCCTGGGCCATAAAGCCTACGAAGACATGGCCGTGCCCATCGGTTACGGTCAGACCTTATCGCAACCCTATATTGTTGCACGCATGAGTGAGCTGGTCTTGGCCGCCCCCCACCATGAGCGCATTCTTGAAATTGGTACCGGTTCCGGGTTTCAGACCTCGGTACTGGCGCATCTGGTGGATGAAATCTATTCAGTAGAACGCATCAAACCGCTGCAACTGAAAGCTCGGGAGCGGCTGCGTCTGCAAAAACTGTACAACGTGCGCCTGAAGCTCGATGACGGCTTCCTTGGCTGGCCCGATGCAGGGCCTTTTGATGTCATCATCGGGACGGCGGCTCCCGAAACAGCCCCGCAATCCTTACTGGATCAACTGGTCCCCGACGGCGGTCAGCTGATTTTGCCGGTGGGTACCGAAGAGCAGTTTTTAACCGTGGTGGAGCGCCAGGGTGATGAATTTACCGAGCGCCGCATTGAAGCCGTGCGCTTCGTACCTATGCTTGCGGGCATTCAGACTGGCGATTCTGATACGTTGAGACTCTGACGTGTCGCTGCCTGGCCCGTCATTCTTAAGCCGGAAGGGATCCAGATTATGAGCAGGGAGATACTGCGTGATTAAGTTAGTTTTGAGCTGGTTTTTCAAAGGGGTCGTTATGGGGGCAGCCGATGCTGTGCCCGGTGTTTCTGGCGGTACCATGGCACTGATTACCGGCATCTATGAGCGGTTGATCAACGCGCTGGCGTCATTTCGGTTTGGTCTGCTGGGGCTGCTCAGACAAGGTGAATTCATTGCGGTCTGGCGTGAGGTTGATGGCGCCTTTCTGGTCAGCCTGGGCGCTGGCATTATTGTCAGCCTGGTAACGGTTCTAAATCTCGTTCAGTGGTTGTTAAGCACGGCACCCCCAGTATTGTGGGCATTCTTCTGCGGGTTGATTGTTGCCTCGCTGATCATGTTGCTGAAGGAGCACCGCTGGCGCAGAGTCGATATTGGCCTGTTCATCGCCGGAACGGCCATCGCCGCGAGTATTTCTTTTTTGGGGGAGATGGCGCTTGCGGTTACGCCTCTGACACTGGTTTTAGGCGGAGCACTGGCCATATCGGCGATGTTGTTGCCTGGTATTTCCGGCAGCTTCATTTTGCTGCTATTGGGGCTGTACCCGGCGATCACAGCGGCGGTGCATGCCCGGGATCTGGTCACCATTGCCTGGGTGGCTCTGGGTTGCCTGATCGGGTTGCTGGTGTTCAGTCGTTTTTTGCAATGGGTGCTGGCACGCTGGCACGATCGGGTGATGGGGTTCATGCTGGGGTTTGTTCTGGGCGCCTTGTTGAAAGTCTGGCCTTGGCAGCACGATCAGCAATGGTTGACGCCGGAAAATTATGTGAACCTGTCTGGCCAGCCATCCTGGTTTTTTACGGCCCTGCTGGCAGCGATCATTGGAGCGGCGCTGGTGACCTTATTGAGTCTTAAAACGGACGGTTCCGGGCTTGTCAAATCAGAAACATGAAGCACTACTCGGTTCGAACCTTACGTCAGGCCGTTTTTAGATTAATTACACCTAATAAATTACCCTGTATTAAGGTTGGGCTATATTGCAGCTTTGTGAACGGCGTTTGAGGGGTGGATGAAACCTATTTTGAGAAGGAATCCAGCGTGACGAATCTCGTCCGGGGGGCGTCAATTTTCTGGGTATGCCTGTGCACTCTGTTGGTGCTGTCGGGCTGCACCAGCAGTGCCTACCGTTCGCTGGAGCCGGCTGGAAGTAGCGCCCGTGGATCGAGCAGTAGCAATACCAGTTCGCCGGTGGTCCAGTCCCGCCCTGCGGGTGGCGCACCGGCGTCAAACGCCCGCACGGCGTCGCCGGAGTCACGTCCTGATCAGTATCAGGTTCGCCGGGGGGATACGCTTTACTCCATCGCTTTTCGGTTTGGTCTTGATTTTCGGCGACTGGCCGCTGCCAACAACATTGATAGTCGTTACACCATCTACCCCGGTCAGGTGCTGGCGCTCAGGGAGACAAGTACCCGGGCTGCAGCGCCTGCTCCGTCGGGTTCGTCCGCTTCGCCTTCGCCGTCCGGTCCTACAGTCAATAACACGTCTTCACAAACGGTTACAAACTCTGCGCCAAGACCTGCAGCGGCACCGTCTGCGTCGGGAAATGCCAGTAATAATAATCAGTTAACTTGGGTGTGGCCGCACAATGGGAAAATAGTGCGAACATTTGACTCCAATGTGTCCGATCGTAAAGGCGTTGATCTGACCGGTGAGATTGGAGATTCTGTGGTTGCGGCGGCAGCGGGTTCCGTTGTCTACGCAGGAAATGGTTTGCCTGGTTATGGCAACCTGATCATCCTGGAACATCAGGGCTCCTTGCTGAGTGCCTATGCATTCAATCAGGAATTGCTGGTGGCGGAGCAGGATCAGGTTAGCGCAGGGCAAGCCATTGCCCGAATGGGCAGGCAGGGTGACCAGCCCAGCCTGCACTTCGAGATACGGCAAGAGGGTAAGCCCGTCGATCCAATGAGGTTTTTGCCTCGGCGGTAACCGGGTTTTTTCCGGCCACAGGGCTTATGCCCGATATCGCACAGGTGAATGACTATGGCAGCACTCCGGGAACTCAATTCCGACATTGCGGAAGATACGTTCACTCCGTACACCAATTTACTCGATACCCCAAATGACGAAGTCAGCGCCGCTGAAAAGGCGGAGTCTGATGACGCCACCGAGGTCGATTACGAGGCCGATTCCGACACCGAATTTCGCGATGCCGTCAATAATCTCAGCGGCATGCAACGCTCGCTCGACGCGACGCAGATGTATCTGAACGAAATCGGTTTTTCACCACTGCTCAGCCCCGAAGAGGAAGTCTATTTCGCCCGTTTGGCGCAAAAAGGCGAACCGGCGGGGCGCAAGCGTATGATTGAGAGCAACCTGCGGCTGGTAGTAAAAATAGCGCGGCGCTATCTCAACCGCGGACTGACGCTGCTCGATCTGATTGAAGAGGGTAACCTCGGTCTTATTCGAGCGGTTGAAAAGTTTGATCCGGAGCGCGGCTTCCGTTTTTCAACCTACGCGACCTGGTGGATCCGCCAGACCATAGAACGCGCCATCATGAACCAGACGCGCACCATTCGTTTACCCATTCATGTGGTTAAAGAGTTGAATGTGTATCTGCGCGCAGCCCGTGAATTGACGCAAAAACTCGATCACGAGCCAACGGCAGAAGACATTGCCGAGCTGCTTGAGCGGCCCATTGAAGACGTGAAGCGCATGCTGGCACTGAACGAACGTGTGACTTCGGTAGATACACCCCTGGGGCCATCTTCCGAGAAGAACTTGCTCGACACCATTGCCGATGAAAAATCGGTAGACCCGTCCGAAACCCTGCAAGACGATAACCTGCGGCTCAGTATCGATCACTGGCTCGATGAACTGTCCGAAAAGCAGCGGGAAGTGGTCGCCCGGCGGTTTGGTCTGCGCGGTTTTGAAACCAGTACTCTGGAAGAGGTGGGTCGCGAAATTGGTCTCACCCGTGAACGCGTGCGGCAGATACAGGTAGAAGCCCTGCGGCGCTTGCGTGACATTATGGAAAAACAGGGTTTGTCGGCCACCGCACTGTTTGGAGCCTGAGTTTATCGACTCTGTGACCGGTATTTCAGTAATAGTCAAAGCATAAAAAAAGCGCCTCAGGGCGCTTTTTTTATGAGGAGCAGTCAGCCGTTTATCGGGCCAGGGCTGCTCGCTTGCCGGGTACACCGTTTTGTTCGTCGGCATCGGCGGGCGGGTCTTTTCGCTCGGTAATATTGGGCCATACTTCTGCCAGTTCGGCATTCAGTTCTACAAATTCAATTTGATCTTCTGGTACCTCATCTTCCGAGAGGATGGCCTCGGCCGGACATTCCGGTTCACACAAAGCACAGTCGATGCACTCGTCCGGATGAATGACCAGAAAGTTCGGGCCTTCGTAGAAGCAATCCACCGGGCAGACTTCTACGCAGTCGGTGTATTTGCACTTGATGCAGTTCTCGAGAACAACGAATGTCATCGGGCCCTTCTCCCAATACCTGATGCTGAGTGTGTGCGTATTCTAGTGGCAGGTTCGGACCCCCTCAAGTGAGATCTAAGACCAAATACCCAAGGCTTTATAGCCAATTAGAATATAAATTGTGTTTTTAGATTTCAAAGGCTCTAAAACCGGCAGCTTACCGTTTTTCCTGCTGTTCGGCCAGCCAGTTCAGTGCCTGCAGCGGCGTCATCCTGTTGAGATCAAGCTCGCGCAGTGCCTCTACCAGTGGGTGAGTCTCTGCGGCGAACAGGTCATTTTGCTGGGGTACCTGTGCCGGCCTGACTGTCCGTCCCGATCGAGTCTCCGGACGCGCGGGTGCAGGTGCGCGTTCCAGATCGCTCAGCTTGGCGCGGGCACTGGCGATAACTTCATCTGGAACGCCTGCCAGTCGTGCCACCTGAATACCAAAGCTCTGGCTCGCCGGGCCGGCTTGCACCCGATGCAGAAACACCAGTTTATCGTCGTGTTCGGTGGCATCCAGGTGCAGGTTGCTGGCCTGGCGGTTGTGCTCGGGCAGGGCGGTCATTTCAAAATAATGGGTCGCGAACAAGGTTAAGGCGTGAGTGTGTTGCACCAGGTGTTCGGCAGCGGCCCAGGCCAGTGATAAACCGTCGAAGGTGCTGGTGCCCCGGCCGACTTCGTCCATGATGACCAGGCTGTTGGGCGTAGCATTGTGCAGAATGTTGGCGGTCTCGGTCATTTCTACCATGAAGGTCGATCGCCCGCCGGCGATGTCGTCTGATGAGCCCATGCGGGTAAAGATTCGGTCCAGTTTGCCGATGCGCGCTTCGCGGGCGGGTACAAAGCTGCCGATATGGGCCAGCAACGCAATGACAGCGGCCTGGCGCATGTAGGTGCTTTTACCCCCCATGTTGGGGCCGGTGATTACCTTGAGGGTGATGTCGCTGTTCAGCTCCAGATCATTCGGTACAAAAGGCGTTTCAGTAACGGCCTCAACGACCGGGTGGCGACCTTCGTGGATGATCAGCTCGGCGTCGTCGGTCAGGGTCGGGGCTGTCCACTGAAAGCGGTCGGCGCAGGAAGCCAGCGCCATCAGGGTATCCAGCTGAGCCAGAGCGCGACCCAGTTGCTGCAGGGTGAGCAGGTCGTCGGCCAGGGACCGGACCAGCTGCTCGTAGAGAAATTTCTCGCGCGACAGCGCCCGGCTTTTGGCACTGAGTGCCTTGTCTTCAAATTGTTTGAGTTCCGGTGTAATGAACCGCTCGGCGTTTTTCAGTGTCTGGCGTCGGCTGTAATCGACCGGTGCCTGTGCAGACTGTGCCTTACTGATCTCGATGTAGTAGCCATGGACGCGGTTGTAGCCAACTTTCAGGGTGCTCAGGCCGGTGCGTTCACGCTCCCGGGTTTCCAGCTGGATCAAAAAGTCGCTGGCATTGGTGTCGAGCCCGCGCAGTTCATCCAGCTCTTCATCAAATCCAGGCGCTATGACACCACCGTCACGAATCACCACAGGCGGGTTGTCGATCAGTGCGCGGTCAAGCGTATCGAGCCAGGCAGGCTGTTCCCTGAGATCGTCGCGCAGCTGTTGCAGGCGGGGCGAGTCGAGTGGGGTCAGTAACTGCTGCAGGTCGGGCAGTTGCGCCAGGGTGCTTCGCAGGCGGATCAGGTCACGGGGCCGTGCCGAGCCCAGGGCGATGCGAGACAGCACCCGTTCGATATCGCCAATGGGCTTGAGTGCCGATTTGATTTCTTCAAACACAAAATCGGTGAGCAGGGTGGTGACGGCATGGTGGCGGTGCTGCAGCTCGGTCCGGTCACGCAGCGGGCGCCCCAGCCAGCGACGTAACAGGCGACTGCCCATGGTCGTGGCGCAGTGGTCCATTAACTGGAACAGCGTATTGTCTTCCTCACCGCGGACATTGATGTCGATCTCAAGATTCCGGCGCGAAGCGGCATCCAGAATGACGGCCTCATCCTGTCGCTCGGGAACGATGGAGCGAATGTGCGGCAGGGCGCTTTTTTGTGTATCGCTGGCGTAATTGAGCAGGCAACCGGCGGCCTGCAGCGCCAAAGGCATGTCTTCAACGCCGAACCCGCTCAGGTCGCGGGTCCCCATCTGCCGGGTCAGCGCCTGGCGGGCACTGTCCAGATCAAACAGCCAGACGGGCTGATGACGAATAGCCGTGCGGGTAATGAGTTCAGGGGCCGGGTGGTCTTCGGGTAACAACAATTCGCTCGGGCGCAAGCGCTCCAGTTCTGCACTCAGCGCCTCCCCGTCTTTCAGTAGCTGGACGGTAAAGCGGCCGGAGGCCATGTCCAGCGCGGCCAGTCCGTAATCATCGTGCCCGGGCCAGACCGCGACCAGCAAGCTTTCTTGCCGGTCGCTGAGAAAGGCTTCATCGCTCAGCGTGCCGGGGGTCAGTACCCGTACGACCTTACGCTCCACCGGCCCCTTGCTGGTAGCCGGATCGCCAATTTGTTCGGCAATGGCCACGGTATGGCCCTGGCGCACCAGGCGGCCGATATACCCTTCGGCCGCGTGGTAGGGAATGCCAGCCATGGGGATGGGTTCACCGGCGCTTTGTCCGCGCTGGGTCAGGGTGATGTCGAGCAGGCGCGCGGCCTGTTTGGCATCCTGATAAAACAGTTCGTAAAAGTCCCCCATGCGATAAAACACCAGATCGTTCGGGTGTGCCTGCTTTATTTGCAGGTACTGTTGCATCATGGGTGTGTGTTGCATTTTACTGGCACTGGTTGGCGGCATAGGGTCGGCTTGATGGCTGGCTTTAGATCGACCGCCCATGGTATTCGAATCACCGACAGGATGAAATGCATGACGGCTTCTGAAATGCCCGCAGCGGAAAAACTGGTGACGGCACTGGCGCAACAACTGATGTCAACGGGCTGGCGTATGGTGACCGTAGAGAGTTGTACCGGTGGTGCCATTGGCGGAATGATTACCGATCTTGCCGGTAGCTCCGACTGGTATGAAGGCGGCTGGATCACCTATTCGAATGCGCTTAAGGAGCAGTTGGGAGTGCCCCCCGAAACGATAGTAGCGCACGGAGCCGTGAGCGAACCGGTGGCGCTGGCAATGGCGGAACAGGGCCGGTTGCGAGCCGGTGTTGACGTAGCTGTTGCGGTAACCGGGGTTGCTGGCCCGGCCGGAGGCAGTGCCGAAAAACCGGTAGGTACCGTCTGGATCGCCTGGGCCTGGCCCGGCGGGATTGAGGCGACGTTATTTCACTTTGAAGGTGACCGCACCCGGGTGCGCAACCAGGCTGCGTTGCAGGCGTTACAGGGCCTGCAGCAAAGACTTTGAATTAATCGGGTCAACCGGCTTGTCAGGGTCGGTCACCCTGTGTAAGAATACTGGTCATTCATACAGGCTTTTGATGGGGGAACACCATGGACGCGAACAAAGAAAAAGCGCTAACAGCAGCACTTAGCCAGATTGAACGTCAGTTTGGCAAGGGCTCGGTCATGCGCATGGGGGATCAGAAGCACATCCAGATCCCGTCCATTTCAACCGGTTCTCTGGGGCTGGATATCGCGTTAGGCATTGGTGGTTTGCCCAAGGGCCGGGTTGTTGAAATCTATGGCCCTGAATCCTCCGGTAAAACGACGCTGACGCTGCAAGTTATTGCCGAAGCCCAAAAAGCGGGCGGAACCTGCGCCTTCGTCGATGCAGAACACGCACTCGATCCGTCCTACGCCAACAAACTGGGCGTGAATGTGGATGATCTGCTGGTGTCGCAGCCCGATACCGGCGAACAGGCTCTGGAAATTGCCGACATGCTGGTCCGTTCCAACGCGGTCGACGTGATCGTTATCGACTCCGTGGCGGCCCTGGTGCCCAAGGCTGAAATTGAAGGCGAAATGGGTGACATGCACGTTGGTTTGCAGGCTCGCCTGATGTCCCAGGCACTGCGCAAAATCACCGGTAACATCAAGACAGCCAATTGTCTGGTGATTTTCATTAACCAGATCCGTATGAAGATTGGCGTTATGTTCGGCAGCCCGGAAACCACAACCGGCGGTAATGCCCTGAAGTTCTACTCATCCGTTCGCCTCGATATCCGGCGCACCGGTACCATCAAGGAAGGCGATGAAGTCGTCGGTTCCGAGACCCGGGTTAAAGTCGTCAAGAACAAGATTGCCCCGCCATTCAAGCAAGCCGAGTTCCAGATTCACTACGGCAAGGGCATTTACCACATGGGCGAAGTGATTGATTTGGGCGTCAAGCTTGGGTTGATCGAGAAGGCTGGTGCCTGGTACAGCTATCAGGGCGACAAAATTGGCCAGGGCAAAGCCAATGCCGCCAAGTTCCTTGAAGACAACCTGGAAATTGCCAAGACCATTGAAGGCAAAATCCGCGATGCGTATCTGGTCAGTAACGCACCCAAGGAAGACCCTGCCAAGGCTGAAACTGAAGCCGCAGAGGCAGCTCCCGAGGCGGCGGTGACTCCGGCTAAAAAAGGTAAAGCGGAAGTCTGATTGCATGACCTGCCTGCATTGCCTTCCCCTGGCTGAAGGGCTCGCACTGGCGAGCCCGGAGTGCACCTGGCATGGCTGAGAAAACACCCTGGAACACGGCGCTGAATATGCTGGCGCGCAGGGAATACAGCCAGTCCGAGCTACGAACCCGGTTAACCGATCGGTTTCCCGATCAGCCCGGTGCCGTTGAAGCAGCTCTGTTGCGTCTGGTTGAGACCGGCCTGCAGAACGATGAACGCTACGCCGAAGCTTTTTTGCGCTCGCAGATCAACCGGTCGAGAGGGCCGGTTCGGGTGCAGCACGAAGCTCGGCAAAAAGGGGTGGCCGAATTGGTCCTGCCGTTACTCGATGAGTGGGATATCGACTGGTTTGAACTGGCGCTGGATGCGGCTCGTCGCAAGTTGGGTTCATCCGATCCTGCCGATCAGAAAATCCGGGCGCGCCTCGCGCGCTTTCTGGCATACCGGGGTTTTAGTGGGGATCATGTTCGCCACTCTCTGGAGGCTTTGCGGAGCGAAGACTCAACAGACACTGACGGATTTGACTGACCATTCCAGCTTCCTGACCGCAGAGCAGGGCGAAGTGCCGAATAAGGGCTGATGGCCCAAGCGCTATTTCGCAGTCATAACACGACCTGCTCCCCTTCCTATCTGCCTGTCCGCAGGCGTCCCTACTGGTGTCGGCCCCGGCATCTGTGTACTATTGCGCCCTTTAAACCCTGCTGGCAAGGCCCGAAGCCTGCTGACAGAATTTTCGGGTTTTTCAGTCTGAAGGCAATGGTTCAGCTGGTGCACTGCGTAAGGCACTCTGTGTTGCATTTTTCGGACTAAACCCCACCCCAGATATTGTTTATTCACGTGCGGAACAGGACGTCAGACTGACCATGAAAACCTCTGAAATACGCCGACGCTTCTTGGATTATTTTATCAGCCAAGGCCACAGCGAAGTCGACAGTGCCCCTCTGATACCGGGCAATGACCCTACGCTGTTGTTTACCAACGCGGGTATGGTGCAGTTTAAAGACGTTTTTCTGGGAACTGATAAGCGCGACTACTCGCGAGCCACGACATCACAGCGTTGTGTCCGCGCTGGCGGCAAACACAATGACCTGGAGAATGTCGGCTATACCGCACGTCACCACACCTTTTTTGAGATGCTGGGCAACTTCAGTTTCGGCGACTATTTCAAGCGAGATGCCATCCGATTTGCCTGGACCTTCCTGACGCAAGAACTGGGTTTGCCAAAAGAGCGACTCTGGGTGACGGTATTTCACGACGATGATGAGGCCGCCGATATCTGGATCAATGAAATTGGCGTGCCGGCCGACCGCCTGTCGCGGCTCGGCGAAAAAGACAATTTCTGGATGATGGGCGATACCGGGCCCTGCGGGCCGTGTTCGGAAATCTTTTATGATCATGGCCCTGAGGTTCCCGGTGGTCCTCCGGGCAGTCCGGATGATGATCTGGATCGCTATATCGAGATCTGGAACCTGGTGTTCATGCAATTTGACCAACTGGAAGACGGTACTCGGGTGCCATTACCGAAGCCGTCTGTCGATACCGGCATGGGCCTTGAGCGACTGGCGGCCGTATTGCAGTCGGTTCATTCAAATTATGAAATTGACCTGTTTCAGCAACTGATTCGCGCGACGATGGACGTGACCGGGTGCAATGATATTGAAAACCGGTCGTTGCGCGTTATCGCCGACCACATTCGATCCAGTGCCTTCCTGATTGTTGACGGTATTGTTCCGTCGAACGAAGGGCGGGGCTACGTGCTGCGCCGCATCATTCGCCGCGCTGTACGGCATGGCCACAAGCTGGGACAGAACGAGGCGTTTTTCTTCCGACTGGTCGATGCGCTGGCTACCGAGATGGGCGCTGCCTACCCGGAGCTGGTGACACTGAAAGATCACGTCAAAAAGGTTCTGCGCCTGGAAGAAGAGCAGTTTGCGCGAACGCTCGAGCATGGCATGCAGGTCCTTGAAGACGGCATCGCAGGGCTTGACGGTAAGGTGTTGCCCGGCGAGCTGGTGTTCCGGCTTTATGATACCTATGGCTTCCCGGCGGATTTGACAGCCGATGTTGCTCGCGAGCGGGATCTTGAGATTGATCAGGCCGGGTTCGACCAGCACATGGAAGCCCAGCGTGATCGCGCCCGCTCAGCCAACAAGTTCAAAATGGATCGCAATCTCGACCTCGGCCTGCCGGGTCAAACCCGGTTTCTGGGTTACGACTCCCTGCTGGGTGAAGGCAAGGTCATCGCCCTGTTGCGTGACAATGAGCGTGTGGAGCGTCTGCATGCAGGCGAGTCGGGCGTTGTGATTCTGGATCAGACGCCATTCTATGGCGAATCAGGTGGCCAGGTGGGTGACCACGGGCAACTGAGTGCCGACGGCGTTGAGCTCAGGGTTGACGACTGCACCAAGTTGCAGGGGCATCATCTGCATCATGCCGAGGTTGTACAGGGCAATATAGCAGTGGGCGATCGCTTGAATGCTACGGTAGCGCGTGAAGAGCGTAGCAACACGGCCCGTCACCACAGCGCCACTCACCTGCTCCATGCCGCCCTGCGAGAAATTCTGGGTGAGCACGTTCAGCAGAAAGGCTCGCTGGTCACCTTCGACAAGCTGCGTTTTGACTTTTCCAATCTGGAACCAGTCACTGCAGAGCAAATCACCGCGATTGAACAGCGTGTGAACGAGCAAATACTGGCCAATACTCCGGTACAAACCGAGCTGATGAGCATTGATGCTGCCAAGGCAGCCGGTGCCATGGCCCTGTTTGGTGAAAAATACGACAGCGAAGTCCGGGTGCTGAGCATGGGCACCGAAGGCTTCTCCAAAGAACTGTGTGGCGGTACCCACGTCAGTCGGACCGGCGATATTGGCCTGTTCCGCATTGTTTCTGAAAGCGGGATCGCTTCCGGGGTGCGCCGCATTGAAGCGGTTACCGGTCCCTATGCGCTGGCGAGCATGCAACAGCAAGACGCCTTGTTGCAGCAATTGGCAGCGACGCTCAAGTGTTCACCGGATCAACTGTCTGATCGTACTCAGCAGTCTCAGCAGCGTATTCGTGAGCTTGAGAAGAGCCTGGAGCAGGTGAATAACAAGCTTGCTTCAGCCGCAGGCAGTGATCTGGCGGCCAGCGCCCAGAGCATCGGTGGCGTTAAGGTTCTGTCGGCCGAACTGGAAGGGGCTGATGCAAAAACACTGCGCTCCACCATGGATCAGCTCAAGGATAAGCTTGGTACGGCCGTTATCGTTCTTGCGGTAAAGGATGGTGCCAAAGTTCAGATCGCCGCTGGCGTGACCAAAGATACTCTGGGCAAGATCAAGGCTGGAGATCTGGTGAATCATGTTGCCGGCCAGGTGGGAGGCAAGGGCGGTGGTAAGCCGGATATGGCCATGGCCGGTGGCAATCAGCCCGAACACCTCGCTGCCGCACTGGCTAGCGTCGTGCCCTGGGTGACTGAGCATCTTGCCTGAGCATTAATCGCTGTCAGCACGCGGGGCTGTTGCATTCGCGGGGCTGACATTGAGGGGCAGGGTGCGACTAACCCTGTTTAACATACAGCTACTGTTTCGGAACGGGTCCCATGGCTCTGTACGTCCAGAAATACGGCGGCACCTCGGTTGGTACGACTGACCGGATAGAGCATGTCGCTGATAAAGTGAAATCGTTTTGCGATAATGGCCACGATGTGGTCGTCGTCGTATCTGCCATGAGCGGTGAGACCAATCGCCTGCTGTCATTGGCTTCTGCCATTACCGATCAGCCCAACCCGCGCGAGATGGATGTTCTGGTCTCGACCGGCGAGCAGGTCACCATTGCCTTGTTGAGCATGGCGTTGCAGAAGCGGGGCTGTTCGGCCCGGTCCTACACCGGTGACCAGGTGCGGATAGTGACCGACAGTGCCCATACCAAGGCGCGCATCAAGCATATTGATGTCGAGGCAATACAGAACGACCTGAAGACCGGCCGAGTGGTCGTAGTGGCCGGTTTTCAGGGGGTTGATGAGCTGGGTAACACAACAACGCTGGGGCGTGGCGGGTCTGATACCACTGCCGTGGCACTGGCTGCGGCGCTGAAGGCCGATGAGTGCCAGATTTACACCGATGTCGACGGTGTTTACACAACCGACCCCAGAGTGGTCGACAGTGCCCGGCGCCTCGACAAGATTACCTTTGAAGAAATGCTGGAAATGGCCAGTCAGGGATCTAAGGTATTGCAGATCCGGTCGGTTGAATTTGCTGGCAAGTACAACGTTCCGCTTCGGGTTTTGTCGAGTTTCGTCGATGGCCCGGGCACTTTGATTACGCTGGAGGAAGAACAGCCAATGGAACAGCCGGTGATTTCAGGCATTGCCTTTAACCGCGATGAAGCCAAACTGACCGTGTTGGGTGTGCCGGATATCCCCGGTGTGGCCAGTCGCATTCTGGGGCCGGTTAGCGCTGCGAATATAGAAGTGGATATGATCGTTCAGAACGTGGCCGATGATAATTCCACGGATTTCACCTTTACGGTGCACCGCAATGACTTCGAACGTGTCAAGAAAGTGCTCAACGAAGTTGGCAATGACCTGGGCGCGCGTGAAGTCCGCGGGGATGCCAACATTGCCAAGGTCTCTATTGTAGGGGTTGGCATGCGGTCTCATGCTGGCGTAGCGTCGAAAATGTTCGATACACTGGCGGCAGAGAACATCAATATACAAATGATTTCTACGTCTGAGATCAAGGTTGCCGTGGTTATTGCCGAACGTTACCTTGAGCTGGCAGTACGTGCGCTCCATTCTGCGTTTGAGCTGGATGCGCGTGAGCAGAATCGTTAAACCGGTCAGTTATCGGTTTCGATAGCGAAAGGCCTGCATTCCACTGCCCGGAATGTCAGGCTGTAAAGTGCGGATAAAGGCGGGTTCTTGCAGAAATGTGGACGATCCGGCTTTATTTTTAATGTATGTGGTCAATACTCTGATGTGTATTTGTTAAAAGGATGTTGGTCCCCAGGAATGGGCCACCACGGACAAATGGCACAACCAGGAGCTGGATACTGGAAGTTTCCAGAACATTTAGGAGAGTTTAGATGCTTATTTTGACACGCCGTGTAGGTGAAACACTCATGATCGGTGATGAAGTCACTGTGACTGTGTTGGGGGTCAAGGGTAATCAGGTTCGTATTGGTGTGAATGCCCCCAAGGACGTTGCTGTGCACCGTGAAGAAATCTATCAGCGTATTCAGCGGGAGATGGGTCACCCTGAAGGTGAGGATGACCTCTAGCCGGCCAGGGCAGAAGCGTGTTGATGAAATGGAGCTAATCGCTTCATTTTATTGAAGTTTTTCCTTTTCTTTTGCGAAAAACATGATAACATGCGCGCCGTTGTTTGGAGAGATGGCCGAGTGGCTGAAGGCGCACCCCTGCTAAGGGTGTATAGGAGAAATCCTATCGAGGGTTCGAATCCCTCTCTCTCCGCCATTGTTTTCCGTGAAGGCTGAAGGCGTTAAAACCACAAGCCACAGACTGGAAGGCAAGGCGAAAACGGAGACGGTTTCGCCAATCTACGCGCCCGTAGCTCAGCTGGATAGAGTACCTGGCTACGAACCAGGCGGTCGCACGTTCGAATCGTGCCGGGCGCGCCATTACTACCAGTGTCACCAACCTTGTGGTTGCTGATGCAGGCAGGGTGGAATGAGAAAGCAACAGAGTAAACAGCAGGGCTGCGCACCAGCGTAACTTGCTTATAAGCCCTCTCACACCGGTGAGGTAAAACTTCGGTGTTGTACGCGCCCGTAGCTCAGCTGGATAGAGTACCTGGCTACGAACCAGGCGGTCGCACGTTCGAATCGTGCCGGGCGCGCCATTTCTGCTTCCCTCTTGCCGTCAAGTCGTCTGTTTTTTAGTTCAATTGCAACGCTTCCCCTCTGCTTGTTCATTGCCCCTATGCTGATGTTGCTAACGCGACAGGCCGTCATTCGATCAGTCTTCTGTCATGCCCTCAGGGTCTGCTTCCAAGGCTCGAATCAGGGTGTCCAGCGCTGGTAGGGAGCGTTCGGCACGGACTTTGTGCCACAAGCGTTCGGCATCCGGATGCACTGCCCTGAGATGATTAAGCCATTGCTTGAGACGCCCGGCGCAGTATTTTTCTGGCATATCCCGGCGCACCTCACGCCAGAACTGACCAATCAACCCGGCTAAACGCGCCCACGCCATCGGCGTCTCGTCATTGTGACGAATGCGTTGGGCCAGGTCAGGGTGCCGGATGGCTCCGCGGCCCAGCATGATGTCAGGGGTTCCTGCAATTTGACGACATGCCCGGTAATCGGCCGGTGTCCAGACATCGCCATTGGCGATCAGTGGTATGGTTATCGCTTCCCTTATACGGGCGAGTTCGTGCCAGTGAGCCGGGGGCGCATAGCCCTGGGCACGGGTTCGTGCATGAACAGTCAGTTCAGTCGCGCCGGCGTCAGCAATGGCCCTGGCGTTATCGAGCATCAGTTCGGTATCGTCGTAGCCTAGGCGCATTTTAGCCGAAACGACCAGGTGCGCTGGCAGTGCTTCCCGGACAGCTCTTACCACCTGATACAGGGTGTCTGGCTCGCGCAGCAGCACCGCGCCTCCCTGGCTGCGGTTTACCGTTTTGCTGGGGCAGCCGAAATTCAGGTCAATACCATCCGAGCCCAGCGCTATGGCGCGTTGGGCATTGGCAGCCAGGGCGTCCAGGTGGTTGCCAAGGAGCTGAACCCGAACCGGGGTGCCACTGTCCGTCCGACCGCCTTGCAAAAGTTCCGGGCAGACGTTGTAAAAAACACTTTCCGGAAGCAATTGGTCTACGACTCGAACAAATTCGGAGACAACGCGATCGAAGCCGCCCTGAGCGGTTATCAGCCGACGCAGGTAAACATCGGCAAGCCCTTCCATCGGGGCTAGAATCAAGCGCATGCCTGGCTCGCAATCACGGTGTGGTACTCTCAAATTGAGTGAAAAACAACCGCGCAGTCTACCTGAGACCAAGGTCGAATCAAGGCCGAAAATCCCTGTCAATTCAGTATATTGCAACAGTTTGTTGCGAAAGTTGCTGAACTGGCCTCTGTTGCGCCAATTCTCGGATTTGGGGTACCCTACCGTCGCTCGGCGCTGTGCTGCTACCGGCAAAATCAGCCACTATCAACCATTCAGAGACAGAATTCAGACCGGCGGTCAGGGTGCTGAACGCACCGTTGCAGCGGTGGTTTGAAGGGCAACTCTACGGCCGGCCAACAATAAGGATCTCCTGATGTCCGAATTGCTAACAGAAGGGTTTTCGCTCCTGATCATGGGAATGGGTACCGTCTTCGTATTCTTAACCGTTCTGGTGATTGGTACCACCCTGATGTCCAGGATCATAAACCGGTTTTTTGGCCAGCCTGAACCGGAACCCAGAGGCAAGCGGCGACCCGCTGCCGCAGAGGATTTGACTGAACTGGCGGCGGTTGCCGCTGCTGTCAAGGCCGTGCACGGCCACTGACCATTGCCAACCCATTTCACTGAACGCTAAGGGCGATTGCCATGAGTGCTAACAAGAATCCAATCAAGCTGACCGATGTCGTACTGCGCGATGCTCATCAGTCGCTGTTCGCAACCCGGCTGCGCATCGATGACATGCTGCCCATTTGTGAAAAGCTCGACAACATAGGCTACTGGTCTGTTGAATCCTGGGGTGGGGCAACCTTTGATGCCTGCATCCGTTACCTGGGTGAAGACCCCTGGGACCGCATCCGCGAACTGAAAAAGGCGATGCCCAATACCCGTCAGCAAATGCTGCTGCGCGGTCAGAACCTGCTCGGTTACCGTCATTATGCCGATGATGTGGTGGACCGTTTTGTCGAACGTGCTGTGACCAACGGCGTTGATGTCTTCCGGGTATTTGATGCCATGAACGACCCGCGCAATCTACAGCGTGCCATGGCTGCTGTGAAAGCCAACGGAGCGCATGCCCAGGGTACGATCTCGTACACCACCAGCCCGGTTCACAATACCGAGAACTGGGTTCAACTGGCCCGGGAAATCGAAGACATGGGCGCCGATTCACTGGCAATTAAAGACATGTCCGGCATTCTCACGCCCTACGATGCCTTTGAGCTGGTTACCAAGCTCAAAGCGGCGCTGGATATCCCGATCAGCCTGCATTGCCATGCAACCGCAGGTCTGTCGTCGATGACCCTGCTGAAAGCCATTGAAGCCGGTATCGATCATGTCGATACCGCTATTTCTTCCATGTCGATGACCTACGGCCATTCGCCGACAGAGTCGATTGTTTCTGCCTTGGAAGGCACCGACCGCGACCCGGGGTTCGATCTGCTCAAGCTGGAAGAAATCGCCGCTTACTTCCGCTCCGTTCGCAAGAAATACGCCGCCTTTGAAGGCCAGTTGCGCGGTGTTGATTCGCGTATTTTGGTTGCTCAGGTGCCGGGTGGCATGCTGACCAATATGGAAAGTCAGCTGAAAGAGCAGGGCGCTGGCGACAAGTTCGACGCCGTTCTCGATGAAATCCCGAAGGTGCGCAAAGACCTGGGCTACATTCCGCTGGTGACACCAACGTCCCAAATCGTGGGCACTCAGGCCGTGCTGAACGTCTTGACCGGTGAGCGTTACAAGTCCATCTCCAAGGAAACCCAGGCCATTCTCAAAGGCGAATACGGTTCTGCGCCGGCCCCCTTCGACAGCGACTTGCAGGCCAAGGTGCTTAATGGTGGCGAGGCCATTACCTGCCGTCCGGCCGACATGATTGATGACGAAATGGACAAGCTGACGGCCGAGTTGGAAGGCATCGCCAAAGAAAAAGACATTAGACTCGCTGAGGCCGTAGTTGACGATGTGCTGACTTACGCGCTGTTCCCGCAAATAGGACTGAAATTCCTGCAGAATCGTGGCAATGCCGAAGCCTTTGAACCGGTGCCCACCGCTGCGGTGGCCAGCCCGGCCAAAGCAGGCAAGGCTGAGGCGGCAACCTATACCGTCGCCATCAATGGTAAGTCCTACGTTGCCCAGGTTGATGCGACCGGTGGCGTCAGTGTGTCGATCAACGGCAAAACCTATAAGACGGACATCAGTGAGGGCGGGGAAGTCTCCTCGGCGCCCGCTGCGCCCGCCGAAAGTGGAACCGAAGTGCCTGCCCCGCTGGCCGGCAATATTTTCAAGATTCTGGTTCAGCCAGGCGACACCGTTGAAGAAGGCCAGGTGGTGATGATTCTGGAAGCCATGAAAATGGAAACCGAAGTCAGCGCTCCCCAGGCCGGTACCGTTGGGACTATCCAGGTCAAAGAAGGCGACTCGGTGTCCGTTGGCGATACCCTGCTGACGTTGTGAGGGAATAAAGAATGGATAAGCTCACCGTATTATTGGGGCAGTCAGGGCTCGCCAACCTTGGCATCGGTCAGTTGACGATGATCATCATCGGGCTGGTGCTGTTGTACCTGGCGATCAACAAACGTTTCGAACCCTTGCTGCTGTTGCCGATTGGTTTTGGTGCCATTCTGGTAAACATCCCCGGGGCGGGCATGTATGCCGAACCCATCTACGCAGCCGATGGCCATTTGGAAGCGGCGGGTGGTCTGCTGTACTACGTTTACAGCATAGGTATTGAAAGCGGTGTCTTTCCGCTGCTCATCTTTATGGGCGTCGGTGCGATGACCGATTTTGGTCCCATGCTGGCTAATCCGAAGACGCTCTTTCTCGGCGCGGCGGCTCAATTTGGTATTTTCGGTACCATCATCGGCGCGGTCTGGATGTCATCGATGGGCTGGATGGACTTCTCGCTGGCTGATGCAGCCGCCATTGGGATCATCGGCGGGGCCGATGGGCCGACCTCAATCTTCGTCGCCAGTCAGCTGGCACCAGACCTTCTGGGCGCGATTGCAGTTGCGGCATACAGCTACATGGCACTGGTACCTCTGATCCAGCCGCCCATTATGCGGGCGCTGACCACCAAGGCCGAGCGCAAAATCACCATGACTCAGCTGCGGGTTGTGAGCAAACGCGAGAAGATCGTTTTCCCGCTGATGGTCCTAGTGCTGGTGGCCATGTTCCTGCCGTCTGCGGCGCCGCTGCTGGGCATGTTCTGTTTCGGCAACCTGATGAAGGAAAGTGGTGTCGTCGAGCGGCTGAGCGATACCGCCCAGAATGCGCTGATGAACATTGTCACCATCTTTCTGGGGCTGGCGGTTGGCTCGAAACTCAGCGCGGATGCGTTCCTGAACGTCGAGACACTGGGCATTCTGGTGCTGGGTCTGACGGCTTTCTGTGTCGGTACGGCTACTGGTGTGCTGATGGCCAAGCTGATGAACCTGATGAGCAAGACACCGATTAACCCTCTGATTGGCTCGGCCGGGGTATCAGCGGTGCCAATGGCTGCGCGGGTGTCTAATAAGGTAGGCCTGGAAAACAACAACCAGAACTTCCTGCTAATGCACGCCATGGGGCCCAATGTGGCCGGTGTTATTGGGTCTGCAGTAGCAGCTGGTGTGTTGCTCAGTTACCTGGGCTAACCCTGGAAAGCACTGAAAAGGCGGCCACGGGCCGCCTTTTTTTATTCGGGTAGGCCGTCGTGACGCCAGGCGGGCATTCAGCCTTTGAGGCAAGGGGCTGCCAGTGGCATACTGCCCATCGCTGTCTTTGGAATAGGTGTGGCATGGAGATAATCGCGTCATTTTCGACCCTGACCTGGGTGTTCATTGGTGTTATCAGCGTATTGCTGCTGTATTTTCATGGCCCGGTCTATTCCGCTCATACCGCTAACTACACACCTAGTATTCTCACCAGTATTGGCATCTTTGGCACCTTTCTGGGCGTCGCCCTGGGTCTGGCCGAGTTTGATACCGGGTCGATCCAGTCCAGCGTGCCGGCGCTGCTGGAAGGGCTAAAAACCGCCTTCTGGACGTCCATCGCCGGGTTGCTCGGCGCGTTGACCATCAAGTTCCGCTATGCCGTGGCCAGTATGCGTGTGCGTGCCCATCGCGAGGCCAAACAAACCGCGACCATGGACGACCTGGCCTGGCATCTCGAGCGCATTTCCAATCATCTGGCCACAGAAGAAGCAGAGCCGGTCAGTTCCCTGCTGAAGCAACAGCACGATGCCCAGATGGCTCAGCAGAAACAGCTGGAAAGCACCATTCGCAACTACCAGTCGGATATGACCGAAGCCAACCAGCAGGCCTTGCAGCAAGCTATTGGCCATGTAATGCGCGAGTTCAATACGCGAATTGAAGAGCAGTATGGCGAGAACTTCAGGCAATTGAATCAGGCTGTCGGGCAAATGGTTACCTGGCAGAAAGAGCACCGGGAGTCCATAGAGGCGCTGGTAGAGAGTAATCGGCAGAGTGCTGAAAGTGCCAAACTCGGTGCGGAGTCTTTCGAACGGCTGATTCAACAAACCCGATCCTTCACCAGTGTCGCCGAAGACATGGAGGCGTTGTTGTCGACGCTGCAAACGCAGAGCGAAAACCTGCGCGAGTATCTCTCGACTTTCTCCAACCTTGTGGTTGATGCCCAGCAGGGGTTGCCGCAGTTGGAAACCCGTATTCTGCAGCTCACCGAAGGCATGCAGCAACTGGTGGAAACCCAGGGAAAGCAGATGCGAACCCTGCTGGAAGGCTCGGCCACCGATATTCGCGATACCGTTAAAAACGTCAGTGATGTGCTGCTGGAAGGTACTGAGCGAGCCCAGCAGAACATGGGAGCACAGTTGACGCAGTTGCTGGAACGCAACGACAAGCAGATGCAACAGATGGATCAGGCGCTGGAGGCGGAACTGAACCGGGCCATGAAGTCCTTTGGTTACCAGCTGACTGCCCTGTCTGAGAAATTCGTCAACGACTACACCCCGTTGACCGACAAGTTACATGATCTGGTCAGGCTGGCCGAGCAATCGAAATGAGAGACGACGCCGAGCACATCGAACAGGAGGAGCACTGGGTCTCAGTCAGCGATTTGATGGCCGGCCTGATGATGGTGTTCTTGCTGGTGGCGATTGTCTTCATGGTCGATGCAGAAATTGAACGTAACAAAGTCAGTGAAGTGGCGGTGCTCTATGACAGACTGAGAACCCAGTTGTACCAGGATTTGCTGGAAGAGTTTGAGCCGGACCTGGAGCGCTGGGGGGCCGAGGTCAACCCGGACCTGAGCATTCGATTCAACCGCGAGTCGCTGATTTTCGGGCGTGGGGAGAGTGAACTTAGCCCGGCCTTTGAATCCATTCTCGCCGAGTTTTTCCCGCGATACATGCGCATCATCACTGCGGACAGATACCGGGATGATATCGCCGAAGTAAGAATCGAAGGCCATACCTCCAGTGGCTGGCTAGGCCAAACTGAAGATGAGGCCTATATTCTGAACATGGGGCTCAGCCAGGAGCGAACGCGGTCAACGCTGGCTTATGTGCTCAACTTACCGGCGGTCAGCAATCAGCGCGACTGGTTAAAGGAGCACATGACGGCAAATGGATTGTCCTCATCCAAACCCATTACCGACAGTGCGGGCGACGAAGATGGTGAACGTTCACGTCGCGTCGAATTCCGGCTCAGAACCGATGCTGAGAGCCGCATTGCCACCATGCTCGAAGAGCAGGATTTGTAGCGTGGAACTGATTGATTTCCTCGAATTTGAACCCTTCAACCAGATGCGCGAGCGGATGGGAACGGATCAGCTCGGGCAATTTGAACTGTTCGACCCGGACCGCCACCTGACCGGTGACGAGCGCTCGGCATTGGCCCGGCAGGGAATGGCATTGCCCCGGCCTGTGCTGGGGCGTTTGCTTGATCATTGCCTGTGCTATAAAAACTCCCGGGTGGCAATTGCTGTAGACAACGTCCTCCACGTGGCCCGTTGTGATCAATTCCCCGGGCGCGATCAGTACCGGGTAGGAACCAATGCGCGAGCCTTCGAAGGTCAGCCGCTGGTATGCCCGGCTTGCCTGCAGATTCTCAACTACAAGGGGTATGACGAACACAAGGCCCGCAAGGAGCATTATAACCGTCAGGTCGTTGAGCGATTCACGCTGGACGCATTCTGGTCCGACTATTTGCTGTACCCGCTGAACCGGGAGCGCGAAAAAGTGAAGCTGCTCGACCGTTCAGACGATGTGGGCGAACCACAGGGCGTCGCGGACGCCGTATAGAAACACACAACGGCAACAGAAATCTGTTACTACTTACTGTAGCCGCTTTGTTGGCGATCAGGTTGGTGCTCCGTTGCCTGTAGCCGCCAACTTGTTTTTGTACAGCCGATTACATCCAATCTTCAGGGGAAGTACCGATGCCCGTTACCCATTATCACCGGATCCAACCAATTGCCTTACGAGGGTTTCTGGTACTGCTCGCTGGCCTCGTGCTCAGCGGCTGTGCAACCCGGCAACTCCCGTCCAATCTCTCCAGCGCCATTCTAAACAGCGATGACCTGCAAACCGTCGAAGACGGGCTGCCCAGCTATCTGCTGATGATTGATGCATTGGTCGAGACTTACCCCGACAGCGAGCAGATGCAATTGACGGCTGCGTCCCTGAACAGTGCCTATGCCGGTGTGTTTATTCCGCCAGAGCAAACTGAGCGTCGCCGTGCCATGTCGGCAAAGGCGCTGGATTACGCCTTTTCGGCGTTTTGCACCTACGATGACGACGCCTGCGGCCTGCGTGAGGTAAAGCCGGATCAGATTGAGTCAGCACTGTCGCAATGGGATCATCCCGATGACTTACCTTACCTTTACACCCTGGGAACCGCCTGGGCCAGTTACATTCAAAACAACAGCGACGACTGGCTTGCCGTCGCGCAATTGGGCCAGGCCCAGGCGGTGCTTGAGCGCACGGTAGCGATCGAACCCGGGTATGAGCGGGGTACCGCGCTGTTGTATCTGGGGGTGATGAACAGCATTCTGCCGCCGAGTCTGGGTGGCAAGCCAGACGTCGCTCAGGCGTATTATGAGCAGGCGCTTGACGCAGCTGATGGCCAGAACCTGATCATTCAGGTGTATTATGCGTCCCAGTTTGCCCGGTTGGTCTTTGACCGGGAGCTTCACGACCGGCTGCTTCAGGATGCGTTAAGCCGCGATCCGTATGTTGAAGGCCTGACCTTACAAAACCGATACGCCCAGCAACAAGCCGAGCGACTCCTGGCCAGCGCTGATGATTACTTTTAGTCCGTCACCGGCAGAACGCCGGTCGCGGCGACTGATTCGGGGTGCATGCACCCCAGTGAGGACACTATGACACCCATTCGAATGCTGACTGCCGGCATCATCCTGGCTGTTACTGCCGTGATGGCACAGGCCGAAGAATTGAAAATTTCCACCCAGTACCCCGACGGTAATGCGGTATTGAATGAGTTGCGCCGGGCCGGGGAGGCCATTAAGACGCAAACTGAAGGCCGGGTGGATATCCGCTATTACCCCGGTGGAGTCATGGGCGATGATCAGGCGGTCCAGCGCAAGATCCGCATCGGCCAGTTGCAGGGTGCTTTTGTGCAAAGTGGAGCCCTTGCCAGCGCCTTCCGGGATTCCCAGGTGCTCAATGCCCCTTTGTTGTTCCGCGACTACGATGAGGTCGATGCCGTTCGCGAGGAACTGGACAGTGACATTGAACAGGGGTTTGACGAGGGCGGCTGGAAAACGTTTGGTTTGATCGAGGCAGGCTTTGCCTACGGCATGAGCCAGCAGCCCATCAGCTCTATGGATACCTTGAAGGCCCAGAAACTCTGGTTGCCTGCCAACGATCCGTTTTCCGAACAGATAGCCCGGGCCTTTGGCATCAATCCCATTGTGCTGAACATTGGCGATGTGCTGACGGCATTGCAGACCGGTGCCATAGACGCCATCGTTGCGCCGCCCGTAGGTGCCATCACCTTGCAATGGTACAGCCGTGTGGATTACCTGACGGACGCTCCTTTCATGTATACCTACGGCGTACTGGCCCTGTCGGAGCGCGCTTACAGTCGGCTTTCAACGGAGGATCAGGCCATTGTTGAGGCCGAATTCCGCAAGGCCAGCGAGACCATTGATCAGCAGACGCGAGTCGACAACCTGCGGTCATTCGCGGCACTGGAGACGCTGGGGATCGATATCGTCGAACCAAGTAGCGCCGACCGGGCTGCCCTTGAAGCAGAATCAGAAGCGGCCACCCGCCTGCTGATCGAACGCGATCAGTTCTCGGCCGATATCTATCAGAAAGTCAGTGACATCCTGACCCGTCACCGGGATGCGCTGTGACCGTCTGGCGTTTCCTGGACCGATGGATGGCCACGGCTGAGCGAGTCTTGCTGGCGGCCATACTGCTGACCATGATCAGTCTCAGTGTCCTGCAGATTGGTTTGCGAAACCTGGCGGATACCAGCTGGTACTGGATCGACCCATTTACACGCCTGCTGGTGCTCTGGCTGGCCGTACTGGGGGCCATGGTCGCCACCCGAACCGGGGAGCACATTGCCATCGATGCGCTCGGACATTTTCTGAAGCCGCGCACAGCGAGGCTGATGAGTGCTCTGGCCAATGCCTTTGCGGCGCTGGTTACTGGCCTGATGGCGTGGCACGCCAGCCGTTTCGTACTGGATGAATTCCACTATGGGGGTACGACCTTTTCCGGGCTGCCCGTCTGGCCGTTTGAACTGATCATGCCACTTGGGTTCGCCTGGATGTGTTTCCGCTTTGGGCTCAATACTGTTAAACCACCGGTGAAACCTGCGATATGAATGCTCTAGTTTCGGCGCTGCTGGCACTGATTGCCGCTCTCGGCGCGCCTCTGTTTGTCATCATTCTGGCCGCAGCGGCCTGGGGTTTCTGGGTGAGCGGAATCGACCTGATGGTTCTGCCTATCGAGCTCTACCGGCTTACTGAAAATACCCTTCTGATGGCGTTGCCACTGTTCGCCTTTGCCGGTTTCTTGCTCAGTGAGTCGCGCACGGCGGAACGTCTGGTTCGAGTTTCGAGAGCGGCGCTGGGTTGGTTGCCCGGTGGCATGATTCTCATCGCCTTGCTGGCCTGTGCCTTTTTTACCATGCTGACCGGCGGCTCCGGGGTCACTATCGTCGCGCTTGGGGCGCTATTGTTACCGGCGCTGACCCAGGCAGGGTATTCCGAGCGTTTCTCGCTGGGGCTGATCACCACCTCCGGCAGTCTGGGCTTGTTACTGCCACCCGCCATACCGTTGATCCTGTACGGCATTGTCGCTCAGCAAATGGACGTGCAGGGCGTTGATATCCAATCGTTATTTCTGGCTGGATTCATTCCCGCGGTGATCATGATCATCTCGCTCTGGTTACTGGGGCTGTGGCAGCAACGGCACCAGCCGGTGCCACTGACACCCTTCAACCTGCGCGAGCTGGGCAGTGCGGTATGGGAGTCGAAGTGGGAGCTGGGCATTCCGGCTATTGTCATGGGTGGCCTGTTCAGTGGCTGGCTGGTGGTATCGGACATCGCCGCGATCACCGCGCTCTATGTGTTGATTATAGAAGTCGCCGTCTACCGCGAGATACCGTTGCGACGCCTGCCCGCCGTTGCGGCAGAATCGATGAAAATGGTGGGTGGCATTCTGCTGATTCTGGGCGTTGCCCTGGCGTTTACCAATCTGCTCATTGATCTGCAGGTGCCCGCCCAGGTGTTTGACTGGGTCAGTACGCACATCGACAGTCGCTGGGTGTTCTTACTGTTCCTGAATGTGGGTTTGCTGGCGCTGGGCGCAGTACTCGACATTTTTGCTGCCCTGATTATCATTGTGCCGTTGATATTGCCGGTTGCGCTGGAATACGGGATTGACCCTATTCATCTGGGCATTATCTTTGTGGCCAACATGCAAATCGGCTACTTTACACCACCGGTCGGCATGAACCTCTTTATTGCCAGTTACCGGTTCAAACGATCCATCACCGAGCTCTACGTGGCGACCTTGCCGATGATGCTGGTACTTATGGGCGTAGTACTACTGATTACCTATTGGCCCGACATGGTGCTATTTCTGGTAAAATAATCTGCGCTAAACGTTTGACTTAATTGGGAAAATCGCTAAAATGCGCTCCACTTTCGAGGATCACAGAGTGGTTCTTTGGAAGGGGCCGGGAGGCATTGTATCCGAATTGGTGTGGGTGTGTAGCTTTTATGCCCGCAGGGTGCAGCTGGGGCACGAAGTGCCTTGGACTCATCAACCAGAAGTTTGGGCCGGGAGGCATTGTATCCGAATTGGTGTGGGTGTGTAGCTCAGCTGGGAGAGCATCGCCCTTACAAGGCGAGGGTCAGCGGTTCGATCCCGTTCACACCCACCA
>NZ_JBHZRJ010000002.1:433999-861547 GCF_043641555.1 Saccharospirillum alexandrii | reverse complement strand
GCGGTAGTTCAGTTGGTTAGAATACCGGCCTGTCACGCCGGGGGTCGCGAGTTCGAGTCTCGTCCGTTCCGCCATTTCCTTTGATTAGGAAAGTGATGATTTTAAGCCGGGAGGCATTGTATCCAGTTTTACCTGGGTGTGTAGCTCAGCTGGGAGAGCATCGCCCTTACAAGGCGAGGGTCAGCGGTTCGATCCCGTTCACACCCACCAATACCGTGGAGCGGTAGTTCAGTTGGTTAGAATACCGGCCTGTCACGCCGGGGGTCGCGAGTTCGAGTCTCGTCCGTTCCGCCATTTAATCCCAAATTCCAAAGCAAGACCCTGGTCGCGAGCTGGAACGCCAGCCCGGTCGCCTCTCGTCCGTTCTGCCATTTAATGCAGAATTCCAAAGCAAGACCCTGGTCGCGAGCTGGAGCGCCAGCCCGGTCGCGTCTCGTCCGTTCCGCCATTTAATCCCAAATTCCAAAGTAAGGCCAAGATCACGATCTGGAACGTCAGCCCTGTCTTCTTTACTCAAAATTCCCTGCTTTCTTTAAATTCTGCTGTCCTGTTTCGAAGAACAATCCCCCGACTAGCCTATCTGTTCTGAATTGACTGCATCATCCCCGGTCTTAACGTGCTTGACTCGATCTATCGCCTATGGTGCTATAACCCGATTAAAACGATCGTTTGAAACGGATGATAGGTTTCGCTATGACCCAGACATACCCCGCTTTGTTCACGCCATTGGATGTTGGCCCCTTCACACTCAAGAACCGGTTCCTGATGGGGTCGATGCATACGGGTCTTGAAGAGGCCAAGCAAGGTTTTGAGCGCATGGCGGCGTTCTATGCCGAGCGAGCCCGGGGTGGAGTGGCGTTGATTGTAACGGGTGGCATTGCACCGAACGACGAGGGGGTTACTTACCCGGGTGCGGCCAAACTGACCAGCGAAGCTGAAGTG
The DNA here is from genome assembly GCF_043641555.1 of Saccharospirillum alexandrii. Lineage (GTDB taxonomy): Bacteria > Pseudomonadota > Gammaproteobacteria > Pseudomonadales > Natronospirillaceae > Saccharospirillum > Saccharospirillum alexandrii_A. The sequence goes on along the minus strand of NZ_JBHZRJ010000002.1, from coordinate 860,605 downwards.
GCGTCGCACCGTGTCATTACTGAGGCGGTGCAGGCCGAGGGTGGCCGTATTTGCCTGCAAATCCTGCACACCGGTCGCTATGCCTATGTTCCTGACAATGTCTCGGCATCAGCCCTGCAGGCGCCTATCAACCCCTTCAAACCACGCGAACTGTCCGGTGAAGACATTGAGCAAACCATTGCCGACTTTGCCCGCTGTGCCCGCCTGGCGCAGCAAGCAGGGTATGACGGGGTAGAAGTGATGGGGTCGGAAGGGTATCTGATCAATCAGTTCACCACATTGCGCACCAATCAGCGTGACGATGAATGGGGCGGCGATATCGAGCACCGCATTACGCTGGCCGAGCGCATTGTGCGGGCAATTCGTGACGTCTGCGGCGATGATTTCCTGGTGATTTACCGCCTGTCGATGATTGATTTGGTGGAAGACGGCAATACCTGGGATGAAATTGTGCTTCAGGCCAGGCTGCTGCAGGCAGCCGGAGTCAATTTGTTGAATACCGGCATCGGCTGGCATGAGGCGCGGGTACCGACGATCGTCACCTCAGTGCCCCGGGCTGCGTTTGCCCGGGTTACCGAGCGCATTCGCAAGGAGGTCAGCATACCGGTAGTGGCGTGCAACCGGATTAATACCCCTGAGATCGCTGAGACCATCATTGCCTCCGGTCAGGCCGATATGGTCTCCATGGCGCGTCCTTTCCTGGCTGATTCAGACTTCGTCAACAAGGCGGAGCAGGGCGATGCAGAGGCGATCAACACCTGCATTGCCTGCAATCAGGCCTGCCTTGATCACATCTTTGAGATGAAGCTGACATCCTGTCTGGTAAACCCCCGCGCTTGTCGTGAGACAGAACTGAATTATCTTCCGGTGACGCAGGCCCGGCGCATTGCCGTTGTAGGCGCCGGCCCTGGTGGGCTGGCAACAGCGACGGTTGCTGCGCAGCGGGGGCATCAGGTTACCTTGTTTGATGAACATGACGACATCGGCGGGCAGTTTAATCTGGCAAAACGAATTCCCGGCAAAGAAGAGTTCTACGAGACCTTGCGCTATTTCCGGGTTCAGCTGGAGCGGAACAAGGTCGATCTAAAGCTGGGACAGCGAGTGACCGCGGCCGACCTGGCCCATTTTGACGAGGTTGTGGTCGCCACTGGCATCGTACCGCGTACGCCGGCTATCCCCGGCATTGACCACCCGATGGTGGTGTCTTATACCGACCTGGTCAGTGGTGCTGTCGCGCCGGGCAATCGGGTCGCTGTTGTTGGCGCTGGCGGTATTGGCTTCGACGTCAGCGAAGTGCTGATTCACGGTGATCAGTCACCCAGTCTCGATATCGATGCATTTTCCCGGGAGTGGGGCGTAGATTTAAGCGTCTCAGGTCGTGGTGGCCTGGTAGCACCTCAACCGGAGCCCAGCCCGCGCGAGGTCTGGCTGCTGCAGCGCAAGGCCAGCAAAATGGGTAAAAACCTGGGTAAAACAACGGGCTGGATCCATCGAGCCACCTTGCAGGCCAAAGGCGTCCACTTTGTAACCGGCGCAGACTACCAGCGTATCGACGATGAAGGCTTGCACCTGATGGTTGATGGTGAGTACCGGTGTTTACCGGTCGATCAGATCGTCATCTGTGCCGGTCAGGAATCACGCCTGGAACTGTTTGATGAGCTCGCACACCAGGGCGTCGAAGCACACCGGGTCGGTGGGGCGATGCAAGCCGGTGAGCTGGATGCCAAGCGGGCTATCCGGCAAGGGTCCGAGCTGGCCGCATCGCTTTAGAAAGACAGTTGCTCACATGAATCACCGCCCTGTCGGCGGTGATTCATGGTCATCTTGCCGTAAAATCCTCTGCAGTTTTTCTCTACAAGCTTGCCCAATCGACATTTTTTCCACAACATTGGTCACACTCTGACGTTTTGATCCCTAAATGGCCGTTCAAGTGACGATCAGGTCACACTTCCGGTGACTTTCAGGGGGTAGACTTGTGCGTCTGGGGTCACTCTCTGAAATTACGTATGCCAGGCATGCGTGCTACTCTGAGACTCGGGCAGATTGGCCTGACGGGCATGAGTCTTTTAGTGGCGAGAGGGTCAGACCCGGTTGTTGTTAAAGGGCGTGGGGATGAATAGAGGTAAGGTATGGCATATCGCAACAGCAAAGAACTGATCGAAGCGGTCTTTTTCTTTGGGCGCAAAGGCATCACCAAAGAAATGCGTTATACCGAGTTCGAAGCCGTGCTTGATGGTGTGGTCGGTATGACTGGCCTGTCGTCGCGCGAGGTTCAGGCTGCCTATCTTAAAATCACCCCATCACTTGAAGTCCACAGCGTTGTTCTCTTTCTGATTGAGTTCGACGATCGCGGCTTTGCCGATCAGGACTGGAACATTCCGCTGCGTCATCTGGCAGACACCGCCGGGCCGGGGCCGGATCTTGGCCAGGGTCCTATTCGACTGGCTTGTCGCAGCCAATGTTCAGTGTCCTGGTATCAGCGCGAACTCTGGGAGCCTAAAATACGCGACGGGCTCAACCATTTTCAACTGATTCACGAAGCCGTCAGGCGCAACAAACTGGGCATCATAACCGAAGATGAGCCCTCGAAACCCATGCCGGCACCCGCTGCCAAAGCCCCGGCAGACCCGCCCACGATCAGCGAGCAAGTGGACGACGTTGGCGACTTCGAAGACCTGCCGGTCATTTCCGACCAGGTGGAACCCCAAGCACTCACCGGATACAGCGAAGCAGACCTGAAAGCAGAGCTGGCCAAGCAGGCCCGGGAATATCAGGAAAAGCTCGCCTTACTGACGCGTCGCCAGAAACAACGTATTCATGGGCTGGAAGAACAGCACAAGGAAGAGGTTGAGCAGGTTAAACGGGCCATGCGCAATGAGGCCCAGACCTATCGCAACCGTATTCAGGAACTCGAGCAGCAAACCAATCAGTCCAGCGTACTGGGCGATAAACTCCAGAGCAGCTTTCGCAAGCTGGAGCGGGACAACCTGGTGTTGCAGGAGCAGTTCGATACCCTGAAAGAGCGTCACGATGAACTGAAAACAGAACATCTGGCCGCCTTGCATTCGCAGCAATCCTCCACCGCCGATGAGCAGGACAAGGTGGTTGCGTTGAAAGAGGCATTGACCGAAAAGAATTTCGAGATTGATGAGCACAAAGAAGAATTGCGCAAGGCCGAGGCCAAGATTCAGGCGTTGACCGAGCAGGTCGCTGAACTCGAACAGAGCGAAGACAACAACGATGACCTGATGGAACGGCTCGATGGGCTCGACCTGGTGTTTGTGGCCTATCATCCCGGTGCTGGCCACATCAGCATGCCTTCACGGCAACTGGCCGATTATCTGGAACGGCCGATGGCGTTTGCCGCCCAGAAGTGCGGCGTCACGCTGGAGCAATACAAAGCCTGGCTGGTTCACTACGATAGCCCGGAATGCAACGAATGTGGTGTGCCGGTTAAGCGTGTCGACCAGCCCAGTGACTTTGAATCGGGCACTCACAACTTCTGCTCCCGGCACCGGGTGGTGTCCGGAAACGTCACGGCATTTCGCAAGTCCAGTTGACCCGGAACAGTAACCAGGAAGCGGTCGCCTCGTCCGGCGTTCCCCGCCTGCCTGCAGAGCCCAGCCAACTGGTTATTGACCGAACCCCCTGGGCGACATCACCGCTGGTCTTCACTGTCCGTGGCGACCGTCTTCACCCCATTATTTCCGGTAACAAGTGGTTCAAGCTGCGTGCCTGGCTGGTTCGAGCCGAACAGCAGGGTGCCCGTCATCTGGTGTCGGTTGGTGGGCCCTATTCCAATCACCTCCATGCCTTAGCCTATGCCGGATATGTGATGGGGCTAGCGACAACAGGGTGGGTGCGGGGGCCAGAGCCTGTGACCTGGTCTGTCACGCTTCTCGACTGCCAGCGCTGGGGTATGAAGCTGCACTTCATCGACCGTGAGCACTACCGGCAACGCGAAAGCAGTGAATTTGCAGCCTGGGCTTGCCACAGCCTGGAAGACGCCCTGTTCATTCCCGAAGGGGGCTGGTCACCGCAGGCGATCGACGGCTCTGGCGCCTGGTGGCGACTGGCCGGAACCGACCTGGATGCTCTTGTCTGCCCGGTGGGGTCCGGAACCACTCTGGCTGGGCTGGTGCGCACCGCGCCGGAATCAACCCGTATCATCGGCGTACCGGTTTATCGCGACCCGGATCACTACGTCTCTCTGATCGAAAAGCTCGCCTCAGTGGGCGTTCAGCCTGGCAGCTACACCCTCTGGACAGGCGCCGCAGGCAAGGGCTTCGGCCGGGTAACCGAGAAACAAATAGCCTTTATGGCCGATTTTGAGCAGCGGGAGAGCATTGAGCTGGACCCGGTCTACACCGGTAAAACCTTTATGGCACTGCAGCAACGCCTGAACGACGACCCGGGCCTGGTCCAGCAACGCCTGGGCATTCTGCACACCGGCGGCTTGCAGGGACGGCGCAGCCAGACCGGGCTGTGATACACTGCGCGTTTTTAAACCGCAGGTAACAGGCTCGATGGCAAAAATTAACTGGTTCCCGGGGCACATGAACAAGGCCCGGCGACAAATCAAAGAAATCATGCCCGCCATCGACGTGGTGATCGAGGTGCTGGATGCTCGCTTGCCAAAATCGAGCATGAACCCGGTGATCGCCAAAGCCCGCGGAGACAAACCCGTGGTGCGTCTGTTGAGCAAGGATGACCTGGCCGACCCGGAGGTTACCGAGGCCTGGCGCCGCTACTACAGCGATGACGTCAACATGACTGTCTTGCCCATCGTAATGACCGACCGCCGCCAACTCGCCCGAATTCCCGACCTGTGCCGAAAACTAGCGCCTTACCGGGGTGGTATCGGCAAGCCGGTACGCGCCGTGGTGGTGGGCATCCCCAACGTGGGTAAGTCGACTCTGATCAACGGACTGGTGGGGCGTCGCATTGCCAAAGTCGGCGATGAACCGGCCGTCACCCGCCGGCAGCAACGCATTCAGATCGCCGACGATTTCACCCTGATGGATACCCCCGGGATCATGTGGCCATCACCGGAATCGGAAGTTGGCGGCTACCGTCTGGCGGCCTCCGGTGCGATTCGTGATACCGCCGTCGAATATGAAGACATTGCCCTGTTCGCGGTCGATTATCTGATGCAGCGTTATCCTGAACGGCTGATCGAGCGCTACAAGTTAGACAGTATTCCCGACGGTGCGATGGAATGTATGGAAGCCATTGCCCGCAAACGCGCCTGCATCAAGGGCCGCGATGTCGACTGGCACAAGGTCAGTGAAATTATTCTGAAGGAAATGCGCAGTGGGGTGCTTGGCCGAATCAGCCTGGAGGAACCTGACCGGGATGTGCCATATCGTGAGCTGGATGTGGATCCGCACGCGATCTAAATTCTCAGTGTTAACACAGTCTCGGAATTTGCAACCAACAGAGTGACAGGTGCCGGGTATGCCGATCCGGGGTAGTCCGCAGCAAGGATGCTGCGGTCTAGGCCCCATGGAAGGGTTGAGTGGGCGGCATTCCGCCCGACCCCGGAGCGGCATACCCGGTATCTGGCACGGGTCTCAGGCAACGAACTATAAAGAACCACTGAAATGTATTTGACCTAACTAGTCTTTCGACTCTAGCCCCATCATGGCCCGAATGTGTTGCTCAGCCGAGGCGGCCAGGGCTTTGAGGTGATAGCCACCCTCCAGCATTGAGACGACACGTCCCGAACACAGCTGCTCGGCCTGCTCCATAATCACCTGGGTGATCCAGTAATAATCCTCGGTCTGCCAGTTCAACTGACCCATGGGGTCGAGTGTGTGAGCATCGAAACCCGCGGAGATGAAGATCATTTCAGGTTTGTGGGCCTGGAGCGCAGGTTTCCAGCGAGCCTCCCAGTCGTCTTTCACATCATCGATGGTGGCGAAAGCGACCTGAGGGGTCAGGATCATGTGCGGGTGCTCACTTTGCCAGTGAGTATTGGGGTAGAAGGGGTGTTGAAAGCTGCTGCACACCAGTACGTCGGGTTCGTCGGTGAAGGCTTCGATGGTGCCGTTGCATTGGTGGACATCAAAATCGATAATCGCCACGCGTTTCAACCCATGGTGTTGACGAGCGTGCTGGGCAGCCACTGCAATGTTGTTGAAAAAGCAGAACCCCATGGTGGCAGCGGGTTCGGCATGATGGCCGGGCGGGCGCACGGCGCAAAAAGCCCGCTGATACTGGCCAGCCATGATATCGTCGACGGCCTGAATGCCGGCCCCGGCCGCGCGGTAGCTCGCTTCCCAGGTATAGGGGCCCATCAGCGTATCCGGGTCTGCCTGAATAAGGCCGTGTGAGGGGCTGATGCGTTCCAGCTGCTCAACGTAAATCGGGTGATGTACTCGCAGCACAGCTTCTTTGCTGGCCAGAGGTGCTTCGCGGTGATCCATTTTCTGGCTCAGTCCGCTGGCTTCCAGCTGATTGAGAATGGCATCCAGACGCAGGGGCGACTCGGGATGGTCGTTTCCCATATCGTGCAGGTGGTAAACCGCATGATGGAGTAAGGCTGTTGGAATCATCAGGCATCACCGTTGAAAGGCAAGGCAGTATACGACTACATTAGGCGAGGGGCCACTGCGCACCCCGCCCAAACCCCTTCTACTTTGGTGGTAGCATGCCCGACCTGAGCAACTTCTTTCAACCCAAGAGCATCGCCGTCATCGGGGCATCGGAGCGGGAAGGCAGCATGGGCGCGGTGGTGATGCAGAACCTGCGCCAGAGTGAGTACCCGCATCCGTTGTATGCCGTGAATATCAAAGGCTACGCCAGCGTTTTTGGTTATCCGGCGTTTCGCTATGTGCGTGAAATTCGTGATCCGGTTGATCTGGCTGTCATCTGTTTGCCGCCCGAATCGCTGATGCGGGTATTACGCCAGTTAGGCCGGGTAGGCATTCGGGCCGCCATCATTCTGACCGGCGGCTTGTCGCGCCGTCAGTCGCTGGGTACCGCCCGCAACGAGCGCATTCTGACCCTGGCCCGTGAACTGAATATCCGCATTCTAGGCCCCAACTGCCTGGGCATTCTGGTACCCGATGAACACCTCAACGCCAGCTTTGCCCACCTGAACGCGCTGCCCGGGCCATCGGCCTATGTTGGTCATTCGGCTTCCCTGGGTTCGGCCCTGCTCGACTGGGCCGGTGCCCGGGGCATCGGTTTTTCCCATTTCATGACGGTGGGTTCGAGCGCTGATCTGCGCATCTCCGATATTGTCGATCATCTGTCGACCGATCGCCGGGTACGATCCATTCTGATTCATCTGGAGCACATCCGTGATGCCAACCGATTGCTGATAGCGATGCGGGCCGCTGCCCGCTCCAAGAAAGTGCTCGCCATCCGCACCCAGGCCCGGCGCAGTGTGCCGCCGGGTTTACTCGATCGGCGACCGGTGGACGACGAATACTTCAACCGTGCCGGTGTATTGCAGGTCGACAGCGCCGATGGCTTGTTCAGCGGGCTGGAAGTGCTGTCGCGGGCGCGTCCGCTGCACCGGGCGAATCTGGCCATAATCAGCAACGGTCTGGGCACGGCCATGCTGGCCAGTCAGCAATTACAGGCCCTGGGGGGCGAGCTGGCTCACATTGAGGATCACAAGGCGAAGTTACCAACCCTCTGGTACGCTGAGGAGACGGGTTACAACCCGGCGATTCTACCGCCCGAATCTACCGGGCAGGATTATCTGGATGTATTGAAAGTACTGGAACGGGACCCGGCGATCGGCGGTATTCTGGTCATCCACAGCCCCAACCAGCGTTCCGACAGCACCGACGTAGCCCGGTTATTGCAGCCCTACATCAAACGCAGCCGACGCATGTTTCTGACCTGTTTTATGGGCGGTGTCAGCATTGTCGAGGCGCGCAAGCAATTCGACAAAGCCGGCTTGCTGAATTTCGATTCACCCAACGATGCGGTTGAAGCCTTTTTCACCGTGGCCCGTCACGAGCTGGCGCAGGAGCGCCTGCGTGAAACCCCGACATCAACGTCACTGGGTTTTACCCCGGACCGCCAGCAGGGGCAGGATCTGTTCCGGCAGATTGAAGAGCAGAAGCGCCGCTACTTTACCTGGGCCGAAGCCCGGGCGCTGATGCGACTCTATGGCTTTTCCCTGGTCGACAGTACCTTTGGCGTCGATTTTGACCAGGTGGTGCAGCGCCTGACGCCACGGTATTTCCCGGCGTCTCTGCGTCTGGTACATGAAGCCTATTGTTATCCGTTTGCTTACAATGAAGCCCCCTCAGAGCGCTGGCGCGGTGTGCGCATTGAACTGGCCGATGAAGGCGCGTTGCGCGAAGCCCGTGAATCGCTCGCCGCCGAGAAAGCCGAGCAGTTTCCAAACAGCCGCACCCTGGGTTGGGGCGTGCAGCCGATGCGACGCAAGATCGATCATCTGCAATTCAGCCTGGGTATGACCCGGGATGACGATTACGGCCCGCTTATTTTATTCGGAGAGGGCGGTTCCCGGGCCGACATGCTGGCCGACCGGCAGGTGGCGCTGCCGCCGCTGAACAGTTCACTGGCCCGGCAAATGATCATGCGGTCACACGGCTATCAGGTACTGGCCGAGCGCAGCGACAATCTGGAGCAGGACCTGTCTCAACTGGTGCGGGCACTGAAGGCACTGTCGCAGATGGTGATCGACTGGCCTCAATTGGCCGGGCTGGAAGCCAACGTGCTGTTGCAACCCGGAGAGGGCTTGCTGGTGATTGGCGTGGCCGCCTGCATTGGCGAACCACAGCGGCCAGCATTGAACCCCTATCCGAGCGAACTGATCGAGACCGTTACCCTGAAAAACGACCAGTCTGTTATTCTGAGGCCGATACGGGGCGAGGATGAGCCCCAGTTGAAAGCCTTTTACGGTCGCTTTGATGCCGACGCCTTGCGCTTGCGTTTTTTTGGCAGTCGCCTGCATTTTGAACACCGGGAGCTGGCCACCCTGTGCCAGATCGATTACCGCCGCGAGATGGTGTTCGTGGCCTTATCGAAGCGACACATCGTGGGTGAAATGCGGCTGTGGACCGACGTGAATACCAATGAGATGGAATTCGCCATCATGGTCGAATCGGCGTTTCAGGGGACCGGGCTCGGCCGTCAATTGATGCAGAAGACGCTGGATTACGCAGCCGCACAGAGCATTGCCCGCATTGTGGCGGATGTTCTGCCCGAGAACACCCCCATGTTGATGCTGGGGCGCCGGTTTGGCTTCAAGGCTCACCATGAGCAGGATGGAACCGTCCGTCTGACATTGCCGCTGAATGCAACCAGAGACAGGGCTGAAGAGTTGCCGAACCGTCCAGGAAAAACCAACAACAGAGGCAAGTAAGTGCTATACGAATTGGGTCAGCACAGCATAGAACTGCCGGGCCATGCACCGGCACCAGCGCCAACCGATCGCCTGATGCTGTGGCAAGGTGATGAACTGGTGTTGAACGGCGACAGCCATATCCACCAGCGCCGTGAGTGCCGTTTTGAGTGGCATCAGGAGGAGTTTGTCGGGTTGCTCGATGGCCATAGCTATTACACCGCCCGCCTGCAATCGAGCAGCACCGTGACTACCCAGGCCCTGCGTGAAGTCGCCTCTGTCAGCGAAACCGCCTTTATGCTGGCTGCTCGCGCCCGGGGCCTGCTCGACTGGCGACGCCAGCACCGCTATTGCGGCCAGTGCGGCCAACCCACCCAGTCATTGGCCGGAGAGCCGGCCATGGTGTGTGAACCCTGCCGGCTTAGGTTTTACCCCAGGGTCAGCCCATGCATCATCGTGTTGATTACCCGGGGGTCTGAGGTGTTGCTGGCGCAAGGGGTTCGTAACCGATCGCGTGGCTGGTATAGCACCCTGGCGGGCTTCATTGAAACCGGTGAATCGGCCGAGCAGGCCGTGCACCGTGAGGTGCGTGAAGAGGTGGGTGTTGAGGTGACCAATTTGCGATATCAGGGTAGCCAGACCTGGCCTTTCCCGCATCAGCTGATGCTGGGTTACTGGGCCGATTACGATGGCGGCGACATCCGGCTTCAGGAAAACGAAATAGCCGATGCGGGCTGGTTTTCGCTGGATGCGCTACCAACCGTGCCACCGGGGTTTTCAATAGCTGGCTGGCTGATCAACCGCTACCGCCAGGCCAGGCAGGCGGGGACGGTATAGGTCATCGCCTGGCGCCACCTGAAGCTTATTCGTCGCTTTTGTGGTCGTTGTGCAGGCCCTGATAGACCACGTAGCCCCATATGCCCATAAAGCCGAAGATAAGACCAACGGTCAGCAGGCTTGCGAATACAACAGTGTCCATATACATGATCAGACTCCTCAGTGCTGAATGAATGAAATCAGTATAGGGAGCGGGAGACGTGCGAGGCTTGATGTCTGTCAGGCAAAGCAGGCCGGATACTTGATCTGGATCAAGTATCCGGGAGGGTGGTCTGCAGGCTTGGTTCAGGCGCTGATGCCGAGCTCGATGCGTTCGCAGTCAGCCAGGCTGGCGAGGCGGGTCAGGGCGTTGAAATCTTCAATGACGATGTCTTTGGCGCTGTCACTCTCACCCAGAATGCCCTGCTTTTGAAAGCGGGTGAACACCCGGCTCACTGTTTCCACGGCCATACCCAAGTAGTTGGCGATGTCGCCGCGTGACATGGTTAGCCGGAAGCTGGTACCGGAGTACCCCCGGCGCTTGTAGCGGGCCGCCAGGTTGAGCAGGAATGAAGCCAGGCGTTCTTCGGAGCTCTTCTTGCTCAGCAACAGCATCATTTTCTGTTCTTCACGCAATTCCTTGCCCATCAGCCGCATTAAATGACGTCGCAGTTCAGGCATCTGGCCGGAGAGATCGTCGAGCCGGTCGACCGGGATCTCGCAGATATTCGATGTTTCCAGTGCCCGGGCGGTGGCGGAATAGCTGACGGCGTCGTAACTGTCCAGGCCGACCAGCTCGCTGGCGAGGTGAAAACCGGTGATCTGCTCTTCACCTTCCTGGGTCAGTGTATAGGTTTTGATGGTGCCGGTACGAACCGCAAAAATGGAGTGAAAGGCCTCACCCTGATGGAACAGAATGTCACCTTTCTGCACCGGGCGCCCGCGCCGGATGATGGAATCGAGTTGATCCATTTCCTGGCCGTTCAGCGCCAGCGGCAGGCACAGGGGGTGTAGGCTGCAGGTGTTGCAATGAGTATTCAGCTTCACAGTGTGCTCGCTCCAAGCGATTTGACCCAGGTTACAGGTCTGTTTTGTCTATCAGTCATGGTAGCTGAATCAACGTCTATTACCAGCCCCATGCGGTTAATCGCCTAGGGTGAACTCAGTGTTCACTGTCCGGAACCCAGGTGTTGACCGATGTCTGCGCCATAGGGCTGAATTCTCCGCCATCGCTGACCGGTGCCAGCGGGATACCGGTCGCCTGCAGTGACACAAAATCGTGCAACGACCGGTCGGCCAGCTGCGTTGGGGCGACGTTTTGAATGGCCCGGAAAATGTTCTCAACCCGACCCGGAAATTCTTTCTCCCAGCCCCGTAACATGGCCTTGATCGACTGGCGCTGCAGGTTTTCCTGAGAGCCACAGAGATTGCAGGGGATGATCGGAAACTGCATAAAGGCTGCGTAGCGTTCGATGTCTGCTTCCCGACAGTAAGCCAGCGGGCGAATCAGCACATTGGTGGCGCTGTCGCTCAGCAGTTTGGGTGGCATGGCTTTGAGCTTGCCGCCGTGGAACATATTCAGAAACAAGGTTTCCATAATGTCATCCCGGTGGTGACCCATGGCAACCTTGGTGGCACCGATTTGATCGGCAAAGGCGTAAATGGTGCCGCGACGCAGACGCGAGCAGATGCCGCAGGTGGTTTTGCCCTCGGGCACCATATCCTGAACGATGCTGTAGGTATCACGTTCCAGAATGTGGAACGGCACGCCGCGCTGTTTCAGGTAATTAGGCAGAATTTCTTCGGGAAAACCGGGCTGTTTCTGATCCAGATTGACTGCGACCAGCTCGAAATTCACCGGCGCGCTGCGCTGCAGGCTGATCAGGATCTCCAGCATAGTGTAGGAATCTTTCCCGCCTGAGAGGCATACCATCACCTTGTCGCCCTCTTCAATCATATTGAAGTCAGCAATGGCGCGGCCGGTTTCACGGCGCAAGCGTTTCTGCACCTTGTTGAACTCGGTTTTGGCCTTCTTTTCGGCTGCGACGGTCGGCGAGTCTGCAGAAGGTTCTGCGAGCGGGGTTGCGTCTGTAGCCGGGTGGTTTGACGTGAGGGTCATGCCTGAATCCATACCTGTGTTGCTGTAGCGACAATGCGGGCGCGTGTTCTACCACCTACGCCCGCGTGGAACAAGCCCCGGGTTAAAAAAGGGTCTAAAAACACCAGTGTCGGAATAGACACCTTGCTGAGTGTCAGGTGCCGGGTAACCCTATCTGGGGAAGTCTGAGGCATGGACTAAAACGCCAGGAGCGTTTTAGCACGAGCCCAGCGAGCCCGAAGGGTGAATCCCATGGAAGGGATTCATATCCCGAAGTCTAGGCCCCATGGATGGGTTCACGCCGGCCCCAGATAGGGTTACCCGGTGCCTGACACGGATTCCTGGCACCAAGGTAAAACTGGTCTCCGAAACTCGAGTAATAACAACCGTCGTGATCATTTGCCTTCGTAGGCCAGCAGGGTGAAGGTGGGTATTCCGGCTTCTCCCAGAATCTCGACACCACCCATATCGGGGAGATCCACCACCGCGGCAGCTTCAACCACGCTGGCACCCTGGCTCTGAATCAGTGTAGAGGCGGCCAGCGCAGAACCGCCAGTGGCGATCAGATCGTCAAAAATCAGCACCCGGTCACCGTCGCCACAGCTGCCTTTCTGAATTTCCAGGCTGCGTTCGCCGTGAGGCAGGGTAAAGTGCTCACTGGCGACGTTGCCCGGCAGTTTGCCACCTTTGCGCACCAGGATAATGGGCAGGTTCAACTGGTAGGCAATGATGCTGCCCAGAATGAAGCCCCGGGCTTCCAGGGCGGCAACGTGGGTGATGTCTGCTTCCAGGTAGCGTTCGACAAAGGCGTGGGCGCACAGATGCAAAGCCCGGTTGTCGTTGAACAGCGGGGTGAGGTCGCGAAAGGTGATACCGGCTTTAGGCCAGTCCGGGTAACTTTTGATCCGGTTTTTCAGGGTGATCTGGTCAAAACGCATCGTTGATTCTCCGGGTCGGTTTGCAAACAAGCCGTCTGGCCGTTCATTGGTTTGGCCGGTCATTTGCTAAGAGTTTAGCAGACTCAGCGGCGGGCCCCGATAAGCTCTGGCAGGGTGCGATGCAGCAGGGCATCAATGTCCGGGTGTCGGCTGTGATCCGACAGGGCGCGTGGATAGCCGGGCGCCTGGCGGTCATCGTGCAGGTGCTGCCAGGGGGTTGTTGAGGCGATGAACCGTTCCGCAAAATCCTGGCTGATCGCCAGGCAACCGTTCAGAATCACATCCAGATAGGTTTGCAGTATAGGGCGCTCGGGAATCGGGTCATCCGCGCAGGTGCCGACATAGGCCCACAACGGCCGATGTGTGGGCAGTGGGGTATCACCCAGATTCTCAACCTGGCTCCAATCGATGCGAAGTCGGTCATAGCCGCGTTCACGCAGATCAAAGCGGGCCAGGTTGTCCTCATCGACGGCAAAAACCACGCCATTGCAGCGGGCCTGGTGGTCCTGGTGCGCGCCCAGGGCCGTGGCCCCGTAATCCGGAACCGGAACGGACCAGCGTCGTGCGATCCCGCTGACGTCGACGGCATAGGCCAGACCGCTGACCCCGGTTCGGCTGCGGCTGTCAGCACAAATGAGGCTGCCATAGCCAAAGATGTAGTGCATGAATGTCCTCCTAGCAGGTTGTTGAAAAAGGCTTCCTGCCTTTTTCAAAACACTAGGGAGCCTCTGAACAACTCCCCCAGGGCTCTGCGCGAGCCAAAACGTTTTGCCCAAGTGGGCGGCACTCCGACGCACTTCGCAGCGCAATGGCCGTAGCCCTTGTCAAGAAGTGCAACGCCGGGGCAGGACGTTTTGGCCGCGCCCTACGGGTGGTGCGGCATTCCGACTTTCCGAGGAACGTAGCCACCGCGTTGGACTCATTTGAAAGGTCTAGACATTCCTGCATGAGTCCGCCTTGTGGCAACGTCCCTCGGATAAGCCAGAGCCCCGGGGGAGTTATTCAGAGACTCCCTAGAACCAAAAATTGCGATTTTTGCTTCTCTCACAAAATCGATGACTTGATAGTCATCAATTTTGCCGGAACGTCCTTGTTCCGGTAGCAGGCGGCTGAAATTCTTCGAATTTCAACGGCCTGCTAGTGGCCCATGGAAACCGCCTGAAACGCCAGCCAGGCGGCAAAGACCAGCAGACTACCACCCAGCACCCGGCGCACCCAGGGTGTGTTCAGTCCACGCTGAAAAGGTTTTGCGGCGGCACCGGTCAGCATCATCGCCGGTAGGGTGCCGAACCCGAAGCAAAGCATCAGGCCGGCGCTGGCCCAGGGGTTGGCGGCGGTTGCTGCGAAGCCCAGGGCAGAATAGACCAGTCCACAAGGTAAAAACCCCCAGACCAGCCCCAGAGGATAGGCCTGTCGAACGGTTGTGACCGGCAGCCAGCGTTTTGCCAGCGGCTGCAGGCGTCGCCACAGCGGCAACGCCAGCGATTCCACCCGGGTGATCCAGGCGGCAATGTTCAGATAATACAGGGCGATCAGCACCAGCAAGGCCGCAGCAATCAGCCTCAGTGCCGGTATGGTACTGGCCGGTAACCACGACAGACCAGCACCGATCAGAAAGCCCAGTCCCGAATAGGTGGTAATGCGGCCCAGGTTGTAGGCGGCCAGTACCGACGTCCCCTTGCTGTTGACCCCGAAAGCCACGGTCAGGCCGCCGCACATGCCCAGGCAGTGACCGGCCGAGATGATACCGATCAGCACAGCGGACAAGGCATCAATTGTCATGGTGTCGATGAGTCCTGCTGATTGGCTGTCACGGGTTCATCGGGTTTCGCCGGGCCGTTCCCGGAGCGATCGGGCCGGTCAGGCACCATGTCACTGTCATCTTCAAACAGAATGCGCTGCGCCGGGCTGTCCAGGTCGTCGTACTGCCCGCTGTTGACCGTCCACCAGAACAAGCCGCCGCCCAAGAGCAGCAGTAGCAGGCTCACCGGAATCAACAGCAGTAGAATGTCCATGATCGTGCTCCGTTTACAGGGTGTTTGCTGGTTGGTTCACGACAACCGGCGCAGACGCAGGGCGTTTCCCACCACCAGCAATGAACTGAGCGACATGCCAATGGCCGCTTGCCAGGGGGCAACCCAACCCAGGGCCGCCAGTGGCAAAGCCAGGCCATTGTACAGCAAGGCCCAGACCAGGTTCTGACGGATCACGCGCCGGGTCTTTCGGGCTGCCTGAATGGCTAGCGCCAGCGTGGTCAGGTTTTCATTCAACAGCAGGGCATCGGCGGCCTGTTTGGCAAGGTCGGTTCCGGATGACATCGCCACGGACACCGGCGCGCCTGCCAGAACCGGGGCATCGTTAATGCCATCGCCCACCACCGCTACGCTGGCACCCAGGCTGGTTTGCTGGTTGACCCAGCCCAGCTTTTGCCCGGCACTGAGACCGTAGTGAAACCGGCCGTTCAGAGACAGGTGCGCCAGTCGCGGATCCAGCTCGCCGTTGGGATCACCGGTGAGGATATGGCAGCGGATGCCAAGCGTTTCAAGGGACTCCAGGGCTGGCAGAGCGCTGCCCCGCAGGTCGTCGTTGACGGAAAACGCGGCCAGTGCAAGGCCGTTCAGGCTAAGCCAGATACGCCCGGAGGGCGATGTTGGCGTTGCTGCTGACCCTGAACAGGCAAAGTCCCGGTGACCCAGTCGCCAGGTTCCAGCGGCGTCTTGTGCGGACTGACCAGCACCCGGATGGCGCTGGTGATCCTGAAGTGTGCGTACCGGGGTGCCAGGTGGTTGAGCTTGTCGGAACGCCCGGGCAATGGGGTGTTCGCTGGTGCGTTCGAGTTCTACTGCAACTGCGATCAGGTCAGCTTCCGTAAACCCCTGGCGCTCTGCTTCGGCTTCAGGGTAGACGCCCGTCAGCACGAAGTGGCCTTCGGTCAGGGTGCCGGTTTTGTCGAAGGCCAGATCGGTGACTGACGCCAGTTGGTCGAGCGTATGACCGCGAGTAATAATCAGTCCGCGCTGTCGCAAACTGTTGGTGGCCTGAGCCAGCACCGTGGGGGTAGCAAGACTCAGCGCGCAGGGGCAGGTGACCACCAGCACGCTGATGACGACCCAGAAGGCCCGGTCCGGCGCCACCCAAAGCCAGACCAGGCCAATAATGGCGGTGATCAATAAGGTCGAGGCAACAAAATGGTGGGCTCCCCGGTCGGCCAGTTCAGCCAGGCGCGGCTTTTCACTGGCGGCCCGTTCCAGCAGTTGCATCAGGCTGGAGGCAGAACTGTCTTGTCCGGTGCGTTCAACGTCGACTTCCACTGCCTGGCTTTGGTTCAGAGTACCGGCGAGAACGGCATCACCTGGTGCCTTGGTGCGCGGCTTGAATTCGCCGGTCAGCCGGGACTCATCGAATTCGCTGCAGCCTGATCGAACGACACCATCCACCGGGCACAGCTCCCCGGCCTGAATCAGAATGCGTTCACCAGCGTGAATGTCGCGCAGTGCCTGACGTTGCCAGTGTCCCTCCCGCCAGACCTGGCAGGTCGCCGGTAGATGGCTGGCCAGCGCATTACCGCTGGCATGCACAGAGGTTCGGGCCCGAAATTCCAGAAAGCGGCCGAGCACCAGGAAGAAGGTGAACATATTGACCGATTCATAATAGACCTCGCCACCGCCGGTCAGGGTTGCCCAGAGACTGGCAACAAAGGCCGAGCCGATGGCGAGCGCTACCGAAACGTCCATCGACAGGTGCCGGACTCTCAGACTGCGCCAGGCCGACCGGAAGAATGGGCCTGCGGCAATAACGACAACGGGAATGGTCAGTACCAGGCTGGCCCAGCGAACCAGCAGTTCGGTACTGCCCGTCATGTTGCCGCTGTAGATGGCCACGGCATTCATCATGGCCTGCATCATGCCAAGGCCGGCAATGCCCAGGCGCAATACATATTGGCGCTGTTCTTTCTGGCGCAGCAACTCTTCCTGATCCGGGCGGTAGGGATGGGCACGGTATCCCAGACCAAATACCGCCAGAAAGACATCGCTGAGTGGCAGCTGATCCGGGTTCCAGCTCACCTGGCAACGGTGGCTGGTCTGGTTAAAGTGAACACTGGAAACGCCGGGCAGACGGGCAAGGTGTTTTTCAATCAGCCAGCTGCAAGCAGAGCAACTGACGCCCTCGATCATCACAGTGGCCGTCAGTTGGCCATGATTGGGCTGGCTGACAAACTCCGCCTGAACATCGGCGCGGTCGTAGAGCAGCAGTTTTTCACGATCGGAGTCGGTAACGGGCGGCGCTGCGGGCGCCTGAGCCGGATCGTGGAAGCGGTAGTAGGCTTCCAGGCCATTGTCGAGAATGGTTTGCGCCGCTGCCAGGCAGCCGACGCAACAGAATGGGCGGGGCTCGCCAGCGACGGTCAGGCTGTAGCGGTCATCGTAAACCGGCAAGCCGCAGTGAAAACATTCCGGATTCATCGCACCCTGGGTAGCAAGGTCTGGATGGTGCTGCTGGGCATGGTCACCCGGCCGTGTAAGCGCCAGTTGGTGTCGCTGTCCAGCGGTTTCAGCAGCAATGAGCGTTCGCCTTCAATGGTCGCGGGCAATTGACCGGTGAAGCGGCCATCCGGTGTCCGGCTCAGTGTTACCTCAACATCGCGCTGAGCATGTGCATCGAAAACGAACAGCAATGTCAGTGCTTGCGGCGGCGCGTCGAGATTGCCGTCCAGGCGCACGCTGATGCGGTCACCGATCATCTGCATTTGAGCGCCCAGTTGCAGTTCCATCGCCAGGTCGTCTGCTTCGGTGCTAACGATGTAGCTACGACCGTCCTTGTAGACATCGTCGATAACAGAGCCGTCACTGGTGACAACAGAGATGTAAATCATCCAGATACCGGCGGGCACCACGAACAACATGGGGCTGAATACCAGCCAGGGCCAGAACTGCCGGTACCAGGGTGTTATCTCAGTGTGATTCACGTTGTATCTCCAAAAAATTAGGCGGCGCTTACACGCCGCTGCAAGGCTTGATAAGAGAGGTACCGGGGTTCAGAAATTGGCCGGGCCAAAGAAACGGCTCTCGGTTTCGGTGCTGACCTGTGAGTCATCCACTGCCGTGGCGGTAAAGAACACATCATTGTTGGGCAAGGTCAGGTCTTCAGGTGGCAGCACCAGACGAACAGTAAACTCGGCTTCACCGCCGGCACCGATATCGATCTGCCCGGGTGCGATCAGTTCAATGCCCTCGAGACCAGCGACGCTCAGTGTATAGCTGCGATCGACCTGTGACATGTTCATCAATTGAATGTTGTAGCTGTTTTCGATCTGGCCCTGGGGGGTAATTCGGTGCAGGGCACCGCGGCCACGTTCGATGGACATTTCCAGTGGCACACGGGTGGCGATTACCCAGGCAAACAACACCACCATAATGGTGAGCGCAGCCGCGTAACCAATCAGCCGGGGGCGCAATATATGCGATGGCTTGCCTTCCAGAGCGTGTTCGGTGGTGTACCGAATCAGCCCGGGTTCATAGCCCATTTTGTCCATGACGCTGTCGCAGGCGTCGATGCAGGCAGCACAACCGATGCACTCGTACTGAAGGCCATCGCGAATGTCGATACCGGTTGGACACACCTGAACACACAGATCGCAGTCGATGCAATCGCCCAGATTCAGCTCCTGTGGGTCAATACCTCGACGACGAGAACCCCGGGGCTCACCCCGTTTCTCATCGTAGCTGACGATCAGCGTGTCCTGGTCGAACATCACCGCCTGAAAGCGGGCATAGGGGCACATGTAAATGCATACTTGCTCGCGCAACCAGCCCGCGTTGCCGTAGGTCGCCAGAGTGAAAAAAGCGATCCAGAACACGGCCCAGGCACTGGTACTAAACGTAAAGAGGTCGGGGATCAGCTGGCGAATTGGGGTGAAGTAGCCGACAAAGGTGATCGCCGTAGCCAGCGCGACCAATACCCATAACAGATGCTTGGCGAACTTTCGGCCAAACTTAAGCAGGGTCATGGGTTGTTCATCCAGCTTGATGCGGGCATTGCGCTTGCCCTCGGTTTTCTCCTCGATGAACATGAAAATCCAGGTCCAGGCGCTCTGCGGGCAGGTATAGCCACACCAGACCCGGCCAGCGAACACCGTGATGAAGAATAGGGCAAAGGCGCAAATGATCAGCGCCCAGGACAGCAGCATGAAGTCCTGCGGCCAGAAGGTGATGCCGAACACGTGGAACTGCCGGCTTGGCAGGTCAAACCAGACGGCCTGGCGGCCATTCCAGTTCAGCCAGAGGGTGCCAAAATAGGCAGCGAACAGGAAAGCACCGCCATAGACACGCAGGGAGCGATAAAACCCCTTGATGCGGCGCACATAGATTTTTTCACGTTCCTGGTAAAGGTCGACCGTTTTGACGGTGTTGTCCGTGACGTCTTTGACTTCAATTTTTTGGGTCATTGTCCGAACTTACTAATAGGCTTGGGGAACAGGCTGGCCGGTTTCCGAAACCCATTAAGGGGGGGAGCAGATACCTCTGCTCCCCTGGATGTATTGCTTACTGATTACTCAGGTCATAAACATAGCCAGACAGAATGTGCACCCGCTCTTCACCCAGAATGTTTTGCCAGGCAGGCATGTTGCCCGCCCGGCCATTGTTCAGGGTGTATTGTACGGAATCTCGAACTGATTCGCCGGGAATCCGGTACAGCCAGATGTCATCGGTCAGGTTGGGCGCGCCAAGCGCCTGGTTGCCGGTGCCGTTTTCGGCATGGCAGGCTACACAGGAGGCGTTGTACAGCGCCTCACCCTGGCGGGCGAGCGACGCATTGACGTTATCCTGTGCCGACAGCTGCATGACATATTCAGTCACCGCGCGCACGCCCTGGGCACCCAGAGCATCGCCCCAGGCAGGCATCTGGCCACGGCGGCCGTTGATCAGGGTGGCTTTGATGGTTTCACCACTGCCACCGTATAACCAGTCATCGTCGGTCAGATTAGGGAAACCATAACCGCCCTGACCAGCCTGGCCATGGCACAAAGCGCAGTTATCTTCAAACAGACGCTGACCGATACGCATGGCCTGAGGATTGTCGGGCAATGCTTCCACTGGCATGTTGGCCAGGCGCTCGTAAATCTCGCCGTAGCGACGATCGTGGGCGATCTGAGCATTGGTGAGCTCTTTCTGCGACGTCCAGTTCAAAAGACCATCCCAGTTACCAACGGGATACGCGATCAGATAACCGACTGCGAAGACAATGGTGATCCAGAACAGGTTCAGCCACCACTTGGGCAGGGGGTTGTTGAACTCTTCGATGCCATCGAAGCTGTGGCCTGTGGTTGATGCCCCTTCACCGCCCGGGTCTTTCATGCGCCGGGTCAGGGTAATCAGAATAGCCAGCCCGACGATCGAAATACCCGTCAGGATAAAGATGTAAGCACTCCAGAAACTGCTCATTATTTGTCGTCTCCTGTCCTGGCTTGGGTCTTTTCATGCAGCGCTTCGTCTTCGAACGGCAGGTTGGCCGCTTCGTCGAATTTCTTTTTGCGCTTGCTGCTGTAGGCCCAAATCACAATGCCAAAGAACGCAATCATGGTGAATATTGTGGCCAGACCTCTGAAATCGTTGATATCCATGGGGTTAACGGCCTGTCACAAGGGTGCCGAGCTGTTGCAGATAGGCCACCAGTGCATCGATTTCAGTGACTCCATCAACATCATTTTCAGCATTGGCAATCTGCTCGTCGGTATAGGGCACACCTACGCGACGCAGGGCGGCCATTTTTGCACCGGTTTTAGAGCCATCGACTGTCCATTCAAACAACCAGGGAAACGCAGGCATGTTGGACTCGGGAACAACCGAGCGCGGGTTGTACAGGTGCGCTTTCTGCCACTCGTCGCTATAACGCTGACCGACGCGGGCCAGATCTGGCCCGGTACGCTTTGAACCCCAGAGGAAGGGGTGTTCGTACACATCTTCACCCGCCTGGGAGTAGGGGCCATAGCGTTCAACTTCAGCGCGCAATGGCCGCACCATCTGGGTGTGGCACACATGGCAGCCTTCGCGAATGTAGATATCCCGGCCTTCCAATACCAGGGCGCTGTGGGGTTCCAGGCCCTCAATGGGCTCGGTAACTTCGTCCTGCGAGAACAGGGGGACAATCTCGACCAGGCCGCCGAAGCTGATGGCTACCAACACCAGCGCGACCATCAGGCCGACGTTCTTTTCAACCGTTTCGTGTTGCATTGTATCCGTCCTAACCGTTAAGCGGGCTGAGCGGCGGTGTCAGCCGCACTGGTTTTTTGTTCGCTCCGGATGGTCATCCAGACGTTGTAAGCCATCAGGAACATGCCAGACAGAAACACCATGCCGCCGATCATGCGCACGACATAGCCAGGCCAACTGACTTCAACGCCTTGTACGAAGCTGTACATCAGCGTGCCGTCGGTATTGACCGCGCGCCACATCAAGCCCTGGGCAATGCCGTTAACCCACATGGCAGCGATGTACAGAACGGTACCGATGGTCGCTAGCCAGAAGTGAGCGTTGATCAGGGAGATGCTGTACATCTGCGTCTGACCGTAAAGGCGCGGAATGGTGTGGTACAGCGCGCCAATGGAAATCATCGCCACCCAGCCGAGTGCGCCGGAATGCACGTGGCCAATGGTCCAGTCGGTATTGTGTGACAGCGCATTCACCGTCTTGATGGCCATCATCGGGCCTTCAAAGGTGGCCATGCCGTAGAACGACAGAGACACCACCAGGAACCGCAGAATCGGGTCGGTACGCAGTTTGTGCCAGGCACCGCTCATGGTCATCATGCCGTTGATCATGCCCCCCCAGCTTGGTGCCAGTAGAATCAGAGACATGACCATGCCGAGGTTTTGAGCCCAGTCTGGCAATGATGAGTAGTGCAGGTGGTGACCGCCGGCCCACATATAGACGGAGATCAGCGCCCAGAAGTGAACAATCGACAAACGGTAGGAGTAGATGGGGCGTTCAGCCTGCTTGGGCACGTAGTAGTACATCATGCCGAGGAAGCCGGCTGTCAGGAAAAAGCCCACGGCGTTGTGGCCATACCACCACTGAACCATGGCATCCATGGTGCCGGCGTAGGCCGAGTAGGATTTGAACATCGAGACCGGGATGGCAGCACTGTTAACGACGTGCAACACCGCGACGGTAATAATGAACGCCAGGTAGAACCAGTTGCCGACGTAGATGTGTGACATTTTGCGGCGGCTGATGGTACCCACGAAGACGGCCAGGTAGGACAACCAGACCAGCGCGATCAGAATGTCGATGGGCCATTCCAGCTCGGCGTATTCTTTTGATGACGTTAAACCCAGCGGCAAGGTCGCTACCGCAGCGACGATGACGGCCTGCCAACCCCAGAAGGTAAATTTAACCAACCCTTCGAAAGCCAGCCGGGCCTGGGTGGTGCGTTGAACAACGTAATAGGAGGTCGCAAACAACGCAGAGCCACCAAAGGCAAAAATCACAGCGTTGGTGTGCAGCGGACGCAACCGGCCAAAATGAAAATAGGGGCCGAAGTTCAATTCCGGGAATGCCATCTGGGCGGCGATGATGACGCCAACCAGCATACCGACAATCCCCCAGACAACAGTCATGATGGAGAATTGACGCACAACCGTATAATTGTACGTCGTCTGCTCCTCAGGCACGGTAGTAGAGTTGCTCATGGATCAGCTTCCGATAGGGTGTGTAAGGGTTAAAAGGATTAGGCGGCGAAAGTATGCTGAGTCGATATGCCATTTGCAAATGACACAGGTCAATAACATCGCCATAAGTTATTGTTTTGTCGATTTATTGCGATTCTTTCCCGAGAGTGTAGAACAGCGTGCCGGTCCTGCTTGAATCCTGATCAGAATTTGATCGGACCGGCGAAGGTTTTACGTTCAATGGTTAAACAGCACTTCGCTTCAATCTGATCTGATCGGTGGTTTCACCACGTTGCAGCAGAGACTGTGCTCTTGCTTCCAGCGCCAAACCATGGCGAAAGTTTTTCAGGCGAATTGAGCTGTTGCTGGTGCAGTAACCCTTATGGGTAATGAGTGAGTCGTTGCCCTGAGTGCTGATCAGCAAGGCTTCAGATAAACGATCTTTTATGCGCACCGCAACCGGCTGCAGGTTGCCGGTCAGATACTCAAGGCCACAAATTCGCCCCCGGCTGTCGCGGTGCATCCAACGAACGATACCGAGCCGGCCTTCACTGTCGGGGCCGTCGTCCTGATCTCGATGCATCAGCACGTCGCCAACGTTCAGTGAGACGGTGTCGTCCCTGAGTCGAATGCAGGCCCCTTGTTTGCTGGTATTTAGCGTAGTGACACTGGCCAGTTGCTCTTCGCGGGTGCCGTTAACCCGCAAGTATTGATGCACCGAATGCAGGCCGATGGCGGCCTGGGTTTGCTGTTCAAGCAGATCCCGCTCGAAACGGCGCGAGCCTACCTGTTTCCAGGCGGAAATGGCTTTCTTCAGCGTCATGAACAGATCAATGCTGTCAATGTCGGCAGGAAGCCCTAATTTCTCAGGAGACAGACCCTGGCGCTGGTTTTTCATGTGCTGGCGTGCCTGTTCGATGACCGGCAAGGGGTTGAGCACCAGTATGGATTCGTCGTTTCCGGCCCCCTGGATTTGACGGGCGGTTTGTATGCCCCGGTTGGCTTCGGTATCGATATAGAAGTAGCGTGTATTGAAGTCTCGCCGCTCCTGATGGCTGAGCCGGGCGCGGAATGCCCAGTGGCCAAGGTAAACATCCAGAATCATGCGTTCAGTATGACTGAGGTGTTCAGTCTGGCTGGCTGACAACAGCAGTGCATGCTTGTAGCGCGTTTCGATGTCGCCCCGGTCGGGTGTCAGCGCCTGAAAATCAGTCAGTCTTCGCTGGCTGGCGAATTGAAACAGCCGGTGCATTTCACCCCAGAGTGCGCCGGGCTGGCTGCGGTACTGGGATGAAAAATCATTCAGGTGGATCGACAGGGCCGATATGGCCCAATACACAAAACGGGCCCACTCTTCTTTGGAGCGGGGTGTGCAGTCACGTAGCAACAGCTTGGTTGCATACGACAGTTCACGGTTGCATTCCGACAGCAACGTCGTGGAAAGACCCCGGTCGGACATAGTCGGTGCTTGCTGCATATAGATGAGGTAATGCTGAATCAGGTTCTCGGTCAGTTCCTGGCGTATTTCACCTTGCAACGGGACCCGGTTCAGGTTGTGCAGATAAGAGGCGATTTTCTCCAGTCGGGCGCCAATGTGTTCAGCTTCCATGACCTGGTTAACCAGAACATCACGGTACAGTGCCAGAGTATCCTGGCTTAGGTGCAACGCCTGATTTGGCAGCGTAAGGTGCAAGGCCGCGAAACTCATTTACACTCTCCCTCTGGTCGGTTGGTACCCGTTGAGCTCGATCTCCCAGACTGAACATAGTCGGTGCAGTGAATGATCAATGTTCCAATTCGCATTTCCGGGCGTCATTGTGTCGGAAATGTGATGCAAGTCACATTGCGAACGATGTTCGTTTTTCTGCACACTGTTTTCGGCGCGTGCGGGCGAAAGTGCCGATGAACAGAAGACAGATCGTCGTCTGACCCGATAAACTTTGCCCGAACTGTGGGACTGTTATTGAATTGGCACTGGGGTGCATTGCTATGTTGTGTATGAAAGCCTGGGTATACGGCAAGGTTCAGGGTGTTGGCTACCGGATGTTTTGCCGGCGCCACGCACGGGATCTGGGTGTTCAGGGCTATGCCATTAATCTGGACGATGGCCGGGTGGAAGTCATGATGATGGGGAGTGAGCCGCAACTGGCCGCCATGCTGGAAGCCCTGCATGCAGGACCCCGCTTCTCTCAGGTATTGGGCGTTGATGTGGAACGGGTAGACCCGGGCGATCCGCCTCCCGAGGGATTTATGCTCGGTTAACCAGCGTTAAAGCGCCAGCGTTCGTGCCAGTAACGCAAGACTCTCTCCGGATACCAGGTCTGGCCACGGCTGCCATTGTAGCGTGCCAGGGCGCGAATCAGGCTGCCATCTTCAATATCAAGGTAATGCGCGAGAATGGTACAGCCGTAGCGAAGGTTAGTATCCAGATCAAAGAGATTATCGTCTTCCCGGCCGATTTCCCGGGTCCAGAAAGGCATGATCTGCATCATGCCGCGAGCTCCTGCCGATGAGATGGCGTACTGGTCAAAATTACTTTCAACCTGTATCAGTGCCAGCACCAGCCCAGGGTCCAGTCCGGCCGCGGTTGCTTCACGATGGATGCGACTGAGCAAGTCAATGCGTTCATCGGCCGGTTTGACCCAGCGACCCAGCGGCGTCGACATGCTGGCAAGCCAGACCTGGCCGACATAACGGTCCTCGAACGAGCCGTCCTGCGCCAGGGCCGTTTCCAGGGAGGCCAGGAGTTGCGGGTCGGGGCTTTCTTCCGCCTGCACCGGTGCCAGCCACAGCAGGCACACAAGGGTGAACATCATCGGTCGTATCACGGTAAATCCTGGCTTGGGAGTGGCTGCACACTGGCGGAGTTTAGCCGAAAAGCACTGCGTTTTGCCAAACCAGTGCCACTCAACCGCCTCTGAACTCCGAAACTTGGGTGATATAAGGTGGGCTGTCCAGCCGGAATGTTTGCCGCTTAATTCAGCGCGTGCCCGTGGTAGTCTATCCAGTGCGCAATCGGTATAATGCCGCCCTTTTCGAATTTGAACCGCCAGATCAGGATATCTTATGCGAAGCCAATACTGTGGGGAGCTGGACAGCGCCTCAATCGACCAAACCGTTACCATCAGCGGCTGGGTGCACCGTCGTCGCGATCACGGCGGCGTGATTTTTCTGGATGTGCGTGATCGCGCGGGCATTCTGCAGGTCGTATTCGATCCTGACCTCGAAGCCAGCTTCAACACCGCCGACCGGGTGCGCAGTGAATACGTCATTGAAGTGACCGGCCTGGTGCGGGCACGTCCTGAAGGCACCATCAACAAGAACATGGCCACCGGCGAAATTGAGTTGCTAGGCCGTGAGATTACGGTATTGAACGTCGCCAAGACGCCGCCGTTCCCGCTTGACGAATATTCGGATGTGGGTGAAGACGTTCGCTTGCGGTACCGCTTTATGGATTTGCGCCGGCCAGAGATGCAGCAGAAGCTGATTCTGCGCAGCAAGATCACTTCCAGCATCCGCCGGCACCTGGAAGACCAGGGCTTTCTGGACATTGAAACACCGATCCTGACGCGGGCGACCCCCGAAGGCGCGCGCGACTATCTGGTGCCGAGCCGCACTCACCCGGGCGAATTCTTTGCATTGCCGCAATCTCCGCAGTTGTTCAAGCAACTGCTGATGATTTCCGGCTTTGATCGCTACTATCAAATTGCCAAATGCTTTCGTGATGAAGACCTGCGGGCCGATCGTCAGCCCGAATTTACCCAGATCGATATGGAGCTGGCGTTTGCCGATGAGCAAACCATCATGGGCATCACCGAGAACATGATTCGCGGCTTGTTCAACGATGTGCTGAAGGTTGATCTTGGCGATTTTCCGCGTATGCCCTACGCCGAAGCCATGGAGCGTTATGGCAGCGATAAGCCCGACCTGCGTATCCCGCTCGAACTGGTAACGGTCAGCGATCTGATGAGCGAGGTTGATTTCAAGGTGTTCTCCGGCCCGGCCAATGACCCCAAAGGGCGCGTTGCTGCCTTGAAGGTGACCGGGGGCGCCGAGCTGACGCGCAAGCAAATCGACGATTACACCAAGTTTGTCAGTATTTACGGTGCTCGCGGCCTGGCCTGGATCAAGGTCAACGACGTGACTCAATTGCCAGACGGCCTGCAGTCTCCGATCGTCAAGTTCATTCCAGAGCCGATTCTGAAAGAGCTGATGAGCCGCCTCGACGCGCAAAACGGCGACATCATATTCTTTGGCGCCGACAAAGCCGGTGTGGTGAATGATGCACTGGGTGCGTTACGTTGCAAGCTGGGTGAAGACCTGAATCTGTTCACGGCGGACTGGGCTCCTCTGTGGGTCGTTGACTTCCCGATGTTCGAAGTGACCGGTGAAGGCCGTTTGGCGGCGTTGCACCATCCGTTCACATCACCGTCCTGTTCGGCAGAAGAACTGAAAGCCAACCCGGCAGAGGCCCTGTCTCGTGCCTACGACATGGTGCTTAACGGTACTGAGCTCGGTGGCGGTTCGATTCGTATTCACGACGAAGCCATGCAGCACGTGGTGTTCGATGTACTCGGCATCAGCCCGGAAGAGCAGGAAGAGAAGTTCGGCTTCCTGTTGTCAGCCCTGCGCTTTGGTGCGCCGCCGCACGGTGGTCTGGCCTTTGGTCTGGACCGGCTGGTAATGCTGATGACCGGTGCTGAATCGATTCGTGAAGTCATCGCCTTCCCGAAGACCCAGACAGCCGCCTGCTTGCTGACCCGGGCCCCGGGCGAAGTGAGCAACGAGCAGCTTAAAGAACTGAACATTCGTGTGCGCAAGCCGGTTGCCGAGTCCTGAGGGGCGAGGCACCGGTGGCTGAAATTACGAGGTAACTTATGGCAGGTCATAGTAAGTGGGCCAACATTAAGCACCGCAAAGCGGCCCAGGATGCCAAGCGTGGCAAGATTTTCACCAAGTTGATTCGTGAACTCGTCGTTGCGGCTCGCAACGGCGGTCCGGCGCCGGAGGATAATCCGGCGCTGCGCAGCGTGATGGATAAAGCGCTGACTGCCAACATGAAGCGCGACACCATCGACAAGGCCATCGCCCGTGGTGTGGGTGCCGGCGAGGGCGACGACTACGAGCCCATGACCTATGAAGGGTACGGTGCCGGTGGTGTGGCGATCTATGTTAAATGCCTGTCCGACAACCGTAACCGCACGGTTTCTGAGGTCCGTCACGCCTTTACCAAGTGCGGTGGCAATCTCGGTACCGATGGCTCAGTAGCTTATTTGTTTAGCAACGCCGGTCAGCTGTTTATCGAGAAGGGCAGTGAAGAAGCCGTGCTCGAAGCGGCGCTGGAGGCCGGCGCCGAGGACGTCATCAATCACGAAGACGGCAGTTTCGAGGTGCGTACCAGCGCCGAAGAATTTCTGACCGTCAAAGAAGCGCTCATTGAAGCCGGTTATGACGTGGAAGGGGAAGTCACCATGATCCCCAGCACAGAAACCGAGCTCGACCCTGATACCGCCGAGAAAGTGCAACGCCTGATCGATATGCTGGAAGATCTGGATGATGTTCAGGCTGTTTATTCCAACGCGGCTTTCCCGGAAGCAGCGGAAGTTTGAACCTCTTGCGGATGGGTCCGGGAGCCGGTCTGTGAGTCTGATCATCGGCATTGATCCGGGGTCGCGCAAAACCGGCTTTGGCATCATCAGTCAGGTCGGTTCGCGGCAAGAATACGTAACCTCCGGGGTGATTCGCCTGGAGTCCTTCCCCACCTTTCCCGAACGGCTCGATAACCTTTATACCTTTCTGATGGAGGTCATCGGGCAATGGTCGCCACAGGAGGCCGCCATAGAGCAGGTGTTTATGGGGCGCAGTGCCAGTTCGGCCCTGAAACTGGGGCAGGCCCGGGGTGTTGCCATGCTCGCGGCCACACAGTCGAAGCTGCCGGTCAGTGAATATGCGGCACGCAAAATCAAGCAAGCGGTGGTGGGTAAGGGCGGTGCCGACAAGGTGCAGGTGCAGCATATGGTTCAGTTTCTGCTCAAGTTGCCGGGGCTGCCGCAGGAAGATGCTGCCGATGCCCTGGCCGTTGCTCTGTGTCACGCCAACACTCAGGCCGGGTTGATTCGTGTGGCTGGCAGTCGTCATTCGCGCCGGGGGCGCTGGCTCGAATGACCGTGCTCTATGCCATAGAATTGTTTGGCGTCGCTGTTTTCGCCATGGCGGGAGCCCTGGAAGCCGCACGCAACCGGCTCGACCTGTTTGGTGTGCTGGTGCTGGCTTTTGTATCGGCGCTGGGCGGAGGAACCCTCAGGGACCTGCTGTTGAATGTCTCTCCGCTAGCCTGGATCGGTGATGTCAATCTGGCCTATACCGCGTTCGGTGGCGGGCTGCTGATGTTTTTTCTGGCACGCTATTTTGCCGTTCCGTTCAAAGTGTTGCTCTATGCCGATGCCATCGGCCTGGCGGCGTTCACGGTCTCCGGCACCCAGGCGGCACTGGCGCTCGAACTGCCCGGGCTTATCGTGGTGATGATGGGCATGGCCTCCGGTATTTTCGGGGGCATTCTGCGCGATATCATGGCCAACGAAGTGCCGCTGATTTTCCGGCGCGACATCTACGCCACAGCCAGTTTTTGCGGGGCCGTTCTGGTCTGGCTGGGCCACCAGGTCTGGCCCGGTTCACCCTGGATATGGGTGGCCGGGTTTGCCCTGGTGCTGGCCGTGCGGGCTGCCGCCATTCACTGGCGATTGTCGTTACCCGGCTTTCTCAGTACCGTAGCGTATCGAAAAGACAACCACCCGAGGGATTTATGATAGGGCGACTGCAAGGTGTATTGCTCGAAAACCGCGCGCCGGATTTGCTGATCGACGTGCACGGCGTCGGCTATGACGTTCAGGCGCCGCTGTCGACCGCGTTCAAACTCCCGCCAGTTGGGCAGACCGTGGTGTTGCATACTCACCTGGCGGTGCGGGAAGACGCGCATCTGTTGTTCGGGTTTGGTAGCCAGAAAGAACGCAGTCTGTTTCGTGCGCTGATCAAAACCAGCGGTGTCGGCCCCAAGCTAGCGCTTGCCATTCTGAGCGGTATGGAACCGGACCGCTTCGTGCAGTGCATTCATGATGATGACCCGAGCACCCTGGTGAAGATTCCGGGGGTTGGCAAGAAAACCGCAGAGCGACTGATTGTCGAAATGCGCGATCGCATCAACGACCTTGGTGGGGCCGAACGTTTGTTAGCCATGCCGGTTGTGGGTGAGCCTGAATCCGGTGAGCCACGACCCGAGGAAGATGCCGAAAGCGCCCTGGTCGCCTTGGGCTACAAGCCGGTGCAGGCCGCCAAAGCCATTGCCCGGGTGACCGAACCCGGAATGGACTCGCAAAGCCTGATTCGTGCCGCTCTGAAACACATGATGTAACGGGTCTCACCCCCGAACCGGACACCCGACCATGATTGAAACCGATCGATTTATAGCGCCAGAACCCCAGAGCCCACGCGAAGAGCAGTATGACCGCGCCATTCGCCCTACCAGCCTGGCGGAATACATTGGTCAGGCGGTGGTGCGTGAGAAGATGGACATCTTCATCAGTGCCGCGCGCATGCGCCAGGAACCGCTGGATCACACCCTGGTGTTTGGCCCGCCGGGTCTGGGTAAGACCACGCTGGCCAATATCATCGCCCATGAAATGGGGGTTAGTATCAAAACGACCTCAGGCCCCGTGTTGGAAAAAGCGGGTGATCTGGCGGCGATGCTGACCAACCTGGAATCCGGCGACATACTGTTCATCGATGAAATTCATCGCCTGGCACCGCACATCGAAGAAGTGCTGTATCCGGCCATGGAGGACTACCAGCTCGACATCATGATCGGTGAAGGCCCGGCGGCACGCAGCATCAAACTCGATCTGCCGCCCTTTACCCTGGTTGGCGCCACTACCCGGGCGGGGCTGCTGACCTCGCCGCTACGCGATCGCTTTGGGATTGTCGAACGGCTGGAATTCTACAGTGTTTCTGAACTGACCCAGATTATCGAGCGTTCAGCTGGCAAGCTGGGTGTCACCATCAACCCAGAGGGCGCCACCGAGATTGCACGTCGTTCACGGGGTACGCCCCGTATCGCCAACCGCTTGTTGCGCCGGGTTCGTGATTACGCCGAGGTCAAGCACAGCGGCTCGGTCGACCACGAGATTGCTGATCTGGCGTTGGACATGCTCAATGTCGACAAAGCTGGCTTCGATCATCTGGACCGGCGACTGCTGCTCATGCTGATCGAGAAGTTCGCCGGCGGGCCGGTGGGGGTGGAGAGCCTCGCTGCTGCGCTCAGCGAAGAACGCGATACCATCGAAGACGTCGTCGAGCCTTATCTGATCCAGCAGGGGTATCTGATTCGCACACCCAGAGGCCGGATGGTGACCGATTTGGCCTACCTGCATTTTGACCTGGAACGCTCCGGTTAACGGCCTTGCAAACCCGTTCCCGGGGCTGTGCAAAGGGATCGAAAAGCCCAAAGGCCGTTTCGGACACTGCTAGTATTTGATCTGAAAACTCTTTAGCCTAGCGCTCATCGTTTTCAAGAGGAATTGGGTGTGGGCAGTCAATTGTCAATCTGGGAATTGGTCAGCGAAGCCTCGCTGTTAGTGCAGTTGGTCATGTTGACATTGCTGGCAGCGTCCGTCGCGACCTGGATCTTTATTTTCGAGCGGCGCAAGGTTCTGCGCGCCGCTTATCGCCGCTTCGCCGGATTTGAAGAGCGGTTCTGGTCCGGCATGGATCTGGCGCAATTGTACCGCCAGGTGAATGCCAATCCGGATCCGCAGAATGGCGGCGAACATATCTTTCGAGTCGGTTTTAAAGAGTTTAACCGGCTGCGCCAGCAAAACATGACCGATGCCGACGCCATTATGGCCGGATGTCAGCGCGCCATGCGCGTAGCCTGCAGCAAGGAAATGGAAAAGCTGGACCATCATTTGCCATTTCTGGCAACGGTCGGTTCGACCAGCCCTTATATCGGCCTCTTCGGCACTGTCTGGGGCATCATGAACTCCTTCCGTGGGCTGGCCTCTGTGCCCCAGGTTACGCTGGCCACGGTCGCACCTGGCATTTCCGAAGCGCTGATTGCGACGGCCATGGGCCTGTTTGCGGCTATTCCCGCCGTAATCGCCTACAACCGTTTCTCGGCCCAGGCAGACAAACTGGTAGGCAACTACGAGACATTCGCTGAGGAATTCTCGGCTATTTTGCATCGCCAGGCGCATTTGCTGGGTAACCAGCCAGCCCGGCAACGAGAAGTGCCGGCATGATTTCCGTTCGCCGTGGCCGCAAGCCGATGTCAGACATTAACGTCGTGCCCTACATCGACGTTATGTTGGTGTTGCTGATCATCTTCATGGTAACCGCACCGATGATGATGCAGGGTGTTGAGGTGGATGTTCCTCAGGTGGTGTCTGGTCCACTGGACCGTGATGATGAACAGGAATACCTGATTGTCGCCGTGGATGAGCAAGGGCAGATTTTCATTGAGCGCGGCGAAGAACCCCCCGAACTGGTGCAGGTGGGTGCGGTAGGTGAGTACACCTTGCGGGTATTGCAGCAACAGCCCAGCCTGGAGGTTTATATCCGGGGCGATAATCGCGTTTCGTACGGTTCTGTCATGCAAGTGATGGCGGCCTTGCAGCAGGCGGGCATCAGCTCGGTCGGGCTGATCACCGAGGCACCGGATGAAAGCTGAGTTCGATCAGTGGAAATCCCTGGCAGGGCCTGTCAGTTCGGCTCTGGTATTGCACGCGGTGATTGGTTTCGTGTTGTTGGTGGGGTTTAGTTTCACCACACCAACGCCCGACAGCTTTGAATTGCCTCCTGCCATGCAGGCGAGTCTGCGGGTTGAGCCGCGCCAGCAAGCGGCACCTCAGCCCGAACCTGAACCAGCGCCTAGGCCAGAGCCTCAGCCAGAGCCTCAGCCGGAACCCGAGCCCGCTCCCGAGCCACAACCAGAGCCAGCACCGGAACCTGAGCCGGAACCAGCTCCCGAACCGGAGCCTCAACCTAAGCCGGAACCAGAACCAGCGCCCGAACCGGAACCTCAACCTGAGCCGGAACCAGCTCCCGAACCAGAGCCTCAACCTGAACCGGCGCCCAAGCCCGAGCCGCAACCAGCGCCACAGCCAGAACCGGCTACGCGCGAGGACGCGTTCAGCAACTTACTGGCCGGGCTGGATGAAGAAGATGCCGTTATCGAACGGCAGCAGGAGCAGGCTGAGCAACGCCGGGCTACAGAGGCGCGGGTAGCGTCGGTGACTGACGATTATAAAGGTCGTATTGGCCAGCAAATTCAAAGAGCCTGGTCACGGCCAATGGAAATAAGGGTGATGGATCTGCGTGACCGGGAAACCGTTGTGCGCATTAATCTGTTGCCAACCGGGGAAATGCAGGGTGAACCTGTTATCGTGTCCAGCAGTGGCATCCCCAGTCTGGATCAGTCGGCTCTCAGAGCTCTACAGAGAATACGGCGTTTCGAAGTGCCTGATGACATGCAGGCGTTTAACCAGAACTTTCGCAGTTTTACCATTACGTTCAAACCAGAGGATCTGATGTAGTGAGAATAAAAGATTCAGTGATTGTCAGCCTGGTCGCCCTGGTATCCGTGTTTTGCTCGGGCCTGGTTCAGGCAGAAGACCTCGATATTGTTGTAACCCGGGGTTACGACACCAAAACCAAGATCGCCATTGTGCCTTTCTACTGGGAAGGGGGCTCGGCGCTGCCTGAAGACGTGCACAGCATTATTGACCAGAACCTGACCCGGACCGGTCGGATTGAAGCGCTGCCACCACGCAACATGCTGACACAGCCGACGTCTGAAGAGGCGGTTTTCTATCGTGACTGGCGGCTGCTGAACCAGGAGTACCTGGTGATCGGCTCGATTGAGCCTGTGGGCAATGAGCGGGTTAAGGTCAATTTCGCGCTGTATGACGTTGTAGAAGGCCAGCGCGTCGTTGCTGGCAACCAGACAGTAGGGGTATTCCAGCTGCGAGATCTGGCTCACTCCATCTCCGATCTGATTCACGAGCGTATTACTGGTGTGAAGGGTATTTTCTCGACCAAGATCGCTTTTGTAACGCGTCGGCCGACGACCAACAACAACTTCGAGTACCGGCTGCAAGTCGCCGATGCCGATGGTCAGCGCGCGCGTACTGTCTATCGCTCCAACGAGCCGATAATCTCCCCGACCTGGTCGCACAGCGGCCGTCGAATTGCCTTCGCCAACAAAGTGGGTGATCGCTGGAAAGTCTTTGTTCAGGAATTGTCGACCGGGCGGTCAAATTCGATCAATGGCCCGCGTGGTTATACATCGGCACCGTCATTCTCTCCCGACGGGCGTTACCTGGCCTATGTGTCCAGTACGGCGGGCAATCCTGAGCTCTATCTCTACGACTTTTCCAGTGGAGACAGCACCCGACTGACGCAGAACAACTACATTGATACGGAGCCGAGCTTCTCTCCGGACTCAAAATCACTCGTATACACCTCAGAAAGGGGCGGGAGTCCACAAATTTATCAAATGGACCTTGCCAGTAAGCGTGCGCAGCGCTTAACCTTTGAAGGAAGCCAGAACCTGAAGGCTCAGTACAGCAGTGACGGGGAGTATCTGGTGTTTGTGCACCAGATTAACGGGCGTTTCCACGTCGCTGCGATGGACCTGGCAAGCCGGGAAATTCGAATACTGACGGAGACGAATCTGGACGAATCGCCCAGCATTGCTCCAAACGGCACAATGCTGGTCTATGCTACTAAGTCCAGGGGTCGGGGGGTTTTGGCTTGGGTATCACTGGATGGCCAGGTCACCAGTGAAATGCCCTCGATTCATGGAGATGTGATTGAACCATCATGGTCTCCTTACCTGAACTAGTGACACTATTAACGGTGTACTTGAACTAGGTGATCAAGCAAGGCAAGATGCAAATAAGGCCTCGTGCTGAGCTGAGCACCTGATAATAATGATCGACAACAGATGGGAAAAGGAAAATGGCTAAAACCAAACTGATTCATGTTGCTGCAATCACGTTCGCAGTATTCCTGGCGGGTTGTGCGTCCAACGACGTAGAAGAAACCAGTGGTGCTGAAACAACTGAAACTGGCACAGAAATGGAAGACGAAGGTCTGGGCGACCTGACCCTGGAAGTTGAACAGCAAGAGCCTGTTCAAATGGACACCTCTGCCGATGACGAAATGGCGGATGCAGTGACCAGTGAATTCATGGACCTGCTGGACCAGACCCTGATCTACTTTGATTTTGACGAGTCTGCTATCCGTTCAGAGTTCCGCACTGTGCTGAACGCCCATGCGATGAACCTGGCTGCAAACCCGAACATGAGCGTTGTACTGGAAGGTCACGCTGATGAGCGCGGTACTCGCGAGTACAACCTGGCACTGGGTGAGCGTCGTGCAAAAGCCGTTGCTGATTACCTGATGCTGCGCGGTGTGGCTTCTAGCCAGATCGATACCGTGAGCTACGGTGAAGAAATGCCGCTGGCACTGGGTAGCACCGAAAGCGACTACGCAGAAAACCGTCGTGTAGAGATTGTCTATCCGTAATCGAGACACCATGTTTAAAAAAATGGTAATAATAAGTGCTGCCGTGATCGGCAGCACTTTTGGTTTTGTTGTACCGGTCATGGCTGAGCCCGTTGTTATACAGTCTCAACCCGACCATGTGTCCAACTCCTCCTCACGAGGCCCGTCCTCGTCACCCGGCCCCGATCCTGCCTTTGTTGAAAACCTGATGTTTCAGGTGCGTGACCTTGAACAACAAGTGGCTGAACAGCGTGGCTTGGTCGAAGAGTTGAACTACCAGATTCAGATACTTCAGCAAGAGCAGAAAGAGCGCTATGTCGACCTCGATCAGCGGCTGTTGACTATGCAGCAGCAGTTGGACATGCAATCCGTAGCCCCTGCCGAGCGTGAAGTGTCAACCTCCCTCAGTGAAAGTGCCGTCAGCGATGAAGATATCCTGGCGGAATACAACGCCGCGAGGGACCTTATTCGTACCCGGGATTTCCCTGGCGCCATTACAGCGCTGGCTGACTTTGCCCAGGCACACCCGAACCACGAACTGACGCCTAATGCCTGGTATTGGCTTGGCGAGGTGCATCTGGTCAGCCGGGAAGTTACGCAGGCTCAGGCTGCATTTGAAACCGTTGTCGATGACTTCGGAGGGCACGCCAAGGTGCCGGATTCCCTCTACAAGCTGGGTGTTATTGCGCAGCAACAAGAGCGGGGGTCACAGGCGACCCAGTTGTTCAATCGGGTGATCAGTGATTATCCGGGCAGCCAGAGTGCCAAGCTGGCACAGGCCAGGCTTGACAGTAACTGAGGGCCCTTAAGGCCAAAAGCGAGCCCAGACGGGTTGTCACGCTGTTTTATTACCCCTTACCCAATCACAGCGGGTCGACGCTGATCGGCCGGCGGGTGATGAAGCCCCGAATGCCCGAGCCAGGGCAGTGATGAACAGGATGCATGAACATTGAACAAGAAGGCCGTAGTACTGCTGTCAGGTGGGCTTGACTCGACCACTGTTCTGGCCAAGGCCATTGCTGATGGCTACGAGGTCTATGCGCTGAGTTTTGATTATGGCCAGCGTCATGATGTGGAGCTGGAAGCGGCCCGTCGTATTGCGACCGCTATGGGCGTGAAAGCGCACAAGGTTATCCCCATGGATCTGCGTTCACTGGGTGGTTCGGCCTTAACGGACGACAACATCGACGTACCCACGACCGAGACCGACGGCATTCCCGCGACCTATGTCCCCGCCAGAAACACGGTGTTTTTGTCCATTGCGCTGGGCTGGGCTGAAGTGCTCGAGGCGCAGACGCTGTTTATCGGGGTCAGTGCGGTTGACTATTCAGGCTACCCGGATTGCCGCCCGGAATTTATTTCCGCCTTTGAGCGCCTGGCCAATCTGGCCACCCGAATGGGGGTGGAGGGGCAGGTGATTACGGTGCAGGCACCCTTGCTGAACCTTACCAAGGCCGCGACGGTTAACCTGGGGCTCTCGCTCGGGGTCGACTACAGCATGACGATCAGCTGTTATCAGGCGAATGTTGCTGGTGAGGCCTGCGGTCTGTGCGACAGTTGCCGGTTGCGGAAAATCGGTTTCGAGCAGGCTGGCGTGGCCGATCCGACCCGTTACGTGGCGGCCCAGTGAATTCAAAGTCTTTGTAGATCAAAGGCTTGGAGAAAAAAAGTCGGTCGTCGGGGTTGCGCCGACCCGAAAAATACATATTATATGCGCCTCCTTAGGGTCGTTAGCTCAGTTGGTAGAGCAGTTGGCTTTTAACCAATTGGTCGCAGGTTCGAATCCTGCACGACCCACCACTTCCTCATTGGACCGGTTCGTTCGGGGGAGTAAGGCAGACAAATCAGCAAGTTAAAGCTAAGTCGTTGTTTTAATTTGTTTTTTTTGTAGGTCATAGGTAAAATAGTCCAACCAGTTGAGGGTCGTTAGCTCAGTTGGTAGAGCAGTTGGCTTTTAACCAATTGGTCGCAGGTTCGAATCCTGCACGACCCACCAAATACCGAAAAAGGAGAGCCCAGGCTCTCCTTTTTTTATACCTGAATGTTCTCCCGCCCGGCTGCTGAAGCCGGGTGCAAGCCGGTGAGGGGCAGGTTGGGGCGAGTCGAGGCATTGTTGTTTGAGCCTGTCACCCCCACATTGCCCCGGGCAGGCAAGTATCGTCCTTCGCGATGGTGCAGTTTGTCGTTACACTGTATCCACTATGACTGAGTGACCGGGTAGCCATGACTGATGCTGTTGAATTGTCTGAACTGACAATCAATTTCGAAATACCAGTGACCGAGCAGGCCAGTAGTCTGACGCCAGATCAGGTGAAGACACTGAGCGCTGAGATCGAAGCGCTGCTGCGCGAGCAGAATGCCGTTTTGGTTGCACACTATTACACCGACCCGCTGATTCAGTCGCTGGCTGAGTCGAGCGGGGGGTTTATTGGTGACTCGCTGGAAATGGCGCGCTACGGGCGCGATGTGGATGCCGAGACCGTGGTGGTCGCCGGGGTTCGTTTTATGGGGGAAACCGCTAAAATCCTGAGCCCCGACAAGCGTGTGCTGATGCCGACACTGGAAGCGACGTGTTCGCTCGACCTGGGTTGCCCGGCCGATGAGTTCGCCGCGTTTTGTGACCAGCACCCGGACCGGACCGTCGTTGTCTACGCCAATACGTCAGCAGCCGTCAAAGCCCGGGCGGACTGGGTAGTCACCTCCAGTATTGCGCTGGACGTGATTGACCATCTCGACCGGGCCGGTGAGAAGATTCTCTGGGCACCGGACCAGCATCTGGGGCGCTATATTCAACGGGAAACCGGTGCGGATATGTTGCTCTGGAATGGCTCCTGTATTGTTCAC
The DNA here is from genome assembly GCF_043641555.1 of Saccharospirillum alexandrii. GTDB lineage: Bacteria > Pseudomonadota > Gammaproteobacteria > Pseudomonadales > Natronospirillaceae > Saccharospirillum > Saccharospirillum alexandrii_A. Next base: position 822,350 of record NZ_JBHZRJ010000002.1, on the reverse strand, counting down.
GAAGAATTCAGGTCCAAGGGGCTTCAGGATATGAAAGCCATGTACCCTGATGCGGCTGTGCTGGTGCACCCGGAATCGCCCGAGTCGGTTGTGGCGCTGGCGGATGTGGTGGGGTCCACAACCCAGCTCATCGCCGCTTCCGAGCGTTTGCCCAATCAGCAGTTCATTGTGGCGACCGATCGCGGCATTTTTTACAAGATGCAGCAACGCTCCCCTGGTAAAACCTTTATTGAAGCGCCTACGGCTGGTCAGGGCGCCAGCTGCCGCAGTTGCGCCCATTGCCCGTGGATGGCGATGAACGATTTGCAGCGGCTGCGGCAGGTATTGGTTCATGGCGGAGAGGAAATCCACGTCTCCCCCGAACTGATTCGCCAGGCGCGGATCCCGCTCGACCGCATGTTGGCCTTCAAACAGGGTTGATCGAGCCCTCTGCCTGAATGTTAGCTGGGCAACAATGCCAGCTGGCGTTCGTAGTCAGACACTTTTGCGCGCAAGCGTGCCAGCTGACTTGCATCTCCGGGCTGTTCGATGGCGCGCCTTAACAGGCTCAGGGCGCGGGACTCTTCACCGCGATGCCAGTACCAGGCGGCTGTCGCTTCTGCCTCCCGGCTTTGCAGGCATTCGCTACTGAGTCGGTGACGCAGTTCAAAGACATCCAGATACTCTCCGTTGATCCGGTCGAGCGCACCGAGTGCCTCGCGGCAGGCGTTGGCGCCGCCCGAACGCGCCGTCACTTCGGCGCTGAGATACCAGGCCGGGTCAAAATCCGGAAAGAGTGTCAGCAGCAGTGACAGTCGCTCCAGAGTCAGGCTGTCGTCAGCAGTCGTTTGAAATCTGATCCAGCCCAGCAGGCTATTCGGGTCCGGATCTTCCAGCAACTGCTGTGGTAACAGAGGGTCTGGCGTTGCCGTCAGGCTTTGCCAGGCCGGGTCGGGTGCAAAGTCGTCATCGGCGGCATAGCGCGCGTTAATGTACCAGCGCAGCGTGTCGTATTGATTGCTGGTCTGGCCAGTGGCTCCGGTAGCGCTGCCTTGCAGTGCCTCCAGTTGGGCAGCGCGGGTGATGGCCCGCGGGTGCGTTTGCCAGTAATCGGATCCCGAACGCCCGCCCAGTGATTGCTGTAGCCGGGCGAAGACCGCAGCGCCTGCCGACGGGTTGTAGCCGGCCTGGCGCAGCATATCGGTTGCGTAGCGGTCCGCTTCGCTTTCCATGGATCGGCTGAACGACAGGCTTTGTTGAGCGGCGCCCATTTGTGAGCCAATCAGCGTCGCACCGCCAATCTCGGTGTCCATGCTGGCCAGGGCGACACCGAGCAGGGCGCCGCTGATTGCCAGCCAGGCTTGCTGACGGTTGTTGTCGGAAAGCCGGTTAAAGTGACGCAGACTCAGGTGAGCAATTTCGTGCGCGACCACTGAGGTGAATTCGTCTTCGGTTCGGGCATTTTCCCAAAGCCCGAGATTGAACCCCATGACATTGCCTGGCAAGGCGAAGGCGTTGAAGGCTTTTTGCCGCAGCAGGACCACGCTGACCGGCCCCAGACTCGAGGTCGAGGTTTGCCTTAATCGCTCAGCGCGTTCAGCCAGCCAGTATTCAAGCCATACATCATTGATGACATTGCCCTGTCGCTGTAATCTGCGCTGCAGATAACCGGCAACGGCACGTTCCTGCTCCTGGGTCCAACCCAGGGAGGAGTCGCCGAATTCGGCGTGAGCGGGCAGCCCGAAAGACAGGCACAGACAGATACAGGCAATGAACAGTCTGAATCGGGGGAGCCCGTTAAGCACGGGGCATTGCTCTGAAAAGGTTGAGTAACGATGGGGCCGGTTTTGCCTGGAATGCACGTGAGTTCCATACAACATAGATGTGTTGCCCTATAATACGAGCTCTTGGGAGTCCCGACAGTGAGGCGTTGTAATTGACTTGTAAAAGTACCCCGACACGGCAATTGGATGCCTGCGGTTTGCGATGCCCTTTACCATTGCTGCGCACCAAACAAGCACTTGCTGCTATGAAGTCAGGAGAGATTCTGGAAGTATTGGCGACTGATGCCGGTTCCTGGCGGGATATTCCCGCCTACCTGAGCCGAGCCCCCCACCAGTTACTGGAACAGGACGATTCCGAAGCTAGCTTGTTTCGGTTCCTGATTCAGCGAGGAGAAGATTGATTTGAAGCTGTATCGCGTCGTACAGGGATTCTTTTCACGTTATTTTTCAGATGAAGAAGCGGTTATTTTCTTTATCTTGCTGATGCTGTCTATCTTGCTGGTCTATGGCCTTGGGCAGGTACTTGCACCGGTATTCACCGCGGTTATTCTGGCTTATTTGCTGTCGCCCTTTGTCGATAGGCTGAACAACCTCAAGATTCCCCATTTATTGTCGGTTACGGTGGTCTGCCTGTCCTTTTTTGGCTTGCTGGTGGTCGCCATGCTGATCATCGTGCCTGCCTTGTTGCGGCAAATAACCAGTCTGGTTAGCGAAATGCCTGTGATGATCCGGCTGATGCAGGATCAGATTCAGGCATTGCCGGAACGCTATCCGGAGCTCATTTCGAACGAGCTCGCCCAGCAATGGCTGCTGGGCATCGATTTGCGCGGCATCAGTCAGCAACTGACCGGTTTTCTACCCAGAGTGCTCACCTTTTCGCTAAACACCCTGCCCAGTGCCGTTGGCGTTCTGATATACCTGATCGTCGTGCCATTGATGGTGTTTTTCATGTTAAAGGACAGAGTCGTGCTCTGGGACAGTTTCAAAGCCACCTTGCCCGCCCGACGCAGCCTGATGAATCAGATTGCTCTTGAAATGAACCAGCAGATTGCCAATTACATTCGCGGCAAGGTGATCGAAATTCTGATCATCGGCAGCATTTCCTTTGTCACTTTCGAAATGTTTGGCCTGAATTATTCAGCCTTGCTTGCTGTGCTGGTTGGCGTGTCGGTGCTGATTCCCTATATCGGGGCGACCATCGTGACCATACCGGTCTTTGCCATCGGTGCCTTTCAGTTTGGATTCACCAATGAATTGTATTACGTCATGATCGCCTATCTGATCATTCAGATTCTGGATGGCAATGTTCTGGTACCGTTGCTGTTCTCGGAAGCGGTTAACCTGAACCCGGTTTCGATCATTGTTGCCGTCTTGCTGTTCGGAGGCATATGGGGCTTCTGGGGGGTCTTTTTTGCGATTCCGCTGGCAACACTGGTAAAAGCCATCTTCAACGCCTGGCCCAAGCACCAGGAGGCCAGGGCCGCCGAGGAAGCCAGCGTCGAAGATGGAGTTGAGCATCAGGAGTCGGCGCAGCAGGGGCCCGAACAATAAGAGGGTTAGCCGGTTCGCCGGGGCCTGGCATCCAGCTCATCGAGTATGCGGTGAACATGATTGCGCGCATCAACGTCGATCCAGGCGCGCGCCAGGATGCCGTGCTCGTCGATCAGAAAGGTGCTGCGCACCAGGCCGGTAATGGTGCGTCCCAGTAGCTCTTTTTCCCGCAGCACACCAAAGAGGTTGCACAGCGCTTCGTTGGAATCTGAAATCAGTTCGAACGGCAGGCTTTGTGCCCGCTTGAACGCTTCATGGCTGTCCAGACTGTCCCGGCTTACCCCGAACAGAAGGATGTTCTGCTGGCGAAAGCGGTGATAGTTGGCACCGAAGTCCTGGGTTTCAATGGTGCACGCCGGGGTGTTATTTTTCGGATAGAAGTACAGCAGTATCCGGTATCCGCGCAGGGCGCGCAGATGAACGTTTTTGTGGCTGGTCGCCGGCACCACAAAATCGGGGACTGGCAGACCTGGTTCGACGGTCATGTTGGTACTCCTTGTACGGTTATTCATGCGAAAGCGAGCCTTCGTATGTCGCATGGGTGTTCAGCCTGGCCGTCAGCCCTGCATGGGCAGGCACAGCCGGGACGCAGCTTTATCAAGTATGGCTCATTTTTTGAACAATACCAGTTGACCGTCCGGTCAGGTGATTGAAAGGGCGCTGGCCGGGCTTGTGTCGGTGCTAGCGCGCCAGTACCATTGCCGGTTTAGACGGTAGCAGTCCCAGCGTCCGGAATGACCCGTGTCAGCCGAGGCGATCGAATCAAGAGCACAGCCGGAGACGTTAGTTTCATGATCACAGGCAGTATTGTCGCCATGGTTACACCGATGCACCCAGACGGTGCCGTCGATTGGACCAGCCTTGAGCAGCTCATCGAGTTTCATATCGACAACGGCACCGCCGCCATTGGCGCCGTTGGCACGACGGGTGAAGCTTCTACGCTCGATATGAAAGAGCACGAGGAAGTGATCCGGTTTACTGTGGATAAATGCGCCGGTCGTATACCGGTTGTCGCCGGTACCGGCGGGAATTCAACGCGTGAAGCCATGCACCTGACGCGGGCTGCCAAAGCAGCAGGCGCCGATGCGGCCTTGCTGGTAACGCCCTACTACAATAAGCCCACCCAGGAAGGCCTGTATCAGCACTATTGCTACATTGCTGAGAACGTCGATATTCCGCAAATTCTGTACAACGTGCCCGGCCGTACGGCCTGCGACATGTTGCCTGAAACGGCGCTGCGTCTGGCCGAGGTCGACAATATTGTCGGTATTAAAGAAGCCACGGGTGATCTCGAGCGCGCCCGCTTCCTGATCGACAACGCCCCCGAGGGCTTTGCCATTTACAGTGGTGATGACGCCACGGCCATGGAACTGATGCTGATGGGTGGCCACGGCGATATATCAGTAACCGCCAACGTCTCTCCCAAGGCCATGTCGAGCCTGTGCGCTGCTGCGATGGCCGGCGACCGGGAACTGGCGACTCGACTCAACGATTTACTGATGCCCTTACACACCAATCTGTTCGTTGAAGCGAACCCGATTCCGGTGAAATGGGCACTGAATGTAATGGGCCTGATTCCGGCGGGCATTCGGTTGCCATTAACGCCGCTGTCTGAACCCATGCACGACATCGTCCGCAAGGCACTGATGGAATCGGGTGTTGTCTGACGTGAGACTTCCTCTGCTTCTACTGAGTGCCACCCTGGTGCTGGCCGCTTGCGGCCAACGCGAGATCAACGTCGACTATAACCCCGAAGCAGAAGCCTCCTCAGACTGGTACCCGATACCGGTTGAAGAGCCTCGCACCGTTACCAACGCTGATCGGGCCGTCGACCGCCCGCCGGTGACGATCGACGACTCCCTGTTTGAACGCAGTGCCACCTCAGATCTGATCATCACTGACAATACCGACAGCTTTGGCAATGTGTCGTTGCAAGTGAATCGCAGCGCCAGCCTGACCTGGGAGTTGCTGGAAGGCGCAGTGGCACAGCTGGGCTGGCCGGTGGCCGACCGGAATCGCAGTCAGTACCGCCTTGAGCTGGAAGATGCTGATGTCGCCAGCCGCAATCTGTTCGGGCGCATAGGCGCCTTTTTCAGTGGTGAGCGCCAGACGGTCTATTTGATTCTGGTACCCAGAGTCAGCGGTACCGGCATAGCCGCCGAATACCCGGATGATCTGGTTTTGAGTGCCGAAGAGAACCGTCAGCTTATGAACGAGCTTCGCGATGCCCTGCTCGAAGGCCGGGCGTCAACCAGTGGTCAATCCGCTGCTCAGGAGTAACGGTGATGCGGTTTACCTCTCTGGGCAGCGGCAGTAAGGGCAACGCCACGCTGATCCAGGCAGGCGAGACCACGCTGCTGGTAGACTGCGGCTTTGGCCTGAAAGAAGCGGAATCGCGCTTGCAGGCCCGGGGCATCGACCCGGCGCAACTGACGGCGATCATGGTGACTCACGAACATGGCGATCACCTGCGTGGCGCGCCGATGCTCAGCCGCAAGCACGGTGTTCCGGTGTACACGACGCCGGGTACCGCCCGGTCGTTCAAAACGCCTGTTCCCCTGTTTACACCCATTAATGTGCACCGGCCGTTTCGTATTGGCGATGTTGAAATAGAGCCGGTCACGGTGCCCCACGATGCGCGCGAGCCCGTGCAGTTCGTTTTCACGTTTCAGCAATACTGCATGGGCGTATTAACGGACCTCGGCAGCATTACCCCTCTGGTCACACGCAGCTATCAACGTTGCCAGGCATTGCTGCTAGAATGCAACCATGACCCGGAGATGCTGGCAAACGGGCCTTATCCGGCCAGCCTGAAGCGTCGCGTCGGGGGTGATTGGGGGCATTTGAGCAACCAGCAAGCGGCGCAGTTGCTGTCGAGCATCGAGCTGGGAGGCTTGCAGCATCTAATGATTTCGCACATCAGTGAGCACAATAACCACCCTGATCTGGCCATGGCCGCACTGGCCCCCGTGCTGCAGAACAACAAAGCGTTGCAAGTCCATACCCTGACCCAGGATGAAGGCTGCCCCTGGATCCCATTACAACCCGCCTAACTGACGAGGCCAAGCAATGAAAAAAACGGGTGAGCTCTACGCCGGCAAGGCAAAAACCGTTTATACCACCGACGATCCCTCACTGCTGGTGTTGGAGTTTCGCAACGACACATCGGCGTTCGACGGTGAAAAAATGGAGCAACTGGAGCGCAAGGGCCAGGTGAACAACCAGTTCAATGCCTTCATCATGAAAGCGCTGCAACAGGCGGGCATTGCGACTCATTTTGTAGACCAGCTCTCAATCAATGAAAGCCTGGTACGCAACCTCGATATGATTCCGGTAGAGTGTGTAGTGCGTAACCGTGCTGCAGGCAGTCTGGTGCGTCGGCTGGGTGTGACAGAGGGTCAGGAACTGACACCGGCCGTGTTCGAGTTCTTCCTGAAGAACGACGCTCTGCACGACCCGATGATCAACGACTCGCACATTGCGACCTTTGGCTGGGCGACCGAAGCTGAAGTTGAGGCCATGAAGGCGCTGACGCTGCAGGTCAACGAGGTACTGACGAAATTGTTTGCCGGTGGTGGTCTGGTGCTGGTTGACTATAAACTCGAGTTCGGGCGTTTCGAGGGCAAGATCGTACTCGGCGACGAATTTTCACCGGATGGCTGCCGCCTGTGGGATGCCGGTACCGGCGAAAAGATGGATAAAGACCGTTTCCGCCAGAATTTGGGTAATGTTATCGAAAGTTATGAAGAAGTCGGTCGCCGTATTGGTATCGAGTTTCAGTCTTGAACTACGCTCAATGGTCTGAGTTGACGCTAGAAGAGTAGCCAGGAGTTCGTGTCAGGTACATCCGGCATCTCACGCTTGATTGGCTGCCAGTAATTACACTTGAGTTATTTACATCGTCACTTGTTGGTGCAGACTCAGTCTGTGAAACGTGCACATGAGGAATCACTATGAAAATTTGGATGGCCACCGCTGCTGCGGCTACTGTTTTGTTTGCGCCCCTGGCATCTGCCAAGGTACTGATCGATATAGACGGCGGGTTGGGGTACAGCTTTAACTCCCTGAATGAAGGGTCTCTGGCGAATGATTCGATTGACCTGCAAGGAACCAACAGTACTAGCGAGCCTGTTGGGTTGAATCAAGATGCTGAGAATGGTCTTTATGCCTGGACTAAAATTTCAGTACCTATTTTTCCTGATGTTGGTTTGAAATATCAGAACCTGTACAGCACAGGTACAAACACTGTTGCTCAGAATGTAGAGTATGGTGGGGAGTCTCAAACATTTACCGGTGAGTTAGAGTCAGAGTTTGATCTGAGCTATTTTGACCTGTCATTGACCTATGGCATCCCTCTGCCTTCAGCTTCAGTAGATTTTGGTCTCAACTTCCGTTCCTTAATCGGTGGGTTCAGTGCAGAAGTTGACGGCACCAATCAGTCAATAGATACCGCTTTTGAAGTCGGTGGCACGCCGATCATCGTCCCCATGCTGTATCTGGGTGGCTCCTTTGACATCCCTGTTGCCGATGTTCGTCTGGGTGGGGAGCTGAAAACGCTGCCGATCGGCGATACCAACATCACTGATCTGGAATTGAAAGGTACCTGGTTTGCGCCGCTGCCGACCAACATGCTGGTCAAACTGGGCGTTGAAGCAGGCTACCGTAACTACAGCCTGACCATTGGTGACTCAACCCTGGGCGCCGATACCTCAGATTTTGCCTCTGACGTGAATTATTCCGGTTTCTTTGCCGGTGCAGCGCTGAGCTTCTAATCTGACTTACCCTGAGTCTGAATATAAGAAACCCCTGAAAGCCTCCCTTCCGGAGGCTTTTTTGTTTATAGCCTGACTGGGCTAGTCTGTGCAGCAGGCCAATGAACCGAGAACGTCGACAATGAAACCTGTTTTAGCCGCAGCTGACGTGGCGAGTGTTGAAAAAGCCTGGGCATCGGATCAGACCGGTGACCAAGGTACCTGGCCGTTGATGGAGGCCGCTGGCAAAGCCATTGCGCGTGAAGTGCAAGCGCTGGTATCCGAAGGCGTTATCTGGGTATTGGCAGGCAAGGGTAATAACGGCGGTGACGGTTATGTGGCCGCCTGGCACCTTCATCAGACCGGGTTTGATGTCTGTGTCATTGCGCCTTTGGGGTCCTCGCGACCGGCTTCGGATGCCGAGCGAGCCCGGCAGCGGTGGCTCAGTGTAGGTAGCGAACAGGAGACTTTGCCAGTGACTGTCCCCGTTGCGGTTGTCGATGCGCTGCTGGGTTCAGGTCAACGAGGGGCTCTTGCAGAGCCGCTGGCCGGCATGGTGGCCGCCATCAATCAACAAGCTGCCTTTCGCCTGGCTGTTGATGTACCCACTGGCCTGAACGCTGATACCGGCCTCACTGAGGGCGCCGTTTTTCAGGCTGATCTAACCCTGAGTTTCATTGCGTTCAAGCCCGGCTTATTGACCGGCGATGGCCCTGGTTGTGTGGGTGCTTTGAGATTGGAGACGCTCGGTGTCGATGCAGCCCGCCGGGCAGCGTCGATGGATCTGGCGTTGCATTGGCGCCTGGAAACGGCGCCAGCCTGGCCAGCGCGTGCTGCCAATGGCCACAAAGGGCGATTTGGGCAAGTCAGCGTTGTCGCCGGTTCAGTGGGTATGGGCGGTGCCGGACTGTTGTCGGCTCGGGCAGCGTTGGCGGCTGGGGCCGGAAAGGTGGTCTGGCATACCACGCCGGAGCATGCGCAGGCGGTGTTGGTAGCACAGCCTGAACTGATGACCGCAGCGCCGGAAGCCGGCGCCGTATCCGACTCAGCTGTCCTTGTGTTGGGGCCGGGGCTGGGCCGTGGTTCGGAAGCGCAGGCTCGGTGCAGCGCCTTGACCGGGCGGGGCTATTTTGGTGTGCTGGACGCCGATGGTCTGGCCTGGCTGGCGGCACACCCCCAAGCCCTGCCAGGCTGGGTGCTGACACCTCACCCGGGCGAAGCCGGTGCGCTATTGGGTCTCTCTGCCGCGGAGGTGCAGGCGGATCGCTGCATGGCAGCGCTGGCGCTGAGCGAACGCTATCAGGCAGTGGTTGTGCTGAAAGGGGCTGGAAGCGTCATAGCAGAAGCAGGGCAGCTCTGGTTCAGTCACCCGGGCACAGTGGCCATGGCAACCCCGGGCATGGGCGATACCCTGGCCGGGTGGATAGGCGGGCTGATGGCTCAGGGCTTTTCACCCCTGCAAGCGGCTCAATCGGCCACCTGGTGGCACGCTGCCCTGGCGCAGTCGCTGGCGAGCCAGCAGCGTATTGTGCTGGCGACCGACCTGTTACCTCTTATTCAGGCGGCTCGGCCGACCAGTCCCGCCCGAGGTCATTGACGCATTGGTTGCGCAAACGGGTGCGCTGCTCCGTTTGGGTTTCGCCCGTATTGCGCTGTGGATTGTCGTAGTGGTATACCCGAACCTGGTTCAGTAGCGAAGTGCAGGTGCCCAGAAACACACCGCCCTGTTGCGATACTGGAGAGCAGGGCGCCGGGCTGTATTGTGTCTGGGTGCTGCCGCTGTCACTGGCCTCACAGGCGCCCAGAGAGCCACCGTCCACGGTGCTGATGCAGATATTGCTGGCATTGGCGGTTAATGGTGAGGTGCCGCAACTGCCCTCGGCGCCAAAGCTGGGCTGACTGATCACATCACTGGCACTGGCTTGCAGGGCCAGGCCATCGGTTGCCTGGTTGCCTTCGCTGTCGGTCGCTACGACCACCCAGGTATAAGGGCCGGGGTCTGCCAGCGATGCGGCAAACAGCGCCCCGCTGCCGATGGTGACGCGTCCGGTAGGTCCCACCAGGGTGTGCTGAAACGACAACGCACCCTGGAAGTTGGAACGAGTACCGCTGACATCGACTTGCCAGTCAACCGGTGCGGTAAAGGGCGACGAGGGAATGGCCTGGTAATCGATGGTGATTGGGTTGTTGCTTGCCGGTACCGCTGGCGGGATCTCGAAAGCGGCGGTAAGTGCATCATCCCCTATGGCAATGAGCGCAGCGTTTTCATCAAACAGCGTCGCGTAGCTGAGCGTGTCGAGTATGTCACCTTCGTTGTCCAGGGCGTTCAAGCCGGAGGGCGTTGCTTCCAGTTGCACATGGTCGTGGAGGTCATCAAGCCAATCCAGGTCGGGGTCGGCAATATAAGGGTCGGAGAAAGGGTTGCGAGCGGTTTGCCACTCAGGCGCCAGCCAGGTTTGCAGCTGTTGCTGGGCGGCTTGCTGACGGTCCGGGGTAAAACGGCTGATCAGGTCGTTGCGGCACCCGGCGTTGGTGGTGCAAACATCCAGCGTCTGGCCCAATTGATACTGGCTCCAGCTGTCGAGCAGGGCGTCGGTGGTCGGGTTGATGTTAACCAGAGCGACGGTTTGCTCCGGTTCGTGGCGGTAAAGGCCCGTCAGTTCGGTGACTGACTGATCGGCGTTTTCAATGGTTGCTTGCATCAGGGCAGAGCGCTGACGCTCCGATAACAACCGATAGACGCCTTCCTGATTCGCCCGGCTGCAATCGGTCTCAATACAAACCTCTGCCCAGGCGCCTGGCCGGCCAATCGCCACAGTTCCGGTCAGCCGATACAGTTGGGTGGTGCTGCCTGAGCGGCCCTGGCCATCGTCATCTGACTGGCTGCAAGCGGACAGCGCCAGGCAAAGTAGGGTGACGGTGAGGGTCAGCGTAAGGTAATGGGGCACAGAAAACTCCGGATCAGGCAGCCACCAGGTGGTCGTTAATACATCGGACGCTCTGCCCGGAACTTGAGGGTCGCTGACCTGAAACCGCTTTTTCGCTAAACTGGGTCGCTTGAGCCTGAGTTTGCGGATGATCGGGTTAAGGCTATGCTGGCAACACCCTGCGCGAACAAACTTGAGCGCGCAATCAAAACAGTGAGAACAATGTGAGTTGGATCATTATACCGAACCAGCCATTGCTGTCAGCGATGGTGTGGGTGGCGATTGCCATGGTGGCGGGCTATGTAGCGCGGGCGTCGGTAATGCGCCTGTTAAACGCCCTGACCGGTTCTGTGCGGCTGCTACTGCGTGCCCAGGCGAAAGCGCTGGTTGCCGCGGCAGATCAGCTAGACCGCCGCAACCGCGTCGTGTTGCTCGAAATGGGCCAGCAGCGACTGGAGCGACGGCTGGACCGTGAGTTCCACCAGGTATGGCACCTTATCGACCGTGATCTTGCCCAGTTCCCACACTGGCAGCGTCAGATCAGTCAGCACATCAGCCAGCTTGAAGAGGATTATCACAAGACGGCGGAGACGCCGCCGCCAGCCCCGGATTGGCTGGATTCCATTGCCGCTGTTGTGCGCCTGAAAGAAACACAGAGCGGCAATCCGGCTTTTTCCGGTGTGCTCAAGGACCTCGAATCGAACCTGAACCGCCAGCATGAGCAGGCACTGCATGATTATCGTAAGAGCATGAGTCAGCGGCATCGGCTGCTGCACAGCATGATGCCGCAATGGCGCAAGCTCAGTCACGCCATCGAACGGGTGAGATCGGGTATCCGTGGTTTGCTCGACATGGCGCGCGACATTGACCGCCATATGGATCAATACCAGCGCCTGGTAACCGCCGGAGACCAGGCCAGCCGGGGCCTTCAGGTTTCCCTGTTGGTTGAGGGGTTGTTGTCTGCCGTGCTGATTGCGTTGTGGGCGGGTGTTGCCTGGCTCAGCTTTGACCTGATGAATGCACCGCTGCAAACCCTGATGGCGCCCGGCCAACCGCTGGTCGGCCTGTCAATGACAAACTGGGCTGGCTTGATGCTGATTGGGGCAAGCGTTGTGCTGGGCTGGGTACTGATGGAGTTACTGCGCATTACCCGCGTATTTGACGGTCTTTATGGGCTGGATGCCCTGATCAGGCGTCGTCTGGTCTGGGCATTGACGGGTTTGCTGGTTGTGCTGGCCATGACTCAGGCCGGGCTGGTGTACTTGCATCAGCGAGCAGGCTTGCCGGCTACCGAGCTCGAGCGGCTGATACAATACCCCGTCATCGTCTACGAGGCGCCACTGCTGGATCAGGGGTTGGTGTTGGGCGCACGCATGATGCTGGCGTTTGTCCTGCCCTTTATCCTGATTTTTTTTGCAGTACCGTTTGAACGGCTAATGCACAGTTTGCGCATTGTCCTGGTGGTTGCCCTTTCACTGGCATTGCGGCTGCTGGCCTGGGTGTTTCGGTTGGCGGCCGGTTGGTTGTGGTATTTGAACCGGGCCTTCCAGGCCGTGTACGATGTTTTTATTGGCTTACCCTTATGGGCGGCTTCGAGGCTCAGACCACGGTCGGCCAAGGCAATGGAACACCAGGAAGCTGCGGCCGATATCCGCAAGCCGGTGTAGCGATAGCGCTGTGGTTGGTGTGGTGCTAACAGCCCCCATTTCCGGTCAATTACCGGTAAACGCTGTGGTTTCTGCTCCGGCCCCCAGTTAGACTGGGGGCTATCTTTCGACGGTGCCTGTGCGAACTCGCCGGGTGCGTCCCGGGGTGTTGTGGCCAGTGGGTTCGGTTGGCCGGGTAACGAAAACCCGGGTACCTAACACGGGTGTTGATATCAGGCAGGCGTCGAAAGGAACTCACGGGAAGGGCATGGCCCACCCTGGTAATACATAGTGAGTCGGGTGAACCCGGCGCTTAACACAAGAAAAGGCAGGCATATTGATGCATTTGAAAAAAGGTTTGTTGGCCGGTGCGATCGCGCTGGGTTTTGTAGGGTCGGTTATGGCCGAAGAGTTGAACACCGATGAGCAGAAAGCGTCCTATGGTATTGGCTTTGGCTTTGCATCGAACCTGATGCAGCAAACACAGGGTCTGGAATTGGATACCGACGCGTTGGTTGCCGGTATTGAAGCAGCTATGAGCGGCTCTGAAACAGCACTGAGTCAGACTGAGATCAATGCCGCAATCCAGGCATTGCAGGAAAAGCAGCAAGCCGCGATGGCTGAGCAGCAAGCCGAGCAACAAGGTCAGATTGCTGAAAACAAAGCCGCTGGCGAAGCCTTTTTGGCCGACAACTCAGAGCGTGATGAAGTAACGGTAACCGATTCCGGATTGCAGTACGAAGTCATGTCCTCAACTGACGACGGTGCATCACCATCGGCTGAAGACACGGTTCGCGTGCACTATCACGGCACGCTGATGGATGGCACTGTGTTCGACAGCTCCGTTGATCGTGGCGAGCCTATTGAATTCCCGCTCAGCGGCGTCATCGCTGGCTGGACAGAGGGCGTTCAGCTGATGACCGAAGGTGATAAGTACAAGTTCTACATCCCGGCAGAACTGGCCTATGGCGACAACAGCCCGAGCCCGACCATTCCGGCTGGCTCTGTGCTGATGTTCGAAGTCGAATTACTGGAAGTCATGTAATTCAGGCGGCCGTTGTCTTCGGGATAATTGAAGGCAACGGCTGACAGCCAGAACGAGGGTTCCCGGAACCTATCTGGCAGGCATAAAAAAAGGCGTACCCCAGGGTACGCCTTTTTTGTATGGCTCCTCGAGCAGGACTCGAACCTGCGACCAATAGATTAACAGTCTACTGCTCTACCAACTGAGCTATCGAGGAATAAGCTCGAACCAGCGCCGCAACCCTTTGGGCTGTTTGACGCCAGTGTTAAATTTTTGGCTCCTCGAGCAGGACTCGAACCTGCGACCAATAGATTAACAGTCTACTGCTCTACCAACTGAGCTATCGAGGAGCAACGGCGTTGTATTCTAGTGATTCGGTCTGATGTGTCAACACTAATGCGTTGTTTTTTTTAGGTTTTTTGCAACTGGGCCGGTTATTCAGTGGCCTTTTGGCGGCAGGTGAAACGCGCATTTCAGGGTGTCCGGTGTTTGGGTACGAAACTTGCTAATTTGAGACTATCGCTGGATAACCGTCAAAAATTTAACGAGGTACCCCATGGTCACATTGGAAATGGTCGATGCTGGTGTCAAAGTCGCAACCGGCATGCTGGTCAGTGGTCTTTTCTTCTGGTGGTATCTGCGCCGGCATACGTCGCTGGATCAGAAAGTGGTTGAAGACCTTCGCAAGCGGCGGGAACTGATGGAGCAGGTGGCCAATAACGTGGGCCGTGTTCACCACGTTTATCAGCAGTACCTTTCACTGGCCACCGAATTTGCCCGCTACGGCCAGCAATGGCCGAGAAGCCGCCGCGATGAACTCACTCGGGTCGGGCAGGAGCTAGTAACGGTGTTTCACGACCTGACCGAAGCGGAGAGTACATTGTTGCTTCTGGGAGAGAAAAAACTGGAGCGCGCCCTGCGCATCTACGGGGCCAAGATCGTGAATCTGCGCCGCCAGGTCCATGCCGACAAGCATCAGTTCAGTGGCGAGGAGCTGCACACGCTCGATGAAGTCAAACGCGAGATTGCCCAGTTGCGGGAAAGTTTTTTTGACGCACTGAGTACTCGCTATATGCCGCGCCGGGCTGCCTGATGGCCAAAAAGCCCTGCAAGCGGTGTCAGCAGGTCCGTTATTCCGGGTTTGTGATTGTCATTATGTTGTTGCTGGCTTACGGGTTGCTGAAGGCCACAACTTGACCGCCGTTGCGCCCTTGGGTTTCTGGCCACATTAGCCCCCACAGACTCGCACTGCCTGGCCTGTTTCAGTAGAATGCCGCCCTTACTTCGTCAGCCAGGGTCGATATAAACCTCCGTGACTCACAACGATCTTGAATTCCCGCCCTATGTTGCTGGGTGGGGCATGGCCAACGGTCATTTGCAATCCATTGTGCCGTCGGTTTTCCGTCGGGTCTCCGTCCCTTACCAGCGCACCCGACTGGAGCTGGAGGATGGCGATTTTCTGGATCTGGATGAACTGCCGGCACAATCTGCCGAAGCGCCCCTGGTCATCATCAGTCATGGTCTTGAAGGCAACAGCCATCGTGCTTACGTTCAGGGCATGGCGCGCCATTTTCATGACGCGGGCTGGCGCGTCATTGCCTGGAACTTTCGCAGTTGCAGCGGCGAAATGAATCGGTTGCCGCGTTTTTATCACAGCGGGGCTATTGCAGACCTGAAAGCGGTGATTGCCCATGGCATGGCTGAGGGTGCAGACAAGATTTTCCTGGTCGGTTTCAGTATGGGCGGTAATCAGACGGTATTATCCCTGGCTGAGCCGGATCTGCCCGCAGCCGTGGTCGGTGGCGCCACCTTTAGTGTTCCGCTGGATTTGGAGGCCTGTGCCCATGCACTGGCACGCCCCGCCCAGGGTATCTACATGCGCCGCTTTCTGGGCGATCTGAAAGTGAAGATTGCCGACAAAGCCGAGCGCTTCCCGGATCAGGTCAGCCTGGCAGGCTACGACGAGATTCGGAACTTCAAACAGTTCGACGATCGCTACACCGGCCCATTGCACGGCTATCGCGACGCGGAAGACTATTGGCACAGCTGTTCCAGCGGCAAGGTGCTTGACCGGCTGCGCCGCCCAACCCTGGTGGTCAATGCACTCGACGACCCGTTTCTGGCCAGCCCCTGTTACCGCCGCCCCAGCAATGCCTCACCCAATTTACTGCTGGAAACACCGTTGCGCGGCGGCCATGTCGGCTTTATGCGCTGGCGCCTGAATCAGCCACTCTGGTCAGAGTACCGGGCACTGGCGTTTGCCCGGAGTTGTTTGGAAACGGCGGATTATAAAACCGGTAGCCCGGTTTTATAATCCAGGTCGTTGGTTGCTTGGGCTACGACTGCTAAGGGGTTCGTGCTCGGCACCGGGTAAGCCTCTCTGGGGCCGGCGTGAACCCATCCATGGGGCCTAGACCGCAGCATCCATGCTGCGGACTTCCCCAGACAGGCTTACCCGGTACCCAACACTAATATTGGTGGTCACATTGTATTCAGTTTTTTCAGAGGCTAATTGACCGCCGAACTCAAGCTACAGGGCTAATTCAACCGAGGCCAAGCCACAGTCATAAACCAGGAGCCCCCATGACAGACCCGGAATTTGATCACTTGCTGGATACGCGCGGACTGAGGTGTCCCGAACCGGTGATGATGTTGCATCGTCAGATTCGGAAGATGGCGGTGGATGAGGTGGTGTGTGTGGTCGCTACAGATCCGGCGACCGAGCGCGATATTCCCCAGTTTTGTGAATTTCTGAATCATACCCTGGTCCAGCATTCCAAGCTGGACGATGAGTATCGGTACTGGGTGCAGAAGGTAGGGCGCTGAGCGCCCTTAAGCGGTGGCCGGCACGTCCAGATTGGCCAGTGGCTGCCGACTGAACCAGAACAGGCGAATCACGAGCAAGGTCGCTGCGCTGGTTAGGCCGGCAATCAGGCCGATCCAGAAACCGGCGGCGCCCATGGCCGGTACGATCCAGTCGGTAAAGGTCAGAACATAGCCCAGGGGCAGGCAGATCGCCCAGAACGACAGCATCATGATGTACATGGGGATGCGGGTATCACGGTAACCGCGCAGGGCGCTGATGCAGGTGACCTGCATGACGTCGGCGATCTGAAAGATGGCGGCGTAGGCCAGCAAGAGCCCGGCAACAGCTCGCACCTCCGGGTCGCTGGTGTATAGGCGGGCGATCAGGTCTGAGCCCAGGAAGAACAGGGTTGCGTAGACAGCGGCGATCGCCATGACCAGAACCAGGGAGCTTCGGGCATTCAGTCGGGCGGCATCTGTAGCTTTGGCGCCGATCAGGAAACTGATGCGCAGGGTCAGGGCCATGCCGAGACTCAGTGGTACCATGAATACCAGTGATACGACGTTCAATGCTATCTGGTGGCCGGCTACCACAACGGGGCCTAGCGGCGCCAGAAACAGCGCAATCACCGAGAAGACGCTGGCTTCGATGAAGATGGTAAAGCCAATGGGTACGCCCAGTTTCAGCACGTATTGTATGTCGGCCCAGTGGGGTTTGACCCAGTCATCGATCAGGTGAAAGCGGCTGTAATGCCGGCTACGGTTCAAATAAATGATGAAGCCGGTAACGGCGACCCAGTTGGAAATCGCCGTCGCCCAGCCACAACCAATACCACCGAGCTCGGGCATGCCGAGCTTGCCGTAGATCAGAATGTAGTTCAGTGGCAGGTTCATGCCCGTGCCGAGCAGGGAAAAGGCCATAAACGCCTTGGTGTGGCCGAGGCCGTCAGTCAGGCCACGCAGGGCAGCGAACACCAGAATGGCGGGTATGCCCCAGGCAAAGGCTGACAGATAGCCCTGGGTGATGCGAGCCGTGTTGGTTTCCAGTTGCAGCGCATCCAGAATGGGTCGCACATTAACCAGAAACAGGATGATCAGCACAGCCGCACCGGCGGCTATGTACAAGCCCTGCCAGGTAATGGGCATGACGCGGTTCAGTGTATTGCTGCCCCGGTAGCCGGAAATGATCGGTTGCAGGGCGCTGAGTGCCCCCATGAAAAACAGGAATAGGGGAACCCAGAGGCTGGTGCCAATCGCCACGCCTGAGAGGTCTTCAGCACTGGCATGGCCGGCCATTATGGTGTCGATGACTCCATTTGCCATCTGTGCCAGTTGGGCCACCAGAATGGGTCCGCCCAGTAAGGCCAGTGTCTTCCATTCGCTCAGTGTACGACTGACCAGGCTGGCCTGACGAATGGGTTTGGGCTGATGACTCTGGTCCACTGCGAAATCCTTGACGTGACGTACCTTGTTTAAGAGGCGCTGTATTTGAAGGCGCAATAGTATGCGCACTTTTGGGGCGTTTCGCCATGCGGTGTTTAATCGGCGAGGCCTGACTTGCGTAGTGTTTCGCAAACAGTAAACTGCCCGGCGAACGATTCGAAGGCGAACCCATGCAGTCAGACACTCTAAGTACCCAGCCCGGCGCATGCAGTGGCGTCTATGCTCTGCCGGTTGCGCAATGGGAAGCGGGTGTTAAAGAACTGCTCGATTGTCTGAACCCCTGGCTGGCGCGAGACTGGCAAACGCGCCTGGTGCCCGGTTCCGGTGAGCCGGTTTACCTGCCGGCAGCCGCAGCCGATGATCTGAATTGTATCGTTTTTGCTCACGGCTACTTTAACAGTGCTCTGCACGAGTTGGCCCACTGGTGCCTGGCCGGAGCTAATCGCCGTATGCTGGAAGACTATGGCTACTGGTACTGTCCGGATGGGCGCGATGCCAGGCAGCAGGCGGCATTTGAGCAGGTTGAGGTAAAACCCCAGGCCATTGAGTGGTGGCTGGCATCGGCGACGGGCCGGCCGTTCCGCACCAGTACGGATAACCTGAACGGCATTCCGACCGACAGCCAGCCTTTTCGCCAGGCCGTGCAGCGACAGGCTGCCCGGTATGTGACCGATGGGCTGCCAGCTCGGGCACATGATGCGGTGAAACGACTCTGTGATCAGTTCGGCCAGCCCTGGCCGCAAGCCCATTGTTTTGTTGAGCTTCCCCGCTAGTCCTACCAATCTATGACTGGACGCGCGCACAAGGCGTCGCTTATGGTCGACTAATTCTGAACAGAGAATGAGGGCGAATAAATGGCTGCAATTGAGCGCATCAGCTTTTTGGGTCTGGGGGTCATGGGGTTTCCCATGGCCGGGCATCTGCAGCAAGCCGGGTTTGACGTCTGTGTCTACAATCGAACCGAAAGCAAGGCGGCGCTGTGGGTGGATACGTACGGTGGTCGCCGGGCTGAGACGCCCGCTGCAGCGTCCAAAGACGCCGATGCTATTTTAGTCTGCGTTGGTAACGATGAAGATGTTCGGTCGGTACTGCTGGGCGATGACGGAGCGCTCGCCCAGGCCAGGCCAGGCGCACTGGTCATCGACCATACCACCACCTCTGCTGATTTGGCGCGTGAGCTGGATGCCGCCTGTCGTGATAAAGGCCTTTCCTTTATCGATGCGCCGGTGTCGGGTGGTCAGGCAGGGGCTGAAAACGGTCAGTTGAGCATTATGTGCGGTGGCGAGCCTGAGGCTTTTGAACGGGCTCAACTCTTGTTTGATGCCACGGGCAAGCAATCCCGGTTGCTGGGGCCGGCAGGCAGTGGCCAGCTGTGCAAAATGGTTAACCAGGTGTGTATTGCCGGCATTTTGCAGGGCCTTGCGGAAGGCGTTACGCTTGCCAAAGCGGCCGGGCTTAATATCGAGGATGTGCAGCAGGTGCTGGGCGGTGGTGCAGCGCAGAGCTGGCAATTGAACAACCGGGCACTGACCATGGCTGAAGACAAATTCGATTTTGGCTTTGCCATCGACTGGATGCGCAAAGACCTGAACTATGCCCTGGCTGAAGCGGGTCGCCTGGGCCTGGATCTGCCGATGGCGACCGAAGTGAATGGCTACTATCAACAATTGCAGGATGCAGGCATGAACCGGTGCGATACCTCGGTGCTCATTCGCCGGCTTGCGCCGGACTGGGCCTCGAAATAAGCGGGCCGTCCGTCCGTTGGCCAGGTGATTCCGCAGAAACGGGCCGGCAGTGCTGAAAAAGTCGAGAGTGCATAAAAAGTGCGCTACAATCGGCACCGCTTGCGCAGCCGCGGGAGTGACACCCTGTCTGAAATCGGTGTCACGGGCCCAGCCCCTGCCATCGGTGTCGTGTATGACAGGCTTATGAAGCCGGTCGCCGCGACGGGGTGGCAAACCCGATTGTTGCTGGCAAGTGTGTAAACAACAAGTGAGCCCGTGGCCCTTGTTGCGTTCTTTAGTAAGGCTTTACCGCCGAAGTTTGCCACCCCCGACGCGTTAGAACCGGGTGGTCTTCGGAAAACGAAGGGTAACGATCCATATTGCCGGTCCTGACAGGACGGACGGGTCAGTTGCCGTAAAACCAACAGGTGCCCGGCCGGTGAATCGCCGAGTGCCTCCAACTATATTGGTCTGTGTGAATCTGTGACAAGTCAAGCTAGAAAACCTCGTAAACCCCGTTGGCACATCTCTCAATTCAAAGTCCCCGAAGAACCCGGCAAAGTTCGTTTCCACGATCTGTTTTTGCCCATCGCCCTGATGCGCGCCATTCATGAAATGAACTACCAGTATTGCAGCCCCATCCAGGCGATGACGTTGCCTTACACTCTGGCGGGCCATGATTGCATCGGCAAGGCGCAAACCGGTACCGGTAAAACCGCGGCCTTCCTGATCACCGTCATTACCGACCTGATGGAGCATCGTTTGCCGGAGCAGTACGCCGGTGAACCCCGCGCGCTCATTCTCGCACCGACGCGTGAACTGGCACTGCAGATCGCTGAAGATGCCAAAGCCCTGACCAAGCACAGCCGCCTGAAAGTGGCTGCTCTGGTCGGTGGTATGGACATGGACAAGCAGCGCAAGCAGCTGGAAGAAAGCCGGTTGGACATTCTGGTTGCCACGCCGGGCCGACTGATCGACTTCATGAACCGCAAACAGGTCTTTCTGGATCAGGTGGAAACCCTGGTCATCGATGAAGCTGACCGCATGCTCGACATGGGCTTTATTCCCGACATCAAGACCATTGTGCGGGCAACCCCGAAAACCGAAGAGCGCCAGACATTGCTGTTCTCGGCGACCTTCTCGTACGACATCCTCAATCTGGCCGAGCGCTGGACGCGCGAGCCGGTACGGGTTGAAGTTGAGCCAACGGTGAAAACCGCTGAAGACGTCGAGCAGCATGTCTATCTGGTGACCACTGCTGAAAAATACCCCCTGTTGCGGCACGTCCTGCGTCAGCCGAACGCTGACCGGGTGATGGTGTTCGCCAACCGTCGTGACATCGTTCGAGACCTGAGCGAGCGCCTTGGCAAGGACGGCATTCAGTGCGAAGTGTTGTCGGGCGAAGTACCCCAGGCCAAGCGCATCAAAACGCTCGATAATTTCAAGGAAGGCAAGGTGCCCGTGCTGGTCGCGACCGATGTCGCCGGCCGGGGCATTCATGTTGAAGGCGTCTCGCACGTGGTCAACTACACCCTGCCGGAAGATGCCGAAGATTACGTGCACCGCATTGGCCGTACCGGCCGTGCTGGCGCCAAGGGTGTTTCGATCAGCTTTGCCTGTGAAGACGACTCCTTCCAGATTCCGGCGATTGAAGACTACATCAAGCGCAAGATCGAGCTGGAACAGCCACCAGTAGAGTGGTTGGCTGAAATTGGTGAAACGACTCCCTTGTCGAAAGCCGACGAAGACGCTGAACAGGCGAAAGACGACGCTGCCCAGGCAACTGATCAGCTAACAACAGATGCCGACGATACCGACGCAGAACCTACGACAGAAACCGCTGAGGCCCAGGCAACTGAAGCGGCCGCACCGGCAGACGCCGACGATTCCGATCCGGTTGAAGAAGACGATAACCGGGGTAACCGTAAAGACGGTTCTGCGTAAGTGACTCAAGACCGACCGGGGCTGCGCATCGTCGCTGACGAGAACATGCCCCACGTCGAGCCCTGGTTCTCAGGGCTCGCTGCTTCCCTGATCCGGCTGCCGGGTCGCACACTCTCCCGATCCGATCTGATGAACGCCGACGTTTTGCTGGTGCGTTCCGTTACCAGAGTTAACGCCGAGTTACTCGAGGGTACGCCCGTCCGGTTTGTGGGCAGTGCCACCATTGGTACCGATCATATCGATCAGGACTGGTTAGCCGAGCAGGGTATCGCATTTCACCATGCCCCCGGCTGCAACGCTCAGTCTGTCGTCGATTGGGTGTTGTCTGTATTTTCCCGTCTGCATCTCGATTTGGAATTACCCTGGTGGCAACAGACCATTGGCGTAGTAGGCGCAGGTAACGTCGGCGGCAAGCTGGTTGAGCGTTTGCAGTCTCTGGGCGTTCGCACCCTGGTGTGTGATCCACCGCGGGCTGAACAGGTCGGGCAGGGCAGCTTTGTAGACTTGCGCACGGTGTTGCAAGCCTCCGACATAGTCTGCATGCACGCCCCGCTGACTCGAGAGGGTGATCACGCAACCGAAGGCATGATCGGTGAAGAACAGCTTGCCTGGCTAAAGCCGGGTGCCTGGCTGATCAACGCTGGTCGTGGCCCGGTGATCCAGGAAGCCCCACTGCAAGCCGTGCTGGATACCGGCAAGATAAAGGCGGTGCTCGACGTATGGCCAGACGAACCCCGGGTAAGTGAAGCCTTACTCAGTGCGGTCTATCAGGCCAGCCCCCATGTGGCTGGCTACAGCCAGGAAGGCAAATGGACCGGTACTCGCATGTTGGCAGAGGCGCTGTATCCGTGGGCCAGCCAGCCTTTGCCGTCAGGGCCGGATTTGCCGGAAGGCCCCATGCTCGACGCCCATTTCTTTGATGCCGAAACCCCCGAGCAACTGGGCAGTGAACTGATTCAGGCCCTGCACGACCCGGCTCGCGACACGGTCGCAATGCACTACGCCCTGGATAACGGCCTTGTTCAGCCTGCTACTTTCGACAGTCTGCGCAAACATTACCCAAAACGCCGCGAGCTGGCAGCGGCCAGGCTTGCTAACGTGCCTGAAGCGTCGCGGCTCTGGCTAAGTCAATTGGGGTTTGCGCTTTAGCCGGGTGGCATCACTGCTATTGGTCAGCCTTTCCAGTATTTCTTCCAGTCCACCAATAGGTCCATTTCACTGAAGGTGTTCAGGTGAAAAATTCGGAATGAGCGCCGATACGTCGATGATGCTGCCTTCGGGGCTTTCAAGCACCAGACGACGCTGGCCGTAGAAGGTATCTTCCGGTTCGCTGAGCACGGTTAATCCTGTGCTCTTCGCCATCTCGAACACCGCATCAACGTCACTCACGACCAGGGTTGTGTAGAACCCACGGGGCTGCGGCTGAATGCCCGTAGGCAGAATGTCGCTATTGACACTCATGATACCGAGCTCAAGCTGGTGGCTGGTTGAAATCAGGTGCACAAACCAGTCGCTGTCATAGTCCACCTCGAAATCGAACAGGGTCGTGTAAAACGCCTTGCTGGCTTCCAGGTCATCTGACAGCACATTCAGCAGCAATCGTTTAATCGTCTCCATGGATGCTCTCCTGATTGGGTTTGGCGGGGTTCAGGGCGATGTTTAAAATTTCATAAGGCCGTATACCCACTGGCCATGGATTAACGGCGGGCAAGGTCTTTGCCTGTGGCAGGTTCGTCAAGATGCCCGATACGGAATTGGTTACGCCCCTCTGATTTGCATTGATACAGTAACTCATCAGCACGAACATAGAGCTCGCTTGGGGAAATGCTATTGCCGTTCAGCACACAGGCAACGCCAACGGAGGCCGTTACCGGTTCGGCACTGGCCTGGGAAGGAATGGCAGCCAATTTCGTCTGGAATTCTTGCAACATGGCGGTTACCGCCTGAGTCGAATCGGTTCGGAACACAACCCCAAACTCTTCTCCACCCATTCGGAAAACACAGTCATCACCTCGTTGAAAAGTGTGCAATAACACTTGGCCTAGTTGTTCCAGCAGTTTATCGCCTTGAGGGTGACCGTATTGATCGTTGAAGTTCTTGAAGTAGTCAAGATCGATCAGAGCCAGGCAAAGCCACGGGTTATCCCGGTCTTGCTGGCGCACTGACTGCTCCAGAGTCGACTCAAACGTTCTGCGATTTTTCAGGCCAGTGAGTGGGTCGGTAATCGATTCCTGTTCAAAGCGATCGGCAAGTTGCTTTAACTCCCTGGTTTTTAATGCTACCTGCTCTTTCAATTCCTGATTCATTTCCCGTTCCCGGTCAATCAGGTAAGTCTGGTTTTCCAGCCTTTCCTGTTTGAGTACCCGAATGCGGTCGGCCATGGCGAGAGACAGGACCAGCAGTTCAATCAATGACCCGATATTCAAAGCATTTTCGGTAAGCCAGGTAGAAGGCACCAGTGACAGCACGCGCCCGTAATAGGCAAATGCAGAGGCGATCAGAAATACCCAGGCGAGCAGGTAGATGCGTGCTGTGCGAATACGTTTAAATGAAAGGTAGGTCGCGACGGCCAGTACGCTCAGCATGATGATCAGTGCCAGCGGAATGATCAGTTGGAACACCGGGGCGTAGTAGTCCAGCATCGCCAGCAGAATCGGTATCGTCATAGCCGCTGCCAGTATCATCAACGTGATGTCGGTGCGTGGCATGCGCGTGTTCAACGATAGAAACCGGCGTGTGAATATAATCAGCGAGATAAAGATGGAGCCGCCAAACACCGCGGTCGCCATGTTGTTCAGGATGGGCGCATTCGCCAGAGGGCCCAGTGCAAGGTAGCCTCGGAAGGCCAGATTCCAGAGCAAGAAGCACCCCAGATACAGGCTGTACAACAAAAAATCCCGTTCGCGAGTGGCCACGCCGACGAGCAGGTTGTACAGCAGCAGTATCGTTATTGCGCCGTAGTAAAACCCAAACCAGAGTGCTTCCCTGTCTTTTTGCATGAAGAAGGTGCCCTGGCTAACCAGCGACAGGGGCAGGGCGTCATAGAGGCCGTCGTGGGTGTCGAGCCGGGCGATGAACTGGATCTGCTGACCGGGTGCAATGCTGATTGGAAACGCGAATGCCCGGTAGGCGAAAGGGCGGCCTGAGGTTGGGCGGCGGTCACCGGTTTGCCAGGTTCGGACGGGCATGTTGTTTTCATCCACCAGCCAGGCACCAATGTAATCTTGCAGTGGCTGCGCGACATCAAATATCAGTCGAATATTGGTGTCAGTCGGGTTGTTGAGGGTGAACCGAACCCAGTAGGCAGAAGCATCGAAACTGAAGTTTAAAACGGAATTGGAGATTGGAACCCACTGTGATTCGGGTGCGTTGAGGGCGGTGTTCAGGTTCCACTCCGACGCGTCAGCGGGTTCCTGAAGCAGCTCCACCCAGCCCACCAGATCTCCGGGCAGATCGTTGGCTGGAATAACGGCGGCGGTTGCCATGCCAGTGAATACAGTGAATGCCCAAATCAGCGCGGCGGTACAACGGGTAAGGGCCGAGCCTCGCCTGCTACATTTACTCCGCATTTTACCTCCCTGTAGAGGATGGGATCCTCCAGATAAAACTCTGTTCGAGCGAGTATAACTTCCCTTCGGTGTTCGCGTAAGCTCATCGTCTCTAATTGGGTGGCTTCACTGCCAGGGCAACGCCTGCGACCGCTATTGCAATACCGGCCAGCGCAATGACCCCCAGGGTTTCGCCAAACAGGACCCAGGCTTCTATGGCGGTGACGGGTGGAACCAGGTAAAACAAACTGGCAACGCGGGAGGCTGCCCCGCGCCGAATCAGTGTCATTAATAACAGAATGGCCGCGATCGACAGCCCGAAGATCAACCAGAGCAGTGCCAGAGTGAAGGTGGGCGTCCAGTCGATGATGCGCGTTTCAAACAACCAGGCACCAAGGCCGAGTATGAAACAAGCCCCGAGATACTGGATAAAGGTGCCGGTTACCAGCGGCATGCCGGTGCAGTATCGCTTCTGATAGAGGGTTCCAACCGAGATACCCAGTAGGGCTGACAAGGCGCTCAGCACGGCGACCCAGCCAAAACCGATAAAGAAGTCTCCGGGATTATCCCAATCCAGTTGTTCGGATAACACCAGAATAATGCCAATAAGCCCCAGCAATATGCCCAGCCATTGTCGGCGTCGAATGGTCTCATTCAGCCAGAAACGAGCCAGGACAGCGGTAACCAGTGGCTGCAATCCGACGATCAGCGCTGTGACCCCGGCGGGCATGCCAAGACCAATAGCGGTAAACACAGCACCGAGATAGAGCCCGTGAACGAGCATGCCAGCAACGCCAATGTGCACCCAGAGCCAGGGTGCCCGTGGCCAGCGTTCGTTCAGAAATTGTATCAGTACAAATAAGACGACGAGTACGCCGATAAATCTTACAAACAGAAAGGTGTATGGCTCGGCGTAGGGCAGCCCGTATTTGGCGCCGATAAAGCCGGTGCTCCAGAGCACCACAAACAGGATGGGTGTCGCTTTCAGCCAAAGGCCGCGTGCAGAGTAAGAGGCCATTCAGGTTCCCGGTTGTTCAGTTTGGCGATCGGTTTAATCGGTGAGTGAGCGTTCTGATGATAATGGAAAATCGTCTGAAAAGGGGGTTGCCAGTCGCTTTCCTGGCTGAACGCAGTGATCGTAATATTGTGTTGGTGTGTTCTTATTTTTTCTTTTTAAGACAAAGTATGACGTTTATATGAAAACGTTTTCTTTCGTTAAATTGTCATACTTCTGCTATAGGTTGCCAATTAGTTCAAAAAAGGCACAAATAACACGAAATTATTGTAAAGCCTGAAAGCGTTATCTAGATTTCTGGCTCCAATAAGAACAAAACCAAACAAAAGGGAAAATTATGAAGACACTCTTCCTTCCGCTTGCGGTCGCAACGCTGATGCTTACCGGCTGTAATACCAGCAGTTCAGAGGGTGACAGTGCACCCATGAGCTTTGAGCCGCGCATCAACCCGACGGATGTGGTTCGCGGCGATGCGCCGGAGCTTGCAGCACTTGGTAGCCATGAAACCGGGGTGACTACCCTGACCGTGGTTAATGAAAACCAGATAGACCTGGCCAGCTCCTCTGAAGACGACCTTGCTACCTATGATCGTTCATTGACACTGGAGGTCTGGTACCCGGCTGAAGCCGTCAGTGACGAGGTGGCCGATCGTACTTCGACAGCCATAACCCGGGATGCTGAAACACTTGCCACACTGCGCGGCCGGGCCGCCAGGGATGCCACGCCTTTGTATTCCGAAGGCCCCTTTCCGCTGATACTGGTTTCACATGGCTATCCCGGCAACCGGTATCTAATGTCGCATTTCGGCGAGAACCTTTCCTCCAAGGGGTTTGTGGTGGTGGCCATTGATCACATGGAAAGCACTTACTCAGACCAGACGGTTTTTGCAAGCACGCTGCTTAACCGCTCGCTCGATCAGAATTTTGTACTCGGGGAAATGGCTCAACTGAGCAACGATAACGCAAGCAAGTTCAGTGGCCTTATCGATACCAATAATGCAGGCATCATTGGCTATTCGATGGGCGGCTATGGCGCCATCAATACCGTCGGTGGCGGTTTAAGTGAGGGTGCTACGGCGCTGCCATTCGGCACCGCGACGCAAATGGGCCAGTTAAGCCAGCGTCAACTGAGTGACCCGGAGTATCAGGCTTCGGTCGATGCGCGCTTCAAAGCAGCCATAGCGATCGGCCCCTGGGGTAATCAGGTGGGAATGTGGGATGCAGCTGGTTTGGCCAATATCGATGTGCCGGTGATGGTGATCGGTGGCAGTGTCGACGATGTATCCAATTACGAAGGCGGCATAAAACCGCTTTATCAGGGCTTGTCGGGTATCGACAAATACCTGCTGACCTTCCAGAACGCGAACCACAACGCGGCGGCCCCCATGGCTGCTCCTCAGGAGGTGTATGCCACCGGAGACGGGTTTGACCACTATGCCGATGCCGTCTGGGACAATACCCGTATGAACAACATCACGCAGCATTTCGCCACGGCGTTTTTTGAGCAGTACCTGAAAGGTGAAGATCGCAGTGCTTACTTCGACCTGATCCCTCTGGCACAGGACGGTGACGAGGAAGCAGGCACCACTTGGAAGGGTTTTAAACAGCGCGATGCCGTTGGCCTCGAGTTCGAATTTGAACTGAAATAAGAGCCGGTTTTGCATAGATCGTTTCGAGGGCAGGGCTTCAACTTGAAGCCCTGCATGTCATAATTAGCACTCAATGAAGGATTTACTAACCGGGTCGATAAGCCCAAGCAACAGGGACTGCGCATGGTCGAAGCATTTTACTCTCATCGGATCGAAGGCCCTGAGCTGGTCGAACACCACCGGCTGCTGAAAGGAGCGGGTGACGCACGTGAGCTCATCGATCAGTACCCCTGGGCTTCGGAAATCGCGCTGACCGAAGAACTCGGTGAAGGCGGTGGGTTGTTCTTTTCACGAAAGGGTGAAAATGACGCGCAAGTCAGCCTTCAACTGGTGCCGATTGAGGTGGACAATGGGTTTCTGGAACTCAGCATTATTGCCAAAAAAGGGTTTCTGGGGATTATTGGGCGTAAGTCAGTTACTAAAACTGTCGACGAAGTGACACTCGCAGAGGCAAAAACCTATGTGAAGCAATTGTTCGATTATTCGATCGACGACCTGTACCTTAAATATAAAAAGTGACCTTGGTGTTTGAGTGCGGGTTCTGCGATGCGGTCACGTCGCTCTCATTGAACTCGCATCCATCCTGATTCGCCCTGCCATCGTATTACTCGTAAAGCTCTCTCCAAAGGCACTGGCATGACCACCGTTTACTGGCTGACGCGTGACCTGCGTCTTGATGATAACCCAGCGTTGCAAGAAGCCGCCAAGGGTGCGGCACTGGTGTGTGTGTACATGATCGACCCGCGCTGGTTCGAGCCCGGGCCCTGCGGATGGTCGCCTATGGGGCCGCACCGCTGGGCGTTTACCTGGCGCAGCTTGATGGCGCTGGACGCTGCGCTGAACACCCTGGGGCAACAACTCGTGATTCGCTGGCAACGGCCTGAAGAAGGCGTGCCGGAGGTGGTAAACACCCTTGGCGCTCAGCGACTGGTGGCCAGCCGGCCCGCTGCTTTTGATGAAGTGCAACAGTGGCAGGCTATAGAGGCTGCCTTGCCATTTGTTCGCTGCGACCTGGTCGAAACGCTGACGCTCTTCGATGAAGCAGATCTGCCATTCAGGCTCGACGCTTTACCTGATACCTTCTCCCAGTTCCGGCGTTCTATCGAAAAACCGGGTCTCACATCATTAGCGCCACTCGACAAGCCCGCCGCTTTGCCCGCTGCAGCAACCTTACTTCATGCCGATCAGCGACTAGCTGGCCCTATGCCCGACCAGTCCGAAACCCCGTTTGCGGGCGGTGAGGCCAGTGGTGTTGAGCACTTGGAACGCTATCTCTGGAAAGACCAGTCCATCCTGACCTACAAGGTTACCCGCAATGCGCTGGATGACGCGTCTGCCTCCAGCAAGGTGTCGCCCTGGTTATCCGCCGGTGCCTTATCGGCCCGGCGGTTAGCGGCTGAGATTGACCGGTTCGAAAGTGAGGTTGACCGTAACGAGTCAACTTACTGGCTTTATTTCGAGCTGCTCTGGCGAGAGTATTTTCAATGGTACA
This sequence comes from Saccharospirillum alexandrii, assembly GCF_043641555.1. Taxonomy (GTDB): domain Bacteria; phylum Pseudomonadota; class Gammaproteobacteria; order Pseudomonadales; family Natronospirillaceae; genus Saccharospirillum; species Saccharospirillum alexandrii_A. The sequence continues at coordinate 793,069 of NZ_JBHZRJ010000002.1, read as the reverse complement.
GCCGACACAGGGGGCGAGAATTGTTCCTCTCGCCGGGTCATACAGGTCAGCACAACGGGTCAACAGATTCGGGTGAATTCAGGCGCTGGCTGAAGGATTCTGCCACCCATTCACTGGTGCGCGCTGGCCGGGTGCAACTGGAAACCACCGGATATTTGTCGAACCGGATGCGACAGATCATCGCCAGCGCCTGTGTCTATGAAGGTCATTTTAACTGGCGACTGGGTGCCACCTGGTTTGAACACTTTTTGGTGGATTACGATGTCGCCAGCAACTATGGCAACTGGCAGTACATTGCCGGGGTGGGGGCCGACCCTCGCGGTGGCCGGGTGTTCAATCTTGAAAAACAGGTTAGCCAGTTTGATGCCAACGGTTCCTACCGAAAGCGCTGGCTAAAAGAACCCTGAATTACCGATTGGGCCGGTGCTCCAATAACAACTGGCGTAAGATGGCTTCGGTCATGTCGGATGAGCCTTCCTGCAACGCAACGCGCAATTCGTCGATGCGCGACACGCCGCCTTCGACCGGGTCGATGTGGCTGAGCAATCGAAAGCCATCGAGCGTCAGTACACAATGGTTCACCGCCAGCGTTCGTTCGTGATCGCTGAAGCGCATCAGGCCTTCTTCGGTCAGCCACAGTACGGTATTGAAGCAGGCTATATGGCGGTCGCTGTGCAGACCGTACTCATCCGGGGTGTCCGGGCCGCTGATGTCTTCTATGTAAATCGACACCTGTCGCGGGAAATGGCGATACAGCGTCGCCAGAATGCGCGCCATGTCGTTGTAGAATTCCGTGATGTGAATATCCAGCATCGGACTTCCCCTGGCTCAAATCCAAGAGGCCTGAGTTTATGCGTCAGGCCTGAGTGTAGTGGCTGAAAAAGCGTTCAAGCCGGTTCATGGCGTCGTTCAGTACTTCGCGCGGCGGCAGGAACACCAGCCGGAAGTGATCGACATCAGGCCAGTTGAAGCCCCGGCCGTGCACCACCAGCATTTTTTCCTGACGCACCAGGTCAAGCACCAGGCGTTCATCGTCGGTCAGCTTGAATTTCTGTTTGTCCATTTTAACAAACATATAAAGCGCACCTTTGGGCTGCACACAGCTGAGGCCGGGAATGGCCTCGATGCGCTCGAAGCACAGGTCGCGCTGATCGCGCATGCGCCCACCAGGAATGATCAGATCGTTAATGCTCTGGTAACCGCCCAGAGCCGTCTGAATGGCATGCTGAGCCGGAACGTTGGCACAGAGCCGCATACTGGCGAGCATGTTCAGCCCTTCAATAAAGTCGCTGGCTTTGTGCTTCGGGCCGCTGACAACCAGCCAGCCGGAGCGAAACCCGGCCAGCCGGTATGACTTGGACAGGCCGTTGAAGGTCAGCGTCAGCACATCCTGAGACAGGGCTGCGAGGCAGTGGTGTTCGATGCCGTCGTACAGAATTTTGTCGTAGATCTCATCGGCCAGAATCACCAGGCTGTGCTGGCGTGCCAGTTCCACAACATCCAGCAACAGCTGTTTGGAGTAGACCGCTCCGGTTGGGTTGTTCGGGTTAATCAGCACGATCGCCTTGGTGCGCTCGGTGATCTTGCTGCGAATGTCGTCCAGATCCGGAAACCAGTCAGCGCCTTCATCGCAGTGGTAATGCACGGCTTTGCCGCCCGAAAGCGTAACGGCGCCGGTCCACAGCGGGTAATCGGGTGCTGGCACCAGTACTTCGTCGTCGGTATTGAGCAAGCCCATGCAGGCGAGCTGGATCAGTTCGCTGACCCCGTTGCCGAGGTAAATGTCGTCTATCTCGACGCCCTGAACATCGCGCTGCTGGTAGTATTGCATCACCGCCTTGCGCGCTGAGTAGAGGCCTTTTGAATCGCTGTAGCCCTCGCCCTGAGGCAAGTTGCGGATAACATCGGTGATGATCTCGTCCGGCGCATCAAAGCCGAAGGGTTTGGGATTGCCGATGTTCAGCTTTAAAATACGGTGGCCTTCATCCTCCATACGCCGCGCTTCGTCGAGAACGGGCCCGCGAATGTCGTAAAACACATTGGCCAGCTTGTGAGATTTATGCAGCGTTTTCATGGCACTCCTGAGGATGCGTTGAATCGAACCGGGGATGAAAGCCGGAATAGAATGAATAGCGTACACTGGGCTTTGCTGTAATGCCCGGGCGGCGAAGGCCACCCTTAGGGTTCAAAGCCTGTTTTATTGCGCTGAGTATAAGGCGACGCCAGACACTTTCCTATGGGAGACCCGCATGACTGATAAAATTGTGAAGACTGACGACCAATGGCGTGCGGAACTGACGCCGGAGCAATACCGGGTAACGCGGCATGCCGGTACCGAACGTCCCTTTACCGGCACCTACTGGGACACCACAACCCCGGGTTTGTATCGCTGCGTGTGCTGTGGCGCCGAACTGTTCCGTTCCGATACCAAATTTGATGCCGGCTGCGGCTGGCCCAGCTTTTACGAATCGCTGAACCGGGATGCCATCATCGAGCGGGAAGACCGTTCGCATGGCATGACCCGTATTGAGGTGCTCTGTGCCCAGTGCGAAGCCCACCTGGGCCATGTGTTCCCGGATGGCCCGACCCCAACCGGATTGCGCTACTGCATTAACTCAGCGTCGCTGAATCTGGAAGAAGACTGATCCTCATCCCACTATCCTCCTGACTTTGACAGTCTTCTAGTGCTCCGGCTCAACTATTCGTTTCGATCACGAAACGATGTTCGAGCCGGTTGAGTCTCTGTTTCCCGCCGAACAACCTCTTTCAACATTAAAGAAAGTGTCAACTTCGTCCTTGAACTTTAGGGGTCGATGCATTACCTTGTTTTATATTGAACGACCAATCAAAAAAGAACGGTGATCATTTGGTGGTAAAATCCGGTCAATTGAGATTCTTTTCATTGAGACAGGACGAGTGAAACGTTATGCCAAAGGTCGGAATGGAACCCATAAGGCGCAAGCAACTGATCGACGCAACGCTTGAGTCGATCGGTGAGGTGGGCTATAGCGCAACAACGGTGCAGAGCATTGCTCGCCGGGCCGGCGTATCGGCTGGCATCATCGCGCATTATTTCGGGAACAAACTGGGCTTGCTGGAAGCCACTATGCTGGAATTGCTGCAGCAGCTCAAAGTGGACCTGCTGACCCGCTTGCCAGAGAACCCGACCCCTCAAGATCGTTTGGCGGCGATCATTGCCACCAACTTTTCAAAAACACAGACCGACAGCCTCTCGGCCAAAACCTGGCTGGCGTTCTGGAGCAGTGCCATGCATGAACCGGCCTTTGCCCGGTTGCAGCAAATCAACAAATCGCGTTTGCACAGCAATCTGCGAGTCAGTTTCAAGGCGCTCGGTCACGACAATCCGCATCTGGCAGCCACCTCGCTGGCGGCTCTGATTGACGGCTTGTGGTTGCGCGGCGCCCTTACACAGGAAGGCATCGACGCCGAGCAGTGCATCGCGGTGTGCCGTCATCATGTAAACCAGATGATCGCCTCGATTCCGTCCAAACCCAATGTATTGAAGGAGTCTGCCTGAAATGACAGCCCCGGCCACGTCTGCCTTGTTGCAGTCTTTTATCGATGGTGCCTATCGCCCCAGCCAGTCTGGTGAAACCTTTCCGGTCATCAACCCGGCCACCGGTGCCGTGTTGTATCAGGTTGAGCAGGCCGATGCCGCTCTGGTGGATGCCGCTGTGCAATCAGCGCAACGCGGCTTTGCAACCTGGTCGGCCATGAGTGCCATGGAGCGTACCCGTATTCTGAATAAAGCCGTAGCTCTGTTACGCGAACGCAATGATGAACTGGCACGCATTGAAGTACTCGATACCGGCAAACCCTGGCAGGAAGCCAGTGTGGTTGATGTCGTCACCGGAGCCGATGCCATTGAATATTACGCCGGATTAACGTCCGCTATTGAGGGGACGCATCACGACCTGGGCGGCGATTTTTTCTATACCCGGCGTGAACCGCTGGGCGTGTGTGCGGGTATTGGCGCCTGGAATTACCCCTTGCAGATCGCCTGCTGGAAAGCCGCCCCTGCACTGGCCTGCGGTAACGCTATGGTGTTCAAGCCTTCAGAAGAAACGCCGATGGGCGCTGCCAAACTGGCTGAAATCTTCATTGAGGCGGGCGTGCCGGCCGGTGTATTCAATGTGGTGCAGGGCGATCATCGTGTCGGCCAGGCACTGACGGCTCACCCGGACATTGCCAAAGTCTCCTTCACCGGTGAAGTCGGCACGGGCAAAAAAGTCATGGCCGATTCAGCGAGTACGCTAAAGGGCGTCACCATGGAACTGGGTGGCAAATCACCGCTGATCATCTTCCCCGATGCCGATCTCGACAACGCTGTGGGCGCGGCATTGCTCGCGAACTTCTACACCCAGGGCGAAGTCTGTACCAACGGTACTCGCGTCTTCGTGCATGCCGATATTTACGATGCGTTTCTTGAAAAGGTCAAAGACCGGACTGAGCGCAATGTCGTCTTTGGCGACCCCCTGCATCCGGACACCAACATGGGTGCGCTGATTTCCGCAGACCATCAGGCCAAGGTACTGGCCGCCATCAAGGCAGGTGTCGAGTCCGGTGCTCGCCTGGTGACTGGCGGTGATGCCGTTCATCCCGAAGGCTTTGAACAGGGCTATTTCGTACGCCCGACGGTGTTTGCCGACTGCACCGATGACATGCCTCAGGTGCGCGATGAGATATTTGGCCCGGTGATGTCTGTTATGAAATTTGAGGACGAAGCCGAGGTGATCGCGCGCGCCAACAAGACCGACTACGGCCTGGCGGCCGGAGTCTTCACCAGCAATATTCAATGCGCGCATCGGGTTGTTGGCCAATTGCAGGCGGGTATTTGCTGGATCAATGCCTACGGTAATTCCCCGGCCGAGATGCCGGTGGGCGGTTACAAGCATTCGGGCATTGGCCGCGAGAATGGCCTGGCAACGCTGAACCACTATACCCAGATCAAATCGGTTTACGTGGGTATGGGGCCGGTTGAGTCGCCGTTTTAAACAGCACCGCGCCAGCGCGCTGCATGATATGAATTGAGTGGGTATTTATTGGATATGACTGTTTCGTTCGATCAGACAACGGATTACATCATTGTGGGCACGGGCTCGGCGGGTTGCGTGCTGGCCAATCGACTGTCGGAAGACAGCGATGTCGACGTTCTGGTGCTGGAGGCCGGCCGCAAGGACGACACCTGGAAAATACACATGCCTGCGGCGCTGACCTACAACCTCGGCGATGAAAAATACAACTGGTATTACCACACCGAACCGCAAGCCCACATGAACAACCGCAAACTGTACTGGCCGCGCGGCAAGGTTTGGGGTGGCGGTTCCTCATTGAATGCCATGGTTTATATTCGCGGCCACGCTTACGATTACGATCGCTGGCAGGAGGAGGGCGCCGAAGGCTGGTCTTACGCCGATGTGCTGCCTTATTTTCGCAAGGCCGAAACCCGGGAAGTGGGCGCCGACGATTACCGCGGTAGCGACGGCCCCCTGAACGTTCACACCGGGGATCAGCCAAACCCCCTGTTTGGTGCTTTCATCGAAGCCGGCCAGCAAGCCGGGTACCCACACACCAGCGACATGAACGGTTATCAGCAGGAAGGCTTCGGGGTCATGGACATGACCATCAAACAGGGCAAACGCTGGAATACCGCTCAGGCCTATTTACGCCCGGTTCTCGACCGCTCCAATCTGCGTGCGGAAACCGGTGCCATGGTGCAGCGAATTCTGTTTGAAGGGGATACCGCCGTTGGCGTTGAGTACGTTCAGAATAATAAAACCGTGCGCGTCAAAGCAAAGCGGGAAGTCATTCTCAGCGGCGGCGCCATTAACTCTCCGCAATTGTTAATGCTCTCCGGCATTGGCGATGAAACCGATCTTAAAGCGCTTGGCATAGATGTGGTAGCACACCGCCCGGGCGTCGGACAAAACCTGCAGGACCATCTGGAATTGTATGTGCAGCAAGCCTGCACGCAACCGCTGACGCTGTATAAGTACACGCATCAGCCTCATAAGACCATCGCCGGTGTGACCTGGTTTATCAACAACGACAAAGGCGCCTGCCGTACAGCTCACCTTGAGGCCGGTGGCTTTATTCGGTCCGAAGCCGGTGTTCGTCACCCGGACCTTCAGTTTCATTTTCTGCCTTCCCAGGTCATTGATCATGGCCGGGTAGATCCTCAGGTGCATGCTTACCAGTGCCATGTCGGCCCAATGCGCCAGACCAGTCGCGGCTACTTGAAACTGAAAACTGCGAACCCGGCCGATCACCCGATTATTCAGCCCAACTTGCTCAGCACTGAACGTGATCGCTGGGAAATGCGTCAGGCGGTAAAACTGACCCGGGAAATTCTGGCGCAACCGGCGTTCGAGCCATTTCGCGGTGAAGAATTGCAACCGGGTCCCGCTGTGCAAAGCGATGAGGAAATTGATGCCTTTGTTCGCGAGAAAGCCGACAGCGCCTATCACCCGTCCTGTACCTGCAAAATGGGCGCAGCCGATGACCCGATGGCGGTGGTGGACAGCGAGGCGCGTGTTTATGGGGTTAAAAATCTGCGCGTTGTCGATGCGTCCATCATGCCAAGTGTCGTCAGCGGTAACCTGAACGCACCGACCATTATGCTGGCCGAAAAATGTGCAGACCATATTCGTGGCCGTACGCCAATCACCCCGTCAACGGCGGCGGTATGGGAACACCCTAACTGGAAAACGGCACAACGCTAAAAGGGAGCCTGACCCTCAGGATCGTCATAGAAGACATTAACCGAGTAAAAAGAGGATAGAAAAGATGACTGTTTCAATCGCAAAGAAACTCACCGTTGCCATTGCCCTAACGGGCACTGCTGGCATTGCCATGGCCAATAGCTGTGAAGAAGTGCGTTTTGCCGACGTAGGCTGGACGGATATTACCGCAACCACAGCGCTGACCTCCGTTGTACTGGAAAGCATTGGCTATGAAACTGAAAGCCAGTTGCTGTCAGTACCCGTTACCTATCGCTCTCTGGAAAACGGTGACATCGACGTATTTCTGGGCAACTGGATGCCCACCATGGAAGCAGACATCGCACCTTATCGGGATGCCGGCACCATCGACATTCTGGGCACCAACCTGGAAGGCGCCAAGTACACCCTGGCCGTGCCACAGTATGTGTATGACGCTGGCGTACAATCCTTCGCAGATATTGCCGAATACGCCGATGAATTTGATAACCAGATCTACGGTATCGAGCCCGGCAACGATGGTAACCGCCTGATCCAGAGCATGATTGATCAGGATGCGTTCGGCCTGGGTGATTTTGAAGTGGTTGAATCGAGTGAATCGGGCATGTTGTCTCAGGTTGGCCGCGCCGATCGTCGCGACAACTGGATCGTGTTCCTCGGCTGGGAACCGCACCCGATGAACGCCAATTTTGATCTGGCCTACCTCGACGGTGGCGACGACTTCTTCGGCCCGAACTACGGTGGCGCTACCGTCCACACCAACGTTCGTAAAGGGTACGCTGAAGAGTGTGCCAATGTTGGTCGCCTGCTCTCCAACCAGACTTTTACGCTGGCCATGGAAAACGAAGTAATGGCACTGATTCTGGATGAAGGCATGCGCCCGAATGATGCCGCCACCCAGTGGCTTTCTGCCAATTCCGATGTGCTCGACGTCTGGCTCGACGGTGTCACCACCCTGGACGGTGAAGCCGCTGCACCAGTGGCAAAAGCCGCGCTGCAGTAATTTCCCTCCCGATGACCGAGCGGCCCTTTGTGGCCGCTCCTTTCAACGAGACTGAGACTGACTATGGAAGCTTATAAACTGCCCCTGGGTAGAACCATGGAGCGCTTTGTCGATTGGCTGGTCGATTCCGGTGCCTGGTTTTTTGATAGCCTGGCGATTGCTCTGGAATGGTTAATAGACGGCGCAACCGACAACCTGCTTTTGCTGCCACCCTGGCTGTTCATCGCGATTACGGGTGTGATGGCCCAGTGGTTGCGTCGCAACACCGGGCTCACGGTCTTTACTGTTTTATCTTTCTTACTGATCTGGAATCTGGGTTACTGGGAAGCGACGATTGAAACGCTGGTGATGGTAGTGTGCGCCACCAGCCTCTGTGTGTTGATTGGTGTTCCGATTGGCATTGCCGCGGCACACCGGCCTTTGCTGTATACCCTGTTGCGCCCGGTTCTGGATCTGATGCAGACCGTACCTACCTTTGTTTATTTGATACCAACGCTGACGCTGTTTGGATTGGGTGTGGTCCCCGGGCTGATTGCCACCATTGTATTTTCCATCGCTGCGCCGATTCGGTTGACCTATCTGGGCATTTTTCAGGTACCCAAAGAACTGGTGGAAGCCGGTAAATCCTTCGGGTGTTCCAATCGCCAGCTGCTGTGGCGCATTGAACTGCCTGCAGCGGCTTCCAGCATCGCCGCCGGCATTACCCAGTGCATTATGTTGTCGTTGTCGATGGTAGTCATTTCCGCACTGGTGGGTGCCAATGGCCTGGGCAGACCTGTGGTACGGGCGCTCAACACCGTAGACATTGCCAGCGGGTTCGAAGCGGGCCTTGCCATTGTCTTGCTGGCCATTGTGCTGGACCGTCTGCTGAAACAAAAACACGAGGTGAGCTGATGATTGAATTTAAAAACGTCGACCTGGTGTTTGGCAAGAACCCGGAGCGGGCGTTGCCCTTGCTCGACCAGGGTTACGATCGCGATCGGTTGCAGAGTGAAACCGGGTTGGTGCTGGGGGTCAGCCAGGCGAATCTGAAAGTAAACAAAGGCGAGATTTGTGTATTGATGGGCCTTTCCGGTTCCGGAAAATCAAGCCTGCTGCGTTGTGTCAACGGTTTGAACCCGGTTACCCGGGGTGAAGTGCTGATTGAGCATAAAGGTGAGGTGTTGAATTTCTTCGATGCCGATCATCAGACCCAGCGCGAAATTCGCATGAAACGCATATCCATGGTGTTTCAGAAATTTGCGCTGATGCCCTGGTTGACGGTCGCTGAAAACATTGGCTTCGCCCTCGATATTCAGGGGTTGTCAAAAGAAGAAATTGCCCGCCGGGTTGATGCACAGCTGGAACTGGTTGGGCTGACCGAGTGGCGTAACCATAAACCCAGTGCGTTGTCCGGCGGTATGCAACAGCGGGTCGGTTTGGCCCGGGCACTGGCGACCGAGTCCGATATTCTGCTGATGGATGAGCCTTTTTCTGCGCTTGACCCGCTGATTCGCCAGCAATTGCAGGAAGAGCTGCTGCAACTGCAATCGCGCTTGCAAAAAACCATTGTGTTCGTCAGCCACGATCTGGATGAAGCACTCAAGCTCGGCAATACCATTGCCATCATGAAAGATGGGTGCATTGTGCAACAGGGCAACCCGCAGGATATTGTGCTGAACCCGGCGACTCAGTACGTTGAAGATTTTGTGGCGCACACCAACCCCTTGCACGTTCTATTGTGTGGCGATATTGCCGACCCGCTAACGGCGCTGCCAGCAAAAGACGACCATTATTGTATCGATACAAAACAGGATTGCTGGTTCAATGCTGACACCGGTGCAGCACGGTGTCAGAACCAAGCCATAACAGTTCAACGCTGGCAGGATGGAGACTCGATGGCTGACTTGAAAAAGGCTCCAACCTTCGTCAGTGCCAGTGCCAGCTTTCATGAGGCGCTGGAAATTCGCCACCGGACGGGGTTTGTCGTGCTGGTAGAGTGCGACGACCGTTCACTCAAGGTGATTGGTGACGATCAGCTTTACCGTGGGTTGCTGGGCAACCTGGGCTGAAACACTGCGTTTTATTGTGCTCCGCTAAGGCAGGCTACTGACAAACCCCGTACACTGTCCGCTCGTCGATTTTGGAGGGTGAACATGCGGGGCTTGTTGCTGGCCATCAGTGCTTACGGTATCTGGGGCTGCTTTCCTTTGTTTTTCAGTTTGCTGGCCAATGTGTCAGCGTTTGAAGTGCTGGCGCACCGGATCGTATGGGCCTATGTGTTTACGGGGCTGGTCATTCTGGCCCTGGGTAGACGCAAGCAACTGGCTGCCCTGATTGCCAATCGCCGTGCATTGGCCTGGCTGTCGTTGTCGGCCGCGCTGATTACCATTAACTGGCTGGTGTTTATCTGGGCGGTGTCGGCGGGGCGGGTACTGGAATCGAGCCTGGGTTATTTCATTACGCCTCTGGTCAGTTTGTTTCTGGGCCGCCTGTTACTGAAAGAATCCATGAACCGGTGGCAGGTAGTCGCCGGGGTGGTGGCTTTGATTGCCGTGCTGTTCGAACTGATTGCCATTGGTCGTTTGCCTTGGGTTTCCCTGGTGCTGGCGAGCAGTTTCGGGTTGTATGGGCTGGTGCGTAAGATGCAACCTGTCGACAGCCTGAACGGCTTACAGGTTGAAACCATGGTGGTCGTGCCGGTTGCACTGTTGTACCTCCTCTGGCTTTGGTCGGCGGGCCAGATGATGTTTGCGCAATCGCTGAGCGATACCCTTCTGTTGATTGCGGCTGGCGCGGTAACGGCCGTGCCACTGCTGTTATTTGCCGCCGCTGCCCGTCGGCTGGATCTGATTGTGGTCGGATTCATCATGTACCTGAACCCGACGCTGCAATTTCTCTCTGCGGTGTTCATTCTCGACGAAGCCTACCCACCGCAGAGACTGCTGACCTTCGTGCTGATCTGGATCGCCATGGGTTTCTTTATGGCCGGTCTGTGGCAAGCGCACCGTCGCGCCCGGCAAGCAGTGGCCTGAACACAGGCCGGCCGGCCAACTCTGGAAACCAGAGCTCTCAATATTACCGCTACTCTGAATTTCATTATTTATACCGTTATCTATCTTGGTGTTTTCTGCAACTGCTGGTAGAGCGTTTCAGCCAGCGCTTTCAGTTCCAGCGCCTGGTCGGCGGTCATGTCGGTCTGGCATACCAGTGCGGCTGGCACATCCGCCGCTTGCTTTTTCAAGGCCAACCCAGCATCGGTCAGCGTGATGGTCTTGCTCCGTTCATCGGTCGCTGCGCGACCGCGAATCAGCAGACCTTTCTGCTCCAGCCGTTTCAGAATAGGGGTTAGGGTGCCCGAGTCGAGCCGGGTCTGGTGTACCAGGGTGCGAATGGGAACGCCGTCCTCTTCCCAGAGCGACAGCATGACCAGATATTGCGGATAGGTCAGGTCCAGTGGTTCCAGTAGCGGCCGGTAGGCGCGAATCAGAGCGTTGGTCGCAGAGTAGAGTGCGTGACAAATCTGATTTGTCAGCTTCAATTGGGGCAGGGCGTCGGTGTTGTCAGTCACTTAGGCATCCGGTCGTGGTCATTAGGCTTATAGTTTGCGCACAAGGTATTGACGGGTCAAGGCATACCCTCTATTATTTTGTGCACAAGATAGTTGCGTGCAAGATAAAGCACTGGCTTTGTAAGTTTTGGCCCGATGCTCCGACAAACTCACTGCAAACAAGGGAAGTAACCATGAAAACCTTTTTTATCATTCTGGCCGTCCTGATCGTGCTGGCTTTTATCATGATTTATGTGCAGAACAGCCGGACACCGGTTCTGGGCCATAGTCAGGGGCGGCTGAAACCCTTGTCATCGAAGCCGAATGCGGTATCGACCCAGGCAGATGATGTCGCTAAGCGGGTTGCACCCTGGCCATTCAAGGCCGATCAGGAAGCGACAATGGCCGCCATTCTCACCGCGGTGAAAAGCTATGGCGGGGCCGAAGTCATAAAACAGGAAGCCGATTACCTTTATGTCGTCTTCACCACCGATCTGATGAAGTTCCACGACGATGCCGAGTTCTACCTCGATGCCGATGCCCGGGAAGTGCATTTCCGGTCGTCCAGCCGGGCAGGCTATTCCGACCGGGGGCTGAATCGTCAACGCCATGAAAAACTGACAACGCTGTACCAGCAAATTCAGGACTAACTGACAGTAGGATGGTTATGAAACCTTATGATCTGATTGTAATCGGCAGCGGGGCCGGTGGCCTGACGGCGGCTTTTACTGCCCTGGGTTTTGGCAAGCGGGTACTGATTGTTGAAAAAGACCGGCCGGGTGGCGAGTGCACCTGGTCGGGCTGTGTGCCAAGCAAGGCGCTGATCAATCAGGCCAAAGAGGTCCACATTGCCCGCAAGTTCGCGACCATTACCGTTGATTCTGGCGCCATTCTTGAGCGAGTACGAGCCGTTAGCGAGCATGTCTACGAAGAGGAAACCCCCGAGGTTCTGCAAAAAGCGGGGGCTGACTATGTGAATGGCTTTGCCCGTTTTATCAGTCCGACGCGGATTGAGGTGGGTGACAAGACCTACGAGGGTAAGAAATTTGTGCTGGCAACGGGCAGCTCACCTTTTGTGCCACCCATACCGGGGCTGGACCAGGTCGATTACCTGACCAATGAGAACTTTTTCCAGCAAGCGACCCTGCCTGAAACAGTTATCGTATTGGGGGGCGGGCCTATCGGTATGGAGCTGGCCCAGGCAATGCACCGGCTGGGCGTGCAGGTTACGCTGGTAGAGATGATGCCGGAAATACTGTCGCGGGAAGAGCCAGAATTTTCAGCACTGATTCGTCAGCGCCTGGCGGCCGAAGGGGTTCGGTTTGAAGTGGGCACCAAGGCGGTTGGTGTTGAAAAAACATCTGCTGGCGTGCGGCTGAACACCGAGAAAGGGTCCGAAACCGGTACCCTGGAAGCGGACAATTTGCTGGTGGCCATTGGCCGGGCACCCAATGTGAACGGCATGGGCCTGGAAGACATCGGTGTTGATGTCGACAAGGGGGTGAAGGTCAATCAGCATTTGCAAACCAGCGTTAAAAACATCTACGCCTGTGGTGATGTGGCAGGGCCTTATTTGCTCAGTCACATGGCCAACTTTCAGGGCAAGATTGCCGCCATGAACGCCATATTGCCGATCAACCGCTCGGTGGATTACAGCCATGTCGCCTGGGCCACCTTTACCGACCCGGAATTTGCCCGGGCCGGGCTGACAGAGCAGGAAGCCCGGGAGCTGCATGGCGACAGCATTCGCGTCTACCGCTACGACTTTGCCAAGTTGGACCGCGCCAAGACAAAAGCCGGCGATGTCGGCCTGATCAAGCTGATTGTCAGCAGGCGGGGCAAAGTGCTCGGGGCTCACATTATAGGCGAACGGGCCGGTGAGCTGATTGCCGAGGTACAGGTCATGAAAACCCTGAATCTAAATTTTGGCAAATTGCAGAAAGTGATCCATCCTTATCCTACTTACGCTGATAGCTTGCGTCAGCTGAGTCAGCAGGTGTTTCTGGATAACATTTTGAAACATCCTGTGGTGAGCTTCTTTCGTAGTTTTGGTAAGGCAGAAAAGCAGACATCCGAGTAAGTGAACAGACAGTCTTCAGAGTAAGAGAGCAGGGGCAGTCCCGGGGGTTACCCGCTGAGTCGACCCTGCTCCAACTGCTCCCAGCCCGCGTTTCCTTCCCCTTTTCGCGGGCTTCTTTTTGTCTGCGACATTAGTCTTCCCGAAACGCATCCAACAAGCCGGTACTGCCAGCCCGCTGCCGAATCCACTGGCGCACCCTCTGAATGCCGGCTTCCTGCCGGCGGCTGGTTTTGTAGGCAAAGTAGAAGCGGTCACCGGTGATCAGTGTATGGCAGGGCAGGCGAATCAGGTCCGGGTCTTCACTGGCGTTGTACATGTAGTCGTTGGTCAGGGCCAGGCCCTGGTGGTGCCGGGCCGCCTCCAGAGCCAGCAGCATGTGACTGAAGTGCTGATACCGGGCGTTTGCTGGCAGGCTTAAACCGCCTTCGGCCATCCAGCGTCGCCAGTCGTCTTTCTGCTCTCCGAAGAGGGAGTAAGTCGACAGAAGCGGGCAGCGCATCAGCAATAGCGGGTCTATGGTGGCCGGTTCCGGTGTGTCAATCAGCCCTTCCTGATACAGATCACTGCACAGCTGTTGCCAGTAGGTCCGGCTGCAAATGGGGAACAGCCGCTCTGTGTAGAGCAGGTCGGTGGTAAAACCGCGTTGATCGTCGTGCAGGGTGATAAAGCAGTCTGCGACCCGGTCTGACAGCTGCGGCGACTCGTTCATCATTTCCAGTTGCAGGTCGATCTCGGGGTGCTGGCGTTGCAGGTAGGGCAGGTTAGGGATGAGCCAGCGAACGGCGAACGAGCTGAACAGGGCCATGCGCAGTTGGGTATCCGGCTTGCCCTGCAATTGCTCGCTGGCGCGCTCGATCTGCAGCAGGGCATTGGTTACCCCTTCCAGATAGTGCCGGCCGGGCTCTGTCAGCGCCAGGTAACGTCCCTGGCGGGTAAACAGATCCTCGCCCAGGTAGCTTTCCAGCAGGCGAATTTGATGGCTGACGGCGCTCTGGCTAACCGCCAGTTCATCGGCCGCCCGGCTGAAGCTGTTAAGCCGGGCTACAGCTTCGAAAACGGGCAGAGCTTTCAGGGGAGGTAACTTCATCGGCGGGTGATCCGGCTAATATCTAAAATACTAATACCATAAAGAAAATATCATTTTTCTCAATACTTGAGTGGCACTAGACTCCTGGCATGGATTGGGATCGGGCCGGTTGGCGCGTTCTCAGTAATCAGGATTTTCAATCGGGAGTGTATCGTCATGCCGGGCAGAACCATCAACAGCGCAATCTGGTTGCTGGTCATCGGCAATGCGCTGGCGCTGGTCTCCGATGCGCTGATCAAGTGGCAGGGTAGCGACGTCCCGATATTTCAGTTCATTTTTGTCCGTACCCTTTGTGCCATGACCATCCTGTTGCCGCTGATGTCGATGATCGATCGTCAACGGTTGTTTGCGGGCTGGCGCATGCATCTGATACGCGCGCACATCAGTCTGATGGGCATTGCCTGCATGGTGGTGGCGCTGGGTACTCTGCCACTCGCCACGGCGAATGCGCTGTTCTATGCAGCGCCCATTCTGGTGATGGTCATCGCGGTGGTGTTTTTTAATGAAAAGCTGACGCCGCTGAGTCTGTTTGCGGTGATCAGCGGCTTTGTTGGCATTCTGGTTATCTTGCGTCCGGTAGCAATCAGTTGGAGCAGCCTCAGCGCGATTGGGGTTGCGTGTTCACTGGCGATCAACATCGTGTTGATTCGTAAATTGCCGGGGGGTCAGTCGATGGTGCATACGCTGCAACTGACTCACCTGCTCATGCTACCGGCCGCCTTTTTATTAATGATGTGGGAGAGCGAGCCGTTCGACTGGACAATTCTGTTCACCGCCTTTGGTTCGGCGTTTTTCATCCTGTGCTACAACTTTACGGTGCTGATGGCCTACCGCTGGGTCGCGGCCAATGAAGTCACCAGCGCGGAATACACCGGCTTGCTGTGGGCCTTGCTGGGAGGCTGGGTGTTCTTCGATGAGGCGCCCGATCTCTGGTTCATCATCGGGTCGAGCATGATTGTGGTGCCGCTGATTCTGATTGGCCTGAAGGAACGCAAGCGGGCCAAACTGCCAGTTCGGCAGGGCAGTGTGACGCCCTGAGCCAATTTGGGATGTATCGCCATGAGCCCGCACCGGAGGGCAGGGACACTCTTGCGGGGGCGCTGTAGATACACCCATGTAAGCTTAACTTCGGCATCCCTGCCTCAGATACCCCCGCAAGAGCATCCCTGCCCTCCGGCGCTCAGGTTCGTGCAAACTCGGAAAAACCTATACGGCAAATTACATCGTATGGAAAAGTCGGTGTTACTACTCACTGCAGAGCAAAAATTCCAACAACGCTTTCTGCGCATGCAAGCGGTTACCCGCCTGTTCCCAGACCACAGAACGCGGATCGTCGAGCATATCCATGCTGACTTCCTCGCCGCGGTGGGCGGGCAGGCAATGCATAAAGACAGCCTCTTTGTGGGCTTTGTCCATCAACGCCGGGGAGACCTGCAGGGATTCAAATACCCGAATCCGGTCGTCGGCTTCCTCTTCCTGACCCATGCTGGCCCATACATCGGTGGTGACCAGATGTGAGTTTTCCACTGCTTCCACCGGATCGCGCATGATGTTTACCCGGTCACCGGCCTTGGTCAGCAGTTCAGCCATGGGTTCAAAGCCTTCGGGGCAGGCGATGTTCAGCTTGAAATCGTACAACATGGCGGCGTTGATGTAGGAGTTGCACATGTTGTTGCCATCGCCGATCCAGGTAACGGTTTTGCCCTGAATCGAGCCGCGCGCTTCCTGATACGCCTGCATGTCGGCCAGCAGCTGGCAGGGGTGGTAGTCATCGGTCAGCGCATTAATCACCGGCACCGTTGAATACTCGGCAAAGGTTTCGATTTTTTCATGCTCGAAGGTGCGAATCATCACCGCGTCGACCATTTGCGACAGCACCCGGGCGCTGTCTTCAATGGGTTCGCCCCGCCCAAGCTGGGTATCCCGGGGTGACAGAAAAATGGCACCACCGCCCAGTTGCATCATGCCCGCCTCGAACGAGACCCGCGTCCGCGTCGAGGACTTCTCGAAAATCATGCCCAGCACCCGGTTCTTGAGCGGTTCGAACACGTCGCCGCGCTTGAACAGGCTTTTCAGTTCACCTGAGCGCTGAATCAGGAACCGCAATTCATCCGGGGTGAGATCATTCAGGGTCAAAAAGTGCCTGACGGACATGGGTGGGTGACTCCGTTCTGGGGTTAGTGGCCCCGCTCATCAGCGGGAAAACGATCAAGTTTACTGAAGCAGGCCTTGTAGGGCAATTAGAGCAGTCTGCAACCTATGCAGTGAAGTCTTGCGGGTTTTAGAAGTCAGAATGAGTACTACGCGAGATGCCTGGTACGGATGGCTTGCTATTACCTGGCTTAAATGGACGCCGTTGAGTCATCTTGGGCTGGAAATAGTGTGTGTCCGATTGAAAATAGGCAATTAAACCCTAACTAACAGGGCAAGCTGTTATTGCCACTGTCATCCCCTGTCGATTCAACAGGATTGGCGTACAATAGCGACATCTGAAGCAACCTGTGGGATGAAACCATGACCGACACCCTGGCGAACATCAAAGAGCAAATCGAATCCAACCCGGTATTGCTGTATATGAAAGGCAACCCGAACCAGCCCATGTGTGGCTTCTCTGCGCAGACGGTGCAGGCGGTGATGAGCTGCGGCAAGAAGTTTGCCTATGTTGATGTACTGTCCAACCCGGACATTCGTGCCGAACTGCCAAAATACGCCAATTGGCCGACTTTTCCGCAATTGTGGGTCAACGGTGAGCTGGTTGGTGGCTGTGACATCATTACCGATATGCACCAGAAGGGTGAGCTTAAAACCCTGATCGATGAAGTCGTTCCTGACGAAGAAGCCTGATCGGCTCAGTCTGAACCGCCAGTGGGTGACCGACAGGGTTGCCCGCTGATCTGGCCCGTTTCAGTGCAAGAAACCGGGTTTTGATCTGCCTAACAAGGCCCCTGCCATGACTCAGCCGCCCGAAGAACTCACCGATCACCAATTGTTGCGTTACAGCCGCCACATCCTGTTGCCACAGGTGGATATCGTGGGGCAGCAACGTATTGTTAACAGCCGCGTGCTTGTGCTTGGCGCTGGTGGATTGGGCAGCCCAATCTTGTTGTATCTTGCCGCGGCAGGTGTTGGTGAACTGTTGATTGCCGATGGCGACCGGGTCGATGAAACCAATCTGCAACGCCAGATTGTGCACCGCACCCGGGCCGTGGGTGAAAAGAAAACCTCGAGCGCCCGAGCCACCCTGGCCGAGCTGAACCCCGACGTAAAGGTTACTGAGATCGACAGTCACCTCGATGAGGCCAGCATGCTCGCCTGGGCCCGGGGCTGTGATGCCGTGGTTATTGGCACTGACAGTTTCAGCAGCCGTTATGCCGCCAACCGGGCCTGTATGGCTCTTGGTATACCGCTGATATCGGGGGCGGCGATCGGTTTATCGGGGCAACTCAGTGTCTTTGATTTTCGGCGTGAGGACAGCCCCTGCTACAGTTGCCTGTTTCCCGACGGTCAGGATGACGATGTCAGCTGCGCCACCGCTGGCGTTCTGGGGCCCGTGGTAGGTATCGTCGGGTCAGTGCAGGCCGTTGAAACCCTGAAGATACTGGCACAGTTTGGCGAGCCCCTGGTTGGAACGCTGCTGACACTGGATGCCACCGATCTTAGCTGGCAGCGGTTCCGGTTCAAGCGTCAGCCAGATTGTCCGGTTTGTCAGCAACGTTAGTGACACAGGTGCAAGCTCAGTAATAAGTTACTATTCTATAAGGCATTACCGGGTATGTGAGGTTTCCTTCCGCCACCGCACCCTGCGACTGAACGCAGGGTGACTGGTTGGTATCCCCGACCTGAACGGTCGGCGGTTTTGAGTCGTCAGACGATCGTTTCAGCGCAACAGGAGTACCATGATGGACACCCTCTTTCATAATGACACCGGTTTGAGCCATCAGTTCATCGTGGCCATGCCCGATATGAGTGACCCCTGGTTTACCGGCACCGTTTCCTATCTGTTCCAGCATGACGATGAAGGCTGTATGGGGCTGGTGATCAACCGGTTGACGTCCATGACTCTGGGCGAAGTGTTTGAATCACTCGACATCGAGTGCGATAACGCCGACTTGCTGGATCGCCCGGTGTACTCGGGCGGACCGGTGATGCCCGAGCACGGCTTTATCATTCATCGCTCCAACGAAGGTCCCTGGAGCAGTACCGTCAACAACGGTCACCTGAGCATTACCACCAGTCCGGATATTCTGCAGGCCATCGCCCGTGGCGCCGGCCCAGAGGACTATCTGGTGTGCCTGGGGTGTTCCGGTTGGTCGCCGGGTCAACTGGAAGGGGAGTTGAAAGGCAATGCCTGGCTGACCGTGCCGGGTGATCTGGCCCTGATCTTTGAAGAAGGGCTGGAAACCCGCTACGACGCGGCTTTGCGCAGGCTGGGCATTGATAAAACCTTTCTCAGTGACAGCGGTGGTCAAGCCTGAAGTCTGACCATAATCCTTTACAATCGAGCTTGAACCCTGTTCCGCTTCAGGCTTGGCCGTTCCCGGCCAAGCTGGTTCAATGCGGTATTAATCCTTTCCATTGGGAGTTGTCATGTCCACCGCCGTCTCTGTCATGCCTGGCCTCACACTAGCGGGTATCGGGCAAGGCTTTTGGCGCCTGTTGCCGTTGTCGCTCTTTGTCATCGTCTTTGGTCTCGCTTATGGGTTGGCGGCCGTTCAAACCGGGCTGACACCGGTGCAAACCGTCTTTATGAGTGTTGCTGTCTTTGCCGGAACGGCGCAATTTGCTGCTCTGGAACTCTGGGGGCCGCAAATACCCCTGGTGCCTCTGCTTATTACTACCTTCGCCATCAATGCCCGGCATTTGCTGATGGGTGCCAGCCTTTACCCCTGGCTGAAACAGGTGCCGCCCATACAGCGCTACGGGTCTTTGCTGGTGTTGTCTGATGCCAACTGGGCGATGACCCTGAACGATTGTCAGAATGGAAAACCCAATCTGGGCATGTTGGTCGGTGGTGGTATTGCCATCTGGCTGACCTGGATGGGCGGCACCTTGCTGGGAATGACCTTCGGCAACCTCATTGCCAATCCTGCCCGTTTCGGTCTGGACATGGTGATGGGCTGCTTTCTGTTATCCATGGTATTTGGTGGCCGCAGAAGCTGGCGACTGGTGCTTATCTGGTGTGTTGCGGCACTCAGCGGGTGGGTGGCTTACCGGTTTTTACCCGACAATACCCATGTGGTGGTGGGAGCCGTCGGTGGTGGTCTCGTCGGTCTGTTCTGGCTCGAACGCCCTTCCGGCGCACGCACCGTGGAGGAAGACGCATGATGGCTACCGATGGAATTAACGGTCTGATCGTAATTGCGCTAATGGCGGCAGTCAGTTTGCTGGCCCGGTTTGGCGGTGTACTGGTCATGGCTGTGGTACCGATCAATCACCGCGTTGAGAGTTTCATTAACGCCATGTCCGCTTCGGTCCTGGTCGCGGTTCTGGTACCGGTGGCTGTTGAAGGTGATTTGGCCGCGCGCATGGCCTTACTGGCAACGGCCATGGTCATGCTGGTCATGCGTCGGCCCATGCCGGCCATCGCGGCCGGCATTTCGGTAGCCGCTGGATGGCGGTACCTGATGTGACGCTGTTGTCATTCAACCCAGGTGGGTGTTGAAAAACGCCAGGGTCCGTTCCCAGGCCAACTCGGCGGCTGCTTCGTCGTAACGGGCGGTCGAATCGTTGTGAAAACCGTGGTTGGTGTCTGGGTAAATGTAAGCGGTATAGTCGACACCATTGTCTTTCAGGGTGGCTTCATAATCCGGCCAGGTTGCGTTGACCCGGTTGTCCAGTTCGGCAAATTGCAGCATCAGCGGGGCCTTTACCTGGTCTCGGATGTCTGTTGCAGCCGGGGTACCGTAAAACGGGACGCCGGCGTTTAACTGCTCTGGCATGCTTGCAGCCAGCATGTTCACGACATAGCCGCCATAGCAAAAGCCCACCGCACCGAGCTTACCGGTCGACGCTTCGTGGTTCTTCAAAAAGTCAGCGGCGGCCATAAAGTCGGCTTCCATCTTGGCGGAGTCCAGCGATCCTTGCATGCTGCGGCCCTCGTCGTCGTTGCCGGGGTAACCGCCGAGCGGGTAGAGTGCATCCGGTGCGAAGGCGATAAAACCCGCTTTGGCCAGACGCCGGGCCACATCTTCAATGTAGGGGTTAAGCCCGCGGTTTTCGTGAATGACCAGCACGACCGGTGCCTGGCCTTCAAGGTTGGTGGGCACCACCAAATACCCCTGGCCTTCGCCATGACCCCGGGGCGAAGGGAACTTGGTATAGGTGGCCATGATGTCCGGGTCATTGAATGACACCTGCTCGGCTTCGGCGTAATTGGGCATCAGTGCGGCCGTCAGCGTGCCCATGGCAATGCCGGTGGCCGAAAGCGACATCAGCCGGTTCATGAAGGTGCGACGGTCGATCAGACCGTGGGCATACTCGTCGTACCAGTCGAAGGCTTGCTGTGGGATGGGTTGATGGGGTTGGGTAGGGGACGTCGCTCGTGCAGGTGCTGGTGTCTGTGTCATGGTAGCTCCTCCCAGGAGTTGGCAAACCAGTTGATGAGTGTTTCGAATTATGTCGGACAAGCTGTCATTGAACCGCCATAGCACGATCAATTTTTATACGACACCGAAGCACCAACAGATGATAGACGCCCCTCATGACCCGGCGATTTACCAGCGTGTAAGAAGTTGGTATGGACCGCGAGTGGTCCATGCGGAAAGTTTCTAGCGAGCCCACCCAATGCTGAACAGCAGCGTAGAATGCACCGAGACATCCTCTGTTTCAGCCTGATAGAGAGCATTCACCCCCAGGCCGGCCGAGGCATTGAAGGTGTCCCAGCGCCACAGATACCCGGGAGTTACGCCCAGCCGATACGTCCAGTCGGTTGAGTAGTCATCCGTGTCAGTCGTTTCGTCATAGTCGTATCCGGTGACCTCCTGACCCGCCAGCGCAGACAACGTCCATTGCCAGCCTGTCTGAAAGGCGCCCTGTTCGAAGTAGGTGTAGTTCAAGCCTGCCTCAAACGCTGGTTCGACCCCGCTGACGGTGAGTGCCGGGCCCAGTGCATGGTGTTCGCCGAGCCTGACATCGACTTCCAGGTTGACGAAACTGCCGAACACCATCAGCGGGTTGGTCCGGATATTGACGATGTCTTGAGCCAGGGTGTGGGTTGCGAACAGCGACGCCAGCACCGTGATCAGAGTACTCTTCATTGCCATGATAAATTCCTTAGAAGGCGCGACCAATAGACAGTTCCCAGGCAGGGTAGACCCAGCCGTCAGCGCCAAAACTGCTGTTCCGACTGCTGGTTTGGTCGTCGATGTCGGCGACGAACTGAATGCCAATGCCGGCATTGACCAGAAAGTCTGACCACACCCACTGATAGGTTTGGGTGCCTTTGAATCGCAACCGGGCCGGACCCTTGTCATTGAAATCGGCTTTGGTGATGACGTTGGTGTGCCAGCCAGCATCGAAGACGCCCCGGTCAAACCAGTCTATACGAGCACCCAGCGAGGTGTTGCGTGCTCCGGAATACCATGCACCATCGTGTCGCCAGACACTGGCGCCCAGTGAGACAGTAGGGCTTATGGCCCGGTCGATTTCGAGATTGGGGAAGTCCGCAATCGCCATGAGCGGATCCATGCGTATTTTCCAGGCCGGGTCTGCCAGCGTCACACCTGGCAACAGCAAGGCAAGGGTCAGCAACCAGCGCAGCTTAAAAAGTGGGTTCACTCTGTTTTTCTCCCTGTGATTTACCTGAGGGTAATTGTCTTCAAGTCAGTATATGCCAGTGATTCTAGGGCGCACAGGCTGTATGGATGATGAACAAAAACTGCTATTCGCTCTGGCGCAAAGAGCATTCCCGCCGTTATCTGCCCAGGCGCTTGGTGAGCGGTGGTGAACTCCTTGTTCAAAAATATAGTGAAACCGGAAGTGGTCGGCCCGTCAGCAAGATGCGTATAGGTTGTCTCATTCTGTGTCGAACTTTGGCGAATAATAAGGGCTGTCAAATGATTGACAATGCCTTTCCACGGTTTCTGTTGAATGGTGACGGTTTTGCCACACTGCTGGTTAAAAAGTCATCAATGGACGTCCGTAATGGGTCGCTGGAAAGAGAATGGGGCAGTCGGAGCGGAGTTCGTAGGTTCACAGGTAAAGGTGCTGTTTTGTGATCCAGTTCACGGCTATTGTCTCTGGTAAAGAAAACAAAGCGTTGTTAACACGGCGCAGCAAATAACGAGGTTGTTATCATGGGGTTGATTAAGCTGTTCTCCCGGATGTCGGTTCGAAGACGTTTGGTCATTGGGTTTGGGTTGGTATTGGCGGTGATGCTCGCGATTACCGTGATCGGTGTGCGTAATGTGCAAACCATTGATCAGGGGTTAACCGCCATCACCGATCAGAATTCGGTGAAACAACGCTACGCCATTAATTTTCGGGGCAGTGTGCACGACCGTGCTATCGCCATACGTGACGTGGTTCTGGCGCCTGATACAGCCGCTCTGAACGAAGAAATTGCGATTATCGAGCGGCTGGAGCGCTTTTATCAGGAAAGTGCAGGTCCGTTGAACCGGTTACTGAACAATGGTGGCGATGTGTCCGCCAGTGAGCGGCAACTGCTCAGCCGCATTCAAGCCGTTGAACAACGCACAGAACCGCTGATTTCAGAGGTTATTGACCTGCGGCAAGCCGGCCAGCGCGAGGCAGCCGAACAACTCATGCTGACTGAAGCCAAGCCCGCTTTCATCGACTGGCTGGCATCAATCAACGCCTTCATTGACTACCAGGAAGCGCAAAGCCAGGCCATTACCGACGACATTCGTGAAGGCGCGGCAGGGTTCACAGCCTTTATGCTGTTGCTGACCGGGCTCGCCATTTTGTTCGGCATTGTGCTGGCGATCCTGATTGAACGCAGCCTGAAAGTCTCGTTGGGTGGTGAACCACGCGAAGTAGCCGATATTTTGTCGAAGGTTCAGGAAGGCGATCTGAGCCAGACGATCCGTACCTCACCGGAAGGCAGCGTGCTGTATTCGGTGCAACTGATGCAGAATCGGCTGGGTGAAGTGGTAACCAATATCGTGAACGCTTCACAGCAACTGGGCAAAGAAGCGGTTGTGTTGTCTCGGGAATCCAGTGATGCACTGACGATGGCAGAGCAGCAGGGCGAGTCGACGACCGATGCCGCCAATCGCCTGGAAACCATGCGCCAGAGTGTGCTGCATACCGCTGAATTGCTCGAAGATACCGAAGAAAACTCGTCGAAGACGGTTGAGCAGTCTGAATCCGGTCGTCGGTTGATTGCCGAGACGGCGATAGAAATTCGTAAGGTATCGGATGTGGTGCACGCGGCGGTTGATCAGATTCGTCAGCTGGAAGCCCGTACCGGCGAGATTGCCAACATAGCCGGTGTGATCAACGGTATTTCCGAGCAAACCAATTTGCTGGCGCTTAATGCGGCCATCGAGGCTGCCCGCGCTGGCGAATCCGGCCGTGGGTTCGCCGTGGTGGCCGATGAAGTGCGCACCCTGGCGCAGCGCACCGGCGATGCCACTGGCCAGATCGAATCGATGCTAGGACAGATTCGCAAGGAGACCCAGGCATCGGTGAATGCCATGGAATCAACCTTGCCGCAAATCGAGCATGGTCTGTCATTGAGTGAATCGTCCAATGAAGTGCTGACAACCATCGATAATCAGGCGAATGATTCGCTGAAAAAAGTTCGGCAGATCGTCGAAGTCATTCGCGTGCAGGTTGGCGACATCAATGACCTGGTCGCGTCGATGGAAGGCGTTACTGAGAGTTCTGGCAAATCGATCACCGCCCTGAAGGCGAATCAGAATGCGGTTAACACTCTAAACGGGCTCGCGGCTGACCTGGAAGGGGAAGTCGAGGTTTTTCAGGTGCCGGTGGACAACCGGTCGGTTAAAAAAGCGCGATAAGGTGAATGAGTAGAAAATAGAATGCGGCTGTCCGGTAGGGCAGCCGCATTTTTTTTGAGGATAGCAACTTAAGAATCACGGACCGCAGGCACAACCTGCTGACTGACCAGGCGATGCAACTGGTCGCGATAGCCGCTGCGGCCTGAAGGTTCGTTTTCCTCGGAGGTGATGGCGATGGTCAGCTCCAGCTCGGGCAAGACGTAGATCATCTGGCCACCGTACCCCCAGCCATAGTAGCCATCGACGCCGGAAAAGGTTTGCATAAACCAGCCATAGCCGTATCCACCGCCATGAAATCGGGACCGGGTACGTCGTTCCCAGCTTTCGTCAATCCACTCTTGCGACAGCAGTTGCTCTCCGTCTTCCGTCTGGCCATTCCGGCGAAAGAGTTCACCCAATGCCAGCAGGGATTCCGGTGTCATGCCCACCTGGTTGCCACCCATGGGAATGCCCTGGGGGTCTTTCAGCCAGCTGTCTACCCGTATACCGGCGGGTGCCAGCCAGCGGTTGGCCAGGCTGTGGGTGGACTCTCCGGCTTCACGCATCAGAATGGCCGACAGCAAGTGGGTACTGCCGGTTGAATATTGCATGTCGCCACCGGGTTCTTCCTCGAACGGCCGGGCGAGAGCATTTTTCACCCAGTTATCACTGACAACCCAGGCGCCGTAGTTGCGCCCGGAGGTTCGTTCCAGTCCGGCCTGCATCGACAGCAAATGGCCAATGGTAATGTCATTTAACCGCGGGTCGGGGTTCTCTGGAAGCTGGTCTTGCAGCAGTGGCGCGATGGGTTGATCAACGCCGTCGAGAATGCCCTTGTCGATGGCTATGCCGACCAACGTAGCGACCAGTGTCTTTGATGCTGACTTGATGTTGGTGGAGGCTGACAGGCTGGCCCCGTTGTAAGCCTCGGCCCAGATGATCTCGCCCTGATGGGCGATATGGATGGTTTTCAGGGTGGCTAACGATCCGGTTGCCGATTGCAGCCCGGATCTGAGTGCCGCGCTGTCGACCGCAAAAACCGGTGCGGATGCCAGCAGTGTGATGGTCAGAGTTGTCAGAGCGCGGGCCGGAACAGGTGCTCCGAACGACAGTAATTGCATGCAGCCTTCCTGTGAAACGTGGCTCTTTGATACGCACACCACGCCGGCTTTGGTTCAGTCGCTCCGGCGTGTGCGTTGATCAGGTTAACTGAAACCGGCCCACCAGTGCGGTTTGGTTTCGGGCCAGTTCGCGCAGTTGCTGGCTGTTGCTGGCCGCCTGGCGGGCCGTTTCGGCCAGGGATTCCGCCATATCGGAAATATGTACCACGTTTTCGGTGACTTCACGGGCTACGGCACTTTGCTCTTCCGACGCCGTCGCGATCGAATGGCTCATGTCGTTGATGTCTGCCAGGCGTTTGACCATGGCCGCCAGTGAGTCGCCGGTCTGTTGAGACTGGCTGGCCGAGGCCTGCGCCAGTGACTGATTGCTCGACATAATGGCTACGGCCTGTTCGGATTGCTGCTGTAACCGGTCAATCATCACGCGAATGTCGTTTGCCGACTGTTGTGACCGGGTCGCGAGCGTGCGGACCTCGTCGGCCACCACGGCGAAGCCCCGGCCCTGCTCGCCGGCCCGCGCGGCTTCAATCGCGGCATTCAGGGCCAGCAGGTTGGTTTGCTCGGCGATGGCCTGAATGACATCGAGTATGGTAGCCACCTGCTGGCTTTCATCCCGCAGGGTCTCAATCACGGTTTTGGCGTGCGCCTGGGAGTCGTTCAATTGCCGCGCCGAGTCAATGTTTTGCGTCATGCTGGCCATGTTCTGCTCGGCCGACTCCGTCACTTCAGACACTTCGGTGCGCGTGCGCTCCGCATTGGCGGCCACTTCCTGAATGGCGCTTTCCATTTCGGTGATGGCTGTGGCCACCGACTGGGTCTGCTCCTGCTGTTGCTCGACACTGGCGCGCGTGGTTGCGCTGACTTCCGACGTACTGGCCGACAATTCAGCCACCTGCTCGGAAGACGTCCGGATGTCGCGAATGACATCGCTGAGCCGGTCGGCCAGGGTATTCACGTTGCGGGCAATCTGTCCTATTTCGTCACTGGAGGTGTGTTTGATGCGTTCGCCCAGATGGCCCTGTGCCAACTGGTCCAGCACGGCCAGGGTTTCGGCCATTGGCTTGCGAATAGAGCGGACGATGGAAAACCCGATGAGCACCGATATGACCAGCGCCATCACCAGCAAGCCCAGGGTGATGGCAATGGCCCGGGTGGCCATGGCATTGCCTTCCTGGGTGGCCCGCGCCGACACACTGCGCGTCGCGCCGACCAGAGTGTCCAGTGCGGTGAGGTTGGAATCCATGGTGTCGTTCAGTTCAAGCAGAACCAGGGTGCTTTGCTCGTTCAGTTCAACATAGCGCTTGTGGCTTTGAAACAACCCCGATTCGCCGGCAATGGCGGTGCGCAACAGATCGATATAGTCATTGGTGTCGGCGGCATAGCGGGCAAAATTCGATTCGATCGATTCCGCCTTGGCGTTCAGCTGTTCCAGAGTTGTGGTTAACTGGGACTCGATCTGGCCCATGCGTTCGGAAGAATTGATTGCCAGCGCCCGCTGCAGGTAGGCCTGAGCGCCCTCAGCCTGGGAAACGATGTAATCGATTTCCCATTGCAGACCCGAATCCCCCTGAGCAGTAGCCCTGGAACCAATGGCGTTCAGATCCCCGGTAAAGAATATCCATTCATCGTCAAATTGCTGGGCTTGCTCCAGAGCATTCAGGCGGGTCTGCACCCGCTGATTTTGCAGCGCCAGATGGTTGGCGCCGGTTGCGAAGAGCGAGTCAGCCAGGGGCTGGCTGGCAGCCAGTTGATCACGAATGTCCGGATAGGCTTCGAGCCGTTGCATCAGGCTCTGAAACAGGCTGTCGTAACCGTTGCGCGCGTTACTGAATTGGCTTTCAAGCAGGGTTCTGCGCTCTGCATCGTCGGCATTGGCGTGCAGGATAACCGCCCGGTTCGCCTCCTGAAGGGTGTTACGCAGCCGGTTGGTATCATCCAGCAAGGGGCCCAACTGACCTGACGTCAGCTCCAGTTGTCTGGCCAGACGGTTTTCAACGAACAGCGAGTAGAGCGTAATCATCGAAAACAAGATCAGCAGAGTGGTAAAACCGGCAATAACCCGGGCAATCAGGGACAGCTTCATAGTGTTGATCCAAAACCTGATAGGGCCGGCCGTGACCGGGCACCGTTGAACGTGTGAGAACTGTGATTATGCCGTTATTTGATCGATCGGTCAGTTATTGTTCTGTGACAATTTTGTTGACCTGGCATGGAAGGCTATCGGCCAGGCCGCGCGAGGGTTTAGGGGCGATGGGCATTGTGAGGATCGAACGTAGAGGGTGTTGATCAGAAAATACGCCGGATCAATCCCCGATGGGGTGATCCGGCGCTGGCCGGTCAGCCTTGCAGCTTGTTTTTCAGAATATCATTCACCTGGGCCGGGTTGGCCTGGCCTTTGGAGGCTTTCATCACCTGGCCGACAAAAAAGCCAAACAGCTTGTCCTTACCACTGCGGTAATCGGCTACCTGGGCGGGGTTGTTGGCGATCACCTCGTCGATCATCGCCTCGATGGCGCCGGAATCGCTGACTTGTTTCAGGCCCTGTGCCTCGATGATCTCGTCGGCCGACCCTTCGCCCCGGAACATGGCTTCGAACACGGTTTTGGCGATCTTGTTGGAGACGGTGTTGTCTTGTATGCGCTGTATCAGCAAACCGAGGTCCGTCGCCGAGACCGGGCTGTCGGCGATGTCCTGTTCATAGCGGTTCAACTGGCCTGCCAGTTCACCCATGCACCAGTTGGCGGCCAGCTTGGCGTCTTTGGTGACGTCGACCACGGCCTCGAAATAATCGGCCATGGCGCGGCTGGCGGCCAGTACCGTGGCATCGTAGTCGGAAAGGCTGTAGTCGGCCTTGAACCGCTGGATTTTGGCATCCGGCAGTTCCGGCAGGTGGTCTTTTACGTCCTGAATGTAGGCGTCGTCGATCTCAACCGGCAGCAGGTCGGGTTCGGGGAAATAGCGATAATCGTTGGCGAACTCTTTCGAGCGCATGCTGCGGGTTTCGTTCTTGTCGGCATCGTATAGCCGGGTTTCCTGAGTAACCGTGCCGCCGTCTTCGATGACATCGATGTGGCGTTGAACCTCAACGTTGATCGCTTTTTCAACAAACTTGAAGGAGTTGATGTTCTTGATTTCGGTCCGGGTACCGAATTCAGTCTGGCCTTTGGGCCGAACCGAGACGTTGGCGTCACAACGCAGGCTGCCTTCGGCCATGTTGCCGTCGGAAATGCCGATGTAGGTGACGATGCTGTGAATCTTCTTCAGATAGGCCACGGCTTCCTTGGCCGAACGCATGTCCGGTTCGGAGACGATCTCCAGCAATGGCGTGCCGGCCCGGTTCAGGT
Source organism: Saccharospirillum alexandrii (assembly GCF_043641555.1). Lineage (GTDB taxonomy): Bacteria > Pseudomonadota > Gammaproteobacteria > Pseudomonadales > Natronospirillaceae > Saccharospirillum > Saccharospirillum alexandrii_A. Next base: position 764,203 of record NZ_JBHZRJ010000002.1, on the reverse strand, counting down.
CGATGCCGGTCATGCCCTCGAAGTCTTCATGCAGGGATTTACCGGCATCTTCTTCCAGGTGCGCCCGGGTCACGCCGATGGTGCGGGTGCTGCCGTCGTCGAGCACAATGTCGACTTCGCCCAGCCCGACGATGGGGTCGTCCATCTGGGTGATCTGATAGCCTTTGGGCAGATCGGGGTAGAAATAGTTCTTGCGGTCGAACACCGAGCGCTTGCCAATGTGCGCGTCGATTGCCAGGCCAAAGGCGACGGCCTTGCGCAGGGCGTTCTCGTTGAACACCGGCAGGGCGCCGGGCATGGCCAGATCGACCAGACTCGCCTGGGTGTTCGGCTCGGCGCCGTACTGGGTACTGGAGCCGGAGAATATCTTGGATCGGGTTGAAAGCTGAACGTGTATTTCCAGCCCGATTACGGTTTCCCATTCCATCTTTGGGTCCTCTGCTGGCAGCGGGCGCTGGGGCCTGCTGCTCACGTGCGATTAACGGATGCGTGCGTGTCGTTCAATTGGCTCAAAAACCAGTCTCAGAGTGCCGGTGCCTGCTGATGCCAGTCGGTCACCTGCTGGTACTGGTGGCCGATGTTCAGCAAATGACTCTCCTCGAAATAATTACCGATCAGCTGCAGGCCCACCGGTAGCCCACCGACCTGGCCACAGGGCAGGGCCAGGGCGGGCAGGCCAGCCAGGTTGGTCGACAGCGTATAGATATCTTCCAGGTACATGGCCACCGGGTCGTTGCTTTTCTCTCCCAGAGTCCAGGCCGGTGAGGGCGTGGTGGGGGCGAGAATGACATCGACGTCCTGAAAACCCGTCTGGAAATCGTCGCGTATCAGGCGGCGCAGTTGCTGGGCTTTCTTGTAGTAGGCATCGTAGTAGCCGGCCGACAGTGCGTAGGTACCGACCAGTATCCGGCGCTGAACTTCCGCGCCAAAGCCTTCGGCGCGGCTGCGCTTGTACAGATCTTCGAGATCCACCGGGTCTTTGCAGCGGTAACCGTAGCGGACGCCGTCGTAGCGCGACAGGTTGGTCGAGGCTTCAGCCGGGGCAATGATGTAATAGGCCGGAATCGACAGCTCGGTGCGAGGCAGCGAGATTTCCTTGACCGTTGCACCGAGTTTTTCCAACTCGCTGACTGCGGCCATCACGGCGGCCCGGATGCCGTCGTTCAGGCCATCACCGAAATACTCTTTCGGTAAACCGATACGCAGGCCTGCCAGGGGCTCGTTCAGGCGCGCCTGATAATCGTCTACGGGCCGGTTCATGCTGGTAGAGTCTTTCGGGTCAAAGCCGGCAATGGCGTTCAGCATCAGCGCCGCATCTTCGGCGGTTTGCGTCATCGGGCCGCCGCAATCGAGCGATGAGCCGTAGGCAATCATGCCCCAGCGCGAAACCCGGCCATAAGTCGGCTTCAGGCCGGTAATGCCGGTGAATGCGGCTGGCTGGCGTATGGAGCCGCCGGTATCGGTACCGGTGGCCGCCGCCGCCAGACGCGCTGCCACAGCCGTTGCCGAGCCGCCCGAGGAGCCACCGGGCACGGTATCCCGGTTCCAGGGGTTGCGGGTTGGGCCGTAGTAGCTCGATTCAGTGGAAGACCCCATCGCAAATTCATCGAGGTTGGTTTTACCGAGCATGACCGCACCGGCACCGGCGAGGCGAGCGGTTACCGTCGACTCATAGGGCGCGATGAAGTTGTCGAGCATCCGTGAGCCACAGCTGGTGCGTACGCCCTGGGTGCAGAAAATGTCTTTGTGAGCGATCGGCAGCCCGGTCAGCGGACCGGCATTGCCGGCGGCGCGGTGTTCATCGGCCGTGGCCGCCTGAGCCAGGGCTATGTCGTCGGTGACGCTGATATAGGCGTTGAGGTCGGCATTGTGCTGCCGGATGCGCTCCAGGTAGGCCTGTGTCAGCTCCACGCTGCTGAAATCGCCCCGGGCCAGACCGGCGGCGAGCTGGGTCAGTGTTTTATCTAACATGTCGGGTCTGGCTCACTCTATGACTTTGGGGACAAGGTACAGGCCATCGGCCGCGCTCGGTGCAATTGCCTGGTAGGCATCGCGCTGATTGTGCTCGGTGACTTCGTCGGGGCGCAGCCGCGCGGTGGCATCCAAGGGGTTCGACAGCGGCTCGACACCCTCGGTATCGATCTTTTGCAACTGGTCGGCAAGATCGAGAATGCTCGACAGACTGGCCACGGTGGCGGCCATAGCGTCCTCCGTGACTTGCAAGCGAGCCAGTTGGGCAACATTTTCCACCTGGGAGCGGTCTAGGCTCATGGTTGTGGATCTCCTGGGGCTAAATTAGGGGTCAAACCACGCCGTTCAATGCGATTGAAGCAGGCTTTACACATGGCTTCTTGTGGCATTGGGCGGATGGATGACAAATCTGGTGCATTTTCACGGGCCGAGCCTGGCGCTTGCCTTCCCAACCTGAATTGATGACGGGCGTGATTCAAACCTGTGAATCTGCACCGGTGTTCAATTCACATTAGGATGTATTAACGCTTTAACTCTACCCAATAAATCATTGATGAGGCATAAGTTATCATATTTACAGCTTGCCCAAAATCCCTGCCATTGATACATTGCCGGGCTGTGTCATGGCTTTAATAGTGTGGATTTATTGGGTTGTCATCAGGAAATCCTGTAGCCGGTTTCCCATACCCTCTTGTACCGCACCCATCAGAATTGGAATCATCAAAAAATGTTTAAAAAGATTCGGGGACTTTTTTCAAGCGACTTGTCGATTGACCTGGGTACGGCAAACACGCTGATTTATGTGCGCGATCGCGACATCGTCTTGAATGAACCGTCGGTTGTGGCTGTGCGCCTGACCGGAAACCAGAAAACCGTTGCCGCCGTTGGCGAAGAAGCCAAACGCATGCTCGGCCGCACACCGGGCAGCATTCAGGCTATCCGGCCGCTGAAAGACGGCGTGATTGCCGACTTTCACGTCACTGAAAAAATGCTGCAGCATTTTATCGCCAAAGTACACGAAAACAGCTGGTTTGCGCCGAGCCCCCGAGTGTTGATTTGTGTACCGTGCAAATCCACCCAGGTAGAACGAAAAGCCATTCGCGAGTCGGCCTTTGGTGCCGGTGCCCGTGAAGTGTTTCTGGTTGAAGAACCCATGGCGGCGGCGATAGGTGCTGGCCTGCCGGTCGAGGAAGCCCGTGGCTCCATGGTGGTGGACATCGGCGGTGGCACTACGGAAATTGCTGTTATTTCCTTGAACGGTGTGGTCTATGCCGAATCCGTCCGTGTCGGTGGTGACCGTTTCGATGAAGCCATCGTGGCCTATATTCGTCGCAACTACGGCTCGCTGATCGGTGAAGCGACGGCCGAACGCATTAAAATTGAAATTGGCTGTGCCTACCCGGGAACCGAGATTCGCGAGATCGATGTGCGAGGCCGTAACCTGGCCGAAGGCATTCCGCGTAGCTTTACCCTGAACTCCAATGAAGTGCTCGAAGCGTTGCAGGAAAGTCTCTCCGCGATCGTTCAGGCGGTGAAAAGCGCGCTGGAGCAAACACCGCCCGAGCTGGCCTCCGACATCGCCGAGCGCGGCCTTGTGCTGACCGGTGGTGGCGCCCTGTTGCGGGATATCGACAAGCTGTTGAGCGAAGAAACCGGCTTGCCGGTGCTTGTGGCTGACGATCCGCTGACCTGTGTGGCCCGCGGTGGCGGCCGTGCACTGGAAATGATGGATGAACGTGTGTTCGACTTTTTCAGTGAATAATGGTCGCCTGCAGCCAGTGCCGGCCTGAAGCCGGCCTGACTGCACTGTTTGCGACCCGAATTTCATAGGAGAGTCTGTCATCAAAGCGCTGTTTTCTGCCGGCCCACAGCACGGTTATCGTCTATTGGTAGCTGTGGTGGTCTCTGTCGCGCTGATGGCTCTGGATGCCCGCTACACCCAGGTCGATTATCTGCGACAGACCCTGTCTTATCTGGTATCTCCCGTACAATCCCTGATCAGCCTGCCCACCGATATGGTGGAATGGTCGAGCCGCACCTTCGCCGAGCGCGATGAGCTGATCGAAGATAACCGTTCACTGAACAATCAGGTGCTCGTGCTCCGGCAGCAGGCGCAACGGCTGGCCGTGCTTGAGGCAGAAAACGAGCGCTTGCGTCGTTTGCTGGATGCGACTCCGCGCTTCGAAGCCGACTACCTGACCGCCGAAATGCTCAGTGTCGACCCGGATCCTTTCACTCATCAGGTTATTATTAACCGCGGCGCCCAGGATGGTGTCTATGTTGGCCAGGCCGTGCTCGACGCCACCGGGTTGTTTGGCCAGGTGATTCAGGTCAACTCTCTTACTTCCCGGGTTTTGATGGTGGCGGACGCCAACCATGCAGTTCCGGTGCAAATTAACCGCAACGGCATGCGCAGCATTGTGGTGGGTACCGGTGATCTGAACGTGCTGGAAATGGAGTTTGTACCCAGCACGGCCGATGTAAAGATCGGCGATCTGCTGATCACCTCCGGTCTGGCCGGGCGATTCCCGGAAGGCTATCCGGTCGCTGAAGTTCAGGCTATTGAATACGATACCGGCGAACCCTTTGCGACCATTCGGGCCAAACCGCTGGCTGAACTGTCACGCAGTCGAAATTTACTGCTCATCTTCAAGCGGGAGTCGGAATGAAAACCAAACCCGCCAAGGGCTTGTGGGTTATCGCCCTCAGTTTCTTTATCGCTTATTTGCTTGCCGCGGTTCCGCTGCCACAGATGATTGCGCTGGCCAGACCCGACTGGGTTGGTCTGTTTCTTATTTTCTGGGTCCTGGTGTTGCCCGACCGGGTTGGCATTACCGTTGGTTTTTGCGTGGGCTTGTTGCAAGACGTGGTGCTGGGTACCTATCTCGGGGTGTTTGCTCTGTCGTACAGCGGGCTGGTGTATCTGGTGCTGCTGTTGCATCAGCGGCTGCGCATGTACCCGATCTTGCAGCAGGCACTGGTCGTGTTTCTGATCATTGCGGTCAGTCAGTTGCTGGTGCAATGGTGTCGTGATTTTCTGGGGTCGGGCATCACCGGCGAGATGCATTTGCTGCCGTCGCTGGTCAGTGCCTTGCTGTGGCCCTGGGTATACGTGATTTTGCGGGCGTTGCAATTGCGGTTCCGGGTTCAGTAGGCGTTGATGCTTACGCTGTGTGCCGTCGCTGCACGCTTTGACCGGCCGGCCAATTTTTGACCTCGTTTTTATTGGAAGGAGTCTTCATGTCCCTGTACCTGGCTTCACAGTCTCCCCGCCGACGTGAATTACTGAGCGGCCTGGGGGTTGAGTTTTCCATTTTGCCTATCGACATTGATGAGCGCATGCAGTCGCTGGAAAGTGCAGCCGATTACGTCAGCCGCCTGGCCCGCGAAAAGGCGGCCGCCGGATTGGCGGTTGTTGCAGGAAGGGGCGAATCCGGTGCGCTGGTGCTGGGTTCCGATACGGCCGTTGTGGTCGACCGGGATATTCTCGGTAAACCGCGCGACCGGGACGACTTTCTCGATATGATGGAACGGCTGTCCGGTCGGGCGCACGATGTGATGACCGCCGTCGCGCTGGCCAGCCACGATCGGGTGGAGGTTGAGGTAGTGACCTCCCGGGTTGTCTTCGCCGAGCTGATGCCGGAACAGGCCCGTGCCTACTGGGATACGCAGGAACCCTGTGATAAAGCCGGAGGCTACGCGGTACAGGGGTTGGCCTCGGTGTTTATCAAACGGATTGAAGGCAGCTATTCTGCTATTGTAGGTCTACCACTGCGCGAAACGGCCCAGTTACTGACCCGGCGTGGTGTTACGGTCTGGGATGGAGCCCTGGTGTCAATCTAATCGGGTGATGGTTACAGTAGAGCGGCCAGACAGTGTGAGCCTGGGGTATTAGCAGTGCGCCAGCGCTTGAATCGACAGGTACGAACAGGCTCAGTTATGAATTCAGAAATATTGGTAAACGTAACGCCGATGGAGACCCGGGTTGCTGTTGTTGAAAACGGCGCCGTCCAGGAGATATTCATCGAGCGGGAGCAAACGCGCGGTATCGTCGGCAACATTTACCGGGGCAAGGTGGTTCGGGTCTTGCCGGGCATGCAGGCGGCCTTTGTTGATATTGGTCTGGAGCGGGCTGCGTTTATTCATGCCTCGGATTTTGATCAGCCCAAACGGGAAGGCGAAGCGCAAAAGTCCATCCAGGCTCTGGTGCGAGAGGGCGAGTCGATCACGGTGCAGGTCATCAAAGACCCCATCGGCACCAAAGGCGCTCGACTGACGACCCATTTATCGATCCCCTCGCGCTACCTGGTATACATGCCGGACTCCAACCACATTGGTGTTTCCCAGCGGATTGACGGCGAAGAGGAGCGTGAACGCCTGCGCGCTCTGGTGGTTAAGGTTAAGGCTGATGAAGGCATCGAAAAGGGGGGATACATCCTCCGTACGGCTGCTGAAGGCATCGGCGAGGCTGAAATCCAGTCGGATCTGAACTATTTGAAGCGCGTGTTCCGGGTGCTGGGCGAGCGCATTGTGGAGACCCCGGGCCCGGCCACCATTTACGAAGACCTGCCACTGTACCTGCGCGTAGCCCGGGATCTGGTGCGTGCCGACGTCGAAAAAATTCGCATAGATTCGAAGGAGACATACACCAAGGTGATCGACTTCGTGCGCAAGTACACGCCCGAAGTGGAGCCGGTGTTTGAGTATTACCCGGGTGAACGGCCCATTTTCGATTTGTTTGCGGTTGAAGATGAAATTCGCCGGGCGCTGGGGCGTAAGGTCGAACTGAAATCGGGCGGTTACCTGATCATTGACCAGACCGAAGCGATGACCACGGTTGACGTCAACACGGGCGCCTTTGTCGGTCATCGCAACCTGGAAGAGACGATTTTCAAGACCAACCTGGAAGCCGTGACCACCATTGTGCGCCAGCTGCGCCTGCGTAACCTGGGCGGTATCATCATTATCGATTTTATCGACATGGACGACCCCGAGCATCAGCGCCAGGTGTTGCGCATGCTGGAGAAGTACCTGGAAAAAGACCATGCGAAAAGCAAGCTGACCGGCGTTTCCGATCTCGGGCTGGTGGAGATGACGCGCAAACGAACCCGCGAAAGCCTGGAACACATGATGACGGAGACCTGCACGGTCTGTAACGGTCGCGGTCGTGTTAAAACGCCCCAGACCGTTTGTTATGAAGTGTTTCGCGAAATACTGCGCGAAGAGCGTGCCTACAACAACGACCAGTATCTGGTGCTGGCGTCGCAGGAAGTCGTCGACCGGCTGCTGGATGAAGAATCCTCCAATCTGGCCGACCTTGAAGAGTTTATCGGCAAACCGATTCGGTTTCAGGTTGAACCCATGTACAGCCAGGAACAGTTTGATGTCATTTTGCAGTAGACAGACGCGCGGTCTGATTCCATTCACGGGCATTGCCAGCAACGGCGGCACCGCTGCCTTTACGCTGAAACCCTGACCCATGGCCCGTTACCGCATTCTGAAAGCCCTGGGCACGGTGTTGCTCAAAATTGGCGCGTTCTGGATACTGCTGGTGGCCGCCTATCTCGCGCTCGGCCGACAGTTCTTCCCTCACGTCGAACGCTATAACGCCGAACTGGCGTTGTTGCTCAGCGACCGTCTCAATGCCTCGGTCTCCATTGGCAGTCTCACCGGAGAATGGCGCCAGTTTAACCCCATCCTGATTGCCGAAGATGTGCGAATCAGCTCGACTCTCAGTGTTGACCGAATGCTGCTGGAACCGGCGTTGCTGCAGTCGCTGATAACGCTGTCGCCGGTGTTCAAGCGGTTTGAACTGACCGGGTTTGAAGCCAATCTGGAGCAAACCGATGAGGGTTGGAGTTTTGCCGGCGTAAACGCCGGCTCCGGCGCAGCCAATACGCCGGATATGTCGCTGGAGCGGCTTATCGCTCTGATCCGCCAGCAACGTGATGTGCGCTTTACCGATATGGCATTGCACATAGAGCCGTTGCTGTTGCCGGGGATGACGGTTGCGATGGAATCGGCGCAACTGACCGGGTCGGGTGACGACAACTGGATGCGGGCTGAAGCCAGCGTCAATTACGATGGCCTTTCCGTGCCCATTGAACTGCAACTGGAAAGCAGTCGGCGTGACGATCAATACGAAGTGGACCTGTATGCCCGGCACGGGGCTTTTGATATGGCTCCCTGGCTGCAAGAGTGGCTGCCGGATGTGCGTGAGGCCGCTGTAGCGGGCGAGTATTGGGTGAGCCTGACCCGCGATCAGTGGCAGTCGATCCAGGCCCGCCTGCAGAGCCCGGCGACCCGTCTCAGCGGCAGCCGCAGTGCAATGGCGCTGCGGAATCTGGATATGGAGCTGTTTGCCGAGCGAAGCAGCGGAGGGGCGGATGTCTGGTTACACCATTTTTCCCATGAACTGGAGCGATCCGCCGCTGCTGAACCCGACCTGCAGGGCGAGTTCGTGGCCCGGGCCAGCCTGCGTCAGACTCAGTGGCAGATACAGTGGGATCAATTGCCACTCGCGCCGATCAGCGCCTTTCTGGCCGTCAATGATGGCAGCGGTTACTGGGAGCAGGCCTTTCCACAAGCCAGTATTGACCAGGGCAAGCTGTCTTACCGCATGGGTAAGCACGATTCATTGCGAGTGACGGCCAGTGTCAGCGATGTGCGGATGCAACCTTACTCGGGCATCCCGGGCTTGAGTGGTGTCAGTGGTGAGCTGCGGGCGGAAGGGTCAAGGGCGCGATTGAATTTCGACAACTCCGGCGTCGATTTCCGGTTGCCGGCCATCTATGACCAGCCGTTCATGTTCGAGCGCATTGAGGGCGCTCTGGATGTGCGCTGGTCGGCTGGTGCCGGTGTGCAACTGGAAGGGCAGCATCGGGCGACCATTGCTCCCGATGCAACGCAACAGTCCCAGGGTGAGTCGGCACAGCCGCTAACCGGTCACTGGCGGGTGGATCTGGTCAATGGCGGCGACCTGGCGTCCGGTCAGCGCGAAATCGGGTTTCGGCTGGCAGTGGCGACAGACGCAACCAATGCCAGCTGGGCCAAGCGGCTGACGCCGGATAATCGTTTGCCCGACCCGATCAAACCCTGGATTGTCGAAAACATACAGTCGGGCCGGTTTTCGGATTTGGATTTCTCCTTTGTCTCTGGCTTTCGCAAAGGTCAGATGACCGACAGCGGGCTCGCCCTGGTGACCGATTTCGATGATGCCGTGGTGCGCTTCAATGACGCCTGGCCGGCGATTGCCGGTGGCTCAGGTCAAGTCCGGTTATCACTCGATGATCTGCGCGTTGAAGCGCAACGCGGCAATCTGGCCGGGATAACGCTCAATAGCGGTCAATTGCGGTTGCCATTTGCCGAGCGGCAACTGCTGATTGACCTCGATGTAAGCTCAGACGCGGGCGACGCCTTGGCGTTATTCAAGCAGGACGGGCCGCTTGAGTTTCTGGCGGCGGATGTTGTCAGTGACTGGACGATGACCGGTGACACCCAAGCTAACCTGGAGCTCAGAGTGCCGTTGAGCGACGAGCCGCTCGACATTGTGCTGACCAGTCAGCTCAGCAATGGCACGCTTGAATTGACCGAACTGGATCTGAATCTATCGGCGCTCAGTGGTGATATCGGCTACAACAGCCGGCAAGGGCTCTACTCGAACCGCCTGGACGGTGAACTCTTCGGCGCCCGGCATCAGGCACAACTGACGTCCGATCTGACCGGGGCAAATGCCCGGGTCAGTCTCGCGGTTTCCGGTGAAACGCCGCTGGATGCCTGGGGCCGATGGCTTGAAGACCCCTGGCTGACAGACCAGCCGTATCGCATTGCCACCGATGCACAGCTGGATTTTTTGCCTGGCCAGACCCGCATTGCCCTGGCGTCGGATCTCATCAACTTGCCGCTGTCGTTTCCGGCGGCTCTGGGTAAAACAGCAGAGGCGAGCCGACCGCTCGCGCTGGACCTGGTGTTTACCGATGGCGAGGGGCTGGGCATCTCCGGTCATTATAACGAGGTGGTGCAATGGGCATTCGACTTCTCACCTGATAATCAGCTCGAGGCGGGAACCGTGGCCCTGAACGCGCCGCTGGAGCGGCGGATTCAAAGCGGGATTTATGTCGATGCACTTCTGCCCGAGGCGGACATCGATCAATGGCGCGACGCCTTGCAAGCCGTCAGTGACGTCTACCGGGAAGCCGGGTCCCCCCTGGTTGAACTCGGGGCCGAAGCGAGTACACAACCGATTCGCGAAGTGAATTTGCGCGGTGCACTGTGGCGCGGACAGGGGTTGAACTGGACTCAACCCCGCGTTCAGATACTCAGCAGTGATGAAGGCTGGCTGGCAACTCTGGAAGCCAGGGAGCTCAGCGGGCGAGTGTTGATCCCCTTTAACGGCGATCCGCATTTCGCCGATTTTGATTTTGTGAACATTAACCGGACGCCACAAGCTGCCGACGCTGCAACAGAGGCGTCTGACGATGCACCCGCGCCAGACCCGATGGCTATGCTGCGGCCGGATGAGCTGCCGGATGCGAATTTACAGATCGCCCGGCTGTCGATCGACGGTCGCGATATGGGCAGTTGGCGGGCAGAGATTCGTCGTGATGGTGACAGCGCCGTTCTGCGCAACCTGAGAGTCGAAATGCCCGAGGCTCGCCTGGATGGCGAACTGACCTGGCGCTACCTCAATAACGAACACCGCACGGCGTTTAAGGGGCAGGTCAGGACCGGGAATATCCTGAGCGTATTGCAAAGCTGGGATTACGCCCCGGTGCTCGAAAGCCGCTCCGGGCAGTTTGATCTGGATTTCGAATGGCCGGGCACGCCCGCCTATTTCGACTATGAACGCTTGCGCGGCCGAATCGAACTACGCCTGACCAATGGCTCGATTCTGGAGCTGGATGAATACGAAGGCGTGAAACTGGTGGGTCTGCTCAACTTCACCCGGGTGCTGCGCCGTCTTGCCCTGGATTTTTCCGATTTGATTCGCGACGGCATCAGCTACGATGTGATCGAAGGCGAATTGTTGTTTGACCGGGGCTTTGCCCGGGTAGGCGACCGGTTACTGATCGACGGACCCTCGACCAAGTTCCGTTTCAGTGGCGATGCCGATCTGGTGCGGGATGTGCTCGATGTTGATATGGTGATGACAGTCCCGCTGTCGAGCACCTTCCCGCTGGTCGCCTTGTTGGCCGGTGTGACGCCTCAGGCTGCGGCAGCTATTTATGTGACCGAACGGGTGTTTAACAACGAACTGGAACGCCTGAGTTCGGCCCGCATGCACGTGACCGGCTCACTTGAGGAGCCCGAGCTGCGCTTTTATCGCGTGTTCGATAATAACAGCGGCAGCTCGTTGGCCCCCAGCGTTGGCGACCGGTTGCGCAACGTGGTGCCCACGAACCCGGGCAGTCCGGGGTCACCCTAACAGGTTGTTGAAAAAGGCTTCCTGCTTTTTTCAACACACGAGAACCAAAAATTGCGATTTTCGCTTCTCTCACAAAATCAATGACTTAACAGTCATCAATTTTGCCGGAACGTCCTTGTTCCGGTAGCAGGCGGCTGAAATTCGTTGAATTTCAACAGCCTGCTAAAGACCGCGTGTCGGTGTGGACCCAACCAGGAGTATGACGCATGAAATGGTATCTGGCCCAGATGATCAGTTCGCGGTATCTGCAGGACAACCTCGATACGGTCGACCGCCATTTGGCGGTGGCCGCTGAAGCAGGTGCCGATGCGGTGCAACTGCCTGAAATGTTTGCGGTGTTCGGCGGCGGTGTCGCCACGGAACTGGCTGCCAGCGAGGGTGAGTTCACCGGGCCGGTCGGACAGCACCTGCGCGACGCTGCGCGCCGCTACAAACTCTGGATTGTGGCCGGAACATTGCCGGTCTACGCCCCGAACGAGACGAAACCCCGGGCACGAATGCATGTGCTCGATGACCAGGGTGAGGTGCGGGCCCACTACGATAAAATCCACCTCTTTGATGCCGCCGTGGGTGACGCCCAGGGCCGCTATCGTGAATCCGACCACTACCAGCCCGGAGGTGACGTCGTCACTCTGGAGACCCCCTGGGGCCACTGGGGGCTGAGTGTGTGTTACGACTTGCGTTTCCCCGAGTTATACCGGCTGCAACGCAACCGGGGCGTGGATACGTTTGTGGTGCCTTCGGCCTTCACCTGGTCCACCGGGCAAGCGCACTGGGAAGTACTGTGCCGCGCCCGGGCCATCGAAAACGCATGCTATCTGGTCGCCGCCAATCAGGGTGGAAAACACGATGAAAAACGCCATACCTGGGGCCACAGCCTGATGGTTGACCCCTGGGGTGAGGTGGACAGTGTCGGTGAAGGCGAACAGGGGCTCACCCTGACGACCGACCTGGGGCGCGTTGAGTCCGTGCGGTTGAAGATGCCGACGCAGGAGCATCGCAGACTCTAACGCCGTTCACGATACCTGCCAGGAAAACAACCGGGGCTCAGCGATGGCGCCTTCCGGGCTCAGTTGTGCTTCGCTGACCTGCATTAGGCCGCTGCGATGCAGGGCGATCCAGGTGCGACACCGGCTGGCATAGTGTTCCGACGTGATGGTCTGGGCAGACAGGATGCGTTCCCAGTCTCTGGGTACACCGGTATCCGGCAACTGTTCATCGGGTTGGGTGTGCGGGTCAGCTAGTATGGGCAGGGTGGCCAGGCTGGCCGGTTGCCAGGGCATGACCTCCAGCCGGGCATGGTGCGCAGCCATCTGCGCGCGGGCCAGCTCGACCTTGGGCCAGGGCGTGTTCAGGGCATCGTTGCTGAGCCCGTGAATGCCGGGCGCCAGCCATTGACCATTCGGGTGGTCGGAACTGAACCAGAACAGGCCGGTTGCATCAAACAACACCAGGTTGAAGCCGGCGTATTGATCGATGTCGGGGAGCAATGACTGGTGAAAGGTGCTGATGTCGTGCGATTGTCGCAAAAACGCCAGCGGCAGTTCGCCCCGGCTGCGCTGGCCTGTCTTACCCAGATACCCCGGGCGAATGTTGGTCAGCATGGCGATTCGGCCTTTGGCGTCTACGGCCAGCCAGGTGCCTCCGGCTTTGAGGTCCCGACCGGCCAGCACGGGTGCATCGTGCGCCACGGAAGGCTCCCACCAGTGCATGGCTTCGGCTGGCCGGTTCAGAAATTCATCGCGGTTGGCGGTCAGTAGCAGGGGCCAGTCGTGCCCGGGTCGGTAATTGACTGCGCAAAGACACATTATTCGTTCATCGCCATGCTGTGCAGCGCCACACGGTTGCCTTCGCTGTCACGAATGACGGCTCGGAAACCAAAGGGCGCCAGCGAATGGATGGGTTGCTCAATGGTGCCACCCCGGGGTTCAACCTGCGCCATCGCCAGCTTCAGTCGCCCATGGCAGTTAAGGTAGGGCAGTGGGCCCAGCCCGCCGGGCGCTGACGATTGTAGTATGAGCGCTATGGCAACCTCACCCCGGCTGTGCCGGAAAACCGCCATATTAGCCTGGGGGCGCTGGTCGTCGAGCGTCCAGTCGAGCACTGGCTGATAAAAGGCGATGGCCCGGTCGAGATCCACAACGGGAATGTCCAGCCAGACGAGAGGGTTTGAGCGAATCAGTGGGGGCATGAGGGGTGAACCAGATCAGTTTCAGAATACAGAGCGTTAACCAAGACGACAACGGCCGATCGGTAAGCGAGACAAGCGGGCTTACAGCCAGGAAGCCAGGGTCTGTTGGATCTGGTCGATCCAGGTCAGCGGGTGTTGACCGCCTGCGTCGGCACTGACCGGGTTTCTCATGAAATAACCGGGTGTCACCTCGGGCTGCCCGAGCGCCATATACAGGGCCGTAATGGCAAGTGTAACCACGGTAAGCGTAAACAGTGTTGAACCTTTCATCCCTGTACCTGACCTGTTTGAGTAAGTGCTGAGCCTGTCAACAACCCAACCAGTCTAGCACCAAGATTCTGCGCCCGAAAGTGACGGGAAAGAGCGGTGGCCCGCAAATGGGGTCAGGCCACCGGAAAGACGGTCAGTCTCAGGAGTCCTTGCGCATGTCGGTCGATTCGAAAATCTTGTCGGCGCTGGCGGCTACAAAGCCCTGGTAGAGGTTGCCTTCGTCGTCATGGTAGCGCTTGGCAAACTCGTAGTAGCAGGTGGTCACGTCGTGTTGCTTGCCATCGGCGAAGGTAAAAGGCTGCACGCTGGCTTTGGTAGAACCCTGTTCCAGGAGCACCGCTGGTGACCCCTTAACCCGTCCGCCAGCTTCGTTGATGCTGAACCCCAGCTCTTCAATCATCTGGTTCATCTGTTCAATGTCGTTAATGCCATTGAGGGCGTTCACATTGATGGTGAAGTGGTTGCAACGCAGGCCAATCACGCTCAGCCAGGCGGCGTATTCGGATTCACTGGCCAGTTGCTCGTAGTCTTCATAAGACGGTGTCTGCCACAATGGCCCGCGCCAGAAGATTGAGGCATCGGCCACGTCATCCGGATTGATCTGATCGACCAGGCGTCGAACGAGGGTCTGGGCGGTGTCGGTCAGTTCCTCAACGCGCAGCTCACTGAGAAAAATGCGCGGCAGGTCGGGGCTCGGCGGAATATAGCCGAACGCATCCAGCTTCTTCGAGGGAAAGTGGTAGGGTTCATACCGGCTGTAGCCCATGTCGAGAATAAAGGGCTCGAGGTGTTTCAGCTGGATGGGGCCTATATTGAAGGTGCGAAAGGCAACGTGGTCATTCTGAACCACTTCACCCCGGGCGATGAGGGCATTGGCAATGGCCTCTGCCTGGGGGGTCATGTTGATGTAGTCCTGCCACAGGTTGTCAAAAAACGCGTCGATCTTCATCTAAGTCTCCAGCGAGTAAAGGGGTTGGCCTGGTGGTTAAACCAGACGATGCAGGCAGTCTACTGAGCTGCGCTCACAGCGGTTATCAGCAGCACGCCGTCACTTTGTGAATGCGCGACCTTTACGGTTGTCTGGCTGAGCAGCCGCTTCTGGACTAGGCTTTTGCTATGGCAAGTTATTTGTCGTCCGGGTTGGACGTTTGCCAGCGATCGGAGGGTTTCAATTGACGCGTTGTGTGAAGCTTGGCCAATCCACTCTGTCCGATCCCGAGGCGGCCGTTCGGGACTTGCATCAGCAAATCAGTCAGCCTGACGCCAGTCTGGTGATCTTTTTTTGCTCGAGTCGCTACGACCTGGCTATTCTGGCCAATACGCTTAATCAGCTGTTTGGTGACACCCCCGTCATTGGCTGTACTACTGCCGGAGAAATAGGGCCTGCGGGGTATTGTGATCATAGCATCAGTGGGGCCAGCTTCCCGGCCGATCACTTTGTGGCTTCCGTGGCAAGGCTCGACAGCCTGAAGTCAGCGGAAGTCGGCCGCTTGCAAACCTTTGCTCACAGTCTGGTGCTGAGCCATGAGCACAGCAAGGGCGAATTACCCAATACCTTTGCCATGCTACTGATCGATGGCGTTTCCCAGCGTGAAGACGCTGTAACCCGAACGCTGTTTAATAGCTTACCCACCATTCCCATTGTGGGAGGGTCGACAGGCGATGACCTGGTGTTCAAGCATACCTGGGTGTTTCATCAGGGCCTGTTTCACACCAACAGCGCCCTGATGTTGCTGATGTCCACCCGTTGTTCCATTGCGCCGGTGAAGTCCCAGCACTTTGTTGCGACCGATCAGCGTCTGGTGATCACGGCTGCAGATCCTGAGCGGCGCCTGGTGACTGAAATCAACGGATTGCCCGCTGCCGCCGAATACGCCCGCCTGACCGGTGTTGATGTTGATGATTTGAACCTAATGCGGTTTGCAGCCTCACCGGTGGTGGTGATGATCGAAGGCAAGGAATACGTGCGGTCAATTCGACAGGCCAACCCGGATGGCAGCCTGAGCTTTTACTGCGCCATTGAAGCGGGCCTGGTGTTCCGGGTTGCCCGGGGTGTGGATCTGATTGAAAACCTGCGACTTTCTCTGGAGTCTGTGCAGCAAACCCTGGGGTCGCCGCAAGTGATGCTGGCGTTTGATTGTGTGCTGCGCAAGCTCGAGATGGGGCAAAACGACGATACTGCCCGCGCGAGTGCGCTGACGCAGGCCTGCAATACCCTTGGCTTTAATTCCTATGGAGAGCAGTTCGGCGGTGTTCACGTAAACCAGACCTTTACCGGTCTGGCGATCGGGTATCCGGAGGGGGGGCAGTCATGACGTCCAGGTCGCCTGCAGGGCATGCGGCAGAAGCCGGTGCGCCCGGGCCAGAAGCCGAGATTCGCCGGCTCAATAAAATCATCGACGCCCTGATGGACCGGTCCGAACGCAGCATGTCGCAACAGGGGTCTGACTTCGGGCTGTTTCAGACGGCGCTGACACTGGAAGCGACGGTGCAGCAGCGCACTCAGGAACTGGCGCGAGCGCTGGAATACAACGAGCACATCACCGAGAACCTCTACCGGCTGACGCGGGATCTGAAAGAGGAAATTAACCAGCGCAAGCGGGCTGAAGCTTTGCGCACCGGTCAGTATGACATTCTGGAACTGATTGCTGCCCACGCGCCTCTGGAATCCATCTTACGTCAATTGGCGCATTGGGTTGAAGCTCAGGGGCATGTTGGGCTGGCGTCGATCCTGTTGCTCGACGACAGCGGCAAAACCATAGACCAGAGTATCGCCCCGAGTTTGCCGGAAGACTACTGCCGTGCGCTGATAGGTGTCGATATTGGGCCCAGGGCGGGATCCTGCGGTACCGCCATGTATTTGAACCAGACCATTGAAGTCTCTGACATCGCGACCGACCCGCTCTGGGATGATTATCGTGAGCTGGCACTTGGCGTCGGGCTGAAGGCGTGCTGGTCCACTCCCATCACTACCCAGTCAAACCAGGTGTTGGGGTCGTTCGCTATTTATTATCGGGATGTGCGAGGCCCCAGTGAAGAGCAGCGGGTACTCATCGCGTCGGCCGTTCACCTGGCAGGCATTGCGATTGATCGGGCCCGGGCCGAGGCCCGGATTCAATACATGGCGCATCACGATGAGCTGACTGGTTTGCCCAACCGGTCGCTGTTGCAGGATCGAATTGACGGGGCCATCGAATCGGCGAGGCGCCGGCAGTCGCGCACTGCGGTGTTGATGATTGACCTCGACCGGTTCAAACACGTGAACGACTCTCTGGGTCACCAAACCGGTGACGTGTTGCTCAAAGAGGTAGCCGGACGGCTTCAGCGCTGTGTTCGCAGCAGCGATACCATAGCCCGCCTGGGTGGCGACGAGTTTGTCATCAGTTTGCCGGACATCGGTTTTGACACAACCGCCTCAACGGTGGCTGCCAAGGTTATGCATGAGCTGGAAGCCCCGTTCTTCGTCAGGAATCAACCGCTCAAGCTGGGCGCAAGCATCGGCATCAGCCTCTACCCGGAAGACGGTGACAGCGCACACGATTTGTTGCGTACCGCCGACACCGCCATGTACTCGGCGAAAAAGAGCGGGCGGGGTCAGTATTGTTATTTTACCCATGAACTGAACCGGGCAGCCCATGAACACCTGGTGTTGTTATCGCAGTTGCAGCATGCCATCCGCAACGATGAATTCGAGTTGTATTATCAGCCCTTGTATCGCCTTTCGGACAACCGCCTGACCGGTGCAGAAGCCTTGCTGCGCTGGAACCATCCCGACCGTGGCGTGCTGGCGCCTGGCGAGTTCATGTACCTGCTCGAAGAACATGGGCTGATGGTGGAAGTGGGCCACTGGGTGTTGCAAACAGCCTGCGCAGAAGCGGCGAACTGGCATCTTCAGGGCTTGCCGTGTCGGGTTTCGGTGAATCTGGCGGCAGACCAGTTCTACCGGGGCAATGTGCTGCAATCGGTGAAAACGGCTCTGGCCAACTCGGGCCTTGTGGCCGATCAGTTGTTGCTGGAGTTTACCGAGACGGTCTTGCTTCATCATTCCGACAGCATTATTGCCATCATGCATCAGCTCAAACGGTTGGGCGTGCAGTTGTCACTGGACGATTTTGGAACCGGCTATTCATCCTTGTCTTACCTGCATCGTTTTCCGGTCGATCAGTTGAAGATTGACCGCTCCTTCATCAGCGCCATCGATGAGTACTCCAATGCGATGGACATAGTGACCAGCATCATTCAACTGGCGTCCAGCCTGGGAATACAGAGTGTTGCCGAAGGGCTGGAAACCCGGGCGCAAGAACAAACACTGACCCGGCTGCAGTGCAATTTTGGCCAGGGTTATTTCCTTGGCCACCCGATGCGGGCAGCGGATTTTGCCAGCATGCTGGCCAGTGATACCGAGTAGCCTGAGTTACACTCTGCCGGTTGCGGCTGCTTCAAATACTTCGAGCCGCCGGGTTGGCCAGTTCAAAATGGCGGTCCGGCTGATCATCTTTTCTGCCAGCTGTGGCTGGCAATCACGAATCACTTTGGCGGTAAAGGCGGCCATAAAGCGCGCCTTCATTTCAGCTCGTGCCCGATCGGGGCCCGGTTCCTGATAGGGGGCCGACGAGAGCAGCAGAAAGCCGTCATCGGGGATGCGGCCCTTATCCATATTGCCCTGAATAATGCCCGCTGCCTTTTGAATGGGGTGCGATAAATCGGGGCTGAAAGGCCCGATGATCAGCGCAATGTTGGGGACGTGCAGAAAATCAAAGCCGCGACCCACGCACAGCGTCCATTCCCGGTGCTCAACGGCCAGTTCACGGTTGCTGCTGCGAATCTCGGCGATATGGCGGATGTTGCCTTCCAATAGGGGCATCAGGTCATGCCGTACCTGGCCGGGCATGTCGGTGAACATGGCTTCCAGACGGGCGGGCAAGTCCGGGTGTCGGGTTGTAACCAGGGTTGAGAGGTCGAGCCGGTTGTCTGCCTTGTTGTGCAGGATGAGGGCATCTTCGTCGGTCTCGAATCCACAGACCAGTGGGTAAACGCTTTGATGGCCAGCCCCGAAAATGGCCTCGACTTGCGCTTTAATGCCTTGCGCATGCGCCAGCGCCGCTTCGTGATCGCAATTGAACCCCGCACAGCCGCGCGCGGTATCGCCTCTTGAAAAGTGATAGGTGATGATCACCAGTACGCGCCGACCCTGACGGATCGAGTCACTGACCATATCCGCCAGAAGATCTCCCAAATAAGGCCAGCCCAGGTCGAAGATGCCACCGAGGTTGCGAAACGGGCGAATGATGCCCAGGGGGGTTTGGGTGGCGTGGGGCAGGTGGATGCGACCGTCCATGCATTTCAGAGCGATGATTTCAGTGCTGTGTTCAGCCTGGTAACGCTGTCGTGCCAGGTGATTTTCAGGGTCGCAAAAGCGTTCCGAGTGGGTGCGGCTCAGGTCGAGCAGCCAGTCGATGCGGTCCTGAATCGGGCGGGTATGCATGGCGCGAATCTCTGCAGGGTCTTATCCGCAGTATAAGGGGCAAGCTCCCAGTTTGGCGAATGCCCGGCCCCGCTCGCCATTCTGTTCCGGCTTCTGGTAGTCTTCGAACGTTGTTTACTCATTGTGTTGGAGATTTTTATGCCCGCCTGGTGGCCTTTTGTATTGGTGTATACCGCCGCTGTAATCAGCCCGGGGCCGGATTTCGCGCTGGTGGTTAAATCGGCGCTTACCCGGGGTAAGCGTGCCAGCACGCTGAATGCCCTGGGCATAGGTTTGGGGGTTACTCTCCATACCCTGGTTGCTGTGCTTGGCGTGTCCGCTCTGGTGCAGTCGAGCCGGTGGCTGGCGATGACGCTGCCCTGGCTGGGTATCGGGTATCTGTTGTATCTGGGCTGGGGTGGGCTGAACGCGCAACCGACTCCGCCAGGCCAACCACTAGACAGTTCCGCAAGAGTCAGCGACCGGGGTGATTTCTGGCAGGGGTTTTTGACAAATGTGCTGAACCCTAAGGCGCTGCTGTTTTTCTCGGCCATCTTGCTGCAGTTGGTAGACGGCCTGAACGGATGGATGCAGTCTGCCCTGGTTGGCTATGTGTTTGTGGTGACTAGCCTGTGGTTTGGTCTGGTTGGCTGGGTATTGTCGCAACCGGTTTTACAGCGCCGGTTTTTAACCCGGCGCCACTGGATCGACCGGGGCGCCGGAGTGATTTTTGTTGCCTTGTCGCTGCTGTTTATTTGGGACTGGTGGCAGCGTTGGATGCTTTGAGCGCGCGTTTGGCAGACTGGTTGCGCCCCAGGGTACGCAACGAGTCGAGCGTCAATAGCAGCAAGGCTGTCCAGATCAGCCCGAAGGTTACCAGCTTGCCCGGGCTCAGGGTTTCGCCATAAACGAACACCGCCAGCAAGAACATGCCACTCGGGGCAATGTATTGAAAGAAGCCGAGCGCGGTCAGGCTGATGCGATTGGCCGCTGCCGCAAAGCACATTAACGGCACCATCGTGACCGGACCCGCGGCAAACAGCAGCAGGTTGATTGACCAGGTATTTTCGACCAGGTTACTGGTCGGGCTGGTGGTCAACAATAAATAGCCAGCGGCAACGGGCAGCAGTAAACCGGTTTCGAGTGCCATGCCGGTGAAACTGTCGACGCCGATTTTTTTACGCACCAGGCCATACAGCGCAAAGCTGGTGGCCAGTAGTAAGGCAACCCAGGGCAGGCGACCGAACTGGATCAGTTCGAAAGCAACGGCGGCGACACACAGCAACGCGGCGATGGTGCGTACCCGGTCGAGCCGGTCCCGGAAAAAGATCATGCCGAGCAGAATGTTCATCAGCGGGTTGATGTAATAACCGAGGCTGGCGCTGAGCATGTAATTGCTTTGCACCGCCCAGATAAACAATCCCCAGTTAAACCCGATCAGTATTGTCGAAGCGAGTAAATTCCAACGGGTTCTGGAAGAGCGCAGGGCGGTCATCAGGGCCGCGCGTTTGCGCAACAGGAAAATCAGACCCAGCGTTAACAGAAACGACCAGATGATGCGGTGCGACAACAATTCTGCTGCCGCAACGTCATCCATAATCTTGAAATAAATGGGGGCTACTGACCACAGAATGTAGGCGGTCAGTGCGTAAAAAGCGCCGCTGCGCGTTGCGGATATCATAGTCGCCTCAGATGTTGGTCAGTGAATCCTGGGCATTGCCCGGGCTCTGGATCAGGTCGATTAGCGTGTCGATGGCGCTGAGTAACGTATCGCGTTTCAGCCGGCCACCAATGCAGATACGCACCGCTTGTGGGGCAGCGAATTGCCCGGCCGCAAACACTTCCGCTGGTTTCAGTTGAATGCGATGCTCGGCCGCGCGCGCAACCAGGTTGACCGCGCGCCAGGGGGCGGGTAAATCCAGCCAGACGTTGAAGCCGCCACCGCGCGGGGTGAGCCCCGCCTGTCTCAATCGCTCGCAAACTGCGTTCTGGCGCCAGTCGATCTCGGCTTGCTGACGGGCCAGCAGTTGGTCGGCATAGCCATTGTTCAGCCAGTCGCAGGCGACTTCCGTGGTCAGCGGAATGGCCATCCAGCAGGTGGCGCGAAAAGCAGCGCCGATGGCATTCACCCATTCCTCTGGTGCGCGCATAAAACCCACGTGCAAGCCACCACATAACGCCTTGGACAGGCTGGCGATGGTGACGGTGATGTCCGGGTGGTGCAGGCTAAAGGAAGGCTGGGCCGGATCGCCCAGGCAGCCTTGCACATCGTCTTCAATCACGGTGATTTGAAACTGCCGGCAAATGAGCGCCAGCTCATCAATACGCAATTGAGACATCGACCCGCCGGTTGGGTTCTGCATCCGGGTCATCAGGTACAGCACCCGTGGCGGGTGGCGCTGGCACTGGCTTTCCAGTGCTTCGGGCGTCAGGCCCTGGTCGTCGATCGCCAGCGGCATCAGTCGCAGGTTCTGCTGCGTGGCTGCCGCGACCAGCCCCGGGTAAGTCAGCCCCTCGCAGGCCAGCCCATCGCCGGGTTGCAGCAGGGCATTGAGCGCAACGTAGAACCCGTGCTGACCGCCCAGTGTGACCAGTAAATCGTCACTGTTGAAGTCGCCGAGGCCGGTTTTTAGCAGCCAGCGACGGCCCGCTTCACGGTGGTGTGCAAGGCCAAATTCAGACTGGTAGCGCAACAGGTGAGGCAATACATCAGAGTGCTGCAGAGTTGCCAGGGTGCGGGTTAGCTGTTCAGACTGATCCATTTCCAGTGCAATGCTGAAGCCCAGATCGATACCGGTGTCGACGGTTGAATCGGTGACTTTGAAGCTGGCGGTGCCGGGGTTCAAACCGCGAATGAAAGTGCCGCTGCCGACCCGGGCTTCGATCAACCGGCGACGCTCGGCCTCGGCATAGGCGCGGGTGACGGTGCCAACAGTGACACCCAATTGCTCGGCCAATTGCCGGTGCGTCGGCAGACGGTCGCCAGGCTTGAGTTCGCCATCGTGAACGGCACGCTCAATGCTGTTGGCCAATGCCTTGTATTTGGGGCCGGTTTGACCGGTCAGTGTTAGGATTGTCATGGTGACAAAGAACTGCTTGCAGTGAATTGTCGTCGTATTACACTGTAATTGTTTGGTTTTGTCGAACACAAATACGGCTTTTAGTCAGTATGTTTATCGAGGGCATGGTCCGCGTCGGTTACCGGTGATGCCTCTGTGGGGTCGGCGTGAACCTATCCATGGCGGTCCGACGGTTCGGGCCTAGACCGCAACATCCATGTTGCGGACTACCCCACAGAGGCATCACCGGCACCCGTCGCTCGCATTGTGAAGACTCCGAAACTTGAGTTCTTGAAAATTGTATCGATACAAAGGAAGGTTTATGAACCCTTATCGTTTCTATCAGGATGCCTATCAAACCGAACTTGATACCCAGGTGGTTCGCCTCGAGGGTAATCGGCTGGTGTTGACCGATACGATTTTTTATCCGCATGGCGGTGGTCAGCCAGGCGACAGTGGCGAATTGATCATTGGTGATCAGCGCATTGCAATAACGGACACTCGCTACAGTCAGGACCGGTCAGCCATTGAACATTTTTTGGATGAAGCCGCGTGCGAAGGGCTTGGTCTTAGCGAAGGCGATCGGGTAACGATCACTCTGAACTGGGTACGCCGCCATCGTCATATGCGCATGCACAGTTGTCTGCATTTGCTGTGTCATCTGATCAAAGACCCGGTTACCGGTGGTAATGTTGGTACCGACCTGAGCCGGGCTGAATTTGATCTGTCGGAACCACTCGACAAAGCCGAATTGGAAGCACGGTTGAACGCCACCATTGCCGAGGGGGCTTTGGTATCGACCGAGTGGTTACCTGAATCGATTCTGGATGAACAGCCTGAGCTGGTGCGGACCATGAGTGTGCAACCACCGCGTGGACACGGTGCCATTCGGATGGTGCGGGTTGAAGGCTTGGATTATCAGCCCTGTGGTGGTACTCACGTGAATAACATTGCTGAAATAGGGAAGGTTCGAATTCCCAGCATCAAAAGCAAAGGCAAGCAAAACAAACGGATCAATATCGAACTGGTCGACTGACCCTTAACCTGGGCTGCGGTTGCAGCCTGAGAGGCCTGACTAAATGGACGCTTTAACCCTCGGGTTTTTACTTCCGATCGTGGTTTACACCTTCAGCACAACGATAACACCGGGGCCCAATGTATTAATGGTAACGGCCTCCGGCATGAACTTCGGCTTGCGCCGCACCATGCCGCACATTACCGGTATTTGCATCGGGTTTCTGACGCTCAATTTAGTGGTCGCCAGTGGCATAGGCGCGCTCTTGCTGGCGGTGCCGCAACTGCATTTGGCGCTGAAGATTATTGGGTCGATCTACCTGTTGTGGCTCGCCTGGAACATTGCCACGGCGGGAGGCATGGCCCGGGTAGACGGCGAGGCCCGCCCAATGCGCTGGTGGCATGCTGCGCTGTTTCAGGTCGTGAACCCCAAAGCCTGGGCTATGGCGATTACCGGCATAGCCGCCTTCAGCTTGCCGGGCGATGCTTATTGGCCGAGTGCGTTGACGGTGGCTTTTATGTTCGCGCTGATGACCTACCCCTGCAGTTGCGTCTGGGCGGTGCTTGGCTCTCAGTTACGCCGTTGGCTGGAAGAGCCGGCCCGGCTGCGGATGTTCAATCTGGTGCTGGGCATTCTGACTGCCCTGTGTGTGGTTTTTATTTTGATGTGATGTTTTTTATGTAACTTAAGTTTCGGAGGTCGCTGAGATGATAAGCGGTAGCTGTCGCGGACCAATGGCACCCGCCGCCCCGAACTCCGAAACTTGAGCGGCTAAGTTGCCCAATCCTCGCTGGCGATACCCTCCCTCGTCGTGCGAGGATTTTTTTATGACTTGTTAGTGGCAACCAGCCAAAGGCACTGATAGGGCTGCAATACCAAATCATCTTCTTCGTTGTATGTCGCCTCACTGATCAGGTCCTGGTATTGATAGTCATCATTTTTGGGGACCAGTCGCATCAGTGCCAGCGTTTGGGTGACTGACGTGACGTTAAAAACGCCGTACACCCGCTGTTGTTCACTGTCGCGTATCACCACGAACAAATTTGACCCCAGATCCTGTACCCGCTGTCGGCTGGCCGGGTGGAACGCCTTACTGCCTTTGCGCAGACGAAGCCGGTGCGCCAGCTCCTGGCTGACCAGGTGGGACGGATGCCGTGCATCTTTCATGGCTTCGGCTAGTGGTCCCCAGTCCCAGATTTTGCGGTTAATGGAACGCAACCGGCCGGTGCGCTCGACGCCGGCAATGTCGTTGGGCGTGGCGATCAGAGATTGCAGGTAGAAAGCTGGCACACCCTGAAGCGTCATCATCAGTGTCTGGGAACACAGAAAGCGTTCGATCTGCCATTGATCGGGCCCGGTTCGGGTTCCCCTGAGTGCATCGAAATAACTGATGTTGATTTCATAGGGGCTGTCCGGCCCGCGGGGGTTGGCTTTCATGCTGACGTAGCCACCGAACTGGTGCATGCAGTCTAACAGGCTCTGGATTTCATAAGGCGGCAGAATACCCTCCAGTGCTCGCAGACCCACACCGTCGTGGCTGGCGGTGAAGTTCAGATAAGTGCCGCCCTCCGGTGGCGGGGCGAGTGTCAGCGCCCAGTTGGTGAGCAGGTCGGCATTGCCCCGGTTCAGGGTGTAGAGAATCAGTGGGGGCAGGGCGAACTGATAGACCATGGCGGCTTCGTCGCCTTGGCCAAAGTACGACAGGTTTTCCTGGTGGGGCACATTGGTTTCGGTCACCAGTTCCACCCAGGGCGCAATAGCGTCGACCAGATCCCGCATGAGTTTGACCACTTCGTGGGTCTGCGGCAGATGAATGCATGAGGTACCGAGTTCCTTCCATAGAAACGCCACTGCATCGAGCCTAACCAGGCGGGCGCCCTTCGACAGATAGAACAGAAAGATATCCATCATCGCCAGCAACACATCTGGGTTGCTGTAGTTCAGGTCGATCTGGTCTTCACTGAACGTCGCCCAGACATGGCGCGTACCCCGGTGCGTATGGATGGGGGCCAACAAGGGGCTGGAACGCGGTCGAACCACCTCGGAGACATCGGTTTGCGGGTCCATCTCGATGAAGTAATTGCAGCCGGGTTCCTGGTTCTGAATGTACTCGATGAACCAGAGGTTCTCGCGCGAGCAGTGGTTCAGTACCAGATCGAACATGATCCCAAAGCGTCGAGCCAGGGCATCAATGTGGTCCCATTGGCCGACGCTGGGCCGAACCTGTTTGAAATCGATAACGGAAAAGCCGTCATCCGAGCTGAAAGGGTAAAAGGGCAGTAAATGGATATTGGTGATGAGATCGGGGTAGAAGTCTTCCAGAAACCGCTCCAGCTGCATTAGCCCAGGTTCTTCGCGCTGGCGAATGGCATCACCATAGGTGATCAGCAGGGTATCCGTTTCATCCAGCCCGGGGTCCCGGGTATGATGGTAAATGACGGGCTGGTAGCGCTGTACCAGGCCCATCAACTGGTCGGTTATCGCTTCCGCACGGTGGGCACCATACAACCGAGCCAGCCGCGTATGGGCTGAGATTTTCAACCGGTCCAGTGAACCGTCCTGGCTTGTCATAATGCGTCCTCTTGTTCGCGGTTATACTTATGCGTCACAATTCAGCCTGAGTTTGGCACGGCTTGAGCCGGCATGCACCGCATTGGTGCTACCGACCATTTTGGTGCAGAATGATGGTCGATTTAAGGGCTGGCCGTTCCCTTTGGCTGACCCGGGCACCGCTCCCGCCAGTTAAGGGCTGTGGAGAGGGTGACCTTGTTGTTTTGCATCGCAAAGGTCGCGCCAAAAATGTTACTGGTCAGGGAATTGCAAGACTGAACACAGACTCGCTGAGTCAGGCCAGGCCGAACCGGTCAGCTCAGTGGCGCTAAACACACTGGAAGAGGACGTAACATGATCCGCAAATGTTTGTTTCCCGTGGGTGGCTATGGCACCCGGTTTCTACCGGCCACCAAAGCCCTCCCCAAAGAAATGCTGCCCATCGTCAACAAACCCCTGGTGCAATACGGGGTGGAAGAGTCCATCGAATCCGGCTTGTTTGAAATTGGCTTTGTAACCGGACGGGGCAAACGCGCCATTGCCGACCACTTCGATATTTCCTATGAGTTGGAACACCAGATCAGCGGCTCCGACAAGGAAAAATACCTGACCTCCATTCGCCATGTCATGCACGAAGGCGTTTTCTCCTTCACCCGCCAGAAAGAAATGAAGGGCCTCGGTCACGCCATTCTGGCGGGCGAAACCCTGATTGGTAGCGAACCTTTTGGCGTCGTACTTGCTGATGATCTGTGTATACCGGAAGCCGATGGCGACAACGTTATGGCGCAAATGGTCAAAGTCTTCAAACAATTCCGCTGTTCCATTGTCGCGGTGATGGAAGTACCGGAAGACGAGATTCACAAATACGGTGTCATCGAAGGCGAAGAGATGAAAGACGGTCTCTACCGCGTGAAAAGCATGGTCGAAAAACCCAAGAAAGAAGACGCCCCCAGCAACCTGGCCGTCATCGGTCGCTACATTTTAACGCCGGATATTTTCGACATTCTGCGTGACACACCCCCGGGCAAGAACAATGAAATTCAGTTGACCGACGCATTGATGACCCAGGCACAGGATGGCGTTGTGATGGCCTACCGGTTCAAAGGTACCCGGTTTGACTGTGGCTCGGTTGAAGGCTTTGTTGAAGCGACGAATTATTGCTTTGAAGAGTTGTATAAGAAGGGCAATTTGAACTGAGTTTTTGGTTTTAATAGTTAGGGAGCCTCTGAATAACTCCCCCGGGGCTCTGGCTTATCCGA
Source organism: Saccharospirillum alexandrii (assembly GCF_043641555.1). GTDB lineage: Bacteria > Pseudomonadota > Gammaproteobacteria > Pseudomonadales > Natronospirillaceae > Saccharospirillum > Saccharospirillum alexandrii_A. The sequence goes on along the minus strand of NZ_JBHZRJ010000002.1, from coordinate 737,000 downwards.
GGGACGTTGCCACAAGGCGGACTCATGCAGGAATGTCTAGACCTTTCAAATGAGTCCAACGCGGTGGCTACGTTCCTCGGAAAGTCGGAATGCCGCACCACCCGCAGGGCGCGGCCAAAACGTCCTGCCCCGGCGTTGCACTTCTTGACAAGGGCTACGGCCATTGCGCTGCGAAGCGCGTCGGGGTGCCGCCCACTTGGCCAAAACGTTTTAGCTCGCGCAGAGCCCTGGGGGAGTTGTTCAGAGGCTCCCTAGGTTAGATGCATAGACATAAAAAAGGTCGCTCAATTAGGCGACCTTTTTAGTATCTTGTCAGTGCTTCTTGAACTGTATTTACCCGACGTACCAAGTGCCAGTGGCCGGGCAGGCCTGTCCGGGGAAGTTCTCAGCAGGGACGCTGCGATCTGGGCCCCATGGACGGGTTCACGTCGACCCCGGCCAGGCCTACCCGGTTGCTGTCACGAGCTCCTGGCAACCAAGCAAACCCAGCCGAATGGGCAACGAATCTAGCCCTGATACCGCTGCATCACCAGAGTCGCGTTGGTGCCACCGAAACCGAAGCTGTTCGACATAACCCGGTTCAGGGTGACGTTGTCTTTGCGTTCGGTGACGACGTTGGCATCGCCGGCTTCCGGATCCAGGTTTTCAACGTTTTTGCTGGCGGCGATGAAGTTGTTTTGCATCATCAGCAGGGAGTAGATGGCTTCCTGCACGCCGGCAGCGCCGAGGCTGTGACCGGAGAGTGACTTGGTTGAGGCGACTGGCGGCATCGCATCGCCGAAGACGGTGCGTACGGCTTTCAGTTCGGTGACATCACCGGCAGGCGTCGAGGTGCCGTGGGCGTTGATGTAATCGATGTCGCCATCGACCGTGCTCATCGCCATTTGCATGCAGCGCACTGCGCCTTCGCCACTTGGTGCGACCATGTTGTAGCCATCGCTGGTGGCGCCATAGCCGACGACTTCCGCGTAGATTTTGGCACCGCGGGCCTTGGCGTGTTCCAGCTCTTCGAGCACTAACATGCCGCCGCCACCGGCGATGACAAAACCATCACGGTTGGCGTCGTAAGCGCGGCTGGCGCGTTCCGGTTCATCATTGTATTGGGTTGAGAGGGCACCCATGGCGTCGAACAAACAGCTCATGGTCCAGTGCTCGGCTTCACCGCCGCCAGCGAAAACGATGTCCTGCTTGCCCAGTTGAATCAGCTCTGCCGCGTTACCAATGCAGTGAGCGCTGGTGGAACAGGCTGAAGTGATGGAATAGTTCACGCCTTTGATCTGGAACGGGGTGGCCAGGCAGGCTGATACCGTAGAACCCATGGTTTGGGTCACGCGATAGGGGCCAACTCGTTTCAGACCTTTTTCACGCAGAATATCGGCCGCCTCGGTCTGGCTGTCGGAATCGGCACCGCCGGAACCGGCGATCAGGCCGGTACGGATGTTCGAGACCTGCTCGGGTGTCAGGCCCGAATCTTTGATGGCCTGATCCATTGAAATGTAGGCATAGCCTGCGGCCTTGCCCATAAAACGGATGGCTTTGCGGTCAATGTGATCTGCCAGGTTGATGTCGGGCGTGCCGCTGACGTGGCTGCGCATGCCCATATCGGCGTATGTCTGGTTGAAACGAATGCCCGATTTGCCGTCACGCAGGCTCTCGGTGACGGTCTCGGCATCGTTGCCCAGGCAAGAGACAATGCCAAGGCCGGTAACTACGACTCTTCTCACGATCAGGCTCCCATTTGTTCAGGTTTGAACAGACCGACTTTCAGGTCCTTGGCAAAGTAGATGGGTTTGCCGTCGCATTCAACCACGCCATCGGCAATGCCCATGACCAGGCGGGATTCCATAACACGCTTGATGTTCAGCTTGTACACGACTTTCTTGGCATCCGGCATGATCTGGCCCTTGAAGGTCAGTTCGCCAACGCCCAGGGCACGGCCTCTACCGGCATTGCCGCGCCAGCCGAGGAAGAAGCCGACCAACTGCCACATGGCATCCAGGCCCAGGCAGCCAGGCATGACCGGGTCTCCGGGGAAGTGGCACTGGAAGAACCAGAGGTCCGGGTTGATGTCGAGTTCGGCAATGATTTCGCCTTTGCCGTACTGGCCACCTTCATCGGTGATCAGGGCAATGCGGTCCATCATCAGCATGTTATCGACCGGCAGCTGGGCATTACCCGGCCCGAACATGCGTCCGTAACCGCATTCGATCAGGTCCGCTTTGTCTAGGGAGGAGGGGCGATCTGTCATAACTGTCGGATTCCGTGTAGTTGAAAGTAATGAGTTGAGTGTAACGTTTTTAAGAATATGGGTCGCATGGCGGCACTGTTCAGCGTGTCGGGGGTTAGTTTAGCACCTACCCGATGTTATTTTTGTGGCGCTGCGGTGCCATCTGCGTTGTCTGTTGACCGACAATACTGGAATACCCCTGGCTATTCCATGCTGTGCGGGAAAAAGTGAGTGAAGGCGGGCGCAGGGGTGACTCCCTAACAGGCAGTCTCTGACTGCCTGGTCAGGAAAGGTTATTGCGCGGTTATGTCCGCTTCACTGCCCGACCCGGACATCAGAAAGACCCCCGAAATCGACTGGTCGGCTTCAGCGCTTGAGACGCCAAAGCCACCCACAAACTCCAGCCCCTGGCTTTCGCTGTTGATAAACAGGCCCTGGAACTCCCCGGTCAGGTCTGTCGCCTGCGGAGACTGATCGCCCGGGTTGTAGCTGCTTACGTCCTGCTCTCCCTGGCCATAGTCGATAAACAAATCATTGGTATTCAGCAGCGAGTTTTTAACCTCACCACTGAAATACAGGCTCCACTGGGAGCCGTCCGACATGTTCAAATTCATGCCCGCCGAGGTGGTTAGGTCGTCCAGACTCACATCCATATAGCCGTCGGCACTTGAGAGTGTCTCGCCGTTAGATGCTGAGACATTGATGCAATCCATGCTCGAACAGAGGGTCAGGTTTCGGGTGCCGGTCAGCGTGGTCAGATCCGCCGGTTCGGCAAACACATAAAAGAAGGGTGTGGTATCCAGGCTCGATTCTGACAGCGAGGTGCTGCTCTCAAGCAAGGTCGCCGGATCGTTGGGGCTGGCGTTCCAGATACCCCATTCAACCGTCTGATCGTCACGTTCGAGCGTGACCAGGCTTTGCGGATCGGTCTGCGTTGGCCCTTTGTAAACCCGGTCGGGCGACACATAACCCGTGTCCAGCTCGGCGAGGGTTTCACCCTCGTAATTGACAAACACCGGGCCGTTCTCGCCGTCAACCCGGTACACGAAGTGCACGGCATCGCCGTCACTGTCGGTCAGCACGATAAAGCCTTTGTCGGGGTCGTTGGCCAGTTCTATTTGCTGTGCCTCTGTCAGCCGGACATCCGCTGTTATGGGCTGGTTTTCAGCCTTTTCACCCAGGTCGGTCAGTTCATCGTCGAGCTCCGACAGCAATGCCAGCAATTGAGCCTGTTGCTCGTCCGTTAACTGAGGGATGGTCGGCGGCGGTTCATCGCCGGCAAAGGCCTCTTCCAGTGAGAGGCCACCTTCATCGTCATCCTCAAGGTTTGCTTCCGGCTCATCGTCCGGTGCCGGTTGGCCGGGTTGGCCTGTCCCCGGTACACGCGACTGATTTAAGCGGGCAGGTGGCTCCAGCAACCCCCGCGGCGCGCTGGCTGGGCCGACCTCCGCAAACAGAAAGTTGCCACCCATACCCACATTGAGACGGCCGTTTTCGTTGCTGACGACAATGCCGCCGTCATAAACGCCCAGCAACAGGCTGGATTCGGCCAGAACAGCCTCATAGTGGGTACCGCGTATACCAATACTGGCGTTGGGGGTGCGTACCTGGTATGCATCGCGATCAGTGCTGCCAATGCTGCCGGTGATGGTGCGAAAGCCGCCGGCGAGCAGGTCCATCAATACCTGCTCCTGGTCGTTGCCGGCATCGCGACTGTGGTATTCACTGATTCTCAACTGCGAATCCGGACTCAGGGCCAGCACCGCGTTGTCGTTGAAGCGAATCTGCAAACGGCCATCGGCACCGGTTATCAGGGTATCGCCCTCGTTTACATCGGAGCGCCGTGCCAGGGTGCGCTGTTCGTTATTGGCGTCGAGGGCATAAACCTCACCCTGGGCGATGACCACCTTGCCAGCCGAGGCCAGCGCGATAAGCGGCAGCATTAAAACAAGGCTCAGCAATAACTGCGTTGATCGAGCCAGGCCCGCGTGGTGAAACAGGTGTAATGTTGGCATGGTCAGGGCTCCTAAAACGTCAGGGTCAGGGACTGGCTAATCACCCACTGATCCCGGCTGTAGGCATTGATGTTGCTGTCGAGCCAGTCGTAGCGCAGGCCGCTGCGGCTGGTCAGCCAGGGCTCGGGAACCCAGGTCAGGCTGGCATCGAACGACAACAGCTGATCAGAGCGTCGCTTGTTATTGGTCGTGCCTTGTTCCACAAAAAGACGGTCGTCGGCCTGATACCGGTGCCACTGGTGTTCCAGCACCAGGGTCGACGTCAACCGGTTCGGCCAGCGCCAGTCGAGCTGATAGCGTTGTGCCAGCCCGCGCCATTCGCTGTAGCCGTTATCGGTTCCAGCCCGGCTGTATTGAACATACTGACTGCTAACGCGGTGACGGCGAGGCGCATCCTGCACAGTGGCAACCAGACCGAGTGCATCCCGAACACTGTTGCGGCGGCCATCCTGCTGGGCAAAGGCCATGTTGGTCGATGCTACCGGCCCCATCCATACAGTCTCCCAAACCGGGTAGGTCGCTTCGCCGCTCAGGTTGAGACTGAATTGCCAGGGAGTGTTATCCAGCCACAGCTGTCCGGCATTGACGGCTACCGTCTGACGCGACCGGTCAGTGTTACTCTGGTACCGCCATTGGCCGTTCAGGCCCAATTGGTTGTAGCCACTGTTGCCGGGATAGAGGGTGGTAAAGCCCTGCAGGCTATAAATGTTGGCCGCCCGGAGGTGAGTAGGTCGCACCCAGGTGCTGCCCATTCGAAATCGCCCAAAACTACTGTCGATGGCTTTCGACGACTCGCTCAGGTTCGTCAGGCCCAGCAGGTTGGGGGCCAAACGCTCATCGAGCGTTGCGCCGCCGTTGATGTTGGTGTCGTACCCCACATCAAGCCCGGCAAACATCTGAAATTGCTGGATCTGGGCCCGCTGGGCGGCATCGATTCGCGCCAGAAAATCGTTGATGTTATTACGGACATTGACCGGTGGGTTGGTGGCCCGAACCCGCTCAAACTCCGTTCGGCTCCGTTCCAGATTGTTATTGATGAAATAGGCTCGCGCCAGGTCGAGCCGCACTCTGTGCCGCTCGGGTGCGAAGGCCAGCACCCGCTCCAGTGCGAAAATGGCCTCCTGCGCCCGGCCTTCCTGAATCAGCACGCGGGCGTAGTAGAGATCAAACCGCGGGGTGCCCTCGAAACGGTCTCGTATCTCGCTGCCCATCACCCGGGCGTTGGGCCAGTCTTGCGCGTCGACCATGGCAATGAACTTTGCCAGGGCGGTGTCTTCGTCGGCATTGTCGGCCGATAAAGGTGCCGTTGGTTCTGCACCGGGTTCACTGTTTTGCGTCGATTGAGGCGCTGCCGGGTCAGCAGAATCGGACGAATCAGATTCGGCGAAGGCTGTCGTCAGCGTCAGGGCAGTGAGCAGGCCAAGGCTAAGCCGGAAAATAGGGGTAAACAGTCGTCGGGTGTAAACCCGGTACTCGGACAATGCAGCAACAGTCATAATGCAGCGGTTCCGCCGTGAATCTGTTGGTTTTACACCGCCGCTGGCGCTAGCGGTGTGCGTAAACCCGGCCGAAATTTCTAATTGACCGAAAGTGGTGACAGTATAGCCCCAAACGTCATCGTTCTGGCAGTCTGACCCGGGCAAAAAAGCGAAATTGGGGCTACGCTGAGGGCAGTGGGGTAGTTGAACAGAGGTCAAAACGACACCGTCGTTAGTTGATTTGGGGTCTGTTGGAAACCCGAGGCTCCCAGGCAATTTGAAACCGACAGGAAACAGTGATTTGGAACTGAACCAGTCTTTGAACAAAAAGTTTTTGCTGATTGACGATTTTTCCAATGTGCGCAAGTCGGTCAAGGGCATGCTGAACTCCCTGGGGGTCAGCCATGTCTCCGAGGCGTCCAATGGAGCAGAGGCAACCAAAAGCGTTCGTGATCAGACGTTCGATGTCATTCTCTGCGACTACAATCTTGGAAAAAGCAAAAACGGGTCTCAGCTACTGGAAGAGTGGCGCACCCGGGGGTGGCTGTCTTACCAGACCGTGTTTGTGATGATCACCGCCGAAACCTCGCGCGATTTTGTGATGGGCGCCCTCGAATTTCAGCCCGATGACTACCTGGCCAAACCCTTCGCCATGGATACCCTGCAGAATCGGCTGGACCGCTGGCTGGATCGACAGTCGGCGCTGGGGCCGATCAATCAGGCGCTGGATAAAAAAGATTACCCGGCGCTGGCCAAGGCAGCGCGGGAGGTGATGGAAACCAAACCGAGATACCGGGGCTGGGCGCAACGAAAATATGTTGAAGCGCTCTACCACCAGGGCCAGTTGACCGAAGCCGCGCATTTTCTGCAAGCTCTGCTCGACAAACGGGACCTGCCCTGGGCGCGACTGGAACGCCACCGGATCGATGTTCAGGAAGGCAAACTCGAAGCCGCAGAGCGCGGCCTGAAAACGCTGATCATGCTGCAGCCCAACATGGTCGAAGCCTACGACCTGTTGGCTGACGTGCAAATGCAGATCAAGCAGCCCGAAAAGGCACAGGAAACCCTGTCACAGGCACTGGTTCGATCGCCGCGAAACATTGCCCGCCAACGTGTTTTCGCCGGGCTGGCCAGCGATAACGGCGATCATGTTGCCGCCACCCGGGCCTATAAGGAAATCGTCAGCCTGGCGGATGGCACCATGCATGAATCGTCCCGAGGGTATAAAGATGTGCTGCGCTCAACCCGAACACAACTGCAAAGCCTGGATGACGAAGCCCTCAAGCGCCGGTTGCAGAAGGATGCCCAGTCGCTGCTGAAAAAACTGATCAAGCAATACCCGGATGAACCGGATACCGAACTGTTCAGTAAAGCTTATCGGGCTTACCTGGCTGATGCTGGCGATGCCGAGTCAACCGACCGGGTGTTTCTGGAATCGATCGCCGAGGCGGCGCGGGAGCAAATGGGTGACCTCGGCGAAGACAGCGCACTGGATATCGTCGACATTCTTTATGAAAAAGGGCTGTCGAAAGAAGCCGACGCCCTGGTCGAGGAATTGCGTCAGTACCATAAAGAGTCTGGTAACTTTGTAAAACGGCTGAACCAGCTGCAGGCCGAACCCATCACCCAGGAAGCCCGGCGTCATGCCCACAAGGTGAACACCGAAGGCATCGAATTGTACAAGCACAAGGACTACCAGGCAGCGACCAAGCTGTTTGAAGATGCCCTCAAATTCTCGCCCCGCCACCCGGGCATTATTCTGAATTTCGTTCAGTCGAGTTTGCTGCTGATGGGGCAGACCCGTGTGTCTCTGTCACAGCTTGATCGCTGTCTCGATATCGTCAACCGGTTGGATTATCTGCCCGCCGACCACTATCAGTACGAGCGCTATACCAGCATTCGAGACAAAGTCATTGCGCTGCATTCCAAGGTGAAACATGAGCAACCCAGTTGATATGCACACCATCATGGCCGCCACCGTCCATGATGTGAAAAATGCCCTCAGCCTGATCGATAACGAACTGCGTGAAGTGATCGACAGCATTCACGAGCGCGAGCCGGAAAGTACGCTGAAATTGAACCGGCTGCGACTGGAAGCAGGGCGTATCAACAACGATCTGGTGCACATGCTCGGCTTGTATCGCATGAACACCGACACTTTCCGGCCCGATTTCGATGAGGTGTTGATTGAAGACGTCATTCACGATGCGACCTCCCGTTACCAGCAAACGCTGGCATCACTGGGCATTCATCTGGGAATCGAACTGGAAGACCCGGACATCGCCTGGGTCATCGACCCGGTACTGATCGAAGGTGTACTGGCCAATATTCTGACCAACAGCATTCGTTACACCAAAGACCGACTCGATTTCCGGGCCTTCATGGCGGACGGTGGGCTGTGCATTACCCTCACCGACAACGGCGAAGGCTATCCCGCGAAAATGATGAACTTCATGAGTGAAACCCCAAACCAGGGCGAACTCAGTTTTCAGAATGGCAGCACCGGCCTCGGGCTGTACTTTTGCCAGCAGATCGCTCAATTGCATCGCCAGGGAGACGCCGAAGGCTACATCAAACTGACCAACCATCCAGAACATGGCGGTGCTGTGTTCACCTTGTGGCTGCCCTAGGAGCCTGTCGGACTTAGGATGAATCGGCTACGGAAGCAGGACGTCGGCCCAGATGTCTGCAAATTTCGAGCACATAGGCCCACTATGCACTCGAAATTTGCAGACATTTGGTCTCGCCGTCCCACTCCCTCGCTTCGATCCCCCTATGTCCGACAGGCTCCTAGTTGACCTTTCGGTCAGCTTTGGTACAGTCTTCCTGTATGAACTACCCGTGACTCGCCATGACCAGCCCCGAACAGAACACCTCACCGGCACCTGATGTGTCGGCCAGCCTGACACCCGAGCAGCTTGCCCGGGCAACCCTGATACTCGGTCACAGCATCGATTTTCCCGAGCCCGATACGATTCGCCAGTGCCCGAACGCCGCACTGGTGATCCATCAGGGGCGTATTGCCTGGCAAGGCCCCGCCGCGGAATTGCCAGTGGCGCAACAGGCCTTTGCCCGCGTTGAAGACTATGGCGACGCCTGGATTCTGCCTGGCCTGATCGACACCCATGTCCACGCCGCCCAAATGCCAGTGATGGCCAGCTGGGGTGAGCAACTGCTCGACTGGCTGAACCGCTACACCTTTCCGGCCGAGCGCCGCTTTGAAGACCCGTTGGTCGCCCGTCAGCAAAGCGATGTCTTTCTGGATGCGCTGCTGGCGCATGGCACCACCACCGCCATGGTGTTTGGCACCGTGCATGAGGCGGGCACCGATGCCCTGTTCGAAGCAGCCCGCGAGCGCCGCATGGCTCTGATTGCCGGCAAGGTACTGATGGACCGAAATTGCCCGGATTACCTCAGCGACACCGCTGACAGCGGGTTTGATGCCAGCGCCCGGCTGATTCATCGCTGGCACGGCACCGACCGCCTGCACTACGCCATCACTCCCCGCTTCGCGCCAACCTCGACCGAAGCACAACTGGAGCGAGCGGGTGCCTTGCACAGCGAGGCCGCCGGGCTGTACATGCAAACCCACGTGTCCGAAAACCCGGATGAAGTCAGTTGGGTGCAATCACTGTTTCCGAAAGCCAGAGACTATGTGGATGTCTATGAACACTATGGTCTGCTGCACGACCGGGCTGTGCTGGCACACGGGCTGCACCTGACCGACCGCGAATGGACTGCCCTGCGCGAGCACCAGACGCGCATTGCCGTTTGCCCGACCTCCAATACCTTTCTGGGCAGTGGCCTCTTCGATTTCGCCCGGGCCGAACAGGAAGGCGTTGTGCTGGGCCTGGCCAGTGATGTCGGCGGTGGCACCTCGTTGTCGCAACTGGTCTCGGCCGCTGAAGCCTATAAAGTCGGTCAGTTGAAGGGCTACAAACTGACGGCCAACCAGCTGTGGTACCAGATGACCTCGGGCAATGCCCGGGCGCTGCACCTGCAGGCTGACATCGGCACCCTGGACAGCGGTAAAATGGCGGATCTGTTCGTGCTCGACCCGAACCGCAGCGTCAACCTCAGCGCGCGACTGGCGCAAGCAACATCGCTCGATGAAGCCCTGTTCGCGACCCTGATTCTGGGCGATGAACGTCTGACGCGCGCTACCTGGGTCGCCGGGGAACTGCGCTTCAGCGCCTAGCCAGCCAGTTGCATTGAACTGGGAAGCCGCTTAAGCTCGAAATGTACGCGGAATCAGTGGGTTAGACTGGCCGGTGAGCGCTGGTCGTTAGCCACTGGCTTCGCCCTCTCTATCACCTCAGTGCGGGAAGTCATCATGGTCGATCAGGCCCAGAAACGCTTGAAAGAAGAGTTCCAGACCAAGGAAAAGGCAGGGCGAATCCGGCAACAGAACGAAGCCATCATTCTTGAAGCCGCCGAAATTGAATTCGCGCAGCACGGTTTCAAGGGAACCTCGCTGAATGCCATTGCCGAACGCGCCGGCCTGCCCAAATCCAACATCCTCTATTATTTTCAGAGCAAAATCGGCCTGTATGGCGCGGTGTTGTCAGACATACTGGGCATGTGGAACCAGGCCTTCAACACCACCACCGCCGACGAAGACCCGGCGGACACGATATACGCTTACATTCGATCAAAAATACGTTATTCCCGCAGTCACCCCCTGGCGTCGAAGATCTTCGCCATCGAGGTGATTCAGGGGGCGCCACACCTGAAGAAATACCTGGCGCAAGACATGCACCACTGGGCCCTGGGCCGCACCGAGGTGATCAAAGCCTGGATTGACGCCGGAAAAATAGACCCGATCGACCCGCTGCACCTGATGTTCATGATCTGGGGCAGCACACAACATTACGCCGACTTCGCCACCCAGATCGAATGGGCGCTCGACAGCGACGGACTGACAGAAGCCGATTTCGAAGCAGCAGAACGCACGCTGACGCACGTGATTCTCAAGGGCATTGGTCTGCAGGTGCCCGGTGAGGCCTGACGTCTGTATTCTGAACGCCGGGCCTGATTTTAAGGCGAGGTTGGAGTACAGTAGCCGCCTTTTTACTGGTCTTGTAGGGCTGTATGACTGCTGAATTTGACGACATTCGTCCTTTTAACGACGACGAAGTACCGCTCGTATTAAAGCGGGTGCTGGCCGACCCGGAAATGCACGCCGCCATCGGCGCCTGGGTAGCCCCGGGATTGAACCGCAAGGCTCCCTGGCTACTGCGCCCCCTGATTCGGCTGGGACTTGCCTGGCAATTTCGTGGCATCCGCCGGGTGGACGACTTTCAACCCCGGTTGCGCGGTTACCTGAAACGCATTCTCGATAAAAGCGTCGCCGACCTGACCGTCTCGGGGCTGGAATCGCTAGACCCGACCAAAGGCTACCTCTTTGTCTCCAACCACCGGGACATCGTCATGGACCCGGCCATGGTGAACTGGACACTCTACCACGCGGGTTTCCAGACCGTACGCATCGCCATTGGCGACAACCTGCTGAGTAAGCCCTTTGTCAGTGATCTGATGCGGCTGAACAAAAGCTTTATCGTGCGTCGCTCGGTAAAGGGCATGAAGGCCAAGCTGAAAGAAGCCCAGATTCTGTCGCGGTACATTCACCACTGTATCACCGAAGATAAGGCGAATGTCTGGATTGCACAGCGGGAAGGGCGAGCCAAAGACGGTTACGACAAAACCAACCCGGCGGTCATTGGTATGTTCAGCCTGAGCAAACCCAAAGACCGCGACTACGCCAGCTACATTCGCGAACTGAACATCGTGCCGGTGACCATCAGCTATGAAGTCGATCCGCTCGATTTATCAAAGGCACGCGAGCTCTATGCCCAGGAACACAAGGGCGGTTACAAGAAAAAAGCCCACGAAGATGTTCAGTCCATCGCCCGAGGCATGACCGGCTGGAAAGGGCGAGTGCATCTGGCCTTTGGCGAGGTACTGAACGGCGACTACGAAAAAGACACCGATGTCGCCGCAGCGATCGATGCCCAGGTGCACAAACATTACCGCTTGTACGAATCCAACGAATGGGCCCACGCCACTCTTCATGGTGACCACACCGAACCGACCAATGCGGATGCAGTGAAGCTGGCTGAGCGAGTAGCGGTAACGCGGGATACCCTCAAACCCTACATGCTGCGCCAGTATGCGAATGCGGTGCAAATGAAGCGGGGCTTGCCGGCACTTACCTCAGCAATGGATGCTGCTGCGCCAAAGTCTGACGATACCAAGGATCAATAGGGACGGGCGTTTGGGGAAGCAGCCCCCGTTTCGGAGGCCGCGCCAAAGAAGGCTAGTGACGGTTGCCAGATAGGCTTATCCAGGGTGGTCCGCAGCAGGACGCTGCGGTCCAGGCCCCATGGATGGGTTCACGCCGACCCTGGATAAGCCTATCTGGTGACCGGCACGGGTTATCGGCAACCTGTCAGCCGCGGCCTCCGAAACGGCTCTAAAGCTCACTGACCCAGTTACGGATGACCAGCCGGCCACTGCTGCCATTGCGGGCGAAATCAATTCGTCTAGGCAGGGATTCTCCGGTTTCAGTGAAGTACAACGGGTAGTCCACTTGCCAGCCCGATTGAGAAATGCTTTTTACTTGCCCGTTGTCCGTATCTCGGTTAACGGTAGCCTCTATGCCCGGGTAGGGCTTGGCGCGCACCCAGTATTGCAGGTAGTCGAGAGGCAGATCCAGTTCGGTAATTTCGTAGGCTAGCTCGCGCAGGGTGCTTCGGGTCACCTGATCGGACCCTTTTGTTAGAGTCACTTCGCCCGGTTCACCGCTAATCTGAACGGCACCTTGCCCCAGTGGGCCGCTCAGTTCGATCTCGAAGTCCTGTGCCCGTTGCTCCCAGTCTACATTGAAACTGCTGGCTTCGGTGGCGTTGCGAACCGCCATCTTGCCCGATAGCGCCCAGTTTTCGGTCAGCTCACTGGCCCCGGGCTGCTTGCCGAAACCGGCACAACCAGTCAGTACCAGAGTAGCCAGAGCAACAACGAGGAGGGACCTCATCGGTCGATGTCCAGCGTTTCAATGATGTTCCTGGCGGTCGGGCTGTTGCTGTTCCAGCTAAACGCCTGGTCGAGCCAGCGCTGGGCTTCTTCCTGTTTGTCCTGTTCCCACAGTACCGCCGCCAGATGCGCCGCTACTTCATCGGACTCCATGGATTCCAGTGAGCGACGTAACCAGCGCTCCGCTTCTTCGAGATTGCCAAGGCGGTATTCCACCCAGCCCTTGGAATCCTGAATTGCCGGGTCATCCGGTTGCTGCTCGAGTGCCCGGTCGATGTAGCGTTTTGCCTGGTCCAGATTCATGTTGCGGTCTGCCCAGGTGTAACCCAGCGCATTCAGTGCCGAGGCATTGTCTGGCTCCTGTTCCAGAACCTCGGTCAGGTTTTCCTCAAGCAACTCATATTGGCCCAGGTTGGCCGCCATTAACGCCTGATCGTACAGCAGGCTGGTGTCACCCGGGTGGGCTGACAGGGCTTGTCCATATACCGCCATGGCCTGATCGGTATTGCCCAGTCGACGGAACAGATCCGCTTCAATGCGCCACAAGACCGGGCTCTGGGCCGGGTAATCCTGGCGGGCCTGGTGCAGGGCTTCCTGCACATCGGTCGGTCGACTGTCTTGCCAGACTTCACTGAGTTCAGCGAGGGCCGACACCAGGTAAGGTGGCGCTTCGACACTTAAGAAGCGCTGGGCAGCTTCTTCCGGCACACGATTAATGCGACTGATTCTGCCCAGAAAATAGTGGGCCTCGTCGCTGAATTCAGAGTTTATCAGTCGTTCGAACAGCACTTCTGCGGTGTCGTAGTCTTCATTGTCGAACGACTCGCGGGCAAAGGCACGGGCGATCACCGGTTCGTTCGGAAAGCGGTTGAACAGGGATTCCAGCGTCTCTGTTTTGTTGGTATCCGAATCGGCATAGGCAAAGCCGGCAAAGGTGGTGGCGACCTGGCTGTTGTTTGGGTAACGCTCGGCCAGGTCGCTGATTACCGTGCGGGCCTGTTCAATGTCGTTCAGTTCGAGATGGAGCCGGAATTCCAGCAGGCCTTTGTCCGGACTGTCTTGCTGAGCCCGATTGGCCCTGATGACCTCCAGCCCCTGTTCGTACTGGCCCAGCGTCGACAGCAACTGGGCATTGGCAAACCCAATGCTGGTGTTCTCCGGATGGTTGGCCTCGGCCTCGGCCAGTACCGGCAGCAAACGTTCTTGCTGGTCGGCGGCCAGGGTGGAAATACCGGCGAGTGCCACTTCAATTTCAGCGTCCGGGTCGAGCGTCAGCCACTGATTCAGGGCCCGGCTGGCGGTGACCTGGTCTGCATTGGCCAGGCTGGCGATGGTCAGCGCTTGCCAGCCTTCGGCGTTCTCTGGTTCGAGCCGCAACCAGTGGCCGGCATGTTCGCCCATGGCGTCGTAATTACCCACCACCTGGTTCAAGGCGGTGGCGCGTTGGGCCACTTCCAGATCGTCGTATTGCCGGTCGAGACGGCTGTAGAGCTGCGCGGCTGAGCCGTAGTCGCCACGGTTCGTGGCAATTTCTGCCAGTAGCAGGGTGTAGAAGGCCTCTCCGGTCAGCGGCGTTGTCGCAATGCGAGTGTCGGACTGGGGTGCTTGCGCTTCTGATGACCCGGTTTGAGGCGCGGCATCGCCCGATGACTCGGCCTGGGAGGCGGTCGTGGTACAGCCGCTTAAGGCCAGGCTAAGAACCAAAGTGGCCAGCATGGTGCGTTTGAAAGGTGCTGTAGATGTCATGTGTCTCGGCTTCGCAGTCTGATGGTGAGGGTTACGACCTGGGTTAACACACAGGTTACTCCGGGCTTTGCTGCCGGGGTGTTGCCCTAGGGTGCACGGACTGAATCACAGCCGGTGCAGTCAACATCGTGATTAGGGTGTACGCACAGGGTGATGGTTCAGCTCAGTCTCGGGTGGCTCGGACAGTGCATCCCGCCATGCGTGATAGCTATCGGCAATCGTGAGTATAGCGGCCGCGGCATTGTTTGTGACCCGGCTGCCCTCATACTGCCTTCCAGTGCTTGGTTAGAGTGACCTGTGGGTGGCTGCCGGGTACAGCAGACGAAGCGTAAATCCGTGTAAAGATGGCAGCCTTCAGGCTTGTTAGAGCCTGGGTGCCGGGCGTTATCACAGTCGCCTCGGGACCGGAAAATCGGTAGACTACGCGTTTGATCAACGAAGTGAGCAGGCCCCGTCCAAACATGTCATTGCTGGCCCTAGGTATTAATCACAACACGGCGTCAGTAGACGTTCGGGAGAAAGTCAGTTTCGCTCCCGAAACCATGTCTGACTCGCTGGCATCGGTGTTGTCGATTCCGGGCGTCGAAGAGACGGTGATTCTCTCCACCTGCAATCGCAGTGAAATCTATTGCTCCCTGACCGAGCCTGCCGTTGGCATAGAAGCCCTGATCCAGTGGCTTGCCCTGACACACCGCATCTCCCCCGACGAACTGCGCGCTGCGCTCTACATACATGCCGATGCCGATGCAGTCTCCCATCTGGGGCGCGTTGCGGCCGGGCTCGATTCCATGGTGCTGGGCGAACCGCAAATTCTGGGGCAACTGAAGTCGGCCTTCGCCGTTGCCCAGGAATACGATTCCGTCGGTCAGCAGCTGCACCATCTGTTTCAACACAGTTTTCGTGTGGCCAAGGAAGTGCGCACCCACACTGCCATTGGTGAGAATGCCGTCAGTGTCGCCTACGCTGCTGTGCGCCTCAGCACTCGCATCTTCGACCGCCTGGACCGGTGCCGGGCACTGCTGATTGGCGCCGGTGAAACCATTGACCTGGTGGCCCGCCACCTGCGCGACAAGGGCGTAACCGACATCGTCGTTGCCAACCGAACGCTGGCCCGGGCGCAAAGTCTGGCATCGGAGTTCGGGGCCCGTGCGGTCTTGTTGTCAGACATTCCCGATGAACTGCCCGGCGCCGACATCGTGATTTCCTCAACCGCCAGTCAGTTGCCCATCATCGGCAAGGGCATGGTGGAGCGGGCGCTGAAGAAACGCCGTCACAAGCCGGTTTTCATGGTCGACATCGCCGTCCCACGGGATATCGAGAGTGAAGTTGGGGATCTTTCAGACGTCTATCTATACACGGTGGATGATCTCAAAACCGTCATCGAAGCCAACGTACGAAGCCGGCAGGAGGCTGCGCGCGCAGCCATGGACATCATCGCCCGTTCGACTGATGCATTCAGTCAGTCGTTGAAAGAACGCCAGGCGGCTGACACCATTCGCGCTCTGCGCCAACAGGCCGAAACATTGAAAGACGTCGAGCTGGAAAAAGCCCGGCGAGCTCTGGAACAGGGTGTCGACGCCCAGCGGGTGGTCGAGCAACTGGCCCGGGGGCTGACCAACAAATTACTCCACGCCCCCACGGTGGCCTTGCGCAAGGCCCATGGGGACGGTGATGACAAGGAAGCCAGTGACTGGGTTTCCCGTCTGTTTGATTTATAAGGCATCCATGCGTCTATGAAAGACTCCATCCGCCAGAAACTGTCTGAACTGACAGAACGCTATGACGAACTGGCACGTCTGCTCTCCCAGCCCGAGGTGATCACCGATCAGACCCGGTTCCGTCAGTATTCACAGGAATATGCGGAGCTTGAAGACGTGGTTGGCTGCTTTGCCCGCTATGAGGGTGTTGAACGAGATATTCTTGATGCCCGCCAGTTGCTGGACGACAGCGACCCCGAGATGCGCGACATGGGTCGCGACGAAGTAAAACAGGGCGAAGAGCGCCTGGAACAACTGACTGATGAACTGCAGATTCTGCTGCTGCCCAAAGACCCGAACGACGGCCGTAACGTCTTTCTTGAGGTACGGGCTGGCACCGGCGGTGACGAAGCCGCTCTGTTTGCCGGTGACCTGCACCGGATGTACGGCCGATACGCGGAACGTATGGGCTGGCGTCTGGAAGTGTTGTCGGCCAGTGAAGGCGAGCACGGTGGTTTCAAGGAAATCATCAGTCGCATCAGCGGTGACCAGGTGTATTCGCATCTCAAGTTTGAGTCCGGTGCCCACCGG
Source organism: Saccharospirillum alexandrii (assembly GCF_043641555.1). Classification (GTDB taxonomy): domain Bacteria; phylum Pseudomonadota; class Gammaproteobacteria; order Pseudomonadales; family Natronospirillaceae; genus Saccharospirillum; species Saccharospirillum alexandrii_A. The sequence goes on along the minus strand of NZ_JBHZRJ010000002.1, from coordinate 720,214 downwards.
GTTCAGCGCGTCCCGGAAACCGAGAGCCAGGGGCGTATACACACCTCGGCTTGTACCGTAGCGGTGATGCCTGAAGCCGATGAACTGGCCGAAGTCGAGATCGACAAGGGTGATTTGCGGGTCGACACTTACCGCGCCTCGGGCGCTGGCGGTCAGCACGTTAACCGAACCGATTCGGCGGTGCGTCTGACGCACCTGCCTACCGGCATCGTGGTGGAATGCCAGGATGAACGCTCCCAGCATAAGAACAAGGCCCGGGCCATGTCGTTACTGGCCGCCAAGATTATGGACGCCCAATCCAGTGCCGCCGCCCGTGAACAAGCCGATACCCGGCGCAGCCTGGTCGGCAGTGGCGATCGCTCCGAGCGCATCCGTACCTACAACTTCCCGCAAGGGCGCATCACCGACCACCGCATTAATTTAACGCTCTACAAACTCGATGAAGTGATGCAGGGCACGTTGGATCAGGTAGTGGACCCGCTGGTGCAGGAACATCAGGCACAACTGCTGGCTGATATGTCGCAGTCCTGATCTGCGCTGACCTTACAGGAAACCTAACCCATGTCAGACTCCGGCCTGAACCAGGTGCGCCAGGCCCAGCAATGGGCGCAGCAGCAGGGCCTGGAAGCGCTCGATGCCGATTTGTTGCTCGCCTTTGTGCTCGGTAAAAGCCGAACCTGGCTTTTTACCTGGCCTGAACGGGAGCTGAGCGCTGACCAGCAGCACCACTTTGAAGACCTGGTGCGCCGCCGAGAGGGCGGTGAGCCGGTCGCTCATATTCTTGGTACGCGTGAGTTCTGGTCTTTGCCACTTAAGGTTAATGCCAGCACCCTGATTCCGAGACCTGATACCGAGACGCTGGTCGAGGCTATTCTAAACCGTTTTGACCAACCATCCCTAAGAGTCGCCGATGTGGGCACCGGAACGGGTGCCATAGCGCTGGCACTGGCCAGCGAACGACCCAGCTGGAGCATCAGCGCTTTTGATGTTCAACCGGATGCCGTAGCCCTTGCGCAAGAGAATGCGCACCAACTGGGATTCCCGGTAACCGTGGGCCAAAGCCACTGGTGCGATGCATTGGCGGATCACAGCCTGGATCTGCTGGTATCGAATCCCCCCTATATTGCCGCTGATGATGTTCACTTGCAGCAAGGCGATGTGCGCTGGGAGCCACTGTCTGCTCTGGTAGCAGCCGACGATGGTCTGGCCGATATTCGACTTCTGATTGAGCAGGGGCGGCGGGTTCTAGCGTCAGGTGGCTGGTTGTTTCTGGAGCATGGTTGGACGCAGGGGGAGGCAGTCAGAGAGTGTTTTGAAAGCCACGGCTATGGCTCAATAGCAACCTTGCAGGATATGGGGAGCCGGGATAGGGTTAGCTTTGGTCAGTGGAACCCTGTGGCAACTTAGTTTTAATTAACTCAAGTTTTGCAGTTCGCTCGTCGCGGGCCAACGCCTCTCAGCTTGCCCGAACTTCTAATAGACCAGGCGAACCACTGTTTCAGCCACGCAGGCTGGGCGTCGAGTGTGTTCGATATTGACGGTGACTTCTTCCGTGACTTCCAGACCGCGACGTACCACTTCAACTGCGACGATTTTCTTGGTTGCCCGGACTCGGCTGCCTGCTTTTAGCGGGTAGGGAAAACGCACCTTGTTCAGGCCGAGATTGACGACCATTTTTGCGCCGGGGTAAGGCGGATTGCTCGGGTCAACTGAGTTGGTGAGCTTGGGAATCATCGACAGGGTCAGAAACCCATGGGCGATGGTGGCCCTGAACGGAGATTCCTGTTCAGCCCGTGCCGGGTCGGTATGAATCCACTGCTGGTCTTCGGTAACCTCGGCAAAGGCGTTGATCCGGTCTTGCTCCAGAGTCAGCCACTGGCCTTCATAGACGACGTCACCCAATTGGCTCAGTAAGGTCTGGCGCATGGCTTCAGCGCGTGGGTTGTCGCATTCAGTCAGCGAATCCTGCGGGGTATCGACCGGTTTGCGATCCTGGTCCAGAACCCAGTTGACCCATTCGTGATTGCGGGCACTTTGCCAGAGTTCGTTCCAGTACTCGCGCCATTGCGGCGCTATAAGCTCCCTGAATTCCGCCTGATTCTGGCTCAGACGTTCTTTCTTTTCTTTGATTAAATCGATGACACTCATGTCCGGGAATCCATTTCACACAGAGGCTGGTCTAGCGCTAATGATCGGGATTATACGCCAAAACCCCCGTATTGCTTAGTCTGGAGGGAAATGAGTGCCATGAAAGTATGTCACTGATCATGCTTTTTTCACGTCCTGTGAGGTGGCTCACACGTAGGCGATGGCCACCGGTATCCGACGCGGACGTTAGGCACCCAAGGTTCCCGAACTCCGGAACTTGAGTTCTTAACTGTCGTGGGTCAGTGAGTCGGTCAGGGCATTGGGTTCCTGTCGGGCCCAGCGATTCAGTTTTTCCTCCAACTGGCGCAGCAGGCGGGCCATGGCGCCATCTGACGACCAGGCGACATGGGGTGTCACAATAACGTTTGGCAAGGCCGCCAATTGCCAGATGATGTGCTCGGGCGGGGGTGGTTCACTGCTGGCCACATCCAGCGCCGCGGCGCCGATGACGCCCCGGGTCAGGGCATCCAGTAAATCGGGTTCAACCACCAAATCGCCCCGGCCGCTGTTGATGAGCAGGGCGTGCGGCTGCATCAGGCTCAGCGTGTATTGATTGATCATGCCCCGGGTCTGGTCAGTCAGCGGGCAGTGCAGGCTCATTACATCGGCCAGCGACAGCGCGGTTTCGAAGGCGGTGTACCCCGGCCTGACGGTCTCTGCCCCGGGCCGTTCAGCGTAAATCACCGAGAGTCCCAGGGCTTGAGCCCGGGTCGCAACCGCTGTGCCCAGATCACCTTTGCCAACAATCACCAGGCGCTTACCACTCAGGGTGTTGATCGGGGCGATACGGTTGCAGAAAAAGGGGCTCTGGCTCCAGCCTTTGTTGTCGGCATCTCTGAGGTAGGCCTTCAGGTTCCGGGCCAGTGCCAGCATCATCATGATGCAATGCTCACCGACGGCGTCAACGGCGTAACCGGTGGCATTGAACACAGCAATGCCCCGGGCCCGGCAGACCTCCAGATCAACGTTGTTGGTACCGGTGGCTGTTACGCCAATGCACTTGAGGTCCGGTAGCCGGGCCAGTAGGGGTGCATCCAGCACCACCTTGTTGACCAGAGCAATATCAGCCTGCTGCAAGCGTTCGAGACGCTGTTCGGGTGAGGTTTTGTCGAAGCTTTGCCAGTCGGTTACGGTGTCTGGTGGCGTCAGTGTTTGTTCGTCGGGGAAGGTGGCGGCGTCGAGGAATACGGCTTTCATGAGGGCTCCGTCAGCGGTGACTCTGTGCCACTGAATGTACCCTATTCAGAGAGCCAGTGCCCACCTTGCAGACACCGGCTCTGCTTTTGTTTCAGCCGACTACCCGGACGCTCAGACCTTGAAGCGCGACAAATTTTGCCGGATTTTGCGGCTGACGCCATGTAACTCGTCCGACTGGGCGGTTGCCTGATCGACGTTGTCGGCCAATTGGTTGGAGGCATCCTGAATGGCCGTGGCGATGCGGCTGATCTCCTCTGTTGCGATGTTCTGCTCGCGAGAAGCCTCCGCAATGCTCTGTGCCCGGGAAGAAATGTCTTCTATCGATTCGGCAATCACGTTAAGGCTGGTGGTTACCTGCTGGGCGCTGCTGGCCGTTTCATCGGTCAGGGTTTTGCTGCTGGTCATGATCGACACGGCCTGTTGGGTCTGCTCCTGCAGGGTTTCAATCATGGTCTGAATCTCGCCGGTAGCCTGGTGCGTGCGTTGCGACAGAGCCCGCACTTCATCGGCAACCACGGCAAAACCACGCCCCTGATCACCGGCACGAGCCGCCTCAATGGCCGCATTCAGAGCCAGCAAATTGGTTTGTTCGGCGATGTTCTGAATGGTCGACAGAATGGTGTTGATCTCCAGTGCCTGCTCATCCAGTTTACCGATAACACCCGTGGCGGTATCGATCTGCCCGGTCAGTTTGCCCATACGCTGACGATTCTCGGCGGCATTACCCATGCCGTTCTGGCCTTCAGTCGAGGCTTTCTGAGCCGCTTCGGCGGTATCTCCCGCATTTTGTGCCACCTCGGCCGAGGTAGACGACATCTCGTTAATGGCGGCGGCTACCTGGCTGATTTCGCTCTGCTGTAACTGAATGGCATCGTTATTGGCCTTGGCATTTCTGCGCGAGGAATCCGACAGGGTTTCCAGCTCATGGGAATAGCCAAGGCTTTCCGACACCAGTTGATGCACCGATTCAACGAACTGATTGAACGATTGGCTGAGCGAGCCGATTTCATCGTCGCGCACAACTGTGAGCCGGCGAGTCAAGTCGGCTTCACCCTGGGCAATATCAGACATGGCCGAATCGAGCCCGGCCAGGGGCCGCAGCAGATAGGAAATCAGAAATCCGGAAACGATGGTCACAATCAGGATGGTCAGGGCAGATACCAGGGTGTTGCTCAGTGCCAGGGCACCGAGTCCGGCAAAGGCCTCACTGCTTTTGACCATTAAGACGACCTGCCAGTCGCTGCCTTCAATCGGGTAGGCGGCACTGAGCCAGTCTTCACCATTGACGGAGACGCCAGAGGTGGTTGTGGTCAGTCGGGCATTGCCGATCAAGCCATTGAGATTCTCTCCCAGCCGGTTTTCGTCGGGGTGAACCAGAAACTGGTTGTCGCCATCGACCAGTGCCGCATAGCCCGACTCGCCCAGTTCAACCCCCAGCACTTCCTGAACAATATCGGTCAGGGCTACGTCGGCGGCAAGCACATTGGCGCCCACCGGTTGGGCAAAGCTCATCACCAGACCCCCAGAGGACGCATCAATATAGGGGGCGGTAACAATGCGTTGCTGTTCCTCCTGAGCCTGAATGAACCAGGGCCGGGTGCGGGGGTCGAAATCATCGGGCAAGGATTCAGCCGGGAACATGATCATGTCACCAGCCCGGGTACCCAGGTACATATAGAGAAAGTTACCCGCGTTGTTGCCCTGGGTAAGCACCGGAATCGGATCGGGGGCGTTGGCAATCGCCTGGGCGGCCGACTCGACCACCTGTGCCTTGCTGGCCAGCCAGTTACTGACAAAGCGCCGGGTACTGGTGCCGCTGCGTTGCACCGTGTCGGAGACCGACTCAACCAGTGCCGACCGGGCTTGCTGGTAGTTATAAACACCGTTGATGGCGACCAGCACCAATACGCTGAGCGCCACCCCGACCATCAGGCGGGTGCGAATAGTCCAGGACGTCATGAGTCGGGCTCCCAGGAAAAAGAATACCAAGCCATTCGTATTTGAATGACCGTTACCTAATATATAGTTCAGGTAACGGCACTTCGGCCAGTTTCTGGAAACCGGTGACTCGCTCAGACGGGCTGGTTAGCCTGCACGGCAGTCAGGGCAATGGTGTAGACGATGTCATCGACCGTGGCACCGCGTGACAGATCGTTCACCGGCTTGCTCAACCCCTGCAGCATGGGGCCGATGCTGACCACATTGGCGCTGCGCTGCACCGCCTTGTAGGTGGTGTTGCCGGTGTTCAGATCCGGAAAGATGAATACTGTGGCTTTCCCAGCCACATTGCTATTCGGGGCCTTGCTGGTAGCAACCGAAGGGGTTGATGCGGCATCGTATTGCAAGGGCCCGTCGATGAGCAGGTCCGGGCGTTTTGCCTGCGCCAGTTTGGTTGCAGCGCGTACCTTTTCCACGTCATCGCCAGAGCCTGATTCGCCGGTGGAGTAACTGATCATCGCGATGCGTGGCTCTATGCCAAACGCCAGGGCCGAGTCGCCACTCTGAATGGCAATGTCGGCCAGTTGTTCAGCATTCGGGTCCGGGTTAACGGCACAGTCGCCATAGACCACCGCCTGGTCGGGCAGTAGCATAAAAAATACCGACGACACCAGGCTGGCATCCGCTCTGGTCTTGATCAGCTGCAGCGCGGGGCGAATGGTATTGGCCGTGGTGTGCACCGCACCGGAAACCAGGCCATCCACATCGCCTTCGGCCAGCATCATGGTGGCCAGCACCACGGTATCTTCCAGTTGTGCTTCAGCCATTGGAGCCGTTAGACCCTTGTGCTGGCGCAGGGCAACCATGGGTTGAATGTACCGCGGGCGGGCCTGCTCCGGGTCGACGATTTCAAGGTCGGGCGGCAGCGTCAGGTTGCGGCTGGCGGCGACTCGCTCTATGTCGTCACGCTTGCCCAGCAGCACGCAGTGCGCGATGCCACGCTGCTGGCAGGAAATGGCTGCCTGCACGGTTCTGGGTTCATCTCCCTCAGGCAGTACGATGCGCTTTTTGGCCTGGCGGGCACGACCGACCAGCAGGTGTCGAAAAGCCGGGGGCGACAGTCTCGGTTCGAGGCCGACCCGGGCACGCTGTGCCAGCCAGGCGCCATCCAGATCGGCCGCAACCGCGTTCATTACGGCATCCATGCGGTCGACATCGTCGACAGGAACTTCGGTGTTCATGGCGTTCAACCGCTGGGCGGTCACGAAGGTATTGGAGCTGACTTCCATCATCGGCAGGCCGGTGGCAAAGGCGGCCTGGCACAGATCGATGACGGCGTTATCAAGTTTCAGTCCACCCGTCAGTACCAGGCCGGCCAGGGGCACGCCGTTCAGAGCGGCCATGCAGCTGGCCAGAACGATGTCTTCGCGATCGCCCGGGGTCACTACCAGGGTGCCAGCTTTCAGGGTATGCAGCATGTTGCGCATGGTTCGCGCGCAGACGGTGATGGCCTGGACTCTGCGGGTCTCCAGCTCGCCACGATTCAGCAGTGTTGCTTGCAGATGGTCAGCAACATCGCGGGTGCGGGGGGCGACCAGCAGCGGATTCCAGCGAATACCCCCCAGGAACCGGAACGACGGGTTCGAAAAGACCCGAAGCGAGGCGATGATCTTGTCGGGGTCGGTGGGAATGGCCAGATGCTGTTCGCCGTCTTCACTCGGTAATATTTGCTGGTAGTCGGGTTCTGGCGCCCCGATTTTGTTGAGTATGCAGCCGATCACCCGGGCGTTGTCGATGCCGCCAAACAGGCTGGCGCTGACCTGAATTCGTTCGTTCAACTGCGCCGTACTTTCTGCGTTTTTGGCGGCCACCAGAATGACGTCGGCATCCAGTGCCCGGGCCATGTTCAAGTTCAGCTTGCCGATGTAGTTTTCATCACCCAGCGGCACCAGCCCTTCGACGATCACGACATCCGCCTCGCCTGCCGATTGCTGGAACAGCTGGATGACGTCTTCCATTAAATCATCTGTCTTGTTTTGAGATAACGCCTGCTGGGCCGTCGCCAGGCTGATCGGGGCGGCCGGATGCAGGCCGAGCGTGGCGTTGATCAGGTGGGTGGACCGTTCCGGCCCCGGATCCGTGCCATAGCGCTGGGCGATGGGTTTGCAGAAGGCCACCCGAATACCAAGTTGATCCAGTGCCCGAACCAGGCCCAGGCACACCGAGGTCAGACCGGTACCGGCACCGATGGCTGTCATGAAAAAAGTGTGTTGCACAGGCGCTCCCTGTTGATCAGTTAATAGGCGTTTCGTTGATCAACCGCAGGGTGTCCTGCGCGATCATCCATTCTTCCCGGGTGGGAATGACAGCAGCAACCGGGCCCTTGCTTGCTGAAATTTGGCCCCGGCTGTCACCGTGCGCTTTGTTTAGGACATCGTCGAGTTCAAACCCGAATACACCCAGGCGTTGCAGAACATTAGCGCGAATATCAACGGCGTTTTCACCGATGCCTCCCGTAAAAATCAGGGCATCCAGCCGGCCAAGCGATGCCGCCAGACCGCCGATCTGGCGGGCCAGGCGGAAACAGAACACATCGATGGCCTGGCGCGCCTGACGGTGCCCGCCGGCCGCCGCTTCGGTAAGCGTGCGCATGTCGTTCGACAGTTCCGAAAGACCCAGCAGGCCACTGTCGCGGTTCAACATCTGGGTCACATCGGCGATGCTCCAGCCGAGTTGCTCACTCAGGTATTCATGCAAGCCCGGGTCGATATCGCCACTGCGCGTGCCCATGACCAGCCCTTCCAGGGGGGTCATCCCCATGGTGGTGTCGATCGAAAAACCGTCGGAAATTGCGGTTGCACTGCAGCCGTTGCCCAGGTGCGCTGTGATAATCGCATGCGATTCAGGGTTCAACTCCAGTTGTTGCACCGCCTGTTGCGCTACGTATTTGTGACTGGTGCCATGAAAACCGTAACGTCGAACGCCCTGCTCCCGGTAGAGTTTCATTGGCACGGCATAGAGAAAGGCCTCCGGATCCAGCGACTGGTGAAACGCCGTATCAAAGACAGCGACCTGGGGCACTGACGGATACAAGGCCTGCATTACCTGAATGCCCAGCACATTCGCCGGGTTGTGCAGAGGAGCCAGGTTGGCGCAGGCTTCAATGCCGCGCAGGGTGGCCTCGGTAATGCGGGCTGAATCGGTAAAGGTTTCACCACCGTGTACGACCCGGTGGCCGATACCCGCCAGCGGTTCTTTTAATGCAAGGCGGGTCACGAGGTTGTTGACCGCTTGTAAGGCCCCCGAGTGACCCTGGCCGGGCAGGGGTGTGGTGTGTTTTTCTTCATCGAGATGCCAGTTCAGTTCGGCACTGCGAGTGTTGAGCCGATCGACTGAACCCGAAAGGATGTCGCGGCCGGTGGTCATGTCGAACAGCGAAAATTTGAGCGATGAACTGCCGGAATTAATAACAAGCACCGGAACTACAGCCATGGAGTTGAATCCTTAACCGGTTTGATGGCGGGCCCAACAGGGAGCCAATAGTGTGTAAGATAGATCGAGCTGACGCCTACAGACTGACGCAGAGTCAGCGCGCCATTACAGTGCCGGAGTTTGGCAAGTCGTGAACCTTAAATGAGTATATAAGATGATAGCTACCTTGGGTAATGACCTGCATCAGGTCCCGACGCGTGCCGTCCGGCGTCGCCATCGGCGAAGCCTCCTGCTGCTGGTTGCAGCAGCGTTGTGCTGGTTTATGACGTTGCCAGCCTGGGCCATGCCCGAAGGGTACGGAGTACTTCAGGGTGGTGGCTATTTTGTCGGCCGGGCCGAGCCCGAAAGCCACGTAAGGTTTGCCGGGCAATCCGTACCGGTAGACGCTGAAGGCCGCTATATTCTGGGTTTCGAGCGCATGATGAAAGGCGAGTATCCGTTATCTGTGCGTGTGCCCGGGCAGGCAGAACAGCGGTTTCAGCTGGAAATTGAAGAACGGGACTATCGAATTCAGCGCGTCGACGGTCTTGATCCGTCCCGGGTAAACCCGCCTGAAGAGCAGATTGCCCGCATACTGGCCGAAGCGGAACGTGTCAAGGCAGCCCGCGCTCGCCGGGTCGACAGTGAAGGCTGGCTTGAGCCTTTCGTCTGGCCCGCCTATGGGCGAATCTCCGGCGTCTATGGCAGCCAGCGTATTCTGAACGGAACGCCTTCAGCGCCGCACTGGGGCATTGATGTTGCGGTACCCACAGGCACACCGGTATACGCGCCAGCCTCCGGCGTTGTGACGCTGGCAGAACCGGATTTGTATTTCAGCGGTGGAACGGTGTTGCTGAACCACGGTATGGGGCTGACGTCCAGTTTTCTGCATTTATCCGGTGTGCATGTCAGTGTGGGCGATCGGGTTGAACAGGGTGAATTGATCGCAGCGGTGGGCACAACGGGTCGTAGCACCGGGCCGCATCTCGATTGGCGCGTAAGTCTGGCCGATGTGCGCATTGACGCCGGCTTGATGGTGCCGGAGCAGGAGGACTTGTGCACCGTGGAAGGCGAGGGCGATCAGATTGTGGTACTGGTGCACGGACTGGGCCGAACCGATAGGTCCATGGCCAGGCTGGCGGGTGCTCTGCAGGAGGCAGGCTTTGCCACCTGTAATCAGGAATACCCAAGCCGAAAGGAGACCGTCCCGGAGTTGTCGGCCTACGTTGCGAACGCGGTGGAGCGGGTGAACCGGCAGGGTTACGACACCGTTCATCTGGTGACCCATTCACTTGGCGGCATACTGGCCCGTTACTGGCTGCAGCGCGCTGATCTGCCGGGCCAGGGGCGGGTAGTGATGCTGAGCCCGCCCAACCACGGCAGTGAAGTGATCGATGCCCTGGGAGACCAGGCCTGGTTTCAGTGGATTATGGGGCCCGCGGCGCTGGAACTGGCCACCGATGACGAGGCGCTGGTGAACCAGCTTGATCCCATCGATGTGCCCGTGGGGGTCATTACCGGCACCCGCTCCAGCGACCCCTGGTTCAATGTTCTGTTTCAGGGTGATCACGATGGCAAGGTATCGGTGGCCAGTGCCCGCCTGAGCGAGGCCGATGGCTTCCGTCTGGCAGAGGCTGGTCATACCTTCATCATGAACGATGAGGACGTGCGGTTCTGGGTGGCCTTTTTTCTGACCAATGGCTTCTTTCCCTGAGCTGGAATCGTGGCTTTACAACGCATCGCAAAGCTTTTTCTCCGGCCGGGGGTGCTGTTGCTTGAAAAATAGGAGAAGCTGCGATGGCGCAGTAACACAATACCGTCTAACAACAAGAACAAGACTGGCACTGTGCACAGCTCACGCGATCACCGGATTGCAGGTCATGTCTGAACAGAAAGTGAACAAAGCCGACAATGCGGGCCTATGCGCCGTTTGAAGGCTTGTGTTTCTGACAAAAAATCCTCAACATGAAGTGGTCCCTTTGGGAAACATAATAACAGCGAGAGAGAACTCTATGATTAAAAAAACACTCTTGGGCGTAGCAACCGCTGCAGCACTCGTCGGTGCCGTACAGGCTGAAGAAGTAAAAATCGGCTTTCTGGGTGGTTTTACCGGCCCTATTGAAAGTTTGACACCACCCATTTATGACGCTGCGCGTCTGGCAGTCAGGCATGTGAATGGTCAGGGCGGCATTCTGGATGGTGACATTCTGGTCATGCCCAGTGCTGATACCACCTGCGTTGACTCGTCGGCCGCTACCAACGGTGCCGACCGACTGATCAACTCGGAAAATGTGACCGCTATCGTCGGTGCCCTGTGTTCAGGGGCGACCATTGCCGCCGCCAACAACGTAGGCATTCCTGCCAGTGTGGTGATGATCTCACCGGCGTCTACCTCGCCGGCGATTACAGAGATGGATGATAATGATCAGGTTTTCCGTACACCGCCGTCTGACGCTTATCAGGGCGAAGTTCTGGCACGGTTGCTGATCTCCAAAGGTATTAACGATGCCGCGGTCACTTATGTGAACAACGACTATGGCAAGGGCCTGGCCGATGCGTTCGCGGCGGCCTATGAAAACGAAGGTGGCATGGTCATGGCCAATGAAGCGCATGAAGACGGCAAAGCCGATTATCGTGCTGAAATTGCTTCTCTGGCGTCTACCGGTTCACAAAACCTGGTCGTGTTGGCCTATGCTGACGGGTCTGGTCAGACGATCCTGCGCCAGGCGAACGAGAGCGGCAACTTCGTCACTTACGTTGGTGGTGATGGTATGGTCGGTGACGGCCTGGTTCGGGCTGTGGGCGCCGACGTGCTTGAAGGCATGATTGCTACCAAGCCGGGCACCCCGGATCTGCCAGGATCAGCTGTGTTTGCCGGGTTGGCCGAAGCGGTTGAGCTGGATCCGAACGCGACCTTTGCCGGTCAGTCTTACGATGCCGCCTTTATTATTGCGCTGGCCATCGAATCAATGGGCGAAGACAGCCGTGAAGGCCTGAGCGACCATGTCCGCCGCGTAGCGACTGCGCCGGGTGAAGTGATCCTGCCGGGTGAGTGGAGCAAAGCCAAGCGTCTGCTGGCAGCCGGTCAGGACATTAACTACGAAGGCGCAACCGGTCAGCACGAATTCGATGACAGCGGTGACGTTCCTGGCGTGATTGTTGAAATGACCGTGCGTAACGGTGCGTTTGTGGAAGTGGGCGAAGTCCAGTAAAACAGACGGGTTACTGCTCCACGAACAGATACTGAGTTCGTTAAAAGCCGGCCTTTTGGGCCGGTTTTTTATTGGGCGGCCAATCGCTGCCAAAGCCGGTTTACCGATGGGTTCCGAACCAGTGCACATCGATACAGCCGGATCTCCAGTGGCGCATGCCAGCGCTCAGCCCCGCAGATTACCAGTTCACCCTCTCGAAGTTCCCGACGAATACAGAGCTCCGGTACCCAGGCGATGCCAGCGCCGGTTAATGCCATGCCTTTCAACCCTTCCGCCATGGCGGTGTCGTAGACGGTTTTCAGCCGTAATCTGATCGGGTCCTGCTTTAACATCAGCCGTAATGTCCGCCCCAGAAAGGCCCCGGGTGTGTAGGCCAGTAACGGAATTTCTTCCTGGCCTTCACTGTCGAGCGAATAGCGTGGCTGGTCGGTGCCAGGCAATGGAACTGACACAGGAACCAGGCGCGTGTGTCCCAGAGTAATGGAGGGAAAGGTATTGGCATCGAGTTGCAGGGTGGCGTAGGAGTCATAATAGATTTGAAGCAAATCACACTGGCCTTCGCGCAGGGCATGCAAGGCTTCTTCAACGTTCATTGCCACCAGGCGCATGTTCAGGTTGTTCATCACATCCCGGTGCTCGGTCATCCAGTCGGGGAAGAAGGAGAATGCCAGCGAATGGGCGGCAGCAACGCGCAGCGTTTGCTGGTTTGCGTCCAGCCCGCGCAGTCGGCTGACGGTTTCACGCAACTGAGACATCACAGTTCTCGCCGTCAGCAGGAACAGCTGGCCTTCGTCGGTCAATTTCACCGGCGTTGTTGAGCGGTCCACCAGCGGCACTGCCAACGTGGTTTCCAGCGCTTTAATGCGTCGACTGAATGCTGGCTGAGTCACAAAGCGACGTTCCGCCGCGCGGGAAAAGCTCAGGGTATCGGCCAGGGCAACAAAGTCCTCCAGCCAGCGCGTTTCAAAGTCCATTCAAGCTCCTTAGTATGCAATATATGCATACTATAGCTGAAAACGGCATTGGTCGGCGAGCCATGCGTAGCGGCACAATGCGTTCTCCGGTCGCCGATTTGGCAAGCCGGACACACCCGGAGGACAGAGAAAACCATCATGCTGCCAACGCAGAACGACGCCGTCACTCGCATTGCCCCTGAACCCACTCAGCCAACTCGCCTGGAACGCGACTTGCTCGGTCAACGGCCCGTCCCGGTCGGGGCCTACTATGGTATTCAGACGCTACGCGCCGCCGAAAACTTTGATTTGTCGGGCGTGACGCTGGCTCACTTTCCAAAACTCATAATCGGGCTGGCCATGGTTAAAAAAGCCGCCGCCGCCGCCAATGCAGAGCTCGGTTTGCTGGAAGAGCGCCGGTTTCAGGCGATCAGTGCGGCCTGTGATCAACTGGTCGCCGGGCAGCATCATGACCAGTTCATTGTCGATATGATTCAGGGCGGTGCCGGTACGTCCACCAATATGAACGCCAACGAAGTTATCGCCAATCTGGGGCTGGAATGGCTCGGTCATGCAAAAGGCGCATACCAACACCTGCACCCCAATAACGACGTCAATGCTTCCCAGTCGACCAATGATGCCTATCCGACGGCGATTAGGGTGGGTTTGCAATTGTCGCACGCAGAACTGGTCGATAGCCTGGCGCTGCTGCGGGATGCGCTGGCCGACAAGCGTGACGAGTTTGCCGATGTACTCAAGATGGGCCGTACCCAGTTACAGGATGCGGTACCGATGACGCTGGGCCAGGAATTTGGCGCCTTTGCCACCACCCTGGGTGAAGACATCGATCGCATTGCCGGCCTGTTTGATCTGCTGCGGGAAGTCAACCTCGGCGGCACCGCCATCGGCACCGGTCTGAATGCCCACCCGGACTATGCACAGCTGGCGGTGACCCATTTGTCGCGACTGTGCGGACACCCGATGCGACTGGCGAATGATCTGATTGAAGCCACTTCAGACATGGGAGCCTTCGTGTTGTTTTCCGGTATGACCAAACGGCTGGCGATCAAGCTGTCGAAGATGTGTAACGACTTGCGCCTGTTGTCGAGCGGCCCCCGGGCCGGGTTCGGTGAGATTAATCTGCCAGCTCGTCAGCCTGGCTCCTCCATCATGCCCGGCAAGGTGAACCCGGTGATTCCCGAGGCAGTAAACCAGGTCGCATATCAGGTGATCGGCAACGACCTGGCCATCACCATGGCGGCTGAAAGCGGGCAGTTGCAATTGAACGCTATGGAGCCACTGATTGCCTATAAACTGTTCGATTCAATGCGCTTGCTGCGTCGCGCCATGGATATGCTACGCACCCTGTGCATCGAAGGCATTACGGCCAACCGGGCGCATTGCCTGGCACAGGTGAACGCCTCCATCGGCGTCATTACCGCGCTGAACCCCTACATTGGTTACGACAATGCAACCCGCCTGGCTAGCCTGGCCTTGGTGACAGGGCATAGTGTCAGGGATCTGGTACTGGCCGAAGGGCTGATGCAAAAAGCGGAGCTGGATGAGGCGCTGAGTCTTGAGCGACTGGTATATCCCGGTCGAAAGACGGTGCCGGAAACGGCTTAATGTCCGGTAAGCCAGTGGCCCAGCGTCGCCAGTCTTGACGGAGTGGGCCCACCTTTGGCTTCGCGCCGATCGCCCGCATTGAACAGGGCATACATGCCTCTGACGCCCATCCAGCGCAGGGGCTCGGGCTCCCAGCGTCGAACCCGGCGGCCAACCCAGGGCAGGCGGGTCAGGTTGGTGTCCCGACCCAGAGTCAGATCGCAGAGGGTGCGTCCGGCCAGGTTGGAGGTCGATACACCCACGCCGACATACCCTCCGGCCCAGCCGAGGCCCGTTTTCGGGTCGAGACCAACGGTGGCACACCAGTCGCGGGGTACCGCCAATACCCCACACCAGGCGTGATCAATGCGAGCCTTGCTGGCAGCCGGGAAGTGCCGGTTCAGAATTTGGATCAGGTGGCGAATGGTGTCGGGGTCGGGTGTGCCCCTGTGGTCAATTTGACTCCCCAGACGATAGGGCAGGCCACGACCACCCACCGCGATTCGGCCTTCACGGGTACGCTGGCAATAACAGTAGGCATTGGCGAAATCACCTACGATCTCACGGCCGTTCCAGCCGATCTGCTGCCAAACTTCGGGTGGCAACGGCTCGGTGATAATTTGGGCCGAATTGAGGGGCAGCCAGTCCCGTTCCGAGCCGGGCAAAGTGGCCGTAAATCCTTCAGTGGCTCGCAGAATGATGGGCGCCGTTACCCTTCCTTTGTCGGTTTTAGCGGCGCCTGGCTCCAAAGCGATAACCTTCGTTTGTTCGGCGATCCGCACACCCAGCCCCTCAACCACCCGGGCCAGCCCCTGCACCAGTTTGGCAGGCTGGATACGGGCGACGTTATCAATTTCCATCGCGCCCAGTGCGCCGGGTATCGAGATTCGAGCGGCAACGTCTTCCTGGCGCAGTGCCCGAATCCGGCCCGCTTCGCCCCAGGTCTTTCGGTGTTCAATCTCGGTGTTCATGCGGTGCAGCTGCGCCGGGTTGGTGGCGATCAGCAATTCGCTGGTGCGATGGATATCGGCGTCTATGCCCTCGGCCGATGCCACAGACAGAATTTCATCGACGCTGGACCCCATCGCATCGACCATGGCCCGAACACCCGCTGCATCACCGTTGCTCAGGTACCTTTCATGGTCCCAGGCAAAGCCACCCGTTAGCCAGCCACCGTTACGCCCCGATGCGCCAAAGCCGGCGAACTCGGCTTCGAGAATGATGACCTTTAATTCCGGAGCAGATTTCTTAAGGTAATACGCCGTCCAAAGACCGGTGTAGCCGGCACCAACGATGCAAACATCGGCAGTGACATCACCATCAAGAGAAGGTCTGGGAGGCGGAAAACCGCCGATATCCTGATACCAGAAAGAAATCTCGCCTGTGGTTATCGGCCAATTATTGGAGGACATGGAGAGCTCAACTGTATTGTCAGTCTTTAGGCTAGAGCATTCTACGTGAGACTGACAGCCAGACACAAAAAAGGGGAGCTGCAAGCTCCCCTTTTAACTGCCTTCATCAGGTCAGGCGTGATGCGCCACCTTTTCCGGAAACAGCCCTTTGGGAGCGTAACGCAGCACCAGGCTGATGGTCAGGCCGATCACGAATACCCGCGCCTGAAGCGCTCGGCTATCGAGATCACCGGGTGGTTGCCACTCAAACCAAGCGGTGCCCAACTGGCGTGCCATATCGATCAGGAACAGCGCCGCGGGTTCTGACATGGTCCAGATGATGTAGATAAACACCGCGCCAAAAATGGTGCCTTTATTGTTACCGGCACCACCCAGAATCACCATGACCCAGACAAGAAAGGTGTGGTTCAGAGGCAGGAAGCCACTGGGGTCAAAAATGCCGTTAAAGGTGACCAGTGCAGCACCGCCAATACCCATCAGCACTGAGCCCAGAATAAAGACTTCCAGGCGGCGACGGTTGACGTCTTTGCCCATGGCGGCCGAGGAGTTCTCGTTGTCGCGGATGGCGCGCATGGTGCGGCCCCAGGGGGCATTGTAGGCGCGGTACAGCAGGAAGTAGATGACCGCAATCAGTACCGCGGTGACCGACAGATAGGCTGCACGGGCTGCAATAAAGCCGATTTCCCCGGCCTGTGGTACTGGCCAGGGCAGGGGCGATACCGTCAGTGTGCCCCGGGTCAGCCAGTCGGCATTCTTCAGAAACGCCTTGATGATTTCGGCAATGCCCAGTGTCGCGATGGCAAGGTAGTCACTGCGCAAACCCAGGCAAATATGGCCAATGAAATAAGCAATGCCGCCCGCAATGGCACCGCCGACCAGCCAGCCGACCCAGACCGGCAAACCAAAACCGCCGATGAATCCGGCTTCTGACTCAATCGCTTCGGCAACGGGTCCCAGTGAGGTGACGACCCAGAGGTACAGAATGGCGGAAGCAACAACGATCAGTGGCAAGCGAATCTTCTTGCTGACGCCGACACGCTTAAGTTGAGTGAGACCGTAAATGATGGCGACCGACAGTAACGCTTTGAGGCCAACGCCGCCGAGTTGGCCGGGCAGGTCGGTGCTCCAGAAGTCGTCGTTAGTCGGGAAGCTGAACAGCATGGTAATAAAGCCGCCGAGGGCGACGAACCCCATGATGCCCGCGTTAAACAGACCGGCATAACCCCATTGAATGGTCAGGCCCAGTGCCAGAATGGCATAGCAGCTGGCTTCAGCTAGTACCCGGACACTGTAAGCAGAGCCCTGAGAGGCAAATACGATCAGAATCAAAGCAGCCAGCAGGCTGAACAGGATGATGTCTTTCTTTGGCAGTTGCATCAGATGATCTTCCCTTTAAACAGGCCGGTTGGTCGCCAGATGAGAATCGCCAACAGGATGAAAAACGGAATGGTGATTTTGTATTCGGTGGGCACAAACGCCAGGGTATTGGGCAAGTCCAGCGCGGGGATAGCTCGCTCCAGCGGGCGCAGTACAAACGTCCAGTTGAATACTGCCAGCGTTTCCGTCAGGCCAACCACAAAACCGCCAGCCAATGCGCCATAAGGACTACCGACGCCACCGACAATGGCCGCCGCAAAAATGGGCAGCAAAATCATAAAGCTCAGGTCAGGCTTCAGCGTCACGTCCAGTGACAACAAGGTGCCGGCCGCACAAGCCAGTGCACCGGCGATGATCCAGGTGACACCGACGACGGTGTTGGTGTTGATGCCAGAGACCTTGGCCAGATCCGGATTGTCCGACATGGCGCGCATGGCTTTGCCCAGCCGCGACTTGTTCAGGAACAGGTGCAACGCAATAACGGCAAATGCCAGAGACAGGAACAGCAACAACTGAGGTTCGGTGACCACCAGATTGCGCGAAGCCGACTCAAACGGCAGGTCGATGCGGAAGATCGCCTTGCGATCATCAACGTACAGGCTTTGCGTGCCGGTGCCGGCGAAGAAGCGAATCAACCCCTGCAACATCAGCGTTACGCCGACCGACGCCATGACCATGACGACCGGTTTAACGTTATTTTCCCGAAGTTTTTTGTAGAACAGCTTGTCGATGCCCACGGCAATAAAGGCCGTCGCTACCATGGCAAGCGGCATCATCACAAAGGCGGTGGGCAACCCGATGGCCGGGCCTACTGCGGGAAACAATGCCGTCAGGATCAGCACCAGAAAGGCGCCCAGTGTCATCATGTCGGCATGGGCAAAATGGGCAAAGCGCAGAATACCGAATACCAGGGTGACACCGATGGCACCCATGGCGTAGATCGATCCGATCACCGCGCCGTTGATGACCACACTGTTAAAAAAGAAAATAAATTCGTTCACAACGGACTCCTATTAACCGTCAGCCACCCAGGAAGCTTTTTGCCACTTCCGGATCGTTCAGCAGGTTCTGGCCTGTATCGGTAAAGCGGTTTTTACCCGCCGCCAGTACGAACCCCTTGTGCGCAATGCGCAGTGCCTGTTTGGCATTCTGTTCAACCATCAGCACGCCGACGCCGCTTTCATTAATCGCGATCACCCGCTCGAAAATCTCATTCATGTACAGCGGCGAAAGACCGGCCGTTGGTTCATCGAGCAACAGCAGGCTGGGTTCAACCATTAAGGCGCGACCCATGGCGACCATCTGACGCTGCCCGCCCGACAATTCGCCGGCGGGTTGTCTGCGTTTGTCTTTCAGGTCAGGGAAAAAGCTGTAGACACGTTCGAGCATGTAGCTGAAATCATCGCGCCGGATAAAGGCACCCATTTCCAGGTTTTCCTCAACCGTCATGCTGACGAAAACATTGTGCTCCTGAGGGACAAAACCCATGCCCTTGTGCACCAGCTTATCGGGGGACAGGTTGGTGATGTTGTCGCCACGCAGTTCGATACTGCCTTCACTGACGTTGAGCAAACCGAAAATGGCTTTCAGGGTGGTTGATTTACCGGCGCCATTGGGGCCGACAATCACGCCAATCTCACTTGATTCAATGGCCATGTTGACGCCATTGAGGATGTTCATGCCGCCGTAACCGGCGTGAATGTTTTTGCATTCAATCAGTGCCATATTACGCTCCGGCCTCGTTCGGATCACTGCCAAAATAGGCTTCAATCACCTGGGGGTTATTGCGGATTTCCTCAATGGTGCCCTCGACCATGACACTGCCCTGGGCGAGTACGATCACCGGGTCGCACAGCTCGGCGATCATGTCCATATCGTGTTCAATCACCAGAAAGGTGTAGCCCATTTCCTGATTCAGCCGTTTGATATTTCCTACCAGGTCTTGCAGCAAGGTACGGTTTACACCGGCCGCAATTTCGTCGAGCAGCACTACCTTGGCATCTACCATCATGGTGCGGCCCAGTTCCAGCAGTTTCTTCTGGCCGCCAGATAGGTTGCCAGCCAACTCATTCTTGACATGATCCAGACCGATGAAGTCGATCACATCCATGGCTTTTTGCCGGACGCTGGTTTCAAAATCGCGCACTTTGCCGGGCTGAAACCAGGTGTTGAAGATGTTTTCGCCCGGCTGATTGGGCGGCACCATCATCAGGTTTTCCAGCGCCGACATGTGCGTGAATTCCTGTGCAATCTGAAACGTTCGCAGCAGGCCTTTTTCAAACAGGACGTTGGATGGCAGGTTGGTGATGTTTTCGCCCGCCAGTGTGATGGTGCCCCGGTCGACCGGAAACGCACCGGCGATCAGGTTGAACAAGGTTGATTTACCAGCCCCGTTGGGGCCAATCAGGCCAGTGATCGAACCTTCCTCAACGGCGATGGAGCAGTCATTAATGACGTGCAAGCCGCCAAAGGCTTTCGATACGCCCTGTACTTCGATGATGGATCCCATTAACCCTCCCACATTCAGTCTTCAACCGTCGCTCTGCGGCAACTGGTCGCATCAAGTGATCGCGCTGTCCAATTCTGTAAACACACCGCCGGCCCGAGGGATAAGGTTCCGGTCGGTGATAGCCGCTGTACAATAACGGGCAGTCAGGGATAGAGATTGGTCAACCCTGATGATACCCGGTTCGTCTGGCTGGTCGTGATCACGCTCGAGAATTGGAAGCTCGATCAATGTTTGATTTTTTATTGTTGATCGTTGCGTCAGTGAGGACGCCCGAAGTGTTGACGGCATGGCCGGCCACTTCTTGTCGTTTTGATGCCCCGCAACCTTACCCGATTGCAAGGGGCTAAGATAAAAAATCCCGGCGATTCTACCTTGTACACCTGTAAAATCAAAAGGAAAGCCGGGTAAATCAGGGCTCCCAGCCTGTATTTTCGACCACAGAGGCGGGTTCTTGTGTAGCGTCAGCGTGACAATCGGGCCCGGTGGTTAACGGGTGGAATGACAGCCCGGTCCCCTGTCCCCTATACTGCGCGACCCGTTTCCATAAAGCCGTACCCCATGCTCAGTTACCGACACGCCTTTCACGCAGGCAACCATGCCGACGTGCTCAAACACCTGGTACTGATCCAGTGCCTCGATTATCTGACGCGCAAGGACTCGCCCTTGCGGTACATCGACACCCATGCTGGCGCAGGCATGTACTCGCTGACCGCACCACAGGCGCAAAAAACCGGTGAAGCCACAGAAGGCATTGTTCGATTGCAGGCCAAACCCGGTAATCATCCGCTGATCAAACGGTATTTGAGCCTGGTCGCTCAGGCGAATGACTCGGCAGCGGGTAACCTGTACCCGGGCTCACCCTGGATCGCGCGGCAGTGCTTGCGTCCGCAAGACAAGCTGGTGCTGACCGAGCTGCACAGTAAGGATTACGATGCCCTGGAGTCCCAGTTCAAACGGCAAAAGCCAGTCAAAGTAGCTCGCCAGAATGGCCTCGAGCGCCTGGTCTCTGAATTGCCGGTACCGGAGCGCAGAGCCTTTGTGCTGGTTGACCCTTCTTACGAAGTTAAAGCGGAATACGACGACGTTGCCACCGCCGTCAAACGCGCCATGCAGCGGATGTCGACGGCCGTCATCGCAGTCTGGTTTCCGGTGGTGCAGCGTGAGCGGGTCAGAAAGCTGGAGCGACAGCTGACCGGACTGGCAGAAATGCAGGTCTTTGAATTGGGCATCGCGCCGGATTCGCGTGAACATGGCATGACGGCCAGCGGCCTGATGGTCCTGAACCCACCCTGGGGTCTGGATACGGTGCTGGAAGAAGTCATGCCTGACCTGATGTCGGCGCTGCAGGTCCCGCAGGATGGTTTTTTTCGCATTCGCCGCCATCCGGTCAAGGGCACGCCAGGCAAAGGTGCTGCAGGCCGGGGCTGATCAGTCGACCCGCCGTTTGCTCCAGCCCAGGGCGATCAACCCGGCCAGTGGCAATAGCGCCCAGTAAGGCCCGCCCCAGCGCTGATAGGGCGTCAAACCCTGCCTCAGATTGATACTGCCGGTCACGGCAGCCACTTCAAACTGCCTGCTGCGCTCCAGAATCTCACCGTTGGCGTCAATCAGGGCGCTGATGCCATTCTGAGTAGAGCGCACTATGGCCCGGCTGTTTTCAATCGCCCGCATCCGGGTAATCTGCAAATGTTGGTGTGGCGCCAGTGAATCACCAAACCAGGCATCGTTACTGACCATGATCATCAGGTCCGATTCCCGGGCCAGGGCCATCGTCAGGCCCGGATAAGCCGCTTCATAACAAATCACCGGTGCCAGATAACGCTCCTCGCCGCGGTGCATCCAGGGCATGGGCGCTTGCGGCTCGGGTGCCGGTGTCAGCGTCGACATGGGGATATTGAAAAAATTGATCAGGCCGCGCAATTGCTGTTCAAACGGCAGGTATTCGCCAAAGGGCACCAAATGCTGTTTGCGGTATTCGCCATCGGCCGTCCCAAACCCAAGCAGAGCATTGAAGTAACGACCCTCCTGCTGAGTGACAATGCCGGTGATAATGCCCTGCTGGCGCTCATTGCCTACGCGTTCCAGGTCTTCAAGATAAGCCGGAATGCGTTCCGGCCTTACCGTCAGCGCAGCTTCCGGCCAGATCATCAGGTCGGCGCTGTCGTAGCGGCGCGCCTGCTCACTGTAAAATTCCAGCGTGGGCCTTACCTGGCTGCTTTGCCACTTTTGCGCCTGAGCAACGTTGCTTTGAATGGCGACGACATCGGCGCTGTCGATAACAGTCGACCAGCGCTCGGCTGGC
This sequence comes from Saccharospirillum alexandrii, assembly GCF_043641555.1. Lineage (GTDB taxonomy): Bacteria > Pseudomonadota > Gammaproteobacteria > Pseudomonadales > Natronospirillaceae > Saccharospirillum > Saccharospirillum alexandrii_A. The sequence goes on along the minus strand of NZ_JBHZRJ010000002.1, from coordinate 698,090 downwards.
AGCACAACGCCCAGCCCCATCGACACCACGATAACAACCGCACCCAGGCCGGGTGCCCAGCGCAGGGAGCGGTTCACCTGTGCAGGCAAGGCCATCGCCAGCGCAGCGGAGGAGAACGCGATAATCGCACTCAAGCCATAAACGCTGAGCACAGCCCCCAACTGCCCGGCCGGTGTATCGGTCAGTGCATAGCCGGCAAACAGCCAGGGCATGCCGGTAAACAACCAGCTTCTGACCCATTCAAACACCAGCCACAGCAGGGGCGCAGTGAGCCACTGGCTGCCACGGCCCTGCTTGAAAAAACGATGATACAACCAGGCCTGAAGGCCCGGTAACAAGGCTATTGCCAGACAAAATACCGTGGTCATCAGAACCGACAGGGGGATCGGAGTGGCCACAGTCCGCATACTGCCATAGACCCAGGAAATACCCAGTCCGAACAAGCCAGCGCCAAAACACCAGCCCAGCCAGAAGGCTTGCTTTGGCGACTGAGCGCGTTCCGTTACCCAAAAATATCCAATCAGGCTCAGCCAGGCTAAAGGCCAGAAACCGAAAGGCGCCAGTGACAGAGGTAGCAGGATGCCGGAGAACAACGACAACAGTGCCAGCGAGGCGCTGGAACGTAAAACAGGAGCGGTAGGCATCATTACGAGAAGAGTCCGACGGATTGCAAGCCAGTGCGCATAATGCCCAGACTGGGTGAGGTTTTGAAGTCATGCTGCAGTCGAGTGGTGTAAAGCCGCTTTAGATTATCCCCCTCAATGCGCTTCACTGGCAGGTTGCAAACAAGCAAGGGTCGGTCGTCGTATCGATGCACAGCCATGGAAACCGTCAAAACTGTGACGATGTACTGGCTTTTGGTCGAAACCACATCAATGTGCGTGCATTGAATTCACAGTTGCGACCTTAGCGGCTAGCATTATGTTTGAAGCAAGCTGTAAAGCGCAGCCGGTTTAAAATTGAGCACCTACAAGGTAACTAAAAAAAAATGAAGACCCTGGCACTCAAAGACATATCAGCCGTCTCACTTGATGATTTGCTGGGCGGCATTTCATTCTTTCGGGAATTGCGCGAAGTCGACCCGAAGCAAGCCGAGTTTCTGGCCACTTATGCCCGGGTAATGGCTGCCGACCCCGGCGAAGTTGTTATCCACCATGGTGATCATGATCCCAGCTTTTATTTTCTGTTGCGCGGTCAATTGCTGGTGTATCCGGACGACGACCATATTAAGGGCGAGCCGCTGAGTATTATTACACCAGGGCATGTGTTCGGCGCGCTGGCAATGATCTGCAACGTCGACCGCACCGCCACACTGGTTGCCGACCCAAGTGGCGGTGAAGTGAAACTGGTGGCCATCGATGGTACTGGTTTTGGAGAACTGAACGATTACACCCGGGTACGCCGGCACACCAAAATTCTGTTCTATCGCATGGTGGTGGCCAACACTCGGTGGAAGCTGGAAGTCTACCGCATGCAGCAGCCCAATCATGTGATCAGCCGAGACATGCGTAAACTGGAACTGTATCGGGGAACGCCAAACAGCGAAGAAGAACTGCAGTCACTGGCCCGTCAGGCGCAACAGATGACTGTATTGCTGATGCGCTGGAACAACTTGTTCTACGAGGAAGGCAGTGGCGATAACGGCGCCAGCCCGATCAATACTGACTGACCAGCCTGGCACGACCAGGCATTATGGCTTGAAGGAAGGTACACAAAATGGAACTGAAGGCTTTTATCCGTCACGGCGTTACCTGGGCTCGGTGGTCTTTGCTGGTGCTCGCTGCCGGATGCTGGGCTGAATCGACCGATACCGACCCAAGGGCCATTGAACTGCTTGAGCGAGTCGACACCCTGTACCAGCAGGATTCGGCACGGGCCATCATGACCATGAGCATTGTTACCCCGGATTTTGAACGGTCATTGTCGCTGGAATCCTGGTCGCTCGGGCTCGATTATGCGCTGGTCAGGGTGCTGGAACCGCAGCGCGAGCGAGGCGTCAGTACACTGCAACGCGACAACGAAATGTGGAATTATCTGCCCAAAATTCGCAAGGTCGTCAAAGTGCCGCCTTCGATGATGATGGGCAGCTGGATGGGGTCTGACTTCACCAACGATGACCTCATGCGCGACGTCTCCCTGGTGGAGGAATATCGGGTACAGCTAAGCGAGACAGACACGGAGTATCAGTTGGACTTAACGCCCCGTGAGCAAACGGTAACCGTCTGGGGGGCCATGGAGATCACCATTCGCAAAGCGGATCTGCTCCCGGTTCGCCAGCGCTACTTCGATGAAGACGGAACCCTGATGCGCGTCATGGAATTCAGCGACATTACCGACTACGGTGACATCACCTTACCTGCCACTATGACGCTGACGCCCATGAACAAGACCGGACACCAAACCACCGTAACCTATCAGGAACTGGATTTTGGAGTAGACCTTACCGAGGACTTCTTCACACTCAATAACCTGCGCCGTCCGTTCTGAGTCGCCCCCATGATGATGCTCAAACTCGCCTTTCGGAACATTCTGCGCAACCGGCGGCGAACCTTGCTAACAGTACTGAGCATGGCTGGCGGCTACTTGCTGGTCTCAGTGCAGCTGTCCGTTACTGAAGGCAGTTATGATCAGGTGCTCGATTTTTACACTCGCGACACCACCGGTCACGTTCAGGTGACCGTGGGCGGCTTTGTAGAGACGCCAACGCTCTACAAAGCGTTCAGCTTAACCGACGACCTGCAGCAAGCCATCGACGCCGTGCCCGGTGTTCAGGCCACGGCGCCGCGTATCGAAAGCAGCGCGCTGGGCTATGGTGACACCCGCAGTTTCCCGGTAAGCGTTAGAGGCGTCGACCCCAAACGCGAGGCTGCACTGTCTTTTCTGGCCGACAAGGTCAGCGCCGGGCGCTACCTCACCAGTGAAACCGATGACCAGGGCTACGCCGGTGTGATGATCGGTGCTCAGGTGGCGCGGCAATTGTCACTGGGTGTCGGTGATGAACTGATACTGGTGTCGCAGGGGGCCGATGGCTCTCTGGCGAACGATCTCTACCGGGTGCAGGGTATTCTGGGGCAACCCGGTGATGCGGAGGAGCGCTGGGTGGTGATGCCGCTGGCCGCCGCTCAATCCTTTTTCGTGTTGCCGGGCAAAGTACACCGGCTGGTCATTCTGGGTGCTGATTATCGGAGTGCCCCGCGACTGGCAGAGCGAATCGGTGAGGTGTTGCCAGGCCAGGAGCTGAGTGCAAGCCCCTGGCAAACGGTAGCAAGGGAATTTCATGAAACCATGACCGCCGATAAAGAGGGCGGCTTGATCACCCTCTACGTGATTGTCTTTCTGGTCTGCATTGGTGTTCTCAATACGGTATTGATGTCGGTATTGGAACGCACTGGTGAATTCGGTGTATTGAAAGCCATCGGAACATCGCCCGCGCGACTGTTCTGGTTGATTATGCTGGAAACCCTCTTGCTGGCGGTAATTGCCTGCCTGCTTGGTGGCTTGGTGGCGTTACCCATTAACCTCTGGTTCACCTTGCAAGGCATTGCGCTGGCAGAGCCGATGGAAATTTCCGGTATCGTGTTCTCCCATTATCGGGGCCAGATGTCAGCCTATGTGTTCGGTTTTCCGATGCTGGTGATACTGATTGCCGCCGCGTTGATTGCCCTGATGCCGGGCTTTCGAGCAGCCCGCATTGTGCCGGTCGATGCGATGAGGACACTCTGATATGGGATTAACCGGCCGACTGGCTTTGCGTAACCTGGCGCGTAACCGGCGACGCACTCTGCTCACTGCCATGATCATCAGCCTGAGCCTCACCGCCCTGATGTTTACCGATGCGCTGGTACAAGGCATGACAGACACCATGGTTCGCTCAGCGACCCGGCTGTATTCCGGTGATGCGCAAATTCACCATCGCGACTTTATGGCGCGTCAGGATGAAAGCCGGGTGATCGATGATCCGCAAGCCGTGCTCGACCAACTGGCCCGGGAGCCTGACGTTGCCGGTTTCGCCGCCCGAACGCTGGCTTTCGGCATGGTATCAAGTGCGGCCAACAACCGTGCCGTGCAGGTGGTGGGCATCGACCCGGAGGCTGAAGCCGGGGTGTCCAAAATTGCCGGTGCGATGATCGCCGGTGACTATTTGTCGGAAGCAGGGCCGGTCACTCAACTGCTGATTGGGGATCGACTTGCCGAACTGCTGGAAGCCGATCTGGGTGACCGCATCGTGGTCTCGGTGAACAACCAGCTCTCTGAAGCTGCCGAGCAACAATTGTTTAGAGTCAGCGGAATATTTCATCTGAACGCCCGCGCCATGGACGAAAACCTGGCGTTTATCCGCTTGCCCGAAGCCCAGTCGATGATGGGGCTCGACGGCGCCGTCCATGAAATTGCGTTTAACATGACCTCGGCTTCCCTGGCGACGGATACCAGCCTCGGCTTATGGCAGCGCCTCAGCAACGACCGCTGGGTCGCCCAGGGCTGGACAGAGCTGATGCCGCAACTGGCGACCATGCTGCAACTGACTAACAGCAGCACGATCATTGCCGGGATCGTGCTGTTTATTCTGGCTGGGCTTGGCGTAATCAACGGGCTGTTTATGTCGATTTACGAGCGAACCTACGAATTTGGAGTTTTGCTGGCGATCGGCACGCGCCGGCGCCAGCTGTTTAAACTGATTATGACCGAAGGGCTTATTCTTGCGCTGGGGGCTATTGTTATCGGCCTGATATTGGGTCTTCTACTGATTACCTGGTCTGCCTCAGTCGGTATTGATTATGGCTCCATGGAAGTCTCCGGCGTTGCGCTGGCCGAAATCATCCGGCCACAACACCGGTTCATGCAATACAGTGCCTTGCCATTTTGGGTGCTGGTAATGACCCTGGTGGCCTGTATTTACCCGGCCATTCACGCAGCGAGAATTGTGCCTGCGAAGGCACTGCATAAGAGTTTGTAGTGGCCAAATAACCCAAGTTTCGGAGTTAGGTTTTACTTTGGTGTCAGGAGCCCGTGTCAGGCACCGGGTGTACCTATCTGGGGGCGGCGTGAACCCATCCATGGGGCCTAGACTTCGGCATCCATGCCTCAGACTACCCCAGATAGGTACACCCGGCACCTAACACTCAAACGGTGGTGAATTGGGGATCGTAGGTTAGCGACGGGTGGCAGGGTTGCTCTTGCGGGGGTATCTGAGGCATGGATGCCGAAGTTAAGGCTACACGGACGTATTCACGGCGCCCCCGCAGGAGCAACCCTGCCATCCGTCGCGGGTTTAAGGTAACGCAGTCAATTTGAACCCCGTAACGTGGTTAAAAACAAAGGGAGACAGACATGTCGTCGGTGATCGAAACCCGGGACGTCAGCAAGCATTACGGTGAAGGCGATACGCTGGTCAAGGCGCTCGACCGGGTGAGCCTTGGCATTGCACCGGGTGAGTTTACCGCCATTGTCGGGCCATCGGGTTCGGGCAAGTCGACGTTGTTGCAGTTGATGGGTGGGTTGGATAACCCGACTCACGGGCAGGTGCATCTGGCGAACAAGGACATTACGCAGATGTCCGGGCGGGAACTGTCGGATTTTCGGCGCGACCACATTGGCTTTATTTTTCAGGCCTACAATTTGATTCCGGTGTTAACCGCTGCCGAGAATTGTGAATACATCATGTTGTTGCAGGGTGTTCCCGAGGCCGAGCGACGTGAGCGGGTTTATGCCATGCTCGAGCGCGTTGGGCTGGCGGGACGGGAAGGGCGCTTTCCGCATCAGTTGTCGGGTGGTCAGCAGCAACGAGTGGCGGTAGCGCGTGCCATGGTCAGCCGTCCAAACATTATTCTGGCCGACGAACCGACGGCGAATCTGGATTCGCAAACCGGGTCGGATTTGCTCGACATGATGCACGACTTGAACCGCAACGAAGGCATGACGTTCGTTTTCTCTACCCATGATCCGATGATCATGGAGCGAGCCAGCCGGCTGATACGGCTGAAGGATGGCTGCATTGATTCCGAGTCTGAACGTGAAGTGTAAGTGCAGAAACCGCTTCGTGGTCGCGAAGGGGGTTATTGGGCACGGCATTTTGGCTGTGTTGGTTGGGCTGGCAGTTAATGCTCAGGCCGAGGTAGATGTCTGGTGGGATTTATCCGCCGGTGCTGAAGCCGTGATCTACCCCCAGGTAAATGGCTTGCCCGATGAGTCGCAACCGCCGGCCTGGGCACTGGATCAAACCCTGAGTGGCCGTCTGAATCTGGCCTGGTATCCCACGACATCGCTGGAAGTGGGGGTGCATTATGGCCTGGCTGAACAAGCCCGGCTGGCTCAGGCGGACGGTGATGATGCCTTGCAACAGGCACTGGAATCCGACCCGGCCAATTTTCGCTGGCGGGATCTCGATGCCACGCTGGTTGATGACGACCCGGTTCGCATTCGTCAGAACCTGGATCGGGCCTATGTGCGAGCATACCCCGGCTTTGGGGATATTACGCTGGGGCGTCAGCCCATTAGCTTTGGGCTTGCACGAGTGTATTCACCGGTTGATGTCATATTGCCGACCGGGCTGCAGGCGCAAGAGCCTGATTATCGGGCGGGAGTTGATGCGCTGCGCTGGCTGGTGCCTTTGGGAGCGGTGTCCGAGTTGGATCTTGGCTGGGTCTTTGGTGACGATTCAGTGTTGTTTGCCCGCGGTTATACGCAGGCTGGCCGCTTTACCTGGGAGGCCACCGCGCTGACAGTGAATCAGGAACACCACGTCCTGGGGCTGGGTACCCAAACCTCGATGGGCGATTGGGGGCTGTGGCAGGAAATGGCGGTTCTAGCGACTGAGCAGGAGTCTGATGGCGGTACCGGCTTTCGCGCCACCCTGGGGTTGGATCAGCAGATTCTGGACGACGTCTATGTGGTCGCTGAATATCATTTCAACAGCCTGGGCGTCGACGGAGACTACGCAGACATAAGTGATTCCGGCTGGCACCAAACCGGCCTGGTCTCGCCCTGGGGGCGACACTACCTTAGCCTCCAAGCGTCGAAGCCGCTGTCGCCTCTGTGGCAGGCATCGCTCGGGCAAGCCGTTAATCTCAGTGATGGTGGCCTCTTGTTTACCGGAGCGCTCAGTCGCAGTTTGAGCAACAACAGCACACTCGACCTGACGTTCATGCATGCTCTGGCTGAGCGGCCTGATTTCATTGACTCCGGGCCCCGGGTTTTGGATGAGTATGGCGTGTATCCCTCCCGGATTCAGGTAAACTGGAGCACGGTGTTTTAAGTGCTAACATCGTGTGACACCTTCAGCTTAACCCCTCGAATTCCGAAAAGGCAGGACCATGTTCAAGCAATGGGAGCAGTCTCCCCGCGGTACCCAACTGAGCCTCGATGAGGTTCTCAGTGAATTGAAAACCAATGAAGACGGGCTTATTCCAGCGATCGCCCAGCAACACGATACCGGTGAAGTGCTGATGATGGCCTGGATGAACCGGGCCTCGATCGAGGAAACCCTGGTACAAGAGCAGGTATGTTACTGGTCCCGTTCACGCCAGACCTATTGGCGCAAGGGCGAGAGTTCCGGTCACCGCCAGCGCCTGATTAGCATGAAACTCGATTGCGACGGCGATACGCTGTTGCTGCAGGTCGATCAACAAGGCCCGGCCTGCCATACCAATCGCCGCGATTGTTTTTTCTATGAGCTGACCCCCAAGGGTGTGACGCTTACCACAGACCCCAACTCGGGCCTGCCCTCTGTCTAATCAGGAAGTCATTGAATGGTGCCGTTAGATGTACTGCGCCTGCTGGCGCTGTCTACCCTCTGGGGTGTGTCCTTTATTTTCATGCGGGTAGCGGCACCGGAATTTGGAGCTGTCAGCCTTATTTTTATCCGGATGGGTGTGGCGGCTCTGTTGCTTTCGCCGTTGCTTCTGGTTCGCCGTCATCTGGTTCTGGTCTGGCAATACAAGGTGCCACTGACCGTTTTGTCGGTAACGAATCATGTTCTGCCGTTTTCGTTGCTGGCTTACGCGACCCTGAGTCTGGAAGCGGGCTTTACCTCGTTGATTAACGCCACGACCCCTCTGTTCACTGCACTGATCGGCATGATGTTTTTCGCCACGGCCGTTACCCGGCAACAGTATCTGGGCTTGGCAATCGCCTTTGTCGGGGTCTATGTGCTGTCGGGGAACCGGCTGGATTTCTCCGTGGGTGGCGATGGTTGGTCAATTCTTGCAGCCCTGGCCGCGACGCTGTGCTATGGCGTGGCCGGTAATTTTACCAAGCAACGCCTGTCGCATTTGCCGGTTCAGGTTGTCGCCGGTGGCAGCACCGCTTTGTCGGCGTTGATTCTACTGATACCGGGCCTTCTGCTGTGGCCGGATACCATGCCTTCGACTCAGGCCTGGTTGAACACTCTGGCATTGGCTCTGTTCAGTACGGCGCTGGCCTTTCTGGTGTATTTCCAGTTGTTGTCGAGTGCGGGGGCAACGGCAACCTCTACGGTAACCTTTCTGGTCCCGGTCAGTGCGCTGGGGTGGGGGTATGTGTTTCTCGGCGAGACGATCAGTCTGCCCGTTTGGCTGGGGATGGCGATCACCCTGTTCGGGACCGCCATCACCACCCGGTTGATCCGGTTTGGCCGGCCGAAGCCGGCAACCGATCAGGCGCCGATGTAAAGCGCGCGCGGGCGAATCAGTCGGGCATCGGTCTGGAACTCGTGATAATGCGAGACCCAGCCTAAGACCCGGCTGCAGGCAAAGAAGGAAGTGAAATACTGCTCCGGAATACCCAGTGCCAGGTAAACGGCGCCTTTGTAGAATTCCAGGTTGGCGTGTATTTCCTTACCTTTTTCGCTGAAGACTGACTGGCAGGTGTCTTCAACCGCCACCAGCGTTTCCATCAGGTTTTCCCATTCAGTGCCTTCGCAGAACTGGCGCGCCATCGGCTTCAGGATGGCCGCGCGCGGATCCAGTGCTTTGTATTCGCGATGGCCCATGCCCATGATCTTGACCTTGTTCGCCAGCGCATCACGCACCCAGGCGTCGGCCTTATCCGGCGAACCAATGGTTTGCGCCATGATTACCGCGGCTTCGTCGGCACCGCCGTGCAAGGCACCGGAAAGGGCACCCAGGCTACCGGCAACACTGGCTTGCAAGCTGCCCTGGGTGCTGGCGATGACGCGGCCGGCAAAGGTACCGGCATTAAAGCCGTGGTCCAACTGCAGAATCTGGGTAGCGTTGATGGCACCGAGTGCTTCAGCCGAGGGCTTCTGACCCTGAATTCCGTACAACAGAGTTTCCAGAAATCCGAGGCCGGCAGGCAGTACCCGTACCTGACCCAGAGTGCAGAGGTTGTGCCAGACACGAACGACACCGTTCAATCGGGCCGCCAATACCAGTCCGTCCTGCCATTGATCTGAGACAAAATCGGGAGCGGGCTGGTTGGGTGCCAGGTTGGCAACCGGGGCTACACTTTGCAGCACCGCCATCGGGTGCAGGGTGCGTGGCAGTTGTTCCAGCAGACGCAATTCTGTGGCGGTTAGTTCAGATTCGGCCGCCAGCCAGAGATCCAGAGCGCGAACCTGGTCTTCTGTCGGGTGTTCACCGGTCATCAGCCAGTAGGCAACGCCTGCGAATGGCTGTTTTACCAGTTCTTCAATCACTTCACCCCGGTAAGTCAGACGGCCGATTTCGCCCTCAACATTGGACAGGCGGGTCGCGCCGACGACAACGCCTTCGAGTCCTGAATTGATATCGGTAGTCATAAAATCACCTTCAATACGCTGTGAGGGCGCTATTAAACGCGCCCGGTTTTGGTTAATCTAATTAAACTTTATTAATTTATGATAAGTAGGGCTAATCATGCGCTTCGAAAACAGTGAACTGCGTATCTTTTTGAGCGTGGCAAGAACCGGTGGTTTTCGCTCGGCCGCTGCTGATTTGCACCTGACTCAGTCGGCGGTCAGCCAGTCGGTTAAGCAGCTGGAGACCAAGTTGGGGGTGCCTTTGCTGATTCGTGAGCGACCGGTCCGGTTAACCCCAGCCGGCCGGCGACTGTACCGGTATGCCGATGACCAGCGTCAGCAGGAGCAGCAGGTGTTCAGCGATCTGAACCGACTGTCCCGCGGGCTGGACCAGCGGCTGACCGTTGCCATCGACAGCACCAACAATCGCTTTGCCGGCGCCGAGCTGATTTCGGTGTTTAACCGGCGATGGCCCGAGGCACGATTGCGCATTATCGAGCAGCCCTCGCGGACCATTGTGCAGTCGGTGATCAGCGGGGAAGTTGAATTGGGGCTGGGGCCCTTTCAAACCCGAATGGACCGGTTTGAACGTGTACCCCTGTACCGGGAAAAACGCCTGTTGATGGTCAACCCCACCAAACCAATACACAGCGGCGCCCTGGCGCTGGCCGACTTGAGGCGTATTCCTCTGGTGGTTTCGTCACTCGATGAACCCGACCAGCGGCCTTATCAGGAAAAACTGCGCGACCGGTTTCAGATGATCTGGCAAATCAGCAGTTTGAATGTACGCCTGAATTTGATCGATCAGGGTCTGGCGGTGGGGTACATCAGTACCGAAGTGACACGACAGCTCCCGCAGATCCAGCACTTCCGGCCCTTGTTGGAGTTTGACTTTGCCAGCATTGAGCGCCAGGTCGGGGTGTTTTACCGGTCCGACCGGGAGCTAAGCCCGGTCACACGGGATTTTATTCAGGTTTGCCAGGCGTTCTGGCAAGACCGGCGGGCACTGATTTCCAGTGAAGCCCGGTAAGGGTAGCTATTTCAGTCTCAGATAATCAACGGTGATTTCCCGGGGGCGGTCGAGCTCGAAGGCGAATAGCTCGAGGTGACTGATGTTGCTCATGTCCATGTCACGGCCAGACGGCGCGTTGCGCACGTCCTCCAGTGAGAATTCAATCAGGTTCCAGCCATATTCGATAATAAAGGTGCTATTGAAGCGATCCTGATACAACAGGGATCGCTCATGGGCCATATCGTTAATGCGCAGCGTCAGGGGCATGGGCAGCAGGCTTGGGTTGTAAACAGCAAAATTAAGGCTGCTGTAGCCGCTCCAGTCATTCGGCATGCGTGTCATCCGGGCGCCTGAGTACGTTTGGGTGGTCAGGCGGATCACCATGCTCTGGTGTCCATGCCAGGCACGTGTTTCTGTACGGGCAACATCGCCTTGCCACCAGTCAATTTCATAGTCGTTCTCGAAGTCGGACAAGACCGGAAGCGTATTGAGCAACCGGTACTCGGTCATGCTGGCCTGACTGACCATAACCAGTTGGCTGACAAACAAGCCGGTGGCAATCAGCCGGCCAGTCCAGACCTGAGCGCTGGGTGGGTTCAGCCAGAACATGGCCAGCCAGGCACCGATCAGATTGCGCTCGACATCCTCCCAGCTGCGGGTGCGACCGGTATTGTGTTGAATGTACTCCACGATAATGCTGACCAGAAACACAGCAATGCTGATCGCCAGCCAGTGCGGCCAGGTGCGCATGTCGAGATTGTTGCGCAGTGCAAAAATTGCCAGGGCGAAAAACACAATGTGCCCAAAATTGAGCAGGGAGCGTTCAAGTTCCGAGTCCAACCCAAGGCCAGCGCTGTAGAAGAAAAAGGGAATGCATGCCACGAGGATGGCGGGTAGAAACCAGCGTTTCAGGAGTGTCAAAAGCGGAGTGGGAGTCATAGGCGCCAAGTGTTGATGCTGCGGATTGGGAGCGTCCTTGTCCTGTGGCAGAGTAATGCCATCGGCAGAAGGGAAACTGGTGCAGACTATGCCCGTGTGCGGCGTTGATGTACACCGCACACGGGGGTTTACCTCAGGCGCCGACCGCCAGAAAGCAGTCGACCAGGCGCGGAATATCACGTTCAGCCAGACCGGCGACGTTCATCCGGCCGCCACCGACCATATAAATACCATGATCAACACGCAGGGCATCGATTTGTTCATTGCCAAGCCCGGTGACCGAGAACATGCCCCGGTGCTCGCCAAAATAATCGAAACGATCACTCTCGCTCCTATCACGGAACTGGCGCACCAGTTCGGCACGAAGATGATTAATGCGCTGGTTCATCACCGTCAGCTCATCCATCCACAGTGTTTTCAGGTCGTCCCGCCCCAGAATGGCAGCGACCAGCGCTGCACCGTGATCGGGTGGCATGGTATAGCTGCCCCGGGCTACTTCCAGAATGCGACCCTTGGCTTTCAGGCTCTCTTCGAGGGTATGACCCACGACGATGGCCGCGCCGGTGCGTTCGCGATAGAGGCCAAAATTCTTGGAGCAAGAGGTGGCGATGATCAGTTCGGGTAGCCGGTCGGCCAGCAGCCGCAAGCCAGCGGCGTCCTCCATCAGCCCATCGCCAAAGCCCTGGTAGGCGATGTCGACAAAGGGCAGAAAGCCTTGCTGTTCGGCAAGCTCAGCGATGCGCTCCCAGGCTTGCAGGGAAATATCAGCCCCGGTCGGGTTATGGCAGCAACCGTGTAACAGAAGAACATCCTGTTCGCCCAGGGTTGCTATCTGTTCGAGCATGGCGGCTTCGTCGACTTGCTTGGTGGCAACGTCGAAGTAGGTGTAGTCGGCGACTTTCAGGCCCGCGGCTTCCATGACGGGGCGATGGTTCACGTAGCTGGGGTTGCTGATCCAGACGGTGGCGTCGGGCCGGGCGCTTTTGATCAGTTCCGCCAGCATGCGCAGCGCGCCACTGGCCCCCGGCGTCTGAATACCAGCAGCCCGGCTGTGGGCGGCCGTGCCAGCGAGCAGCAAGTCGATCAACGCAGAATTGAAGGTTTCATTGCCGGCCAGACCAATGTAACTCTTGGTGGTCTGGTTTTCGGCCTGTTCACGTTGAGCTTGTCGAACTGCGGCCATGATTGGGGTGGCACCCTCGGCGTTCCGATAAACCCCAATGCCCAGGTCCATCTTGTCGCTGCGCTGATCGGCCATAATGGCGAGGGTTAACCCCAGAATCGGATCTTGTTTCGGGGCATTGAGACGTTCAAACATTCGATCACTCCGCATAAATAAGACAAGGTGGCAGGTTCGGACCGGGCTGTTACCGTGACCGGATCAGCCCGCTGGCAGCGATTACGCCCAGGGTCACCAAGGATAACCCCAACAGCGTGATCAGTTCGACGCTTTCGTGCAAAAAGACCGCCGCCAGTACCGTCGCGCAAACCGGGGTCAGAGAGCCGATGGCTGAGGTGATTTCAGCCCCGAGGGCGCGAATCGCGTAGCCATATAGAAAGCCCGCTCCCAGGCCCACGGCAAGCCCCTGAACGGCCAGTTGCAGCAGCCACTCTCGGGGCGGTACGGTGCCGAGGTCTATGCCGGTTCCGCTGACGAGCCCCCAGAGTAACAGCAAGGCGCCACTGGGTACGGTTAACACTGCGGCGGTTTCCAGCGGGGCCAGTCCACTCTGGCGGACACTGAGTGTAAACAGCGCCCAACACAGACTGCACACCAGAAACATCATTTGCCCCTGAAATACGGCGCCACTCATATCCAGACCCGTCGCTGCCAGCATAAGCAGAATGCCCATGACAACACTGCCCAGACCAGCAAAGCGTGCCAGGGTTAACGGCTGCCGAAAAATAGCCACAGCGAGTGCGGTCACAAACAGAGGCGCCGTACCGGGAATCAGTGTGCTGCCCTGAACCACCGGTGCCAGTCCCATGGCGAGGGCACTGAGCAGGAAAAAGGGCAACCCGGCGCCAACCAGAATGCCAGCCAGCCACACAGGGTGTACGGCCAGAATAGAGTGGCGCCGGCGGATGAACCAGGGCAGCAGAATCAGCCCCGGCACAGTGAAGCGAAACAGCGTCAGCTCGAAGGTGCCGAGCGCAGACAGGGCACCATAGCGAAGCGACAGAAAATAGCAGGACCAGATAAGCACAGTCGCCAGCGCTGCCGCATAACCGGCCAGACGCAAGCCAGGGGTGGATAGTTGTGGCAGCACATCGGTCAGGCCCCGGCGAGGCAGGGAGGCCGTGGCTGTGCTGTGAAGTTGGTGTGTCATGCGCGTCACTCCGCAGGCTTTGCAATCGAATGGAGGGGCATAGTGTGACTCAAACGCTCTGGTGGTTTTGGGTGAATCTTAGCAAGCGCTTCACCAAAATTAGCTGGCTGTGCTATGGTTTCTCGCATTAATGACGATTAGTGCTAAAGGAGGGTGAGTATGCTTGACCGGATCGATCGGCGGTTACTGGATGCGGTGCAACGCAATGCCCGTCTGACCACGGCGGAACTGGCGGAGCGGGTAGGGCTGTCGGCATCCCCCTGTGCCAGGCGGCTGCGCCGGCTGGAAGACGAAGGCTACATCAGCGGTTATCGCGCACATCTCGACCGGCAGCGCCTCAACCTGGGCATCACCATCTTTGTTCACGTACGGCTCAACCAACACCAGGACAGCTTGGTCGAAGCCTTTGAGGACACCCTGCGGGACATGCCCGAAGTGATCGATTGCCACACGGTGTCCGGAGCATTCGATTACCTGTTGCAGGTCGTCACGGCCGATTTGCCGGGTTACGAGCAATGGGTGCGGCGCCTGCAGAAAGTCCCGGCGGTCAATACCATCGACAGCAGCTTTGCGATTCGGGCCGTCAAGCAACAGGGGCCTTTGCCGTTGCTGTGAACCCGGTGGAGACCGGGGCAAAATGGCCGTACAATGCCCCTCCGTTTTTGAATGACCCCGATAGGCGACCATTGCATGTCCGATTTCACACGAGATCATCTGGAAAACTGGTTAAAGGACCTGTCGGTCCGGCATTACCTGTGCCCGAATTGCGAAGGCATTCATCTGACGGATCTGGAAGAACAGCTGGGCGTTCTGGAAAGCCGGGTCTTTCTGGACGAGGGCATGATCATCATCTCCACCGAGCTGCCCATACGCCCGTCAGCCGTATTGCCTTTGCACGGCAGCCTGAACCTGGTGAATTTTGAACACCCACTGGTGAAAGTGACGCTGAACCTTCATGATGACGAAATTCCCCGTCTCGTCATCAGCGGCATCCTGATCGCCGCCGAGCTGTCGCCGACCTATTTCAACGCCTTTCTCAGCGCAGTGACCGGGAGCACCCTGAATGTGCTTGAACACGCTACGGCGCTGGACGTACTGTTTCTCGATGAGCCCGAACTGGACCTTGATGCCAAAGGCGATGCGTTGCATTAACGAAACAGTCTGCTCCATAGAGTTTGACGTCGAATTGTTCTCTGTTGTCTGGCAACCCGCGCTTGCTGGTGTGGCTAACCCGACTATTACTTGAGTATTCTCTGAGGGCAATCAGGATTTCCATATGACGAATGACACCCAAACAAATCATTCTTTCGTAATCGACCACTGGCGGTTTGATGTTCAGCCCCCTCAGTCCCAGACCGGTGCGCCTGATGATGTAAGTCGGCGCTGGGTGCATTGTCAGCGGGACGATGCGGGATTGCCGGGCTGGCTTTCGCATCTGGATATTGGTCGCGGGTTGCGCCAGGCCTTGTTGGCCGAAGATACCCGGCCCCGGTTTGAACCCGTGGGGGACGGCTTTCTGCTTATTTTACGAGGCGTAAACCTGACGCCGGGTGCTGCACCTGACGACATGCTGAGCCTGCGCATGCTTTGGTATAAGGATGGGTTGATCACACTGCGCAAGCGGCCGTTCAAGGCTATTGCCAGTGTGCGTGAACGGCTCGAGCAAGGGCAGGGGCCGGTATCAGTCAGTGCCTTGCTGGTAACGATTATCGAAGCACTGAATGATCGTATTGGTGAATTGCTGGAAGCCTCGGAGCGCGAGCTGGAAGGTCTCGAGAGCCGCGACAGCAGTGTGAATCCCCAGCAGTATTTGTCGGACCTGACGCATTTTCACAAGCGACTGTTGCGTCTGAACCGGTTTATCCGACCACAGATGGGCGCACTCGACCGGTTGGCGGGCGAGGCCGGTGAATGGTTGTCGGATCGGGATCTTATGTTGCTGGCCAACCAGCGTGATGTGACGCTGCGCATGCTGGAAACCATTGAAATGTTGCTGCAACAGATTCAACTGGTCAGAGATGAGCAGCAGCAAGTACTGGCTGAACGAATGAACCGCAACACTTACTGGCTGTCAGTGATTGCCGGTATCTTCTTGCCGCTGGGGTTCCTAACCGGTTTGTTTGGTATTAACGTCGGGGGTATGCCTGGCGTCGATGATGGCATGGCGTTCTGGTATACCTGCATCGGGCTGGGCGTGGTTGCCGTCATCGAGTTTCTGATACTGCGGCGGTTACGATTCTGGTAATAAAAAACCGGGCTGGGCCCGGTTTTTTTGTGCCCGTCTTGCCTTACGGCTTGGGGGCGTTGTCGGCTTGCGCTGGCAGGTTCTCCACATTGTAGTGGTGAACATCCCGCTGCGGAAACGGAATGCTGAGGCCGGCTGCTTCGACGGCGATTTTCACTTTTTTCTGCATTTCCCACCAGATCGTCCAGTAATCATCCACCGTCGCCCAGGCGCGAATTTGCAGGTTCACCGAGCTGTCGCCCAGAGACTGCACCATAACCTGAGGGGCCGGGTCTTTGAGAAAACGGGATTCTTCATCCACCAGTTGCTGCAGTGCCCGGAAACCGGCATTGAGATCATCGTCGTAGGCAACGCCCACAACCACATCCATCCGGCGGGTACCGTTGCGGGTGGAATTCTGGATGGTGGCGCTCCAGACATTGGAGTTGGGGGCTGAGATGTACTGGCCATCCGGCGTCTTCAGAATGGTTGTAAACAGGCTGATCTCTTCCACCGTACCGCCGGTGCCGTTAAAGGTGATGTAGTCTCCAACCCGGAAGGGCCGCAGAATCAGCATCATGATGCCTGACGCTATGTTGCTTAGGGTGTCTTTCAACGCCAGACCAATGGCCAGGCCGGCAGCACCCAGCAAGGCGACGATGGAATTGGTATTGACGCCGAAGATATCCAGCACAATAACCACGGCGACGATGTAGACCGCATAACCGGCGATGCCGGCGAACAGGGGAATCAGAGTCGGGTCCATCCGTTTGATGCGTTTGCCGCTGTTGCGGATCGACTTCTTAACGGCATTGGAGACGATGCTGGCAACAATGAACACCGCTATTACCAGCAAGAGGTTATAGCCGACGCTGAGTATAAAGGGCGAATTCTCGACCCAGAAATTGACGATCCAATCGATCATGTACTGACTTCCTTTAGGCTTTTGGACAGCATCTAGCCTATCGCTAACGCTAAATAAAGCAAAGCCTTGGATTTCAGATTATTCGCTGGTCTGCCCATGGGCCAGAGACTCCAGTATGGCGCAGTCGGACGACTGATCCCCCGGGCACTGTGAAACCAGATGAATCAGCGTTTGTTTCATCGCGGTCAGTTCACGAATTTTATCATCCAGCTCATCCAGATGTTGCCTGGCCAGCGCATTGACCGAGGCACTTGCCCGGGTTGGGTCATCGTACAAATCGAGCAGGGAGCGGCATTCATCCAGCGAGAACCCCAGCGTTCTTGAGCGCGCGAGAAACTGCATCCGTTCGATGTCCCGATTGCCGTATTGGCGGTACCCATTACCGGCCCGGCGGGATTCGATCAGACCCAGGCTCTCGTAGTAACGAATCGTTTTTGCCGGTAAGCCGGACGCTAGCGCTGCGTCTTTAATCAACATGATGCTACCCTCCTGTTGGTCGCGGGTCATCAGACAGTTTTGACCTTCCAGCCCCGGGAATGTCAAGCTTGGACCGGATGGCTTTTACCTTCGGGGGTGGTCTGGCTCTGCTATAGTTAGGGTAGCCGGTTGTTGCTGGGTTGTATCGACCAGAATAGCCGGTCCCAGGATATTCATGTGTTACATCACTACAAGGGTCCCACCATGCCAAAAGACCATTTGCGAGCCTTGCTTGAGCGGTTACGAGCGACAATGGATGAAGGCGAAATCAGCCCGCAGCAGCAGGAATTGCTGGCCAAGGTTGAGTACCACATCCACAACACGGATGAACCGGACCCGGAAGAGCCCACTCTGCGGGAATCGATGGAGATGCTGATCGAGGATCTAAGCGTCGATCACCCGCGCAGTGCGGCTGTGGCCAGAAACATTCTGGAGTCACTGGCCAGTATGGGTATTTGATCGTAGTCGCCGTTTTTGGCTCATCGGTTGGTCATGCGCTGCCTGACCTGACTGACCGCGAGCAAGACGGCAAAGGCAATCACCGCCGTCACCACAATCGCCGGGCCACTGGGGGCATTGGTTAACCATGAGCCGCCCAGCCCGGCCCAGACACAGATGACACCCAGCACAGAGGCGCCCAATGCCATCTGCTCGGGCGTTTTGGACAGCCAGCGAGCGGCGGCGGCCGGAATGATCATCAGGGCGGTGATCAGCAGGATGCCGACAATCTTCATCGCCACGGCGATGACCAGAGCAATCAGGATCAAATAGACAATACGAATGCGCTCGGTGGCAATCCCTTCGGCCCGGGCCAGATCTTCGTGCACGGTGATGGCAAGCAGGGGCCGCCAGATCACTGCCATGACGGGTATCGCCACGACAAGAATAGCCGCCACCCAGAGTACATCGCCCTGGTTAACCGCCAGTAGATCCCCGAACAGCAAGCCACTCAGGTCGATGCGAACCGATTCGGAAAACGCCAGTACCAGCATGCCGATCGCCAGTGAGCCGTGCGACAGAATGCCCAGCAAGGTATCGGACGGCAGGCGCCGTTGGCGTTGCAGGCCGAACAGCAGTAAGGCCAGGGCGGTGGTAACCAGAGCGATGCCGACCGTCAAGTTCAGGTTCAGTACCACGGCCAGGGTTACCCCCAGCAGGCCGGAATGGGCCATGGTATCGCCAAAATAGGCCATGCGACGCCACACCATGAAACTGCCCAGCGGGCCCGCGAGCAGAGCGATGCCGGTACCGGCGAGCAGGGCAGGCCAGAGCATCTCAATCATGAAGGTGGCCTCCCTGTTCAGCCAGGCTGTGGTTGTGGTCGTGGTGGTGGCTGTAAAAGGCCAGGGCATCAGCATGTTTGTGCCCGAACAACTGGGTAAATTCCGGTTGGCGGGTGATGGTTTCCGGTGCGCCGGTGCAGCACACATGACCGTTTAGACAAACGACCTCGTCGGTAGCGGCCATCACCAGGTGCAGATCGTGCGAGACCATTAGAATGGCGCAGCCGCGCTCGTCGCGTATGCGCTGAATCAGCCGGTACAACTCCACCTCCCCGTTGAAGTCGACTCCCTGTACCGGCTCGTCGAGCACCAGTACATCGGGTTGTTTTAACAGCGCACGCGCCAGCATTACCCGCTGAAATTCCCCGCCACTGAGTTGCTGGACAGGCCGGTCAATCAGGTGCGGGACATCGGTCAGGCGCAGCGCATCAATCACCGCTGTTCGTGCAGCGCGATGGGTCAGCGTCATCAGCCGGTAAACCGACAAGGGCAGTGAATCGTCGATGCTGATGCGTTGCGGCATATACCCGATGGTCAGTGACGGTGCCAGCGTCAACTGGCCTTCACTGACCCGGTGCACCCCCAGCAATGTTTTGATCAGTGTTGATTTTCCCGCGCCGTTAGGGCCGATCAACGTTACGATCTGGCCGTCGAAGACGCTGAGATTGACGTTGCGGATAATGGTTTCACCACCGAGACGAACGCCCAGCTGTCGGGCTTCAATGAGAGGTTGGGTGCGTGGCACGGGTGCTATGTCTCCTGACCGTCGGGCGATGATGGATTGACTGGCGATACCGCCTGAGCCAACACAGGCTTGAAGTTACAGTGTATCATACCAACTATTGATGATTCTCCCAGAACCCAATTGCAAGAGTTGACTATGTCGATGTTGAAATCCCTGGCCCGCCGGGCCTGGCCACTGGCGGTGCTGGTGTTAATGGCAAGCCCGGCCAGGGCCCTGGCTGAACCGCCCCGGGTGCTGGTGTCGATCGCACCGCTGCACAGCCTGGTCGCCCAGGTGATGGAGGGCGTGGCCGAGCCGGAGTTGGTGTACGAGGCCAGTCAGTCACCCCATTCCAGTGCCATGACGCCGCGCCAGTTAAAGGCGGTGGTCGAGGCCGACCTGCTGTTCTGGATCGGACCGGAGCTTGAAACCGCGCTGGCCCGGTTGCTACCGCGGCTTTCAGAAAATGCTCAGGCCTTTGAACTGCATGACTTCGACGCCGGCATGACGCTGCTGCCGATGCGCGAAACGCTGTTTTCAGTGCCGGGTACCGGTGATGACCACGGCCACGACCACGGAGACATCGACCCGCATGTTTGGCTGTCCCTCGACAATGCGCAGCGGTTTGTCGGTTTCGTGGAAGCCCGGCTGATTGAACAGGACCCGGACAATCGTGATCGGTATCGGAGCAATGCCGAGCAAGCCCGAGTTGGCCTGGACACACTGGGCGAACAACTGAATGACCGGTTGAGCACAAGCCGCGACACACCTTACATCCTTTTTCACGATGGTTTTCAATATTTTGAGCACGACCAGAATCTGAACGGGCTGGGTGCCCTGGTGCTGAACCCGGACATACCGCCCGGGCCAAGAACCATTGCCCGGCTGCGTGATTTGGCGGCACCGCTTGAGCGCGTCTGTCTGTTTCGCGAACCCCAGTACAGCGAGCGCTGGCTGATGCCGCTGGTGGATAATCTCGACAAAGCAACACTGGGTACCATTGACCCTCTGGGCCAATTATCCGAACCCGGTACCGGACTCTATGCTGATATGATGCTGCGACTAGCCAGCGATTTGGCCGCTTGCCTGGGAGATGCCTGATGGCAGTACCTGATTACGAGGCCGTCCTCTGGGATATGGACGGAGTGTTACTGGATTCAGAACGACTGGTGCGGTCGGTGTTTACGGAAGTCATGGCCAATGGGGGGCCGGTTCCGGACGCCGAGCACCGTTATCTCGAAACCATTGGCCTGAACAAAGCCGGTCTGATCGAGTGGTTTCTGAACTACGTTGATTCCGTTGACAGCGCCATTTACTGGATCAATCAGACCGGCGACCGTTACACCGAAAGAGCAAAGACCGACCTGGTGTTAAAACCCGGGGTGATCGAGTCACTTGAGCACGTAGCCCGGAGCGGCCGGCGCCAGATGGTGGTGACCAGCACACGCACCGAACTGGCCGAGGCCAAACTGGAGCGCGTCGGCCTACTCGGGTATTTCGAATCGTTGCTTGGCGGCGACCAGGTGAGCCGGGGCAAACCGCACCCCGAACCCTATCTCGCCGGTTGCACCCGACTGGCAGTAACCCCGGCCAGCGCCCTGGTGATTGAAGACAGTCCAAATGGCGTGCTGGCGGGGCTGGCCGCCGGTTGCAATGTACTGCATGTGCCGGACCTGGTGCCGACTGACCCTCAGTGGGCGGGGCAGCTGGCCGCGACGCTGACCTCGCTGGAAGCATTCCCCGGCTGGCTTGATGGTGCAGGCGCGGAGGTCGCCCGATGATACAGCTGGACCTCATTGAGCCGTTGGCCAAGCTGGGTATTGACTGGGTTGGCAGTGACGACAACGGCACCCGTTTCCGGATTCCCTTGCACGGCAATCGGAACGACAAGGGAACGGTGTTTGCCGGCAGCCAGTACGCAGCGCTGGTGATAGCGGGCTGGTACCACACCGCCCGTTGGGCAGGCCTAAACGGCTTGCCTGAACAGGTTGCCATCAAAGACAGCCAGGTACGCTACCCGAAGGCCGCTCGCTCCGATCTGGACGTTCAGGCTCACTTTACTGCCTTGCCAGATGTAAGGCCGAGCGGGCACTGGCGCGCTCTGGTTGAAGTGACGGCCCGTGATGCCGAAGGCGATGTGGTTGCTGTGCTGACCGGCGATTACCGGGTGCTGCTACCCGCCGACGCATGAAGCCGAGACAGGTAACCCTGACCCAGTTGTTTTTGCAGCCCCGGGTACACCGGGTGTGGATGCTCAAGCACGGGTCGCTGTGGTTTGACCTTCCAGCAAAGGTCTGTGAACAATTCGATGCGCTCTGGCATCGGTATTGCGATGCCTTGAAACCACCACCGCCGGGGTTTCTGGCCCACGAAGACCTGGTTGAAAACGATGCGCTCTTTGCCCTGTTTGCCAGTGCTGTCTATCTCGATAGAACCTTGCCTGGTTTTAGCAGTGAAGCCGGGGCAGGTGGGCTTTACTGGCAGTTTGATGCTGAAGCGGTTTGAAGCCGGGAAACTTTGATACACTAGGGCAAACGGTCGAAAGAGCCTGCAGGAATCTGAATGACGCAACTGAGTGTTAACCTAAATAAAATCGCCTTGCTGCGGAATTCCCGTGGTCGTGATTTCCCGAGTGTGGTGGCATTTGCCGAAAAGTTTATCGCGCTGGGCGTGCACGGCATTACCATCCACCCGCGGCCGGATGCCCGCCACGCCACGGCACAGGATGCGCACGATTTGAAAGCAGCGCTGGCCGCCTACCCGGATGTGGAACTGAATATTGAAGGGTATCCGACCGAAGATTTTCTGGCATTGATTGAAACGGTAAAACCGCATCAGTGCACCCTGGTGCCGGATGAACCGAACCAGCTGACGTCCGACCATGGCTGGGATTTCAGCCAGCACGCTGAGTTTCTTGAAACGGTACTCAGCCGCATACAGGCCGCTGGCGTGCGCAGCTCGGTATTTCTTGACCCCGATACCGATCAGGTACAACGCGCGGCCAAGTCCAGTGCTCAGCGCATTGAGCTCTATACGGAAGGCTTTGCCAGCGCTCATGGCACTGAATCGGCCGCCAGCGTGCTGGCGCAGTACCGGGAAGCAGCTGAACTGGCCCGGCGCCTTGGGCTGGGTGTTAATGCCGGTCACGATCTCGACCTGAACAACCTGCCGACGTTTCTGACGATTCCGGGTATTCTGGAGGTATCGATTGGCCATGTACTGACCGTTGAGTGCATCGAACGTGGCATGGCTGCGGTTATTGAAGACTATCTTGCCATCTGCTCGACCAATCTACCCGGCTGACCTGAAACTGGCCGGTTTTTCGATGCCCGTGTGATGAACCGGGCCGACACCTTTTTCGTTACAGGATACCCCCATGGAACTGGCCATCGCCGACCTGGATGCCACTGCCATCTACAAGTTAATGGTAGGCTCGATTCAACCGCGCCCGATCGCCTGGGTGTGCACCCGCAACGAGCACGGGGTGTTGAACCTGGCACCGTTTTCATTTTTTACCCTGGTCAGCGTTAATCCGCCGATTGTCGCTTTTGCCCCCTTGCGCAAACCCGATGGCAGTGAAAAAGACACGGTGCTTAACCTGGAAACCTGCCCGGAATTCACCCTCAACATTGTCAGCCATGCCGTCGTTGAAAAGATGAACCAGACCTCGGCACCTCTGGCCAGGGGCGAAAGCGAAATCGGTTACGCTGGGTTATCGACCACCCCGGCTTTGACCGTTCAACCACCGCGCATTGCCGAAGCGCTGATCCATTTTGAATGCCGGTTGCGTGAGATTCAGCGCTTTGGTGATGAACCCATGGCCGGTCGTCTGGTGCTGGGAGACATTGTGCATGTGCAGGTTGCCGACCCGCTCTATGACGAGGGGCGCATTCTGGCCGACAAACTGGATGCCGTCGGCCGTATGGCGGGCAACACCTACAGCACCACACGCGATACCTTTGACATTGAACGGCCTGGCTGAGAAGGGTGTCTTTTCTGCTGCTGTTCGCCGTTGCCTTTGTGGCTGCCACGCTGTGGCCATTGGGAACAGAGTTGCTCTTTATCGGCCTGGTGCGGGAATCGGGCCACCTGTTTATTGCTTACTGGTTCGTGGCAACGGCCGGTAACGTACTGGGTGCCTGGCTGATGCTGATACTGGCCCGCTGGGCGCGTCAGGCGGGTGTCGTGTCCTCACGCTGGCAGCCAGCGCATACGACCGAGCGACACCTGCAACGCTGGGGGACACCCTTGCTGGCCATGGCCTGGCTGCCGGTTGTGGGCGATTTGTTGCCGGTAGCGGCCGGATGGTTAAGGATGCCACTGGCTGCGTCTGCGTTCTGGCTGGCGCTGGGTAAAGGGGCGCGTTTTTTCCTGCTTGGTTTCTGGCTGGCATAAGGCCGCTGGTAGCAGACGGCAGTCATGGAAATAAGCGACTACTCTGTTGTTCTGGCTAATACGCGATCGAATCTTATAGACCGTGTTCTCAAGGATGAAGACGCATAACGACTTAACCCTGGGAGAAACCGTTTGAACTTGGATCATTTGCTGGAAAGCAATCGACAATGGGCAGAGCAGATTACCGCAGAACAGCCAGATTTTTTCAAGCAACTGGCGCGTCAGCAAAAGCCCGAACTGTTGTGGATCGGCTGTGCCGACAGCCGGGTGCCCGCCAATGAAATTATGGGGTTGATGCCGGGTGAGGTTTTTGTACACCGCAATGTGGCCAACCTGGTGGTACATACCGATTTGAATTGTCTCTCGGTTATTCAGTTCGCCGTGGATGTATTGAAAGTCAAACACATCATCGTCACCGGGCATTACGGGTGTGGCGGGGTGGCGGCCGCCCTGAGCAATCAGCGGCTGGGGCTGATCGATAACTGGCTGCGCCATATTCAGGATGTGCTTAAGATCTACCGCCGCTATTTTGATGCATTGCCCGATGAAATGACTAAACTGAACAGACTCTGTGAAGTGAATGTGATGGCGCAGGTGCTGAACCTGGCCGAAACCACCATTGTTCAGAACGCCTGGGAGCGTGGCCAGGCTGTGTCATTACATGGCTGGATTTACGGTCTGGATAACGGCATTCTAAAGGACCTGGATGTCACTCACTCGAAAGATGCCGATTTACGTGAGACCATGCACAACCGGATAAAAACCCTGTTGAAACAGGCGAAATAATGAATCAGGTAAAACCACTACATAAGACCATTGCCGTCGCGTTTGCACTGCCCGCTGCTTTGCCGGCCTGGTCGGGTGGTGTAAACCAGAGTGACCGGGTTCAGGGCATGGCCCAGTTTATGAATGAGTCGGCTGAAAATATTCAGTGGCTCTGGCTGGGGGGCATCGCGATAGGCGCCCTGGTATTTCTACTGTTCGTGCGTTGGATTCATTACGCTATGATCAAACGTCACAAACCCAAGAAGAAAATACCGGTCAACAAAGATTATGCAACCGATCCTTCCGGCAAGAAGAAAGCGGTTCTGACCAAGCCCGCCAAGCCGGTTCCGCAACGCCCCAAGCAACCGGATAATCGCAAGCGGCGTTACTGAATCGGAAAGGGGCGTTATTTCAACGCCGCCAGTTGCTCCAGCTGTTGCTCCAGCTCACGCACGCTGTGAGCGTAGCCATCGGCTTTCTCCCGTTCTTTGGCGATGACGTCATCCGGGGCTTTGGAGACAAAATTCTCATTGTTCAGTTTGCCTTCAACCTTGGCCAGTTCCTTGCGGGTTTTCTCCAGCGCCTTGGTCAGGCGTGTCTGCTCGGCCGCGACATCAATCAGCCCCGCCATGGGTACCAGCACTTTGAGTTGCCCCACCAACTGAGTCGCTGATACGGGCGCTTCATCACCGTCTTCCAGCCAGGTCACGCTTTCAAGCTTGGCCAGCGTTTTGAGGAAGTTCTCGTTTTCGCTGAGTCGGCGTTTGTCTTCATCGCTGCCTTTCTGGAATAACACTGGCAAGGGTTTGCCCGGGGCGATGTTCATTTCGCCACGAATATTACGCACGCCAACAATAACGCCTTTTACCCATTCAATATCGGCCTCGGCAGCAGCGTCAATTTTGTCCGGGTCGGCCTTGGGGAAGGGTTGCAACATTAACGTGTCGCCTTCTCGTGCCGCCAGATCCCGGATCGACAGCCAGGTCTCTTCAGTAATGAACGGCATGATCGGGTGAGCCAGACGCAGCAAGGCTTCCAGAACGCGGACCAGCGTGCGCCGGGTGCCGCGCTGAACCTCGGCTGAGGCGTTTTCATCCCACAGCACGGGCTTGGACAGCTCCAGGTACCAGTCGCAGTATTCGTTCCAGATAAACTCATACAAGGCCTGGCTCATTAGGTCGAAGCGGTAGTTCGTGTAGTGACGCTCGACATCCTGCTCCAGCCCCTGCAGGCGTGAACTGATCCAGCGGTCCGCCAGGCTCAGCTCAACCTCGCCGCCGTTCTGGCCGCAATCCTGGCCTTCGGTGTTCATCAGCACGTAGCGCGCCGCGTTCCAGATTTTGTTGCAGAAGTTGCGATACCCTTCGAGGCGTTTGACATCGAAATTGATGTCTCGCCCCTGGCTGGCCAGTGACGCCAGGGTGAAACGCAAGGCGTCGGTACCGGATGAAGCCATGCCCTCCGGGAAGCTCTTGCGCGTCATCTTTTCAATTTTTGCCGCCAGTTTCGGCTGCATTAAACCGCTGGTGCGTTTGGCGACCAGATCGTCAACGTCAATGCCATCGATCAGGTCGATCGGGTCAATCACGTTGCCTTTCGATTTCGACATTTTCTGGCCGTTCTCGTCGCGAATCAGTCCGGTAACGTAGACCTTCTTGAACGGAACCTGGGGGGTGCCGTCGTCATTCTTGATGAAGTGCAGAGTCATCATCATCATTCTGGCTACCCAGAAAAAGATGATGTCGAAACCGGTCACCAGCACATCGGTCGGGTGAAAGGTTTTCACCAGATCCTCGCGTTCCGGCCAGCCCAGTGTGGAAAACGTCCAGAGGGCAGAGCTGAACCAGGTATCCAGTACGTCTTCGTCCTGCGTCAGTGTGAGACCGGCGTCGAGGTTGTACTTGCTGCGCACCTCGGCTTCGCTGCGACCAACGTAGACGTTACCGTCCGCATCGTACCAGGCGGGAATTTGGTGGCCCCACCACAGCTGGCGCGAAATACACCAGTCCTGAATATCGCGCATCCAGGAGAAGTAGGTGTTTTCCCATTGCTTGGGTACGAACTGGATATCGCCGTTTTCCACGGCTTTGATGGCCGGTTCAGCCAGGGGTTTGGCACTGACGTACCACTGATCGGTGAGCCAGGGCTCGATCACCGCATCGGAACGGTCGCCACGGGGCACCATCAGACTGTGGTCTTTAATCGAGTCGAGCAAGCCCAGCGCGTCGAAATCGGCAATGATTTTCTTGCGGGCATCGAACCGGTCGAGTCCGCCATACCCCTGAGGCAGGGCGCCATCGAAATCGTCGATCGGTTTGCCATCGTAGGTATAGGCTTCGGCGGCGTGCAGTATCTTGGCGTCCTGGTCGAGTACATTGACCAGGGTGGCCCCGTGGCGCTTACCGACTTCGTAATCGTTGAAGTCGTGGGCCGGTGTGATTTTCACGCAGCCGCTGCCGAATTCCGAATCGACATAATCATCGGCAACGATGGGAATGCGACGGCCAAGCAATGGCAAATCAACGAATTTTCCGACCAGGGACTGATATCGCTCGTCGTCGGGGTTTACCGCTACAGCGGTATCGCCCAGAATGGTTTCCGGGCGTGTGGTGGCCACGACAATGTAGGCTTTGCCTTCGGCAGTGGTGGCGCCATCGGCCAGTGGATAGCGGAAGTGCCAGAGTGAGCCCTGTTCTTCCTTGTTTTCCACTTCCAGATCGGAAATAGCCGTGTGAAATACCGGGTCCCAGTTAACCAGGCGTTTGCCACGGTAAATCAGGTTGTCTTCGTACAGGCGCACGAACACTTCGCGCACGGCGTTGGACAGGCCTTCATCCATGGTGAAGCGTTCGCGTGTCCAGTCGACTGAATCACCCAGCCGGCGCATCTGTGAACTGATGGTACCACCCGACTGCTCCTTCCATTGCCAGACGCGGTCGATGAAGGTTTCCCGGCCAAGGTCGTGGCGGGTTTTGCCTTCGCGCGCCAGCTCACGCTCCACCACCATCTGGGTGGCGATGCCAGCGTGATCACTGCCGGTTTGCCAGAGCGTGTTGCAACCTTTCATGCGGTGGTAGCGGGTAAGCGCGTCCATAATGGTTTGCTGAAAGGCGTGACCCATGTGCAGCGACCCGGTGACGTTGGGCGGCGGAATCATGATGCAATAGGAGTCGCCCTTACCCGAGGGTTTGAACCATTCGTTGCTTTCCCAACGCTGGTAATGCTTGCCTTCAATCGCTTGCGGCTGGTACGTCTTCTCCATGAGGGCTCTTAACTCGCTTGGCTGACGGTGAAAAAAAGGGGGCAATTGTGGTTTGGCCCCGGAGTCTGATGCTTGCCATTATACATGGTCAGAGGTGCGAAACTAATCGTCCGGTGTGGCTGGGTCTTCGCTGTCGGTGCGTTTGAAAGACTCTGGCAGCGGCAAGTCGTTGTCTTCATACCACTGGCTGACCAGTGACCGGAAGTCTTGCTGCAGGCGGTTGCGCAAGTCACGTTCAAATAACGTCAGGTAGTCCGCCACGGTTTCCTCAATCCAGTGATCGAAGACAGATTCCAGTTGTGCCAGAACCTGTTCCGGATCGGGCCCCGGAGGTGGCTTGGGTGGTTCCGGTGCGGCAGGCGTGTCTTGCTCCTTGCGAACGATCTCGGTGATCGGTCGCAGCGGCGCCAGTGACGCCAGCTCTTCGGCCGCCCGGGCTTCGGCTTCATTGCGGATACGAATCAGCTCGGACAGCGACTGACTCGACAGAAAAGGGTTGTCCGGGTTGACATGCGTGGGGCTGCGTTTGTCGACGATTTCGTCGAGCAACGGAATCTGCGATTCCGACCGGGCAACCCGGTCGAGGCTCTGGCGAATGTCCTCCAGATCCTGCAGCAGGCTTTGCTTGGAATCCTTCTGATCCATTTATACCCGATCTCGCAGGTCATGCCGTTTCAGCGGATAGCCCCGGTCCTGATAGAACTTGTAGTGCGACCGGGTGGCGTTCAGGACGGCGGGGTCCTGGCTGACCACTTCAAAAACGCGCTCGAACCGGGAAAAGTACTCCGGAATCTCAGCGGCCAGATTGATCAGAACATCATGATGCTGGCCCGGCTCAGCATGCCAGCCGATCTGCACATCATCATCACTGCCTACGAGTAAGCTGTGCGCCAGAAAACTTTCAACCGGGGTTGACCAAAGTACTTCGCTGAGGGACCGGGCCATGGCTTCATCGTCCACAGCCAGAAGCACCCGGTGCTTGTGGCTGCGCGCTTTATTGACCAGACGCGCGGCATAGGCATAGCGGTCGGCGGCTTGCAGCACCGGAACAATATGGAAATCTACCTGGGTCATGAGTCGGGTTCATCAGCGCGAAAACGCCATGGTACCTAAAGCGGCTGGCAGCAGGAAGGGAGAGGCGGGCATTGGTCTGCCTCTTGTTAACTCAAGTTACGGAGTTCGGGTTTACTTTGGGTGGCTGTGGTTCGCAACGACAACCTGGGGCACCCCTGTGGGGTCGGCGTAAATCCTTCCCTGGAGCCTAGGCCGCAACATCCATGTTGCGGACACCCCCACAGGGATCCCCCAGGCCGTCGTCGCTTATCATTTCAGCGAACTCCGAAACTTGAGTTATAACCCTGAGTCTGGGTTTGCGCACAATCAGAGCGGCGGGTGCCGGTGATGCCTCTGCGGGGAAGTCCGCAGCATGGATGCTGCGGTCTAGGCCCCATGGATGGGTTCACGCCGACCCCGCAGAGGCATCACCGGTGGCCGACGCGGGCCAGGGCCACTTGTTGAGCAACGCCCCAGGTCAATGGCTCAGCTGGCTGAGCAAATAGTGGGTTAGCAGGCCTACCGGGCGGCCGGTTGCGCCTTCTTTGGCGGAGGTCCAGCCGGCGCCGGCGATGTCCAGGTGAGCCCACTTGTATTTTTCGGTGAACTGGGAGAGGAAGACCGCAGCGGTGATGGAGCCGCCGGCGCGACCCTGGCCGATGTTACGCAGATCGGCGTAAGGGCTGTCGAGTTCGTCGCGATAATCGTCCCACAACGGCATAGGCCAGCCGCGGTCCCAGGCTGTGGTGCCGGCGCTGACCAGTTCCTGTTGCAGGCTGTCGTCGTTGGCATAAACCGCCAGGGGGTGGTGGCCCAGACCAATGACGATGGCGCCAGTCAGGGTAGCGATGTCGACGACGCTGGCCGGGTCGAACCGCTCAACGTAGGTCAGGGCATCACACAGCACCAGACGGCCTTCGGCGTCGGTGTTAATGATCTCGATGGTCTTGCCTGACATGCTGCTGACCACGTCGCCCGGGCGGGTGGCGGTGCCTGAACACATGTTCTCCGCAGCAGCCACAACGCCAATGACGTTGAGTGCCGGTTTCAGTTCGGCAATGGTGTTCAGGGTGCCGAACACTGAGGCGGCGCCCAGCATGTCGAACTTCATGTCTTCCATGCCCTGGGCCGGCTTGATCGAGATGCCGCCGGTGTCGAAGGTCAGGCCTTTGCCGACCAGAACGTGGGGCTTCTCACTGGCAGCCGCGCCCTGGTATTTCATCACCAATACGTAGGGCGGGTTGGCACTGCCCTGGGTCACAGCCAGGAAGGAGCCCATGCCGAGTGCTTCCATTTCTTTCTGGCTGAGAATCTCAACGCTGATTTCATCGTAGGCGTCAGCCAGGTTCTGGGCCTGCTCTGCCAGGTATTGGGGGTTGCAGATGTTGGCGGGCAGATTGCCCAGTTCGCGGGCGACGTTGACGCCGTGGGCGAGGGCCTTGCCGGTACGAACCGGTGCTTCCAGGGTGTCGTCCGAACTTAGGAACGTCAGCGCTGTCAGGGTGCTGGCATCGGCTTTCTTGGATTTGGTGGTGTCGTACTGGTATAGGCCGGTCAGAATGACCTCGGTTGCTTTCTGGGCCGTCCAGGGCAGGGTGCGGCCGGCGACCTGAATGTCGTCGAGGGCGATGCTGGCGGTTTTTGCCTGGGTGCCTTTCAGTGTGCTGATGGCCGCTTTAATGACTTTAATGAACTGGTTTTCGCGGAAGTCGGCCTGTTTGCCAGCGCCGATAACGAAGACTTGACCAGCCGGCAGATCGGTGTGACCGAGCAGCGGGGTGACCTGTCCGGTTTTGGCAGACAGCAGTTTGGCGTCGCGCAGCGACTGAATCAGTTTGGGGTGTGTTTCGGTCAGGCCGGCCAGGGCTGCGCTGTCCGTGTCTTCAAAATGGAAAATAACCAGGGCGTCTGTGCTGGTAGCGCCGAGTGCGGCGGATGAAACGGTAAATTGCATGATGTCTCCAACCTAATATGCGGTGAACAATTGGAATTGACCGGGTAGCAGCCCGGTTCGTAGCTCCATCATAGCCAATGGAGCCACCAGTTGGCAGCGCTGGCGCGGTGCACGGGCAAAATTCTTTGCCGTCGGGGTGTCAGCAGCGGCGAACGCTGATCGGTCAGCGTTTGGGCCGATAGTAGACCTGAGTCCAGCTTGCCTGATCTTGCCAGCCGATTCGGTCCTGGTTGGTGTAGCGCCAGAATATGCCCATGCCGGCCAGTCCCCAGGCGGGAATGGCTGCCAGTAGCCGCAGGGTCGCGTGCATCCAGCCCAGCGGCCGGTTATTGGTCGAGGCCAGGTGAATGCGCCAGGCGCGCATGCCGACCGTCTGGGTTTTGGTGACCCAGAACCCGGCAAAATAGAAATAGATGATCAATAGGTTCCAAAGTATGAATAGGGGGTTGCCGGGGGCAATGGCATCGGCGCCGGTCAGGAACTTATTGAACGCGACAGCCACAAAGCCGAGCAACATCAGCACGCCCAATAGCACCAGCCAGTCGTAAATCAGGCTGCCAATCAGGCGGATCAGTCCTGCGGGCCGGAGGGGTAGAGCGTCGGTCATGGGGGTACCTGTCAATCGGAATGGTCGGCAGGGTAATGCAATGCGTGTGGCTTGCCAAGATTCAACCGGCGGCCCGGGCGCTGTCGATGGGCAAAAAAGAACAGTTATCGGTAGAGAAAGTAGCGGGTAGTCGTTTATCATTTGCGTTCACCTAACCAAGGAGCGCGATGCAATGGCCACCGGGAAGCAACGGGTCGTTGATGACATGGAGCAGAACGTACACGATGCCTCTCTGCTGCTGAAAGCATTAAGCAATGAATGCCGGTTGCTGATTCTGTGCAATCTGCTCGACGGTGAAAAATCCGTTTCCGAGCTGAATCTGCGCATCGACCTGAGTCAGTCGGCGTTGTCGCAGCACCTGGCGCGATTGCGCCGCGATAACCTGGTGAAAGTGCGCAAACAGGCACAAACGGTCTATTACCGCATCGCCAGCGACGAGGCAGAACAGGTCATTGGGCTGATGCACAAGCTCTATTGCGAATAACCTGCGGGGTTGAAAGCCGACGTTATTTTGACGAGCATGGCCGGAACCTGCGTTTTAACTGCGTTGTGAAGCACAGTTTGGGGGCAGGGGAATTGACTTTGCTGTGAAAGTGTATAGGTTACTTTTTAGTCAGGGAGAAGATGACCGGTAAGACCACACTATTCAGCGTTGCAAGTCACGGAAAGACGAGGTGTACCAGGCAGGCTGGCTACCCCAGGAGGGTATGCGGTCGCTTTACAGTACCATTCGACTGACCAGACAGGGCGAACATGACCGAAGCAAAACCCAGACTCGATGCCAATGTCAGCAGACTGCACGCACCCCGGTACAGCTCAAGTGAGCTGCCGCCGTTGCCTCCCCGAATCCGACTCGCTGCCCGTTGCTGGGAGCGTGTCTGGAACCTGACACTCAGTCAGGCGCCTGATACTCAGAGCGAACCCATCAAGAGCTTTATTCAGCGCTTCAATACGGAAGCAATAACGACACGCGGCTTTATGCGGTCCAACCGGAAGCTGTGCTTTGCCATAACCGGTGAAGACATAGGCGAGCAGGCAGAATTCGAACTGGCGATGACCATCATGGCGCGCCTGGAAGCCGAGTACGGGCTGATTGAGCGGGTGGAAGATCGCCCGGCGCAGGTTTGGCCCTATCAGGCGTTCAGTGATTTCTGACAGACGCCACGACTGGCTTCACCCGTTGAGTGATAGGAAGTAAACAGGATCAGCCCGCCAGCCATTTTTGCCAGATGGCGGCGCCCCAGACAACCATGGCTATGAAGATCGTCAGCAAGACCGCAGCGGAGCCCATGTCCTTGGTGCGTCCCGACAATTCGTGAAATTCTGTACTGACCCGGTCAACCAGGGCTTCGAGCGCACTGTTGATCATCTCTACCACCATAATCAGCAAAAGAGACGCGATTAGAATGGCCGCTTGCCACAGGGTGGTTGCTATCCACAGAGCGGCGGGCAGGCCGATGAACAAAGCGATGGTTTCCTGGCGGAAAGCCTCTTCGTGCTTGACCGCGCTGCGCAACCCCTGCCAGCTGTAGCGGGTGGCATTGACCCAGCGTTGCAAGCCTCTGGCGGGCAGGTTGCGAAGCTCCCTGATGCGCGAATAGGAGTCCATAAAGTGGAAGTAGCCTCGTTATGATGTGCGTTGTCTGGCCAGTTGGCGGTTGGTGGCCTGTGTTGCCGGCGCCGCCATCGGCTCGGTTGGCCAGGGGTGTTTGTTATAGCGGCCGCGCATTTCCTTGCGGATTTCAGGGTAAACGCTAGCCCAGAAATGTGGCAAATCGATGACACTGGCGAGGGTTCGGCCGTTGGGCGCTTGCAGGTTGAGTGTCAGCGTCAAATGGCCGCCAACCAACCGGGGTGACTCCGATAAACCAAAGGCTTCCTGCAACTTCAGATCAGCAGACACACGGCTGGCATCCGCATCGTAGACCAGCGGAACCGCCCGGCCGGAGGGTGCTGTCCAGCGTGACGGGCACAGTCGATGCAATTGCTTCACCTTGTCGTAGCCGAGCCAGGCGTTGAGTACCTCGGGGGTGTTGAGCCCCGACAAACGCGTCAGAGCGCTCAAATAAGGCTCAGCCCAGCGCACCAGAACATCCGGAGTTGGCAGATCGGGCCAGTCATCCGGCAGGTGATGGCGTACCAATTGATAGCGATCGATCCAGTAACCGAGAGATTCGGCGTCAGGCCACTGCCTGACAGGTGTCTGAATCAAACACTGACGCCAGGCTTCTGCTTTTTGGCGGGCGTCCGGTCGTGTGGGCCGGGTAGACATCACAAAGGCACCGCGACGTTGCTCGGCTTCAAACCGGTCCTGTTCGGGCCGGTAACGAACGGTTTCCGTCTCAGGCAATGCGTCTATGATGGCTGCTTCATCAAGCGGCCATAAAGTATGGGCAAGAATGCTGCCGCCCTGGTCTTGGCCGTGTAACAGCAGATACCAGCCGGGTTTGGGTGTCTGTTCCCGGCTCCGGACTTGTCGGCCGGCTGCCAGTCGGGCGTTGCCATCTGAATCTACCCGGACCAGGCGTTGCGGAAATGCCCTGATCAGCAAGGCATCGGGTAGGGTGTCGGCCTGATTGTTGAGCGTTACACCCAGTGAACGGGCCAGTCGCCGGGTTTCCTGTTTCAGGCGCGCATCGCCCTGTGCCACCAAGCTGGAAAATGCATCTCGCACCGGCTCAGGCAGAGGCTGTTCCAGGCTCAGCAGGGCGGCAAACCAAAGGGCGTCGCTGACCAGTCCAGCCTCGGTGGCCAGACTGACCAGGTGTGCCAGCGCCGGGGGAAGCCCGACACGGATCAGCGTGCGGCCATGATCGGTCAGTTGCGCGCCAGTGGTGTCGACGGCCTGCCAGGCGTGAAGTTGACTCAGCGCGACTTGCCAGCGGCCCGGGTTGGGAGGTGTTAGCCAAAAGGCATCCTCGCGTTGCAGTCCCCAGTCAGCAAGATTCAACACCAGGGGTTTAAGGTCGGCCTGGGTAATTTCGGCGGGCTGATCGGGCGCCAGGGCATTGTGTTCGGTCTCCGACCAGAGTCGGAAACACAGGCCGGGCCCCTCGCGGGCGGCACGACCGGCACGCTGATCTGCACTGGATTTGCTGATGCGCCGGGTGACCAGCTCCGTCAGGTCGGTGTGCGGGTCGACCCGGGCATAGCGTTCACGACCCAGGTCAACTACGCAGCGCACACCGGGCAGGGTTACGCTGCTTTCCGCCAGGTTGGTGCTGAGAATCACGGTGGCATTACTGGAACGAAGCTGATCGATCAGATCGTCGTTGTTCACCTGGCTGTGGACAATGCAGCTGAGACAATCGGTCGGCAATCGCTGTTTGACGCTTTCAATGTCGCGCAGCCCGGGCAGAAACACCAGAATGTGGTCGTTACACTGGCGGCGGGCTTCATTGATGACCCCCAGCAACTCGCCCAGCCAGTCTTTCGTCCGAACGGGCCGGTAATGCAAGGTCAGCGGGTGCAATTGCCCGTCCGATTCAACTTTCGGCAGGGCGAGCCGCTGATGCAGGGTATCCATGGCCAGCGTAGCCGACATGACCAGCAGTTTCAGGTCGGGCCGGAACAACGCTCTGCAGCTGTGCAGCAGAGTCAGGCAGGTATCCTGATCGAGCTGCCGTTCATGGAATTCATCCAGAATGACCGTGCTGACGCCGGTCAGTTCAGGGTCCCGGGTGAGGCGGCGCAGGAAAGCGCCATAGGTGGTAACCGTCAGGCGGGTAGAGGCGCCGCGCCGGGTCTCATCACGCAGGCTGATCCCTACCGTCTGGCCAATCGGTTCATCCAGTTGGCGAGCCAATTGATACGCGGCCAGTTTGACGGGCAGTCGACGGGGCAGCAGTAACAGGATTTCCTGGCCGGTCTCCTCAAGCAGCCACAATGGCAAGCGGGTCGTTTTGCCCGAGCCAGGAGGCGACTGCACCAGACAGCCGCCTGTTTGCCAGTTCGACACAACGTCTTCGCGAATGGTATCAACAGGCAGAGCCGGCTTCATGCCAGCGGGTTACCATAGGGCAGAAAACGGTTATCGGTGTGAGCCTTGACCCAGCGAGTCAGCTCGACGTCGGGGAAGGCCCCCCGGGGTTTCAGGGTTTTGCAGATCCAGATAGCCGGGTTTTTGTCACCCGCCTCCCAGCCAGCCCAGTGTTGCTCGGCCAGGGTAAAAAATCGGACCAAGGCAATCAGGGTTTCGGTTTCCAGTGGCTCCAGCTCGGGCTGCCACTGCGATTGGGGTTGTTTCATCCACTCGTGTAGCTCGTTCAGGGCATCGGGGGCCTGCGCCGGGAAAAAATCGGCATCAGCCTGCCCAAGCGTTGCAGCCTGAATCAGGGTGTCGCGGGTCGGGGGTTGGGGTGCGGTATTATCGGGTGTCCAGGTGCCAAGAGACATAGAGGCTCCGTAGAAAAGGTGAGGGTGGGCAGTATATCGCAGCCGCCGGCCAATTGAACCCGCTGCGCGCGACCCCATTTAACCGGGTACATTCAAGAGGGAAGCAATGAGCATGAGACGTGATCAGCTGGGTTTCTGGTGCCTGAAACAGGTTTTTCATCAGCGCTGGCTAACCCGTTACCGCTGGGTTCACGACCGGCTGATGCGCGGCTTCCGCCATTACGCCGACCGGGACCTGGCCGACGCTCAGGAGCTTTATGGCTTTCTGCTGCTGCACCGGGGGTCGGATATTGGCCACAGGGCTAGCGGGGCACGGTATTTAAGCCGCGTTGCCAGTGTCGACCGGCCCAAAGCCGCCTGGCAAATGCACCAGTGTTATCGCGATGGCAATGTGCCTGGCTTCGCCGCCGACGCCAGCCGGGCAGACCATTATTTGAGACTGGCTGCCGAGGGCGGTCACCCCCTCGCGCTGGATCACCTTACAGAGACTGCCACTCCCGCGCCCAGGGCTGAGTAAATCCTTCGACCACATCGCTGGCACTGTTGTACTGGGAGCAGAGAATCTGCAATTTGGCCAGCACCGCTTCCAGCGGCATGCTGCCGCAGGCGACCGCCCCCACCTTGCTGAGCAGGCTGCTGGCAGCATACTGGCCCAGGTGCACCTCTCCGAACAGACACTGGCTGCGCACGAACACGGGTATGGACTGATCGCTGGCTTTTTCCAGAATGCGCTCGAGCGCCGAATCGGTCATCACATTGCCGCTGCCGTAAGTATTCAGCACCAGGGCGCGGTAGTTCCGGTCGACCATGCTCATCAGGCCATCCATCGGCATACCCGGAAACAGGGTTTGAACGCCCAGCGCCGAGGGACGCCAGGGCCGGTTAAGATCCAAACTGTTGGTGCCGGGTGGTTGAGACCAGAGACTGTCGGACCAGTTGGGCGTCATAAAGGCGCTGTCTGCGGCGGTATCAACCTTGCTTACCCGGCTGGCGGGCAGGCAGCGGCCGTTGAATGCGACAAACACTTCGGGCTGTTGCCGGGTCAGAACATCGAGCGCCAGGGTCAGGTTGTCAAAACCATCGCTGTTTGCTTGTATCAGGGGGCGCATGGCACCGGTAATGACCACCGTTTTACCCGATCCGGCCAGCAGAAAACTCAGCGCGGCGGCACTGTAGGCCAGGGTATCGGTACCGTGAATAATCAGCACGCCGTCGCAATCTGCACTGATGATCTGATCGCGCAACTCATACCAGTGGCCTGGGCGGATGTCCGATGAGTCGATCAGCGGTTGCCATTCCTGCCAGCTCAGGCTGTGCTCTTGCCAGGCAGCCAGACGATCATCACTGAGCAGTGTGGATTTCAGTAACCCCGCCTGAGGCGCCAGGCCTGAGGGAGTCCCTGCCATACCGATGGTGCCACCGGTGTTGATGATTAGGTAATGCGCCATGCCTGCCAAGCCTCTGATCAGTGGATAGTGAGGGGTGCTGCCTCAAAAAAACGCGCTATCAAACCATTGATCAGAGAGGCTTGCAAATGCAATGCAGCCCCCTGGCGGCTACTGTGCCTGGCGGGTGGCGGAAAGTGAGATTGATACCGACTCGGCAAACCGCAGGGCGTGAGGCTTGTCGATTTCCACCTCAGCGAAGCGGACTTCCTTGTGCTCCATGATCAGCGCCAGGACTTCGTGAGTCATGCGCTCGAGCAACAGGAACTGGTTGTCTTCAACAAAGGCAATGATTTGCTTGGTAATCACCCGGTAGTTCAACGTGTCTTCGATCTCGGTCGAGTGAATGGCATCGCTGGCGTCGAAGCGAATGGTGATGTTGAGCAGGATGTCCTGCTTGTTTTTGATTTCTTCTTCTTTAATGCCCACATAGGTGCGCAGGCGCAGATCCTTGATGCGGATACAGGCTTCAGTGTTTTCGTGAATCATCATCGACGTCCCAGCAAGGTAAGAAATTCATTGCGTGTATTTTGCGACTTGCGAAAGCTGCCCAGCATCACCGATGTGGTGGTTTTCGACTGCTGTTTCTCGACGCCGCGCATCATCATGCACAGATGCTGCGCTTCCAGAACCACACCGACACCGGCCGCACCGGTTACTTCGAGCACGGCATTGGCGATCTGCTTGGTCAGTTGCTCCTGAATCTGCAACCGGCGCGCAAACATGTCGGTAATGCGCGCAAACTTGCTTAACCCCAGCACCTTGCCCTGCGGAATGTAAGCAATGTGCGCCTTGCCAAAAAAGGGCAGCATATGGTGCTCGCACAGCGAATAGAATTCGATATCCTGCACCAGGACCATTTCATCGGTATCCGCGGTGAAAACCGCGCCATTGGTAACAGTGTCGAGATCCAGAGAGTAG
Source organism: Saccharospirillum alexandrii (assembly GCF_043641555.1). Lineage (GTDB taxonomy): Bacteria > Pseudomonadota > Gammaproteobacteria > Pseudomonadales > Natronospirillaceae > Saccharospirillum > Saccharospirillum alexandrii_A. The sequence goes on along the minus strand of NZ_JBHZRJ010000002.1, from coordinate 659,667 downwards.
CCAGCCGTCAGAAATCGAATGGCTTTCGCCGCCCGTTCCGGCGTGTCGAGCAGGCCATCGCGGGATGGGTCTTCCCCGAGATCGTTGATCAGGGTTTGGTATAGCTTGGGTAGGGTGTCAGTCATGTAACCGCTCTAGTAAATACAGACTGCCAGTATACGACAGTCTGCTGGCCTTGGATGATTGAAGTGCGTTATCGAGGTGCCAGACTCAAAGGCTGTCGAGAACAGCCAGTACATCATCGTGATGGCTCTTGGTCTTAACTTTCTCCATCACGTGGGCCAGGTTGCCCTCTTCATCAATGATAAAGGTGATGCGGTGTATGCCATCAAATTCGCGGCCCATGAATTTCTTCAGGCCCCAGACACCGAATTTGTCGGCAATGCTGTGGTCTTCATCGCTGAGCAGATCGAAATTCAGGGATTCCTTCTCAATAAATTTGACCAGTCGCTTGGGCGCATCCGGGCTGATGCCCAGGGCGATGGCGTTGCGTTTTTCCAGCTCTGCCTTGCTATCGCGCAGGCCGCAGGCCTGGGTGGTGCAGCCGGGGGTCATCGCTTTGGGGTAAAAATACAGAATCACCTTCTTGCCGCGAAAATCCTTGAGTGACACGGTTTCTTCGTTTTGGTTGAGGGTGGTGAATTCCGGGGCGGGAGCGCCGGTCTTGGGGAGGTTGAGAGTGCTCATAGAAACGATTCCTTCAGTTGGATACTGGTTAACAGTGTAAAAGATGGAAATCAATACGCGACTTCCAGAGTTTATGGATTCTAAATTCGTAATGTCAGAGTGAACCGCTTAGCGAGCACCGGCCACCGGGTTCGACTATCCGGGGAAGTCCGCAGCAGGGACTAAAACGCCAGGAGCGTTTTAGCATGACCGCAGCGAGCCCGGAGGGTGAATCCCATGGAGGGGATTCATATCCTGCGGTCTAGGCCCCAGGGATGGGTTGAGTGGGCGGCATCCCGCCCGACCCCGGATAGTCGAACCCGGTGGTTGGTGCGGGTGCGTGCCAGCATAGACTACGAAACCTAAGGTCAATAATAGGGCCGCTGTATGGGGGTTCAACCGGTGGCCGGTTTCTCCGGTGCCAGGGCCTGTTTGTGACTGTCGAAACCGCCCGATTTAAGGTATCCTCACTGCCCCGGTGAGGCCACCTTCAACGCATTGATTTTCTTATGTTTTTCGAGAATGAACGCAATCAGTTTTTCCGACCGATGACCGGTAAATACCGGGCTCAGCTGGTTGAATGTCTGACCGAGCTGTACCGGCGACTCTACAGCAGCTCCAGTGCCGACTATGGCCATGCCCTGTCGCGGGATGATGTGGTCGACACCTTTCAGGGAGCACTGGTGCGGGCGCCGGAGATGGCCACCGACGATGGTGACCGGGAAGGGCGGTTTCGCACCAGTCGGGATCAGGCCGTCTGGTCGCTGAACACCCTGGTCGAGCATGGCTGGCTGGAAAAACAGGTCGACGAAGCCACCCTGCAGAGCACCTTCAACTTCAGCCGGCGCGGCCGCCAGTTTACCGAGCCGTTTGTCGCCGGGGATCTGGACCAGATTCGCACCCGCCACCGCAACACCCGTAACGTCCGTAACGCCTTGCAGGCCTTCCTGGAGCGCGGTGAAGTGTATGACGTGCTCGACGCCTGGGAGTATTCCGAGCGAATTATCAGCGATTTTACCGATATTATCGCCGAACTTGACGAGCGAAAGCGGGCACTGGTGCGGGAAATGGAAAGCCAGGTCATGATCCAGCGCGTCAGTCAGGACTTCTTCGACTTCATGGAAAAACGCTTTCAGCCGGACCTGTCCATACGGCTCAGCGCCGATAACGTTGAAAAATACCGCGACGACATCGCCACTTGCATTCGCAAAATTCGCGCTCAGGATCGCAGCTTCAAAGCTCGCGCCGAGCGCCGTTTGCGCGAATTGCTGCCCGACCAGATTCAGGAGGGGCAGAGCCTGCTCTGGTCTGTGCTCGACAACATCGAAAGCCGGCTCAAAGCCGCCAGCGACATCATGGTGCCGGCCCTGCGCCGCGCTCTGCAGGGGTTCACCAAACGGGCCGACATCATCATTCGCCAGATCAGCTACCTGGCCAGCCAGCAACATAACGATGTGGTCAAGGTGTGCCAGCGCCTGAGCCAGCTGGATGCCGCCGACCGGGATGCCGGCCTGGCCCGCGCGGGTGCCGCTATGTCGGTCACCCGGGTTGGCTTTATTGACCCGGTGAGTGTGCGCATGCACGCCGCCCGAACCCGTCGTCACTTCGCCATGGACGTGACCGAAGACAACCAGGACGACTTCGACACCGAAGCGCGCAAGGAGCTCTATGTACAGCAGGTGCTGGACCAGGCCTTCCTGATCAACGACAACCGGGTTCGCAACTATCTGATCAACCAGCTCAGCCGGGGCGAAACCGTCTCCACTGCCGATCTACCGGTCGAGACTGCCGACGATTTGCTGGCCCTGGCGCACGCCATTGAAGTCGGCGCGGCCAGCTCACTGGCGTCCGATTATCGCTTTATCGTCGAGTGGACCGGTGATTCGGTCGCCTCGGAATACTTTGAATCCCAGGATAACTTCAGCATCCGGCTCGAGCCCCAGCGCGCGAGCGATGTTCCCGAACAGGAGTCAGACCATGTTTGATGATCTCGATCACCGGCTCGAAACCGCTGGTTTCAGTCGTCAGGAATACAGCGAACTGCTGATTCGGTTGCTCGATTATGGGGTGATTTGTCGGGATGAAAGCCAGATTGAACAGCAGCTGTACGATCGCTATTTGCGTCTGGAAGGGCAGGTGCAGGATTACCTGGAACTGATCGGGGTTCAAATTCAGCACGATCGCCGCTTCAACTTCGTGCGTCTGTTCCCACCCGGCGCCGAAGTGCCTGGATTGGACGATAGCGGCGAAGGGCCCTTCAACCAGGGGTTCCGGGTGCGCCTTAATCAACAGGAAGTGGCGCTGGTGTTGGTATTGCGCAGCCTCTACGACCGCGCCCTGCGTGAAGGCCAGGTCGACGACAATGGCTGCGTGCTGGCCTCGCTGGAAAACATCACCATCTCCTTGCGCAATCTGCTGAAGCGGTCACTGCCCGACAACGTCACCGAGCGCAAACACCTGTTCAAGCGTCTGCGCCAGTTACGATTGATTCAACTGAGCCAGGACGATGCCTTAGACAGCGGCGACTTCTGGGTGCGCATTCGCCCCATGATCATGAGCTACGTCTCCGATGACGTGCTCGGCGCTTTGCTCGAAGGAACAGAATTGCCCGACACAGCCGAACCATCGGTGGCGGCCGACAATAACCCGGAAATAAACGACGGAGATGAAAACGATCAACACCCGGATCGCATTACCGTAACTGACCCCACTGCCTCTGTTTTTGCACAGGACTGACCATGTTTTTAAAAAAATTCATCTACGTAAACTGGGGCAATATTCCGCTGCTGGAATTCGATTTCGGGCCTATCAACCTGCTCAGTGGTGGTAACGGTTCCGGCAAAACCACCGCCGCCGATGCGCTGCAAACCATCATGACCGCCGCGCACGATACACTGTTTCATTTCAACCCGGGGCAAGACGAGGCGACGCAGCGCGGCCGCGGCAAACAGGTACGCACGCTGGCCTCTTATGTGCTGGGTTGTGATGACGGCTCCTACGCGCGTCCGGATGGTGCCGTCGGCTACCTGGCCGCCGTGTTTCACCCCACAGAGGGTGAGCCGGCCGAGCCTTTTACCGCCATTATCGGTGCCAGTGCCTTTCTCGACAAAGCCGGCAGTCAGCCGATCGCCCGGCTGGGCGACATCAGCTATATGATTGCTCCGGGCGAGCAATTGAGCCAGTCAGATTTCGTCATCGAAGGCGATACGGGCCGCAGCGTGGTTAAGCTGGATGCCCTGGTTGGCCGCTTAAAAGCCCAGACCGTATCGATAGAAAAGTACGACACTAAAAAACAATATCTGCGCCGTTTTTACGCTGCCATTCGCGGCCGTAACGATGCCGTCAGTGAACGCGAAGCGATGAACGCCGCACGCGCTTTCTCCCGGTTTATGGCCTACAAACCAGTGAAAGGCATCAACGCCTTTGTAGCCCAGGAAATTCTAGAACAGAAGGATTTGGGAGAAGCCATTCGCACTGTGTCCGACCTGATGAAAACCATCAGCGGCATGGAAGCCGAAGCCAACCGACTGAAAAATACCATCGACCGCCTGACCACGTCGCGGGCCCACAGTGACCGCTACATCGACCAGTGGCTCGACTACAACCTGGCCGATTACATCGCTGCTAAATCCCGTTTTGTGAATGACCAGAAACGCTACCTGACCGCCAAGCAGGAACAGCAAAACCTGTTGCAGCAACGCGATACCGTGCAGTCTGATCTGGATGTTGCCGAGCAGCGCCGGGACCAGTCACACGAGCAGCTGGTGTCGCTGGAAGCGCAGCGTCGGGGCGTGGGCGCGCTGCAGGACAAAGACAAGTTTGAAACCCAGGCCGAGCAGTGCAAGAAAACCCTGACGCAACTGGCAACCCCCTTGTTGAAGCAAGACGACGCTCTGCAACGCAGCCTGAAAGCCAGCGCCCAGATACAGCAAAGCCTGTTGAAAACCAGCCTGGCGACCGAGCTTCCGGAGCTGGCTGGCAAACAACTCGGGCAACTGAGCAAGTCGGTGATGCAACAGTCGGACAGCCCCGTCGACTTTCGCAGTCTGATGAACCGCGACTGGATTGACTTGTCGCCGCTGGAGCAGCATCTGGACGATGTCATTGCCCAGCAAAGCCTGATGAACCAGTGGCGTGAAGCCTGGTTTAGCGATGGCTGGTCGAGTACGGGTGTCAGTCTGCGCGATCAGTTACAGCGCGTGCAGGACCGGCGGGAACAGAAACTCGCCCAGATCCGCCAGTCGATCAGCCGCAAGCAGCAGGACATCGATAGCCTCGAAGGCCAGCAACTGAACTACCCCTATCACGTGCGCACCGCGCTGGAAGCGATTCGCCGGGAACTGCCCCAGGCCGACCCGCGTGTGCTGTGCGACCACGTTGAGATTCGCGACCCGAAATGGCAGTCGGCACTGGAAGGTTATATTGGCGGTGCCCGTTTCGCGATTCTGGTAGAAGCCAAATACGAGGCGGACGCCATTCAAATTGTGCGCAACCTGCCCAAGGATAACCGCGCCCGGGTCATTCAGGGCAGCAAGGCCCGTCAGGATGCCGAGCGGGTCACCTTGCCCGCCAATTCGGTGGTGCACCTGATGGAATTCGATCATTCCGTAGCGCGCGCCTACTTAACCGCAAGCTACGGCCTGGTTGAGCAATGCGAAGACGCCGAGGCGTTGAAAAAGACCCGTCGCGGGGTGACGCATCAGGGCCTCGGCAGCGGCGCCTACGCGATGTACCGCTGTGACATGCCTGTCTCGGACCTGGTGTTCGGGCAGGGTGCGCGCGAGCGCGCTATGGCCGCCAAGAAAGACGAACTGATGACCCTGGCTCAGCAGGCCAACGACTGGCAAACCCAGGTGCAGGAAGTCAGCGCGCTCTACCAGGCGGTGAACCAACTGGCGCATCTGAACCATGCCGATTTAATGCGTGACATGCTCGAAGCCCAGCGCGCCTTGCGCATGGCCGAGCAGGCGCTGGCCTCACTGGATCTGAGCGACGCCCAGGGCCTGGAGGACGAATACCGAGAAGTCAGTGAACAGCTGAAAGCACTGGATGCGCGCATTCGTGAATTGATCGAACGCAAGGGCAGTTTGGGCGAGCGCATCGAGACCCTGTCGCGCCAGTGCAAGGCCCTCAGTGATCAGCAGGAAACCACGGAATTGCACAGCGAGCGCAAGGAAAATTACCTGCGCGATCTGGTCAGTGTGTGGCCTGAATTCGATGTCGAAGCACGGCTCGAAGAAGCCGATGCAGCGGCCGAGACCGCCGATGCCGATACCCAGGAAAACCTGCGCAAATCGCTGGAAAGTGAGCTCAATGCCCGCGCACACGAATTGGAACAGTTGCTTAAGGATCACAACCAGGATTGTCAGCCACAGGATGCCATCGCACTGGACCTGAACTACAGCGAATTGCACAGCGCCGATTTCTTCAAGGGCATCGTGTCGCTTCGCCGCCAGGTCGATCAGGTGCATAACCGCCTGAAGAACAACATTCTGGTCGAAAAAGTCGACAACCTGGGTGCGCTCAAAGACAGCTTCAACAATGCCTTTGTCACCAACTTGTGCCACGCCATTTATCAATCGATCAATGATGGTAAGCGGGTACTGGAAGATCTGAACGCCGAGCTTGAACACCACCGGTTTGGCGCCGACCGCGAACGTTACTGGTTCGATTGGGACTGGGTGCCGGAATACCGGGAGTACTGGCATTTCTTCGATGAAGTAATCAAAAGCCCGTCGCTCGGCGAAGGACAAACCCTGTTCGATACCGAATTGAGCACTCGTTCAGCCCAGGTCCGCGACCAGTTGATGGAGATGTTGCTCGATGACGATGAGCAACGGGCCCTGCGCGAGCTGGAGCGAATATCCGATTACCGTAATTACCGCAATTACGAAATCTATAAGCAGCCAGAAGGCAAGCAACCGATCGCGCTGAGCCAGTATGGCACCGGCTCGGGCGGTCAGCTGGAAACCCCGGCCTATATTATACGTTCGGCGGCGATCACCTCGGCCTTCCGCTTTAACGAAGGTGATTCGCACCTGCGCATGGTACTGGTGGATGAAGCCTTCTCCAAAATGGATGAAACCCGGTCCAAAGAGGTCATCCGCTACCTGACAGAATCACTCGGATTGCAATTATTGTTCATCATGCCGACCAGTAAATCCGGCCCCTTTATGGACATGATTTCCAATCAGTTTGTATTCTCCAAGGTACCGCTGGCCCAGGGCAATCGGGTCGGGCAATTGAACACCCGCGTTCTGGTCGACCGGCAAAAATGCAATCAGGATAAAATCCGGACACTCTGGGCGAACCACCGCAAGGTGATTCGGCAACAGGCCGAACTGGATTTCATGGCAGATATTGAATAAATAAGGCAAGTTTCGGAGTTAAGGTTTCCCAAGTGGCTATCGCCCGCGACGGACACCGGTGATGCCTTTGCGGGGTCGGCGCGAATCTGTCCATGGCGGTCCGACGTCTCGGGCCTAGACCGCAGGATATGAATCCCATCCATGGGATTCACCCTTCGGGCTCGCTGCGCTCATGCTAAAACGCTCCTGGCGTTTTAGTCCCTGCTGCGGGCTTCCCCGCAAAGGCATCACCGGCATCCGTCGCTCGCCCTGTGGGAGCCGAAACCTGAGGCAACAAACTACGGCGCCCAATCGGTTGGATCTGCCATACTGCTTACTTGAGTTTCGAGGTTTGCAATAGACTAGCGACGGGTGGCAGGGCTGCTTCTGCGGGGGTATCTGAGGCATGGATGCCGAAGTTAAGCTTACATGGACGTATTCACAGCGCCCCCGCAGGAGCAGCCCTGCTATCCGGCGCGGGTTCAAGGCTATGCAGCCAATTTGAACTCCGAAGTTTGACTACTATACAGTTCAGCGGTTTAACGGGTTGCAGCAATAGGCGGCTAAGGAAATATAAATGGCAATACATGAAATTACACACCCACTGATTCAGCATAAACTGGGTTTGATGCGCGAAGCGGGCATCAGTACCAAGCATTTCCGGGAACTGGCTGGTGAGGTTGGCAATTTGCTGACCTATGAAGCGGGGCGGGAGCTTGAAACCGAAACCGTCGAAATCGAAAGCTGGACCGGGGCGCCCCTGAAGGTGCAGCGGATTAAGGGTAAAAAGATTACCGTGGTGCCCATTTTGCGGGCCGGGCTTGGCATGCTCGATGGCGTAATGCAGCTTATTCCCAATGCCAAGGTCAGTGTTGTCGGGTTATACCGGGATGAAGAAACGCTGGAACCGGTGCCGTATTTCGATAAGGTCATCGAAGATGTCGAAGACCGGACAGCATTGATTGTTGACCCCATGCTAGCAACCGGGGGCACTCTGATTGCCACGATTGAATTATTGAAAGCCAAAGGGTGCAAGCGGATTATGGGCCTGTTCCTGGTCGCCGCCCCGGAAGGTATCGAGGCCGTGTTGAAGGTTCATCCGGATATCGATCTCTATGTGGCCTCGGTAGATGACCGCCTGAACGATCAGGGCTATATTATTCCTGGCTTGGGCGACGCGGGTGACAAGATATTCGGGACGCGCTGAGAACGGCTTGCCAAACCAGTGATGACCATTTAATTTGCTGCAAAACTGGAAATAGAGTCTAAAGTAGGGGGAGTGACAGGCCGAGTCCTCGCCGGAGGCAGTTGAAGGCACCGGACGAGGCTGGCACCTAATATCAGCCTGACGGAGTCAGTGCTGTGGGATACCGGGCTAAAATCATGCAAAAACAGCGTTTGTTAATTGTTGACGACAATCTCGACTATGCGCGCAAGCTGAGGGATTACCTTGCGAGCAATGAATACGATGTTGATGTGGAATCCGATTCATCTGTCGCCTTGCGCCGTATACGGGACGAGCAGCCCAGTGTGGTGCTGATCGAAGTCGATTTGCATGGGGATAGCGGCCTCACTGTGTGCAAGCTGAGCCGCAAGGAGTTCAAAGGCGGCATTATCCTGTTAAACGACACGGCGGATGAACTCGATCAGGTACTGGGGCTTGACCTGGGTGCCGATGATTACCTGTTAAAGTCGGCCTCACATCGGCTTATTCTGGCGCGTTGCCAGGCCCTGATGCGGCGCTCGGATCGTGCCCGTGCAGCCGAGATACCCGCCAAGACCGAGCGACTTCAGTTCGGCGACCTGATCATCGACAACACCATGCGTGAAGCCTGGCTGGGCAGCTCCACCATCGACCTGACCAGTGCCGAGTTCGACTTGCTGTGGCTGCTGTCCAGTCACGCGGGGCAGATTCTAACGCGTGAAGAAATATTCAACCGCTTGCGTGGCATTGAATACGACGGTCAGGACCGGTCGGTAGACGTGCGCGTATCGCGCATTCGCCCCAAAGTCGGGGATGATCCGGAACACCCCCGTCGCATCAAAACAGTGCGTAGCAAAGGCTATTTGTTTGTGGGGGAGGTGTTCAAGCACTGACCCGGCGCCAGGCTACTTGCGTTTCGCCCGGTACACCTTGAACCCGCGCCCGTGGGCCATCTCTTCAACCATTCCTACCGTCGCTGGCAAGCACGACTGGTAATCCAGAAACTCGTTGGCAACCCACCAGAGGGTACCACCGGATACCAGCCAGTCGGCACTGGCCCTGAATAACGCTTCACTGGCTTCGTAGTGCGTGCGAATGCCGGTATGGAAGGGTGGGTTGGTGATGATGGCGTTGAAGCGGGTGCGATCCAGTTGTGCCAGCCCATCCGACCAAACCACCCGGTAGCGATCGTCGGTCGCCACCCTGGCCAGGTTTTGCTCGGTAGAACGAACCGCCAGCCAGTCGATATCCAGGGCCGTGACGGTGACATGCTCAGAGCGTCCCAGCAACGCCTGGGCAATGACACCGCTGCCACAGCCAAAATCCAGACAGTGGCCCTTCATGACGGGCAGAACACTCAGCAATAAGTCGGTGCCTTTGTCGAGGCGGTTTTGGCTGAATACCCCGGGAGCGGCTTGCAACAGCTGGCCCTGATAGTCAAATTCAGTCCAGTTAGGCGCCTCTGGCAAGGTGGCCTCGGGTGCGATGTGCAATTGATGCAGCACGCAATGCCGGGCGCTGTCCCATTTTTCGGTTTCCGCCCAGTCGAGTACGCGCTTGGGCAGGCTTTTTATGCCACCCTTGTTCTCACCGACCACCCAGACCTGACAATGAGGATGCTGCTGCACGAAACTGACGATCCGGTGCAGCCACCAGGCCAGGCGTTCCTTGGCTTTGGGATAGAACAGAACAATCCCATTTGTCTGTGCCGGCCAGTCATCGTCGGCCGCCAAGGTATTCAACCCGGGTGTGTTGAACACACTGCGGTCCAGACAAACTGCCTGATCGGTCGTTTTGATCAGTCCGTTGCCTTCAGGCGCATCCAGCCAGAGAATGTTGAGCGCTGAGAAGTGAGTCTGGTGACGTTCAAGCAGTTGCCAGCTTGGTTGCATAAGTGATCGGTCCTTAAAAACGCAGAGTTTAGCAAACTAGTGATAGCCAGGGACAGGCTCATTGACGGTCGGTTTGATTGGTGAAGGGCGCGGAGATTGCTATGTTGGTCGCACAAGGTAGGCGTAAAAAAACGGACACCGGGGAAGATGTCCGTATAAACATGGGGCTGGGCCCACATAGGAGTAGTCACCATACTGCTGCTACCAACAGTATTAGAAGTATAGTGACTGCATCAGGTTTCGCTGGCTTTATATAGAATTAATGCGTTCTAAACTTAAGCTTTTTAACTACCAACCGACATATTTCGCAGGGCGCACCATTGCCGGTTGTGTCATAACAGGGTGGATACATGGTCAAACTGAGCAAATTAGCGGGCATTGCCTTTTTGCTGGCATTGGGTGTGATGCCCGTTATTGGCCACGGCTACGGTACCGTCGGCCACGCCAGCCAACAATTGCGTCTGCTCGCATCCGAGTTGATTCAGCCGGTCCTGAACCGGCAGGCACTGACCGTCAGTGTGCCCGATCTGCCGTATGTGATTCTAGATACCGACCCACAAGGGTTGCGACAGCAGCTGGATGTTCTGGTTGCCGAGGGCTTATTGCAGCGTGAAGCCGTTGTCGCTGAACAGCGGGAATTAACCACTCAGGGGTGGGTAACGCGCAATACGGCAGGCGTGCAATATTTACCGGTAGCCGGGGTGTTGCAGCCGACCATTCGATATGGCGAGTCCGAGCTACTTCGCCTGGGTGAAATAACGCTCGACCCGCAACCCGGTGGCGATACTCAGGCGCGGATCAGTTTTACCTGGCAAGTGGATAACCTCGCCGAGTGGGTATGGGCTCCGGTATTTGATAACGACGCACGCCTTAACCGTATAAAAGCGAGTACAGAAACGCCCATACCGGGATCGGCTGAACTGGTATGGGATCCGGTGGAGCAGGGCTGGATATTGAATGAACTGGACGCATTTCCGGTTCAGTGACCCGGATGGGCCTTACACAGTCGCTGATTCAACTGAAATATAGCCGCCTTTAATGCCGTCGGCATCAATAGCGCATTCAGTGTAGGTTCTTCGGCCAGTAAGGCCTGGATGACCTGAACCAAAATGTCTGACCAGTCATCCGCGATAAAGCATTCCGGTGGCAATTCATGCAGTGCATCCATCAACAGGCCTTTCATTTCCGGCATGCGGCGCTGCGCGCACTCGTTAAAAGCCAGGCTGACGATCATATCGGCGACCTGATGCCTGCGCAGAAAAACGAGGGATGGCGCCGGCGCTTCTGTCGCGGCATGGTAACCAGTCATTGACAGCCTCCTGTTTCAACTCAACGGTCCGTCAAGCTACGCCGGTACTGACCATCGGGCAATGCATAACCCTGGGGAGAGGGTGTGTACAAGATGTCGATAACTCAGGGTGAGTGAATGCTCACAGGGCAGGCCTTGATCGTTCTGATCAGACTCTTTGTGTATCTTTGTAACTAACCGGGAATGATGAAAAATTCGAGTCTGTGGCGGGGTTATAGAGCCGTTATCGGGAGTAAGTAATGTCAAAAGCGATGGCCTGATTATTTTTTTTGATTGGCCTGAGCTTCGAATGGCCTCCCGGGCATCTTCTCGCAGGGCAGTTTGCGATCAGCTGAAAATAGACGGGTCTTGGAAAGCTGGGCGTTGGCGTAAATCAAATTATAAGGAAGACAATGCGATAAATTTCGGCGTTTCGATTAGGTTTTTATCCGTGAATAACACCTTCACGTTTATCGGATAATGCGGTCAGTTATTCAATTTATACTTCAGTCTGACAATCCATAAAGGTGAAATTGGACCGGCTCTCGAATTAGCAGGCGATGAAATTAAGACTGATTAAAATGGTTTTTCGCAGTTTTACGAAATTATGCGGCAAAAAATGTTCTTAATATCACTTTTTGTTAAATTATAGTTTGCATCTTTAAGGGCATCTGACTAAATTAGCGTTATTGAATTGCTCTTTTGGAATGAGTTTTCATTCCAGATGCCAAAGTAATAAATGAGAAGGAGATACCCATGGCTGTTGCCAAAAAGAAAACTGCCGCCAAGCGTGGCCCAAAGCCCGGTGCAAAACGCACTGCCAAAAAATCAGTAGCACGTAAGACACCTGCCAAGAAAACCACTGCTAAAAAAGCACCTGCCAAGAAAGCAGCGGCCAAGAAAGCGCCGGGTCGTCCTCGTGCGGCAGCAACGGTTACTGCCTCTGCAGTAAATACGGCCGTTGTGTCAGCCGCCAAGAAACTCGATAAAGCCGAAGCCGATCTGGTGAAAGCGCAAGCGAAACTGGATGCAGCTGTAGCCAAAAAGGCCACCGCTAAAACCAAGGTTGCAACCGTTAAGTCTGCTGCCGCTAAGCGTGCGCTGGATACAGCCACAGCCCAGGAAAAGGCAGCCAAAGAAGCCGTTGCCAAATTGAAGCAGACCGTAAAAGCGGCCAAATTCGATCATAAAGTTGCTGAAATCGAAGCCCAGGCTGAAGAGCTGAAAGCCAAGGTTGAACTGAAAGCGGCTGAATTCGAAATGAGTCTGGCTGCCAAGCAGGAAGAAGATCTGGCGAAAGAAATCGCCAAATTTGAATCCAAGTGGCGTCAGGCACGGGTCCGTAAGGATGCCAAAAAATTGAAGGTTTTCCGCGCCAAAGAAGAAGCCAAGAGCAAGGCAGCGGCACGCAAAATCAAGGCAAAGGTCAAGTCACTTGCCAAGAAAGAAGCCGCGAAGCAAAAGCCGGGCCCGAAGAAGCGTGGCCGTCGGCCGGGCCCGGGTCGTCCGCCAAAAGCGAAGGCGGCAGCAGCAAGCTGAGTAGCCCCTCCTTTCTGACCGATTAAAATGTCGCGAAAAGCCACCGAAAGGTGGCTTTTTTGTATTCTGAGGAAGGTCTGCGCTGTGCTAAACTCCCGGCTTTTCAGGGTTCGATCCTATGACACGACTTCTGGCCATCGACACCACGGGTGATTTTTGCTCACTGGCTTTGAAAGACGGTGACACCGTCTTTCAGTGTCATCAGAGCCTGCCAAGACAACATGCACGCCAAATACTGCCCTTACTCGACCAGTTGATTGCCGAGTCGGGATGGGCGCGAACCAGCCTGGACGCAGTTGTATATGGGCGTGGGCCTGGTTCGTTTACCGGCATTCGCATAGCGGCCGGCATTGCTCAGGGTATCGCACTGGGTGCCGATTGCGGTGTCATTCCGGTTAGTACGCTGCAGACACTCGCAATGGAAGCAAGTCACGCCGATCCCGATGTCAGACAACTCTGGGTTGCGCTGGATGCGCGCATGCGCGAACTGTATGTTGCCCGGTACCAGGTCGAGCAGGGGCTTCCCGTATTGCAGGGTGAAGAATTGCTGATTACGCCTTATCAGTTACCGTCGCCACCCGATACTGAATCCATGGCGTTCACCCGATTGGCAGGGAATGGCTGGCAAACTGACTACGGCTTCAGTGATACCTGGAGTGCCTGTCTGGCGCTGCAACCTTCAACCCTGACGTTGCCCAGAGCGATCTGGGGCGCTGAACTGGCTTTGGCGTTGCTGCAACGTGACCCCACTGTGAGCGTTGCCCCCGAGCATGCTCTGCCGGTGTATTTGCGTGACAAGGTAACCTGGGATAACAAACCCAAAGTCGGTGAGTAACCGGTTTTATTCACAATTTGACCGTCTTCGGTGCTCGAGGCGGTCTTTAACACATTAGGGATGCGTACATGCTGTCTGAGCTGCAAATCATTGTTCTGGCTCTGATTCAGGGAATCACCGAATTTCTACCCATTTCCAGCTCAGCTCACCTGATATTGCCGTCGCAGTTACTGGGCTGGCCCGATCAGGGATTGGCTTTCGATGTTGCTGTACATGTCGGCTCCCTGCTGGCGGTGCTTTGGTATTTTCGTGTCGATGTAGGCCGCATGCTGTTGCACTGGAGCTTGCATCTGGCGCGTCGTCCGCACGATGCCAGCGAACGGACGCTGGCCTGGTGGATTATTCTGGCAACCATTCCTGCGGTGATATTTGGCTATCTGTTTCAGGATCAAATCGAGACTCACTTGCGCAGTATTCTGGTGATCGCCATCACCACCAGTCTGTTCGGTGCAGCCTTGTGGTGGTCGGATGTTGGCGTGGCAGAAACGCGAACCCTCGGCCAGTTAAACTGGAAACATACGGTGTTGATTGGTTTGGCGCAGGCCATTGCACTGATTCCGGGAACCTCGCGCAGCGGCATTACCATGACCGCCGCAATGGCGCTCGGTTATGGCAAGAAAGACGCGGCCCGGTTCAGCTTTTTGTTGTCCATACCGTTGATCTTTGCGGCCGGCGTGTTGAAAACTATCAGTCTGATTCAACAACCGGATCTGGTGTACTGGAACCAACTGTTCGTAGGAACAGTGCTCTCCTTTGTCAGTGCCTATGCCTGCATTGCGCTTTTTCTGAAGTGGATTGAGCAAATTGGCTTTTTCCCGTTTGTGCTATATCGCTTTGTGCTGGGCGGCGTATTGTTTTTTATCTATTTTTCACTGTGATTCGACACCTGCAGCGGTACAGCCAATAACCTATGACCGAACCCACGCACTGGATAGACTTTTACATCGAAGCGGGTGAGTCCGGTAAGCTGGCGGTCCCGCAGACGGAACCCCAACTTGCCGTCTTGTGCCGAAAGGTGACGGCGCGACCAACCGGACTTTATTTGACCGTTGTTGAAGGTGCACTGGGCTTGGCCAGCGGTGAAACACCAAAGCAGCATCCTGTCAGTGTCGATTTTGTCAGTGGCGCAGCGCGTCATCGCCAACAGTACGGAGGGGGGCGGTCTCAGGCCATCGCCCGGGCTGTCGGGTTGCATCAGCGCAAAGACCTGCTGGTTCTGGATGCCACGGCGGGCCTTGGTCGGGATGCCTTTGTGCTCGCCAGCCTGGGCGCGACCGTTATTATGCTGGAGCGACACCCCGTCGTACGGTTGTTATTGAGTGACGGTCTGGAGCGGGCTCGCAGCAGCGGCGACCCCGTGTTTGAACGAATGAGCCTGCTTTCAGGCACGCTGGATGGCCATACGAACAGGGTATCTCCCGATGTCGTGTATCTGGACCCTATGTTTCCCGAGCGCCGCAGCAAAGCGGCGGTAAAAAAAGACATGGCGCTGTTTCATTCACTGGTGGGTGCCGATGAAGATGCGGATGCCTTGCTGGCACCGGCGTTGGCCTGTGCACAGCGTCGGGTGGTGGTGAAACGCCCACGGATTGCGCCTCCCCTGGCCGGAAATGCGCCCGGAATGGTGCTCGCCGGTAAAAGCAGCCGCTTCGACATCTATCCGCTCAGGTCCATTACGCAAGGCCACGACCCGGCGACTTAAGTGCTGCGTTCCTCGTCGCCTTCGCGCAGCCCGGTCACCTGCATGATTGAGTACAACACCTGGGCAGGCACCACGCTGTCAGAGGCCAGTACAATGTTCAGGATGCGGTCATCGAATTCCAGACAATGCTGATCATTGACCGTGATTGCCTGCCGGGCTTTCAGGGTCTGCAGGAAATTCTTGAACAGGGCCTTGTCAAAAAACTCAGGGGCATTCAAGCCATTGAGCACTGACAGACGCTGTGCCATCTGTTGCGATTGATTTTCCACTTCGGTGCTGGTTGCCTCGCCCGAACCGGCGCGAATCAGTACGGCCAACGTCAGCAGGTAACGTTCCAGTGTCGGCACCATTATGGCTGCCAGCAGTTCGAGTTTCAGCCGGCTGGCGGTGCCCATCAGAGAGGCAAACCAGCGATCTTCCTGGCAATGTATCAGGCCGGCCTGGTGAAAGAAGTCGATCCAGACTGGCACCTGATGCTGGGCTTCCTCAACGCTGGGAGCGAGAAAGAGTTCGCTTTGCAAATAGGGGTAAATCAGGCCGACTCGCTCTCTGAGCTTGTCGAGGCTGATGCCCTGGCCCTGCCCGAGCAATGCAGCGACCAGTGCCGGAATGGCGTAGAGGTGCTGGACGTTGTTGCGATAATAGGACATCAGTACCGCGTTCTGACTGTCCAGACCAAAAAGGTCACCCAGCTTCTGGGGGATACGCCGCAACATGCCCATTTGCTCGGTATAGTCGACCCACTGTTTGGCATCGCCTTCTGGCAAGGTGATGTGGGTATCGTAAGGCAGGTGTTGTTGCAGTTCCGTTAACAACGTTAATTGTTGCTGTAACAATTCTCCATCCATGGCTTGTCGGGGCGTGGCCAGCAGTGTCAGGGCGACCAGGTTGATCGGGTTCAGTGCGGCGGCTGAATTGATGCGGGTGACCACGGTGCGTGACAGTTCGTCGACAAAAGGCACCATCCAGCTGGGTCGGTCGTCTGGTCCGTAGCTGTGTTGATCCCAGCCGGGTTGAAGCGTAGACAGCAGGGTGTTTAAGTGCAGTGGCTCACCTATGTTCAGGAAAACCTGTCCGTAATTTTTCAGACGACGTACTGATTTGACCAGATCGAACAGATTCTCTTTTTTCTTTTCCTGACCCTGCAATTCGCCGAGATAGGAACGAGATTCAAACACTTTTTCGTAGCCGATGTATATCGGAATAAAAACGATGGGCCTGTTGTGATCCCGCAGATGGCTGCGTACTGTCATTGCCAGTGTTCCCGTCGCTGGAGTGCGCATCCGGCCGGTGCGTGAACGGCCACCTTCCACAAAATACTCTACCGGATAGCCCCGGGAGAACACCGAGTGCATGTATTCGTTGAAAACGGCCGTATAGAGTTTGTCGCCACCGAATTTACGACGAATAAAGAAGGCCCCGCCACGACGCAGCAAAGCGCCAACAACCGGCATGTTCAGGTTTTCGCCGGCCGCGATGTGAGGCACGTTCAAGCCCTGATAATAGAGGGTATAACTCAACAACAGATAGTCGAGATGGCTTCGGTGACAGGGCACGTAGACGATCTCATGGTCTTCAGCCAGCTTCTTTACCGGTTCAAGGCCATTGACCTGTACGCCGTTGAAAATTTTATTCCACAGCCAGGTCAGAATGACATCGAGAAAACGGATAACGTTGTAGGAAACATCAGCCGCGATGGTATTGGCGTGCTTCTGAGCCAGACGTTCGGCTTTTTCACGGCTGATGCCCTTGGCTGCAGCATGGTTTTCAATCGCTTTGCGAACCGGCGCTGTATGCAGCAGGTGGCTAACCAGTACGCGCTTGTGAGACAGGTCTGGCCCGATGACCGCCGTGCGGACGCGGCGAAAATGCACGCGTAACACCCGGGCGACCTTGCGGCTGGCAATATCGGTATCCGGTTCGTCGTTAACCAGTTGGCGTAATGACACCGGTTCGTTAATTTCAAAATAGGTGTTGCGGCCATTAATCAGCACCGTAAACAACTTTTTAAGGCGGCCAGCCAGATTCCAGTTCGAGCTGAACAGCACCTTGAGAAGGTTATTGCTTTTGCGTGCGCCGCGGCCCCAGAACAGGGCAACCGGCACCAGCAGAATATCTTCGTCGGGGTTTTCAGTCAGGTAATTCAGCATGGGCTGAATGAGCGGTGCGACACCGCTGCGATGACGCCTCAGTACAGAGCGCCGCGCATGAATGCTGATTAATGGTCGGCTGCCTTCAAGGCCCGGTAATTTTAGGCGTCGCGACAGATCGGGTAACCCCAGCTTACGGCACTGATGGTCGAGCACCATTGCATCGGCAGTGGACTGTTGTTCCAGCACATAAACCACCGGCGTGGCCTGGGTGAGGGCATTCAAGTCCACCCTGGCGGGTTTGTTGTCGGTTCTGACCCATAAAAACAAGACGCTTTGAACACAGCGACTGATCATATCGAGCAACGAACGCATAGAGGGGCACCTGCCTGCCAGAATGTAGTGGCGCTAGTTTACCTCAACCCAGGCAAAAACGCAGAACCGCCCGGTTAACCGGCACTCAGTAATGTGGCGGTGGCTGGTCGACAATATCGGGTGACAGGCCGTCTTTGAGATCCTGATGTTCCGCAGCCAGGCGTTGCAGGGCGAGCTCGAGGCGGGACAGTTGTTGTTGCTGATCGGCGATGACCTGATTCAACTGGTCGATAGTGTCGTCCTGGTGGGTTAAACGTATTTCCAGGTCTGTCAGGCGGTCTTGCTGGTTCATAATCGTGGTCCGGGGCTGGTTTTTGGCGTGATTTTTGGCATTATGACGGGCTTTGCGGTGACAGATCGCGGGCATTTTTGCCCCCGGGGTATCGAGCAGGAAGCTCAGTCACGGCGGTTTTGCAGTGGAATCTGCCTGGGTAGCCATTGCCATCCGTTTGGTGCCAGGTGTTGATAGAAGTAATCTACTTACAGCAACAGTCTACTTATAATAACAGCGTATCCAGGGATTGAGCGTAAAAATGACAACAATTCGAACAGTTGAGTGGTAATTATGAACGCAAGAATATTTTTGATTCGTGCCGGCGTGGCGCTGCTGGTAGCCCTTCCGGCACCGGTGATTCTGGCCGCCGCCCTGGTTCTGTCTGGTGTCGGTAGCGACATGACTCTGGCCGAACTGACTAACAGCCAGGTCAGTGGGGCAGAATGGTCGGCGTTTGCAGCGGTGTTGATTGTGGTGTGCGTGCTGGCCGTTCTGGCGCAATATATGGCTCAGCCGCTGTTGGGACAAGCCGAAAAAGATGATCGCGAAGAAGGCATCGTCAAGTGGTTTAATGTCAGCAAGGGGTTTGGGTTTATTACCCGGGATAACCAGGAAGATGTCTTTGTGCATTTCAGGTCCATTCGCGGAAGAGGCCATCGTTCACTGCAGGAAGGCCAGCGCGTGAAATTTGGCGTGGTCGAGAGTACAAAAGGCTTGCAGGCTGAAGATGTCACTGTGGTTCGGCAACGATAAATCGCGGCATTCAAGCACAAAAAAGGCGGGTTTAACCCGCCTTTTTTGTGCCTGTTTTATACCTGGCCGGTTTTCCAGTTGATGGCGGTTTCTGTGCCATCCGGCATGATTTGCACCCAGGCATCGGGATCGTCAGATTCAGTCCAGCCGCCGGCAGCAATGCGGGTTTCCTGATTGAACTGTTCACTGGCGGCGCGGGCACAGGCCGCGTCGTCAGACCAGGGAAGGTCACTGCTGTTCAACCACAGGCTGGTGAACCGACCAACCACTCGTTCGAGCACGAGAATAGAAAATGACTGGCCGTGCCAGTAGCCGGTCATCGCTACGGCATTTTTGGGCATTCCCGGCTGGCGTTTGGCAGGTTCTACCTCGTCCAGTTGTTCTGCAAGCCAGCTTTTCAGAGCGTCGGCGGAGGTGCTGGCAATGTATATTTCAATGTCGGTCGCTTCGGTCATGCGAAGGCTCCAGTAAGAACAGCAGTATGGGTAACAGGCTGATGGCCAGATAACCCATCAGCGCGAAAAAGGAACCCAGCCCCATTAGCAACAGGCCCAGCAACGTTGTCAGTTCCTGCTGCAGAGTGGGCGTGAGCATGGCGTCCGCCAGCAATATCACCATAAGGCCAGCACAAAACACAAAGCCACCCGTGGTAAAGCGTTTCAACGCGACCTCAGGCTCGGGCGTTCGGGCTTTCAACCAATGATACCATCGGGTTCGCCGGGAAGGTGGAGCGGTCATTGCTGAGTGCGGTACTCCAGGGTTGAACGGGCCGGTTAACGCCCGGGTCATTTACCCGTATCATACGCGCCATCATTCTATTCGTAAAAAGGTCGTCTATGTCCTCTGCAACGCTGACTCTGGCAAAAGAACTGATTTCAAGCGCCTCGGTAACCCCCGACGACAAGGGGTGTCAGACTTTAATGGCCGAGCGACTGGCGGCCGTTGGGTTCACGAACGAGTCAATGCGGTTCGAAGACGTCGATAACCTGTGGTCGGTTCATGGTGATGGCCAGCCGTTGCTGGTGTTTGCAGGCCACACCGATGTTGTACCGACTGGCGAGGCCTCTAAATGGACATTTCCGCCGTTTGAACCGACGGAACATGAGGGCATGCTGTACGGTCGTGGTGCAGCCGACATGAAAGGCAGTCTGGCTGCTATGGTCGTCGCCGCCGAGCGGTTTGCGGCACGTCACCCGGCGCATCAGGGGCGGCTGGCGTTTCTGATCACCTCGGATGAAGAGGGCGATGCCTATAACGGCACCGTCCGGGTTGTCGAAACCCTGACCGAACGGGGAGAGCAGATTGACTGGGCGGTGGTTGGTGAGCCATCCAGTACTGCTGTAGTGGGCGATACCATCAAAAACGGCCGGCGTGGTTCCATGCTCGGGTATTTGACGGTAAAGGGTGTTCAGGGGCACGTGGCTTACCCGCACCTGGCCAAGAACCCGGTGCATTTGGCGGCACCAGCGATTGCCGCGCTGAGCACCGAAGTCTGGGACCAGGGCAATGACTATTTCCCGGCGACCAGCTTTCAGATTTCCAACATCAAATCCGGCACAGGTGCCACCAACGTGATTCCGGGTGATGCCGAGATCATGTTCAGTTTCCGGTTCAGTACTGAAGTCTCGGTCGAACAATTGCAGCAACGTACCCGGGCACTGCTCGATCAGCAGGGGTTCGACTATGATTTGCGGTTTGAAGTTAAAGGGCATCCGTTTCTCACCGACCGCGGTGCTTTGGTTCAAGCCGCAACCGCTGCCGTTGAACAGGTGCAGGGGTTTGCCACCGAGTTATCGACCGCCGGTGGCACGTCGGACGGGCGATTTATTGCCCCGACCGGCGCCCAGGTTGTGGAGCTTGGCCCGGTCAACGCGACCATCCATAAGGTGAACGAGTGCGTATCCATTGCCGATCTGGATACCCTGACAGACTTGTATCTGGCGATTATGGAGAATTTGCTGACGGACCCGGCTGCGTCGTAGCAGCAGGGTCCTGCAGACCTTTAAGCTGCAGTTGCAGTGCCTGGCCACTGATCTGTACCTCGTACAGGCTGAAACCCAGTGAAGCCACCAGCAATACCAGTGAGGCTGCAAACAGCACGGTGCCGGGGCCAGGTAGCTGCAAAAACAGCAACAGCATCGACAGTACACAAAAGATGAACGCAATGATGCCCAGTACCTGCATGCGCCGAATGGCGATGATCCGGACTTTCAGATGCAGGATTTGTTCGCGCAAATCCCGGTCCGGGTGTTCCGCATTTTGCTTGTAGAGGGATCGAATAAGCTGGGCAATGACCAGAAAACGATTGGTGTAAGCCAATAACAACAGGGAAATGGCCGGAAACAGTAAAGCCGGTGTGGTCAGATTCATCTGCTTGCTAGACTCCAGTGTTAGCATTTCCAATGCGATGCCCGGAGGCCACCGGTCAGAAACGTGAATAAAGACGAAGAGGTCGCTATGTTATCCAAAATCATGGCCTGGTTTGATACTCCCGAAGAGCCTATTCCCGAATTGACCGTGGAAGAAGCCATTACCGTGCTTATGGTCGAGATCATGATGTCCGATCACGACCCGGACACCCGTGAACAGGCGGCCATTGTTGAACGGTTGATGGATCGCACCGGAGAACCGCGCGAGGACATTCAGGCTCTGGTTACCCGTGCCCGGCAAACCCACGCAGACAGTCACGATCTGTATCAGTTTACCAAGTTACTGAATGAGCAGCTGAGCGTCGATGAAAAAATGGATCTGATGGTCGATCTATGGCGCACGGCCCTGGCCGATGGAGTGATCGACAAGCATGAAGATCACATGATCCGGCGTCTGTCTGACCTTCTGTATTTGCACCACAGCCACTTTATCAGGGCAAAGCACCTGGCTATGGAGGTAGATTGACCCCACATCAGACAAATTATTGACACCTTGGCCCCTGTTTCGAATCAAGTATTTAATTTATTACTTCAATAGGTAGCGGTGCGTTGCAAATAGCGTAAAGGCAGCCGATACTGCGCTGTGACCGGTGTCTCATACTAAAGATTAGAGCGCTCCGGCCGCCATCAAGCATGGTTAATGTGCCTGATACATCATTTTCTGGAGTACATGCGTGAATCGAAGACAATTCCTGTACCAGACGCTGTCTGCATCGGCAGTGTTAGTTGGAACAGGCTATGCCTCCGTTGACATGATACGGCGTTCGTCCAAGGTTTGGGGTCCGACCGAGGCCGAGCAGGCAAAAGCTGCGGTAGAACAAGCCTTGAAAGGGGCTCCCCTGGTTGATGAAGCGGTGTCACACAGTGCGACGCCCTTTGCGGCGGCGCCTGATCGTGAAGGGCTCAGCTATGCCCAGCCGGCCAGGGCCATGCAATCGATGGGTCCACGTTATGAAACACCCAATGAGGCTACCGGCCTGACAGTGCCTGCCTCGTCCGAGGCAGTAGCGGCAGTGTCACCACAGCCGGCCATTTCAAACACCCTGACACCCGACTTCGCCACCATGACACCCGCGCAGCCAGAAGGCCCGGTGTTGGATGAAACCGCTGCAGCGGTGGAAGCCCCGGTATACGTTGCTGAAGTGGAAGACGAAGCAGAACGAGTGCGCCAGAAAGTCGAGCATTTCGAATACGACTTTTCCGATGACGTGTTGATGACAGACACTGAGTATACGACTCTGGTATCGGCTCTTGAGCGTTTAAACCGGGTTCAGTCCTATGTCGGTCATGGCCATTTCAACGTGTTGTCGTTCGATGACATGCTGCGTTATGCCCGTTATCAGCCACGCATCGGCGATTTTCCGACGGCAGAACTCGATTACCTGGAAAAACTTTTCTACGACGATGTCTCACGCCTGGGGTTTTTTGGCGAGCGGGTGATCTCTGACCTGACACACAGTTACGCAGAAAATGACATTTCCAAGATTCCCGGCAGCGGGCACTATTTGCTGCGCGGCGACTCGGAAGCCTTCTACGATAAAGTTCGTGAGAAAGTAGGGGATACGCTGTTGTTGACCAGCGGCGTGCGCGGTGTGGTCAAGCAATATCACCTGTTTATGGCCAAAGCGGTGCAGGCGGAGGGGAATTTGTCGCGTGCCTCTCGCTCTCTGGCACCCCCGGGCCATTCCTACCATGCCATTGGCGATTTCGACGTGGGCCGGGTTAACGGCGGTTTGAGCAACTTTACCGCCGATTTTGCTCAGACTGACGAATTCAAAAGACTTCAGGATCTGGGTTTCGTCAAGATCCGCTACACCACTGACAATGAATACGGCGTGCGTTATGAGCCGTGGCATATTCGGGTTGTTTGAGATACAAGACATGTTAAAAAAAGCGGGCTGAGCCCGCTTTTTTTATACTTCAGGCACGGACAATCTTGAGTCGGCAGCCCGTGTCATCCACCGGGTAGGTCTATCCGGGGTCGGCGTAAACCTATCCATGGCGGTCCGACGTCTCGGGCCTAGGCTTCGGCATCCATGCCTCAGACTACCCCGGATAGACCTACCCGGCAGATGACACTCAGTTTTGGGTTGCAACTTCTTCCGCTTAAACCCGAAACTACAGGTTTTATCCCTTTCTCGCCTGCTTCACCGCATCAGCAATCAGAAACGACAGTTCCAGTGCCTGGTCGGCATTCAGCCTGGGGTCGCAGTGGCTGTGGTAGCGTTCTGCCAGGTCGTGTTCGGTGATCTCGAAAGCACCGCCAATGCACTCGGTTACGTTGCGGCCGGTCATTTCAAAGTGAACCCCGCCGGCGTGTGTGCCTTCGGCCCGGTGAATCTGGAAGAAGTCTTTTACTTCCGAGAGAATCGAATCAACGGCGCGTGTTTTGTAGCCGTTGCCGGTTTTAATGGTGTTGCCGTGCATCGGGTCGCTGCTCCAGACCACGTTTCGACCTTCCGCTTTTACTCGCTGCAACAGGGCCGGGAAATGGTCGGCGATTTTGTCGGCGCCCATGCGCACGATCAGGTTCAATCGGCCTGGTTCGTTGTTTGGGTTGAGAATATCGATCAGTCGGATCAGGTCTTCCGGGTCGGTACTGGGGCCTGCCTTCAACCCGAGCGGGTTGTGAATGCCACGGCAGAATTCGACGTGGGCGCTGTCGAGCTGACGCGTGCGGTCGCCGATCCAGAGCATGTGCGCTGAGCAATCGTACCAGTCGCCGGTCAGGCTGTCCTGACGGGTCAGGGCCTGTTCGTAGGGCAGCAGCAGCGCTTCGTGAGACGTGAAAAACTGGGTCTCGCGGATCTGCGGCGTGTTGTCCGGAGAGATCCCACAGGCGCTCATGAACGCCAGGGTGTCGTCGATCATGTCGGCCAGATGCTGGTAGCGTTCGCCCTGGGGGCTTTTGTCGACGAAACTCAGGTTCCACTGGTGTACCTGATGCAGGTCGGCCAGCCCACCCTGAGCGAAGGCGCGCAGCAGGTTCAGGGTTGAGGAAGACTGGTGGTAGGCCTTCAGCATTCTCGCCGGGTCGGGCACGCGGCTGGCTTCGTCAAAATCGATGCCGTTGATGATGTCGCCGCGGTAGGAGGGCAGGGTGACACCACCGATGGTTTCATCGTCGGCCGAGCGTGGTTTGGCAAACTGGCCCGCCATGCGGCCGATTTTGACCACCGGGCTTTGTCCGCCAAAGGTCAGCACAACCGCCATCTGCAGCAGCACTTTGAAGGTGTCGCGAATCTGGTTGGAATTGAATTCCTTGAAGCTTTCCGCGCAATCACCGCCTTGCAATAAAAAGGCATCACCATTGGCGACGCGTGCCAGTTGCTTTTTAAGCGCACGGGCTTCGCCGGCAAACACCAGCGGGGGCTGGTGGGCGAGTTCGGATTCAACGGCGTTCAGTGCCTCCTGGTCCGGGTAGGTGGGGAGTTGGCGAATGGTTTTTTGGCGCCAGGATTCAGGGCTCCAGGATGTCATGAGGTGTCCTTTGGTTCAGTTCCGGGTTGTATTCGCGGGTGGTGTTTCAGCGTAACCTGACGGTTGCAGATTTCACGCCATTGCATTCTATGCGATCGATTCACGATTGCTATTGATGATTCGGCAATGCTGGTTTGCGCGCAGGTGATTCTGGAAACGGTCACCCCCGTCAGGGGAGACCGTTAGCCGGTAAATCGATCGGCCAGATACTGCAGCGGATGTTTTAGCGTAACACCTTGCTGACGTTGCGCCTGGCTTCTGCATGAATAACCGGTAGCGACCCACTGCTCGGCTGGCTGATTTTCCAGCAAGGGGCGCCAGGAAAGATCATAAATGGTGGCTGACGTGCCTTTGTTGCGGGTTTCGTGGCCATAGGTACCGGCCATGCCGCAGCAACCCACCGCTTCATGTTCGAGCGTTAGCCCCAGGGCAGAAAAAACCGATTGCCAGTCTTTCATACTGGCGGCAGCATTGGTTTTTTCGGTGCAGTGGCCAAGTAATTTGACCGTTCCCGGCTTAAACCTGCTTTGCAGTGATTCCAGCTGTGACAGCCGTTGACCCAAAAATTCCTGCAACAACAGCACGGGCGTTACGTCACCCTCCAGGTACTTTTTGTATTCCGACCGGTAAGCGAGGGTCATTGACGGGTCGATACCGACCAGTGGAATACCGCTTTTTTCCAGCTCTGCAAAATCTCTCTGGCGCCGTTTGGCAACCCAGGTGAAGGTTTTCAGGAAGCCATGAACGTGCAGGGGTTTGCCGTTGGCTCTGTAGGGCAAAACCCAGACTCTGAAACCCAGTTGCTGCAGGCAGCGCAGAATATCGGCCACGGTATCGGTATCGAAAAAGCTGGAGAAGGCATCCTGTACGATGACCACAGACCGCTCGCGTTCAGCCGCCGGCAAGCCCTGAAGAATGTCTGCCTCGGCCCAGTCAATGCCCAGCTTGTGCATCAGGCTGCCCAGTTGATGGCGGTGTATGCGCGGGCTGTCGACCATGCCGGCGACATGCTCCAGAAACCATTGCACCGGTTTTGCCGCCAATAGGCCATTGTAGACCCATTTGAAGGGGCGCTTTGCCAGCCAGGGAATGACAAATTCCAGGGTGCCAATGAAGTAATCCTTGAGTGGGCGCAGATAGCGCCCGTAATACAGATGTAAAAACTTGGCGCGGAACTCCGGCACATCGACTTTGATCGGGCACTGGCCGGTGCAGGATTTACAGGCCAGACAGCCCGACATTGACTCGTAGACTTCGTTACTGAAGTCGTAATCGCCCCGTTCCCGGCGCCAGGTATTCCAGGCGCGCGGAATCCAGTGCAGCAGTGGCATGCGACGGGCTTCGGCCGCCGCCAGGCTCTGGGTGTTCTGCCCCTGCTCGCCGAGCAGGCGAGTCCACTCGCGTACCAGGGAGGCGCGCCCCTTGGGTGAATGCTTGCGCTCGCGGGTGCCTTTCCAGGAGGGGCACATGGCGTCGTTCGGGTCGTAGTTGTAGCAGGCACCGTTACCGTTGCAGTACATGGCTTCGGATTGATAAGACCAGCTTTCTACCGGGATGGTGCGGTCGTAGTCGCCGCGCAGTGTCACCGCATCGATCGCCAGCAACTTGAGTTCAGGTGCTGTCGTGGCAATTTTTCCAGGGTTGAGCTGGTTGTGCGGGTCGAAGGCGCGTTTGATCGCCTGCAATTCCGGGTACAGATCGCCAAAGAAGGCCGGTGCAAACTCGGATCGCACGCCCTTGCCATGCTCACCCCAGAGCAGGCCGCCGTATTGTTGAACCAGCTCAACGACAGCATCCGTCACCCGGCGCACCGTTTTGACTTGCTCCGGGTCTTTCATGTCCAGCGCTGGCCGTACGTGCAAGACACCGGCATCAACATGGCCGAACATGCCGTAGGTCAGGCCTTCGTCGTCGAGGACCTTGCGGAACGCCATGATGAAGTCGGCCAGGTTTTCGGGAGGTACTGCCGTATCTTCCACAAAAGGTACAGGCCTTGCCTCGCCCTGGGCATTGCCCAGCAACCCAACCGATTTCTTGCGCATGCCCCAGATTTGATTGACCGCCTTGTTACCCCAAGCCACCGAGTAGCCATTGCACTTGCCGGGTTGCCCCTGCAACGCATCGAGGGAGTCAGTCAGGCGTTTTACGCCAGCCTCCAGGGTGGCATCGTCGTCGGCCGTAAACTCGACCAGGTTGATGCCATTGACGATCTCGCCCTCGGCCGATGGGAAGTACTCGGCCACGGTGTTCCAGACGATATCGCCCTTGGCCAGTTCCAGCACTCGGCTGTCGACCGTCTCGATCGAGGTCGGCCGAGCCTGCATCAGTGTCTGTGCATCGCGCAGGGAGGTTTCAAAGCTGTCATATCGCACGTTAACCAGTGCAGACACTTTGGGAATGCTGAGTACATTCAGCCGTGCCTCGACAATAAAGCCGAGAGTACCTTCCGAGCCGCACAGAATGTTGTTCAGGTTGAATTGGCCCTGATCATCACGAATATGGGCCAGGTCGTAGCCGGTCAAACACCGGTTCAGTTTTGGAAAGCGAGCTTCGATGTCTTGCTGGCGACGCTGATGGATATCGTCGACCGTCTGGTGGACTCGTCCGGTCAGGCCTGGCTGTGCCTTGGCTTCAGCGAGACGGGTTTCGTCCAGGGCCCCGGTTTCCAGCAGAGTGCCATCCAGTAATACAGTGCTCAGATTCAGCACGTGATCCCGGGTTTTGCCATACATGACCGAGCCCTGGCCACTGGCATCGGTATTGATCATGCCGCCAATGGTGGCCCGGTTACTGGTTGACAGCTCCGGTGCGAAAAACAGGCCGTGGGGCTTCAGCGCGGCATTCAACTGGTCTTTAACCGCGCCACCCTCGACCCGCACCCAGCCTTCTTCCGCGTTGATTTCCAGAATCCGGTTCATGTGCCGGGAGAGGTCGACCACAATGCCGTCGGTCAGAGATTGGCCATTGGTGCCGGTACCGCCGCCGCGTGGGCTGATGACAATGCTGTGCCAGTCGGGCTGGCTGATCAGTCGGGTCAGCCGCTGTAAATCTTCGCGATGGCGCGGGTAGATCACGGCCTGAGGCAACACCTGATAAATGGAGTTATCGGTCGCCAGAACGGTGCGGTTGGCGTAATCCGGATTCAGTTCACCCTCAAACCCGGTTTTGCGCAGGGCATCGATAAAAGCAAGATAATGGCTCTGGACCGGTGATACATCTTTCAGGCGTGGAATCATGAACTGGGACACTTGGCGACAACGACGGGGAGTATTCTAACGAAATACCCGC
This sequence comes from Saccharospirillum alexandrii, assembly GCF_043641555.1. Lineage (GTDB taxonomy): Bacteria > Pseudomonadota > Gammaproteobacteria > Pseudomonadales > Natronospirillaceae > Saccharospirillum > Saccharospirillum alexandrii_A. The sequence continues at coordinate 631,505 of NZ_JBHZRJ010000002.1, read as the reverse complement.
CAAATTCGAGGTCCGTTGACGCCAGGGTGTAAATTGAGGGTGGTTAACGTTGCTAGGGAAGCACGGGTCTGAAACTCAAGTATCAGAGTTCGGCTTGCCTTTGAGGCATTGGTCCGCAACGGATACCGGGGGTGCCTCTGTGGGGTCGGCGTAAATCCGTCCATGGCGGTCCGACGTTTCGGGCCTAGGCCGCAGCCGAGGCGTCGGACCGATCCATACTGAGGACTACCCCACAGAGGCACCCCCAGCCCCCGTCGCTTGTCATTGCAGCGAACTCTGATTCTTGAGTTTCTGGGCCAGCGGCTCCTCTAGGCCGTTTCTTTGTGCCAGGCCCGAAGCCGCAGCAGGGCGGCGAGCACATCAGTACGGGTGATTTCACCGATAAGTTTGCGGTGATCGGTGACCGGATATTTTTTGGGTTTGTCCTGGGTCATGATCTGGGCCAGGTCGATCACGCTCATGTCGCCCGACATGGTCAGTACATCGTGTCGCATGATGTCTGAGACCAGGGTGGTGTTTTCGCGGTAATAGCTGTCGGTGATCAGGTGCTTGAGGCAATCCTGCTCGGAAATATAGCCAACCAGATGGTGCTGATCATCGACAACGGCAGAGCCGAGCATCTTGTGCTTTAACAGGATTTGCACAGCTTCGGTGACGTTTGCAGTTGCCGGAATCGTGACTCGGGCCGGACTCATGCAGTCAGCAACGGTGAGGGATTCCTGTTTCATGGTGGGCTTCTCCTTCCAGGCTAACGTGAAGGGCAACCGCCGGTGCGGTTGCGCTTCAGAGTTAAGGTGACGCTGGGCGCCACCCTGTTGTTAGCTTAGTAGGCGGTGCTGAGTCTGTAAAACTCAGCGCCCCAGGCTGCTCAGAATATGAGCGATGGCGTCGTCTTTTTTAAGAACCACTTTGTCTTCGGCGCCGCGTGCCTTGTATTCCAGTTCGCCATCGGCCAGGCCGCGGTCGCTAACGACCAGACGGTGCGGGATACCGATCAGCTCCATATCGGCGAACTTGACGCCCGGGCTGGTTTTCTTGTCGCGGTCATCCAGTAATACCTCGATGCCGGCCGCTTGCAGGTCGGCATAGAGTTGCTCGGCGACTTCCATCACCTCAGGTGTTTTGTGTGCATTGAGCGGCACAATACCGACCTGGAACGGTGCCAGGGCATTGGGCCAGATAATGCCATTTTCATCGTGGTTTTGTTCAATGGCGGCGGCGACGATGCGGCTGACGCCGATGCCGTAGCAGCCCATGTTCATGATCTGACTCTTGCCGTTCTGGTCGAGCACGGTGGCATTCAGCGCCTTGGCGTATTTGTTGCCCAGCTGAAAAATGTGGCCGACTTCGATGCCCTTTTTGATCAGCAGGGTGCCTTTGCCGTCCGGGCTCGGATCACCTTCCACCACGCTGCGCAAGTCGGCAACGGTTGGCAGGGCGACGTCTCGCTCCCAGTTGACGCCGAACCAGTGTTTGTCGTCTTCATTCGCACCGGCACCAAAATCCGACATGACGCTGACGGACCGGTCGATGATCAACGGAATTGGCAAGCCAACCGGGCCCAGTGACCCCGGGCCGGCGCCTATGGCAGCGCGAATGGCCTCTTCAGTGGCCATGGTCAGTGGCGCTTTGACGCCGGGCTGCTTCTCGGCCTTGATCTCGTTCAACTCATGATCACCACGAACGATTAAAGCGATCAGACCCCCTTCAATGTCGTCTTCCGCTTCGACGATCAATGTTTTGATGGTCTTCTCAATGGGCAGATTGAATCGTGTGACCAGGTGTTCAATGGTCTTGGTATCCGGTGTATCAACCTTGCGTAATTCTTCTGTTGCTTCGCCTCTCGGTTCCGACGGCATCAGCGCTTCGGCCATTTCAATGTTGGCGGCAAAGTCGCTGCTGTCGGAAAAAGCGATGTAGTCTTCACCGGAGTCAGCCAGCACCTGAAATTCGTGCGAGGCCGCGCCGCCCATGGCGCCAGAGTCGGCGAGTACCGGGCGGTAGTCGAGGCCAAGGCGGTCAAACACCCGGCAGTAGGTGGCGTACATGTTGTCGTATTCGGCCTGCAGTGATTCCGGCTCGATGTGAAAGGAGTAGGCGTCCTTCATGATGAACTCGCGAGCGCGCATCACGCCAAAGCGGGGCCGGAATTCATCACGGAACTTGGTCTGAATCTGATAGAAATTGACCGGCAATTGCTTGTAGCTGGTCAGTTCATTGCGCGCGATGTCGGTGATGACCTCTTCGTGGGTCGGGCCGAATACAAAGTCCCGCTCATGGCGATCTTTCATGCGCAGCATCAGCCCGTCCATTGCGTCGAAACGACCACTTTCCTGCCACAGTTCAGCCGGCTGGATGGAAGGCATCAGCACTTCCTGAGCTCCCGAACGGTCCATTTCCTCGCGTACGATGCGCTCAACCTTACGCAGCACGCGCAATCCGGTCGGCAACCAGGTATACAGGCCCGAGGCCAGCTTGCGGATCATGCCGGCCCGCAGCATTAATTTGTGGCTGACAACAACGGCATCGGCCGGGGTTTCCTTGACGGTGGCGATCAGGTACTTGCTTGCGCGCATTGGAGATCTCTGGGTTGCAATGAGTGTTGGCGGCGTATTGTAGGGACAATACGCCTGAAGGTGTAGTGGTGCAGTTGCAGTTACAAGCTCAAGTTTCGGAGTTCGTGCCTCCTGAGAGGTGATGGCCCGCGACGGTTACCGGGTATGCCCCTGTGGGGTCGGCGTAGATCCATCAATGGCGGTCCGACGTCTCGGGCCTAGGCCGTAGCATCCCTGCTGCGGACTACCCCACAGGAGCATACCCGGCATCCGCCGCTAGTCTCCCAGGCGAACCCCGAAACTTGGGTTCTCTTTAGGCCAGCCATTGCGAGCCCAAGTTTCGGAATTGGCAACCAAATGAGTGTCAGGTGCCGGGTATACCTAACTGGGGAAGTCTGAGGCATGGACTAAAACGCCAGGAGCGTTTTAGCACGAGCAACGCGAGCCCGGAGGGTGAATCTCAGGGATGGGATTCACATCCCGAAGTCTAGGCCCCATGGATGGGTTCATGCCGACCCCAGATAGGTATACCCGGTGCCTGACACGGACTCTTGGCTCTAAGCCCTCAGCTACCACTCGCCCTGGTTGGGCATTGATGCCCAGGGTTCCTGGCTGGGTAGGGCGTCGCCTTCTTGTAGCAGCTCTATCGAGATGTTGTCCGGGCTGCGCACGAAGGCCATGTGGCCGTCGCGGGGTGGGCGCAGAATGGCGACGCCGTTGTCCTGCAGGTGTTGGCACAGGGCGTAGATGTCGTCGACGCGGTAGGCCAGGTGGCCAAAGTTCCGGCCGCCGCCGAGCACTTCATCCGACTCCCAGTTATAGGTCAGTTCGACTTCCGGCTCGCCGGGTTCGGTGGCGAGAAACACCAGGGTGAACTTGCCGGCGGGTACGTCTTTGCGGCGAACCTCCTGCAGACCGAGCAGGTCACAGTAGAAATGCAGTGAGGCGTCGAGGTCGGTGACGCGAATCATGGTGTGCAGATACTTCATGGCGATTCTCCATCCGCGGTGGCTTTAAAGGGCAGGGCTTCCATCATTTGCTGGCGGTAGTGTGCCACCATCTCTGCTTCTTCGTCACAAAAGCGTTGCACTGCGTCTCTGAAGTCCGGATGTGCCAGCCAGTGGAAAGAGTGGGTCAGAGTCGGCTCGAAACCTCGCGCAACCTTGTGCTCGCCCTGGGTGCCCGGGTCGAAACGCTGCAGGCCGTTGCGGATGCAGTAGTCGATGCCCTGGTAGTAGCAGGTTTCAAAGTGCAGGTTGTTGTATTCGGCCAGGCACCCCCAGTAACGACCATAGAGCGAGGTATTGTCGCGAAAGCAGAGGGCACCGGCCACGGCTTCCTCACCCTCGTAGGCCATGAAAAGCACCAGGGTTTCAGGTTGGCGGGCCAGCAATTGCTCAAAAAACGCCCGGTTCAGGTAGCCCTGACGGCCCCGTTTCAGATAGGTGGCGTGGTAAAACACATAAAAGCGATGCAGTGTGTCCAGGCTGATGTCGGTGCCTTCAAAGCAACGCAAACTGAGGCCCTGGTCGGCAATGGAGCGGCGTTCCTTGCGGGTATTCTTGCGTTTACGTGAGCTGAACCGGTCAAGAAAGTCGTCGAAATCCCGGTAATTCCGGTTTTTCCAGTGAAACTGGACATCACAGCGTTCTGCCCAGCCGGTTTGACGCCAGAGCCGGGCCGTTTCAGTATCCGGAAACAGCAGATGGGCACCGCTGTAAGCCTGGTCCCGAACCCTGTCTTCAATCGCGCCCGCCAGCGTAGTCACCTGGCTTGCAGTCAATGGTTGGGTAGCGCGCGGTCCCTGAGAGGGGGTATAGGGAATTGCCGCCACCAGCTTTGGGTAGTAGGGCAGGCCGTGCTGCTCATAGGCATGCGCCCAGGACCAGTCAAAAACGTACTCGCCCCAGGAGTGCGTTTTAGCGTACATCGGCATCCAAAGGGTCTGGTCGCCTTCATTGAGGCTCAGATGTTCCGGCTGCCAACCCGAGTTTTCACTGCAAACGCCAGTTTGCTCAAGTGTCGATAGAAACGAAGACCGCAGGAATGGGTTGTGCTGAGCGCCGCTTGCAGCGGCCCAGTGGGCGTGCCAGGTAACGGTTGGCATAATCGGTTTCCAAAAAACGTGCGGTTATTATAGGGACAGCCAGACAGGTTCCAAGCCGACATCGCAATGCCCGGGCCGCTTAAGGTAGAATGACCGGTCGAAGGAGGACATCATGTTTGAACTGGATTATCGACTGCAAAATGATTGTGTGGAAGTAGGCTCGCTGATGGTCAGCCGCATTCTGCTGATGAAAGATGCCAATTACCCCTGGCTGATTCTGGTGCCTCAGCGTGAGGGCATCAGCGAGATCTACCAGTTGGATGTCGACGATCAGGAACAGTTGATCTGGGAAAGCTCGTTTGTGGCCGAGCGCCTGATGGCTACCTACAACGGCGATAAAATGAACATCGCAGCGCTGGGGAATGTCGTTCCGCAATTGCACATTCACCATGTGATGCGCAAGCAGGACGACGCCGCCTGGCCGAATCCCGTTTGGGGCGCTGTGCCGCCCAAAGCCTACAGCCGGCATGCATTGCGTCACCGGGTAGAGCAATTGCAAGCCGCATTTGAAACCTCCACGTTCAAGCCTGCCGAGTTGCCGCCGGCCTGATACCGCCCAGTGTCATTGAAGGTTCACGCAATTGTCAGATAGCTGACATCTGAAGCTGAATAATAAGGCTCTGAACGATGGAGGTTTATTATGAAATGGTTGCAGACGATTCAGCATCTCGACATCCAGACGTTTAACTGGTGCATGGCAAGGCGTCGACGCGAGCAAATGACGGCGCTGAGCCGGGCGGTGTCCAGAACGGCCGATGGCTGGATGTACCTGTTGTTCTTTGCTTTCTACGCCCTGGTGCAACGCGATTCAGGCCTTGCCCTGGCGACGCTGGCGTTCTGGGCCTTTGGTCTGGAGCGCAGCATCTACTGGGTGCTGAAGAACACCTGCCGGCGCAATCGTCCGCAACAGGCTCTGGACGAATTCACCAGTTTTATCATTCCTTCCGACAAGTTCAGTTTTCCATCCGGCCATACTTCCGGCGCTTTCCTGTTTACGTTTGTGGTGGCCAGTCAGCTACCCGCCTTGCTGCCCTTTCTGCTGCTCTGGTCCGCAGGCGTCGCCGGTTCTCGTATTTTTCTCGGCGTGCATTTCCCCACAGATACCCTGGTCGGCGCGTGCCTGGGCAGTCTGGTCGGTTATGGCATGCTTGGTTTGTTCGCAACGCAGGGGTGGCTGTGATGAAGGTTTTATACGGTGTTCAGGGAACCGGTAATGGGCACATTACCCGTGCTCGGGTCATGGCCGAGGCAATGGCATCTCGCGGTATTGAGGTCGACTGGGTCTTTTCCGGCCGGGAGCGCGAAAAGCTGTTTGATATGGAAGGCTTTGGCAACTTTCATTGTTTTCGTGGTCTGACCTTCCAGGTTCACAACGGTAAAATTGACATGCGTCGCACCATGAACGACGCCTCCATGAGCGACTTGTGGCGCGATATTCGAACCCTGTCTCCCGAGCAGTACGATCTGGTGCTGACCGATTTTGAACCGGTGGTCGCCTGGGCGGCGCGTCGTCGAGGCGTGCCTTGTATTGGCATTGGGCATCAGTATGCCTTTGCGCATGATATTCCCAAGGCAGGGCACTCTGTGGTGTCTGAGGCGATCATGCGCTGGTTTGCGCCGGTTACGCTGGGGCTGGGCGTACACTGGCATCATTTTGACAATGAGATACTGCCACCCATCATCGAACCGGTAAAACAGCCGGAGCCCGGTGATCTCGATTCTGTGCTGATCTATCTGCCGTTTGAAAACAGCCGCAACATCATCAACTTGCTGGCGCCACTGAAGCGGACCCGTTTTGTTATGCACTGTGGTGATCTCACTCCCGGGCAGTACGGCAATGTAACGGTTAGGGGGTTCAGCCGCGACGGATTCAAAGTGTCTTTGCACCAGTGTGGCTCAGTGGTATGCAACGCGGGTTTTGAGTTGACCAGCGAGGCGCTTGCCCTGGGTAAACGGATTCTGGTTAAACCCCTGCACGGCCAAATGGAGCAATCGTCCAACGCTGCTGCACTCGAGCAACTGGGTCTCGGACAGGTGATGCCGGAATTGAGCGCCGAGACTATTGCCTATTTTCTGGCCACCGGAGAGCGGCAACTGGTGAATTACCCGAACGTGGCCGAGGCCATTGTTGACTGGTTGCAGCAGTATCCAACCCGATCGGTGGCCGACCTGGTTGCCGAGCTTTGGCAGGATGTCCAATTCAGCGCCCCTCAGTCCATTCAGGCGGCCTGACGCCCGCCAGGCCCATCGCCACTCTCTCCTGACAGCCCCTTGCCATTGCTGGCTCTGCGGGCTGTTCGTCCACCAGTGTTGACAAAATTCCAGGCCGCGACCAGCAGCGCCCCCATTGTTGCCCCGACGGGTTCAGAGGTACAACAGAGGCCTCAATCATTGTCGTTGAAATGATGACTGGACCAACAGGCCAGCATGGTTTCCGATCCCGAACACAAAAAAGATAAGGGTGAATACAATGGCAAAGGCAAGCCGCTATGTGGCGCATGAGCCCGATGCTCAGGGGCATGTGGCCTGGCAAGCAGCTGAGCACGATATATGGCAACGGCTGGTCCGTCGTCAGAACAAGGCCATTCCCGGTAAGGCCTGCCAAGAGTATCTGGATGGCCTGGAGCACCTGAACCTGCCCGAAGACCGGATACCGCAACTGGCCGAAATTGATGCGGTGTTGACCAAAGCCACCGGCTGGAAGACAGCCCCGGTACCGGCTCTAATCGATTTCTCCGAATTTTTCCGGTTACTGGCCAGCCGCCAGTTCCCGGTGGCGACCTTTATTCGCTCGGAGCGTGAACTCGATTACCTGCAGGAACCGGACATCTTTCACGAGATATTCGGCCACTGCCCCATGCTGACGCATCAGGCCTTTGCCGACTTTACCCAGCTGTACGGCGAACTGGGCCTGAACGCCTCTAAAGAAGACCGCGTCTTCCTGGCCAGAATGTACTGGTTTACCGTCGAATTCGGGTTGCTGCAATCGGGTGATAACCGGGCCATTTACGGTGGCGGCATCCTGTCGTCTCCGGGCGAAACCGATTATGCCTTTAACAGCGAGGTGCCCGAGAGGTTGCCGTTTGACCTGGTCTCGGTACTGCGTACGCCTTATCGCATCGACATCATGCAGCCGGTTTACTACTGTCTGGAGTCGGTAGATCAGCTCTACGACATTGCCCGCATGGATATTATGGGGGCCGTTCAGGAGGCGAAGCGACTGGGCTTGTTTGCCCCACGGTTTGAGCAAAAGCAGGCGGTGTGAACCGGTATCGGTCTATGACCTAAATGAATTAACAAATTCAAGTTTCGAGGTTCGCCCAGGGACCTACCCGGCATCCGCTGCGGGCCAAGGCCTCTCAGGTGACCCAAACTCCGAAACTTGAGTTAACTAAGGAGACAGCATGACTCTCGCAGCAGAACACTGTGAGGCCTGCCAGGCCGGAGCGCCCCAGGTTTCAGACGATGAATTGGCGGAATTGATTAAAGACATTCCTGACTGGCAGCCGATCACCCGTGACGGCATGTTGCAGTTGCAACGCAGTTTCAAGTTTAAAACCTTCCGCGCCGCTCTGGATTTTACCAATCAGGTTGGTGAGTTGGCCGAGTCGGAAGGGCATCACCCGGAAATAGTTACCGAATGGGGTAAAGCCACGGTGACCTGGTGGACACATAAAATCAAAGGCCTGCATCGCAATGATTTTATTTGTGCGGCCAAAACCGATGCTCTGGTAAAAGGGCAGTGAAAGCCACGGCGGGGTGCTGTCAGCGCCCCGGCTCGTGAGTTAACTAGGCTGTAAAGAACAGTTGACAATAGGTCGCTTCTGCGGCAGCTTAGGCCTCCGGCAAGATCACCGTACAGACGGTAGATAACGGAGAGCAGCATGCGGCTGAAAATTGAATGCGAAGAACGTCTTGGTATCTGTGCCGAGGTGCTGGATATTCTGGTGAATCACCAGATCGATTTGCGCGGTATCGAGATTGACCCCAGCGGTGAGATCTACCTGAATTTCCCCACCGTTGAGTTCGACGAGTTTCAGCACCTGATGCCTGAGATTCGCCTGATTCCCGGCATTCACGACGTCTCGATGATCCCCTATATGCCTACCGAACGGGAGCAGCAGGAACTGCGAACCCTGTTGAAGACGTTGCCAGAGCCGGTGATTTCAATCGACAGCAAGGGCTATGTGGTGATCGCCAACGAGGCGGCGCTGGATATTCTGCAACTGCCCGATGCCGATGTGGTCAACAAGCTGCTCAAGAACTGGGTTAAGGGCTTTAATTTCAACAAATGGCTGGGTGGCAAAAAACCCGCCACCGAGTCGACCCACATGCAGTTAAAAGGCCGAACGTTTCTGGCCGACATTTACCCAATTTGGCTGCCGGGTGAAGGCCCCGAAAGTGGTGAAACGCTGTTTGCAGGCGGTGTGATTACCTTTAAATCTCCAGAGCGTCTGGGTCGGCAGATGACGGCCTATCACCAGCAAACTGGTGAGTTCGAAATGCTGATCGCTGAAAGCCAGTCGATGAAGCGCGTGATCCGCCAGGCCAAACGCATGTCAGGGCTGGATGCACCGTTGCTGATTACCGGCGAGACGGGCACGGGTAAGGAATTACTGGCCAAGTCCTGTCATCAGCACAGCCTGCGTAAAGACAAACCCTTCCTGGTGCTTAACTGCGCGGCTCTGCCGGATAACGTCGCGGAGAGCGAGCTGTTTGGCTATGCGGCAGGTGCGTTTGAAGGCGCTACCCAGGCCAAAAAAGGGATTCTGGAGCTGTCGGAAGGCGGTACCGTGTTCCTGGATGAAATCGGCGATATGTCGAAGGTGCTGCAAAGCAAGTTTCTGCGTCTGTTGCAGGATGGCACCTACCGGCGGGTGGGCGACGAGAAAGAGTACCGGGCCGACGTGCGCATAATCTGTTCAACCCAGAAAGACCTGTTGAACATGGGTCATAAAGGGGAGTTCCGCGAAGACCTCTACTATCGACTGAATGTACTGACACTGCACATTCCGCCGCTGCGGGATCGCAAGTCAGACGTGCTACCGATGGCTGAGCGTTTTATTGCCCGGTTTGCCGAACCCCAGCGACGACGCATCAAGTTATCGAGAGCCTGCCAGAACGCGCTGCAACAATACCCCTGGCCCGGTAATGTCCGCCAGATGGAGAACGCCCTGTTGCGGGCAGTCTCGCTGGCCGAAGGCGACATACTCGAGCCCGAGCATCTGCAACTGCCCAGCTTTACCAGCGGCTGGGGCTATGCCGAAGAAAACTTCGATGGCTCCCTCGACGAAGCCATGAAACGCTTCGAATCCGACCTGTTGCGACGGCTGTACCCGGCCTACCCAAGCAGCCGGCAACTGGGCAAAAAACTCGGCGTATCGCACACGGCCATTGCCAACAAGCTGCGCGAATACGGCATCGGCAAACACGCCAAGCGATAAGCGCTTTGTTGAACTGAGTGGTTATGGCCCGCGTCGGCTACCGGTGGTACCTCCGCGGGGTCGGCGTAAACCCGTCCATGGGGCCTAGACCGCATAATATGAATCCCCTCCATGGGATTCACCCTTCGGGCTCGCTTCGCTCATGCTAAAACGCTCCTGGCGTTTTAGTCCATGTTTCGGACTCCCCCGCAGAGGTACCACCGGCATCCGTCGCTCGTAACGTGCGAACTCTGGTTCGCACTCTGTATCAGAAAGCGTCCATTTAGATAGGTAGTAGAGGCAGCGTTGTTCTGTAACTTATTGATATAAATAGACTTATTAGCCTCTGTAAAAAACGTCCGCCAGACTTTACGGAATTGGCTGACACCGCACTTCAACTAACCTGATGGCACTCTCTGGCGTTCTGCCCCGGGTAGGTTCACAGTTTCTCCAGCCTAAAACAGCGCGCGCTTTCTTCGTTTCCGACAGTTGAACAGCGCTGACAATAAAAACAGATTTTGTCTTAACTGGAGATACGCACCATGACCGATATGCAGGTACAAGGCACCGCCAACCCGCTGGCCACCGACGGCTTCGAATTTGTCGAGTACACCGCACCCGATGCCCAGGGCATTCAGAATCTGAAAGACCTGTTTCTTGGTTTGGGCTTTGCTGAAGTGGCCAAGCACAAGAACAAAAACGTTTGGCTCTACCGCCAGGGCGATATTAATTTTGTCGTGAACGCAGAACCCAATTCCCACGCCGAAAATTTTGCGCATCAGCACGGTGCCAGTGTGAATGGCATGGCCTGGCGGGTTAAAAATGCGGCCAAGGCGATGGATCATGCGGTTGCAGCAGGTGCCAAGCCCTTTACCGGTAAAATTGGCCCGATGGAACTCAATATCCCGGGAGTATTTGGTATTGGCGAAAGCACGCTCTATTTTGTGGACCGGTACGACGGCTCGTCGATTTACGACATCGATTTCGAGTTTTATCCGGGCTGGGAAGAAAAAGTGGCCGAGAACAGCGTTGGCCTTGAATTTGTCGATCACCTTACGCACAACGTTCAGCGCGGCAACATGGGCGTATGGGCCAGCTTCTATGAACGTATCGGTAATTTCCGTGAGATTCGTTACTTCGATATCGAAGGTAAATTGACGGGGCTGGTATCCAAAGCCATGACGTCTCCCTGTGGCAAGATTCGTATTCCTATCAACGAATCGAGCGACGACAAATCCCAGATCGAAGAGTACCTGCGCGAATACAAAGGCGAAGGCATTCAACACATTGCACTGGCGACGTCAGATATTTATGAGACCGTGCGAACTATGCGCGAACGCGGCATGAAATTCATGTCAACGCCGGATACCTATTACGACAAGATTGATGAGCGCGTAAAAGGCCACAAGGAACCTGTCGACCAGCTGCGTGATTTGCGCATCCTCATCGACGGCGCTCCGGAAGATTCCGGTATTTTATTGCAGATTTTCACCAATACCGTTATTGGCCCGGTGTTTTTTGAAATCATTCAGCGCAAAGGTAATGAAGGCTTTGGCGAAGGTAATTTCAAGGCCTTGTTTGAATCAATCGAGGAAGATCAGATTCGCCGTGGTGTGATCAAGGGCGACTGATTAAAAGACAGATGGGCCAGAGTTCTGGCCCGATATGCATTCTATAAGAAAGCTGAACACAAAGGTTGATTCGTGTGTTCAGCTTTTATCCGCTGCTTCCTGAGCTTTGCTCAGCACCCCGCGTAACAACCTCAATTCTTTCGCCGTAGGGCGTGCCCGGCGATACAAAGCCTTGAGATGGTCTAATGCCTGGCCAGGCGCTTTGCTATTGGTAAATCCAATCTCATCCAGGGTTTGTGCCAGGTGATCGTAAAACCGGTTCAGATCCTCGTTTAATGGATAGTCTTCTTCGACTTGCTGCAACTGGTTTTGCCGCTGACTTGCCTTGAACACTTCGTAACACACCAACTGAACCGCCTGGCTGAGGTTGAGCACCGGGTAGTCGGGGTTGGCATCAATGTTCAACTGGGCGTGGCATTGCTGAATATCATCGTTATGCAGACCCATTCGCTCACGACCAAACACAATGGCTACCGGCGCCTGTTGCTGCAACGAAACGGCTTCTTCGGCGCATTGCTCAGCTGTGTAGGCGGGCAGTCGTATGCTGCGATCACGGGCGCTGGTGCCTACCACCAGCACGCAGTCGTGGATGGCCTCAGCCAAAGAGGGGACGATGCGAGCACTGTCCAGAACATCCGTAGCCTGGCCTGCGCGGCTGTAGGCTTCATCACTCGGAAAATCGACCGGATTCACCAGCACCAGATCGGACAAGCCCATGTTTTTCATGGCCCGCGCGACCGCGCCAATGTTGCCGGGATGCCAGGTCTGGATCAGGATAATGCGAATGTTTAAGGCCATGACGGGTAAGCGCCCCCTGAAAATAAAAGAGGCGCAGTTTACCTGAAAAGGGTGGAGAGGGTCAGGCTCTCAACGCCTAAAATGCCTGGGACTGATAAGGTGTAAGCTGCACGCCCGCAATGCGCCACTGGTCTTCACTGTTCAGGCGCATGGCGTAGTAGGCCATGTATTCGTCGCCTTCTCGGTCGCGCAGCCAGATCGGCTGAATCCAGGCGTCACCCCCATCCCGGGCCTCTTCAAAGCGCATAACGGTAAAGTCGATCAGTGGGCGATAGCCTTGTTGGACCATACGGTAGAAGCGATCGGGCGAACCAAACTGGCGTTTGATGCCCGCATCAGCGAAGCCGTAGGCCGTATCAGCGTCACCATTTTGCAACGCGCCCAGTTGCTGGGTGATTAGGGGTTGAAACTCTTCGGGTGGGGTGGTGTCTTCGGCTAGGGCGGCGGTGGCCAGACCCAGGCTCATGATTGCGATTCCAAGCCAGCGTTTCATGACACACTTCCCCTCTGATCAGTATTTGTACAACTGGATACGCAGGGAAAGGATAGCTGGTTTTAAACGAAGAGCTTTATTTTAAATAGTTTGAATGCAACCACCTTGTGAGTGTTGGCTGCCGGGTGTGCCTATCTGGGGAAGTCTGAGGCATGGACTAAAACGCCAGGAGCGTTTTAGCATGAGCGCAGCGAACCCGGAGGGTGAATCCCAGGGAGGGGATTCATATCCCGGAGTCTAGGCCCAGGGATGGGTTCACGCCGGGCGAGTGTCGCACCACCCGTATAGGCATACCCGGTGGCCGGCACGACATCCAGCCACCGAATAAAGATTTACTTGCGCTTGGCAGGCAACTCGCGGGTTCTGGCGGCGATGACCGCGTTGTCCCGGATCTGGAGGATTTCGATCAGGTAACGGTCGATCTTGATGCTCAGGTTGGCATCGGGGATGTCTTCAATGTGCTCGAGAATCAGGCCATTCAGGGTTTTGGGGCCATCGATGGGCAGCTCCCAGCCCAGCGCACGGTTGATTTCCCGGATGTTGGCGGTGCCGTCAATCACGTAGGAGCCATCCCGCTGAGGGTGAATCTCCTTGCTGCTGTTGGCAAAATCTGTGGTGAATTCACCGACAATCTCTTCGAGCAAGTCTTCCAGCGTTACCAGGCCCTGAATATCGCCGTATTCATCGACGACCAGGCCCATGCGCAACTGTTGCGCCTGGAAATTCAGCAGCTGGGTGTGCAGCGGGGTGTTTTCCGGTACGAAATAGGGGTCTTTCGCCGCCTTGGTCAGCATGACCTTACTCGGCTCATCGGCATAGAGGAATTCAGCAGCATCGCGAATGTGCATAATGCCGATGACTTTATCCAGATCGCCCTTGTAGAGCGGGAAACGGGTGTATTCGGTACGACGGATCTGATCGGCAATGGTGTCGATGTCGTTTTCCATATCGATGCCCGACACCTCGTTACGGGGCACCATGATGTCGTTCACACTGACGTTTTCGAGCTCCAGAATGCCCAGCAGCATGTTCTGGCGCTGCGCTGGCAGGCTATCGCCAGACTCGTTCACAATGGTCTTTAATTCTTCTGCCGACAAAGCTTCCTGGCCTGCATGCGAGTGACCAACGCGCATCAGCCAGAAAATGGCCTTCACAATCAGGTTAACCAGCCAAATGGCCGGCTTCAGAAAAACAAGAAGCGGACGCAAGACATAGGAAGCTGGAAAGGCGATTTTTTCAGGGTAGCGCTGGGCCAGGGTTTTCGGGGTGACTTCGGAAAAGATCAGTACAACAAGGGTTAGCGTGACCGTGGATACGCCCAAAGCCAGGTCCGGGTGTTCGGGCATCAGTCGAATCGCAATGAGGGTCGCCAGCGAAGCTGCCGCGATATTGACCAGATTATTGCCGATCAGTATGGCACTGATCAGCCGGTCGGGCGTATCGAGAAGTCGACGGGCCTGGGTGGCGCCGCGATGGCCTTCATTGGCAAGGTGTTTGAGGCGATAACGGTTCAGAGACAGCATACTGGTCTCTGAACTGGAAAAAAAAGCAGAGAATAGCAGCAGCAGGCCCAGCATAAGAAACAGCAGGCCTATGGGTAGATCGTTCAAGGTGGGGAACCTAAATTACCGAATAAGTGTGCTTTTTAGCGGTGCGAGGGGTTCAGTGTCAAGGAATAACCGGAATTGGCGCACATTTTAACCCTACCCATAGCGGTGCAGCAGGTATTCCAGCACGAATTTGGAGCCGAAAAAGGCCAGCATCAGAAAGATGAAACCAAACACCGTCAGCCGGCTGGCCAGCGCACCACGCCAGCCTAGGTAAAAATGACCAAACAGCAGCACGGCAAAAAACAGCCAGGCCACAAAGGTGAGCACGGTTTTATGCACCAGATCCTGGGTCAGCAGATTATCAACAAAGAGCCCGCCCGAGATCATCGCTGCGGTCAGCAGGATAAAACCGATCATCAGCCATTCAAACAGCAGGCGTTCCATGGTCTGCAAGGGCGGTAGAAACCGGTTCAGCCGGCCACTCAGGTGGTGCTCGTGTAACTGGCGGTTTTGAATGCCCAGCAAGAGGGCGATCAGGGTGGCAATGGTGATGACGCTGTAAGCCAGCATGGACAGAAAGACATGCAACACCACGCCCGGTTGATAAAGCCTGGGCGCAAACTCCTGCGGCGTTACCGCAACAACGATCATGATCAGGGCAGCGGCCGGTAGCACAAAGGCAAAGAAGCTGTGCAACGGTTTGGACCAGCCACTGATCAGTAGAACCGTCACAATGAAAAACGTGATAACCGAGGCCGCGTTGGTCAGGCTGATTTGCAGTGCACCGAGCACAATGACTTCGGAGGCCAGAGTCGACAGATGAGCAAGAACCGCCACAGCGGCAGGCCAGAATACCCAGGCCCGGGGTGGCAGCTCCACCCGGTAAAGGCCACGCAGGGCGATGGCGCCACTGAAGATGTATCCCAAGACGGCAAGCCAGATCAGCATTCAGGTTCCTTGAATCGGGTGGTTTGGTGTTCGACCGGGGTCGGGTGGCTGAGTGTCGCATAAATGATAGCGATTCCCAACCGGACTGCACGCTCGCGGTGGTCGAAAAGCCATCATAGAGACCAGCGCGTCGCACTGTTATACTGCCCCGATTCTCACTTGCACGGAAGTCATGATGTTTAAAAGCCTGTCCGAACGTCTGTCCCAGACGCTGAAACAGATCTCCGGTCAGTCCAAACTGACGGAAGACAACATCAAGGCCACGTTGCGCGAAGTGCGCATGGCCTTGCTGGAAGCCGATGTCGCCTTGCCAGTCGTCAAAGCTTTCATAGACCGGGTGCGTGATCGCGCCGTCGGTCAGGAAGTCAGCAACGCTCTGAACCCGGGGCAGCAGTTCCTGAAAGTCGTCCAGTCTGAACTGGTCGAGGTGATGGGCGCCCAGGGCGAACCGCTGGATTTAAGCACCCAGCCGCCGGCGGTGATTCTAATGGCCGGTCTGCAGGGGGCGGGTAAAACCACCACCGTCGCCAAGCTGGCGCGTTACCTGATCGAGCGCGATAAGAAAAAGGTCATGGTGGTTTCGGCCGACGTCTACCGTCCCGCCGCTATTAAACAGTTAGAAACCCTGGCCGGTGAAGTCGGCGCCGTGTTTTTCCCGAGTGATGCGTCTCAGAAACCGGTGGCCATCGCTGAAGCAGCCATCGCAGCGGCGCGTAAACAATATATAGATGTCGTTCTTGTGGATACCGCGGGTCGACTGGCGATCGATGAAGCCATGATGGCCGAGATTCAGGCGCTGCATAAGGCCATCAACCCGATTGAAACCCTGTTCGTGGTCGACGCCATGACCGGTCAGGATGCGGCCAATACCGCCAAGGCTTTCAACGAGGCCCTGCCGCTGACCGGGGTAGTGCTGTCCAAAGCCGACGGTGATGCCCGGGGTGGTGCGGCGCTGTCTGTGCGGCACATCACCGGCAAGCCGATCAAATTCATGGGCATGGGCGAAAAGACCGATGCCCTGGAAGCCTTTCACCCCGATCGGGTTGCTTCGCGCATTCTCGACATGGGCGATGTGCTATCGCTGATCGAAGAAGTTGAGCGTAAGGTCGATAAAGGCAAGGCCGAACAGCTGGCAGCCAAGCTGAAAAAAGGCAAAGGCTTTGATCTGGCCGATTTTCGCGACCAGCTGCGCCAGATGGACAGCATGGGCGGCCTGATGGGCATGGTCGACAAACTGCCTGGCATGGGTCAGATGGGGCAGGCGGCTAACCAGATGCAGGGCGCCGAGAAGCAGTTCAAGCAGATGGGTGCCATTATCGATTCGATGACCCCAGCCGAACGCCACTTCCCCGACAAGATCAACGGCTCGCGCAAGCGGCGCATCGCCATGGGCTCCGGCACTCAGATTCAGGACATCAATCGTCTGCTGAAACAGCACAAGCAGATGTCCAAAATGATGAAGAAAGTCGGCAAGAAAGGTGGCATGTCCAAGATGATGCGCGGTATGGGCGGCATGATGGGCGGCGGCGGTGGCCTTCCACCGGGCGGTTTCCCGGGTGGCGGCGGACGCGGCCCCTTCGGTTGATAGGGACGTTCATTTAGTTCAAGTTTCGGAGTTCGCCCAATAGACTAGTAGCGGGTGCCGGGTGTACCTCTGTGGGGGAGTCCGCAGCATGGATGCTGCGGTCTAGGCTCCATGGATGGATCTACGCCGACCCCACAGAGGTACACCCGGTACCCGCTGCGGGCCAATGCCACCCAGCCAATCCGAACTCCGAAACTTGAGCAGCCGGGCCCGACATAGCCCTTACGACTTGATTTACAGCCCTCAATACGTATACTTTCGCGGCCTTGAAAACCGGGGTGGGCCCGGTTTTCGGTATAACTTTGGGTTAATGAACCCGTGTTTCAGCGTGCTGAAGCCGGTTCATGATCAGGGGTAACCCCTCTGAAGATCCAAAACGGCAGGTGATTTCAAAGCTTGCCCAGACAGGAGGACGCGATGGTAGTCATTAGACTCTCACGTGGCGGTTCTAAGAAGCGCCCGTTTTATCATATTTCCGTAGCCGACAGCCGTAATGCCCGTGACGGGCGTTTTATCGAGCGTGTTGGTTTCTTTAACCCGGTCGCCCGTGGTCAGGAAGAGCGCATGCGCGTTTCTCTGGATCGCGTCGAATACTGGGCCAGCAAGGGTGCGCAGACTTCTGACCGTGTCGCCCAGCTGCTTAAAGAGTACCGGAAAGCCCAAGGCTGATCCGTCCAGTCAAGGGTTGATGTATGACGCCGGAAAAACCGGAAGAAATGATCGTACTGGGCCGGGTTTCCTCGGTATACGGTATTCAGGGCTGGGTGAAAATCTACTCCTATACCGAACCGATGGACCGGATTCTGGATTACGGTCACTGGTTGCTCAATATGAACGGCCGCTGGACACCGATTACCGTTGATAAGGGGCGCAGTCACGGCAAGGGCATGGTGGCACACTTTGAAGGGTGTGATGACCGTGACCAGGCCAAGCAGTACTGCGGTGCCGATATCGGGGTAACAAGTGATCAACTGCCGACGCTACCTGACGACGAGTTCTACTGGTATCAACTGGAAGGCTTGCGCGTTGTGAATGAGCAGGGTGTCGTACTGGGTAAGGTGGATCATATGATGAGTGCGGGGGCCAGCAACGATGTGTTGGTGGTCAGCGGCAGTGCCGACAGTATCGACCGTCAGCAACGCCTGATTCCGTACGTACCGGATATCTATATCAAAGACGTGGACCTTGAAGCGGGTCAGATTCGAGTTGATTGGGATCCGGAGTTTTGACAATACCGTCAGAGGATGAGCGGGCCAAGATGGCTGTTCAGCCTGAGCACAAGCAATGGTTCGGTGTGGTGAGTCTGTTTCCGGACATGTTCGAATCCTTTTTGGATCAGGGCGTGATCGGCCGGGCGGCCAAACAAGGGTTGATTGACGTCGGGTTCTGGAATCCGCGCGATTACACCCACGACAAGCACCGTACCGTGGACGACCGACCCTTCGGGGGCGGGCCTGGCATGCTGATGAAGGTGCAACCCCTGCGGGATGCAATTCAGGCAGCGAAAGCCGCCAGCGGCAACCAGGCCAGGGTGATCTATTTGTCGCCTCAGGGCAGACGACTGGATCAGGCCGGCGTACAGAGCTTGGCGCGGTATCGGCACATGATATTCGTTTGCGGCCGTTATGAAGGCATCGACGAACGTGTGATCGAGACCGAAGTGGATGAAGAATGGTCGTTGGGTGACTTTGTGCTCAGCGGTGGCGAGTTGGCCGCCATGGCGTTTATCGATGCCATTGGCCGGCAGGTTCCCGGCGTACTGGGGCATGAGGCATCAGCGGTTGAAGATTCATTCGCCGATGGATTGCTGGACTGTCCACATTACACACGACCTGAAGTACTGGATGGAATGAGTGTGCCGGAGGTACTGCTCAGTGGTCACCACGATAACATTCGTCGGTGGCGGCTTAAGCAGGCACTGGGGCGCACTTGGCAACGTAGATCAGACCTGTTGGCTGACCGGGAAATGACCGCAGAACAGCAGGCGCTTTTGGACGAGTATCTCAATGAGCAGAACTCGCGCAATGGATCAGGAGCGATTTGATGAGCAATAGCAATTTGATTATTCAGCAACTTGAAGCTGAACAGATGAACAAAGAAATCCCTGCTTTCGGCCCGGGTGATACCGTGGTTGTTCAGGTTAAAGTTAAAGAAGGCGAGCGTGAGCGTTTGCAGGCCTTTGAAGGCGTCGTGATTGGCAAGCGTAACCGCGGCCTGAACTCAGCTTTCACGGTTCGTAAAATCTCCAGCGGCGTTGGTGTTGAGCGGACCTTCCAGTCCTTCTCACCGGTTGTAGACAGTGTGGAAGTCAAACGTCGTGGTGACGTGCGTCAGGCCAAGCTGTACTACTTGCGTGAGCGTTCAGGTAAGTCTGCACGCATCAAGGAAAAAATCGATCACAAGCGTTAATACGCTGAGCGATTATCGCTCTGTGACGATCTTGAAAAGGCAGCCTCGGCTGCCTTTTTTTATTGGCGTTCCAGAGGCGTCTGGGCGCGTGAAACAGCCTGTTGCGAAAATATCACGGTCGTTGGGGCCAAAGTCCGCTTTTGGCGCGGGTTTCGCGTTGACACCCAGCGGCGCGCTCAGTATGTTTTGAACTCCCTACCGTTCGGTCGGCGTATGCCCGGCCGATGTTGGATTCCAGTCAGTTAATGAGGTCAGTTTTGAAATCAGTCAATGTGGGATTATGCGGTCTTGGCACCGTAGGCAGTGGTACTTTCAACGTCATGCAGCGCAACCTGGAAGACATTGCGCGCCGTGCCGGAAAGCCTGTGCGAATTACCCACGTTGGTGCCCGTCGGGATAACCCGGCCTGCCACCTGGGCAGCGTCAAGGTATCGCGCGATATCTTCGATGTTGCACGGGACCCGGATATTCATATCCTGGTGGAACTGATCGGCGGCAACGACGTCGCCAAAGAACTGGTGCTCGAAGCCATCAAACATGGCAAGCATGTGGTGACCGCCAACAAATCGATGATAGCGATCCACGGCAACGAGATTTTCAAGGCCGCCGAAGCCCAGGGCGTGGTAGTCACCTATGAAGCGGCCGTCGCCGGCGGTATCCCGATCATCAAGGGCATCCGCGAAGGTCTGGTCGCCAACGACATCAAGTGGTTGGCCGGCATCATCAACGGCACCGGTAACTTTATCCTGACTGAAATGCAGGAAAAAGGCCGTGCTTTTGCAGATGTATTGCAGGAGGCTCAGGAACTGGGCTATGCCGAAGCCGATCCGACCTTCGATGTGGAAGGCATCGATGCTGCACACAAATTGACGATTCTTGCGTCTATCGCGTTCGGTATTCCACTCCAGTTCGACAAGGTCTACACCGAAGGCATCAGCCAGATTACCCGCGAGGACGTCAAATACGCCGAAGAGTTGGGGTACCGCATCAAGCACCTGGGCTTCACCCGCAAAACCAACGAAGGCGTCGAACTGCGAGTGCACCCAACTCTGGTGCCGTCCAAGCGTCTGCTGGCCAATGTGAATGGCGTTTTAAATGCTGTGTTGGTGGAAGGCGATGCCGTAGGCCCGACCATGTACTATGGCCCTGGCGCCGGTTCTGAGGCGACGGCATCTTCCGTCATTGCGGATATCGTCGATATCGCCCGTGAAATCGACAATGCCGGTAACGTTCCACATCTGGGTTACAGCTCGGAAACCGAGAACATGCCGGTATTGCCGGTCAGTGAGATCGTCACCGCTTATTACTTGCGCATTACCGTGAAAGACGAGATCGGCCAGATGGCCAACATCGCGCGCATCATGAGCGAGAAGGGCATCAACATCGAAGCCATCATCCAGAAAGAGCCGGAAGATGACTCGGCCGTCGTGCCGCTTATTCTGCTGACGCACCCGGTACGTGAACATAGGATGGACGATGCCATCAGTGCCATGCAGGCACTGGAGTCAGTCACCAAGCCGATCGTTCGCATTCGTGTTGAACAGTTGGATGGCTAAATTGGTTTTATAGCCCAAGTTTCGGAGTTTGGTTGTCCATTGGTGCCATGAGTCCGTGTCAGGCACCGGGGGTACCTATCCGGGGTCTGCGTAAACCCATCCATGGGGCCTAGACTGCAGGATATGAATCCCATCCATGGGATTCACCCTTCGGGCTCGCTGCGCTCGTGCTAAAATGCTCCTTGCATTTTAGTCCCTGCTGCAGACTACCCCGGATAGGTACCCCCGGCACCTGACACTCAATTGGTTGCCAACTGTGAAACTTGAGTTGAACACCCGTCGGGCCTGTACCCGGCCGAACCCTTTCTAACGAGACTTGATTCGTGAAATACATCAGCACGCGGGGCCAGGCCCCAACCCTGGGTTTTGAAGATGTTTTGTTAACCGGTCTGGCTTCAGACGGTGGCCTTTATGTGCCGGAAGTCTTGCCCGAGTATTCGCTGGATGAGATTCGCCAGTGGCGCGGCTTGCCTTATCACGAGCTGGCCTTTCACATCATCAAGCCCTTTGTTGATGGCGCCATCGCCGACGATGAACTGGCGGCCATGTTGAAAGACACCTACAGCGTATTTGGCCACAAGGCCATTGCACCGCTGACCCAGCTGGACCACAACGAATTCGTGCTGGAGCTGTTTCAGGGGCCGACCCTGGCGTTCAAGGACTTCGCTCTGCAATTGCTCGGGCGCATGCTTGATCATGTGTTGGAAAAGCGCGGCGAGAAAGTCGTTATCATGGGTGCAACGTCTGGCGATACCGGCTCGGCAGCTATCGAAGGCTGCAAGCGCTGCAGTAACATCGATATTTTTATCCTGCATCCGCACAACCGCGTCTCAGACGTGCAGCGCCGCCAGATGACCACCATTACCGGCGACAATATTTACAACCTGGCTGTTGAAGGCAATTTTGACGATTGCCAGAGCATGGTGAAAGCCAGCTTTGGTGATCAATCCTTTCTGCGCGGCGAGCGCCGCCTGGTCGCGGTGAACTCGATCAACTGGGCGCGGATTATGGCCCAGATCGTTTACTATTTTTACGCCTCATTGAACCTGGGTGGGCCGGACCGCTCAATGGCGTTTTCGGTTCCGACCGGAAACTTCGGCGACATATTTGCCGGTTACCTGGCGCGTAAGATGGGCCTGCCGATCAGCCAGTTGATCGTCGCCACTAACCAGAACGATATTCTGCATCGGGTGATGAGCAACAACGTTTACGAAAAACACCCGCTGGCCCACACCCTCTCGCCGTCGATGGACATCGTGGTATCGAGTAACTTCGAACGCCTGTTGTTCGACCTGTACGATCGGGATGGCGCTGTGTTGGCCGACCTGATGAACAAAATGAACACTGAGACCGTCACCCTGGACGAAGCCCGTCTGGCCAAGGCCCGGGAAGTCTTCGACAGCTACGGCGTCGACGATGCTGTCACAGTGAGCACCATCAAACAGGTCTTCGAAGAAACCGGCTATCTGCTTGATCCGCACACCGCCATCGGCGTAAAAGCCGCCCGGGAAACCCGGCGCAGTGCCATCGACCCGATGATCACCCTGGGCACCGCCCATCCGGTGAAATTTGCCGACGCGGTTAAACAGGCTGGTTTGCAATCTCCGGAATTACCGCACCACCTGACTGACTTGTTCGACCGGCCGGAGCGGTATGACGTACTGCCCAACGAGCTCGGCCGGGTTCAGGCCTATGTCGCCGACGCCGTCTTCGGCGAGGGTAGCTGAGCGGCGTGGCCGCTCCGTTTCCCAACCTCCAGACCCGACCCGTTCCTGACGGAGCCGCCGTCGCTGAGCAACCGCTGCTGGACCGGATCTACCGGTCTCGCGGCGTGCGCTTATCATTAGAACTGGATACGTCCCTGCAACATTTGTTGCCGTGGCAGACGATGAAAGGCATTGAGTCGGCGGTTGAGCTGTTAATCAAAGCGCTGGATCACCATCAGCGCATTCTGGTTATCGGCGACTACGACGTCGACGGCGCTACCAGCACCGCCTTGGTGGTTCAGATACTGCGAGCCCTGGGTGCCCAGGTAGATTACCTGCTGCCCAATCGTTTCGAATACGGTTACGGCCTTTCGGCTGCCATTGTAGAACAGGCGCTGACGCGCTCTCCGGACCTGATCATCACCGTCGATAACGGCATCGCCAGCCTGGATGGTGTCGCAGCAGCGCAGGCTGCTGGGGTTGCCGTCCTCATTACGGACCACCACTTACCAGGCACCGACCTGCCACCCGCCGAAGCCATTGTTAACCCCAACCAGCCAGGCTGCGAATTTGCCAGTAAAGCCGCCTGCGGCTGTACCGTGGCGTTTTATCTGATGATTGCGTTGCGAGCTGAACTGCGCGACCGCGGCTGGTTCGAGCAACAGTCTGTGCAGCCGCCCAACCTGGCCCATTGGCTGGATCTGGTTGCCCTGGCAACGGTCGCCGATGTCGTGCCATTGGATGCCAACAACCGCCGCCTGGTCAACCAGGGCCTGGGTCGCATTCGCGCCGGGCAATCCCGGCCTGGCATTCAGGCTCTGTTTGAAGTCGCCGGGCGAGAATGGCAAAGAGCTCAGGCGTCCGACTTTGGCTTTGTTGTCGGTCCCCGTCTCAACGCAGCTGGCCGCCTCGATGATATGGCCATTGGCGTCCGCTGCCTGCTGACCGATAACCCGGGAGAAGCACGCCAGCTGGCGGCACAACTGGAAGATCTGAACCGCGAGCGTCGTGCCATAGAACGCTCCATGGTAGTCGAAGCTCAGCGAACACTGGAACAGATCAGCGATTTACCGCCCCGCAACGGCCATGTTCTATACCAGGCCGACTGGCATGAAGGGGTGATCGGTATTCTGGCTTCCCGCATCAAAGAACAAACCCACCGACCCGTCATCGCACTGGCCGGTTCAGATAACGGGCGCCTGAAAGGCTCGGCGCGCTCCATTCCCGGCTTTCACCTGCGCGACGCCCTCGATTGGATCGCCAAACAAGACCCTGAACTGCTGATTACCTTCGGCGGCCACGCCATGGCTGCCGGTCTGACGCTTTCCGAGGGCAATGAGGGACGATTGCAGCACTGGTTCGAACAGGCGGTTCAGGCACTGTGCGAGCCCGAAGCCCTGCAGCCAATGGTTATGACGGATGGCGAGCTCAGCGCCAAAGAACGCGATTTGGGTACGGCCCTGGCTCTGGAACAGGCCGGTCCGTTTGGACAGGGCTTTCCGGCCCCGGTTTTTCAGGGTGATTTCTGGATTGAGCAGCAAAAAATCGTCGGTGAACGGCATTTAAAACTGAGTTTGTCGGATAAGGAAGGCCAAAGCATTGAGGCCATCGCTTTTAATATTGATATTGATGTCTGGCCAACGCAAAACAGGGCTTTATCTGGTATTTATCAATTATCCTGTAATCGATTCAGGGGCCGGGAAACCGTGCAGCTAATATTTGATGCAATAAAACCTCTTGAGACGATATAGGCTGTTATAAACAGCCATTAAAACCTGACAGTATTCCAACATTGAATTCACTGAGACAGGCGTTACCACCTTAGCAAGTGGTGGTTGACGGGTAGGCTTGTGCGGGGGAGTCCGCAGCATGGACTAAAACGCCGGGAGCGTTTTAGCATGAGCGCAGCGAGCCCATAGTGTGAATCCCATGGATGGGATTCATATCCTGCGGTCTAGGCCCCATGGACGGGTTAACGCCGACCCCGCACAAGCCTACCTGGCGGCCAGCACGAACCCTAGGCAATACAGCAAACCCAGCCTCCAAAGCCGCGCCACAAAATCGGCCAAAGCCACTTAAGCATTGTTTTTTAAAAGGTTATTGGGATATCACTACCCCCGGCATATCAATTTCGTTAAAATGCGCGCCCCGCTAAATTTCATGGGTTTGTACTATCAAGACACGAACAGGAGCGGTACGTGGAAATTAATCCGATTAAAGAACAGATAAAAGACCTCAAAGCGCGCACCGACGTGCTTAGGGGGTATCTTTGACTTCGACCAGAAGATAGAACAACTGGCTGAAGTTGAACGGGAACTGGCTGAACCGAATGTCTGGAACGACCCGGAACGGGCGCAGGCACTGGGTCAGGAGCGCAGCTCCCTGGAAACCATCGTTAAAACACTGACCAACCTCATCGACGGTGTCCGCGATGCGAGCGACTTGCTGGAAATGGCCGCCGCAGAAGAGGACGAAGGTACCGTTAATGAGGTTGTCGCCGACCTGGACGACCTCGACGCCCAATTGGCCAAGCTTGAATTCCGCCGCATGTTCAGCGGCGAAATGGACCCGGCCAATGCCTATGTTGATATTCAGGCCGGTTCCGGCGGCACCGAAGCCCAGGACTGGGCTGAAATGTTGCTGCGTATGTACTTGCGCTGGGGCGAAGAGAAAGGCTTCAAAACCGAACTGATGGAAGCATCGGCAGGCGAAGTGGCCGGCATTAAATCAGCCACCGTTCGCTTTGAAGGTGAGTACGCCTTCGGCTGGTTGCGCACAGAGACTGGCGTGCATCGCCTGGTCCGTAAATCGCCGTTTGACTCGGGCAACCGTCGCCATACCTCGTTTTCATCGGTGTTCGTATCGCCCGAAGTCGACGACGACATCGAAATCGACATCAACCCGGCCGATTTGCGCATTGACGTCTACCGAGCCTCGGGCGCCGGTGGCCAGCACGTTAACCGGACCGAATCGGCCGTGCGGATTACCCACAACCCGACCGGCATCGTCACCCAATGTCAGAATGACCGCTCCCAGCACAAGAACAAAGACCAGGCCATGAAAATGCTGAAGGCCAAACTGTACGAGTTCGAAATGCAAAAACGGAACGAAGCGGCTCAGGCGGTTGAAGACTCCAAGTCAGATATTGGCTGGGGCAGCCAGATTCGCTCTTACGTGCTGGATGATTCCCGCATCAAGGATCTGCGCACCGGCGTTGAAACGCGCAACACCCAGGCCGTGCTGGAAGGGGGGCTCGATCCCTTCATCGAAGCCTCGCTCAAGAAAGGCCTCTAAGCCTGGCCAGCCCGGCTTTAGTCGGGCACCGATTAATCTGCAGCCGCCGAGAGCGGCTGAGCAACACTGGACAGACTGCATATGACCGACAAGCACACCGACCACGATGAAAACCACATCATCACCGAGCGCAAGCAAAAGCTCACCACCCTGGCCGAGAGCCGCCCACAGGCGTTTCCGAACGACTTCAAACGCGACCAGATGGCCGGTGACCTCCAGGCGCAGTATGGTGAGCTGGAAAAAGAAGCCATTGTCGATCTGAAGGTTGAAGTCAGCGTTGCCGGCCGTGTCATGCGCCGGGGTGGTCCTTTCGTCGGTTTGCATGACGTCAGCGGCCGCATTCAGTTTTACCTGGGCAAAGCCCTGCAGAAAGAAAGCACCGACTGGCAGTTGCTGGATATCGGCGACATCGTCGGTGTGCGTGGCACCCTGTCCAAATCGGGCAAGGGTGAATTGTACGTTGAAGTGACCAGCATTGATGACATGGTGCTGCTGACCAAATCACTGCGCCCGCTGCCCGATAAATTCCATGGCCTTTCGGACCAGGAAATGAAGTATCGCCAGCGTTATGTGGACCTGATTACCAGCGATGAAACACGCCGGACCTTCCAGATTCGCGCCGGCATCATCAATGGCATTCGTCGCTATCTGTCTGATCGTGACTTTATGGAAGTGGAAACACCCATGTTGCAGGTGATTCCCGGCGGTGCCACGGCACGGCCCTTTACCACCCACCACAACGCCATGGACATCGACATGTATCTGCGTGTGGCGCCCGAGCTCTACCTGAAGCGGCTGGTTGTTGGTGGCTTCGAAAAAGTCTTCGAAATTAACCGGAACTTCCGCAACGAAGGGGTATCCACACGGCATAATCCGGAATTCACCATGCTGGAGTGGTACCAGGCCTATGCCGACTACCACCAACTGATGGACCTGACCGAAGATATGTTGCGTACCCTCGCGCGTGATGTACTGGGGACCACCGAACTGGTGTATCAGGGCGAAACGTTCGATCTGGGCCAGCCGTTTGAGCGGGTGACCATGTTCGATGCCATTCTCAAGTACAACCCAACCCTGTCCGCGGCCGATATTGATACCCGCGAGGCCGCCGCTGCCGTGGCCACTGGGTTGGGCATTCAGGTAAAGGACAACTGGGGCCTGGGCCGCATTCAGACCGAGATTTTTGAAGAAACGGTTGAGGAAAAGCTGCGCAACCCGGTCTTCATTACCGCCTACCCGGCAGAAATATCACCTTTGGCACGTCGTAACGACGACAACCCTGAGGTGACCGACCGATTTGAATTCTTCATCGGTGGTCGCGAAATCGCCAACGGCTTCTCGGAGCTGAACGACCCGATCGACCAGGCCGAGCGCTTTAAAGCCCAGGTCGCCGAGAAAGACGCCGGGGACGACGAAGCCATGTTTTACGATGAAGACTACATCAATGCCCTCGAATACGGCCTGCCGCCAACGGCCGGCGAGGGCATCGGCATTGACCGGTTGGTGATGTACTTCACCGATTCTCCGTCGATCAAGGACGTTATTCTCTTCCCCCATATGAAACCTCGCCAGTCGGGCGAGTGAACAGGAGCTCAGCATGTTTGACCAGGATCTGGATCTGAAGATCAAAGAACACGAAGAGAAAATCGAAGAACTGCGCCAGTTAAAGGAAGCGCAGTCCAAGCGCCAGGAAGGGTATGACCTTTACCATGAGCAAGTGCGGAACCTCTTCGATGAGTATGGCATTTCCGAGTACGATATTTTTGATGTTCGTGCCAAGGCCATCGTCGACTGGTTGAAAGCCCATGGCAAGAAAGCTGACAAGCCTGCTTTCTTTGAGGAGCTGCAAAGCTACTTCGCGCGCCAGGGTGGCAGCAAGGGCTCACGCAAGGCCGCCAAAGCCGCCAAATCGACCGGTCCGAAGCTGGAGATCGGTGTATATGTGCATCCGAATACGGGCGAGCGCATCGAGAAGAAGCGCCGTAACCCCAAAACACTGGATGAGTGGATCGAAGCGTTTGGCATTGAAGAAGTCGCTCAGTGGCGTGAAGCCAGCGAATAAGATTTAATGGTTGAACCAGCCGGCCTAAGGTCGGCTTTTTTTTGGCCCGTCGATTAGCCCCTAAACAGCTGGCAATGGACGCCGGTAATGCACACTTAAACGACATTTGGGTGACAATTTACAAAAAGATACAACATAAGAAGTCGGCGCATCTTGATGACTTTTGAAAAAGGGTTTAGGCGATATATCCCCAATCGTGAAAACCAACTCTTGCAGCCCCCCATTTCCAGTACGCGACCAAGAAATAGTGCGGAACTCGTTAAGAAAACTTTATAACCTATTGAAAAATAAAGAGTTTATTTAGTTGGTTAAAAAATGATCAATTTGTTGAGGTCCCTGAGTAATGGTGGCTAGGGGCGGTTCAAATGGGGTTGTTCACAAAGATATCCACAGTTTTTGTGGACACTCAGCGCCAGCCCTTGCCGCGTCTGGCGCGAGTGTATGCGAGCCTTACAGTCAATATGGTGGCGCTTTTTAGCGGGCATGAAATACTTTGATCGGGAAACGGGATCAGGGGGTTCAGGCATGGTTCAGCCAGAGCCGGTAAGGTGGGTCCATGGCAATAACGATGGCAACGTATAAAGGAGCCACAGTATGAACAAAGTAATGGGTCTGGCACTGGTCATTGGCATGGCGACATCCGGTCTGGCTGTGGCCGATCACGATGACCACCGCTACCGCGGTGATCGTCAGCAGTTTTTTGCTGAAGGCCGGGTAGTGCAGGTGGAGCCAGTCTATGAAACCTACTACTACCGCGAGCAGAGCCGGGGCAACAGCGATCACCGCTATGAAATTTGCCGTACGCGCGATGTGGAGGTCAGCCGCAGCCATCGCAGCGGTAACCCGGCCGCAACCCTCATTGGCGGTGCCGTGGGTGCCACGGTCGGTTCGCACAGCGGCAACTCTCCGGAATCCCAGGTATTCGGGGCCATTGCCGGGGGTATCATCGGCGGTGCGATTGGGCACGAACTGGGCGGTCGTGGTGAAACCACGGTTCGTTACCGGACCGAGCGCGAGTGCGAAGTGGAATACCGTCACCGGCGCAGTGATCTGGTAGGCTATGAAGTGCGCTACCGGTACAATGGTCGCGAATTCATGACCTTTATGGACCGTCACCCCGGACGCTACGTCGAGCTTGCTGTGGAGGTGACGCCCCGTTAATTAAAGAGGCACGTTCATGTCAAGCAATGCTGCGGTGCGCCTCAGGCGCCTGGGAATCAGCGCCGGAATTCTGTTGATGCTGATGACCTCGGGTGCTGCCCGGGCTGAGAGTGGCGCTCACCCCTGTACCGGCGAACGCCTGCCTCTGTCGACAGAGCGTCAGGTAGTGCAAGCCGCCGAATGCCTGTTTGACGGCCGGGTGGTCAAGGTAGACAGAGTCAGTGCCGGGAACGACTGGGCTTATCGACTGCGCTTGCTGCTCGATGGTGGCCGGGTCCGAACCGTGGATTTGAATCGAACATCGGGCATGCCGACCAATCCGGCGGTGCTGGAGGAAGTGAATGAAACTCTTGATCGTTGAAGATGAAGCCGGGTTACGCGAACACCTGCACGGCGGATTCAAAAAAGAAGGCTTTGCGGTCGACACCTCGGCCGATGGCAACGACGGCTTGTTTCAGGCGACTGAGAACGACTACGACGTCGCCATCATCGACCTCGGCTTGCCCGGGCTGGATGGCATCGAACTGATCCGCCAGTTGCGCGCCGCCGACAAACAGTACCCGGTACTGATATTAACGGCGCGCGGCCACTGGCAGGACAAAGTCGCCGGCCTGGAAGCCGGTGCCGATGATTACCTGGCCAAGCCGTTTGTATTCGCCGAGTTGCTGGCGCGGGTTAAGGCACTGTTGCGCCGCAGCGTGGGCATGGCGACCGCTACATTGACGGTCGGCCCCTACGAACTGGACACCGCTTCGCGCCGGGTGCGAGTCGATGGCCGGGATGTCGAGTTGACCAGCTATGAGTACAACACCCTGGAATACCTGATGATGCACCGGCAAAAAGTCGTCTCCAAAACTGAGTTGACCAATCATCTGTACGAGCAGGATTTTGATCGGGACAGCAACGTCATCGAGGTGTTTATTCGCCGCCTGCGCAAGAAGCTGGATCCCGATAACGAGCGCAACCCCATCACGACCCAGCGGGGTATGGGATATCGATTCAACGCGGACGCCGTGGCTGAATGACCGGCTAATGTCTGTGTTCCCACCACGCAGCACCAGACCCGGAGCAACGTTTTCACTGCGTCGCCGTTTGCTGGTGTCGGCGAGCCTGGTGCTTCTAGTGTTTCTGGGCGTGACCGGTGTCGCCCTGGACCGGGCGTTTGAACGCAGCCAGATGTCGGGCCAGTCGGAGCGCCTGTTTTTGCGCATTCTGACGTTACTGGCCGAATCTGAATATCAAGCCGATGGCCTCTGGCTCCCTGCCTACCTCGCTGAAGAACGGTATAACTCTCCCGAGTCGGGGCTGGTAGCCCTGGTGTTGGATGAACAGCGCCAGGTGGTCTGGCAGAGCCTGTCGAGCCAGTGGTTTGATCAGATCGACTGGGTCGTTGCCCAGGCCAACATCAACATCGGGCAGGAAGACTTCGGATTTCGGGGCGACTATATCTTTGAACGCTACGCGGTGCTGTGGGAAGCGGCAGACGGGCGCGAACAACGCTATGAATTCTGGGTGCTGGAGACCGCTGCGCCCCTGAATCAGATTATTCAAACCTTTCGGCAACAATTATGGGGCGGACTGGCCGCAGTCACCCTGGCCTTGCTGATTGCGCTCTGGCTGGTCGCCCGCTGGGGGCTAAGGCCCCTGCATCAGTTAGCTCAAAACCTTCAGAAAATCCGCACCGGCGAGCAAGGTCGTTTGCAGGGGCGCTACCCGAGTGAACTGCAGCCGCTGACGGATAACCTCAATCGCCTGCTGGATGCCGAGCAAAGCCAGCGCGAACGCTACCGCACCGCCATGGCCGACCTGGCCCACAGCCTGAAAACACCACTGGCAGTGATTCGAACGCTGGAGCCGGCCGATAGCCGGGAGTTGCACGAACAGGTGCATCGCATGGATCAGATCGTGCGCTACCAATTACAACGGGCTGTCACGGAAACCCGGCAGGGGCCGGTGCTTGGCCAGAGAAGTTCCCTGAATCAGAGCCTCGACCGGCTTGGTCGTGCGCTGGGCAAGGCCTTTCATCACGAAGACAAAGTGCTGGATTTGCCCGAGCCCGATCAGGAATGGACACTGGCCATGGACGTCAACGATGTGCTGGAAGTCTTCGGCAACCTGCTGGAAAACGGCTTCAAATACGCCCGCTCGGTCATCACCGTTTCGGTGACACGCCAGCCTGATTTCCCTGATTGCTGGGTGGTCGACATCGATGACGATGGCCCGGGGATTGACCTCGAACGGCGCCGGGCCGTGCTTGACCGGGGTCAGCGGCTCGATACCTTGCAGCCGGGGCAGGGCATAGGCCTGAGTATGGTGACCGATATTCTGGGCAGTTACGGCGTTTCGCTGCGCATCGACGACAGCCCGCTGGGCGGTGCCCGCTTTCGACTGGTCTTGCCGGCGGCACCCTGACAGCTTTCCGTCAAGCGACTACTTTGATTAAAGTCACCCGATTACCCGCCGATTATCATTGCTAGATGGCTATTGGTGCGCAAGTAATCAATGGTCGTATTAATGATTAAAGGAAGTCGCCCATGACGATTCAATCCCGTATCCGGTTGTCCCTCTCTGGTTTGTTCATTCTGTTGTGCGTTGTAGCACTGGCAGGGTTTATTGGGTCCCGGGTCGTCGCCAGTCTTGCCAACTATTATTCCGGCAGCCTGATTCCCGCCATTCAGGTGTACAACGACATGCGGGTAGCGGCCAAGGAGCTGCAGGTTGCGGTTTACAGTGGCGATCAGGCGTCGGTAGATCGCTACGAGGCACAGGCGCGCAATACAGCCGAGCGCCTGGCTGCCGCCACAAGTCAGGGGCCCTTCCAGGAAGATCAGCGGGTGGTCGGCCCGATCAATGAAATCGTCAGCCGGCTGGAACGATTGCGGACGCTGGTTGTTGCTCACCCGCCCGGCGAGGAGGTTACACCAGAACTGGAGCAGGCCATCGACGCCTGGGATGCCTACAAGCCCAATGCCGATGCGGTGATTGAACACATCATTACCACCGTCGACGGTCAGATTCAGTCAGTTCAGTCCACCGTGCTCAATGTGATTGCAGCCATTGCAGCGGTATCCCTGATCGTGTTTCTGGGGGTGGCCTGGTCACTGGGCGGGGTATTGCGGCGAGGCATGAGTAACCTGCTCAGTTCGTTTGCCGCGGTGGCACAGGGTGACCTCAGCGTTCGGGCTCAGGCAGATGCCAAAGACGAATTTGGTGAACTGGCCCGGCATTTCAATCATTTGGCCCAGAGCCTGACCGATACGCTGGGGCAGGTCTCGCAGCTGGTGACCGAGTTACACAACATGTCCGGTGAATTCAACGCGGCCAGTCGCAATTACGCAGAGCGCTCCCAGGCCCAGTCGGAAGAGACGCAGCAGGTTGCCACGGCGATGACGGAAATGTCAGCGACCATTCGCGAAGTGGCACAGAACGCCGAAGAAACCTCGCACCGCGCCCAGGATGCCAACCAGCACGCCGGTCATTCTCGTCAGGACATTGAGCAGGCTATTGGCTCTGCCCGGGCCATGCAGGGGCAGATGAGCACCCTGTCGGACAATATTCTGGAATTGAAGGATCAGTCCGACGCCATTAGCACCGTCGTCAAAACCATTAACGACATCGCTGAACAAACGAATCTGCTGGCATTGAATGCTGCCATTGAAGCGGCGCGTGCAGGGGAGCAGGGGCGGGGATTTGCCGTCGTAGCTGATGAAGTTCGCAACCTGTCGGTGAAGACCTCACAATCCACTCAGGAAATCGAGAGTGTTATCCGCTCGCTGCAAACGCGCAGTGACGCTGCCGCCAGCTCCGCCCGTGACAGCGTCGAGGTGGTGCGCAGTAACGGAGAAACCATTGTCGCCATTGGCGAAGGGCTGCAGCACATTCTGGATTCAGTATCGGCGATTTCATCCATGAACGAGTTGATTGCCACGACCTCTGAAGAGCAAAGCAAGGTGGCAGAAGACATGAACACCAATGTGGTGCGCATCAGCGATCTGTCGGAAGCGAACGCCTCTGAGACTCAGCACCTGGTCGCCGGCATACAACGCATTGATGAAATGGCGCAACAGTTGAGCGAGCTGATTCGGCGTTATCGGTTGTAACCGGGCGCTGGTTTTTGCGTTATATCCAGAGGCGATGGCCATGGTCGTGCAGCCAGCGTCGATCAGCCTGCCAGCCTGGGTGCAGTCTGCCCACTTCGGCCCAGAATGTTGCCCCGTGGTGTGGGTGCAGCAAGTGCGCTGTCTCGTGGGCGACCAGGTAATCGACAATACGCTCCGGTGCCAGCATGATCAGCCAGTTGTACTGTATGCGACCGGTAGCGGTGCAGTGCCCCCATTTGGTTTTGGTACGGCGCAAGCAGACATCGGTTAGGCGATTTTCCCAGCCTTCAGCCAGCACCAATTGCCGGGTTTTTTTAAACAAATAATACTTGGCCTGGGTTTTATAAAAGTCGGCCAGTACGTGGTGAACGTGGGGTTTGTCCAGCACTGGTGCGACCAGCGTCAGCCGGTTTTGCTCACGGCGCCACTGCGACCGTGCGCCGCGTTGGAGCCTCAGCGTTAACTGCTCATCCATCAGCGGGCAGTGGTCTTGTTGGCTAAAGTCGGGTTTTTGTAATTGCTTCTCGGCCTGACTGTGCAAGGCCTTGTTCAGCCAGTCTTCGCGGTCGATCAGAAAACGTTTCAGGTCGGTATCGGACAGGTGCCAGGGCGCGCGCAGTTCGGGCGCACCGTCCCGCACATGCAACGCCACTGTCTTGCGCTTCGAGCGCCTTACCGGAATGGTACCGCCCGACCAGCTCAGTGTTTCGGTCATCGACGGTTGCCGGGCATCAGCGGTTCGATCAGGGATTCGAGCCCCTCGGATCTGATCAGCAGTGCCAGGGCCATCAGTTCGCCCAGCTTGCCGGGAGGGAACCCTTTGTTCTGAAACCAGAGCAGATATTCTTCGGGCAACCGGATCAGCGGTTTTCCGCTATATTTACCGAAGGGCATTTCCGTGCGTGCCAGTGCCAGCAAATCGTCGTGTTGAAAGGACATTCTGTGGAAACCTCGTTAGTCGTCAGTGACGGACTCCCTGAATTCGTGCATCGCCAGGCACAGGTCGCGCTTGGGCGCTTTCTGCAGGAATCGTCGTCTGCCGGGACATTCCGCGGGCGATTCCAGAAAACCGCCTTGTTGATTCAGGAGCAGCAACCCCACCCGATAACCGGAGAGACCGTGTTACTGCCTATGGCATTATTGCACTGGCGCGATGCAACCTGGCGCTTGTATTTTCGTGGCAGCCGGGGGCGGTGGCAGCGCTACCCCGGCACAGAGCCGAGTGTCAGTCCCACGCCTTTGCTGAACCAGGTCTACCGGGACGAGCTGTGCCTGTTTTGGCGCCAGTAGGTGTGTAAGCGGTCCAGCGCCAGATCAAGCGTATCGCGACCCGTTCCAAAATTCAGCCTGACACTGCGCGGGTCGCCGAAGTCTTTACCGTCGCTTGGCATGATACCGGATTCGTTAAAGCGGGCCATGGCCTCGCCGGGCGCCAGGTCGCTTTCAATCCAGGCCAGAAAGGTAGCGGGCGCCGGTTCGTAGTTCAGCCCGTCCAGCTCGCCAATGACAGACGCCACTCTTTCCCGGTTCGCCTTTAAATGAGCCTGCAACGCCATTAGCCAGTCGTGCCCGTGACTGAAAGCCGCTTCGGTTGCTAGCAGCCCCATAAAATTGGGGTGGGGCATCACATCCTGACCTGTGTTCTGCAATTTCCGGCGCAGGTCGCCATTGGGAATAATGGCGAATGAACAGCCCAGCCCCGCCACATTAAAGGTTTTACTGGCCGCCATCAGCGTAATGCTCTGGTCGGCGATATCTGGCAGGGAACCCGCCGGATAATGGCGCGCTCCCGGTTCCAGAATCAGGTCGCAATGAATCTCATCTGAACACAGCATGACCTGGTGCTCTCGGCACAGCTCAGCCAGGCGCAGTAATTCGCGGTGGCCGAGCATCAGACCCTGGGGGTTCATCGGGTTACACAGAATCATCAAATGACAGTCCGGGTCTGCCAGCGCCTGTTCCAGCGTTGCCCAGTCCCATCCGGCAGGCGACCGGGCAGACACTGGCAATGTAACGGCGGTGGCTCCACGCAATTCGGCGGCTTTGCGCAGCGGTGGATAATTGGGTTCCTGCACCAGCACGCGGCCCCCCCGGGCAAAGGCGTCTATAACCAGATTAAAGCTCGGTACCACGCCCGGTAGCCAAACGATCCAGCTCGGGTCAATGGCCCATTGATACTGGCGCTGGCACCAGTTAACCACGGCCTCGTTCAGCCCCGGCCAGGGGTGGCTGTAGCCATACACAGGATGGGCGGCTCTGGACTGAAGCGCTTCTGTTACGCAAGGCGGAGAGGCCAGATCCATATCGGCAACCCACATCGGCAGTACCGGTTGGCTGCGGTACAACTCGTGTTTGATGGCATGGGTATCGCTGCGGTCGATGGTGTCGAAAGTAAACGGCATGAGGGGTAGGGGATCCTGACGGCTGATAAGAGCACAGTTTGTTAATAAATGCTGCCCGATGTACTGGCGTGTGGCAAGCACCGGCTGGCGCTTTGCTGGCGAACTCCGAACCTTGAGTTGTTATACTCCGCCGCCAGCCCCATAGTTGGGGCGGGAGTGGGCACGATTTATTCTGTCAGTAATCAAGAGGGTTATTCCAGTAATGGCGTCGGAACGATTTGGGGGTACTGAGCGGTTGTATGGCATCGACCAGACCCGTTGGCTCGGTGAGCAGCATGTGATTGTTGTGGGTGTGGGTGGCGTTGGTAGCTGGGCTGCTGAGGCATTGGTGCGCACTGCCGTCGGCCGCATGACGCTGATCGATCTCGATGACGTCTGTGTCTCCAACACCAACCGTCAGTCTCATGCCATGAGCAGCACGGTTGGCCAGATGAAGGTGGATGTGCTGGCCCAGCGCTTGCGCGATATTAACCCAGACTGTGAGGTCGAGACCCGGCATGACTTTCTGACACCGGACAATTTGATCTCGCATCTGACACCCCGACCCTCAGCTGTGCTCGACGCGATCGACAGCGTGCGCGTCAAGGCGGCGCTGATCAACCATTGCCAGCGGCAGAAAATTCCGCTGGTCACCACCGGCGGTGCGGGTGGTCAGACAGATCCGCTGCAGATTCAGGTGACCGACTTGTCGCGCACCGAGCAGGACCCGCTGGCCGCCCGTACCCGGCAGTTGTTGCGCCGGGAATATGGATTCAGTCGCAATCCGAAACGAAAATTTGGCGTAGACTGTGTTTATTCGACCCAGCAACTGCTGTACCCCCAGGCCAACGGAGATGTCTGCGCCACCAAGCCTGGCGACGACGGCAGCCGGCGTCTTGATTGTGCCACGGGCTTCGGTGCCTCCGTGATGGTAACGGCCAGCTTCGGCATGGTGGCCGCAAGCCGGCTTGTCGACAAGTTGCTGAAGGTAAAAGAGCGCCAGGATAACCCGACCAATCAGGCCGGGTGATTCCAAAGACTCTGACGGCTGTCGTTAACATCGTCCGGGCTATACACTGGCTACCAGACAACCATGCGTGAGGGACACCATGCTGACTCAGTTTCTGAAATTTTTTAAAGCGTTGAATTCAGACGCCGGCCCCTGGCAACTATCCTTTGCCGTAGGGCTGGCGCTCATTATCGGGCTGACGCCGCTGTGGTCGGTGCACAACCTGCTGATCATACTACTGGCCTGCATTCTGCGGGTGCATTTTGGCACCTTTCTGGTGTTCTGGGTGGTGTTCACCGGGTTTGCCTACTTGCTGGACCCGGCCTTTGACGCCTGGGGTTACGCCTGGCTGACGCACCCCGGCCTGACCGCGACCTGGACGTCCCTGTACCAGAGTGATGTCTGGCAGATCATCAGGTTCAATCACACGATCACACTCGCAAGCGTCGTGGTTTCGGTGCTGCTGTTTATGCCTGTAGTGCTGATCATGCGTTACGGGGTGGTGCAGTATCGAGCCCGGCTGATGCCTTGGGCGAACCGTCTGAAACTGGTGCAAATTGTTAAGGCCAGTAAAGTCTATTCCCTGTACGAACGAGTGAGCTAAGGAGCGCCACAGATGAAGCTTTTTCGATGGAGCGGCCTGATCGCTTTCGTGGTTGTGCTGTCACTGATCATTGTGATCGGCGTCCTGTTTCTGGATAACTGGGTTAAATCGGCTCTGGAGGCCGGCGGTACCCGGGTTCACGGTGCGGAAGTCAACGTCGCCTCGGTGGATTTGTCGCTCAGCCCGCTTGGGTTTGATATTCGCGGCGTCCAGGTAACCGATAAGGAAAACCCTGAGCGCAACCTGTTTGAGCTGGGTACCGCCCGGCTGGCGATGGATCTGCCCAAGTTGTTTCTTGGCAAAATCAGCATTGATGATCTCACTGTCTCAGGCTTGAGCAGCGGTACCGAGCGTGATGAGCCCGGGCGCATCGTCCCGGTCGACACCAGCGATTCGGGCCCTGGAGTGGCTCAGAGAGCCCGCGATACAGCCGCCAGCAGAGCTGAATCGGTTCGTGCGGAATTACCGGAACCGACTGATGCGGTCGATCAGGCATTGACGCAAACCCGGTCAGCCACAAACCAGGCCAGCACCACCTTTGAGCGTTCCCGTTCTGAGGTTGGCAGCGCCCTGACTAACCTTCCGGACGATGACTCCATTGAGCAATACGATGAACGCATTGAAGCCCTGCGTGGTCGCTCGTTGAACTCACTGGACGCGATTCGTTCGGCCCGGTCAGATCTGCAAGAATTGCAGCGTCAGGCCCTGGAAGATCAACTGTCAGTAGCCGCGGCGCGCCAGGCGGCGAATGCGGCCGTTAGTAACAGCCAGGAAGCGCTTGAAGCCGTGTTAGCGGCACCGGCTGCTGATTGGGCTGCGTTGCGCGAAGCTTACCCGCTGAACCAGGCCTCGGCGGTTCGGGCTGGTCGGTTGCTGCTTGGTGATGCCATTTTCGACCGATACGATCAGGCCCGTAAGTACTACACCCAGGCTGCTCCCTGGCTGCGCCGGCTGGCGCCTTCGGGTGGCGAGCAAGAGGAAGCTGCGCCAGCCCGGCTGGATGGCCGTTATGTCCGGTTCGACACACCCAACCCAACGCCCAACTTTCTTTTGCGCCAGGGGCTGATCAGCTTTGAGGCGGATAACTGGCCCTGGTCACTGACCATGAGTCAGGTAACCGGTCAGCAACGCCTAACCGGGGAGCCGGTTCGACTGCAGTTAATGCGGGGTGAAGCCGGTGATGAAGCCATGCGCATTGACGCGGTGCTGGATCGCCGGCAAGCGACCACGGTCGATCGCTTTGAGTTGATTGGCCGTGACCTGGCGTTCTCGCCACGGTCGTTGGACCTGGGGGGTGTCGATGTCGACTGGGCACCAGGCACGGTTGATTTGGGTGGTGAAGTCACCGTAACCGGTGATCAGGTCGATGGCCTGATCGAGCTGAGCTTCAGCGGCTCAGAATTTGAAGCCCGCGGTGAAGGCCGGATCGCAACAACGCTCGGCGATGCGCTTGAAAGCATAGCCGCGTTCGACATTGGCATTCGGGTAACCGGCGACATTGATGCGCCTGAACTGCAACTGACATCCGATCTGGACAATCAGATCCGGTCGGCACTGTCGGCCGCCTTGCAGGCGGAATACAACCGCTGGCTGGAGGCCACAAGAGCGCGACTGGATGCTGAAGTGGAAACCTTGACAGCGCCCTTACGGGCACGGTTTGATGAAATTGAAGCCCAGGGCGATGCAGTCCGGGATCAGGCTGATGAGTTCCAGCAGCAGGTTATGGACCGGTTGGACGCACTGGAACAGGAACTGCTGGATGAGCGCGACCGTCTGAGCAATGCGGCCGACGCCGAGCGTCGCCGCGCCGAAGATGAAGCCCGCCGGCGCGCCGAAGACGCGCTGGAAGATCTTAAGCTACCCAGCTTTTAAATACTGAGGTCGGTCCGGTTTTCTGCTGGTTCGACCTGACAACGGAAACCGGCTATGCGCATAGATGTAGTACTCGAGGTGGAGGCAACCGACTCGCTGATCGCCATCGATTTTCTGGTCGATAACATTGAGTTGTCGAAGTCCCGTCTGAAAGACATGATGAACAAGGGGGCGGTCTGGCACGTTGATGCCAAAGAAAACCGGCAGCGGCTGCGCCGGGCGATGACCGACCTCAAAATCGGCGATCGGCTGGAGGTCTTTTATGATGAAGATCTGCTGTCGTTGCGACCGCCATTGCCCCGTCTGGTTCAGGACCTGACGCACTACAGCGTTTGGGATAAAGGGCCGGGCTTGCTGATTGAAGGAACCGACTGGGGCGACCATGCATCGCTGATCCGGCTGGTTGAGCTTTACTTCAAACCGCGCCGGGAAGTGTTTGTCGTACAGCGCCTTGATAGCGCGGCCTCTGGTCTGGTCATTGTCGCCCATAGCCGCAAGGCTGCGGCGCTGTTAACCGAGCTGTTTGACACTCCCAATGCGGTGAGCCAGCAATTTCGCGTCGAAGTGGCGGGTGATGCGCCCGAAGACGGGGATATTGATACACCGCTGGACGGTAAGCCAGCCCAGACCCGGTTTAGAAAACAGCGTTATGAAGCACATCCGAACCGGTCGGTACTGGATGTCTGGCCGAAAACCCGGAACAAACACCAGATTCGCCGGCACCTCGACAGCATTGGCCACCCGGTCATGGGCGACCCGCGATATGGCAAAAACAACGAGAGTCACGAGAACCTGAAATTGAAAGCGGTTGAAATGCGCTTCGACTGCCCAATTACTAAAGAGACGCAGGTGTTTTCGTTGTTGTAGTGACTGATCCAGCGCCCCGGTTTTTTCGTGGCTGGGGTTGTGACACCGCGTTATAATCGGCTGTCACCGGTGGTGACCAAGCCCAACCCTCACGACTACATAACAAAAGGATCCTGACTGTCATGTTCGAACGAGTTCAAGCAGCCCCGGCCGACCCCATTCTTGGGTTAAACGACGCCTTTGCCGCCGACAAGCGCCCGCACAAGGTTAATCTGGGCGTTGGGGTGTTCATGAACGATGCAGGGCAGACACCGATTCTGAACACGGTTAAAAAGGCCGAAGCCGAGCTGGTGAATTCCGAAACCACCAAGAGCTACCTGGCCATATCGGGCGACGTTGAGTACGGCCGCCAGGTTCAGGCTCTGTTGTTCGGGGCTGACAGCCCGGTGATCCTGGAGAAGCGAGCCCGCACCGCACAGTCTCCCGGCGGTACTGGTGCCTTGCGCACGGCGGCCGAATTCATGAAACGCCAGTTGGGCGTGAACCGCATACACGTGTCCAACCCAACCTGGGCCAACCACGGCAATATTTTCGAAAGCGCTGGCCTCGGTATCAGTCAGTACCGGTATTACGATGCGGAACAGCAAGGGCTCGATTTTGATGGCATGCTGGCCGACCTGGAACAGGTTGATGCCGGTGACGCCGTACTGTACCACGGCTGCTGCCACAACCCGACAGGCATCGACCCGACGGGTGAACAATGGCATCAATTGGCCGAACAGGCCAAGCGCAAGGGCTTTGTCGTTCTGTTCGACTTTGCCTACCAGGGCTTCGGCAAGGGCATGGACGAAGACGCCGCCGGTTTGCGCGCCTTTGTCGATCGTATTCCGGAATTGATAGTCGCGAATTCGTTTTCCAAAAATTTCGGTCTGTACAACGAACGTGTTGGTGCCATGACATTGGTGGCCAGCTCGGCAGAAACCGCCGACAGCGCCTTCAGCCAGGTGAAATCCATCATTCGGGGGAATTATTCCAACCCGCCGGCGCATGGTGCCAAGGTGGTTGCTGCCATTCTCAAGGATGACACCTTGCGTGCCGAGTGGATTCAGGAAGTGGCCGACATGCGCGATCACATTCATGAACTGCGTGATGCCCTGGTTGCAACCCTGAAAGCCAAGGGCGCGAAGCGCGATTTCAGCTTTATTCAGCGCCAGAACGGCATGTTTTCGTTTTCCGGCCTGACCGGCGATCAGGTCAATCGATTGCGTGAAGACTACGGC
Source organism: Saccharospirillum alexandrii (assembly GCF_043641555.1). GTDB lineage: Bacteria > Pseudomonadota > Gammaproteobacteria > Pseudomonadales > Natronospirillaceae > Saccharospirillum > Saccharospirillum alexandrii_A. Next base: position 590,174 of record NZ_JBHZRJ010000002.1, on the reverse strand, counting down.
ATTTATATGGTCGGCAGTGGTCGCATAAATGTTGCGGGCATGTCGAAAGCCAATATCAATGCCGTCTGTGACGCCATCGTCGACGTATTGTAATCTGACCGGGCGGGGAGCAGAGAGGTAAACCGGCTCTGCTCCCCGCCCGGTAAACCAAGCTCCCAGCCCAGTGATGCCCATGAAACCCTTTAAAGTTCATTCCAGGTACCAGCCAGCGGGAGATCAGCCCAAGGCGATCGACCAACTGGTAACCGGCTTGAACGCCGGCCTGACCGCTCAGACCCTGCTCGGGGTGACTGGCTCCGGCAAGACGTACACCATGGCCAAGGTCATTGAATCGGTGCAACGGCCGACCATTGTACTGGCACACAATAAAACGCTGGCAGCACAATTATATTCCGAATTCCGGGAGTTTTTCCCGGAAAACGCCGTCGAGTATTTCGTCTCCTATTACGACTACTATCAGCCCGAAGCCTACGTGCCGTCTTCCGATACCTTTATTGATAAAGATGCGTCGGTGAACGAACACATTGAACAGATGCGGCTGTCAGCCACCAAAGCCTTGCTCGAGCGACGCGATGTACTGATTGTTGCGACGGTGTCGGCCATCTACGGTCTGGGGTCGCCCGAATCCTACCTGAAAATGATTTTGCATCTGAAGCGTGGCGATGCTGTTGATCAGCGACAGGTGCTGCGCCGTTTGGCAGAGTTGCAATACAGCCGAAATGACATCGAGTTTGGTCGGGGTACCTATAGAGTCCGGGGCGATATCATTGATGTGTTTCCGGCCGAATCGGAACTGGAAGCATTGCGCATCGAACTGTTTGATGACGAGGTGGAAAACCTCAGCCTGTTTGATCCGCTCACCGGTGAAGTATTGCAAAAGCTCACCCGCTATACGGTGTATCCGAAAACCCACTATGTAACGCCTCGGGAAACCATACTGGCGGCCGTCGATAAAATTGACGTTGAACTCAAGGAACGACTGACGGTACTGGAGGATAACCGCCGCCTGGTCGAAGCCCAGAGGCTGGAGCAGCGCACCAAGTACGATCTGGAAATGATGCGCGAGCTGGGTTACTGCAACGGCATTGAAAACTACTCGCGCTATCTCTCTGGCCGCAACCCGGGTGATCCGCCACCGACTTTGTACGAATACCTGCCCAAAGACGCGCTGATGTTTATCGATGAATCCCACGCGACCTTGCCGCAATTGGGTGCCATGTATAAAGGGGATCGCTCGCGCAAAGAGACGCTGGTTGAGTACGGGTTTCGTTTGCCTTCGGCACTCGACAACCGGCCAATGCGGTTTGAGGAATGGGAGCGACTGGCGCCTCAGGGCATTTATGTGTCGGCCACACCGGGTAAATACGAGGAAGAACACACCCAGCAGGTTGTTGAGCAACTGGTTCGACCAACGGGCCTGGTTGACCCGATTATTGAGATCCGCCCGGCAACCACCCAGGTGGATGATCTGTTGCACGAAATCAATCTGCGGGTAGCGGTGGGCGAGCGCGTTCTGGTAACCACTCTGACCAAGCGCATGGCGGAAGATTTAACCGATTACCTGAATGAAAACGGCGTCAAGGTGCGTTACCTGCACTCGGACATCGACACCGTTGAACGGGTGGAGATCATTCGTGATTTGCGGCTGGGCGAATTTGATGTGCTGGTTGGTATTAACCTGCTGCGAGAAGGTCTCGATATGCCCGAAGTGTCGCTGGTGGCCATTCTGGATGCCGATAAGGAAGGCTTTTTGCGCAGCGAGCGATCCCTGATTCAAACCATTGGCCGGGCGGCGCGTAACCTGAACGGTAAAGCGATTTTGTACGCCGACAGAATGACCGGTTCAATGGAACGCGCCATTGGCGAAACCGACCGGCGCCGTGAAAAACAGATTGCGCACAACCTGGCTGAAGGTATTACGCCTCAGGCGCTGGTCAAAGACGTGCAGGACATTCTCGAAGGGGCCGTGGCGCCGGGGCGCAAAGGCAAGATAGCGCGCAATCGCAAGAAGGTTGAGCGCATCGATGCTGAAGCACGCGATTACGCCACCATGACGGCGGCGGAACTGTCGAAAGTGATCGTCCGGCTGGAAGACGACATGCACCGGGCGGCCAAAGACATGGCCTTTGAAAAAGCGGCCGCCTTGCGCGACGAGATGATGGAAGCCAAAGAACATTTAAAATCAGTCTGAAGGCTCCGAGGTTGAATGTTGAACGTTGGCTGGAATCCGCACCGGTTACCGGGTATGCCTCTCGGGTGGTGCGACACTCGCTCGGCGTGAATCCGTCCGTGGAGCCTAGACCGCAGCATCAATGCTGCGGACTACCCCGCAGAGCCATACCCGGTATCCGCCGCTCGCTATTTGCTAACTCCAAACATCTTAATATTAAGGATTTCCAATGTGCCTGGTTTTATAAGCGTGGGGCAGGGCTCAACGGTAGTAATGCTTCATAGTTCACTGAGTTCATCGGGCCAGTGGCGTGATCTTATTCGCCGACTACGGGGCAGGGCTCAGTGCCTGGCGATGGATTTATACGGTTACGGCGAGACGCCGATGCCTGCGCTTGAACATATGCAGTCATTTACACTGTGGCATGAAGTGGCGTTGCTGGAAACAATACTGGAACAGGAGCAGATTCAGGGAACAGTGAGGCTGGTAGGGCACTCCTACGGTGCCGCAGTCGCCCTTGCCTTTGCGCAAAAACATCCTGATCGGGTAGAGCGTCTGGTGCTGTTTGAACCGGTGTGTTTTTCCATTCTGGAGGATGGGCATGAAGGTTTGAAGGACCTTGAATCGGTGTTGCATGTGTTTGACGATGCATCGACCGCTTCAGATCCAACGGCGCAGGCTCGGCGATTTATTGAGTATTGGAATGGCCCGGGTGCCTTTGATGCCATGCCCGAACGGCTGCAGCAGCTGTTTACCCACCAGGTTAAGAAAGTCGATCTCGACTTTCAGGCGCTGATGCACCCAACTTTCACCGCAGATGCTCTGGCACCGATCGCTGACCGGCTGACGCTACTGCACGGCGAACAAACCCGGTCCAGCGCTCGTGCCCTGATAGAGCAACTGAAACACTGGTTGCCGGAGGCCAGGGTGGTGAACACACCGGGCGGTCATATGGCGCCGCTGACTCATGAAGCGGCTCTGAATACGCAAATCGAGCAGTGGTTGCATCTGAACGACTAACCGAGGAAACCCCATGCCTTATGTCAATATCAAGATCACTCGAGAAGGCGCTACAGCCGAACAGAAACAGCAATTGATACAGGGCACCACCGAATTACTGCGCGATGTGCTGGGTAAGAACCCGGCCACGACCGTTGTGGTTATAGAGGAGGTCGAGACGGACAATTGGGGAATTGGCGGCGAGTCCGTCACGGTTCGACGAAAGCGCGGAGAGTAGAGCTTTCGGGTCGAACTGCCAGTTCGCAGCCGGTTTCCCACCTGACATAACAAAAAAAGCCACCCAAGGGCGGCTTCTTTTGTTATGTAATTTGGTAGGACTACCCAGATTCGAACTGGGGACCTCTACCATGTCAAGGTAGCGCTCTAACCAACTGAGCTATAGTCCTGAAGAACGAGGCGTATGATACCTGTACCGGGTTCCAGTGCAAGCCTTTTTTAGCAAAAAGATAACGGATTCAACCAGTTACCGGATTTGGCGGGGCTTAGGCTGGCTGGTTAGTAGGCCTCTTTGATCAGACGGACACCAGGTTCTATCGCCCGGCGCCAGCTGGTTTCAAGATCATCCGAAAATTCCGGATCGTGTTTTCTTAAGGTGCGCATTAGGGCGTCGAGCCAGAGGCCATACCATTCCGGTTTGATGTTATAGCCGGTACGGTCATGACTTTTGCCGAGGGCTCTGAGCTTGGTGTCTGGCATGCCACGGGCATGCAATACCAGTTGCATGATGCCGTTTCGCAGCAGGTGGCGCTGTTGTTTCATGTCGGTGTCGACAAACTGCGCACGAATGGCGTCTGAGCTGCTCATAAAATGGTCGTAGAAATCGACGAAAAAACGGTCTTTGTTGCAAACGCGTCCATAGCTTTGGAATACACTGTCGCTGTCTTTCGACGTCATTGTGGTGCCTCTTGAAAGTGCAATGTGGGTGGCCTTTGCGTTTTGCGGTCCTTGCAGCGGGCCGAACGGGTAGGCTATCAGCAGAAGACTGGAAGTTTACTGATCGAAATCAAGAGGTTGGCTATGAAGGGGGCAACAAACCCGGGATCACACCGAGCATCGGGTGATCCGGATTCGTAGGAGTGCAGCGGGGTTTTGGTTATTCGCTGACGCGCCAGCTTTGTACCTTTTCCAACCCATTTTCGAGTATCCAGGTATTTAGCAATTTGGGCGCACGGGTTTTCTTTTCTACCGTCTCCAGGCTCATCGGGTGACGATAAACACCGGGCTCCAGCGCTTTTGCTGGCTGCGGACGGCCTTTGCCAATTACCTTTTTCGGCTGCTTTTTGGCATATTCTTCGAAAAAACTGGCCAGTCGTTTTAACAAAGCCGATTGTTTTTGGCGAACCAGGGTTTTGGTAATCCAGTCACCAATTTTCACACTGCGCCGGGAAAACAAATCTTCTTCGGTAATGCCGTATTCGCGCTCCAGCGTAGCCAGATATTCCATGTAGGCGTTAAAACCGGCTTCTTTTTTCAGCGCGGTTTCTTTTAGGCGAATCAGGTTTTCAAGCTCAGATTCGTATTTCTGAATTTCAGCATCAATGTTTAGCGCGTCGATGCGAACAGCAGAGTGTGTTTGTGTCATAGGCTTCCAATGTTCACGGTTAATATCAATAGTGACAGTGTTATAGGAGTGCCGGACCATCTGCAGGCAAACCCGTTGAGTCTTTATGTTTGTGACACCCCATATCGCCTAAACAGGCTCAAACTGGGGGGTGGCGCCATCAGTAATTGCCAGGGTCGGGTAAAGGGCCTGTCGTTCACCCTGGTTTTTAGTGCAATGGTTAACGCAAAAAACAGAAATAACAGACTATATCCGTTGCCTTTGCCAGACTGGATCAAATGTGCGTTATGGCTTTTATGACAGGCCATTGAATCGACAGGGTTTTAAAGCGGGAGCAGTAACCCGGTAAAGCGACTCATTTAAAGACGTTCACAAATAACCCTGGTGTATCCGCGTTGGCGTTGGGATTAGCGGTTAAACCAAATTCAATTCGCCGCGAAATAATATAGTACAAATAAGAAGACTGTCTGGCGAAAAGTCAGTATTTGACGCCGCTGGAATATTAGTCGATATCGCATTTGCTTTCAATTGCCGCAATAGGCTTACAGTGACCGAATAATGTGGCTCACTTTGCCAATCAGGCTAAGGGTTTCATGTTCCGGCACCACCAGAATGTCAAAATCCGGGTGTCTTGGCAGTAACCTTGGGCTCGGAGTCAGTTGCAGTTCCCGCACCATCAGCTCACCATTGTAGCCGGCCAGTATGATGTCGCCCTGGCTGGCTCTGGCACTGCGGTCAACGATCAGGGTGTCGCCCGCGATGATGCCAGCCTCGGCCATAGCCATGCTGTGTACCGAGACCAGGATGCTGGATTCCGGATTGCGGATGCACAGGCTGGCCAGGTCAATACCCGGTATATCGTGATCGAGCCCTTCATCATCATCGACGGACTGGCCTTCGACAAAAAGCGGCAGATTCAGTTGCGGGCCTGTATTGCAGCGACCGAGCAGTTGCACAGACATAACGACTCCTCCAAATACTGTTTATGCATACAGTATGGTGGATGCGTGCGGGTTTGCCAACTGCCGAAGTGAGGTTTATGAAGCTTGAACCGACTCTGCGCCCCGGAGCATGGCCATAACCAACTCTTCTGCGTCAAATTTGGTCAGGGCTTCATTGGCACCCACCTGATTGGCGTAGCTGACGCTCATTTCGCTGTTCAGGGAGGTGTGCAGAATGATGTAGGCGCCCGCCAGGTCGGCATTGTCGCGAATATTGAAGGCCAGTTCGTAGCCGTCGAGGCCGGGCATCTCGATGTCACTGACCAGAAGGTCAATGGGGTGGCCCTTGCTGGCTTCGGCTTTGAGAATCTCCAGCGCTTCCATGCCGTTGTTGGTTACCTGATAGGTAATGTTCAGGTTATCGAGGGCATCAGACAATTGCCGACGGGCGACGTGGGAGTCGTCTACCAGCAGAATGTTCAGTGGTTTGAGTTTCTCGCGCTGAACGTCGGTCAGTACCGTGAACTTCTTGTCAGCGGGTGCCGGGTAGACAATCGACAGCAACAGTTCGACATCCAGCAACTGAATGGTCTGTTTTTCATCGATCAGCAAGCCGGTCAGGAAGGCATTGCGCCCCAGCATCGAGGGCGGCGTTTTAATGTCGCGCCAGTTGGTGTCGACAATGCGTTCAATCTTTCGAACCAGAAAGCCGACTTCACGGCGCTGGCAATCGGTAATGATGATGGATGCGGAAGCGATTTCGTCTGGCGACAATGGCTGGTAGCCGACTGCATAGGCCATATCGATCACCGGAATGGTTTTACCCCGGATGGTCGTCACACCCAGCACCGAAGGGTGGTCCTGAGGCATTTTGGTGAGCTTGGCAGTTGGGATGATTTCCCGCACTTTTAGGGTGCCGATGGCAAAGGTTTGACGGCCCGTCAGTGTAAACAGGAGTAACTTTTGGGCATGCTTTGCCTTACTGCTCATAAAAACCTCGCGAAACTGTCCTGGCGCCCGACACTTCGGGCACCTTTGGCATGATACGTTATCGGCCAGTCGCTACGAAACCCAAGGGTGGATTTGACCACTGATCAGTCTGGTTAGAAATCGGGTATGGTACAAAATGAAGGCGCCTGCGTAATGGTAGGCTAGTCCGGGCTAGAAGGTGAATTGAGTGTGGGATTAATGCCCGGACTTCAGGCAATCTGGACGCAGCGTCCCCGCCTGGTGATTGCCGTACGGATACTGTCGACGAACGAATAAGGAAACCGTGAACGATGCGCATGGCCGCAAAGGTGTTGGTTGTTTTGGGGTGTTTCGGGGTCTCTGGCCCGAGCCTGGCGGATAACGCATTCAGCCTGGGGCTTGGGGTGACGGCCAGTGAGCAGCCCTTTGGGCAAGGCTGGCGAGCGCTGCCAGCGCCGAGTTTTTCGGTCGAGTACGAGGGTTACCGGCTGGCTACCCGGGGCCCGGGCCTTGCGGCTGACCTGGTGCCTTCCCGGGCACTGAGCCTGGGGCCGCTGGTGCGATATTCAGGAGGGCGGGAGAGCGATGAACTGCCGGCGAAATATCAACAACAGGCAGACATACCCGCCTCTGCGGAGGTCGGCGTCAGCATCGGCTCTGGCATTCCGTGGCGGGTTGTCGGGGTGCCTTTGCCAGGCATACTGACGGCATCGGCGGATCTGGTGACCACCTTACCGGGCGGCCATGAGACGGCCGTTTTTGCACCCTCGGTAGGCTGGGTCAGTCCGGTGACAGATCGATTGACTCTGATTGGCTCACTCGGCAGTCAGTGGGGAACCGAGGCTCATATGACGACGTTTTTTGGGGTGGAGGCAACGCCCGATATGGGTGTTGGTGCCTATCAGCCCGAAGCGGGTTTGAAGAATCTGAGTCTCAGTCTGATCGCCTCCTACCAGCATACGGAACGCTGGTCGACGATTTGGCTGACGTCGGTTAACCAATACCAGGGCGACGCTGCCGATAGCCCGCTGGTGCGGGATACCGGCGCGTTGAACCGGGTGTTTCTGGTGTGGGGCGTCACCTACAACGGCTTGTTTTAAGGGCTACTGTCTGAACAATTCCACCAGTTCATGCAGCTCGGTCGACAGATCGTTCATTGCCTGGGCACCGCTGACCGAGCTGTGGGCCTGATCGAGGCTGTGATCGGCCAGGCCACTGATGCGGGTCAGTTGCTGGTTGATCTCTTCAGACACCTGGCTCTGTTCCTCGATGGAGGTGGCCATCTGGTGCGTCATTTCGGTAATGCGGCTGACCGCGCTGGCAATCTCATGCAGCGCCTGGTCGGCTTCTTCCACTCGCGCGACACCCTGCTCGGCAATATGCCGGCCTGCGTCTGCAGCCGATTCAGCTTCGCCGGTTTTTGATTTCAGGTTGTCGATGATGTTCTGGATCTGTTGAGTGGTCTCGGTGGTACGAACGGCCAGTGAGCGTACTTCATCGGCTACGACGGCAAATCCCCGGCCGTGTTCGCCGGCGCGTGCAGCTTCAATCGCCGCGTTCAGTGCCAGAAGATTGGTCTGGTCGGTCACACTCTGAATGAGCTCGGCCGCCTTGGAGATTGAATCGGTCTGGGCAACCACTTCGCTGACCGTGGCGCCAATCGACTGCACGGCTTGCGCCAGCTGTTGTATTTCATCGCGCGTTTGCTGAACAGTGCGGGTGCCTTTTTCGGCCAGGTCGTGAGCGGTATCGGCTTCGTTGGCGGTAACCTGCACATTACCCGACACTTCATGAATGGTTGCTGTCATCTCATTGATGGCTGCCGCAATCTGGGTGGTTTCGCTTTGCAGTTCGTCGATGGCATGTTCGGACTGGCCCGCCAGTTCGTGCGCCTTTTGCGATTGCTGAAAGACCTGACGCGCGGCGTCGTCTATGCGGGTCAGGACGGTATTGAGATGCGCACTGGTGACACTGGCGGCAAGTTCCACCCGGGCCAGCGACAGCGATGCATCGGAATAGGTGCTGGCGATCAGAGCATCGTTGAAGCGGCCTTCCAGTTTACCGGCAACGGTTGCCAGTGATTGCTTCTGGACCTGGCGGCCGTAGAGCGACGCGGCGCCTATGGCGACGGCACCGGACAGTGCCGCCAGCCATTGCCCGCTGTAGGCTCCCAGAGCAATCATCGCAGCAATCAACACTGCGGCAGGGCCCAGAGCAACGGCCGCATCCCGGAATCGGCGAAGCGGGGCGATGCCTGATTTGCCAGCGTTGATGCGCTGATAGATGCGAAACGCCCGGTCGATGTCTTCGCGCTGGGGTTTTACCCGGACTGACTCATAACCGACCACCTCGCCACCTTTGGTGATGGGCGTCACATAGGCGTTGACCCAGTAATACCCGCCGTCTTTACGCCGGTTCTTCACCAGGCCCATCCAGGGGCTGCCGGCCTTGAGGTAGGTCCACATGTTCTCAAAGGCGGCCGGTGGCATATCGGGGTGGCGGATCAGGTTGTGCGGCTGCCCAATCAGTTCGTCGCGGGAAAAACCGCTGGCATCAACAAACGCCTGATTGCAATGTTGAATACGGCCTTTCCGGTCAGTCGAGGAAATCAGTTGTTGGTCGTCCGCCAGGACATATTCGCGATCAGTGACGGGTTGATTGTTGCGCATAAAAGTCGGATTCCTGAATTAGCTGGCCAAAAGCAGTATAGGAGCGTTATCGGCCAGCGTTCCTTCAAGATTAGCCGTTTGTCATCAACCATCGACCAGAAAAACCGTTAACGCCTTGGGGCCGTGAGCACCGTAGACGAGCGTTTGCTCGATGTCCGCTGTCTTGGAGGGCCCGGAAATCAGCAGAGTATTGGTCGGCATGGGGCCTGTCCAGTCTTCCTCCGTGATCAGTTGGTACCAGCTGCTGAACAGTCGGCTGACCGGCAGGATGGCAATATGCAGCGGCGGTGCCAGAGTCATCAGCCTGGGTTCAGTGGGGCTTGGAATGACGACCAGTGAGCCGGTATCGGCCAGGCCCGCATGGCAGCCCGTGATGGCGGCATCGGTCTGGTGAAACAGCTCGCTTTGCCAGGCTTCGACTGGCTGATCGTACCCGTGGAATTGAAGGTCGGGCGCGTTGCTGGTCAATTCGTGATGCACCGGGTTGTCGGGTCCGATCAGTACCCGTTGAGCGCCTGCCTGCGTCAGTCTTGCCAATATGGCCTGGCTCAGTTTGGCCTGACTCACCCGGTGAACGTCGCCATGCACGGCCGCTTGCTGGGCTATAAATCGCTCTATGCCGGCTTCCAGCGACCAGCGACGTTGTTCCATAACGGTAAAATCTGGCTGGCTTGTGGCAGGAAGCGGTTTGCGCTCACGCAGGCGGCTCAAAATGGTTTGGCGGGCAGAAGGGGTCATGGTTGTTGCCTCCCGGAGCGGGCGTTCATGGCGCTGTGCAGGGTTGTTTTGGCCAGTTTTGGCGCACTGCGATAGCGGGTCCAGCCGCCCAGTCGTTTCGGGCTCAGCGCCCTGAACCGGCTGGCCAGGCGCGTTGACTGACGATAGAGCATCGGGTGTCGGTGCGCGATGCGCCAGACAGTCCAAATCAGTGATTCCAGTCCAGAACGCTTGCTACCATGGCCGGGTACGGTTGAGGGGCGTGTTTTGTCGCCGTCGACTGCTTCACGACGCAATCGCAGCAGCAGACTGGGCAGCGGAATACGAACCGGACACACCTCTGCGCAGGATCCGCACAGTGACGAGGCGCTGGCAAAGTCTGGCGTTTGCTCCAGCCCCAACAATTGCGGCATCAGCACCTGACCAATGGGCCCGGGGTAGGTCGTGCCGTAGGCATGGCCTCCAATGCGTGTATAAACCGGGCAATGGTTCATGCAGGCACCGCAGCGGATGCACTGGAGGGTCTGGGCCAGTTCGTCGTCCTGGTAAATATCCGAGCGACCGTTATCGACCAGCACCAGATGCACCGCTTCCGGTCCGTCTTTTTCGTCTGGCTGACGCGGCCGGTTGATCATGTTGACGTAGGTGGTGATGGACTGGCCGGTGGCAGAGCGGGTCAGCAAGCTCAGCAAGGGCGCGACATCGGTGAGGCTGGGAACCACTTTTTCGATGCCGGTTACGGCGATGTGACAGGGCGGTGTGGTGGTGGTCAGGCGACCGTTGCCTTCGTTCTCGACCAGACAGAGAGTGCCGCTGTCTGCGACCGCAAAATTAACGCCGGAAATGCCCACGTCAGCCTGCATGAACTTTTCACGCAATTGCTGCCGGGCCTGGTCGGTCAGGTAATGGGCGTCTTCGCGCCGCTCGACGCCGGTCATGGTGTGCATCAGTTCGGCGATTTCAGCGGTGTTCTTATGAATCGCCGGCATGATGATGTGCGACGGCGTTTCTTTGGCCATTTGCACAATGTATTCGCCAAGGTCGGATTCGAGCACGCTGTAACCGCGCTGCTCGAGATGGTCATTCAGTTCCATCTCTTCGGTCACCATCGACTTGCCCTTGATCACCGTTTTCGCCTGGCGTTGCTGGCAGATTTCGGTGATAACCCGGCAAGCTTCGTCGCCATCGCGGGCCCAGTGCACCTGAATGCCGTTGGCCTGGCACTGGTGTTCCAACTGCTCCAACAGGTCGGGTAGCTGCTGCAGTGCCCGTTGCCGGATGGCCTGGCCCAGATCACGCAGGGCGTCCAGATCCCAGTCGGCGAAGGCATTGCTGCGTTTGTGCATCAGGCCGGTCATGGCCTTGTCGAAGTTGCCACGCAACTGGCTATTGGCCAGCGCGGATGCTACCTGTGGCTGAAAGTTGATGGCACTGTTGTGGCCTTGCTGCGAGGTGTCTTCTCGGGTTTGGGACATCGTTTAAACCTCCCGGTTCGACTGAGTGCGTTGCCACAGAAAGCTCAGCAGGTGCTCACCGGCCAGGCCCGTCTTTTGTTTTTCGGCCACACCGGTGAGGTTCATCAAACACCCGCAATCAGTGCTCAGAAAGCGGTCGCAACCGGTCTGCGCCAAAGCCGCTACCTTATCGTTAGCCATGGCACCGGAAATATCGGCATGGCCCACTGCAAAAGAACCACCGAATCCACAGCATTCCGTCACCTTGGCCGGCTCGACCAGGGTGACGTTGTTCAATTGCCGCAGGAGGGCTGGGCCGCTGTCCGCAACGCCCATTTCCCGGCGTGACGAGCAAGAGGTATGTAAGGCGATGGTAACGGGATCACCGGTATCTGTGAGCTTGATCTGACAGACGTTCACCAGAAAATCGGCCAGATCCCAGACTCTGGCAGCCAGCTTGCGGGCTTTTTCGGCATCTTCCGTGCCCTCAAACAATTTTGGGTACTGGTGTCGCATCATGCCGGCGCAGGAACCGGAGGGCACGACGACCGGCCAGTCTCCGGGAAACAAATCCAGCTGGGCTTGCGCCACTGCCCGGGCTTCGTCGCTGCGACCCGAGGTATAGGCCGGCTGACCGCAACAGGTTTGATCCTGAGGGTAGATCACCTCAATGCCTTCCCGCTCCAGCAGGTCGACCCCGGCAAGACCGGCTTCCGGATAAAACAGGTCGACCAGGCAGGTACCAAACAAATAGACCTTGTCGGGTTTGCTCGGGTAGAGCAGAACGGGCTGTGACATCGGAACCTCGGCGTTAAAAAGGGGTGCACGGTTGCATCGCTTGCCTTGCCTGGGGTACGATGCTCTATTAATTGGTAATACCAATTTACCAATTGTTTCCAGTGAGAATAGGCTGACTTCACAGGGCTGTCAATCCGCCATGCGAGGGCCAGTCAAGTGAGCGGGGTGTCATGAAAGCAGAGCGAATGTCGGATCAGGTTGCCCGTTTGGTGGAAAAAGCCATCACCGAAGGGCAGTACCCGGTGGGGAGCCAGTTACCGCCCGAACGTGAATTGGCCATCCAGCTGGGCGTATCTCGCCCGACGCTGCGACAAGCGCTGGGTACCCTGGCCGCCCGGGGCTGGCTGGAGAGTCGACAGGGCGGTGGACACCGAGTGTGTCAGCACTTGGGCGATGGCTTTAGTGATCCGTTGCTGGCCTTGCTCAGTACTGATAAAGACTACCAGTACGATATTCTGGAATACCGGAATGCCCTAGAAGGCATGGCTGCCTGGTACGCAGCCTTGCGGGCGACTGAGGCTGACCGTCACCGGCTTCAGGCCTGTGCGACCGAACTGGAGCGTAGCCATAAGGCAGGCAACGCAGCAGAGCAAGCCAAGGCAGACGCAGAATTTCACCTGGCCATTGCTGAGGCAAGTCACAATGCTGTGCTGTTGCACAACATGAAGGCGTTGTTCAAAGTGCTGGCATCGTCCATTGCCGAGAGTGTTTTTCAAATTGCCGGGCAAGGGGACACCGCCGATCGTTTGCTGGAGCAGCATCAGCGGTTACTTGAGGCTATTATGAGTGGTGATGCGGCTGCAGCGCAGCAGGCATCGCAAACGCATCTGGGGTTTGTGGAATCCTGTTTGAATGAATCGCACCGACAGGGGCGTCAGCGTCAGCGTGGGTTAGAGGCCTTTAAGGTGATGCCTGGCTAAACGGCGGTTTCGCTTTACGTGGCCCTCGGGCATGATGGGGCTCTGGCTGCTGCCAGTCAGTGTGCCACGAGCGCTGATTGATACGCTAAGCGCCAGGACAGCCCACCTCAGGTTGCCATATCAGTTGTACAATGCCGAAGAACAGGAGTTTCACGCACACATGACCGTTGGTGTATCGTATTCGTACAAAACCTTCTTCATTCTGGGTTTGGCTACCGTCGGCCTGACAATCGCAACCGTCAGCCAGGCTGAAACCTTTGCCGAATCCATTCAGGAATGCCGTTCACTGACAGTCCAGCAGCAACGCTACCAGTGTTACGATGACGCTGAGCAGGTGCTGGCCGAGGCGCAGAACGTAACGCGTGACATTGGCAAGTTCGATTATGAAGCAAACTCTGACCCCATCACCGGGCAAACCGAGCATTCGGTGTTCCTGCGGTCGGATCGTGGTCTGAACCGTCGGCGCAACCCGATCGAACTGGAGCTCACCTGCGATTCAACCCAGCCAGGCGATTTCCAGCTCGTGCTCAATTGGGGGGAGTTCCTGCCCAGCACCGAGCCTGAAGTGACTACCCGTATTGGCCAGGGCGAATCGGTCACCGGAACCTGGCAAACCGATCGTTTCCGTGAGCGCACTATTTTCCCTGGCACTGCATCGGGGTTTTCCAAGGTCGAACTGGTTAATCAGCTTGAGACCGAAACCGAGGCTGGCAATGCCACTCTGGTGTTTCGAACCACACCTTATAACTACAGCCCCATTACCGCGGTGTTTGATATGACCGGTTTTACCGACGTCATTGAGCCGATGCGAACGTCCTGTCAGTTTTGACGGCCGACCGGTGACGCCGTTGTTAAACGGGCGTCATCAATCCCCTCTGTAAGCACCCCTTTACAAATCACCCGACGAATGATTGTGCTAATTCGGTCTCAGTTTCACCACTAAGGTTTCCGCAACACCTCGTGAGCTGATAGCGTGCCTGAAGCATCCGTTTTACGGCTTGTCTTCAATCCATTGACGGATTGTTGCGTGAATCGGGCAAGGATGCAGGCGTTTTGTCGGAAGGTGGCGTTCCAGCGCACGATTGACCTGGTTCCCGAAAGGGCGCCAGGCAGCGCATTGCTGGGTCATGTTGTCTCCAGGCCTGTGAATACGGTGTTCCTGGAAGGGCTCCGTGTTTCTCAACTTCGACAAACAAGGAACTGACATGACCCTGTCTCAATTTACCCTGCGGCACAGTCGCAGATGGTCTGGGGCCTCGCTGTATGCAGTGTTAGCGGGGCTCTGCCTGTCACTGGTCGCGGCAACTGCCCTGGCCGAATCTGAAATTTCCGAACGCAACCTCTCAGGCCAGCGAAATGTGCTGGAAAAAACGCCCCCGTCAGCATCGGACAATGCAGCGGGCATTCAGCCATTCAGCCGCTTTGCCGCACCCATGAACCGCTACATCATCACCGGGGATGCCGCTGCCGCAGCGCGGTACCGAGGTGAAGTATCCGGGTACCAGGCTACCAGCCCGGAAGGCCGCGCTTCGCTGGATGTGCATACTCCCGAAGTGAGAGCCTACGGGCAGTACCTGGAGTCTCAGCAGGCCAAGTTGCTGCAGCAAATCTCCCTGCGTCTGGGTCGTTCGGTTGAGGTCATTGACCAGTTTCACCTGGCCGTCAACGCAGTGGTGGTGGAATTGACCGAAACTGAGGCCAGCCAACTGGCAAGCTTGCCGGGCATTCGCAGCATTCACAAAGATGAACTGCGACAACTGACACGAACGCCCAGCGATGCCTCCGGTTATGCCTTGCCCAATGCGGGTGACGCCGGTTCGACAGCCTGGCTGTGGTGGTCTGTGGTGGTCGCACTGAGTCTGGTGCTGGCAACGCTGGTCTGGGCGCTGGCAACCGGGCGACTGAATCGCCGGCATGGCCTGACCGCCTCCTTGCTGGCCACTCTGGGCCTGGCCGGGTGTCTGTGGGAAGGCGGGTTTGCCTGGATTGGTGCCCCCGAAGTATGGCGCGGCGTGGCAGGCCAGGCCGGTACCCGCGGTGAAGGCGTGGTGGTCGGTATTATTGATACCGGCATCAACCCGGTCAGTGATTCTTTCGCCGAGGTCGATGGCGACGGCTACCGGCACCGCAACCCGAAAAGCGGGTATCTGGGTGTCTGTGATCCGGATTCCGGAGTGTTCGATCCTGACTTTCCCTGTAACGACAAGCTGATCGGCGCCTGGGGATATGAGCTGATCAACGAAGGGAGCCCGCGTGATACCGACGGTCACGGTTCTCATACAGCCGGAACCGCAGCCGGGAACCTGGTGTACAACGCAAGGGTTACGGCCCCCACCGGTTTCTCTCTGACCAAGCATATTGCGGGGGTGGCGCCGCGCGCCAATGTGGTTGCCTACAGCGTGTGCGCAGAGGCCGGGTGTTACCTGAGTGCCATTCTGTTCGCAATTAACCAGGCCATCGCCGACGGTGTCGATGTGATCAACTACTCCATTGGCGGTGGGGCTTCCGACCCCTGGGGCGATCCGGATTCACTGGCCTTTCTGGCCGCGATGGACGCCGGTATATTTGTGGCCACCTCAGCGGGCAATTCCGGGCCGGATTTCGCGACCCTCGGTAACCCGGCCGATGCACCCTGGGTCACCTCGGTTGCAGCCAGCGCACACCCCTTATTCTACAAAAACACCCTGGTGGATCTGAGCGGAGGGCTGGAGTCGCCACCGGTAGACATTGTGGGTCAGGGTATTTCACCGGGATACGGCCCGGCGTCCATTATTGACGCGGCCGACTTCGGCAACCCCCTCTGCCTGGCGGATGAGTTCAGCGGCCGGTTCGATGGAGAGATCGTTCTGTGCGAGGCGGGTGAAATCGGTCGGGTGGCCAAGGGCGAGCATGTTGCTGCCAATGGTGGCGGTGCCATGATTCTCACGAGGGAACCCACCACTCCCGATGGGTCGGGCTATCTGGAGACCGATTCACATGCCTTGCCGGCGACCCACATCACCTTCACCGATGCAACCCAGTTGCGGGAGTGGCTGGCCTCGGGGAATGGACACCAGGGCCGACTGAGCGGTACCGAGATGGTGTATGAACCGGAAACGGCCGATGTACTGGCCTATTTCAGTTCGCGAGGGGTAAACCCTTCAGTGCCCAGTGTGGTTAAGCCCAACATCACCGCACCGGGGAGAGCCATTTTTGCGGCCTTTCACGAGGGCTACAGCGATGCGGAGCAGGATTACAATGTCATTCAGGGTACCTCGATGTCGAGCCCGCACATTGCCGGCGCGGGTGCCTTGCTGACCGCCTTGCACCCGGACTGGTCACCGATGCAGATTCAGTCTGCAATGATGACAACCGCCGTTAAAGAGCACCTCAAAGAGGACGGAACTCGCCAGGCCGACCCGTTTGACATGGGTGGCGGCCGCATCGATTTGCCCCGAGCCGCTCAGGCCGCCCTGGTTCTCGATGAGCAACTCGATGCCTTTCTGGCCGCCGATCCGTTCGTGGGGGGCGAGCCTTCTGTGCTGAACCTGACCGGACTCGGGCAGGCTCGGTGTGTGGTGAACTGCCAGTGGACTCGCACGGTTACCAACGTATCGAACCAGAGCACACACTGGCGAACCCAGCGACAGCCTGGCCTTACCGTCTCGCCGGAACGGTTCCGGCTGGCTCCGGGCGAAAGTCAGGTATTGACCATTGAAGCGGATGCATCGGACGCTCCTGTAGGTGAGTGGCAATTTGCCCAACTGGGGCTTAAATCGCTGACCCGTCATGTGCCCGATGTCCATTTCCCGGTTGCGATTCAACCCGCGCTTAGTAATCTGCCCGGTGCCATAACCATCACCGCGCCGCTGGCCAGTGATGTCGTCAGCCTCGATGGGTTGAAAGCGGTGGAAATCAGCTCGGCCGAGGTCAGCATGACCGGTCTGGCCCAATCGACCGCCACGGAGGCCGCTCTGGTGTCAGATCCAACCAACGACAACCCCTTCGACGGGTTTGATCCTGCGGTTGATGGCACCTTCTTCTTCACCCTGGAGGTACCCGAAAACGCTACGCGTTTTGTGGCAGAGGTGTCTGCTTCGGAGTCCGGTGATCTGGATGTCTTCGTTGGCTCTGGCGATACGCCAGGCTTTGGAAGCCTGATCGACTATGCTGCCACCGGGTCAGCGCTTGAGTACATCAATATTGAGAACCCGCCAGCGGGCACTCTGTGGGTGGTCGTGCAGAACTGGGAAGCGGGGCATACCGAGCCCCAGGCACTGACAATTCACACCGCCGCTGTGACTGGCGATGAGGGTAACCTCACTGTGGATGTGCCAGTCACTGTACCGGCCGGTGAAACCTTCAGCGTGGACCTGGGCTTCAACCTGCCAGACTCGGTCTCGGGCGAGCGCTATTACGGCTCTTTCAGTCTCGGAACCGACGGCTCGAACCCTGGAAATCTGGGGACTGTGCTGGTGGATCTGGTTCGCCAGTAGAGGCTGGATCAACAGCTGTTTCAAGGGCCCTGCACGGGCCCTTTTTTATTATTGCACTGGCCGTAAGGGCCTAATTACGCTCGCCGTTTCCCTCGCTTTCATCCTCGGATACAGCGATAAAGACACTTACACCACCGTCATGCGGTTGTCTGAGCATCAGCTGTTCACCGTCGAACGACCACTGTGCGGCCGATTCAATGGCGTTAACGTAGGGTCGCTCCAGGCTGCCTTTCGGGCACAGTGCACGTGTGCCGATCATGGGGCCGGTCGAAAAAACAGTGTCGGTTAGCCGAACGGAAGCCGCGTAGTTATTGCAGTCAGCTTTCAGGCTGATTCGCCCCTCGCTGTTGAACCGGAGCAGATACCGGCCCGGGGTGTCTGGCTGCACCCGTGTACCGTCTTCATTAAGACCGTATTGCCACTGAAAGACCCGGCCGATAAGCCGGTGTGCCGATTGCGTTTCGGCCCGCCGGGTGTCGATCGTCGATTCGGCCGGTGTCGTGGTGATGCCGGTGTCGCCGGCGTTGACGCTAGCCACCAGTAGCAGACATGCAGCCACGCGCCAGGCGCCTTTTGGCAAGCGGGTTAATATCATGAAGCAACTCCATAGGCAGACAGTTGGGTTCAGTCTAGACCCCACAGGCTGAACGGCGGGTGAACCATGATCCGCTGGGTTGTGAAGGGTGCCGAGTGCTGGGGTTATAGGGCTCCAGGCCCCGTTATTTGGAGGATGCGCCGCTTTCTAGTATGGTGTAGGGGATTGCGTTCGCAATCGGTCTATCCACGCAGCCACCCTGAGAGCCTCGGGTGGTTCTGCACGCTGCTTCCGATCGAGGCTCTTAAGAGCGAGGTAAGGCTATGAATGATGTAAGACAGTTCGAGCTGATCGTTTCTGAATCGTTTGATTTCGGCGCCCTGGAAATAAGTCGTGATGAAGAGGGCGAATTGCAAGCTAACCTGGAGCCTATTGCCGATATCCTGTCGGCCTCGGGCATTGAAGAAGGGTTGTTGAACAACAACGACGTGTTATCAACGTTGATCAGCACTCTGTACGATTTTCATTTGCAGAATGGTGGCCCGGCGGACCTCGAAATCGAGCGATTCCGCGCCGTCCAGGAAGCAACACAGGAGTACGGTCGCGCCGGCGTTGTCGGCAGTGCGACCTTGCACTGATAGATCCGTATCGGGGGGTTTATCCACCGACGTATAGTGAGTCAGGGGATAGTGAGTCAGGAGGTGCTGTTACCGGTTGATGGCTGACCCGTAAGTGCCGCTCATACAATCGATACGCTCAAGGCGGGGATTCCCCGCCTTTTTTATGCCTGTTGCAGCAATTATTTGGTCTCTGTCGTTTCTTTGTCGTTGTCTTTGGCTGAGTTTTGTTCAACCAGCAAAGACTCGAGATCCAGTCCGGTCAGTTTCTTGAGCCGGTAGAGCAGAAAAAAGATAGCCGCCATTAGCACAACGGTGCTGGGCAGCGCGATGACCGGATAACTCAGGGCGGTCATCTTTCCCAACTCTTCGCTGAACGCCGTAGTTCCCGGTGGGCTGACCAGGATTATTCTGGCCAGCACATAATTCAGTACGGATGACAAAAAGAAGGAGGCGGCAACAATGTAGGAAACCAGCGACAGGCTTTGTTCAAGTTGTCGATGGGTGCCGCGCTGGTCGAGCGCCTGATTGACGCGATCTATGGCAATCAGCTGAGCGTTGAAAATAAGCGTGCGCACCAGCGGCCAGCGAGTTTTCTGGCTGATCAGCACGGCCAGGCCAAGCAGGCCGGGAATGGCGGCTTCCTTGATGGCAATGTACTTCGGGTCCAGTTGCAGCAGGCTGATACCGCCAGTCAGAAACACACTGATCACGCCAATGACCGACATGGCGTTCAGTTTGCCGGTCTGACGCATTTCCCAGAGGCCATAGCCGATTGGGAAGGCCAGGGCGACAACGATGCTCCAGGCCGGGCCGAGCCGCTCTGGCCCGCTGAATTTGCTGAGTATCACGACGGGGATGATAATGTTGAACAGCAGATTGCTGAAAAATCCGCCGCGCTGTGGTTGCTGAGTCAAAGCCTATCTCTCGACGTACTGATGATTTGCGGTAAAGTGTAAGCAATTCACGGGCCTGAGGCACCCGATATCGGGTCTGAAGGTCGTAAACTCTTATCGTTCGGTCAAGGAGTCTTCGCGAGTGTCCTGGCAATACGCGGTTTTTCTGGCTTTGTTAATCGGCTTTTTCGTCACTCACAAGTCCCTCAATTACTTCATTCGGCGCTGGGTCGAAACCAAGGATGTACCGGTACAGCGCAAAGCGCTGGTGCGCAAACTGCTGCGTACGGTACATGCCGTCAGTTTCCTGATTGCGGTGGGGCTGACGTTTGGCATTGAATACGGCGAGCTCACGGTATTCCTGTCGTCGCTGTTTGCGGTCATCGGCATTGCCATGTTTGCGCAATGGTCCATTCTGAGCAATCTGACTGCCAGCATGATCATCTTTTTCCAGTTTCCTTACCGGATTGGCGACCGGGTACGGATTCTCAATGCCGATTTTGATCTAACCGGTGAAATTGAGGAGATCTCTTCCTTTCACGTCATGATCCGGCACGATAAAGGCGATTTAATGACTTTTCCGAATTCGTTGATGCTGCAGACGCCGGTTATCAAGCTCTCGGGCAGTAAAACGTCAGTGATCAATCGGGTCGATGCCGATCTGGTGCCGCCCGAGACGCCGGGAGGCACCGTATAACAGACTCAGTACGACGATAAAGACCATCAGAAAGGCCGGCACAATTTCCAGCGATAGGCGGTCGGCCATTACGCCTGCCAGAGCGGGCAGGCAGGCAGCGCCAATGCCTGCTGCCGCGATCTGCATGCCCATGGTGTTTGCCAGATGGGCCTCGCCAACCCGCAAACGCGTGCCGGACACCAGGCCGGGAAACACCGGAGCGAAGGCAAAGCCGACCACACCTATGGCCATTAAACCCACCCAGGCCACCGGGTTCCAGGCGAGCAGAACTGCACCGGCCAGCGCCAGAATCAGACTGTAAGTGACCAGCCGGTGGTTGCCCAGGTGATTGGCAAAAACACCGGCGACCATGCGGCCCAGGGTGAACATGCCCCAGTAAATGGCGATCCACAGGCCTGCGGCGGCGGCCTCTACGCCGCGTGACTCGGTCAACAGTGAATACCCCCACAGACCCAGCGTTAGCTCCAGCCCGGTGTAGGCGAAGAACAGGCCCATGCTTAGCCAGACCGCTGGTGTCGCAAGGGATGCGGTGAAATTGGCCGAGGCTATTGCCGGTTGTGGTTTGGCGTCTGTTGCCGGGTGTGTCAGAGCGACTTTACCGGCATCCTCGGTCAGGCTGGGCTCAGCTTTAATGGATGCTGGTGTTTCCCACAGCCTAGCAGAGACGAAGAAACAGATGCCCAGAAAGATCTGGGCACTGCCGACCAGCCAATAGCCGGGCGACCACTGCCCGGTGAGGTTCAGCATGGCGGTCATGATCAGCGGACCCAGCGTGATGCCGACCCCAAAACTGGCGTGCAACCACTGCATCAACCGCTCACTGTAATGCTCGGCAACGTAGGTATTCAGGCCTGCATCGATAGCCCCGGCACCCACGCCCACCAAAGTGCCGAGAATCACGAAAGCGGCCCAGAATGGAACCAGCGTAAACGCCAGCAAGGCAGCGCCTGTGAGCGTGCAACTGATGGCCAGCAGTCGACCAATGCCGAAAAAGCGACTGACCGCGCCACTGAAAAAGCTGCTGATCATATAGCCGGCGGTGGTCGCCACCAGCAGCCAGCCCAGGGCATCCAATGGCTGCTCGAAATCTGCCCGGATACCAGGCCAGGCAACGCCCAGCAAGCCATCGGGCAAGCCCAGTGAAATGAAAGCAATGAAGCACAGACAGATAAGAATCAAGCGGCGGCGGTCGGTCATGCTTCACTCCAATAACAGGGGAGACACCAGGTCAGGTCGTTTACTCCCGAAAGACGCTGACGGGCAGGTGACTATATCGATTAAGTAGCGCTCCAGCAATCCACTGGAGCGCGGTCTTGCTTCTCGCCATCATCGGGCCTTGAAGGCCTGAGGCGGCTTTTTCACGACGCTATTCGCACTGGGACGAAGCGTTCTGAACGTTGTTCTCCTGCCCGGGTCGGAGTATCGTTCCGGGCCTGTTTTCTTTCCATCTGCCAGTCTGGTGCCTGCCGGAGACGTGTCATGAAAGGTCGTTTGATGCCGGTGTTGCCGGTACTGATCAGTGCGTGTTTGCTGTTGATGTTGTCGTTCGGGTATCGGGCCGGGTTTGGGCTCTTTATGCAGCCCATTTCCGAGGCACGGGGCTGGGGCCGTGATGTGTTGTCACTGGCGCTGGCGGTGCAGAACCTCGCCTGGGGTGTGATTGCCATTTTTGCCGGCGGCCTGGCCGACCGGTTTGGCAATCTTAAGGTGCTGCTGGCCGGCGTTGTGTGTTACGCCGCTGGCATGTGGGGCATGTCGTACTCGACCACTGAACTGGCCATGATCTCCACCGCCGGGCTATTGGTGGGGGCTGGTGTGGCGGGTACTGCCTTTGGCATTGTGCTGCCGGCGCTGGCGCGCGCCGTTCCGGAAGACCGCCGTGGCTGGGCGCTGGGGGTTGGTACCGCGGCCGGCAGTTTTGGCCAGTTTCTGGTGGTGCCGCTGATGCAGGAACTGGTTGATCTGGCTGGCTGGTTCCGTGCCTTGCAATGGCTGAGTGCCTCGGCGTTCATCATGGCCGTACTGGCGTTGCCGCTGGCTCCCTACGGGGGTGCCAACGACAACTCTAGCCCCAAGATCGACGCCTCGCTCTGGACCATTCTCAAGCGGGCTTTGAAGGTGCGTTCCTATACCTTGCTGGTGCTGGGCTTTTTCGTTTGCGGTTTTCACGTTGCCTTTATTACCGTTCACATGCCGGGCTATGTGGTTGATCTTGGCTTTGATGCCAAGGTCGGCGCCTGGAGTATCAGTCTGATCGGGCTGTGCAATGTGGTGGGTGCCTACGTCGCTGGTGTACAAAGCAGCCTGCGCCCCAAACGAACCATTCTGGCGTTTATTTATCTGGGACGTGTCGTGGCCATTACCGCTTTTCTGCTGATTCCGGTGTCGCTGGTGACCATACTGGTGTTCAGTGCCACCATGGGCTTCCTGTGGTTGGCGACGGTACCGCCGACGTCGGGCCTGGTCGCTGTCTTGTTCGGTACGCGCTACATGACCTTTCTGTACGGTGTCGTGTTTTTCAGCCATCAGGTCGGTAGTTTCAGCGGTGTTTGGTTGGGCGGTTGGCTGTATAAAAATTATCAGAGTTACGACGGCATCTGGATTGCCGGTATCGTTCTCGGTCTCATTGCCGCCTGGCTACACTGGCCGATTGAAGAGAAAGATTCCATCGCTCGCATTCAGCAGGCATCGACTTAATTGTTAAGGAAGCACATGACGTTTATTGCACCGGCAACCAGTTTTCAATCTCTGATACGGCTGTTGAAATACGCGCGCGGTTACCGGCGTCGCATCATTGCTGCGACGGTGTGTTCCGCGCTGAACAAACTGTTTGATATTGCACCGGAAATTCTGATCGGTATTGCCATTGATGTGGTGGTGAATCAGGAAGCCAGTTTTGTCGCCCAGCTTGGCCTGGTCACACCCCAGTCGCAGATTATTGCACTGGCGGTGCTGACGTTCGTGATCTGGGCCGGGGAATCCCTGTTCGAGTATCTGTACATGATTCTGTGGCGTAACCTCGCGCAGCATCTGCAGGCCGACATTCGGCAGGATGCCTACGAGCACATTCAAAAGCAGGACATGAGTTTCTTTGAATCGCGCAGCAGTGGGCAATTGATTTCGGTTTTGAACGACGACGTCAACCAGCTGGAACGGTTTCTCGACGGCGGCGCAAACGACATTATTCAGGTGCTGGTGACTGTTGTCGCCGTCGGTGCCGTCTTTTTCGTGCTGTCACCGCTCATTGCGTTTCTGGCGTTCACGCCGATTCCACTGATCATCTGGGGGGCGTTCTACTTCCAGAAAAGAGCCATGCCATTGTATGCGGATGTGCGTGAGCGGGTCGGTGTGCTGGCGACCCGGCTAAGCAACAACATTGGCGGCATGGCGACCATCAAATCCTTTACCGCTGAAGAGCGGGAAGCAAAACAGATTCGCGCCGACAGCGATGCCTATGCCGAAGCAAACCGTCGGGCCATTGCCATCAGTTCGGCGTTTATTCCGATTATCCGCATGGCCATATTGACCGGCTTTTTATTTACCTTCGTCGTCGGTGGCTTTCAGGTATTGAACGGTGTGCTCGGTGTGGGTGCCTATGGCGTTCTGGTGTTTCTGACCCAGCGACTGCTGTGGCCCCTGACTGAACTGGCGCAAACCATTGATTTGTTCGAGCGCGCCATGGCCAGCACCCGGCGTATTCTGGTGCTGATTCACACCGAGGTATCGGTGCCGGATGATGGCGATCAGGTGTTTAAAGGCCCGGTGGCGGGCCGGGTTCAGTTCAAGCAGGTGTCCTTCGAGTACGGTCAGAGTGGCGCTGGCGTCCATGACGTCAGCATTGAGGTGCCAGCGGGCAAGACCCTGGCGCTGGTCGGGGCGACCGGGTCGGGTAAATCAACGCTGATGAAATTGTTGCTGCGCTTTTACGAACCCCGCGAAGGGCAGATAGAACTCGACGGCATTCCCATCCAACAACTGTCACTGCGTGATCTGCGCACCCATATTGGCCTGGTCAGTCAGGATGTGTTCCTGTTCGATGGCACCA
This sequence comes from Saccharospirillum alexandrii, assembly GCF_043641555.1. Taxonomy (GTDB): domain Bacteria; phylum Pseudomonadota; class Gammaproteobacteria; order Pseudomonadales; family Natronospirillaceae; genus Saccharospirillum; species Saccharospirillum alexandrii_A. The sequence goes on along the minus strand of NZ_JBHZRJ010000002.1, from coordinate 565,690 downwards.
TCGCCGACAACATTGCCTATGGCCGACCCGATGCCAGCCTCGACGACATTCAGGCCGCTGCCAAAACAGCTGAAGCGCTGGAATTCATTGAACGGCTGCCCGACCGGTTCAATACCCAGGTGGGTGAACGCGGCGTCAAATTGTCGGGCGGCCAGCGTCAGCGTTTATCGCTGGCGCGGGCCCTGTTAAAAGACCCGGCGGTGCTGGTGCTGGATGAAGCGACCAGTGCGGTCGACAACGAAACCGAAGCAGCGATACAACGGTCACTTGCCCACATCGCGGAAGACCGCACCGTTATTATGATCGCGCACCGGCTGTCGACCATTGTGCATGCCGACCAGATCGTGGTGCTCGAACACGGCCGCATTGTGGAGCAGGGCACCCACGCCAGTTTGCTGACGGGCGAGGGCGCTTACTGGTCCCAGTGGCAAGTGCAAACCGGACAGTTGGCTCAGGCGGAGCTGGATCGGTAAACACCGTATCAGACATTAACCGCCCGGGTTGAGGGCGGATCGTCGTTGCGGCGGCCGGCCCAGTCTGTGAGCTGCCCGATCTTGTAGAGCAGTACCGGCACCATCAGCAATATCAGCAGGGTGCCAAAGCCCAGACCAAACACCAGACCGACAGCGATGGGTTTGAGCAATGCGGCATCGATGCTGGTTTCAAACAGCAGCGGTGATAAGCCGGCCATGGTGGTGATGGACGTTAGGATCACCGGACGCAGGCGCGATGTTGCAGCAGCCACGGTGGCTTCATATAACGATTGCCCCTGGGCGTGCAGTCGCCGGAATACGGCCACCAGAATAATCGAATCGTTAATGACAATGCCGGAGAGGCCGATCAGGCCGAAAATGGAAATGGTCGACAGCGGCATGTCCATGATCCAGTGGCCGGCAACCGCCCCAATCAACCCGAAGGGTACAGTGATCAGCACCGCAAAAGGCCATAGCCAGGATTCGAACACCCAGGCCAGAATAAAGTAGATGAGGATGATGGATATCAGCACCGAGATCAGGGTGTCGCTGAAAAACGCATCCAGTTCTTCTGCCTGGCCTTCGATGGCGTAATCGACCGGGAACTGCGATGTCACCACCGGCATGATGTCGGATTCCAGCACGCCGTACAGATCCGATAGCTGGTCGCCGTTGTAACTGCCGGAAACGGTAACCGACAGAACGCCGTTACGGGCGCTGATTCGGTCAAGCCCCTTCTGATAGGAAAAATCAACGAGGCTGCCCAGTGGCAGGGTGCTGCCGTCGCTTACCTGAATCGGTAACGATTGCAACCAGCTTTCGCTCTCGCGTTGCCGGTCTTCGAGTTGCAGCCGAACTGGAATTTGTTCGAAACCGGTTTCTACGGTGTACAGGTTGAGGCCGGACAGTTGTGAGGAGACCTGGCGCGCCACATCGCTGATTTCAATGGCAGCGGCTTCGGCGGCGCGGGTTCGCGTCAGCTGGTATTGCTGGGCGTCGAAGGGTAGGTCATCGGTTATGTCACTGAGGTCCGACAGCGTTTGCAGCTGAGTCTGCAGTAACAGGGATGCCTCTTTCAACGTGTCGATGTCGTTGCCTTCGAGCCGAATCGACAGGTCGCCACCACCGCCCGGGCCCCGAAACGACCGGCCTGTTGAAAAACTGCGTACGACAGCGGGCAGTTCATAGTTTTGCTGAACGCGTTGCAGTATCTCAGCGTTGGTCAGCGGCCGGTCGGTGTCACTGGTCAGTGACATGTTCAATTCAGCGCGACTGGGTTCATCCAGCTGGTTGTATTCATGCACCAGGGTGTCGATCAGGCCGCCACCGACGGATGAGTCGATGTCCCTAACCACCGTTTCGAGTTTGTCCAGCGCCTGTTCTGCCTGGCCGAGGCTGGTGCCATCGAGCAGGTCGAGCGAGACGCTCATGGTCGGCTGATCCAGAGACGGCGATGCCTCGAACGCAATCTTGCCGCTGGTGACGGCCCCCAGAGCGATCAGGCTGATCATTGCCAGCGCCGCGATAAAGACAGCGCCATTGCTGATCGACAAGGCCACCAGAGTACGAAAGGGGCCGTCGCGGAATTTCCCGAAGCCTTTGTCGAAACCCGCCCGCCAGGCGCTGGGTTCGCGCATGCGTTTGTGGTGGCCCAGGTGGCCGGGCAAGATGATGAAGCATTCGATTAGGGAGGCGACAATGGCGGCGGTTACGACGATGGGAATATCGATCAGAAAGTTGCCGAAGCTGCCGCCAATCAGCATCAGCGGTAAAAAAGCCGCAATAGTCGTCAGGCTCGACGCCACCACGGCGGGCATCATCCGCAAGGCTGCAGTTTTGGCGGCTTCCCTTGGGGCCAGCCCTTCGGATTCCAGTGCCGCTGTGTCTTCGGCCACAACAATGGCATCGTCAACGATGATGCCGATGGCGATGATGAACCCGAACAGACTGATGGTATTAATGGTGGTGTCGGTATACCCCATAAACGCCAGGGTGCCCATGAACGAAATGGGAATGCCCGCCGCGACCCAGACGGCCAGACGGGTGCGCAGGAATATAAACAACACCAGTATGACCAAAATCATGCCGCCGATGCCGTTGGTCAGCACCAGGTTCAACTGAGCCTCCACTACGCGCCAGACTTCGTTGTAGGCGTGAACACCAACGCCATAGGGCAGCTCCAGTGCGAAGTCGCTCATCCATTGTTCGAGAAGTTTCGCGTTTTCCAGGGTGTCTTCTCCGGCGACGCGCTCGATTTCGAGTTTGATGGCGGGCAAACCCTGGTAACGCAGAATGTCGGCGGTGTCGAACCGCTCTTCCACGCTGGCCACTTGCGATAGGCGCACCACGCCACCGTCCGCGTTCTGGGAAACAATGGCTTCTTGCAAATCCGAGACCGTCCAGTCCGGGGCGTCGGTGACCAGCGCTGTGGTGTTTTGGCCGACCGTGACCGAGCCTGCCGTAGAGATGGCAAACTGGGTGCTCAGGCGACTGGCCAGAGTGTCCAGCGTGATTCCGAGCGAGTTCAGGGCGGCAAGGTCAATGGTGATAAGCCGCTCCCGACCGGGTATTCCGTCCAGTTCAACCGTCGCCATGCCCCGGTTCAGTAACGATTGCCGGGCTTCATAGCCGAGGACCGTGAGCTCGCTGCGTTGCACGTCGCCGTAAATCAACACACTGGCGACAGGTTCGGTAATCTCGATGGCTTCAACGTCATCCACCTCGGCCCCGTCGGGCAAATCCAGCCCATCGATGGCTTCTTCCAGGGCGGTCAGGCCTTCAGCGGCGGTGTAGTTGTCGGATACTCGGGCGAACAGGCTGACGCCACCCTCGCGTGCCGTTGAGCGCACAAAATCGAACCGTCGCGAATCCTGTATGGCGCGATCCAGCGGTTCGGCGATGCCGGTGCGTACCGCCTCGGCGTCGGCGTTCGGCCAGTCGATACTGGCGCGTACGATGGGCAGTTCGGTATCGGGAAACAGCTGCGAACGGACCTGTTGTAACCCCCAGATACCGGCACCGATCACGACCATCATTAACAGGTTGGCCGCGAGGCGATGATCGAGCAGCTTGGCGTAGAAACCGTTCATCAGTTGCTGTCTCCGCTGCTTATGGCGGCCGTGGTGCCTGGTTCGATAACCGTTACCGGAGTGCCGTTGGTCGGCTGTGACAGCCGGGTAGTCAGAATGGCGGCTTCGGTATCCAGCGTTTCACTGTCAATCAGAGCCCATTGTTCGCCATCGCGTTGCTGGTAACCGAGTATGCGGATGGGCAGAGCGTGCAACACGCCATCGATAATCTGGTAAATCTGGTCGCCGTAGTAAACGGCATCCTGAGGAATGGCAAAACTCTCGACAGCGGGCAATGTCAGACTGATTTCCAGTGTTTCGTTGATCAGCACCGGAATGTTTTCTGGCAGGTTCAGAGTCAGGTCCACCGATCCGGTGTTGGACGTCGCGGCCAGGTTATCGAGGGTCAGTGGGTAGGGCGAATTGTTCAACCAGGCTGTTGCCTCGATGTCGGTCCCGGTGATGCTTCTATAAACCCGCAGGGGGACCTGGGTGCGCACAAACAGCGAAGACCGGTCGACCAGGCTGAGCAGGGTTTCTCCAGCATCGACCTGAACCTGAACCGCGGTATCGATTGACACCACCTCGGCGCTGAACGGCGCTGTGGGGGTGAGGTCCTGCTGCTGGTCTTGCACCTGTTCAAGTGCTATCAGCGCCTGTTCCAGTTGCGATTGTCGCTGGGCGGCCTCATCGTCGTAGTTGGCCACGGTCAGTTGAGCGCTGCGCCAGGTTTGTCGTGCGGCGGCGACATTGGTTTCGTTGGAGAAACCCTGTTCCAGCAGGTTTTGTTCGCGCGCCAGGTCCCGTTCGGCGATGGCCAGTGCTTCGAGGTTGCGTTCATGTTGACGCTCAGCGATGCGAATGCCCGCTTGTTGCTGGTCGATGTTGGCTTGTTGCTGGCGCAGCGCCCAGTCCAGTGCCCGGGCTTCCAGCCGCACCAGGGGCTGGCCCGCGGCGACCGACTCACCGGACCGGACCAGAATGTCAGTGACCCGGCCCTCCTGGGAGGCGGTGATGGTTTCCTGGCGTTTTGCCTGAACGGTTCCCAGCAGGGGGATCTGTGGCGCATGGGCGGATCTGGATACTGCCAGAGCTTCCACCTGAATGGCCGAGCTGTCCACGCCGTCGCGTCCCCAGCGCGACCCGGTAATGCCGGCACGCATTGACATGGCAGCATTGCCCCGGCGTTGCTCGCTGGCCGTTGATTCTTCCGGTGCATTCATCCAGCGATAGCCGGCAAAACCAATCGCTAACAGGGCCACAACGACCACGCCTTTCTTCCACATTCTGACAGTTCCTACTGTGTAATTGACTCGGAGTTTACGCATCAATCGTGAAGTAAATGTGCACTGGCCGGTCAATGTTCGGTAAAAGCACCCGGTGAATGTTACTCAAACACCTTATTTTCGGTTGGGTCAGTGGTATGACCGGCGTTCGCTTTCCGGTAGACTGCGATGCTCTGTTGGTTGGCTGGCGGCGCGTGCCGCCCGCTCGAATACGGTCCCTTGGTAGGGGTAGGTTCGGGTGTGATGCCGGCAAGCAGTCTGACTCAACGTATGTGTCCTGTTCACCCACCGGTGATTTTGACATCCAACACGTGGCCCATGGTAGGGGTCACCACTGAAGGAGCACCACAATGCCTGTAATTACCCTTCCAGACGGTTCCCAGCGCTCGTTCGAACAACCCGTCAGCATCCTGCAAATTGCCGAAGACATCGGCCCTGGCCTTGCCAAAAACGCGGTAGCCGGCCGTATTGATGGCGCCCGTGTTGATCTGGTCGATGTGGTCAGTAACGACGCTGCGGTAGAGATTATCACGCCAAAAGACGACGACGGTCTGGAAATTATCCGGCACTCGTGTGCTCACTTGCTTGGCCATGCCGTCAAGCAGCTGTGGCCGGATGCTCGCATGGCGATCGGCCCGACCATTGAAAACGGCTTCTATTACGACATCGATATGGAGCACCGGCTGACCGAAGACGATCTGGTCGCGCTGGAAAAACGCATGCTGGAACTGGCCAAGACCAATTACCCGGTGGTGCGTCACAAGGTCAGCTGGCAGGAAGCGGTAGACGCTTTCAAGGCACGCAATGAGCCTTACAAGCTGGAGATTCTGGAGCAAAACGTCGCCCGGGATGACCGGCCAGGCTTGTACCACCACGAAGAATACGTCGACATGTGCCGCGGTCCGCACGTGCCGAACATGAAGTTCTGTCACCATTTCAAGCTGATGCGGGTGTCCGGTGCCTACTGGCGTGGCGACAGCAACAATGCCCAGCTGCAGCGGATCTACGGCACTGCCTGGGCCGACAAGAAGCAACTGAAAGCGCATCTGCACTTTCTGGAAGAGGCGGCCAAGCGCGACCATCGCAAGATTGGCAAAAAACTCGACCTGTTTCACTTGCAGGAAGAAGCGCCGGGCATGGTGTTCTGGCACGCCAACGGCTGGACTCTCTATCAGGTGATCGAGCAGTACATGCGCCAGAAACAGCGCGAGCATGGCTACCAGGAAATTCGCACGCCGCAGATAGTTGACCGGTCGTTGTGGGAGAAGTCGGGCCACTGGGACAAATTCGGTGACGACATGTTCACCACCCACAGTGAATCCCGGGATAACGCCGTCAAGCCGATGAACTGCCCCTGCCACATTCAGGTGTTCAATCAGGGCCTGAAAAGCTACCGCGACCTGCCGTTGCGACTGGCTGAGTTCGGCAGCTGCCACCGTAACGAAGCCTCCGGTGCCTTGCATGGTATTATGCGGGTGCGCGGCTTTACCCAGGACGATGGCCACATTTTTTGCGCAGAATCCCAGATTCAGTCAGAAGTGGCTCAGTTCATCGAGATGCTGAACGAGGTCTATTACGACTTCGGGTTCGATGAAGTCATTCTGAAGCTGTCGACTCGCCCTGAAAAACGCGTCGGTAACGATGAAGACTGGGATCGTGCCGAGCAGGCACTGGCCTCGGCGCTGGATGCTTATGGCAAACCCTGGTCGCTGTTGCCGGGCGAAGGGGCTTTTTATGGCCCGAAAGTCGAGTTCACCCTGAAAGACAGTCTCGGTCGGATGTGGCAGTGTGGTACCATTCAGGTCGACTTCTCGATGCCGGGTCGTCTGGACGCCCAATATGTGGATGAACATGGCGACCGGCAGACACCGGTTATGCTGCACCGGGCGACACTGGGTAGCTTTGAACGCTTCATTGGTATCCTGATCGAGCAGCACGCCGGGGCGATGCCACCCTGGCTGGCACCGGTTCAGGCCATGGTGTGCAACATCACCGATGCGCAGGCCGATTTCGTACAAAAAGTGCAAAATCGCTTGATTTCTGAAGGGTTTAGAGCCAAAGCCGACTTGAGAAATGAGAAGATCGGCTTTAAAATCCGCGAGCATACAATTCAGCGAGTTCCTTATTTACTGGTTATTGGTGATAAGGAAGTCGAAAACGAGGCCGTAGCGGTCCGCACCCGAGAGGGCAAAGATCTTGGTGTCATGTCCATTGACGCGTTCATCGAGATACTCAGCGCGGATAACGCCCGAAAAGGCCGTCTGGTAGAAATGGAGAGTGAGTTATAAAACGCAACGCGAAAGGTGCAAAAGCGGCGGCTAACCGTCATGTCGTAAATGATCAGATCAAGGCGGATGAAGTTCGTCTGATCGGTTCCGGCGGTGAGCAAATCGGAGTGGTTCCCTTGCAAGAGGCCCTGCAGAAAGCTGAGCAGGAAGGTCTGGAACTGGTGCAAATTTCGAACGGCGATCCAGTGGTCTGCAAGATCATGGACCTCGGCAAAAAACTCTACGAAGAGAAGAAAGCCAAGGCAGTGGCCAAGAAAAACCAGGTTCAGGTGCAAGTCAAGGAAGTCAAATTCCGGCCGAACACCGACATTGGTGACTACAACGTCAAGCTGCGTAATCTGACTCGTTTTCTTGAGCATGGCGACAAAACCAAGGTCACCCTGCGCTTCCGGGGCCGGGAAATGGCTCACCAGGAACTGGGTATGGAATTGCTGGCTCGCGTTGCGACAGATCTCGAGCATCTGGCGACGGTAGAGCAGCGGCCCAAGATGGAAGGCCGTCAGCTGACCATGGTTATGGCGCCGATCAAGAAGAAATAAGGCGTTTTAAGGAATAATTGGCCGCACATGGCTGGTTATTCCAGCAGGGTCTGGTATCCTGCGCGCGGCGACGGCCTTGAGCCGTCGTTTTTTATGGTGGGTTGAATGGCTTTTGGCCGGTTAGACCATCGTTGAAGGGGCTCGGGGTGCTTAAGCGCCACCGGGCGACATGGCAACCGTTAGCTCCCGATGTCGGGTTTACCAGGCATCACCGGGGATGCGACACGGTTATTGGAAGTAGATCGGGAGATTGAAAATGCCTAAGATCAAGAGCAACTCTGGCGCTGCAAAGCGCTTTAAGAAGACGGCCAACGGCTTTAAGCACAAGCAGTCTTTCCGCAGCCACATCCTGACCAAGAAGAGCACCAAGCGTAAGCGTCATCTGCGCGGTACCCAGCTTATTGCTGAGTCCGACGTAGCGCTGATCAAGCGCATGCTGCCCTACGTTTAAGGTCTGGCCTTGCTGTTGAAAAGCAGCAGGCTGAAAAACAGGATTAGGAGGAAAGAAATATGGCACGTGTAAAACGTGGTGTAGTGGCTCGTCGTCGCCACAAGAAGGTACTGGACCAGGCTAAAGGCTATTACGGCGCTCGTTCACGAGTATTCCGTGTGGCCAAGCAAGCGGTCATCAAGGCAGGACAGTATGCGTATCGCGACCGTCGTCAGCGTAAGCGTCAGTTCCGCGCCTTGTGGATTGCCCGTATCAATGCCGAAGCCCGGGTGAATGGTCTGTCTTACAGCAAGTTCATCAATGGCTTGAAGAAAGCAGCGATCGAAATCGACCGTAAGATCCTGGCGGATCTGGCGGTGCACGACAAGGTTGCCTTTGCTGCACTGACCGAGCAGGCAAAAGCCAAGCTGGCTTGAGACTGACTGGTTAGAAAAAAACCCGCCGAATGGCGGGTTTTTTTATGGCTCTGAATTCTATAAGCGTGCAAGGCTTGCCGGGGTTCAGGCTGGCGGCAATACCTGGTGAAGTGCGCTCAGGTCAGAACGTTCAAAGGCATCCAGGTTGGCCAGCGTGACTGCGGTGATAGCTTGCAGCGCTTCTTTGGTAAAGAACGCCTGGTGGCCGGTAATCAGCACATTGCGAAAGGTCAGCAGACGGGCAAACACATCGTCGCGCAAAATGTCGTCTGAATTGTCTTCAAAGAACAGGTCGGCTTCTTCTTCGTAGACATCCAGCCCCAGGTAACCCACAGCGCCGGTTTTCAGTGAGGTGATGACATCGCTGGTGTTGATCAGCGCACCTCGGCTGGTGTTGATCACCATGACGCCATGCTTCATTTTTGCCAGGGTGTCTTTGTTGATGATGTGCCGGGTTGAGGCGACCAGCGGACAGTGCAGGGAAATAATGTCGCTGTGGGCCCACAGCTCATCCAGTTCAACGTATTCGGCACCGGCGGTGACAGCCGCTTCACTGGGGTAGGGGTCGTAGCAGATTACCCGGCACCCGAAGCCATGCATGATGCGAATAAATGCCTGACCGATTTTACCGGTACCGATCACACCGACGGTTTTTCCATGCACATCAAAACCAAGCAGGCCGTGCAGACTGTAGTCGTTTTCGCGAACCCGGTTGTAGGCGCGATGCGAGTTCCGGTTGAGCCCCAGAATCAACGCGACGGCATGCTCAGCCACGGCAAAGGGCGAGTATTCAGGCACGCGAGCAACGGTGATGCCCAGTTCGACGGCGGCTGGCAAATCGACATTGTTGAACCCCGCGCAGCGCAGCGCCACCAGTGAAATGCCGTGCTTGTGCAGTTGTTCCAGCGTGGGTCGGTCGACACTGTCGTTGACGAAGCAGCAGACCGCATCGTGTCCCTGGCTGAGCGCCGCCGTCTGGGCATTCAGGTGAGGTTCGAGAAAGGTGAACTGGTGCTGTGACTGTGTGGCCTGGGAAAAGAATCGAATGTCGTAAGGTTTGCTGCTGAAGACGGCGACTTTCATGGTTGACGAGCTCCCTGTGCCGGTCCGTGGGTGTGTTAGTGCAGGGCATAATACAGCGTGACTGACCCGGCTGATGCCAGCATTGCCTTATTGTTGGCTGAAATCAACCCGCTGGCCATTCAACTGCAGTGACAACACCCGAATTTCCTCTTTCAGGTCGCCGTCTTCATAACGCCCGAAGCGCATGGGGGTATAGCCCAGGCCGGGCGCTATCCAGATCAGCTTGCGTTCATCGCGGCTGACCGGCTCGGTCTGTTCAACGATCCAGGTGTAAATTTCGCCCTGCGGCAGTTGCAGCATCTCTTCACCGATAACCCGAAACGACATGTCGTCAGGTCGTTTATGGCGAAGCACATTCAGCGTGATGGATTCTTCACCGCGCGCCAGTGCCTGTTGCAACGCCAGCTGGTAGCCGATGGCATCATAAATGGGGGCTGCGAAACGTTCGTCGATACGGTCCTTTTCCACACGGCCGGTGACGCGCTGACGTTCATGATCAAAACGCAATGACTTGGTGGTTTTGACCCAGAACACCTTGCTTTCGAACTCATAGCGCGTCGGCCGAATTTGGTCGTCTACAACCGTCAGCCAGCTCTCTTCGCGAAGTGACAGGGTGCGCCCATCGGTACTCAGGCGGTAGTGCCATTCATCGGGTGCGGTTTCTCGCAATTGCAGAGTGCCGCGGGCTTTAATGTCGATGGCGCCATGCCGTATGGCTTCCATTTCGGCCGTGAACGGTTGCATGCCCTCGGCCAGGGCCGTCAGGGACAGAGCATAGATGAGTGAGCTGATGAGCAATCGTTTCATAGCGATGCAGTATCCAGCAGGCGCCCGCTTTTGGGAAGGGGTTGCTCGTCCAGTAGCACCTGGCTGGCGTCGAGACGCAGCCGCCCCTTTACAAACCAGTCAACGACCGTCGGGTAGAGTCTGTGTTCCTGTACCAGTACTTTTCGGGCCAGCGAGTCGGCATCGTCCTGGTCCGATATAGGCACTTCAACCTGGGCTATCGGCGGGCCACCATCGAGTTCGGCGGTTACAAAATGCACGGTAGCGCCAGCTTTCGAATCGCCGGCGTCGAGCGCACGCTGGTGGGTATTCAGGCCAGGGTACCGGGGCAGCAGGGAAGGGTGGATGTTGATCATCTTCCCTGGAAATCGTCTGACGAAATCGTCGGTGAGTATGCGCATAAAACCCGCCAGAACAATCAGGTCGGGTTTCTGGGCTTCGATCAGCTCAGCCAGGGCAGCGTCAAAGGCTGCCCGGTCGGCATAGCCGGTGTGGTCGAGCGTGAGTGCCTTTACGCCCGCCTGACGTGCCCTTGACAGACCGAAGGCGTCAGGACGATTTGAAATCACCGCGACGATGTTGGCATCCATTGAATCCGTCTGGCACTGATCGAGCAGTGATTGCAGATTGGAGCCCCCGCCACTGATCAGCACAACGATGCGAGTCACGGTTAAACCCCGTCGATGATGACAGCGTCGCCCGTGCGTTGCTCAACCTGACCCATTACCACCGGGCTTTCGCCACTGGCTTTGAGCTGGCTGAGAATGTCTTCCTGTTCACTGGCGGGCACAACCAGCACCAGGCCAATGCCGCAGTTGAAGGTGCGGTACATTTCGTGGGCATCAATGTTGCCTGCTTTCTTCAGCCAGTCGAAAACCGGTGGCTGAGTCCAGCTGTGGGCATTCAGGCGGATCGCCAGTGTCTCGGGTACCACTCTTGGCAAGTTTTCATAGAAACCGCCGCCGGTGATGTGGGAGATGGCATGAACGGACTGGTTGGCCAGCAGGCGCAACACCGATTTTACGTAAATGCGGGTCGGGGCCATCAGCGCATCGGCCAGGGTGGTTTCGCCCATAGGCTGTTGCAGGTCAGCGCCGGAGACCTCGATGACCTTGCGAATCAGTGAATAGCCGTTGGAATGCGGGCCAGAGGAGGGCAGGCCGATCACGCTGTCGCCAACGCGAACCCGGGTGCCGTCAATAATGTTGTCTTCTTCGACCACACCAGTGCAGAAACCGGCCAGATCGTAGTCATCGCCCTGGTACATGCCGGGCATTTCTGCAGTTTCGCCGCCGACCAGCGAGCAGTTCGCCTGCTGACAGCCTTCACCAATGCCTTGCACCACCCGAGAGGCGATATCGACCGACAGTTTGCCGGTGGCGTAGTAATCGAGAAAGAACAGCGGCTCGGCGCCGCAGACGATCAGGTCGTTCACGCACATGGCGACCAGATCGATGCCAATGGTGTCGTGACGTCCCAGTTCCATGGCCAGTTTCAATTTGGTGCCAACCCCATCAGTGCCAGAGACAAGAACCGGCTTCTTATAGTGGCTGGGAATACGACAGAGGGCGCCAAAACCACCCAGGCCACCCATGACTTCGGGGCGTCGGGTACGTTTAACGGTGTCTTTGATGCGTTCCACCAATTCATTGCCAGCGTTGATATCAACACCGGCGTCTTTGTAACTCAGGGGTTTGGGCGCGTCTGACATCACTGGCTCCATTGCGGCAAATCGGATAAAAGAAGGGTCTGGTCAGTACCGTTGCGTCAGCGGGTGACGATCCTGGCCACAGCCCTCTTGGGCGCGCGGATTGTAGCAGGCCCTGTGTCTGGAATCAGCTTGTCTGTTCGGTCAGGAAATGACGATCGCTTTGCACAATAATATCGACGACACGACCTGATTTTCACAGCGCGCTCTGTCACAATAGTCGATCATCACCTAATAGAAGCCGGACTTATGCTTTTTCGAACTGTCTCCCTTGCCTGTTTGCTGTTGCTGGCACTGCCTGTCTGGGCGGCCCGGACGGTGGATGTCTATTCCGATTCAGCCATTCTTGCTCAGAATGCCTCCGATCGGGATCAGAATCAGGCAGTACGGGAAGCACTGGGCCGGGTATTGATTCGGGCGACCGGTGATGCCGACATTGCCAGCCAGGGGCGTACAGAGCCTTTGCTGCGCAACGCAACCGATTACCTGTCGACCTTCCGCTTCCAGGCAAGCGACACCCTGCTGACCAATGTGCTCGGTGAATCCGTAGCGACCAAGCGCATGGTCATGCAGTTTGACCAGCAGGCCATTGAACAATGGCTGGTGAACCAGCGGTTGCCGGTCTGGGGAACGCGCCGCCCCGAAGTGCTATTGTGGCTGGGCGACCGGCTGCAAGGGCGAGACCGTATTCTGACCGATGGTGACAACCATGACCTGGCGGTGGCGCTGGGCAACCGGCTCAATGAACGCGGCCTGCCGGTCTTGCTGCCGATCATGGATCTGACCGATACCCTTAATGTCTCTTTTACCGACATCTATGGTCTGTTTACGGGCGATATTGAAGCCGCATCGGAGCGATACCCCAGCGATGCCATTGCGGTTGGCCGGGTGGCGCGACAAAGTGGCGGCTTTCAGGCCGACCTGGTGTTTCTGGTGCGCGGCAACCGTGAGCGCTTGCAAGTCACCGGAGAGTCCGAAGCGGAACTGATGCAGACCCTGGCCGATGAACTGTCGAACCGAATTGCCGATCAGTACGCTGTGTTGCGGGACCCGGCAATGGCTGGGCAGTTGGCCTTGCGGGTAAATAACGTCACTGAGCTGGCGACACTGGCCGCCGTGGAACGCTATCTCGAATCCTTGAATGTGGTCTCCCAGATCACCTTGCGCCAGGTTGAGGCAGACTCGGTGCAATATGATCTTGAGATCAGCGGTGACCGCAACCAGCTAAGGGACGTGTTGGCGCTGGACCGCCGGATTCTGCCGGTTGAAGAGCTTACCCTGGAAGCCCAGCTCGATAACGAACTGGTGTATCACTGGCAATGATTACCCGTCTTTTTCCCGGGCCAACGCTGACTGATTTTAACGACCCGGCAGGATTGAGCATCATGCCGGCCGCCAGGAGATTCTGAGTGGCGATTCAACAACTCCCTCTTGGTGTCACCTTTCGGGAAGATGCCGTTTTTGAAGACTATCTGCCCGGTGACAACGCCCAAACGCTGGGCGCTTTGCGCCATGCCCTGGCGCGTCTGGATGAAACTCTGATCTATCTCTGGGGTGCGAGCGGCTCCGGCCTCACCCACCTGCTGCAGGCCTGCGTTCACGACTTGCAATCGCAGGGGCTGGAGAGTCTCTATCTGCCGCTGGCCGATTGTGTGCAATACGGCCCGGACGCCCTGGAAGGGCTGGATGAAATGGCGGTGCTGGCACTCGATGACATCGACAGCATTGCGGGACTGCCCGACTGGGAAGAGGCACTGTTTCATTTGTTCAACCGGATGCGAGACAGTGGCCGCGTATTGCTGGTCACCAGCCACACCAGCCCGCTACACCCTACCGTCGCCTTGCCCGATCTGGCTTCGCGCCTGAGCTGGGGCTTAACCTTTCACATTCAGCCGCTGACCGACGAACAGAAGACCGACTGGCTGATCTGGAAGGCGCGGCGCCGGGGGCTCACCATGGAACCGGATGTGGCGGCCTTTCTGATCAACCGCACGGCACGCTCGATGACAGCGCTGGTGGATGCCTTCGAACGCTTGGATCATGGTTCTCTGGCCCAGCAGCGCCGGCTGACCATTCCCTTTGTGAAATCTGAACTCGGGCTCTGAGCTTATCAGGTTGTTGAAAAAGGCTTCCTGCCTTTTTCAAAACACGAGAATCAAAAAATTACGATTTTTGCTTCTCTCACAAAATCAATGACTTAATCGTCATTGATTTTGCCGGAACATCCTTGTTCCGGTAACAGGCCGCTGAAATTCTTTGAATTTCAACAGCCTGTTAGAGCCCTTCGTCCTCTTCCGGGTCACGCGGGGCTTCCTCTTCATGGTCTGACTCGTCGTCTGCCGGTTCAGGTTCGAGGCCGTGTACCTGTGCATAGAGATGGATATAGGTGCGCACCGAGTCTTCCGCCTGAACCGCCATCAGGCCTTCGGTATCCATGATCCAGCGGCGCTGATCATCCAGATCCAGAGGGTCGATGTCGGTAAACAGCTCGCTAACCGGGACGACCTCAGCGGCGACCTCTTTGTCGTAGGCGTCGTACATCATGTCGAGACAGTACTCCACCAGAGCCGGGTCTTCGCAGTAGACCTCGCCGTCGTTCAGGTCTTCTGCCCATTCCTTTAGCACATCCAGCACGGTTTCGCCGCGATCCAGCAAGTCTTGCAGGGGCGGGGCGCCGGCGGCATTCTGCCCGCTGTCCCAGTCGATGAGCCAGGCGTCTTCCGGCTTGAGCAGAACACTTTTGTACTGGCCGTTTTTCAGGCTCCAGGCAACCGAATAGGGGTACCCCTGATCTTCATCCGTCACTTCAAAGGCGATAAAAACCGGTAATTGCATCGGGTTCGTTTCCGTCATCAGTAAAGGCGCGCAGTATAACGGTCACAAGGCCCGAGGCACAGGACACCGGACAAGGCATCCCCTATACTTGCGGCTTTGTACTGAAGAAAGGGTGTCGGAACGATGAGTGATGAACGCCAGCTCCGCGATTTTTACGAACGGGATGCTGAAGAACAAAGTGCTTTTCTGGAAAACACCTGGTGTAACCACTGCCAGCAAGTGGATTTGGGCATGTCGGATCCGGTTGAATATACGCTGAAAGGGCGGTTGTTCATTGAAGGGCAGTGCCGGGTGTGTGGCGAAACGGTTACCACCGAACTGGTTGAAGACGACGATGACGTAGATGGCTGAGCCACTGCGTATTCTCTATGAAGATAACTGGTTGCTGGCCGTCGACAAACCCGCTGGCTTGCTGATGCACCCCAGCTGGATTGACCGTTCCGCCACCGACACGCTGGCAGGCCGGGTAAAACACTACCTGCAAGGGGCGCCGGTTCATACCGTGCACCGGCTCGACCGGCCCACCTCTGGCATCGTACTGGTAGGCAAAACCGCAGGCGTGGCGCGCCACCTGGCGGACCAATTTGCCAGCCGCACGGTTACCAAAACCTACTGGGCACTGGCTCGTGGTTTCACCGCCGAAGCCTTTGGGTGTGACCGGGCGTTGGTGGAAGAAACCGATGCCGTTTCGGACCGCAAAGCACAGCAAAACAAGGCTGCTCAGCCAGCAGAGACGCGATTTCGCCGCCTGGCCATTGCCGAAGTCGGCCTGGCCGTCAGCCGTTACCCCAAGGCTCGGCTGAGCCTGCTCGAGTGTCGCCCGCAAACCGGGCGCAAGCACCAGATACGCCGGCATCTCAAAACGTTGCGCCACCCGATTCTGGGCGATACACGCTATGGCGACCGGCATCACAATCACTGGGCGGCGCAGCATCTGGTGCTCAGTACACTGGCTCTGCGCGCCATGGAATTGAGTCTGTCGCACCCGGAAACGGGCGAGCGCCTGTGCCTTCGGGCCGGACTGAATGGCGATTGGACTGATCTGCTTCGCCAGCTTGGCTGGTATAGCCTGCAATCCAACGTATCGACAGGACAGGAAACCGATTAAATGGGGCCCGGTAACGCACAAAATCGGTCGTCGGAATCAACGGCCAAGACGGTTTCCGATCTCGATCTCGGGTTCATCGCCCGATCACTCTGGCCTTATTTATGGGCCTACCGCGGGCGTGTTGCCATCGCTCTGGTGTTTCTGGTAGCCGCCAAAGGGGTGGCAGTCGCCATGCCCTGGGCACTGAAGCACATCGTTGACGGGCTCGATTCGCAACAAGCCCAGGTGGTTGCCGTGCCTCTGGCGTTTTTGTTCGCCTATGGTTTTTTCCGCTTCACTTCGGTGGCGTTTGGCGAGCTGCGCGATGCTATTTTTTCGCGCGTGACCGAGCGCGCCATGCGGCTGGCATCGCTGGAAGTGTTTGAACATTTGCATCAACTGGAACTCGATTACCATCTGAGCCGCCAGACCGGCGGGCTGAGCCGCGATATTGAACGCGGTACCAGCAGTATTCATTTTCTGTTGCGGTTTCTGGTATTCAACATTGTGCCGACGGTTCTGGAACTGTCGATGGTCGCGGCCATTCTGATCATCAATTTCAATGTCTGGTTTGCGCTGATTACGCTGTTTGCCGTGGTGGTTTTCGTGCTGTTCACCGTGGTAATAACCGAGTGGCGCAACCGCTTCGTGCGCGAGGCCAATACGCTCGACAGCCAGACCAACACGCGCGCCATCGACTCGTTGTTGAATTATGAAACGGTTAAATACTTCGGTAACGAAGCCTGGGAAGCAAAACACTACGACCGGAACCTTGAGCAATGGGAAGGCGCCCGGCTGAAAAACCGGATGTCCCTGCTGATGCTCAACACCGGTCAGGCACTGATCGTATCGGCATCGCTGACATTAATGATGTGGCTGGCCGCTCGGGATGTCGTCAGCGGTGCGATCACCCTCGGCGACCTGGTGATGGTGAACGCCTATGTGATTCAGCTGTTTATCCCGCTGAACTTTTTGGGCTTCGTATACCGTGAAATTCGACGGGCTCTGACCGATATTGAAAAGCTCTTTGGTTTGCTCAGACGACCGGCGGCCATTACTGACCCCGAAGGTGCCACCGAACTTGCCGTACCCAAGGGCCGAATTGAGTTTGACCGGGTCGACTTCGGCTACCATACCGATCGCACTATTTTGCATCAGTTCAGTCTGACCATTGAAGCCGGACAGAAAGTAGCCCTGGTGGGCAATAGCGGCGCCGGTAAGTCCACCGTCGGTCGACTGCTGTTTCGTTTCTACGATCCGCTGGCCGGTGATATCCGCATCGATGGTCAGTCGATTCGCTCGGTCACGCAACACAGTTTACGCCAGGCCATAGGCGTGGTCCCGCAAGATACGGTGCTGTTCAACGACTCCCTGTTTAACAACGTACGCTATGGCAACCCCGATGCGCCGGACGATGCCGTCTGGCGAGCCATTCGCATGGCGCACCTGGAAGATTTCATCAGCAGTCTGCCAGAGCGGGAGCATACACAGGTCGGTGAGCGTGGGCTGAAAGTATCCGGCGGCGAGAAACAGCGAATTGCCATTGCGCGGGTGCTGCTGAAAGACCCGCCCATTCTGGTGTTCGATGAAGCCACCTCGGCGCTTGATTCACACGCCGAGCAGGCGATTCTGACGGCCATGAATGAGGTATCCCGCAATCGTACCAGCATCGTTATTGCGCACCGTCTGTCGACGGTCATCGACGCTGATGTCATCGTGGTGATGCAGGGCGGGCAGGTGGTTGAAAGCGGTACCCATGCGAAACTCTTGGCGGCCGACGGCGTTTATGCGAGCCTATGGCGCACCCAGCTCGATTCACAAAGCAGTTAACTTGGAGGCCTGGCCGTGAGTGTACTCAGACCCATGCAGGAAGCGGATTTCAAAGCGTTCTGGCCAGTGTTTACCAAGATACTGCAACGCCGTGAAACCTATTCACTGGACCCTGGCCTGCCGCTGGAGCAAGGCCTGCGTGACTGGCTCGAGTATCCCGATGAATCCTGGGTGGTTGAGCAGGAAGGCAAGATCAAGGCGATTTACTACCTGAAAGCCAACGCCACCGGGCCAGGTGCTCATGTCTGCAACTGTGGTTATATGGTCAGTTTGACGGCGCGCGGCCAGGGCCTGGCCCGAATGATGTGCGAGCATTCGCAGCAACGGGCGCGTGAGCTCGGGTACAAGGCGATGCAATTCAATTCAGTGGTTTCCACCAACCGGGTGGCGGTCACCCTTTGGGAAAAACTGGGTTTTCGCAAAGTGGGTATTCTGCCCCGGGCCTTCAAGCACCCGGAGCATGGCTACATCGATTCGTTCGTCATGTACAAATGGCTGGAAGAATGATTCAGCTTACTCAACCGGTTCAGTCAGCGATGCGTCACGGTCGACCGCTTGCGCCGGGCTAATCAGTCGGATCACCTTACTGCGAGACACCCAGCCAACGAACTCGCCGGTGACTGTGGTTACCGCAATGGGCGCGGTGTCGCGAATCATCCGGGGCATCAGACTTTCAAGATCGGCCGATTCGAGAACGCTGGATACCGGTGACACGCTTTCCCTCAGGGTTTCCTGCGTTGCCGCTTGCAAATTGCTCAGCGTGACGATGCCTTTCAGGTAGTTTCCCTCCAATACAGTGGCGTAGTCGAATCCGTGGCGCATCATCCAGTCTCTGGCTTTGGCGACGGTTGTGCTGATGCTCAGCGTAGACACCGGTTTGGCCAGTACGTGATGCGCTTTCAGTACCTTGCCTCGATTCACGTCTTTGACAAAGTCGGCGACGTAGTCATTTTGCGGAGCCAGCAGAATGTCCTGAGGGTCACCTTGTTGTACCAGGGCGCCGTCCTTAAGGATGGCAATTCGGTTGCCCAGACGCAGGGCTTCGTCGAGATCGTGAGTGATAAAGACGATGGTTTTATGCAGCTGTTGCTGAAGTTTCATCAGCAAGTCCTGCATTTCTTTTCGGATCAGCGGGTCGAGGGCTGAAAAGGCTTCGTCCATCAGCAGAATATCCGGGTTGGTGGCCAATGCCCGGGCCAGGCCGACGCGTTGTTGCATGCCGCCCGACAGCTCATGAGGGTGCTGATCACCAAAGCCCTGCAAACCCACTTGCTCGAGCCAGTCTGTCGCGATGACGCGTGCATTTTTTTTATCGATACCCTGTACCGTCAAGCCATAGGCAACGTTGTCGAGTACAGTTTTGTGCGGGAAGAGGGCGAAGCGCTGGAACACCATCGACATCTTGTGCCGGCGCAGTTGAATGAGTTCATCCTGGCGCAGATTCAGTACGTTCTCGCCGTCGATGCGAATGCTGCCTGAGGTTGGATCTATCAACCGGTTAATGTGGCGGATCAGAGTCGACTTGCCGGAACCGGACAAGCCCATGATGACAAAGAGTTCACCTTCTTCGATAGACAGATTGACATCCTGCAAGCCCAGGGTGTGACCGGAGTCGGCCAGCAGCTCGTCTTTCGACAGCCCTTTTTTCACCGCCTGAAGATGACGTTTTGGGTTCGGGCCAAATATTTTGTAGATCCCCGATATGTCGATCTTGGCCATTATTTGTCTCCCTGCTTCGGGTATTGCAGGCGTTTGCCATAAGCCTGGGTGACCCGGTCGAACAGAATGGCCAGTGCAACAATGGCCAGCCCCGCCAGTAAGCCACGACCGACCTCAAGCCGGTTTATGCCGGCCAGCACTTCCTGCCCGAGTCCGCGCGCACCGATCATTGAGGCAACGACCACCATCGACAAAGCCATCATCGTCGTCTGGTTAATACCCGCCATGATGTTGGGCAGGGCCAGCGGCAATTGTACGCCGAGCAGCTTCTGCCGCCGGGTTGCACCAAACGCCGTTGCCGCTTCCATGACCGAATGATCCACCAGGCGAATGCCAAGATCGGTGAGGCGAATCAGCGGTGGTACGGCGTAGACAATGGTGGCGATAAGAGCGGGTACCTTGCCCAGGCCAAACAGCATGACCACCGGAATCAGGTAGACAAAACTGGGCATGGTCTGCATGACATCGAGAATGGGCAGCGCTACTTTGCGAAACCGTTCCGACAACGACATCAGCACACCGACCGGTATGCCGACAATCAGACACATAATCAGGGCAACGATCATCAGCGCCAGCGTTTGCATGCCTCGGTCCCATTGCCCGATGACGCCAATAAACAGCATCAGCAGGGTCACGCCGACCACCAGAGTCCAGCGACGACTGCCAAACCAGGCGATGACCGCCAGGGCAGCAATGACCAGATACCAGGGTGAATTGCGCAACAGTTGTTCGACAGATACCAGAAACGTCAGCAATGGCTGACTCAGTCGTTCCAGTGAATCGGCATAGTCAATCACCAGCTGATTAACAAAACCATCGATACCCTGGCGCAGGGAACGTGCATCAAGAATTTCGGGGAAGGCCACTTATGCGTCCTTTGGTTACGGCGGGCAGGGAAGTGAGCGGCTGTTGTACACAGCCGCCCGGTGGTGGGCGATTAACGGGCCGCTTTTACTTTTTCAGCCACCTCGGCCGGTATCCACTGCGTCCAGAGTGATTCGTAGTTGGCCAGGAAGTACTCGGCAACCTGGTCGGGCTCGGCGCCCTGTTCATCGGCCCAGGCCAGCAAGCTGTTCACTTCATTGGTTGGGATGTTGATGTCAGCAAAGAAGGCAGCAATTTCGGGAGCGTCTTCCTGCAGAGCGGTCGGAATGGTTTTTTGAATGCTGGCCTTTGGAAACGCGCTGGCGACGGGCGCTTCGCATTCAGGGTCCATGTTGCAGCGGAAGCCTTCAGGATCGTAGGCGGGCATGTCGAGTTCGACCATATCGTATTTGCCCAGCACCGCTGTTGGCGACCAGTAGTAGGTTACAAACGGTCGCTGACGAGCGTAGGAAGAGGCGATGGCCGCGTCCAGGGCAGCACCACTGCCCGGTGAAAACATGATGTAATCGTCTTCCAGACCAAAGGCTTTCAAAAGGTTGTTGTTGATGGCACCGCAGACCCAGCCTTCCGGGCAGTTGTAGATTCGACCCATGCCCGGTTCTTCGCGGTCTTCGAACAGTTCTTTGTAGTCTGGCAGATCATAAACCGACGTGAGGCCTGGGTTTTCATTAGCGACATAACGGGGAATCCACCAGCTTTCCACGCCGCCGGAATACACATCGCCCAGCGATACAACGTCACCGGCTTCATTGGCGTTGACCCATTCCTGTGGTGCAGAATCGATCCACAATTCGTTGTACAGGTCGACGTCGCCACGCACAAGGGCGGCAATCATCGGCACCGTGTCGCCAGATTCAACAACAACGCCGCACCCGTAACCGTCTTCAAGTATGGCTTTCTCGATTTCGACCATCATCAGGTTCGACATCCAGCTCATGCCCGCCAGACGCACATTCCGGTCCAGTTCACAGGCCTGAGCCGTTCCAATCAGGCTAACGATCGCAAGCCCCAACCAGGTGAGGTATTTCATGGGTGATTCCTTTTTCAGTGTTATTGGATGAACGCTGTGTTGCCACCAGGCAGGCCACAGTGCCGTAATCTGCACACAGTATTGACCAGTCAAATCTGTTTTTCCAACCCGGAGGACGGCTATCAGTGACCGCTGATAACAAATTACGCGCAATCGCGGGGTTTGGACGCCCTTGAATTGCAGAGTCCGGTTTGATGCTTGAGAAGCGCGTCGTACCAATGCAGGATGGCACCTCCAGTGCCCGCATTGCTAAGGTAGCCCCATGACTGAGACCCCCGTTTCACCGTTGCAGACCGAACAGGAAGGTGCTTTGCGAGTGATCAGCCTGCACCGTCCCCAAGCCCTGAATGCCCTGGATCTGAGCTTGATTGAGGCACTGGATGCAGCACTGACCGATGCCTTTGCCGACGAAACCGTTAGCACTATTTGGTTGCAGAGCACCCAGGCCCGGGCATTTTGCGCCGGCGGCGATGTGAAAGCCCTGTATCAGGCGTCAGTCAATCAGCCCGCCGACGTTCAGCGGGCTGAAGCCGTCCGCTATTTTGCGGCGGAGTATCAACTGGACGCGAAAATTGAACACAGCCCCAAACCCATAGTGATCTGGGGGCGCGGCCTGGTGATGGGCGGTGGCTGGGGCCTGTTTGCCGGAGGCGATTTGAAACTGGTGGATGCCGAAGCTCGCTTTGCCATGCCGGAATTGCAAATTGGCCTGTTTCCCGATGTTGGTGCGGCTCACTTTCTGCAGAAGCCAGACTGGCGTGCGGGTACTCTAATTGGCTGCTCCGGTATTCACTTGACGGCGTGTGACGTGGTCGCACTTGGCTACGCCGACCTCTGTGTCGATGAGTCGAGGGCCGTTGACTTGAAGCACTGGCTGGCCAGTGGCAACACGCTGGCCGAACTGC
Source organism: Saccharospirillum alexandrii (assembly GCF_043641555.1). Lineage (GTDB taxonomy): Bacteria > Pseudomonadota > Gammaproteobacteria > Pseudomonadales > Natronospirillaceae > Saccharospirillum > Saccharospirillum alexandrii_A. The sequence goes on along the minus strand of NZ_JBHZRJ010000002.1, from coordinate 543,301 downwards.
CAACCGATGACGCAGAAGACGAAACAGTTCGCCAAAGCCGGGAGGGCTGGCAGGCCGCGCTGGATACCTTGCCCGAGCCCAGCCTCAGTGACTGGATGGCGCAGGTGTCACGTTCAGAGTTTGAACCCTTTAAGCAGGCTGCACGACAATGGCAGAGCGGCTCGGCGCTGAGTGTGGCACTGACCTGGCACCATTTTCGGCGTTTACGGGGTGCCAGCCGGGTTGAGGTGCTGAATCAGGATTTGATGGTGGGTGCCCATGCGGTGGCAGAGCGAGAATTTCTTGAAGGGGTGCGCGCCTTGTTAGTCGACAAAGACAAATCACCGGCCTGGCTTTACCCCAGTGTGATTTCTGTGCCCATTAACCTGATCGACCGGTTTTACCGGCCAATTTCAGGTGCGCCGGTGATTTCAGCCGATCCGATCCGGACATCGGATAAAAAACAATAACCCTTTTCCAGTAACCAAACACAGGACCAAACGATGACGACACCTCAAACTCTGGCCGGTAAACACATTGCCATAACGGGCGGCGGGCGCGGCCTTGGATTGCAAATGGCTAAATCACTGGTCGAGGAGGGTGCCCGGGTGGCACTGATCGACATCGACCCGGCACTGGTTGAGCAGGCAGCCGCACAGTTGAGGGACCAGGGTTATGCCGCCCGGGGCTATACCTGTAACGTCGCCGATGAAGCCTCGGTGCAGGCGGTGTTTGCGCAACTCAAACAAGACGAGCCCCAGCTTGACGGGCTGGTTAACAACGCCGGTATCCTGCGCGATGGCTTGCTGGTCAAAATGAAAGACGGTGACATTCAGACGATGAGCCTGACTCAGTGGCAGTCGGTGATCGACGTTAACCTGACCGGTGTCTTTTTATGTGGACGCGAAGCCGCCGCCTGGATGGTGGCTGACGAGACGCCGGGGGTTATTATCAACATCAGTTCCATTTCACAGGCTGGGAATAGAGGGCAAACCAATTACAGTGCGGCCAAGGCGGGTGTGTCCGCCATGACCGTCACCTGGGCGCAAGAACTGGCCCGTTATGGCATTCGCGTGGCTGGCATCGCCCCAGGCTTTATTGAAACCGAAATGACCGGCAGCATGAAACCGGAGGCACTGGAGCGTGTCAAGCAGTCTGTACCCCTGAACCGGGTAGGGCAGCCGGACAATATCGCCCGGGCAGTCACATTTATTCTGACGAACGATTACTATTCGGGACGAATTCTGGAAGTGGACGGCGGGTTGCGCATTTAACGGATCCACTGTCTTTGCCCAGTAATGAATAGTGCGTCACAAGAGGATTCCAGTAATGACCACAGAGATCGTAATTGTCGCCGCCAAACGCACCCCTATGGGCGGCTTCCAGGGCGCGCTGAGTGGCCTCTCGGCCACCGAGTTAGGCGCAGCCGTGATTGCCGCCAATCTGAGCGACAGCGGTGTAACACCGGATCAGGTGCAGGAATTGCTGATGGGCTGCGTGCTGCCCGCTGGCCTCGGCCAGGCGCCAGCGCGCCAGGCCGCACTTGGCGGCGGTTTGCCGGAATCAGTACCGGCAACCACGGTCAACAAGGTCTGTGGCTCCGGCATGAAAACCGTGATGATGGCCGCCGACCAGATTCGCACCGGCCAGATCGATATCGCCATTGCCGGCGGTATGGAATCGATGACCAATGCGCCTTATTTAATGGACAAGGCACGCTCCGGCTACCGCATGGGCCACCAGAAGGTCTACGACCATATGTTTCTCGATGGCCTGGAAGACGCCTACGACGGCAACGCCATGGGCGTGCACGCCCAGACAACGGCCAACGAATTCAAGATCAGCCGTGAAGCCATGGATGAGTTTGCGCTTCGCAGCTTAAGTCGCGCCCAGACCGCGATTGAACAGGGCTACTTTACCGCCGAAATCGTTCCGGTAACGGTCAGCTCGCGTAAGGGCGATACCCTGGTAGAACATGATGAACAACCCGGCCAGGCCCGCCCCGATAAAATCCCGCAGCTGCGTCCTGCCTTCGCCAAAGATGGCACCATAACCGCGGCCAATTCAAGCTCGATCAGCGATGGCGCCGCGGCGCTGACACTGATGAGCCGCAACAAGGCTGAAGAGCTGGGCCTTAAGCCACTGGCTGTCATTCGCAGCTACGCCAGCCATGCCCAGGCGCCCAGCACCTTTACCTGCGCGCCCATTGGAGCAATGAACAAGGCGTTGGAACAGGCTGGCTGGAAAGCAGAAGACATCGAAGTGGCCGAAATCAACGAAGCCTTCGCCATGGTTACCATGCTGGGCATGCAGGAAGTCGGTTTAAGCCCGGAGATCACCAACGTCACCGGGGGTGCCTGTGCGCTGGGTCATCCACTGGGTTGCTCTGGCGCTCGCATACTGGTGACTTTGCTGCACAACATGATCCGGCTCGATCGGAAGAAGGGCATGGCTGCGTTGTGCATTGGTGGTGGCGAAGGCACAGCCATGTGTCTGGAACGGGTTTGATGCGTTAATCAGTAAAGTATGACCCGGCGCTGTTGTGCTTGGCGCTGGGTCTGGTCAACGGTCGTTATCATTCACCGATTTCGATTATCCAGCTTCCTGATTCATCTTGCTCTGCCAACTGAGCCAGAGCACGATCCCGGGTGGCCTGAGTCAACCCCAACACCTGATTACTCGTAGAATTTCCACGACCGTCTGCCTGGAACCTTTTATAGACCCATAATTGCTGGTTTAGGACGGAAATAGTGTCTTCATGGATGGTAAACGGGAAATGAACCCTTCTCGGGTTGGGCTTGTACTGATGCCTTACATTAGCTGATTGTTTGGCATAAGTGGTTTTTTCACCCAGGTAATATTCGCCCGCTGGTAAGGGGCCAAAGCTACGTACATGGACGCCATTAGCAGGGTTCATTACGAAACTATCGACTTCCTCATTGGTTTCCCGATCAAACACTTTAAAGGAATAAGCGTAGTAAAATGGCGACTTGGTTTCATCGATAACCTCCATCGGAAACGCCAAATAGCCGCCCTCCGTGTCTTCCGGGACTGGAAAGTTGTGAGCACAACCGGTGAGCAGGAGTAGGGCGAACCAGGTAAAAGGGCGAGTCCAACGCATGAGGTTTCCTTTTTAAAATGAGTGATTGCCGGACTGAAACAGAGTGTCCAACCTCGCTAGTTTTGTCAAAAAACTGTCAATTGTCTACCCGAAATCCTGATTTGTCCTTGTTGAGTCGGGCAAACAGAGGGCCAACCAGCGTTGAATTCCCGGGCTCCGGTATTTCTGGCGGTGCAGCACAAAGTAGAAGTCACGGTGAAAATCGCGGTGAGGAATATCGAGGGGCACAAGCGTGCCTCTCTTAAAAGCATCCCGCAGTGAAACCAGCGATAAACAACTGATTCCCAGCCCGGCTTCAACGGCGCGTTTAATCGCTTCGGTGTGTTCCAACTCCAGCTCTATGGTCAGATCAGACCAAATGCCGTGCATGCCACGCTCAAACGTTTGTCGGGTACCTGAACCGGACTCGCGAACAATCCAGTTTGCCTCCAGCAGGTGCTGGTCGTTCAGGGTTTGAACGCGGGCGAGAGGATGATCCGGCGCGCAAAACGCGATCAATGTATCGCTGCGCCAGCGCTGGATATCCAGATCGGGGTGGTTGATTTCGCCCTCGATCATGCCCAGATCAAGTTCAAAGTTCAGTACCTGGTCGACAATGGTCTGGGTATTGGCGACTTTCAGCTGTACCCGCGCGGAGGACTGGCGAGCCTTGAACTGCGCCATTAACCCGACGGCGAGGTAGTTGCCGATGGTCAGTGTTGCCCCGACCTTGAGTAAGCCCAGATCCTGATGATGGGCCAGTGCCTGGTCCATCTCCAGCGCCTGGGCAAGCAAGGCTTCCGCTCTTGGCCAGAGCTGTCTGCCGAGCTCATTCAGCTTCAGGCGTTTACCCGCCCGTTCAAACAGCCGGACTGAATACAGTGACTCCAGTTCTTTGAGAGAACCCGAGGCCGCCGATTGTGACATGTTCAAACTGGTGGCCGCACGGCTGATGTTTTCGTAATGGGCCGTGGCCAGAAAGACCTGTAATTGACGCAACGTAAATTTCATAGTGAAAAAACCGATAACGCTTATTGATAATAGGCATTTTGCCGATAAGGCTGGTCTCGGTATAGTAGTGTTATATAACTTATTATTCTTTTTTTAGAGGTTTATATGTCTAATTTGAATATAGAGACGGTCACCAGCGTTCAGCACTGGAACGACACCTTGTTCAGCTTCAAGACCAGCCGTGATCCGGGTTTTCGCTTCAAGAACGGTTACTTCACCATGATCGGCCTGGAACAGGACACCGGCCGTCCGCTGCTGCGTGCCTATTCCATTGCCAGCGCCAACTATGAAGAAGAACTCGAGTTCTTCAGCATCAAGGTACCCGACGGCCCGCTGACCTCCCAGTTGCAGAACATTAAACCCGGCGACCAGATCTACGTAGGCCGCAAGCCGACCGGTACACTCGTAACCGACCACCTGCTGCCCGGGAAAAACCTCTGGTTGCTGTCGACCGGGACCGGCCTGGCGCCGTTCTTAAGCATCATCAAAGACCCGGAAATCTACGAACAGTTCGATCGGGTCATTCTCACTCATGGTGTGCGCCATGTGTCAGAGCTGGCCTATCGCGACATGATCGAACAGGAGCTGCACGAGCACGAATACTTCGGTGAAGTCATTCAGGAAAAACTGCTCTATTACCCAACGGTCACCCGCGAACCCTTCCGCAACCAGGGTCGTCTTACAGACCTGATGAAAAGCGGAAAGTTGTTTTCAGATCTGGGCCTGCCAGCACCGAACAAGGAAGATGACCGCTTCATGCTCTGCGGCAGCCCGGCCATGCTGAAAGACACCACTGCCATTCTGGACGAGATGGGCTTCAACGAAACCCGTGCAGGACACATTGGCGAGTATGTAATTGAGCGGGCTTTTGTAGAGAAGTAATTTATTGCTGTCAGTATGTCTGGAACAACCACATGCTGAGTGCTGGCTGCCGGGTCTACCTCTCCGGGGAAGTCCGCAACATGGATGTTGCGGCCTCGGCCCCATGGATGGATTGAGTGGGCGGCATCTCGCCCGACCCCGGACAAGCCTACCCGGTGGCAAGCACGAATTCCCGCCACTGGTTACAACCCAACCTCAGTCGTATTTGAAGCGGCTTACTGATGTTTTCTGTTGCTGGACTAACGTGTTCAGTTGTTCGAAGTTGGATACGTTGCGGCGCGCGTTGGAATAGATCGCGTCGGATAATTCCGCAATTTCCTGAATGGTTTCCGAAACGGACTCTGCCGCCTTTTGTTGCTCGGATGTGCCTTCCGCGATCATCCGGCTCATGTCGGTGATGCTGCCCAAACTGTCCAAAATAGTTTGAATGGACTTGTCGGTATTGTCGGCCTGGGTAACCAGCGATTCTGCCTTGTCGCGATTGGTGCCCATGCGGTCTACAGCCTGATTGGCCCGCTGTTGTAGCCGGTCGATCATCTGGTAAATTTCTTCGGTAGACTGCTGGGTTTTGCTGGCAAGGCTGCGCACTTCGTCAGCCACAACCGCAAAACCCCGACCCTGCTCACCAGCACGGGCTGCCTCAATGGCTGCATTCAGCGCCAGCAAATTGGTTTGTTCGGCGATGTTCTGGATGACCTCCAGAATTTTACCGATGTTGCTGGATTCCTGCTGCAGTTCCGAAACGACATCGCTGGTTGAGTGAATCTCTTCCAGCAGGCTACTGATCACCTCGCGGCTGGCATTCATATTCGCCTGGCCTTCCGAGGCCGACTCATTGACCGCTTCCACCTGCACCAGCGTGTCGTTGGCATTGTCTGAAATGTGACTGGCTGCCGCCGTCATTTCAGTAACGGCCGTGGCGATGGACGCCGACTGATCTTTCTGGCGCAGGAGCTTGGTCGAACTGGAGCGAGTGGTTTCGGTCACCTGATTTGTCACAGAATCGACCTCTCCGGATGCTCTGGTTATGTCGCGGATGACCACCTGGGTTTGCTCCACCAGCTCATTGATGCCGGCCGATATTTGCCCGAACTCATCCTGAGAGGTGATCTTCAGCTTCTGAGTCAGATCACCGGTGGCGACCGCGTGCAGCGCTTCAGTAATGCGCTTAAGCGGCGTCCGAATGCTGCGAATCAACGATGTCATGACCACCAGTGCAACCAGAATGGATGCACCCAATACCGCCCAGACGGTCAGCGCGGCCTGATGGTTGGCCGACGTTACTTCGCTTGCCAACGCCACACGCCGGTTGGACAAGTCGACCGATAAAGCGGTCAGGGCGTCAACGCTGCGGTTGATACTGTCGGCCAACTGACCCAGCTGTTCGGTGCTGAGCTCACTGGCAGCGAGTGAGGCTTTATACAGGGGCAGGGTGCCTGATTCGCCCGATACCGCCGTTCTTAGCAGGTCCATGTAAGTCGACAGGTAGCGAAACAGAATCTCATTGTTGCTTTCCAGTCGCTCCATACGAGTATCGGCGCGTTCAATTTCCCGTTGCAGGCTTGCCTGCACGTTATCGACCTGCTCGGCGGTTGAGAGCCCGGTGATCCCACCCACACCCGAACGGATCAAAGCAATGCGGTCGAGCACATAGGTGGCATCACCGCCGACCTGGCGAGAAATCGAGTCGGTTTCCATTGCCAGGTTCTCCAATACCCGGTCAACGATTTTCATGTCGTTGGGAAAGGTCAGCCAGCGCGAATTCTGGGTTTGAAATTCCGACAGGAACGCCGCTCTGCTGTCGAGGACAGAGCGCCGGGTACTCAGATGTTCCGCCGCCAGGGCCATCGCTTCATTGACGATGCCGTAGGCGGCCGACAACTGTTCCTGTAGCACGGGTGCACCTCTCAGTCGTTCGCTCAATTGCTGGTAAAGGCGATCAACTTCAACCAGTGCCGCTTCAAAATCGGCCTCAAAGCGGGCCAGCGCTTCTTCCGACTCGACAGCCGCATGCTGCGACACCGCCTTGTTGGCGTTCTGGATGCTAATGACAAGTTCGTAGGCGTTCTCGACCTGAGGCACCACTTCATCGGTTGTAATGCGGAACAAACTGGCGATTGATGCCTGGTTGGTCAACGCGGTAAGGGATATGCCAATGATGAGCAGGAGCATCAGGCCAAAGCCCAGTGCCGTTTTCATGACAACCGTGATTTTCATAGATCAAGCTCCATTGGCGAGATTTTATTATGTCTTAATTATCGGCAGTTTAGCCGATTCTTGAAGGGCAGGTTATAGAGTGAGCCCAGTGTCTGTGAGAAATCCCCCAGCGCCACCCTCCACCAAAAGTAGGAGGCCGGGGGCTTGCCTGAGGTTTGGTCAGCGCGTACATTAAACCTGAATCACCTCTCAGGTTTGATCGCATAATGACAGAGCCCAGCTTAACACCCAAAACGGCCCGCGGCGCCCGCACTCAGGAGCGCATTCTCAGAGCGGCCGAAGCCGAGTTCGGTGAGCGGGGATACCACGATGGCTCCATTGTGGGCATTACCCAGCGGGCCGGTATTGGGCAGGGCACCTTCTACCTGTATTTCAAGAGCAAGGAGGATGTGCTGCGGTCGCTGGTGTTGTACACCAGTCGCCAGTTGCGGCGGTATCTTTCCGAACAGGTCATTGACACGAAAGACCGGCTCGAAGCCGAACGAATTGGTTTTCGGGCCTTCCTGGATTACATCGCCGATCACCCGAATCTGTACCGTATCGTTCAGGAAAGCCAGTTTGTTGATGCGGCGGCCCATCGAGCTTACTACGACGCCTTTGCCGAGGGCTACATGGCTGCCTTGCGCCAGGCCGGGGTCCAGCATTCGATTCGTGACGGTGATTATGAAGTCTGGTCCTGGTCGATTATGGGCATCATGCATTTTGTTGGGCAGCGTTACGTATTATGGAACGGTGACAAGCCTCGCCAGGAGGTTGTCGACGCCGTTATGGATCTGATGATCAACGGCATGAAGGCGTCGTGACCATGTCGCTGTCGACGGAACAGTGGTCCCGGCAGTTTGGCCAGCGCCCAGCGCTGGTCAGTGTTGACACGGGCATTGCCTGGAGTTTTCAGCAGTTGCATCAGCAGGTGTTGAACTGGGCGGCCTGGCTTTCGCAACAGGGTGTGCAGCGTGGCGATCGTGTGCTCTGGCTGGCGCGCAATCGCATGGATTTCTTTGTCGCTTTGCTGGCCTGTCATCGCCAGGGTTGGGTGCTGGTGCCGATAAACTGGCGCGAAACCATCGACGTCTTGCATCAGCAAAACCAGTTGATCGGGCCCCGGCTGGTGTTGTTTGAAACAGAATTTGAATCGGTTGCCATCAGCTTGCAGCGTGAAGCTAATTCGAGTCGAATTAATTTGGACTCGATGCCCGTGCCGCCACTGGAAACGGTACCCACCGCGAGCGAGACCGGGGCTGATGACCCCTGGTATTTGTTGTTTACCAGTGGCACCACGGGCATTCCCAAAGCGGTTATCTACACCCCGGCTATGGCAATGGCCAACGCTGGCAATGTGCAAGCAGCATTGATGTTAACGCCGACGGAGGTGACCGCGTCTGTCTTGCCGCAGTATCACACGGCGGGCATCAACCTATTTGCCTTACCGCAACTGATGCAGGGTGGGGCAGTGCGTATTTACAGCCGGTTTGACCCAGAAGCCTTTATCGCTGACCTGATTGAGCAGCGGTTGTCGGTATTGCTGCTGGTGCCCACCCAGCTTCGTCGGCTGACTGAGACGCAGGGGTTTGTGGAATCGGTCTCACTGGGCAACTGTACCCGGGTTTTGGCCAGTGGCGGGGCTCCGATTGACCCGCAAATACTGGGTGCCTGGGCAGAAAAAGGCGTGGCGGTGCGTAATGGTTGCGGCATGACAGAATCTGGCCCAACCCTGTTTTTTCAGACGGACGCTGAGGCGCGAGAAGCGCCGGGGTCTGTTGGAAAGCCGATGCCCTTAACCGAGGTTCGACTGGTCGGTCCGCATGGCGATGCCGTAGCTGATGGCCAGACCGGCGAAGTCTGGGTGCGGGGAGCGGCGGTAACACCGGGGTACTGGCGCAATGAGCTGGCCAACCAGGCGGCGTTCTCTAATGGCTGGTACCGCAGTGGCGACCTGGCTCTGCACGATTCGCAGTCAGGCCAGTACCGCATGGTTGACCGCGTGACCGATATGTATATATGCGGCGGCGAAAATGTCTATCCGGCTGATGTCGAACAAACGTTGCAGCAACACCGGGGCGTGCAGGAGGTTGCCGTGGCCGGGGAATACGACCCGACCTGGGGAGAGACCGGGGTCGCCTTTGTTGTGCTGAAGCCGGGCGACCGGACGACAGAGAAGGAGTTGCAACATTACGCCGGCCAGCGCCTGGCACCCTACAAAGTGCCGCATCGCTGGGTGTTTCTTGAATCCTTGCCGCAGACACCCACTGGCAAGGTTCGCCGTGCACGAATTAGATCCTGGTTACGTTCACCGGTGCCAATGACTAGTCCGTCATGGCCTTGAAGATACACATAAGAACGTTTGTAACAACGTCAATAACAACATAGAAAACGACAGGAGATACCCATGAAATCACTGACACTCGCCCGCTGGGCGCTCGCTGCAGTACCCATGCTACTGGGCGCCACTGCACTGGCCGAACCGATTAAAATTGCACACGTCTATGGTAAAACCGGGCCGCTTGAAGCCTACGCCAAGCAGAGCCACGATGGCCTGATGCTGGGGCTGGAATATGCGACCGATGGCACCTTCGAAATTGATGGCCGGTCCATCGAAGTGATTGAAAAGGATACCCAGCTGGATCCGGCCAATGGCCGTTCGTTGCTCGAAGAAGCCTATGCCGATGACAATGTGGACCTGGCGATTGGTCCGGTATCGTCCGGTGTGGCCCTGGCCATGCTGCCCGTTGCGCAGGAATACGAAAAAATACTGATTGTGGAACCGGCCGTTGCAGATTCGATCACCGGTGAGAACGGCAACCGCTACATTTTCAGAACCGGCCGCAATTCCTCGCAGGACGCCGTCGCCAACGCCGTGGCCATTGGCCGCCCGGGCGTAAAAATAGCCACCCTGGCACAGGATTATGCGTTTGGGCGAGATGGCATTGCCGCGTTTCGCAATGCGCTTGCCGGAACCGGGGCAGAGATCGTGCATGAGGAATATGTGCCGACCGATACCACGGATTTCACCGCAGCCGGTCAGCGCATTTTCGATGCTCTGCAAGACGCTGACGGCGACCGCATCCTGTTTTTCTACTGGGCTGGTGGCGGCAACCCCATGGGTAAGTTGCAGGCAATGAACCCCGAACGCCATGACATTCAGTTCGCAACAGGCGGAAATATTCTCTCGGCTCTGGTGGGCTACAAACCCTTTGTCGGTATGGAAGGGGCCACCTACTACTACTATGAAAACCCGAACAACGACATTAACAAATGGCTGGTAGAACAGCATCTGGAACGTTTTGGTACGCCGCCGGATTTCTTTACCGCCGGTGGCATGGCGGCAGGTATCGCGGCTGTTGAAGCGATTCGTCGCGCGGAATCCACCGATACCGAAGCGCTGATCAGCACCATGGAAGGCATGCGTTTTGATACGCCCAAAGGCGAAATGATGTTCCGCGCCGAGGACCACCAGGCCATGCAATCGATGTATCACTTCCGGATTCGTGTTGAAGATGATGTTGAATGGGCCATTCCCGAACTCGTTCGGGAAATCACCATGGATGAAATGGACATTCCGCTCGGTCGTAACAACTGAGCCTCCTTTCCGAATGACGCGGTGGTGGTTCAACTCGCCGCGTCTTTAGTCAAGTCCAATCAGGGTTACAGTTTTATGTCGTCTCATCACTCGGTTCCCGTGCTGGAGACTGTCGGGTTGTCTGTGCAATTTGGCGGTCACCAGGCGGTTCAGGACGTCAGTTGCCGGTTTGCGCGTGACACCGTAACGGCCATAGTCGGCCCCAACGGTGCGGGCAAAACAACCTACTTCAATCTTATTTCCGGTCAATTGCCGCAGACGGCCGGCGATGTTCTGCTCGGTGGTCAGTCGGTGCGTGGCTGGTCGGCGTCAAAGCGTGCCCGGGCCGGTCTTGGCCGGGCGTTCCAGCTGACCCAGTTGTTTCCCCGGCTGAGCGTAGCCGACAACCTTCGTCTGGTGGTACAGGCGCGTCATGGTCATGGTTTCCGGTTCTGGCAACCGGCCAGCCGCTTGTCGCAGGTGGACGCCGATGTTGAACAACTGTTGCTGCGCATCGATCTGGCCGACCGCGCACAGATACCGGCAGGGCAGTTGTCGCATGGCGGCCAGCGCCGGCTGGAGGTCGGCATCATGCTGGCACTGGACCCGGCCGTGATGATGTTCGATGAGCCCACTGCCGGCATGAGTGCTGATGAAGCACCAGTGGTACTGGAACTGATTCAGTCGATTCGCCGGGAAGGCGGTAAAACCATTCTGCTGGTTGAGCACAAAATGGACGTAATCCGCTCGCTGGCTGATCGCATCGTGGTACTGAACCACGGCTGTTTGATCGCCGACGGGGAACCCTCCGAGGTAATGGCCATGGCCAGTGTGCGCCAGGCCTACCTGGGTGAAAGCGTGACGACGGAGGACGCCGCATCATGATGACTGACATATACGACGGTACTCAGGGTGCGCCCATGCTTAGGCTGAACGAGGTGCATACCGAGGTCGATGGCTATCACATTCTGGAAGGTGTTTCGTTTTCGGTACCTCGCCATCAGGTGACCATGTTGCTGGGTCGCAACGGTGTCGGTAAAACCTCGACGCTGAGAACCATCATGGGGCTGTGGCAGGCGAGCCGTGGCTCAATTGAACTGAACGGAACCGGTATTGAAAACCTGAGCACCATGAACATTGCGCGCAAGGGTCTGCATTACGTGCCTGAGAACATGGGCATCTTCGCCAGCCTGAGCGTTGGTGAGAATCTGCGCATCGCCTGTCGCAGTCAGCCGCTCGAAGGGGAACGACTGGATTGGATTCTGCAATTGTTTCCGGCGCTACACACTTTCTGGCACTGGCCGGCCGGGCATCTGTCGGGCGGGCAAAAACAAATGCTCGCCATTGCCCGGGCGGTGATTGAACCCTGCGACCTGTTGCTGGTCGACGAACCGAGCAAAGGGTTGGCGCCCGCCATTATCCAAAATCTGATCCGGGCATTTGAAGCCCTGAAGTCAGAGCAAACCACCATATTGATGGTCGAGCAAAATCTGCACATGGCGCAGCGGCTGGGCGATCATCTGGTGGTGATGGAAGACGGGCGTACCCTGCATGAGGGCAGCATGGCTGATTTTGCGGCCGATTCAAAACGCCAGACCGAATGGCTGGGTCTATCCATGGAGGCCAGCGTATGACTGCCTATCGTTCGAGTGACACACCCGAAGCAGCGCCAACCGGGCCGCTCAAACCCAGAACCCACTGGCGCCAGCGTCGCGATGTACAGGCCGCCGCTCTGGTACCGCTGGTGGCGCTGGTGGCCGCGGTGTTAATTGGCGACTTGAATGCCTGGCTAACGTTGACGCTGGCCGGGCTGGCCATGGGCATGATGCTGTTCATCATGACCTCGGGCTTTACTCTGGTATTCGGTCTGATGGACGTACTGAACTTTGGCCATGGCGCGTTTATTTCGCTGGGCGCTTTCTGTGGTTTCAGTGTGATGCTCAGTATGGATGGCTGGCGGTTGTCTGAATCACTCTGGTTGAACCTCGGCGCCTTTGGCGCGGCGGCGATCGTTGCGATGTCAGCCGCGGCGCTGATGTCCTGGCTGTTTGAACGCATTCTGGTGCGACGCGTCTATGGTGACCATTTGATGCAGATCCTGATCACCATGGGCGGCCTGATTGTCGCTGAGCAACTGATCTATGTGTTCTGGGGCGGGCATGACATCCCCATGTTGAAACCGCCGGCGTTTCAGGGCGGTGTGCAGTGGGGCGGTCTGGTCTTTGAAAAGTACCGGTTGCTGGCCGTTGTGCTGGGCGGGTTACTGTTCATCGGACTGCTGCTGATATTCAAGAAAACCCGTCTGGGCCTGTTGATTCGCGCCGGTGTTGAGAACCGGGAAATGGTTGAAAGTTTTGGCTACAACGTACGTCGCTTGTTTGTGTTGGTGTTTATGGCCGGCTCTGCGCTGGCGGCGCTCGGCGGCATCATGTGGGGTGTGTACGACGAGGTGATCACGCCCCATCTGGGTCAGAGCCTGATGATCACGGTGTTTATCGTCGCCATTATCGGTGGTTTGGGGTCGATAGAAGGCTGTTTTATTGCGGCCTTAATGGTTGGATTGTTGAGTAACTACATCGGCTTCCTGGCACCCAAACTGGCGCTGGTGTCGACCATCGGCCTGATGGTGGTGGTATTGCTGTGGCGGCCCCAGGGGCTGGTGCCCGTCTCTGAAGGAGGGAAATAAGATGTTTCAGGCTCTGCGGGATACGCTGCCATCCAATCGCTGGATTCGCGGTTTACTGCTCATTATCGTCGTCGGCATTGTACTGACACCCTGGCTGTTTGAAGGCACGCGAGCGCTGGATACCGCCGCCCGACTGAGTATTTTCATCGTGCTGGCAGCGTCATACGACTTGCTGCTTGGATACACTGGCGTGGTCAGTTTTGCCCATGCATTGTTCTTTGGTATTGGCGCCTATTCGGTGGCCATTGCCTTTGACCAGTTTGCACCCGGATTCGGCGTACTGGCTATCGCCATCGTGGCCGGTCTGTCGGTATCACTTATCGTCGCCTTTGTGATGGGACTGGTGTCCCTGCGGGTAAAAACCATTTTCTACGCGATGATCACCCTGGCGGTGGCCAGTGCCGCGACGGTACTGGTGTCTCAGTTCTACCATCTTACCGGGGGTGAGGACGGGCTGACCTATCGGTTGCCCCGGATTCTGACACCCGCATTCAGGCCCTTCGATGAACCGCTGTTTGGCGTGCGCCTGACGGGGAAACTGTTTAATTTCTACACCGTCGTATTTGTCGCCATTCTGCTGTTTCTGGTGATGGTGCGCATCGTCGCCTCACCTTTCGGGCGGGTGCTCAAGGCACTGCGCGAGAATGATTTCCGGGCTGAAGCCATCGGCTACAACACCCTGGTTTACCGCACTACCGCCACCTTGCTGAGTGCGGCTTTCGCCACCCTGGCCGGTGTGTTGATGGCCATCTGGCTGCGATACACCGGGCCGGATTCAGTGCTGTCGCTCGATATCATGATCGATGTGCTGCTGATGGTGGTGATCGGCGGAATGGGAACTCTGTATGGCGCCATTATCGGCGCAACTGTGTTGTTACTGGCGCAGATGTACCTGCAGACGCTGATGGGCTCGACACAGGAAGCCCTGGGTAGCTGGCCCATACTGGCCAACCTGTTTGATCCCAACCGCTGGTTGTTGTGGCTGGGTCTGTTGTTTATCGCAAGTGTTTATTTCTTCCCGCAGGGCATCGTTGGCCGGTTCAGTCGTGCCCGGGCAGCGGAAGCGGAGGTTCGGCCATGATGGAGCGGGATCTGGTGATGGTACACAACCGCGAATTGCACGTTCGGGTCTGGAATCGGGGCGCGGCCAGTACCGTGATGTGCTGGCACGGGCTCGCCCGAAACGGGGCTGACTTTGAACCGCTGGGCGAGGCGCTGGCTGCCCAGGGCTTTCAGGTTCTGGCCCCGGATACGCCGGGCCGGGGGTTGTCTCAGTGGGCTGAGGATCCAGCGCGTGAATACCAGCTGCCGGTTTATGCGGACCAGGCACTGGCGCTGCTTGATCATTATCGGGTCGATCGATTGCAGTGGGTGGGCACCAGTATGGGGGGGTTATTGGGCATCGTGCTGGCCAGCAACGCACTTGCCGGTCGCCTGGACCGGCTGGTGTTGAACGACATTGGACCGGAATTGCCTACAGCGGCGCTGCGGCGGATCGTCGACTACGTTCGCAACCCAGAATGCTATTCCAGCCTGTCCGCGTTTGAGCAACGCATCCGCGAGCTGTATGCGCCCTTTGGTCCGCGAGACGATCAGAGCTGGCACCAGATGGCCGTGGACGGCAGTCGCCGTCTACCAGACGGTCGTTTCGCGCCACACTACGACCCGGACATCATTGGTGCCTTCGATGAGTCGGCACCGCCGCTGGATTTATGGTCCGCATTTTCGTCTATCCAGTGCCCCATTCTGGTTGTCCAGGGAGGAGAGTCGGATGTACTGACCGATAATATTGTGGCGCGAATGCAAAGCCGGGCTTCCTCGCTAAAGGTTGTTCAAATAGCGGGGTGTGGCCATGCGCCGGGCTTACATCTGAACGAACATCTGGTACCACTGTTGAGCTTTCTGAATAAAACTGCGCTGCAGGAATAGAACGCCTCCTACTATTCACCGATAGGTCTGATCGGTCCTGCTCATTACACTGGTTGCAATTCATTTACTGGTTAAAAGCCTCGCCCGACCGGGCAGGTTCGAAACCCGATATTGCTGTCAACAGGAGACCTGGGATGGCTGGCAACATGATGATTCACCCGCTGAACACCAGCGATATATTGCGCAATGCAGCACAGCGCTATCCGGAGCAAAGTATCGTTTCGGCGATGTCGGATGGGAGCCGGCACCGTTACCAGTACCGGGATGCGCTTAAGCGTTCAGCCCAGGTTGCCCATTTGCTGGCCCGTTCCGGTATTCAAAGTGGCGACCGGGTGGCCACGCTGGCCGTAAACCATTACCGCCACCTGGAACTGTATTTCGGTATTTCCGGCATGGGCGCGGTCGTGCACACCCTTAATGCGCGGTTATTCAGTGAACAGCTGCAATACATCATCAACCACGCAGAGGATCGCTGGATCTTTTTTGATCCGGAATTCCTGCCTTTGCTGGAAGAGGTCGCCGACCAGATTCGTGGCGTAGAGCGGTTTGTCGTACTGTGCGATGAAGACAAGATGCCCCAATCCGGGGTGTTGACCCTCGATAACTACGAGCATTTGCTGGCTCAGTTGCCTACCGACTTTCACTGGCCGCGCCTGCCTTCAGACGCACCCTGCGGCCTGTGCTACACCAGTGGCACCACCGGAAACCCCAAGGGCGTGATGTACGAGCAGGGGTCGACGGTGTTGCATGCGATGATGAGCGGTTCCAGTCAATATCTTGATTTCTCGGAACGCTCAGTCGCGATGCCGGTGGTTCCCATGTACCACGTCTGCGCCTGGGGCGTCCCGTTTTCAGCACCCTTGTATGGGGCCAGGCTGGTATTGCCGGGCGGCAATCTCGATGGTGAAAGCCTGCAGGCGTTGATAGAGGAAGAGTCGGTCAATCAGGCCTTTGCGGTACCCACGGTCTGGTTGAACCTGCACAACTACCTGCAACAAAGTGGCAAGAAGATCGATTCACTTGAGGTGATCGGCGTGGGCGGGGCGGCTTCACCGCTGAGCCTGGTCGAGATTTACGACAAGCTGTATAACGTCTACTGGATGGGCATCTGGGGCATGACCGAGACCAGTCCGCTGGCGACTGCTGCCAACCGAACACCGCAGATGGACGCCATGTCAGACGAGCAGCGCTATGAACTGCAAAGCTCAGCGGGCCGGCCGATGCTGGGCGTCGAAATCGAGATATTCGATGAAGCCGGCCGACCCTTGCCACACGACGGTCGTACCCGTGGTAACCTGCGCTGCCGTGGTCCCTGGGTGCTGGCTCAATATTTCAAGGGCGAGGGCAAAGACAAGTTCATCGACGGCTGGTTCGATACCGGTGATGTGGCCGTCATCAACTCCCAGGGCTATTTACGTGTGGTGGATCGCAGCAAGGATGTGATCAAATCCGGCGGTGAGTGGATCAGCTCGGTGGAGCTGGAAAATGCAGCATTACATGACGACGCCATTAACGAGGCTTGCGTGATTGGCGCCGTCCATCCGAAATGGGATGAACGCCCGCTAATGCTGGTGACCATTCGGGCGGGTAAAACTCTTGATGAGGCTCGTCTGCGTAAGATTCTGGCCGAACGTGTCGCCAAATGGTGGCTGCCAGATGCCATCATCCAGGTCGACAGTCTGCCGCATACCGGCACCGGCAAACTGCGCAAGGTAGACATTCGCGACGACTACCGGGATTATCTGCTGGAGCGAGACAAAGCCTGAGCGCGGGTTGACCTTGAGGCTGCACGTCGTGCTGGCCACCGGGTTGCTCTGTCTGGGGCCGGGCGGGGTGCCGCCCACTCAACCCGTCCATGGGGCCTGGACCGCAGCATCCTTGCTGCGGACCTCCCCAGACAGAGCAACCCGGCAGCCGTCACTAGCCAGGTGGCGCAAGTCAGAATTAATCCCAATCAGTCTCGATTCCTAGGCTTAGTTATTGACTGACAAAGGACCCATCCCCGGATGTCACCGACGTTTTTCATCCTCATTTCGCTGCTCTACGTCATCCTGTTGTTCGTCATCGCGCTCTATGGTGACCGGCATCCGGTCGCCCGTCGCTGGCAACCCTGGGTATACAGCCTGTCACTGGCGGTGTATTGCACCAGTTGGACTTTCTACGGTGCTACGCGGCAATTCGCTGAGTATGGCTGGGCCTTTGCACCGTCGCATGTCGGGGCCATTCTGCTGTTTCTGGTGGGATACGCCTTTCTGCTGAAAGTGGTGCAGGTCGCCAAGCGCGAGAACGTGACCACCATCGCCGATTTTATTGCCAGCCGTTTTGGTCACAGCCGGGCGGTGGCGGTGTTTGTTGCGCTGATTTCCCTCATCGGTATCGTGCCGTACGTGGCATTGCAGTTAAAAGCCATCTCGGTGAGTTTCAGTGTGGTTGCGCCGTCGGTGACGGCAGGCGAGTTCTGGTACAACGACTCGGCGCTATACGTGTCGCTGATTCTTGGTCTGTTTACTCTGTTGTTTGGTACCCGCCATCTCGATACCTCTGAGCACCACCCGGGCATGATGCTGGCCATTGCGTTTGAATCGGTGGTCAAGCTGTTTGCCTTTCTGGTGCTGGGGTACTGGGCGGTTTATGCCGTGGGCGGTGGTTTTGCCGAGGTGGTTAAAACGGCCGTAAACACCCCTGAGATCTGGTCGATCATGACCGATTTCAGCAGTCCATATATTTACACGACCCAGGTGATGCTGGGCGTGGTAGCCATTATTGCCTTGCCCCGGCAGTTTCACGTGGCCGTGGTTGAGTACCGTGATCAGCGCGACCTGCGCATGGCGCGCTGGATTTTCCCGCTCTATCTGGTGCTGATTAACCTCTTTGTGTTGCCTATGGTGCTGGTGGGCTACGAGTACTTTTCGACCAACCCCGAGCAACTGGAATACATGACGCTGATTCTGCCAATGATGATGGGGCGGGATGATCTGGTGGTGCTGGCCTTTATCGGCGGTTTGTCGGCAGCGACGTCGATGGTGATTGTGGCCAACATTGCGCTCAGTACCATGCTCTCGAACGAAATTCTCCTGCCCGGGTTGATTCGACTTGGCTGGTGGTCTGCCGATGCGCCCAATCTTGGCCGCCGGGTCGTCTGGTTGCGTCGTTTGGGCATCATGCTCATCGTGCTTGCCGCCTTTTTCTATTACCGGCTGATCGTTGCCTTTGAAGGGTTGGTGGCGATTGGTCTGGTCTCCTTTGTTGCGGTAGCCCAGTTTGCACCGGCGTTATTTCTGGGCCTGTACTGGACAGCGATGAACCGTAAAGGCGTGCTCTGGGGGCTGGGGCTTGGGTCGGCGGTCTGGTTCTATACCTTGTTGATTCCGTTGCTGATTCGCGCTGGTTTGATGCCCGATACCCTGATGAACGGCCTGTTTGGCCTGAGCTTTCTGCGGCCTCAGGCATTGATGGGTGTTGAGGGGCTCGACCCCATCGTGCACGGCACCGCCTGGAGCCTGGCGTTGAACGTTCTTGGGTTGCTGCTCGGCTCTGCCTTTGGACGGGAAACCCTGAAAGACCGGATGCAGGCCTCGCTGTTCGTGCACGCCAACCGGTCCGATTCGGGCTTACTGCAAAACGCCAGTCGAACTGTGTCGATTGGTGATCTGCACCTGTTGCTGGGGCGCTTTATTGGCGCCGATAAACTGAACCGGTTGTTCTCGCGCTACACCAATCCGCTCAATGGTCGTTTGCTGACCGATCATACCGCCGATGACGATTTGTTGTACCAGGCCGAACGTTCGCTGTCATCGGTATTGGGTGCACCCGCTACCCGGTTGTTGTTTGAACGCTTCGACCAACCCATGACCGGGCAGTGGCGCCATTTGTCGACCATGGTCGATGAAGCCTCCCAGGTGCTTAAGTTCAACCGTGATTTGCTCAACTCGGCGTTGCAGTCGATCAGCCAGGGCATCAGCATTGTCGATCGTGATTTGAACATCGTTGCCTGGAACCAGGAGTATCAGCGTATGTTTCGCTACCCGGAGGGCATGCTGCAGGCAGGGCAACCAGTAGAGGCGCTGCTTCGGCACAACGCTATGAAAGGCGAACTGGGCGACGGGGACCCTGGTGACTTGGTAGAGCGCCGTCTGGGCCACCTTAAGGCAGGATCGTCCTATCGGATCGAGCGCAAGCGGCCAGATGGGAGTTACCTGGAAATTCAGGGAAACCCGATGCCAGACGGGGGTTACATCACGGTGTATTCGGACATTACCGACCGCCGCCGTATTGAAGATCAACTGCGCCGCAGCAACGATATGCTGGAAGAAAAAGTCTCTGAACGTACCGAGGCACTGCAGCTGACCAACACCGAACTTGAAAAAGCCAACACCAATAAAACCCGGTTCCTGGCCGCCGCCGGGCACGATCTGGTGCAGCCGCTGAATTCAGCAGCCCTGTTTGCCGCGAGCCTGCAAGCCAAGCTGCGACGCCTGGATCAGACGCCGGAACTGCTCGGCCTGGCCGAGCAGATCGAGCGTTCTCTTCACTCGGCCGACAACTTGCTGGGCGAATTGCTGGAAATTTCCAAGCTGGATTCACACATCATTCATCCGAACCCGGAAACCATTTCGCTGGCCAGCGTGCTGGCCTCGCTTCACGAGGAGTTTGACGTGCTGGCGCGAGACCGGGGCATTCATCTGACCTTTGTCAGAACCACGCTTTGGGTATATAGCGACGCCCGGCTGTTGCGGCGCATGCTGCAAAATCTGCTCAGCAACGCCTTGCGCTACAGCCAGCGTGGCCGCGTAACGTTGGGCGTTAGGCGGTACGGAGTCCACTGTCGCATTGAGGTTTGGGACACCGGGCCGGGCCTGACAGAGAAGCAACAATCGGAGGTGTTCGAGGAGTTTCATCGCCTGCCAGATACCCAGAGTGAAGAGCGCGGCCTGGGGTTGGGCCTGGCCATCGTTCGGCGTTTGTCGGTGCTACTCGAACACACGGTCAGGGTGCGCAGTGAGCTGGGGCGGGGCAGTATGTTCGGCATTGAATTGCCGCTGGCTTCTGCCGGCATAGCGACGGGTAAATTAGCAGTGCCGGCGGCTGGTTCCCACCAGGGGTATCACATTCTCTGTGTCGATAATGAAGTGCAGATTGTAGAAGGCATGAACAGTCTGCTGGCCGAGTGGGGGTTCAGTGTTTCGGTGGCCAGCCAGCCGGAACAGGCCTGGGACATGGCCCGCGAACAGAAACCGGACCTGATCGTGATGGATTACCATCTGGACCAGACCCTAACCGGGTTAAGCGTGCTGGAAGCCTGGCACAATCAGGGTCTGGCCGACGTGCCGGTAATCATGATCACCGCGGATTACACGGAAGAGGTGCGCCAGGCGATCGAGAAGCGGGGCTATCGATTACTGAAAAAGCCGGTGCGGCCGCTGCAATTGCGGGCTTTACTGGCGTCTTTGTTGCGGTAGTTAATTCAAGTTTCGGAATTCGGCGCGGCTGGGGAGGCATTGGTTCGCGCCGGGCTCACCCAGTACCCGCCGCTCGCTTCTCCGACGAACTCCGAAACTGAGTAGTTAGGCCACCTACTCAGGCACTTCCAAATACTGGTTATACATGGCGGCCTGGGTGCGGTTATACAGATTGAGCTTGCGGAATATTTCGGAAACGTGCGTTTTGATGGTGGTTTCCTTGACGCTCAGCTCGTAGGCAATCTGTTTGTTCAGGTACCCACGGGCAATCAGCGCCAGTACGTGTTGCTGCTTGGGGGTCAGGCTGGCGAGTTTGGTGATGGCGTCAATGTCTTCATCAATGTTGTGACTGTCGGCCTGGTGGTTGGCGGGGAAATACCCCTTGCCGCTGATCAGCGCTCGCAATGCATCTACCAGTTGTTCCAGAGACAGCGATTTGGGTAGGTACCCCAGAGCGCCGGCGGCTTTTACGTGGGCCACGGTTCTGCTGGCCTCATTGGCGGTGATGACGGCCAAGGCAACTTCCGGAAAGCGGGTTCGTATCTGAATCAGGCCGAGCAAGCCTTCGCTGCCGGGCATTTTCAAGTCGAGCAACAACAGGTCGGTGGCGTTATTTTCAAGGTGGAACAGTGTCGATTCCAGGGTGTCGGTCTGCTCAATCGTGATTGGAGTGCCGGTGTTCGACAGGGCTTCAGACAGCGCATTGCGGAACAGTGGATGGTCGTCGGCGATCAGGACTTGAAGGGTATCCGTCATGGCATTCACAGCGTCGATGTTGTCGTTTTTATTGACCGGCAGTGTAACACTTTCAGACGGAAGTTTAGCGCTGGAGCGGCGGCTCTCCTCCTAAGGTAGGAGGAGAGCCCTGGGTGGTATTTCAGCAAGCATCTAACCTGCCTTAATGGCAGCCGGGTCTTCGTCGCGTTGGTTCTGTTCCAGTTCTTTGATGCGTTGCAGCATGGTTTGCGAGTCGGACATGAACTGTTTGACCAGGGTTTCCATTTCTTCAATGTCTTCGTTGCTTTCTGCCCGTGTATCCTGGGCATTCACTTGCTCGGTGCGGGCGCTGAGCTCGGCAACCAGAGTCTCCGTAGAGCGAAGCAGGGCTTGCAGTTGATCGATTTCCTTTTCCTGAGCCGGCAGTACGTCGTTGGTGTCGGCCCCTTCACGCAGGTCGTCGACAAGGTTGCGCAGGGTATCCAGGCTGAGTTGAATCTGGGCGCTGAACGTCTCGAATTCCTCTGAGGTGGCGGTCTGGGGATGCTCGGGTTCGGGTGCTCCGGTATCGACCGGCTGTGAATTGAGCTCTTCCAGCGCCTGCTGGGCTTGCTGCAGCTCCATTTCCAGCATGGCGACGCACGATTCTGAATCCCGTACCAGCAATTCCAGCCGGCTGATTTCATCGTCCTGAACCTGCATGGCGCGCTCCGGATCGTTGCCTGAGCGCAGTTGCTCCAGCGCATCGCGCAGGCTGGCGACTGACTCCGCCTGGCTGGAAGAGTTGGACGTCAGTTTCTTAACATGGTCTGGATTCACGGCGGTGGGGCCCCGTACTTGCAGGTCTTTCAGGCGATTCTTAAGGCCATGAACCTCGGTTTCGAGCTCTTCGTTCTCGTGGTTGGCGGCTTCCAGTTCCTTCTCCATCAGGTTGACGCTGACATCGGCTTCTTTGACGTAGCGATTCAGCGCCTGAATCAACTCAGCCTGCTGGTTGGCGTACTCGTCGCCATCCGGGTCGATTTGCTGCAATTTCAGCGACAGCTGGTTAATCGTCTCCTGCATGTCGTACTTGTCGCACTTGAGCTTGTAGATCTCGTCGGCGTACGTGCCTTTTTGCGGGCGCTCAAAATTGCTTGGGCCGGCCGTGCTAATGGATTTGAGGGTGTTCATTTCCTGTTCGAGCAGCCTGATCCGGTCGCGAGCAGCAGCATACTGAGTTTCGTACTGTTTCAGGTCCCGGGTGAGCTGGTCTTTGCCCAGTTCCGAGTCGGCACCTTCCTGACGTGCCTCGCGTGCGGGTTCAAGGCCGCTGTCTTTCAATACCTGGTGCGCCTGGTGAGCCCATTCCTCATCGTCGATTTCGCCAGCCAGTAGCTTTTGTTCAAGGTCCAGAATTTGGCGGCGAAGCCAGTGAATATGGGCCGGTTCATCCGGTTCGGGGGTGCGATGCAGGTCGTTCCCGGCTTCCGTCAGTTCAGCTTCCAGGGTGTTCAAGTGGTGTTTGAGTTGCTCCGGGATGGTTTTACCGGCCGTGTCGGCTGCCGCCTGCACCGATTTGAAATCTTGCGTTAATTTGCGGTTCTGAGCCCGCAAGGCTGCGATTTCCTGTTGTTTTTCCTGCTGCCGGCGCAGTTTCTCCCAGCGCATCTCTTTGAGTATGGCGACCAGCACATGGTAAAGCCGTTGCCGGTAGAACAGGAAGATCGTGATGACCACATACACCACGGCAATTTCCGCGACGATGAACAGGGTCATTTGATCAATAAACATAGACGGCGCTGCCCTAGACCTGATCGACCCAGCGACGCTGGCCATCATTGAGCGATTGGGTACCGGAAGCGGAATAGGTGTCGGTGGCACCGACCAGGTTTTTCAAAAGAGTCAGGCGCGCCTGATTCCGCGCCGACAGGGAGGCCAGCATTTGCCGGTTCACCGCGGTAGAGCGGCTATTTTCGTCCAGGCTCACTTTCAGTTTTTGCCATTGGGTCAGCAGGGGGGCTTGTTGCGCTGTGTCCAGCTGTTGTTCGCACCAGGCGCGAAACGCCGGATAGTCGGGCTCGATACCCTGGTCGGAACACCAGGTGAGCAGGGCTTCCGAGGCGGTGAGCAGAGTTTCTGTCAGGGAGGATTTTCGATCGAGAACAGCGGACAACAACGTCAGATCACCGGTTTTCAAGGCCCGGTGTTCATCGGCAAGTAGTGGTTCGAATGCATGGCTGGCATCCAGCGCCCTGGCGAGCGCCGCCTGCAGGGCGTTGAGCGTTTCGGTATTCATGGTCCTGTCCCCGCGGTTTACCCGGCGACTGCCTGAACCCTTAAACGATCAAAGGCCCGACTCGAAGCGTCGAAAGGCGGCCGCCAGCTTATTATAGTCGATAGAGTAATCGCCGTTTTGAATGGCGGTTCGAATGCGATCGACCTTTTCCTGGTCGATGTCTGGCAATTGCTGCACCTTGCTGTTGACGGTACGCAATACTTCAGCGCGATCCGACAGCTTGACCACATCGTCTGTGTTCTTGCCGCTATCACTCTTGTTTACAGCTTCAGCACTTTCTGTGCCAGCTTTTTTGGTCGACGCCGCATTGTCGCTTTCGCGGCTCTTGGCAGACCCGGTTTGTCCCGATGACAGGCCGTTCAGATTAATGGCCATTGTGTTCACCTCATGTGAAGTTGGTTTTTCCTGAAGGGGGTAGCGGCCCTGGCTTCAGAAACTTGAGTGAATTTTGTGAAAAAAGTCAGCTTTTTCTTCAATCACTGTATCAAGCTGGTCAAAAACTAGCCAGTTGTGTGGCTATACCCTTACGGGGTATGGATCTCGACTACGCCTTTCGATTTTACATAGGCATGAATGGTTTGCCGGGATGACAGGTTTCTGACGGGTATCTGTTGCCCCTCGGAGCCTTCCCTGAGGGCTTCACCCTCCGTCTGTACCGACAGACCGGCGCCGGTAGCGAATATGATAACGCGGTCTCCCCGCTCGATCATCACCGGCGGTTTGGCCACATAGGGCGTGATCACCGTGCCCTGCGTCAGGTTTCGGGCCACTTCGTACCCGCTCAGTTCGGCCGCGTTGCTATAGTGACCATGGCGGAGTGTGGAGACATCCGTCATCGCCAGGCTCAAATCAGCTGGCGACAGGCGCTGACCGCGCGACAGGCTGCGCGCGGTCACGACCACGGGAACATTCACCGTCAACCCAACCGGGATATAGACCTGCCAGCCCAGATTCTCGCAGGCAACCCGGGGTGTCAGCCGGTTGGATAATGAACTGCCACGCCAATCGACCAGCAAGGGAGCCGGGCAGGGCGCCAGGTTGGCCGTGGCATCATTGACGGTAATGGTGGTGGATATCTGTTCATCAGGAACGTTCGGGTGATCGTCTCTGACGCGCTTTAGGAGCGATTGTTCCACGGCCTGGGCAATCTGCTGGCCTGCTGTTTGGCTGACCGTTTCAGTCGCACTGGCCGTAAATGCCAGGCTGGCTATGGTCAGGATCACCCCGGCGATTGTGATGCCCGGTTTACCTACAGTGCGCGATGCCGGGTCTGACCGGTCTCGCCGGGTTAAACCTTCTGAAACATCCGCCGATAGGTACAAATGTCTGATCATGCAGTTGTCCTTGGACGATTGCCGACTATGCTTGGTGAAAAGTCACCGTAATAAGAGCGCTTGCTGGCATTTCGTTGCCAGCGGGCTGAAAATGCCGCTGGTGCATTCGCCAGTATATTGACGAAACGGTTCGGGCAGCGCCTGTGTTACAGTCCATCTGCAAGGGCTATGCCGACCTTTCTACAAAGGCTGTACCGACTGTCGTGGATTCGTGGCGGGAGTCGGACGCGGTGTCCGGCAGTTAACAGTATTATCAGTGGAGAATTCTATGGCCGGTGTTCTGGACAGTGTGAACCAGCGTACGCAGTTGGTCGGGCAAAACCGCCTGGAACTGCTGCTGTTCCGCCTCAATGGCGATCAAATTTACGGCATTAATGTGTTTAAGGTAAAAGAAGTGCTTCAGTGTCCCAAGCTGACTCAGATGCCGCACTCCAGCAGGGTTGTGAAAGGCGTTGCCCATATTCGCGGCGGCACCATACCCATTCTCGACCTGAGCGTGGCCACCGGTAATGCGCCGATAGAACACATTGAAGACAAGTTCACCATCATCACTGAATACAATATGAAGAGTCAGGGCTTTCTGGTTCAGGGGGTGGAACGCATCATCAACATCAACTGGGAAGATGTGCAGCCACCCCCAAAAGGCACTGGCCACGATCATTTTCTGACCGCGGTGACCAAATATGATAACAAGCTGGTTGAAATCATCGATGTCGAGAAAATTCTGGCGGATGTCACGCCCATGCAGGAAGACTTCAACGAAGACTTGCTGACACCCGAAGTCGCCGCCAGTGCGGTGTCGAGACAAGTGCTGATCGTTGATGACTCCAAGATTGCACGCAAGCAGATTCAGCGCACCCTGGAGAAAATCGGGTTGACGGTCGTTGCACTCAATGATGGGCGTGAAGCGTTGAACCATTTGCTGGCTCTGATTGACGAAGGCGTGCAACCGACTGAGCGCTACCCAATCATTATCTCTGATATCGAAATGCCGGAAATGGATGGCTACACCCTGACCCATGAAATCCGCAACCACCCCCAGCTCAAAGAAGCTTACATCGTGTTGCACACTTCGTTGAGTGGCGTCTTTAACAAGGCGATGGTGCAAAAAGTCGGTGCCAACGATTTTCTGGCCAAGTTCCAGCCTGATATGCTGGCCCAACTGGTGATAGAGCGGATCACTAACCTGGGCGGTAATTTGCCAGCGATCGAAGGAGAGGCATGAGACGACCGGCAGGCAGGTTCTTTCCGACCCGAGGGAAGAGTATGGACAATATGAAGCTGACAGGTCAGCAAACCCAGTGCCCAAGGGCCAGGAGTGCAGGGATTAATGGTCGACGTTGAAAAAGGGTACCAGGCATTTTGTGATTACCTGGAAAAGCACAGTGGGATATGTCTGGGTGCCAGCAAGCAATATCTGGTATCGAGCCGGTTGCGAAAAATACTGCAGCAAGCCGACATCACCAATCTGCAGGATCTGGTGACAGCGATTCAGCGACCCGGTGGCCAGAAGTTGCGCGCTGAGGTCATTGACGCCATGACTACCAACGAAACCCTCTGGTTTCGTGACATCCATCCGTTCCGGATTCTGGAAGAAAAGCTGTTGCCAGAGTTCTACCAGCAACGCGGCGCCCGCCCGTTGCGAATCTGGTCGGCCGCCTGTTCAACCGGGCAGGAACCTTATTCAATCTCCATGATGATCGAAGAATACAAGGCCCGTAACCGGCTGGTCAGCGGCGGCGAGAAAATCGTCGCGACCGACATTTCCGCCTCGGTGCTGGATGCCGCGAAGTCGGCCGAATACGCCATGCTGGCCATAGGCCGCGGCCTCGATCCGGAACGACTGAAAAAACACTTTATCGAGGCTCCCAATGGGCGCTGGAAAGTCAAGCCAGGCATTGCCCAGCGAGTTGAATTCCGCTCCCTGAACCTGCAGGACAGCTACGCCTTACTCGGCAAATTTGACATCGTGTTCTGTCGAAATGTGCTGATTTACTTCACCGCCGACCTCAAACGCGACATTCTCACCCGAATCCACGCCACCTTAAACCCGGGCGGGTATCTCCTGGTCGGGGCCTCGGAGGCCGTAAACGGCCTGAACGATCTCTATGAGATGGTTCATTGCCGCCCTGGCATCATTTACCGCAAGCGGTAAGCCCTCCTCATCGGTTAAGCCTTGCCGCTTTGCCGATGATTCCCCTTTGTCTTCTAGTAACCTATTGATTTTTAAGGCTTAAATAACTTGGCACTCACATTGCAGTACCTTCTGTGAATTCAGAAAAACGGCAATGAGGTTCCATCATGGCGGCACTGGGCTTTAACAATTCACTGGGTATACATGACAACGCCTTGCTGGTGCGTGCCCAGCGTTCCGAAGTGCTGGCCAACAACCTGGCCAATGCGGATACCCCGGGATTCAAGGCTCGTGACGTAGATTTCAAGGCCATCTTGAGCGGCGAAGTTCAGCGCACCCAAAACCTTGAAGTTAACCGGACCCAGGCTAACCACATTCCCGGAAAGTCGGGTGGTGATACCGAGTTGTTCTACCGCAACCCTTATCAGCCCTCAATCGACGGCAATACCGTGGATTCAAACGTTGAAAACGCAGAGTTCACCAAGAACGCCATGTCGTACAACGCCAGTTTTGATTTTCTGAATCGTAAATTCAAAGGCCTGACCAACGCGATCAAGGGGCAATAACCATGTCATTGTCGAACATTATTAATATTGCCGGCACCGGCATGAATGCCCAGTCGATCCGGCTAAATACCACCGCCAGTAACCTGGCCAACGCCCAGAGTGTCAGTTCCAGTGAAGAAGACACCTACCGGGCGCGCAAACCGATTTTTCAGGTGCTGCAACAGGCCGGTATCGACCGCGACTGGTCTAATGTGGACCTGGATCACGATGTGGGGCAGGGCGTTAACGTTCGCGCCATTGTCGAAAAACAGGATCCGCTCGACATCCGTTACGACCCCACCCATCCGTTCGCTGATGAACAGGGGTATGTCTACTACCCGAACGTCAACGTGGTAGAGGAAATGGCCGACATGATTTCCGCCCAACGCAGCTTTACCGTTAACGTTGAAGTATTTAACACGGCCAAAACCATGCTGCAGAAAACGCTGACGATGGGGCAGTAGACGACATGAACCCGATCAACCATAGCCGCGGCCAGAACGCCCACGAGAGGAATCATCATGGCTGACATTAACGACGTAACCGGAGCCGGGGCACTGAGCCAATACGACATTGCTCAGAAAAAGCCCAAGGAAAATACGTCCAACGAGCTGGGAAAAGATGATTTTCTGAAGCTGATGATTGCTCAGTTGAATAACCAGAACCCGCTTGAACCTCAGGCCAATGCGGAATTTGTGGCTCAGTTGGCCCAGTTCTCCCAGGTCGAAGGTATACAGAACATGAGCAAGGGGTTCGAGTCGTTATCGAACTCCTACAAATCTTCTCAGGCGTTGCAAGCCAGCTCTCTGGTCGGTGGTGCCGTCACCATTGAGGGCAACCAGGAGAGTTTGTTGCGCCATGGTGAGCTGGTGTTTGGCATGGCCGATGTGCCTTCCGGTGCCAGCGGTATGATGCTGCAAATCACCAACAGTGAAGGCGAGATGATTGAGTCGGTTCCGCTGGGTAACCAGCCAGCGGGCGACCTGAGTTTCAAATGGGATGGGGCCAACCTCGAGGTCAACGGTGAAATGGCCGATATTGACTACGACAAATTCCCGACCGATGAAGACGGCAACATCATTCCGCATGATGCCGGTGTTTACCGGTTCAGTGTGGTCGGCAATGTGGCCGGCGAACAGCAGGCTCTGGGTACACATACCAGCGCCCGGGTCGACTCCGTCACCCTGGGGCAGGACAGTGACCTGCAGTTGAACCTGGCCGGTGGCGGCAACATCACCATGGCTGATGTGAAACAGATTAATCAGGTGTATTGACCGGCGCTGGTAAGCAGAGCGACCGAACAAGACATCAGGAACCGTTACCGGTGATGGCATCATCCCGGATTTGAACAGCGCAGTGCGAGGAGCAACCCATGAGTTTTGGTACTGGCCTGAGCGGCATCGCCGCCGCAAACAAAGACCTTCAAGTCACTGGCAACAACATTGCCAACGCCAGTACGACGGGCTTCAAAAGCAGTCGTACCGAATTTGGTGATGCCTACACCAACTCCTTTCTTGGCTACGGTCAGGATAAAGCCGGTGCCGGTGTGCGCGTAAGCAACATCGGGCAGAAGTTTGACCAGGGCAATATCAGCCAAACCAATTCGGCACTGGATCTGGCGGTTGATGGCAACGGTTTCTTCGTGATGGAGTACCCGAACGGGTCCGTCACCTATACCCGTTCCGGTATTTTTGGTGTCGACAAGCAAGGGTTTATTACCGGCAACACCG
Source organism: Saccharospirillum alexandrii (assembly GCF_043641555.1). Classification (GTDB taxonomy): domain Bacteria; phylum Pseudomonadota; class Gammaproteobacteria; order Pseudomonadales; family Natronospirillaceae; genus Saccharospirillum; species Saccharospirillum alexandrii_A. Next base: position 513,744 of record NZ_JBHZRJ010000002.1, on the reverse strand, counting down.
GTGCCAAGTTACAAGGGTTTGGTGTTGATGAAAATGGCATCGTGAATGGGGTACTGACCGACCTTGAAGTCGATACCGGTAACCAGCCACCGCGAGGCACTCACGATGTGGACTCGCGTGTGAACGTGCCAGCCGGTGCGCAGGTATTGCAACAGGATGGAACCATAACCCGTACTAACGGGCTGGCCATTGGCGCGGCGCAGACGGGCTCATTGGTCGATACCAATTCAACCCTGTCTACCGTTGGCTTTCCGACGACGGCAGGCAGCGCGGCCACGTACCAGGGTGATCCGGTTGGCGTGGGTTTGCCCTGGACGCCCAGTGCCGTTGAAGCCTCCTGGACATTCGACGTCACCATTCAGGGCCCCAACATCAATGGTGGCACTGCTCCCCTTACTGCGAACCTGCAGCCGTTCAGAGACACGGCCACATACAACAGCGTGGCCGATATGGTGTCGGCCATTAATGGCAGCATTCAATCGGATTCCGATCTGGCGGGCAAGATTCGTGCGGTCGAAAACCCAGCGGGCACCATTACGTTTGAAACTAATGGACCCTATGCCACCGACGGTACCTCCTTTGTCGGCCTGGTTAACTCAACCGGCACCTTGCTGGACGCAGGCTGGATGAACTTTGCGACCCCGACCGTTACCTCACCGGTCGCTGGTACCGAACTCTTCACCGCGGGCGGCTTTATTGACCTGACGTCCGACCCCGGTCAAGCCGCCAATATTCAGGGCAATGACCAGATGGAGCTTGAGTACAACAACTTCATTCCTGGCACCAATACCACCCTGACCAGTGGTACAACCCTGAATACGCTCGACAATACCGATCCGTTTGCCAACGCCGATGCGGGTAACGATATTGTCTTTAATATTAACGTGGGCTCCCTGAGCAGTGCCGTTACCATGACGGTTCCCGCTGGTGGGTATGCCAACCAGGCAGCCTTTGCGACGGCGATAGAAACTGCAGTTAACGGTGCTCTGGGTGCCAACACCATCAATGCCAACGTGGACGGTGCTACCAACCGGCTGGTATTGAGCACAGACACGGCGGTAGGCATTGGGCCGGAAGACATCAGCATTATTCACAATGCGGGTGCTACAACTTCGTCCATCAACATGAACACTGTGGGAATGGCGGTGTCTTCCTCGCCTGCGCCAACCCGCGTACTGGGTGAGCCGGACACGCCCTTCAACAACCAGCTCGATGTTATTGTGGATGGTGGCGCTCCGCTGACCATTACCATTCCGCCGGGCAGCTATGCCAGCTACAACGAACTGATTGATCAGATTAACACTCAGATTCAGACCACACCGGGACTGGCGGGTGAAGTGAGCGCCTCCCATGTGAACGGTCGCCTCGTGCTTGAGCGCACCGATATTGGTGAATTTCCGATAGACATCGATGTCGCCGACCCGGCGACCGGTGAATCGACTGATGCGCTTGGCCTGACCAGCAGCACTAAAACGGTTGGAACTGAACCGGTAGACCGCAGCCACAGCTTTCGGGTTAACCTGACCGTACCGGCGCCGGATGAAGAAAACCGGTCCGGCTCTGTCGTGATAAGCCTGAATGAAACCATTCTGTCTGTCGATCAACTCGCGGCAGCCATTAATCGTGAGTTGGCCGCCGTTCCTGAAGAAGACTATATTGGCGTTCAAGCTGAAGTCGTACGCGATGAGAACGATAATAAAAAGCTACAATTTGTAGCCACCCAGGAAGGTGAAGCGGCCATCGTCTCAATCACCAACATCCTGGCTCCGGGCGATGATCTGGATGTTGAGCAACTCTACGCTCTGTTGCAGGTTGATTCCTTCGATGCCAATTACCTGGAAGTGGGGGAAGCCGCGATCACCAATGGCTACCCGGAACAATCATTGGTTCTGTTCAATGAAGAGGCCGATGAGCGGACGCCCATTACCATTCCAGAAGGGTCTACGGCTGCTGAAATAGCCGCCTTGCTCAGTGAACAGGCCGGTGTAGATGCCGAAGCAGAAACCCAGGTACGCCTGTTGGCTGAAAACTATGGCAATTCCGGTGACATGGACATCATCATCAATGGTCAGCGGATAACGGCTAACTCTTATCAGGACATGGTTGATGAGATAAACCAGTATCAGCAATCGTCGCTGAACAGCATCACCGCGGCGCTTGATGACGATACGGGTGACATTGTTATTACGTCATCTACCGGTATTGATGTATCGGTATCCATTGATTCGCCCAATGACAACGATACGTTGACGGTGCAGGGTTTTCAGGGGACTGCCCCGGTCGTCCTCGGTGGGCAGGCGGATGCTGAGGTGAATGCCAGGATTGGTGGGTTCGTCGACATCATTCTGAACGAAGGCTACACCATGATCGAGCCCGACCCACGAGTTACGGGCCTGTTTAACGGCTTGACGGCCAGCAGCTTTGAAGACTACACCATTAACGCTTTCAACCCGGATGATACCTCAACCTACAACGAAGTAGCGTCTCTGCCGATTTACGATTCCATCGGCAATCAGCACCAGCTGCAGTTGTTCTACGTCAAGAACCCTGGCGATGAAAACCGGCCCAATGCCCTGAACTCCTGGACAGTTTATGCCCAGGTTGATGGCGAAAACATTGGCGACCCGGATACCAGCCTGCCGTTCCCGGAAAATACCGAGCCGAGCATGGCGTCTTTCCAACTGTTTTTTAATCCGGATGGCACCATCGATGAAGAAAATACCGGCGAGTTTCTGATTTCCAACTGGAGCCCGATCGACCTGGAAACCGGAGAGCCGACCGGTGCCTATGTTGGCTTGCCTGAGGCGCAGGGTGGTCGCCTGCCGATCCCAGACCCGAACGTCAACTCGAACTTCGCGATTTCGTTCGATGGCACGACCCAGTACGGCGGCCCATTCGCCCGCTATGATTTCCAGCAGGATGGCTACGCCAGTGGCCGTCTGCAGGATCTTGAAGTGGGTGACGATGGCATCATTTTCGCCCGCTACACCAACGGCGAAGCGCAGGTGCTCGGGCAGGTGGCATTGGCCAGTTTTGCCAATAATGAAGGGCTCGACCCGGTTGGCAACACCGAATGGAAAGAAAGCTTCGCCTCCGGTGATGCGACCATCGGTGAGCCGGGAACCGGCTTGCTGGGTAATTTGCAATCAGCGGCCCTGGAAGATTCAACCGTGGATCTCTCCGAGCAGCTGGTGCATCTGATCATCGCACAGCGGAATTACCAGGCCAGTGCGAAGACGATTGAGACGGCCAACGCCGTGACTCAGACGATAATCAATCTACGATAAACGGGTCGTAGCTTAAAACGGAAGGGGCGCTGTGCATTACTCAGTGCCGCTTCCGCAGACCGGCAATCCAGGCCAAAGCTTGCCGTTTGGCCATCCTTTCTTCTATTCCGTCCTTTCCTGTTTCACGTCTTTCCTGTTCTGCGTCTCCTATGTACCGCGTCTTTACTGGCCTGCGTCTCTATAAGTAAACCTGGCACACCTTTCGCAATACCCTCTGTACAGTCTATTAAAGCGGCAGCAGGAGTCCGGTATGGATCGTGCCCTCTACATTGCAATGACCGGCGCCAAGAACAATATGATGGCGCAAACGTCACACTCCAATAACCTGGCCAACGCCTCAACCACAGGCTTTCGGGCCGACTGGGCGCAGGCCCGGGCAATGCCGGTATACGGTGAGCATTTCCCGACCCGTGCCTATTCGATGACCGAGCGACCAGCAACCGATTTCAACGACGGTCCGCTGATTGAAACCGGCAACGAACTCGATGTTGCCGTGGGCGGTGACGGCTTTTTATCCGTGCTCGATGCCGAAGGCAACGAAGCCTATACGCGGCGCGGCGACCTGGCGGTTACTCCTCTGGGTGAATTGATCAACGGTGTGGGTCAGCCGGTTCTGGGTAACGGTGGCCCGATTGTTTTACCGCCTTATGAAAAGCTGGAGATTGCCGGCGACGGCACCATCTCCATTCGCCCCGCGGGTGGCGGCCCCAACGAAATGCTGGTGATTGACGCTTTGAAAGTGGTCAATCCCGATCTGCAAAATTTTGAAAAAGGCACCGATGGTCTGTTTCGCCCAAGAGAGGGTGAAGCGGTATTGGCCGGTGACCCGGCATTGCGAGTGGTCTCCGGGTTTGTGGAAGGCAGCAACGTTAACGCCGTCGCTGAGCTGACCAACATACTGGCCATCAACCGCCAATATGAAATGCAGATCAAAATGATGAAGGCATCGGACGATGTGTCCCAGGCCGCCGAACAATTGTTGCGCCTGAACTGATCGGGCCCGGCAGGAGAGTAAGTCATGCACAAGGCATTATGGGTAGGTAAAACCGGTCTGGAGGCACAGGACATCGCCCTGGCCACCATCTCCAACAACATGGCCAACGCCAGCACCACCGGGTTCAAAAAGGAACGGGCGGTGTTTGAAGACCTGATCTATCAGGTACAGCGGCAGCCGGGCGGGCAGAGTGCGCAAAATACACAGTTACCCTCGGGGCTGCAGCTGGGTACCGGTGTGCGCACCGTTGGCACGCAAAAGATGTTTACCCAGGGCGATCTGAACATGACCGAACAACCGCTGGATATGGCGATTAACGGTCGCGGCTTTTTCCAGGTGCTGATGCCGGATGGCAACATCTCCTACACTCGGGATGGCACCTTCCACCTGAATGCCGATGGCGACATCGTAACGGCGAACGGCTACTTGCTGGAACCCAACATTCAGGTGCCTGAGCAAACCAAAACCATCACCGTGGGTAACGACGGCATCGTTACTGCCGTTTCGGAGAATGACAACATTCCGTTCGAGATCGGGCAGATCGACGTGGTCGACTTTGTTAACCCGGCGGGTTTGCAAGCCATCGGCAACAACCTTTACCTGGAAACGGCCGCCAGTGGTCAGCCACAGGTGGGTGTCCCCAGCCTGGACGGGTTTGGTGCCATTATTCAGGGCGCGCTGGAAACTTCTAACGTCACCATTGTTGAAGAAATGGTCGATATGATTTCAACCCAGCGCGCCTACGAAATGAATTCCAAAGTGGTCAGCACGGCCGATCAGATGCTGGGCTTCATTAACCAGAATCTTTAATTGGCTTAAGTGACATCGCTCGTAAACAGTAAGGGGCACAGTATGAACATTCACAGCGTACCCGGCATTCTGACCGTACTCGTCGCGCTCGTACTTGCGGGGTGCAGCAGTATGCAAGTCACTGCCCTCAGCGACTCGCCCAAACCCGGGGATCCGGATTTCGCGCCGGTACCATCAGATTCATTGGAGCCACCGCCAAGTAACGATGGGTCTCTGTTCAACGATGCATATGGCATGTCGCTCTATGGCGATAAGAAAGCCATGCGCACTGGCGATATCATCACCGTAGTATTGGATGAAGAAACTCAGGGCAGCAAGTCCTCCCAGAGCTCATCGTCCAAATCCAGCGAAGCAGGCCTGAACGCACCGGTTATTGCCGGAGGTGCGCCGATTGAAGCGCTTAGCGCCACCATCCAGGGAGAGCGCAACTTCTCGGGCCGGGGCGATGCGGACCAGAGCAACAGTCTGAGCGGCAACATCTCGGTGACTGTATCGGAAGTACTGCCTAACGGCGTACTGCGCGTTCGCGGCGAGAAATGGATCACCCTCAACACCGGGGCTGAGTTCATTCGCATTCAGGGCATGTTGCGCCCGGAAGACATTAACCTGGACAACACCGTCTCCAGCCAGAAGCTGGCCGATGCCCGTATTTCCTATAGCGGGGCCGGCGGGCTGGCCAGTGCGAGTCAGCCCGGTTGGCTGACCCGGTTCTTTAACTCCTCGTTGTTTCCGTTTTAACAATCCATGCGGTAAGCGGGCCATCGAATGGCCCGCAACTTGCTAACTCATCAACGCACGCCCCAAACCGCCAACAAGGTGACACCATGAAACGCTTCACGATCACACTGGTTCTATTGCTGCTGGGCAGCCTGGCGTATGCCGACCGGATTAAAGATCTGGCTGGGGTGCAGGGTGTGCGTAATAACCAACTGGTGGGCTATGGCCTGGTCGTTGGCTTAGGTGGTACGGGAGACAGAGCACCCTTCACCAACCAGACCTTCCGCAACATGATGGAACAGTTCGGCATTACCATACCCGAAGGGGAAGACCCTCGGCTGCGGAACGTCGCTGCCGTCAGTGTGCATGCCACCTTGCCGCCATTCTCCAAGCCCGGTCAGGAAATTGACATTACCGTCTCCAGTATCGGCAACGCCGATAGCCTGCGCGGCGGCAGCCTGCTGCTGACACCGCTGCGCGGCCCGGACGGCCAGACCTACGCTGTGGCTCAGGGCAATCTTGTTGTCAGTGGCTTTGGCGCCGAAGGGTTGGATGGCTCCTCCATTCAGGTCAACGTCACCAGTGCCGGGCGCATCCCCAATGGCGCCATCGTTGAACGCGGTGTGAACAGCACCTTCTCGCAAGGCGATTATTTGACGTTTAACCTGCACCGGCCCGATTTTACCACGGCCCGCCGCATGTCCGAAACCATCAATGACCTGCTCGGCCCGGGTGCTGCGTCTGCGGTGGATGCCGCCTCAGTTCGGGTAACCGCACCGCGTGACCCCAACCAACGCGTCAGTTTCATCAGCGTACTGGAAAACCTGGAAGTCACCCCCGGGGAAGAGTCCGCCAAGGTCATTATCAACAGCCGCACCGGTACTATCGTTGTGGGGCAGCATGTCCGTATTGACCCCGTTGCCATTACCCATGGCAACCTGACCGTAACCATCGACAACGCCCTGCAAGTCAGCCAGCCGGAAGGATTCACCGATGGCGAAACCGTCGTCGTGCCCGACACCGACATCAATATTGACGAAGGTGATAACCGGATGTTTCTGTTCGGCGGTACCGTTACCCTGAATGACATTGTGAATGCGGTTAACCAGGTAGGCGCTGCGCCGGGTGATCTGATGGCGATTCTGGAGGCATTAAAATCGGCCGGGGCGTTGAAAGCTGAATTGATTGTTATCTGACTCTGGCACATATCTTGAGTGCACAACTGAGTGTAACGGTTCGCCTCGGTGAACCGGCAACGTTTAACCCATAGAGCGGCAAATCATGGCTTCACAAATCGACGCAGCCTTTAACTACAACGATCTCAATGGCCTAAACAGTCTGAAATCGCTGGCCCGTAAAGACGATGCGGCCGCTCTGAAAGGTGTTGCCCAGCAATTCGAATCCATGTTCATCAACATGATGCTGAAAAGCATGCGCGATGCCACCGATGTTATGGCCTCTGACCTGTTGAGCAGTAACGAAACCAAATTCTACCGCGACATGCACGACCAGCAACTCAGTCTGCACCTGGCAGAAACCGGCGGCTATGGGCTGGCGGAAGTGATGTTTGAGCAGATGTCGGCCAATTTGCCCCAGCGTCCGGCTGACTTTCATAACATTGATGTCAAATCATTGAACGACAGCACACGTCCTGAATTGCCGGTTGCACCTGCACCTCGTGACCCGGTGGGAATGGGTGCAGTAGAGCCGACATCCAGTGTCAATCTGACCAGTCCTGAACTGGATAAATTGTCGGCATTTGAATCCCCACAAGCCTTTATTGAGTCCCTGTTACCCCATGCCGAGCAAGCCGCACAGCGATTGGGTGTGGAGCCGCGCATACTGGTTGCCCAGGCTGCGCTGGAAACCGGCTGGGGCAGGGCGATGATTAAGGACGACCAGGGTGCTAACAGCTTCAATTTTTTCGGCATTAAAGCCGATCAGCGCTGGCAAGGTGCGGTGGCCGATACGCAGACGCATGAATATGTTGAAGGCAACCGGATTTCAATTCGTGATGCGTTTCGCGCCTATGATGACCCGTCCCAGTCGTTCAACGATTACGTCGACTTTTTAAGCAGTAACCCGCGTTATCAGACTGCACTGGATCAGGTCTCTGACTCTGAACAGTTCGTTCGCTCGTTACAGTCTGCCGGCTACGCCACCGATCCGGATTATGCCGATAAAATCCTGCGCATCGCCAACAGCCTGCCCACTACCGATGCTGAATTCAGCTTGGGTCAGGCATAAGCCGGAGGCCACAGAATGAGTCTGCTCAACACGGCAATTACCGGTCTTAAAGCGCAACAGGAAGCCTTGCGGGTAACCGGCCACAACATTTCCAATGCCAGCACGCCGGGCTATTCGCGCCAGGAAGTGGTGCTCGATACCAACAGCCCCCTGTTTCGAGGCTTTGGCTTTGTTGGTCAAGGTGTTGATATTCAGTCGGTACGGCGAATTACCGATCAGTTCATGATTGCCCAGCAACGCACCGACACCAGTGAATTTCAGCAACTGAACGCCTATAAGGTCAACATTGAGCAAGTTGATCGCATTCTGGCCGATGAACGCACCGGCCTGCAGCCGCAACTGGACCGCTTTTTCGCCAGCTTGCAGGGCGGGGCGGATAACCCGGCCTATGTGCCGGCGCGGGATGTCGTACTGGGTGAATCCCAGGGGCTGGTCGACCGGTTCCAGACCATTCACAAATACCTTACCGATCAGAATGAAACCCTCAACAGTCAGATGCAGGCCATGGCCGGTCAGGTAAATTCGCTGGCGGCTGGTATTGCCACGTTGAACAACGAGATCGTCAGTGCGCGCGGCAGTGCCAGCGCCCAGCCGCCAAACGACCTGATCGACAAGCGTGATGAAATGGTTCGGCAGTTATCCGAATATATGGATATTGACGTGACTGTCGATAACGACCAGTTCAATATTTCCATTGGCAGTGGTCAGCCACTGGTACTGTCTAACCAGGCTAACCGTATTGAAGCCGTGCCGGGTACCGAAGACCCTCAGCGTTTCGGCATTCGATTTGTCAGCCCGATTGAGCGCAATGACATTACCGCCGATATTTCCGGAGGCCAGCTTGCTGGCTTGTTGAATTTCCGTTCAGACGCGCTCGACCCCGCGCTGAACAATCTGGGCCGTATTGCCGTTGGGTTCGCGCAGGAATTCAATAACCAGCACAAGCTGGGCATCGACCTGAACGGCAACTTTGGTCAGAACGCGTTTCAGGACATGAATGATCCGGAGCTTGCTTCCATCGGCCGGGCCCAGGGCAGCAGCGACAACGCACTGCCACGCAACCAGGTGCTCAGCGTTTTCTTTGAAGACACCCGGGAACTGACCACCAGTGATTACACGCTAAGCCTGACCGGTCCCGGCAATTCGCGCTATGAAGTTATTCGTAAAAGCGACGGGGCGGAAGTGGCCAGCGGCTCTCTGACCGGCGACTTCCCGGACTCAATTGAATTCGATGGCCTGCGCGTTCAGCTGGAAGGCGGCAATTTCAAAGAAGGGGACGAGTTCACCATCAACCCGCTGCGCGGTGCCCCGGCCCAACTCGACTGGCTGATTGATGAACCTGCCGAGCTGGCTTTCTCCTACCCCATGCGAGCGGGCACCGGGGTCGGCAATCAGGGTACCGGTGAGATCAACCAGGGCACCATGCTCAGTCGCGATAGCGAGATATTTTCGGTAGACGGGCAGTTGTCACCGCCGTTGGTTATCGTGTTTGAAAGCCCGACCCGATATTCCGTGTACGATAACAGCGACCCGGGTAACCCGGTCTCGCTCGACCCGCCGCTGGAGAACATAGAATATGTTCCGGGTGTAACCAATACATTGTTCACCGATGACCCGGGTGAAACTCTAGTCAGCAGCTGGCGGCCACGTTTGCCGGAAAGCCCAGCTTTGGCGCTTGATGGCCCCGCAACGGTAGCGCCCTACAACGGCATCAATTCCGAGCGCTTTGTGTTCTCCAGAACCGACCCGAACACCGGTGAAGTGACGCAAGACGAGACGCTGATTACCCCGCGAGGTGCCAGCGCAGCCGAGATTGCCGATGAATTGAACCGGGTCGACGGCGTCACCGCGCGCGCCTTCAGCGAAGTGCAAATTGCCAATTTTACCAACTCCGGTACACCTTATGACCCTGACAACCCATTTGAGGTTTGGGTAAATGGATTTAACCTCACGGAAAATGATCTGGGTCCCAACCAGACAATCTATGAGGACGGCTACCCGACTGAACTGCCCGATGCAATGAACCCCAATTTCCTGGCAGACAGAATAAACGCCCATTATGACTTGCAACAAGCTGGCATTCGCGCCAAAAGTGATGGCCAGACTTTGACCATTACCCAGGAAAATGGCGACGACATCTTTATCGAAATGCGCGGCGACAAACCGCAAGACGCCATTGTTGGCTCGCCGCCGCTCGGATCCGGTATACCTAATGGCGCCATTGACCCCGGCGATACCTTTGAAATCAGTACCGGCGAACGTTGGCCTGTAGAGCCGGCCAGTGGGACCACCCGCGGTCAGCTCAATAATCTGACTGGTTTCAACTTCAGCGAAGGTGGCCCCTACACTTATGAAATGTACTTGCCCGACGGGCGCACCGGGCGAATCACGCTGGAAGGCAACCACGCAACGGCTGATGATGTGAAAGCCGAAGTTGAGGCCAAAATCGGTGCATTGCTCGACAGTCCGGGGCGTGTGCAGGCACGCATAACGGCACGCGGCGAACTCGAGTACCAGATATTCATGAAAGTCTCGGGCACTGGTAACGAAGATACGGTTGGCGTTAATGTGGGCGGCCAGGTCGATGTAACCATGGCCAGTGGTATTTCTCTGCAAACCCGGCCCGAAGCGGGTGCCATCTTTACGGGCACTCCTGAAGCCAAATCCACCTACCAGGGGTTTCAGTTTGAGATTGGTGGTCGGCCCGAGATCGGAGACGAGTTTAGCATCGGCTGGAACGAAGGCGGTGTCAGCGACAATCGCAACGTGCTCGATCTGGTTGGGCTGGAAACCACCGACACGGTCAATAATCGAGATGGCGGCATGACCTTTACCGAGGCTTATAGCCAGGCGGTAGAGCAAGTGGGCACCAAAACTCGTCAAGCCCAGATCCAGACTGACGCGGCCGAGGGTGTTCTCGCTTCCACCGAAGAAGCCCTCAACTCCGTACGCGGCGTTAACCTTGATGAAGAAGCTGCCCGGCTGATCGAGTTCCAGCTTGCCTACAATGCCAACGCCCGGGTCATTAGCATCGCCCAGGAAACCTTCGATGCTTTACTGGGCGCTTTCCGATGATTATGAGGTCTGAACCATGAGTGATCGACTCTCTACCTATTGGATTTACCAGCGACCAGTCAATGACATGCTTCAGCTGCAAACCAATCTGAATAAGACACAGGAACAGATCAGCAGCGGTAAACGTATTCTGACTCCGGCTGATGATCCGGTGGGCGCCTCTCGAGTATTGCAGCTGAACCAGGAAATAGCCCTGATGGATCAGTACGAGCGCAATATTACACTGCTTGATGCTCGCCTGGAGCAGGAGGAGGGTGTCTTGAGTGCTGTGGAAGACAGCGTGGCTCGTATTCGTGAACTGGCGGTACAGGCGGGTAATGCCGGTGTATTGACCGAAGAGGATCGGATCGCTATCGCCGCTGAAGTCAGGGAGCGGGTGGACGAAATGGTCGACCTGATGAATACCAAAGACGGCAGCGGCGAATTTTTGTTTTCGGGGTTTTCAGGAAACACCCAGCCCTTTGTTAAAAACCCGGGAGGTGGCTACGGTTACGCCGGGGATGAAGGCGTGCGCTTTTTGCAGGTAAGCCAGACGATCACACTGGCATCAAGTGACTCGGGCAAGGATGTGTTCATGGACATCCCGGCGGACGAAATAAGCTTCACCAGCTACGCGAACACGGAGAATACCGGCAATCCACCAGGTGTTATTTCAGCGGGTATTACAATCGACCAGCAAGCGCTTGACGCATTTTATCCTGAAGACGCGGTGATAACCTTTGAAAACCCGTTAGACATTGATCCACCTGAACAGAACTTTACTGTGCGCAGAAAATCGGATGGTCGGGTATTGGGCGGGCTTGAGAATGTCCGCTTCACTCCAGGTGCCCCCATTCAGGTCGGTGGCGTGGCTGTGAACATATCGGGTAATCCTGATCCGGGTGATCAGTTTGTGATCGAATCCAGTCGGAACCAGGGGGTATTGACGACCTTCGAGAAATTTCTGTTTACCCTGGAGAACTACCCACCCGGTGAAGGTTTCGATGAGGTTTATGACGCCAACATTGAGCAGACCTTGAATAATCTGGACAATACGATTGCCAATGTTTCTCAGGTCAGGGCGCGAATCGGTGCCCGTTTGAATACTTCAGAAAGCGTCGTGAACCAGCACGCTGACAATAAGCTGGCAGCGAAAGACATCAAATCGAGTATTGAGGATCTGGACTTTGCCGAGGCGGTGAGTCGGTTACAAATGGAAAGTTTCATTCTTCAGGCTGCTCAGCAAAGTTTTGCCCAAACCAGCCGGCTGAGCTTGTTTGATTTCATTTGAAGTCGGGTGACAGCCGCGGTCGCTCGAAATCTGAGCCCCGGTTACCGGGGCTGTCCTTTGGGTTTTGAAGACAACTGATTGATATCCCGATATTGATTGACGCTTTTTTGGGCCGATTTGCGACCCCCATGCACTTCTACCAACGTACTGAGCAGGGTAAGGCTTTCGGTTTCGAACAGTGACCTGTTTTCGTCCAGTACGCGCTGCGCTTCCGACAACAGGGTGGTCGCTTCTTCCCGGGTCATTGCTGGCAGGGCAGCTTCGACGTCTTCGCGCCAGGCTGGCATGGTCACGGCAAGCCGATCGGGCTGCATCAATAGTCTGTCAAGATCATTGAGCAGGGTTTGAACAGTCATGTTGCGCTCCTGGATGGTGGAAAGAGGCTTGTGTTGGGCAAAGCATACCAACTTAGGCTAGTGTAGGATAAAACTCCGGTTACAATGTCTGGTCGTACAGCTGGAAAACCATTGAATTGCCGGGCCTTTCAACGTTTTTGCTGGAGTTCCAGTCAAGCCAGAAAGTCGGTTGGGTTTTTAGCCGCCGAACCTTGGGGTTCATCGAAAAAAGGATAGTAAATGGGTAAACATGCCTTGGTCACCGGTGCTGATGGTTTCATTGGCTCCCACCTGGTAGAACAACTGGTAGCAAATGGGTACCAGGTTAAAGCTTTGTGCCAGTATAACTCATTTAACAGCTGGGGATGGCTGGATGAGTCACCGGTAAGCAGTCAGATAGAGGTGGTTATGGGGGACATCAGAGACCCCAAGCTCTGTCGAGAGCTGGTGGCAAATTGCACGACCGTGTTTCATCTGGCTGCTTTGATTGCCATACCCTATTCCTACAGTGCACCCAACAGCTATGTGGATACAAATATTCAAGGGACCTTAAACCTGTGCCAGGCAGCGCTGGATGCGAACGTTGAACGCTTTATCCAGACATCGACCAGTGAAGTGTACGGGACGGCCCGTTATGTCCCGATCGATGAACTTCACCCGCTTCAACCACAGTCGCCTTACAGCGCGTCGAAAATTGGGGCCGATGCAATGGCCATGAGTTATTTTAACAGTTTCGGGCTGCCGGTCAGTATCGCTCGTCCGTTCAATACCTATGGCCCCAGACAATCAGCCAGAGCCGTTATCCCAACTGTCATCTCCCAGATTGCAGCCGGTGAAACGGTGCTTAAGCTGGGTGATCTGAGCCCCACGCGTGACTTCAATTTTGTTACCGATACCTGCGACGGTATGATTCGAATCGCCGAGGCGCAGTCCGCCGTTGGTGAAAGTATTAATATTGGTTCCAACTACGAAATCAGTATTGGAGACACCGTTGCACTGATTAAATCGATTATGAATAGCGGCATTGAAATTCAGAATGATGAACAGCGTGAGCGGCCGAAGCAATCGGAGGTATTTCGACTGTGGTGCGATAACGCGAAGCTGAAGTCTCTGACAGGCTTCTCACCGGACATTTCACTGGAAACAGGCCTGAAGCTGACCATTGACTGGTTTACCCAAGCGGATAACCTGAGGAAGTACAAGACTCACTTGTACAATATTTGATATGAGTCCAGAAACCCTTTTAGCGTTTATTCGTTCACGGGCTGGCGACGATGGATTCGTTCCCCTGCATGCACCGGAATTCGGTGACATCGAAAAACGCCTGGTCATGGAAACCATTGATAGTACCTTTGTTTCAAGCGTAGGGCAGTTTGTTGACCAGTTTGAAGCCGACCTCAATGCCTATACCGGCTCTGCCCACACGATAGCAGTGACCAATGGAACGGCTGGTTTGCATTTGGCACTGCATGCTCTGGGTATTGGTCCTGGCGACCTGGTACTAACCCAGTCGCTGTCTTTCATTGCAACCTGCAACGCGATCCAGCTAACCGGAGCCCGCCCTGGTTTTGTTGATGTGCATGAGAAAACGCTGGGGTTGGATCCGGCCGCTCTGGATCACTGGTTATCCCGTGAAACATGGCGGGATAGTCAGGGTGTACTCAGGTCGAACTCATCCAATGCACGAGTTGCCGCAATAGTACCCATGCATACTTTGGGTCACCCGGTTGATATTGTTGGGATATTGGATGTTGCCAATGCCTATGAACTGCCAGTGGTCGAAGATGCCGCCGAAAGTCTGGGATCATGGGCCGGTCGCCATCACACCGGGACTCAGGGACGTCTGGGCGTGCTCAGTTTTAACGGCAATAAAATTCTTACCACCGGAGGCGGTGGTGCCGTCTTGTGTCAGGATGATGCCATGGCGCACCGCTTGAAGGCGTTGAGCACAACATCCAAGGTGCCACATCCGTTTCGTTTTCAACACTCCGAGTTTGCATTTAACTATCGGCTACCCAATCTCAATGCCGCACTGGGCTGCGCACAGCTCACTCGACTGGACGAGCGACTGGCTGAAAAACGCACGCTGGCCATGGCCTATAAAGACCTGTTCAGAGGCTCTAACTTCTTTTTCGTGGAAGAACCCGCGGATTCCTGCTCCAACTATTGGTTAAACGCGGTTGTTTGCCCAACTCCTGAGCATGCTGAACAATGGTTGGATATAACCAATGCGGCCGGAATCATGACTCGTCCAATGTGGGAGCCCATGCACCGCTCTCAGGTTTATAAAGACTGCGAGCGCGGCGACTTGCCGGTTACGGACCGAATGGCGGATTGCATCGTATGTTTGCCGAGCAGTTCTGTGCTTGGCCGGGAGGGCCGGACATGAGCCCGCTCAGAAACATCGCTGTTTTTACCGGCTCCCGTGCTGACTATGGGTTACTTTACTGGACTCTGAAAGCGCTAAAGGACCATCCTTTGTTTAACCTGGCGTTGATGGTGGGGGGTAATCATCACCTTGCCCGTTGGGGCAATACGGTTCAGCAAATCAGAACGGATGGCTTCGATATCAGTTGTGTACTCCAAGTTGATATTAGTGGTGAATCCAGTTTGGATACCGTCTTGGTGACCTCAGAAACACAGCGGTTGTCTGCTTTGTATTTTGAACAGCACCGGCCGGATGCCGTGATTCTACTGGGAGACCGCTATGAAGCCTTTGCGGTAGCAACGGCGGCTTTTCTTATGCGCATACCGGTCATTCATCTGCATGGTGGGGAAGTTACTTCCGGTGCTCTGGATGAAGGGTTGCGCCATGCCATTACCAAGCTGTCTACCTGGCATATTACCGCAGCCGAGGCCTACCGGAATCGAGTAATTCAAATGGGTGTTCAGCCAGACCATGTCTGGAACTTTGGCGCGCCAGGACTTGAGTATCTCGATAGAATGGCGCCCCTGTCGTTTCAGGCATTGTCAGACAGCCTGGAAGGATGGCTGAAAGGTCCGTTTTTGCTGGTTACCTACCACCCCGAAACCACTGGCAATCATTCCCTTCAGGATCAACAAGCGTTGTTCAATGCACTGGACGAGCGAAGCGATTTACAGGTGCTGGTAACCTACCCGAATGCGGATGCCGAAGGCGGGCAACTGCTGGATCGACTCTTGTCGTGGGCGCGCAGTCAGCCGGAACGGGTCAGAGCCGTGGCCAGTCTGGGTCAGGCGCGTTATCTGAGCGCTATGACACTCTGTGAGGCGGTGGTCGGAAATTCATCCAGCGGAATTATTGAAGCGCCGAGTTGCCAGGTGCCTACGGTTAACATCGGGTCTCGTCAGCAAGGCCGGGAAATGGCGGCGTCGGTGATCTGTTGTAGCGCTGAATCGCAGACTATCAGACATGCCATTGATCAGGCTTTGAGTGAAACCTTCAAAGTGCGCTGTCGTGACACCAGTAATCCTTACGATTCAGGCGCTTTTTCCAGTCATTTTGTCAACTGGCTTGGTAAACAGAGTGTTGAGATTTCAGGTGGGCCACCCTTTTATGACTTGCCAGCTTTTTCGGCTGCGATGCTGACCCCGGGAGCAACCAATGAATGACGTCTTTTTGATAGCTGAGGCGGGTGTAAATCATGACGGGGTGGTAGAGAAGGCGCATCATTTGGTTGAACTCGCCGCCCGCTGCGGTGCAGACGCAGTAAAGTTTCAAACCTTCAATACCGACGCGCTGGTAAGGCAGGGAGCCGCTCAGGCCGAGTATCAGAAACGTGCTCTGGCCAATGATCAGTACAGCCTATTGCAGCAACTTGAACTCCCTGCGGAGGCCTTCAAATCGCTGGCGCAGCAAGCGCAAGCATTGAACATGGAATTCATGACAACAGCGTTCGATACCGCTAGTCTTGCTCTACTCGATGACTTGCCGGTTAAACGCTATAAGATTCCCTCGGGCGAGATTACCAATCTGCCTTTTATTATTCAGCATGCCCGTCGGCCTCTGCCGATCATTCTCAGCACCGGTATGGCCAGCATCCGTGATATTGAACAAGCCTGTGCCGCCGTAGTATGGGGTCGGCTATACCCGGATCGATGGCCACTCAGTATTTCTGAGTTAATGGCGGTATACGAACAAGATTTCCCCAACCTTGCCAAACACCAACTGACCTTGCTGCATTGCACTTCTGCTTACCCCGCGCCGGTTGATTCATTGAATCTGAGTGCTATCACCGATTTGCAATCCCGGTTTGGGGTTCCCATTGGTTATTCCGATCATTCCCTGGGTAATAGCGCAAGCCTGATCACTATGGGTCTTGGCGTCCGTCTGATTGAAAAACACTTTACGCTGGATACCTCAATGCCCGGGCCGGATCACCAGGCGTCGATGTCGCCCGAGCAACTGGCAGACTGGGTTCAAACCGTGCGGGCAGCAAGTCGGGCTCTGGGTTCTGCCAGCAAGCAGACCCATCAGTATGAATCAGATGTGAAACACGTGGCGCGCAAGAGTCTGGTGGCCAGGCATCCTATCGCCATGGGCCAGATCATTCAGGAACAGGATCTGACGTTCAAGCGACCTGGAAGCGGTCTGCCTCCCTCATCATTTTTCGACCGGGTCAATCAACCCGCTCACCGAGCCTATGAAGCGGATGAAGACATTGAATGACAGACCCTGGCTGATTCTCGGGGCCGGTGGACACGCAGCGGTAGTGATTGATGCACTGCAAAGGGCCGGAGCAACGGTGTCCGGGGTACTTGACCCTGCGTGGCAGGGCGCTGCACCGCTGCAGGGTGTGCCGATGCTGGGTGCGGATGACCACCTTGAAACCGTTAACCCGAAACAGGTCTATATCGCCGTTGGAGTAGGGGGGAATGGCGGTAATCCTGTGCGCCGGTCGCTGTTCACCCGGGCCAGGAATGCGGGTTTTGAGTTGCCACCGGTCATACACCCAGACAGTACGGTTGCCGAATCAGCCTCATTAGAGCCGGGTGTGCAAGTAATGGCCGGTGCAGTGATACAGGCACGGGCATTGCTAGGTGAGGGGGTGATCGTCAATACATTGGCCTCTGTCGATCATGATTCAGCTATTGGCGCCTTTTGCCACATTGCTCCGCACGCCTGTATTTGTGGCGGTGTAAAACTGGGACAGGGGGTTCATGTGGGGGCAGGCGCGGTTGTCATTCAAGAAATTGAGGTAATGGCCGATAGCTTCATCAAAGCCGGGTCCTGCCTGACACGATCCCTGACACGATAATAGCAACAGGCAACCACCAAGCCCCGGATGAGGAGACCCTGTGGTAGATACCCATTCCCTGGAACAGCATTTTTTGTCACCTGATCTGTCGGTGAGCGATGCCATTGAACGACTGAACGCCGTTCAGCCAAAGTTGTTGCTGGTAACGACCGCCCATGGTGGTTTGATCGGAACCATTACAGACGGTGACATTCGCCGGGCACTGTTGAAGCATTTGCCGTTGACTACGCCGGTGCAGCAGATCATGAATCCGAGCCCCAAGGTTCTGGGTGAGACGGGAACCGATGCCGGCGCACTTAAAATCATGCGACGCTATGGGCTCACCGGTGTGCCTCAGTTAAATAATGAGGGACGGGTTGTCGCCATTCTGGGCCGGCAGAACGTTGTCCCGCGCCGCGACAATGCTGTTTTTCTGATGGCGGGTGGTTTTGGTAAGCGACTCAGACCGCTGACCAACAATTGCCCGAAGCCCATGTTGAAAGTGGGTGACAAGCCAATTCTCGAGACGATTCTGAATCAGTTTATTGATGCCGGATTTCACCGGTTCTTTATATCTACCCATTATCTGAATGAGCAGATCGAGCATTATTTTGGTGATGGCAGCCAGTTCGGCGTGAGTATTACCTACGTCAATGAATCCATCCCGCTGGGTACGGCGGGTGCGATCGGTCTCTTACCTGCCTGGGCGCGCGAACAGCCGCTTCTGATGATGAATGGAGATCTGCTGACACGCGTCGATTTCGACCAGTTGCTAACCTACCATGAAAAAGAGTCGGCCGACCTGACCATGGCAGTCAGGGAATACCAAACGCAAATTCCTTATGGTGTTGTCGAGCACAATGGGTCGAGTATTACCCGCATTACCGAAAAGCCATTGATCAATCATTTTATCAACGCGGGCATTTATTGCATCTCTCCCAAGGCTGCCAACTCGGTACAGAGGGGCAGAGTTCTGGATATGCCCGATCTGATCGACCGGCGCCTGACCAAAGGTGCCAAAGTCGCGATGTTCCCGGTTCATGAATACTGGCTCGATATCGGTCGGATCAGTGATTTTGAACGCGCCCAGGAAGACATCAGGTTGCTGCGCGGTGTCGCCTGATGGAGCATCGCGTCGTCATTTTTGGACGCGGCTCTATTGGTATGCGGCACCTGAACGTTTTCTCCGATTTGCTACCGCAGGGTTCTGTCCTGTCGTTGCCCGCCGGGTTGCGTCAGCAGGAATCTGTTGAATCGTTGGTTCAGCGTGCCGTCGCCCATCAACCCACTATTGCCATCATTGCGGTGCCGGCTCCATTTCACATCCCTTTTATGGCCGCGTTGACTGGCAACGTCTCTCGTATGCTCATCGAAAAACCGCTTTGTACTGATCGACAGAGCCTCGAGCACTTTCAACAGCGTATGGATACCACTGATGTATGGGTCGGGTACAATCTGCATTATCGTGATGAATTTCAGTTTCTGGCAGAGGCCATCAATGGCCTGGGTCCGTTGCGGTGGGCTGAATTCAGGTGCGGGCAGTCACTCGACCAATGGCGGCCAGGGCGGGATCTCACTCAAACCGTGTCACTCAAGCCGGAATGGGGCGGTGGCGTGCTTTGGGAATTGTCACACGATCTGGAAATGGCGCAAAGTTTGTTGGGCCCCCTGACTCTAGACCGGATACACCGTCAGCGCGGCAGATTCAGCGATGGTGTCGACGAGTCGGCTCAGATGCTGCTTACCGGTCCCCGGCAGGTGAGTGTCAGCGTCAATCTGGATTTTCACAGAACTCGGCCCGAGAGAACGGTCACAGTTGCCGGCTTGAACGGTGAGGTCGAAGTTGATTTGGTGAAGTGTACCGGGTACAAGAGCATTGATGGGGTGGTAGAGGAACGTCACTTTGACTCCACCGATACCTATGTAAGGCAGGCAAGCTGTTTGCTGGATCTGGCCGATTGGCCGCACCAGCCGAACATTGACTCAGCCGTTCAGGTCACTGAGCTTATATTATCCGCGTTGGAAGACAGTTAGTTATGAAGGGTGTTGCATGGGTGTTTGCCCGGGGCGGATCCAAAGGGCTGCCGGGCAAGAACATTAAACCACTGGCGGGTAAACCGTTAATCGCATGGAGCATAGAGCTTGCCCGATCAACGGGCTGTTTTGATGCCGTGTTTGTCTCAACCGATGATGAGGAAATTGCCGGGGTAGCCGCAGCCCATGGCGCTGAAATACCATTCATGCGACCTGCGGAGCTGGCTACCGATACCGCTTCCGAATGGCTTGCATGGCAACATGCTGCCCGCTGGCAACAATTGCACTACCCGGGTGTCGAGGGATTTACGAGTTTGCCGGCTACCTCACCATTGCGAACCACCCAACATATCCTGGAAGCTGTCTCCCTGGCCGCCGATCACGACCTTGTTTTGGGTATTACCCCAGCACCACACCACCCGGCATTTAATATGGTTCGTGTTCAAAATTCACAGGTCAGTTTGTGGGATGAGCAAGCGCCACGTCTGGTTCGCCGGCAGGATGCCGAGCGCGCATACAATATTACAACGGTCGTGTATGCTACCCGGGTTGCTCATGTACTTGCCGCGTCGCATGTGCTTGAAGGCAATATCGGGTACATAGAAGTGGCGCCATTAAACGCCGTGGATATAGATACCGGGATGGATTTTTTATGGGCTCAGTGGTTGTTGGAGCAAGCGAATGTCGGATGATCTGTTTTCGCTGTCGGGCAAAACAATCCTGATAACTGGTAGTGCCGGTCACATTGGGCGACTGCTGGTCGAGCAGTTTACTCGGGCCGGTGCAAGTGTCTGGGAAATGGACAAGCCTGATTCCTTAGCCTATTCAAACGCCTTGTTTTTACCGGTTGATCTGTCGGATGGCGACTCGATTGCCGGATCCGTAAAGCCGATGCTGGCGTCAGTCGACCGTCTGGATGGCTTTGTGCATTGCGCCGCCTACGTGGGAACCTCCCAGTTGCCCGGGTGGCTCGGCGATCTGTCTGAGCAAAGCCGGGAAACCTTTGATGCGGCATTGGACGTTAATCTGGGTTCTGTCTTTTCGCTGGTCAAAGCGCTATTGCCTGTATTTGACGATTCAAGTCTGGTGTTTCTTTCCAGTATCTATGGCAGTGTCGGCCCTGATTTTTCATTGTATGAGGGTACGCAGATGGATAACCCCTTGGCTTATGGTGTTTCCAAAGCAGGGTTGAATCAACTGTCACGCTACCTGGCGAATCGCTATGCGGGCGTATTGCGCAGCAATGCGCTGGTACTCGGCGGTGTCGAGCGGGGTCAGCCAGCGAATTTCATCAAGCGCTATTGTGAAAGAACCCCACTGAGCCGCATGGCGATAGAAGCCGACATTGTTGGCCCGGTGCAATTCCTGCTCTCCGATGCCGCTCGATATATTACCGGGACGGAGCTCCCGGTGGACGGTGGGTTTCTGGCACGTTAAACCGCAGTGATGCGAGAGAGGCAGTCCCGTGCCTGCTCGTTTTCAAGTTTGCTGATCAGTGATTTCAGCGAGCTGGTTTTTTCCAGCACGGCGTCAGGATCCTGGACGGCCGATGCAGTTGCATTTCCCGCTTCAATCCAGTTTACCGCATCGGCTGACGCTGTTTGCCCGGCAACCCGCCGGTAATAACACCACCATACGTCGACAGCTTTCAGTTCATTGTTTTGCTGAACCCAAAGGTCCCGGTCAAAATCTGATTGGTACCGTTCCAATTGATAGAGCCATTCGCCCGGAAAGCTATTGGGAGTATCCGGATTCAACTGTCCCTGACTGAGCAGCCCCTCTATGTAGTCTATTGGGTGAACCACTACAACGGTACCGGCGGTCCAGATAGGTGCGTGCCTCGACTGGAGGTGTTGAAAGTGAAGGCCTAAGGACTCACTGGCGCATACCGGGGTCTTGCCTTCCAACTGGTGCGCCCGCTCAAGGATATACAACAATTCTGCCAGGCTGAAAGTTAAGGACGTCAGCAGCTTGTTTTCATCTCCCTGAATGGTTTCTGCAGCCAGAGGCAGACCATTCAGTTGCCTGGCCAGCGTATTGACGATGTCGGGAGCGAAGCGGGATTCCAGCTGATCGATCAATTCCGCCCGGTTTTCGCCTGCCGAGATTCCCGTAATCCAGTGTGTATTCGCGGGTGCTACCTTGCCCTCACCAGACAACAAGGCCTGGTAGATGCTAACCAGGTAATTCAGTTCGGGTCTGATTATATCCGGCTCACTGACCAAATCGTTTATCGCGTTAATTTGTGGAGAGGTGAGCGACGCTGGGTCTGAATCATCGAGGGTGTCGGGTACCCGGTCTGCTATTACCAGTAGCGCATATTCTAGTGCTGATGAAGGCACCCACAATTCATTGTTAACCTGCAGCTTCATTGTGACTCTTCCTCCACAAACGGATCTTCAACATACTCGGTGATGCGTTTTTCCAGCCAATTGTCTTCTTCGATACTGTCTTTTCGCTGTCTAGCCCAATCAAAGTGCCTGGGCATTTTTTCCAGAAAGTCGATGAAACCATCGCGCCATAGTTCGATGTGCTTCTGGATTTCAGCTTCATCGGTAGTAGAAAATGCAGCGGATACTCCGGCATTGATGTAGTGCCAGAGCGTGCCCCGTGTAAAGAAGTACAGTGAACTTCGGGTGTTCCGGTAATAGTCTTCACGCCAGAAGGCGAGTTGCAGCACCGTATGGACCAGGCCAGCCCGGTTCGGTTCCATGTCGTTCAATCGCGCAATGGTAAATTCGGATACATCTCTCAGGAAATCGAGCAGTAGCTCGGAACCGCGTGTAAGCTCAGCGTCGGGTACCAGTGTGCTCTCGTAAAGCAATCGCTGGGCGAACCCCGGGTGAACCGGGCGCTCTCCCAGACAGCTCTCGAATTCTTCCGCACTTCGAATGACATGGGTGTACTTGATGTCCGCCCCTGTTGCGCAGTTATAAATTGAACAACGCTTCTGGTGAAGTTCAAGCAGTTTCTCGATTCGGTCCCGCGCGGAGTTGTAAATGGGCTCGGTAGTTAGCGGTTCTCCGTCAACTGACGGAACCGTCATCTTGCCCGCACGGGTCTGACCAACCTGGCGTAGGTAGCTGGGCGCTGATTCGTCAAAATAAACGCTGCCGGTAGCATGACTGGACTGTGGGTCCTTGTATCCAAAGTCGGTACCAAACAGAAACACATTCTGGAAACCGAGCTGTATTGCCAGGCCAGTTGCCGCATTGGTACAGGTTGGAGTCATGCCTTGTAGCTGGGCTGAGTTTGATTTTCCAAACAATTCGAACAGCGCGGTCGAATCCTTAAAGAACATCAGTCGGTGTTTGACCATTTGAAAGACACGGGGGTTGAGCTGTATTGCACCGACCAGTAACGGAACCTGATAGTCGCTGCTGAGCGTGTGTTCCAAATGCAGCACGGTGGCGTAATCTGATTCGATCTCAACATGTACGTCAGGAACGATGCCGTGGTGTTTCAAAACAGACAAAGCTGTGCCTGCGCTAAACAACACGATCTTGTCGCGATGTTCGATGATCCAGTCAATACGATCGTTGAGTGAGGGGCCGGCGCCCACCACAACCGCGTTCATTTGAATATTGGCGATACTCAGGGCAGGAGAGAGGCGTCTGTGTAGAATGGGCACCAGGTTATGCAAGTTATGTCGGGCATTGTTAAATTGATTGACCTCATCGTCGTAGAAGCCCCAGGCCGTCATGAATACCTTGAATTCTGACTGCATTCTACTGATCGCCCGGTCATGGCTGGCCTGACGGCGATGATTGTAGAATACCGTTAATGAAGGGAAGAGGGGTGTGTAGCGTATCAGTTCGTTCCAGTTCGCCTTAAAGATATCTTCATCGTTGTCTGAATCAGTGAGGATGATATTAAAGTTTTTGCGATTGGCTTTGCGAAACTGGGGAATGAAGTCGTACCAGTCGGTTAGATAGAGCGATACCAGAAACAGCTCTGGATTGGACTCCTGGACGACCAGAATCTGACTTTCCTTGCGTTCAACAAAACGCTGAATATGCAATCCACACCCCACACCAGAGAAGAAAACCATGGGCATCGTCTCGGGCAGTAGATGATCACGCGGGTGAATGGCCTCATGGTTCATCTTGTTGATGGTCGTGTTCAGGTGTTTGTGGAAGAAGCGCGGACCGCTGTAGTTATTGGGTGCAATCGGGATAATAGTGGTAATAGGGGCACCGGTCTGAAACTTGTTTAGAAATTCAGACAGTTCCGCTTCAACCTGGCGTTCAGCATCACCCAGGTAAAGAGACTGGCTTTTGTTGAATACATCAATCTTCTCGGTCGTACCATTGACCGACAACGTCACGTTCTTCAGCTCAATTTGCAACAAACGCTTGTGAAAGGCGGGCATACTCTCTTTAAAGAACGCCATATTGCGGTCGAACCGCTGTTGCAAGGCTGGAGGAGCAAACTTCCACATAGATGACACCTTTTTGACTCAGGGTGTGGGTATAGCATGATTTGGGCCATCATACCGACTGTGGGGAGCGCGGAATAGGGGTGTTTGTTATAAAAAGCTTATTTAAAATAACTTAATGTTCTAAAAGAAAGTCATTTCATCGCCGATAACTTGATTGTAAATGAGCAACTCGCTGAACTTGGCCGCAATAGTGCGGTTGTGGTGAGCGAAGGAGATGAAATCATGCCCCAGATTATTAACACCAACATTGCGTCGCTGACCGCTCAACGCAACCTTAATTCATCCCAGGACGCCAACAGCACCGCTCTTGAGCGTTTGTCCTCTGGTCTGCGCATTAACAGCGCCAAGGACGATGCAGCCGGCCTGGCCATTTCAACCAAGTTCGAATCCCAGGTTAAGGGTTTGAACGTCGCGATTCGTAACGCGGGCGACGGCATTTCGCTGGCGCAGACCGCGGAAGGTGCTCTTGGCGCCATGACTGAAAACCTGCAGCGTATTCGTGAGCTGGCGGTGCAGTCCTCGAACGCGACCAACTCCGACGACGACCGTGTGGCCTTGCAGGCGGAAGTTGATCAGCTGCTGTCTGAGGTAACCCGGACAGCGTCTGAAACCAACTTTAACGGCCGGAACCTCCTCGACGGCTCTTTCCAGGGCACTTTCCAGATTGGTGCGAACGCCGGTCAGGTTGTTGATGTCAAGATCGCTGAACTGACTGCTGAGAAGCTGGGTGCTTCAGATGCCGTCGGCGTTAGCGCGGTAGGTACAGACAGTGCCATCGGCAATGGTGATCTGGTCATCAACGGTGTGGCGGTTACTCCGTCTCGCGCCGGTGACGATACAGCCTCTTTTGCTGAAAGTGACACCAGTGCGATTGCCAAGGCAGCCGCTGTGAATCGTGTTTCTGATGAAACCGGTGTGACCGCGTACGCCAATGAGAACATTGTCGGCGGCTCCGAAATGACTCCGACGTCTACGTCGGGCACCATTTCAGTCAATGGTGTGGCGATTGAAGTTCAGACCACCACAGACGGCGCGACTTCTCGTGCATCTGTTATCGAAGCCATCAATGCGGCATCAGATCAAACAGGCGTTCTGGCAACTGACTCAGGCTCTAACGCCAACGGTGTTATTCTGACAGCAGCCGACGGTCGTAACATCACGGTTTCCTTTGACAGCGGCACCGCCTCTGCGGCAAGCACCGGTTTGGCCAGTTCTGATACCTATCAGGCCGGCTACACACTGGTTGCCAACAGCGGCGTCAGCTCGATCGAGGTTAGTGGTGGCGACGGTACCGGTAACGGAGACCTGAGCAATTCAGGCCTGACGGCTGGTACCTATGAACGTGGTGCTGCTCAACTGGCATCGACCGCGACTTCGTCTACTGGCGGTGTCGGTTTCGAACTGGCAACTTCAGGCGGGCTCTATGCAACTGGTTCACGCGGCATCTTTGGCGCATCCGGTTCTTTGAACACCGGTTCGGACATCGCTCTGAACCTGACCAGTGCAGGCGTAACCGCCATTTTCGGTACCGTTGCAGAAGTTGTTACCGTTACGGTTGGCAACAACAGCGCGACCATGGCGAACTCTTCTACTGATTTCGGTGCGGATACGCTGGCAGCGGCTATTAATTCTGCCGGTGGCGATGATTTGAATGTCTCTGCTGAAACCCGTGTGGTTCTGGAATTTGATGGCGGTGACGCAACCACAGGTATTGCTACTGCAGGTGTGATTCAAATTTATGACACCAATACCGCAGGGACTGTTCTCGGTGCTATTAACTTCAGCTCCGGGCAATCGGTCGAACAGTTGGCCGGTGCCATCAATGCCAGCTTCACCAGCATTGTAGCTACGTTCAACACAACCGATGGTCAAATCACTCTGACCGATGTTGATGGCAATACACTGGCCATGGCAATGTCTACTGCTGTAACAGCGGGCACCGTCCAGGCTCAGGTATTGACCGCGACAGGTACTGCCGATGGCGCGTTGATCGACATCTCCGATGACACCGATGTGCGTTATGCATACGGCTACATCAACGATGTTGACTCTAACGACAGCGCATTGGACAAAGTGAGCATCAGTTCCAGCCGTGATGCGACCGATACGACTGGTTTGTCGGGTTTCTTTAGCCGCGGTACCACCGCTGCCGATTTCTCCTCAACCAACTCACTGGACGTTAGTGTTGTTAGCAATACGTTCGGTCTGGAAGACGGCGACCTGGTGGTTAACGGTGTTGCTATCTCTGCCGCTGACCCGTTGACAGACCGTGCCTCTGCGGCACTGGCTAGCGATGGTGGTACGATCCAGTCCGCCTCGAAAGAGCGCTCTGGTATAGCTGTCGCTGCGGCCATCAACTCGGTGGCTGGCGAAACGGGTGTGACCGCCGAGGTCAACTCTACGGTTGTTGTAGGCTCCAGTGGCGACACCTACGATGCGAACGTGACCGCAGCAGAAGCGTTGTACAGCTCTGGCGATACCGGCAAGATTTATATCAACGGTGTCGATCTGGGTGTTATTTCGCTGGTTGATGATGGCTCTGGTGGCATTGATACCGAGCGCTCGCGTCAGGCTGCAGTTGACCTGATCAACGCCAAAGCTGGCTTGACAGGGGTGTCTGCTGAAGACAATGGTGAGTCGATCACACTCAACGCTGCCGACGGTCGGAATATCTCCGTTGCCATCGACAACGACAATAACAACAACGGCATTGCTGACCCGTCAGCCACCGGTTTCGGTGCCCTGATTGGCCTGGATTCGTCGCTGGATGGTATTGGTGAAGCAGATATCGGTACAGCTACTGCCTCCAACGTTGCCGGTGCACGTGGTACGACCACTGAAGGCGCTGCTTATGAAACGACCTTCTCAACGGTAACTCTGAACGCTGCGAGCCAGATTGAAGTCTCGGCTGGTACTCGTGGTAAGGATGAGTTGGAAGGCCTTGGCTTCAAGGTTGGTAAGTTTGGTGGCGGTACTGACGGTACTTTCCTGAAGGACCTGGATATTTCCACCTTCCAGGGTGCTCAGGATGCGATCACCGCGATTGACAACGCACTGAAGACGGTCGCCAGTCAACGGGCCGAGCTGGGTGCCTTGCAAAACCGGTTTGAGTCAACGACTGCCAACTTGCAGGTAACGTCTGAGAACCTGGCAGCAGCAAACTCCCGTATTCGGGATGCTGACTTCGCAGCCGAAACGGCTGAGCTGGCTCGGACTCAGGTACTGCAACAGGCCGGTATCTCGATCCTGGCGCAGGCTAACCAGCGGCCGCAGCAGGTGCTGTCACTGCTGGGTTAATCCGGTAATTTTGAGGGTGTTTAGAAGGAGGGCTGTAGCTTAGAGACTAGGCTTCAGTCCCTCCGGTAGCGGCAGACAGGTGGCTTCAGACAGCGCCCGGTACCACTACCAACCACTCTTTCGGATTAATCAAGTGTGATCGGAGGTGTTTTATGAGTGAATTTAGCGGCTTTACAAGCGCCCTGAATGCTCGGCCTTCCACACCTGAACTTAGTCCGGTGGCGAACCGCCCAGAAAGCGGCAAGTTATTACCGGCAGAGGATGTGAACCAGGCGGGTGTTAGTCCATCAACACCGGCAGGCCTCTACACTAAAGCACAAGAGGAAGAGGGTGGACGGTTGCCCACCCTACCTTCTAGCGCTGAAGAGTTAGAGCAGGCCGTGTCTAAACTGAACGATTACGTTCAAAACACGGAGCGAAAGCTGAACTTTCAGTTGGATGAAGACGCAGGGCTAACCATCATCAGGGTTTATGATAAGGCTACTGATGAGTTGATCCGGCAAATTCCAAACGAAGAGGCGGTATCGTTGGCCCAGAAATTGAATGAAGAAGAGCCATTGTTGCTGTTTTCAGCACAGGTGTGAGAAGAAAGCGGTTAGCTGAGGGTTGTTTGTTTTGAGTGAAAGATCAAATCATCTGTCTTGATGCTCACAGCCCAAAGCCCGCGGCTCATAGCTGAACTGAAACAACAGAACGTTACAAACAGGGGTTCAAGTTATCTGGTTGAAAGCCGATAATTTGAACAGCCCTGTTTTTCTGTTTCTGCAGGATTGATACAGCAAAATGCCGGGTACTCATTTGATATAGGTGTGATATGGCGAATATTGAATCTTTAGGTGTCGGTTCGGGTCTGCTCACGGCGGATCTGGTCGACCAGATCATCGCTGCCGAGCGTAAGCCGACCGAACTTCGGCTGGACCGTCGCCAGGCGGAAGTTGAAGCCAAAATCACAGCCTATGGTGAAATTCGCAGTGCACTGGATAAAGTTCAAAGTGCAGCCAGCTCACTGTCCAGTGGTGCTCTGATCAGAAAGACCACGGTCACCAGCAGTGATTCCAGTGCCTTGTCGGCCACCACCAGCTCCACTGCGGAGCCGGGCAATTATCGAATCGCCGTAGACGAAGTCGCCAGTTCCCATACCCTCGCCAGTAAAGCCTATGCATCGGTTAATGACACCGTCGGAACCGGGTCGCTGACCTTTAGCTTTGGCACAACCGAGTATGATGAGGGCTCCGGAGACTATACAGGGTTT
This sequence comes from Saccharospirillum alexandrii, assembly GCF_043641555.1. Taxonomy (GTDB): domain Bacteria; phylum Pseudomonadota; class Gammaproteobacteria; order Pseudomonadales; family Natronospirillaceae; genus Saccharospirillum; species Saccharospirillum alexandrii_A. The sequence goes on along the minus strand of NZ_JBHZRJ010000002.1, from coordinate 484,769 downwards.
GAACAAGACGCGGGTCGTGCGTCTTTTACCATCGATATTACATCGGGTAACAATACCCTGGCCGGATTGAGAGATACCATTAACAAAGATGTTGAAGGGGTAACCGCGAACCTGGTGTTCGATGGAACCGGCTACCGCTTGCTGCTTGCCAGCGAAGAGACAGGCAAGAACAACAGCCTCGAGATAGTGGCAACGGGTGACGCTGGCCTGCAATCGCTGGCCTACAACGCCAGCCAGAACGATCCCGATAATAATATGCAAGAAACCCAGAGAGGTAGCGATGCCGTTATCCGTGTAAACGGACTGGAAGTAACGTCTGCATCAAACCAGATTAACGAAGTGATTCGTGGTGTGACATTGAATGTCAACCAGGAGACGACTGGTACCATAAACTTGAATGTAGCGAGAAGCACCGGTGAAGTTGCGGACAAGATGGAGGCATTTGTCGCCGCTTACAATGAATTCAAGTTTATCTATGACGAAGTCAACAAGTTTAACCCAGACAACAATGAGGGTGGGTTGTTGCTCGGGGATTCGGCACTCAGGTCAACCTACAGCCAGGTTCGCAGTGGTTTAAATGCCATTGTAGAGAATCTGGTGGGCGCCAATTTCAGAAGCCTGGCCGACGTTGGTCTGCAAACGGATCAGACGAAAGGCTTTGAACTGCAGTTTAACCGTTCAAAATTCGAACAGGCATTGACGGCCAATGCAGAGGCTATGTCTGGATTGTTGGCCACGCAGCAAGTGGTCAGTGACAGCCAAGTCAGATACGTAACCCAAAGTGCCAAAACCCAGCCGGGTGAGTACGACGTCGTGATCGACAAGGCGGCTACTCAAGCGGTCTGGCAGGGTCTTAAAACCGACGCACTAAGCTTCGCCAGCCCGGTGCAGATTGGTGGCAGCAACGATTCCTTTTCGCTTTCTCTTGATGGCACCCTGCGAGCTGTCGATTTGCAGCAGGGCAGTTATGCAAACGGTGACGATTTAGCATTGATGTTGCAGACTTCCATCAACAGTGCCTTTAACGGTACTGGTCGCACTGCAACGGTGAACTTTGATCCAGTTGAACAGAAATTCTCTCTGACATCTTCGTCTTTTGGTTCGGCATCCTCACTCAATATTACGCAAGTAGATCCGACCATCAGCCAAACGTTAGGCCTGGCACCAGGCGGAACGGGCGGTGTCAGCGGTCAGAACTTCTCGAGTTTGAATGACGCCGGTTTTGCCGCATCAACCTTACCTGGTAGCTTATCGGTCGAGCCCGAAAGTGGCATCGATTTCAGCACCAACGGGGTTGTCTTTGACCTGACCGTTGCTGGCACTGCCGCTGATGGAACCTATGCCATCAATTTGGATGAAGACTGGTCGGATGTCCTGAACACGGAAGGAGAAGTAGCAACCGAACGTGATCGTAACGACGTGCTGACGTATATTCAGTCTGAATTGAACTCGGCCGGGTTGAACGGTGTCGTGACTGCAGAATTCAACAGTGCGAATCGGTTAATATTCCGCACTGAACCGGCCGCCGGTAGCCAGTCGATCACCGTTGACAACGTTGTATTGGCGGGAGCCGACCGGCTAGGCCTGCAAACAGGTACCAGTAATAGTGGCTACACTCTGTCGTCGGATGCCGAGTTGGTGGTGGGCTTTTCCAATCGACTGTCTGAAGGAACCTCCGGTCTGATCACCGTGCCAGCGGGCACGTACGAGACACCCGAAGACCTGGCGCAGGCAATACAGGATCAAATTAACGCGGATGCCAATGTGCAGGCGGGTGCCGCGGGTGCAGAAACCACGAAAGGCTCGCGCGCCCTGGGCAGCAATGTCGATTTTGCCGCCAGCCCAGCTGAAATTGAGCTGACATTAAATGGTACCGACTATACGTTGCGGGTAGACGCTGACGATATGACCGGAACCAGCACTTTGGACAGCATCCAGCAAGCCATTGCCAATACACCCGGCTTGGCGGGTAATCTGGAAGCCTCCCTGGACAGCGGTGGGCTGGTGCTGTCGACCGTTGCCACGGGCTCGGCCCAGCTTCTGGATATCACCAAAGACGGGCAGGGTGCCACCACCGCAGCTGGGTCTCAGGATCTCTCCACTGGCATCGATTTCAGTGCGGACCCAACCAGTTTTACACTGACAGTAGATGGCGTAGCCATTGACGTAACAGTGGACACTGATGCCACGACCGGTACAAACGATGCTCAATCCAATCTGGCTGCCGTTCAGCAAGCCTTGGACACCGCGCTGACAGAGGCCAATGGCGGGGGTGAATTTCAGGCGGGTGATGTGCTTGCCCGACTGGACGACAACAACCAGCTGTTCTTTGAAACACGCTCTAAACTGGGTGAGCCGACGCTTGCCACCTTTGGTAGCGACGCCTCCATTGAGATGTCCGACGTTCAGGGTACATCCCTAGGGCTTGCGAACCAGGGTCCCTTGTTTAATGGTGCGGATGAATTTGGGTTGAGCCTCGGCCAGTATCAGGGCTTTGATAGCCAGGCAGAAGTTCTTTACCAGCAAAACGAAGCTGGCAATGGTGGCTTTTCGATTTCTTTTGGTAACGACACCCGAGTCACCATTGAAGGGTTGAATCTGACCTCGGCGGCACAGCTAGGCTTTTCTATCAACGATGGTGAGCTGCCAGACGCCGTCACCGGTGTTGACGTAGAAGGATCCATCAATGGTGTGCAAGCCACAGGCAGGGGGCAGTTATTGACCGCCAGCGAGGGAAATCAGGCAGCGACCAATGGTTACCTTCTTGGTGGCCCGGGTGCCGACTTCACCGCTCCGATAGTGATTGATTCAACCAATCGCACGATGGAAATAGTCGTTGATGGCATTGCATCCGGAGAAATTGAGCTGACAGAAGGCGTTTACACCACTGGGAATGCGCTTGCCAACGAATTGAAACGAGCCATAAATGCAGATCCCGCACTCGCCTCGGCGAATAAGGCAGTCGATGTTCAGTATGATCCCGACACCGCTATCTTCGGCATCTTTTCGGTTACTCGTGGCAGCGACTCAACCGTTCGTATTTCTGGTATCGATACGAACGCCATCGATATTTTCGGGTTTACAACTTCCACTCAAGGCGTGAAAGGCAAAGAAGCGTCCGGAGAGCGTGACCCGGCCGCTGGTTTGGTGCTTCGGGTATCCGGCACCGCAACAGGAGATCGTGGCAGCGTTACTCTGATTGAGGGTATATTCTCCCGGCTCGATAAATCGCTGGACGACCTTATGAGCAGCAATGGTTTACTCGGTAACCGGGAAACATCACTTGAACGTGACTTGGATAATCTAGCAGAAGATCGCCAGCGTCTGGATGCTCGTTTGGAAGCTCAGGAACAACGTCTTAAGGCCAAATTTCTGTTCAATGATAAGATTATCAGTCAGTTGAACACAACAGAGGATTTTCTGGTCCAGCAATTTGAAATCATGGCGGCCGGAGCTTCCGGGAAAAAATAACCGGTAAGCGCTTTTTGACGACGCAAAAAAAACCCGCCTAGGCGGGTTTTTTGGTTTTAGGCGGCGGGTTAGGCCGCTGAGGTCGCAATCACCGAATCGGCTGCTTTAATGAAATCTTCCATCTTGTCGAAGTTCAGGTAGCGGTAAATATCCGCTGACATGCTGTCGATCTTGTTGGCGATTTCCAGGTACTCTTTAGCCGTTGGCAGCTTGCCGTTCAGGGCGGCAATGGCGGCCAGTTCGGCGGAGGCCAGGTACACATTGGCACCGTCACCCAGGCGGTTCGGGAAGTTCCGCGTTGAGGTGGAAACCACGGTCGACTTGGCGGCTACCCGTGCCTGGTTGCCCATGCACAGTGAACAACCCGGCATTTCGGTGCGGGCACCGGCACGGCCGAAGATGTTGTAGTAACCTTCTTCCATCAACTGCGCCTGGTCCATCTTCGTCGGCGGAGAGACCCACAAGCGAGTGGCGATCGGCGCATTGTGCGCATCGAGCAGCTTGCCGGCGGCGCGGAAGTGACCGATGTTGGTCATGCAAGAGCCGATAAACACTTCGTCGATCTTCTCGCCAGCGACATCAGACAAAGTACGAGCATCGTCCGGATCATTCGGGGCGCAGAGAATCGGCTCCTTAATCTCATCCATGTCGATTTCGATGACAGTGTGGTACTCGGCATCTTTGTCGGCACGCATCAGGTTCGGGCTGGCCAGCCACTCTTCCATCGCCTTGGCGCGGCGCTCCAGGGTACGGGCATCGCCGTAACCGTTGGAGATCATCCAGCGCAGCATAACGACGTTGGAGCGCAGGTATTCGGCGACCGAGTCTTCACCCAGGGTGATGGTACAACCAGCGGCAGAACGTTCAGCAGAAGCGTCAGACAGTTCAAAGGCCTGCTCAACGGTCAGTTCTTCCAGACCTTCAATTTCCAAAATCCGGCCGGAGAAGACGTTCTTCTTGCCTTTCTTCTCAACGGTCAGGTGGCCTTCCTTGATGGCTGCGTAAGGAATGGCGTGCACCAGGTCGCGCAGGGTGATGCCAGGCTGACGCTTGCCTTTGAATTTCACCAGGACCGATTCCGGCATGTCCAGCGGCATAACGCCAGTGGCTGCGGCAAAGGCCACCAGGCCGGAACCGGCCGGGAAGGAAATGCCCATCGGGAAGCGGGTGTGGGAGTCGCCACCGGTACCCACGGTATCGGGCAGCAGCATGCGGTTGAGCCAGGAGTGGATGATGCCATCACCCGGGCGCAGAGACACACCGCCACGGTTCTTGATGAAGTCGGGCAGGCTGTGTTGGGTTTCGATGTCGACCGGCTTGGGGTAAGCGGCGGTGTGGCAAAAGGATTGCATCACCAGGTCGGTTGAAAAGCCCAGGCAGGCCAGGTCTTTCAGTTCGTCACGGGTCATCGGACCGGTGGTGTCCTGTGAGCCGACGGTGGTCATTTTCGGTTCGCAATACTGGTTCGGGCGAACGCCTTCCAGACCACAGGCCTTGCCGACCATCTTCTGGGCCAAGGTGTAACCGGCTTTGCTGTCGGCTACGGCGCCAGGGCGACGGAAGACGGTGCTGGGCTCCAGGCCCATGGCTTCGCGGGCACGGTCGGTCAGGCCACGGCCGATGATCAGCGGAATTCGGCCACCGGCGCGTACTTCATCGAGCAGCACTTGGGTGTTCAGTTCGAATTCGGCGATGACCTTGCCATCTCGCTCGACTTTGCCGGCGAAAGGGTAGACGTCGATAACGTCGCCCATGTTCAGTTCGTTGACGTCAACTTCAATTGGCAGGGCGCCGGAGTCTTCCATGGTGTTGAAGAAGATGGGGGCGATCTTGTTGCCCAGCACGAAGCCACCGGTGCGCTTGTTCGGCACGAACGGCATGTCTTCACCGGTGTGCCACAGTACGGAGTTGGTGGCCGACTTACGTGAAGAACCGGTACCGACCACATCGCCAACCAGGGCAATGGAGTGGCCTTTTTCTTTCAGCTTTTCAATTTGCTGAATTGGGCCGATCTCGCCTTCTTTATCGGGAGTCAGGCCATCGCGGCTCATTTTGTACATGGCCAGGGCGTGCAGCGGGATATCCGGGCGCGACCAGGCGTCCTGGGCCGGTGACAGGTCATCGGTGTTGGTTTCACCGGTGACTTTGAACACGGTCAGGGTCAGTTTTTCAGGGACGTCGGGCTTGTTCAGGAACCACTCGGCGTCGGCCCAGGATTGCATGACGCTCTTGGCAGCGGCGTTACCGGCTTTGGCCAGCTCGTCGACATCGTGGAAGGCATCGAACACCAGTAGTGTGTGTTTCAGCTCTTCGGCAGCGGCTTCAGCCAGTTTGTCGTCGGTCAGCAGGCCAACCAGGGTTTCAATGTTGTAACCACCCTGCATGGTGCCCAGCAGTTGTACGGCTTCTGCGGCGTCAATCAGCGGGCACTCGGCTTCGCCTTTGGCCACAGCAGACAGGAAAGCGGCTTTTACATAGGCAGCTTCGTCAACGCCGGGTGGTACCCGATTGACGATGAGATCTTTGATGAAGGCTTCTTCGCCCGCGGGCGGGTTTTTCAGCAGCTCCACCAGCGCGGTTACCTGGTCGGCAGTCAGCGGCTTGGCGGGGATGCCAAGAGCGGCGCGCTCTTCGACATGTTTACGATAGGCTTCTAGCACGGTTAATTCTCCAACAGTGAAGGGGTTGCAGCGCGGCTGAGCCGGCAGGGCAATGGGTTGCCTGAAACACCGGACGCTTGCGCCAACAACCGGGACTGGCTGAGCATAAGCGAGGCGCAGTTTAGTGAAAAACGCCGCAAAAGTTAAGTAATGGTACCTTATACCCTGTATTCATGGCGTGAATAGTAGGGTGGGTGCCGAGCCCTGATTGTTGACTGATGCGGCTCATTGTTATTGATTATTTCGAGGCGCTAGGTTCCACCTGGCCGTCTTCCACCAAACTCAGCTCTAACTTGTCACCCTCAATTTTGGTGATGGTCACTGTCACCGGTTGGTTTAGCATAAAGCTCTGGCTTTCACCCTTCATCATCATGCGCAGCGGGTCGTAGCTCAGTTTTTTCTTCTGTCCGCGCAGATCGATGAAGCCCGCGGCGCCGTTGTCGTCAAGTTGGGCGATGATGCCGCCCGAGTTGATGTGGACAACGGTGGCCTGCCAGGTTTGTTCAGGTTGCTGGCTTAGCCAATCCAGACGCAGGCGGTTTTCCACTTCGTTGGCGGCTTTACGGCTGTTGCCGAGGCGTTCGTTGAGGTCGTCGGTCAGCTCTACTGGGAGGGTGAACGGCTTGCCTGCCAGTTTGGCGTGGATCAGCCGGTGCAGAGCGAGATCCGTGTATTTGCGGATCGGGCTGGTCACGGTGGTGTAGTGGTCGAAACCGAGGCCAAAGTGGGGCGCTGTGGTGTTGGACCAGGCTCCGCGCTCCAGCCGCTTTAGCAGTACGCTGAGCAATGGGAAGTCTTCGACCGTGCGTGCAGCGCGCAAAATAGACTTGAAACCTTCCGGGTCATGGCCGTCGGTATCGGCGACGTCTTTGGCGAATTCGCGCAGCAGGCCCTTGAGTTCTTCTTCGCGGTCGGGTCGAAAGCCGGCGTGGGTCATGAACAGGGCGCTGTCTTCGGCCAGCCAGGCGGCGGCAATGCGATTGACCGCCAGCATGCTTTCTTCGACGAGGCCGTTGGCGGTGTTGCGTTCTTCTTTCACCACGCCGGTAACATTCAATTGTTCATCGACTTTCACCCGGTAATCGGGCCGTTCCTGCATGATCAGGGCGTTGTTCTTGCGCCAGTCAAACAGGGCTGTGCAGCATTGCCTGAGCGTTTCCAGGTGCCAGTGGGCGGCCGGTATTGGGGCAGCACCATCGAGCCATTCGCTGACTTCCTGATAGCTCAACTTGGCACTGCTGCGAATCACCGATGGGGTGATGGCCAGTTTGCTGAGGCTGCCGTCAGTGGCGACGCGGATGTGAAACACCAGTGCCAAACGGTCTGCATTGGGGGTCAGGGAACACAGTTCGTTGGCCAGGCGTTCGGGCAGCATGCTGATCGGGCGGCCGGGCAGGTAGGTGGTGGTCAGGCGTTGCCGGGCTTCGGATTCAAGCGGTGAGTCGGTTGTAAACCAGGCTGCCGGGTCGGCAATGGCGACGCGCAATAGCCAGCCATCGTCGGTTTCCTCGGCATAGATGGCATCGTCCATGTCTTTGGTTGAGGCATTGTCGATGGTGACAAATGGAATGTCGCGCAAGTCGGTTCGGCCTTCGCTGGCTGCTTCGATCAGGCTTTCATCGAGCGCGTCTGCAGCAGCCAGAGCTTCAGCGGAGAAGTCGCCGGGTAACTGGTGCTTTTCAATGGCAATGGCGTGCCAGGTGCCGGGCTCTTCTTCGCTGCCGATTACATTGACAACTTCGGCTTGGGCTTTGCCGGTTTCCCAGGGATGGCGGGTTACCTTGGCTTTAACCCATTGGCCATTGGCGGCGTCAGCGGTCTTTTTAGGTGGTACAAACAGCCATTTTGCATGCCCGATGACTTCGGGTTCAACACCCTGGGCTTTGCCGCGCACGACATAGCGACCCATAAACTCGGTCAGTGACGACGACACCAGCTTGACGAGATCGGCATTGACCTTGCCTTCAGCAGTTTCCTCAATAGTGAACTCGACCTCATCGCCCGGGAACACTTTGGACATTGCATCGGGTGGCAGAAAATACTCGGTGGCGTCGGCAGCGATCACGAAGCCGAAACTGCGACCGGTGCCCTTAATGGTACCGCGCATGACCTGGGGTTCGGGCGTGGTGGACTTGATGTCACTTTTCAAAGATTGAAGCTGGGCGAGGGCTTTGGCATCGAGCATAGAGGACCTGAATCGGGTTCGCATTTCGTTGTGGGCGCGCAGTATACCGGAAACAGCCGGCTTTTTGATAAGCTATGCTGGTAAAATTCGAGGAGCCAGTCATGGCCGATATTCGCTCGCTGGACGCCGCTCGCAAGCAAGCGCGAAAGAACAAAGCCAAAGCTACTACCCTGTGCAAGCACGGCCATCATCGCTGGGAGGTTGATAACCAGCCTCAGTTCGATGTGAAAGCTGGAAAACTGGTCACCCGGTACCGGTGCAGTCGCTGTGGGGAGGTTCAGGTTAAGGCCCGTTGAGCCACTAGTTCGACCAGCGATCCAAGTTCGTCAGGAAGGTTCTGGCCCGCTCGGCATTGGCTTGCAGCTCGGTGTCGTTGGGCGTCAGGGTCAGGGCTTCTTCCCAGACATCCAGCGCCTCGCCCAGAAAACCCTGACTATAGAGCAATTCGCCCCGTTCCTTGAGCAGGGCGGATTCACTGGCCAGGCGGATATCGAGCTCTTCACGCATCGGCTCCGCTTTTTCAGGGTCGAGTTCCATCATTTCATTGAGCAGGCGTCTTGCACCCGTCAGATCGTTCAGAGACATGCTCAATGCAAAGGCTTCTTTCAGTTGCGGCCACTGTTGTTCGGCGACAGCAGCCTCTTGGGTTCTGGCTTCCTGGCGTTCCGTCTGCTGGGCTTGCTGAATGCTATTCAGCAATTCCTGACTCAACTCGTTGGGCGACAGCCGGTTTGACAGGGTTAATGCCTGCACAGCACGGAAAGAGTCGTTTTCATACAGCGCTTGCCGGCCGGAGGCATAAAGTCGCCGTGAGATGGTTTTCAGCTCTTGTTGAAACGTTCGATAGCGTTGCTGGGTAAAAAAGTTATTGGGCGTTGCTTTCAGCAGGCTCTCTTCGCTGTCGCGAATGGCCAGCAAGTAGCGGGCGCGGGCCAGCAGTATGGCATTTTCACTGCGGTTAATGCTATTTAGGCGGCGTTGATCATATTCGCGGCGTTGTGACAGCAATTCTGGCGCTTCCGGCAGATTGGCCAGGGCCTCGTCCAGCACCGCAATGGCGCCTGCCCAGTCGTTATTGGCTTCGTGGCGGCTGGCGCTGTCGAGTTGTTCGTCGATGTAGTCGGATCGTCTTTGTTCAATAACGCTTGAGCGCTGGCGTAGCTCAAGGTAGGCCTCATGATCGGGGTCCATGGCATTGATGGTTGCCAGGGCTTTATCGTACTGGTGGTCTTCAACCCAGGTATCGACTTGTTCGTTTACATTGCTTTGTTGTGCGTAAAACTGGGCGCAGCCAGCCAGCAGAAGGGCGAAGCTCAACGTCAGAAACAGGCGGATCATGACTGTGGCTCCCTGGCGCTGGGCTCGGGAACCGAATCCGCGCCAGCTTCATCGCGGGCGTTTTTGGCTGGCGTGTCGGCCCAGGCATTGACGGTTAATACGTCCACACTGCTTTGCAAGCCCTTGATCTGATGCGATTCATTGGCATGGGTAAGCAAGGGGTGCCGCTGATTGAGCATTGAATAGAAATTTCCGTCGGTAACCACCTGGCCTGAGTCTGCCAGGTCACAGAGGCGGGAGGCCAGGTTCGCGGGCTCACCAATGACCGTATATTGCATTCGTTCATGAGAGCCGAGCAAACCCGCCAGTACCGTGCCGCCGCTCACTCCAATGCGAATCGTAAGGCAGGGTTGATTGGCCTGTGCGCGCTCCCGGTTCATGGCAGTGATTCGATCGCGTATTTGCAGGGCGCACTCCATGGCGTGGAAGCGATGTTCGGGGTCCGATTGCGGGCAGCCGAATACGAGCATTGCGCAATCGCCGATGTATTTATCGACGTTGCCATGGAATTCGTGGCAGGTGTTGGCAAATTCGGTGAAGTAGAGGTTGAGCACCTCGGCGGTTTCCTCCGGGTGGCGCCCCTCGCTGAACGCGGTATACCCCACCAGGTCGACAAAGAGAATGCTGGCGTCGACGCGCTTGCCTTCCCGGGCCAGTTCAACATTATCCTGAGCCATGTAGCGGGCGGCGACCGGATCGCTGACAAAGCGGGAAAACAGCTGTTCAACCCGTTGTTTTTGTTCCAGTTCGGCTGACATGTGGTTAAACGACTGGGTCAGGTCGCTGAATTCTCCCTGGTGCTGACCACGAATTCGAAAGCCGTAGTGGCCAGACTCGATAGCGCGGGTACCCTCAATCAGATCGCGCACCGGCTTGGCCAGTGATTGGCCCAGTCGAATCGCGATAAGGGTAATGGATAACACCAGCAGAAGGACGACGACGATGCCGGAACGAATAATTGAACGCTGGCCGGCAATCATCTCGGACCGGTCGAGACCTACCCAGGCGGCACCTCCGCTGACACCCCGGAACACGACAGGTGAATAGAACCATACCGTTTCTTCGTTGGTTTCTACCTGGCCCTGGCTACGATAAGCCTGGTCTGCGTTCATGGCAGGCAGTGAATAACCCGCTTCTGCCAGCACTTCACCATCCCGGTTGACCACGCTAGCGGCGACGACAGAGGGTTGGTCGCTGAGTGAAAATACCAGGCTGGCGAGGCTGAGCTGGTCTTCGGTGAATACAAGCTCAACCGAGGCGGCGGCCAGCTGTGATGACAAGCTGTTCCCGGTGTCTACAAACTGTGTCTGCATCATTGAAAACTGCCGGTACACCAGTGTATAGCCAAGAATGCACGAAGCCAGCAAGACCAGCATGGTCATGATCAGGGCGAGCTTGTGTCCAAAATGCCATTTCATCAGAGGTTCACGTGGTTTTCCGGTTGACTCCGCTTTGCAGCGCTCATGTATTTCCCCGGTAATATTATCATGCCCCGGCGTTTCTGGTGAGCCTGCACATGCCCTGTCTTTGATCGATGCCCATCCGATTGCTGAGCAGAGGGGTACTAACGGTGATTTACGTCACAATTTGGAAATGCCAATGAGTCAATAGTACCTGGTAATGGCTGAACTGTGCGTCAGTTAACGTTAAAGATTGGCTGCGGGCCTGTAACGGCGGGCCTAAAGGCGTTAGAATGTTTCGATGATTGAATCTTTCTCATTAGTCTCTTTCTTTCAGGCTTGCCAATGGGGCGTCGCCTTCCTGTTTGTGCCGCTGGTTTGCTGGTACGAATGGTCGCGTTCCTCCATATTTTGCCGCTGGTGCGCCCTGCTCAGCGGGTATGCTGTTCAGTTGGGGCTGATTGTTCTGCTGGTTGATTCCGGTTTCGAGATGTCCACCGTCATATTGTTCGGCTCAATTTCAGCCTATGCCTGGATCAAGCTGATGACAGGCTGGCTGCCAACGGTTCGCAAAGCCGCCGCATAGCAGTTCCTGCTCAATTCCAACCTACACATTTATTCGATTAACCGGTACATTGCGACGCCTGTGGCGGGCTCGCCTTGTCGGGTCTGTTTTAGTCAATATTCGGTTTAGAGGTCTGACGTCAGATGGACATGGAAACTCTGGTCGGTTGGGTGACCAGCGCGTTGAATATCGGTAAGGAGCATACCTGGATCATCCAGGTGTTTGTGATTGTGTTGCTGACCACACTGGTCAGTTTTGCGATCAAGAAGGTGTTCGACAAGCTGGAAAAATCGTCAAAGAGGACGAACACCTTCTGGGACGATCTGCTGATTGGCGCGGCGCGCAAGCCGGTCAGGCTTTTCATCTGGTTGAACGGCTTGTTACTGGCGACGGATGTGGTTCGTCGAGTGTCGAACGAGCCCATTTTCGATTTTGTCGAACCGGTGCGGTCGGTGACCTTTGTACTGGTGTTTGCCTGGTTTATGGTCAGTTTCATCCGCAAGGGCGAAGAAATGGTTCAGGACCCGAACCATGCTTCAAAGCCCATGGATGCCACGACGGCCTCCGCACTTGGCAAGCTGATGCGGCTTTCCGTGCTCATCACTTCTGCACTCGTCGTCCTGCAGAGCCTGGGGTTCAGCGTATCCGGTGTGCTGGCGTTTGGCGGTATTGGCGGCATCGCGGTGGGTTTTGCCGCCAAGGATTTGCTGGCCAATTTCTTTGGTGGCCTGATGATTTACCTGGATCAGCCCTTTCGGGTGGGGGACTGGGTCCGGTCGCCGGACCAGGATATTGAAGGAACGGTCGAGAATATCGGCTGGCGTCTCACCCGCATCAGAACCTTTGATAAGCGACCGATCTATGTGCCCAATGCCACCTTCGCCAACATCACGGTTGAAAACCCGTCGCGGATGTTCAACCGCCGTATCAATGAAAACATTGGGGTGCGTTATTGCGATGCCGGAAAAGTAGCCGCCATTGTTGCCGATGTGGAAGCCATGTTGAAAGAACACGAGGCGATTGATCAGGATCAGTTGCTTATGGTGCATCTGAACAAGTTTGCCGCTTCATCGATTGAGTTCTTCATCTATACCTTTACCAAAACGGTAGTGTGGAAGGAATTTCATGAAATCAAGCAGGATATCCTGCTGAAAATCATCGATATCGTTGAGGGCCATGGGGCCGAGTTTGCCTTCCCGACACACACCATTCATATGGCCGAAGCCGAGTCAGAAGCCGGCCCGGAACCTCAGCAAAGTAACTGATGGCCGTTGCCGCCAGCCCGCCTCCGAGCGGGCTGCTCATGTTCAGTCCTGCGCCTGCACGTAAAATTGCAACATACCAGCGAAGGTGTCCGGATGGGTTTTCTCAAACGCCTCCCAGTCGTTCAGGTTGGTCAGGGCAGGGCGCTGGTTGTTTACGCTGGCCAAGAACATCCGCCGGGCGTCGGGTGACAGCACAAACCCCAAAAATTTGAGCGCATTCTGATCGAGCAGGGTTTTTATGCTGGCGGGCGAGTAGCAATGCTCCTGAACGTGAAACAGCAGATCCCGGCAGCCGCTGGTGGAGTAAAAATCCCGGCTTTTTAGCAGAGCGCTGTAGTCTCCTTCCAGCCGTTTTTGCAGCAGGTGCTCGCGAAAGCGACGGATGTCTGCCTGACGGGCGGTATACCCCAATTGCGCTATTTGCCTCTGAGCCTGGCTAACAATTCTCCGGGCGCGCTCGCTGTATAGCCCGATTTTCAACAGGCCATTGGCTTCCAGCCGGCGCTGCAGCGCTTTTAGCCCTTGTTCCGGGTCGCTCATGTGGTGCAGTACACCTGAGCATTCAATCACATGAAAGCGTTCGTCGAGCTGATCCAGTTCAAGAATGTCGGCCTGCAGAAAGCGAACATTATGGATGCCATGGCGTTCGGCCATACGCTTTGAATAGGCCAGGCTGCGCGCACTCAGGTCCACGGCGGTCACTTCAACGTTGCGAAAATAGCGGGCCACATGCAAAGCATGCCGGCCTGTGCCCGAACCGGCGACCAGAATCTTTATCGTCCCCATATTAAAGAACTGCGGTGCTCTGAAGCCTTCCAGCTCTGCTTCAAGTGCCCGACCGTAGTTGGTTGGGGTGTTGTAACCCAGATGCAGCCAGCGCGGGTAGGGGTTTTCTTCGTATTGCTGACGCACTTCGCGCGAAATGCTATCGCGGATCGGCGTCAGCTGTTCAATGTCCATTGCCAGAGTCAGTTCTTCCTGCAGTTCTATCACGCAGCGACGAATGATCGGCCGGACATAGCTTGGCCACCGGTTCAAGGCAATGCGAGCGAGCTGTTCACTGTGTGCTAGCTGGTGCAGTGGTTCATACATGCCATACATCAGCAATGCGCTGGTCAGATCGGCTGGTTGCGGCTCGGGGGTAGACAGGGCGGTGTCCAGCAACTCCCTCAGGGCGCTAAGCAGAGATTGCTCCTCGTCATCCTGCGCCCAGACGTGCTCATTGTGGATGCCCTGAACCACAAACGCCGCTGCCAGGCGCAACAACGCCGGGTCGGAGAATTGCTGGGCAAGGCAATTGAGCAACACCTGCTTGCGCACCTGGATCAGAAAGTCCTCCAGCTCTGCCTGGCTGAAATACAGTGTATTCAGTGCAAGACCGAGCATATCGTCCCGTGCAAGATCCTGCAGGTCTACAACGGCATTGGGGTCGTCGAGCTGATATTTGTGCCGCAGCAGCGACGCGGTTAACGGTGCTAGCCCATCGTGATCGACTTTGTCGAGTTTCAGCCAGCGAACAACGTCGTCTGCCAGCGCAGGCTGGTAGCTGTCGGCCTGAATATGCCGGGACACCTCAAACAGTTTCGCGCGGATGTGCGCGTCGTTGGGGTGCAGCTGAAACAGTTGGCGATAGCCGTTGAACGCCTGCACCACATTGCCCTGGCGTGCAAAGGTGTATACCAGAGAGGTGGCGGCCCGGGTTTCTTCGGGAGCCAGCTCCAGGCTGCGGCTGAAGTGGGCGAGCGCGTCGTCGTAGTGCCCCGTAGCCAGCTTTACATGGCCTAGAGAATACCAGCAACCGGCATCGTCCGGCGTCTGGTTCAACGCAAATTGCAGGTAGTGCTCGGCTCGCTCGTAAAAGCCCTCGTCCAGGGCAATACGCCCCAGTAGGTTGAGCGCTGGCGAATAAGTAGACTGACGGTCGAGCAACTGTTGGGCGATCGCCCGAGCCTGACCCCGGTACTGGGCCGTGTGCTCATTGCTCACCCGGTCGCTCAGGCTCAGTTCGTAATAGTGCCGCGCCTGTTGATCCAGTTCAGCCAGGGTGTCGGTTGGTGTCGCCGTCGACAGAGCCGATGTCTGCCCCGGTGTCGCCAGCGCCTGCGATGAGTGTCTCATAACGCACCTTTAAGGGTGAGCGGCCAGGCCGCTGCCAGTGTCTGGCGGTCAAAATGTAGCCGCCGGTCGTGAAAAAGCGGCAATGAGTCTCCGGTTTGGCGCGAGACTGGCCGTTTTTTCGTTCATTGACAGAGGTATTGCCAAGGGTGTGCCAGTTTTACATCGGTCGTTACCCGGCGTTGCTCGATAGCAGGTATCGCATCTCAAAAAAACACTCAACAATTCCGGCACAGTGCCGCTACATGGATTAAGCTTGTTCGGCGATCAGTGATGCGCGCAGAGCCACGCGGGGGAGTATCCAGATGCTCTCCCTGGGGCAAGGCAGATCAATGTTTACCGGGGAGGCTGTGGTGAAAAAAACATCCAGTGGTCTGAGAGGAAACACTATGTACGCACAGGGGATTAAGCAGTACCAGTCGGTCAGTACTGAAACCTCCATTATGGACGCCGACCCCCATAAGCTGATTCAACTGCTTTTCGAAGGTGCACTTGCCCGGATATCCACCGCCAAGGGGCATATGGCTCGCAAGGAATACGACAAGAAATCCAGAATGATCAACTCTGCAATCGACATTGTCGGTGGTCTGCAGGACAGCCTGAACACTGATACCGGTGAGTTAGCGCTGAACCTTGAGCGGTTGTACGACTACATGCTGCGTCGCCTGTTTGAAGCCAATGCGCGCAATGATGAGGCGATTCTGGACGAAGTCGCCGGATTGCTGTCACAGATCAAATCGTCTTGGGATGCCATACGCGATGAAACCCTGGCTCAGAACCGGCCAGGTGAATAAAATGGCGATGTTGCAAACCACAGCCATAGGTCCGTTCAGGGTGTCGGAGGATACCCTGCTGGCCCAGACCAACGATCTGATTGTTCAGGGCTTTGAGCTGCAGGACATGCAATCGCTGGATGATCTGGAGCGCTGGGACGATGCTGTCAACGACGTCCTGAAACGTATCAATGATCAGGTGCTGAACGCCGGCCTGGCAAGTCCTGCTCTGAAGCGGCGCGTCGAATGTCTGCTAGAACTTTATGTGTCTGTGCTGGCCAGCCTGTCGGAGCTGCAGCAAAGCCGTACCGTTCAGGCGACAGAATTGCGGCAACAACGACGGGTGATCGCCGGCCCTGTCGCTGGTTAGGGCTGCCATGGCTTTATCGGATTAATATTGAAGATTTCAAGGGTCATCAGTCCCGGCAGCGGGACGTTGGCCACTCTTGAGCGCTTATAGAAGCGTGTTCCTGTCGGTTTCCATCCTGAATTCGTTAATCCTCTGTTGCATTCTGTGTTCTGCTGCATGGAACTCAGCGTTTTTCTATGGTAAGCGACTGAAAATAAAGGCATTATCGGGTTTTTGGCGCGTTTTCTCCGGAACCGCCGTGAGTTTGACAGGGCGTGAGTCTCGGTCTTTACTGTTTCAATACAGTCAAATTCCTGACGTGGAATGTCGGGCCTGGTGCCATCTCAGCTGTTTTGATGTGAGGAAATGTTCCCAATGTGGCGTGAAATTAAGCTCCTGGTAGTAGACGATGATGATCAACGTCGTCGGGACATTAAGGTTATTCTGGATTTTTTGGGTGAAGTTAACGTTACCCTGAGTAGCGACAACTGGCAGGAGCAGGCTGTCGCTGAACTGGGTGGAACCGATGAGCTGGTGGCTGTAGTGGTGGGTTCAACCCAACTGTCGCTGACTCGAATGGTTCAGGCCGTTGCGGATTGGGATGAAGGCTTGCCCGTCATTCTGATGTCCGAACATCCGGAGTATGAATTGCTCGACGACAGTCTGCGCCACCGGGTTATTGCCCGGCTGTCGATGCCTCCGACTTACAACAAGTTGCTCGATACCCTGCACCGCGCCCAGATGTACCGCGAACAGTTTGATCTGACGCGTGGCCGTGGCCAGCGTCGGGAAGTGAATTTGTTTCGCTCACTGGTAGGCACCAGCAGAGGCGTTCAGCAGGTTCGTGAAATGATGACTCAGGTAGCTGACAAAGAAGTCACTGTCATGATTCAGGGCGAAAGTGGCACTGGTAAAGAAGTGGTTGCGCGTAACCTGCATTACAATTCCCACCGTCGTCATAAGCCTTTCGTACCGGTCAACTGCGGGGCCATTCCGGCCGAGTTGATTGAAAGCGAACTGTTTGGCCACGAAAAGGGCGCCTTTACCGGGGCTATTACCTCCCGGGCCGGCCGCTTTGAAATGGCCGAGGGTGGCACCCTGTTTCTCGATGAAATTGGGGACTTGCCGCTGAACATGCAGGTGAAGCTGCTGCGAGTGTTGCAGGAGCGAACCTTTGAACGAGTCGGTGGCAACAAGACGTTCAACTGCGATATTCGGGTTATTGCGGCGACGCACCGGAACCTTGAGCAGATGATTGAGGAGAATACTTTTCGGGAAGACCTCTATTACCGGCTGAATGTTTTCCCGATCGAAATGCCGCCTCTGCGCGAACGTTCCGAAGATGTCCCTGTATTGCTCAACGAGCTGATCGCACGTCTGGAGAATGAGAAGCGAGGGTCTATTCGCTTTAACTCGGCAGCGGTGATGTCGTTGGTACGACATGACTGGCCTGGTAACGTTCGGGAGATGGCGAACCTGGTTGAGCGGCTCGCGATCATGCATCCTTACGGTGTGGTGGGGGTTCAGGAACTTCCCCTGAAATACCGGCATGTTGACGATGATGATGAATCGGTTCTGCCATTGCCTGCCTTACCAGAGTCTGAATCGTTCAGTATGACCCATTCAGAGCAGGCGGCGTTACTGCCGGTGAATGGACTGGATCTGAAGGAGTACCTGACCGAGCTTGAGCGCAACCTGATTCAGCAGGCGCTCGACGATGCTCAGGGCGTGGTGGCGCGCGCGGCTGAAAAGCTCCACATTCGCCGGACCACACTGGTTGAAAAGATGCGCAAATACAAAATCAACAAGCGTGAATCAGTTTAGAGTTTTTGAGCTTCGAGCTTCGAGCTTCGAGCTTCGAGCTAACAGCTAACAGCTCGTAGCTCGCAGCTCAAATTGGCACCCCTCTTGCTAAACCCCTGTAAAGCGCCAATAAATGGTCACTGGGAGAAGGCATGGGTGTGCCACAATTTGACAACCTGAATCAGCAGCAAGGCTCGGCCGAAATGTCCGAGCAATCGCTTGCTGATCTGAAGCAGGCGTTTGCGACCTTTAACCAGGTTTCCGAGCAACTGACCGAAAGCTACCAGATGCTGGAAAGCCGTGTTGTCGAGCTCAGTGGTGAGCTGGCGACCGTCAGTGAACAACGCATGCAGGAGTTGTCGGAAAAAGAACGCCTGGCCGATCAGCTGGAAAGCTTGCTGAATCTGCTGCCGGCCGGGGTCATTGTTATCGACAATACCGGTCGCATTGGCCGGATCAACCCGGCCGCCGAGGCGTTGTTGCGCAACGAAGCCAACACCCGATTGATCGGCGAGCCCTGGGTTCGCATCATCCGTAACGCCTTCAAACCCCGCCAGGACGATGGCCATGAGATTTCACTGGTCGACGGCCGCCTGGTCAGCATTGAAACCTGCGCGCTCGATAACGCGGGCCAACTGATACTGCTCACCGATCAGACTGAAACCCGAGCGCTGCAGGCGCAGCTATCGCGTCATGAGCGGCTCTCGGCTATGGGGCGCATGGTCGCTTCGCTCGCGCATCAGATCCGCACACCGCTGTCAGCCGCCATGTTGTATGCCTCCAATCTGAAAAACCCCCGGGTCAGTCAGCCGGTACGTGAGCAATTTGTCGATAAATTGCTTGGGCGGTTACACCATCTTGAACAGCAGGTGCAGGACATGCTGGTGTTCGTGAAGGGCGAGTGCAAGCTGATTCACAAAGTCACCGTAGCAGACCTGTATTCAGCCATGCAGGACAATCTTTCGGTACTGATTCAGCAGCACCCGGACGCTCTGGAGTGGCGAGACCTGAGCCACGGTGCCGAGCTGCAGTGCCAGAAAGATGCGCTGGTCAGTGCCTTGAGTAACCTGGTCACCAACGCCTTCGAAGCGATACGGTCCAACCCCAATATCTCCATCATTGCCCGCGAAGATGCTGGCCGGCTGTTGCTGACCATTTCGGATAACGGACCGGGCATGGACGAGGCGACCCTCAATCAGGTCACCGAACCGTTTTTCACGACTAAAAGCCATGGTACCGGGCTGGGTTTGCCGGTGGTTATGGCCGTCACCCGGGCACACCAGGGTGAGTTTCATATTAACAGTCGGCCGGGAGAGGGCACTCAGGTTGCCCTGTCTTTTCCGGTTAAAGGCTAATCGCCAGCGTGACCTGGCGCGCGGCAAATCGCCGTCAGATATGAGGAGAAATGCATGCGAGTACTCATTGTTGAAGACGATGCCAGCCTGAGAGAGGCGGTCAGCGATACGCTGAAGTTGTCTGACTACGAGGTCATTGAGGCCGACTGTGGTGAAGCGGCCATCGTGCGGCTGAACGAAAACCAGGTCGACTTTATCGTGAGCGATGTGAACATGCCGGGTATGGATGGCCATGAATTGCTGGCCTATGTGCGCCAACACCAGCCCCAGATTCCGTTCCTGCTGGTGACCGCCTACGCCACGGTCGAAAAAGCGGTGTCTGCCTTGCATGCGGGTGCCGTTGATTACCTGGTCAAACCCTTTCAGCCAGAGCAACTGATCGAACTGCTGGAGCGCCATGGTAGCCAGCCCAATTCCGCCATTGATGAGCCTATTGCCAATGAAACCTCAAGCCAGCAGGTGTTGATGCTGGCCCGGAAGGTGGCGGTAACGGACAGCACCACCCTGATCAGCGGTGAGAGCGGGACGGGCAAGGAGGTGCTGGCACGGTACATACACCAGCATTCGCCCCGGGCGCAGCAGCCTTTTGTTGCCATCAACTGCGCCGCCATACCGGAAAACATGCTGGAAGCGACGCTGTTTGGTCATGAAAAAGGCGCCTTTACTGGTGCTATTGCCAGTCAGCCCGGCAAGTTTGAGCAGGCTAACGGTGGCACACTGTTGCTGGATGAAATTTCCGAAATGGACATGGGCTTGCAGGCGAAACTGTTGCGCGTATTGCAGGAGCGCGAAGTTGAGCGCATCGGTGGTCGTAAAGTGGTTGAACTCGATGTTCGTGTACTGGCGACCACCAACCGCGATCTGATGCGCGAAGTGCAGGCCGGTCGATTCCGCGAAGATCTCTACTACCGGTTGAACGTCTTCCCGTTGCAATGGCAGCCATTGCGCGCCCGCCGGGGCGACCTGATACCGCTGGCCAACCACCTGCTCGCCAAGCATTCCAAGAAAATGCATAAACCACGAGTCATGCTCGACGATTCTGCTCGCGCTCGCATACTGACTTATGACTGGCCCGGCAATATTCGTGAGCTCGACAACGCCTTGCAGCGAGCGCTGATTTTACAGTCCGGTCAATGGGTGACTGCTCAGGATCTCGGATTGGAAGGCGAGCACCTGATCGATTTTGAACCGGCCCGGCAGCAAGCCATGGCACATCAGTCAGAGGCAATGTCGAATAGCATCGCCGAACACGCCAGTGAGTCTGATGAACCGGAAGCGGCTGTGCATGAATCCATGCAGGTTGACCTGAAGCATCGTGAGTTCGAGATTATTCTGGACGCGCTGCGGGTCACTCAAGGTCGTAAAAACCGGGCGGCGGACAAGTTGGGTATTTCAGCCAGGACCTTGCGTTACAAACTGGCCAGGATGCGGGAAATTGGCATGGATGTGGATGGGGCAATTGCCGGCATTCGATAGTTTAATTACTTAAATTCGGAGTTTGCCCTACCAGTTAGCACTGGGTGCCGGGTATGCCTCTGTGGGGAAGTCCGCAGCAGGGACTAAAACGCCGGGAGCGTCTTAGCATGAGCGCAGCGAACCCGAAGGGTGAATCCTATGGAGGGGATTCATATCCTGCGGCTTAGGCTCCATGGACGGATCTACGCCGACCCCACAGAGGCATACCCGGTATCCTGTGCGAGCCATTGCCTGGGAAATGAACCAAACTCCGAAACTTGTGTTACTGGAATCTATCAGGCCAAAGAACTTTTCTTTGACAACCAATGTTCATATTCTTCCTGATTCAACGCCCGGGCTTCGTCTTCCAGCATGACGGGAATGCCGTCGCGAATGGGGTAGGCAAGTTTGGCGGCGGTTGAAATCAGTTCTTCCTTTTCCCGGTCTATTTGCAGCGGCGCCTTGGTGACCGGGCAGACCAGAATGTTCAGCATTTGTTTATCGATCATCATTGCGGTGGCCCTCGTGGCTGCAGTCCGTTTTCTGTTTGGTGTCTTGCGGACGGGTATCATCCGCTGGCGGCTCATCATAGTCTGGTAGTGGTACGCCCGGTACCGGGTCGATGCCGCCTTCGCACCCCGGGTGGCAACGGGCAATGCGTTTTATGGCCAGCCAACTCCCTTTGAACGCTCCGTGGTGTTGCAAAGCGATCAGGGCATATTCGGAGCAGGTCGGGTAATACCGGCAACGTGGCCCGAGCAGGGGGCTGATGGCCAGCCGATAGAATTTCACCAGGGCGATCAACGGCCATTTCAGCACAGTGCAGACCCCGCCGGGTTCAGGCCTCGCGAGACCATTGTGTGCCTTCACGGGTGTCCTGAATGAGAATGCCCGCCTGCTTCAGTTCATCTCTGATGGCATCGGCCCGGGCAAAGTCTTTGGCTTTTTTGGCGTCCTGCCGTTGCTGAATCAGATCTTCAATCGCTTCGGGTTGCATGCCGTCTTGTTGCTCGCCATGAAACCAGCTCAATGGGTCTTGTTGGGCAATGCCCAGAATGCTGGTAATGGCGATTAACTCGCCTTTCAGCCGGGCCCGTTCGGTGTTATCGGTCGTCTTGAAGAACTGACCGGTCAATTCATAAAGCGCAGCAATGGCCCTGGGCGTGTTCAGGTCGTCCAGCAGCGCCTGAACCGCTTCTAGTGACGACAGGTCGTCAGGCTCAACAGTCTCGATATCCTGACTGTCGCGTAACACCGTGTAGAGCCGGTCCAGTGTCTGACGGCTCTGGCTCAGCAATTGCTCCGACCAGTTCAGGTTCGAACGATAATGCGCCGACAACAGCGTCAGCCGAACCACTTCACCGGGATGCTCGTTCAGTACGTCCCGCAGCACCGTGAAATTGCCCAGCGACTTGGACATTTTTTCGCCTTCGACATCGAGCATCGCGTTGTGCACCCAATAACGGGCATAGCCCTGGCTGTCCGGCACACAGCACAGGCCCTGAGCCATTTCGTTCTCGTGGTGCGGGAAAATCAGATCGCTGCCGCCGCCGTGAATATCAATGGTATCGCCGAGATGTGCCATGATCATGGCGGTGCATTCAATGTGCCAGCCGGGGCGACCACGACCCCAGGGGCTGTTCCAGCCGGGCAGGTCGTTACTGGAAGGCTTCCACAGCACGAAGTCCATCGGGTGGCGCTTGTAAGTGGCGACGTCGACCCGGGCGCCTGCCAGCATATCGTCAATGTTGCGACGCGACAGTTGGCCGTAGTCTTTCATGGAGTCGACGGCAAACAGAACATGGCCTTCGGCGGCGTAGGCATGGCCGCGGTCGATCAGCCGCTCAATGATGTCGACGATCTGCGGGATGTGTTCAGTCGCGCGGGGTTGCAGCGTGGGTTCGAGATTGCCCAGTGCGGCCATGTCTTCCTGATAGGCCGTGGCGTATGTGTCGGCAAAGGCTTTTATATCGACGCCTTCGGCTTTGGCGCTGGCGTTGATCTTGTCGTCAATGTCCGTCAGATTACGAGCGAAAATGACGTTTGAAAACTGGGTTTTCAACACCCGGTACAGCAAGTCGAACACCACGGCCGAACGGCCATTGCCGACGTGAATGTAGTTGTAGACGGTAGGGCCGCAGGCGTAAAACGTCACTCTGTTCGGGTCGAGCGGTACAAAGGGTTCTTTTTTGCCGGACAGGGTGTTGTAAACAGTCAGCGTCATCTGCGGTTCCGAAGCTCTCTTGAGTGAATCATTGAATGGATAGCCGTGGCGTCAGTGTAACACCGCCGCGTCATGGGGTCATGAGCCGGATTCGGCGATGGCGCCCTTCATCACGCCTTCAAAGGCGCGCACACGCCACCGGTCGCGCGGGTATTCCTCCGCCAGGCTGTTCGCCAGATGCGCGGCGATCAGCTCAACGGTGGTGTCGGTTTTGAGGATCACGGTACTTGCCTCTGGTAACCAGACATCAAACCGGCCCTGCTCGGCGTCGTATCCGACATGGACCAGGTCCGACTCAGCGGGCTGGTTGGGCACTATATCCTCTTCGGTGATCAGATAGATGTCCTGAAAGCGTTCTGCCCAGTCTCGCTCGACCTCAGAATCACGCTGGCCATTGCGAAATATTTCAATGCGCGACCGGTGCCCATGGCAGATGCGCTGACAGTCGCCCTGATGTTTTTTCAGGCCGTGCGAATAGTGATAGAAGGGGCCGTCGATCAGTTCGCTGCGCAGGCGCAACACGACCTGGGAGACATTATCGGGCACCAGGGTATTGAGGTGCGCTTCCAGTGTTGGGCGCACGGAGTCGATGCTGATGTCGTCGGTTTCCACCAGATAAACCGCTTCACGCGGCGATTCATAGTGAAACCGGCGTGCGTCCCGGGAATTACGAAATTCCGCTTGAATGCGTTCGCCGTTGTCGGTTTCCTGCAGCGTCAAACCGGGCAGTTTTGCCGGTAGTACCAGGGTGTGGTCCATGCCTGAGTCAAGTGCGGCCTTGAGCAGCTTCTTGACGTGGCCAAAATCGAACACCATGCCTTCATCGTTGAGATCGCCCACCAGCTCGACGTCAACAATCCAGCTTTCGCCCACCACACCCCGGGTTGGGTGAAAGTAGCTGAAGTCGAGTACGGTCAGGTTGTCTACGAAAAGGCGGCTCATTATGGATCCGGTCGCGAAAAGGGTCGCGTATTTTAGCAGCTTGCCAGGCCTGAGGGGAGGGTGGTCTGCATTTATAGCGCCGGGGTGGAAGACGGTATCTGTAAAATCTCGCAACCGTGACTGTTGTTGGCTAAACTTTCTGCAAACCTTCCGGGATATCTGCCGTGAAAAAAGTCGACCCTTGGCTTGAAGCCGGGCTGAAAGCGCGGGAAATGCGCAAAAGCCTGGGTTATTCCTACCTGGCCGCCGATGAGATTATCCGCAGCATGCGCGCCTTGCGCGAAGCCCTGCCACTGCCCGACAGCAGCAAGGCACTGCCTAAGCCTCCCCTTGAGGAGGAGACTGATAGCTGACGTGCGTCACCCAGTACTCGTTCTCACCGGCTGGCGTTTGCACCCGGACTTCATCGTCGATGGTCTTTTTCAGTAGAGCCCGTGCCATCGGCGAATCGATGCTGATGTAGCGCGGGTCCAGGTCGAACTCATCCGGGCCAACCAGGCGCATTACCCGGGGGGTCTCATCTTCATCGACCACTCGTACCCAGGCACCGAAGAAGATGCGGCTCTGATCATCGGGCAGCGTGGCCACCACCTGCAACGATTCCAGTCGCTTGGTTAAAAAGCGCACCCGGCTATCGATCTGTCGCAATCGTTTTTTGCCGTAAATGTATTCGGCGTTCTCAGATCGATCCCCTTGTTTGGCCGCGTCTGACACCTCCTGCGTCACCAGCGGGCGCTCCACATGCCACAGTTCATGCAGCTCGGCGCGCATTCTGGCTTCGCCTTCCGGCGTGATGTAGGGGCTGCTCCGCGGACGCGGCGGTCGGTAGCGGCTCATCGTTGTCCTCGTATCAGTTGGCGAATGATAAAGCGGTTCGGGTTCAGGTGATTGGCCACGCTCTGGGCGACAGGCAGTGGCTCGCCGTTGATCCAGGCAGCCAGTGCGCGCGACGCCAGCGGTATCGAGCACAGGCCTTTTGAGCCATGGGCCAGGTTGGCCCACAAGCCCTGGTAGTATGGCGGCTCTGGCAAACGGTGGGTCAGCCGTTTGGTCAGGCCGGTTTGGTAGGCCCTAGCAAAGCCTTCGGCATTGGCCAGCGGACCCACTTGCGGAAAATAATCGGGTGAGGCGCAGCGCTGGCCGGCGCGTGCATCGCGAACTGACTCGCCGCCGCTGATCAGCCCGGGCAATCGCTGATGGGCATTGTTCAGATTGTCGATATCGTCCTGCTCATGCCGGGCAGGCTCGGTTTGACCAACGTGAAAGCTGGCGCCCAGGCTGTGCGCTCCGTCATAGGCTGGCACCAGGTAGCGGTCTGAACAGATCACCGTTTTCAGTTTCGCAAGGGCCGGGGTCGACTCAATGCGAGTGACCTGGCCACCGATGGGTTTCAATGGCAAGTACTGGCTCTGCGACAGTGAAAGGGCGTTCCAGGCGTTGCACAGAACAACCTGTGAGGCTACCAGGGTATGCTCGCCGCCGTCGGTTTCGCAATGAACCTGCCAGTGGCCGTCTTCACCCTGGTGCAGCGTGGTGACTCGATGATGGGTACGTACCTGAATAAGCGGGTGAGCCAACCGGTATTGCACCAGCGCCGGCGGCTGAACCCAGCCGCCAGCCGGAAAAAACAGCGCCTCGCAGGGCAGAGCCACACCCGCTTGTTTACTGGCCAGCGACTGGCTGACACAGTCAGCCAACTCCCCGGCAAAAGGGTTTCGCTGGTGCAAGTGCTTGAAGCGCCGGGCTTCCTTGTTGCCCTGGTTCAATTGCAATAAGCCACATTGTTGGTGCGGAACGCTTTCAGGCAGGATGGCCAGTCGTCGTTGTGCCAGGTGCAGAGCCTCCGTGTAAAAGCGGTTCACCGGAGTGTCATCGTGAGACAGTCGGGCATAAACGGCACCCTGCAGATTGCCGGAGGCGCCTGCCGCGATCTCCCCCGCCTGTTCCAGTACCGTCACCTGCCAGCCGCGCTTCGCCAGTTCCCGGGCGGTATGAGCACCGGCCAGCCCGGCGCCAACCACGATGGCTGTGCGGTTACTGGGGTTTATCCTGGATGCGGGCCAGTGCCATTCGTTTTGCGGCCATAAGCCCGGCCGGGGTGGCCCTTCCATGCCGGCAAAGCGCCCGTGCAGCATTTCGCGTTTCTTGCCAAACCCGGGCCGCCGGGCCACCGTGAAACCGGCACCCTGCAGACCGGCGCGAACCGGGCTCGCCGAAGTAAAGGTCGCGAAGGTTGTGTCTGCATGGCTTAAGCGGGCCATCGATTGAAAGAGGGGTGGTTGCCACATGCCCGGGTTGCGGCTGGGTGTGAAGCCATCGAGAAACCAGGCGTCTACCCGGGCATTCAGATCGCTCAGGGTGTCCTGGACGTCGCCGAATAACAGCAACAAATCGACCCGGTCGCTCAATTCCACCACATGAAAACCCGGCAAACGGGGCGGGTACTCTGCAACCAGCCGTTCAACCCGACCCGACAAGGTGGGCCAGGCCTGCAATGCTTGCCGAATCTGGTGTTTCGACAAGGGGTAACGTTCGGTGCTGATAAAGGTTAAGCGGGCACTGGCAGGCGCCGTTTGTTCAAACAGGTCCCAGGTAGCCAGGGCGCTCAGTCCGGTGCCGAAGCCCGTTTCAACCACGGTAAAATGACGGTGCTCTGCCATTTGGGCGAACCGCTGGGCAAGCCCATTGCCTTGCAGGAACACGTAGTCGGTCTCGGCGTAACCGTTGTCGGTTGAGAAATAGACGTCGTCGAAGGAAGCCGAGCGCGGTGAACCGGTATCAGAAAACACCAGGTCGGGGCGTTCCATGGCTGGCTGCTGCGCGTCGTCTGATCCAGCGTCCGGGTCAGCGCTGAAGCTATTCATATCGATGGTCCCCGGCGTCAGTGCGACACTGGTAAATCCAGCAGCAGGTTCAGCCAGTGCTCAAAGTGTTGCTTGGGCAGAACTACATCATCCATCGAGAACCGCTGAAGGTCTTCAAGGGTGTACTGGGTGGCCAAATGCAGCTCCCACTGAACCACAACATCGTCGGCGATATCCAGCGCAAGCTCCGGGCTGGCTGGAATCTGATCATCAGGCTGTTGATCGAAATCGTCACCAAAGCGCGCGCACCACTCTACAATCTGGAAATGGCTGAAGCGGGACATTGACCCCAACAAGCCCTGGCTCAGTAAATCAGCCAGGTTTGACAGTGTGTGGGGTTTGGATATGGGCGTGCTGGACCAGGCCATGGGACCACTCGTTCAGATTTGTTGCAGTGTATCATTTCATCGTCAGGGCACACACGGTTCATGTGGCCCTGGACTCGAAAGGTTACGCCCAGCTATCGCGGCGCTTGCTGCGAACCTTGGGGAGTAATACGCCCATGATCAGGCCCAGCACGATAAGACTGCCCCCCGCGATTAACATGCGGCTTTCGCGGGTTTCTCGAGTGTTGGAGAGGTTTTGCCGGGCAACGTCGAGCTCATTGCGCAGACTGGCGTTTTCTTCCGATAGCTGCTGGTTGCGCTGGTCGAGGTTGATGGCATCTTCGCTGATCTGGGTGATCTCGCGCAGTTCGGTTGTTAGACGCTGGTTTTCCGAGCGCAGGGTGTCAAGCTCACCGGTGACATCGCCCCGGTCGGCCAGCAGACTGGTGTAGCGCTCGTCGAGTTCGGTGACCTGTTCCTGCAAACGGTCGCGCTCTGCCACCAGGGCTTCCAACTGAAGCTCAGCGGTGGGCTCTTCCTGTACAAAACGCTCAGGGATCCAGCCTTCAATGCCTTCTTCGGTGCGAACGTTGTAATAGCCATTTTCCGGCTCGTCTTGCAGGGTTTCCATGCGGGTGCCCGATGGAATGGTCTTCAAAATTCGGAACTGATCACCCGCTCCCGTTCGAACATTGACCCAAAGCTCATCGATTAGCCACAAGGTGGCACTGCTGGCAGTACCACTGAACATCAGCACCAGTGTCAGACCGAGGATCAGGCGGGTTTTGGAGAGCACAGTCATTAATTCAGTTCCCATGATATCGAAGTTGGTTAACAAAAATGGTTTATTAACAGATGCATATACTGTCGAAACAGTTTACACCCGGTGGGCAGTTACAAAACAGGCCCCTTACGTTGCGTTAAGGTAATACTTTTTTAAACGGCTTGATGCTGACTTCGGCATAAACACCGGCGCCGATGTAAGGGTCGGCCTCGGCCCAGGCGCGGGCGTCGGCCAGCGAATCAAATTCGGCAATAATCAGCGAGCCGGTGAAGCCAGCTTCACCCGGATCGTTCGCCTCAACGGCAGGATTGGGGCCGGCAATCAGCAACCGCCCCTCGTCTTTCAGCGACTCGAGCCGCTTGAGGTGGTCAGCACGCACGCTCTGGCGGCGTGCCAGGCTATCGGGAACGTCTTCACAGACGATGGAAAACCACATGGTTCTTTCTCCTCAGACAGTGGGATGGCCGACAAACGTCCATAAATCAGGCATCATACGGCACCTGCCTGAATCCTGACAATTAAGGATCCTATGACCAACATTGCCCACACCTGGGAAATGCACTGCCACAGCACCTTTTCGGATGGAACCCTGTCGGCTCAGGGAGTCTATGACCTTGCGCTGGAGCGTCAGCTGGAACACCTGGTGCTAACCGACCACGACACAGCCGCCGGCTACCGCTGGCTGCGCGAGCACGGCTCTTTGTCTGAATCGCTACGACTCTGGCCCGGGGCTGAATTGTCGACCGTCTGGATGAAGCGTTCTGTGCATATCGTTGGCATTGGTATGGATGTAATGTCCCCCGCCTGGCAGGCCGTTGAGGCCCGCTATGACCAGGCCCGCGAATCCCGGTTTGAGCGGCTGCTGTTTGTGTTGCGGCGTGAAGGACTGACGCTCGATGAATCTGCCATTCGCGCCCAGGCCGATGGTGCCACCTTGGGCCGCCCGCACATAGCGCGTTACCTGGTCGATACGGGTCAGGCAAAAGACAGCGCCCAGGCCTTCAAACGCTGGCTGGGGAATGGCAAAGTGGGCGATGTAAAACAGTCTTGGCCGGAGCTGGAACAGGCCGTGGCAGATATCGTTGATAACGGTGGTTGGGCGGTGCTGGCTCACCCTCACCGCTACAAGCTAACCTGGCGCAAGTTGGGGCAATTGCTGGATGATTTTTCCGCCGCCGGCGGCCAGGCCGTGGAAGTCAGCTGCCCGGCGATGCCACCGCCGATGCGCCAACGGCTGGTCGACCATTGCTGTGAGCGCGATATCCTGATCGGTGGTGGTAGCGATTTTCATCAGCCCGAGGTGCCCTGGGCAAGACTGGGTTTCTACCCGCAATGGCCTTCTTTGGGACCAAAATTGGTGGACAGTTTATTAAACAGCTAAGTGACGGTGTGTTCCTCCATTTGCCCATGCAAACGGTTCCGCATCGGCCTGCATTAGTGCTAAAGTGCGCTTGTTGTACAAACTTCTGACAATCCCTCTTGGCGGGAGCCAATATGAGCCAGTTTTTTGCAATACATCCGGAAAACCCCCAGCCACGGCTGATCAAACAGGCGGCCGCCATTGTTCGTGAGGGTGGGGTGATTGCCTATCCGACCGACAGTGCCTATGCACTTGGCTGCCATATGGAAGATAAAAAGGCGCTGGATACCATCCGCCGGATACGCCGTATTGACGATTCTCACCCCATGACGCTGGTGTGTCGCGATCTGTCCGAACTCTCCACTTTTGCCAAGGTCGACAACGTCGCCTTTCGGCTGATCAAGAACAACACGCCAGGCCCGATCACCTTCTTGCTCGACGCTACCCGTGAAGTCCCGCGCAGAATGATGCACCCCAAGCGTCGTACCATTGGTTTGCGGGTACTGGGAAACCGTATTGCCGCTGCGTTGCTGGAAGAGCTGGGTGAGCCGATGATGAGCACAACGCTGATTCTGCCCGGCGAAGATGAGCCCCAGAGCGACCCCTATGAAATCCGCGATATTCTTCAGCACGAGCTGGATCTGGTGATTGATGGCGGGTTTTGCGGCTTCGAGGAATCCAGCATCATCAGTTTTCTGGAAGATGCCGTCACCATCGTGCGCGAAGGGGCGGGTGATGTGGAACCCTTCCGGGTCTGACCATGACCAGACCGGTTAACCTCCGACTCAGGATGGCAAGGCGCAATGGCTGATCCGAACGACAACTCCGAACTGGATAACGCGGGGAGTGACAGCGGCGTAGCAGGGCCGATTGCGCCTGGCGCACTCTTTACGCCCTCGGAAGCTCCGGTGGTGGAGGTTGGCGCAACACCCAAAGAACGGGCATTGCAACGTCTGCGCGAGCGTGCCCAGTCAGAACAGTCGGAAATGCCGTTTGCCATTATCGATGGTGAGGCGATGACGCAAATCCCCATGGATTTGTACATCCCGCCCGATGCGCTGGAAGTTTTTCTGGATGCCTTCGAAGGCCCGCTGGATCTGTTGCTGTACCTGATCAAAAAGCAAAACCTCGATATCCTCAACATCAACGTCTTCCAGATCACCGAGCAGTACATGCAATACGTTGAGCTGATGCACAGCATGCAGCTTGAACTGGCCGCCGAGTACCTGGTGATGGCTGCCATGCTGGCTGAAATCAAAAGTCGCATGCTGCTGCCGCGCTCCAGCGATGCCGAAGACGAGGAAGAAGAGGACCCCCGGGCGGAGCTGATCCGCCGCTTGCAGGAATACGAACAGTTCAAGACAGCGGCGGAAAACCTCGACGAACTGCCCCGGGTCGGGCGCGATATTTACACGACCGACGAACACCAGCCCGATTACCAGCGACCGCGTATTCATCCGGATGTCGATATGCGTGAGATTTTGCTGGCGCTTAAAGACGTACTGGCGCGGGCCGACATGTTCGAGGAGCATGAGATTCAGCGTGAAACGTTGTCTACCCGGCAACGCATGGCGGATGTGCTGGAAAAACTGAACGGCACCGCCTTCGTACCTTTCATCACCCTGTTTGACGCCGCCGAAGGACGCTTGGGCGTGGTGGTGACCTTTCTGGCGATTATGGAGCTGACCAAGGAATCCCTGATCGACCTGGTTCAGAACGAGGCCTTTGCGCCTATCCACATCAAGGCTCGCAGTGAATGACGGACGAACATAACGATAACACCGGACCCGAGTTGCCCACCGGGGCCTATTCCGATGGGGCCGACGATTCTGCCAACCCGCTGCCGGCGTCGGACGAACAGGGTACAGAACCCGCAGAGGCGTCTGACGAAGCAACCAGTCAGCCGGATTCAGACCCCGCGGCGCATGATGACCAGCAACTGGACGACCCGGTACTGCCCGAGTCGGAACTCGTCGACGAAGACGATGACACCGACCCGGAGCTGGAATCGGGTGACCCCTATGGCGGTCATGCGCCCGAGGAAGTCAAACAGATCATCGAAGGGGCCTTGTTTGCCGCCGGCACGGCGTTGTCCATTGCGCAGATTGCCGCCTTGTTCGAACCCTATGAACGGCCGCATCGCAGCAGCCTGCGCTCCCTGATGGCGGAGTTAATGGCAGACTATCAGGGCGGTGGTGTTGAGCTGGTAGAAGTCGCCAGCGGCTACCGGTTTCAGACGCGCCATTCGATCGGCGCCTGGGTCAGCCGCTTGTGGGAAGAACGGCCGCAACGGTATTCGCGGGCTTTGCTGGAAACGATTGCTCTGATCGCCTATCGCCAGCCGATTACTCGCAGCGAGATCGAGGACGTGCGCGGCGTGTCGGTCAGCACCCAGATTGTACGGACCCTGCTGGAGCGTGAGTGGGTGCGCGTGGTCGGGCATCGTGACGTGCCCGGACGGCCCGCCATGTACGCCACCACCCGTCAGTTCCTTGATCATTTCGGGCTGACCAGTCTGGATCAGCTGCCCAGCCTGGGTGAGATTCGGGATCTCGATGACATCAACCCGCAACTGGGTCTTGAAGGGGATGACGACCGTTCGGTTGGCGCCGTGGACGACCAGGCAGAAATCAGTTTCAGCACCATGGTCGACAAGCTGCGTGAGGGCGAGCGCAGCGGCAAGACCGGTAATACCTTCATTGACGAACAGCTCGACGATGAGCTGTCGGAAATGGATGCCGTTAACGATGCCATAGAGCAGGCGTTTGAAGCCCAGCGGGCTGGGCACGATCACCCGGGTCTGGATCTGAGCGATGCCGACGAGGCATCGCCAGAGGGTCAATCGGAGGCAGCCGGTGACGCCGGAGCTGACGATCAGGCAAACGACAGGCCTGAGCCCGATGTGTCAGGCTCCGGCCAATCGGAACAGGAGCAGGCACCACAGGAAGAAGAGGCGCTGAGCGAAGCAGAGCAATGGCGCATCATTCAGGAAAAACTGGAACAACAACAAGCCTTGCTGGACGGTCGTGAGAGCGACCAGCCGGGCGGAGACGATGATAATGAGCACTGAACGCATTCAGAAAGTACTGGCCAAAGCGGGCAAGGGATCTCGCCGCGATATGGAAAAAGCCATAGAGGAAGGTCGGGTGAAGGTGAATGGTGAAGCGGTATCCCTGGGCGACCGGGTAGGGCTGAACGACACCCTGGAACTGGACGGTCGGCCGGTTAAGGTCGAAGACCTCCGGGCCCGGCGAGTACTGGTCTATAACAAACCCGAAGGCGAGGTCTGTACCCGCCGTGACCCGGACGGACGCCCCACGGTGTTCGACCGTCTGCCGGAGCTGCCCGGTGAACGCTGGATCGTGGTCGGACGTCTCGATTTGAACACCTCCGGCCTGTTGCTGTTCACCAACGACGGTGAACTGGCCAACCGCCTGATGCACCCCTCCAGCCAGATCGACCG
The DNA here is from genome assembly GCF_043641555.1 of Saccharospirillum alexandrii. Taxonomy (GTDB): domain Bacteria; phylum Pseudomonadota; class Gammaproteobacteria; order Pseudomonadales; family Natronospirillaceae; genus Saccharospirillum; species Saccharospirillum alexandrii_A. The sequence goes on along the minus strand of NZ_JBHZRJ010000002.1, from coordinate 452,072 downwards.
TGAATACGCGGTGCGGGTGCTGGGTGAGGTAAAACCCGAGCACCTGCAGCGCATGCACGAAGGCGTTGAGCTGGAAGATGGCCCGGCGCGCTTTACCGATATTCAGGAATTTGGGGGCAGTGGCGCCAACACCTGGTTTCATGTGGTGATCATGGAAGGCCGCAACCGTGAAGTACGCCGGCTCTGGGAAAGTCAGGACTTGAAAGTGTCGCGTTTGAAGCGGGTTCGTTACGGCTCGGTGTTTCTGGATTCCGACGTACGGGCCGGTACCTGGAAAGAGTTGCCAAAAAGCGAGATCGACAAGTTGGCCAGGCTGGTCGAGCTGGAGCCGGCCCCCTGGAAGTCGATTGTGCAGGGCAAGAACGATCCTAATCGACGCAAGGTCGCCAATCAACGGACGCGCCGTTCAGTCACTGCGCCGCGGCGCAAGAGTGGGGCCATTCGCCGTAAATAAAGCGGCTTAAAGGCCAGCTTAGACCCACTCTCCCTCATGGTTGCGGACGTGGCTGGCGACTACCCGGTTGCGGCCGGCAGCTTTGGCCTGGTACAGGGCCTTGTCGGCCCGGGTGACCAGCTCGGGCCAGTCGTTCTCGTTTTCATAATGCGCCAGGCCAACACTGACCGTGATGGGCTTTTTCGGATCTGGCGAGCGGCACACGGTTTGAATCGTTTGTCGGATGCGTTCAGCGACCTGACGTGCCAGCGGCAGGTTGGAATTCGACAGCAGCACCAGAAACTCTTCTCCCCCAAACCGAAAACAGGCATCGCAGGCGCGAACGCAGTCTTCCAGTGCCCGGGCGACGTTGCGCAGCACGTCATCGCCGGCCAGGTGACCATAGCGGTCGTTCAGCTGTTTGAAGTGGTCGATGTCGATCATCAGCACGCTCATGTCTTGCTGCAGACGGCGGCTGCGGTCGATCTCCCGGTTCAGGGTGATGGCCATGGCGCCGCGATTGCTGAGCCCGGTCAGCGGGTCGATCATGGCGGTGGCTATGGCCTTGCGGTGCGTGAGGCTGTTGCGCAATGGGTAGATCAGGGTGTCCATGATCGATTCAAGCAAGGTCAGGTCCTGTTCGGCCAGGCGCAGCCGGTGCGTAAAGGTTATCTCGCCATACTGCTCGTCATTCAGGCTGAGCTGATAGTTGCAGCGGTGTCGACCCGGTGTGCCCAGATGCAGGGACAGACCGGCATCGCCATTGAGGTAGTCGCAACCGGTCAGCGGAATCAGGTGCTGAACTTCGGTGAAGAAGGTACGCAGCAACTGCTCGGTATCCAGTGAGGTTTGCAGGTGCATCATCAAATGCAGCCGGAAATCCTTAAGTTGGTCCGCGGTTGGCGTATCGACCGCTGATAAACCGGCTTTTGTCGATTTCACGGTCTTGCGTTCTTGCCAGGTTGGCGTTTGGCTGAAGCTGCTGGGCATGATGTCGTTGCCGATTACAGGAGTTAACGCTTCTTAAGCGATTAGTGTGCCAAGTTTAAAAGTCTTTATAAAACAAGGGCTTGAGGCGGGTGGCGTCAGTGCGTTGGCGGATCGGACAAGAGTTGCCGCTATTTGGATTAGCGGCAGTGGCGGGATTTTGTCGCGTCTGTCATGCCCCGCCATGGCAGACGCGTGGTCTTAGCTATTGGGTCAGAAAATCCCTGGCGTCCCAGGATATTCCGTTGAAAGGTTGGCTGTTCGGGCTGAGCAAGTAGCGGTATAGCGGCATGTGCACCTCTGGTGTCGGCACGGTTTGGGGGTCTTCGCCGGGATAAGCCTTGGCACGCATGCCGGTGCGAGTACCGCCGGGGTTGATGCAGTGCACCCGAACGCGGGAAGTGTTCTGCAGTTCATCCGCCAGGGTTTGCATCAGCCCCTCGGTAGCGAATTTGGAGACGGCGTAGGCACCCCAGTAGGCCCGGCCTTCACGACCCACACTCGAGGTGGTGTAGATAATGCGGCCGTTCGGACCAGCTTCGAGCAGTGGCAGCAGTGCCTGCGTCATATGGAAGGCACTGTTAAGATTAACGTTCATCACCGAGCTCCAGACCTTCGGCGGGTACTGAGCGATGGACATTTTATCGCCGAGCAACGAGGCGTTGAGCAACAGGCCATCGAGCCGGCCGTAGGTTTGCTCGATGCCGTGGGCCAGTTCCTGAGCCGACTCGGTGGTCAGTTCATTCAGGTCGAGCGGCAGGATGATCGGTTCGGTCTGGGTGGTGGCTTCAATCTGATCGTACACCGCTTCGAGTTTTTCCTGGGTGCGGCCAATCAGCACCACCTGGGCACCGGCGCTGGCAAAATCCAGGGCGGCGGCCTTGCCAATGCCGTCACCGGCTCCGGTGACAACAATCACCTGGCCGGCCAGGGCATCGCTGGTTTGGGCCTGGTGCAGGAGATCCAGAGTGAGGTCGGTGCGGGAAAGCAGTGTGCCGGGTTCCGGTTGTGTCATGTCTGTGTCAGCCATTGGGTTGCTGTGTGTTTCAGTTCAAGCGGGGTGTGCACCAGACCGTGAGCACCCCAGCTATCAGGTTGGTCTTCTTCATGCAGATAGCCAAAGGTGCAGGCCAGGGTGTGCATTCGGGCGGCCTGACCAGCCTGAACATCGCGCTCGTGATCACCGGCGTAAAGGCAGTGCTCCGGTGCCAGTCCGAGCTGGTCGCTGGCGGCCCAGAGCATGGCCGGGTCGGGCTTGATGGTGGGCAGGTCGCCCTGGCACACCAGGGCCGGTGGTTCCAGTTCGAGCAGCTCCGCCAGCACTTTCTCGGTATGGGGTCGCGGTTTATTGGTCACGATGCCCCAGGGAATGCCGTCGCGGTTGAGCTCCAGTAGCCAGTCGCGGATGCCCGGGTACCAGCTGTTCAGGGTAACCGGTGTGTCCAGAAACAGGGCCAGGAAGTCGGCCCGCCGCTGATGAAACCGGGGGTGCTCGGTGGTCATCTGATGAATCTCGCGGATCGCGGCCCGGGCACCGGCGGAAGCGAAGTGCTCGCGGTGTTCGGTCAGCCGCGGTAACCCGACCTGATCCGCATAGGCATCCATGGCGGCCATGAAGGCCGGTGCGGAATCGAGCAGGGTGCCGTCGAGATCAAACAGCAGGCCTTTGCGTGCCGTCATGAGGCTTCCGCTTTGCGGCAGGCCATCAGGTAATTGACGGACACATCGGTGTTCAGGCTGAAACGGTTGCTGAGCGGGTTGTAATGAATGCCGCGCAGATCAAGCGCCTTCAATTCGTGCTGTTCCGCCCAGCGCTTCAATTCCGACGGTCGAATCAGTTTTTTGTAGTCGTGGGTGCCTTTGGGCAGCAGCCGCAGTACATATTCGGCACCGACTATCGCCATCAACCAGGCTTTTGGGTTGCGGTTGATGGTCGAGAAAAACGCATGTCCACCCGGCTTGAGCAGGCGTTGAATGGCCGCCATGATCGAGGTCGGGTCGGGCACGTGTTCCAGCATTTCCATGCAGGTGATGGCGTCGAACTGGCCCGGGGCTTCCTCGGCCAGGGCTTCGGCGGTCATTTGCCGGTAGTCTATGCCTTCGAGTCCGCTGTCGAGTGCATGCAAGCGCGCGACTTTTAAGGGTGCATCGGTCATGTCGATGCCGGTAACCCGGGCGCCGCGGTGAGCCAGCGCTTCAGTTAAAATGCCGCCACCGCAGCCGATGTCGAGTACGGTTTTACCGGCGATGTTCAGGTGTTCGTCGATGTAGCCGGCGCGTACCGGGTTCATGGCGTGCAGTGGCTTGAACTCAGAGTCCGGATCCCACCAGCGACTGGCCAGGGCTTCGAATTTGGCGATTTCAGACGGGTCAACGTTGTGCGTCACGGTGTTTCCTGCATCAGGTTTCTGGAGCCATCCGGCGGGATGATTACGAGTGTCGCGTCCGTGCCGCTGAACCCTGAGGAGTGCAGCACGGGGCGAAGCCGCTGGCTTGTTTATTTGCCGGCAGCGATGCGGTCACGCCACTGACGAGCGTTGGCCATGATAGCGTCCTTGTCGAGCGTCGTCAGCTCACGATCGTTCAGCAGGCGCTTGCCACTGACCCAGACGTTGGTGACCTGGTCGCGACTGGACGCATACACAATGTGTGACACCGGGTCGTAAATGGGCTGGCTTTCCAGATCATCGAGGCGAATGGCGGTGATGTCAGCTTCTTTGCCGACTTCCAGGCTGCCGATGTCCTGATCCCAGCCCATGGCTTTGGCGCCGTTCAGGGTAGCCATGGCCAGCGCTTCATAGGCGGGCAGGGCGGTGGCGCTCTGGCTGACGGCCTTGGCCAGAATGGCGGCGGTGCGCATCTCGCTCATCATGTCGAGGTCGTTGTTACTGGCTGCGCCGTCGGTGCCCAGCGCTACGTTCACGCCGCGTTTCTGCAACGCATCGACCGGACAGAAACCGCTGGCGAGCTTCAGGTTGGATTCGGGGCAGTGAATGATGTGCGCGCCAGTCTCAGCGATGTCGTTAATGTCGTCTTCATTGAGGGCGGTCATGTGAACGGCCTGGAACTGGTCGGTCAGCAGGCCGAGCTCGCGCAGGCGACGTACCGGGCGGTTGCCGCGTTTTTCGATCTCACCGTCGACTTCGGTCTGGGTCTCGTGCACGTGCATCTGGATCATCAACTGGTGTTCTTTGGCCAGATCACGAATGCGGGTCAGAGGTTCATCCGAGCAGGTGTAGGGCGCATGCGGGCCGAACATCATTTTGACCAGTTTGCTGTCTTTGTATTTGGCAACCAGCTCCATGCCCAGATCAATGTGCTCATCCGGAGTCTTGGCCCAGTTGGTCGGGAAGTCGATAACAGAGAACGAGAACTGGGCACGCACACCGGCTTTTTCGACGCGCTGGGCGGCCGAATCCGGAAAGAAGTAGTTGTCGGCAAAGGTAGTGGTGCCGGAGCGAATCATCTCGGCGATGGCCAGTTCGGTGCCGTCACCCACGAAATCTTCACCCACCCAGGCCCCTTCGGCCGGCCAGATGTGATCGTTGAGCCAGGTCATCAGCTCCAGGTCGTCGCCCAGGCCGCGAAACAGCGACATGGCGGCGTGGCCATGGGCATTGATAAAGCCGGGTATCAGCGCCTGTTCACCCAGGTCCAGCGTATCGGTGGCCTGGTATTGGGCGTTGGCGTCTGCGGTGGGGAGTATGGCAGCGATCTTGCCGTCTTTGACCGCCAGGCTGTGATCGACCAGAACGTCGCGGGCCGGGTTAACGGGAATGATCCAGCGGGCGTGGATAAGGGTGTCGACTGTTTGCATGAAGGTCTGCCTGTTTAGCGAAGTTCGATGTGGTTTCGACTCGGGTGACCCGGTGTCCTGTGTCGTTGCGAGCTGCTGGCACCGACCGGGACCTGTCTGATGAGTCAGATTAATGCGGCATTCTAGTGGCTTGGGCGTTCGATCACCAGTGGGTGGCTGGAAGGTGGTCAGAATCCGAGCCTGCACAGCGGCTGGCAACCAGTCTCTCTGCCCGGCGGATGGCTATCTATCTCATTGATTTGTGGTATGATTTCGCCCTGTTTTACGCCGCTCAGGCACCGGCTTCAGGCCGCAGCAGAGCGACTGACTGAACATAAAGGATACGGTACCGCATGGGTGAGCTAGCCAAAGAAATCCTCAACGTTAATATCGAAGAGGAACTGAAACAGTCTTACCTCGACTACGCGATGAGCGTGATTGTCGGGCGGGCATTGCCCGATGTACGCGATGGCCTGAAACCAGTGCACCGCCGCGTGCTCTTTGCCATGAGCGTGTTGGGTAATGACTGGAACAAACCCTACAAAAAATCCGCCCGTGTGGTCGGTGACGTCATTGGTAAGTATCACCCCCATGGTGACTCTGCTGTCTACGACACCATCGTGCGGATGGCGCAGGACTTTGCCATGCGCTACACCCTGGTCGATGGTCAGGGTAACTTTGGCTCGGTCGACGGTGACTCGGCCGCCGCCATGCGTTACACCGAAATCCGGATGGAGCGGCTGGCGCACGACTTACTGGCCGACCTGGAAAAAGAAACCGTCGATTTCGTTGAAAACTACGACGGCACCGAACTGATCCCCGAAGTACTGCCGACCCGCGTGCCCAACCTGCTGATTAACGGTTCATCGGGCATCGCGGTGGGTATGGCGACCAACATACCGCCACACAACATCAGTGAAGTGATTGCGGGCTGCCTGGCGCTGATGGAAAACCCGGAACTGACGGTCGATGACCTGATGGAACACATTACGGGTCCGGATTTCCCGACCGGCGCCATCATTAACGGTCGCAAGGGCATCGTTGAAGCCTACCGCACCGGTCGCGGGCGCATTTATATTCGGGCTCGCGCTGAAGTCGTTGTTGACCCGAAAACCAGCCGCGAAAGCATCATCGTTCATGAAATTCCCTACCAGGTGAACAAGGCCCGGCTGATCGAGAAGATTGCCGACCTGGTAAAAGAGAAGAAGATTGAAGGCATTTCTGAACTGCGTGACGAGTCCGACAAAGACGGCTTGCGCATCGCCATCGACCTGAAGCGCGGCGAGTCCGGCGATGTGGTTCTGAACAACCTGTACGCCCAGACCCAGCTGGAAACCGTATTCGGCATCAATACCGTGGCGCTGGTCGATGGCCAGCCGCGCATTCTGAACCTGAAAGAGCTGCTGGAAGCCTTTATCCGTCACCGCCGTGAAGTGGTGACGCGCCGGACCATTTTCGAACTGCGAAAAGCCCGGCAACGCGGCCATATTCTGGAAGGTCTGGCGATTGCGCTGGCCAACATCGACCGGATGATCGAGCTGATTCGCGGTTCTGCCACCGGTGCGGAAGCCAAAGAACGGATGCTCTCGCAAAGCTGGGAACTGGGTGAGGTATCGGCCATGCTGGAGCGTGCCGGTTCCGATATTTCCCGCCCTGAGGACCTTGACGAGCAATTCGGTGTGCACGACAACCGCTACCATTTGTCGCCCGAACAGGCTCAGCAAATTCTCGACATGCGTCTGCAGAAGCTGACCGGTCTGGAACACGAGAAGCTGATTGGCGAGTACAAGCAGATTATCGACACCATTGGCGAACTGCTGCGCATTCTCGACAGCTACGAGCGCCTGATGGAAGTCATTCACGAAGAATTGCTGGAAGTGAAAGCCCAGTACGGTGACGAGCGGAAATCCGAAATTATCGCCAGCCGGCTCGATTTGTCGATGGAAGATCTGATCACCGAAGAAGACATGGTGGTCACCATTTCCCACGGCGGTTACGCCAAGACGCAGCCGTTGACTGACTACGAAGCACAGCGTCGTGGCGGTAAAGGCCGTTCGGCGTCTGCCCTGAAAGATGACGACTTTATTGAGCATTTGCTGGTCGCCAACACCCACGACACCGTGTTGTGTTTCAGCAATCGAGGTAAGGTGTATTGGCTGCGTGTCTTTGAGATTCCGCAAGCCAGTCGAAACGCTCGCGGTCGACCGATGGTGAATTTGTTGCCGCTGGAGCCTGATGAGCGGGTGACGGCTATTCTGCCTATTCGTAATTACGATGCCGATCACTTCATCTTCATGGCGACCGCCAGTGGTACCGTTAAAAAGACGACACTGGATGCGTTCTCGCGGCCGCGCTCAGCCGGTTTGATCGCTTTGTCCCTGGACGAGGGTGACCGCCTGGTCGGAGTCGCACTGACCGATGGCAAGAAAGAAGTCATGCTGTTGTCCGACGCGGGCAAGGTGGTCCGTTTCAGTGAAGATCATGTTCGTGCCATGGGCCGCACCGCGCGCGGCGTACGCGGCATTCGTTTGGGTGCTGGCCAGTCTGTTATTTCACTCATCATTCCACAGGCGGGTGGCACCATCATCACGGCTTCTGAGCGTGGTTATGGCAAGCGCACGGACATCAGCGAATTCCCGACCAAGGGCCGCGGTACCCAGGGTGTGATAGCCATGGTTACCAGCGAACGCAATGGGGCACTGGTGGGCGCGAAGCAGGTCTTTGATGGCGATGAAGTCATGTTGATCAGCGACCAGGGCACGCTGGTGCGCACCTCGGTTGAGGGCATTTCCGTACTCAGCCGTAACACCCAGGGTGTTACTCTGATTCGTCTGGCCGATGACGAGCACCTGGTCAGTATCGAACGCATTGAAGAGCCTGCTGAAGACGAGTCGGTTCTCGACGTCGCCGAGACGCCGGATTCAGAGATCGTTGCCGCCTCACCGGGCGAGCCGGATGGTAATGACCCGGACGATGCAGGTGACATTGCGGACGATACGGATCCCGAAGATCCGCAATAATAGTGAACAACGCCGTCGGTTAGACGGCATGATTAATCAGACCAGGAACGCGAGCGATGACCCGGGGATACAATTTTTGTTCTGGGCCTGCGATGCTACCCGATGCCGTGATGCAGCGGGCGCAACAGGAATTGATGGAGTGGCAGGGCACCGGCATGTCGGTGATGGAGTTGTCGCACCGGTCTGACGAGTTTGTCGGCGTGCTGACTTCGGCTGAATCCCGGTTGCGGCGCTTGCTGGGCGTTTCCGACGACTTTGCCGTGCTCTTTGTTCAGGGCGGTGCCACCTTGCAGTTTTCCTGTGTGCCCATGAACCTGATGGGGCGTGGTGGCGCAGCCGAGTTTCTTGATACCGGGACCTGGTCGGTCAAGGCCATCAAAGAAGCCGCCCGTTACGGTGAAGCCCGGGTGCTGGCATCGACAAAAACCGAAAACTATCTTCGGGCCGTGCGCGCCGATGAATTCACTGCAAGCCCGGATGCTGCCTATTTGCATTACACCCCCAATGAGACCATTGGAGGTGTCGAGTTCGATTACGTGCCGGACTCGGGTTCTGTGCCGCTGGTCGCGGACATGTCGTCCTGCATTTTGTCGAAAACCATTGATGTTAACGACTTCGATCTGATTTACGCCGGCGCCCAGAAGAACATTGGCCCGGCCGGTCTGACACTGGTGATAGTGCGCCGTTCGCTATTGGGCAAGGCGTTGCCGGGTACCCCCTCCTTGCTCGACTATCAGGCTCAGGCCGAGAACGGGTCGATGGTTAACACACCGCCGACCTTCGCCATCTACCTGGCGAATCTGGTGTTCGAATGGCTCGAGAGCCAGGGCGGAGTCGAGGCATTTGAGCGGTTGAATGCCGAAAAATCCGGCTTGCTGTATCGGGTCATCGATGACAGCGGTTTCTATTCCAATCCGATTTCGACCCCGCACCGTTCGCGCATGAATGTGCCCTTTATACTGGCGGATGAGCGATTGAACGATACCTTCCTGGCTGGCGCTCAGGAAGCCGGGCTTTACAATTTGCAGGGCCATCGCAGTGTGGGTGGTATGCGCGCCAGCATCTACAACGCCATGCCGCTGGCGGGCGTTGAAGCGCTGGTCTCTTATATGAAGGAGTTCGAGCAACGTCATGGCTGAGCAACGTCCCCCCAAAGCTGATGAAATCGATTCGCTCGATCTGGCGCAGTTGCGCGAGGTCATTGACCGTCTCGATCTGGAAATTCTGGAGCGTATTTCTGCCCGGGCGCATTGCGCGTTAAAAGTTGCCGATGTGAAACTCAAGGCCGATCCGGACAATGCCGTTTTTTATCGCCCCGAGCGTGAAGCCCAGGTGCTGACCCGGGTGATGGAGCGCAACCAGGGCCCGCTGGGTAATGAAGACATGGCGCGGTTGTTTCGCGAAATTATGTCAGCGTGCCTGGCGCTTGAGAAGCCGCTTGAAGTGGCCTACCTCGGTCCGGAAGGCACCTTCACGCAGCAAGCAACGCTGAAGCATTTTGGCCAGTGGGTGCAATCCAAGCCCATGCCTGCCATCGATGAGGTTTTCCGCGAAGTCGAAGCCGGCGCCTGCAAGTATGGTGTGGTTCCGGTCGAAAACTCAACGGAAGGCGTGGTGAACCACACCCTGGATACCTTCATCAACTCAAATCTAAAAATTTGCGGTGAAGTTGAGCTGCGCATTCATCATCACCTGATGGTTGGGCCCAATACCCAGCGCGGTAAAATTTCACGCATTTACAGCCATCAGCAATCACTGGCGCAGTGCCGCAAATGGCTCGATGCCCACATGCCGATGGCCGAGCGCATCGCCGTTAACAGCAATGCCGAGGCGGCGCGTCGGGTGCACGGAGAGTGGAACTCGGCAGCGATCGCCGGTGAAATGGCGGCCAGTCTTTACGACCTGGACATCATTGAGCAAAAGATTGAAGACTCGCCCGACAATTCGACCCGGTTCCTGATCATTGGCACCGAAGAGGTGGGCACCTCCGGTGAAGATAAAACGTCCATCGTAGTCTCGATGCGTAATGAGCCGGGTGCACTCTACCATTTGCTGCGGCCCTTCAATGACCACAACGTTGATATGACCCGGCTGGAAACCCGGCCATCGCCCTCGGGTAACTGGACCTACGTGTTCTTTATCGATTTTTCCGGCCACCTTGGCAGCGAGAACGTTCAGCGGGCGCTGGCTGAGATTCGTGAAAAGGCGGTTGAAGTCAAGGTGCTCGGGTCATACCCCAAGGCGGTTTTATAATTCACTGGCAGTGTTTGAACGCTGGGCTGGTGTTCGCGTGTTGGTCGCTCTGCAGGGAAATAGAGGAGACACTATGAGCTGCACAGGTGGTCTGTGGCTGAGGGTGGCGTTATGACGACGCCCGCAGCGAAGCCCCGGGTACTGATTGTTGGCCTGGGGATGATTGGCGCCTCCTTTGCCAAAGCCCTCTGTCTGTCGCAAGCGGCGACGGTGATTGGGCTGGATGCCCAGCCAGGCGTCGCCGACAAAGCCAGGGCCATGGGCATTGTGGATGAAGCTGTCTCTTTTCCCGATTTGAATACCACCTTTGATGCCGTGATTCTCGCCGTGCCGGTACTGGCCATGGGCCCTGTGCTGACCCAACTGAAACCCTGGCTCCGTGCCGATACCGTCATTTCTGATGTGGGTAGCGTAAAGGGGGCTGTGGTAGATGCCGCCCGCGGCGCGCTGGGAGTGCTGCCTGCAGGCTTCGTGCCGGGCCACCCCATTGCCGGGGCCGAACGTTCCGGCCTGGCCGCTGCCAAATCCGATCTGTTTGACCATCACCTGCTGATACTGACACCCCTGCCAACCTCGTCTGCGGAGGCGGTCCAGTTACTGACCCGTCTTTGGCAGTCGGTGGGTGCGGATGTGGTGACCATGTCGGTGTCGCGTCACGATGAAGTGCTGGCCGCTACCAGCCACCTGCCGCATCTGCTTGCCTTTTCGCTGGTCGATACGCTGGCCCGGGAATCCGAAAACCGGGAGATATTCCGGTATGCCGCCGGTGGCTTTCGGGACTTCACCCGCATTGCCGCTTCGGATCCCACCATGTGGCACGACGTGTTCCTGTCAAACCGCGAGGCGACGCTCAACATCCTGCGTCGATTCCAATCCGATCTGAACGTTCTGGCCAACGCCATCGAGCACCGGGAGGGCGCAACGCTCAAGTCCGTGTTCGGTCGCGCCAAGTCCGCCCGGGACTATTTCACTGAAATTCTCAGCAGCCGCCAGCGCCATACCGACGACATCCGCAAGAATCTGATCGCGGCGCCGGTTCGCGCGGGCCTGGCCGGAGCGGTGGCCGTGCCGGGCGATCGCTCCATTTCCCATCGTGCTGTCATTCTGGCTGCCCTGGCTGAAGGCCAGAGCGAGATCCGAGGCTTTGGCAACGGCCATGACAACCGCACCACGCTGGAAGCCCTGCGTAAGCTGGGCGTTTGCATCGAGGCAGACGATGCCGGTTGTGTGCAGGTGACCGGTGTGGGTCGCCGGGGGCTAAAGGCAGCGGACAGCCCTTTGTATATGGGGAATTCTGCCACCTCAATGCGACTGATGGCGGGTGTGCTCAGTGCCCAGTCGTTCAGCAGCGAGCTGATTGGTGATGCCTCGCTGAGCCAGCGGCCGATGGATCGAATTCAACAGCCTTTGCAGTCGATGGGCGCTCGCATCGACCTGTCGCCTCGAAAGACAGCGCCCATCGTTATTCATCCTGCCGAAGCGCTGAAACCGCTCGACTATAAAATGCCGATGGCCAGTGCTCAGGTAAAAACGGCGTTGCTGTTTGCCGGGCTGTGTTCCGGTGTTTCGATGCGTTTACAGGAGGCAGGCCCCAGCCGGAACCATACCGAAGTGTTATTGGCCCGACTGGGGTGTCCGGTTCACGCCGAGGCGGGGGTCATTGAACTGGCATCTACCCCCCAGTGGGCTGGCTTCCAGTGCGACGTACCCGGTGATTTTTCCCTGGCGGCCGTGCATCTGGCGGCGGCCAGCCTGGTTCCCGGTTCCGAAGTCACCTTGTCCGGGGTTGGTGTGAACCCGAGTCGCGTCGGGCTGCTTGATGTGATGGGGCGTATGGGCGCCCGCATTGAACAGACCAACAATCGTGACCTCGGGGGTGAGCCTGTGGCGGATCTTCAGGTAAACTACGCGCCGCTTGTCGCGACCGAGGGGGCAGCGGACGTCTCCGGGCTACTGATCGATGAGTACCCGCTGCTCTTTGTTCTGGCGACTCAGGCAGAAGGGGTCTCCCGGTTTAGCGGCGTTCGCGAATTGCGATACAAAGAAACCGACCGGCTGAAAACCATGGTGGAAGGACTGACCACCCTGGGTGCCGACATAGAATTGAAAGGAGATGCCGTCATTATCCGGGGTCGGAACGATCAACCTCTGGACGGCGGTATTGTTGATTGCGGCGGTGACCACAGAGTGGCACTTGCCTACGTGGTCGCTGCGCAGACGGCGTTGCGACCCGTCATTATTCGAAATTCAGGGCGCGTATTAGGCGCCTATCCGGATTTTGCCGAGCATGCACTGGCACTTGGCTATTCGGTGACCGTAGAGGATTGATTATGTTATCCAAAGCTCCCGTCATCACCCTGGATGGGCCTGGTGGCGTTGGAAAGGGCACCGTCAGCGGTCTGCTGGCCAAACACCTCGGCTGGCACTACCTCGACTCCGGTGCTCTGTATCGTCTGGCCGCCCTGGCGGCGATGAATCATGGCGTTGATTTTGATAATGAATCCGCCCTGGCCGTGATTGCCGAACACCTGGACATTCGTTTTCAGCAGGAAGACGGTGCCGCCGTCACAATTCTATTGGAAGGTGACGATGTTACCCGGCAAATTCGGACTGAAGAAGTCGGCTCGAACGCTTCCCGTGTGGCCGCCTTTTCCCGGGTCAGAGACGCGCTGTTGCGCCGCCAGCGGGCCTTTCGGACCGAACCTGGGCTGATCGCCGATGGTCGCGATATGGGCACGGTGGTCTTTACCGATGCACCGCTCAAAATATTCCTCACTGCCACCAGCGACGAACGGGCCCGTCGTCGGGTGCTGCAATTGGAGCAGGGCGGAAACGTTGTTGAGTACGAGCAGGTGCTGCAAGACATAAACGAGCGGGATGAGCGCGATCGCAATCGCACCGTCGCCCCGCTGAAGCCAGCTGAAGGCGCGCTGGTTATCGACACGACCGACCTGAGCATCGAGGCGGTTCTCGAACGCGTTCTGCAGCAAGCAGCAGACCGCGGTCTGGTGAGTCGTTGAGCCCGCTGAATCGGCTTATCAACGAGAATTTACAGGGATTAGGCCGAATTTAACCCGGATCTGGCCAAAAAAAGGGTTGTACCCCTTGGTTCCGGGCGCTTAATCCGTATAATACGCGCTCCTGATTTCCGCTATTTTCGACTCGGTTTTCGGACCGGATTTGGACGTAGCAAAGACCCTGGCAGACCGCAGTTCCAGCAAAGCGGCTCCAGGATATGTTGGGTTGACCCGTGCGGGCTGGCGTGCGGAAAGGTCTGTATTTACGAGAGAGTCGCACTCCTCACACCACAGGCCGTTAATCATTGGGACATTTAATCGAATGACTGAATCTTTCGCCGAACTTTTTGAAGAAAGCTTAAAGACCATTGAAATGGAGCCAGGCTCCATTGTTACCGGTGTCGTTGTCGCCATCGACTCTGACTGGGTAACTGTACATGCTGGCCTGAAATCTGAAGGTGTTATCCCTCGCTCTCAGTTCCTGAGCGAAGAAGGTGAACTGGAAGTGGCCGTGGGCGACGAAGTTAAAGTGGCCCTGGAAGCGGTAGAAGACGGTTTTGGTGACACACGCCTGTCGCGTGAGAAAGCCAAGCGTTCAGAAGCCTGGTCTGAGCTGGAAAAAGCTTACGAAGCGGAAGAAGTAGTCAAAGGTATCATCAACGGCAAGGTCAAAGGTGGCTTTACCGTCGATATCAGCTCTGTACGCGCTTTCCTGCCAGGTTCACTGGTCGACATCCGTCCGGTTCGCGATACCGCGCATCTGGAAGGCAAAGAGCTGGATTTCAAAGTTATCAAGCTGGACCGTCGTCGTAACAACGTCGTCGTTTCCCGTCGTGCCGTACTGGAAGCCTCCAACAGCGCCGAGCGTGAAGAGCTGCTGGCCAGCCTGCAGGAAGGCCAGGTTGTTAAGGGCATCGTCAAGAACCTGACCGACTACGGTGCTTTCGTAGACCTGGGCGGCGTTGACGGCCTGCTGCACATTACCGATATGGCGTGGAAGCGCATCAAGCACCCGAGCGAGATCGTTCAGGTGGGTGATGAGATCGACGTTAAAGTGCTGAAGTTCGACCGTGAGCGTAACCGCGTATCTCTGGGTCTGAAACAACTGGGTGAAGATCCCTGGGTCGACATCAAGGGCCGTTACCCGGAAGAGTCTGTGGTTAAGGCTCGCGTTACCAACCTGACCGACTACGGCTGCTTTGCCGAGCTGGAAGAAGGCGTTGAAGGTCTGGTACACGTATCTGAAATGGATTGGACCAACAAGAACATTCACCCGTCCAAGGTGGTTTCTGTTGGTGACGACATCGAAGTCATGATTCTCGACATCGATGAAGAGCGTCGTCGTATTTCTCTGGGTATCAAGCAAACTGTTGTAAACCCATGGGAAGACTTCTCCAACAACTACAACAAGGGCGACAAAGTCTCCGGCAAAATCAAGTCGATCACCGATTTCGGTATCTTCATTGGTCTGGAAGGCGGCATTGACGGCCTGGTTCACTTGTCTGACATCAGCTGGAACGAATCCGGTGAAGATGCCGTACGCAAGTACAAGAAAGGTGACGAGCTGGAAACCACCATCCTGTCGATCGACCCTGAGCGTGAGCGCATTTCTCTGGGTATCAAGCAATTGGACAGCGATCCGTTTGCCGAATACGTCAGCGAAAATGACAAGGGCGCTATCGTGACCGGTACGGTCAAGGAAGTGGATGCCAAAGCTGCTATCATCACGCTGTCTGGCGAAGTCGAAGGCACATTGAAAGCCTCCGAAATTTCTCGTGACAAGGTTGAAGACGCTCGCAACGTACTCAAAGAAGGTGACTCGGTTGAAGCTAAAATCATCAGCGTTGACCGCAAGAACCGTGCGATTACCCTGTCTGTGAAGTCGAAAGACGTCCAGGACGAGAAAGTTGCGGTTCGCGACCTGAAAGAGAAGACCGTTGAAGCCTCTGGTCCGACCACCATTGGTGATCTGATCAAGCAGAAAATGGAGCAGGGCGACTAATAACTCGCGCTGTCTGAAAAAACCGGCCCAGTGCCGGTTTTTTTGTGCCTGTGAAAAAGAGGGTTTGAATAAAAAGGGAGGGCGTAGTCGGTGACGTGGTTGCCGGGAGCACGCTCGAATTAGGATGGGCCGTAAAAAAACGTTAAAAAATAAACACTTGTGTTATCTCAAAGGGTGAATTAGTCTAAATATTGACCGTAAAGGAAGACCCGACCGGGGAGGTTCGAAGATGACCAAATCCGAGTTAATTGAACGCATCGTCGACCGTCAGAATCAGCTGTCAGTCAAGGATGTCGAGCTCGCAATCAAGACAATGCTCGATCACATGGCTGAAAGTCTGGCGGATGGTGAGCGCATTGAAATTCGCGGGTTTGGAAGCTTTTCTCTGCATTACCGGTCACCCCGCGTAGGGCGCAATCCTAAAACAGGCGAATCCGTTACTCTGGAAGGCAAGTACGTGCCTCATTTCAAGCCAGGTAAGGAATTGCGCGAATCGGTCAACATAGCCATCGAAAGTGACTAACGAGTTACCCTGTACCCCATCCCTAAGCCGGGAGGCTTGCGTTAAACATGATCGCCCGATCACTCCGACTAATTATTCTGCTGGTTCTGCTAGTGATGTCCTGGCTATTGGCCTTTGGTAATAACCAGAGCGTTGCCCTGACATTCCTGGGTTGGATGACCCCCGCGATGCCCCTCTTTGTCTGGCTGGTGCTGGCGTTATTCCTGGGCATACTGATCGGTCTGGTATTCGGACGTCTTGCTGGCCGCAAGGCAGCCCGGAAGTAGAGCATGATATCCCTGTTGAAACAGGCCTTTCAGCGCCTGGTTAACCCCATGTCCGGCCCCCGCTTTCAGCTGGATCCGTTTGAACCGTTGTCGGCTCAGCCGGATCGTGAGCTCGATGTGTTGCTGGAACGGCTGGCCGTTGACGAAGATACCCTTGAAATCCATCTGGCTTTGGGCGAGCTGTTTCGCAAGCGAGGCCAGATCGACCGTGCCATTCGTGTGCATGAGGCTATGCTTGAAGCCGATTTATCCGAATCGGATACCAGCAGAGTGCGGGTAGAGCTGGCGCAGGATTTTTTCTCCGGCGGCTTCCTTGGTCACGCTGAATCCATACTCGAATCGATGATTGTTGGCGATGGTATGCTCGATTCAGCCCGGGCATTTCGCCTGTGGCTAGCAGTGCTGGAGCGCGAGCAAGAGTGGGAGCGTGCGATCGAACTGGTGCAGAAATATGGCCAGGCAGGGTCGGGCAGCATCCGGCTGGCAAACTTCTATTGCGAACTGGCGATCAAGTTAAGCCATGAAGGTCAGACAGCTGAGGCGCGTCAGGCGCTGAAAGAAGCTCGGCGGGTTACCGACAGTGCCAGAACCTATCTGGTCAGTGCCGAACTGGATACCACTCAGGGCAACTATCACCGGGCGATCCGGTGGTTGCGTGATGGTCTCGACCGGGATGTGCGACGCATCGATGTGATACTCCCGGCGTTAAAACGGCTTAGCCGTTTAACCGGCGGCGAGGCGAATTTTCGCAAGTATCTGGAAACGCTGTATCAGCGCCACCCAAGTCATCGCATTTTAAGTGAATTGCTCGATTTGGTTGGGCCGAACGATCCCAGGGCCCTGCAATGGCAAAATGAGTTCGAGCAAATTGTGCACTCCGGCGCCTCTTTCGAATTAATGCAGCGCTGGATCGAGCAACGTCAGGACATTGGCGATCGCGCTCGCTCAGTACTGATAGAATCACTGAAGCGGATCAAGCTGCGGCTCTCGGATCAATACCAATGTACCCACTGCGGTTTCCAGTCAACCACCCTGTTGTGGTATTGCCCGCAATGCGAGCGCTGGGAGACACTGTATTCGCGCCATGAACAAAAGACGTTTGAAGCAAGTAATACCTAAGCATAAGGGTAGGGCGTTGATTTATAACCGAAAATCCTTGATTTCAAATGATGAGTTGGTATTATTTGCCCCGCTTTCAGCAACCAGCTGAGAGCCTGTGTCCCGTTCGTCTAGTGGCCTAGGACACCGCCCTTTCACGGCGGTAACAGGGGTTCGAGTCCCCTACGGGATACCATTTTCTGTTTTGAGAGCACTGGTGTTCTTGAGACAAAAAACGCGGGAATAGCTCAGTGGTAGAGCGCAACCTTGACGAGGTTGGGGCTGGGCGGGAAGCCTCGCGAGTTCAGCCTTCGAAGAAGGCTCAGAAGTAAGACACTTTAGTGTTTGTAGGACAAAAATTGCGGGAATAGCTCAGTGGTAGAGCACAACCTTGCCAAGGTTGGGGTCGCGAGTTCGAATCTCGTTTCCCGCTCCAAATTAATGAAAAAGCAGCCCAAAGGCTGCTTTTTCTGTTTATGGGGAACCGAGATTCCATCTCGTTGCGATCCATCACATCCCTGTGATGGCCCCTTCGGGCGCTAGCGCGTCGTTAAACGCTCCCGGCGTTTAATCCCGCTCCAAATTAATGAAAAAGCAGCCGAAAGGCTGCTTTTTCTGTTTATGGGGAACCGAGATTCCATCTCGTTGCGATCCATCACATCCCTGTGATGGCCCCTT
>NZ_JBHZRJ010000002.1:0-433899 GCF_043641555.1 Saccharospirillum alexandrii | reverse complement strand
CGGGCGCTAGCGCGTCGTTAAACGCTCCCGGCGTTTAATCCCGCTCCAAATTAATGAAAAAGCAGCCCAAAGGCTGCTTTTTCTGTTTATGGGGAACCGAGATTTCATCTCGTTGCGATCCATCACAGTCCTTCGGTCACAAAAAAACCGGAACATTGATCAGATGTCCCGGTTGTTGTTGAATGCCGCTCAGGTCACACCTCCCTGGTGTACCTATTCCCTGGCAAAGTGAACCTCGCTCCCTCGGTTTTCCCGTCCTATAACGACGACCGCTACCCGTAACCGGTTATTGGCCATCCGTGCTGATCCTCCCTGATAACGCCGTCCCTGACCGTATCTTCCCTGGTTCAGTCATCCCTGGTTTATGCCCTCCTTGAGCTCGCTTCCCTGCCGGCTTATCTTCCTCAGCCTGCTTCCCTGTGCAGATAGAATCTTCCCTGTGGACATCCCTGTCCGTTGCATCCTTGCTGTGTGTCGGCTTCCTGCCGTCCTTCCTGTTTCCCGCGTGTCGCGGGCCCTACGCCTGTCTGTGCCGGTTCCCTGGCGGTGTTGCCATCCCTGATTCGGTGGTTATTCGTCGGTCATGCCTACTTGAATGCGATCCCGGTTTTTCTCGAGGGTGGCTGGCCCAACGCCTTGAACGTTCATCAGATCTTCAGGGGCAATAAAGGGGCCGAATTCATCGCGGTAGGCAACAATGGCTTCGGCTCTTACCAGGCCTACGCCGTCCAGCAGGTCAGCCAGTTTTTCGGCAGAGTCATTGTTGATGTCAACGTACAGTACTACGGATTCTGCGGCTGCTGTTTCAGTGGGTGCTTCCTCGGCGTGTGCCAGTGGCAGCAGGCAACTAAAGGCCAGTCCCAGTGTGATGATTCCTTTTTTCAACATCGTCTTTCCTTATCGGTTGTTGGTCGTTTTTGTGGTGCCGTTACAGCGGGCAAGACAAAAAGTAGCAAGCTATCCGATCGGAAAAAACAATCATTGTTCAAGTATACCTAGGGTATACCCCGGGTGGCGTCAGATAACACCTTCCGAACACTGTTGTGAAGTCGATCACAAGCTTTCGAAGGCTGCTGTCGTCGGGTTTGGAGGGGAGGCGCTGTGGAATAAGATGCGGGCGGGAGTTGTTCAGAGGCTCCCTTGCTTTATAATGCGCCAAATCTTGCTTGGGCAGGTTCATGAGTAACCCTCTGTATCGTCGAGACGTGATTTCCATTGGAGATCTGTCACGCACCGACCTTGAATTCATCGTTAATCGTTCGGCCGAGCTCAAACACTCCGGGCCGTTGCCACTGTTGAAAGACCGACTGATCGCCAGCTGTTTTTTTGAAGCTTCTACCCGCACCCGTCTGTCGTTTGAAACGGCGGTGCAGCGCCTGGGCGGCACGTTGATTGGATTTTCCGACAGCGGTAATACCTCGGCCAAAAAAGGCGAAACCCTCTCCGACAGCATTCAAATGATTGCCTCCTATGCCGATGCCATCATCATGCGGCACCCGCAGGAAGGGTCGGCGAGGCTGGCGGCCGAAGTGGCTGGTGTGCCGGTCATCAACGGTGGCGATGGCGCAAACCAGCACCCGACCCAAACCTTGCTCGATCTGGTGTCGATCGCAGAATGCCAGGGCCGGCTCGATGGCCTCTCGGTGGCTCTGGTCGGTGACCTCAAGTATGGCCGTACTGTGCATTCACTGGCTCAGGCGCTGGGGCATTTCAACCCCACCTTTTATTTTGTATCCCCCGATGCACTGGCGATGCCGGCGTACATTGAAGACAATTTGACGGCGATGGGTATTCGCTTCAGCCGAGTTGAATCCCTGGAAGAAGTGATTCCCATGGTGGATGTGCTGTACATGACCCGGGTGCAAAAAGAACGGCTGGACCCAACCGAGTACACCCATATTGCCTCTCAGTTCATTCTCAAGGCCGATATGCTGAGTCACGCACGGTCCAACTTGCGGGTCATGCACCCTCTGCCCAGAGTTGATGAAATACACCCCAGTGTCGATCGGACGCCCTTTGCCTACTATTTTCAGCAAGCCGAAAACGGGGTCTACGCACGCCAGGCGCTGTTGTCGGGTGTCATGAACGAAGCCATTGAATTGCCATTTCCGGGAGGTCGTTGAGATGTCTGGGATGAACCGGGACAAAATGCTGGTAGAGGCCATCCAGTCCGGTACGGTGATCGATCATATCCCCGCCGGAAAGGGGCTGACGATTATCGGGCGCTTGCAGCTGAAGAACGCGGAGGTTCGCCTGACCGTCGGCCTGAATCTGCCCAGTCACGGAGGTGGCCTGAAAGACCTGATCAAGATTGACGAGTGGCGCTTTACCGAGAGCGATGCTGCCGAGATGGCCCTGTTCGCCCCCCGGGCGACCGTTAACATCATTGAAGATTACCGGGTCGTTCGTAAATTCCCGATTGGCCTGCCAGAACGCTTTGTCGGTGTCTTTGCGTGCCCCAACACCAATTGCATTACCCACAATGAGCCGGTCGATACCCGTTTCCGTGTGTTGGTTGCCAATGAAGCCGTCAAGCTTAAGTGTCACTACTGTGAGCGTGCCTTTGCCGACAGTCTGTTTATTGAACAAGGCAGCCTCTGAACCGGGGTTGCCAGGCCGCCTTCAGGTACCCTGTCATGTATGCGCTTCAGGTCTAAAAAGCCTTGTTTTTCAGTTGCTTATTTTAATCTCATCTTTATAGTAAAGGCTTTTTACAGCCTATTTCCGACGGGAGTCTCGACAGTCCATGGAAACCCTAGCTCAACTGCATGACCGCGCGCTCGACGCGGTTCGCCATGCCAAGGAAACTCAGGAACTGGATGACCTCAGGGTCCGGTTTCTGGGTAAGAAAGGCGAAATCACTGCCCAGTTGAAAGGCTTGGGAGCCCTGTCCGCCGAGGAGCGCCCGGCCGCTGGTGCCAAAATCAACGAGGTCAAAACGGCTGTGGCAGACGCCATTGCCGCGCGCAAGGCCGAACTGGAAGAGGCTGCACTGAGCCAGCGTCTGGCCGAAGAGAAGCTGGATGTAACCCAACCGGGTCGCCGCCAGGGGAAGGGTGGATTGCACCCGGTGACCCAGACGCTGCGTCGCATGGAATCTTTCTTTACCGCCATTGGTTACGATGTCGCTGTCGGGCCGGAAATCGAAGACGATTATCACAACTTCGAAGCGCTCAATATTCCTTCACACCACCCGGCACGTGCCATGCACGATACCTTTTATTTCGATGCCACCACTTTGCTGCGGACTCACACGTCGCCGGTGCAGGTGCGCACCATGGAAGCCGGTGAGCCGCCTTTTCGGGTGATATGCCCGGGCAGGGTCTACCGCTGCGATTCGGATTTGACTCACACCCCCATGTTCCACCAGATGGAAGGGCTGATGATCGATACCGACGTCAGCTTTGCCGACCTGAAAGGCACAGTGGAGGAGTTCTTGCGGGTGTTCTTCGAAAAGGAACTGGCGGTTCGTTTTCGTCCCTCCTATTTCCCATTCACAGAGCCATCGGCCGAAGTCGATATCGAGTGCGTGATGTGCCGGGGCGAGGGTTGCCGCGTGTGCAGCCACACCGGTTGGCTGGAAGTGATGGGCTGCGGCATGGTGCACCCGAATGTGCTGGCCGCCTCGAACATCGACAGCACCACCTACAAGGGGTTTGCATTTGGCATGGGGGTCGAGCGGTTGGCGATGTTGCGCTACGGCGTCAACGATCTGCGACTGTTCTTTGAGAACGACCTTAAATTTCTGCGCCAGTTCAACTGAACCCCGGTGGCCCGTCAAAAAGTCAGGATGGTTAACAGTTTATGAAAATCAGCGAACAGTGGTTACGGGAATGGGTGAACCCCGATATCAGTGCGCAGGCACTGATGGATCAAATCACCATGGCCGGTCTGGAAGTCGATGGTGCCGAGCCAGTAGCCGAAGCGTTTTCCGGCGTGATCGTCGCCCACATCACGGCCTGCGAACCGCACCCCAATGCCGATAAACTGCAGGTGTGCCGTGTCGATACCGGCACCGAATCGGTACAGATCGTCTGTGGGGCTCCCAATGCCCGCGCCGGTATCAAGGTCGCACTGGCGCAAGTCGGTGCTGTTTTGCCCGGTAACTTCAAGATCAAGAAAGCCAAACTGCGGGATGTCGAAAGCCAGGGCATGCTGTGCAGTGAGAAAGAGCTTGGCTTGTCAGACGACCACGACGGCATTCTCGAGTTGGCTGATTCGGCACCGGTAGGGCAGGATGTGCGCACGCTGCTGAACCTGGATGACCTGAGTATCGAAATCGACCTGACCCCAAACCGGGCAGACTGCCTGAGCATTGCGGGCCTGGCCCGCGAAGTGGCGGTGTTGAATGACCTGACCGTAACCGCACCGGCGATTGAACCGGTCGCAGCTACGCATCAGGATACCTTCCCGGTCAGTCTTGAAGACCCGGTAGGCTGCCCGCGTTACGTGGGGCGCGTACTGAACAACGTCAACGTCGCGGCCCCTACGCCACTGTGGATGGTAGAGCGATTGCGCCGCTCGGGCATTCGCTCGATCGACCCCGTGGTCGATGTCACCAACTATGTGATGTTGGAGTTGGGTCAGCCAATGCATGGTTTCGACCTCGATCGGCTGAAAGAGGGCATCACAGTCCGCCGGGCGCGGGATCAGGAAACCCTGGAGCTGCTGGACGGCCAGACCCTGACGCTTGGCATTGATAATCTGCTGATTACTGACGCTGCAGGCCCCCTGGCGATGGCCGGTGTCATGGGCGGCGAGCAGAGCGGTGTATCCCGGGAAACCCGCCGGGTATTCCTGGAAAGTGCCTTCTTTGCGCCCATTGAAATAGCGGGCAAAGCCCGTGGTTTTGGCCTGCACACCGATGCCAGCCACCGTTTCGAGCGCGGTGTAGACCCGGCCTTGCAGGAGCTTGCCGTTGAGCGAGCCACCCGTTTGCTGGTGGATATCTGCGGCGCAGAACCCGGCCCGACTCAGGTTCATGAAGTACAGGCGAATGTGCCGGTGCCCGCCACCATTGCGTTACGCGCCGACCACGTCAAATCAGCGCTGGGGCTGGAAATAGCCGGTGGAGAAATTCAGCGGATTCTGACCGGACTGGGCTTTGCCCTGCAGGAAACAGCCGCCGGTGAATGGCAGGTTGTGGCACCGAGCTGGCGTTTTGACATGGCAATCGAGGCCGATCTGGTCGAAGAAATTGCCCGAATTTACGGTTATAACCGCTTGCCGGTAACCCAGCCCAAGGCTGCTTTGGGCCCCCGCGGCAAGCCGGAACAGCGCGTCACGACCGCCGCGATCGCTGATCGGCTGGCCGCACTGGGCTACCAGGAAGCCATTACCTACAGTTTTGTCGAGCCAGCTTTGCAGCAGGCCATGTTCCCCAAAGAAGCGGGCATTGAACTGGCTAACCCCATTTCTGCCGATATGGCTGTGATGCGGGTATCCCTGTGGCCGGGTCTGGCCCGCGCTCTGACGCATAACCTGAAACGCCAGCAAGACCGGGTCCGGCTGTTTGAGACGGGCTTGCGGTTCCGGGAAACCTCGAAGGGGACCGAGCAGATTGCCATGGTATCCGGCATTGCGACCGGTAGCCGGTTGCCTGAAGCCTGGTATGAAAACGGCGAAGTGCTCGACTTCTTTGATGTCAAAGGCGATGTCGAGCAGGTCTTGTCGCTGGTGAAAGGAGTGGAGTTCGATTTTCTGCCGGGCCGCCACACAGCGTTGCACCCGGGCCAAAGCGCTCGTATTGAGCGAAATGGCAAACTGGTCGGCTACATTGGCGCTCTGCACCCGAGCCTGGCCCGGCAACTGGACATCAAGCAACCGACATTTTTGTTCGAGCTGCGGCTCGACCGGATTGTTAAAACTCAACTGCCAGCCTTTACAGCCCTGTCGCGTTACCCCGGCAGTACCCGTGACCTGGCCGTCGTTGTTGATGAAGAAACCCCGGTTGCAGATCTGATGAACAGTGTTCGCGAAATGGCCGGAGAGGATCTGGAAAGCTTGACCCTCTTTGATATCTATCGTGGCAAAGGTATTGATTCGCAACGAAAAAGCGTGGCTCTGGGCTTGACCTGGCAGAATCCTTCACGCACTCTTACTGATGAAGAAGTAAACAGTTTGATGGATTCGATCATCAACACCTTGCAGACGAGGTTCGATGCTGCACTGAGGAACTGAGAATGGCCCTGACCAAGGCTGAGATGGCAGAGCGCTTGTACGAAGAGCTTGGCCTTAACAAACGTGAAGCAAAGGAAATGGTCGAAATCTTCTTCGAGGAGATTCGCGACTCGTTAGTGCATAACGAACAGGTTAAGCTCTCGGGGTTCGGTAATTTTGATCTCCGAGACAAGCGTCAGCGCCCTGGCAGGAATCCGAAGACGGGAGAGGAAATCCCAATTTCAGCGCGCAGGGTGGTGACATTCCGTCCCGGTCAGAAGCTTAAGGTAAAAGTCGAGGCATATGCTGGAACCGAGCCAGAATAATGAATTGCCTCCTATCCCAGGGAAGCGATACTTCACCATTGGTGAGGTCAGTGAACTGTGTGCCGTCAAACCACATGTCCTGCGTTATTGGGAACAGGAGTTTCCGCAGCTCAGTCCGGTAAAGCGTCGGGGTAACCGTCGTTATTACCAACGGGATGATGTCGTGCTGATTCGCCAGATTCGTCACCTTCTCTATGAAGATGGCTTTACCATTGGTGGCGCCCGGCAAAAACTGTCCGATCCGGAAGAGGGCGAAGTCATGCAGCATCAGCATCAGGCCCTGATTCAGGATATGATTCGCGAACTCGAAGCTGTATTGAAGTTGCTCTCTGACGATTAATCGTCAAAAAGGTTTGATTTTTCAACTGCTTAGCGTATTATTCGCGACGTTTTCGGGCATTAGCGCAGTCTGGTAGCGCATCGTCATGGGGTGGCGAGGGTCGCAGGTTCAAATCCTGCATGCCCGACCAAAAACACCACAAAAAAGCCGGCTGAGAAGTCGGCTTTTTTGTGCCTGCAGGTAAGGAAAATCGTGGGGTGGCTCGAGCCGCAGCCGGAACGCCGGCCGGATCCAATCCTGCATGCCCGACCAAAAACATCACAAAAGAGCCGGCTGAGAAGTCGGCTTTTTTGTGTCTGACGTTTAAATAACTCAATTCTTGGGGTGCTTATACTGTGAGCGTCGGTTGCCGGTGTTGCCTCTGCGGGGGAGTCCGCAACATGGACTAAAACGCCAGGAGCGTTTTAGCATGAGCGCAGCGAGCCCGAAGGGTGAATCCCATGGATGGGATTCATATCATGCGGTCTAGGCACCATGGACGGATTGAGTGGGCGGCATTCCGCCCGACCCCGCAGGGGCAACTCCGGTGGCCGATGCGGGCCAGGGCCACTTAGTAAGTTCCGAAACCTGAGTAATCGTTACGTGTTGTCGGTCTTCTGCCCCAAGCGGCAAAGATTGGCCCATCCTTTGCTCTGTCTCCCTTGTCAGTGGTCATTTCGAGTGTAAAGCGACTGTATTTTGTCGCCCCGAGCCCGAATCGACCCGAATCACCGGTTTTTTTGACGCTCCTGATGGCCGGAGTGTTTAAGGGGAATACAGATGTCCGATCATCGTCTCGATATTCAGAATGTACTGGGCCAGATGCGGTCCATTCGCGAGCAGATGAACCCGCCTGCCAATACCGCTAACCGGCCAGACGGGCCGGGCTTCGCCAGCCAGTTGCAGCAGGCCCGGGAACAGGCGAACCCGGCCGGGCAGGTGCAGGACAGCCTGGCACCACAGGGCATCAATGCGTTGCAAAGTACACCGCCAACCGAGGATGTGCCGTCCTTTGGCGATATGTTCAAATCGGCTATTGATACGGTGAATGGCAATCAGCAGGCGGCCAGTGGCATAGCAACCCGGTACGAAATGGGTGATCCGTCGGTTGACCTGCCCGAGGTGATGATCGCCTTGCAGAAATCCAGTGTTTCCTTTCAGGCGATGACCGAAGTGCGTAACAAGATGGTCGAAGCCTACAAAGAAATCATGAACATGCCGATCTGAATCGCGTTGTTGTCTGGACGCATGATGACGGACTCCGGTTGCTGGAGTCAGGCTAACCAACAGGATAGAACATGACTGAAAACGTACCCGCCGCCACTGGAACGGCCATGGGCGGCCAATCGCAACGGGATGACAGCGCTTTGCCAAGCCGCTCGCGAGGTGAAGGTCGCGGTATGACAGCGACTGAACGCTCGGACATGGTCGAAGCGGACACCTCTGCAACCAGCCGGCTACATCCACTGGTACAGGGGTTCAACAAGCTGGGCATGATGCGTCAGTTCGGCTTGTTGATCGGGCTGGCGGCCAGCATTGCGTTGGGTCTGGCGGTCGTGCTCTGGTCGCAGAAAGAAACCTACCGACCGCTGATGAACAGCACGAACAGTTATGCCGCGGCCGATGTGATTGAAGTCTTGCAGGCCAATGCAGTGGATTTCGACATCGACCCCGCCAGTGGCGTTATTCTGGTTCGGCAGGGCGATTTGCACCAGGCCCGCCTGGCGATAGCCGGGGCTGGGCTGTCGGATGATCAGACGGTCGGTTACGAGCTGCTCGATCAGGATCAGCCGCTCGGCACCAGTCAGTTCATGGAAAACACCCGTTATCTGCGCAGTCTGGAAGGCGAACTGGCGCGCACCATTTCCTCGATCAATCAGGTTCGCACCGCCCGGGTTCACCTGGCAATACCGGAACGTTCTGTCTTTGTTCGCGACCAGCGACAGCCAACCGCGTCGGTCTTCGCCGACCTGTATGCCGGTGCCGAAATGGATCGGGACTCCGTCAACGCCATTCGCAACCTGGTAGCCGGTTCAATACCCGAACTGCAGCCGTCCAATGTATCAATTGTTGACCAGCGTGGTCGGCTTTTGTCTGACGATACGCAGACCGCCGCCGAAGAATTGACCGATCGGCAGTTTGCCTACACCCAGCGCGTTGAAGACCGCATGGTCAATGCCATCAACTCCATTCTCAGCCCGGTTGTGGGGAATCAGCAGTTTCGTGCGGAGGTGTCGGCCGACATCGATTTTACGCGAGTGGAGCAGGCTGAAGAATTGTACAACCCCGATCTGATCGCCTTGCGCAGTGAACAAACCATCGACGAAGAACGCACCGGCGAGGCCGAGGGTGACATCCCCGGGGCGCTCAACAATCAGCCGCCGGGCCTGGCCGAAGCGCCCGAAGAACTGGATGGAGCAGGCCAGCCGGTGCAGCCACCCACTTCAAGCCGCAGTGAGGCAACCCGTAATTATGAAGTTGACCGGACCCTCAGCTACACTCAGTTCCAGCAGGGGCAGGTACGCCGCCTGACCGTTGCTGTGGTGGTAGACGATGTGATGCGTACTGACCCGGAGACCGGAGAAGCCGCCCGCGAGCCTTGGACTGAAGCGCAATTGCAGCAGTTGCGCTTGCTGGTTCAGGATGCCGTGGGCTATGACCCGGCCCGGGGCGACAGTATTAACGTGATCAACTCCAGCTTCATGGGGACTGATGACGCCGTAGACGCACCTCAGTGGTACACTCAACCCTGGTTCTGGGACATCGCCAAACAGATTCTGGCCGGCCTGTTCGTCCTGATACTGGTGTTCGGCATTCTGCGCCCGGCGCTCAGAAACCTGATGAACCGGGGAGAAGCCGAGCAGGATGGGGACGATGACATGCTGGCCTCACTGGATATGGACGAAGACTCCATCACCGACGACAAAGTCACCCTAAGCACGGTCGACGAGTATCAATTGCCGGGCCCGTCCGAAAGTTTTGAACGGCAACTGGATGCCCTGCGCGGCTTGATAGCAGAAGACCCGGGTCGGGTCGCGCTGGTGCTGAAACGCTGGATTATGAGCAATGACTGAACAGAACCCGAATCTGCCAGTACCCAAGCAGAACAGCAAAGAAGACGCCGAGCGCGCCCTGGATGGTATTCCCTGGCTTAACCGGGCAGCCATTCTGCTGATGAGTGTCGGCGAAGCCGACGCCGCCGAAGTGCTCAAACACCTTGGACCCAAAGAAGTGCAGCGGGTCGGTACGGCGATGTCGGGTTTGTCTGAAGTCCGTCAGCAGCAACTGGAAGGGTCGGTCAGACTGTTCCTCGAAGAAGTGGGCGGTCAGACCAGTCTCGGTATTGGCGCCAATGATTACATTCGCAACATGCTGACCCAGGCACTCGGTTCCGACAAAGCCTCGGGTCTGATCGACCGTATTCTGCTCGGTGGCAATACCACTGGCCTGGATACTCTGAAATGGATGGAAGCCCGGGCCGTGGCCGATATCATTCGTAACGAACACCCCCAGATTCAGGCCATTGTGATTGCTTATCTCGACCCGGATCAATCGTCTGAGATTCTGGCCCAGTTCAGTGAAAAAGTCCGGCTCGATATCATCATGCGCGTGGCGTCACTGGAGACAGTGCAACCGGCGGCGCTGTCGGAATTGAATTCCATCCTTGAGAAACAGTTCTCGTCCAGTGCGGGTACCCAGGCCCAGTCTCTGGGTGGCGTGAAGACGGCGGCGGAGATCATGAACTTTCTGGAATCCAGCGTCGAAGCCGAGATCATGGACGGCATCAAGGAGGTCGACGAAGACCTGGCGACCGAGATTGCCGATCTTATGTTCGTGTTCGACAACCTGTCTGAAGTCGACGACCGGGGCATTCAAACCTTGCTGCGCGAAATCGCCACCGACACTCTCAAGGTTGCTCTGCGCGGTGCCGACCAGAATCTGCAGGAGAAAATTCTCGGCAATATGTCCAAGCGGGCGGCGGAGATACTCAAAGACGATATGGAAGCCATGGGGCCGGTACGCCTGACCGATGTCGAATCGGCGCAAAAGGAAATTCTCAACATCGCCCGGCGCATGGCCGACTCCGGAGAGATCGTACTTGGTGGCTCCGCAGGCGATGCAATGGTATGACGCCCGGGTATGAGCGGAGCAACCCAGACGTTATTCACCCGGCGTTACCAGAAGGCCTGTCACTATGATGCCAAATAATGCCGGAGGGCCAACCAGAAGCGCAGCGGGATCGCCCAAGAAAGGCGCAACGGGCTATAAAGCGTCCGGACAGGATGCCCCCAACGTTGAACCCTATCAATTGCCACGCTGGGATGCCCAGGGTAAACCGGTGCCCCAGCCCGGCGATCGCCAGCCCGATACCAGCACCGTCGAAGACGTCCAGCCGGAGAGCCTGAGCCCTCCGACGGCAGAAGACATTCGCCAGATCCACGAAGACGCTTACAACGAAGGCTTTGAATCCGGCTTCGAACAGGGTATGAAGCAAGGTCAGGCTACCGGCCAGACGGAAGGTTACAAGGCCGGATACGACAGCGGTGAGCAGGAAGGCCTGAGTGCGGGCAATAAAGCGGGTATGCTGGCTGCTCAGCAAGCAGAAGCGGAACGCATCAACGCCGAGTTGGCGCCGCTGAGCGAGTTGTTTGAACAGATCAAAGCCGTGCTGGGGCAACAAACCGATGATCTCGAATCGGGCCTGGTCGCGCTTGCGGCGCGCATTGCCCGCAACGTAATCGATGCCGAACTGACACTTCAACCTGAACACATTCAGGGCCTGGTGCATTCCGCCGTCCAGGCGCTGCCTAACGCAGACGAGCGCTTCACGCTGGAGATCAACCCCGAGGATGCGGCTTACGTGGAACCCATTGCCGAGCCGCACTGGAACCTGGTGCCCACACCCTCGATCAGCCGCGGTGGTTGTGTGATCCGCACTCGCTTTAGCTATGTGGATTACACCCTTGAACATCGCTATCGCCAGCAGGTCAGCAACTTGCTGGCGCATGCCGGGCTTAGTGAGCAACTGGCTGAAATGGAGTCACCCTGGCCCTTGCCGCCCGCGGAGCCGGAGGCCGGGCAGGCTACCGGAGCAGCGTTGGACGATGAAACGCCGACTGCCGAATCACAGCCTGAAGACGAAGCAGGGCTTTCCGCAGGCGACTCGGCTGAACCCGAAGCAGACGGGTCAGTAGATGACACTCCGCAGGCCGACGCGGCTAATAACGAAGCGCCTGAACCGGTTGACAACGCGGCGGCTCAAGACGACGTTCCAGAGTCTGACATCGATGATTCTGACGCCAGTGTTGCAGGTACCTCAGAGCCTGCTGCCGCCGATTTGAATGCGTTCAAAGAGGCCGGTACCGAGCCGAAACAGCAAGCCTCGGAGGAGCTGGAGACGACGGGTGCAGCCGGGCGATCGGATGATGATGTGCCTCAGACTGATCGGACCGGCGAACCCGATGGCGATGAATCCCCTGGTCAGCAGCGCACCCCGGAACCTGATGGTAACGAACCATGAGTAAAAACCTGGGGCTGTTTCTCCAGGACTGTCAGCGCTGGATTCCCGAGCGCAGTCCGGTCATCGTTGAAGGCAAGCTGACCCGAATGGTGGGGCTTACGCTGGAAGCCATTGGCCTGAACGCCACCGTGGGGGAGCGGTGTCTGGTGATCGACCGGCAAAACCGGATCGAAGCAGAAGTGGTGGGTTTTCAGGACGACAAAGCCTTTTTGATGCCGGTACAACCCATTTCAGGGCTGCGTTCCGGTGCCCGGGTGGTGCCGCTGGAAAGTGCCAGTGAACTGGTGATTGGTGATGAGCTGCTGGGTCGGGTCGTCAACGGCTTTGGCGAGCCAATCGATGGCAAGGGACCACTCAGTTGCCGGGTGGAGCAAAGCCTGAACGGGGTGGTAATTAACCCCTTGCATCGACAACCCATTCGCGAGCCGCTCGACGTCGGCATTCGCGCCATTAACGCCTTGCTGACGGTTGGTCGGGGCCAGCGCCTGGGCTTGTTTGCGGGTTCGGGTGTGGGCAAGTCGATGCTGCTGGGCATGATGACCCGCTTTACCACGGCTGACATTATCGTAGTCGGGCTGATCGGCGAACGCGGCCGGGAGGTCAAGGAATTTATCGAAGACATTCTCGGTGACGAGGGGCTGGCCCGTGCCGTTGTCGTGGCATCACCGGCTGATGATGCGCCCCTGTTGCGATTACGCGCGGCCCAGTACACCACCAGCATTGCCGAGTTTTTTAGAGCCCAGGGCAAAAACGTTCTGATGCTGATGGATTCCCTGACCCGTTTTGCCCAGGCCCAGCGCGAAATCGCACTGGCCATTGGCGAACCACCGGCCACCAAGGGGTACCCGCCTTCGGTCTTTGCACGCATACCGCAACTGGTCGAGCGAGCCGGTAATGCCGAGGCCGGTGGCGGATCGATCACCGCTTTCTATACTGTACTGACCGAAGGGGATGATCAGCAGGATCCGGTTGCCGATGCATCCCGTGCCATTCTGGACGGCCACTTTGTGTTGAACCGGCGCCTGGCGGAAGAGGGCCATTACCCGGCCATCGATATCGAGCAGAGCATCAGCCGGGCGATGCCGCAAGTCGTATCAGCGGCTCATATGAAACAGGCGCAAACGCTCAAACAGGTCTGGGCGCGGTACCATCAGAATCGGGACTTGATAGCCATTGGTGCCTATAATTCAGGGTCGGACAAAGACATCGATGAGGCGATACAGATGTTTCCGGTCGTTCGGGGTTTTTTGCAGCAGGGGTTAAACGAACAGGTGCGGTATCAGGAGAGCGTCGCCCAATTGCAGTCGCTGTCACCCGGCCAGAATGCGCCAGCCCCCTCCGCGATGAAAAAAGGCCGGCCTCTGGCCCGGCCGCAACGCGCCCCGTAACGGTCGCGCAATGATCGCATCATGAACCAGGCAGGCAGTACGCCATGAAACGTTCGCAGCGCATGCAATTGATCGAGAAGCTGGCCCGGCAGAGGGAAGATCAGGCCGCCCAGGCACTTGCCCAGACACGTCAGCGCCTGGAGCAGGAGCAGGCTCAATTGGCTGAACTGGAAGGGTATCGGGGTGAATACCTTGGCTATCTGGAAACTCAGGGCAGCGCGGGGCTGTCCATTGTGCAATGGCGTCGTACCCAGGGCTTTATCGATCAGTTGGGTGGCGTGATTGGTCAGCAGGAAGGGGTTATAAAGCAATGGCAACGCCAGGAGCAGCAAGTGCTGATGCAATGGCAGAAGCTCTATCAGCGGCGCAAGAGTATTGGCCAACTGGTCGACAAACTCTCGTTGCAGGAAGTCATTGAGGCGGACAAACAAGAGCAAAAAGCACTGGATGAGTTGGTCGGGCAGATGGCGCAGCGCTCAGGACCGGGCCGATAACCCGGGTACGGCTTGCCAGCCCGCCCATGCAACCATTACAGTAACCGACAGCGGGCCATATTGTCGGGAGGCGCTATCCTCTTTGGAGCCGTCTACACTATAGAATTAGGAACCGCCTACAATAACAAAGGGCGCCCACCCCAGAGCCCAATACACCACAGAGGATTTACTATGACAGTGTCGGCAATTCCCAGCGACAACGGGCGCGAAATGACCATCAAGATTACTGGCCGGTTTGATTTCAGTTCGCACCAGGAATTTCGCCAGATCTATGAGAACGCCTCGCCGGACATCAAGGTGTATATTATCGACATGTGCGATGCCACCTATCTGGACAGCTCGGCGCTGGGCATGTTGCTGTTGCTTCGGGATCACGCCGGGGGCGACCATTCGGAAATCCGCATTGTCAATTGCAATGAGGACGTTCGAAAAATTCTGACCATTTCCAATTTCGGACAGTTGTTCAGGATCGAATGATCACCCATTCGACTGCGCAACCTCCGGGGCAGGGGCTGCGGATTCTGATCGCAGATGACAATCAGTCCGACCGCATGATCCTGCAGGCCATCGTAAGGCGCGAGGGTCATGAAGTGCTGCTGGCTACCGATGGCCGTGAAGCCGTCGAACTGTTCAAACAGCACGCTCCCGACATCGTATTGATGGACGCCCTGATGCCGGTCATGAACGGGCTTGAAGCCAGCCGTGCGATAAAATCCCTGGCAGAGAGTGACCTGGTCCCCATCATCTTTCTCACCTCCTTGCAGGACGCCGAATCGCTGGCCGAATGCCTCGACAGCGGCGGCGACGACTTTATGTCGAAGCCCTACAACCGGGTCATCCTCAAGGCAAAAATCAACGCCTTCAGCCGAATGCGGGCCATGCACGCTCAACTGCAGCGCCATAACCGGCAAATGCTGTTGGAACAACAGGTCGCCAAAACCGTTTTTGACAACGTGGCACACTCCGGCTGTCTGAATCTGCCCAATATCCAGCACTCCCTATCGCCGATGGCGGTGTTTAATGGCGATACCGTTTTGGCCGAACGCAAACCCGACGGGGGCATGTTGCTGTTTCTGGGCGACTTTACCGGCCATGGGTTGCCCGCAGCCATTGGTGCCATGCCGCTGGCGGAAATTTTCTATGGAATGACCTCCAAGGGTTTTTCGATGGAAGAGGTGTTGCGTGAGGTCAACAGCAAGCTGCGTAAAATACTGCCGGTCGGGGTATTCTGTTGCGGTGCCATGGTGGAACTGAATTTTCACAACAAGTCGGCCCGGGTCTGGGTTGGCGGTGTGCCCGATGTGTACCTCTACCGTGAACAGAGTGGAACGGTAGAGCGGTTCTCCAGTGCGCACTTGCCGCTGGGCGTGCTCGACCCCTACGAGTTTGATCCGCACAGTCTGGATGTGGTGATGCACAACGGCGACCGGGTGTTTTTGTGGTCAGACGGCATTATCGAAAGCCGCAACCCAGCCGACGACATGTTTGGTGAAGAGCGGCTCAATCAGGTGTTCGCCCGCACCGACAATCCGGACCGGATCTTTCAGGCGATTCTCGATCAGGTCGACCACTTTATGGGTGGCAGCGACCGGGACGACGACATTACCCTGGTAACGGCCAAAATGGTCGATATCGAAGACATCGGCATGACCACCTACGAATCGAGCAAGGGCTCTATCGGTGGGCCGGTCAACTGGACTCTGAGCCTGGCGCTGCACGACCAGAGCCTGGCGGCATTTAACCCCTTGCCGCTGGTCATGAATCTATTAATGGAAGTGGAAGGGTTGCGGCCGTTGGGAGGCCAGTTGTACACCCTGCTGGCTGAATTGTTCAGCAATGCTCTGGAACATGGCGTACTGGAGCTAGACTCCGGGTTGAAGACAGGCCCCCAGGGCTTTGGGCAGTATTATCTGCAACGCGAACAGGCACTGGCTTCGTTGTCGGGCGGCAGTGTCCGGCTCACGCTGACCCATCGACCGCTGGAGATTGGCGGCGAGCTGATCATGGAGGTCACTGATACCGGAAGCGGATTCCCCTTTGCCGATTTCGGTGATGATCAACCAGTGCCCGACCAGCAACCCAGCGTTCAATGGGATTACAGCGGGCGGGGTATCACTCTGATCCGGCAATTAAGTGACGAACTGACCTATCTCGACGGTGGTCAGTCGGTCAGGGCCATTGTCCGCTGGCCGCGAAACTGAACTTTTGTGCAGAGGTTTCTGGCTCATTCCCGTTACCTTGCCAGACGGCTTGATAGCCCGGCTGTAAAACTCAGCCGATAACGCCTATTATGAACGTCAGTAACCGACTTACGGAGCCCCAGGGACGGTGCACAACTCATACACCCAACGCGAGGCTGCCATGTCTGATTCCGATACCCCAACTCAGATAGACGATCATCTGGATGTGACCATATTGGGTGAGTTGCAGGCGCTGCTCGAAGACGATTTTCCGGATCTGATCGACACCTTTCTGAGCGACGCCCGGGTGCGCGTCCGTGAGCTGGTGCGCACCGTTGATTCCGGCGTTGCGGAAGACATTCGTCAGTCTGCGCACAGCTTCAAAGGCAGTACGCTTAATGTCGGGGCCAAGCAATTGTCCAGCCTGTGCCGGGAGCTTGAAGATCTGGCTCGCTCCGGTCGAACTCAAGGGTCAAAAGGCCTGGTCGACCGGATCGAAGTCGAGCTCAATCAGGTCGAAAAACTGATGCGCGATTCTTATCTGTAGCGTTCTTACCTGCAGGTTAGATGAGGCCTGTCGCAAGACACTGCAGTTGGACGCTGCAATCCCAACCTCGCCGGGGAAACCCTTATAAAAAGCCGCTGTTTAGACCGGTTTCTTTACGGGTTCGATAGAAACTGGTCGTCATGACAGCCCCGAGATACTCTCATTCCCACCCCCTGTCAGGTCGATGTAACCTGCCTTTCGCCTGAATGGCCCGGGCTTTGCAATTGATCCGGAACACCTCCTATGTCGGAAATGGCACCATGCAGTTATTGTCGCCTCAGTTTGCCGTAAGCAGTAACCGGGAAGCCGTCGTCGCCGATGCGGATGCAAAGGCACCCGCCCAGTCTCAGCGCGGCTTTCAAAGCGTTTTTAGCGAATATGCCCATCGATCTGAAGGCTCAGCACCTGCAGCGGCCAGGCTCGCTTCGGCCCGCTCTTCTGAAACCCCGACCAGTGGACTCTCTGGCCAATTGTTGCCGCAGCGGCAAACCGATACCGGGCAGCTTGGCGAGTCAGAACTGGCACTGGACAATTTGGCCGACACCCTGGAAGGGCTGACGACAACACTGGAGAATTTGCTCGCGCTTGAACAGGACGCGCCCGAAGGTGAGACGGGCCCGCTTACTGAAATGCTGGTCGGTCACTTGGGTTTGACCGAAGAGGCCGCCGAGGACTTTATAAACACCCTACAGACTTGGGTGGCTGAGCCGCCAACGGTTGCCATGACCGCTGAAGCCCTGGCTGATCTCGGGCCTGAAGCGCTGTTGGCCGTTCAGGCAATGGGAGATTCGCTGGCGTCACTGGAGGCTGATGTAAACCAGTGGTACCAGCAGGTCGCGCAGTTGGCAGGGGATGCGTCACCAGCCTTTGTCAGGGGCGAACTCGCGGCCTTGTCGCAGGAGGCTGACACTTCCGAACTTATGAACACCGGCTTCCCCCTGACCGGCAGTACTTCCATTGGAACGGCACCACCTGAACGCACCATGCTCGAAACATTACAGCAATGGTCTCAGGCGCTGAACGATGGGCAGGGCGGGTTGTCGCAACTGGTAACTTCCATCGCCGAGCGTGTCAGGGCGGTTCTCAATACGGCGGCCGGGGGCAGCCTGCCTTCGACCTTCGACCAATCCCGTCCTGAAAGTGCTCTGTTAACCCAGGATTCGACGCTGCTTGCCGACAAACCGGCACCGGCAGCCGATACCCTGTTCAGCAAGTTGTTGCAGGCGGGTGGACCCGTCACTGATCATTCCGACTCACTGGCGGCGGCTCGTTTGACTCCGCTGGCAGCGGCCGTGGCCGATGATGCCAGGCAGCCACTGCTGGCTGGACAGCCGATTCCCGAGAAGGCTGATGCCGTTAATGCGGTTATTCAGCGCAGCCTGCAACAACCGGTGCTGGCCGGTGAAGCGGGTCGGCAATTGGGTGAACGGCTGGCGTTGATGGTCAGGGGCGATATACAGCAAGCTACGATTCGACTCGACCCGCCGGAGCTGGGCCTGATGGATGTCCGAATTACGGTTCAGAATGACCAGACTCAGGTGCAGATCGTTGTGCAGAGCCCTCAGGTTCGCGAGGCCCTGGAAAGTCAGAGTGTCCGGTTGCGTGAATTTTTGGAACAGCAGGGTTTATCGCTGGCGAAACTCGATATCCGGGAAGAGTCGGCCGGGCATCAACAGGCAGGCAGTGAGCAGGGTAACGACAATAGCGGCAACACAAATGGTCTGGCAGCGGGTGACGACGAAAGTTCCGCTGAGTCAGCCACCAGCGTAGCCTGGGGGCAGGGGCTGGTCGACCATTTCGTCTGACCCGACTAGACTGTTGGCAATTGCACCCGGGTGCAAGCGCTGTGCAGATCTGAATCTTGGCGCAACCCTTGCTAGCCAATGCAGAGCGAAAGGCGGTTTTGACACCCGGACAATGCGAGCGAGTATCTATTAAACGAGGGTGTCCCGACAGGGCTGCCACCTACCAGGAAATTGGAAGTAGCGCATGGCTGAAGAACAGCAAGCAGATGTCGAGGAAGCGACTGGCTCGGGCAAAAAGAAACTGAAAATGATGCTGCTGATCATGGTCGGTGTATTGGTTGTGGCAGGCGTATCGGTCGGTGGCACTCTGTTCCTGTTGAGCCCGGGGGCCGACGACGCTGTGGGTGAAACGGAGATGTCGGAAGAAGAGATGAACGCAGCCATGAACGCTGGCCCGGCCAACTACCTGGCCATGCAGCCGGCCTTTGTGGTCAATTTCAACGAAGCAGGCCGAACCCGCTTCTTGCAGTTGGAGTTGTCGCTGGTGTCTCGCGACGGTGAGGCGATCGATACCGCCAACATGCACATGCCACTGTTGCGCAATAACTTGCTGCAAACACTGGCAGAACAAGATTTTGAAACACTGAAGACGGTAGAAGGCAAAGAACAGCTGGTTGCGTCGCTAACGGCGACGGTCCAGGCAACGATTGAAGAAAAGCTCGGCCGACCCGGTTTTGAAACCGTGTTGTTTCGCAGCTTTGTCATGCAATAGGGGCTGCCGTGCAGGACTTACTGTCACAAGACGAAATTGATGCGTTGCTTCACGGCATCGATGACGGTGCCGTTGAAGAGGAAGACACCGGCGACGCCAATGGCGTTAAATCCTACGATTTAACCAGCCAGGACCGCATTGTGCGCGGTCGCATGCCCACGTTGGAAATGATCAACGAGCGTTTTGCCCGCTATACCCGTATCAGCATGTTCAACTTCCTGCGTCGCAGTGCAGACGTTGCGACCGGTGGCATTCAAATACTCAAGTTCGGCGAATACGTGCATACGCTGTATGTTCCGACCAGCTTGAACCTGGTTAAAGTGCGGCCACTGCGAGGCACGGCGCTGTTTATTCTGGACGCCAAACTGGTGTTTAAACTGGTCGACAATTTCTTTGGTGGCGATGGTCGTCATGCCAAGATTGAAGGTCGTGAATTTACCCCGACCGAGATTCGCGTGGTTCAAATGGTGTTGTCACAGGTCTTTCAGGATATGAAAGAGGCCTGGGGCGCCGTGCTCGATGTGGACTTCGAATACGTTTCTTCCGAAGTGAACCCGGCCATGGCCAATATCGTTTCCCCAAGCGAAGTGGTGGTGGTCAGCACCTTTCACGTAGAGCTGGATGGAGGCGGTGGCGACCTGCATGTCACCATGCCTTATTCAATGATTGAACCGGTACGTGAAGTACTCGATGCCGGTGTGCAAAGTGATGTCGATGAAATTGATGATCGCTGGGTCGATTCCCTGCGCCACGATATTCTGCGCGCCAAAGTACCCATCAACGCAACCGTGGTCGAGCGCGATATCAAGCTGCGCGATCTGGTTGATCTGGAAGCCGGGGACATTATTCCCATTGATTTGCCGGAAACCCTGACGCTGGCGGCGAACAAGGTGCCGTTGTTTGAATGCACGCTGGGGCAGTCCGGTGAAAACCTGGCGTTGAAAGTGATACGCCCGTCTCCCATGGCCAAACGCGATGTGGGTGACCTGAAATCCCGCTTGTTGGGGCAGCGACGGCGCAAACGTGAAGAATATGCAGTCGAGGCGATCAGCCAGACGGTGAAAGAGGAGAGTAACGATGAGTGACAATGACTTGCCACCGGAAGACGAGATAGACGCGGGCGAAGAAAGCAGCCAGGACGATCAGGCGCTGGCCGATGAATGGGCTGCTGCCATGTCGGAATCCGGCGACGACGAGCGTGATGACGATGACGACGCTCAAAGTGACCCTACCCGGGCGCCGCTGGAGGAATTCGGCGCGGCATCGTCGGTCGCTTCTCACGGCGATTCGCCGAATCTGGATGTGATTCTCGACATCCCCGTGGTTATTTCCATGGAGGTTGGCAACACCCAGATTCCCATTCGAAACCTGCTGCAGCTGAATCAGGGCAGTGTGATCGAGCTGGATCGACTGGCGGGTGAACCGCTGGATGTTCTGGTTAACGGGACCCTGATTGCGCATGGCGAAGTGGTGATGGTGAATGAGAAGTTTGGTATTCGCCTGACCGATGTCGTCAGCCAGCAGGAACGGATACAACGGTTACGATGAGCCTACCGATCTTTGACGCTGCCAACAAAACTTTGACGTCTGTCCGCGCAACAGCCACCGTCGGGCTCTTGTTACTGCCCGTTAGCCGGGTGCTTGCCAGTGCCGGTTCCGCTGTGCCTGGCGGGGGTGGCGACTATATGCGCCTCGGTTTAACCTTGCTGTTCATTGTTGGCCTCATCTTTGCGTGTGGCTGGTTAGTACGACGAATGGCTGGCGGCACTGGTTTCAATAACC
This sequence comes from Saccharospirillum alexandrii, assembly GCF_043641555.1. Lineage (GTDB taxonomy): Bacteria > Pseudomonadota > Gammaproteobacteria > Pseudomonadales > Natronospirillaceae > Saccharospirillum > Saccharospirillum alexandrii_A. The sequence continues at coordinate 412,666 of NZ_JBHZRJ010000002.1, read as the reverse complement.
GCCACATCAAAGTACTGTCAGTGATGCCTTTGGGTACGCGCGAAAAGTTGATGTTGATTAAGGCGGCTGATGAAACCCTGCTGATCGGGGTAACCGCACAATCCATCTCTACGCTGCACCGCTTTGATGGCCCGCTCGATCTGACAGACGCGATGCAACCCAGTCCATTCGCCGATCGAATGAAAGGCTTATTGAAAGGACTGGACAGTGACCCTCTGGCCAAACACAGAAAAAACCCTCAGAAAACCCCGGGCGATTCGGACTCCCAATCGTAACCGCTGTCTTGCTCGCATTGCACTGGCTGCGCTGTTGTTACTGGGCGCCGTTGCCCAGGCCCGCGGGATTCCCGCCATCACCCTGACGAGCGATGCCGACGGTGGCCAGACCTATTCCGTAACCCTGCAAATTCTGGCGCTGATGACAGCGCTGACCTTTATTCCCGCTGCACTGATGATGATGACCAGCTTTACCCGCATCATCGTAGTGTTCGCGATTCTGCGACAGGCGATCGGCTTGCAGCAAACACCGTCGAATCAGATGTTAATTGGTCTGGCCCTATTCCTGACGTTTTTTATCATGACGCCGGTATTGAATGAGGTGAATGAGAATGCCATTCAGCCGTACATCAATGAAGAAATTTTGCCGCTAGAAGCCATCGATGAAGCCATCGCTCCGATGAAAACCTTCATGCTGGCGCAAACGCGGGAAACGGACATAGCCATGTTCATCCGGTTGGCCGACATGGAAAACGAGATAGAAACACCGCAAGACACTCCGTTGAACGTGTTGGTACCTGCGTTTGTCACCAGTGAACTCAAAACCGCCTTCCAAATTGGGTTTCTGTTGTTTATTCCGTTTCTGATCATCGACCTGGTGGTCGCGTCTGTGCTGATGGCCATGGGTATGATGATGTTGTCACCCATCATTATTTCATTGCCGTTTAAAATCATGCTGTTCGTTCTGGTGGATGGCTGGGCCATGATTATGGGCTCAGTCGCCGGCAGCTTTGCGTAGGGAGTCATCCTATGGATGCTATTAATATCGCCGATTTGTTTTCCGAAGCACTGTTTATTGTGGTCGCCATTGTGTCGATCCTGATCGTTCCAAGTTTGTTGGTGGGCCTTGTGGTGGCAACTTTTCAGGCTGCGACTCAGATCAACGAACAGACGCTGAGTTTTCTGCCCCGCCTGCTGGTCACGCTGATGATGATGATTTTTACCGGGCCCTGGATCGTTGGCATGGTGGTGGACTTCACCAATACGCTTATTTACAACATTCCCATTCTGATTGGGTAGAGGCGGGGCCTTGGTCATCACCGACGCGCAAGTAGCGAGCTGGGTCAGCGATTTTTTCTGGCCGTTTTTCCGCATTGGCGCCTTTTTTATGATTGTTCCGATCTTCGGCGCCCAGGTCGTGCCGGCACGCATTCGGCTGGGGTTGGCCTTTGCCATGACGGTCGCGCTTTACCCGGTATTACCCCCTATGCCAGTCATAGAAGTAACCGGTTTGCAAAGCCTGGTGATCATTGCGATGCAACTGCTGATCGGGCTCACCCTGGGGTTCGTTGTGCTCACGATTCTTCAGGTGTTCGTGTTGGCAGGGCAAACGATTTCGATGCAAATGGGGCTGGGGTTTGCGTCGATGGTCGACCCGGCCAATGGCGTATCGGTTGCGGTGTTGAGCCAGTGGTATCAGGTGTTGGTCACGCTGGTGTTTCTGTCGATTAACGGCCACCTGATTGTGCTCGAAGTGTTGGCGGAATCCTTCTTTTTGATGCCGGTTAGCGACTCGGCGTTTAGCCAGAGTGTGTTTATGTCGGTGGCCCAGTTCGGTGCCTGGCTATTTGAAGCATCGCTGATGTTGGCGTTACCGGCCATTGCCGCCTTGCTTCTCGTGAATCTGACCTTTGGTGTTATGACGCGCGCTGCACCTCAGCTAAACGTCTTTGCTCTGGGCTTTCCGGTGACGATGCTGGCCGGGCTGGTCATCGTCTGGGCCAGCTATTGGGTGGCATTGCCCATGGTGCAACAACTGCTCGACGTACATCTCGACTTTATGTTTCAGATCCTTCAACAACCCTGAGTGGGTAAGCCGGCCAAACACCAGTGAGTTTGAGCGGGTAACGCAGGAGAAGCCTTCCCATGGCTGAAGAAGACAGCTCCCAGGAAAAAACAGAAGAACCCACGGCGCGAAAAAAAGAAAAAGCGGCGGAAGAGGGCAATATTGCCCGCTCGAAAGAGCTGAACACCTCTGCCATTCTGGTGGCGGCTGCGGTAGGCATGTTAATTTTCGGGCCAGCCATGGCAGCTAACTTGCTGGACATCATGAAGTTCAGTTTCAGTTTCGACCCGAACGCAAGTTGGGATACCAAGGTCGCGCTGGGGTATCTGGAGATTTCGTTTGTTGAGTCCATGTGGTCGTTGCTGCCGCTGTTTTTGCTGTTGCTGGTGGCCGCTTTTTTTGGCCCGATTGGGCTGGGCGGCTGGAATTTTTCAACCAAGGCCATTGCACCCAAAGGCAGCCGCCTGAACCCCCTGTCGGGCCTCAAGCGCATGTTTTCAATGAACGCTCTGGTGGAACTGTTGAAAGGCTGGGGCAAAGTATTGATCGTCGGCAGTGTGGCGGTGCTGGTTCTGGTTGGTCTTAAAGACGATTTCATCAGCATGGTCTTTGAACCCACCATACCGTCTGTTCGTCATGCTGCCATAGTTTTGGCGTGGACATTTCTGCTTATCTGCTGCAGCACCATCATCATCGCGATCGTCGACATTCCGTTTCAGATCTACAGTCACACCAAGAAGCTGAAAATGACGATGCAAGAAGTCAAGGAAGAGTACAAAAACACCGAAGGTAAACCGGAAGTTAAAAGCAAGATTCGGCAGTTGCAGCGTGAAATGGCCAACCGCAGGATGATGGCCGACGTTCCCGATGCCGACGTGGTGATCACCAACCCGACGCACTATGCCGTCGCGCTCAAATACGACCCCCAGGGCATGCCCGCGCCCATGCTGCTGGCAAAAGGGGTTGATGAAACCGCCCTGAAAATTCGGGAGATTGCCGGTGAATATAAAATACCGGTTCTCGAAATGCCGGCTCTGGCACGGTCGATCTATCACCATACCGAGATCGGCCAGGAAATACCGGAAGGGCTTTATGTGGCTGTCGCCCAGGTTCTTGCGTTTGTCTTCCAGACCGACCAATGGAAAAAAGGTCGGGCGCCTAAACCTGACCGCAAACCATCGGTTGATATCCCGGATGATTTGAAGTCCGACGACTAGTTTCAGCGGTGACAAGGCTCCTTGGCCCAATCCTTGCGATACCATCGGTAACTCCCTGAATTCGCCTGAAAATTGACAGATGGCCCTATTCGATAATCTCAAAGGTTTTGGTACTCAGGTTCGCTCGCTGGACCGCGGCGCGGTTCTGACCAGTACGCGCAGCAATGCCAAAATGATGACGCAACGGGTGCTCGGCATCCCGTTCATGATGCTGATGGTACTGGGGCTGATGACGTTGCCCGTGCCGCCTTTGCTGCTCGACGCCTTCTTCACCTTTAACATTGCGCTGTCCATCGTTGTATTGCTGGTCTCTATTTACGTATTGAGGCCACTCGATTTCGCTGTTTTCCCGTCCATCATTCTGGTTGCAACCCTGTTGCGGCTTGCCTTGAACGTTGCCTCTACCCGGGTCGTGTTGCTTTATGGTCATGAGGGTGGCGACGCAGCCGGGAAGGTGATTGAAGCCTTCGGTGAAGTGCTGATCGGTGGCAACTATGCCGTTGGTTTCATCGTGTTCGCCATTCTGATGATCATCAACTTTGTCGTGGTGACCAAAGGTGCGGGCCGGGTTTCTGAAGTCAGTGCGCGGTTCACCCTCGATGCGATGCCCGGTAAGCAAATGGCCATCGATGCGGACTTAAATGCCGGTCTGATTGACGCTGAAACGGCCAAGACCCGGCGTTCGGAAATCGCTCAGGAGGCCGATTTCTATGGCTCGATGGATGGTGCCTCCAAATTTGTTCGTGGCGATGCTGTTGCTGGCATCCTGATTTTGGCGATCAATATCTTCGGCGGGCTCGCCATCGGCATGATGCAGCATGACCTGGATTTCGGTCAGGCATTGCAGGTCTATGCCCTGTTGACAATCGGCGATGGCCTGGTTGCCCAGATCCCGTCGCTGCTGTTATCGGTAGCGGCCGCCATTATGGTGACGCGCAACAGCAACAGCCAGGAAATGGGCGACCAGATCATGGCGCAAATGTTTTCCACGCCCAAGGCGTTGGGCATTGCGGCCTTTATGATGTTCGTTATGGGTGTTTTACCGGGCATGCCGCACACCGTGTTTCTGTCACTGGCGTTTCTGGCAGGGCTTGGCGCCTTGTTTATTGTTTTTCGTCAAAAACAGGCCGATGGGGAGAACTTCTTTCCCGGCATGCCTGACAAACCTTCCAAAGGGCCCGGAAAAACCGGGTCGGCTGGCAAGCCACTGAAAGGTGAATTGGCAGGTACCGATGCTCCGGCGATTGCGAGCGAAGGCGAAACCCGGGAACTGAGCTGGGATGATGTGCAGCCGGTCGATATCGTCGGGCTGGAAGTCGGCTACCGGCTGATTCCCATGGTTGATCGCTCCCAGGGTGGGCAACTGCTGGGGCGGATTAAGGGGATTCGCAAGAAACTGTCTCAGGAGCTGGGGTTCCTGGTGCCGTCGATTCATATTCGCGACAACCTGGATCTGATGCCCAATGCCTATCGGCTGACGTTGATGGGGGTCGGCATCGCCGAAGCCGAGGTGTATCCCGATCGGGAGCTGGCCATCAACCCTGGGCAGGTATTCGGGCCACTGGAAGGCGCTAAAACGACTGACCCGGCCTTCGGCCTGGAAGCCATCTGGATTGAAGCTACCCAGAAAGAGCGTGCACAGACGTTGGGCTACACCGTGGTCGATGCCAGTACCGTGGTGGCCACCCACGTCAATCATTTGTTGCAACAACACGCCTATGAGTTGCTTGGCCATGAAGAAGCCCAGCAAATGCTCGACCTGCTGTCTAAGAAATCGCCGAAGCTGGCCGAAGAGCTGGTTCCCAATACCGTCTCGCTGAGCCAGTTGTTGAAGGTGTTGCAGAATCTGCTGATTGAGCAGGTGCCGGTTCGTGACTTGCGCAGCATCGCTGAATCGCTGACGAATCTGCAGCCAAAGACCCAGGACATCGGCCAACTGACCAACGCCGCCCGGATGGGGTTGTCCCGGCTGATCGTGCAAGGCATCGTCGGGAACGACAGAGAGATACCGGTCATCACGTTGGACCGCTCGTTGGAACAGTTGTTGCAGAAGACAGTTCAACAAGCCGGAAGTGATGGGAATCTTGACGGTGTGTCGCTGGAGCCAGGCATGGCTGAACGGTTACAGCAATCGCTTCAGGAAACCGTTTCACGACTGGAGCAGGAGGGCAAGCCGGCTGTGTTGCTGGTCTCGGCATCGGTTCGAATGCTCCTGGCGCGTTTTGTACGCCACGGTGTTCCCAATCTTAAAGTCCTGAGTTTCCAGGAAATTCCGGACAACAAACACATTACCATTGTTGCGTCTGTAGGTGGCCAGTGAGGAATCATCGATGAAAGTTAAACGCTTTGTGGTGCCCAGCATGCAGGTTGGTCTGAAGCAGATAGGCGCAGCCCTGGGGCCGGGTGCGGTCATTTTATCGAACAAGAAGCTGGCCAGCGGGCTGGAGATAGTAGCCGGTGTCGACGAAGCCGAACTGGCGGAATACCAGGCCAGCCAACCAGCCGCCGTTGACCCTCAAGCCATCATCAAGGCATCAACCGAGCGCAACGGTTCCACCAAACTGGACCCGGCGTCCATGCAGCATTTGCTGGAAGCGCTGGCACCCCAGACCCGGGCCGCCTTTGCCGGTACCGATGCCGCACCGGCACCCGTTGCCCCGGAGCGCACTCAGGCCGCTGCATCGGCACTGAGCAGACCTGCGCCTGCAGCTACGAGACCCGAGCGGCCCGAGCCGGCGCCGGTTGAGCGCTGGGGCGAGGATCATCAGGCGCGGCGCGACGCAGCCGGTGAGCGCAGTGCAGACGACAAGCAATGGGTGCGGGTCATGCGCGAAGAGATCGATAGCCTGCGTCAGTTGTTGATTCAGCAGACCGAACATCTGCAGTCGGCAACACCCTCGGCCATGTCGCCACAGCGAGAGCGGCTCGAAGCCCGGTTGCAGACTCTGGGGTTAAGTTCGCCGGTACAACGCTCGCTGCTGCGTCAGTTCGACAGCGAGACCAGCCTGGATATCAACTGGCGCCGGGTAATGGGGCGCCTTGCAGCAGGCATGACCGCGCCGGTTTTTGACCCGGTTGTACAGGGTGGCCATATTGCGCTTTGCGGACCCACCGGTGCGGGCAAAACCACGACGCTGGCCAAATTGGCGGCCCGCTATGTCAAACACCACGGCAGCGCGGGCATTGCCATTGTCAGCACCGATTTTTTTCAGATGGGTGCTCAGGATGCGCTGGCAAACATCGCCCGGATACTGGGTGTGCATTTTGTGGGGTTGCAAGAAGACGAGTCGCTGACCGACGTGCTGGCAGGGCTGTCCGATCGTGACCTGGTACTGATCGACTCCAGCGGCAGCCGCGAGGCACTGGCGCATTGGCGGAAACAGGTGATCGATACCGGTCTGGATCAGCGGCTTCAGACCGTGATGGTATTGCCCGCGACGGCGCATGCCGATGGCCTGAGCCAATACATCAAAGGCTTTCCGGGACGGCGGATTGATGGCGTTGTCGTCACCAAGCTCGACGAAGCCCCCTGTTTTGGCGGAATTTTTGACGCTATCCTCAGGCATCGGTGGCCGCTGTGGTATACCACCGATGGACAGAACATTCCGGCTGATATCGCCCTGGGTGATCCGGTTTCGCTGGTAAAGCGGCTGGTCAGAGGCTTAAGTGACACAAAAACCAAACTGGCATACGCCAGTTGACCACCGGGGTTGAGCATCGTCGCTGGCGCTAAAAGCCTGGCTTGAACACAAGCACCGACAAAGTGACGCTTATTGCCTATACTGTGGCAAGACTGGAGAAACAGAATCGAATGAGTGGTTTGAATCCTATTCAAGTGATTGCCGTCACCGGCGGAAAAGGCGGTGTAGGCAAGAGCAATATGTCGGTCAACCTGGCGGTCGCCCTGGCTGAGCTTGGCAAGCGTGTGGTGTTGCTGGATGCCGATCTGGGCCTGGCCAACATTGACATTCTGCTGGGCATCTCCGCTGGCCGTAACATCAGCGATGTACTCAATGGCAACGCCGAATTGCGGGACATACTCGTGCCTGGCCCGGGTGGGGTGAAGATCATCCCGGCCTCGTCCGGCACCCAGAAAATGGCCAACCTCGGAGAGCGTGAGCATGCCGGTATCATTGCTGCCTTCAGTGAGCTTGGCGACCAGATGGATGTGCTTATCGTCGATACGGCGGCTGGTATCTCCAAAACGGTTACCAACTTCGTGCGGGCCGCCCAGGAGGCTATTATTGTCGTGACCGATGAACCTACCTCGGTCACCGATGCGTATGCCTTGATCAAGGTCCTCAACCGGGATTGCCAGGTCGATCGCTTCCGCGTCGTGGCCAACATGGTGCGTACGACGTCGGAAGGGCAAAACCTGTTCAACAAGTTGTCCAAAGTGACGGACCGCTTTTTGGATGTCACCCTGCAGTATGTGGGGTCGGTACCGATGGATGAATCGGTGCGCAAGGCGGTTCAACGGCAAAAGGCGGTTATTGAGGCTTACCCGCGTTCAAAAGCGTCAGTAGCTTACCGGTCGATTGCCCAGAAAGTGGCCACCTGGCCATTGCCCAGTACTCCCAGAGGGAATCTGGAGTTTTTTGTTGAGCGACTCGTCAACGGAGCGGGAGTCGCCTGAGATGTCGGTGCAGCAGTACACTATGTATCAAACCGAAAAAAAGGTTGATTACAACCAATTGGTCGATGATCACGCCGTACTGGTCAAACGCATCGCGCACCACTTGCTGGCGCGGTTGCCGGACAGTGTGCAACTGGACGATCTGGTTCAATCCGGAATGATCGGTCTGTTCGAGGCGGCTCAGAACTACGATAACGCCAAAGGGGCCAGTTTCGAGACCTACGCGGGAATTCGCATTCGCGGCGCCATGCTCGATGAAGTGCGCAAAGGTGACTGGATTCCCCGCAGCGTGCACCGCAATTCACGGCGAATTGCCGATGCGATTCGCGAGATTGAAATGCGCGAGGGCCGGGATGCCCAGGACCAGGAAGTGGCAACCTCACTGGGCATGAGCCTCGACGATTATTACGGGTTGCTCAAAGACACTCACGGGTCGCGCCTGTTCAGCTTCGAAGAGCTAATGGAGCAGGGCAACGGCGACTTGCAGGACTATCAGGCCAATCACAGCCAGACGCCGCTGCCGGCGATGGATGTCGAACATGACCAGCTTAACCAGCACCTGGCAGACGCCATCAAACAACTGCCCGAACGCGAGCAGTTGGTGCTCTCTCTGTATTACGATGAAGAACTGAATCTAAAGGAGATCGGCGCGGTACTGGGTGTCAGTGAAAGCCGTGTTAGTCAGATCCACAGTCAGGCGGCGTTGCGGTTACGGTCCAAACTTCGGGACTGGCAAGCCGACACGTCCCACACTTGAGGCGCTTTACCGGGTTGCTCACTGGGCGTGTTGCAGCGGCCCAACCTGGCTTAGAAAGCCACACCGCGCTTTACCCACCCTCACGATGGGGTAAACTAGCGACGAATTCATACGCAGGTTCGGCAATTTCCCCCCTAAACTATTGTGATCACCGGTCGATAACTTACCCAGTTGGGTCCTTCTGGAGCGGCGTCAGTGGCCCGGGTGTTCAATCATCATTGAACCTGGAGAACGTGTCCGACGAGCGCGTCATGGGTGTCGACCCGTTGCCTTGTCACCTTGGGCAGACAGCGGCTGGTTGTCAGACAGTTTTGGGAGCAGGTCAGTAACTGGCAGGGCGGTAATGCACCGTACTGAGGGTTACAGGACTGGATTGCCGGATGTCAGAGTCTATTATGACTGGGACGGTACCATTCGGGAGAGGCTTTAGGAGGTCATCTTGAACAAGAACATGAAAATTCTGGTAGTGGACGATTTCTCGACAATGCGCCGTATTGTCAAGAACCTGCTGCGAGATCTGGGCTTTAGTAACACCCACGAAGCGGATGACGGCAACACGGCCTGGCCCATGTTGCAAAACGGCGATTTCGATTTCGTCGTGACCGACTGGAACATGCCGGGCATGACCGGTATTGACCTGCTTAAAAAGATTAGGGCCGATGAGCGCCTCAAGGGGACGCCGGTATTAATGGTGACCGCTGAGGCGAAACGGGACCAGATTGTAGCGGCTGCCCAGGCCGGTGTTAACGGCTATGTCGTTAAGCCGTTCACGGCTGCAGCGCTGAAAGAAAAGATCGAAAAAATCTTCGAACGTGTCGACGGTTAAGTCGGGAAACGTCCCAGTAGTTAAAAGAGGCCACCATGGCTGATGCACACAAACCGATAGCGCTCGATTTCCACAATGCTCTGAAAGAACTGGCGCCCGTATTGTTAAGCCAGGTCGAACACGGCCATATGGACGAAGCGGCCGCAACGCTGGTGACCTTGCAGCATGCCCGTCAGGCAGGCAGCGGTGACAGTGAGTTTTCAGCGGTATTGAAAGAGAAAGCGGCTGAATTGCATCGTCGAATTGAAGCAGGCGAAGTCGAGTCTGCGCTGGAGACCCTTCAGGAAATGCAGGATGCCCGCGATCGCGGCCTGTATCAGGAAGTGGGCCGTCTCACGCGAGCCTTGCACAGCGCCATCACCAATTTTCACATCGACTCCGACCCCAGTGAGCGGGTAGAAGCTCTGTCGGAAATGACCGACGCAACCGATCGGTTGGAATACGTGATTCAACTGACCGAGAAGGCCGCGAACACAACGCTCGATCTGGTCGAGGAGAGCATGCCTGTCGTGGCCGGTATGACCTCCGAAGCGACCCGCTTAAAAACAGAGTGGAAACGACTGGTCGACCGGGATTTGAGTGCCGATGAGTTCCGGTCGTTGTATTGGGAAGTGGATGCGTTTTTTGATCAGGTCACGGCCCAGTCGCAGAGTGTCTACCAGCATTTGTCTGACATTCTGATGGCTCAGGACTTTCAGGATCTGACCGGCCAGGTGATCAATAGGGTCACCGGCCTGGTCAAGGAAGTTGAAGCCAGCCTGGTCGACCTGGTGTTTATGGCCAGCCAGGTGGAAGAGATTACCGGCATAGTAAGGGATGGCGAACCTGAGAAGGAGACCGACAGGCTCAAGGGCGAAGGCCCACAGATCAACAAAGCTGCAGAAGACGTCGTTGCCAATCAGGACGATGTTGATGATCTGCTGTCCAGTCTTGGGTTTTAAGGAGCACGCCAATGGGCTTCGAAGCGGATGAAGAGATATTACAGGACTTTCTGGTCGAAGCCGGAGAGATTCTGGAGCAGTTGTCTGAACAGCTGATCGACCTCGAGAAGAGCCCGGATGACCGGGATCTGCTCAATTCGATTTTTCGGGGTTTCCATACGGTTAAAGGCGGCGCTGGCTTTTTGCAACTCAATGCACTGGTCGACTGCTGTCACGCGGCTGAAAACGTCTTTGATACGCTGCGTAACGGGCACAGAACCATCGATGCCGACCTGATGGACGCGGTATTAAAAGCGCTCGACTCCGTCAACGACATGTTTGCCCAGGTCAGCAGTGGCGCAGCCCCCGAACCGGCCGATCCGGAATTGGTTGAGTTGCTTCATCAGTACGCCGCACCTCAGGTGCCGGGTGAGCAGATCGGTGTAGTCAGCGATGAGGCACCGGCGCCTGAAGTACCGGCCCAGTCGCCAGAACCAGCGGCGGGCGACGATATTACCGACGATGAGTTCGAAGCCTTGCTCGATGCTCTGGAGGCCGGCAAAGGCGGCGCTGAAACCACACCGGCATCACCAGCCGAGCCCGCGGCTGAGTCGGCCAGCGGTAGTGGCGAAGAAATTTCCGACGATGAATTTGAAGCACTGCTCGACCAACTGCATGGCAAGGGTAAATTCAATGCCGATGGCACGGCGGCCGCTGCCGCAGAACAGCCTGCCGCAAAGCCTCCTGAACCGCCTGAGAAACCGAAAGCGGAGGCGACAGCAGGTTCCCCGGCAAACAACGATGAAATCTCAGATGATGAATTTGAAGCCTTGCTGGATCAACTTCACGGCAAAGGCCAATTCAAGGTAGAGGCGATTCCCAAGGCGGCCCAGCCCGCTGACGACGCCGCAACCAGTGCTAAGACGCCGGTCGACAAAGCAGAGGCTATTGAGCCTGCCGGCGCTGAACCTGTGAAACCCGAGCCCGCCAAAACTGAGCCCGCAAAGAAGGCGCCTGCACCAGCTGCACCGGCGGCTAAAGCCGAGGCGCCCCGTCCCGCGAAGGCAGAGCCAGCACCGGCCGCGCCGGAACGGGCCAACGCCCAGGACACAACCGTTCGGGTTGATACCAAGCGGCTGGACGACATCATGAACATGGTGGGCGAACTGGTGCTGGTGCGTAACCGTCTGGTTCGGTTGGGAGTCGAGCTGGATGACGAGACCCTGCAGAAAGCCGTTGGCAACCTGAATGTGGTGACGGCCGACTTGCAGGCGTCGGTCATGAAGACTCGCATGCAACCGATCAAGAAGGTCTTCGGACGCTTCCCCCGCGTTGTACGGGATCTGGCTCGCAGCCTGAAAAAAGACATTGTGCTGGAGCTGATCGGCGAAGAAACCGACCTCGATAAAAATCTCGTGGATGCCCTGGCTGACCCGCTGGTTCACCTGGTGCGCAATTCGGTGGATCACGGTATCGAAACTCCGGAAGTCCGTGAAGCCGCCGGAAAACCCCGCACCGGCAAGGTCGTATTGTCGGCCGAGCAGGAGGGCGACCATATCCTGCTGATCATTCGCGACGACGGCGGCGGGATGGACCCGGATAAACTCCGCGGAATTGCCGTCAAACGTGGCGTTATGGATCAGGAAGCCGCCGACCGTCTCAGCAATGCCGAATGCTTTAACCTGATTTTTGCCCCGGGCTTCAGTACCAAGACCGAGATTTCTGACGTCTCCGGCCGGGGTGTCGGCATGGACGTGGTGAAAACCAAAATTACCCAGTTGAACGGGTCAATCGACATCGACTCGCAAATGGGCGTTGGTACCATCATTTCCATCAAGGTACCGCTGACGCTGGCGATCATGCCAACGCTGATGGTGATGTTGGGCGACCAGGCGTTTGCACTGCCCCTGGTTAACGTTAACGAGATATTCCATCTCGATCTGACCCGCACCAACGTTGTTGACGGTAAAGAAGTGGTGATGGTGCGTGGCAAGCCCATACCGCTGTACTATCTTAAACGTTGGCTCACCCGGGAATCGATGCCCGAGGGCGAAGAGACCGGGCACGTTGTAGTCGTGACGGTAGGCACCCAGAAGGTCGGGTTTGTGGTGGACCAACTGGTCGGCCAGGAAGAAGTGGTGATCAAGCCCCTGGGTCAGATGTTACAGGGTACGGAAGGCATGTCCGGTGCAACCATTACCGGAGATGGCCGCATCGCCCTGATTCTGGACGTGCCCGGTTTGCTCAAGGCCTACGCCCGGCCCTGAATCGAGGGGTTAGTGGCGTGATACAAGGTCGGGCGGTAGAGTGGGGGCGTTGATGGCAGGCTCGTCCCCGGCCGCGCACCCTCGACCCAATACAACAAGAGAGGCGGAACCCCACTCGGCATGCCAGGGCGTCCGCCAGGACACACTTCCTTCCAGGGAGAAGTAAATGCCCATTTCGGTGCTGATCGTAGACGATTCCAGCTTTTTCCGAACCCGAATTCGCGGATTGATCAATTCCCACCCTGAATTGAATGTCATAGGTGAAGCGACCAATGGCCGTGAAGCCGTCGACAAGACCGTCCGCCTGAAACCCGATGTCGTGACCATGGATTACGAAATGCCGCTGATGGATGGTATTTCAGCGGTTCGCGAAATCATGGCGAAACAGCCGACCCCGATTCTGATGTTCTCGTCGCTGACTCAGGCCGGTGCCCGTGTCACCCTCGACGCGCTCGACGCCGGCGCGGTGGATTTTCTGCCCAAGAGTTACGAAGACGTAGGAGGCGGCCCCAACGCCCTCAAGCGCGCCTTGTGCGAAAAAATTCTGGCCATGGCCGGACAAGCCCGGCGCCATCGGGTGCCGGTGTCAACGCTGTCCAGGCCAGCGCCTGCGCCCCCGGCCAGGCCGAGTGCCCGCAAGCGCTACACCCAGCGCTTTGATCTGGTGATGCTGGGAACCTCGACCGGCGGCCCGGTAGCTCTGCAAAAGATTCTGACGCAAATACCCGCGAATTTTCCTGCGCCCATCCTGATGATTCAGCACATGCCCGGAACCTTTACCGGTGCCTTTGCGGACCGGTTGAATCGCCAGTGCCCGCTCAGCATCCGTGAGGCCAAAGATGGCGATGCACTGCGCCCCGGAGAGGCCCTGCTGGGACCGGGTGGCATGCAGATGATGCTGAACGGCAAGGGTCGCATCAAAATTTTTGAGGGCGATGAACGGCTTAATTACAAGCCTTCGGTCGACGTAACCTTTGGCAGTGCCGTTAAGTATTACGGCGCCCATGTGCTGGCGGTTGTGCTGACTGGTATGGGGGCCGACGGTCGTGAAGGGGCTCGTCTGATCAAACAATCCAACGGTGTGGTCTGGGCTCAGGAGTCCAGTACCTGCGTTATTGATGGCATGCCCTCTGCTATCGTCAAGGCGAACCTGGCCGATGAAATCATTCCACTGTCCGACGTTGCGCGGCGCCTGGTCGAGGTCCTGACCTGACCGGTTCAATTTCCTCTTCCGTCGAGCAGAATTGATACTTGGCGCGGGCATTGCTTTATTTACCGGAATGGATGTAAAAGGGCAAACACCGTCCGCCAATAAGACAAAAGGGGTAGAGATGATAGCGCTGGCTGGCCTTATTCTGGCCTGGATCGCCGTATTTGGCGGTCATTTGCTGGAAGGCGGACAAGCAGGTTCGCTGACCAATATCCCGGCAGCCCTGATCGTGCTGGGCGGCACGCTGGCGGCGGGTATGATCCAGTCCGATTTTGCCACCTGGCGCCTGGCCTGGCGCCTCTTTCCCGGTATTTTCAGTCACGCTCAATGGCAAACGGAAGCTACTGAGGCGAAGCTTGTTCGCTGGTGCCAGATTGCCCGTCGCCAGGGGCTTTTGTCACTGGAAGCGGATTCGAACCGTGAACAGGACGACTTTGTCCGCCTTGGGTTGCAGTTGCTGGTCGATGGCGAGAGCGTGACAAAAATCCGTCACAGCCTGGAGGTGTCGATGGACAGTCGCGAGAGTCGTACCCTCCGGGCTGCTCATCTGTTTGACTCTCTGGGTGGCTACGCACCCACCATGGGGATTATCGGCGCGGTGTTGGGGCTGATACAGGTGATGACCCAGATTGAAGATACGGCCGCACTCGGCGCCGGTATTGCCACCGCCTTTGTCGCCACGATCTATGGGGTGGGGCTGGCCAATCTGTTCTTTCTGCCCGTTGCAGCGCGTCTGAGAAGCATGGCCGAAGCGCGTTTTGGCTTCGAAGACATGGTGCTGGACGGTATTCTGGCCATTGCCGATAGCGAAAACCCTCGGGTGCTTGAACGCCGGCTGAAGGAATATCGGCCGTGAGGCGTCACCGTCGCCGTACCCGGTTTCAGGGCGCCCAGACGCACCGCTGGATGATTTCCTACGCGGATTTCCTGACTCTGCTATTTGCTTTTTTTGTTTTTCTCTATGCCATCTCATCCATTGATGAGTCCAAATTTCAGGCGGTGAGCCAGAACCTGTTACAGATATTCGATGTGCGACCTAGCAGCGTCGATCCCATTGAGTTGACCGCGACCCCGCAGGGCCCCGATGTGTTCAACCCTCTGTTCCGGCCCGAGCCGATACCGTCTACCCGTGAAGACGTGTCTGATACCGAGACTTATCAGCAGGAATCGACCTTGCTGCAGGTGCGGCAGCAAGTCGACGAGCAATTTCAGCAACTTATTCAGGATCAGTTGATCAGTGTCAGTGGCACGGAAAACTGGCTGGCGATAAATTTGGAAGAGCCCGTTTTATTTTCTCCCGGATCGGCCGATATAACAGCCAGCGCCGAAGCGGTTTTGTACGAAGTGGCCAAGGTTCTGGCGCCGTTGCGAAATCCGGTGGCGGTTGAGGGGTATACCGACTCGTCGCCCACCGGAAACGACGAGCTCAGCAATTGGGGCCTTTCGGCGTTGCGGGCGGTCAGTGTCGTTGAATACCTGGAGCAGGGTGGGGTTGCCCCGGAGCGGTTGTCAGCACTGGGGTTTGGCCAGTATCAGCCGCGCTTTGATGAAACCAATGCAGCGCGTGCAGAGCGCAATCGCCGGGTAAGCATCGTCATAACCCGGCTGAATACGCCCAATGTTCTGGTGCCGCCAACTGCCGCACCGGTGAATGATGATCCGGCTAATTGATAGGCCAGGTTGAGCAGATAGGTTGAGGAGTTGTCATGCACGTTTGGTCGGTAGCCAATCAAAAAGGGGGTGTTGGAAAAACCACAACAGTGGTTTCTCTGGGCGCCATGCTGGCCGAAAAAGGCAAGCGGGTGCTGATATTTGACCTTGATCCCCAGGGGTCTCTGACCAGCTATTTTGGCCATAACCCGGACGACATGGACAACAGCGCCTTCAACCTGTTTGCGAACAAGGGCAAAGTAGCGGAAGACCTGCCTGGCCAGCTGTTACTGGAAACCTCGCAACCCGGTTTATTCCTGCTGCCAGCCTCAACCGCGCTGGCCACCCTGGAACGTAACGTCAGCCAGCAAGATGGCATGGGCCTGGTCGTGTCCAAGACGCTGGCGCACCTGTGGGACGATTTTGACTACGCCATTATCGATACACCGCCGATTCTCGGCGTCTTGCTGATTAACTCCCTGGCGGCCTGCAAACGCTTGCTGGTTCCGGTGCAGACCGAGTTTCTGGCCATCAAGGGGCTGGAGCGAATGGTGCATACCATCGCCATGGTCACCGCTTCGCAAAAACGAACGCTCGATTATCTGGTGATTCCGACGATGTTTGATCGGCGGACCCAGGCGTCGCTTAAGGCATTGCGGACGCTGCGTGAGCAGCACGAAGGGCATATCTGGCAATCTGCCATACCGGTGGATACCCGGCTGCGCGATGCCAGCCGGGAAGGGGTGGGTATCAACCAGCTAGCGCCGGATTCCCGGGGTGCCCGTGCCTATCAGTCCTTGCTAAAGTCGCTGATGGCGTTGGGGTAGGGTGATGAGTCTTTATACTGAAGAGTCTTGTCGCAGTGTGCCGTCTGCTGGCGTGAAAGCCCGGGGTAACGGGTGCCTGGTATGGTAAAGACAACGCGCACGACCGACGTAAAAGTATCGGCTACCGATGTGGCACTGGCCAATTATCTGGATGCTATGTTGCACACCGCGACCGAGGCAGATGACGCGCGTTGGCCCGATCCTGACCCGGAACCCGAGGTGCTGGCGAAACCGGCAGAGCCAGTGCCGGTCGTTGACCCACCGGTTACAGCGCCTGCGGTTAATGTGGCACCCCCGCTAGAAACCCCTGCGCCAGCGCCCGACATGGTGGACATTCAACTCCCGGAGTTGAAAACACGGGAAGCGACGCTACCGACGGTGGAAACAACACCTGCCGAACCCCTGGCTGACGATATCCCTTCAATTGAGATTGAGGAGCCCGCCTCAGCGGCAATCACCGCACCGGAATCGGAGTCGGATGAGAACGACCTCAGTCGCTGGCTCGAGAATGGCAGGCCGGTTTGGGCACAGCAGCGGTTTG
Organism: Saccharospirillum alexandrii; assembly: GCF_043641555.1. Classification (GTDB taxonomy): domain Bacteria; phylum Pseudomonadota; class Gammaproteobacteria; order Pseudomonadales; family Natronospirillaceae; genus Saccharospirillum; species Saccharospirillum alexandrii_A. The sequence continues at coordinate 395,754 of NZ_JBHZRJ010000002.1, read as the reverse complement.
ATTGCCTGGTCTTTGTGGTCGACGGCCTGAAACTGGCCGTACCACTTATCTTGCTGGGCAACATTCACCCTCTGGACCGGGATCTGACTCCGTTGTTTGATCAGCCTGAGTGGTTTCTGGGGCTGTTGCCAGTGCAAAACGGACGCAACCTGAGAGTGGTGGATACCGCGCGACTGGTGATGCCAGAGCGGTATCGCCCGGAGAGTGTTGAAGAGCTGGCCTTTGGCGTAGGCGTCTATGGCTCGGACTGGGCCTTTGGCTGTCATCAGATCGAAGGCTCAATTTCACTGGAGCCCGACGCCGTCAAATGGCGCAGTGCCCGCACCAGCCGCCCCTGGCTTGCCGGCACCATCATTGACCGGATGTGTGCCCTGGTGGATTTACACGAATTCGCCAGAACCGCATTCAAGGCTCGCAGTGCCTGACCCGACCGGGGCTTTGCGGCGAATCGGAATCAGGCGCTGGACGGGCAACTGGAGTACACTATAGTGACGAAACGCAGTCGCAACAGCATTTATGAGGGTGAGCTATGACAGCGCAAACAGCGAAGACCGGAAACGACCCGATTCTGCAATGGGTGACCTTCCGTCTGGGCGAGGAGACATACGGTATAAATGTGATGCAAGTACGTGAAGTACTGCGTTACTCCGAAATTGCGCCAGTGCCCGGTGCGCCCAGTTATGTGATCGGCATTATCAACCTGCGCGGTAACGTGGTCACTGTGGTGGATACCCGTGAGCGCTTTGGTCTGGCACCGGCCGATGTGACCGACAATACCCGTATTGTGATTCTGGAATCGGAGGATCAGGTCGTCGGGATTATGGTCGATGCGGTGGCGGAAGTGGTCTACCTGCGTCAGTCAGAAATCGAAACGGCCCCCAATGTCGGCAGTAACGAGAGTGCCCGTTACATACAGGGCGTCTGCCATAAAAACGATGAGCTGCTGATTCTTATTGAAATTGAGAAACTGCTGACCGAGCGCGAATGGGCGGAAATAGCTGACCTCTGAGCATCACTGACTGAATAACCAGGCGCGATGGCGCAACTTATGCATGACCCTCTGAAACGTCAAGAGTCTGACTGGACAGGGGGTAGCATCGCATGGCATTCACAGAACTTTGGGTCGCACAGGGGTTTTCGCTAGGGCCAACACTGGTTATCGGTGGTTTGATCATCCTGCTGGCTCTGGTACATTGGCGCCACGGGCGTAAACTGCGTCAGCTGGAAGCCCGGCTGGGGCAAACCCATCAGGCATTGCGCCAGGAAGTCAAAATGATGGGGCAGGGCGCCATTGGTGTGGGTCACCGGGTAAAACATCTGGAAAAACAGATGCGTACCCAGCCAAGCCCGTTTGAACAACTGCTGATGCAATCTGCCAAAGCCCCCGAACCCGCGCCCGAAGCAGAACGGCCCAGGGCACAGCCGAAGGTGGCGCCCATTGAGAAGCCAGCCCCAGCACGCTCACAAAGCCGGGCAGAGCAAGCTCTGGCGCAATGGATGAGCGACACCCGACATACCGCATAAGGACACCCCTTGACTCTGATCCAGGCTATTCGAATCGCTGCCAGCCTCTCCCTTGTGGCATTGACACCGCTGGCTGCGGCTCAGAGTCACGACCCCTTCGAGTCGACCAATCGGGTCATATACCGGGTCAACGACGGCCTGGACCAGGCCGTATTGAGACCGTTGTCGGTGACCTACCAGACCGTCACCCCCGATCCGATGGAGCGGGGTGTGCGCAACTTCTTTCAGAACATTGGTGAAGTACGTAACGCGACCAATAACCTGTTGCAGGGTAAATGGCGTGCGACCGGCTCCTCAACGGGACGTTTTCTGATCAACTCCACGGTGGGCTTGCTGGGGGTATTCGACGTCGCGCGTCACATCGGGATCGAACGTAAAGTCGAAGACTTCGGGCAAACACTGGGTGTCTGGGGCCTGGGGCCAGGGCCTTACCTGGTATTGCCCCTGCTGGGACCCTCCAGCGTTCGCGACAGCTCAGGCTTCCTGGGCGATATCTGGCTGAGCCCGTTGCAGTACTCCGATTTCAACCTGGTTGAGCGCAGCGGACTGGCAACGCTGGACGGCTTGCAGACCCGTGCCGACTTGCTGGGGTCTGATCGGCTGATGAGCGGAGACGGGTATCTGGTACTGCGCGAGGCTTATTTGTCGAAACGCAATTATGATGTGTCTGATGGCAAAAACGTCTCCGACAGCTTTTTGGATGAGCCGGTTGGCTCATCCACTTCCGATGAAGACTTTGTTGACGAGGGTGGTTTCGGGGGAGCAGAAAACCCGGACGACGCCTTTATTGACGAGTCGTTCTAAGCTACCCCGAACCGACGACAAGCGGTTATCGCAGGCTGAGTATCTCCATGCCCAACTGATAGCTCTGATCATCCCTCGCTTCGCATCGCAGTAATCGGGCCCTGGCATCCAGAGAGCGAAACTGTTCGTTGGGTGATTCGATCGTTACCCTCACCTCGGTTCCCTTTGCCAGCGGCTGTGCGGCCACCAGGCTGATGCCGGTGGCGCTCAGGTCGGTGCACTGGGCGGTCAGGGGCGGGGTTTGATCGGCCAGGTGTATCAGGGCTTCCGCGTTAAGGGTCATGCGTATGAAGTCGCGCTTTTCACCATAGTCTTTGTCCGCTGTGCTCATGGTCACCTCTCTGTCCCGTTCGGGTCGTGCGTCGGTTTGGACAAGCTGTTTCGGGATCACCACGCCATTCAGTGGTTGCGTTCGCTGACCCACCCCGTTAAGTTGCCTGCACTACCCTGGGGAAGTCAACAAGATGCCACTCACAGATGCCACACTTTTGGTTGTTGATGACGAACAAGCCATCCGGGACTCGATTGTCGCCTACCTGGAAGACAGCGGCTATAACGTGCTGGAAGCCGAGAATGGCCAGCAAGCGCTGGCCTTATACGAAAAGAAATCACCGGATCTGATCATCTGTGACCTGCGCATGCCGGTTATGGATGGCCTGTCACTGTTACGCCGCATTATGGAGCTGACCGATGAAGTGCCGGTCATTGTTGTATCCGGTGCCGGTGTGATGACCGACGTGGTTGAGGCACTGCGCCTCGGCGCCAGCGATTACCTGATGAAGCCCATAGTCGATCTGGGTGTGCTTGAGCATTCGGTTGAACGGGCGCTGGAGCGCTCCTTTCTGGTCAAGGAAAATTACCGCTACCGGGTGGAATTGGAATCCCGCAATCAGGAATTGCAGGACCACGTGGATCGGCTCAAGCTCGATCTGCAGGCGGGCAGAGCAGTGCAGCAGCGGTTGCTGCCTGAATTTGCCCTGACTCACGATCACTATCGCATCAGCCATCAGATGGTGCCTTCCAACTACTTAAGTGGCGACCTGGTCGATTATTTCCAGGTCATCCCCGGCAAGCTGGTGTTTTACATGGCCGACGTGTCGGGGCATGGGGCCAGTTCGGCCCTGATCACCTTGCTTATCAAGAATCAGATAGACCGGCTGCGTGATGAAATGGAAAACGATGCGTCCGACGTGGTGCTCATTCCGGCCCAGGTGCTGCGGCAGATCAACCTGGAGTTGATTCGCACCCAGACCGGCAAGCATGCCACCATGTTCTATGGGGTAATTGATACCGAAGATAACACCCTCGATTACGCCTCGGCAGCGCACTTTCCGGCGCCGGTACTCTGTACCCGTGAGGTCTGCCGCGCCATTGAACCGGAAAGCCTGGCGGTGGGCCTGTTCGACGATGCGATGTTTGAAAACAGGCGTCAGAAACTGGACGGATTCGAGCGACTTTCTGTCGTATCCGATGGCTTTCTCGAGTTGCTGGCTGACGTATCTTTGCAAGAAAAGGAGGCGCATTTGCTTGAGTTAGGCGCTGACCCAACCCATACTATGCAGCACGTTTTGATGCAGATGACGAGCGAGGGGAAAACCCGGTCTGCTTCAGACGACATTACAGTCCTTACGGTTGAAAGGGTTAAGTAGGTCGGATAATAGATGAGTACCGGTCGCGTTTTAATGGCGAACAAGTCGGGCTCTTATGTCATTAAATTGACAGGAGACGTGCGCATGACGTTGTGCACGACACTCGATACCTGCCTGAAAAATATGGTTGAAGATCCCGCCTTTACTTCTGTGATTGTTGATCTCAGCGATGCCGAAGGCATCGACAGCACCAGTCTCGGACTTCTGGCAAAAATTTCCCGTCTGGCAACGCCGGTGATGGGGCATGTGCCAACGCTGATTTCCAGCAAAGCCGATATCACTCGCATCGTCGATACCATGGGGTTCCGGGACAGAGTGTTCGTGATTGTTCCCAATGCCGATGTCGAGGCTCAGGATGCCCTGAGCGAACAAAGCCAGGAACCGCTCGATGAGTGGTCTGCCCACGAACGGGTGCTGGAAGCGCACAAAATTCTGATGTCACTGAACGATCAGAACCGGCAAACCTTCCGGGAACTGGTTGAGTGTATGGAGAATCAGCCGCACTGATTACCGGCAACGGCCGGTCAGCGGTGTACAAAAGGTCTTGAACGCGCGACGCTAACCCGTTGCGCGTCTTTGTTTAGGGAGAACCATTTTTGTGACACACGCCAACGAAGGGTCACCACAGACGATTGCCGTCCTCGGCGGTGGCAGTTTTGGCACCGCCATTGCCAACATCGCCGCAACCAATGGCCACCGCGTCAGGTTGTGGATGCGCAGTGAGAAACAGGCGGAGGACATTCGCACCCAGGGTGAGAACAGCCGTTACTTGCCGGGTTATGCGCTCAGTGCCAACCTGACCCCGGTGCTGGATCTGAACGAGGCCGTATCCGATGCCGACTGTGTCTTTGTTGCGGTGCCCAGTAAGGCCTTTCGCTCGGTGGTTGAGCAGGCGGTACCGCTGTTGCAGCCTCACACAGCCCTGGTCAGTTTAACCAAGGGAATAGAGCCCGGCAGCTTCCGTCTGATGAGTCAGATCCTGCATGATCTGGCGCCGGCGCATGATATCGGTTGCATCAGTGGGCCTAACCTGGCCAAAGAAATTGCCGATCACCAGATCTCCGCCACGGTGATAGCGTCCTATAGCCAACCGCTGCGCGCCCGGGTTCAAACCATGCTGAGCAGCCAGTATTTCCGGGTCTATGGCAACCCCGATATCTACGGCGTCGAGCTGGCCGGTGCGCTGAAAAACATCTATGCGATCATTACCGGTCTGGCGTCGGCGCTGGGGATGGCTGAAAACACCCGGGCCGCCATTATTACCCGTTCGCTGGCAGAGATGTCGCGGTTTGCGGTGCGGCTGGGTGCCAACCCGATGACCTTTCTGGGTCTGGCCGGTGTCGGTGACCTTATTGTTACCTGCAGTTCCAAGCTCAGTCGCAATTATCGGGTCGGCTACTATATTGGTGAGGGCGATTCGCTTAAGCAGGCGATCAAGCGGGTAGGCGAGACCGCCGAGGGCATTAATACCCTGCGCATGGTGCATGAAAAGGCCGGTGAAATGGGGATCTACATGCCACTGGCAAGCGGGCTTTATGCGATCATTTATGAAGATAAACCGATAGCCGCGGTCGCTGGCCAGCTGATGGCGGGTGATCTGGCGCAGGATGTTGAATTCATGGGAGCGGGTATCTGATGGCATCGTTAAATCGGGAAGAAAAGGAACACCAGGTTATCCGGGCGCTGTGCATGATTCTGTTCTGGGTCGTCCTGCGTATCAGCCTGCTGGTAACCGGCGTGCTTGCTATCGTGCAGTGGGTGCTGGCCTGGTTTGACGACGATCCCAACCCGCAACTGGCGAAGTTTTGCCGCCGTCTGGCGCTCTACCAGAAGCAGTTGCTCGATTACCTCACCTTCATCAGCAATGACAAACCCTTTCCGTTTCGTGACTGGCCGGATGACCCGCAAAGCGAGTTCGACGAGGCTGCATGATTCTGTATTTACTGCGCCACGGAGAAGCCGAGCCCTATGGCCGGGCGTCCGATGATGCATCGCGAGCGCTGGTGCCGGCCGGAATGAAAGCCGTTAAACAGGTTGCCGCGAAACTGGCTCCGCTTGATGCGGTGTACTGCAGCCCTTATCTTCGGGCCCGCCAAACGGCGGATCTGGTGTTGTCGGCGACCGGTCAGCAGGCATACCAGCTGAACGATGGGCTGACGCCAGATAGCTCGGTACCGGCACTTATGGCCTGGCTGGAGACGATAAAATCAGAGCGGCTATTGCTGGTCGCGCACAACCCACTGCTCAGTTCACTGGCGAGCCAACTGACCGGTTTACCGGGCGGCGTGGCGCTAAGCACCGCCAATCTTGCCTGTCTGGATGTATCCGATTTCCTGCCCGGCGGCGCTGAACTGCTCTGGGTAAAGTAGGGGTTCAAACGAGCGTTTGAATTTGCCGGATGACTCGGGTAGATTGGTCGTTGGTCTGTTGATCCCTGGTTGTTATGAAACCCCAACTCCATTTTGCACACGCCAATGGCTTTCCGTCAGCAAGTTACCGTCGCATGCTCGATGGCCTGGCGCCTCATGTCGAATTGAAGACGCTGCCGCTGATCGGTCACGACCCGGAGTATCCGGTGACCAACAACTGGCCACATCTTAAGCGACAGCTAATCGACAGCATCGAGCGGCAGTGCGACCGGCCGGTAATTGGCCTCGGCCATTCCCTGGGGGGTGGTCTGACCATCATGGCAGCACTGGAGCGTCCCGACTTGTTCTCCAGCATTATTATGCTCGACGTGCCACTGTTCAGCCGGTTCGAAAGCTGGGTGGTGCGCAGCGTCAAAGCGCTAGGTCTGATTGACAACCTGACGCCGGCCGGCCGATCAAAACACCGGCGACGCACCTGGCCCAGCGCTGATGACGCCTTGGCCTACTTCCAGACTCGAGGGCTATTCCGGCATTTTCATCCCGAGTGCATCCGGGACTATCTGGCCTGTGCGACCCGTACCGGGGCCGATGGAAGTGTCGAATTGTCTTATGAAGTACCGGTTGAGCTGGCCATTTTCCGCACCGTCCCGCACACCCTCTGGGTGCAGCCCGGTCAGTTGCAGGTGCCCGGAGGCGTTATCCTTGGACGGGATACCGATACTGTGCGCAAACATCAGTATCTGCGTATGAAGCACAAGCTGAATCTGGTTGGGTCGCGTTTGCGGGGCAGCCATATGTTCCCGCTGGAGCACCCGGATGAAACCGCAGCCGAGGTGCTGTCTCTCATTCATCGATTGCATTCGCACCAGGCTGCCTGATATGAAATCCATTTCCCTGCTGGGCGGGCAGGTTCAGGGTGTCGTTATGGGGCAGGGGCAACCTGTGCTGGCGTTGCACGGCTTTCTGGATAACGCCTTCAGTTTCAAACCTCTGTCCGCCGCCATGCCGGAAGTCGAAATCTGGGCGCTGGACCTGCCCGGCCATGGCAACTCGGCAGCACTGGCCATGGCTGAGGGGTGGTCTATTACCCAGTGGTTGCCGGTGCTGGGGCGTGTCATGGATGAACTGAACTGGGACACCTATACATTGCTCGGGCATTCGCTGGGGGCCATTCTGGCGCAAATGCTGGCGGTGGTGGATCCCCGCATCAAGCGACTGATCTGCCTGGATGCGCTCGGCCCGCTGACCGAGACCGATGACGGCAATCTGGACCGGATGCAGCGCAGCTATCAGCAACGTCAGGATAGCCCGGGCGGACGTCGCTACTACTCGTCAACCGATGCCCTGTGGCAGGTTCGGGTTGGTGGCCGGTTTCCCCTGTCACCGGCCAGTGCCCGGGTTTTGTCGAGCCGGGGCGTGGGGTTGAATGACCGCGGCTGGTTCCATCGGTATGATCGGCGGCTGCGGCAGGACAGTGCCTGGCGCATGACGGAAAATCAGGTACAGGCGCTGTTGCGTCGTATAGAATGCCCGCTGGATCTGGCGCTGTTCGATGACAGCCCGCTTGGTGGGGCGGGGTCAGTGCTCGACGACCGGCTGGCTTGCGTACCAAACCTCAGTGTGGCTCGGTTTCCCGGAGGGCATCATGCGCATATGGAAACCCCGCAGCCGTTGGCCAGATGGGTGCGTTCGCGTCTGTTGGTACCATTGTCCTAAGCTTGTCATAGCGCCTTCAAACGCCCATAAACCTGAACCTCCGGGAGTAAGTTGAACGTGAAGTTAGCCGGCCTTTCCAACGCAGTTCCCGGAACGTCGCCCTTGCATGAAGAACGCCTCGACAGCGTTTATAAGCGCATCCGGCAAAGCGGTGCGCGGCGGGTTCTGGATCTGGGGTGCGGTTCCGGTTCATTGTTGGTCCGATTGATCAACGATCCACAGTTTTCACACATTGTGGGTCTGGAATCCTCCGGCGTGGGGTTGGCGGTCGCGCGAAATATGTTCGCCGACAGCCTGTCCAGTGGCCGGCTCAGGCTGGTCGCCGGTTCCTACGCAGAGCCGCACCCGGCGCTGACCGGTTTTGACATGGCGGCCATGGTAGAAACCATTGAGCATGTTAAACCGAGCGATTTATCCCGGGTGGAGCAGGCCGTGTTTGGGCAGATGCGCCCACACCGCCTGATCATGACCACGCCAAACCGGGAGTACAACCCCTTGCTGGGCCTTGCGCACGGCGAATTTCGGGAGCCTGACCACAAGTTTGAGTGGGACCGGCAGAAGTTCATGCAGTGGTCGCGCGGGGTGGCGGCTCGCAACGGCTATGCTGTGCGCTTCGCGGGTATCGGTGAGGCCGACCCGGAGCTCGGAGCGCCGACCCAGACAGCCACGTTCTCGCTGCCTGCCTGACCGGCCATGCCGACATACGGTTAACCAATGTTGAAGACCGGTTAAAGTTATCGGTCGGCTCAGGGTATACTGTGCCTTACTTGTCACCGTTCGGAACCTCAATTTCAATGGCTTTAATCGACAGCGCGGTCAACTTATCCAGTACCGACGACCAAACCGACTGCATCGAGCACTTTACCCGCCTGGGCGACTGGGTGCGGTTTGCCGCCAGCGCCATGGACGCCCACCAGGTCTTTTTCGGACACGGCTTCGAATCTGGCTGGGATGAATCGGTGTTTCTGTGCTTGCGTGCGCTGGATCTCGACTGGGATGCGCCGCCCGAGGTGTTGTCGGCAACCCTGTTGCCAAGAGAGCGCAGACTGCTCTGGACGCTGATTGGCAGACGTTGTCTCGAGCGGATTCCAACAGCCTATCTGCTGGAAGAAGCCTGGTTTTGTGGCGAGCCGTTTAGGGTCACGCCGGATGTGCTGATTCCCCGGTCGCCCATTGCCGAGCTGATAGAGGCCCGTTTTTCGCCCTGGTTGCCGCAATCACCAAACCGGATTCTGGATCTGTGCACTGGCAGTGGTTGTATTGGTATTGCGATGGCGCGTGCTTTCCCGGATGCCAGTGTCGACCTGAGTGATCTCAGCGATGCCGCCGTTTCCATTGCTGTCGATAACGTGGATCAAAAAGACCTGGGGTATCAGGTGCGGGTGCTTCAGGGCGATCTGTTTGCCACACTGGAAGGCGAGCAATACGATTTGATTGTCGCCAATCCGCCGTACGTCGATGAAGACGATCTGGCGACCATGCCAGCCGAGTTTCATCACGAGCCGAGACTTGGCCTGGCGGCCGGCCATGATGGCCTGGAGCTGGTGCACCGCATTCTGCGCGAAGCGCCTCAATACCTGACTGACGATGGCTGGCTGGTCTGTGAGGTCGGCAACAGCTTTGGCGCCCTGACGACCGCCTACCCGGATATGGACCTGCACTGGCCCGATTTTGAGCGGGGCGGGCACGGTGTTTTTCTGGTCTCGGCGGCTGAACTCAGGTTGCATTTTGCTTGATAGCCGCCGGCGAATAAGACACTCGGGCGCAAGCCAGCATGACGGTGACTGCGAGTCCCGTAGCCAGCAACCGCAGCCCCACCTTTTATATGGCCCGGTATCGGGCCTGTTTTAATGGAGTGATACACGCTCATGTCTGGAAATACCTTTGGCACCCTTTTTACTGTCACGACCTTTGGTGAAAGCCATGGCCCGGCTCTGGGCGCCATTGTCGATGGCTGCCCACCTGGGCTGGAGCTCAATGAAGCCGTGCTGCAACGCGATCTGGATCGGCGCAGGCCGGGCACCAGTCGCTACACCACCCAGCGACGGGAAGACGATGCGGTGCGCATTCTAAGCGGTGTGTTTGAAGGCCGTACCACGGGAACGCCCATCGGCCTGATGATTGAAAACACCAATCAGCGCAGCAACGATTACAGCGACATCATGAACACCTACCGGCCGGCTCATGCCGACTATGGGTACGACCAGAAATATGGCTTTCGTGATTATCGCGGCGGTGGTCGCAGCTCGGCGCGGGAGACCGCCATGCGCGTTGCCGCCGGTGCCATTGCCAAGCAGTACCTGGCGTTACGAGGCATTCAGATTCAGGGCTACCTCAGCCAGCTCGGCCCGATTCGGGCTGAACGGATTGACTGGGACGCGGTTGAAACCAACCCCTTCTTCTGTCCCGACCCGGATAAAGTACCGGAAATGGAAGCCTACATGCAGGCCCTGCGCAAAGAGGGTGATTCCATTGGTGCACGCATCAGTGTGCGTGCTACCGGTCTGATGCCTGGGTTGGGCGAGCCCATTTTTGACCGGCTCGATGCAGACCTTGCCCACGCCCTGATGAGCATCAATGCGGTAAAAGGCGTCGAGATCGGTGATGGTTTTGAGGTCGTTAACCAGAAGGGCAGTCATCATCGCGATGAATTGTCGCCGCAAGGGTTTCTGAGCAATCATGCGGGCGGCATAGTCGGCGGTATCTCTACCGGGCAGGCGATTGAGGCGCACATTGCGCTGAAACCGACCTCAAGCATAACCGTACCTGGCAAAAGCATTACCCGCAGTGGCGAGCCAATTGAAATGATTACCAAGGGGCGGCATGATCCCTGTGTGGGCATACGCGCCGTGCCCATCGCCGAGGCCATGATGGCCATTGTGCTGATGGACCATCTGTTGCGTCACCGGGCGCAGAATGCAGATGTGGTGCCGCCGTTGCCGCCTATCGCAGGGCAGGTTGCGGATAACTGACCGACACTGAGGTGCTCACCCAGTGACGACGAAGCGGGAGTTGGGAATGACAATAACCAAAAAATTGATGGTGGCAGTGCTGGCATTGGGTATCGCGGGCACGGCCATGGCCGATGTAGCCAGAAGCCATTTCACCCGGGGCATCACGGACCGGGAGCCGGTCGATCATCTAACGACAGCCAGCAACATCAACCCGCTGTTCTTCTTCACCGAACTGGTGGACATGGCCGGAACCGAAGTGACACACCGCTGGCGGTTCGAGGGGCAAATAATGGCGGACGTAACCTTTCAGGTAGAGGGGCCACGCTGGCGGGTTTATTCCAGCAAAGAGCTGGTGCCCGAATGGAATGGCCTCTGGACGGTTGAGGTGCTCGGCCCCCAGGGCAACCCCCTGACCCGCAGCAGCATCAGCGTTCTGATTGATCGATAACACAGACCCGTGTGCTGAGGGTGATGGCATCCACCCAGGGGACTTCCCGCACAATGGCGGCAAACGTCGCCTGCCAACCGTCGGTGAGCTGACCGGGTAATACCGTCAGTTCCAGTGTCGTTTTTTGCTGGTGATAGTGAATGTTCAGCTGTTCATAACCGCGTATGGCGCGCTCGAACAACAGGTTCTCGATCGCCGGGCGCAACGGGGCCAGCGGCGCAGGCGTTGCGTCTGGCAAGTCCGGCTCGTGGTCTATGTGCAGGGTAACGTCAGTGACATTGCTGAACTGTTCCTTGATAGACCGCAAGGCCCACTCATTAATCTGATGCCCCTCTGATACACTCAAATACCCGCCTACCTGAATATGGGCGTCAATAAAGACGCTCGGCCCCATCATTCGGGTGCGCAGCATGTGAACGTCTTTCACCCCAGGTACCGAGGCCAGTACCTGCTTGAAGGCCTGTTGCTGTTCCGGGTCGACGCCCCGGTCGACCAGCTCCTGCAGGGCATTCCAGGTAAGACTGATGCCCATATGCCCAATCAAACCGGCAACGACAACAGCGGCTATGATTTCCACGGTTGGGTAACCCAGCATCGTGGCAACAACGCCTACCAGTACCACCAGCGAGGAAAGACTGTCGGAGCGGGCATGCCAGGCATTGGCCGCAAGCAACGGCGAGCGTGCCCGGCGCGATTGAAACAGGGCGTAGTGAAACAGTCCTTCCTTGAGTGCCAGAGCAATCAGAATGGTCACCAGAGCGGCGAGGCTTGGCTCAGGCCGGGTAGCTTCAAAAAACAAATGAATGCTTTCGTAGGCGATGCCAGCGGCCACCGCCAACAATAAGCCGCCGAGCATAACGGTACCCAGCGTTTCGAACCGGGCGTGCCCATAGGGGTGCTCGGCATCGGCATCGTGATGGGACACCTTGGCCAGAATAATCAGTGGTACATCGGCGGCCAGGTCGCTGAGGCTGTGCATGGCGTCGGCAATCAGGGCCGGTGACTTGACGCTGACACCGACCACGATCTTGATCACGAAGGCGATGGCATCGACAGCAACGCAAATCCAGTTGGTGCGGTCGATCACTTTCTTACGTGCTTCTTGGCTCAGTACAGGTTGGTCGTTGCTAGTGGTCATGCGCGTCCCCGGTAAGCTGCATCGGTAGGCGGGATCATGTCGCCATCTTCATCCAGTTCCGGGTAGGGTAGCCCTCTCTGGTCACAATAGCGCGCCATTTTGGGTTGTGCCCAGCGAAACAGGGTACGGTGATAGCCTTCACCTTCAGATACCGGGCGCTGGTAGTGGCCTGCTGCCTGGCGCTGATGCAGTGCTTCCTGAAGAATGATGGCGGCTGCGACTGACACATTGTAGCTCTCCACCATGCCCACCATCGGTATGGTCAGATGCACGTCAGCCTCGGCGCTGGCCGTTTCGCTCAGTCCATATTTTTCGGCACCCATGACCAGGGCGAAGGGCTGGGTGTAATCGGCGTCCCGGTAGCTGATGGCTCGCTCAGACCATTGGGCGGCATAGAGTTTTAAGCCCTGGTCGCGGGCTGCCTGCAGCGCCGCTTCAATGCTGGGGTGACCAATTGAGGTGACAAAGCGGGAACTGCCGCCGGCGGTATGATGATAGACCAGCCGGCCCCGGGCCGGTTGTACCATGTGAACAGTGGTGATGCCGACGGCATCGGCGGTGCGCAGCATGGCGGAGATGTTTTGCGCCTTGTGCACCTGGTCGGTCACCAGCGCCATATCGGGCTGGCGCTGTTGCAAGACGGTCTTGAATTTGTCGAAACGGGAACGGCTCATGGTGTGGTATCGGGGCTGACTGAGTTCGGCACGCAGTATACCGCAGTCGCCCGGGGAATTTGAGCGCTGCAGCCGGCTAAGCTGGCAGCGCGTTGAGGCTTTGGTTTATCGGGTGAAAGGGTTTGCCGTGGGCAGGTCGATTGCGTTTTTGAACTGGCTCAGTGTCAGGCTGTCGCGACCGAATGAGAGGTCCTTATCGGACATGACTGACTCTCCGAACGAATACATGACTTTCAAGCCATGTGTCCGGGTGTCGGCATCGTACTGTTGCTGTGCTTCGCTCACCGCTTCGTTACGGTGTTGCCATTCGGTAATGGCCCGTTCGCCGTGGCGTTCGGTCATCAGCGACAGGGTGCTGGCTGGTGACAGAATCAGCGCGCTGGCATTGTTGCCGCCAAAGCCTTTCGAGTTGATCAGGGTGCCCAGCATGTCGGCACCCTGGTGTCCGGCGTAATGGTGGTTCATCAAAATGTTCAAATGCGACTGGTTCACGTCGTCAGCAATGTGATCGATGGTGCGAATACCGGGTATCCAGCCTTCAGCCCAGACACCCAGTGCCGCGGTGAGCTGATCACCGGCTGCCGGGCCCAGTGAATGGCCAACGTAGGATTTGATGGCTGAGATGGCCCAATGGTCGATGCCGAAGGTTTTGGCGACTTCATTGAAAATATGCGATTCAGTGACGCGATTCTGAGGCGTTCCGGTGCCGTGTGCCATTACAAAGGTGCGCTGGAGACCGGCATCCCCGAGTATGGCACGGGCCAGGGAGGTGGCTTTGGCCAGCGTGATGTAGTTGCCGACGCCGGGTCCGGAAATGGACTTCTTGTTGGCATCGGCGTTGACGAACACATCGGCGACGCTGCCATGGACGGTGGCGCCGGTTTCCAGTGCCAGCTCGTCGTCCATCAGCACCACGAACTGGCTGGACTCGGCCATGGTAAAACCCGCATTGGACGAGAACGGGCGGCAGGCGCGTCGGTTGTCGGTGACATCGCTGTTATCGAGCTGTCTGAGTTGCTCGTCTTCGGCCAGCGCTCCCATGATACGAAAGCCTTCCATGATCTCGGGGACGACCGGTGCCTCTGAATTACCAACGATGGCAACGCGGCACTTGCCCGCTTCAATGTCGGCAATACCCTGGCGCAGGTTGTACAGAAAGGTAGCGCAAGCACCGGCGTTGGAGCCGGTATTGCCGACGCTGTTGAGAATGTAGCTGTTGATAAAGTCGGCGGTCATTTCCGGCATCGACAGGGGCATCATTTTGGAGGTGATGCGATTTCCGGTTAACGGAGACTGGTACAGGCCTTTCAGGCCGGCCTGGTCCATTTGCGAGATGGAAGAGCCGGCATACACCGAGACCTGGTCCGGGTGGATGCGATCGAGCACCGATTGCCAGGGCATGCCTAGCGACCGGACGGCATCTGACGCGCCATAAACCGCCATTTGCAGTCCGCGCGGGTGGTGCGCCGCGTTGTAGTAGTCGGCCGGGTTAAAGCCTTCAGGCAGTGTGCCTGCCGATGAGACCTTGGACTGATAAGTCTCCGGCAGCAACACTGCCATTGCCTGATCAACTTGAACGTCAACCGGGTCGGCGCTGGCATCCGTAACCTGCCAGCCAGCCGGCAGTGGCTTCGGCAGTTGGGATCGTTTGAGCTGAAAGTGGAGGCCATCGGGGTGCTTCAGGGTGGCTTTGCGGTGCGTCGGCACGGCATCCGGGTCGAAGTGACTGGCCGGGTTGATGCGACGAATCAGGGTACCGTCGAGCAATGCCTGATGATCGGTACTGGCCGGATCGAGCTTCATCAGACGCGACAGGTCCTGCCAGGTGGCTGCCATCTTCTGGTCATCGAGTGCTTCGTGCACCATGCGACGATAAGCGTGATGCAGGGAGACCCGGCCAGCAGGGTTGATGCCTCCAAATCCGGTGATGACGGGAAGTTTTCTCATGGTTAAACGCCTGTGATTCGTTCGCTTAAAAGTCAGTGTGCATGACTATAGTGCCTGTTTCGGCGCTAAGGTATTACTATCATGCCGAATGATGTAACTTATAAGCCATAATTCGCGTATTGAGAGCGGTTGTTCATGAAAATAGCTTTTGTCGTTTGCGAACAGGCCCTGATGACGGGACTGGCCCTGCCGCTGGAGATGTTTTACGCCGCCAGCCGACACCGGGTACGCCACCGGCGCCAGGAGAAGCTGACGCTGCAAGTGGTGGGCGAGGCGACGACAACGGTACTGACCGGTGGCCTGCGCATCGTGCCCGATACCAACTTTGACCAGGCCGACCAGGCTGACCTGGTGTTTGTGCCCCCTTTGTGGGGAACTCCCTGGCCGGTGCTGCAAGGCAGTCAGCCGCTGCAGCGCTGGCTGGCCAGACAATACCAGGCCGGGGCGCGGCTGGCGGCGACAGGAACCGGCGTCGGGCATCTGGCCGAAGCTGGCTTACTGGCTGGCCGGGTGGCGACAACGCATTGGTATTACCTGGAGCGCTTTGCCCGCCGCTATCCGGCTATCCGCTTCGAGGGGCACCATTTCGTGACCCATGAAGATGGGATCTATTGTGCTGGCTCGATCAATGCCCAGACCGATCTGGTACTGTTTCTGATTGAACAGTCCTTCGGCGAGGAAGCGCTGGCCCTGGTGGAACGACAGTTCATGCATGAGCTGAAACGCACCTTTTCAACGCCGTATTTTGAACCGGGCGGGGCCATTCATCACGATGAGGGGGTGAGCCTGGTGCAGTCGTGGGTTCGCCAGCATCTGGCGGAGGAGATTACCGTTGATGCTTTGGCGGGCCTGCTCGATCAATCGGTGCGAAATTTCAGTCGCCGGTTCACCCAGGCGACCGGCGAGAGCCCGATGGAATATGTGCAACGTCTGCGTCTGGAGCACGCCCGAGAATTGCTGCGCGACAGCAACCTGACCGTGGCCGAAGTCGCCGAGCTGAGTGGTTACCGCAACCCGGCCTATTTCGGCAAGATTTTCCGGCAAAAACTGTCACTGACACCGGGCGCTTATCGCAAGGTAGTGCGCAGCAAGGTGTTTGCCGCCGGTTAGCGCGACGGTTCGCTTTTCGCGCGTGCTTTGGCAGCTTTCTTGAGTGGGCGTAGCCAGGCGACGGCATAGATGAAGGTGGCGAGCGTGGTACCCGTCAGCAGCAAACCGCCGAGCAGACCGCGCGGTGAGAAGATCAGCACGATGCCGTAGATCAGGTAACCCAACAGCAAAAAACTCATCCAACTGACGCCGCCCGGGGTAGGGCGCAGTGCGACCAGAACAACCAACAACAGAGGCAGGCTGACAAAGAAACCAACGACCAGGCAGGAGGCAATCCATTCGCCCACCGGCATGCTGCCAAAGGCTGGTCCGTACAGAAAGGCCCCGGCATAGATACTCAGTAACATCAGCCAGTAGCTGGTGCGCAGTCGACGGTTCAGATTAACCGTCTGGCCTTTTTCATTCGTCATCAGTACCTACCTTCAGTGCAAGTTGAGCCAGGCGTTTGCCCTGGTGTCTGGCCAGTTGGCGAACCTCATCGGTTAGTGGCTGGTGTGAGGGTCCGGCTACGTGAGAGCTGCCATAGGGCGTACCCCCCTGAAAGCCGTCGTGCAGGGACTTCTCGGTGAACGGCAGCCCGGTGATGATCATGCCATGGTGCAGCAGAGGGATCATCATCGACAACAGGGTCGACTCCTGACCGCCATGCGGGGTCGTGGTGCTGGTAAACACACCGGCGGGTTTGCCCACCAGTTTGCCCGATACCCAGAGTGAGGAGCTTTGTTCGAGAAAATATTTCAGCGACGCAGCCATATTGCCAAAGCGACCGGGTGAGCCGAGTGCCAGACCGTGACAGTTGGCGAGATCGTCGAGTGTGCAGAACAAGGGGCCATCGTCAGGAATGTCGCTGCCCGTTACTTCATGGTCGGCGCGCACTGCCGGCACGGTTCGCAGTCGCGACTCGATGCCAGCCACTTCATCGACGCCGGAGGCGATGGCTTCAGCCAGTTGCGCCAGGCTGCCGTGGCGGCTGTAATACAGAATCAGCAAATAGGGCACTTACAGAATCTCCCGAATGGCTTCGGGCGGGCGACCAATACGTGCCCCTTTGCCGGTTACCAGGATGGGTCGCTCCAGCAATTTTGGGAACCGGGCCATGGCATCCAGTATCTGTTCATCGCTGCTGTTGCTGTCGAGGCCTGCCGCCTTTGCATCGGCCTCCTTGCGACGCAGTACATCGGCGGCAGAGAGACCCAGTTGCTTCAGCAGGGTTTTCAGTTCCGCGACGGACAGGGGGTCGGTGAGATACAGTCTGACCTGGTAATCGATGCCCGCGTCGTCAAGCAAAGCTTTGGCTTCGCGGGATTTGGAACAACGCGGATTGTGATACAAGACGGGGGTGGTCATGGCGGATATCCTGTCAGTCAACTTGAAAGGCGACTCTGGCCCGGGGCCCTCGGGTACTTGAATGAGGAAACAGGGCGAAAGATCTGTGGGGATTGTAATGAGTAACGCAGCAGAGTGACACCACCGGGCTCAAGGAGACCCAATGACTGAACTGGATAAGATGCGCAGCGGTGCGGTATTTAACCCGCTTGACCCTGAACTTCGGCAGTTACGCTTTCAGGCGAGGGAGCGTTGCGCCCGGTTTGCCCATGCGCCCACCCCTGGCAACCTGAGGCGACTGACGGCCCTGTTTGAAGCCTGCGGTCAACACACCTTTATCGAACCGGGCATACAGGTCGATTACGGCACTCAGATACGGCTGGCGGACCGGGTGTATCTGAATTTCGGGTGCGTGTTGCTCGACAGCGCCTGGATCGAAATCGGCGAGGGCAGCCTGGTCGGGCCCGGCGTCCACCTTTATACCGTGTCGCACCCGCTCCATACGGAGCAACGTGCTCGCGGTGAAGAATTTGCACGCCCCATTACCCTGGGGCGAAACGTATGGGTGGGTGGTCAGACGATCATTTTGCCGGGCGTTACCCTTGGCGATGGCGCGGTAGTGGCGGCCGGCTCGGTGGTTCGGGAATCGGTTCCAGCAAGGACACTGGTGGCGGGTAACCCGGCCCGTTGGGTTAAGAAGTTACCGGCTTAACCCAACGGCCCGAGCCCGTACAAGCGCTCAATTTCATTTTGATGCCACATGGCGGCTTCCGCACCCCGGTCATTGCCCTGATAGACGCCGAGGGCCGTGAGTTGTTGAAAAAACCCAGGGCGTGGAATCGGATCTTTGCCGTTCTGTATGACCAGGGCGGCCCGCTGCGGCCGCTCAAGGTGGGCATCGTCTTCCTGTATTGCTTCGAGCAAGGCCGCCAGCGCCTGAATTTGCCCTGGCGGGGTGAGGCCAATGGCATCAGCCACGACCTTGTAAGTGGCTGTCATGCGTCGTAAGCGCAAGCCTTCCAGTACATGCAGCAGGGCGTTGGTATCGGTCATCGTGCGCCAATCGCGGCCGGCTTCAAGGTGTATTGACGCAGCATGGCGGAGAACTCCGAGAGCGCCTCTACACCGGCTGCATCGGCTTTTTCGCACCAGGCTTTGAATGCTGCCATTAATTCCTCTTTCGAGCGGGTGCGCAACGACCAGATGTGATTGAGCTCTTCTTTCAGGCTGTGCAGCGTGCGCAGCTCCGGGTGTTTTTCAAAGAAAGTGTTCATCCAGTCGTGCCGTGCGTCATCCCAGTGTTCCTGGTTTTGCGACAGCCACTGCACCAGACCTCGGTAATGCGCCCCGGCCGATGCCTTGATGCGGCGGTCACTTCGAATGGTGCGACGCAACACCTGCCGCTTGAACTGGGCCATGATGCGAAAGCGGTCGTTGGCCGCAGCCAGCGCGGTATCGGCGTCGATCAGGGATTTGCTGGCCACCTTGTGCACCACCGGGCCGCGGCGAATGTCCCATGCCAGACCCATTAGCTGCAGGGTTCTGATGTAAAACCAGCCAATGTCGAATTCATACCAGCGCGAAGAGAGCCGGGCGGAGTTGGGGTAGGTGTGGTGATTGTTGTGCAACTCTTCACCGCCAATGAAGGCGGCGATGGGCACCAGATTGCGCGCGGCATCAGGGCTTTCAAAATTCCGGTAGCCCCAGTAGTGCGCCAGACCATTGATAACACCCGCAGCCCAGATCGGAATCCACAGCATTTGTGCGGCCCAGATGGTCAGACCGATCGGGCCGAACAGAGCGATATTGAGGCCAGCCATCAGGGCGATGCCCAGGTAATTGCCTATCGGGTGGCTGTATACCTTACGCTCCAGCCAGTCGTCCGGGGTGCCATTGCCATAACGCGAGAGCGTCGCCGGGTCAGCGGCTTGCTTGTAGAGTTCAGAGCCTTCCAGCAACACTTTTTTAATACCCAGCACTTGTGGGCTGTGAGGGTCTTGTTCGGTTTCACAGGTCGCGTGATGGCGCCGGTGGATAGCCGTCCACTCTTTTGTCTTGATTGATGTGGTCAGCCACAGCCAGAACCGGAAAGCGTGTTTCACGATTGGGTGCAATTGAAGCGCTCTGTGCGCTGAATGCCGGTGCAGAAATACGGTAACAGCGATAATGGTGATGTGAGTCAGAACCAACGTATAAACCAGTGGATGCCACCACTGCCATTGCAGCAGGCCGGTTGCCAGGGACATTCGTGTTTCCTCTTGAGTTTCAACCCTCAGTATAGGTCGGGCCGGGCCCACCTCCAACCCGGTTTGCCCGCTGGCCCCCGACTAATGACAGGAACGCGGCAATAAGCGACGTACAGGGTCACTCTTGCGGAAGGGGATCTAATTTAAAAGTGTGACAGAGGTCACATGCACGGCAATTTGTAAAGAGAGTGTGAAGCCGTTCCGCTTGCGTCTTCGCCTTTATTGCTATGTTCGCCAAATTACCAATGGCCCTCGGCTGGGTGGAGCGAACAACTATGGAATTGCAACAATCAAACAGTGATGTTTCCGGGTGGGTCCGGCGATTGGGTGGATTGGCGCTGGCCAGTCTGCTGACCATGCTGGTCGGCTGCGCCCAGGATTTCGACGGCGATGATACGTCAGCCCGGTCCCTAAACGAGGCCGGCAAGTCACTCTATGCCAAAGAATGCGCCTCCTGTCATGGCGGCAGTGGCGCCGGCGGCTCTGGCGGTCCACTGGTCGGCTGTGCATCTTGCGGCAGTACCGAGTCGCTGATTGCCAAAATTAAAAAGGACATGCCCAGTGCGTCCAGCCCATTGCGTGGTCAGAATGCACAAGATGTTGCCGAGTATGTCTATGTCGCCTTCAATGAATCCACCAGAGGCAGTGTCGATCGGGCCATTCCCGGTGTTGCAACGCTGACACCGCGCGAGGCGGTCTACAAGCTGGCGTTTGAGCTGGCCGGTCGTTTGCCGGAACCCGAAGAGGTCACCCGCTTTTCAGAAAGTCTGGAAGGCGAGCGCGAAGTCGTGGCTGGATTCATGGAAGAAGATTACTTCTATGAACGCTTGAAAGACGTGTTCAATGACAGCTTCCAGACCGATCAGTACCGTCGCACCAATGGGGGTAACCCGGGTGAAGTCTATAACCGCGATGTAAACGACAACGACAACCAGGACATTTTTAATGCAATGGACTGGTATGACCGGGTGCTTGATCCCGACAACGACGATATGGCAGATTTTCCGCTGAGCTCTGCCTATCTGCGTCATTTTTCAGATGAAGCCCTGTCACGCAAGCCCCTGATGTTCGTCGAGTACCTGGCACGCAATGACCGGGATTTCCGTGAGCTGGTCAGCGGTAAATACACCGTTGCCAACGCCTTCTCCTGGCATGCCTTTGCCGGAGATACCGACCAGCCCAACATTCGGGCTGTTGACCCGGATGCCAGTGCCAATAACGGCGCATTACCGGTTCTGCCAGAACCTGAATGGGAAACCTGGCCAAATGTCGAATCGCTGAACAGCTATCTGGATGTCGCTGATTTGGTCGGGCGCGATACCAACGGAAACTCAACGCGCACCAATGGCAATCTCACTGCCCAGTATGTTATGGAAGCCTTTCCCTATGATCCGCGTGATATTCGGGCAGTACAGCTTTACTACAACGATGTGGGTGGCAATGTTAAGAATTCCGGTATTCCACACTCAGGTGTACTAACGGATCTGGTTTTTCTGAACAAGTTCACTGCAATGGACACCAACCGCCATCGTCATCGTGCACGCATGGTCTACTGGTTCTTCGGTGGCAAGGATTTACTGGCCATTGAAGGTAACCGCGACGTGGCTGCACTGGAGCTGGATGAGGCTTCTAATACCTCTGTCGGGGTGAGCGATCCGACCAAGACCAATTCCGATTGCGTGGTGTGCCACAAGATCATGGATCCGGTTGCAGAAGCGTTCAGCCATTTCCGTCTCGATGGTGTGTATCAGACCGATGAAGAACTGCAGGTCCTGGACCAAGGTGAAGTGCCTCTGACGCCAGGCGTCGAAGTCGGCTGGTCGCAACTGGGTGCGGGTTTCGATCAATTCAGTACCAGCAATAACTATAACGGTCGCGAAGTTCAGTGGCTGGGTGAAACCATTGCGCAAGATGCTGCTTATGCCCGGGGTATTAGCCAAATAGTTGTCAGGGGGCTGATCGGTCAGCCAATTATGGGTGCCCCGAACCCGGATTCACCTCAGGCTTATCGTGATGCCTACGCCCAACAAGCCCGACTGATTACCAATGCTGCGTCCGAGTTTTCAGCGGCCGGGTATGACATCAAAGAGCTGGTATATGCCATTACCAAAAGTGGGTATTACCGCGCTCGTGGGTTGTATCAGCCGGGTATGTCTGATGAATACGACAGCCTGGGTACTGCGCGGCTGGTTCCGGCTCATTTGCTGAATCAAAAGCTGCGTGCCATTAATTCGGGAGGCTGGCGGAACAACGGCACTGTGAATCTCTATTCCCGCACCGGTCGTCGCTTTATGGGCGGCAAGGATTCGCGCGAAGTCGTGGAAGACGCCGAATCAGCCAGTGGTATTATTGCAACACTGACGCAAGCAATGGCGGTTGAAGAGTCCTGTGATGTGGTGCAATACGAATTCGACCAGCCGCGTTCGGAACGAAACCTCTTCCGTCTGGTAGAGACGTCAACCGATCTTGTGAGCGAATCGGGCATCAACCGGCGCGCGGAAGCCATGGCAATTCGTACGACGATTCAGTCGCTCTATCTTGCTTTGCTGCATGAAGAAGTTGAACTCAACAGTGAAGATGTAGACATCGCGTTTGAGTTGTTCAGTACCGTTGTAAATGAGGGGATTCAGTCTGGTTGTAACGGACTGAGTGACGCCGAGCACGCCTGGTTTGCCGTGCTGGTGTATCTGATGAACGACTATCGCTTTATTTACGGATAAGGGTCACCCAGATGAAACGCCGTGATTTTATTAAAACACTCAGTGCAACCGGAATGGCCGTATGCAGTCCCATGGTCATGACGCAACGGGTTTATGCTGAATCGACCCCCGTAAACAGGTATTTCGTATTCCTGCATCTGGGCGGAGGCTGGGATCCAACCTCCCTCTGTGACCCTAAAGGTAACCGGTTGCGCCAGACCATTGACCCGGGTGCAAGGGAGGGTGGCTCGCCTGTCAATCGATACAGCGAAGGGGCCATTCGCCGGGCTGTCGATGTCGCGTTGGAAGCGGGTATCGATGAAGATATGCGCTATGCGCCTTACATTGGCACCTTCAATGACGATGACGAGGGTAGCGAGAATTCAGGCCTGCCTATCGAGATGATCCAGCGGATGCTAGCCGGTACCATAGCGGGCGATGTGCTGACCGCAAATACTGAAGGTGGCTTTAGCTGGGCAACGCAAAAATCCACTAATGCGGCAACCATACGCAATAACGCTGCCGCCATTCTGGAAGGGTCGGTCAATACCGTTAATTTTGACACCCTGGTCGCCGGTTCCCCGGGGTTCTTTAACGGCCTGGTGCGTAACAACACCAATATGGCGGCTAACCTGTTTGTTTACGATGCCTTTTACTGCCTGTATGCCCAGCATGCACGCGTGCTAAATGGGGTAGACAATCGTACCAACGGCCACGACACCGGCACCCGCTTTGCGGATACCGGCAGTATGGATACGTCCTACCCTGATTTCAGTGCCTTGTACGCTGCGGCCAAGGGAGCGGAAATGCCTCTGGCCTATATCACCAATGGCGGTGGCAATAACGAAACGGCTGGCCTGGTCGCACGGTCTAGCGCCAGTGATGTGGGTGTATTTAATGCACTGGCCAACCCTGAAGGCAATTACCTGCAAAATGGCCTGGATTCACTGATCGAACAGGCGAAGGATCAGCGTCGGCAAGTGCTGGCCGAAAAAGAAACACTGCCCAGACGGGTGCGTTTGAAAAGCCAGTTGTATATGGTGCGCGACGAAGGCGTTGCGTTTTCTGGTGTCGCCGCCCAGTTGGCTACGCCACCTGAGGGGACTCCCCAAAGAGCCCTGGATGATCGGGCCCGGAATAACCGCCAACGGCAGATGCGCATCGGGGCTGCGTCGATGGATGCCGGCATGGCCTCATCCATGCAAATCGGTTTCGGTGGGTTCGATACGCACAACAACCACGACAACAATCAGTTCCCGAGAATACGGGATGTCCTAGTCGACTTGCATTACCTGTGGCAGGCGATGGATGTCTACAATATTACGGATAAGACAACCGTCATTCTAGGATCGGACTTCGGTCGTACGCCTTGGTTCAACGGCGGTAACGGCAAAGATCACTGGGCCGTTACCAGCTATGTGTTGCTGGGGCGTGATGTGGCCGGAGGCAGCGTGGTCAACGCTACGGATGCATTGGTCGGACCGAGAAATGTCCAGGTTCAGGGTGGTCGGCTTGTACCAACTGCCTCGAACAGCAGCGGTATCCGGATGACGCCCGCTCACCTGCACCGGCAATTGCGGGCAGCTGGTAATATCCAGAACCACGCCTTTTCGCAACGTTTCCCGATTGACGTTGACGCAGATCTGCCGATACTCGGCTAACAAAAACAATCCTTTGGCAGTGTGCCCCCCGGGGCGCATTGCTTGCGGTAAACGGATAGTGCAGATGACAGACATAACATTGGTAAAGGCAGCAAAGACGAGTGGATTGGCGATGCTCTGCCTCGTTGCACTGGGCGGCTGTACAACCGTTCAACCCTGGGAGCGCGGTGTGCTGGCTAAAGAGGAAATGAGCTGGTCTCCGAACCGGCTCGAATCGACACTGAACGGCCATGTGTATTTTTCAAAAGAAGCGTCATCGGGTGGCGGTGCCGCTGCCGGTGGTGGTTGCGGTTGTAATTGAGGATAACGGATGTCTGAAGCAGTAAAGCAGTTGGCCCGCAGTGCACTGGCCATTCCCGGGCTGGTTTCAATGGCACAGGCTGCCGCCCCGGCAGAGTCAGAAGCGGGGTATCAGTACACCTATTACACCGAAGATGATTCCCCGGAAAGTCGCACCGACGGTGGCGCTCAGGAGCGTTATACTATTCAAGTGCATCAGTTTTACCTGATGATGCCTTATGGTTCCAACATGAGCTGGGATGTCGAAGGCAGCTTCGAAACCATGTCGGGTGCCTCTCCGGTATACACCTACCTGGATGATGAAGACGTCACTCGGGTGTATATGGCTGGCGCTTCCATTGAGCGCCGTTTCGATTTGTACGGGACCGGCCGTTATTACTGGTCGCAAGCTGATATTGGTGCACAGGCGGGTATATCCGTTGAACAGGATTATCTGGCGCTGAGTTCCGGCATCGATGGTTCGCTGCAAATCAATGATCAAATGACAACGCTCAGTGGCGGGGCGACGCTGGGGTATGATTTCCTGGACCCCACTCAGGACTATTCCGATCCGGCCGATCAGCAGGCAAACACCCCAGGGCGTTTTGCAGCCAAAGACCAGACCAAATGGCAGGCCTCCATCTTTGAAGGCATCAGCCAGATCATTGATATGAACACCGTCGTTCAGGCGGGTGTCAGTGTGACCCATCGTTCCGGCTACATGTCAGACCCCTACCGTGAGCGGGCGGGGGCCGAGGTGCCTTACGATATTCGCCCGGACAGCCGAACTCTGGTAACGCTCTCGGCGGGTGGTCGGAAGTATTTCCCGGGCATTGACGGCGCCCTGCATCTGGATTTCCGTTTTCTGGCCGATAGCTGGGATATCTGGTCGACAACAACCGATCTTTCCTGGTACCAGAATTACGCACCCGGCTGGGACTGGTTCGTACGCAATGAAGTGGATTTTCAGCTGATACCTTCGCTGCGGTATTACCAGCAGACTCAGGCTTACTTCTATGAAATACCCGATCATGGTGTGGCAGACCCTTACTACACCGCCGATACAACCACCTATTATTCCAGCGATCCCCGTTTGTCGAAGTATGGGGCGTTGAGCATGGGGCTGGCATTAAAAACGGATTTTAGGAACTACTCCTGGACCATCACCGGCGAGCGTTACGCTGCGAACCCCTCCTATGGGTTTAACTTCGATGATGAAACGCCGGGTTTGCCAGCCTTTTGGCGACTGACAACGGGTCTGGATTTCCGTTTTTGACCGGCGCATGCTGGAAAATCAGGGGAGGGTGTGGCTCAACTGCCCTCAGGCAAAGGCCACAGGCATTTGGTTATGATAGAACCTAACCCCGAGCCCCGACTGTGCCATTTCAAGGGCATGGGTGGCCCCTGTGATCTGGCCGTTTTTGGTGCTCCGGATAGCTTGCTGGAGCGACTTAGAAGCGAAGTTGTAAGGCTGGAACAGCGTTATTCCCGTTACCTGCCAGATAGCCTGGTCAGTGATATTAACCGGAAGGCGGGTACCGTTCAGTCTGTCGATGCAGAGTGTGCAGGGTTGCTGAATTATGCCGAACATTGCTACCGGCTTAGCGACGGCGTTTTTGATGTCACGGCCGGTGCTCTGCGGCGGGCCTGGGATTTCAGGCGGCAACGCATCCCCAGCCCAGCCGAGATAGCAGCGGCCCGGGCCGCTGTCGGTTGGGAGCGGGTCGAGTGGAACGGAGAGCAGTTACGGCTGGAACCCGGCATGGAACTCGACTTCGGTGGCATCGTGAAAGAGTTTGCTGCCGACCGCCTGGTGGCTCTGATAACCGAAGCCGGATACCGTGGTATGGCCAACCTAGCTGGTGATATTGCTGTAACCGGGCCACAGGCAGATGGCCGCCCCTGGATGTTGAGTGTAAGAGACCCGCAGGGGACCAATCAGGCCATGGCCAGCGTTGCGCTGAACAAGGGTGGTCTGGCCAGCAGCGGGGATTACGAGCGGGGGTTTACCCACAAGGGTGTACGTTACAGTCATATTCTGAACCCGCACACCGGCTGGCCGGTTTCGGATGCTCCACGCGCTGTTACCGTGATTGCCGACCACTGTATTATGGCTGGTAGCCTGGCCACTATTGCCATGCTCAAAGGTAAAGATGCCGAAAGCTGGCTGGTGAAGCTGGAAGTACCTTTTTTACTATGTGATGCGGCGATGAATGTGTCTGGTACGCTGGTCACTCCTTAATAATGTTAACTGCAAAAAGGTTCAAGGTTCCTACCCGATGATTAAGCACCTGACCAGAATTTCAATGCTCTGTTCTTTCATGCTGGTATGCATGGCAACACTGGGCAATGCCGTTGCATCGGAGTTTTTACCGGTAGACGAAGCTTTCGAGTTAACCGTTGAGCGCAATGGCGACCAGTTGAAGTTGCACTGGGACATCGCCGATGAATACTATCTGTACCGCGATCAGCACCGGGTAAATACCCGTGATGGCGCTGAAGTCGCTGAAGGCCAGCTATCTTTCAATGTATTGGAAAAGTACGACGATACGTTCAAGGAAATCATGCCGGTCTACTACGACACCATGACGGCGGACTACGCGGTATTGGCCGACCAGGGTGTTATTGAAGTTGTCTATCAGGGCTGCGCCGATGCCGGCTTGTGTTACCCGCCTCAGACCCGTGTATTCGATATTAATGGCACCGCCATGGCCACATCGGTTTCAGGCACAGCCACCACCACTGCAGCGGGTTCAGCCCTCACTCGCAGCGCCTTTGATACAGAGGGGCAGCCAGGCTCCGATGTAGCCAGTCTGTCGCTGGCACTGGCGCTGGTATTCGCTCTGCTTGGTGGCATGGTCCTCAATCTCATGCCCTGTGTGTTTCCGGTGCTGTCGCTCAAGGCAATGCACCTGGCTCAGTGGGGACAAGACACACACCATTCGCGACTGCATGGCTGGATCTACACCTTGGGTGTAGTACTCAGTTTTATGGCGGTTGCGGCTGTATTGTTGCTGTTGCGCCAGTTTGGAACCTGGGTGGGCTGGGGCTTTCAGCTACAGTCGCCGATCTTTGTTGCCGGCCTGATCATGCTGTTCTATGTCCTGGCACTGGCCATGGCCGGTTACGTTGAAGTTGGCCAGCGGTTAATGGGGGCCGGGCAAACCCTTACGCAGAAACCCGGTGCCTCCGGTACTTTCTTTACCGGCGTACTGGCGACGCTGGTGGCCACGCCGTGCACGGCCCCCTTTATGGGGTCGGCAATCGGGTTTGCCCTGTTGCAACCGCCCGCCGTGGGTCTGCTGATTTTCGCGACCATGGGTTTTGGTATGGCCTTGCCCATACTGGCGATTACTTATTTGCCGGGCCTGGCTCGCCGACTGCCGAAGCCGGGTGCCTGGATGAACGTTTTCCGTCAATTGATGGCGTTTCCCCTGTTCGCCACGGTGCTCTGGCTGCTTTGGGTATTGATTGAAATTCAGGGGACAACGGTGCTGTTGTCGGTGGGTATCGGCCTGATTCTGCTGACCATGGCAATTTGGCCAGCGTTGGCTGTGACCTCTGGTAACGGGCTGATAGCTCGCTTCCTCAAACGCGGCCTCCGGGTTGCTTTTGTGGCGATTGCCTTTGTGATGGTGTTCGACCAGCGCCAGCAGATTGATATCTGGCAGCCTTACGATGCTGCCATGCTCGACAGTTACCAGATGCTTGGTCAGCCCGTTTTTCTGGACGTTACGGCCGCCTGGTGCATCACCTGCAAGGCTAATGAGCGGGTGGCTTTGTCGGGTGACCGGTTCGAAGCGCTGGTCAAACAACAGGGGGTCCAGCTGATGAAAGCCGACTGGACCAACCCCTCGCCTGAAGTCGATGCGCTGATCGCACGCTTTGACCGCCAGGGCGTTCCTCTCTATGCTTACTTTCCCGGTGACGGTGGACCGGTGCAATTGTTGCCCCAGGTGTTAACGCCCGGGTTGATTGAGCGCACTTTTTCCGCATCCTGACGGTCGCCCGTTCCCGGGCGCGTGCTTTAGGCATCTGAAGATGCCAGGAACCACTCGCAACAGGGGCTTGCACAGCAGGCCCTAACGCCACCGTACGGAGAGAGATACCCACACCGATGTTATTGCCAGGCATTATCGACATTGAAGCTTCCGGATTTGGGCGGGGCAGTTATCCGATCGAAATAGGGGTGGCAACGGAATCTGGCGAAGCGATGTCCTGGCTGGTTCGACCCGAGTCTGACTGGGATCACTGGGACGACAATGCAGCTCAGTTGCATGGGATTACCCGGGAGCAACTGGTTCGGGACGGTTTGGGTGTCGATAGCATTGCCGACCATCTGAATGAAATGCTGGAAGGGCAGATATTGTACAGTGACGGCTGGGGTTTCGATTCCGGCTGGCTGGCACTGTTGTACTATTGTGCCCGCCGGACCATGACGTTCCGGCTGGAAACCCTGCCGCGCATACTCACCGAGTACCAGCTCTCGGTGTGGGATGACACGAAGCTGCGCATCCGGTCAGAGCATGCGCTCAGCCATCATCGGGCTGGTGAAGATGCCCGTTTGTTGCAGATGACTTATGAAGCCACGGCGCTGATGGAATACCAGGCCCAGTTGAAACGTTCTTGAGTTTGACTCACTGCCGGGCCTCTTGAATCCGTCTTTTTCACCCCGATCTTGTTTGCATCAAATACTGTTCTTCACGCCAACCCAAGCGAGCCCGATCATGTCTGTTGCACTTGCGATCAAGAATAAACTGGCGGCGCTGTCGCCCCGTCATCTGAGCGTCGATAACGAGAGTCATAAACATTCGGTGCCCGAGAACAGCGAAACCCATTTCCGGGTGGAGATTGTCAGCGAGGCGTTTGCAGGCGTGCGGGCAGTTCAGCGTCACCAGAAGGTCTACCAGTTACTTCAAGAAGAACTGGCCGGGCCCGTTCATGCGTTGGCCATTCACGCCTATTCGCCTGATGAGTGGCAGGGTGAAGCCCCGGCATCTCCCGATTGCCGGGGTGGTAGCCGCAACTAGGCCGGGCTGTTCAGCAGCAGATACAGGTCGGTCAAAATGTCCGGTATGTCATTGAACATCTGGCTGAGCAAGGTCTTGTTGCGGTAAAACGGACGGTAGTCGGCTTCGTCGGCAAAAAGCCCTGAGGCCACTTCGATTGGTAACAGCAAGGTGGCCAGATCGTCTTCACTGGTGTGAATAAACCGGTCGGGCAGAGCAAAGACCACCTCCATAAAACCCACAGCCCAGGCCTGCATGTCTGAGTCTTCCCATTCTATGTCCGGCTCGAAACTGAGTGCGACCTGATCGTCGGAATAGAGCTCGTCTGAAATTTCCCGGTAGAGCGTTACGCAGCTGTCAGCAAACTGCTGCGCTTCGGCTTCCGGCAAGTCGGACAGCGGTTGGCCGAGGGTGTCGTTGAGCCAGTCGTCCGACAGGGGCTCCTGAACGATGACCAGCGCAGTCAGGTAACCGTGCAGGCCGTGAATGTCGAGACAGTCCTCACTGCGGTGGTCGTCTTCCAGCCAGTCGGCCAGGGCATCCAGATCGGTCTCTGAGGTCATTGAGCAGGCTCCGTTGAGTTCAATGCACGCAGTATACCGGGTTAGTGACCCGATTGAATACGCACCGCTGGTAGGTGAACGGCGGTAAGTCTCTGTTCGCAAACGGGTTTCCATGTTTGGCGAGGGCCGTTACAATGGCCCGGATTCTCCCCGTAGTTCAACTGGATAGAACGAGGCCCTCCTAAGGCTTAAATCCTGGTTCGAGTCCAGGCGGGGAGACCAGGATTATTGATGAGGAGCGGGTTCCTACCATTCGGTCGATACCACCCTCTGAATCGCCCAGCCCGTCTGGTCACACCGGTAACCCGGCGCAGTCAGCGGCTTCAGTCAATGGAAACGAGGTAGGGTATGTCTGATACACTGGCAATCATAGGCGGAACCGGTCTGACGCAGTTACCGGGGCTTACCATTTCCAACGCACACGATGTACAGACGCCTTATGGCTCACCGTCGGCCCCCATACTGGAAGGCGAGCTCAACGGCTATCGGGTTTTGTTTCTGGCCCGGCACGGGCATCCGCACCGTGTACCACCGCATCAGGTAAACTATCGTGCCAATTTGTGGGCGCTGCAGAATCTCTATGCGACCGATGTGATCGCCATTAATGCAGTGGGCGGTATTACCCGCAATATGACCAGTCAGGCGCTTGTGGTGCCGGTGCAGATCATCGACTACACCCACGGCCGGGAATCGACCATCTTTGAAGGCGAACTCTCCGGAGTGACCCACGTTGATTTCAGTTACCCCTATACAGAAAGCTTGCGTCAATTATTGCTCAAGTCCGCCAAGGACGTGTCTGAACCGGTTATTAACGGTGGGGTCTATGGTGCGACCCAGGGGCCGAGACTGGAGACGGTTGCCGAGATATTCCGCATGGAGCAGGATGGCTGTGACCTGGTGGGCATGACCGGCATGCCTGAGGCAGCGCTCGCCCGGGAGCTGAAATTACGCTACGCCAGTTTGTCGGTGGTGGTGAACCCGGCAGCAGGCAAGGGTGAAGGGGTTATTACCATCAAGGAAATTGACGAGAACCTGGCCGCGGGCATGGAGCGGGTAAAGCGCATCGTAGAGACGTCCGTCAATCGCTTCTATACCGAGTAGTTAAGCGTCGGTAAATCGGTTTGCGGATCGAGCATCGCATAAAAAAAAGCCAGCAATTGCTGGCTTTTTTTTATGGTCAGATCCTGGGTCGAAAGCGCGTTGCTTAGGGTGCTTCGCCTTCCGGTGCATCGAATTCGAGCGGCACAATGTAGATCAGCAGACCCAGTTCCGGATTGTCAATGTAGTGCAACTCGGTGCTGCGCATACGCCGTCGCTGCTTCATCTCGATGCTTTCTGTGGCGACATAATACTGATTATTGTTTGACGTGATGATATTGGTATCGAAGACGTTGCTGCCCAGGGCGCTGGCTTCCTGGTCGAGACTCAGCCCCATGAAGGGCATCGACTCGTCAGTTGGGCCAGTGTTGGCATTTTCGTCGATGAGTCGAAACGGGTTGTCGGTCTGAGCGTACCGGACCAGTTGCAGGTCGGTGTTGAGGTGCAGATAGCGTTCAACGTAAAGGTCCAGGTAGCCCTGTAGCTCGTGCTGGCTGCCATAGACATCGCCAGCGTCAATGCGAATAGGGACAATGTCGTTTCGTCCCGGAACCGGTTGTACCCAGCTCTGGTGATACAGCACCCGGTAATTACGGCTACTTTCCAGTGCTGCTTTTTCCTTTGCCAGGGTCCACTCGGGTTCGCTCAGTGGCCTGAACGGAATGGGTGATTGTTCGGCATTGCCGGAGCCTTCCGTTTGCTCATTACCGTCGGTGATTGCGACGGCTGGAGAGCGCCGCTCCAGGCTGGGGTAGGTTGGCCAGCGTTCCGGGTTTTCCGGGCGACTGCCTGTGTGTTCGAAAATCAGCACTTCCACCTGAAACCAGCTGCCCTCGAATTCAGCAGCGGCGGGCAGCGAAATCAGGCCGGCCAGCAAGGTAATGCAAGTCGTTCGAAACGTCATGACGTGTCTCATTGGGATTTCCTGCTGATCAGTGTGATGATTTCTTCAACCGTGTCAAACCTTGACGCAGGCGTCGGGCTGTCGGCAATGACATGCAGCATGGTGCCATTTTTCAATTTGAAGCGGTGTGGCTGCGACTGAATCAGCTGGACCAGGGTGAATGGATCAATCGTGGTGTTTTTGCTGAACTCAATGGTGCCGCCGGACAAGCCGATATCAATACGTTGCACGCCCAGAGGTTCGAGCTTCTGTCGCAATTCAGTCACTTTAAAGAGATGGTTTACCGGTTCCGGCAATAAGCCGAAGCGGTCGATCATCTCGACCTGCAAATCGCGCAGCTGATCGGCATCTTCACTGGACGCGATGCGCTTGTAGAGGGTGAGGCGAGTGTTGATGTCGCCAATGTAATCGGCCGGGATCAGTGCTGGTATGCGCAGGTTGACCTCGACACCGGGGTTGTCCAGATCTTCCGGGTTGAACGTCTCGCCTCTCTGGATGGCCTTGACCGCCTTGTTCAGCATGTCCATGTACAGCGAAAAGCCGATGCCTTCAATGTGGCCGCTTTGTTCCTCGCCCAGCAATTCACCGGCACCGCGAATTTCCAGGTCGTGGGTGGCCAGTGTAAAGCCAGCTCCCAGGTCCTGCGCTTCGCCAATGGCTTCCAATCGCTTTTGCGCATCCTTGGTCAGCGTTTTCCAGGGGGGTGTCATCATGTACGCATAGGCCTGGTGGTGAGACCGGCCAACCCGTCCCCGTAACTGATGCAGCTGAGCCAGCCCGAACCGGTCGGCCCGCTCGATCAGAATGGTGTTGGCGGTGGGTACATCGATGCCGGTTTCAATAATGGTGGTACACAGCAGAACGTTGAACCGTTTGTGGTAAAAGTCTGACATGATGCGTTCAAGCTGGCGTTCGGGCATCTGACCATGGGCGGTTACAATTCGGGCCTCCGGCACCAGTTCACGCAACGCCTGGGCAGTTCGCTCAATGGTACTGACTTCATTGTACAGGTAATAAACCTGGCCACCGCGGAGGATCTCGCGCAGCAAGGCTTCCTTGACCTGGGCGTCATCGCGTTCGCGCACGAACGTTTTTACCGACAGGCGCCGTGCCGGAGGTGTGGCAATGATGCTCAGATCCCGTACCCCGGACATCGACATATTCAGGGTGCGCGGAATAGGGGTTGCCGTCAGGGTCAGGATGTCAACGTTGGCCCGCAGGGCTTTTATGCGTTCTTTCTGGGTGACACCAAAGCGATGTTCCTCATCGATGATCAGCAATCCCAGGTCCTTGAAGCGAATGTCTTTTTGCAGCAACTTGTGGGTGCCGACCACAACATCGACATTGCCGTCTGTGATGCCATCGATCACCGATTTGGTATCGCCCGTGTTGCGAAAGCGGCTGAGCACCTCGACTCGCACCGGCCAGTTGGCAAAACGGTCGTTGAAGTTCTCGTAATGTTGCTGGGCGAGCAGGGTGGTTGGTACCAGTATGGCGACCTGGCGCCCGGCGTTAGCGGCAATGAAGGCCGCGCGCATGGCGACTTCGGTCTTGCCGAAGCCAACATCGCCGCAGACCAGGCGGTCCATCGGCTGGGGGCGACGCATGTCTTTGATTACGGCGTCGATGGCGTCGGCCTGATCGTCTGTCGGTTCAAACCCGAAGCCGGCGCTGAACTGAGCGTACTCGGTTTCATCGAACGGGAAGGCATGCCCCCGGCGGGCCTCACGCGTGGCGTACAGGGCTAACAGTTCTGCGGCCGTATCGCGAATCTTTTCGGCGGCCTTGTGCTTGGTTTTGCTCCAGCGGTCATGCCCCAGCTTGTGCAGCGGCGCGCTGTCGGTATCGGCCCCGGAATACCGGCTGATCATGTGCAAGTTGCTGACCGGCACGTATAGATGGCTGCCTTCGGCATAGCTGAGTTTCAGAAATTCCTGGGCTTGTCCGTCAAGTTCGAGGGTTTCCAGGCCCTGGTAGCGGCCAACGCCATGATCCAGGTGAACGACGGCGCTGCCCGGGTTCAGTTCGGTCAGGTTGCGAATAACCTGGTCGGATTGATCGGACTGAGCACGGTCTCTGCGCTTCTTCTGAACGACGTAGTCGCCGAATAACTGGGGCTCGCTGATCAGGGTGGTGCCGGCATCGGTCAGTACCAGGCCCTGGCCCAGCGGCGCGACGGTCAGGCCAATGGCTGAATCGGAATGATCCAGGAATCCGGATACCGTGTCGAAGGGTTCCGGCTTAATCCGGATGCGCCCAAGCAGCTCTTTGAGCGCTTCGCGCCTGCCCAGTGACTCGGCACAAAACAGTACCCGGTGACCGGTTTCCTTGAGAAAACATTCCAGGCGGTTCAGGGGTTCCTGTGCCCGGTGATCCACCGGGTAGTCAGCCGGCGGCTCGGTGCTCAGGTTCAGGTGTCCGCTTTGTTCGCGGACCGGAGCCGTGCTGAGCGATAGCCGCCGGAACTGGTTGAGCCGGGTGAATACTTCGTCACTCGGCGTAAACAGCTCCCTCGGTGTCAGAATGGGTTGAGTAATGTCGTGGCGGCGATTTTCGTACCGGCTTTCAACTTCCTGCCAGAAGTGGTCCAGTTGACTGACCAGAGTTGACTGGTGGACAACCAGTGCATGCTCAGGCAGGTAATCCCAAAATGAATCGGTACGCTCATAAAACAGGGGCAGGAAATATTCGATGCCACCCGGGGCAATGCCTTCGCTGACCTCGGTATAGGTGCGGCAGCGGGAGAAATCGGCAGCAAAGCGTTCCCGGAAGGCTTGCCGGAACCGGGCAATGCCGGTCTCTGTCAGTGGCACTTCCCGGCCAGGCAACAGGGTGATGCGTTGGATGGGCTCGCCGGAACGCTGCGTTTCCGGATCGAAGTACCGGATTGACTCGATGTCTTCATCGAACAGGTCAACGCGAACCGGCTGTTCAGAACCCATCGGGAAAATGTCGAGAATCGAGCCCCTGACTGCAAACTCGCCGTGCTGGTATACGGTGTCGGTGGCCCGGTAACCTGCTGATTCCAGTTGCCGGCGCTGCTGGGCGATGTCGATGGTCTGGCCCAGGTGCCAGTCAAAGGCCGTGCCGATAATGGCTTCTTTGGGCGCCAGCCGGTGACTGAGGTTGGCGGCACTGGCAATGCAGATCACTCTCGGGTTCTTTGCCAGCGCATTGAGCACGCTGAGTCGATCCGAAATGATGTCTTCATGCGGCGAAAAGTTATCGTAAGGCAGGGTTTCCCAGTCCGGGAATACCAGAATTTCCCAGGTGTCTGTTCCTTTGAATACCGTCAACTCCTGCGCCAGACGGTCGACATCGGCCGGTGTATCGGCAATGAGCAGCAGGGTGCCGTCGTGGTGTTTCATGACGTGAGCGAGGTACCAGCCCGTGGCGGCACCGTTGATCTGGCCGATGTGACGGTGATCACCGGGCTTCAGGGGGATATTCAGCGAAGGGTTGTACATGGGCTAGGGTTATCAAGTCAGTCGGAACAGGGCGCGAATGCTAGCAGACTTGGTTGGCAGCGCCCAGCGCTGTAGCGAGCCGATCAGCCTGTCAGGCCCGGTTTTATGGGAAGTCGGCAAAAAAAGGAATCTCATACTATGGTAGCCATCCAAACCACTGATCTTTATACTTATGCACGATTTTTTGGGGTGGGTTTGCCGTCGTGCCGACATTGTGTCGTATTGGGCATTAATCGGTTCGGATTTGGCCAGCCTGAAAGCAATATTTGGTTTGTGTCGTTAACCGGGGGGCCGTGCGGACCCGGTATGACGGCGCTAATCATTGGACAGAGCACACTATGATAACGATCAAGAAAGGGCTCGACTTGCCCATTTCCGGCGCTCCGCGTCAGGAAATTTCGGATGGTCAGCCGGTCAACACAGTGGCTTTGGTCGGTTACGACTACAACGGGATGAAACCGACCATGTTGGTAAAGGAGGGTGACCGGGTCAAGCTGGGTCAAGCCGTCTTCACCGACAAGAAAAACGAAGGGGTTGTCTACACGGCTCCGGCTTCCGGCCTGGTTAAGGCCATCAATCGCGGTGCGCGCCGTCTGTTCCAGTCTCTGGTTATCGAGCTCGATGGCGACGACCATGAGCAGTTCGAGGCAACACCGGCAGATCAGTTCAGTTCGCTGAGCACCGAAGCGTTGCGTGAAACTCTGGTAAAATCAGGCGCCTGGACCGCTTTTCGGACACGGCCCTATTCCAAGGTGCCCGCTATCGATTCCGAGCCGACAGCCATTTTTGTACAGGCGATGGATACCAACCCGCTGGCGGCTGATCCGGCAGCAGTGATTGCGACCGATACCGACGCTTTTACTCAAGGCCTGACACTGCTGACCAAGCTCACTCAGGGCAAGGTGTGGGTGTGCAAGGCGCCGGGCAGTCAGATTCCCACGGCTGAAGGGGTTTCCGTTGAAGAATTCGGCGGTGTCCACCCGGCTGGCAATGCTGGTACTCATATCCACTTCCTCGACCCTGTGCACGCTGGCAAAGTCGTATGGACCATTGGTTATCAGGAAGTGATTGCCCTGGCCAAATTGATTGTTACCGGTGTACTGCCAACCGACCGTATCGTCGCGCTGGCCGGTCCTCAGGTGAAAGAACCGCGTCTGGTTCGGACACGTCTGGGCGCATCCCTGGTCGAACTGACCCGTGATGAGTTGAAAGAGGGTGAGAACCGCCTGATTTCCGGCTCGGTATTTGGGGGGCGTGGTGGGCTTGAAGAAGCCGCCTATCTCGGTCGCTATCACACTCAGGTCAGTGTGCTGGCCGAAGGTCGCGCACGCCCGATTTTGCATTACCTGCATGCCGGTAAAAACCGCCATTCGATACTGAACATTTATTTGTCCAAGCTGATGCGCGGAAAAACCTTCGATTTCAACACCACCACTAATGGCTCTGAACGGGCAATGGTTCCGGTGGGGCAGTATGAGAAGGTGATGCCTCTGGATATTCTGCCAACTCAGCTGCTGCGTGCGCTGATTGTGGGCGATCTGGATTCGGCGGAAAAGCTGGGCGCACTGGAGCTGGATGAAGAAGATCTGGCGCTGTGCACCTATGTATGTGCCGGCAAGTATGAATATGGCCCGATCCTGCGGGAAAATCTGACTCGCATCGAGCTGGAGGGGTAAGGCATGGGTTTACGTACAACGCTAGACAATATGGCGCCGCTGTTTGAAAAAGGCGGCAAGTATGAAAAGTGGTATGCGCTTTATGAAGCGGTAGATACCATTTTCTATATGCCCAACTCCGTTACCCGCACCACGGCTCACGTGCGTGATGGTATGGACCTGAAGCGCATCATGATTACCGTATGGCTGTGCACCTTTCCAGCCATGATCTGGGGGATGTGGAACCTTGGCTTCCAGGCCAACACCGCCATTGAAGCAGGCATGGCCGTCAATGACGGCTGGCGCGAAGCGCTGATCAGCCTTTTTGCCGGTCATGATCCTGCTAGCATCTGGGATAACCTGATCTACGGGGCAGCTTATTTTGTCCCCATCTATGCGGTTACGTTCATTGTGGGCGGCTTCTGGGAAGTAACCTTCGCCATGGTGCGTGGCCACGAAGTCAACGAAGGCTTCTTCGTGACGTCGGTACTGTTCGCCCTGATCTGTCCGCCAACGCTGCCTTTATGGGCAGTTGCGCTGGGTATCACCTTCGGTGTGGTGGTCGGAAAGGAAATCTTTGGTGGCACGGGCAAAAACTTCCTGAACCCGGCACTGACCGGACGTGCGTTCCTGTACTTTGCCTACCCGGCAAGCATGTCGGGCGATGCGGTATGGACAGCCGTTGATGGTTTTTCGGGCGCAACGGCGCTGAGCTACGCGTTCAGCAACGGCCTGGTGGACGGCATGCTGGGCAGCCTGACCTGGTTGGACGCCTTCCTGGGTATTCAGCAGGGCTCTGTTGGTGAAGTGTCCACGCTGATGATTCTGCTTGGTGGCGCGGTATTGCTGATAATGGGTATTGCCAGCTGGCGGATTGTACTGGGTACGCTGGTGGGCATGATCTTGTTGTCGAGCCTGTTTAATATGATCGGGTCTGACACCAACCCCATGTTCGGTCTGCCCTGGTACTGGCACCTGGTGATTGGTGGTTTTGCCTTTGGCATGATGTTCATGGCCACAGACCCGGTTTCGAGCTCCATGACCAATACCGGTAAAATCTGGTTCGGCATTCTGATCGGCGTTATGACGGTGTTGATTCGCGTCGTTAACCCGGCCTTCCCGGAAGGCATTATGCTGGCCATTTTGTTCGCCAATATTTTTGCACCGACCATCGACTATTTCGTGGTTGAGCGAAACATCAAACGGAGGCTTGCTCGTGTCCAGTAACAAAGACTCCATCACCAATGTTCTCAAGGTTGCCTTGCTGGTATGTCTGGCCTGCGCAATCGTCGTTTCTACTGCTGCTGTAGCGTTAAGACCGATACAGCAGGAAAACCGTCAGTTGGACTTGCGTCGCAACATTCTGGCAGCAGCTGGCTTGCTGCAGGATGGGGTTTCGGTTCAGGAGCAGTTCGAACAGGTAGACACCCGCCTGATCAACCTGGAAACCGGTGAGTTCTCAGACGAATTCGATACCGCGACCTACGAACCACGTGATGCCATTCGGGACCCGGCCTTGTCTGAAGCCATTCCGGCCTCTGAAGACATTGCCGGTATCAAGCGTCGCGAGCAGTTCACCGAGGTGTACCTGATCAACGACAGTGAGGGGCAGTTGCAAACCCTGATTCTGCCTGTTCGCGGCTATGGCCTGTGGTCTACATTGTGGGGCTTTATCGCCCTGGACAGTGACCTCAACACGGTACGTGGTTTCGGGTTTTATGAGCATGCTGAAACTCCTGGGCTGGGTGGCGAAGTTGATAACCCCAACTGGAAAGAGCAGTTCATCGGCAAAGAGGTTTATGGCGATCAGGGCAGCGTTGAATTAGCCGTTAAGAAAGGCTCGGTCAACCGCAGCAATGATATGGAAGCGACGCACATGGTCGACGGCCTGAGCGGTGCAACGCTGACCAGCCGCGGCGTTACCAGCCTGATTCAATACTGGCTGGGCGAGCGTGGGTTCAAGCCTTTTCTTACTAAACTTGAAGCGGGAGAAGCCTGATCATGTCTGAGACACGTAAGGTATTACTGGCACCTATTTTTGCCAACAATCCCATTGCCCTGCAAATCCTCGGGATTTGCTCTGCACTCGCGGTCACCACCAGTGTGAACGTCACCATTGTGATGTGTATAGCACTGACGTCGGTCACGGCGTTTTCAAACCTCTTTATCTCGATGATTCGCAATCAGATTCCAAGCAGTATCCGGATCATTGTGCAAATGACCATTATTGCCTCGCTGGTTATCGTGGTTGATCAGATCTTGAAGGCCTATGCGTTCGAAATGTCGAAGCAATTGTCTGTCTTCATCGGTCTGATCATCACCAACTGCATTGTGATGGGGCGTGCGGAAGCCTTTGCCATGCAGAATCCGCCAGGCATGAGTTTCATCGATGGTGTTGGCAACGGACTGGGCTATAGCGTTGTGTTGCTGTTTGTAGCAGTCATTCGTGAGTTTCTCGGTGCCGGCAGCTTGTTCGGTGTGGAAATTCTGGCCACGGTAAACAACGGTGGCTGGTACATTCCAAACGGCTTGTTGCTGCTGCCACCCAGTGCCTTCTTTATTATTGGTGGTTTTATCTGGATCTTGCGTACGGTTTACAAGGACCAGGTTGAGGAAAATGACTTTACCATGAAAGCACACGT
The DNA here is from genome assembly GCF_043641555.1 of Saccharospirillum alexandrii. Lineage (GTDB taxonomy): Bacteria > Pseudomonadota > Gammaproteobacteria > Pseudomonadales > Natronospirillaceae > Saccharospirillum > Saccharospirillum alexandrii_A. Next base: position 355,872 of record NZ_JBHZRJ010000002.1, on the reverse strand, counting down.
CAAGAAGGAGGCCATGTAATGGAAGCATTAATTAGCCTCTTTATTCGCGCAGTTTTTGTCGAAAACATGGCCCTGGCCTTCTTTCTGGGTATGTGTACTTTCCTGGCGTTGTCCAAGAAAGTCTCTGCGGCGATTGGTCTTGGTATTGCCGTTATCGTCGTGCAAACCATTACGGTGCCGGTCAACAACCTGTTGTTTAACTTCGTGTTACGTGAAGGTGCACTGGCCTGGGCTGGCTTTCCGGAGGCCGACCTGAGTTTCCTGGGTTACCTGAGCTACATCGGTGTTATCGCGGCAATCGTCCAGATTCTGGAAATGGTGCTCGATAAATATTTTCCGGCACTGTACAACGCCCTGGGCGTGTTTTTGCCACTGATTACCGTGAACTGCGCCATCCTGGGTGCTTCCCTGTTCATGGTAGAGCGTGACTACACTTTCAGCGAATCGGTCGTCTATGGCATTGGGGCCGGTGTGGGCTGGGCGCTTGCGATCCTCGCACTGGCGGGTATTCGGGAGAAGCTGAAATACAGTGACGTGCCAGCGGGTTTGCGTGGTCTGGGTATCACCTTCGTCACCGTTGGCCTGATGTCTCTTGGCTTTATGTCGTTCTCGGGCGTTTCCCTGTAACCGGTAAGGAATGAACAGATGACTACAGAAATTATACTCGGTGTTGTTCTGTTCACCGTAATCGTGCTGTTGCTGGTCGGCGTTATTCTGTCGGCCCGCTCCAAGCTGGTGAGCAGCGGTGATGTAACCATCGAAATAAACGAAGATGCCGACAAGGCCATTACCGTGCCGGCCGGAAGCAAGCTGCTGGGTACGCTTGCGAATGATGGTATTTTCCTGTCTTCAGCCTGCGGCGGCGGCGGAACCTGCGCTCAGTGCAAGTGCAAAGTACTAGATGGCGGCGGCGCCGCTTTGCCAACCGAAGAGCAGCATTTCACCAAGGGTGAATTGCGTGAAGGCTGGCGCCTGGCTTGCCAGGTAGCCGTGAAGCAGGACATGAAAATTGAAGTCGAGCCTGAGTTCTTCGGTGTAAAGCGTTGGGAGTGTACGGTTGAATCCAACCCGAACGTGGCCACCTTCATTAAAGAGCTGACGCTGCGACTGCCTGAAGGTGAGAACGTCGATTTCCGGGCCGGCGGTTACGTCCAACTGGAAGCACCACCACATGAAGTGCACTACAAGGACTTCGATATTGAAGAACGTTTCCGTTCAGACTGGGACAAATTCAATGTCTGGCAATACTCTTCCAAGGTGAATGAGACCACCATCCGGGCCTATTCGATGGCGAATTACCCGGAAGAGAAGGGCATCGTCAAGTTCAATATCCGGATCGCCTCTCCACCACCGGGAACGAGCTATCCGCCGGGCATCATGTCTTCATACGTTTTCAGTCTGAAACCGGGTGACAAAATCACCGTGTTTGGACCGTTTGGCGAGTTTTTCGCCAAGGACACCGATGCGGAAATGGTGTTTATTGGTGGTGGTGCGGGTATGGCACCCATGCGGTCCCATATTTTTGATCAGCTGAAGCGTTTGAATTCAAAGCGCAAGATCAGCTTCTGGTACGGAGCCCGCAGCTTGCGCGAAACCTTCTATTCGGAAGAGTACGATACACTTGCCGAAGAGAACGACAATTTCGAGTGGCACCTGGCCTTGTCGGATGCGCTGCCGGAAGACAACTGGACGGGCCATACGGGCTTTATCCATAACGTCCTCTATGAGCAGTATCTGAAAGATCATGAGGCGCCAGAAGACGTCGAGTACTACATGTGTGGTCCTCCGATGATGAACGCTGCATGCATCAAGATGCTTGAAGATCTGGGTGTAGAGCGCGACAACATCCTGCTTGACGACTTTGGCGGCTAAACCAGGCTCTGCTATTGGAGAATTGATGTTTTATGCCTTGAAAAAGCCTGCAGTGTGGCTGTGCCTGATGGCATGGCTGCTCTCAGGCTGTTCTGGTTGGGGCGCTGCCGAGGTTCACAAGCTCAGCGGTTACTCCATGGGAACCAGTTACACCGTCAGTATTGTTGCCAAAGAATCTGAAGCCCGGGCTCTGGACGGGGAAGTAAGAACGGCCATTGACGAAGTAAACGTCGCCATGTCTACCTATTTGCCGCGCTCTGATGTATCCCGCTTCAATGAAGCCCCTGTTGATAGCTGGGTTGCCGTCTCGCCGATGACGGCCGAAGTGGTCAGTCTGGCACTCGAGGTTGCCGAAGCCAGTGACGGGGCCTTTGACCCGACCATTGGGCCGCTGGTTAATCTATGGGGCTTTGGTCCTAAGGAAACCACGGATCAGGTTCCGTCTGAAGAAGAAATTGAAGCAGCAATGGCTATGGTGGGCTGGCGGGCCATTGAAGTCGATAGTACCGCCCACAAGCTGCGTAAAACGGAGCCGCGTGAACTGGATTTGTCGGCCATCGCCAAAGGCTACGCAGTAGACCAGGTAGCCGACATGCTGGAAGCCAGAGGCATCAATAATTATCTGGTTGAAATTGGTGGAGAGATGCGTTTCGCAGGCACCAAGCCAGAAGGTGAGGCATGGCGTGTTGCCATAGAATCGCCAGACAGTGAACGCCGCTCGGTATATAAAATACTGGAAGTTACCGAGGGTTCCATGGCGACCAGCGGAGACTACCGGAATTTTTTCGAACAGGACGGGATGCGCTACTCCCACACCCTGGATCCGCAAACGGGGTATCCTATTCGCCATGACCTGGTCAGCGCGACCGTTATGGGTGAGCGCAGTGTATTAAGCGATGCCTACGCTACCGCGTTTATGGTGATGGGCGCCGAGGCAGCCATGGCGCTAGCCAGTGACCAGGATTTGGCGGTCTACCTGATTCAGCGTAACGGGAAAGGGGATACGGAAACCCTTTCCGAGCGATTCGACGCACTGTTTGAGCAAAGCAACTAAACTGCAGTAAACCTGGCTTGTACCGGATCTGGATTGAGTGATTAACCGGTAATCGGTATGGCCTTATTGGAGGTGCTTATGGCGACCTTTTTCGCTGTGTTTGTATTCATGCTGCTGGTGATCGCAGCAATGGCGGTGGGCGTGATCTTCGGACGTCAGCCGATTAAAGGCTCTTGTGGTGGCATGGCTGCCGTGGGTATGGAAGCCGAGTGTGATGTTTGCGGGGGCGATAAAGGCAAGTGCGATACTGAAATCAAGTCCGCTCGTAAGGCGGCCCGGCAAAAGGCCCTGTCTGATCTGGGTGTCGACGCAACCCGGTAATAAGGGTGATCGGTAATCACCCTGCACAGACAGTTTCTAAGGAGTAAGCATGTCGGAAGCACAATACGATCTGGTGATCATCGGCAGTGGACCTGCCGGTGAAAGTGCAGCCATGAACGCTGCAAAAGCGGGTAAAAAGGTGGCCGTTGTCGACCTGCGCCAACTGGTGGGAGGCAACTGCACGCACCAGGGCACGATACCATCCAAGGCACTGCGTCATGCGGTAAACCAGGTCATGCAATTTAATCGCAGCCCGATGTTCCGGCATATATCCGAACAAAAGTGGTTGTCGTACAGTCAGGTTAGGGAATCGGCACACCGGGTCATTGACAAGCAAGTGTCGATGCGAGCCCGTTTCTATAGCCGCAACGGCGTCGACCTGTATTACGGTGTTGCCAGCTTTATCGATCCGCATACCATCAAGGTGGACCGCTCAGACGATCAGGCCGATATTCTAACAGCCCATGAGATCATCGTAGCCACCGGTTCGCGGCCTTACCGGCCACCCGAAGTTGATTTTAACCACCCCCGACTGTTCGATAGCGATACCATTCTCGACTCCACAGAAACACCCCGGCATCTGGTGATTTATGGTGCGGGTGTTATTGGCAGTGAGTATGCCTCTATCTTCAACGGTCTGGGTTGCAAGGTGGATCTGATCAATCCGGGTGACCGCCTGCTGGCCTTTATGGATGATGAAATCTCCGATGGCCTGAGTTACCACTTGCGCGGTCACGGCGTATTGGTGAGACACAATGAGGAATTTGTCAGTGTCGATGGTTTCGATGACCATATTGTGCTGACACTTGCTTCCGGCAAGAAGATCAAGGCTGACGCCTTCATGTGGGCCAATGGGCGTTCTGGTAACACCGACAAGCTGAACATGCCCGCGGCAGGTCTGACCGCCAATAGACGGGGGCAACTGGAGGTGGATGAGTTTTACCGGACATCGGTGCCGCACATTTATGCCGTAGGTGATGTTATTGGCTGGCCGAGTCTGGCCAGTGCAGCGTACGATCAGGGTCGCAGTGCCTCTGGCGTGATCGTCGACAACAACACCTATCGGCACATTAACGATGTGCCCACTGGCATTTATACCATTCCGGAAATTTCGTCGGTAGGCAAAACCGAACGCGAACTGACGCAGGCAAAGGTGCCTTATGAAGTGGGTAAAGCCTATTTCAAAGACACGGCCCGGGCGCAAATCACCGGTGAAGACGTCGGGATGCTGAAGTTATTGTTCCACCGGGATACGCTCGAACTGCTGGGGATCCATTGTTTCGGCGACCAGGCTGCTGAAATTCTGCACATTGGCCAGGCCATTATGGCGCAAAAGAATGGCGGCAATAACATCCAGTACTTCATCGAGCATACGTTCAATTACCCGACAATGGCTGAAGCCTATCGGGTGGCGGCACTGAACGGCTTGAATCGTATTTTCTGACACGGATTACCGTGTTTGACCTGTAATAAAAAGCAGCCTCAGGGCTGCTTTTTTTGTTGCTGTAATCAGTAAACCCCTCGTTTTGGCTGCACATAGCGATGAACGCGAATGGAGGGCAGAAAGGCGTCGTCTTCCAGCCGGTTATCGCTGCGAACCAGGCGCTGACGTTCGCCGGGTGGGGTGGCCGTGGGGATTGAGAAGTCGGGCAGTTCATTAATGCCCTGACTGGGAAACAACAGCGGCAGCGAGACATTCAGTGATTTACGACGGCCATCGGCAAAGACCAGGTTGGCACGCAATACCGGGGCCTGTTTCTGCACACGGGCCAGGGGTTCGGAATCTGGCAATGAAGCCAGGCGTTCCATTTGGATGCGGATGTGTGCCGATTCGGTATTGAGTTTGATTAACCGCTCCCAGGCCTCTTTTTTGGTGATTTTCTGGATGGAGCGCCCGCTGGTGTACCAACTAAAGCCAACACGATCGGGACGTTTTACCACCAGAGGAATGTGCCGAAAAACCTGTTTCAGGTGCAAGCGGGTCAGGCCTTCCCGACCCAGGGCCTCGTTCAGACCCTTGTAACGGCGGGCCAGTTGACCCTGGAGCTCACGCCAGTGAACGGAATCGGCTGTTTTTATCGCCTGTACCCGGTTGCGAAACCGGTCTTTGGCGATATTCACTTCAGCCGCAAGCGTAATCTGTTCCCGGTTCAGGGCAATCAGCCCCGGGTAGATCCGAGTTTCCCGGCCGTCCTGGTCGTCCTGATACCAGAGATCCAGCAGCAAATCCTCTAGGTCGGGCGCACGCACGGCTCCGTTCCAGGGCGCAATCCAGTGCGCGCTGTCGTACTGATGAACCGAACGGGAAAATGCAGAAATGGAGCGACGCAATCGCTCGAACTCATCAAAGAGTTGTTTTTCATTCATACTTATACCGTTATCTACCGCATGTTCTTCAGCATAATGGATGTGGCTGGGGTTGCCAAGGTATTCATGTCAGAGCCGACAGGCGGGATTAGGTTGTGCAGGATGAGTCTTAATGGAACAGGAAAACGGGCCCGGGAGGGCCCGCCGGTGATATCAGGCTGAGTGGGCTTTGATGATGCCTTCCATCTTGATTTGGTCTTCAATGAACTTGCGAATACCTTCCGCGAGTTTCTCGGTCGCCATCGGGTTATTGTTCATGCCCAGGCGGAAATCAGATTCCCTGATCGCTTCCGGTTGCTTGCCAGTCGCCGCTGGTGCGACCAGAGCTTGTTTCAGTTCACCGCTGTCGTTACTCAACTCTTCCAGCAGAGCGGGGCTGATGGTCAGGCGATCGCAACCGGCCAGAGCTTCAATTTCTCCGGTGTTACGGAAGCTGGCACCCATCACAATGGTTGGATAGCCGTGTTCTTTATAGTGCTTGAAGATCTCGCGAACACTGATGACGCCAGGGTCGTTTTCACCGGTGTAGGTCTGGCCCGTATCTTTTTTGTACCAGTCCATAATGCGACCGACAAAGGGAGATATCAGGGTTGCACCGGCATCGGCGCACGCCTGGGCTTGTTCCATGCTGAACAAAAGGGTCATGTTGCAGTGGATGCCCTCTTTTTCCAGGACTCGAGCGGCCTGAATGCCTTCCCAGGTACTGGCGATCTTGATCAGAATGCGGTCACGGCTCCAGCCTGCTGATTCGTACAGCTCAATCAGTCGGTGGGCTTTGGCGAGGGTAGCCTCAGTATCGAACGACAGGCGCGCATCGACTTCTGTGGAGACGTAGCCAGGCACTTCCTGAAGGATTTCCTGACCGATCGAGGTGATCAGCCGGTCGATGCCATCATCGAAATCGCTGGATTCAGCCATGCAGCGCTTGATTAGGTTGTCATAGAGCCCACTCTCTACGGCTTTTAATACCAGCGAGGGGTTGGTGGTTGCGTCCTGGGGTTTGAACTTCTTGATGGACTCGAGTTCGCCGGTGTCTGCGACGATGACGGTGTATTCTTTCAGCTGTTCAAGTTTGCTCATGTCAACTCTCTTTTTGCTGACCCCGGGGGCCAGTGATGGTGGCTGGGATAGGTACTGGTGCCCCCGTCAGGCGTGTTCCAGGGGTTCAGCATCAAGCAATTCAACTTCCGACAGTGCCCGCTCCAGTAATTCCAGGCTGGCACCGGGTTTGTGCATGCCTTCACTCAAGACACGGCGGAAACGCCGTGCCCCCGGCTGCCCCTGAAATAAACCCAGAGTATGTCGCAGGGCATATTTCAATGGTTTGCCTTGCTGCAGATGATGGTCAACCCATTGCACGTACGCAGAGACCAGCTCTGACTGGGTTTGGAGGACCGTAGCCTGATCGTAGTAGGTTGGGTCAACCGATTGCAGAATCAATGGATTCTGGTAGGCCTCACGTCCGAGCATGACACCATCGAGGCCTTCATCGAGCAGGGAGAGGCAGGCGGCATGATCCTTGAGCCCGCCATTGATAATGATGTTCAGGGCAGGGAAATCAGCCTTCAACTGCCTCACCCGATCGTAGTCGAGCGGCGGTATCTCCCGGTTTTCCTTGGGGCTGAGGCCGCTGAGAATGGCCTTGCGTGCGTGGACGATGAAGGTGTCGCAGCCGGATTCGGCGGTGATGCCAACAAAGTCGCGCAGGAATTCGTAGCTGTCGAAATCGTCGATGCCAATGCGATGTTTCAGCGTGATGGGCAGTGAAACCGCGTCGCGCATGGCTTTGAGTCCGTCGCGGACCAAAGCGCCGTGGGCCATGAGTATGGCGCCGATCATGCCATTCTGGACCCGGTCGGAAGGGCAGCCTGCGTTCAGGTTGACTTCATCATAGCCCCATTGTTCCGCCATTTTAGCGCAGGTGGCCAGATCTTGTGCATCGGAACCGCCCAGTTGCAGGGCCAGCGGGTGTTCAGATTCGGTATAGGCCAGAAAACGGTCGCGCTGACCATGAATGAGCGCGCCAGTCGTAACCATTTCGGTGTAAAGCAGGGCACGGCGCGTCAGCAGCCGGTGAAACTGACGGCACTCACTGGTCGTCCAGTCCATCATGGGGGCTACGCTGAAGCGATGTGGGTAGCTCAAGTTCATCTCCGGTGGCAGCGTCAGACAGGCTGGCGGGCGGCACTCCGGGTAGCGCCCGCCAGAACGTTCAGGTGCGCATCATAGCCAATATGTGACGCCAATATAACCAAAAGTCGCCATTACCACGGCATAAGGGAATGCCATCACCACCATCCGGCCGTATGACAGCCGCACCAGCGGCGAGATGGCTGACGTCAGCAGGAACAGGAAAGCCGCCTGACCATTGGGCGTGGCGACCGATGGCAGGTTGGTACCGGTGTTAATCGCAACCGTCAGCAGGTTGAACTGGTCACGGCTGATGTCACCGGCTTCAAGCGCCAGCTTCACTTCGTTGATGTATACCGTGGCGACGAACACATTGTCGCTGATTGCGGACAGTAAGCCGTTGGCAATAAAGAACATCCCGGGCTGGATATCCATGGGCAGACTGAGTACCCAGGCGATGATGGGCGCGAACAGGTGCTGACTGTGAATGACACCAACGATGGTAAAGAAAACGACCAGCAAGGCGGTGAATGGCAATGCTTCCTCAAACGCCTTGCCGATGTTGTGTTCGTCGGTAATGCCGTTGAACGCTGTTAACAACACAATAACGCTCAGGCCGATCAGACCCACTTCAGCAAGATGAAACGCCAGGCCCAGTATCAGCCAGATGGCGACCACGCCCTGGACGATCAGCTTGGCGACGTCTTTGCGGGTACGTTTGGCCTGCTGGTGCTCCTCATAGTCTTCCAGAATGCTGCGCACGACCTGGGGCAGTTTGGAGCCATAACCGAACCATTTGAGCTTCTCGAGCAGTACACAGGTAGTCAGGCCTGCGAACAGCACCGGCATGGTTACCGGAGCCATTCTGAGAAAGAACTCTGCAAAGTCCCAGCCCGCTATGCGCGCAATCAGCAGGTTTTGCGGTTCGCCCACCAGGGTGCAAACACCGCCCAGCGCGGTGCCGACGGCGCCGTGCATCAGCAGAGAGCGCAGAAAGCCCCGGAACGAGTCGAGATCTTCCCGGTGCAGGTCTTCCACCCCTTCGTCCATATTATGGTCGTGGTCGTGGTGGAAGTGCTTTCCGGAGGCGACTTTATGGTAGACCGAATAGAAACCAACGGCGACGCTGATCAGTACGGCGGTGACGGTCAGGGCATCCAGAAAGGCCGACAGGAAGGCCGCTGCGCTGCAAAACATCAGGGAAAGCAGAGTTTTGGAGCGAATGCCCAGTAACAGCTTGGTGAAAATGAACAGCAGCAAGTCTTTCATGAAGTAGATGCCGGCAACCATGAACATCAGCAGCATGATCACCGGGAAGTTGGTCACCGCTTCGTGGTAAACGACTTCCGGGCTGGTCAGGCCGATGACAACGGCTTCAATGGCCAGCAAGCCGCCAGGTTGTAGCGGATAGCATTTTAATGCCATGGCCAGGGTGAAAATGAACTGGCCAATCAGCATCCAGCCAACGATCAGGGGCCCGCTGTCTCCCAGACTGAAAAAAAGTATGGGGTTGATGACCAGGAAGGCGACAATGGTCTTTTTATACCAGTTGGGGCTGTGCCCCAGAAAGTTCTTAACAAAGGACTGACTAAGCGAGGTGTTCATCAGAGGCTCTTCGGGTAATGTGAAAGCGGTATTGCAACAACCCTGTTATAGCCTGTACGGGTCGCGCAAAGCGCGCCCAAAGTACCCGTTTCTGCAGGAAATTCAAGCCGCTTGTAGGAAAACAACAATGACAGGTCGCCAATCAGGAAGCCGATTCCACCGGATGTTGCCATGAAACCCTTGCCCGTTAAGACAAAACCTAAGAAATCGACGCTAAATATGTGCTTTTATTAACAAATTGAGTGTGGAACACTGATGCAATGGGTGGTTGCTGGGTATACTGGCAGCAGGGATGCGTTATTCGCTGGTTCACTGCGCAATCGGGCTGATCAACAGTATGATGATTGGCCAGGACCGGCGGACAGTAACGCCACCCACCGGAGTCGCCGCCAAGGCAGCAGGCGGTTGTTGATCACGTCCCGTACGTGAGTCCCGCAACAAGGTTAGTGAACGATGAGTACAGCCACATCTAAGGAAGCGATCAAGACCGAGCTTGAAGCCACGCTGCAGCAAGCGCAGTCTGCACTTGAGAGTTTTAGCTCGGACACGAGCGATCTGGTGCAATTACAACAATCACAGGATCTGATTGGACAAATGCGGGGCATCTTCCAGGTTTTGGAAGAAGAGGGCGCCATCGCCCTGTGCGACGAGTTTAATGCGCTGATTAACGCCATTCCCACCGGTGATTCAGTCGATAGCGACGATGTACGCGTGAAACTGGACGCCATGAGCGGCGGACTGGTAGTCCTGAGCCGTTATCTGGAGTTTTTAAGCCTCGGCCAAAAAGCCATACCTGCGGTACTGTTGCCCACCATCAATCAGCTTCGGCGGGCCCGGGGTGTGACTTTGCTGGGAGAAGGGCACTTCTTTCAGTTCTCGTTCAAACCCGGCAAACCGGCAGACAACAAAGTCTTCGAGTTTTCACCTCAGAAGATTCGTCAGCTCAAGAAATTTCGCCATATGTACCAGGCTGGTTTGTTGCACCTGTTGCGGGGCGAGCGCACCGTGGGTGCCTTCAAGTACATGGGTCTGGCATTAAACCGGATTGATCAACTGCTGGCCAACGCTCCCTGCGCGCCGCTGTGGTGGGTCGCTTCGGGCGCTCTGGAGTCCATGGCCAACCGCAGTGCACTGATGACCGGGCCTCGCAAGATGCTGTTTGCCCAGCTCGATCGCCATCTGAAAGACCTGATCAGCCACGCCCCCAAATCGCTGAGCAAACAACCTTCGCTCGCGCTAATGAAAGAATTTCTGTTTCTGCTCGCCATGAATCCGGCCGAAAGCCTCAGGGCGCGCCAAGTCGCCAAGTTTTACAAGCTGCCCACCCTGGGGCAGAGCGATGACATGCTCGAAGAACAGCGGCAAATCCTGTTCAGTCCAGGCCGCAGTGTGCTGTCGAGTGTATCCGACGCCCTGAAAGAGGACATATCGGTCATCAAGGATACGGTTGATCAGGCGGCGCGCGGTGATAGCGGCTTTTCAGCGCGCACCTTGCAGGAGCGCATGACCAAAGTGGCCGATGTGTACGTTATGCTGGGCTTGCAAAGCCCGGCAAATGTGCTGAAACAGCAAGCGAAGGTGATCGCAGGCTGGGCCGACAACGCAGCCCCCTCCAACGAGCAGTTGCTGACCATAGCCGATGCGGTCTTGTACGCGGAAAGCGCCTTGTCACGCATTTTGCAGGGTCAGCGCCAGCTGGAAGGCAGTGGCGACAACAAGGCCGCGCTGGCACAGTTGCACGATGCCCGAGTCGTCCTGATCGATGAAGCAGAGGCCGGCCTGGCCCTGGCCAAAAGGGCCATTACAGCGTATATGGACTCCCAGGGTGACCGACTGCATTTGTCGAATGTGGTGCCTACGCTCCATGGCGTAAAAGGGGCTTTTGTCTTCCTGAACAGCACTACCGCTGCCAACCTGATTCAGCGTGCCATTAACTACATCAGCCGGGATCTTGAAGAATCCGGCACTATGGTCGATCCGGGGCAGCTGGAGTCACTGGCTGATGCCTTGTCGAGTCTGGAGTTCTTCCTCGAGGGCTTGCTCAGCGATTCGGCCAATGAAGATATCCTGAAGCTCGCCAAACACAGCCTGGCTGCGCTGTCGGTGTAATCCAATACCATGAAACTGATGACGCAATGGCCACTGTTTGCTGTGCTGGTGCTGCCCGGCCTGGTACTGGCTTACATTGCCTTGCGTCTGCTACTGCGCCGTGGCTGGGTACGGGGCTTTGTTCGAGGCACCCTGGGCGTCGCCTGTCTGGTCGGCCTGGTCATCCTCGGCCTGTTTATTGTTGATCTGGCGGCTTATCGCGCCTTTACCCGGGAAATGATCATCGCAACCCTGTCGTTCAGTCAGCAGGGCGAGCAGATCTATGAGGTCAATCTGGAGACCAATCAGGACCAGCAACAACGCACCCTGGTGTTGAATGGCGATGAATGGCAGCTGGATGCCAGAGTGCTTACCTGGTCAGGGCCGCTGGTGGTGCTGGGTATGGAACCGGTGTATCGGCTGGACCGGATCAGCGGGCGTTATCAGACCGTTGAACGGGAGTTGAACGCGGCAAGAACCGTTATCGATTTGCGTGCGGATCCACTCTGGTCGGCGAGTGAGGTCAGCGATTGGTTGCCCTGGGTCAACGCACGATTTGGCAGCAGTGTGTTTCTGCCAATGGTTGATAACGGCTTGTTTGAAGTTGTGCTGGGTGCTCAGGGGCTGGTCGCAAGACCGGTCAATGAACCGGCTCGCGACGCGCTGGGGGAGTGGTTTTCTGACTGAGCACCACTGTATTGCGCTGAATTACAGAGAAAACAGGTCCGACAGGCGGGTTGCCAGCATCATGTCGCCTTCGGTACGCAACCGACCTGCCATAAATGCCTGCATGCCATTCAAATCGCCTGAAACGATTTCTTTCAACGTATCTTCATCCATGATCAGGGTGACCGATGGGTCTTCATGCTCACCGGATACCAGCTTGCACTGGCTGTCTTTCACGATCAGGTGATAGGTCTCGCTGTCGTCGATGTTGAATTGAAACACAACATCCAGGCCCGAGGCGGCGTCAGCGTTGAATTGGGACTCGATGTTGTTGAACATGTCTGCGGTCGAAGCCATGGTCTGCTCTCCGTTAAGGGGTGGCTGAATAGTCAGTGCCTGGATTGTAGAGAGCTGATGGTTCAAAATCAAACGATTGTTTGAAACGTAAGTTTAACTGATGAAAAGGAGAGAATTGTGTGGGCTGAATACGGTGCATTTGTATTAAAAACCATCACCCTGGTCGTTATTCTGGTGATTGGGCTGATCGCGGTAGCTCGCGCATCGCAGGGAAACAGCGGTGGATCCAAAAAATCCGGGGGTCGGTTGCAGGTCGAAAAACTCAACGACCGCCTGGCTACAGGCGCCGATCGGGTTCGACAGGTGGTCTTGTCAAAAAAAGCCTACAAGGCACACCAAAAAGCTCAAAAGGCCGACCAGAAGGCCGCTACCGGTAAGGCGACCGATCAGGTCTGGGTGCTGCGTTTCAAAGGCGATATGCAGGCGTCTCAGGTCGACAGTTTGCGCCGAGAAGTCACGGCGATTATTCAGGTAGCCAGTGCCAGTGATGAGGTGGTGGTGGTGCTCGAGAGCCCAGGGGGTGCCGTATCTGGCTACGGCCTGGCGGCTTCGCAGCTGGTGCGGCTGAAAGACGCCGGGTTGTCACTGACGGTGTGTGTTGACAAAGTGGCTGCCAGCGGCGGTTATATGATGGCGTGTATCGCAGACCGGATCATAGCGGCTCCCTTTGCGGTGGTCGGCTCCATAGGTGTGCTGGCGCAGGTGCCCAATATTCATAAGCTGTTGCAACGACATCAGGTGGACGTGGAGGTGTTGACGGCGGGTAAACACAAGGCGCCGATGACACTGATGGGTGAAAAAACGGAAGAGGGCCGTCAGAAACTGCTGGATGACCTCAAGGCGATTCATGAGCGCTTCAAAGAGCTGGTCGGGCGTTACCGTCCGCAGCTGGATCTGGCCGCGGTAACAGAAGGCGACTTCTGGTTGGCGGAAGATGCTCGCGAACTGGGGTTGGTCGATCAGCTTGAAACCAGCGACGCCTACCTGCTGGCAAAAGCGAACAGCGCTGATGTGGTTTCGGTTACCTGGGTGCCTCAGGTGGGGGTGGATCAGCGTCTGAAAAAGGCGTTTTCCTCGTCTCTTCAGGGGGCTGTCGAGTCATTATCCCAGCGGTATATTCCCTGAGCTAGTAATGGCAGATGGTGATCCTGGGCGGTGAAGCGGGAGGGCAGAGCCGGTTGGCTCTGCCCCGGTGGCTGATAACACCAGCGTTATCGGTTATTGAAGCCGGGTGACGTCAACGTAGAGCGTCAGGCGCTGTCCGGGCTGCAAATATTCCTGACCGATGGTGTTCCAGTTCTGAATATCGGCAATGCGCACGTTAAAGCGATTGGCAATCCGGTACAGCGAGTCGCCCGCCCGCACGACATAACCGACTTTGCGTACGACTTCACGTCCGTTCCTGACCGATGAGCTGACTGAGGCATTGGTTGAAGGCGTAGCATCGTTACTGACCCACACGGCCAGTGTTTGCCCGGGGCGAATAACGTCGCGCGGAGCCATGTTGTTCCACCGGGCGAGGCTTTGAACCGTGACGTCAAACTCTCTGGAAATATCCCAGAAACTGTCACCTGGCTGAACCACGTAATCGACCCGCCGGGTGTCTGAACTGCCTGAGGCATTTTGCCGCCGCTCGAGTCGCTGATCTGCACTCATCGAGTAAGCATTGCTGCTGGCCGAAGCGGTGGGGATCATCAGGGCGTCGCCTGCACGAATCATACTGCCATTTAAATCGTTCGCTTCCTGGATGATGGCTACAGTCACCCCGAAGTCACGGGCAATGGTCAGCAATGAATCACCGGGTTCGATGGTGTAGCGCTGCCAGGCCATGCGTGAGTCGAGTGGCAGGTCGGCCAGGCGTTCCCGGAAACCGGCGGCGTTGTCGGCATGTACCAGCAACCGGTGCGGCCCTTCAGGGTTGGTTGCCCACTGGTTGAAACCCGGATTCAGCAAGTACAAGTCGCTCAGGTCCATATCGGCCATGGTTGCGGCTTGTGCAAGGTCAATCTGGCTGCCGACGTCAACGATCTCAAAGAACGGCTCGGTATCGAGCAGGGGCAGTTCAATGCCATAGGTTTCCGGCGAGTGAATCAGTTTTGCGAGTGCGAACATCTTAGGGACATAGGCCTCGGTTTCCCGGGGCAGATCCAGGTTCCAGAAGTCCGTTGGCTTGCCTTCGGCCCGGTTGCGACGCATGGCGCGCATCACCGTGCCAGGGCCTGAATTGTAGGCGGCCAGGGCCAACAGCCAATCACCATCAAACATATCATTGAGCTGATCGAGGTACTCCATGGCGGCCCGGGTCGACTCGACCACATCGCGCCGGCCGTCGTACCACCAGTCCTGCTTGAGTCCGAACATCCGCCCGGTCGAGGGTATGAACTGCCACATGCCAGCGGCGCTGCCATGTGAGTAGGCGAAAGGATCGAAGGCACTTTCAACAATGGGCAGCAGGGCCAGGTCGAGCGGCATATCCCGAGCCTGCAGTTCCGCAACAATGTGGAACATATAGCGACCCGCGCGTTCACTGACACGGTTGAAATAGCTCTGGTGGCTGGCATACCAGCGTAATTGCGAGGTGATGCGGGGGTCTTCCAGTGTCAGGTCGAATTCAAAGCCACGACGCAACGTTTGATACAGATCTTCCGGGTACTGGGCGTAAGGATCGTAAACCGCGCGAGCGCGCAGGTTTTCAGCGCTCAGGTCCGGCTCTGCATCAAACAGATACTCGGTTGCGGTCAGATCGGCGAGCAGTGGATCAAAAACTGTCTCGGGTTCGGGTTGAGCGGCTTCATCCAGGGCGGTGTCCAGTTCGCTTTCAACCAGAACCTGCTCGCTGACATCAGCGCTGGCCTCCGGATTCGGCTCTGCTGTGGTCTGGGAAAAAGACGAGAGTGCAGGCAAAGTACTGCATCCGCTGGTGACAAAGCCTGCGACGGCCAGCGGTATCAATAGTCGTTTGGATGCCATGTATGAGTCGTTTCTTTTTTGATGCTGGATTCCAGTTGAGCGATAATTCTATGTTGCTATGGGGTGTAGGGGCAAGTTAAGGCATAGTAAGGGTGAAGTGATCAAGCCGCTTTGTGACACTGAGCATCGGTCAGGGGATCCTATTTCGGCGCTTTATGACGTATTCTGACGTGCGCTGACTGTAATGAGGGCATTTTGGCTAAACGGATAGGTTTCAGATTCAAACAGTGGCTTCGAGCGGGGCCACCATCCGTGGCCGTCCAGGAATCAGCCCTGCACGACTGGTACAACACCCCCATGGGTGGTCGTTTGATAGAAGTCGAACGACAGCTGGTCGCCCGGGCTCTGGCTGGCCGCTTTGGCACGCACTTGGTGCAGCTTGACTCCGGCTATCATAAGCCGCTGTTTGAGCCCCGCCTGTACGGATGCGGTCTATTAATGACACAACTCGATAATCGGGCGCCTTGCCCGAGTGTTCGGGGCGATGCCGAAGCCTTGCCGTTTGAACCGGAGAGTCTCGATGCACTGATCATGCATCACACTCTGGATCAGTGCGATAACCCATACCAGGCCGTGCGTGAAGCGGCTCAGACCTTAAGGCCTGGTGGCATACTGGTGATTGTTGGCTTTAATCCTTATTCCACCTGGGGCCTTCGTGCCTTGTTCAGCCGGGCTCGTGCCGGTCTCTGGCGCAGTCGGTTCATCAGCAGCAATCGGGTTTCGGACTGGATGCAGTTGCTGAATTTTGAACTGGAGCGCTCCGAAAAACACGGGTTTATGTCACCCTTCTCCCGGCCGGCCTGGCTCTCGAAACTGAGGTTCTTTGGCCGGCTGCAAAAATCGCTGTTGCCCGTCACTGGCTCGGTCTATTTATTGGTCGGGTGCAAACAGGTACCGGGACGAATTAACGGCCGTGCCCGCTGGCGCGCTAAGCCCATACTCGAATCCGGGTTGGCCGGCCGAACCATCAGGAAACAACATGAGCAATAGTGAACAAACTGGCCAGGCCGTCGTGCTCTACACCGACGGTGCTTGCCGGGGTAACCCTGGCCCGGGTGGCTGGGGGGTATTGATGCAATACGGACAGAAACGCAAGGAGCTCTATGGCGGTGAAGATCAGACAACCAATAACCGTATGGAACTGATGGCTGCCATTGCCGGCCTGGAAGCCCTGAAACGCACTTGCCAGGTCGACATTTACACCGACTCCCAGTATGTGCGCAAAGGCATTACCGAATGGATACATGGCTGGAAAAAGAATGGCTGGAAAACATCGGCTAAAAAAGACGTCAAGAACCGGGATTTATGGCAACGGCTGGACGACAGTATCGCCCGCCACCGGGTGAACTGGCACTGGGTAAAGGGGCATGCGGGTCATCCGGGTAACGAGCGGGCCGACGCATTGGCTAATCTGGGGATTGACGATCGCAGTGTACGTGCCTGAGTGAGGCTGCAACGCGATGGATGGTGTGTTTCAACCTATTTCACGATGAGAATTTTAACAGCATGAGACAGATTGTACTGGATACGGAAACCACGGGTTTAAGCCCCAATAAAGGCGATCGCATCGTGGAAGTCGGGTGTGTCGAACTGGTGGATCGCAAGCTAACCGGTCGTCACTTTCATTACTATATAAACCCCGAGCGCGATATTCCCGACGAGGTGGTTGCGGTCCATGGTATTGATAACGACAAAGTAAAGGGTGCCCCCAAATTTCGTGACATTGCCCAGGAGTTTTGGGACTACGTTCACGGTGCAGAGCTGGTCATTCACAATTCAGCCTTCGACATGGGCTTTCTGCAGATGGAGTTCAACCGGCTTGCCGATGAAGGCTTCTCTCAGTTTGGGCAACTTAATGCCGTGTGTGGCGTACTCGATACGCTGAAGCTGGCACGCGAAAAACACCCGGGTGCCAAGGCATCACTGGATGCGTTATGCAAACGCTATGGCATCGACAATTCACACCGTACCTTGCACGGCGCCTTGCTCGATTCGGAAATTCTGGCTGACGTCTATTTGCTGATGACGGGCGGTCAGACTGCGTTGATTCTGGACGACGAAGAAGAAAAAAGTTCGGAGCAGGTCAGTTTTGACGCCAGTGCGGTCATTGCCTCCAACCAGCCTCTCAAGCGCGTTCAACCAACACCGGAAGAGCAGGATGCGCATCGCGACATGATGGCAGTTATAGAAAAAGCAGCGGGCAAGACTCCCTTATGGCTTGAACTGGCAACCCCTGGTGACTAAGGGTTGGCCAGTTCGTTGCCCTAGGGGGCGTGTTCAGTGCAGAGAGCGCCGAATCACGCCTACGTAGAGGCCTTCAATGGCGAAATCCTGCTGAGTTAGATCAACCCGGATAGGTTCGAAGTCTTCATTTTCCGGGTAGAGCGTGACAGTCTGCCCATCACGTTCATAGCGTTTGACGGTGACTTCATCGCCTACGCGGGCCACGACAACATCGCCATTGCGTACCTGATCGGTTTTGTGAACCGCGATGAGATCGTCTTCGAGAATGCCCATATTCTTCATGCTCAAGCCCTGAACCTGCAATAAAAAATCTGCCTTGGGGCTGAACAGGGTAGAGGGAAGGCTCAGGAATTCTTCTATCTGTTCCTGTGCCAGTATGGGTTCGCCTGCTGCAACCCGCCCGATAACCGGCAGGCCGGACTCGGGTTCCTCGGGAAGGCGAATGCCGCGCGATGCGCCGGGGATGATCTCGATGGCGCCCTTGCGGGCCAGCGCCTTGAGGTGTTCTTCAGCGGCGTTGGGAGAACGGAAGCCCAGTTGGCTGGCGATTTCCGCACGGGTAGGGGGGTAGCCCGTTTCCAGCATGTGGTCTTTTACGAGGTCGAGAACTTGTTGTTGACGAGCCGTCAGTTTAAACATAATGTCGCCCTGTTTTTATATACAGTAGCTGTGATTATATACAGCCTGTGATCGCTGTAAAGGATTCTCTGGTTTGAAAAGTAGCAGTCAATACTTCCCGGTTGCTCTGTTGAGCGCGGAGTACAAAGAAGGCATTTATGAAGATGTCTATTCGCTGAAACCCAATACCAGTACCGACAATACGGTGGAGATTGCGCTGGTTCGGTTGCATTCGGAACAGGTATCGCGGGGTCACCCGGTGTTGCTGGTGCATGATGCGTTCTCCAACCACTGGCAATGGCTCGATTACGGGGTTGGTGGTGTAGCCGGTGTGTTGGTGCGGGCGGGGTATGATGTCTGGCTTATGGACTGGCGCGGACATGGTTTGTCTTCCCGCAATCAAAGGCCAACCCTCAATACACTTGATGCGATGGCTGAATTTGATTTGCCACCTGTTATCCGTTTTATCGAAGAGAAAACATCTCAGCTTCCTACTCTGGTTAGCCAGGGGTACGGTTGTGAGATGGTGTTGCAGCATGCAGCCGTAATACAGTACAAGGCCAATGTTGTATTGTTGAATGCATCGCCGGTCTGGCCGCGCCGGGTGTTCTGGATTCCAGGCGTCAAAGCCTGGTACAGAATCAGGCTTGGTTTACGGCGCTGGCATCGAAAGGAAGGGCGGGAAGAAATCGAACCCGCTACGCTATTCCGGCAGATGCTCCGTCGTCAGGGTTGGTTTGGACGCTGGCGCGGCTACGATCGGGAACTGATGAAGCCCCGGTTAAAAGCCGTGGAATCCCGTCTTTACTGGGTTCTTTCGTCACAGAAACCTGATTCCGGTCTAAGGCGCCTGGGGTTGGATCCGTCACGAGTGATTACCGGCGCTGGTGCCCGGGACTGGCTAACCTTAATGGCTTCAATCAGTCCGACCCACAAGCCGCTAGTGCAGGAACAGCCCCGTTAGCCCGGGTGCTAACCGGCGTCCGGATTCGATCATTCCGAACGCCGGTGATGGGTTCCGTCAGGCGCCTGTTCGACCCGGCAGTACATCCTTCAGCTTGGCATGCATGGATCGCAGTAGATTCTCTGTGGCAGACCAGCCAATGCAGGCATCGGTGACGGAGACACCGGGTTTGAGCTGTGACAGATCGTCCGGAATGCTCTGGTTTCCCTCTTCGAGATTGCTTTCAATCATTAAACCGATGATCGACTGATTACCCTCAAGTATCTGATTGGCAACGTTGTCGGCAACCAGGGGTTGCAGCGCATGGTCTTTATTGGAGTTTGCGTGCGAGCAGTCGACCATAATGTTGGTCGGAACACCCGCCTTGCGCAACGTGGCCTCACACTGGGCAACACTGACTGAATCGTAATTCGGTTTGCCGTTACCGCCGCGCAGCACAACATGCCCGTAGGCATTGCCCTTGGTGTGGATGATGGCAACCTGTCCCTCCTGGTTGATTCCCAGGAACCGGTGTGGTGACGACACGGACTTGAGCGCATTGATGGCGACATCAAGGCTGCCGTCGGTGCCGTTCTTGAAACCAACGGCTGAAGACAGGCCGCTGGCCATTTCACGGTGTGTCTGGCTTTCTGTAGTTCGCGCGCCCACAGCAGACCAGCTGATCAGGTCTTGCAGGTACTGCGGTGAAATCGGGTCCAGTGCTTCTGTGGCCGTCGGCAGACCGAGGTGGGCAATGTCCATCAGTAACTTGCGACCAATGTGAAGACCGTCTTCAATTTTAAAGGAGTCGTTCAGGTAAGGGTCGTTGATCAGGCCTTTCCAGCCAGTGGTTGTGCGGGGTTTTTCGAAGTATACCCGCATGACAATCAGCATGGATTCGCTGACTTCTTCGCTTAACGCCTTGAGGCGTTTGGCGTAGTCAATGGCCAGCACCGGATCGTGAATTGAGCAGGGGCCGATGACTACGATGACGCGCGGATCGGTTCTATCCAGTATGGCGCGTACGGCATCGCGACCGGCATTGATAACGGCAGCGGCTTCTTCTGTGACCGGAATGTCGGCTTTCAGGGCATCTGGCGTGAGCAGAATTTCCTGGCTTTCTACGTTTAAGTTCGCTAATGCTTGCATGATAACGCTAGGGCTCTCGTTAATGGCTCGATTCATATTGGGTGTCGCCAGGCCGCTAACGGTTGTAAGCCCCGTCGGGGTTGGCCTGAACCTGCAGGAATGATAAGTAAGTAAAGAATAAAATACAACCCGTAAAGAAAAGGATACAGTTTGGTGGTCTCTCGTTCAAAAAGTAAGAAAAATCAAAAGCCCTGGTCCGGATTGCTCGGTGGTTTCGTCGTCATTGTTGTGTTTGCTGCTGTAATGGGGATTGCACTGGAAGAGATGGCAGCCGGTGAAGGTGAGTATCGGCGAACTGTCTGGGATCGGCTGACGGGTAAGCCGGCGGTGCCCGTTGGGCGCGCGCAGGTCAGTGTGCAGTTGGCCGTGGAGCTCTGCCGGCAACGGGTAGCGCGGCAACTTGGCCGGGAGCTGTTGCAGTCGAGCTTCGATCAGCGCTCCTCCCGGTACAACACCGAATTGCAGGTGCACACCGTGTTTCTGGATTTAACCCTAGAGGGGCGGGAGCGCGACGACATTTATGCCCGGTGCGATGTTTCGGCGGTTAACCGCCTGATACTGGAGTATCGGTTGCAGAACTACGGGAATATGTTTTGGGGTTGAGGTGTAGGCAAGTGTGCTGGTGATGACCTGCTAAAGGGCCGGTAAAGAGTTTATGCTAAAAATGAATAATTGATCATCTTTATATAACCTGATAGAAATTGTGCAGTGTGTGTAGTGAAACGCAGCGAGCCGGGTGGCGGCCGCTGCCCAGTACAGACCGACAACAAAAAAAGTGCCGGGCGATCGTTCCGGAACTGCACCGAACAGGCAAAGGGGAGCACTATGAAGTTGCAGCAATTGAGATACATCTGGGAAGTAGCTCATCACGATTTAAACGTATCGGCAACGGCACAGGTTCTCTATACCTCCCAGCCTGGCATCAGCAAGCAGATCAGGCTCCTTGAAGACGAACTCGGCATTGAAATTTTCGCCCGCTCCGGCAAGCACCTGACCCGCATTACGCCAGCGGGAGAGGCGGTGTTGAAAGTTGCCGGTGAAATTCTGCGCAAGGTCGACTCGATCAAGCAGATCGCGCAGGAGCACAGCGACGACCGCCAGGGCAGTCTGAGCCTGGCCACCACCCACACACAGGCTCGGTACGCCTTGCCGCAGGTTATTGACAGCTTTATTCGCGACTTTCCCGATGTATCGTTGCACATGCATCAGGGAACGCCGGTGCAGATAGCCGAGATGGCGGCCGACGGAACCGTTGATCTGGCCATTGCGACCGAGGGAATGGAACACTTCTCGGACCTGGTGATGATGCCTTGCTACCGCTGGAATCGCTCTATCGTCGTCCCCCGGGAACACCCGCTGGCAAAGCGCACCCAGATCACGCTTGAAGACGTGGCGGCCTTTCCGATTGTTACTTACGTCTTTGGTTTTACCGGCCGGTCAAAACTGGATGAAGCCTTTCTGGAACGTGGCCTGACACCCAAAGTCGTCTTTACCGCCGCCGACGCAGATGTGATCAAAACGTACGTCAGATTGGGGCTGGGTGTCGGTATACTGGCGCATATGGCCATCGATCCGGAGCAGGACCGGGACCTGGTCAGTCTGGACGCCAGCCACCTGTTTGAGGCCAGCATCACCAAAATAGGCATCCGCAAGGGCACCTTTATTCGCGGCTTTATGTACCGGTTCATCGAGCGCTTTGCACCCCACCTGAACAAGTCGGTTGTCGACGAGGCGATGGCCACGACCAGTCGACATGAACTGGATGAGTTGTTTCAACACACTCAGTTGCCAACTTACTAGCCGGTTCAGCGACCGGCCGCAGTCAATCAACCGGTAAATGGCAGAGCGCCGGGTTTTCCGCCAGCGTGCAACCCGCATTCTTTCTGGGTGGCTTCTTCCCACCACCAGCGACCTTCCCGTTCGTGCTGCCCTGGCAGTACCGGGCGTGTGCAGGGTTCACAGCCAATGCTGATAAAGCCGCGTTCATGGAGGCTGTTGAAGGGGATCTCCATCATTCTGATGTAGTTCCAGACTTCCGCCGACGTCCAGTTTGCCAGTGGGTTGTATTTGTACAGATGCTCAGCACGGCCGGTAAAGCGGTCGTCGCGCTGTACATTGGGGACTTCGGCCCGGGTGCTGGGGCTCTGATCTTTGCGTTGTCCGGTAATCCAGGCATCCAGACCGCTTAGAGCGCGCTCCAGCGGCTCTATTTTCCGAATGCCGCAGCACTCCTGGTGCCCATCCTGATAGAAACTGAACAATCCCTTTTCACGCACCAGGGTTTGCAGTGGCTCTGCTTGCGGTGAATAGAGTTCAATCGGCAGGTTGTAGTGATTGCGGAGCTGATCAATGAACCGATAAGTCTCCGGATGCAGACGGCCGGTATCCAGGGTAAATACCTGTGGGGATTGGGTCAGCTTGCTCAGCATGTGAACCAGCACAACGTCTTCCGCGCCGCTGAACGACAAGGCGATGTGTTCGTGCGTGTCGAGCGCACGTTTGAGGATGTCGCGGGGCGACAGCCCGGAAAGTTCCAGATTCAGTTCGGTCAGATTCATGATAAGGCACGGCAGTCACGGTGAAGCGGCGACTCTACCAGCTTGCGCGGGTTTCGTTAAATAACCGCATATCATAAGGTTATGTAGTTGGATCTATGCGCCGGGACAGGGCGTTAGCAAGCCTGTGAGTTTCCGTGGAACGGTTCCACGTGGAGCGTTAGCTGTGGAACACTTTTTGATCAGCTTGGAGAAAAGCTCAGTTACTGTGGCCTATCTGGCAATACTGCGATTCACTTAATGGCGTTGCCTTCTTTTTGTCTGCCCAGTAACGTTAACCGCTGCAATGTTTCCCACCATTAGGATGAGCCAACTGTGGAATTAGCCTGCCTTGACCTGGAAGGGGTTCTGATCCCTGAAATCTGGATTGCCTTTGCGGAAAAAACCGGTATTGATGCCCTGAAGGCCACTACCCGGGATATTCCGGATTACGATGTACTGATGAAGCAACGCTTGCAGATACTGGACGATCATAATCTGGGTCTGAACGAGATTCAGGCGGTGATCGCAGAGCTTGAGCCGCTGCCCGGAGCCAGGGAGTTTGTTGATTGGCTTCGTGAGCGGTTTCAGGTTGTTATTCTGTCGGACACCTTTTACGAATTCGCGGCCCCTCTGATGCGCCAATTGGGTTACCCGACGTTGTTCTGTCATCGGCTTGAAGTAGACGGTCAGGGCAAGGTGCTGGACTACGTCTTACGTCAGCCTGATCCTAAGCGAGCCTCGATCAAGGCGTTTCATGGACTGAATTTCCGGTGTATTGCCGCAGGCGACTCCTACAACGACACCACCATGCTGGGCGAGGCCGATGCGGGCATTCTGTTTAATGCACCCGCTAATGTGATTGCCGAGTTCCCGCAGTTTCCGGCAGTGACCGGCTACGACAACCTGAAAGCTGCCTTTTTACAGGCGAGCAACCGGGTTTTACCCGCCTGAAACCGTCCCCAGTGCATTAAGAATATGCGCCACCTTGGTGGCGCTTTCCTCGTATTCATCGTCGGCGATACTGTCGGCGACGATGCCACCACCACCTGAGCACATCAATTGGCCAGGTGTTCTCAGTAGCGACCGGATCAGGATGTTGCTGTCAAAGGACCCGTTGTCACTGAGCCAGAATGCAGTGCCGCAATAGGGCCCGCGTGCGCACACCTCCAATTCATCGATGATCTCCATTGCCCGGCGTTTTGGAGCGCCGGTAATGGAACCGCCAGGGAAAGCGTCGCGCAGCACGTCCAGCGGGGTCGAGCCAGTTGCCAGGTCTGCGGTGATGGTGCTGACCAAATGATGCACATTGCTGAATGCTACCGGCTTGCACAGTTCCGGTACTTTCACGCTGCCTACCCGGGCATTGCGGGAAATGTCGTTGCGCAGCAAGTCGACAATCATCAGGTTTTCAGCCCGGTCTTTTTCGCTGTGCTCCAGTGCCTGCGACAAACGCTGATCTTCGTCCGGCGATGCCCCTCTGGGACGAGTGCCTTTGATGGGTTGCGTTGTGATGTGCCCCTGGTCGATGGTGATAAATCGCTCTGGTGACACACTCATCAGCGTGTGATCAGCGGCGCGATGGTAAACGGCGTAAGGGGCCTGAATCCGGTCGATCAGGTGACTGTAAACCGACCAGTCGGAAACCCCGGGTTCTATGTCTGCGTACCAGGGTCGGGTGAGGTTGGCCTGGTAAATGTCGCCCGCGAGGATGTATTCCTTTAGTGCTGCGAAGTGCTGCTGGTAGGTTTCTCGGCTCATGCCTGAGCGCCAGGCGAGGGACTCAATAGGGGGCGGGACTTCAGGGGTTGGGGGTCGTCTTCGAACGGTCTCATACCAGGCCATAACCCGCTGTCTCAGCGAATCGGACAGGTGCTCTGACACGCACAGAAACGCGCGCTGTTGCTGATGATCTAACACCAGGCTCCACTCATAGCGGTCAATACTGGCCAGGCAGGTTGGGCTAGGGTGGCGGCTGGTCAGGCCATGCAGCCCATACCCGGCCTCGTAGTTGAGATGTCCGGCCAGGCCTGACGAAAAGGGCAGGTCACAGCCGGTGACGGGGTTGGGCTGGCGGGCAGCCAGCCAGCTCAAAAAATCAGGGGTGTCAATCAATGTTGTCTGACCCTGTTGCTCACACTCAACCTGCTGATTGTCGAGCATCCGGTATCGGGTTTCCGGCCAGGCCGAACACCACTCCCAGCGGTGGCCTTCCCGGGCGGGATTGCCGGAATGAAACCAGATGGCCCCAACTTCATTCGCCAGGGTCGCAAAGTAAGGGCGGGCGGTCGTTGTGTAGGGGAGTTCCAGACGCTGCAAGGTGTTCACTTCTTGGTAAATAAGCCGGCGCTATTCTAGCGATATTGTGCTGAAAGTCCTGCCATAGGCCAGGTTTAGTGAAATTTCTTCTGTAATGAATCGGTTACCGGGTAGAAAGGGGACAGATTCGACACCCCCCGAACACTAAAAGTTGACCGGGTTCACATAAGGAGAGCACCATCTTTACTCGTTGACAGTACAACGCACTCATAATAAAAATCACATCAGGAGTGAACCATGAGCACCGTTCTCGTTATCGATGCGGCCTGCGATTTGCCGCCTGGTTTTATCGATGACCGCAACATTAAATTGTTGCCTATCGCCATTCGGGTTGACGATCAGACTTACACGGATGTCAAGGATGCTCAAAAACTGACCGACTTCTATGCCCAGGACAGGCTTGGTCGTAACCACGATGCCGAATCCATCCCCTACAGCAGTGAACAAATTGAACGGCTGTTTCTGGATGAGCTGGTGACCGAGTACGACTTTGCACTGGTGCAAACCGTGAGTCGGAAACGCAGTCCGATATATGACAATGCCACCAAGGCTTCACACGCCATTTTGCGCAGTTATCACGATGTTCGTGAAGCGGCCGGACGCGACGGAAATTTTGGCATGAGGGTCATGAACTCGGGGACCCTGTTTTGTGGGCAGGGTGTGCTGGCTGCTTTCACCAGCGACATGATCGAACGTGGCAAAGCGAAGAACGAGATTCTCAAACTAGCCGATGCCATGCGCCAGCGAATCTATGCCTACCTGGTCGCTCCGGACGTGTACTACATTCGCGAGCGGGCACGCAAAAAAGGCGATGAAAGTGTTGGCATGCTCACGGCTCTGGTGGCTAAATCGCTTGATATCGTACCGATACTGTCTGCGCGGGGTGATGATACGTTTCCGGTTGCCAAAGGGCGGGGATTTGATGCCAGCGTCGACCGGTTACTGCGCTACACCATTCGCCAGGTAGAGCACGGCTTGCTGACACCTTATGTGGTGGTGTCGATTGCCGGCGACCTTTCTGGTCTGGAAAACCATGAAGGCTATAAGGCATTACAAAGCACGGCTGCCAGCAAGGGCGTGACAGTGCTCAGTTGTGTGATGGGACTGACTGGCGGGCTGAATGTCGGTCCGGGCAGTATCTGTGTGGCTTTCGCCGCCGAAGATCATGAGTTTGACGGCTAGCCGTCCCGATCTTTTCATTCGTTGAGTAAAACAGGGGGAGACAAGCAGACTCGGGTCACCTATTCTGAAACTGTGCCAACTGAAAGGAGAACTTGCTCGCTCAAACCGGTCCGGTGCCTCCAGGCCAGGCTTGGTTGCCGGGTGTTCAGGCCCGCCGGGAAGTCGTTTGTTCAGTCAGATATCGTCTGGGCAGCCAGGTCACCAGAATGGCTGTCGCGCCGGAGCAACCCTGCTTGCTCCGCTGTCCCGACCAGGAGAGGTTATGCACGCATCTGCTCGTGAAGGTTCCAACCCGAAAATCTACGCCCTTGATACTAACGTCCTGATCCACGACCCCAATGCGGTTTTCAACTTTGAAGAACACCAGGTTCTGGTGCCCATGGTGGTGCTGGAAGAACTCGATAAACTCAAAGTTGGCAGCACGGCTCTGGCAGCCGATGCTCGCCAGTCTGTGCGTACCATCGACGCCATTTTAGGGGGAGCCACACCCCAGCAAATCATGGAGGGTGTCGGTATTGAACGCCAGCACACCCAGCAAAGTGTGGGTACGCTCAGTATCATGATGCCCAGGGATCCCTCGGCGTCTATCCTGCCGGCACACAGCAACGACAACCGCATCATTAACGATTTACTGGCTTTGCAAGCCCAGCATCAGGAAGCGGAGGTGGTGCTGGTTACCAAAGACATCAATATGCGCCTCAAGGCCAGAGGCAGCGGCCTGCAATCGGAGGACTACCATAACGACCAGCTGATTTCCGATATAGACAGCCTCACCACCGGCTACCATGCCCTGGAGGGCAGTTTCTGGGAGCAGATTGAAGCCGTTGCTCCCCAAAACATTCGAGGTGAACGTTACCATGTGATCGATAAGAAGGTTTTGGCGGAAGTACTGCACGAACCGTTTTATGCCAATCAGTTTTTTTATGATCAGAAAGAGTTTGTTGGCCGTATTCACCGGGTGGAAGACGCTCAGGTGTCGATAGAGATGCTCAACACCGGGGTGCTGATGCGTCAGAAAGCCTGGGGGATGGTCCCGCGTGATTTATTTCAGGCCATGGCCATGTATCTGTTGTTCGATCCCGAAATCGATCTGGTCGCGCTCAATGGGGCTGCCGGTAGTGGCAAAACCATGTTGGCGCTGGCCTGTGCCCTTGAACAGACGATGGAGACCAAGCAGTACAAGCGCATCATCGCGACACGCAGTACACGTGGGCTGGATGAAGACATCGGTTTCTTACCGGGAACCGAGACTGAGAAAATGCAGCCCTGGCTGGGAGCCTTTACCGATAACCTCGAAGCGCTGCATGCGGAGGATTTTGATCCGGGCAGCAGTCAGGATTTTGTGGGCGCCAAGGTGCCCATACAATTCAAGAGCCTGAATTTTGTCCGTGGACGCAGCTTCCAGCAAAGCTTCATGATTGTCGACGAAGCCCAGAATCTGACCCCACACCAGATCAAGACCATCATTACCCGGGCTGGGCAGGGTACCAAGGTAGTGTGCCTGGGGAACCTCGCTCAGATCGATACCCCTTACCTTGGGCCAACCAGTTCAGGGCTGACCTACATGAGTGAGCGGTTCAAGGGGTTCGAGCACGGTGGCTCCATTACGCTTGAGGGAGTTGCGCGCAGTCGACTGGCGGCGTACGCGGAATCGCATTTGTAGTGGGTACGGTGTAAAGGTCGTTAACCCGGTTCAGTGGGTTGACGAAAAAGTGACATAGTGCTTTTCTCTGATGGGGTTGAGCCGTATTATGGACCACTGTGGGTGAACTGGCATTCCGGTGGTCTGTATTCTGCGTCAAAGCCGGTTCCTCTATGCTGTCACAGGCCTTCAGAGCCATTCGACAGTATCTTTTTCCCAGGACGGACAAAACCTCAGGATGAGAAGTGCAGTTAACGATTGAGGTGGGTGCGTGATCCAGGTAATCGTGGTGGACGATCATGATCTAGTGCGGATGGGACTGGTCCGGTTGCTGGGCGACGCTGATGGCATTGAAGTCATCAAAGAAGGCGCCAGCGGCGAAGACGCCATTCGTCTTGCCAAGGAACATGAGCCGGATGTCATTATGATGGATGTGCGCATGCCCGGCATCGGGGGCATTGAAGCCACCCGCAAGATTCACCGTCAGTTTCCGGATATTCGCATTATTGCCGTGACCGCCTGTGGCGACGATCCGTTTCCTGCGCGCCTGTTGCAGGCCGGAGCGGCAGGCTACCTGACCAAAGGCGCCTCGTCCGAAGAGATGGTGCTGGCCGTGCGCACTGTGGTTGCGGGACAGAAATATCTGGCACCCAATGTGGCTCAAAAACTGGCGCTGCAAAACGTTGGGGCAGGGGGGTCGCCTTTCTCGGAACTGTCTGACCGGGAGATGCAGATTGCCACGATGATCTGCTCCTGCAAGAAGGTTCAGGAAATTTCCGACAAGTTATGCCTGAGCCCAAAGACGGTGAACACCTATCGTTATCGGATTTTCGACAAGCTCAGCATCTCCAGTGATGTGGAACTGACGCATCTGGCCATTCGTCATGGCATCCTGGAACCCAACGAGATGGTATAATCCTGGCTATGCCAGAGACAACGCACCCCTTTGACCACAAAGCCTACCTCAAACATCTGACAGCCCGGCCCGGTGTGTATCGCATGTACGATACCGACGGCCAGCTGCTTTATGTAGGCAAAGCCAAGAACCTGAAAAACCGGGTTTCGAGCTATTTTCGCAGCCGCGGGTTAACCAACAAGACCCTGGCGCTTGTGGCGCGTATTCAGCGCATCGATACCACCGTTACCCACAGCGAAACCGAGGCACTGCTGCTTGAGCAAACCCTGATCAAGCAGCACAAACCGCCCTATAACATTCTGTTGATTGACGACAAATCCTACCCCTATATCCGTCTGACGACCGAGCATGAATCGCCCGGGCTCTATGTACATCGGGGTGCCCGACGCGGCAAGTCTGAGTATTTTGGCCCCTTCCCCAATGCCAGCGCGGTGCGCGAATCTCTGGCGATTTTGCAGAAAGCATTCAAGGTGCGTCAGTGCAAGGACAGTGTCTTCACCAATCGGCAACGGCCCTGTCTGCAATACCAGATCAAACGCTGCAAGGCGCCCTGTGTCGGGTTTGTCAATGAAGAAGAGTATCAGGCCGACCTGGAGAAAACCCGGGCCTTCCTGCAGGGTAAGAATCAAACGTTGATTCAGACGCTGGAGCTGGAAATGGATACCTCTGCCGCCGAGCTGGACTTTGAAAACGCCGCCGAAGTGCGCGACCAATTGCTGGTGTTACGCAAAGTTCAGGAGCAGCAGTACGTCTCCAGCGACCGGGGTGATGTCGATGTCTTTGCGCTGGAATCCGGCGACCTTGGCCTCTGTGTGCACTACCTGATGATTCGTCAGGGCCGTCTGCTCGGCAGCCAAAGCTATTTTCCCAAGCCCGGCATCGAAGAAGAGCCGGCCACCATCATGCTCAGTTTTTTGGGTCAGTATTATTTTGGCCGTACTCACGATGATTGCCCGCAAAGTGTGGTGTTGAATGTTCCGGTGACCGATAAAGGCTGGCTGGAAGCAGCGCTGTGCGAACACTTTGGCCGCAAGATTACGCTGAGCAGTTCGGTGCGCGGGCGCAATGCCCGCTGGCTGGAACTGGCTCAGACCAATGCCCGGGAACAATTGCAGCAGCGCATCAGCCATCGCCAGCAGGTTGTGCAGCGTTTCGAGGCCTTGCAGTTGGCGCTGGAGCTGGAGGAGATGCCAGAGCGCATCGAGTGTTTTGACATTTCTCACAGTTCCGGTGAAGCCACCACAGCATCCTGCGTTGTTTTCGATCAAAACGGCCCAAACAAGAGCCTGTATCGCAAATTCAACATTGAAGGGGTGACTGCCGGTGACGACTATGCCGCTATGTCCCAGGCGATTGAGCGGCGTTACAGCCGCTTGCAAAAGGAAGAAGCCAAACTGCCCGATCTGTTGATTGTTGATGGCGGCAAAGGCCAGATGAAAATGGCAAGAGAGGTCATGGATGAGCTGGGTGTGTCGATACCCCTGCTGGGTGTGGCCAAGGGGGAAACCCGAAAGCCAGGGCTGGAGACTCTGTTTTTTGAAACACCGGACCAGGTTATTCAGTTACCAAACCATGCCCCGGCCCTGCACCTCATTCAACATATTCGGGATGAAGCGCACCGCTTTGCTATTACCAGCCACCGGGCCCGGCGTAGCAAGGCCCGAGTCGGGTCGCTACTGGATGAAATTCCCAATGTGGGTCCGGGGCGTCGCAAAGCGCTGATTCGCCATTTTGGCAGTGCGCAGGGCGTCAAAGCCGCCAGTCAGGAGGAGATAGCCCGGGTGAAAGGGGTATCCCGGGCGCTGGCAGAATCGATCTATGAATTTCTGCACAGCCGTTGACCCGGCATCGGGCAGCATGAAACGACTGTGAAAAAGTACCCGTCCGGGCCATGCAATGGTTTACAGTATGGAACAAAGCTGGAATCCTTCCGCCCGTTGGACGCAAAGCGGACCTTGCTGGTCCGCACCATTAAAGGAAGGCTATGAACATACCGAATATTTTAACGCTGTTCAGGATTCTGATGATTCCTGTCGTCGTTGTCGTCTACTACCTGCCGCAAAGCTGGTCGTTTCTGCTGGCCGCGGTCATTTTCACAGCGGCAGCCATAACGGATTGGGTGGACGGCTACCTGGCTCGCAAATTGGGCCAAATGACCCCCTTCGGCGCCTTCCTCGATCCAGTAGCCGATAAACTTATCGTCGCTGCGGCTTTGGTGGTGCTGGTGGAAAGCCACGGCAGTATCTGGATGACCGTTCCGGCGGTTGTGATTATTGGCCGGGAAATCGTTATTTCCGCATTGCGCGAGTGGATGGCAGAGCTGGGCAAGCGTGCCAGTGTTGCGGTTAACATGCTGGGCAAGGTTAAAACCACGTTGCAAATGGTTGCCATCGTTATCCTGCTGACTCAGGATCCTGCCATGCGCACTGCGCTGTCGGCAGAATGGCTGGCCAACCTTGGCCTGCTGGCACTTCAGGTATCTGCCGTGTTGACCCTCTGGTCAATGATCGTCTACTTGCGAGCCGCCTGGCCGGAATTACGACCCGAGACCTGAGCGGTCATCTGAGCCAAAGCGGTGTCGCGGCGTAAAAGTCAGCTAAGTGCCTAAATTGTAAAGAAAAATAATTGACGCCCCATAAACGAATGCTTAGAATGCGCGCTCGTTGATTGGGGTTGGGGCCGTACTTCCAGCACCAGCTGAACGAAACAGTAAAGTGGAAATAGCTCAGTGGTAGAGCACAACCTTGTCCGAGGTTGGGGCGGGACGCGCAGTCTCGCGAGTTCAGGGTTCGCAGAAGCCTCAGTTAACCGGACAGTGTTGATGCATTGCCATTGGTAATGAGCAGTAAAGCGGGAATAGCTCAGTGGTAGAGCACAACCTTGCCAAGGTTGGGGTCGCGAGTTCGAATCTCGTTTCCCGCTCCAATTGAAGCGCGACCCGAGGGTCACGACCGGGATGCCGGCCAGTTGAATCTCGTTTCCCGCTCCAAATAGAAAGGCTCTTCTAAAGAGCAAGCCTGTAAAGGCTGGATGGCAGAGTGGTCATGCAGCGGACTGCAACTCCGTGTACGCCGGTTCGATTCCGACTCCAGCCTCCATTTCCTCATTCGGAAGTGGCTATATAGCCCTGGTCAGGGTTCTGCAGTATCCGCGGCATCGTGACCGCACCGAGACAGTCCTCGATTCGCCCGGATGGTGAAATTGGTAGACACAAGGGACTTAAAATCCCTCGGCCATTGCGGCCGTGCCGGTTCGATTCCGGCTCCGGGCACCAGTTTCAGCCATAGCGCTTACTAACCTTCAGCTTTTGCCAGCCCTTCTGTACATCCTTTTCAATCCACTTTCTTAATAAACTGCTTTAAGTTCGCCAGTGGTATCAGAATGCCAGGGCCAGTTGGCGCTCATCGTTGGGCGTTGCTGCCTTGTCGGTGTCGTTAACGGCCTCGGAGCGCGTTTTGCCGAACGGCCGAAAGACGAACACCAGCGTATCACTGCTGTCACCCGTCTGTTTCATTTGTGCGCGCCTGGCATCGTTGTATTCGCCCTGCGGGGGCCAGCACAGTACGGCGCTGCTCTGTCCGTTGTGCAGTACGTCGTCCAGTGTCTTCCAGTAATCTCTGATGGTGCGGGTATGAATGATCTGAACCTTGCGGGTATCAACGCCAGCACGGGCCAGGGCGCGTTCATTCGGCAGGCAGGGCGGGGCGATGAAGGTAATCCACTGTTTTTTCTGGCTCAATTGGGCCAGCACAGGGACCAGCAGATGCAGTTGCCGCAATCCTTCGGCCTGGCAGAAGACTTCAGTCAGCGTGCTCATTGTCAGCGCGTCAGCGGCTGCCCGACCGTGTTGTGGCTGTGGCCTCGTTGCGCGGCTACGCCAGACGGGAGTATTGCGGTCGATTTCGGTCTGAGTGATCTGTGCGGTTGCGGACATGACGGCCTCCTGATTACTGTTCATATATACAGTAACTGTAGTTATATACAGTGATCAGGGTGTCGTCAACTTTTTTTGTGATCGAGTTGGTGTCTTTGCGACAGACATGGGCTGAATTTCTGGCTGGCAAGGTAAAAAAAAGGCCCTGCTGAGAGGGCCTGGTCGGGGAAGCTGGTAAGACGTCAGGAAAGCGCGTCAGCGATGCTCGAACAAAGGGGTGCTGTCAGTTCCGCCCTGGTAACGAACACTGAACGGCGCCAGCAGAGCCAGCGCGATCGATGCTTCGTCCTCGGTTCGGCAGGCAAAGGCGTTGATGCCGCAGCGACCCATATAAAACACCTGATCCGGCAAAAAGTCGCCAATGGCGCGAAGCTCACCGGAATAGCCATAGCGCTCACGCAGCAGGCGGGCTTTGGAGAAACCACGGCCATCGGCAAACTTGGGAAAGCGCAGTGCAATCAGTGCCAGGTTGTCCAGACTGTCAGTCACGTCTTCTGCCATCTGTTCATCGTTCAACCAGACACCGAGGTCGCGGTCGGAAGCGTCCCATTCGGCCTTTTGAGCCTGATAGAGAGCCAAAGGCAGAATGACCGGGCCTTCGGCTGGCAGGGGCGCGTCGTCGTCAATGAGTGTCCAGAGGTCGTCCTGGCGCTGCCCGTCTTTAATGAGATTTTGCATAAACACGCTCCTTGAACGGCTCGATGCCAATTCGGTCTACGGTATCGATAAAGGCTTCGTCGGGCCGGCGGTGGTCAACATAGACCTGTATAACCTTGTCGACCACGGCGGGCACTTCGTCGGCCTTGAACGACGGCCCGAGGATCTTGCCAACCCGGGCATTTAGACCGGAGTCGCCACCGAGCGATACCTGGTAGAACTCTTCGCCTTTTTTATCCACGCCGAGAATGCCGATATTGCCAATATGGTGATGACCACAGGCGTTCATGCAGCCAGAAATGTTCAGATCGATGTCGCCCAGATCAAACAGATAATCCAGATCATCAAACTGAGCCTGGATCGCCTCGGCAATCGGGATGGACTTGGCATTGGCCAGGGCGCAGTAGTCTCCACCGGGGCAGCAGATTACGTCGGTCAGGGTGCCAATGGTTGGGGTGGCGAAGCCATGTTGTTTGGCGGCTTCCCAGAGTTCGAACAGCTGATCCTGACGCACATCGGCCAGGATCAGGTTTTGTTCGTGGCTGACGCGCAATCCACCCAGTGAGAATGCATCGGCCAGTTGTGCGGCCGCGCGCATTTGGCCAGAGGTGCAATCGCCCGGGGCATAGCCCACTTTCTTGAGTGACAGGGTAACGGCCGCATAGCCCGGCTTTTTGTGCCCAGTAACATTGCGTTCCAGCCAGCGGCTAAAGCCCGGGTGGGCGTCTTTCTGTTCGGCCAGTACCGTGTCGGCGTTATGAAGTTTGGCGTAAGCCGGGTCGACGAAATGCTTGCCCACGCGCTCGATTTCAGCGTCGGTCAGTGTGCCCGGGCCGTCTTTCAGGTGGGCCCATTCAGCCTCAACCCGATCACGGAAGGCATCTACGCCCAGCGCTTTAACCAGAATCTTGATCCGCGCCTTGAATTTATTGTCACGCCGGCCGTTCAGGTTGTAGACCCGCAGAATGGCATCGAGGTAAGTCAGCAGATGCCTGGCTGGCAGGTAATCGCGTACGTTCTGGCCCACCAGCGGCGTGCGGCCGAGGCCACCACCGACAAACACGCGGAACCCGATATCGCCGCCTTCGTCTCGCACCAGTTCCAGGCCAATGTCGTGAAACCGGACGGCTGCCCGGTCTGAGTCCGGACTGGCATTGACGGCAATCTTGAACTTGCGCGGCAGGAAGGCAAATTCGGGGTGCAGGGTGGACCATTGGCGAATCAGCTCGCACCAGGGGCGCGGGTCGGCAATTTCATCCCGCAACACACCGGCGAACTGGTCGGTGGTGGTGTTGCGAATGCAGTTGCCCGAGGTTTGAATGGCGTGCATCTGCACCTCGGCCAGGCCCGCCAGTATGTCAGGCACGTCTTCCAGGGCGGGCCAGTTGAACTGGACGTTCTGGCGCGTCGTGAAATGGGCATAACCCTTATCGTACTGCTCGGTCAGGTCGGCCAGGCGATAGAGCTGCCTGGAAGACAGCAAGCCATAGGGAATGGCGATGCGCAGCATAGGCGCATGGCGCTGGATATACAGGCCATTTTGCAGGCGCAGCGGCAGGAACTCGTCATCGGCGATTTTGCCGTCGAGGTAGCGCTCAGTTTGCTCTCTAAACTGGGCAACGCGTTCATCGACCACTTTCTGATCGAACGAATCGTACAGGTACATGCAGTCCGCCTATCCAATGAGGGTGTTGGCTCACACTATAGAGAAAGCCTCTTATTCCATAAACAATTTATATTTCATAATTTTATGCTATACCGTTATATGAGACGGCTTGAACCAGCGTCCAATAGACGATTAAATGGCTCGCGTAAATAGCATTCTGGTCCAAACGTGCTAGCTGCGGCCCGGGAACGACTATCTGCCGGAACGGTCGCCTAGGGTCGATGGGCTGCAAAGACAGCGCGACAGGATGTTAAAACCCGATCTTCGGCATACCAGAATAATGGATGCTGCCACACTAAAGACATGCTCACAAAAAGAACAAAAAGGGGGGTTTAATTATGGCAACAACCAAGAAATCAGGCATGACGGATGCTCAGGCGGATGCCATCGCGGCAGTTATAATCGTCACTACCGTTGTGGTTGCAGCGGTTTACTGGGTTGCAACCGCAACCTAATAGCAACTTTGCTCTGCACAAGGTAGCGTCGCTGAGGCCCTGAAAAGGGCCTTTTTAGCAGGTGGCATGCCGGCAGTCTGCTTAGGGTGCCAGCAAGGTAACCAGCCCAATCAGGCTGAACACAAACAGCACGGTGAACAGGATGCCACCGATGATAAAGGGCCAGATACTGCCTGATGAAAAATCGCTGACGCGATTTTTGTCGCTCTGCACACCCACCAGCCCAGCCAGCAGGCTGATCAGTAACTTCGACCATCGCGGTTTGCTGGCACGATTTTCGGTGTCATTAGCAGTCGAACCTCTCTTACCGGACATGATACAGTCTCTCACTTCAGTATTATCAAATAGATTTCATAAATGCGACCCTGCATCCTGCAATGCGACAAAGCCCCGCAAAACGGTGGCCGGCAGGGTGAAAGGGGGTGTCGTTTACTAGAGAATACGCCCGGTTCAACTAGTATCAAACAAGCACCCGACATCATCAATCAGACACAGCACAATCCATACTACCTGCAAATCAACAGTGAGCAATGCCTGACATTGCCGGACATTAAAAAGAAAAACAGAGGCCAACAATGACGCAAACCATGTCTCATCAGCGAAGTGAGTTGCTTGAAAGCTTGCATGCCCGCCTTCAGCCCCACTTCCCGAAAGAGCACAGTGATAACCTGAAGACGCTGATTCATGCCCTGTTCAAGCATGCATCAATGCAAGATCTGCTTTCCTATGAAATGACCGACTTGGCCGGTCTGGTAGTTTCAATGTGGCGCACCTTGCAGGGCGGAAAAGCACAGCATGGGCTGGTCAATGTATTTAACCCCAATGTCGAAGAGCACGAGTGGCAGTCGCCGCATACCATCGTGTCCATTTTGCATTCGGATTTGCCGTTCATTATCGACTCTGTTCGCCTCACCCTGAATCGTCTGGGTGCCAATATTCATACAATTTTTCACGCCAGCCTGGCTGTATCGCGCAACAAAAGCGGGCAATTTGACGGCTTTTCGGGCAAAGGTGCCCAGGAATTACTGCTGCTGATCGAGGTTGACCGCACAACCATCGCCAGTGAGCGCGATCGTATCGAGAGCGAAATTCGCTCCGTGGTTCAGGATGTTGAGCGGGTTGTTGACGATTACACCGCCATTCTGCAGAAAACCCGGGATGCCATCAGCGATTTCAACACCCTGAAATACCCGGTAGACGCCTCGGAACTCGATGAAGGCAAGGTGTTCATGAAGTGGCTGGCCAATAACCACTTCACCTTCCTGGCCTATGATGAATACGTTGTCGAGGGTGATACGGTTAAGCAGGTTGAAGGCAGTGCGCTTGGGTTGTTCAAGAAAAGCCCAAAACGCCGTGATGAGACCATTGCGGGAATGTCCGAGCACCGCCGTTCTCATGTCTTTGAGAAAGAACTGCTGATCTTCTCCAAATCCGGTCACCGGGCCAATGTTCACCGCCCGGCCTATTCGGACTATGTGCTGGTCAAACACTTTAATGACAAGGGTGAGGTGGTTGGCGGGCGCCGTTTTCTGGGGCTCTACACCTCGACCGTTTACAACGAGGCACCGGTCAATATACCGGTTGTGCGTCGTAAAATTGAGTTGGTTCTGGAAAAGAGCGGGTTTGCCGAGGGTGGCCACAATTACAAGGAGCTGGCTTCCATTCTCTTTACTTTCCCGCGCGATGAACTGATCCAGGCGTCGGTCGATACCCTGTTGAACATGACGCTGGACGTGCTGGCCATTCAGGAACGCAAGCGCATCCGGTTGCTGCTGCGCAAGGATATCTATGGCAAGTTCCTGAACGCCATCGTCTATATGCCGCGCGATATCTTCAACTCGCAATTGCGCCAGCAGGTGCACGACCTGCTGGTTGATCAGTTCGATGTTGAAGGGTCTGATTTCACCACCTTTTTCAGTGAATCCGTGCTGGCGCGAACGCGGTTTGTGTTCAAACTGAGCCATCCGATCGACGAAGAATTGCCGACCGAACTTTTGGAAAAACGCATCGTCCAGATCGCCCGTCGCTGGACGGATGAATTGCAACAGGCGCTGATCGAGTCGTTCGGTGAAGAAAAGGGCATGCGTTTTCATCAGCGGTATGTTGAGGCCTTTCCGGCCAGCTATCGCGAGCAATACAGCGCCCGGGTAGCGGTGGCTGATATTCAGCGTATGGAATCGCTCAACGCGACCAATGCCGACCCCATCACGCTCAGCTTTTATCGTTCGATGGAGCCGACGGGCAGTGAGCTGAAGCTGAAGATCTTCAACAAAGGCTCGGCATTGCTGCTGTCCGACCTGATTCCGGTTCTGGAGAACCTGGGGCTAAAGGTCATCGACGAATACCCCTATGAGATCAATTACGGGGAAGACAGCTGCATCTGGATCTACGATTTCTCCCTGCTTTACGAGCCCGATCCGGACCTTGATCCGGCCAAATACCGCGATGAGTTCTCCCGGGCCTTTATCAATATCTGGAATGGCCGGGCTGAAAACGACGCCTACAATCAGCTGATTCTGCGCGCCCGCTTAACCTGGCGCGAAGTCGCCATGTTGCGTGCCTATGCGCATTACATGAAGCAACTGCGTTTTGGCCTGTCACAGGAATACATCGCCGACACCCTGATCAAATACACCGAGATTACTGACATGCTGGCCGAGCTGTTCTCGGCCCGGTTCAGCCCGGCCAAACAAAAAGGCAAACCCCAGGTCGACAAGTGGTTGCAGGGTATTGAACAGTCACTGGAGAGCGTCAATAACATCAACGAAGACCGCATCATGCGGCGCTACGTTGAGCTGATGAAAGCGACCTTGCGCACCAACTTCTATCAGGAAGATGAGCCCGGTCGCCGCAAGGATTACATCAGTTTCAAACTGAACCCGGCCAAAATCAGCGGTATTCCATTGCCAAGGCCGATGTTTGAGATCTTTGTCTACTCACCGCGCGTCGAAGGTGTGCACTTGCGCGGTGGCAAGGTGGCCCGTGGTGGGCTGCGTTGGTCCGACCGGATTGAAGATTTCCGTACCGAAGTGCTGGGGCTGGTCAAGGCACAGCAGGTCAAGAACGCGGTTATTGTACCCGTGGGTGCCAAAGGCGGATTCGTCGCCAAGCAACTCCCTTTGGACGGCGATCGCGAAGCCTTTATGCGCGAAGGCATTGCCTGCTACAAAACCTTTATTCGGGCGTTGCTGGATGTCACCGACAACCTCAAAGAAGGTGAGTTGATCGCCCCCGAAAACGTCGTGCGCTACGATGAAGACGACCCCTATCTGGTTGTCGCCGCCGACAAAGGCACCGCAACGTTCTCTGACATTGCCAATGCGGTCGCCGACGAATACGACTTCTGGCTGGGGGATGCCTTTGCCTCGGGCGGCAGTAATGGGTATGACCACAAGAAAATGGGCATCACTGCCCGGGGCGCCTGGGTCAGCGTACAACGTCACTTTCGAGAGCTGGGGCTGGATGTCCAGAAAGACCCCATCAGCGTGGTTGGCATTGGTGATATGGCCGGCGATGTCTTTGGCAACGGCCTGCTGCGTTCGCAAACGCTGAAACTGGTGGGTGCCTTCAACCACCTGCATATTTTTGTGGACCCTGAACCCGATGCCGCGGCGAGTTTCGCCGAGCGGCAACGGTTGTTTGACCTGCCGCGTTCGAGCTGGGAAGACTACGATGCGTCGCTGATTTCCAAAGGGGGCGGCATTTTCAGCCGTACAGCCAAGTCGATTCCGGTTTCGAAGGAAATGAAAGCGGTGTTTGGCATCAGCAAGTCGAAGATATCACCGAACGACCTGATCAGTGCCATGCTCAGAGCACCGGTGGATCTGTTGTGGAATGGCGGTATCGGCACTTACGTCAAAGCCAGCCATGAAAATCATACCGACATCGGCGACAAGGCCAACGATGCGTTACGGGTCAATGGCAACGAGTTACGCTGCAAGGTGATTGGTGAAGGGGGCAACCTGGGCTTCAGTCAGCTGGGACGGGTAGAGTTCAACCTGAACGGCGGACGCTGCTTTACCGATTTTATCGACAATGCCGGCGGTGTCGATTGTTCTGACCACGAAGTCAACATGAAGATCCTGTTGGACGACCTGGTCGCCAATGGTGACCTGACCGTCAAGCAGCGTAATGAATGGTTGTTCAAGCAGACCGAGGATGTATCCCGTCTGGTCTTGCGCAATAACTATCGCCAAACCCAGGCGTTGGGCCTGGCGTTCACCGAGTCGAGCCGGCGTGTGGAAGAATACCGCCGTCTGATCAATTCGATGGAAGCCGCTGGAAAGCTGAATCGCTCGCTCGAGTTTTTGCCCTCGGACGAAGACATTACAGAGCGCAAGACCCGCAGCCTGGGTCTGACGCGGCCTGAGTTGTCTGTGCTGATTTCCTACGTGAAAGGGGATCTGAAAGAGCAGCTGATTCGCGAAAATGTCGCTGAAGATGCCTACCTGGAAGACGCGGTAACAACCGTATTTCCGGAAAAAATGCTCAAGAAGTTCGAAGGGCCGATGCGCCAGCACCGGTTGAAGTCGGAAATTGTCGCCACTCAGGTTGCCAACGACATCTTCAACTACATGGGCATCGCCTACTTCAACCGGCTTCAGGAAAGCACCGGCGCATCGCCCGTTGAAGCGGCCAAAGCATACGTGGCAGCGCGGGATATCTTCGGATTGCATGGATTGTGGGATCAGATCGAAGCTCTGGATCATCAGATTCCGTGCGAGCTGCAAAGCCAGCTGATGTTACGCACCGCCCGGATGGTCCGGCGCGCCAGCCGCTGGCTGGTGAAGAATTACCGCACCGGAATCGACATCAGCAACGTCATCAGTTTGTATCGGGAGCCGGTAGAACGGATGATTGATGCGCTGGAAACGCTGTTGCCTGAAGAGCAAAAAGAGAACTGGCTGAAAGAAGCGGCTGCACTGGAAGAGCAGGGGATACCGGCTGACGTGGCACGCCGTGTCTGTGCTTCCGAAATTCTGTACACGACCCTGGGGGTCATCGCGGTGGCTCAGACCCAGGAGCGCGACCCCATGCTGGTTGCCCAGGGTTACTTCCGGGTCGGCGATGCGCTGGAACTGGATAACTTTGCCGACCAGGTCAATAGCCTCAGTGTCAATACGCACTGGCAGGCTATGGCACGGGAGTCATTCCGGGACGATCTGGAATGGCAACAACGACGCATTACCCAGGGTCTGTTTGCGCAAATGGAGAAGGGCAGTGAGCTGGAACCGGTGGTTTCTGAATGGCTGGAACGCAACACCATTCTGGTAGAGCGCTGGTTACGGATGATGAGTGAAATTCGGGCTGTCAATGAACCCGAATTCAGCATGTACAGCGTCGCGATTCGCGAACTGCTGGATCTGTCACAGGCAACGATGCCAGAACTCTGAAGCAACAAGCGTAAGCAGAAGACTGTTTGAAAAAGGCTCCCCCGGGAGCCTTTTTTGGTAATGGTCAGCTTGTTTGCGCATCGAAAGTCAGCATAATCAACGTCTGGACACCCTTCACCGATCCCGACACCCCCCGGAGACCCGTTCTGCATGGCGCAGCACCTCATTGTGGATTTGTACATTTCAGCAGATGACTATCTGCGACATTACAAAGGACAGGTATCACAGGTGGTGTGCGAAGCGCGTGATGGCCGGCGGGTTCGTTTCCCGTCCAGTATCCTGCAGCGCTTCGTCACCCGCAGCGGCATACACGGCAGTTTTCGCATCGAATTTGACGATGCCAACAAACTGGTATCCGTTAAACGTATTGCCTGATTGAAGCCTGCTGGCGGCTCTTAAGTCTGGGCTGGGCCGGTGCTATACTGCGCGCCGTCCAAAACGGAGCCTGCCCATGTATAACCTGATCCGCCGTGCCTTGTTTGCCCTCAGTCCGGAAACCTCCCACGATCTCAGTCTCGATGGGTTGGGTGCTTTGCAGCGGCTGGGGGTATTGGGCGCGTTCAGCAAGAAACCGGAAGGCCGGCGGACAACGTTGTGGGGCATCGATTTCGAGAACCCGGTCGGTTTGGCCGCCGGGCTCGACAAGAATGCCGATTATCTGGATGCGCTGGGGACCCTCGGCTTTGGCTTTGTTGAAGTGGGCACGGTAACACCGCGGCCGCAACCCGGCAATCCGCATCCGCGACTGTTTCGGTTGCCCGAGCATCAGGCAATCATCAACCGGATGGGCTTCAACAACAAAGGTGTCGACTACCTGGTTGAGCGCGTTAAACGCAGCCAATACCGCGGTGTTATCGGCATCAATATCGGTAAGAACAAGGACACCCCGGAAGAAGACGCTCTGAGCGATTACCTCACCTGTCTCGACAAAGTTTACGCCCATGCGCACTACGTGGTGGTCAATGTGTCGTCACCGAATACCCCCGGGCTGCGCAATCTTCAGTTTGGCGAGGCGTTGACCCGTTTGCTGGCAGGGCTCAAGGAGCGACAGCAACACTTGACGGAGATTCATGGGTTCAAGCCGTTGCTGATCAAGATCGCCCCGGACATGACTGCCGATGAAGTGCAGAGTGTGGCCCGGGCCCTGGCAGAGTCCGGCATTGATGGTGTGGTGGCGACCAACACCACCCTGGCTCGAGAAGCCGTTGCGGGCCACCCTCATGCAGAGGAAAGCGGCGGCTTGAGTGGCGCCCCCTTGCTTGAGTCGTCGACCCGGGTGCTGACACTGCTGCGCGAGGTGCTGCCAGCGCAGGTGCCCATCATCGGCGTTGGCGGCATCTGCTCTGCCACTGATGCCCGGAAAAAGTGGGATGCCGGCGCCGATCTGATTCAGATCTACAGTGGGTTCATTTACCAGGGGCCA
Source organism: Saccharospirillum alexandrii (assembly GCF_043641555.1). Classification (GTDB taxonomy): domain Bacteria; phylum Pseudomonadota; class Gammaproteobacteria; order Pseudomonadales; family Natronospirillaceae; genus Saccharospirillum; species Saccharospirillum alexandrii_A. The sequence continues at coordinate 313,367 of NZ_JBHZRJ010000002.1, read as the reverse complement.
GGCTTGATTCGGGACTGTGTGCAGGCTTCTTTGTCTCAGGCAAAAAAAAGCTGAGTTTGGTTGTGAAAGGGGGGTCGGCCCAGGGGTGGAAAGGGGTACAAAAAAGCCGGCAGAATGGCCGGCTTTTGAGTCAAGGGTAGTGAGTGTTGGATGACAAGGGTCAGTGGGGCATCAGTACTTCGTTGATACGGTGTACACCGCGTACGCCTGTGAAACCATCCCACTGATCGGATCGTCCTTCGCGCCACCCGTTCATCCACTCCTGATGGACCTCGGGTTTGCCGTCGGGACATAAACTTTTGGATCTACCCTCAAGACCAGCCATGTAGCCTTTTTGATAAGCACGTCCTAGCGGGTCACGTTTTTGTCGCTTCATAAATAGACCTCTCTTTCAGTCCATGGGATTAAACCCGGCCTTCCGAGCCGAGCGTTGTGAAGCTCTTATTACGACTATCCTTCTGGTACTGTTGTATCGAAAGATGGCCACCGGTGTCGATGACCAATTCAGTCTAAAAAACCTCGTTTTAAGTGCTCGATGTCATAAAATGGTGGTTGTAATTGCAACACTGCTCTGGAATCGGTGTTGTGAGGCGAGCCATCTAACCCTGTTCGCGGGTTTTAATAAACTCCCGGCAGTCATTTTTGTTTTTTTATAGAGATTTTGTCTAACCATGCCTTCAGACGCTGTTCAAACGCCGCACAACGAAATCTGGATCACCTGTCCGAACGGTTTTCATGCCTTGCTCAAGCGGGAAATTACCGACCTTACCGGCGTGGTCCCGCGCGACTGGGCCCGGGGCATGGCGCTTGACGCCCCGTTGCTGGAAGCCTATCGCCTGTGTCTCTGGAGCCGGCTCGCCAACCGTATTTATTTGCCACTGGGGCAGACGGACGTGATGAGCATGGACGGGCTCAAGGCATTGGTTGACAGCATCGACTGGGATCAGCATGTGCGGCCCTCGGGCACGCTCAGGGTGGATTTTCAGGGGCACTTGCCGGGTATAGATGACTCACGGTATGGCGGACAGAAGGTTAAGGATTTTATTGTCGACCAGATGCGCGAACGCCATGGCGTCCGCCCGGATGTGGACCGGGATGCACCGGACATAAGCGTTGTGGTGCTCATTGGGCGCAAACGCATCGATCTGGCGCTTGATCTGTCGGGGGATTCGCTGCACCGGCGTGGCTACCGACGGGCGACCGGTCCGGCCCCGTTGAAGGAGAACCTGGCGGCGGCATTGCTGTTGGCCACTGGTTGGCCTGAGCGAGCACGGGCCGGAGAAAGCTTTATCGATCCGTTGTGTGGTTCGGGCACCCTGGTAATCGAAGCGGCGATGATCGCCGCTGACTTTGCTCCGGGGTTGTTGCGGCCCAGGTTTGGCTTTGAAGGCTGGCTCGGGCATGACCGGGCAGCCTGGAACACCTTGCTGGGTGAAGCGCGCGCCAGGCGCCAGGACGGTGAAGCCGCCATGGTGCCAGTATTGGGATACGATGCCGATGGAGGTGTTGTTGCCCGTGCCAATGAAACCCTGGAGCGACTTGGCCTCAGTCGCCAGACACGCTGTTATCACAAGCCACTGGCCGAATGGTCGCGGCCCACGCATCTGGCACTCAAGCCTGGCCTGGTAGTGACCAATCCGCCTTATGGCGAACGTCTGGGTAACAAACCGGAGTTGCTGTCGCTATACCGTAAACTGGGTAACCTGGCTCAGACCGAGTTGGCGGACTGGACGGTGGCATTGCTGACGTCCGATACCGTTCTGGCGCGGGAAACGGGGCTGCGTGCGGCCGAGAAACTGCGTTTTTATAATGGCCCGATAGAAACTCACCTCTATGTGTTTTCGGTCGGAGACCGCACCGCCCATCAGCCCAGTCAGCAGGTGGCGCAGGATGACGCCTTGCGCAATCGGTTGTTAAAAAACCTGAAATTGCGGCAAAAGTGGCTCAAAAAGGAAAGCATAGAAGCGTACCGCTTGTACGACGCTGATTTGCCCGAATTTGCCATCGCCATCGACTGCTATGGCGACAGTCTGCATGTTCAGGAATACGCACCGCCCAAGGAAATACCCGAAGAAAAAGCCCGGCAACGCCTGATGCACGCCCTGGCGGTACTGGGCGACGTCACCAGGATTCCCGCCGAGCGTACCGTGCTCAAGCAGCGCCAGCGTCAGCGTGGCAAACAGCAGTACGAACGAAAAGACAGTGCGGGTGACGTCTTCACCATTGCCGAGCACGGCGTGAATTTGCAGATTAACCTGAGGGATTATCTCGATACCGGGGTCTTTCTGGATCACCGGCCGACACGGCTCTGGATTCAACAGCATACCCAGGGCAAACGCTTCCTGAATTTGTTCAGCTATACCGGCGCGGCAACGGCCCATGCCCTGGTCGGTGGTGCCACCAGTACAACCAGTGTGGATCTGTCGCGCACTTACCTGAACTGGGCGAAAGACAATTTACGCCATAATGGCGGTCAGGTTTCTGGCCATCATCGCTTTATCCAGGCCGATTGCATGACCTGGATTGAAGAAAACAACGAGACGTTTGATCTGATTTTTATGGACCCGCCGACCTTCAGCAACTCGGCCCGTATGACGGATACCCTGGACATACAGCGGGATCACCCGGGCCTGATCCGTGCGGCCATGAACTCACTGGCCAGCGACGGGGTGCTGATATTTTCCAACAACTTCCGCAAGTTCAAGCTGGATCCGGAATTACAGGCCCGGTATGACGTAAAGGACGTGACTCAGGTGTCGATTCCATTCGATTTCAAACGCTCACGGCCGCATCAGTGCTGGCACTTTCACCACAAAGGGTAGTTTCAGCGGCCGGTAAGCATTGAACAGAGTTCCCAGGTTATGGCTTGGGGCCCGTGCACCGGAAGACGACAAACTTCGGGTGCTGGCTCACCGGGGTGACCTGGCTGAACCAGCGTGTCAGTGTCTTGTGATAGTTGAGGTGCCGGTTTCCAACCACCCAAAATTCGCCGTTGTCCGCCAGGGCGCCTGCAGCCTGCTCGAACAGGCTGTGGGCTATATCGGTGGTGAGGGTAGTGCTCTGATGAAACGGCGGATTGCACAGAATGAGCGGTAGACCCGTTAGGCCAAGGCCGCTCAGGCCATTGTTGTGATAGAGGTGAACCTGCCGTCCGTTACCGGCTGCACTGGCCGTAGCTGAAGCAGTGGCCTGGCGGCTCTCGTCGATTAGAATGGCCAGGCTGTGCGGATGTCGGTGCAGATAATTCAGCGCCAGAACCCCATTGCCGCAGCCCAGGTCCACAAACCGGTCGACCGCCGGTAACTGGTCGAATACAGCCAGAAAGGCCAGGGCGCCCGGGTCGGGGCGGGCTTCGCTGAAACAGCCGGGCAGGGACACCAGGTTGACCTGACCGGCGACATAGTCATGAGCCAATTCTGGCGAGCCTTGAATGAGCGGGTCCGTCAGCGTGACGCACCGGGCTTTTTTGACCGCCAATCCCGGATTGATCTGTCCAAAATACCGCTGCATGACCTTCTGGTGACCTCGGCTCAGGTGTTTGACCATACCGGCTACCCAGCATTGTCCGCCTTCGGCGATGCGCCCGGCGATCTGGCTCAATTGCCACTCAAAAAGCGTCAGCGATTTGGGGGCGTGCAGAATCACCAGCGCGTAGTGGTCCTTCAGGTCAGCACTGGATTCAATAAGACGGGGTGTACTGGCCTGGTTGGCGCTGACGTTCAGCTTCAAGGCTTCACCGGCCATGGCGCTGTCGCTCCACCAGTCCGGGCTGGTCGAAGCCAGGGCCGTCGCCAGTGCGCCAAAACCGTCGTTGACCAGCAGCATCGGGCCAGCAGGGCCGTCGTAACTCTGCAGCCGCTGCAATACCAGCTCATCGGCCGCGTTGTAAGCTTGCAAGTCCGGCGCCGGTGGTACCCGGCTGAGCGTTAACTGAGTCAGATCCCCAATCATCAGGTTTTAACCAGCACCAGGCCCGCTTCCATGTGGTGTGTGTAGGGGAACTGGTCAAAGACGGCAGCGGCCTCAATGCGGTAATCGGAGCCCAGCGCCCGCACGTTGGCAGCGAGGGTGTCCGGGTTGCAGGAGATGTAAACGATACGCTCGAAATGGCGCGCCAGGGCCAGGGTGTCGTCATCGAGACCAGCCCGGGGCGGGTCGACCAGTAAGGTTTTGAAATCGTAGTCCGATACCGCCCATTCGCGCAGACGACGCGATTCGGTCCGCCCGAGCCAGGCGTTGGCGAAGTCTTCACTCGACATCCGGGCAATGGTCAGGTTCTCGATCCCATTGGCCTTGATGTTGTGCTGGGCACTCTGTACCGATACCCGTGAAATCTCCGTGGCAAGTGCGCGGTTGAAGTTGGTAGCCAGCGGAATTGAGAAATTGCCATTGCCGCAATACAGTTCGAGCAAGTCTGCTTCACAGTGGGTTGTGTGGTGTTTGGCCCAGCCCACCATCTGTTCGCAAACGCCAGCATTGGGCTGGGTGAAGGAGTTTTCGTATTGCCTGAAATAATAATCCTGCCCCTGAATGGTTAGGGTTTCGTTGACATAGTCGCGCGACAGAACCAGACGCTGCTTGCGTGCCCGGCCAATCACCGGGAACCCCCATTGTTCCTGCCAGTGTCGCCCGCGAACTTCCCAGGCATCGTCCAGCGCCTTGTGGTAGATGAGGGTGATGAGGGCGTCGCCTTGCTGGGTGGTAATGAATTCGACCTGAAATAACCGTTCCCGCAGCTGCGGGTCTTCGAGCACGCTGGTACGTACTTCTGCCATCAGGCGGTTCAGCAGTTTGCTGGCGACCGGAAACTGGTCAACCCGAACCGGAACTTTGGGGTCGGCCGGGTCAAACATGGCGTACCAGGAGTCGTCTCCTTCGTGCCAGAATTTGAATTCGGCCCGCATACGGTAGTGGCTGGGGGCTGACCGGAACACCTCGGGTTCAGGCAGGGTGATGCCGTCAAACAGCGTTTTCAGGCGCTCAACCTTCTCGGTCAGCTGTGTTTCATACTGTTCGGGCGCAAAAGGGAAGGGCATGACCAGTCCAGTTCAGGATTCGGGCCGCCATTCTAGTTATTCCCGGCTCTCAAACCAGTTTATACCGTTATCTACATTGGCTGATTTTGCCAATAGTCGAGTGCACTGGGAATCAGTATAATTCCGGGCCCTCAATCAGGCTGTTTGGCCTGACGTTTATCATTCATGTTGGAGTTTGCGTGATTCAAGACGCTGTTAGTCCCGAATTGGCCACAGAAGCCCCCGATCCGAAAACCGTACTGGGGGATATCCCGGATTTTCTCGGCAACCGTACTCCGCAAGCCTGGGTTGAAAAGGCACTGGACAACCTGACGGTGCTGCTGATCGATCACGCCCAATGCGAAAAAAAAGCGGCTTCGGCGGCCATGTCGATGATGTACAAATACGTCGATCGCCGTGAACTACTGTCGAAAATGAGTAAGCTGGCACGTGAGGAGCTGGTGCATTTCGATCAGGTGCTCAAGTTGATGGATGATCGTGGAATTCAATACACGCACCTTACAGCGGGCCGCTATGCCGGTGCCTTACACGAACTGATTCGCAAGAGCGAGCCGGAAAAGCTGGTTGATCGATTGATACTGGGGGCTTTTGTTGAAGCTCGGTCCTGCGAGCGATTTGCAGCGCTGGTGCCGGAATTGTACCGCCGGGGCGATGAGGTGCTGGGTCGTTTCTATTTCTCGTTGTTAAAAAGCGAGGCGCGGCATTACAAAGACTATCTGACGCTGGCACGGCAGTATTCAGAGACAGAGATTACGGATCGAGTTGATGCTTTTCGGGAGCTGGAAGCCCGCTTGATTGAATTGCCGGATGAGACCTTCCGCTTTCACAGTGGCGTGCCTGTGCAGGAATGACGGTCAGTCTTGCCCGAACGCTAACTGGGCAACGCTGAACCGGTTAAGCGTTTTACTATCCTGCTCGAATTGCAAATACCAGCCCAGTTTATCCCAATCACCCATTACCAGGCGTTCCCGCTCCGGTTCATTATCGTCCGAGATCATATGCCAGTCGGCCATATGGGTATGGCCATGGATTAGCCCGGCGTGCCGGGTGCCTTTCAGCGCACGTTTCACGGCTTTTTGATTCACGTCGATGTAGCGGGGCGCATCCGTTCTGTTTCGGTCTTTGCTGGCCTTGCGCAGGCGTTCGGCCAACGTTAGCCGCCATGCCAGAGGCAGTCGGCGCAGGGTGCCCAGCACGGCGGGAGACTGAATGATGGCCCGGTAACGCTGATAACCGCGGTCGTCGGTGCACAGTCGATCGCCATGGCTTAGCAGCCAGGTTTGAGTGTCAAACTGAACCGGGGTCGGGTCTGGAAGCAAGGTCGCATTGCAGCGTTTGGCGTAGTGGTTGCCGAGGGCAAAATCTCGGTTACCGACCATCAAATAGACCGCAGTGGTCTCACTCAGTTGATGCAGTCGTCTTGCTATGTCGTCATGCAGGGGAGTAGTAGCGTCGTCACCGACCCAATATTCGAAGAAATCCCCCAGAACGAACAGGGCTTCGTGCTGGCTGGCAACGTCATCCAGAAAGGCGTAAAAGGCCCGGACCAGGTCCGGGCGGGACTCGCTCAGGTGCAGATCTGAAATCAGAACAGCACGGCGGTGGTGTATCATCCGATCATTCCAGAATAACGGCTTTTTCGATGATGACGTCTTCAGTCGGCACATCCTGATGGCCAGCCTTGAAGGTTGTCGGTACCGCTTTGATTCGGTTAACAACGTCCATGCCGTCGGTTACCTCGCCAAAGACGGCATAACCCCAGCCATCGGTGCTTTCCGATTTGAAATCCAGGAAGCTGTTGTCAGCAATGTTGATGAAAAACTGGGCCGTGGCCGAGTGCGGATCAGCGGTACGGGCCATGGCAATGGTGCCAACTGTGTTCTTAAGGCCGTTGTTGGCCTCATTGTCGATAGGTGCGCGGGTGGAGCGCTGCTTCATGCCAGGCTCAAAGCCGCCGCCCTGAACCATAAAGCCGTTGATCACCCGGTGAAAGATCAGGCCATCGTAAAAGCCGGCATTGACGTACTCGGCGAAGTTGGCGCTGGTGTTGGGCGCTTTTTCAGTGTTCAGGGTCAGGGTGATGTCACCCAGATTGGTGGTCAGCAATACGTTCACAGGTTGTCCTCGGGTTATTGCGTGAGATTAAGGTGCAACCGCTTGGTTGCTATCAAGGTGTTTTCCATCAGCGTGGCTACCGTCATCGGACCGACACCGCCAGGCACGGGGGTTATCCAGGCTGCTTTCTCAGAGGCCAGTTCAAAATCCACATCGCCGGTCAGTTTGCCATCGTCGGTGCGGCTGATGCCCACATCGATCACAATGGCGCCTTCTTTGATCCAGTCGCCCCTGATCAGGCCGGGACGGCCAACAGCGGCCACAAGGATATCGGCTCGACGTACGTGTTTTTCAAGATCGACCGTGAACCGATGGGCGCAGGTTGTTGTGCAGCCGGCCAGCAGCAATTCCAGCACCATGGGCCGTCCGACATGATTCGAGGCACCAACGACCAGTGCTTCCTGGCCACGCAGATCCACCCCGGTTTCGCGCAGCAGGGTCATGATGCCTTTTGGGGTGCAGCTTTCGAGCATGGGCCGGCGTTGAACCAGCCGCCCTGCGTTGAACGGGTGAAAGCCATCGACGTCTTTATCCGGGCGGATGCGCTCGACCACGGTATCGGCATTAATATGCTCGGGCAGTGGTAGTTGGACCAGAATGCCATCAATGGAGGCGTCGTCGTTGAGATCGTCGATCAGCGCCAGTAACTGAGCTTCTTTGGTAGATGATGGCAAATCGTAACTGACTGATTTGAAGCCAACTTCATCGCAGGCGCGGCGCTTGCTGCCAACATAGACTTCGGAGGCCGGGTCAGTGCCGACCAGTATAACAGCCAGGCCAGGTGGCCGAATCCCCTGGCTGGTCAGGGCGGTGACTTCTTCGGCGACACGGGCGCGTACGCGGCTCGCCGTCGCCTTACCGTCCAGTATGTTTGCGGGCATGGAGAGGTTCCTTGGAAGTTTTGCGGATTTTCGCATGCCCGTCTGGGTCGGGCAAGGAAACACACTCAGTTCAAGGATTGATCGAATTAACCGGAAAAGGGTCTATCGTCTTGTTTTTCCTGAATTTTTTTAAAAAAGTGTTTGACGGCACCCCAGCCCGTCAGTAATATGCGCCCCACGTTGACGAGACGTACTGATCGGAGCATAGCGCAGCCTGGTAGCGCATCTGGTTTGGGACCAGAGGGTCGGGGGTTCGAATCCCTCTGCTCCGACCATTAATTTAGTAAGGTGTCGTCTCGGTGGGCAGGCGGTTTCGCCGCTCTGGTAGCGTGACCTTTTGGGATTACGCGCCCGTAGCTCAACCGGATAGAGCACTCGCCTTCTAAGCGAGTGGTTGCAGGTTCAAGTCCTGCCGGGCGTACCAGTCTCGTAACGATAATTTGTGGTGGGCGTAGCTCAGTTGGTAGAGCCCTGGATTGTGATTCCAGTCGTCGTGGGTTCGAGTCCCATCGTCCACCCCACTTATTATTTCAGAAAAGGCCGGTCTCCGGCTTTTTTTGTATGTGCGCTAAAAAAGTTGGGCGGCTTCTTGCTTCCCGGTGGATTCAATCGTTGGTTGAATCATTATTTGTCAGCAGGGCGGCCGGATACCGTTGACTGGGCTTGAATAGTACCCCCATCACCCCTACATTAACCGCCCCCTAATTAACCCAATGTACAGATCGGGCTTAGTTTACCGGTCATTACCTTATAAAAGAGCAAGAGGAAGCCTCATGCAAGTGTCTGTCGAAGCGACTACCGGTCTGGAACGCCGTCTGAAGGTGGGTGTCCCCGCCAGTGAAGTGGATAATGCGGTTAGTGAAAAGCTGAAGCAAACAGCTCGCCGCGTGCGCATCGACGGTTTCCGTCCGGGTAAAGTACCTGTTTCCGTGGTTAAACAGCGTTTTGGTGATGGTATTCGCGCCGAAGTGCTGCAGGAAGTAGTACAGAACAACTACGCAAGAGCCCTGACTGAAGAGAAGCTGACGCCTGCCGGTTCTCCGCGCATTGAATTCACTCAGGACAAAGCGGGCCAGGACGTTGAATTTGTCGCCACCTTTGAAGTTTTCCCTGAAGTAAAACTGGCAGCTTTCGACGGTTATGATTTCGACAAGCAGTCCGCAGAAATAGCGGATAGCGATATTGATGACATGCTGGCCAATCTGCGCAAGCAGCGTGCTGAATATAAAGTTGTCGATCGTGCCGCAGCCGATACTGACCAGGTCAAGATCGATTTTGTCGGCAAGGTAGACGGTGAAGCGTTTGATGGCGGCAGCGCCGAAGATCAGACCCTGATTCTGGGCTCCAAGTCGATGATTCCCGGCTTTGAAGACGGCATCGTCGGCATGAAAGCCGGTGAAACCAAGGCGGTTGATGTCACCTTCCCGGAAGAATACGGCAACAAGGAACTGGCTGGTAAAGCAGCGGTGTTCGATATCACGCTGAACGAAGTGGCTGAAGCCGAGCTGCCCGAGTTGAATGAAGCCTTCTTTGAAGCCTTCGGCACCAAGGGTACCGACCTTGAAAGCTTCAAAGTTGAAGTTCGCCAGAACATGGAACGCGAAGCTCGCAACGCACTCCAGGCCAAGCTGAAGAACGATGTCATCGAGAAGTTGGTCGAAGACAACAGCCTAGACGTACCTTCAGCGCTGGTTGATGAAGAGATTGGTCGTTTGCAGCAGCAAGCCGTTCAGCAGTTCGGTGGTGGCGCCCAGATGGACCCGTCCAGCCTGCCTAAGGAGCTGTTTCAGGAGCAAGCCGAGCGTCGCGTTAAAGTCGGCCTGCTGATGAACGAAGTGATCAACAGCGGCGAGCTGAAAGCAGACGATGCCGAGGTGCGCGCCTACATCGAAGACCAGGCTTCCGTATACCAGGAGCCGCAGCAGGTCATTGACTATTACTACAGCAATCGTGAACTTTTGAACCAAGTTCGTGCTGTGGTTGTTGAAAACGCAGCAATCGACTATATCCTGAGTAAATCCAAGGTGAACGAATCCACCGTAAGTTACCAGGACGCTGTTAAGAACAAGGCGGCGGCACAAGGCTGAATGCCAGTGCCGGCACTGATGTCGGCAGCATGAGGCAGCAATGAGAGTTGGCGCTTCCTTGGGGGTGCCAACTTTTTTGTTTTTTGAATACCAGGAGTCGAGTCAATGTCAAAGTTTGATGCCAACGGGTCCGCACCCGATATCATGAACGCCAGCGGTCTGGTACCTATGGTCGTTGAGCAGTCGGCTCGGGGTGAACGGTCTTACGATATCTATTCGCGACTGCTGAAAGAGAATGTAATCTTCCTGGTCGGTCAGATTGAAGACCATATGGCCAACCTGATTGTCGCGCAGTTACTGTTTCTGGAAAGCGAGAATCCGGACAAGGACATTTCGCTGTACATCAATTCGCCGGGAGGCTCGGTCACCGCTGGCATGGCTATTTACGATACCATGCAGTTCATCAAGCCCGATGTGAGCACCATGTGCATTGGTCAGGCGGCCAGCATGGGCGCGCTGTTACTGACAGCCGGTGCCAAAGGCAAACGCTTCTGCCTGCCCAATTCGCGCATGATGATTCACCAGCCGCTGGGCGGTTTCCAGGGTCAGGCGTCAGACATCGAGATCCACGCGCGCGAAATTCTGGAAATGAAACAGCGTTTGAACGACATCATGGCGTATCATACCGGTCAACCGCTTGAAGTTGTCGAGAAAGACACTGATCGTGATAACTTCATGAAAGCGGACGACGCCGTTAGCTACGGCCTGGTCGATAAGGTCATGCAGAGCCGCAATACTGGCTGATTGTGATGAAATCGCTAAAATACCTGTAAAATCAATCGGTTGATCATGTTTACCAAACAACCACAGTGGTTTCCCTGAAAAAACTTGCATTATCGGGGCTGTGGTTTCATCTTTAATCGAGCAACCGTTACCAATGGAGTAGTTGAATGGCCGACGATAGAACCGGAAAAGGCGAAGACGGTAAGCTGCTGTATTGCTCTTTCTGCGGAAAGAGCCAGCATGAAGTCCGTAAGCTGATTGCCGGGCCTTCGGTGTTCATTTGCGATGAGTGTGTCGATCTGTGTAACGACATCATTCGCGAAGAGCTGCAGGACAATGGTCCCAAGCACGAAAGCAGTAAACTGCCGACTCCCGCGGAAATCCGAGAAACGCTGGACGAATACGTCATTGGCCAGTCGCGCGCCAAAATGGTGCTGTCGGTCGCCGTTTACAATCATTACAAACGCCTGCAGTACGGTGAGCACAACGATGACGTTGAGCTGAGCAAGTCCAATATTCTTCTGATCGGCCCGACAGGCAGCGGTAAAACACTGCTGGCCGAAACACTGGCCCGCATGTTGAACGTACCGTTCACCATTGCCGATGCCACCACCCTGACTGAAGCGGGTTATGTGGGTGAGGATGTCGAGAACATCATTCAAAAACTGCTGCAAAAGTGTGATTACGACGTCGACAAGGCCCAGCGCGGCATTGTCTACATCGATGAGATCGACAAGATCTCCCGAAAATCCGACAACCCCTCTATTACCCGGGATGTCTCCGGCGAGGGTGTGCAGCAAGCCTTATTGAAACTGATTGAGGGTACCGTGGCGTCAGTACCGCCGCAGGGCGGACGCAAACACCCCCAACAGGAGTTTTTGCAGGTCGATACCGGCAACATCCTGTTTATCTGTGGTGGTGCTTTCGCAGGCCTGGAAAAAGTGATTCGTAATCGCTCTGAAAAGGGTGGTATTGGTTTCAGTGCCACCATGAAGACCAAGGACGAGAACCGGAACCTGGGTGAAACCATTGCCGATGTCGAGCCGGAAGATCTGGTCAAGTACGGCCTGATCCCGGAATTTATTGGTCGTTTGCCCGTGGTTGCCACCCTGACCGAACTGGATGAAGACGCCCTGATTCAGATTCTGACCGAGCCCAAGAACTCCCTGGTGAAGCAGTACCAGAAGTTGTTTGATATGGAAGGTGTCGAGCTGGATTTTCGCATCAGTGCGCTCAAGGCCGTTGCTCACAAGGCTATGGAACGTAAAACCGGTGCCCGGGGCCTGCGCTCCATTCTGGAGAACGTGCTGCTCGACACCATGTATCAGATTCCCTCGGAAACCGGGGTATCGAAAGTGGTTATTGAAGAGAGTGTTATCAAGGGGGAATCCGAACCCCTGCTGATCTATGAAACACAAGACAGCAAGAAAACAGCGGGTGGTCAGCACGACTGATCTGAAAACGGGCTTTAGGGCCCGTTTTTTATTCTGCGATTACGCTGTTGGCGCCTCCGTGTCGCAACCGGGCAGGTGAAAGTTTTATTGCCCTAAGCTCTTGATTTGGCGGGCCCAGGCGCCATTATCAATTCAAATCTGAACAGTTTTCGAGGTTCCCATGGAGCATTCTGACTCCCCGGCAGGCGATCCCATCGTATTACCATTGCTTCCATTGCGTGATGTGGTTGTTTACCCGCACATGGTCATTCCGTTGTTTGTTGGTCGCGAGAAATCCATAGCGGCTCTTCAGGCTGCCATGGACGATGGCAAGAAAATACTGCTGGTCGCCCAACGCAATGCCTCTGATGATGAGCCCGATCAGGGCGATCTCTATCATGTAGGTACCCTGGCGACGGTGCTGCAATTGTTGCGACTGCCAGATGGCACGGTAAAGGTACTCGTTGAAGGCGTTGATCGTGTCAGAATTGACGAGCTTGAAGAGGGCGAGGAGTACATAAAAGGGCACGCGACGCTAATGACCGGCGGACAGCTCAGTGAGCGCGAGAGCGAGTCTCTGGTTCGGCTGTTGATGTCCCAGTTCGACAAATACGTACAGCTGAGCAAAAAAGTACCCTCAGAGGTGATTACCTCGTTGAACAGTATTGAGGAGCCGGGTCGCCTGGCGGATACCATTGCCGCCCATCTGTCGCTGAAGATAGATGAGAAGCAGCAAGTGCTGGAACTGTCGGCTGATCGCGACCGTATCGAACATCTGTTGTCGGTTCTGGAAACCGAAATCGACCTGCTACAAGTCGAAAAGCGCATTCGCGGTCGGGTAAAAAAGCAGATGGAGAAATCCCAGCGCGAGTATTACCTGAACGAACAAATGAAAGCGATTCAAAAAGAACTGGGCGACCTGGATGAAAGCAACCCCAATGAAATTGAAGAGCTAAGCGGTAAGATCGACAGCGCTGGCATGCCTAAAGAGGCGCTTGAAAAAGCCAAAGCTGAATTGAACAAGCTGAAAATGATGTCGCCGATGTCGGCGGAATCCTCGGTCGTGCGCAATTACCTCGACTGGATGATCAGCGTACCCTGGTCCAAAAAGTCACGCGTTCGACATGATCTGAAGCGCGCCCAGGAAGTTCTGGAAGAAGACCACTATGGTCTGGATGAGGTTAAGAAACGCATCCTCGAATACCTGGCTGTGCAGCAGCGCGTGAAGAAAGTTAAAGGGCCGGTATTGTGTTTGGTAGGGCCGCCGGGGGTAGGTAAAACCTCCCTGGGTCAGTCCATCGCGCGCGCAACAAACCGCAAATTTGTCCGTATGGCGCTCGGCGGGGTACGGGATGAATCGGAAATGCGTGGCCACCGCCGTACTTACATTGGCTCGATGCCTGGCAAGGTAGTTCAGAAACTGAGCAAGGTTGGGGTGCGTAACCCACTTTTCCTGCTCGACGAGATCGACAAGATGGGGATGGATCACCGGGGTGACCCGGCATCTGCCTTGCTGGAGATTCTCGACCCGGAACAGAACCACACCTTCAATGACCATTATCTCGAAGTGGATTATGACCTGTCGGATGTGATGTTCATCTGTACCGCCAACTCGATGAACATTCCCGGTCCGTTGCTGGATCGGATGGAGATCATCCGCATTCCGGGTTACACCGAAGATGAAAAAGTGGCGATTGCCGAAAAATATCTATTGCCCAAGCAACTGAAGGCCAACGGACTGAAGGCAAACGAACTCAACCTGACCACCGGTGCGATCAGCGACCTGATTCGCTATTACAGCCGGGAAGCGGGTGTTCGTGGGCTTGAGCGGGAAATCGCCAAGGTAGCGCGCAAAGTTGTGATGGCCAACGTGCTGGAAAAAGAAACCAGAACGACAACCATCGACCAAGATAATCTGGAAGAGTTTTCCGGTGTCCACAAATACAAATTCGGATTGGCCGACAAGGAAAATCAGGTCGGTATGGTCACCGGTCTTGCCTGGACATCAGTGGGTGGTGAGTTACTGAACCTCGAGGCCACCTCGGTGCCTGGCAAGGGCCGAACTGTACAGACCGGCTCGCTGGGGGATGTGATGAAAGAATCCATCCAGGCGGCAATGACGGTGGTTCGCAGCCGGGCACAAAGCCTGGGCATCATGCCCAACTTTATTGAGAACCGTGACATCCATGTGCACGTTCCGGAAGGGGCTACCCCCAAGGACGGACCGTCCGCAGGTATTGGCATGGCTACTGCTTTGGTCTCAGTGCTGACTCGCATTCCGGTTCGGGCCGATGTCGCCATGACCGGAGAAATTACCCTGCGCGGGCAGGTGTTGCCCATTGGCGGCTTGAAAGAAAAGCTGCTGGCGGCTCGCCGAGGGGGTATAAAAACCGTTATCATTCCCAAGGAAAATGTCAGGGATTTGAAGGAGATACCGGACAATATCAAGAAAGAACTGGATATTCGTCCTGTTGAATGGATAGATGATGTGTTAAATGTAGCCTTGGAGCGCAATCCTACGCCACTGACCGATGCCCAGGTGGAAGCGGAAATGGCCAAGACTCGCTCTGAGAACCAGACATCATCTAGCCTCAGCACTCACTAGAACCGCTTGACAGTGGAATTTTGAGGCTGGTATAAAGTGGGTTCGACAAGAATCGAATGCACGGGCTGAAAAGCACAAACAAATAACAAAACAGGTGCAGGGTGCTTTAGTAAGCGCAATGCCCCGGGTTTAACACCCCAGGCATTGCCAGGGACATAAAACTGCATCACAACGAAGTTAAAGGGGAAAAGTGTGAACAAGTCTGAACTGATTGATGCTGTAGCGGCTGCGGCTGACATTCCAAAAGCGGCTGCTGGCCGTGCACTGGATGCAATGATTGACTCTGTAACTGACACGCTGAAAAGCGGTGATCAGGTCGTGCTGGTAGGTTTCGGTACCTTTGGCGTTAAAGAGCGTGCGGCCCGTACCGGTCGTAACCCTCAAACTGGCCAGCCGATCGAAATCAAAGCGGCCAAAGTGCCGAGCTTCAAGGCCGGTAAAGCGCTGAAAGACGCCGTAAACTGATTGATGGGTCTCGGGTGGGAGCCTCAGGCTCTCACCAGAACCCGGTTTAAACCGACAGCGTGTCAGCCCTGATGCGCTTTTTTTTTATCTGAATATCCGTAGTGTCCAGACGGGGTGGGAAGCTAAATGCTCCAGTTTTTCCGTAATGCAGCCAAGGGAGTGACGGGGAAGGTCATCGTCGCCGTTATCGTTGTTGCCTTTGCTTTTTTTGGTGCCGAGTCCATCGTCGGCATTGTAAACAATTCCGACCCGATTGAAGTCAATGGTGAGGGCATCAGCGATGTGCAGGTACAGCGACTGGTCCAGGAACGCCAACAGCAACTGATTCAGCAACTGGGTGAAAATGCGACCCCGGAATTGTTGAACTCGTCGTTTATCCGTCAGTCAGTCGTCAACGCCCTGGTCAATGAAGAAATTCAGCGACAGGCGAGTGTTAATCTGGATCTGGCCGTCAGCGAAGAAGAAGTTAATCAGAATATTCTGACCATTGGTGCGTTTCAGTCGAATGGCCGCTTTGATGAAGAAGCCTTTCGTCGGTATATCGCAATCAACGGCTTTACTCCTACAACGTTTCGCACCCAGTTGAGCAGCCAGATACGGCTGGAGCAAATGCAAGCGGGCCTGGTTCGTTCTGCCTTTGAACTGGAGCGGGATGTCGAACGTTCTGCTGCGCTGGAAAGCCAACGCCGGGAAGTGACTTATCGCCGTTACAACGCCGAAGACTTTCTGGATCAGGTCGACGTTACCGAACAGGACATTCAGACATACTACGAGGCCAACAGTGACCAGTTTTTGAACCCGGAGCAGGTTCAGGTTCGCTACGTTGTTCTTAACCAGAGTGATTTGATTCCGGACATGGTGGTGACCGAGTCGGACATAGAGTCCGAATACAATCGCTATGTCGCAGAAACCGAAGCTGAAACGCTACGCGAAGTGTCACATATCCTCTTTGCCGAGGGTGATGACCCCATGGCAGCAGCTGAAGCCGCCCAGGCGCGTCTGGACGCTGGTGAGTCCTTTGCTGATCTGGCCGAAGAGTTGTCTGATGACCCGGGCAGCTCGCTCGACGGCGGATATCTGGGCGAGTTGAGTGAAGGCCTCTATGTCGATGAATTCTTTGAGGCGGGTCAGCAACTGCAGACAGTCGGTGATGTGAGCGATCCGGTACAAACCGAGTTCGGTGTGCATCTGATCCGGCTGGAAACGCTTGAGCAGGCCGATGTTGAGCCGCTGGAAAGCGTTCGTGACGCCCTGGAGCAAGCCGTACGCGAGCGCAAGGCGCGTGAAGAGTTTGGTTTGCTTGAAACAGAAATGGCTGATATTGCTTTTCAGAGTGACCGCATTGACGAGGTTGCCGAAACGTTCAATACGGCGGTTCAAACCTCCGACTGGATTAACCGTAACAGCACCTCTGGTATTGCGGCTTCTGCGTCATTCGTAACGGCAGCCTTTTCTGAACCCGTGGTAGACAACGATCTGATCAGCGATGTTGTTCGTCTGGAAAACGGTGGCCTGGCGGTCATGCAACTGGAGGCTTACGAACCGGAGCAAGTGCAACCGCTGGACGCAGTACGAGACCGGATTGTTGACATTGTAACCAATGAGCAGGCAACCGAGTTGGCTGAGCAGGCTGCGACTGATGACCTGGAACAGGTGAGATCGGAAGGTGTGGTTGCGGATGAGCGCTGGGCTTCATCTACCGTGATCGATCGCGATAACAGCGAACTGCCCTCGAACCTCGTGCAGTTCAGCTTTGAGTTGCCGCGTCCGGCCGCCGATGGTCTGACCGTCGAACGGTTTACCGCTGGTGAAACCGTCTATCTGGTTGCTGTGTTGTCGGTAACAGAAGGTGAGGTTAGTGAGGATGTTCGCCAGTCGGTTGGTGACTACCTGGCGCAGCGTACCGGCCAGGCTGACTATCAGAGTTTCTTCAATGCTCTGCGTACCTCTGCCGACGTGCGCATCAGTGGCGCCTTGTCCCAGTAACGGAGTCATGCGTCCGACCCCTGCGCCAGAAGCATTGGGTCGGCTATACTGAGTATTGCAAAGGCCGCCTGAGCGGCCTTTTTTAATGGCGGGAGCCTGAGATGAATTCACAGCATCAGAAACTGACCCAGCTACTCGATGAAAATGCGATTACAGCCGAAGACTTTGCCTATTGCCTGGG
This sequence comes from Saccharospirillum alexandrii, assembly GCF_043641555.1. GTDB lineage: Bacteria > Pseudomonadota > Gammaproteobacteria > Pseudomonadales > Natronospirillaceae > Saccharospirillum > Saccharospirillum alexandrii_A. The sequence goes on along the minus strand of NZ_JBHZRJ010000002.1, from coordinate 295,855 downwards.
CATCGAACCGGTACAGGCCGAGCGGCTGTGCACAGGGAAAAAAGCACTGACGCCCAAGTTGGCCCGGCAAATAGAGCAAACCTTTTCCAAGCCCGCATACTGGCTCGATGATTCCCCGGCGACCACCCGGGGCACCGGTCCGAGTTTTGATCTGTTTGGGTAACCGGGGACCTGTCCATGAATGAAGAACATACCGCCTTGCTAAAGAACACTCGCCTGGTCGCCTTCGATGTTGACGGCGTGCTAACCGACGGGCGTTTGTACTATGGCCCCGATGGCGAATCCCAAAAGGTTTTTCACGTCCGGGATGGGGTGGCGTTAAAGGTGCTTCCCGATGTTGGCATTGACGTCGCTGTCGTATCGGCCAAAGACAGTCCCGCGCTTCGTGCCCGTTTGAACGACCTTGGCGTTAAACATGCCTTTGTCGGGTGTCACGATAAACTGCAGCGCTTGCAGGCGCTGGCTGGGGAATTGGGATTGGCGCCCAATGAGATCGCCTTTGTCGGGGATGATCTGGTGGATCTGGAGGTGATGGCCTGGTGCGGATGCAGCCTGGCGCCGGCAGACGCTTACAGCCTCGTGTTGGAGAGGGCCAATGTGGTATTGACCGTTAAGGGCGGGCAGGGAGTAGCACGATGTGTGGCGGACCTGGTGCTTAATGCCCAGGGGCTTTATCAGCAGGCCTACACCCTGGCGGCCGACGCTCATTTTGAACGTCGGCGCGACCCTTCAGATCGCTGAAAGCCGACTACCGTATCGGTAAGTTAGCCGGTCACCAGGTCGGGCTGAGCTTTGATGAAGTCATCCAGCGCTTTCATTTGCGCCAGAAAAGGCTTTAATTGTTCCAGCGGCAGGGCACTGGGACCGTCGCACTTGGCCTGGTCCGGGTCGGGGTGAGATTCCAGAAACAGCCCCGCAATTTTCTGTGACATGCCAGCCCGGGCCAGGTCCGTTACCTGCGATCGGCGACCGTCGGCTGAGTCGGAGCGGCCACCGGGTTTCTGCAGAGCGTGGGTGACGTCAAAAATGACCGGGTAACCGGTTTGTTTCATGATGCCAAAACCGAGCATATCGACCACCAGGTTGTTGTACCCAAACGAGGTGCCGCGCTCACAGAGTATCAGTTGATCGTTGCCCGCTTCTACGCACTTGCGCAGAATGTGAGCCATTTCGTGAGGGGCCAGAAACTGGGCTTTCTTGATGTTGATGACGGCACCGGTTTTGGCCATCGCCACGACCAAATCAGTCTGGCGGGACAGAAACGCAGGCAGTTGAATAACATCGGCCACGTCGGCAGCCGGCTGGCACTGGTAGGGTTCGTGGACGTCGGTGATCACCGGCACGTTGAAAGTTTGTTTGATCTCCTGCAGTATCTTCAACCCTTCGTCCAGGCCCGGGCCCCGAAACCCTGCAATTGAACTGCGATTGGCTTTGTCGAAGCTGGCCTTGAACACGTAGGGAATGCCCAGATCTTCAGTGATCCTGACATAGTGTTCGGCCATGGTCATCGCCAGGTCGCGACTTTCAATGACGTTGATGCCACCAAACAGAGTAAACGGCTGGTCGTTACCGACGGCCAGATCTTGAACAGATACAGCACGCTGTTGCATAACAGTGTCCCTATTGAATTGGGCTGCCATTGTAGCCGTTGACCGCGAGAAGCTAAACCTGCCCATGCTCTCCCCTGAACTGAAAAACACCATTCAGACCGCCTACAGCGAGTACCTCACCGCCCGTGACCTCAAAGCACGCAGCGGTCAGAAGCACATGCTGGCGCACATTGCCCGCACCTTGTCGGAGGTTGAGCTGTCGGCTGATGGCGAGCGCCAGGGCGCAGCACCCATAGCGGTGGTTGAGGCAGGTACCGGTACCGGTAAAACCATTGGCTATGCACTCAGCGCCATCCCGATCGCACAGCATTTCGATAAACGGCTGGTTATCGCCACGGCCACTGTGGCCCTGCAGGAGCAGGTGGTTCAAAAAGACATTCCCGACATCCTGGCTTCCAGCGGTTTGAGCTTTAATGCCGTTCTGGCCAAGGGCCGCGGGCGCTACCTCTGTTTGCAACGCCTGGAGCAAAGCATTCAGATGCAGGAAGGCGCGGTGACTGCTTTGTCACTGTTTGAGGAGACGATGGCAGAGGATGAGGCCGCCTTACAGGTTTATACCGACATGCTGGACCAGTTTGGGCGAGGGCAGTGGAGTGGTGACCGGGACCAGTGGCCCGACCGCCTCGACGATGAGCTCTGGCGTCCGGTGACCTCCACGCACCGGGAGTGCCTGAACCGGCGTTGTCCGCATTTTCAGAACTGCCCCTTCTATGAAACCCGCAAGGAACTGGAAGACGCCGACGTTATCATTGCCAATCATGATCTGGTGATGGCTGATCTGGCACTGGGAGGGGGTGTGATTCTGCCGGCACCGGCCCAGACCATCTATGTGTTCGATGAAGGGCATCACCTGCCGGACAAGGGGCTTTCCCACTTTGCCAGTCAGCTGCCGTTCAAACAGACGCTGAATCAAATCGAGGGTTGGCGCAAGCAACTGCCCAAGGTCAGGCTGGAGCTGGCCTACGGTGACACGGAAGAGACGCTGCTGGATCAGGTGGAAGCCGCCATCGGTGATGCCCACCTGTGCCTGACCGATGCCTGGGGGGCGCTGGCGCCGGTTCGTCAGCGGCTCGACGGGCATCTGTCGACCCTGACGGTTCATGATCCGGACTGGCTGGCCCAGACGCAGGCGTTACTGGCCCCGCTGGAGCAGCCGCTGAAGCAACTGTGCACGGCTTTGTTACGCCTGGACGAGTCGGTTCGCAAACGCCTGTCTGCCTCTCAGGATGTGGATGAGAAGGGGCGACTGGAACAAACCCTGCCGCTGCTGGGTCGATGGATGGGGCGTGCCGAGCCGGCGCGTGATCTGGTGGTTTCCTGGCTTCAGGAAGACAAGGCAGAGGCACCGCCGACGGCGCGCTGGTTCGACAACATCGACTTGCCGGATTATCAGGATCTGGTGTTGAACGCCAGTCCGGTCTCCGCCCAGTCAATACTGCGACAGCATATCTGGAACCGGTGTTTCGGGGCCATTGTGACCTCAGCTACGTTGACCATCGCGGGTGATTTTAATCGCTTCGCCCTCCAGGCCGGCTTGCCAGACCACACCGGGTATTTACAAGTGTCGAGCCCCTTTGATTACCAGTCGCGGGTGATAGCGCGCGTACCGGCGATTGCCTGCGATGGTGGCCTGCGCGAGGCGCACACCACAGCGATGATTGAAGCGGTGCAGGAATACCTGCCAACGTCGACCGGGAATCTGGTGTTGTTTTCGTCGCGTCAGCAAATGAATGAGGTGTATCGGGGGCTCAGCGCCGACTGGCAGGAACGCGTGACGTTGCAGGATGCATTACCCAAAAACGCTCTGATCAATCATCACCGGGAGCGGCTTGAAAGCGGGCAGGGCTCTACGTTGTTCGGGCTGGCCAGTCTGGCCGAAGGAGTGGACTTGCCGGGGAACTACCTGACGCACCTGATGATTGCCAAACTGCCGTTTGCGACACCCGATGATCCGATTCTTTCAACCCTGTCTTTGTGGCTGGAACAGCGGGGTTCGAACCCCTTTGCCCAGGTCAGCTTGCCGACTGCCATTATCCGGCTGGTTCAGGCCTGTGGCCGATTGATTCGCAACGAATCTGACAGTGGCACGCTCTGGTTTATGGACCGCCGCCTGATCGACAAGCGATACGGCAGCCTGGTTCGTCAGTCACTGCCGGATTATCGCTGGGAAGTGGAGCCCCCCGCGCCGCGTTAGTGGGTGGCGCGGCTCACAGATCCTGTGAATCGAGCAACGATTGCGACAAAGTGCCTTTGGGCAGCTGCATGGTAATGCAGTGCAGGCTGCCGAACTGTTCGATCAATGCCCGGCAGGGCAAACCCACAACCCGGTGCCCGGGGAAGGCATCAGCCAGGCGTTCCAGTGCCGCACCATCCTGAGGAACGCCGTAGGTGGGTACCAGCAAGAGCTGATTGGCAACCAGAAAGTTGGCGTAGGTTGCTGGCAGACGCTGGCCATCCTGATTGAATTGAGCATCGGGCCAGGGCAGTTCAATGAGCCGGTACGGCTTGCCGTCCGCATTGGTGAACGCCGCCAGTTCGTGTTTCATGGCACTGAGTGCCTCAAAATGCGCATCGGTTTCATCCTGGCACCCCTGAAACACCAGAGTATCTTCAGGCGCAAAGCGGGCCAGGGTGTCGATGTGAGCGTCGGTGTCGTCTCCGGCGAGCGCGCCGTTTTCCAGCCAGAGTATCTGCTGTACCCCAAACCAGGTTTTCAGCTTCGTCTCTACCGCCGATCGCGGCTGGTCACCGTTTCGATTCGGGTTCATCAGGCAGGCCGTGGTGCTAAGCAGGGTGCCCTGGCCGTCCGATTCGATGCTGCCACCTTCCAGTACCCAGTCGACAGGCTGCATGGGCGCCGCAAAGAGACCCTTGTCGGCCATGGACTGGTTCAGGGCGTTGTCGTTACGGGCATCGAATTTTCCGCCCCAGCCGTTGAAGGTGAAATCCAGCAGCAGTGGCTGTTCGTTTTCGAGCACGGTAATGGGGCCGTGGTCGCGGGCCCAGGTGTCATCGCCGTCAACCAATACCAGATGGCACCGGGCCTGGTTGATGCCGTCGCGTTCGAACATGACCTTGAGCCGGTCTGTATCAATGCTGGCATGTACCTGAATCACGACATCCTGAGTGTGGCTGAGTGAACTCAGCAGGTCCAGATAGACGTCTTCTGCATCAGACAGAGCGTCAGCCCAGTCACTGTCGGGATGGGGCCAGGTGATGAGAATGGCATCCTGCGGATTCCATTCAGCGGGCAGGTAGCGTTGGCTCATAGATTATTCGTCACGCCTGAAATAAAAAGGGCAGGCAGTATACAGGCAGTTGGCGGGTTTTGCTTGCCTGTAACGCAACCAATAACGTTCCGTTACAGCAAGCGGCTCTCATGAGCCGCGGCTCTGGGCCTGAACTTTGAATAAGTGTCGGGTTAATGACTGGCGCTGAGTTTCGCTCAACGCCTGGAACTCGAGGTGCACCCGTGTACCGGAGCCGTCGGTAATGGCCTCCGCCACCCGGGCATGGCAGAACAGCGATAAATAACTGGGGGAGAATATTAACGCCAGGGCGAGGTCCTCCCCGACCGGGTGGGCACCCTCAAGCCAGCACTGGCAGCCGCCTTCGCTGATGTCGATCGGCTGTGCCTGGAGGTGTTCAGTCTGAGTGGTCTGAATGTGCAGATAGCGGGTCATCAGTGTCAGTTTGGTGTTGAACAAGTCCATCAATTTGCGCGTGGCCGGGTCTTTGATGCGTTCCAGAAACTCACTGAACTGGGCATCCACGTTCTCAAATTCTTTCAGCACCGCGACCTGATGCAGTTGAGGAAAGTAATCAGCAATGGCGGGTCGCTCCGGATCAAAGGCCGTAGCGGTAACGTAGGCGGTATCGGCGACGCGAAAAAATTCCCGGCGATCAGTGTCCATAATGCGCTCCTTTGAGAAGGCGGTGTTTTGTGGCAGGTTGCCCGCCGCTCATTGTGTTAATGAGTGTAACGAAGACGAAAAGCACCTGTCTGCAGCCCGAGTGTACCCAAAATGATCTTGGCACGCTCAGGGCAGGGTGGTTTAATGCCCGCCATGCTGAATCATATCCCGCTTTTGGTCGGTTTGCGTTATTTGCGTGCCCGCCGCAGAAACCACTTTATTTCCTTCATTTCCGGCGTCTCGATGATCGGCCTGACCCTGGGGGTTATGGTATTGATCATCGTGCTGTCGGTGATGAATGGCTTCGATCGTGAATTGCGCAATCGCATTCTCGGCATGGTACCCCACGCGACCCTGTCGCAACCGGGTGAAATGACCGACTGGCAATCCGTCGTGAACACGGTCACAGAACATCCGCAAGTACTGGGTGCCAGCCCTTATACAGAAAGTCAGGGCATGCTGGTAGGGCGCTCCCAAACCAAGGGCGCACTGATCAATGGCGTTGATCCGTCTACCCTGGCAGACGTGTCCATTCTCCCTAATCACATGGTATCCGGCTCGCTTGACCCGCTGGTCGAAGGCGGCTTTGGCATCGTGCTGGGTGACATTATGGCGCGCACACTCGGCGTCGGCGTTGGCGACCGGGTTACCATGATGGTGCCTGAAGTAACGGTCAACCTGGCTGGTGTCACTCCCCGGTTTAAACGCTTTGAAGTGGTCGGTACTTTTTCCGTAGGCGCGGAGCTGGACGCTAACCTGGCGGTGGTTCACATGACGGATCTGGGACGGATACTGCGCTATGGCGATGCCGTCGATGGCGTTCACTTGAAAGTGGACGACCTGTTCGATGCCCGGCGGATCGGAGTCGAGGCCGGGCGTGAGCTTGCTGGCCGCTATCTGGTCAGTGACTGGAGCCGAACCCAGGGCAATCTGTTCCAGGCGATTCAGATGGAAAAACGCATGGTCGGTTTATTGCTGTTCATGATCGTAGCCGTTGCCGTGTTTAACATTGTGTCGAGCCTGGTCATGATGGTGACGGACAAACAGGGTGAAATTGCCATTCTCAGAACGCTGGGGGCGCGCACCGGTCAGATCATGGGAATATTCATTGTTCAGGGCACGGCCATCGGGCTGATCGGTATCTCCCTGGGGGTTATTCTGGGGGTCGTGGGTGCCTGGTCTGTGGCCGACATCATTGCCTGGTTCGAGCAAGTGCTGAACATCCAGTTCCTCAATGCCGAGGTTTATTTTATCAGCTATATACCGTCTGAATTGAAGTGGTCTGACGTACGGTTGATTGCGGGGGCGACTTTCGTAATCAGCGTACTGGCAACGCTGTACCCAGCCTGGCGGGCGTCTCGAATCTCACCGGCGGAGGCCCTGCGATATGAATCGTGATGTGTTGCGGTGCGAATCCGTCGGTCGTTTTTTTAAAATGGGCCCCGAGCAGGTCGAGGTGTTGCACGACATCAACTTCACCATCGACCCCGGAGAGCTGGTCAGTATCGTTGGCAGTAGCGGTTCCGGGAAGACGACCTTGCTTAATTTGCTGGCCGGGCTCGATTCTCCGAGTGTCGGTGAGGTGTACATGGCCGACCAGGCCATGTCCAGTCTGAGCGATCGCCGACGGGCCCTGCTGCGCAACCAGCACATGGGCTTCGTTTTTCAGTTTCATCATCTGTTGCCCGAGTTTACCGCGCTGGAGAATATCCTGTTGCCACAGGTGATAGGGGGCATGAAGGCGTCGGAGAGTGAACCGAGGGCGTTGCAATTACTGGAACGGGTTGGCCTGAAAGACAGGGCGCGGCATCGCCCGGCTGAACTGTCAGGTGGTGAACGCCAGCGCGTAGCGATCGCCCGTGCCCTGATCAATCACCCGCCTGTGGTGTTAATGGACGAACCTACGGGTAACCTGGATGACACGACCTCAGAGCAGGTTCATGAGTTGATCATGGAATTGAACCGGGATATGGATTCCAGTTTTATTGTGGTGACCCACAATCAGGATTGGGCCCGGCAAATGCCGAAACAGTACGTACTGAAACGCGGCCGCCTGGAGTTGTTGACCGCCTAACGACCCGTCATTCACCCCGTCGCTGTTGCCGTAACCGGTTGCGGCGACGGCGGTTCAAGCGCATTCGCCAGTGGTAGAGACCGCTGATCAGAAAATACCCGAGTGGCGCCAGTACCAGCCCGCACAGAACCCCGCCCAGAAAAGTTGGCCAGTAGAGGTCCAACAGCAGGGTCGACCCCCAACCGTTTTGCTGAATTGTTTCGAACGCGATCACAGATCGGCCGGATAACTGTGCGCCCAGCCAGTAGGTGCCATAAAATATCACTGGCATGGTGAACGGATTACTCAGCCACACCAACGCCAGTGCAATCGGCAAATTCGCGGTAAAGAATATCGCAGCCAGGGCGGCCAGTGGCATTTGGCCGGGTATCGGCAACAGCGCCACGAACAGACCAATAGCGAAGGCCCGGGCGACACTGCGCCGGTTGAGGTGCCAGATCCCGGGTTCATGCAACCAGTGCCCGAACCGGTGCAGGGCGGGCAACTGTCGAATGTGATCTGGGTGGGGCAGCCATTTTTGCAGGGTACGCCGGGGCATAAACGATTAACACTTGAGGTAGACGGACAGTATGCCTGTTTAAAGGAGCCAGCTCTATATGGTCAAGGGTATGACCAGCCTGGCAGTGCTGAGTATAGGCCTGCCCTTACTGTGGTTTTACACCGGTGTTGGCTGGGCCAGCGGATTGGTCGCGCTGGTCATGTCGGTCACTCTCTGGTTTCGGCCCTCCCTGGCTTTACTGCTGTTGGTTTTTACGGCCACCTTGTTGTTGCGGCTGGAATATGAAGCGCGCTTTCTATTACCCCCTCAGTGGCAACACAAGACTGCGGAACTGGCCGTTTGCCTGTCTCAACCGGCTCGGGTATTCGACGATTATCAATCCGCCGTCGCCACGGTGACCGATCAGCCTGCCGAACTGGCGTTGCGTCAGTTGCGGTTCACCGCCGATGCCGGGCGAATCCTGCACGCGGGTGACTGCGTTCGGGGCGATTTCCGTCTCAGAAAACCCGTCGGCGCGCTGATACCCGGTCAGTTTAATGCGACGCGCTACTATTTCAGTGAACGCATCGATGCCCTGGGCAGCTTGCTGGAGATCCACACCGTAACGCGACAGCCGGGTGTACCTGTGCGACTGCACGACCGGGCGTCACCGCAGTTTCAGAGCGCAGATGCACGGGCCATCTGGTCTGCGCTCAGTCTGGGGTGGTCTTCCAGTTTACCCGCTCATCTGGGCGACCTGTTCGAGCAGACTCAGTTGAAACATCTGATGGTCGTCAGTGGTATGCATGTGGGCATGGTTGCCGCCTGGGGGGTGCTGCTTGGTCGCGCTTTGTTGCTCCTGCCCGGCATACCGCTGAACCGGAGCTTTTACCTGCAACTGGCTTGGGTGGCATTGCTGTGCGGTGCCTTTGTCGGCCTGACCGGATTTGGATTTCCCGCGTTGCGGGCCTGGGTCATGCTGGCTATTCCACTGATCGCCCTGAGTGTTGGGCGACGCTTCAATGCACTCGATGTGTTGGCGTGTGCAGCAGTCGTCATTACGCTGTTTCGACCCCAGGCCTGGCTCAGTACCGGTGCCTGGTTGAGTTTTTTATTGGTGGCGATCATCGTCCGTCTGGCCGAGCGCTGGTCGCAACACGATCATTCAACCGTCTGGCTGGCACTCAAGCTGCAAGCCACACTGACGCTGCTCATGATCCCCATTACCGCAGCGATGGGGTTTGTCTGGCATCCCTTGTCGCTGCTCATCAATGCCCTGATGATACCGCTGGTGACATTGCTCCTGCTGCCGTGGTCACTTTTCATACTGTTGTTGCCAGACATCGCCTGGGTCAGTGGTTATGAGTGGGTGGTTGCCATTGCCCTGGCAGTGCTTGAGCGGGTGTCACCCTGGTATCAGTCGGCTCCGGCCTGGACCTGGTGGCAAATCGGCCTGGTCACCGTGTTGTCCTGGTGGTTGTTGAGCCAGAGCGTGGAACGACCGGTGCGCTGGATTGCCATGCCGTTGCTGGCGGTGGTCGCCATGGCCATGGCTTCCTCCAGATCTGAAATCGACACCTTTCAAATGACGCTGCTGGATGTTGGCCACGGTCAGGCCATGGTGTTGCAGTGGCCGGACCAAACCTGGCTTTATGACCTGGCTGGTCAGTGGCAGGATGGCAGCAGCGTTGCCAGGCAGCGTCTGGCACCCTGGTATCGGCGTGAGTCCATTCAGCCCGCCGGGCTCCTGGTCAGTCACGCCGATGCCGACCATGCCGGGGGTGCCCATTGGGCCGTGCAGGAATGGCCCGGGGCCAGCCGGGTGTCCGGTAATCCGGATCGATTGGCTCAGTTGAGCGGCCGACCTGGCTGGCGCAATTGCCATCGTACGGGTGCCCGGCACAACGCCTTGCCGTTTGAAATGATTCCGGTCCCGCTTGCTCTGCAGACCAGTAGCAACGACACCTCCTGCGTAATCTGGATTCCGACGCCTGCCGGGGCTGTGCTGATCACGGGTGACGCCAGTCGAATGGTAGAATACTGGTTACTGCAGACGCGCCCGGAGTTGTTTCCGGCCGCGGCCATTGTTGTTGGTCATCATGGCAGTCGCACCAGCAGTGCCTCTGCTTTTCTGGATGCCAGCCCTGAGGCTTTGCTGCTGGTCAGTTCAGGAGACAGGCACCTGCCACGCTGGCCCAATGCCGATCTGGTGGCTTATACCCGACGCCACGACCGAACGCTGCACAATACGGCGGACCTGGGGACCTTCAGGCTGATCGTCAGAGACGGGCGCATGCAATTGAACGACTACCGCTCGGCCTTTCGGAAACGCTGGCTCAAATGAGAATTATTTCACAACCTGTTTTAAAGCCATGTTCTGACGGAAACAGTATGGTAGATTACGCCCGAGTCTATGGAGGTACGCTAAGTGTTTGAAATTATTAAAGCCGGTGGGTGGTTGATGGTCCCCATTGTGTTGTGTTCCATCGTCGCCATTGCCATTACGGTCGAACGTTATTGGGCGTTGCGCCTGGCCAAGGTAATGCCCAAAGATCAGTTGCCGAAAGTCTGGATGTGGATCAAGAACCACGAACTGGATTCGGCTAAGATCAAGGAACTGAAAAGCGGCAGCCTCTTTGGCTATATCCTTTCGTCCGGATTGACGGCGTCCAAGCATGGCCGTGAAGCCATGAAGGATGCCATTCAGGAAGCGGGCAATCATGTTGCCCACGAAATGGAAAAGTTTCTGAGCACCCTGGGCACCATTGCCGCGATCGCACCTCTGTTGGGTTTGCTGGGCACGGTATTGGGCATGATCGAAGTATTTACCGCCATCATGGTTCAGGGCAGTGGCAACACAGGCGTGCTGGCCGGCGGTATATCCCAGGCACTGATTACCACCGCCGCCGGGTTGAGTGTTGCCATACCAGCGGTTATTTTTCACCGTGCGCTGACTCGCCGGGTGGATGATCTGCTGGTTATCATGGAACAGGACAGCGCCAAACTGGTTGATGCCATTCATTCCGATGCCAAGTCGAGCTGACGGGAGCCGCCCATGCGATTCAGACGCAGCCGCCAGGAAGAAGCGCAGGTCAATCTAACGCCGCTGATTGATGTCGTTTTCCTCCTGCTGATTTTTTTTATGGTATCGACCACCTTTACTCGTGAAACTCAGTTGCAGATCGATCTGCCTGAGAGCAGCAGTGAGGCCGTGCTCGGTGATGAACGACCGATCGAAATTCAGGTCGATGCCCAGGGCCAGTACGCGGTGAATAACACGCCCTTGCTGCGCTCTGATACCGAATCCCTCAAGCAGGCGCTGGCCGAAATGGCAGGCAGCAGCCGGGATACCACCGTCATCATTACCGGCGATGCCCAGGCACCGCACCAGGCGATGGTCTACGTGCTGGATGCGGTAGGTCAAATGGGGTTCTATCGGGTCAGCTACGCGACCCAGGTACCGGAAAGCCCCTGACCGATGGCGCCGGCAAGTAGCGAATGAACTTCTGGTACGTTAAACCACTCACGCTGGTAGCCCGGCTGCTATTGCCTCTAAGCTGGCTGGCCGGGTTGATTGCCCGGCGCCGGTTTCGTCAGCGCCATAAGGGCCGTTACGGAGTGCCCGTGTTGGTCGTGGGTAACCTGACGGTTGGCGGCACCGGTAAGTCGCCAGCCATTCAGGCTCTGGTGTCCTCACTTCAGGAGCGTGGGGTGCGTTGTGGTATCGTGTCGCGCGGTTATGGCGGACACAGCCATCATTATCCGCTTCTCGTAACCACTGACACCGATGCCCGCCAGTGTGGTGATGAACCCAAAGCCCTGGCACAGCAATTGGGCTGCCCCGTGGTGGTAGACCCCGACCGCGACCGGGCGGTGCGATACCTGGTGAAACAGTACCCGCTGGATGCAGTGATCAGTGACGATGGTTTGCAGCATTACCGGATGGGGCGCGAACTTGAACTGATCATGATCGATGGTGTTCGAGGCCTCGGTAACGGCCAAATGCTGCCAGCCGGGCCGTTGCGCGAACCGGCTGATCGAATACCCACGGTTCAATGGCGGGTAGCCAAGGGGCAGCGGCCAGCAGGCCTTGACGTTGATGCGGTACTGACACTCAATCCCCAATGGCCCGTCAACGCACAGGGCCATTCACTCGCCAAAAACACCGAAATCCGTGCCTGTGCCGGCATCGGTTACCCGCAAAGCTTTTATCAGCAATTGGCAGAGCAGGGGTTTCGTCTGCAGGCCACTCATTCGCCCGGCGATCATAGACCCGTCCCGCCAGACTGGTTGGCTGATGCTCGGCTACCCCTGGTGTTGACGGAAAAAGACGCTGTTAAACTGGCCAGACCCTGGCCAGACCATTGTTACGTTGTCAGGCTAGAACCCGAATTACCGGCTGACTTGCTGGACTCCATAGAATCTGCCCTCAGGAGCGCCTAAAGATGGCAACCATAATCATGATACCGGCCCGCTACAGCTCCAGCCGATTACCAGGTAAACCCCTGCTCGATATTGGCGGGCAGCCCATGGTGGTTCGAGTGGCAATGGCGGTGCAGGCCTGTGGCGCCGACCAGGTCGTGGTCGCCACCGATGACGAGAAAATACGGCATGTCGTCTCGCAGGCCGGGTTCAGCGTTGTTATGACCCGGGCCGATCATCCTTCAGGAACTGACCGGTTGCAGGAGGCGGCTGAGCAACTGAGGTTGAACCCCGATGATATCATCGTCAATGTGCAGGGCGATGAACCGCTGATGCCCGTTGATAACGTCTTGCAAGTCGCCCAATTGCTGGAGAAGAACCCCCGGGCCCAGGTTGCTACGCTCTATGAGCCGGTCACCAGTCTGGCAATGGTCACCAATCCCAATGCGGTAAAACTGGTGCAACGGCAAGACGGTGAAGTCATGTACTTCAGTCGGGCCGGAATTCCGTTTGATCGGGACAACACCCAGTCGTCGCCGCAAGGCGTCTGGAAACGACACATTGGTTTATACGCCTATCGCAAAAGCGCGCTGGATGCCTTCATTGGCTGGCCAGAAAGTCCGCTGGAGCAACTGGAAAAACTCGAGCAACTGCGTTTTATGGAGCATGGCGCCTGTATTGTTGCGGCGCCGGCTGCGCAACCGGTTCCAGCCGGTGTCGACACCCGGGAAGACCTGGAAGCGGTGCGCGCCCTGTTTAGCAAGGAGACCCCATGACAGACACTCAGCCAACATCGACATCGGTCTTATTCGTTTGTCTGGGTAATATTTGCCGCTCTCCTACGGCCCAGGCGGTGTTTGAAGCCCGGCTGGCTGACTCGCCAATGGCGGCAGAAGTCGAGGTCGATTCAGCTGGCACGGCGGCCTATCACCTTGGCAAAGCACCCGATCCGAGAAGTCAGGCTGCGGCGCGCGAGCGAGGCTACAAGCTGGATCATCTAAGAGCCCGACAAGTCACCCCTGAAGACTTTCATCGGTTTGATTACATTCTGGCGATGGATTCCGACAATCTAAGCAACCTGAACGCAATCGCCCCCAAGTCCAGCCGGGCAACCGTGGCATTATTTTTGGATTTTGCGGCGGTTACCGAACTGCGGGAAGTTCCCGACCCCTATTTTGGTGGCGACGAGGGTTTTGCAACGGTGCTGGATCTGTGTGAACAAGCCAGCCAGGGCTTGTTGACGCACCTGCAGACTGCCACACGATGACGATCGATCCACTGCCTCAGGTAGACCTCTCCGCCGCCAATACCCTTGGCGTTCCGTCAACGGCTGCCTGGTGCGCCGAACTCACCGACCCCCGGGATTTACCGGCGCTGGTGCGCTGGGCAAGCGCCCGGGGCATGGCCATTCGAGCCCTGGGTGGCGGAAGCAACCTGGTACTGAACGAGCAAGTCAGTGGACTGACGATCAAGGTCGCCATTCGCGGTAAGACCCAGGTTGAGACTGAATCTGAACGCCAGCGCTGGCGTCTTGGGGCAGGGGAGTCCTGGCATCAGACCGTCGTAGATCTGGTGTCACAGGGCGGTTCCGGCATTGAAAACCTGGCGCTGATTCCGGGTACCGTTGGTGCAGCGCCGGTTCAGAATATTGGCGCTTATGGTGTTGAACTGGCGGACTGTCTGTACCGGGTTGAGGCCTACGATATTCTCGAGGAGCGCTGGCGATATTTCACCCGGGAGGCCTGTCAGTTTGGTTATCGGGACAGCGTGTTCAAACAATTGGAAAATCGATTCATCATTACGGCGGTCGAGCTAGAGTTGAATCGAACCTTTATGCCGCAGTTGTCCTATGGTCCGTTGCAGGCATTGGCAGCGAAGCCTGATCTGACTGCGCAAGATGTGATGGAGACGGTCATAGAGATTCGGCAGTCACGCCTGCCAGACCCCGACCACCTTCCGAATGCAGGCAGCTTTTTTAAGAACCCGGTTATTTCTACCGAGCAGTATCAGGCGTTGTTGGTTCGTCATGATGATCTGGTGGTTTATGAGCAACCAGAAGGCTGGAAACTGGCGGCTGGATGGTTGATCGATCAGTGTGGGCTGCGCGGACAAAGCAATGAGGAGGGTGTGGGCTGTTACGAACGTCAGGCCCTGGTGCTGGTCAACCCAAAACGGGCGGCAGCATCATCCATACTGGATTGGCAAATCCATGTACAGGATGCCGTGTTTGAACGATTCCAGGTTCTGCTCGAACCCGAACCACGTTTTTGGACCTGAGTCGTTTGCAGGAAACACCCATAAAAAAACCGGCCGAGGCCGGTTTTTTTATGGCTAAGACAAGGGTTACTTGTCTTGCTGTTCAGCCATCTTGCGACGACGCACTTCACGAGGATCGTTCGGTGCCCGACCAGCTGGCTTGGCGACGTCTTCTTCGCCATCCTGAGCGGTGGGTTGCTCAGTTTCCGGGGTCTCGGCTGGCTGAACCGGAGCGCTCTGTTGAGGCTCTTCCGTAACCGCTTGTGCCGGTGCACGCGTTTCGTCTGATTCAACCTGGTTAACGGGCTCAGGCACTTCTGGCACGCTTTCAGTCGTTGTTTCAGCAGGCTCAGAGGCTGACGTTTCTTCCGCGGTTGCCGCAGTGGTTGCCTTTGCTTCAACGGTATCGCTGTGTGTTTCAGACTCAGTGTTTTCCGCAGGTGTGTCGACGTTTTCAACAGCCCTGGCTTCGGCAACGGCTGGTTTAACGTCTGACTCTGCTGAAGGCGACGTTGCAGGGGCAGATTCGGATGGCTCATCCTGATCAACCGGTTGCGTGGTTGCCGCGTTATCTTCTGCGTTGATCACTTCGTGCTCAACCCGGGGGTTGGGCGACTCTTCCAGCTTGGACGGCTCGCTGTGTGCCGTGTCATTTGACTCGACTGTGCTGGGCTTGGCATCGGTCTGCGGTGCATCAGTGGTAGGTGTCGTCTCAGTCGACGCAGCCGCTTCATCGGCTCTTACCTTAGCTGCGGCACGCGCATCATCAGCCGACTTGGTGCTGATCATCTCAATGACGGTTTGGATGTCGCTGATGATTTCACCGGGCTTTTCCGGGTTGGGCCGCTTGCTGGCGTTTTTGCTGATGCCCCGAACCTGACGGTTCTTGCCGACTTCGGCCAGAGGCACGCGTCCGGTGCTGTCGTCTCGTTCTTCACGACGCTTCATTTGTGGCTGGCGTGGCCGCCGATCATTCTGGCTCTCGGCGGAATCGGCGCTGCCTGCTGCAGATGGCGCGGAGTCTTTCACCGGTTGCTTGGTTTCTTTTGAGCTGGCGTCGGGTGTTGCAACCGCATCACGGTCGCGCGATCCACGGCCCGCATTGCGGCCATTGCCCCGCGAGGCACCGTCACGGTTCGAATCACGGTTACTGGTGCCACTGTCGCGATTGGTGTCGCGAGCGCTATCACGGCCCGACTCCCGGCTGCTATCACGGTTGCGATTGCGGTTATTCCGGTTAGGGCTGCGACGGTTGCCGCGGTTGTCATCGCGCTGGCGCGAACGGTTGTCCGGTTTGCGATCGGTCGCGGGCTTTTCCTGTTTTTGGGCTTCGTCGTCAGACCCCAGCAACTGGCTTACCCAGCCACCCAGGCGGGAAAACAGACCTTTACTCTCAGAACGACGCTTTTCCACCGCCGTTTCTGCGGCTGCGCGGGCTGGCTTGGCCGGAGCTTCGCTGCTGGCTTCCGGTGCAGACGGTGGTACCGGCGCACGCGGCGTTACCTGCAGACTGGAAATAGCGGCTTCCTGGGGCTTGGTTTGTGCTTCCAGAACCGTTTCGGTTTCAGACGGCTTTTCTTCCAGTTTCAGGGCGTAGCTGGGCTCGGCATTGACCAAAGTTTCGTCATCGTCACGCAGACGCACGACTTCATAGTGCGGAGTTTCCATTTGCGTGTTGGGCACAATCAGAACATGAACTTTCTGACGACGCTCAACATCGAAGATGGCTTCCCGTTTTTCATTCAACAGGAAGGTGGCCACGGTCAACGGCACAATGGCACGAATCTGAGCGGTGCGCTCTTTCAGTGATTCTTCTTCGATCAGTCGCAGTATGGCCAGTGACAGTGATTTCACATCGCGAATGATGCCGTGGCCATTACAACGGGGGCACACAATGCCGCTGGTTTCACCCAGTGAAGGGCGCAGTCTTTGCCGGGACATTTCCAGCAGACCAAAACGGGACAGCCGGCCTACCTGAACACGGGCACGGTCGGGGGAGGTAGCATCCTTGATGCGCGCTTCCACTTCGCGCTGATGCTTGGACTGGTTCATATCGATGAAGTCGATCACCACCAGGCCGCCCATGTCACGCAAACGCAACTGACGGGCAATTTCTTCGGCCGCTTCCAGGTTGGTGTGGAAAGCCGTTTCTTCGATATCAACGCCTTTGGTCGAGCGACTGGAGTTGATGTCGATCGAGACCAGAGCTTCGGTCGGGTCGATAACGATCGAACCGCCACTGGGCAGTTTTACTTCGCGCTGAAAGGCGCTTTCGATCTGCGCTTCAATCTGGTAGCGGTTGAACAGCGGTACCGGGTCTTCGTAGAGCTTCAGTTTGCTCTGATAATTCGGCATCACTTTCTGCACGAAATCCAGCGCGTACTGGTAGGCATCTTTGCTGTCGATCAATACTTCGCCGATGTCCTGACGCAGATAATCGCGGATCGCACGCAGAATGACGTTGCTTTCCTGAAGGATCAGGAAGGGTGCAGAACGGCCTTCGGACGCTTGTTTGATGGAATCCCACAGTTGGATCAGGTAGTCGAGGTCCCATTGCAATTCTTCGGCACTGCGTCCAATACCGGCAGTACGGACAATGCAGCCCATGCCATCGGGAATGGTCACGCCCTGCAGTGCTTCACGAATCTGGGCGCGCTCATCACCTTCAATGCGACGCGAGATACCACCGGCGCGAGGGTTGTTGGGCATCAGTACCAGATAACGACCGGCCAGGCTGACCATAGTAGTCAGAGCAGCGCCCTTATTGCCGCGCTCTTCCTTGTCGACCTGCACAATGACTTCGGTGCCTTCTTTAACCAGCTCGCGAATGTTCGCACGAGAGGACATGTTGGCATCGACAAAGTATTCGCGGGCGATTTCTTTCAGAGGGAGAAAACCGTGGCGTTCGGCGCCAAAATCGACAAAAGCTGCTTCAAGGCTGGGTTCTACGCGGGTGATTTTGCCTTTGTAGATGTTGGCTTTCTTTTGCTCGCGAAAGCCGGTTTCGATATCCAGGTCATAGAGTTTCTGGCCATCGACCAGGGCAACCCTCAGCTCTTCTGACTGGGTTGCATTGATTAACATTCTTTTCATTGAGGAACGATACTCTGTAATAAATCATGGGTGACAGAGCAGCAAGGGCAGGGATACAGGCGGGCGAACACCGATAGAAATCGGTAACACACAGGTCGGTGCCGGCGACAACGCCAGCACAGTGGATCGGTGTTTTCCATTAACAATGGGGAAACGGACAGAGTCTTATGGGGATGCCTGCTCTATTTAGAAGCACTTGCGCGTTTGTGGTGAAGTGCTTTCTTCCATATGACCCCATCGTCATACGCTGTTTCAAACTGTACTTGCTGCCCAACCGATTCTTGAGTTGCACGTAACGTCGGCGCAACAGGTTGGGGGGTCTGCCCCTTGCCGCCTGTGTGGTCTCTGGGCGGTAGGATGATCAGAATCCCAGCGAGTAACATTGTAGCAGTAGACTCCCGGTTGAACAATCACTATGCGGAGCGGGCGGTATGGTCCGCCCGGTAGCGTCGCGAAGCCTCCTTTCGTGAACCGACTGCTGGTACAATGGCATCAGTAACGTGCCTTTCCATAGCAAGCACCTCATTACCGTTATCACTGTTACAGCAGGTTGCTTGCTATAAGGCATTAACGGTAGCGATATTTAAGCCGGGTACCGGTATTGGCAAAGCAGGGCATTGTGGCAAACGTCGAACTCTACGAAGTTGAAGAAGACCGGGCTGGTCAGCGCATCGATAACTTTTTGATCGGTCATTGGAAGTCAGTGCCCAAGAGCCGGGTTTACCGGGTGCTGCGCAAGGGTGAGGTCCGGGTTAATGGCAAGCGGGTGAAGCCCGAGTATCGCCTTGAGGGCGGTGATACGGTGCGCATTCCTCCAGTCCGCATTGCCGAAAAGCCGGTCAATACGGCGGTTCCGAGCCAGGCGCTGCGCCACCAGCTTGATAAAGCCATACTGTATGAGGATGATGTGCTGGTTGCCCTCAACAAACCCCATGGCCTGGCCGTTCACGGTGGGTCGGGTATTTCATTGGGATTGATTGAGTCGTATCGGATCATCCGGCCGGAATTGAAATTTGTTGAGCTGGTTCACCGGCTCGACCGGGATACCTCGGGTGTGGTGCTGATCGCCAAGAAACGCTCGGCACTGAAAGCGCTGCAAGCCGTTTTCAGGCACAAAACCGACGTAAAAAAGGTGTATTGGTGTCTGGTGCATGGGCACTGGCCTGAAGAACAGCGCTTTGTTGATGTACCCTTGCGCAAGAATGAGGCTCAGGGCGGAGAGCGCATGGTCAGCGTTGCTCCAGATGGAAAGCCGTCCCAAACCCGATTCAGATTGCTGAAGGCCTTTGAGCGGTGCAGCTGGGTGGAAGCGCAGCCGGTGACGGGTCGAACGCATCAGATTCGAGTGCATACCCAGTATGCGGGGCATCCGATCCTGGGTGATACCAAGTACCAGTCCGGCCGGGCTGAAGCGGTCGCCAGGGATATAGGGCTGGGCCGGCTGTTTCTGCATGCTGCGCAACTGACCGTGCCGCACCCGGTGACTGGCGAACTGCTGACCATGACGGCACCACTTGATCCAGCGCTGGAGCGGCTTCTGAGCGCTCTGGCCAATGAATCGCGCGATCTCAATTAACACAGACCTCCCAGTCACTGACAGGAAACTGATTGAATGTTTGGAAAAACTCCGCAGCAGGAATCGTCTGATGATTCCTGGGCTGGCTCCCGCAAAGAGTGGCAGCTGATCGAAAAGGTGGTGATGGCCAATACCGCCGAGCTCAAGAAGCAACGGCGCTGGGGCATTGTGTTCAAGTTGCTCACCTTTATTTACCTGTTTGCGCTGTTGTGGTTGTTTATCAGCAACAGTGACATTGGTGTCGGGGTTCCGGCTAAAACGGGTGGGCACACGGCCATTGTCGATGTGCGTGGTTTGATCTCACAGAGTGAGCCGGCCAATGCAGATGCGATCGTAACGTCGTTGCGCAATGCCATGGATCATGAGGATACCCGGGCCGTGATTGTCCGCATCAACAGTGGTGGTGGCAGCCCGGTACAGTCGGCCTATGTATACGACGAAATTCAGCGCCTGCGATCATTGCATGAAGACATACCGATACATGCGGTTATTGCCGATACGGGTGCCAGCGGAGCCTATTACATTGCCTCGGCCACTGAGAACATCTATGCCAACGGATCCAGCCTGGTGGGTTCCATTGGAGTGACAGCCGCAAGTTTTGGTTTTGAAGAACTGATTGAAAAGGTGGGTATCGAACGCCGCTCTTTCGCCTCTGGTGAGCACAAAACCTTTCTGGACCCGTTTCAGCCGGTCGATCCCGAAGAGCGGGCCTTGTTCGAAGCCTTGCTCGATAACGTGCACCAGCAGTTCATCAGCGATGTTAAAGAAGGGCGCGGTGACCGACTGGTCACCGATAACGACAAGTTGTTCTCCGGACTGGTCTGGACGGGCACCCAGGCGCTGGAACTTGGCCTTGTTGACGGACTGAAATCAACCTCTGAACTGGCCCGTGAACTGGGTTACCCCAATACCGTTGATTTCACACTGCGACCTTCACCGCTGCAGCAGTTCGCCCGAAACCTTGGCGTTTCGGTCGCTGAAACCCTGGTCAAGCTAGGAGCCACCGAGTCCATAGAGCTGCGCTGAATGGCCAGCAACACGGTCAGGGCAGGGCAAACCCTGCCTCGCGAAGCTTGGCGGCCAGTGAAATCAGCGGCAACCCGATCAGGGCGTTGGGGTCGTCGCTTCGGACTGACTGGAACAGGGTAATTCCCAGTGCTTCAACCTTGAAGCTGCCCGCACAATCGAACGGGCGCTCCCGGTCGAGGTAACGGTCAATTTCCGCCCGGGTCAGATCCCGGAAAACGACGTCAGTGGTGACCACCCAGGCATCGTCGGAGTGACCGGCGAGTGCGACACCACTGTAAAACGTCAGGGATGTGCCTGAACATCGTCTCAGCTGATCGACCGCGCGGGCCAGGTTGCCTGGTTTGCCCAGCAGGGTGCCCCGGTCATCGGCAGCGGTTTGATCGCTGCCAATAATCAGATAGCCCGGGTGGGTATCTACCAGGCTGCGGGCCTTGCCCCGAGCCAGGCGAAGCGCCAGATCAAAAGGCGACTCACCAGGCAGAGGCGTCTCGTCCATATCAGGTTTGGCCTGTTCGAAGGGCACGTTCAGGCTGGCTAGTCGTTCCGCCCGATACGGTGAAGTTGAGGCCAGCAATACCGGTGGCAACATGGTTGTTCTCCTTAAAGGTCGGGGTGGTTTGTGTGAATTGGGTAGCCAATGCCTCACAGCCTACTGTTTATCAGCCATTTGAGCCAAAAAGCCTTTGACTTGAACAGTCTCATCCGTATCATACCGCGCCTATGTCGAAATCCGAGCTCCCAGAACGCGTTGATGCCTATAAGTTGGCAGATCAGGGCCCCCAGAATCTTGAGGGTGTTGTGCCGTCAACCCGGTTGTCACGTCTGGCGGATGTGGTGCTCAGTCAGGATGCCGAGTTTAAAGCCGCTTTAAACTTTAATCGTGACGCCGAGCAGCGCCGCATGGTCACAGGCGATGTGTCTGGGAAGGTTGTACTCGAATGTCAGCGGTGCTTGCAGCCAGTATCGGTGGCACTCGACGGTCACTTTACGATGGCCGTGGTGTACAACGATGAAATGGCAAAAGCGTTGCCTGCAGATATCGACCCGCTGATGTTGCTGCCAGACGAACCTCTGGTGGTGGCGGAACTGGTCGAAGACGAGTTGTTACTGTGCTTGCCAATGCATGCGATGCATGGCGAAGGCGAGTGTCAGATACAGACTGAATTTAAACCGGATGACGCCGGGGTTGAAGAAACGCCGGTGAAAGATAATCCGTTTAAGGTACTGGAATCTCTGAAGAGATCCTGACAGTTTCACAGTGATGGGTGGCCTGCAACCGGGCCAAGCGCACAGCGCCCGTTACTGATATTTTAAGTGTCCTATTTAGGAGGCCCCGGCCATGGCAGTTCAGAAAAGCAAGAAGACCCGTTCACGTCGCGGAATGCGTCGCTCGCACGATGCATTGACGACAACCGCTTTGTCGGTTGATCCTACCAGCGGTGAAACTCACCGTCGTCATCACGTCTCGCCAGATGGCTTTTACAAAGGTCGTAAGGTCGTCGCTGAAGCGGAAGTTGAGTAACACTCAATGGCTGTTCTGGCCATTGATCTAGAGGGAGGGGATTTCGGCCCCTCCCATTTGCTTCCTGCCTCTATTCGTTTTTTTCAGAACCACCCCCAACACAGCGGCATTCTATTCGGCACCTCCAATCGCCAGACTGCCATGCCAACCCTGCCAGCGAATCTTCGCTTTGAATCCTGCACCGGTGCTTTGCCCTCCAATTTGAACCCCGGCCGGTTATTGCGTAACGACTACGGCAGCAGCATAGAGCAGGCGGTTTCTCAGTTGAGCCAGCAACGGTTCGATGCGGTGGTTTCATCGGAACACACCGGCATTTTAATGGCCTTACTGCATCGTCACGGCCGTGTTCACACGGCTCTGGATCGGCCAGTTCTGGTCAGTTGGGTGCCTACTTCCAAAGACGCGATGCTGATGCTTGATCTGGGCGCTTCGTTTTCGGCCACGGCGAAACAATTGCTCGGTTTTGCGGCCGTAGGTGTGGCCATTGCCTCGGGGCAACTGGGCCGAAAACCTCGGCTGGCACTGCTCAATCTCGGCGTGGAGCCCAATAAGGGGCCGCACTCCATTCGCCAGGCGGCGGAGCAACTGGCGCGCTGGCCCGATGTTGACTACCGTGGTTTTGTTGAGGCTGGCGATGTCTTTCGCGGAGACCTGGATCTGGTGATTACCGACGGCTTTACCGGGAATGCGGTTATCAAGGCGGCCGAAGGTACGCTGGATCTTACTTTGGGCGCCATACGGCAGGCGTTAAGCCGGGATGTGACGGGAAAAATACTGGGGCGTTTGTTGCGGCATCGGCTGAGGCCGGTGATGCGGCAGCTCGATCCAAGGCGCAGCAATGGGGCGCTGCTCGCGGGTACTGACATGACTCTGATTAAAAGCCATGGCGACGCCACAGGGGCTGCTTTTCAGGCTGCGTTAAACCGGGCCATAGAGGCAAGTGAAGGTGCCTGGTGCCCGACGATTCAGGCACAGCTCGATGCATTGCCGGAGCGTTCGGTCGCCGGGGCATAAGGGTTGCCAGCCCTTATCTGATTTCGTGCGTCAATAATGCCGCTCTAGCTGTTCCCGGAATTCATAAATGTTTTAACGGGGTTCGCCTTTACTGAGCGGTTGTTGCGACCATAATGCACGCCACTGGGATATTCAGTGAGTCGGACCCCTTGGGTCGGGCCGCCAGGCTGAGTCTCCACAACAACAGGAACGTATTGCATGAGCCAAAAACTCGCCTTCGTTTTTCCGGGTCAGGGATCCCAGCAGGTCGGCATGTTGTCGGATCTGGCTGAGCAGTATCCGTTGATTCAGGAAACTTTCGCAGAAGCCTCCAACGCTTTGGGTTACGACCTCTGGGCGCTGGTCAGTGAAGGGCCCGCCGAAGAATTGAACAAGACCGAAAAGACGCAACCGGCACTGCTCACGGCCAGCATCGCCTTGTGGCGTTTATGGCAAGCTGAGGGTGGCGCCCGGCCTGACTATCTGGCGGGTCATAGCCTGGGTGAATATTCCGCGCTGGTCGCCGCTGGCGTATTACCGCTGGCGGACGCTGCTGTGCTGGTCGAGAAACGGGGTCAGCTGATGCAAGCCGCCGTACCCGCAGGGCAGGGCAGCATGGCGGCCATTCTGGGTCTCGACGATCAGGCCGTGATTGATGGCTGTGCCGCAGCGGCTCAGGGTGACGTCGTTGAAGCGGTTAATTTCAACACCCCGGGTCAGGTGGTTATCGCCGGCTCTGTTGCCGCCGTAGAGCGTGCCATAGAGACGCTCAAAGCCGCAGGCGCCAAACGGGCGATGCCGCTGCCGGTCTCTGTACCCTCGCATTGCTCATTGATGAAAGACGCTGCGGCACAGCTTTCCAGTCATCTGGATACGCTCAACTGGCAAAACGCAGAGCTGCCAATCATTCAAAACGTCTCGGCCGCGGCCGAAAGCAACGCCGCTGCTCTAAAGCAGAACCTCGTTGAACAACTGTTTCGTCCGGTATTGTGGTCGCAATCGGTCACTGAACTGGTCCGTCTTGGCGTTAGTGAGACCGTTGAGTGCGGTCCCGGTAAGGTATTATCCGGTTTGAACAAGCGCATTGAGAAAACGCTGACCTTGTCGGCCCTTGGGTCGTTGGCAGCTTTTCAGGAACGCATAGGGAGTAACGCATGAGTGATCACAAGTGGGTTTTGATTACGGGCGCCAGCCGAGGCATTGGCGCTGCCATTGCCGAAACACTTGGCCGTCAGGGCTATCGTATTGCCGGAACCGCAACGTCTGAATCGGGTGCCCAGGCCATCTCCGAGCGACTGCAAGCCGCTGGTATCGAAGGACGAGGCTACACGCTTGACGTGACCAGTCCGGAGTCTATCGACCAGCTGATGGCGGACCTGAAAGCAGCCGACGCCACGCCCGAAGTGCTCATCAATAACGCCGGTATCACCAAAGACAATCTCTTCCTGCGCATGAAAGAAGCAGAGTGGGACTCGGTGATCGACACCAACCTGTCTTCGGCCTATCGTATGAGCAAGGCAGTGATCAAATCGATGACGCGGGCCCGTTTTGGTCGTATTGTGAATGTTTCGTCGGTGGTCGCTTCCATGGGCAACGCGGGTCAGGCAAACTATTGCGCGGCCAAAGCCGGGCTCGAAGGGTTGACCCGATCATTGGCGCGAGAGGTCGGTTCGCGTAATATCACCGTGAATTCGGTGGCACCGGGTTTTATTCAGACCGATATGACTCATGAGCTGCCAGAGGCCACACGGGAAACACTGCTCAAGCAAATCCCGCTGGGTCGTATGGGTGATCCGAACGAAATTGCCGCTGCCGTAGCGTTTCTGGTCAGTGACCAGGCGTCGTACATCACGGGTGAAACATTGCACGTGAACGGTGGCATGTACATGGGTTGACCGGCCAGTTTTGACTTGCCGGTAACGAATAACGTTTAATACACTAAATCGCACCTTGAAGTGCAATTCCAAGTAGGGAGTGTTCGTAATGAGCAACATTGAAGATCGTGTAAAGAAAATCGTCTGTGAACAGCTGGGCGCGAAAGAAGAAGACGTAACTGCACAGGCGTCTTTCGTAGACGACCTGGGTGCTGACTCTCTGGACACCGTAAACCTGGTGATGGCTCTGGAAGAAGAGTTTGAAACCGAGATTCCGGACGAAGAGTCTGAGAAGCTGGGTACTGTTCAGGACGCGATCGACTACATCAACGCCCACCTGGGCTAAGTGCGGTAGCCATCCGGCTATACCGCTCTGGATTCAAGCCGTATTGTCGTCAGACAGTACGGCTTTTTATTTGGAGAACACTATGTCACGTCGAAGAGTCGTTGTGACCGGTCTGGGTTGCCTCAGCCCGCTGGGTAACGATGTTGTCTCTACCTGGACCGGAATTTTGGCGGGTAAGAGCGGGGCTTCCACCATCGAAAAGTTCGATACCGAGAAGTTCACTACGAATTTTGCCTGCATGGTGAAGGGGTTTGATCCGGCTGCCTACATCAACCCCAAAGACACCAAGAAAATGGATGGCTTCATTCAGTACGGCTATGCGGCCGCCATCGAAGCCATTCGTGATTCGGGCATTGAAGCCACCGAAAGCAATGCCCATCGCATTGGCCTGGCTATCGGCGCCGGGATCGGCGGTCTCGATACCATTGAACGCAATCACGATGCGCTGAATAAGTCCGGGCCACGTCGGGTTTCGCCGTTCTTTGTACCCTCAGCCATCATCAACATGATCGCCGGTTATCTGTCGATCGATTACGGCTTCAAAGGGCCTAACATTGCCATCACCACGGCCTGCACCACCGGTACGCACAACATCGGTTATGCAGGGCGAACCATTGCCTATGGCGATGCCGATGTGATGGTAGCCGGCGGTGCCGAAATGGCCTCTACGCCTCTGGGTATTGCCGGTTTTGGTGCTGCCCGCGCGCTGTCGACCCGAAACGATGATCCAACCCGGGCGAGTCGCCCCTGGGATAAAGACCGCGATGGCTTTGTACTGGGTGATGGTGCCGGAGTTATGGTGCTTGAAGAGTATGAGCACGCTAAGGCCCGGGGCGCGACCATTTATGCCGAACTCACTGGGTTTGGCATGAGCGGTGATGCCTATCACATGACGTCACCACCTGAAACCGGTGCCGGGGCCTGCGCGTCCATGCGCAATGCCGTGCAGGATGCGAAGCTGAACCCCATTGATGTGAATTACATCAATGCGCATGGCACCTCGACGCCGGCCGGCGACAAAGCGGAAAGCCAGGCTGCCAAAACACTGTATGGCGCTGATGCCGACAAGATTGTCATGAGTTCAACCAAGTCGATGATCGGTCACCTCCTAGGTGCCGCCGGTGCGGTTGAGGCGATTTTCTCGGTACTGGCCATCCGCGATCAGGTGGCACCGCCGACCATCAACCTGGAGACGCCGAGTGACGGCTGTGATTTGGACTACGTGCCACACACCGCCCGTGAAATGCCAATAAACCACGCCTTGTCGAATTCATTTGGCTTTGGCGGTACTAATGGCACCCTGATCTTCAGCAAGGTTTAAGGGTCCAAAAGCGGAACAGAGTGCGTTGGCCGTGACGGTCAGCACACCTTGTTCCGCTGCTTGTTTATCCCTGGTCGAACTGGGCGCCTCGCCTGGGATCGGGTACACTGACGGGCTCATTCAATGCGCCTGAATCCCATGCTTGCCTGCCTGTTAAACAGCCAACCGACCGACCAACTCCCATTGCCCAGCCGGATGCTGGCGTTTGGTGATGGCTTGTTTGAAACCTGCCTGGTAACCCGGCAGGGGCTTCGGTTTGCAAGCGACCATCTGCAGCGTCTGCAGGAAGGCGCAGCTCGTTTGAACCTTGCCTGGACCGGGCAGGATCAGCGAACCCTGCAGTCGGATATCGATACCCTGTTAAAGACGGTTGAAGCGCCAGCGGTGCTGAAAATCACGCTGGGCAGGCACGCGGCGGGCCGGGGCTACGATTACGATCCGGCAACCCAGCAAACCGACCGGCTATTGCAGCTGTTCGAGTATCGTCCGGCCTCCTGGTATGAATCAGGAGCCCGGTTAGTGACCTCGCCCATTCCGGCATCGGTCAACGTCGCTCTGGCGGGCATCAAGCACCTGAATCGTCTGGATTCCGTGCTGGCCCGGCAAACAGCGCGAAGCCTTCAGGCACATGAAGCGCTGCTGTGCGACGACCAGGGCTGGGTAGTTGAAGGCAGCATGAGCAATGTCTTTTATTGCCGCGGCGGACAGTGGTTAACGCCGGGGCTGAAACGAGCGGGTGTGAATGGCATTATCCGCAGACGCTGGCTAGACAGTGGTCAACAGGCGCTGGGTATCGCAGACATCAGGCCAGATGACCTGGCCAGTTGTGAAGCGCTGTTGATTGGCAACGCCCTGATGGGGCTGGTTCGGGTTACGCATTTCAATGACGTTCCGCTACCCCTGGCAGACCCGACTGAACTGGCCTCCCTACAACACCGGATTGGATTGAATCTTGATTAAACGACTGATAGTTATCGCGGTACTGTTGATGGTTGGTGCGGGTTTTGGCGCCGCGTTCTACCTCAAGGATCGTATCGATTCCCCCATGGCGCTGACCTCCGAGCAAACCTATACGGTCCCCTCAGGTGCTTCACTCAGACGGGTGTTGAATGATTTCGAAGCCAAAGGCTGGATTCAGTACGCCCGGGCACATGAGCTTTGGCTGAGGTATCAGGAGCAAACCGCGATTCAGCGTGGCGAATACCGGGTGAGTCCCGACGATACCAGCAGCGACGCGGTAAACCGGATGATCGAAGGGCGGAAAATCCAGTACAGCGTGCAGTTTATCGAAGGGTGGACCTTCCGGCAGTTCCTGGTTGCACTGGCCGCTAACGAGGCCGTGAATCATACACTCACAGACACCGATACTGCCTCGGTGCTTGAAGCGCTGGACATCGACCAGCAGCATCCCGAAGGCTGGTTTTTCCCGGATACGTACCTGTTTGAACGGGGCACGGCCGATGTGGACATTCTCAGGCAGGCGCACCAGCGTATGCAACAGGAGCTTAGTCGGGCCTGGGAGAACCGCGCCGAATCCACCCAGGTAGACACCCCCTATGAGGCGCTGATTCTGGCGTCCATTATTGAACGCGAAACTGGTGCCGCCTTTGAACGGCCAGAGATAGCTGGTGTCTTCTCCCGGCGACTGGCCCAAAACATGCGGCTGCAAACCGACCCGACGGTGATTTATGGCCTGGGTGAGGACTTCAGCGGCAACCTGACACGCAGCCACCTGCGTCAGGATACGCCCTACAATACCTACACCCGCAGCGGTCTGCCGCCCACGCCAATTGCCAATCCCGGGCGCGGGGCGCTAGAGGCAGCGGTTGACCCGGCCGAAGGCACAACGCTGTTCTTTGTCGCCCGGGGCGATGGCACCCACCAGTTTTCTGACACCTATGAAGAGCATAACCAGGCGGTGCGTCAGTATCAGCGTTTTCAACGGCGGGACGACTACCGCTCTGCGCCGCCAGCCGAAGAACAGGGAGGCGGGTCGTGAACCCTCAATTCATTTCAATCGAAGGCCTGGAAGGCGCTGGTAAGTCTACCCAGCGGGATGTACTCGCCAGCTGGGTCACTGAGCGTTTTGGCCAGCCTATGGTCACGCGCGAGCCGGGCGGTACCGTCATGGCCGAGCAGATTCGTGAGGTCTTGCTGGCCCACCATGAAGAACCCGTCGATGTCTGGACCGAGCTGTTGCTGGTGTTTGCTGCCCGGCGTCAGCACCTCAGTGCTGCCATTTTGCCCGCGTTGTCCCGAGGCCAGTGGGTGGTCAGCGACCGTTTCACCGACGCCAGCTATGCCTATCAGGGGGGCGGTCGCGGCATCCCCTGGGATCATATCGTGGACCTGGAACGCCGGGTACTCGAAGGGTTCCGGCCTGACCTGACCTTGTGGCTCGATTGCCCGGCCGAGGTGGGGCTGGCCCGCGCCCGGCAGCGAGGTGAACTCGATCGTATTGAAACCGAAGACATTGCCTTCTTTGAGCGCTGCCGGGCCGGCTATGAACGCCGCTGCCAGGAAGACCCGCAACGCTTTGTCAGGCTCGATGCTACCGGTTCCATCGAATCGGTCAGCGCTGCACTGATTCAGGCCCTGGAGGCCCGATACTCATGAACGAACTGCCCGTCTGGACCCGGGACATTGCTAGCCAGGTTAACGCGAGCTTTGCCGGGCAGCGACTGCCCCATGCGCTGATGCTGGTTGGCCGGGTAGGGGATGGATTGTCATTACTGGGCGACTATCTACGGTGCGGTTTGTTGTGCAAGCAGCCCGGCATAGAGCCCTGCGGTCAATGCAAGTCTTGCCTGCTGGTTAAGGCCGGGGCCCATCCTGACAGTCGGGTCCTGGAGCCGGAAGGCAAGAGCCTTACCATCAAGGTGGACCAGATTCGGGGAATCGCCGATTTTATGCATGAAACCCCCCAGCAGGGCGGCAACAAGGTTATTAGGCTGACGCACAGTGAAAAAATGAATACGGCAGCGGCCAATGCCGTGCTGAAAATGCTCGAAGAACCGACGCCCAATACCTATCTGATTCTGGAAAGCACCTCGCTGTCGCGCATGCTGCCGACTGTTCGGTCCCGTTGCCGGCTGTACAAGCTTGAGCAACCGGGCCCCTCAGACGCCCGCCAATGGCTGACGGATAACGGCATAGAACGCCCCGAACAACGCCTGGCCATGGCCGACGGCGCGCCCCTGGCCGCCGCACTAGTCACCGATGAAGCCATCGAGCAGTGGGACCGGCAAGTCAGTTGCTTTTTGCAGGAACGTAACTTCACAGCACTGGCATCATTCATTCAGCAACAGGATCCGGAGACACTGCTGAACCAGGCTATGCTGTGGGTCGACACGGCCATTCGCCGGTTGAACCAGCAGTCCGCGCCGGTGCCGGAGCGTGATGAAGATCTCGTCCAGGCGTTGCAGGGGCTGCCAGCGGTGTCGCTTTTTCGGTTTAGAGACTATATTGTGCAGTTAAAGCAGGGCCTGCAGCAGCAGGCGAACCTGAATCAACAGATTTGGAGCGAGCAATTGTCTGCTCGCTGGCTGGAAATGACAGGAAACGCATGAATCCAAAACTCGGTGGCCCACGCAATGGCATCTTGTCGCTGACGATGAAAGACAAGGCAGTGCTGTACGCGGCGTATATGCCTTTTGTGAAAAACGGTGGTCTGTTCATCGCAACCAATAAGAAGTTCAACCTGGGTGACGATGTCTTTTTGTTGCTGAACCTGATGGAAGAGCCGGAAAAGATACCGGTAGCCGGTAAGGTCATCTGGGTCACCCCCCGGGGCGCCCAGGGCAACCGGGCGACCGGCATTGGGGTTCAGTTCAGCAAGAAGAACGAGCTGGCCAAAGATAAGATCGAAACCTATCTGGCCGGTGCACTCAATTCCGAAAAGCCCACTCATACCATGTAAGGTGACAGCGCTGTTGACCTTCAAGCTAGGAACAGCGCAGCCTGCTTTTCCGCGACTGACGAGCTAGACCATGTTCAGGCCGATAGCCAGCGTATCCGACCAGCACCCCACCGAAGTGGCCATTCTAAGCTCTGCGCTGAACCTTTTTATGCTGGTTGGTGAAGAGCAGGTGTCCGTCACCCGCCTAATTCAAACCGCCGCCATCAGCCGGTCTGTCTTCTACCACTATTTCAGTGGCAAGGACGATGTCTACGCTGCGTTGCTGTTGAATGACGAGCTGGGGCTGAGCCCCCTGTTCAAACAGTGCCGTGAATCGCCGGAACTGGGCATCGCGCATCTGATGAGAGAGTTTCTTAATTATCGACTGCAATCCATTGATAATTATGGACTTTTTATTCGTCTCGAAAGTCATTTAAACGCCAGTGACTCTTGCCTGGAGCGGTTTCAGCAATGGCAGCGCCTGCGTCGTAACCATGTGGAGCAGTTTACCGAACTGGCGCGCCAGCAATGGGAGGTGGAGTCCCATCAGGACGACGATGATCTGCGCTACCTCTATACCCTGGTCTGGTTGCTGGCCGATGGCATGGTGTCACTGAGAAACAACCCCATGTATTTGGAACTGGTTCAGGACCGGCGCGGCTTTAAACGCTTTTTGACCCGCCTGGCCGAACAGGCCGGAGCCCGAGGAGAGCCCTGATGAGACTGGATGACCTGCTGCAACAGATAGGCGACCAACGCTTTCCACCGGTAGACCAGTGGAACCCGGACTTCTGTGGCGATCTGGATATGGTGATTCACCGGTCCGGTCAGTGGTCGTACCAGGGTTCCCCCATTGGCCGACCTGCCATGGTCAAATTATTTGCATCCATCATAAAACGGGAAGGGGACGACTACTTTCTAGTGACGCCGGTCGAGAAGGTCGGCATTAGAGTCGAGGCAACCCCCTTCGTCGCCGTGTCGGCTGAGCGCGTTGATGATACCTGGATCGTTACCAACAACCTGGGCGAGCAGCAGCCACTCGACTCGTCGCATCCGCTTGATATCAACGACCCATCCGGTGAGCCGATCATGCAGTGGCGGCGAAACCTGCCCGCACGCATTCACCAGAATGTGATGTACCAATGGCAGACCAGCGCGCTGGAAACAGCGGCGCCCGACGATCAGGGTAAGCTTTGGCTAAGCAGTGGTGGGACACGATTCTTACTGGCTGAATTGGAAGGCTAGGAGGTTAAGTTTCGGAGTTCAGTTGTACTTTGTGCCAGGCGTCCGTGCCAGGCACCAGGTATACCTATCTGGGGCCGGCGTGAACCCGTCCATGGGGCCTAGACTTCGGCATCTATGCCTCAGACTTCCCCAGATAGCTATACCTGGAACCTGGCACTAAGATGGATGCCAACTCCGAAACTTGAGTTGGAAGAACAATTACCCAAGCCTCTGAACTGTCAGTCAGTGCCCGGGTAGAGCCTACTTTACATATTCGGGTAGGTGGGGCCACCCGCACCTTCTGGCGTAACCCAGTTGATGTTCTGGGCCGGGTCTTTGATGTCACAGGTTTTGCAATGCACGCAATTCTGCGCATTAATCTGAAACCGTTTTTCGCCTGCTTCATCCTCAATCACTTCGTATACACCGGCTGGGCAGTATCGCTGGGCGGGCTCCGCGTATTTCGGCAGGTTGCTGGCGATCGGGATGGACGAATCGGCCAGTTTCAGGTGTACCGGCTGGTCTTCCTCGTGATTGGTGTTCGACAGAAACACCGAGCTCAGCTTGTCGAAACTCAGCACGCCATCCGGCTTGGGGTAGCTCGGTTGCGGGCAGTCACTGGCCAGTTTCGTCTGCGCATAATCCGGCGTTGTGTCCTGCATTGTCCAGGGCAGTTTGCCGCGGAACAGGTTGATGTCGATAAAGGCATAGGCCGAGCCGAGCAGATTACCGAACTTGTGCTGCGCCGGGCCAAAATTGCGTTGCTGATGCAGTTCCTGGTAAGCCCAGGATTGTTTAAACGCCGTGGCGTATTCCGCCAGGTCCTGACCGGCTTGCCAGTCGCCCTTGGCGCGCTCCAGAATGACCTCCGCAGCCACCATGCCGGACTTCATGGCGGTGTGGCTGCCCTTGATTTTGGCAAAGTTCAGCGTGCCTGCATCGCAGCCAATCAATAAGCCACCGGGGAAGTGCATTTTGGGCAGGCTTTGCAGGCCACCTTTGGCAATGGCCCGGGCACCGTAGGAGACGCGTTTGCCGTTTTTCAGGGTGTTGGCAAACAGCGGATGGTGCTTCATGCGCTGGAATTCATCGAACGGGCTGAGGTAAGGGTTCTGGTAGCCAAGATCGGTGATCAGGCCCAGTACCACCTGGTTGTTCTCGATGTGGTACATGAAGGAACCACCATGAGCCCCATGCTCTGCGAGCGGCCAGCCTGCGGTGTGAACTACCTTGCCCGGCTGGTGAACCGAGGGGTCGACGTCCCACAGCTCCTTGATGCCCAGCCCATAGTGCTGCGGGTCTTTACCGGCATCCAGCTTGAAGGTGCGGATCAGGTTTTTGCCCAGATGGCCGCGCGCGCCTTCGGCAAACAGGGTGGTTTTGGCGCGCAATTCCATGCCCGGCATGTAGCCGTCTTTTTCCGAACCGTCAGCGCCCACACCCATGTCACCGGTGATGATGCCCTGAACCGAGCCATCCTCACCGTACAAAACGTCAGCCGCCGCAAAGCCGGGGAAAATCTCAACGCCCAGGCCTTCGGCCTGTTCGGCCAGCCAGCGGCAAAGGTTGCCCAGGCTAATGATGTAGTTGCCCTCGTTGTGCATGGTTGCAGGCACAAAGGCATTGGGCACCTTAATGCCGGCTTTTTCATTACGCAGCATATAGATGTCATCGCCGGTTACGGCGGTATTCAGCGGGGCATCCTTGTCTTTCCAGTCGGGAATCAGTTCATTCAGGGCACGTGGCTCGAAGACGGCGCCAGAGAGAATATGGGCTCCCACTTCGGATCCCTTTTCCACGACACAGACGGATAATTCCTGACCAGCCTCGGCCGCACCTTGCATCAGCCGGATGGCTGCAGACAGACCGGCCGGGCCTGCGCCGACAACAACTACGTCAAATTCCATGGATTCGCGTTCCATAGGGACCTCCTGAACGAATTACCGGGGCGAACGGCCCGGTAACTGGGCTTTACGGAAACGGGATGGCGAAACCGGTACTCGGCCGCGCAACCTGTGACTCGCATACGATTGTAATGACCGGGTTTGGCGCCATAGAGAGCGTACAGGTCACCGTCTGGGTAAAGACAGAACTGCGGCGCCACCTCGATTTGGCTCCGAGTTTACCTGCTCAACCGGAAAAATTAAAACAACTGTTTGAAATTTTCGTTTAAAACGGATTAAATGTCCGCCGTGCGTGGTTGCCAGGGCAATGCCCTGATGGTGAGCCGCCAACCCCAAACTTCGACCGCCAATTCGACGGTCATCTGACCATGAGGACACGAGACCACTATGAAAATTCTGGTTCCGGTAAAGCGTGTTGTGGACTACAACGTCAAAGTCCGCGTCAAGCCAGACAACAGCGATGTGGATCTGGCCAACGTGAAAATGGATATGAATCCGTTCTGCGAAATTGCCGTCGAAGAAGCCGTGCGACTGAAAGAGCAGGGCACCGCCACCGAAATCGTGGTCGTGTCGATCGGTGAAGCCAAAGCCGAAGAGCAAATCCGCAAGGCCATGGCGCTGGGTGCTGACCGCGGCATCCTGATCACCACCGACGAAGCCCCCAGCTCTCTGGGCGTGGCCAAGCTGCTCAAGGCGATTGTCGATGAAGAGCAACCGGGCCTGGTGTTGCTGGGCAAGCAGTCTATCGACAGCGACAACAACCAGACTGGTCAGATGCTGGCAGCATTGACCGGCATGGCCCAGGGCACCTTTGCCAGCCAACTGTTGATAGATGGCGACAAGGCTCAGGTAACCCGTGAAATCGATGGCGGTTTGCAGACCCTGTCTCTGAATTTGCCAGCTATCATCACCACTGACCTGCGCCTGAACGAGCCGCGCTATGCCAAGTTGCCGGACATCATGAAAGCCAAGCGCAAACCGCTCGACAAGAAAACCGCAGCGGATTACGGCGTAACGCTCAGCAACAGCGTTAAAGTGCTCAGCGTAGAGCCACCTGCCGAACGCAAAGGTGGCATTACCGTTGGCTCGGTGGCCGAGTTGGTCGACAAACTGAAAAACGAAGCGAAGGTGCTGTCATGAGTATTCTGATCATAGCTGAACACGATAATGCATCGCTGGCTCCGGTAACGTCCCATGTGGTCACGGCTGCCGCTAAAATCGGTGGCGATATCGATGTTCTGGTTGCCGGTTCCGGCGCCAAGTCCGTGGCTGATGAAGCCGCCAAACTGTCTGGTGTCAACAAAGTTCTATTTGCCGACGATGCGGCATACAGCCACCAGTTGGCCGAAAACCTGGCCGACCTGGTGGCTGAACTGGGCAAGTC
Source organism: Saccharospirillum alexandrii (assembly GCF_043641555.1). Classification (GTDB taxonomy): domain Bacteria; phylum Pseudomonadota; class Gammaproteobacteria; order Pseudomonadales; family Natronospirillaceae; genus Saccharospirillum; species Saccharospirillum alexandrii_A. The sequence goes on along the minus strand of NZ_JBHZRJ010000002.1, from coordinate 260,937 downwards.
TTACAGCCACATACTGGCCCCGGCAACGACCAACGGCAAAAACATGATGCCGCGTCTGGCTGCTCTGCTCGATGTTGAGCAGATTTCAGACATTCTCAGCGTGGAATCGGCCGATACCTTCAAACGTCCCATCTATGCAGGTAACGCCATTGCCACCGTGCAATCGAGCGACAGCATCAAGGTGATCACCGTGCGCGGTACCGCCTTTGACGCATGCGAACTGGATGGCTCTGCATCCGTTGAAGCGGTAACCGGCGGTCACGACAAAGGCATCAGCGCCTTTGTCGGTGAAGACCTGGCCAAGTCGGATCGCCCTGAACTGACCGCTGCCCGCATCGTGGTCTCCGGTGGTCGTGGCATGCAGAACGGCGACAACTTCAAACTGCTGTACACCCTGGCCGACAAACTCGACGCGGCCGTTGGTGCCTCGCGCGCCGCGGTGGATGCCGGTTTCGTGCCGAACGACATGCAGGTTGGCCAGACTGGTAAGATCGTAGCGCCGGAACTCTACATCGCTGTCGGCATTTCAGGTCAGATTCAACACCTGGCCGGCATGAAAGACAGTAAGGTGATTGTCGCCATCAACAAGGATGAAGACGCGCCTATCTTCCAGGTAGCCGATTACGGCCTCGTTGCCGACTTGTTTGATGCTTTGCCCGAGTTCGAAAAAGCGCTCTGAGGCATTGTTTGATTGTGATTCAGAAACCCGGCGCTGCCGGGTTTTTTTTATTTCAAGTTTCAGAGTTGGCAACCAACTGAGTGTCAGGTGCCGGGTGTACCTATCTGGGGAAGTCTGAGGCATGGATGCCGAAGTCTAGGCCCCATGGATGGGTTCATGCCGACCCCAGATAGGTATACCCGGTGCCTGACACGGACTCCAGGCAGTAATTGGACTCCTCACGGTTGGGCGGCGGGCCAACAGAGGGTATAGTGGCGGTCTTTGCAGGACGCAGCGGCGTCGGATGACTATCTATGAGTTGGTTTTTTACGCCACAGCACAAAGCCCAGAAAGATCGCGCCATTCTCAAGCGAATCGATGAAACCCTGAGTCGACAGGGACTGCCCAGTGCCGTCCTGCATTTTGTGGTGTTTCTGTTGCTGGAATGGCAATGGCTTGCCGTGGGACCAACGCCTAATGCCAGCTATGTGTTTGGTCTGGCGCTGGTCATTATGGCCGCCTGGCGTTTTATCATGATCGCCCAGTTCTCTGACTGGTACGCCCGTGGCCCGGCTCGCTGGCGCGATACCTTTATTCTCTCGGGTTTTCTGCACGCTGCCGTCTGGACGGCCTATCTGGTTTACCGGCTGGACGGGCCCGAGCATCCGATTGCCTTGCTGGGTCTGCTGTACACCCTGTCTGTCGCAGCGGGCGGCACCTTTGTCTACTCCCTGTATGGCCGCACGGTTCGTGTGTATCTCGCGGTGTTATTGCTGCCTATCGGTCTTTATTACCTGATCCGAGCGGAATCGTCGGGTCATGTCTGGGTGGGGATCGCCTTTATCGCCGTGTATTTCTACCTGGTAAGTACGGCGGGTCGGGTCTCGGAACTAGTCTGGAGTTTTCTGACGCATAACCACGAGCTCAAGATGCGCCTCAAAGCGCTCGAAGAAGCCCGTGAAGAGAATGTATTGCAGGCCACCACCAACCGGCGCTTTGTCAATCAGTTGCTGCACCGGGTTAAAACGCCTCTAAGCGGGTTGCTGGGTGTGTTGGGCATGCTCAGTCATGATGAACAGTCAACAGAACACCAGGGCATGCTTAGTATTGCCCGTCGCAGTGGCCGGTCTATTTTGGATCTGGTGACTGATCTCGAGGCCTTTATCGAACAGCGGGACCAGTCCCGGGTGCCTCAGTCAATCGTATTCAACCTGCGCAAGACGCTGGAGCACGCTCTGTCCGATATGGGCAGCAAGGCGCATGAGCACGGCCTGGAACTGGCCTATTTGTATCACCCCTCGGTACCCGAACGCATAGAGCTCGACCCGCAGTGGCTGTCGAATGCCTTTCGCCGCCTGCTGGACTTTACGCTCGACAGCGCGGAAGAGGGTGAAATTACGGTTCGCATTGCCATGGACGGGGATACTGAGCAGGGTGAAGACAACCTGTTGCTGTCTTTCTATTTCATCAATACCGAGGTCAGTGACGAGGACTTGCGCGCCGCCATTAACCGCAATATGAACACCCTGCCCGAAGACGAAGACGTCTCCGACCAGTTGACCCTGATGGTTGCTGCGGCGCAGTTCAAATCGATGAATGCCAAGCTGACCGTATCGTCGAAACAGGATCTGAGAAAGATCGTGGTCTCACTGCCCATTCAAGCCAGTTCCCAGCAGGCCAGCTCCTTCAGACCGGCCAAATACATGGCCGGCCGGTCCATTACGCTGGTCGATCTGAGCCCGGTCACCGAGCGTGCGCTCAGTGCCGAGTTTTACAGCTGGGAAATGACGGTATCCACCTGGACGCTGGAGCGACTGCTCGAAGGCGATTCGATTCAGCCGACCGACTTTATCCTGATCAACCTGCCCGTCGAGGACGCCCGCGCCCAAAGTTATCTGGAACAGGTAAAGCTACTAAAAAGCCGGTTGCAAACCGAAGCACCACAGACCACTGTATTCCTCTATGCGTCTCAGTTGCAGCGCGGCTTGCTGGCGGATCTGGACCTTGGCTTCCGGTTTATAGAGAAACCGGCCGCCCGGGATGAGCTGTTGCAAATGTTGCGGCAATCCCATGAGGCAACCCGGGTCGACACGGCGGCAGAGTACCGGTGTGATCAGGTGCGCGTGTTGCTGGCGGAAGACAACATGGTTAACCAGAAAGTGGTGGTGCGGTTGCTTGGTCGTATGGGCGCGCAGGTCGATACCTGCGTGAACGGTCTCGAAGCGTCGCAACAGGCCATTCAGGATCCCCCCTACAATCTGGTGATTATGGATTGTCTGATGCCGCGCATGGATGGGCTGGAAGCGACCCGAATCATCCGGCAACGGGAGATGGGCACTGGAACCCATTTGCCGATCATCGCGCTGACCGGAGAAGACACGCCGGAACAGGAACGGGCCTGTCTGGCCGCCGGAATGGACGATTTTATGACCAAACCGGTTACCTATGAGAACCTGATCACATTGATTCAACGATGGGTAGGTTGATACCCCCGGAATGAATGATATTCTTCCGCAAATTCAAATGGTTACCGTCCGTCGTTAAGGCAGGACTCACGCATCGGGCAGGCAAGACGCTTGCGAAGATACCGGCACACAACGGACTTCAGTACAGGACACAGCAATGAATGCGGTACCCCAGGGCGTTACGGAACGACGCCTGCCATTCACATTCGCCAAACGCCATGGTGTGGTGATCGATTACGACCACGCAGATGGCCCACGCCTGCTGTACCGGCCGGATGTGAATCTGAATGCCTTGCAGGAGGCTCAGCGCCTGATGCAGGGCGTCTTCCCGCACATGCAGGTGAACGAACAGGAATTTTCCGACTACCTGAACCGTGCCTACCACACCGATTCTGACGATGCGATGCAGATGGTGGAAGGGCTTGGTGACACCATGGATCTCAGCTCTCTGGCCGACTCTGTGCCGGAAACTGAAGATCTGATGGAGCAGGAAGACGATGCCCCCATCATTCGCCTGATCAACGCCATTCTGTCTGAAGCCATTCGCGAGCAGGCGTCGGACATTCACATCGAAACCTATGAAAAACGCCTGTCGATCCGGTTTCGGGTCGATGGTGTGTTGCGTGAAGTGGTGCAGCCCAAGCGGGCACTGGCGCCCTTACTGGTCTCTCGTATAAAAGTCATGTCGCGCCTCGACATCGCCGAGAAACGCGTCCCCCAGGATGGGCGCATTGCGCTGCGCGTTGCGGGCCGGGAAGTGGACTTGCGGGTGTCGACCATTCCCTCCAACCACGGTGAACGGGTGGTGTTGCGTCTGCTCGACAAGCAAGCGGGCCGTCTGGACGTCAACCAGCTCGGGTTAAACCCGCGCGATTTGAAAACCATCACCGATCTGATTCAGCGCCCGCATGGCATTATCCTTGTTACCGGGCCGACCGGCTCTGGTAAAACCACGACGCTCTACGCGGCCTTGCAGTCGCTGAACAGTCACAGCCGCAATATCATGACGGTGGAAGACCCCATTGAATACAGTCTGCCGGGGGTTGGCCAAACCCAGGTAAACACCAAGGTCGATATGACCTTTGCCCGAGGCTTGCGCGCCATTCTGCGTCAGGACCCGGATGTCGTGATGATCGGCGAGATTCGCGACTATGAAACGGCTGATATTGCAGTCCAGGCCAGTCTGACCGGTCACCTGGTGTTATCGACCCTGCACACCAACAGTGCGACCGGGGCCGTCACCCGCTTGCAAGACATGGGCATCGAACCCTTTTTGCTGGCCTCCAGTCTGATTGGCCTGGTCTCCCAGCGGCTGGTTCGTACCCTCTGTCCGGATTGCAAAACGCCTTACCAGCCCGATGAAGCGGAATGCGAATTTTTGGGCATTTCGACCACTGACAAGCCGACCATCTACCATGCCGCCGGGTGTTCGGCCTGTAAGAGCACAGGCTATCGCGGCCGGTTGGGTCTGTATGAGTTTATTCGGGTAGACGAAGGCTTGCGCCAGCTGGTCCACGACCGCGCCGGTGATATTGATCTGGAGCGCCACGCCCGGACGCTGTCGCCGAGCATATTGCAAGACGGAAAAGACAAGGTACTGAAGGGTCTTACCACCGTTGAGGAAGTACTGCGCGTGTATCGGAGCTACTGAGTATGGCGGCTTTCGAATACGCGGCGCTCGATGCCAGGGGCAAACGCCGTAAAGGCGTGATTGAAGCAGACAGCAGTCGACAGGTGCGCCAGCAATTGCGCGACAAAGGCTGGTTCCCGGTCGATGTCGAGATGACCCAACGGCGTCAGTCCCGGTCTGCCGGCCTTTTTGGTGGCCCGTCGGTGTCCGTAGCCGATCTGGCCTTGCTGACCCGGCAATTGTCGACACTGGTCGCCTCTGGCATGCCATTGGAAGAATGCATCCGGGCTGTCGCGGAGCAATCCGAACGAGCCCGGGTGCGCAGTCTAATGCTTGGAGTTCGCGCCCGGGTCATGGAGGGGTACAGTCTGGCAAAGGCGCTGGAAGATTTTCCGAGGGCTTTTCCGCCGCTTTACCGGGCAACGGTCGATGCCGGCGAGCACAGTGGTCACCTCGACCGGGTCATGTTGCGACTGGCCGACTACATGGAAGACCAGCAGCGAACCCGCAAACAGGTTCAGATGTCGTCCATCTATCCGGCCTTTCTGACACTGGTCGCTGTTGGCATCGTGGTGTTTCTGCTCAATTCTGTGGTGCCCGACATCGTTGGGGTGTTTTCCTCTACCGGTGAAGCGCTGCCCGGGCCGACGCGGGCGTTGCTCGCCGCCAGTGAGTGGATTCAGAGCTGGTGGCTGGTGTCGTGCCTGGTCATCGTGGCTATGGTGATCGCGCTGATGCTCTGGAACCGGGCTCCGCGCCGGCGCCGGATTACCCACAGAGTGCTGCTGCGCCTGCCACTGATTGGCCGGGTCTCGCGCGGCTTCAATACCGCCCGTTTTATCAGCACGGTGGCCATTCTTTCCGGGTCCGGGGTACCGCTGGTTGAGGCCATGCGCATCTCATCCGAGGTGGTGACCAATCTTGAAATTCAGGCACGCGTAAAGGAAGCCGCTTTACGGGTGTCGGAAGGTGGCAGTCTGGGCAAGGCCCTGGCCGACGCCGGACACTTTCGGCCAATGATGTTGCACATGATCGCCAGTGGCGAAGCCAGTGGTGAGCTGGACAGCATGTTGCAGCGCACAGCCGATGCCGAGGACCAGCAGGTCAAGGAACTCATCGCCACCATTCTGGGTCTCTTCGAACCCTTGATGGTGTTGTTGATGGGGGGCATTGTACTGATCATTGTACTGGCGATCGTACTGCCCATAATGGAAATGAACAGCTTTGTAGGTTAGGACACGATGATGAAACGCAAACCGAATACACACAAACAGGGCCCGGTTAACCAACAGGGCTTTACGCTGATCGAACTGATGGTGGTGCTGGTTATTCTTGGCGTCCTGTTTGGCCTGGTCGTCCCCAACGTAACCGGTCGGGGTGATGAAGCCCGGGTCACCGGTGCCAAAACGGACATCAAGACCATCGAGAACGCACTTGAAACCTACCGCCTGCACAATTCGCACTATCCGTCGACCGACCAGGGGCTCGATGCGCTGGTCACCAAGCCATCCGGTAATCCGGAACCCCGTAACTGGCGCGGCCCTTACTTGCGTCAGGCACCCACTGACCCATGGGGCAGTGAGTACGCCTACATCAATGACAACAACAATAACTTCGAGGTGATTTCCTACGGTGCTGACGGACAGCCAGGCGGCGACGAGCTGAACCAGGATATTTCGTCCAACGATACGGAATGAAACCCATCCGTCGCTCACACAGCAGCCAGCGAACCCGGGGTTTCTCGCTGCTCGAACTGATGGTGGTGATTGTCATCATCGGCATAGCGGCGGGCGCGGTTAGACTGGCGGTGACCGGCAACGACCCGGTTCAGGAACTGGAACAAGCTGCGGGTCAGTACGCCTACCGAATGGAACGTATTCAGGATCAGGTTTTGCTGAGTAACCGCGAGCGCGGCCTGATCTTTGTTCAGGATGGTGTTTATCAGCTGGAATGGCGTGAAGGCGACGAGATGCTCAGCGAACCGGAGATTGTCTGGTCGCTGTATGAAGACGAGAAAGTCTGGGGCGTTTCAGAGGATATCCAATTAGGCCTGACGCTCGAAAACCAGTGGGTTGAACTCAATCAGGCGCTACCAACCGAGCAGTTTGCTCTGGAGCCGCACGTGATTCTGCTGCCTTCTGAAGACTATACCCCGGCCTATGATCTGACGCTGAGCCTGACCAGCAGTATTAACGACGAGGTTCGGGTGCGGGCCGATGGGTTTAACCGGCCAGAGGTGTTACGCGATGAACGCTGAACGCGGTTTTACACTGATTGAAGTCATGGTCGCGCTGGCTATTTTTGCGGTAATGGCCGGGGCCGTTTCACTGGCCAATACCCAGAACCTGATGTCCGCCCGGCAGATTCAGGAACAAACCCAGGCACGCTGGGTAAACGACACCGTGCTCAGCCAATTACGCATGACCGGGTTGCCCGACCCCGGTACTCAAACCGAGCAGGTAAATTTCAACGATCAAACCTGGCGCGTTGAAGTAACGGTAACCGCGGTTGAAATGGAATTGCTGGGTCCTTTTTTACGGCGGGTTGAACTGCGCGCCTTTCCGCCGGACAGTGATGCATCCGTAGATGCTCTGATTGCGGTGCTGGGAGCGACCCCGTGACGGCTCCAAACCAGCATTCCGGTTTTACCCTGATTGAATTGATTATCGCCATGGCCATTTCAGCCATTCTTGCCGTTGGCACCTTTTATCTGGTGCAGGCATCACGTCAGACTCAGGACACCCTGGTCGTCCAGAACGAATACTATTCTCAACTGACCCGCGTGGTTCGCACCCTGGTGACAGACTTGCACCAGTGGTCGCCGGATCGTCCGGTCCGGGACCCATTTGGCGATTACCAGGATGCCATGCTGCTGGATCTGGATGCACTGTACCTAACCCGCAACGGCTGGGCACTGAGCCGTTTCGTGGAAACCGAGCGGTCAACGCTGCAGCGCATCAGCTATCAGTTGGCGGAGCAGGGCAGTGAGTTGTGCCCCGATATGGATGACAACCAGCAACCTCAGCCCAGGGAACGCCACTATTGCCTGATTCGCAGCCAGCGCCAGCATTTGGATGACGACGGTCGCCTTGAATGGCAACACCAGATGCTGATGCGGCCGGTGCAATCGCTACAATGGCAATTTCTGGTTGAGATCGGCGGGGAACAAAACTGGCAGGATACCTGGCCACCTGAAGGCCTGCTCGACCCGGATACCGTACCCCGTTTACTGGCTGTACAGTTTGAACTGCAGACTGGGCAGGACGATGCCATCCGTCGACTGGTCAGAGTGCCCCAGAGTTACCGGGTATCGGAGACCGCCAATGAAGACTGAGCGCGGATTTGCCCTGATTCAGGTGTTACTGGTGTTCGCCATGCTGGCGATCATCGTTGCGCGCCTGCAGTATGAACAAAAAATTCAGATTGAACGGGCCTATCAGTCATTGTTTCTGAGCCAGGCTCAGGCTTATATCGACAGTGCGGAAGACATTGCGCGGGTCGGGCTGGCACTGGACCGGAAAGACAATGAAACCGATCATCTGGGCGAACTCTGGAACCAGCCAGCCGTCTCGTTTCCAGTAGAACAGGGGGTGATCTCCCTCGAAATGAACGACTTGCAGGGCCGGTTTAACCTGAATTCACTGCATCCCGGAGCCGCCAACCCGGAAGGCGCGCAGACGGGGTTGAAGCGGCTGCTGTTAACCCTGGGGCTCGACGAGAACATTGCCGACGAACTGAGCGACTGGTTCGATTCGGACAGTGGTGCCGAATTCAACTACAGCGACCAGGAGCCACCTTATACACCCTCTTTTCAGCCAATGGCGGACAGCAGTGAGCTGCTGTTGCTAAAATCTGTAGACCGGGATGTACTGGCTGCTTTGCAGCCTTTTGTGGCTGCCTTGCCACCGCAGACCGAGTTGAACATTAACACGGCGCCGGCCGAGGTACTGATGACCATTGCCCCTTATCTCAGTGAAGGCGATGTCGATACGTTTGTTCAGGAACGAACGGAAGAACCCTATGAATCGGTTGATGATCTGTTGAATCAGGCCGTGTTTCAGGTAGAGGAAGACGAACAGCCAGTCCCCCTGTTAAACGACCAACTGACCGTGGCGTCCGACTGGTTCACCTTATTTGCTGAAGTTACGCTCGATGGCCGAACCCTGACCCAGAGCAGCCAACTATTGCGTGACGACGACACCGCGCGTGTTGTGCTCCGATCCCAGGCCAGCACTGAAGCGAACCGGACACCGGGCGATACCACCAAGGACGACCCCCTATGATTGCGCAGGAGTATTCATGAACGTGCAGATTTCGATTTTCTGGCAAGACCCCACCCGCCTGCGCTGGCGCTGGTCTGATTCTACCGAGGTTCATGAAGGCCGTTGGGACGACGTGCAACTGGAGCGTCAGAATCTGAACCTCGATGCGGTCACTACCCGGGTGTATCTGCCGCATCAGGGCTTTACCGCGCTGCAGGTATCGGTGCCTGGAGGCGCGCGGCGAATTCCCGAGGCCGTGTTGCGCTTCGCCGCCGAAGAACAGCTGGCTCAGGACATCGACAGCTTGCACATCGTTCCACTGGCCAGACCCAACCAGGGCAGCCTGCCGGTAGTGGTGATTGAAACCCAGCGTCTGCGCGAGCTGCAAGAGACGCTGGCAGAAGGCGGCTTCACGCTGGTACAGGCCTTCGATGCCGGCTATTGCCAGGTCAGCAAGCCGGAAACCCAGGATGTCAGCATCGACGTTACCTCTGGCAGGGTGCTTTGCCGCGCCGGTTGGGAATTGCACCAGATCCACCCGAATGGGTTCTCGCAGTGGTTCGAATTGTGGAAGCGCAGCCAGGGGCTGGACGAGACTGCCTTGCAAATTACCCTGACCAGCCGCAGTGCCGACGACCTAGGGCGCACCTTGAAAACAGAGCTCGAAGCCGCGGGCGATGACGTCAACTGGCAGGTTAAGCCAGAAACCGACTTGCCGGAGTGGGATGAAACCGTTGCCGATAGCCGCTATCAGGGAAACCTGATGACTGGGCCATTCGCACTGCGTAAATCCAGCAGTCACACTGCGTACTGGGTACCAACGGCCCTTGCTGCCGGTTTTGCCCTGGCCGTCTGGACCGGGCTGACCATCAGCCAGGGCTGGCAGGACAAAGCCGAGGCCGCTTCGACCTGGACCGCCAGTGAAACCGTGTTTAAACAGGTATTCGGGCAGAACAAACGCATCCAGCAACCACTGATGGTGCGTGAGCTGGACAACCGGATTCAAGCCTTGCAGCAGCCCGATGACGCCAGCGGCGGTTCGGTACTTGCCGCCATGGATGCCCTCGGTACACTCGATTCCGGTCTGTTACTGGAAGATTTTCGGTATCAGGCCAGTCGGCGGGAAATGCTGTTTACCGTCATCCGTAATGGCGACGCTGAATCCGACGCCTTTGGCGAATTTGAACAGTTGAAACGTCGCCTCGAGCAAGCCGGTTATCGGGTCGAATATTCAGCCAGTCAGGATCGGGATGCCGTTCGTGGCCGCTACCGGGCCACCCGGGAGGTACAATCATGACACTTCAGGCAACCACACTGTTCGAACCCCTGGCCCTGCGCTGGCAAGGCTTGCCCACGCGTGATCGCCGCGCCTTGTCGGTGTTGCTGGTCACCGGCGCCTTACTGGTGCTCTGGTTCGGGATCATCGGTCCAACCCTTAACTGGCGCGAGTCAACCCGGTCAGACCTTAGAGCCGCTGAAGAGACCTTCCGGCAACTGGTCGAGCGAGCACCGCTGGCCATGGCCTCTGCGGGAAGCAGCGCTCAGGGGCCAGCAGCAGGGGGGTCTCTGAATGCCGAGGTGCGCAACCAGGCGAACCGTTTCGGCGTGGTCATCCAGAGCTTTGAACCGGACGGTGAACAGATTCGGGTTCGGGTCGACAGCGTGCGCTTTACCAACCTGATGCGCTGGCTGGGCGCCCTGGAAGCCAGGGGCATTGGCACACCGCAACTGACACTTGAGGCGACTGACCGTGCAGGGCAGGTCTCGGTACAGGCCAGCTTCAGTCGCTGATCTGGATCATTTCATCGTCGACTAAATACTGGCAAGATACCTGACGATAACCATTACAATGGTCAACAATAAAAGCATAATAACTCAGAGGGTATGGATTCCGTATGGCGACTATTGATCTAAACGACGTTGAACTCATGGCACTGGATGAACGCTGCAGTCGCCAGGCTCGGTCGCTGTTATACCATTCCTACAAAGACGAACCCACCTTCAAGTACCTGCTAGACAGCAGTCGCCCAGGTTACAAGCAACGAATCCGAGCGACCATACGGGAGCTGATTCGCCTCCATTTCGAGCGGGGCGAAACGGTATTGGGCGTGGTTCACAAGCAGGATCGACGGGTACTTGGCGTGGCCTTCGTCAGTGACGTTGAACTGAAGATGGACATATCCCGTCAGTTCCTGTGGCGCCTGAAAATGACCCTGACCGCCGGGTTTGAAGGAACCCGCCGGTATATCCAGTATTTCAACGACGTTCAAAGCAGCTTGCCCAACAAGGCGCATCGCACCGTCAGCCTTATCGGTATCCACCCCGAATTTCAGAAGCAGGGCCTCGGGCGCCTGCTGATGGAAGCCGTGCATCAACAGGTCAGTGACGATGCCCAGTCTATCGGCGTATTTCTCGATACTGGCAACACCCGCTACCTGACATTCTATGAAAGCCTCGGCTACGAGCGCTTCGCCGACATCAAAATGGGTAACGACCTCACTGAGGTTGTACTGTTCAGAGCCAACCCCAATTACGTAGAACAAGCGGCCTGAAGGCTTTAGAGCTGTTAGCTGCGAGCCGCGAGCTTTAAGTTAGGAACTTGCAGCTCGCCGCTTGCAGCTCATAACTCTAAAAACCCCGGTTTAGCCGGGGTTTTTCACGTTTTAACCGGGAATGACTATGACCAATCCATCTTACGATTACGACCTCGTTGTTATTGGCGCCGGCTCCGGCGGTGTGCGGGCGGCTCGCATGGCAGCCACAAAAGGGGCGAGAGTCGCCATCATCGAATCCCGTTACCTGGGTGGTACCTGCGTTAACGTCGGCTGTGTGCCGAAGAAACTCTTTGTCTATGCCTCTGAATTCTCTCAGGCATTTAAAGATTCCGCTGGTTTTGGCTACACGGTAGATAAAAAGCCTGAGTTTGAATGGGCTCGCCTGAGAGATAATAAAACCAATGAAATTAAACGGTTAAATGGGGTTTATGATGGCTTGTTAAGCCGTGCCGGGGTAGACATCATCCACGGCCATGGTCGCTTTATCGATGACCACAGAGTAGCGGTCGATGACCGCCAGATTAGCGCTGCTCATATTTTGATCGCAACCGGCAGCTGGCCGGTTATGCCGGATGTCGAAGGTGCCGAGCACATTATCAGTTCCAATGAAGTCTTCTATCTGGAGACCTTCCCCAAAGACGTGATCGTCATCGGCGGGGGCTATATTGCGGTCGAGTTTGCCGGCATCTTCAATGGACTCGGTGCCAAAACCCACTTGTTGTATCGCGGCGAGCCGGTCTTGCGCGGGTTTGATGACGACATTCGCGAGTTCGTCTCCAGCGAATTGGAGCAGGCGGGCATTCAGTTGCTCTACAATCGCGACATCGCCAAGGTAGAAGCGCTGGAATCAGGCCGGTTCAGAGTCACTATGTCAGACGGCAGCGTCCGTGAAACCGACCTGGTCGTCAGCGCCATCGGACGCCGCCCCTTGTTAGACGGCATGGACATCGAGAAGGCCGGAGTTGAGGCCGCCCCTAAAGGACACCTGGAGGTGAACGACCATTATCAGACCAATGTGCCGCACATTTTCGCGCTGGGTGACGTCATTGGCCGTATCCAGCTGACGCCAGTGGCCCTGGCAGAAGGGATGTACGTCGCAGATTACCTCTTTGGCGAATCCACGCCACGACCCGTCGACTACGATCTCATACCCACCGCTGTTTTTTGCCAGCCCCCGATTGGTACGGTGGGCATGACAGAAGCCCAGGCGGCAAAGCGCTACGAGCGTGTCGAAGTCTACCAGGCCAACTTCAAGGCCATGAAAAACACCCTCTCCGGTAACCCGGAACGCACGCTGATGAAGCTGCTGGTCGATTGCGACTCGCGTAAGGTGATAGGGGCTCACATGGTGGGCGAGAGTGCCGGTGAAATCATTCAGGGGTTGGCGGTAGCGATGACCGCCGGTGCTACCAAGGATGACTTCGACCACACCATTGGGATTCACCCAACCGCCGCAGAAGAATTCGTCACCATGCGTTCTCCGGCCAGAATCATCGGCAGAGACAGTGAAGACGATTAAACCGGGCTGATTTTCTTGCCCCGGGCTGAGTTGTGGCGTGCCTGGCGTTCGACATCGATGTAGCGATCTGTGATGGCGCTGGAGCCATGGCCTGCGTCATCTCGCACATGTTCCCTGGGACGCATTTTTACGTCTTCTGAGATGCCGGTGTGCCGCAGCCAGTGCACGGTGGCCGCCTGCAGCGCATCGGCTTCTTCGGGCTCGCCCTGGGATCTGAGTCGTTCGATCGCTCGGTCGAAACTGTCCTGAACAATAAAGCGGATCTGCCGGGTGCTGCTGATACCACCCTTGCCGCGAATTTTCGGGATCAGCGGGCTCGATTCGCCCGGTAACGGCAACGGCGTCATTCCCAGAAAGCCCCGAAACCGGCGCAAAGCATCCAGCATGGCGTCGGAAACCGAAATATCACGCTCTTTGTTGCCTTTACCAACGGTGGTAAACCACCAGTTGCCCTGGCTGTCCTGCCGGAAATCGCCCATGCTGGGCTGCCAGCGGTCCGATTCGGCCAGTTCCGATATGCGCAAATACATACCGAACAGGCAGCTCATGATGAACAGTGCGCGCTCGAAGCGGGGCGGGTCTTCCGGCATGGCCTGGTCCATCGCATTCAGCACTTCATGCCACTGGGCCTCTGACAGGCGGCGGATCGCCTGCGACCCCTGGCGTTTACGCAGAAACTTGCCCTTTTGGCGAATCTGGGCCACAGGATTGAGTTCAACATGTTCTTCCTGAATCAGATAATTAAAGTAGGTGCTCAAGACCGAGAAAATTGCCTGAAGCGCCCCCTGACTCAGAACATAGGCTTTCGGGTCTGCAGAAACCCCCAGTTTGTGATCGCGCTTTGATACCTTCGCCACGAAAGGACGCCACTGCGGGTTGACGGCGCGCTCGCCGCCCGCATTGATGAACCGCGCGACGCTTTTGGTGCCGATCCAGTGGCGGGGCGGGTTCTGGCAAAACTCAATGAACTGCTCGATGTGCTGACGCCGCACCTCCGCCAGCCTCAGCCCCTGAATCAGCCAGCACCATTGAACAAAGCGCTCAATTTCCCGGCGGTAGCTGGCAAAGGTATCCGGGCTACCACGATAGCTGTACAGAAATTCGGTCGATCGCTGCAAGTCGGCTTGCAACAGCGCAGCGTCAATTCGGGCTGCTTTATCTAAAACATCGCCGGTCTCCACCCGGTCCCGAAACGGATTGCCCATTTCAGACAGGTTATCAAACACCGGTGTGGGGGCCGGGTAGGGGGCGTTCAACAGAGGTTCTCCTCAGGCATCGCGGTTAACTGACCAGAATTTGGTTTCAATCATCAAAGTATGCGCGTCTCGCACCGGAGCTGACAAGGTGACCTTCGGATGTGGGCGCTGCGCGGCACACAGGATACACTAGCCCCATGAATCGATTCACATCCCGACATGGCTTACCGGTGCACCGGCTGACGCAATCGCTGGAAGGTGTTATGGGCTATATCGCCTGGGCGATTGTCTGCTATCTGACGCTGAGCAACGCGCCGGCCAATACCGAGGCTGGGCAGATTCGGCTGTTTGTTATAGTGGCCCTGTTACTGCTTTTTATCGTTGGCTTCTTCTACACCACCCGAGAGCAGCAATACCAGCGCATGGACACCCGTATCCGGCAGCTATCCTTTGCCGTGCAGTTCCTGGCGGTGCTGGGCATTCGCTTTGTTGCTGAATCCGGGGTTATCGCCATTTTAAGCGTTTCCCTGGCGGCGCAACTGCCGTTTCTGATGTCCAGAACGTTCTCCTACCTGACGGTACTGGTACTGGTGTTGATCGATCTGGCCTTTATCTGGGGTGAGCCCGATGCCATTATCTGGACAGCGCTGGGCGCTGCCTTCCACGTATTCGCCCTGCTGATGAGCCAACGGGTGATTCAGGAGCAGGAAGCACGCGATCAGATCACCATTCTGAACCGGGAGTTACTGGCTACCCAGGCCTTGCTGGAAGAGTCGGCCAAACAGACCGAGCGCATCCGCATCGCCCGGGATCTGCACGATGGCCTCGGCCACCATCTGACCGCCCTGATTCTCAAGCTGCAGTACCTCACGCATACCACAGAAGGGGAAACTCGCACCCGCATTGAGGAAACCCACCAGCTGTCGCGCCTGTTACTGACCGATGTGCGCAATACCGTGCATGAAATGCGCGGCGACTCCAGCATTCGCCTTAAAGAGGCGCTCGAAGCACTGATCTCCCAGATTCCCCGGTTGCAGATCAACCTGCGCCTGGACGACAACATCAGTGTTGCCGACATCGAAGTAGCGGAGGCCCTGTTTCGCTGTATCCAGGAAGCGGTAACCAATACCCTGAAACACGGCAATGCCAGCGAGATGAACATCGACCTGCAACATGGCGTCAATGACGTTGTGCTCACCATTACCGACAACGGCGGCTGCCAGCTCGACTGGCGCGAAGGCGCCGGGCTCAGAGGTATGCGCGAACGCATTGAAGCGCTCAAGGGCAAGTTGGATGTCGCCTCCGGTGCCGGCTTCAAACTTAATATCACCATCCCTGTTATGGAGTCGCTATGAGCGAGTCAGTTAACGTAATGCTGGTTGATGACCAGACCCTGGTGCGTGAAGGCATCAAATCACTGCTGCAGCTGGC
This sequence comes from Saccharospirillum alexandrii, assembly GCF_043641555.1. Taxonomy (GTDB): domain Bacteria; phylum Pseudomonadota; class Gammaproteobacteria; order Pseudomonadales; family Natronospirillaceae; genus Saccharospirillum; species Saccharospirillum alexandrii_A. The sequence continues at coordinate 245,221 of NZ_JBHZRJ010000002.1, read as the reverse complement.
CGGACATATCGAGATTCTTGGCGAGGCCAGCGACGGCGTGGAAGCACTGGAAGCCCTTAACACACTCACCCCCGATGTGATTCTGATGGATATTCGAATGCCGCGTCTGGACGGCATTGAAACGCTCAAAACGCTGACCGCGCAGGGCAGTGCCATACCGGTCATCATCCTCACCACCTTCGATGACCATGAACTGGTGCTCAGTGCCATTCGGGCAGGCGCCCGCGGGTTTCTGCTTAAGGATGTCTCACTGGAAAGCCTGGTCGAGGCGATCGATGCCGTGCATCGTGGTGAAACGCTGATTCAGCCCGCTGTCACCGAACGGGTGCTCAAAGGCTTTACCGAGTTGCAAACCCAAAGCAAGGTAGAACGAGATCCGATTCAGGAACCGCTGACGCAGCGGGAAATTGAAATTGTCCGGCTGATGGCCGGTGGCTACAGCAACAAGGAGATTTCACGGGCCATCTTCAAATCCGAAGGCACTATCAAGAATCACGTGTCCAATATCCTCGCCAAGTTGAATGTCCGGGATCGTACCCGGGCTGTATTGAAAGCATTGGAGCTGGGGTTGATCTGAATCAAGGCCGGCAGACCAGGGGGTTGTACCCTCAGGTGAAAGTCGCGATACTGACGCAATAGAATCTACCGTGTAGACAATATGGCCCGTCCACGCTTTCACATCACGCCTGACGACTGGTTCGATACGCTCGACTGGCTTGAATATCAGCTTTCCCAGCCTGGCTGGTTGCTGGACGAGGCACACCCCGTTCATCAGCAGGGGTTGGCCCATCTGACCGAGCGCCTGCATCAGTGTCGCTATGTTCAGTCGCCGACGCACCCGGACTGCGATGCATTGCAAACCCTGCTTGAGCAAAACCTCGACCGCCCAGACTGGGACCGGTTGCGAAAAACGTTGTCTGCGCGTCGTCGTCGCCGGCGAGAAAAACGCCTGGCGCAATCTCCAGTTAACCTGACGCTCACTACTCAGGCCCATCACTGGTTAAAACAACTGGCGCGGGCAGGGCGCTTTGCCACGTTAAGCGACGCCCTGGTAGACGCATTGCCAGCCATGGTCGCTGATCTTGAAGCCCATGCCCAGAAGACCCTGAAGACCGACCTGGAGCAGACGCTGGCCAGTTGGACCGAACTTGATCTAATCGCCAACGCAGACCAGTACCTGACCGCAGCACGCAATGACCGGAGCCTGGCGACGGCTTGCCGAATTGCCTTCCAGTGGTACCAGCGAGACCCGGACCGGCACAAGGCTCAGATGCTGAAGGAACGCTTTATTGAAGATCTGGTCTGGAATCAAATTCATTTGGGCAAACCAGCGACGGCTTATTTAACCGCCAAACCGATTACACAGAATGCTGTCGGGGCTGGACGCATCCCTGATAATGAGCTCTGATTAAACCAGCGACAGGCACAATCGGCCGATTCCCGGCTATAGAAAGGGTTCGCGCCCGCCTCCTCACTAACACGCCAAGGAAACGACGGCTACGATGGTCGACACCAATACATTTTTGTTAGTAGCAGGTTTGCTGCTGCTGATTGGCATCATTGCCAGCTCACTGACGGTGCGGCTCGGGTTGCCGTTCCTGCTGTTGTTTCTGGGTGTCGGAATGCTCGCCGGTGAAGACGGCCTGGGCGGCATTCCCTTTGATAACTTCGATCTGGCTTTTCTGGTCGGCAACCTGGCGTTATCGGTCATCTTGCTGGATGGCGGCATGCGCACCAAGCGAAGTACCTTCCGGGCGGCACTCTGGCCCTCGGTTACGCTGGCCACGGCCGGGGTAATCCTGACGGCCACCGGGGTAGGGCTGTTTGCCACCTGGTTGCTCGGGGTTGATATGCGCTATGGCCTCTTGCTGGGTGCCATTGTCGGTTCTACCGATGCGGCTGCGGTATTCAATCTGCTGCGCAACAGCGGCATTCGGCTGAATGAACGGGTAGGGGGGACGCTTGAGATCGAATCGGGTGCCAACGACCCGATGGCCATTCTGCTGGTGGTGATCATGATTGAGTTGCTGACCGGTTCCGCGCAGTTTACGGTCGGCTCCCTGCTGCAACTGGTTCTGCTTCAATTCCTGCTGGGTGGTGCCATTGGCGTGCTCGGCGGGTGGTTACTGGTCGCCTTGCTGAAACGATTGCATCTGGCCGAGGGCCTTTACGCAATCCTGATTGTATCCTTTGGTCTTGTCGTTTTCGCTGGCGTCAACCGCCTCGGCGGCAGCGGCTTTTTGGCCGTATATCTCCTTGGATTGGTCGTCGGTAATGCCAAAACCAAGCCACCGGAGTCGGTTTCACAAATTATGGACGGGCTTGCCTGGCTGTCTCAGGCGGGGATGTTCCTGATTCTTGGGCTGCTGGTTAGCCCGGCCAACATGCTCGACAACGCGCTGGCCGCTGTTTCCATTGCTGCTTTTTTAATCCTGTTCGCCAGGCCACTGGCCGTCGTTCTCTGCCTGCTGCCGTTCCGGTTTCGCTGGCAGGAGCGCTGGTACATCAGCTGGGTGGGCTTGCGCGGCGCCGTGCCGATTATTCTGGCGGTTTATCCGGTGATGTCTGGCCTGGAAAACTCCCAGTTACTGTTCGACATTGCCTTTGCCGTAGTGCTGGTATCCCTGTTAATACAGGGAACGACAGTACCTCTTGTTGCGCGTTTGCTGAATGTCCTGATTCCCGCACCACCGGCCCCGGTTAACCGCCACGCCTTGCTTAACGAAGCCGACCTGTCCCTGGAAGTCGATGAATTCGTCGTACAGCCCAATGCACCGGTCTTGTCGCCATTTTTTAACGCCAACCAAAACGACAGCGCCAACCCTCAATGTGTTGCCCTGATTCGAGACAAACGCCCGATGGATGTTGACGGTGCCATTCGGTTCACGGTGGGAGACCGGGTCTGGATGCTGCTGCACACGGAAGACGTCGATGACGTGGCGAAACAATTCAGCGGTCAAAAACAACAAGGCATGTTGACGGCTCAGAATTTCTACGGCGAATTCGTGATCCGGCCTGAAGCACTGGTCGATGATCTGGTGAAGTCCTATGGTATTGAAGCTGAGCCAACAGAACAGTCGATGACAGTAGCCGAGCTTCTGCAGTTGCGGCTTGGCAAACACGCTGTTGAGGGGGACAGGATTCGATTGGGAAGCTTGCGTCTGACCATTCGCCAAATGGAGGGCGATGCCATTCAGGCCATTGGTTTGAAACTGGGTTCCAAAAAACATGGATAACCCGCTTATGGCCTTCTTTTAGAACGCCATAGACAACGGGTCGTAAGACCGTGCCCGGCTCACCCTAGCGACATCACTGACACGCCCTTGTCTGGAAACTCCGGCCAGAAGACTGTGACGGTCAATCCGCCATTTTCTGTGTCAGACAGTGTCAACTTTCCCTGGTGTCGCTCAACAATGCGGGCAACAATGGCCAAACCCAGCCCAGCGCCTGAATGTTCCCCGCCACCCCGGTAGAAGCGTTGAAACAGCAAGTGTTTGTCAGCATCGCTCACGCCGGGTCCATTATCCTGAATCGTTAACTCCAGACCTCCTGTCCCCAGTTGCCAAAGCACTTCGACTTTGCCTCCTCTCCCGGCATGTTGCAGAGCGTTACCAACCAGATTCTGCAGCAAAATATCCAGACTGCCGGGCTCGAGAGTCAGGGACCATCCGGTACTTTCTTCGTTTCGCAAAAGCAGTTCGGTGCTCTGGTGCCAGGCAAGTGGCGCCAGCCCGGCAAGTACCTGTCGGCTAACGGCCAGGGGGTCGATCTCTGTCTTAGCGGATGGGCTATCCGGTTCGAGGCGAGCCAGCGTCAAGAGCTGGGAAACGACCCGGGTCGTGCGTTCGATGCCAGCTTTCAATGCCACCAGAGATGCCTGGCGATCCGTTTCATCGATGCTGGCCAGTGCATTTTGGGTGTGCAAGCTCAGGATTGACATGGGGGTGCGCAGCTCGTGAGCGGCATCCGCAATGAAATGTTGCTCCCGTTCACGCATGTCCTTTATTTGTGCCAGGAGGAAATTGATCGATTGCTGAATGGTCGCCAGTTCAGCTGGCAAGTTGGCTTCAGGCAGAGGGTTCAATGAACGAGGATCCCGGTTACGAACGTCCTCCGCCAGTTTTTCCAGCGGCTTTAACCCATAACCTATGGCGAGCCATAGCAGCAAAGCCAGCAGAGGCGCCCCCAGCAGCTCTGGCAATAGGCTGCGCAGAGCGATTTTGGTTACCAGTTCACCCCGCACATCCTGACGCTCGGCAAACAGGATCCGGTTCTGGCCATTCAATCCTGGCAGCACAAAGATTCGCCACTGGTCACCACTGGCCAGTTCATCAGCGTAGCCTGAGGTGATGTTGGTCAGTTGTTCTGCCGGCGCATTAAAGGATCTTAAAATCAGGTTGCCATCCTGCCAGACCTGAAAGACCACTTTACTCTCATAGGGGTGACCACCGCGGTTTTCCTCGAGCGTATTCAATTCTTCCAGCGTGCTGAGCAGACGAAGCTTTTCGACCTGACTCAACGGCGTATCGTTAAGGCCCGTAATCAGCTTGCTCAAAATACGAGCCTGCTGAGCCAGGTGAGCGTCGTACAGCTCTTCCACTTCGTGAGCGGCATCGTTAAAGCTGGTCCAGGCCATCAACGCACTGGCGCCGAGAAATAAAATGAGTGCGGCACCCAGGGTTCGCGTGCGGATGGACCTCAGTTTCATGGCCTCGCGTCCTTATCAAGTGCGTACCCCACGCCGCGTAATGTACGAATCAGCCCCGGGAACAGCTTTTTGCGTAAATGATGGATGTGCACCTCCAACGCATTGCTCTCAACGTCTTCATCCCACCCATACAGAAGCTGTTGAAGGTGATCCCGTGTGAAGACATGCCCTGGCTGATGGGCCAACTCATGAAGCAGGGCGAACTCGCGTCGTGTCAGACTGACTGGTGCATCCTGATAAAACACCGCCTGGCTGTTTAAATCCAGCCGCAGAATGCCCAGGTCCAGCTGGCTATTAGCCCGGCCAGCACTGCGGCGAAGCAGGGCTCGAATGCGGGCTTTGAGTTCGGTTATCTCAAACGGCTTTATCAGGTAATCGTCGGCGCCACTGTCCAACCCTGTGATACGATCAGTGACGGCATCACGAGCAGTCAGTATCAACACAGGTGTCGCTTTCCCTCCCGCACGCAATGCCTTCAGGACCGACAAACCGTCCAGGCCGGGCAAGCCAAGATCAAGCAGCACCAGATCGAACACCTCATGCTGTAGGGCGTGAACTGCCTGAAGACCGTCTGACAGGCAGTCGAGGGTGTACCCTTCAGACTTGAGTGCCGTGCGAATGCCTTCCCGCAGTGATGCATCGTCTTCAATCAGTAGTAACCGCATGAAATCATCACTCAGAGTGGGCGAGTGCCTGCATTCTGCAGAGTTTGCAATTGCACCTGCCATTGTTCAAGGTCGATTTCGCCCAGTGTACGCAGCTGGGTCTGCTCATTCCCGGCTTTATCAAAAAAGAGCAGGGCGGGCGGGCCAAAGAGTCCGTGTTGCTGCAGAAATTCAATTTGTTCGGCATTGTTGCGGGTTATATCCAACTGGAGAAAGCGGATGTCGCCGGCGTAACGCTGGGCACTGGTCTGGCTAAACACCTTGTCTTCCATTTCCTGGCAACTGGTGCACCAGTCAGCATAGAGATCCAACACCGCGACCTGGCCTCTGGATTGCGCAGTGAGCAGTTGAGCGGTTAGCGTGTCGACACTGGCCGTGCGCTGAAACAAAGTTTCCGATTCGACACGGTCGCCCGTCTGTCCAGCCGTATAATTCATGCCCGCCAGAGGTTGCAACGGGTCAGTATGACCGGCCATCGCGCCCAACAACAAGCTGGTTGAATAGATGCCCAGAGCCGCCGCAAGCCCGCGCCGGGTTTTCTGCCAACCGGTCTGCACCGAGCCCCCTAAACCGACATGAGCGGCGTAAACCAGCGCCAGCAGGCCCCACAGCGCCAGACTGAGATGGCCGGGAACAAAGCGTGCCACCAGGCTGATGGCAATGGCCAGCAGCACCACTCCGAAAAAGTTCTTAACGGCCACCATCCACATTCCTGCTTTTGGTAACAGCCGCCCACCACCCGCACCAACCAATAACAGGGGAGCACCCATGCCAAGGCTAAGCGCAAACAGAGCACCGCCGCCGAGCCAGGCGTTGCCGGTTGTACTGATATAGATGAGAGCACCGGCCAGTGGTGCCGAGACACAGGGCGAGACAACCAGGGCAGATACCAGTCCCATTAAGGCTGTACTGGCATATCGGCCAGCACCGCCGGATGCTGCCGAATCAGTTTGACTGACCCGGCTGAGACGATTGCGCAGAAAAGCCGGCACCTGAAGTTCATAAAAGCCAAACATGGCCAGGGACAGCATGACGAATACGCCGGCGAAGATACTCAGTGCGACAGGATTCTGCAGCGCACTTTGCAGATTGAGCCGAGCACCGAAAAACCCGACCAACACACCAGCCAGTGTGTAGGTGGTGGCCATTCCGAGCACATAGGCCAGTGACAAGCTCAGACCTTTGCGGGTGGTGATTTGCTCGCCCTGACCGGCAATGATGCCAGCCAGAATCGGGATCATGGGTAAAACACAGGGCGTAAAGGTGAGGCCCAAACCGAGTACAAAAAAGGTTCCAATGATCCAGAGTGTACTGGCCGAGGCCATCCAGGTAGCAAGGGCGCCGGAATTCTGTTCACCTGTGACCGTCACTGCCGGCATCTCAGTCATCACGTTAACCTGTGACGGTTGAGCCTTACCACCGATGACTGTGAACGTTCGGGTTTGTGGCGTGTAGCACAACCCCTCTTCAGCACACCCCTGGTATTGCACGCTCAACTCGAGAGGCTGAGCGTTGTTGTTCGGCAAGTTCGCCTGCATAACGGCCTGCTCATGAAAGACATCCACCTCCCCGAAGTAGGGATCCTGCTTCAGCTCCGGGAGGGTGATATAGGTGGGTGTAAGCGCCTTTCCGTTAACCGAAAGCGCGATTCGCGACTGATACAAATAATAGCCATCGGCGATGTCCCACTGGGCTTCAAAGCGCCCGGGATGGTCATCGCTTTGAGTAATCGAAGGCGAGAAGGCCTGGTCCGGTGAGAGAAACTCTTCGGCAATGGCAAACGACATTAACGTGATCAGCAGCACGATTGCCCATCGAATAGAGGCTGAGGTCATGAACGGAATCTCCAACTGGGTGATTCCCCCATCATCACTGCGCAACCTTAAGCAAATCTTAAGCGGCTCTTAAGAAAGCCTTAAGCAATTGGCTTCATCCTGACTGCCTAACCCATGACGAGGTAAGCCATGATGTTTCGCTCTGTTCAAATCCCGTCGTCTTCTATTGTGCGGCGAGCTGCCATTTCTCTGGCACTGATCCTGCTCCCACTGATGTCGGCCCAGGCGGCTGATATTACACCGGTCAATAAATCTGAATTAGCGCCAATGCGTGACTTCAATCTGACTGAAATAGGCGGTGGTGAGCTTAGTCTCGCCGAATTGCAGGGGCAGGTGGTATTGGTTGATTTTTGGGCTTCCTGGTGCGGCCCTTGCCGCGAGTCCTTTCCGTGGATGAACACGATTCAGCAACGTTATCAGGACGATGGCCTGGTAGTGCTGGGTATTAACCTGGATCAGGACGCCGCCGCAGCTGAATCCTTTCTAAAAACAGTGCCGGCTAATTTTACCCTGGCGCGCGACCCGGATGCTCGTCTCCCGGAAGCCTTTGGCCTGATCGGCATGCCTTCCAGTTATCTGCTTGATCGTCAGGGGCGCATCCGGGCTACCCACACTGGGTTCCATGCAAGCCGGGCCGATGACTATGAAGCCAGCATTCAACAACTATTGGCAGAGTAGGGGAGTACCACCATGAAGCCATTGATTATGTTAACGCTGATATTGCTGCTCGCCGGCTGTTCGAGTCTGGGGGTTAAGCCCTGGGAGCGGGATCTGTTGGCGCAGACCGATATGCAGCTGGTCAGTGATCCAATCGAAGCATCACTCGATGATCACGTGTATTTCAGTAAAGAAGGCAGCAGCGGAGGTCGCGGTTTTGGCGGCGGCGGCTGTGGTTGCAACTAGGAGCGACGATCAATGACTCACACCAACACCCGCCCCGCGCAAGGTGCTGAACTGGCCAGTATGCTGGCCGCCATCGGTTGCGCCGTCCTGTATGGCCTACCCAATCAGGCGGCAGCCGGTGAACTGGAGAAATGGGACTTCGATGCTGCCCTGTTGCAGTATGTTGAAAGCGATAATCGGGTGCAGGCGACCGAAGCTGTGGTCGGTGCAACACGCAACTTCGATACCGAGACCAGCCTGAACCTCAAACTGACATTTGATTCGCTGACCGGCGCGTCACCTAACGGTGCCATGACCGATGACCAGCCGCAGACCTTTACCCGTCCATCCGGTAAAGGGCGTTATACGGTAGCCGGCGGCGAGCTGCCGCTCGATGATACGTTTCATGATGAGCGCACAACCGTTGCCGCACAATGGTCTGCTCCGCTGGGGCGGGACTGGAGTTATTCAGGAGGGCTTCAGTATTCAGCTGAGCACGATTATCAATCCAGAGGGGTTAATGCCAGCATTTCGCGCTTTTTTAACCAGAAAAACACAACCTTAACCGTCGCTTCCAACCTGTCACTGGACACAGTCAACCCGGAAGGTGGTGTGCCTGTGGGGCTGAGTGAAGTCGCAGAGTGGGGGAGTCCTACCTTTTCGTCTGATTTTGCCAACAGTCGAGATGGGTCTACGGCCGACAAGCAAATCCTTGATCTGGTGCTTGGCGTCACCCAGATCATCGATCGACGCACCCTGATGCAGTTCAACTACAGCCTGAGCTTAAGTGATGGCTACCAGACCGATCCTTATAAACTGGTCAGTGTGTACGACCAGGCTGGCGGCACTGTACAAGGCTACCGGTACGAAGCCCGACCGGATAGCCGGTTGAAGCAAGCCGTATTCTGGCAGACCAAGTACCAGGCGCCGAATGATGACATCATCGAAGGCAGCTATCGCTATTTGTTTGACGATTGGGGCTTGGATTCGCACACCCTGGATCTGAAATACCGATGGCGCTTTGCCAACCAGTATCTGGAGCCTCAGGTACGCTGGTATCGTCAGTCCGCCGTTGACGCCTACCAGCCGTACGTCACCACGGCGCAGTTGGCAGAAGACCCGCAAGCCCTGACCGCGGACTACCGTCTGGGTGATTTCGATGCCTGGACACTGGGCCTGCGCTACGGCTATCGCTTTACGGACGATCGGGAGGTCTACACCCGACTGGCAGCCTATCGGCAAATGCCTCGCGACGTTGAGTCCGATGTCACGCCTGCCGATGCGGCTGATTTGCCGGATATGACAGCATTGATGTTGACGGTTGGCGTGTCGTTCTAATGATCTCGCGGCAGGTAAGCGTCAGATGGCAGGGCGACCTATGGACAGGGCACTTTGATGCCATGGCCAGCTCCTGCGAGATCCTGCTGGCGTTGCCATTTGAGCAGGCTGAGCTGGCAGGGCGCCTAGCCCGGTTGGCTGCGGCTGAAGTTTGGCGCATCGAACAGCGATACAGCCGTTACCGCCCGGACAACCTGTTCGCGGCATTGCACAGCCGGCCGGGGCAGGCTCAGCGGGTCGATGCCGAAACAGCCCGTTTATTGAACTTTGCCGACCAGGCGTGGCGGCTTTCAGGCGGCCGGTTTGATGTGACCTCTGGGCTATTGCGACGCGTGTGGACCTTTGATGGCAGCGATCGTCTGCCTGACGATGACGCCATTAAAGCGCTCTTGCCCCTAATCGGCTGGCAGAGAGTCACTTGGCTCAGCGGAACAGTGGATTCGTCGGGTGAAGTCGCGGGCGGTTCGTTGACGCTGCCTGAGGGCATGGAGCTGGATTTCGGTGGTATTGGTAAGGAATACGCCGCAGACCGGGCCCTGGGTTTGTGTATGAAAGCCATCCCGGCGCGCTGGCGTCAGTCTGGTATGCTCATCAATCTGGGAGGTGATCTGGCCTGTAATGGACCACGAGCGCCGGAGCAACCCTGGCGCGTAGGCGTGGAATCGCCACATGAAGATGACCAACAGCCGCTATTGCTCGAATTGTGGCGCGGAGGATTAGCAACATCGGGCGATAGCCGTCGGTATCTGCTGCGAAATGGCAAACGCTATAGCCACTTACTGGATCCCAAGACTGGCTGGCCAATCGAACAAGCCCCGAGATCCGTCACTGTGGCTGCGCCCAGTTGCATTCAAAGCGGTCTCGTTGCTAGCCTCGCCATGCTGCAAGGTGCGTCCGCAGCTGAGTACCTTAATAGTATCGGTTTGCCGCATTGGGTCATTAGTGAATGATCAGGTGACGATGTTACGCGTCGTGATACAGACGTGGCATTAAAATGGGGTTAACGGATAGTCGGTGTAAAAAAGCTTATTTAAGGGCGTTATATTCAATTGATCACTATTTCCTGTAATAAAGATTACAGGAAATAGTTACTTAGGATAACCCAGCCCAACTACCTTCCCTGGTTTCATCCCGGTCTTACCGCCTTTGATCTGGCTTCAGCAACCCGGGATTCTCCTGATAACGAACGAATGCTGCTTTTGCTTTAAAGTGCGCGGCCGGTATCCAATTGTTTGGCCAGCCGCATGGCTTCGTGCTCTTCCAGTTCGAGAAGCGACATCATCAACTCGCGCGAGGTGGCCGTTTCGGCCTTGCCAATCAGGCTGTGATACAGATTGATCAGTTGCGTGTGATAATCGAAAACCTCGCGACAGATGGCTTCATAGTCGAGCTCGGCATACGGCACGGTGCAGGTTCTGTGCGACTTGACCGGTCCATTCGACAGATAATCATAAACATGGGTTTTCAATGCCTTTTGATCCGTTTCCTGCTCAAAACGACCCACCATCTGTTCCAGCGCTTTTTCGTGATCGGCCAGATATTCGAGTAAGGCCCTGGCTCTATCGTCAGGCTGAGACCGGGCACTGTCTGTCATGCAACGGCTCAGGTGCTGGTGTAACTCACGACTCCAGTCGATCAGATCTTCAAACGTTTTGATGTCCAAAATGTGCTCCCACTCATGTATGGCTGGTACTACCCATGTGCATGTCGATGCACCAATTTCAACCGTCAGCGGTCCATGTTTGACGCTCTGTTGCCAGAAAACGAAGTCTTCCTGCCATGACACACGCTTAGGGTAACCCGGCCCGGACTGCTATACTCGCCAGCCCGCACCGGGATGACCGACCAACCAGGAGTGACTGTTTGAACGACCGCTTGAACAAGACCATCAATTACCGCGAGCTGATTCTGAACGCAGAGCAAAAGTCTACTGACAACAACCTCCCCCACAAGGCGTTGTCATACGACGGAGAACCGCTGCAGACGGCCGAGCTGAAACGTTGCATGATGTTGGGTGTCGCGGCCAGAAATGCCCTGACCTTTACTTCAAAAGACCCGTTGCGCAACGCGCCCGAGATTTGCCTGGCCGCCAGTAGCGCCCTGACCGAAGCGGGCTTTGAACATGAAGTCACCCTGGGCAACCTGGTGCGTCGCGGCAAACATCTGGTTAGCAATGTGGCGGCCAATGCGATCATCGAAGCCTATAAATCAGCAGATTCAGGCGCTCGCCCCAATTACTACTGCTGGATTACGCTTAACGATGGCTCGGTCTTCGACTTTGCGCTCCTGTCCGAAGTCAAACCACCGGTTAGAGCCCCCATTCAGAAAGGCCGGGTGCGCCCCCCCAAACCCAAAAAGCCCAACCTGGCCGACACCGTTCTGATGCTCAACCCAACCGAACACGGCACTCTGTACCGTTATGTTCCCGAAGTGGTGGGCTATGATGTGTTGCAAACCCTGGTTAACCGGACACCGGGACGCTAATAGACCAGACACCCCTGCAACGACTGAGGTGACACGATGTGCGGCGCCATCAATAACGTCTCCGATTTCCCCCTGCTCGACCCGTTACTGGGGCTGGCAGGTTATTCGGAGGCGGAAATCCGCTCGGTTCTCAACAAACGCGAATGCCGGCCAACCGATGACGTGCTGGCCCTGGTGCCAACGAAGCAAGGGCCGCGGCTGATGGCGGCCACCTGGTGGCTGAAGCTGGACCCCGATACCTTGTTGCCGGATACGCGCTGGAACACCTTCAACTGCCGTTCTGGGCAGATTCTGAAATCCCCTCTGCACCAGATGGCGCCTAAAAGTTACCGGGCGGTCGTTATTACCGATGGATTCTATGAGTGGCAACCGCGCTACTCCGGTGGCCGGCTTTATTCCGACTTGTCGGCTGAAGAGCGACAACATCTGCCCAGGCCCCAATCCAAACAACGCCACTGGATCCATAGGCCCGGGGAATTGATGCTGCTTGGTGCCCTGTGCAAACACTGGCTGGACGCTGAAGGTAACCCCAAGGTGTCGGTGGGTGTGATCACCCTGCCCCCGCACCCGGCGTTTCTGGATGTTCACGCCAAGTCGTTCCCACTGGTTCTGCGACCGGATGAGCTGGAGGACTGGATGAACCCCCGGCTCAGGCACGAACAATTCGAGTCTCTGTTTGTGCAGACCGAGGTTCGGGTCGACGTCGAAGTACAGGCTATTAATGACCAGGAATTTGATTTGATTCCCGAAGAGCCTCTAATACTGCGGGCTCCACAGGTTTAATTGACTACCGTGTAGATGAAATGGAACCTGACCAGGCAGGTTTAACGGCCTCTTTATAGTGTTTTCGGCACATCGACACGTACCGGTCGTTTCCGCCAATCTCAACCTGATCCCCCTCGCTGATTGCCTGGCCGTGTTCATCCAGCCTGGCCACCATGATGGCTTTTCGCCCGCAGTGGCAAACCGTTTTCAGTTCATTCAGTTTATCCGCCAGTGCCAGCAAACGGGCTGAACCCGGGAACAGGTTGCCCAGAAAGTCGGAACGAATGCCGTAACACAGCACGGGCACCCCGGCTTCATCCACCAGATCGGAGAGCTGGTTAACCTGCTCGGTGGTCAGAAACTGGGCCTCATCAACCAGAATGCAATCGGTATGACCCTCAAATGCGGCAAACCAGGCTTTCAGATCGGTCGTTTCGGTAAAGGTGTCGGCGGCTTTTTCCAGGCCGATGCGCGAACTGATGCGCCCTGCCCCATAGCGCTGATCAATTTGCGCCGTCAGCAGACGCGTTGTCATGCCACGTTCCCGGTAGTTGTATTCCGATTGCAGCAAGGAGGTGGATTTTCCAGCATTCATTGCTGAATAGTAAAAATAGAGCTGAGCCATGGGGGCATCCTGATCCGGGGTTTCAATACAGCGGTTGAGGGGGAATAATAGCGTGCGATTGATCGTCGTTATAGGTAAAACGGGCGATTTCATGAATTCGGGAACTCATCGGGAACAGGGCAGCCATGCGCATCATTTCGTTCAATATCAATGGCATACGTGCCAGACTTCATCAACTGGAAGCACTGCGCGACCGGCAAAAGCCGGATATCCTCTGTCTGCAGGAGATCAAGGTACACGACGATATGTACCCGCACCCGGCGGTCGAAGCGGCTTCCGGCTTCGGGTCGGTGACCCATGGCCAGAAAGGCCACTATGGCGTTGCCACCCTGACGGCAGAACCGCCTCAAACGGTTCAACGGGGGTTTGCCGGCGATTCCGAAGACGATCAGAAACGCCTGATCATCACCCATCACCCACTCACAGAGGGCCGGCATCTGACGGTTATCAACGGTTATTTCCCTCAGGGCGAAAACGTCGGCCACGAGACCAAATGGCCCGCCAAACGGAAGTTTTATGCCGATCTGACGCAATGGCTGGAAACCGAAGCCAAGCCCGACGACCTGCTGGTCATCCTGGGCGATTTCAACATCGCACCGGTGGATGAAGACATCGGCATTGGTGAGAAAAACGCCCAGCGCTGGCTGCGCGAAGGCAAATCGGCTTTCCAGCCGGAGGAAAGGGCGTGGTTCGAGAAGCTGCGCACCTGGGGCCTGACTGACAGCTACCGCCACCTGTATCCAGACACCAACGACCGCTTCAGCTGGTTCGATTACCGCTCACGAGGCTTTGAAGATGACCCCAAACGCGGCCTGCGCATCGACCACATTATGGTCTCCCAGCCGCTGGTACCACTAATTACAGGCGCTGGCATCGATTACGAGACCCGGGGTCTGGAAAAGCCTTCAGATCATGCTCCGGTCTGGCTGGATCTGGATTTGACCCTGGGCCATCTGGCACTGTGATTGTATAAACGAAAAAGCCGCCTTACGGCGGCTCTGTTTCCTAAAGACGTCACTGTTTCGCCGTCGCCTAACTCAGCGATTCTACTTCAAAACCTTTTCCGGCCAGCTCATCCGCATGCTTGCGATCGGTAACCACGGCTTTTGAGGCATTACCCTCATCAAAGTACGTCTCGGCAACGCGTTTCACGTCGGCCGCTGTTACGCCCAGCAAGGCCTCACGATAGGCTTTGCGGAACTCATCGGAGCGTCCGAAAAGTCGGTTCTGAAAGGCTTGCTTGGCTTCACCGGCCGGTGAACCGGGCTTATCCATTGAGCTGATGACACCCAGAATCGAGGATTCGACCTGCTCCTGGTTAACGCCCTGCCCGGTTACCCAGTCGAGACTGGCGCGGAAATCGTCCAGCGTGCCTTCAATGCGCGGGTCGCGGTAGGAGTAAAAGCGGAAGGTGCCGGTGTTGCTGTCGTGCGACGCCCCACCACCGTAGGCTCCGCCCTGCTCACGGATTGTCCGGTGCAGGAAGTTATCGCGCAGTACGCCACCAAGAACCGTCAAGGGTGCTGAATCTTCATGACCCGGCATCACGGTTCTATAGGCCGCTGAGCAGAAATTCACCTGAGTGTTAACGCTCCAGGCGGTGTTCTGTTTGGGCATCAGCCAGTCGGCTGTCTGGGTGGTTGGCTCAAGGTTAGATTCCCGGTTTTGCAACCCCTGCTCTCTCAGCACTCCGGTAAGCGAGTCCAGTTCGCCGGGTTCGGCGATCAACACCGCATGAGAACGCTGTTGCTGAATCTTCTGATGCAGGTTGCTAATGCCGGCCAGCCACTCGTTCAGCGCTGTCTGGTCATCAGAAAAGGCATCGACCCAGCCCTTCACCCGACGAATGGCGGGCAAGCCGCCCATATCGTAGGTCAGTGCACTGGCACGGGTATGGAAGGCGCTGCTGGTCTGCATGGCCAGCACATGGCCCTGACCGGTCACGCTTTGCTGACGCCGCGCACTCAGTTGTTTGAGCAAATCAAAGACACGAGCGCTTTCATCGAAACGCGGCGCCGACCAGTGCTGAGTCAGTATCTGGGTCAGCTCATCGACATGGCGAACCAGGGCCCGCCCTGAAAGCACCACATAGCCGGCGACTTCATTGGCGCTTTCCAGCGGGTTACGGAATTGGCTGTAGAAACTGACACTGCCAGTGCGGGCGGCCTGCCATTGCTGCATAGCCAGGTAGTCCTTATCGCCGGCACCAATCTCGGTGAGCAAGGCGGTATAGACCGGTAGCAGTGCCAGTTCGTCGGCAGTTAAGGTTGGCAGCGGTACAAACCATTGTTCATAGGCAATGCCATTGGTGCCGGCGGTATAACGAGTAATGTCGTCGCTGGCAGCCGGGGCGATGCGTTTTACATCGGGCTTAACGTCGGCCAGCGTTACCTTGGGCAACAGGCCGACATCGTCTTCCTGTTCCTGCCGGGTCTTCAACTTGCTGGCCTGCTCGACCAGTCGCTGTTTTTCTTCATCGGTCAGACTCGCCTGAATGCGGGCCAGGCGGGCCGCTTCGTTATCGAGCTGACGCTGGTGAAGTTCCGCATCGGGCCGCAGAGTCAGACGAACCCGATGTACGTTATCGAGCAACAGCTTGCGAATCAGGCCTGGAATATAAGCCGGGTCCTGGCTGCGCTCGCGCAGAATGGCCAGAGTCGGGTCAATGTCGAGTGACTCCATCACCGAACCGCCATGGGTGGCCGCCCCAATGACCGAGAAGATCAGTTGCAGACCATAGGGCGCGCTGTCACCGGTGATTTCGCGCTGCGACAATTCCAGCTGATGCAGCATGGCTTCCACGTCTTCATAGGGGACACCGGTTTGTTCTACTTGCTCAAGCGTTTCGATGACCAGACGCTCAAAATCGGCGGCTTTCTCAGGCTCACTGCCTTCCAGACCACAGAGAAACATCATTTCCCGGTTCGAGTCTTCTAGGCCGCACATCGGCGACGGGTTGCTGCCGATGTCGGTCTGTTCGAGTGCCTTGCGCAACGGTGAAGAGCTGTTATCGAGCAACACATCGCTCAACAGGTGGGCTTCCAGCTGCCCAAGCAAATCAGTCGATTCGCCCAGTAACCAACCCATAACATGGTGTGTTTTACCGCTAAGATCACCGGGTTCGGCAGCATAGGCATTCTCAACCCGCAAAACCGAATTATAGCGCCGCTCCAAGGGCACCGACAGTTTATGGTCGAGCGCTTCAAAGCGGTGCAACGCCTGTTCGTGAACCCGCTTTTGTACGTCCACAGCCGGGCGGTTACCAAAGGTAAAAAAGGTCGCGTTGCTGGGGTGGTAATGCGTTTTATAGAAAGCCTTCAGATCTTCATAGGTCAGATCCGGAATCGCCTCCGGGTCGCCGCCACTGTTGAAGTGATAGGTATTGTTGGGAAACAGGTAGTGTTTGGCCGCCTGATACAACTGACTGACCGGCGAACTCATGGCGCCCTTCATTTCATTGAACACCACTCCCTTAAACGTCAGCGGTGAAGCCGGGTTGTCGGGCTCGGTGAACTCCAAACGGTGCCCTTCCTGCAGAAAGTCGAGTTCGTTGAGGTTGGAGAAAAACACCGCGTCCAGATAGACGCTGAGCAGGTTTTCATAATCCTGATCGTTCTCACTGGCAAACGGATAAGCCGTCCAGTCGCTACTGGTCATGGCGTTCATAAAGGTATTCAGCGATCGTCGTGTCATCATGAAAAACGGGTCACGCACCGGGAACTGCTCGCTGCCACACAACGCCGTGTGCTCAAGAATGTGCGCTACACCTGAGGAATCCTTGGGCATGGTGCGCAACGCCACCATAAAGACATTCTCGGGGTTATCGGAACTGATGTGAAAGTGATCGGCTCCGGTGTTGCGATGCCGGTAATGTTCCAGTGTCACATTCAGTGAGTCGATGGTGCGGGATTCGATGGCGTCGAAAGCGGTGTGCGCATTAAGAGTCATACAGCGAAAATACCTTGATTAATGTACCCCTAATAATGGGGCAATGGGGCCAACTGGCAAGCCCCAAATGCATGATTTTGCACTCTTATGACCATCGAACCAGGCTATCGCTCTGGTGAATCCGACAAACAGACGTTGTTTTACTAGACTGAAAGTCATCGAATCACGCCAATTCGCGGTTATCTCTTTCATGACTCGACAGATTCCGTAGAATAGCGGCCCTTTTGGGGATACGAGGACGCCATGTCAGACTTTATACAGGGCCAGCGCTGGCTGGCTGATGGTGAGCCCGAGCTTGGGCTCGGAATGGTGCAAGGTACCGATGCGCGCACTGTCACTCTCTATTTCCCTGCTGTCGACGATGAGCGCTGCTATGCGCTGCGCCAGCCTCCCCTGACCCGCATCCGCTTCGAGCGCGGCGAGGAATTCCAGCGCCGCGATCAGCGCAAGGCGGAAGTTAAGGCGGTGCACGATCTCAACGGGCTCCATGTGTATGAAACGCTCGATGGCGAGATGGTACCGGAAACCGAACTGGCCGATACCCTGGATAGAAACAGCCCGCTGACCCGGCTGATGACCGGCCAGACTGACCACCCCAACTGGTTTAATTTTCGCGCAGCCCTGAATGCCGGGCATCAGGCCATCTGGTCGGCCCACTTGAATGGCCTGCTCGGGACTCGTTCTGCTTTACTACCGCATCAGCTGTATGTGGCAAAACAGGCGACTGAACGCACCCGGGTTCGTGCCCTGTTGTCCGATGAAGTGGGGCTGGGAAAAACCATAGAAGCCGGGTTGATCATCAACCGCCTGTTGCAGCAAGGCCGGGCCAGTCGGGTACTGATTGCCGTGCCCGATGCTCTTCAGGCACAGTGGCTGGTTGAGCTGGTTCGCCGTTTCTCCCTGCACTGTGAGTTCTATCAGTCGGAAGACCACGATTTTGGCATGGGTCAGGTGCACCTGATCCCGCACCGGTTATTGAACGACATCGAAGAAATGCCCTGGATTACTGCCCAGGAATGGGATGTCTTGGTGGTTGACGAGGCGCATCATCTGTCGCTCGATGACGCTGAAGTCCTGGATGACACCGAAAGCTGGGTGGCGCTCGCCCGAAAAACTCCCCATTTGCTGTTATTGACGGCCACGCCAGAGCAATTGGGCCAGGAAGCGCATTTTCAGCGGCTGCAATTGCTTGATGCCTCCCGCTTTACCCGTTTTGAAGATTACCAGGCCGATGAGTCCCACTTTATTGAACTGTCTTCGGTTGCAACTGCTCTGTACAACGACGACATCGACGACGCCCTGCTCGACCGACTGGCTTCACTGGGTATTGAGTGGCATAACGACAGCCGACGCGCCCTAGCCGATGTACTGGACCGTCATGGACCGGGCCGCGTGGTTTACCGCAACACCCGGCGGGGTGTCTCAGGCTTTTTCCCGCGTGAGGTGCATACCCATCCGGCAGAATCTGAAGCTCAGCGTCAGCAGTGGCTGGTTGACTGGCTGAAAGCCAACCGGACCGAGAAAGTATTGCTGATAACCCAGACCGCAGAGGTTGCCCAGGAACTGTCGCACCATCTCTGGCATGACCACGGCCTGGAATCAACCGCCTTTCATGAAGGGCTGAACCTGATCGAACGTGACCGTGCCGCCGCCCACTTCGCCAAAGACGAAGACGGTGCCCAAGTTCTGGTGTGTTCAGAAATTGGCGGTGAGGGCCGTAATTTTCAGTTCAGTCATCACCTGGTGCTGTGGGACCTGCCTCACCACCCGGACGTACTCGAACAGCGCATCGGCCGGCTGGACCGCATCGGGCAAGACCAGACGATTCACATCCACCTGCCCTTTTTGCCTGACGGCCCCGATGCCGTGCGCCTGCGCTGGTATCACGACGTGCTTGGCTGTATCGAAACGCTGCAGCCGGCCGCCGGTGCCATCCACGAGCGCTTTGCTGACACCTGGTTCGCCAATCCGGATGACAGTGCCCTGACGACGGAAGTCCGGCAATCGCTGGATGAACTGAACCGGGAGCTTGAATCCGGCCGCGACGTCATGCTGGAGCTGAATTCCTGCCGGCAACCCGAAGCAGACGAACTCGCCATTCAGGTCGCCGAACTGGAACAGAACACGGCGGAAAACGTCGTGGAAATGGCTGCCAACCTGCTCAACCTGCATTTTGAGACGCTGGATGACGGCATTTTCGAGCTGATACCGTCAGACAACATGATGATTCCGGTTATTCCCGGCATTCCGGAAGGCGGTGCTGTCATTACCTTTGACCGGCAACGGGCTCTGGTGCGTGAAGATGTGCTCTTTGTCTCCTGGGAACACCCGCTGATCGTGGGGTTTATGGATATTCTGTCCGGCACCCAGCTCGGTCAGGCCAGTGTTGCCCTGCTTGAAACCAAACAGGTACCGGCCGGCCAGGTGTTGCTGGAAGTTCAGTGGCAAATTGCCATTCCGCCGCGGCTTGCCCATGCGCTCAAACCGTACCTGAATCACAACCTGCTGCGCACCCTCACCCTGGAAGGCGGTACCGCCGATCTGTCTTCAGCGCTGACGGAAGCGTCGCTCGCCCCTCAGATCAAGACGTTGCCGGTAAAAATGGTGCGCAAGCTGATTCAATCGGCCAAAGAGCGTATTCCACCCATTTACGACGTTGGTCTGGGCCACGCCAAGGCACAATTCGATGTTGCGGTAGCGGATGCCCGCCGCGAACACGAGGCTGCCAGTGACGCCAAGATCGAACGCACGCGTTACCTGGCCAGCGTAAACCCGCTGGTGAACGAACAGGATGTGGTGAAAGCCGAAATGCAGGCCGAAATGCAGCGCCAGGCCTGGGATGATGTCGAGTTGCAGCCAGTCGGTGTGCGGATGATTCTTTGCGCCCCGCCGGGTACCGTCTGACCCGGCGCCCCCGCTCTATACACAAAACATACAGAAGCAAAGGCCGTCAACGAGTGGCGGCCTTTGGCTTTCTGGTTTAGTGTGAAATGACCCTTCGCTAAAAAAGAACAACAAAAGCCATGAAGGAAACCGTACTGATCGAGCGTCTGGAAGATGGGCTTGCCCGGGTGATTCTTAACAAGCCCGAGACGGGCAATGCCTACGACGATGAAATGATTTGCACTCTGGTCACGGCGCTGGATGATCTGGCCGACGATGCATCACTGAAGCTGATTTGGCTCAGTGGCAAGGGAGCGCATTTTTGCAGCGGGCCAGATAGGCAATGGTTGAAACGCCGTGAAGGCGTCGGCCGCGCCGAGCACCAACAGGACGCCGAACAGATGTCGCGTCTGCTGGAAACCCTGTACCAGTTCCCGGCGCCTGTTCTGTTGACCGTGCGTGGCGATGTGAATGCGGTGGCGGTCGGCATTGCCAGTTGTTGCGATATGGTGCTGGCCAGTGAAAAAACCTCGTTCTGTATTACCGAGTCGCTGTTTGGCCAGGTGCCTGCGCTCAGCAGCCCCTATCTGACCAAGGCTCTGGGCGAGCGCGCCGCCAAATATTACTCACTGACCGGGGAAATCATGGATGCTTACACCGCAACCCGCCTGGGGCTGGTGCATCGGCTGGTACCCGGCGATGAACTGGAAGCGATCGCCACCGTGCTGGCGCGTGGCATTCTGTCTCGCAGCCAGAACTCCCTTCAAGTCACCAAGGCAACCTTCAACCTGGTGGCCAATGAGCCCTACGACGAAGCCCTGCTGGAAACCATGATCGAATGCTCAACGGACGTCCGACTGACCCAGTCGGAAACGCTTCGCAAGCGGCGAGCGAATGGTCGCGCTACTACCATTAGTCCAGAAAAAGACTAGCGCTCTAACGCAGCCGCCAAAAACGGAATCAACTGATTCATCACATCCTCGACGCCTGAGTCTTCGCCGGTGTCGGCCATCGACATGTCTCGTAACACCTCAATGCTCGACATGGTGAACACGCAGGCGCCGATGGCGAAATGAATTCTCCAGAATATTTCGCGGGGCGAGAGCTCCGGGTGGGCCGCGCGCAGATACAGAATGAAGCGGCTGTAAGTCTGATGGTAATTCTCTTTCAGAAAACGACGCAGATGTCCCTGGGCCTGTGTATAGGCCAAGCCGAGCAGGCGCATGAAGACCGACAGCTTACGGGTGCCAACGGTGGAGTGAACACCGGTCAGCATGGTTCGGGCGAGCACATCCAGAACATCGTGGAGACTGGGTTCCTGGACCGCTGCCGCCATGACGGTCAGCTCTTTATCCAGTTTGCTGCAAAAGGGGCTCAGAAAGCGCGCAAAAACAGCCTGAATCAGGTCTTTCTTCGAGCCGAAATGGTAGTTCACCGCGGCCAGGTTAACCTTGGCCCGGGTTGTGATCATCCTTAAGGAGGTTTCGGCAAACCCTTTCTCAGCGAAAAGCTCTTCGGCTGAATCCAGAATGCGGGTGACGGTATCGGCTTGGCTCATGGTTCGGTCTCGGATATGGCAAAGGCGAGGCTGACTACAACCCCAGTCACTGGTTACTCGTTTACGGTCGACGCCTATGGTTTCGTGCGATTGTTTAAAACGACCGTTTAAAACGAGAATATACATGACTTATGGCCAGTTTGCAGGCCTTTTTCACCCGGTCGGACAGGAACGCATCCTACCCTGCAGTTAACGTAGCGACCGGGGTGTAAAAACACCGATCGAAGCTGACACTCCGGGGCTTATCCTGTACTGTCAACGGCAGGTATAGCTGGTGTGCTGGCGAGCGATATCGCTTGAAAAACGGCAACCGGCCTATACTATTGATTCGGGTTCACATTATGGAGGTTTGCCCATGGCTGACTATCAAGGTACCGTCACGTCGCGTTCGGAATCGGCGCTGGCGACCAATAAAGTACTACGAAATACCTATCTGCTGTTGTCGATGACACTGGTGTTCAGTGCCGTTACGGCAATGATCGCCATGGCTGTCGGAATGCCTCAGGGTGGTGCACTGATCATGATGCTTGCCGCTATCGGCATCGTCTGGTTTGTACTGCCACGCGCGTACAACTCAAGCATGGGCATTGTCTGGACCTTCGCCTTCGCAGGCCTGATGGGTGCCAGTCTGGGGCCCATGCTGACCGCTTACCTGGCGTTGGCCAATGGCCCTTCCATCGTCGCGCAAGCGCTGGGTGGTACGGCACTGGTCACTTTTGGTTTGTCGGCTTATGCCGTAACCACGAAAAAAGACTTCAGCTTCCTGGGCGGTTTCGTCATGGTTGGCATGATTGTCGTGCTGGTCGCGATTCTGGCCAACCTGTTTCTGTCGATCCCGGTCTTAAGCCTGGCTATTTCCGCTGGTGTGGTGTTGTTGATGTCACTGCTGATCCTTTTCGACACAAGCCGCATTGTGAATGGTGGTGAAACTAACTACGTTCGCGCGACGGTGTCGCTGTATCTCGATATCTACAACCTCTTTGTTCACCTGTTGGTGCTGGTCGGTGCTCTGTCCGACGACTGACCGGGTTGAACCGATTGGAGACAAAGGCCGCTTAAAGCGGCCTTTTTTGTGTGTGATATGATGCGCCCATGAACATTCAACTGAACCTTTACCAAGCACCCTGGCACCATGTGAGTCACCGGGACGCCCTCGCCTACGCCCGGGCTAGCTTCGCCCGGGGTGACCGGATTGAGCGTGTGTTCTTCTTTATGGATGCCGTCTATGTCGGTCTGATTACTCAGTCTCCAGCCTCCGATGAAATCGACCTGAGACAAGCCTGGCTCGACTTCGCCGCCGAATCCGGTTGCGAGTTATTGCTGTGTATTGCGGCCTCGGCCAACCGGGGGTTACTGAATGACACTGAAGCACAACGCTATCAAAGCCCTGTCTCGACCGTCACAGAGCCCTTTCAGTTGGTCGGTTTGGGCCAGTGGGCACTGGGCTATGGTGAAGCCGACAAGGTAGTGAGTTTTCGATGAACATGACCGCGAATTCAACAACTGAGCCAGGCTCAGATCATTTTGACACTCTGGTGCTAATCACCCGTCCGCCGTACCAGGGCCGGCAGAGTGAGGAAGTACTGGAAGCGGTCATGAGCCTGGCGCTCTTCGACCGCGACCATGCGGTGGTATTCTTTGATCAGGGCCTGGGTTGGCTGGCCGACAACCAGGCACCCGTTGACAGCAAGAACCTCAACAAACAACTGAGTGCACTGCCCCTATACGGCAGTGAAGCCCTGTTTTACTGCGCCGCTCATCAACACCGCGTTCTGGGTCAGGAAATTCACCGGGATGACATTCAGGCTTGCTCGCTGGATCAACTGGCTTACTGGCTCCGCCATGCGCGCTATGTGGAGGTGTTCTGATGGCCCTGCTGACAATCACTGCCGTGCCTGGCGAGGCACAACGGGAACTCTTTGATCTCTGGCTGCAAGCCGGAGATGTCATTGTGGTGCGCGAAGATGCCCGCCCGCTGATGTGGCAGCCCAACCCGACGCCTGCCCGGGGCTGTATCCGCCAGGCCGATGCCGATGCGTTGGGCGGCCAGCGCCACCCGGACTGGGCGGTCATAAGCGATCAGGAATGGGCCGATCTGATCGCTGAACATCAGCCACAACTGACCTGGTAAAGCCAGCCCGTGAAGCCCGCTCAACACCACAGAAAACCTGAGTAAACGAGATGAATGAACGAACACTGACGGCCAGCTTAGAGACCGACCATCTTGGCTTTCTGCTCAATGCAACGCACTGGACGCGAGACTGGTGCCTCGATATCGCCAGTCAGCAAGGGCTCTCGCTGACCGACCAGGATATGGCCATTGTTGAATCACTGCGTGAATTCTACTTTGAATACGACTTGTCGCCCGCCATGCGCCCTCTGGTGAAGCATCTGAAAGCCCGGTTCGGGGCCGAGGTGGGCAACAGCATTTTCCTGATGCAGCGTTTTGGCGAAAGCCCGGCCCGTATGCTGGCTCTGCTAGCCGGCCTGCCCAAGCCCAAAAACTGCCTGTAATCCATTTATTGCCACCGCTGGATAAACCATGACAGATACCCTGAAGTTTGCCGACCTGATCCGGGCCCTGGGCCGGGGTAAGAACGGCAGCCGATCGCTGAGCCGTGAAGAAGCCCACTTTGCCATGCAGGAGATCTGGCATCAGCGTGAAACCCAGGCGCAGTTGGGTGCCCTGTTGATGCTGATGCGCGTTAAGGAAGAAACGTCGGAAGAGCTGGCCGGCATGGCTCAGGCGGTACGCGATGAACTCGAGCAATGGGCCGGCCAACCCATGCGGATCGACTGGCCAGCCTACGCTGGAAAACGCCGCCAACCTTCCTGGTATGTGTTAGCGGCCAAAGCGCTGGCGCAGGGCGGCTATACGGTTTTCATGCACGGCGGTGGTGAACATACGGCCGGGCGCCAGTATGCCCGCCAGGTGTGCGACGCGCTGGGCATTCCCGTTGCAGCCTCGTGGCAGGAAGCGGCCAGACTGAGCCGGGACCACGCTATGGTCTACTGTCCGCTGGTCAGCTTTGCCCCTACTCTGTCGCACATCATCGATATGAAACGGGAACTGGGGTTACGCTCACCGGTCAATACCCTGGTTCGCAACATGAACCCGACCGGCGCACGGGTTACGGTGCAAGGCATGTTTCACCCCAGCTATAAAGCCCTGCACCACGACACCGCAGGCTTACTGGGTGATTCCCATAACGTTGTTCTCAAAGGTGACTGTGGCGAATTTGAAGTCAGACCGGATTCGGATACAACCGTGCTGGTTCATTGCCCGCAGCATCCGAAGCAAATAGAGGTACCCAGGCGACTGCCAAAACGGGCGGTGCGCCCGGACGAGCCCTCAATGGCGCTGTTGCAGTCAACCTGGGCGGGCGAGGCTGAGTCGGATTACAGCCTGGCCGCCATTCAGGACACCATGGCCCTGGTACTGATGGTTGCTGATGAAGTCTCACTCCGGGAGGCCCGCGAGAAAGCGGAAAGACTCTGGCAGCAACGGTCGGTCACTCTCTAACCATCAAAGTCGCCTTAAGCCTGTTAGCAGAGTGATAAAAGTGGCACGTATCTTGAGATAACCCCTGTATCGGGGGTTATTACCTTAAAAAACCGCCGATATCGCACCAAAAGTGAGCGCAGTACCCAAGACTGTGATTCAAAGCGACGCTCGGAGGCTGTAGTTATGACCGAACCCCTACCCCTGCATTTAAACGCCCAACAACTGAAAGTACTGATGGGTGCCGTCTTCTTCATAGGCATTACACTGGTGTCGGCTGCCATTGCCGTACTGGGCGCGGCCATTCTGGGTTTGCTACCGGTATCGTCTGCCGGCTACGGCCTGGCCCCGCTGATCAGCGGCATCGCTTCGGTCTCTGCTGCAGTCTTCCTGTCGCACTGATCAGATCGGCTCCAGAACCCTGAAATCAGCTGTGGCGACCACGATGCCTGCCAGTCAAACTGGCGGGCATGACCGATCAGCCATCATGCCTGATTGACGGTCACCGTAGAGCCCACCCAATTCAGACGCTCGTGCAACGACACCACCTCGCCCACAATGATCAGCGTAGGCGCCTGAGGCGGGTCTTCACGCACCAGATCCGGCAAAGTGGCCAGGGTACCGACCCAGAGCCGCTGTTCCGGCGTCGTGCCCTTCTGTACCAGCGCGATCGGAGTGTCAGCCGAGCGACCGTGCTGAATCAGCTTGTTGCAGATCTTCTCCAGCCCCATCAACCCCATGTAAAACACCACGGTCTGTTGGGGGCTTGCCAGCTCACTCCAGGGCAAATTCAGACTGCCATCCTTTAAGTGTCCGGTGACAAAACGCACCGACTGGGCATAGTCTCGGTGAGTCAACGGAATGCCAGTATAGGTTGAGCAGCCTGAAGCCGCGGTAATACCCGGAACCACCTGAAACGGAATTCCATGCTCGGCCAGCAAGTCGATCTCTTCACCACCCCGGCCAAAGATAAAGGGGTCACCGCCTTTCAGTCGCAGAACTTTCTTGCCCTCACGGGCAAGATCCACCAAACGCTGATTGATATCCTGTTGCGGTACCGCATGCTCGGACCGCTGCTTGCCCACATAAAGTCGTTCTGCATCCCGTCGCACGAGGTCCATAATGGCGTCCGAGACCAGTCGGTCATAGAGCACCACATCGGCCTGCTGCATCAGCCGCAGCGCCTTGAAGGTCAGCAGGTCCGGATCACCAGGCCCGGCCCCAACCAGGTAGACTTCGCCATGCTGCTCATCACCAGGGGCATCAATCATCGCCTTTAGCTGATGCTCAGCCTGCTCCATCCGACCGGCATAAACATGCTCGGCCACCGTGCCACCCAGCACCTTCTCCCAGAAGTAACGCCGGTCATCGAGGCTGGTAAAGCGTTTCTTAACGGCATTGCGAAAGCGAGATGCCAATTGTGCCAGGTGGCCATAACTTGCTGGAATCGTACTCTCCAGTTTCGCCCGCACCGAGCGTGCCAACACCGGTGCCTGGCCACTGGAAGTAATGGCAATGATCAGCGGGTCGCGATCGACCAGAGAAGGGAAAATGACATCGCACAGCTCAGGGGAATCGACCACGTTGACCAGCACACCGCGCGCGCGCGACTCCGCAGAGACACGCTGGTTCACTGACTCGATATCCGTGGCACTGACGACCAGCGCCTTACCATCGATGTCTGCCGGGTCAAAAACCCGCCATTCGCAGTGGCAATTTGGGTTGTTGGCAATTACCGGGAGAATTGAAGGAGCCACCACCTGAATTCGACACCCGGATCGCTGTAGCAGGTGAATCTTGCGCGCCGCAATATCCCCACCGCCAACCACCAGAATGGTCTTATCGGATAACTTATGGAACAACGGAAAATATTGCATGACCACTCCTAGAATAAGAACCCGACACTCATAGCTTTCACCGGGCCCGACACGGCGGGCACTGGCTTTTTGATGCCGGTGTTAGACCCGCCGTTGGGTCAGTCAATTAGTACCGAGAAAAACCCGGATATTGTTCGATTTAAGTAAAACGAGGTACAAAACCAAGTGCTGGCCACCGGGTAGACCCATCTGGGGGAGTCCGCAGCAGGGATGCTGCGGTCTAGGCCCCATGGACGGGTTAAGTGGGCGGCACTCCGCCCGACCCCAGATGGGTCTACCCGGTGGCTGGCACGATTATTCAGCCACCGAGCCGAGAGCAACCTCAACGCCAGGGTGCCACAGAACCATCTAATCAGATTAACTCAAGCCCAGCCATATAGGGTTTCAGAGCCTCTGGCACCCGAATACGCCCTTCTGCCGTCTGGTAGTTCTCCAATACCGCGACCAGAGTCCGGCCGACTGCCAGGCCCGAACCGTTGAGGGTGTGTACCAGCTCGGTTTTGTTAGTTTCCGGGTTGCGGTAGCGGGCCTGCATGCGGCGGGCCTGGAAATCAGTCATGTTCGAGCATGAGGAGATTTCCCGATAGGCCTGCTGGGCGGGCAGCCAGACTTCCAGATCGTAGGTTTTGGCGGCGCCGAAGCCCAGGTCACCACCGCACAGTAGAACTTTCCGGTAAGGCAACTCCAGACGCTGCAGAATGCTCTCTGCATGGCCTACGAGCGTTTCCAGGGCGTCCATCGATTCTTCAGGGCGCACGATGTGTACCAGCTCGACTTTCTCGAACTGATGCTGACGAATCATGCCACGGATGTCTCGCCCGTAGCTGCCTGCCTCTGAGCGAAAGCAGGAAGTGTGAGACGCAAATTTGAGCGGCAGTTCAGCTTCGCTGAGGATCTCATCGCGCACCAGATTGGTCAGCGGCACTTCCGAGGTCGGAATAAGATAATAATTGCTGGCATGATCGGTATTCAACTTAAAGAGATCTTCTTCGAACTTCGGCAATTGGCCGGTTCCCAGCAAAGACTCCTGGTTCACAATGAAGGGCACCTGAGTTTCCAGATAGCCGTGCTCCTGAACGTGGGTGTCGAGCATGAACTGAGCCAGAGCCCGGTGCAGCCGTGCAATGCCGCCGCTCATCACCGAAAAACGGCTGCCGGTCAGCTTGGCCGCGCGCTCGAAATCCAGACCACCTGAGACGGCGCCAAGGTCGACGTGGTCTTTTACCTCAAAATCGAATTCAGGCGGCGTGCCCCAGCGCGACACTTCTTCATTGTCGTCTTCGCTCTTCCCCTCGGGCACGGCAGCATCCGGCACATTGGGCATGCCCAGTAGCAGGTCGTCCAGTTGTGCCTGAATCTGCTTCAGATCTGCCTCTTTAGCACCCAGTTGCTCGGCAATGGTATCCAGTGTCTTCTGTACCTGAGCCTTGGCCTCGTCGACCGACATGCCCTGCCCGACCAGCTGCCCGATCTGCTTTGACGCCTTCTTGCGCTCCGCCTGCAGCTGCTCGGTCTCGACCTGAACGGACTTGCGGCTCGACTCCAGGGACTCGAAAGCCGACACATCGAGTTCGTAGTGTTTCACCCGAAGTTGATCAGCAAGCGTGGTGATGTCCTGTCTCAGCCGTTTTATGTCCAGCATGGGCGTTTCTGTCCTGTTAGAGTCGATTGGGAGTTAGTAGATCGCCATTGGGATACGCATGTTCTGATTCCCGTTCGGCGGGCGCCTAGAATACCAGCTTACCCACCCCAAAGCCCAGCGCTGCGGCGGCCAGGCAGGTTAGGATACTGGCGAAGGTATAACCGAGTGCCATCCAGTACTGCTGCTGTTGCAGCAACACCAGATTCTCAAGAGCAAAACTGGAAAAGGTGGTAAAGGCCCCGAGAATGCCGACCAGCAGCAACCGGTGCCAGAGTGTATCGGTTCCGGTGAAGCGCAGCATCAGCACCACAAAGACCAGCCCCATCACAAAGCTGCCAACCGCATTAACGGTGAAGGTACCTAGCGGGAAATGGCTACCGTGTAGACGGTTAAAGAAGGTAACCACCCAGAATCTGCCCATGGCGCCCAGACTGCCGCCCAGAGCGATGGCCAACCAGTGGCTTAAGGGTATCGACATGCATTCACACTCCCTGCTGATCTCACGGTACCCGCATTATTGCCGATGCTGTTCATCCAGATCACGCAAAAAGGCCAGTTTCTCGGCAATTTTCTTCTCCAGCCCGCGATCCACTGGTTGATAAAAGCGCTGATCAACCAGCGCTTCGGGCAGATAGTGCTCGCCGGCGGCGTAGGCATGGGGTTCATCGTGGGCGTAGCGGTAGTCGTGGCCGTAGCCCAGCTCTTTCATCAGCGCTGTGGGCGCGTTGCGCAAATGCACCGGTACTTCATGGCTCTGATCGGACTGAACCCGGGCCATCACCTCGTTAAACGCCTTGTAGACGGCGTTGCTTTTGGGTGCACACGCCAGATAGACCACGGCCTGAGCCAGACTCAACTCCCCCTCCGGGCTGCCCAGGCGTTCCTGAACCTGCCAGGCATCCATAGCCAGGGACAGGGCGCGCGGGTCGGCATTGCCGATGTCTTCACTGGCCATACGTACCAGTCGGCGCGCGATATAAAGCGGATCACAGCCGCCGTCGAGCATGCGGCACAGCCAGTACAGCGCACCATCCGGCGAAGAGCCGCGAACACTCTTGTGCATGGCCGAGATCTGGTCGTAAAACGCATCGCCGCCCTTGTCGAACCGGCGAGTCTGGCCCTGGGTTAACTGCGACAAACGCTCTAGAGTCAAACCGTCTGGTTCATCGGCGTAGAGATCCGCCGATAACTCAAGCAAATTGTAGAAACGGCGGGCATCACCATCGGCAAGGGCAAACAGCCGCTGCTGAACGTCGCCATCAATTGCCAGCTTTGCGACCGCGCTGTCTTGCCCCCGGGCCTGGTCAAGCAAGGCGGCCATGTCGTCCAGCGAGACAGGCTTGAGCGGATAGACCCGGGCGCGAGACAGCAGTGCGGCATTGAGTTCAAAGCTGGGGTTTTCGGTGGTTGCCCCCACAAAAATGAAGGTGCCGTCTTCAACGTAAGGCAGAAAGGCATCCTGCTGGGCTTTGTTGAAGCGATGCACCTCATCGACGAACAGCAAGGTACGCCGCCCTTCGGCCTTGGCTTGCAGAGCCCGTTCAGCAGCAGCTTTGATGTCCTTAACGCCAGACTGAACCGCCGACAGCGCCTCGAACCGCGACGACGTTGAATGCGCCAGCAACCGCGCCAGGGTGGTTTTTCCAACGCCGGGCGGGCCCCAGAAAATCATCGAATGCAGTTGATCCTGCTCAATGGCCCTGAGCAGGGGTTGCCCCTGTCCCAGAATATGCGACTGGCCGATGTAGCCAGCCAGGGTTTTGGGTCGCATCCGCTCCGCCAGAGGTGCGAAGGGGTTGGACTCGGTTGCGCTGAACAGGTCGGCCATGAGGGTTACATCTGTTCGAAGACGTCGGTGCCCTCAGGCGGGGTAAACTCAAAGTCCGCGGCATCCAGCGTCAGGTTGGTTTCAACGTTGCTGAAGGTGATACGGGTGTCCTGCCCCAGGTTGTCACTGAGCCGAAGTTCGCTGATGCGGCCGTTTTCAAACAGCAGCGTCATGTCCTCGAAGACAGCGTCTTCATCCAGAGGGTAAAGGCGATAGGCCGTCAGGCTCTCGTTCGCCGCCTCTGTGACATCGTAGGAGGTTCTCAGCGTGGATTCGGGCTGACTGAGGATCATCGCCGGCGATTCCTGCAATTGATTGGTAACAGGCTGGTAGGTCGCCTGCAGCAGGTCCGGGTCATGAACCCAGAGTGTCTCACCATCGGAAATGACGGATTGCTCGTAGGGCGCAGATACCTCCCAGACAAACTTGAGCGGGCGCGCAATCTTCATAATACCCCGAGCCTGGTCGCCGCGCAGCTCACCATCGGCATAAGTCTCCTGACGAAACTCTGCCTGCAGGGTTTCCGTCGACTGCAGCAGATCGATCAGACGCTGTCGGGCGGCGTCATCGGCGTGAACCTGGGGCGTAATGGCTGCCCAACTGAGCAGCACCGCAACGCCGGACCGGGCAAAAAATGTCAACATGAATCGCTCTCCTGAGCCACTAGCTATGAACAGGCGGTTAATATCAACCAGTTACCCCGCTGGCGGGGGTGGTGCCAGCACTTCCCGGCTGCCATTGTGGCCGGCCGAGCTGACAATCCCGGCGGCCTCCATCGTATCAACCAGACGAGCGGCCCGGTTGTAGCCAATGCGTAATTTACGCTGTACTGAAGAAATCGAGGCTTTGCGGCTTTGGGTTACAAAGGCCACTGCCTCATCAAACAGCGGGTCGCTTTCGGGGTTGTCCTCGCCATCGTCCAGTGAGGGAACTCCCGGCAGATCAGCTTCGCCGCCGGAGAGAATTTCCTCGATGTAGTCGGGCTGACCGCGCTTCTTCCACTCGGCCACCACGCGGTGAACTTCATCGTCGTCGACAAAGGCACCGTGCACCCGAACCGGTAAACCGGTGCCCGGCGGCAGATACAACATATCGCCGTGGCCCAGCAGCTGCTCGGCGCCGCCCTGGTCCAGAATGGTCCGGGAATCGATCTTGGAAGACACCTGAAACGCTATGCGGGTGGGAATGTTGGCCTTGATCAGACCGGTAATCACGTCCACCGAGGGCCGCTGGGTGGCGAGAATCAGGTGAATACCCGCCGCCCTGGCTTTTTGCGCCAGCCGGGCGATCAGTTCTTCCACCTTCTTACCGACAATCATCATCATGTCGGCGAATTCATCGACCACCACGACAATAAACGGCAGAGTTTCCAGTTCCGGTGTTGGTGCGTGCGGATCAAGCGTGTCAAAGGGCTCATAGAGCGGGTCGAGCAATGGTTCACCGTCGCGCCGGGCATCTTCAACCTTCTTGTTGAACCCGGCGATGTTGCGCACCCCAACCTTCGACATCAGTTTGTAGCGACGTTCCATCTCGGCAACACACCAGCGCAGGCCATTGGCCGCGTCTTTCATATCGGTGATCACCGGCGTGAGCAAATGGGGAATGCCCTCATAAACCGACAATTCCAGCATCTTGGGGTCGACCAGAATTAACCTGACCTCCTCCGGTGTTGCCTTGAACAGCAGGCTGCACAGCATGGAGTTCACGCCGACCGACTTACCGGACCCGGTGGTACCGGCGACCAGCAAATGCGGCATTTTGCCCAGATCGGCTACAACCGGGGCACCGCCGATGTCATGGCCCAGGGCCAGCGTCAGCGCTGATTTGGCTTTGTCGTAGGCGCTGGACTGCAAAACATCGCTCAGCCGCACAATGTCGCGTTTTTCATTGGGGATCTCGATACCCACAGTCGTTTTGCCGGGAATGATCTCTACCACCCGAACACTGACCAGCGCCATCGACCGCGCCAGGTCTTTTGCCAGGTTTGATATTTTCGATACCTTGATGCCGGCGGCTGGTTGAATCTCAAACCGGGTAATCACCGGACCGGGGGCTACCTCGGTCACCTCGGCATCGACATTGAAGTCTTTGAGTTTGATTTCCAGCATGCGTGACATGGCTTCCAGCGCTTCCTGGCTGTAGCCATTATTGGTGTCGTGCTCGCCAGAAGTCAGCAGGCTCAGAGCCGGCAGCGGGGTATTTGAGTCGCCCCCGGTAAACAGCGGTTGCTGCTTTTCTTTCTGCATGCGTTCACTGGGCTCAGTGACTTTGGGCTGCAACGGCTTGATCTGAGGCGGCTTGCGCTTCGACTGTTTCTCGATCTGAATGTCGAGATTGGCCTTACGGGTTTCAACCACCTGCCTGACCTGGGCTTTTTCCGCCTTACGGCGGCGGCGCGACTGCAGGCTGTCACGCAACGCAGTGACGCCTGAAAACAGCAATCGGCCTATGCGCTCCATCAACCGCAACCAGGAGACATTCATGGCCAGCGTCAGCGAGATGAACCACAGAACGACCAGCAAGAGGGTCGTACCGGTCATGCCCAAAATCGGGAATATCCACTCTGAAAGCTCAATGCCCAGCCAGCCGCCGGCGCTTGCAGTTTGATTGCTGGCAATATGCACCGTTGCCAGGGCACTGCTGACACAGACAAAGAGCGCCCAGCCCAGTGTGCGGATGGCGATCAACAGCGGGTTCCAGTGCAGCCCGGCCTTGCGATCGCGAAACGTTGCCCAGGCTCTAAACAGGAAAATGGCCGGCAAGCCATAGGCCAGACCACCGACCAGGCTGAACAGCAATGACGACAGGTAGGCCCCAGCCGTGCCCGCCATGTTGCGGACGCCCTCGCCCGCACCGGAATAGGCCCAGCCCGGGTCGGACGGATGGTGAGAGGCCAGAGCAATCAGCAGATAGACGCCCACCGCCAGAGACAGCAGTAAACTGCCCTCGTGCAGCAAGCGCTGTTTTACATCCAGAACTCTGTGGTCGTCACGCGCTCGTGAGAGTTCCTTGCGTGCCGAAGCGTTCTTTTGCGTCAAATCGAAGTTACCTGTCTAGTGTGTCGGTCATGTTTGGCTGTAAGGTCCCTGCCCTGCATATCGTTGCAGGCTCGCATTCTAGCTGAAGCACACCGGGCACAGAAAGCACCCGACGGCCGTTTAACTCAGCCCGAGGATACGCTGATCCGTCCGGGCGTGGCAGTCCACGTCAAAGAGCACTAAGATACCACAGTATGAAGCCCAACTTATTGATACACCGAGCATTTTTATGCCACAACTAAGCTGGCTGGAGGCTGAACAGAACGCCTGCTTTCCACCGACTACCGAGGCTCTGGCCAATCCGCCGGGCTTGCTGGCGGCGGGCGGCGCGCTGACACCGGAGTGGCTGCTGACCGCTTACGAGCGAGGCATATTCCCCTGGTACAGCGACGGAGAGCCCATTCTGTGGTGGTCTCCCGAGCCGCGCATGGTGCTGTTACCGGGCGAGATGCACCTGTCTCGCAGCCTTCGCAAAGCCTACCGCCAGGCACCACCGACGATCACCGTCAACACGGCCTTTAGCCGGGTTATAGAGGCTTGTCAGGCCCCGAGGGCCCGTCAACCCGGCACCTGGATTACCGCGCCGATGCGCGACGCCTATACAGAACTGCATCAGTTGGGCTGGGCTCATTCCATCGAGGTATGGCGGGATGACGATCTAATAGGTGGCCTGTACGGCATCGGCATCGATGGCATTTTTTTCGGCGAAAGCATGTTCTCGCGGCGCACCAACGGCTCTAAACTGGCTTTGCTGGCGCTGCAGGAAGCCGCGCTGCTGCAATCGCTGCGCCTAATCGATTGCCAGGTCTATAATGATCACCTGGCCAGTCTCGGTGCCCGGGAGGTTGAACGACCATGGTTCGAGCAACAATTGCCCCGACAACGTCGCGCAGTGTCGCTTCCCGATGCGGTAGCCCTGAACCAGGCTATCTCAAGTCGCATCAGCCAGGGCAGTCCGGCTGCACCACTCATTTCTTCTGTCCGGGATGTTGCCGATGAAACCTGAGTCCGAGCAACAGGAAGACACCATCAAGCTGTACCGAACCGGTGAGCACAATTGCAGCTATCTGGACGGACAGCAGGCACGGACCCTGTTTCTCGATCCGGATCTGCACTTCTCCCTGCCTCTCTATGAACAGATGATGCACCTGGGTTTCCGGCGCAGCGGTCACCATCTGTACCGGCCGGATTGCGAAGCCTGCGGGGCCTGTATGCCATCTCGGGTGCGCGTCGCTCAGTTTCACTGGAAGCGTCGTTTCCGGCGCATTCTGGCTAAAAACCAGGACCTCAGCGTGCGCCGCCTGCCCTGTGAGTACAATTCCGAGCATTATCGGCTGTATGAGGCTTACATCAGTCACCGGCATTACCAGGGCGACATGTACCCACCCTCGGAAGACAGCTATCGTGAATTTCTGGTCAGTCGGCCAGATCTTGCGTTCATACTTGAATTCAGGCAGAACGATCAGGTCGTGGCGGTTGCCTTTACCGACCGTATGGAAACCGGATTGTCAGCCACTTACACCTTTTTTGACCCCGTTCAAAGCCAGCGCGGGCTGGGGGTGTTCAGCATCCTGACTCAGATACAGCTGTGTGAAACCCTGAACCTGCCGTTCCTGTATCTGGGCTACTGGGTGCCGGGGTCTGCGCAAATGACCTACAAGGCCGATTACCGGCCGCTAGAAGTGCTGATCAACCGGCACTGGCGGCTCCTCGATGATCACTTGATCGACGCCGTAGGGATTGAGTAAGTGAGAGCACTACCCTGCCTCTTTAGGTACCGATTTTCCAGCCAAATACCTGAATTTGCCCAGTTTTTTGATAAATGCCGGAAATTCAGGCAGAATGCCCGCCGGTTCCCATACTTACATGAGGTTGACACCCAGTAGTCAGCCTCAGCGGTCTTAATCAAAGGTGTGTACAAGCATATATGGCAAAAGAAGACGTTATTGAAATGGAAGGCGAGATTCTCGATACCCTTCCCAACACCATGTTCCGGGTCAAACTCGAAAATGGCCATGTCATTACTGCCCATATTTCAGGGAAAATGCGTAAAAACTACATTCGCATCCTGACGGGCGACAAGGTTAAGGTCGAACTGACACCTTACGACCTGACCAAAGGTCGTATCGTTTATCGCGCCCGCTAACGCACGTAGCCTGGGTCACGCGACCTGAAACAACCGCCAGACCCATTGTAAAAGAACACCCTCCGGGTGTTTTTTTGTCTGTGCGCTCTGCACACGACTCAGACAAACAAAAAAAGGCACCCGGAGGTGCCTTTTTAATAATCCTAACGTTCTTACACGTCAGACCGTCTCTGCTTCTTCCTCGACTTCCAGCGTCAGCTCATCGTTACGGATGTGCACATAGACGGTACCGCCACGAGACAGCGGGCCGAAGAGAATCATATCGGCCAAGGGGCGCTTCACCTTCTCCTGAATCAGGCGGCTCATTGGCCGGGCGCCCATGTGTTCGTCGTATCCTTTCTCGGCGAGCCAGGCGCGAACCTCATCGTCTACCTCCATCATGACGCGCTTGTCATCCAGCTGCGCCTGTAGCTCGGTCAGGAACTTGTCGACAATGCTGGTAACCACGGCAATCGGCAGTGCCTTGAACTGAACGATGGCATCCAGACGGTTGCGGAACTCCGGCGTGAACTGCTTGCGGATCATTTCCATCCCGTCCGTGCTGTTGTCCTGCTCCAGGAAGCCCATAGACCGGCGGTTAATTTCCTGCGCACCGGCGTTGCTGGTCATGATCAGAATGACATTACGGAAATCTGCCTTGCGCCCGTTGTTGTCGGTCAACGTACCGTGGTCCATGACCTGCAGCAGCAGGTTGAAGACATCCGGGTGTGCTTTTTCAATTTCATCGAGCAGCAGCACACAATGCGGATGCTTGGATACCCCATCGGTCAGCAAACCACCCTGATCGAATCCGACGTAGCCCGGAGGAGCCCCGATCAGACGCGAAGCGGTGTGGCGCTCCATGTACTCCGACATATCAAACCGCAACAGCTCAATACCCAGAGAATCGGCCAGCTGCTTCGAAACCTCTGTTTTACCCACCCCGGTCGGGCCAGCAAACAGGAAGGACCCGATGGGCTTGTCGACCGATTTCAGACCGGCACGGGCCAGCTTGATCGACGAGGCCAGTTGCTCAATGGCCTGCTCCTGCCCGAAGACGGTCATCTTCAGGTTACGCTCCAGATGCTCCAGTACTTCCTTGTCGTTACGGCTGACACTTTTCTCCGGAATGCGGGCAATGGAGGCAATGACTTTCTCAACATCACTGACGTTAATCGACTTCTTGCGTTTGCTGGCTGGCAACAGACGTTGAGCCGCACCCGCTTCATCGATGACATCAATGGCTTTATCCGGCAGGTGGCGGTCGGTGATGTACCGGGCCGACAGTTCTGCGGCCGCCTTCAGGGATTTATCGGTGTACTTGAGGTGGTGATGCTCCTCAAAACGCGACTTCAGCCCCTTCAGGATGCGATAGGTTTCATCGACCGAGGGCTCATTGACATCAATTTTCTGAAAACGACGGGTCAGCGCGCTGTCTTTCTCGAAAATGCCACGAAATTCCTGGAATGTCGTCGAGCCCATGCATCGGAGTTCACCGGAACTGAGCATCGGCTTGAGCAGATTGGAAGCATCCATAACGCCGCCAGATGCCGCCCCGGCACCGATGATGGTGTGGATTTCATCGATAAACAGAATCGACTTTTCCTTCTTCTTCAACTCGGCCAATAGCGTTTTCAAGCGTTTTTCGAAATCACCCCGATACTTGGTACCGGCAAGCAAGGCACCCAGATCCAGGGAAAAGACCTGGGCTCCTTCCATGATTTCAGGCACATCGTTGTCAATAATGCGTTTGGCCAGGCCCTCGGCAATGGCGGTTTTACCCACCCCGGTTTCCCCGACCAGCAGCGGATTATTCTTACGCCGGCGCGACAGGATCTGAATGACGCGCTCAACTTCGTGCTCGCGCCCTACCAGCGGATCGATCTGACCCTTACGGGCCAATTCGTTCAGGTTTGAGGCAAAACTTTCCAGAGCACTGCCCTGAACACCATCGCCACCGCCCTCTTCTTGTTGATCGGCGTTAAAATCTTCATTCGGCTGGGCATTCTCGCTTTGCACCTTGGAGATGCCATGGGCAATAAAATTGACCACATCGATGCGAGAGATGCTTTGCTGTTTGAGGAAGAACACCGCCTGGCTTTCCTGCTCGGAGAAAATGGCGACCAGCACATTAGCGCCAGTTACCTCTTTCTTGCCGGAGGACTGAACGTGGAAGACAGCACGCTGCAAGACCCGCTGGAACCCCAGGGTTGGCTGGGTTTCACGGTCTTCATCGTCAATCGGAATCAGGGGAGTTGTGGAATCAATGAATTCCGTCAGGTCGCGACGCAGTTGCGGAATGTCGGCAGCACAGGCCGTCAGCACCTCGGCTGCAGCATGATTGTCCAGCAACGCCAGCAACAGGTGCTCCACGGTCATGAACTCATGCCGCTTGCCCCGCGCATCTTTGAACGCATTATTCAGCGTCAATTCGAGATCTTTACTTAGCATGGTATATAACCCTCTTGCTGATCACTGGTCATCTGCCTTTTCTACCTCACACACCAGGGGATGTTCATTGTCCCTGGAATACTGGTTCACCATGGCTGCCTTGGTTTCCGCGATATCTCTAGTATAGACGCCGCACACACCTTTGCCTTGAGTGTGCACCGCTAACATGACTTGTGTCGCCTTTTCCCGGGACATGTAAAAAAAGTTCTCGAGTATGTGTACCACAAACTCCATTGGGGTGTAGTCGTCGTTCAACAAAATCACCCGGTAAAGAGGGGGTTGCTTAAGCTCCGGATCCTGAGTCCGGGTGGCGACGCCATAGTCGTCTCCCTGCTCGGGCTCGTCGGGCCCCAGCCGTGGGGTGCCAGCGTGAATACCCTTCATTCCGGCGTCGTACAGATCTGGTTTTCCAGTAGTAGTAATGGTCATAGGTCGATGTTCAAACTCATTCAGATTATACGGTGGGGCTGACCCGGTGGTTTTCCAATGACTCAACGACAGGATGTTTTCCTGTAAACCCAATTATGCGCGTCACAGCGTCGGGCTCAAGCAATCGAACAGTGTTAAAGTTACCGTAGCCGTGCTGAACCGGGCGTATTTTCAGTAACATCAGGTGAACACAACGTGCGCTGCTTCATAACTCAGCGAGTTGGTGCTTGACTTCAAAGGTTCAACAACCAACCATAGCCTAACCGTTAGATCTGTATGAATACTGTACAGCTCGACTCGGTGGTCAATGAGGCCTAGTAGTCCTAGTAGTCGATGTATCGTGGCTGTTGAATACAACCGCTCACAGCACGCAGGTAAGGTTAGTGAATAACCTTTGGGTATGCCAACGAGTCGTCGGTATTTCCCCTGCAGGGCGTGTAACGTCTGGCTGTGGACGGGTTGGGTGTGAACCTTACAGAGCATTGCATATCGTTACCTCGAAATGCAACTCGCTGGGTGGAACGGTTCAAACCAACAAGTCTCTCACGAGACTCAGGGAAGAGGCTGGCCGGAGACTGAACAACACCCTGCCAATGAGTGGCTGTCCATCTCTACCTAGGTGTCATTGTGAACAGGGGTTGACCCGGTCAAGCAAGTGGGCCTGGTCGATTTCAAGTTGTAATTTAACGTGGTCGTAAGGAGTCCGTTATGCCCGTAGGGAAAGTAAAGTGGTTCAACAACGCAAAAGGTTTCGGATTCGTCGTTTGTGACGAACATGAAGAAGACCTGTTTGCCCATTTCTCCTCCATTCAGATGGAAGGCTACAAGACACTCAAGGCCGGACAACCGGTGGAATTTGACACCGTCAAGGCCGATCGCGGCATTCATGCTGTTAACATTCGTGCATTACCTGAGCCTGGTGCGCAAACAGCCGCCTCCCCTGCCCAGTCTACTGAAACAGCCCAGCCTGCCAAGGAGCGCGCAACCAGCGATTACCCTGACTAAACCGAACCGGCTGGCACAGAAAGCCGACTTCCGTTGAAGGATAAAAAAAGCCTGGCTATTGCCAGGCTTTTTTGGATGTGCCGGGTCTAGCTAAAGACCCCTCACCGGCGTACTACGCTCAGTTATCCATCTGCTTGATGATTTCCTGCCCGAACTCGGAGGCCTTCACCAGGGTCGCACCGTCCATCAGACGCTCGAAATCGTAAGTTACGCGTTTGGAAGCAATGGCATCGGCCATGCCTTTCAGTACGAGATCAGCCGCTTCGATCCAGCCCATGTGACGCAGCATCATTTCGCCAGACAAAATCAGTGAACCCGGGTTAACCTTGTCCTGGCCGGCATACTTCGGTGCTGTACCGTGGGTGGCTTCAAACACGGCCACGTCGTCAGACAGGTTGGCGCCCGGCGCAATACCGATGCCGCCTACTTCCGCCGCCAGGGCATCAGACAGGTAGTCACCATTCAGGTTCAGTGTGGCAATCACGTCATAGTCGGCCGGACGCAACAGGATCTGTTGCAACATGGCATCGGCGATAACATCTTTTACCACGATGTTCTTGCCTGTTTTGGGGTTCTTGAACTGCATCCAGGGGCCGCCGTCGAGCAACTCTGCACCAAATTCTTCCTTGGCCAGCTCGTAACCCCAGTCTTTGAAGGCACCTTCGGTGAACTTCATGATGTTGCCTTTGTGAACCAGAGTCAGGCTGTCACGGTCGTTATCAACGGTGTACTGCAGTGCCTGACGCACCAGTCGCTTGGTGCCCTCTTCCGACACTGGCTTAACACCAATACCGCACATTTCAGGGAAGCGAATTTTGGTGACGCCCATTTCTTCGCGCAGGAACTTGATGACTTTCTCAGCTTCAGGGCTGCCTGCTTTCCATTCAACACCGGCATAGATGTCTTCGGAGTTTTCACGGAAGATCACCATGTCGACGTCGCCAGGGGCTTTTACCGGACTAGGTACACCGGTAAACCACTGCACCGGACGCTGGCAAACAAACAAATCGAGTTCCTGACGGATGGCAACGTTCAGTGAGCGAATACCGCCGCCTACGGGCGTGGTCAGCGGGCCTTTGATACCCACTTTGAACTCACGAAAGGCATCCAGTGTTTCAGTAGGCAGCCAGGTATCTGCATCGTAGATGGTGGTGGCTTTTTCACCCGCGTAAACTTCCATCCAGCTGATTTTGCGCTCGCTGCCATAGGCCTTGGCGACCGCAGCATCGATCACCGCCATCATCGGCGGTGTTACGTCTACGCCGATGCCATCGCCTTCGATGAACGGGATAATAGGGTTGTTGGGTACAGTCAGGGTACCTTTGGTGTCGACCGTGATTTTCTCGCCGGCAGGCACTTCAATTTTCTGATATCCCATGGTTCACTCCATCTGTGTATTATGGTTTCAACGGCGGCGGAGTATAACGGAATCGTTTGTCTACTTACAGCACCAACGGATGTGACTTTGGTACCATGCGTTGCACGCCGGGTTGCACGGATAACACCTCTAAAAGGCCCAGAACACTCGCAATGACCTCCTTAATCATGTTTAACAAACCCTTTCAGGTGCTGTGTCAGTTTACCGACGAACGCTCCGGACTCCCCCGCAGCACCCTGGCCGATTTCATCCCGATTCCCGGGGTGTACGCTGCTGGTCGCCTGGATTTCGATTCCGAAGGCTTGCTGTTGCTCAGTGATGATGGTGCCGTGATACATCAGTTGGCTCACCCGGCCAACAAGGTTGAAAAAACCTACCTGGTTCAGGTGGAAGGCATACCCTCAGAAGCTGATCTCGCACCGTTGCGCCAGGGCGTAAAACTGAAAGACGGCATGACACAACCCGCACAGGTCACACTCATCGATGAGCCTGAAGCGTTGTGGCCAAGACACCCTCCCATCAGAGAGCGCAAAGATATCCCGACCCAGTGGTTACAACTGGTCATCACAGAGGGACGAAACCGTCAGGTACGGCGGATGACCGCTCATATCGGCTACCCGACGCTAAGGCTGATTCGCTGGAAAATCGGTCATTATGCGCTCGATGATCTGGCAAGCGGGGAGTTTCGGGAAATCGCGATAGACCGCATTTTAGATAACGGTATAAACGTCAAGTCTAAAAAAAGGCGCCCAACAGGCGCCTCATCTATAGGACCTCAGGGGGTTAAACGACCGGGTCAACGTCCTGGTCATAATCCACCTGGTCGTAACCGAAGCCGAACAGGCGGAAAAACTCCTTCTGGTAGCCCTCGAAGTCGGACAACTCGGTAAGGTTTTCCGTTGTCACCTGGTGCCACAATGTCTCAACCCGACTCTGCACTTCGTCGGTCAGTTCTTTCAGGTCCACACGTACCCGGCCATGTTCATCCAGCGTGAGCTCATCTTTCCCCGAGTAAAGCTCGCCCGTCAGCAGTGTGTTGATCTGCTCAATGCAACCTTCGTGCGTGCCCTGCTCTTTCATCACCCGATACAGCAAAGAGATGTACAACGGCATGACCGGGATGGCAGAACTCGACTGAGTAACCAGTGCTTTCAGTACCGAGACACACGCACTGCCACCCAGGCTGGATTTCAGTGACTGGTCAATGGCCGCCGCTGCGCGATCAAGGTCTTCCTTGGCGCGGCCAATGGTGGCTTCGCCATAAATAGGGAACGTGAGCTCGCGGCCGATGTAGGTGTAGGCTGTTGTCTTGGCACCCTCGGCCAATACATCGGCGTCAGCCAGTGCCTTTAGCCACAATTCCCAGTCCTGCCCGCCCATTACCTTGATGGTATTGGCGATTTCATCGTCATTCGCCGGCTCCAGAGTGACCTCGGACACTTCCCGGGTATCGGTATTCAAACTCTTGCGGGTCACCGCCCCGCCGATTGGCTTCAAGGTCGACATATAGACGTCGCCGGTATCGGGGTCTTTGCGACGCGGAGAGGCCAGGCTGTAGACCACCAGGTCCACCTTGCCCATAGACGCCTTGATCTCTTCGATCACTTCCGCCTTGCATTCGTGACTGAACGCATCGGCATTAAAGGTTTTAGCGTACAATCCAGCCTCGGTT
Organism: Saccharospirillum alexandrii; assembly: GCF_043641555.1. Classification (GTDB taxonomy): domain Bacteria; phylum Pseudomonadota; class Gammaproteobacteria; order Pseudomonadales; family Natronospirillaceae; genus Saccharospirillum; species Saccharospirillum alexandrii_A. The sequence continues at coordinate 202,583 of NZ_JBHZRJ010000002.1, read as the reverse complement.
GCAGCTTTCTCGTAGGCTCGGGTGTTGTACCAACCCGCCGAGGCAGTGCGACGCTCTGTCGGTTCTTTTTCGAACATGACCCCCAGAGTATTGGCCTTGAAGCCAAAGCCAGAGACAATGCGCGACGCCAGGCCATAGCCCGTTGAAGAGCCAATCACCAACACGTTTTTGGGGCCTTCAGCTGCGGGCGGATGGGCTTTTACATAGTCGATCTGCTCCTGAACGTGCAGGGCACAGCCCGTTGGGTGTGCGGTGGTGCAAATAAAACCACGTACCTTGGGTTTGATGATCATGCCGGGTTCCTTAATCTCGGTTCGCGTATGAGCGCAGCAGACGTCAGTGTAACGCTCTTGTTATGATTCATTTTACGTCCAGTAGGCTGCCAACGCTCTGGTTTGAATGCAAAAGACTTGTGACGGATACGAACAGTGTCCAGATACTAAAGCGTACCCTGTTCCTGTTCGTTGCAACACCGCGGCGCAGACGAACGGCTTCATTTACCCTGCCGCTACAGGAGACAACATGGCTGCTGCACCTGAAATGCCCCATCTCACAACAGCCGTTATTGTAGAAGAAAACCAGCGCATATTGATGGTTAATGAAAATGATAACGGTATAAACGGATGGAACCAGCCTGCCGGTCATGTCGAACCGGGAGAGTCTCTTCTGGATGCCGCGCGCCGGGAAACGCTGGAAGAGACCCAGTACCAGGTGCGTCTGACCGGACTGGTTGGCATCTACCAATCCGTGCACCCCACCACCGGCATTCATTATTTGCGCGTTTGCTTCACAGCCGATCAGCCCGAATGGGTTGAAAACAGCCCGCGCGACACCGATATTCTGGCCGTAGACTGGCTGTCTGTTGAACAGCTGCTTGCCGGTCACTACCCGCTGCGCAGCGCGCTGGTCAGCCAGGCACTGGCCGATTATCAGGCCGGACAGCGGTATCCTCTATCACTCATTCACCCCATGATTGCCCCCGGGAGCCTTTAACCCCATGACCTCAGCTGCCTCAACCAAAGTCATCGTCGGTATGTCCGGCGGTGTCGACTCTTCTGTAACGGCGGCATTGCTGCTGGAGGCCGGTTACCAGGTCGAAGGCCTGTTCATGAAAAACTGGGATGAAGACGACGGCACTGAATACTGCACCGCCAAGGAAGACCTTGCCGATGCCCAGGCCGTCAGCGACCGGCTGGGCATTCACCTGCACAAGGCTAATTTTGCGGCCGAGTATTGGGATCACGTGTTTGAACATTTTCTGGAAGAATACCAGGCTGGAAGAACCCCCAACCCGGATATCCTGTGCAACCGGGAGATCAAGTTCAAAGCTTTTCTGGACTACGCCCTGACGCTCGGAGCCGACAAAATCGCCACTGGGCACTACACCCGAACCCGAACCACAGACCAGGGCACCCAACTGCTGCGCGGCCTGGATACCAATAAAGACCAGTCCTATTTCCTGCATGCTGTCGGCCACGAAGAATTTGCGAAAACCCTGTTTCCGGTCGGTGAGCTGGAAAAACCGGAAGTACGCCGTATTGCCGAAAAGTACCAGCTGGCGACCGCCCGCAAGAAAGACAGCACCGGCATTTGTTTTATTGGCGAGCGCCGCTTCAGTGACTTTCTGAAGCAATACCTGCCCGCTCGCCCGGGAACGATAGAAACTGACAGCGGCGAGGTGATCGGAGAACACCAGGGGCTGATGTACTACACCATCGGCCAGCGCCAGGGGCTGGGCATCGGCGGTACCCGCAACCACCCCGAAGCCCCCTGGTTTGTCGCAGCCAAAGACCTGGAACGGAACGTATTGACCGTGGTGCAGGGAACGGACAACCCAGCGCTCTACACTCAGGAACTGGCCCTGTCTTCGGTCTATTGGGTGGCCGGTGAAGCCCCTGCACTGCCAGCCAGACTGATGTGCAAGCACCGTTACCGGCAGCCCGACCAGGCCTGTCAGATTACCGCAACCGACAACGGTTACCGGGTTGAGTTTGAACAACCTCAACGGGCCATTACACCCGGACAATCCGCCGTTTTCTACGATGGCGAAGTCTGCCTCGGTGGTGGTGTTATCGAACGCACCTGGTGAATTACCACGGCTGAACCCCGGGATTAGGTATCGCCCAATGAGACATATTCAACATTAACAATGCTACCTAACCCTTTGATATGAAAAGCATTAAGGAAGTTAATGAATCAGTTTAGCAATCAGGTTCTGGCACTGGCTGGCGTATTCCAGTCCGCTCTGATGGTCGAGCAGCTGGCACGCCAGGGCAGCCTGGAACGCCCTCGACTTGAGCAGAGTATTCGCACCGTGCTTAACCTGAATCCGAGCTCGGTTGAAGAGGTCTATGGCGGCATTATAGGCGTGAAAACCGGGCTTGAGGGGCTTAAGGAAGTGTTGGCGAAGCGTGGCAAGGGTATGTCACCGGATGTACTGCGCTATGCCATGGGCATTTTGCATGCCCAGAGAAAGCTCACGGCACGGGATGACTTGATGGAGGCGCTCAGCCAGCACCTGACGCGGGCGGTTGATCAGTGCGCCTATTTCGATGATGCGCTGCATGAATCGGTCATTGCCGCCGTCGCCAACAGCTATCAGCAGAGCGTCAGCAAACTGGATTTTCGCATCCGGGTTATGGGCAACCCGTCTTACCTGCAGAACCCGAACATCGCCGAACAGGTTCGCACGGCTCTTCTGTTCGGCATACGCAGTGCCCACCTGTGGCATCAACTGGGCGGCCGACGCTGGCATATCGTGGTAAAACGCTCAAAACTGCATGATACCGCTGAGCAGTTGCTTGCAAGAGTCTAGGCTTTGTTTTCGACACGGTTAAGCAAAGACTGAGGCGTTTGCAATAAATGAGCGACGGCTGTCAGAGCTGCTAATGCGGGGGTATCTGAGGCATGGACTAAAACGCCGGGAGCGTTTTAGCAAGAGCGCAGCGAGCCCGAAGGGTGAATCCCATGGAGGGGATTCATATCCCGAAGTTAAGCCTTGGAGGTATTCACGGCGCCCCTGCAGTAACAGCTCTGCCACCTGCCGCGGACTCGGGGCGACGTAAACGACCCGAGCATTAGTGCCCGAAGCATTGGCCTGTCTGGCGGCTGACCGGTATAATCGCCCGCCTTCACGCATGCACCGACGGGAACCTGGCACCATGGAATTAAACGCGCTCACCGCGATCTCCCCTATTGATGGCCGATATGGCTCCAAAACCGAAGCGTTTCGGTCTGTTTTCAGCGAATATGGCCTGATCAAAGCCCGGGTCACGGTCGAGGTGCGCTGGCTGCAGCAACTGGCCAGTCACGCTGACATTGCCGAGCTGGCGCCTTTTTCAATCGAGGCCAGTGCCTTTCTTGATGCCATCGTAGATCAGTTCTCACTGGCCGATGCCGAAGCCATCAAAGCCATTGAGCGCACCACCAACCACGATGTCAAAGCGATCGAGTATTTCCTGAAAACCCGGTTAAGTGAGCTGGACGAACTCAGCCAGGTGACTGAATTTGTTCACTTTGCCTGCACCTCGGAAGACATCAATAACCTGTCACATGCACTGATGCTGAAAACCGGCATTGTCGACGTACTGCTGCCGCAGATGCGCACGATTCGTGACGACATAGCTGCCCTGGCAAAAAACCACGCCGACCAGCCCATGCTCAGCCGCACACATGGCCAGACTGCCTCACCCACCACCCTGGGCAAGGAAATGGCGAACGTTGCCTACCGCCTGGGTCGTCAGATCCGCCAGGTCGAGTCAGTGGAGTACCTGGGGAAAATCAATGGCGCCGTTGGCAATTACAATGCCCACCTGTCGGCCTACCCGGACATCGACTGGGCCGCTAACGCCGACGCTTTTATCCAGTCACTGGGCCTGACACTCAACCCCTTTACCACCCAGATCGAACCGCACGATTACATGGCGGAACTCTTTGATGCCATCGCCCGCTATAACACCATCCTCATTGATTTCGACCGGGACATCTGGGGTTATATTTCGCTGGGGTATTTCAAGCAGCGCACCATTGCCGGTGAAGTCGGTAGTTCGACCATGCCGCACAAGGTCAACCCGATCGATTTCGAGAACTCCGAGGGCAACCTGGGCCTGGCCAATGCGATTCTGGCGCACCTGGCGGCCAAATTGCCGATTTCCCGCTGGCAGCGAGACCTGACCGACTCTACCGTACTGCGCTCAATGGGTGTCGGCCTGGCGCACAGCCTTATCGCCTACCAGGCCACTCAAAAAGGCATCAGCAAACTGGAAGCCAACCCGGATCGACTGAACCAGGATCTCAACCAGGCCTGGGAAGTCATGGCTGAGGCTATTCAGACGGTTATGCGTCGCTACGGCATTGAAGAGCCCTATGAAAAGCTGAAAGCCTTTACCCGCGGCAAAGCCATTACCGAGCCCATGATGCAAGATTTCGTGAACCACCTCGACCTGCCTGAAAGCGCCAAAGAAGCCTTGCTGGCGCTGACCCCGGCCACATATCTGGGCAACGCTGCCGAGCAGGCCAAAAGCATCGACTCAATCTGATGCCCCACCGGTCGGGCAGGCGACAATCTGCCCGACTCACCCGCCTTGTACTATCGCTGGTTTGCTGCAAAACTGACTGTGCAGTTGCTGCTCCATACTACTCCGACTCAGGTGACTCTCATGGATATGCTCGGCGGCCTCAGTGGCCAGGAATTTCTGAGCCAGTACTGGCAAAAGACTCCCTACCTGATACGCCAGGCCTTCCCCGATGGCCTGCCCGGCATCAGTGGCGATGAGCTGGCTGGTCTGGCTACCGAACCAGACGTGGAATCACGCCTGGTAACAGCCAACGACTGGACATTGCGCCACGGCCCCTTCTTCGAAGATGATTTCGCCCAACTGCCGGAAAAAGACTGGACGCTGCTGGTTCAGGCCGTCGATCACTGGGTGCCCGAAATAGCGGCGCTGTTTGATGCCTTCAGTTTCATACCCGCATGGCGTATGGATGACATCATGATCTCCTATGCCGTCCCCGGCGGCGGTGTCGGGCCGCATTTTGATCACTACGATGTGTTTTTAATTCAAGTTGAAGGAGAGCGGGAATGGCGCATCGGCCAATCCTGTGACGAAGCCGATGATCGCCGTGACGATACCGATTTGAGCATACTCGCCCACTTTGACGAACAGGAGCGCTGGGTTCTGAAACCGGGCGATATGCTCTACGTGCCACCGGGAATCGCACACTGGGGAGAAGCCCTGAGCAAAGACTGCATCACCTACTCCATTGGCTTTCGCGCACCCAGCCAGGCTGAAACGCTGGTAGATTTTGCCCAGTTCCTTGCCAATACCAGTTCAGATTTTGACCGCTACCAGGACGCAGATCTGGACGCCCGCGACGACAGCCACCGCATTACCACCGCCGATATAGACCGCATTCAGACCATGCTGCAAAGCCTGGTACAAGACCGTGATGCCATGGCGCGGTGGTTTGGCAGCTACATGACCCAGCCCAAATACGGTGACGCCCCGCTTGAAGAGCCCTCACTGAGCAAGGCCGATATCGCCCGCCAGTTACAACGGCAACCACTGATCCGCAATGCCTCGGTCAGACTCGCCTATCAACCCGGAATGCTCTTTGTGGATGGCGAAGCCATAGAAACCGACCTGCCCGCCGATGGCTTACGCTGGCTGTGCGAGCAAAAACGCATCAACGCATCGGATCTTGGCAGCCAGGACAATGCGGCTCGGTTGTCTATATTGACATCACTGGTCGGCCACGACGCCTTCTATTTCGACGACGAATAACGCGGGAGCAGTAACCCTTGCGTCAAACCAGATTGAACGCACTAATCGTGCGCCCTACTGTCTCGCCAAACGGCTGGCTCCTGAAGCTGATTATCTGTTGGCTGACAACGTTACCTGCCGCCGCAGCCGATCTGTACATCTACCTGACGCCTTCCGGCGAACGCGTAGTAACCAACCGGCCAGTATCCTTACCCGGTTACGTTCTGGAACACAGTGGTTTGAATGCGCGCCATGCCGGTCAGCGGCTCAGAGACCCGGATGGACTTCAGGGCCGGGCCGAGATCGAACAACACATCAGCACGGCCGCCAGTCAGTACCAGCTGGATGCGAATCTCATTCGTGCGGTTATCCGGCAGGAATCCAATTTTCAGGTCAATGCGCGGTCGCACAAAGGTGCCATGGGCCTGATGCAGTTGATGCCGGCAACAGCAGCCCAGTATCGGGTGCGCAACATCACCGACCCGAGAGAGAACATTCACGCCGGTGCCGCCCACCTCAAGTATCTGATGCAACGCTATCGCGATCTTGATCTGGCACTGGCGGCCTACAATGCCGGGGAAACCGCCGTGGCCCGCTACCAGGGCATTCCCCCCTACCCTGAAACTGAACAGTACGTAGCCGCGGTCAGGCGCTGGTACCGAGAATATCAGTAGCGGGGGAGCGTGAGAAAGGAACCTCGGAGGGCATTACATAAGGGTGTAACAGGAGGATGTAGCACACCAGCGGTGACGGAAACGGCCGGCCATTACCGCGCTGTGCGGGTATGGTTAGTGGACGATCATCTCGTCGTCGTCCATTTCTTCGGTTTCTTCGCCGGATTCAATTTCTGTTGCCACCTGCACGCCGGCTGAAATCATAGCGCGGGCAACATCCAGGCGCTGCTCTTTCAGGCGCTCCTTGGCTTCATCCGAAAAGCGGATGACCAGCAACGGATCGTCATTGGAATCGGCCCGGCGCAATGCCACTTCGCCGTTAGCCAGCTCGATAATTTCCCAGTACATATGGCCCTTAGTTTCAACTTTAGGCAGAACCCGACTTCGGCCGCTACGGCTCGGGGGGTCAGCCAAACCGGTTCGTTAACTGTGGTCGCCTTGAGCTCTCACATCATCGACCCATTGTTGCAGCTCATTCAGAATTCTGCGGTAATGATTTGTAGGTTCTTGGTTATCGTCAGAGACCAGCGCAATGCGGTTTGGGTCGGCTTTTTTGACGCCTTCCGGTATCACACCCGTCGACCAATGGGTCAGATAGCGATGCAGTTGTTGCATCCAGTGACCGGACTGCCCCAAGCCTGCTTGCACTGCGTTGAGTTCCCAGGCATCAGGGCGTCTTTCACGCCAGGCGTCCAACAGTTCACTCAGGGGTGTCTCCGGCGCCAGTGACACGCCATAAGACTCAGCCGCTTCACACTGAGCCGCGAGCCATGCTCGGTGAGCCAGCACTTCAAATGAAGAGGCGCAGGCCTGACGTTGCGCAGGCACCGCCTCCTGCTCCGCCAGTGTCAGCATGAGCCTCGCCTGGTAAAGCAAGGCATTGGTCAGACCGCGACGGTTCATGGCTCAGTAGTTCATCCTGAAACCGAGGTTGAAAGTGTTGTCTATTCGGCTTGGGCCGCCAGTTGTGTCGTAATAGTAACCGGCGATGTCATGCCAGCCGACAAAGACGCGCGCCTGAGGCAGCACTTTGTAGGTAACCCGCGCGATGACCTCCTGGAAGGCAACCACATCACCAAAACTGAGAATGTCGGGTGCGTAATACAGCTGTGCTTCGGTGCCCAGGCCATTCATAAAATCGGGTTGCCAGCGCAAAAAGCCACCGACACCCAGAGCAAAGCCCGGTTCACCGGCATCGAACAGAAAGCCTTTAAAGCCGATGCCGCCAATGAGTTCACGATTCGCCATGGTGGCATCGACCGCATTAAAACCGGCACTGAATGCATAAGCCTGATTGTCTTCGCTGTAGGCAAGGCCGGTGGTGATGTGTGCACCAGAGCCTACCCGGACTGCCTCATGTTCCAGCCTGACCGAGGTATTGGACAAAGCGATGTCCAGCGAACCACCCGCCTGGGCGGCCAATGGCATCAGTACGGCACAGACTGCGAGCCAGTTCTTGAAGGTCATTTCGTTACTCCAGAATTGAAATTAACCGGCATTGTACTGAATTCTACCGGTGCCGACACCAAGCAACGGGCCACACTGTGGCCCGTTGCGGGTTTTGGACTCATAAATTGAATCCTTAGCCGGCCTTTGGGGACAAGGCGCATCGCCTATCGGGAAAGATCCAGCAGCAGCTTGTTCAATCGGCCTACAAACCCGGCAGCATCCTTGGGGTGTGAGCCTTCGGCCAATCGTGCCTGCTCAAGCAGAATGTTGGCCAGATCGGCAAAGCGGTCTTCGCTGGCTTCCTGTTCAAGCCGCTGAACCAGCGGATGTTCCGGATTCAGCTCGAAAATCGGTTTGGTTTCTGGCACGGCCTGACCGGCGGCTTCCATGATACGGCGCATCTGGGCACCCATGTCGTTATCGCCCACCACGATACAAGCTGGTGATTCAACCAACCGGTGCGTCATGCGAACCTCTTCCACATCGTCGGCGAGCAATGTTTTCAGACGCTCAAGCAGCGGTTTGTGGTCGTCGTTGGCTTTTTGCTGGGCTTCTTTTTCTTCTTCGGTTTCGACACCGCTCAGATCAAGACCACCGCGCGCAACATCGACCAGCGACTTGCCATCGAATTCACGCAGGTAACCCATCAGCCACTCGTCGATCCGGTCGCTCATCAGCAGCACTTCGATGCCTTTCTTGCGGAACACTTCCAGGTGCGGACTGTTCCAGGCGGTCTGGTGACTGTCGGCGGCCACGTAATAGATTTTATCCTGCCCTTCCTGCATCCGGCTGACATAGTCGTCCAGCGATTGAGTCTGGGCGGCTTCGCCGGTATGGGTCGTGGCAAAGCGCAACAACTTGGCAATCTTGTCGTTGTTGGCGGCGTCTTCCGCCGGCCCTTCCTTTAATACCTGGCCAAATTCGTCCCAGAAAGTCTGATAGCCTTCGGGGTCTTTCTTGGCCAGTTTAGCCAGCATGTCCAGAACCCGCTTGGTCAGCGCCGAGCGCATGCTGTCGATGGCGTCATCGCTCTGCAAAATTTCACGGCTGACGTTCAGCGGCAGATCGTTGGAGTCGACAATCCCTTTGGCAAAGCGCAGATACATCGGCAGAAACTGCTCGACGTCATCCATAATGAAAACGCGCTGCACATACAGCTTGAGTCCGCGAATTCGCTCGCGATTCCAGATGTCATAGGGGGCTTTTTTCGGAATATACAGCAGGCTGGTATAGTCCAGCTTGCCCTCAACCTTATTATGGCTCCAGCTTAACGGGTCGCCAAAATCGTGCGAAATGTGGCGGTAGAGCTCCTTGTATTCATCGTCGGAGATCTCACTGCGCGGCCGGGTCCACAGCGCCTTGGCACTGTTTACTGTTTCCCATTCGATCGTTTTCTCTTCCGCGTTTTCGTCGTCTTCCGATTCATAGTTTTCTTTCAGCATCTGCACCGGGATCGCGATGTGATCCGAGTATTTGCGGATCAGGTTGCGCAGACGCCAGCCATCAGCAAACTCGGTTTCTTCCGGTTTGAGGTGCAACACAATGCGGGTGCCCCGTTGCGGCAATGTTACGTCGGCCAGGCTGAACTCACCCTCGCCTTCACTGCGCCAGTGGATACCGGCATCGGCCGGAGTGCCGGCACGACGGGTATAGACATCAACAGCACTGGCAACGATGAAAGACGAGTAGAACCCTACCCCAAACTGCCCGATCAACTGACTGTCCTTACGCTCGTCACCGGTCAGATTCTTCAGAAAGTCAGCCGTGCCGGATTTGGCGATGGTCCCCAGATTGGCGATGACATCGTCACGGGTCATGCCAATGCCGTTGTCGGTCAGCGTAACCGTGCCGGCTTCTTTGTCGTACTCGACCCGAATAGTCAGGTCACTGTCTTCAGCAAGCAGAGCATCATCCTTCAACGCCTGGAAGCGCAACTTGTCGCAGGCATCGGATGCATTGGAGATCAGCTCGCGCAGGAATATCTCCTTGTTGGAGTACAGGGAGTGGATCATCAAATGCAGAAGTTGCTTGACTTCTGTCTGAAAACTGAGCGTTTCTTGTTGGGTTTCAGACATGGAATTCACCTCAAATCAAAGACTTAGACAATGGTTCCCTCTATCTATGGGCCTTGTGATGCATTTCAAGCGCTGCCCCTATCATTTACCACCCCGGACTTTCCTCACCGCCAGCACTGGTGCACACTTGACCCTGAAACCGGCAGGTTCGCTGGCGTTCCAGATTACACCCATCGAACCTGTGACAACCGCCTGCCCAATCACAAGGAAGCACCTCCAGGATGTCGACACCCACTCCCCACGCTCCGGTTCGCAAGCGCGAGATCTTTGGCTGGGCCATGTATGACTTCGCCAACAGCAGCTACACCACAGTCGTAGTCAGCTTTATCTACAGTGCTTTTTTTATCTCCTACATTGTTCCGCCCGAACTCGACCATTTGAAGAACACATTCTGGGCAGCCAGCGTGGCCATTTCGACTGGTCTGGCTATCATTCTGGCACCTCTGGTGGGCGTTATTTGCGACTACAGCGGCCGCAAGAAGCGTTACCTGGCCTGGTGCACCTGGGTGTCGGTACTGGCGACCGGCGGTTTGTATTTCGTGGAGCCCGGGTCAGTCTGGCTCGGCATGGCGTTTCTTATTTGCAGCAACACCGCCTGGATGCTGTCAGAGACCTTCATTGCCAGTTTTCTGACCGAACTGGCAACCAAGGACAACATGGGGCGGATCTCCGGCATAGGCTGGGGTATCGGTTATATTGGAGGGTTGTTGAGCCTGCTGATCATCATCGTAGTGGTTACCGAAAGCGCCAGCTCAAATCTCTCGCTTTATATCGACCAGAACCAGTTGGCCATGGTCGTCGTTGCGCTTTTCTACGGGCTAGGCGCCCTTCCCACATTCCTGTTCGTCAAGGAACGGGCCGAGCCCATGCCCGAGTTCGAGCACGCCCGCGTTTCGGTGCTGCTGAAAGCCGCGGGAGCAAGGTTACTCGCAATGCGCAGCATTATTGCCGACTACCCGGTCCTGTTTCGCTTTTTCATCGCGTTTATGGTGTACATGGCCGGGGTATCGGTTGTGGTTAAATTCTTCGGAATCTACGCTCAGGAAGAAATAGGCATTCGCGGCACCCAGTTACTGATCATCGGCGCTACGCTGCAGATCGCCTCTATGATTGGCGCCATCGGGTTCGGCTTTATTGAAGACACACTTGGCTCCAAGAACACCCTGTTGTTAACCCTGGGATGGTGGCTAATGGGCCTACTGGGCATCTATTATCTGGATGCGCTTGTCGCACTGACCGGGATGACGGTCTCTACCTTGTTTGTGGTGGTCGCCTTTGTGGCGGGCAGTGCCATGGGGGCTACACAGAGCGCCAGCCGGGCCGTGGTTGGCTTACTGGCAAACCCGAAAGACTCTGCCTTACTGTTCGGTTTGTGGGGCACTTTCGGGCGTTTTGCCATCATTATCGGCATGACCTTCGGCCCTATTTCCGACGCCGTTGGCCGGCACCAGGCTCTGTTAGTGATCATGCTCTATTTCATAGCCGGAGGCATCCTGCTGCTGCGCATCCCCCTGCGTCAGGCGATACAGGATCAACGCTCAATGCCTGCCGGCTCGGTACCCGGCGTATAAGGCCGATTGGGGCTGGCTCTCGTTAAACGAGGGCCAGCCAGCGCGGTCATTCCTCCACATTCCTGCCCAGGCCTATGTCTTGCTTTGGGTCCAGACCACGGGCCCTTACCAGCTCCTTAAGCGTTGTACTGCGAAATTCCCGCCGATACAAGACACCGATGATCACACTGGTCAGCACCACGAACCAAAGTGGCCCCAGGAACCACCCGACGACGGCCAGGCTGAAATAAACCGCCCGCAAACCCAGATTGAACTGCTTGCCCGCCAGATCCATTACCTTGGCGGTGTGAACGGAAAAGTCTTTCTTGACGGAATCAGCGATGCTCTCGCTCGGGGTCGGTGCCGACCCAATCATCACCGACAGAAAACCAAATTGCCGCATACTCCAGGTAAAGCTGAGAAAGGCGTATACGTAGATCGCCACCAGCACGCCCACCTTGGCTTCCCACAGCGCCTTGGTTCCGGGCTGTACAAAGGAAATGTCGTTCAGCAGCCTAACTACCTGCTCCGAAGCGGCCAGCACGGTAATCAGACCTGCCACTACAAACAGGCAACTGGAGGCAAAGAACGCAGAGTTGCGCTCCAGATTACCCACTGCAGACATATCAGCCACCCGGTTCTCACGGCGTAACAGCCGATGCATCCAGTCCACCCGAAAATGATGCATGATCGACGATAAACTGTGTCTGCGTTTTGCCTCGCGGGATGCATAGCGGGTATAGACCACCCAACTGGTGAAAAACACCAGCAACGCCAGCCAATCAAAGAGATGTAACATGTCCTGCCTATCCTTAAATGTCGTGTCCTGTGTGTCTACAAAGTCTAGCCTAACAGCCCCGGCCTGACTGCCGACTTATTCTCACCCAATAAAAAAGGCAGCCTCAGCTGCCTTTATCAGAACGTCGCATCAGAGTGCGATCGTCAGGCTTACCAGCCGGTGACTTCTTTCAAAGCGTCACCGATCTGTGCCAGAGAGCGAACGGTTTTCACACCGGCGTCTTCCAGGGCAGCAAACTTCTCGTCAGCCGTGCCCTTGCCACCGGCAATGATGGCACCCGCATGGCCCATGCGCTTGCCCGCAGGGGCAGTCACACCGGCAATGTAGGAGACAACCGGCTTGGAAACATTGGCTTTGATGTAAGCGGCGGCTTCTTCTTCAGCCGTACCACCAATTTCACCAATCATTACGATGGCTTCAGTTGCCGGGTCTTTCTCGAACATTTCCAGAATGTCGATGAAGTTTGAACCCGGAATCGGGTCGCCACCGATGCCCACACAGGTAGACTGGCCAAAACCATGGTCTGTGGTCTGCTTAACGGCTTCATAGGTCAGGGTACCGGAACGCGATACGATGCCCACTTTACCTGGCTTGTGAATGTGGCCAGGCATGATGCCTATTTTGCATTCTCCCGGAGTGATCACGCCCGGGCAGTTCGGGCCAATCATACGCACACCTTTGCGGTCGACGTACTCTTTGGCAACCAGCATGTCCAGCGTCGGAATGCCTTCGGTAATGCACACCACCAGCTCAACACCGCTGTCGGCCGCTTCGATGATGGCGTCGAGGCAAAACGGTGCGGGTACGTAGATCACAGAGGCAGTGGCGCCTGTTGCTTCTACCGCTTCACGAGCGGTGTTGAAAACAGGCAGGCCCAGGTGCGTGGTGCCGCCTTTGCCCGGCGATACACCGCCGACCATTTGCGTGCCGTACTCAATCGCCTGTTCACTGTGGAAGGTGCCCTGTGAACCGGTAAAGCCCTGGCAGATTACCTTGGTGTTCTTATCGATCAATACGCTCATGCTGCACCTCCGGCTGCTTGTACCACTTTCTCGGCAGCGTCAGTCAGCGAAGTGGCCGCTATGATGTTCAGGCCACTTTCGGCCAGTTTCTGTGTGCCCAGTTCAGCGTTGTTGCCTTCAAGACGAACAACAACCGGTACTTTCACGCCGACTTCTTCAACCGCGCCGATGATGCCTTCAGCAATCATATCGCAACGCACAATGCCGCCGAAGATGTTGACCAGAACCGCCTTGACCGAGGTATCGGACAGGATGATCTTGAACGCTTCAGCCACGCGCTCTTTGGTCGCGCCGCCGCCTACGTCGAGGAAGTTGGCAGGCTGGCCACCGTGCAATTTCACGATGTCCATGGTGCCCATTGCCAGGCCAGCACCGTTGACCATGCAACCAATATTGCCGTCCAGGGCAACGTAGTTCAGTTCCCAGGCAGAGGCTTGCGCTTCGCGCTCGTCTTCCTGTGAAGGGTCGCGCATGTCGGAGATTTGCTTCTGACGGAACAGGGCGTTGCTGTCGACACCGATTTTGGCATCGAGGCAGTGCAAGTTGCCTTCGTCGGTGATGACCAGCGGGTTTACTTCGATCAGCGCCAGGTCTTTATCGACGAACAGCTTCGCCAAGCCCAGGAAGATTTTGGTGAACTGCTTGACCTGCTCGCCCTTCAGGCCGAGCTGGAATGCCACGTCACGCGCCTGGAAAGGCTGAGCGCCGACCAGAGGATCGACAACAACGCGCAATATTTTCTCGGGCGTTTCTTCGGCGACCGTTTCGATGTCCATGCCACCTTCGGTCGATGCCATGAAAACAACGCGACGGCTACCACGGTCGACAACGGCACTGAGGTACAGTTCGTTGGCGATGTCGGTGCAGGTTTCAACCAGAATCTTGCTGACTGGCTGGCCTTTTTCATCGGTCTGGAAGGTAACCAGATTCTGACCCAGCCACTTTTCAGCGAATGCGCGAATCTCGTCATCGGTTTTGACCAGCTTTACGCCGCCAGCCTTGCCCCGGCCACCCGCGTGTACCTGAGCCTTGACCACCCACATGTTACCCCCGATTTTCTTGGCGGCAGCAACCGCTTCATCAGGCGTATCACAGGCATAGCCATCGGATACAGGCAGACCGTACTCTTTGAACAGCTGCTTCGATTGATACTCGTGTAGGTTCATCGTTCTTTCCGTTCTGTGAACTCGAGTGTTTGGGAGAATTTTTTGTTCTAGTGGGTTTCACCCGCAAGGCACTCTGATTAGCGAATAAAGAAACCGGGAGCAATCTCCCGGTAACTTTCTATAATCAACGCTTTTTGCGATTGACCTTGTGAATTGCCATATTATCTACAGCCAATGCTGCTTCGTGCACCGCTTCCGAGTTAGTCGGGTGAGCGAAGCAGGTCAGCTGCAAGTCTTCAGCGCTGGAGGCAAACTCCATCGCAATCACGCCCTGAGCGATCATTTCTGACGCGCCCGACGCGAAAATATGCATGCCCAGAATACGGTCGGTCTTTGCATCGGCGATGATCTTGACCTGGCCGTCGGTGGCATTTTGCGCCATGGCACGACCAATGGCCGCCATGGAGAAAGAACCCACTTTATAGTCGGCGCCATCTGATTTCAGTTGCTCTTCGGTCTTGCCGACCCAGGCAATTTCAGGGTGGGTATAGATGACATTCGGAATGGTGTCGTAGTTCATCTGGGCGTTATGGCCGGCGATGATTTCTGCCACCATGATGCCCTCTTCCGAGCCTTTGTGAGCCAGCATCGGGCCGCGAACCACGTCGCCGATGGCGTAAACACCCGGTACGGTGGAACGGCACTGGTCATCAACCTGAACAAAACCACGCTCGTCGAGAGAAACGCCACAGCCCTTGTCGAGGCAGCCTTCGGTGTAAGGCCGACGGCCTACCGCAACGATCAGTTTGTCGAAGGTTTCTTTTTTCTCGCCTTCGCTGTCTTCAAAGGTTACTTCAACCTTGTTCTTCTTCACCTCAGAACCGGTAACGCGCGCGCCAAGGCGAACATCAAGGCCGGCTTTCTTGGTGAAAAACTTGAAGGCGTCTTTGGCAATGGCCTGATCGGCAGCCGGCAGGAAGGTATCCATGGCTTCCAGAACAACCACCTCGGAGCCCAGGCGTTTCCAGACCGAGCCCAGCTCCAGGCCAATAACACCGGCGCCAATAACACCCAAGCGCTTAGGCACTGACGAAAACTCCAGAGCACCTTCAGAATCGACAATGGTCTCGCCGTTGGTTGGCGTTGGTGGAATCTCGATCGGGATGGAGCCCGTCGCAAGAATGACGTTCTTGCCTTCCAGCGTTTCTGTTTTTCCATCATGCAAGGTCACTTCCACAACCTTGTTGGCCTTGAGCATCCCCTTGCCTTCGAAGGCAGTAACGCCGTTGCCTTTTAACAAGCCAGCAACACCGCCGGTCAGTTTGCCAACGATGTCTTCCTTGCGCTTGACCATGGCCTTGACGTCGACCTTGAGGTCTTTCAGGCCAATACCATGAAGTTCAAAATCGTGCTGCGCTTCGTGAAACTTCTCAGACGATTCGAGCAAGGCCTTCGACGGAATGCAACCGACGTTCAGGCAGGTGCCACCGTAAGACGGTTTTTCATCTTTGGTCAGCCACTTTTCGACGATGGCTGTTTTCAGACCCAGTTGCGCAGCCTTGATGGCCGCGACATATCCGCCCGGTCCTGAACCGATAACCACTACATCAAATTGTTGTGCCATATTCTCTGACCCTTCTATTAACTGTTAGCGATGGCAGCAGCATCACTGCTGCCCTTTCGAATCCTGTTCCTTTACGCGCCTGTTCGTTGACCGAAGGCTGGCATTACAGCTCGAGCAGAATACGCGCCGGATCTTCCAGCATGTCTTTAATGGCAACCAGATACTGTACCGCTTCTTTGCCATCGATCAGTCGGTGGTCATAGGACAACGCCAGGTACATCATCGGCAGAACCTTCACTTCACCATTCACCGCCATAGGACGTTCCTGAATCTTGTGCATACCCAAAATGGCCGTTTGTGGCGGATTCAGAATTGGCGTCGACAACAGGGAACCAAAAACACCCCCGTTGGTAATGGTAAAGGTACCACCCTGCATGTCTTCCAGGCCGAGCTTGCCAGACTGTGCACGCGAACCAAAATCGCGAATGGTGCTCTCGATGGTCGCCAGACTCATCTGCTCGGTGTCGCGCAAAACCGGTACAACCAGACCACGGTCACTGGAGACGGCCACACCGATATCGTAGTAGCCGTGATACACAATGTCGTCGCCATCGATAGAGGCATTGACGTCCGGGAAGCGACGCAGTGCTTCGGTTGCCGCCTTAACGAAGAAGGACATGAAACCAAGACGCGTACCATTGTGGGCGTTCTGGAACTCTTCTTTGTACTTGGCGCGCAGATCCATGATGGGCTTCATGTTGACTTCGTTGAACGTCGTCAGCATGGCGGTGCTGTTTTTCGCTTCCAGCAACCGCTCAGCCACCCGCTTGCGCAACCGGGTCATCGGAACACGCTTTTCAGAACGCTCGCCCGGCTGAGTTGCAACACCCGCAGAGGACGTGCTCTGACTTTGCGGCATCATGCCAGGCATGCTGTTCGATGGTGCTTCAGCCGGGCTCGACTTGGCGTTGCTTTCAACGGCATTAACCACATCTTCTTTGGTGATGCGTCCACCTTTGCCCGTGCCGGTGATGTCCTGGGCACTGAGATTATGATCGTCGGCCAAACGGCGTGCGGCCGGGCTCATGGCCGCGTCCGCATCGCCCTGTCCGGCGCTTGAAGACGACGACGCCTCTTCTTTTTTCGAGTCATCTTTCTTGGCGGTGTCTTTTTCTTTCGAGTCGGCATCACCGCCGCCAGCGCCCGCTTCGAAATAGCCAATCACTTCCTGGCTTTCAACGGTGTCGCCTTCGTTTTTGGTGATTTCCTTAATCGCGCCGTCAGCCGGTGCAACAACTTCCAGTACGACTTTGTCAGTCTCAATGTCGACGATCAGCTCATCACGCGAAACAGCCTCACCCGGCTGTTTGTGCCAGGTAGCAACGGTGCCGTCAGCGACGGACTCTGGAAACTGGGGAGCTTTAATTTCTGTAGCCATGTAGTGGGTCCTTAGTCGGTTAGCCGTCGATCATTGATCAAGCAAAATTGCTTCATTAAGGAATTTTTCAAGCTGTTCAAGGTGCAATGCCATATAACCGGCTGCCGGTGACGCCGAAGCTTCACGTCCGGCATAGCTCAGATACAGTTTCGGGTTGACCCGGTGCAACGCCTTGCGCATGTGGTGCTGGCTGGAATACCAGGCGCCCTGGTTCATGGGTTCCTCCTGACTCCAGATCACCTCTTTGAGCTTGGGGTAGGCCAGCAGGATTTCGTACAACCGGTCTTCCGGGAAGGGGTACAACTGCTCGATCCGGATAATGGCAACGTGGTCGGCTGATTCCTTGGCGCGCTTCTCGGTCAGGTCGTAGTAGACTTTGCCGGAGCACAGCACGACCCGGGTCACTTTCTTCGGATCAATGCTGCTGTCGGCTTCTGGCAGTACCGTCTGGAAGCTGCCATTGGCCAGCTCTTCCAGGCTGGACACGGCGTCTTTGTGACGCAACAGGCTCTTCGGCGACATTACCACCAGCGGCTTGCGCAGGTTCCGTCTTGCCTGACGACGCAGCATGTGGAATACCTGAGCCGGTGTGGTCGGCATGCATACCTGAATGTTCTGCTCGGCGCACATTTGCAGGAAGCGCTCGAGGCGAGCGGATGAATGCTCGGGCCCCTGCCCTTCATAGCCATGTGGCAACAGCATCACCAGACCACAGAGACGCCCCCATTTGTGTTCACCGGAGGTAATGAACTGGTCAATCACCACCTGGGCACCATTGGCGAAGTCACCAAACTGGGCTTCCCAGATCACCAGGGAGTTGGGCGTTGTGGTTGAATACCCGTATTCGAAGGCCACCACCGCTTCTTCAGACAGAAACGAATCGAACACTTCAAAGCTTGGCTGATCATCCGACAAGTGGGCCAACGGCGTGTAGGTACTGCCGTCTTTCTGGTTGTGCAAGACCGCATGGCGGTGAACGAATGTACCGCGGCCGGAATCCTGCCCGGTCATCCGTACCGGATGGCCGTCCTTTATCAGAGTCGCGTAGGCGAGCATTTCAGCCATGCCCCAGTTAATGGGCAAGGCACCCTTGGCCATCTTGGCCCGGTCTTCCAGGATCTTGTTGACCTGACGCTGCAGCGGAAAGCCTTCTGGCAGGGTGTTCATCTGGTTAGCCAGATCCTGCAGGTCTTTCAACGGGTAGCTGGAGTCGTAATCATCGACTACCGGCTGGTTCAGGTAGGGTGACCAGTCGACAAACAGCGTCTTGTTCGGCTCTTTGACCAGTGACTTGACCACGTGCTCGCCGTTGTCGAGCAGATCCCGGTATTCATCGGCCATTGCCTTGGCGTCTGCTTCGGTAATGACTTCCTGTTCGATCAGGGATTCGATGTACAGCGCCAGCGACGTTTTGCGGCTGCGAATTGCCTGGTACATCATCGGCTGGGTCATCGCCGGCTCGTCGGCCTCGTTGTGGCCGCGGCGACGGTAACAGACCAGGTCGATCACGACGTCTTTCTTGAACTGCTGACGGTAATCGACGGCCACCTGGGTCGCAAACACCACCGCTTCTGGGTCATCGCCGTTGACGTGCAGGATCGGCGCCTGAACCATCTTGGCGATGTCGGTGCAGTACTCGGTCGAACGCGCATCCTCGCGCTTCGACGTGGTGAACCCGACCTGGTTGTTGATGATGATATGAACGGTCCCACCGGTATTGAACGCCCGGGTCTGGGACATCTGGAAGGTTTCCATCACCACACCCTGGCCAGCAAAGGCGGCGTCACCGTGAATATTGACCGGCACCACCTGATCTCTGGTGTTGTCCTTGCGGCGATCCTGACGGGCACGAACCGAGCCTTCTACCACCGGAGACACAATCTCCAGGTGAGACGGGTTAAAGGCCAGTGCCAGATGCACTTCCCCACCCTCGGTCATCACGTTCGACGAAAAGCCCTGGTGGTACTTAACATCACCGGACCCCTGATCGAGGAACGATTTGCCTTCAAATTCCTGGAACAGTTCAGACGGGTTCTTGCCCAGAATATTGACCAGCATGTTCAAACGGCCGCGGTGGGCCATGCCGATCACAATTTCCTTGGCACCGTAGCTGCCGCTGCGCTGAATCAGTTCATCCATCAGCGGGACCAGTGTTTCGCCGCCTTCAAGCCCGAACCGCTTGGTACCGGGGTACTTGGAGCCGAGGAATTTTTCCAGCCCTTCCGAGGCCGTCAGCCGCTCAAGAATGTGCTTGCGCGCTTGCGGCGAGTAATCCGGCTTGGAGCGAACCGACTCGATGCGCTGTTCTATCCAGCGACGCTCTGCGGTGTCGACAATATGGGTGAATTCGGTGCCAATGGATGAGCAGTAGGTCTGTTCCAACGCATTGACGATGTCTTTCAGCGGTGCCTCTGACTTGCCAATATAGAGGTTGCCACACTGAAAAATCGTGTCTTCATCGGCCGCAGAAAGCCCGTGATATTGCAATTCCAGGTCCGGAACGTCGCCGCGAATGGCAATGCCGAGCGGATCAAGCTTGGCTTTCTGATGTCCACGGAACCGATAGGCCGTTGCAAGCTGATGCACCTGCACCTGCTTGCGCTCGTGCTCAGTGACGATGCTGGGAGCGAGTGTACTAGCCGCGACGTTGCGGGATTTGCCGAGAAGCAGGAAATGATCGCGAACCGGCGCATGAGGCGTGTCGGTCGTGACTTTATCGTTAATGTTGGGGAGTTTGTCGAACACCGCGCGCCATTGCTCGGTGACGGAATTGGGGTCAGCCAGATAGGCTTCGAACATTTCATCAAGGTAGGCTTGGTTACCGCCCGATAGATGGGATGTAGACCAAAGTTCCTCCATGGTGCCGTTTTGCATTGCTTGAACCCTGTTTGTTCAATACCGCGGAGAATAATGATGCCAGAAGACATCGGCTCAATTTTCATCACTCAAATGCGCCCGGCCGACCCGAAAAACAACCAGCTGATCGCAAAACGCCCCGGTATCTGTCGATACCGGGGTTCAACCGCAGAGTGAAGCGGCTGCTACTTAGCCATCACTTAACGTAATCGCCTATAAACAGTGATCAGGTCGCGTTGGCCAACAGCATAGACCGGATATGACCGATCGCACGCGTTGGGTTCAACCCTTTGGGGCACACACTGACACAATTCATGATACCACGGCAACGGAAGACACTGAACGGATCGTCCAGTTCCGCCAGACGATCCGCGGTAGCGGTGTCGCGGCTGTCTGCCAGAAAGCGGTAGGCTTGCAGCAAACCCGCCGGGCCGACAAATTTGTCCGGGTTCCACCAGAACGACGGACAAGAGGTTGAACAGCAGGCGCACAGAATGCACTCGTAGAGGCCGTCGAGCTTTTCCCGGTCTTCCGGGCTTTGCAACCGCTCAATGGCGGGCGCCGGCTGATCGTTGATCAGGAAAGGCTTGATTTTCTCGTACTGCTTGTAGAAAACACTCATGTCGACCACCAGGTCACGAATGACCGGCAGACCCGGCAACGGGCGCACGACCAGTTTGTCGCGACCGCCCTTCACTTCGGACAGGGGCGTAATGCAGCCCAGGCCATTCTTGCCATTGATGTTCAAACCGTCTGAGCCGCAGACACCTTCACGGCAGGAGCGACGATAAGATACAGAAGGGTCCTGTTCTTTAACCAGATTCAGAACATCGAGAACCATCAGATCCTTGTCTGCAGGGACATTAATGTCGTAATCCTGCATGTAGGGCTTCTTGTCGGTTTCCGGATTGTAGCGATACAGGCTGACTTTCATACAACGCTCCTAGTAAGTCCGGATTTTGGGCTGGAAGGTATCAACGGTTTTCGGTGTGAAGTTCACCGCCCGCTTGCTGATCACTTTCTCGCCTGGCTTGAAGATGGAATGGCACAGCCAGTTTTCGTCGTCGCGCTCCTGATAATCTTCGCGGGCATGGGCACCGCGGCTCTCAGTCCGCTGTTCGGCCGACACCGCAGTTGCCTCGGCGACTTCCAGCAGGTTAGCCAGCTCGAGTGCTTCTATGCGTGCGGTGTTGAAAGCACGGCTCTTGTCGTCTAGGCCAATGTTGGCCACGCGCTCGCGAATCTCGGCCAGCTTGGCCAGGCCTTCGCCCATGCTCTTACCTTCGCGGAACACGCCGAAGTGCAGCTGCATGCAGTTCTGCAGGTCTTTTTTGACGTCCGCCACTTTTTCGGTGCCCTTGCCATTCTCCAGTGCATCCAGTCGCGCCATGGCACGCTCGATATCCGCCTGAGTGGCAGCACTGGTTTCAAAGCCTTCACGCAGGGTTTTCTCGATCTGCATACCCGCAGAACGACCGAAGACCACCAGATCCAGCAGCGAGTTGCCGCCCAGACGGTTGGCCCCGTGAACCGATACACAAGCGGCTTCGCCACAGGCGTAGAGTCCGTCGATGACGTGGTCTTTGCCATCGGCATCCACGGTCAGAGCCTGGCCGCCGATGTTGGTCGGAATACCGCCCATCATATAGTGGCAGGTTGGAACCACTGGGATGGGTTCCTTGGCCGGGTCAACGTGAGCAAAGGTTTTGGACAGCTCGACGATGCCAGGCAGGCGGCTTTGGAGCAGCTCTTCGCCCAGGTGGTCGAGCTTCAGGAAGACGTGATCCCCTTCCGGGCCGCCCCCGCGTCCTTCCAGCAATTCCAGAATCATTGACCGCGCAACAACGTCACGACCGGCCAGGTCTTTGGCGTTCGGCGCATAGCGTTCCATAAACCGCTCGCCGTCTTTGTTGATCAGGTAGCCACCCTCACCCCGGCACCCTTCGGTTACCAGAGTACCGGCGCCGTAAATACCGGTTGGGTGGAACTGCCACATTTCCATGTCCTGCACCGGGAAGCCCGCGCGCAATGCCATGCCAATGCCGTCGCCGGTATTGATCAGTGCGTTGGTGGTGGAGGCATAGATGCGCCCTGCACCACCGGTCGCCAGAACCGTGGCCTTGGACTGAATATGCACGGTTTCACCCGTTTCGATATCAATCGCCACTACACCGACAACGGCGTTGCTGTCGTTGGTGACCAGGTCGACGGCATACCATTCGTTCAAAAAGCTGGTGCCGGCTTTCAGGTTACCCTGGTAAAGCGTGTGCAACAGCGCATGACCGGTACGGTCAGCCGCAGCACAGGTACGGGACGCCTGGCCACCTTCGCCAAAGTTCTTGGACTGCCCACCAAAGGGGCGCTGGTAAATACGGCCATTTTCAAAGCGTGAGAACGGCAGCCCCATATGATCGAGCTCGAACACAGCCTGGGGGCCCACTGAACACATGTATTCAATCGCGTCCTGGTCGCCGATGTAATCGGAACCTTTGACGGTGTCATACATATGCCAGCGCCAGTCATCATCCGGATCGGCACTGGCGATAGCGCAGGTAATGCCACCCTGGGCCGATACCGTGTGAGAACGGGTTGGGAAAACTTTAGAAATTACCGCCGTGTTCAAACCGGATTCGGCCAGCTGCAACGCTGCCCGCAGGCCCGAACCACCGCCACCAACCACGATGGCGTCATATGTCATTGTCTTGATGTTAGCCATGCTTTATACACCCCATACAGCGGTAACACCGGTAACCAGGTAAACAAAAGCGGTTACAGCGATCACACATAAAAAGAAGAAGCGAACCCAGGTGTTTTTCAGGTAATCGGTCGCGACGGTCCACATGCCGATCCAGATATGGCCGACCAGGGCCAGCAAAGTGGCCAGAGTGAACAGTTTGACCCAGAACAGGGAGAAGAGATGTTCCCATTCGTCATAACCCAGGTCCGGGTTGGCGAAGAAGACGCCGAGAATGAAGAGTGTATAGAGTGCCAGCAGAACCGCTGAGACACGTTGCACCAGCCAGTCAGAAAGGCCACTGCGGGTTAGATTCGTCACACTTTTTACCATACCCATATCCCCATCAACACGATCACAACGACAGTCAGGACCAGGGTAATTTTAGCCGCCAGCGGCCCCCCTTCCTTCGTTTCAGCGAAACCGGCGTCCATGATCAGGTGCTTGATGCCGGCAAAGAGGTGGTAGATGACCAGAGACAAAATGCCCCAGGTAATCAGCTTGGCGAGGGGGTGGGTCATGACGGCAACGGTCTGGTCAAACCCCTGACGGGACTCGAGGCTCAGACTTAAAGCCCAGACTAGAAAGCCCACGGCGACAAACAGCATGACGCCGGTGATTCGGTGCAGAATCGACGCTATGGCGGTGATCGGCATTTGGATCGTCGCCAGATCGAGGTTTTTCGGTCGGTGATCTTTCACGGCAGTACACTCTTCTTATGGTGCGGACCCCTGAACCGGGGTGTTTGGAGTTGTTGGACAATTAAGCCCAACCCCGAAATGCGGCGGAATTATAGAGACCGTCGAACACAATTACAAATGAACACTCCCGTGATCAGCCCGCCTGATCCGGGATTCATTAGCGGTCGCTATTGTATCGATTGACAAAAGGTTTCCACTTCGACTTTAGGGGGAGACATCGTTTTTTGCGTTCAAGCCGTAAGACTGAAGTCAAATTGACAATCCCGACCAAGGCTCTATAGTTGGCCCCGATTTTAAACTCTGAGTCACAACTGTATCATCCGGCGTTGCCTTGAGGGCACTTAATTTGCTGGCAATGCACGCCGCACGGGGCCTGCCCTACAGGCCCAACACGAGTTCACCCCATCCTGCGCCGATACTCTGGCGCCCAACACTGCTTTGAAGAGGAGGCCTCATGACTGACAAGACAGCCAAGTTGGTCATCGAAGGACGCGACCCGATTGAATTGCCGATTTACTCCGGCACTCTGGGTCAGGATGTTGTAGACGTGCGGTCACTGACCGCTCACGGCCTGTTCACTTATGATCCGGGCTTTGTCTCAACCGCGTCCTGCGAATCTGAAATCACCTATATTGATGGTGATAAAGGTGTCTTACTGCACCGGGGCTACCCGATCGATCAGTTGGCCGAGAATGCCGACTATCTGGATGTCTGCTACCTGTTGCTGTACGGAGAACTGCCGGATAACACCCAGAAAGGCGAGTTCAAGAACATCATCATGCACCACACCATGGTGCACGAGCAGATGCATGTGTTCTTCCAGGGGTTCCGCCGTGACTCCCACCCCATGGCGATCATGGTTGGCGTGGTTGGCGCCCTGTCGGCCTTCTATCACGATTCGCTCGACATCAGTAACGATCACCATCGTGAAGTCGCTGCGCACCGTCTGATCTCCAAAATGCCGACGCTGGCGGCCATGACTTACAAGTACTCCATGGGTCAGCCATTCATGTACCCGCGGAACGATCTGTCCTATGGGGGCAACTTTCTGCACATGATGTTCAGCACACCGGCCGAGGAATATACCGTGAACCCCGTCCTGGCGCGGGCCATGGACAAGATTTTCACTCTCCATGCCGATCACGAGCAAAACGCCTCAACGTCAACGGTGCGGCTGGCCGGCTCATCCGGTGCCAACCCGTTCGCCTGCATTGCGGCCGGCATAGCAGCGCTCTGGGGCCCGGCACACGGCGGCGCCAACGAGGCGGTGCTGAACATGCTCGAAGAGATTGGTGATGAAGCCAACATCGAAGAGTACATCAAGCGCGCCAAAGACAAGGACGATCCGTTCCGTCTGATGGGCTTTGGCCATCGGGTCTACAAGAACTACGACCCCCGCGCCAAGGTGATGAAAGCCACGTGCGATGAAGTGCTGGGCGAGTTGGGCATCAACAACGATCCGTTGCTGAAAATCGCCATGCGTCTGGAAAAAATTGCGCTGGAAGACCCCTACTTCGTCGAGAAGAAGCTCTACCCCAACGTCGATTTCTATTCAGGCATCATCTTTAAGGCGCTCGGCATCCCGAACGACATGTTCACGGTTTTGTTCGCAGTTGGCCGCACGCCGGGCTGGATTGCCCACTGGAAAGAGATGATCAGTGGCAGCTACCGCATTGGACGGCCCCGTCAGCTCTACAAGGGCCACACCCAGCGGGACTTTCCCAAAAGCTGAGCGTTCCTTCACTGGAACGCAGCGATAAAAAAACCGGCAACTGCCGGTTTTCTTTTGGTTCAAGGGTGTCAGTTACTCAGGCCTTGGCCGCTTTACCAGCTTTCTCTTCAACCACCCAACGCTTACCCTGATAATACGCCTTCCAGCCAGACGCCTTGCCATCCTCATTTTCAGTCATTACATATTGCTCTTTCGTCTTGCGACTGAAACGAATGACCGTGGGCCGACCTTCGTCGTCTTTCTTGGGTGCCTTGGTCAGGTACAGGTACTTTTCCGGCAACTCATCGGCGTGGGCTACCAGTTCCTTCACCAGTGGCGGCCTGGTTTCCCGGTTTTTCGGGAACTGACTGGCCGCCAGAAACAAACCGGCAGCGCCATCACGCAACACGTATGTGTCTTCCACCTTCAGGCACTTCAGCTCCGGCATCGGAATCGGATCCATCTTCGGTGGTGCCGCTTCCCCGTTGCGCAGCAGCTTGCGGGTATTCTTGCACTCGTCATTGGTGCAACCGAAGTATTTGCCGAAACGGCCGCTCTTGAGCTGCATTTCAGAACCGCATTTGTCGCACTCGAGCGTCGGGCCATCGTAGCCTTTGATCTTGTACTGGCCTTTCTCGACCTTGAAGCCGGTACAATCCGGGTTGTTGCCGCAGATATGCAGTTTCCGGCCTTCATCGATCAGGTAGCTGTCCATCGCCGTGCCGCATTTGTCGCAGCGCTCTTTGTGGCGCAACGCCTGGGCTTCTGCCTCATCGTCGTCTTCCAGGTCGAGCACTTCCTCGCCGGGAATCAGGTTCAGGGTGCCCTTGCAACGCTCCTTGGGTGGCAGACTGTAGCCGGAGCAGCCGAGAAACACGCCGGTGGTGCCGGTACGAATCATCATCGGGCGCCCGCACTTCGGGCACTCGATGTCAGTTGGTGTCGGCTCGTTGGAGCGCATGCCGTCTTCGTCGGATTCCGCCTGGTCCAACTGGCGGGTAAAGTCGTCGTAGAAGCTGTCGAGCACCTGCTTCCAGGTGCGCTCACCGGTAGCAATGTCATCCAGATACTCTTCCAGACGCGCGGTGAACTGATACTGCATCAGATCCTTGAACGATTCGGTCAGCCGGTCGGTCACAATATCGCCAATTTTTTCAGCGAAAAAGCGGCGACTGACCAGCCGTACGTAGCCGCGATCCTGAATCGTCGAAATAATGGAGGCATAGGTCGATGGCCGGCCAATACCCTGTTTTTCCAGCTCTTTGACCAGCGAGGCTTCCGTAAAGCGTGCTGGCGGCTTGGTGAAGTGCTGGCGTGGCTCCAAAGCCACCAGCGCCAGCTCGTCACTCACTTTCAGATCTGGCAGTTCGATGGCGTCATCGCCCTTGGTGACCTGAGTCATGACCCGGGTGTAGCCGTCGAATACCAGCACCCGGCCCTTTGCCTTGAGCTCATAATCGCCGGTAGCGACCGTCAGCACCGTGCTCTTGTACTTGGCCGGTACCATCTGACAGGCCACGAAACGCTGCCAGATCAATTCATAGAGCCGCTGAGCGTCGCGCTCCATGTCGGAGAGATCGGCGCTCTTGCGGGCCACATAGGACGGCCGAATCGCTTCGTGCGCCTCCTGGGCCCCTTCCCGGCTGCCATAGGTGACCGGTTTCTCGGGCAGATACTGTTTGCCGTACTGGTCGGCGATGTAATCACGCGCCGAGGCAACGGCTTCCTGGCTCAGGTTGGTCGAGTCAGTACGCATGTAAGTGATGTGACCGGCCTCATAGAGCCTCTGGGCCATGGTCATGGTTTTCTTGACGGTGTAGCCGAGGCGCGTGCTGGCCGCCTGTTGCAGGGTCGAGGTAATAAATGGGGGCGCCGCCTTGGATGAAGTCGGCTTGTCTTCACGGTCGGTGATGCGCAATGCCGCATCGCGCAGTCGCTCAACATGCTCATCGCTCTGGCTTTTGTTGACCGGCCGGTACTTGTCGCCGAGATAACGGGCAACTTCAAAACGGACTTCAGCGTCGTTCTTGGCGCGCGTCTGTACGTGCAAGTCCCAGAACTCTTCCGGGTTGAACGCTCGAATCTCGCGCTCGCGCTCGACAATCAGCCGCACCGCTACCGACTGTACCCGGCCCGCACTCAGACCCCTGGCTACCTTGGCCCACAGCAGAGGAGACACCATAAAGCCCACGACCCGGTCGAGGAATCGACGTGCCTGCTGTGCATTGACCCGGTTAAGGTCGAGCTCACCCGGGCGGTCGAAGGCCTCGTTGATGGCTTTCTTGGTGATTTCGTTAAACACCACCCGACGGTACTTTTCAGGGGCGAGACCGATGCTTTCCTGCAAATGCCAGGCGATCGCCTCCCCCTCGCGGTCCAAATCCGTCGCGAGGTAGACGGTATCGGCTGTCTTGGCCAGGCGACGCAATTCGTCGACCACTTTCTCTTTGCCAGGCAGCACCTGATACTGGGCTGTCCAGCCGTTATCGGGGTCGATGCCCATACGGGCGATCAATTGCTCCTTGGCCTTTTGCTTTTTATGGATCGCTTTCTTCTCGGGCGATAATTTGCGTGTTTCAGCTGCCTGGCGCGCACGCGCCTTGGCGTCCACCGGTTTGGCCTGGCCACTGGTGGGCAGATCACGGATGTGACCTACCGAGGACTTGACGATGAAGTCATTTCCCAGATATTTGTTGATCGTTTTGGCTTTTGCGGGTGATTCGACAATGACCAGAGATTTACCCATGCGCTATAATTCCGCCTGTTGCTTCCTTTTATATACTTAGCTTACGAACCCCGGGGAACGCAAGCGGCGCAGACGTATAAACTGTTTGACCCCTTAAGGTCAAGTCGCCGCTGCGCAGCGAGGAACCGGTACGTGCAGGGTTTGCAGTGCAAACCCCGGCGACCATTCAGCGCCGTACTATGCACGAACCCGGGCAAAGCGTACAGGCTGGATAGCCTAGTTACCCGTGGTTGTTCGATCACGGAACCCCATTCAGGAGCCTACCAGAGTGTCGTTATTTGCCATTTTATTCATGATTTCGATGGTTGGACTGATCATCGGCGGCCTTTACATGAGCCGGGTTGCAACGCTGAAAGAACAGGAAGCTCAGGCGGTTAAAGCCCGCCTTCGCCAGCTTCGATCCCAGCAAACGCAGTATGAGGAATTGTTCTCCACCCTGATGGTCTACGACCGTGACCCCGACCTGCTGCACCTTATCCAGCAAAACCTGGCGGAAGAAGCCGAAAGCCTGCTGGCCATCGACCCCACCAATCAGGACTCCCAGCGGGATGTGGCCTATTACCAATCGCTGGCTGACGACATCAGTAGTCTGGGCGAGAAGGCCCACCAGCCAGAAATTCCGTCCAGTGACCGGCAAATCAATCTGATGAAACGACACTTCGGCCGGGCCATGAAGTGGGTTAGAACCCTCAATGCGCGGGGACTTATCTCCGAGGTCGAAAGCCATGAACACCTTGCCCGCCTCACCCGCAACAGCCTGATGCTTGAGGTGGAAGCCTACAAACGCCAGGGCCTTGAAGCCCGTGACCAGCACGACCTTTCAGCGGCCTCGTCGTTCTACAAACATGCGAAAGACCTGCTGATCCACAGTGACATTCACTTAAACGACAAACCGCAGCAAATTAAGAAAATCTCCCAGTTAATTTCCGGACTCTACGATTCAACAATGGGCGAGGACACTTCAGCCGCCAGTGACAGCCAGTCAGCTTCGTCCAGAGACTGAACCCGCTCAAAACGGGGTATGTCTTCGCCGTCAATCCGTACCAACTCGGTAAACATGGCCAGCGGCCGCACCCAGAGGCTGTAGTCTCCATACAGGCACTGGTATACCACCAGCTGCTCATTGGTTTCGCTGTGCCGGCTTACGCCAATAACGCGGTAGCGGTTTCCCTTGTAGTGCCGGTAAATGCCTGCGGTTAGGGGTTTCATGAGGCGCTCCTGTGAGAAGGGTTAGGCAAATCAAGCAACCAGACCTCGCACGCAAACCGTCCTGCCTTGCGAATCGGCCACTTCCTTTCTATATTTCCAGTGCAATGCACCCTGGCACAGTTTCCAAGCCAGGCCCGGATTTTCGCCAGTGGTCCATGCGTGACGTTCTGTTACTCAGGAACGACGCCATCAAGTTCAGGGCGAGGCCCAGAACTTTACTGTATGAACCGCCGGAATAGCACCGCTATTTCAAGGTTTGACATCAAAGCTCCGGGCTTGCTGGCAAAGTGAACAGTGACCGAACTTTCCGCATGGACCACTAGCCGCCACCTGCCACTGCGAAGTCACATACTGTGAATTCAGACCGGCCAGAGCAGATCGACCGGTTTACCCCATTCCCATCACCTCTGCGGAGTCTCATGACTAACAGACCCTGGCAAGACAATCGGCTTCACTGGCTGGTAATCCCCACTGTTACTGCCCTGGTGGGTCTGGCGTGTTTTGCCTTGTTGTTCGCCGTCGCCGCTAATGTGCTCAGAGGCAATGCGCCGAATGACGATGTGCTGCCCAGCTTTGATTTGAAGCTGTCGAACCAAAAAGACCACATCAGGCTGGAAGGTTACATTGATTTTGGCGTCACTCAAGCACTCAGCACCTTGCTTGAACAGGAAGACACGGTCGTGCATTTGCGCTTGCAAAGTCGCGGTGGTCTGGTCGCAGAGGCTCGTGGGCTGGTCCGGCTGGTCAATGAATTCGGCCTGACCACCTCTGCCTACGGCGATTGCGCCTCTGCCTGCACCCTGGTCTTTATCGCCGGCCAAACACGCTATCTTGAACCGGATGCTCGCCTTGGCTTCCATCGGTATGCTCAAAAATCTCCGGTAATGGAGTTTCTGATGAAGCAGGACCCGGAAGAAGAGCAGCAAAGAGACTTAAACCTGTTTCGCCGGGCGAACGTGGATGAAGCCTTCTTAGCCCAGATCATGGCAACGCCGCACCAGCAAATGTGGTATCCGTCCGCCGGTGAACTGGTCAGGTCCGGTGTTGTCGATGTGCTGGGTGTACCCGGCGACGAGCCAGGCTACTGATCTGAATAGCTTTCAGCCATAAAAAAGCCGGCCCGGTGACTTCCAGGCCGGCTTTCTAACCAGCGATTTTCTTGTTCAAACGTGTGTTAACCAGCCTGAATCAGGCGGCATTGGGATCAAACACGTTCAATAACGGTACTGATGCCCTGCCCCAGACCGATGCACATGGTCGACAGACCAAACTGACCATCGTTCTGTTCCATAACGTTCAACAGCGTGCCGGTAATGCGTGCGCCGGAGCAGCCGAAAGGGTGACCCAGGGCGATGGCGCCGCCGTGCAGGTTAACCTTGTCGTCCATTTTCTCCAGTAATTTCAAGTCTTTCAATACTGGCAACGCCTGTGCGGCAAAGGCTTCGTTGAGCTCGACGTAGTCGATATCCTCAATGGTCATGCCCAGTTTCTTGAGCACCTTCTTGGTCGCCGGCACCGGGCCATACCCCATGATCGACGGATCAACGCCCGCCAGACTCATGCCACGCACCACAGCGCGAGGCTTCAGACCCAACGCCTTGGCTTTGCGGTATGACATGACCACCATAGCCGATGCACCGTCGGTGATCTGGCTTGAGGTACCGGCAGTTACGGTACCTGCTTTCGGATCAAAGGCCGGGCGCAACGACGCCAGTCCTTCCAGCGTCGTCTCGGGGCGAATGGTTTCGTCGTGCTTCATCAGGTAGGGGTTGCCGTTGGCATCGTGCGCGGTACGGGCAATGATCTCATTGTCGAAGTTGCCGGCCTGAGTGGCTTCATGGGCTTTTACGTGCGAACGCAGACCAAACTGATCTTGCTGTTCACGACCGATGCCATGCATCTTGGACAACAGCTCGGCTGTCAGGCCCATCATGCCTGAAGCTTTTGCGGCCTTTTGCGACAGCATGGGGTTCGGGTCGACACCGTGCATCATGTCGACGTGCCCCATGTGCTCAACACCCCCGATGACATAAATGTCACCGTTGTCCGACTGAATGTTCGCCGTTGCGATGTGCAGCGCCGACATCGATGAACCGCACAAACGACTGACGGTTTGCGCCGGTACCGTGTGTGGAATATCCGTCAGCAATTGCATCATGCGGGCGACGTTCCAGCCCTGCTCTTTAGTCTGGTTTACGCATCCCCAGATGATGTCGTCAATATCGGCCGGGTTCAGGGCTTCATTGCGAGCCAGCAAGCCGTTTACCAGATCGGCGCTCAGGTTTTCAGCACGGGTAAAACGGTGGCTGCCACCCTTGCTACGACCCATAGGGGTGCGTGCAAAGTCGACGATTACTGCGTCATTGTCTCGAATAGTCATGGTTGCTGTTCTCCCGTCTTAACCGTAAAAGGTCTGGCCGTTTTTAGCCATATCGCGCAGTTTGTCGGTTGGCTCGTAGAGCTTGCCCAGATCCTTATAGCGATCACATAGCTCAACAAAGGCTGCGACGCCGATGTCATCGATGTACTGCAAGGCTCCACCGCGGAACGGCGGGAAACCGATGCCATATACCAGACCCATGTCGGCTTCGGCAGCGGTATTGACGATGCCATCTTCCAGGCAACGCACCGTTTCCAGGCACATCGGAATCATCAGGCGGTTAATGATGTCATCTTCTGAAAGTTCGCTTTCGGACGTGCGCACACTGGCGACCAGTTCGTGTGCTTTTTCGTCGGATACTTTCTTCGGCTTGCCTTTCTTATCGGTCTCATAACGGTAGAAACCAACGCCGTTCTTCTGACCAAAGCGCTCTTCGGCGTACATAACATCCATCGCCGATTTGAAATCCTGCTTCATGCGCTCGGGGAACCCATCGGCCATAACGGCCTGGGCATGAACGCCGGTGTCGATACCGACCACGTCCATCAGATACGCCGGGCCCATCGGCCAGCCAAATTTTTCCATGACTTTGTCGACGTTTTCAAAGTTGGCGCCGTCGCGCAGCATCATGGCAAAGCCACCGAAGTACGGGAACAGAATGCGGTTTACCAGAAAGCCCGGGCAGTCGTTAACAACAATAGGCGTCTTACCCATCTTCTGTGCATAAGCGACAACGGTTGCAATGGTTTCATCGCTGGTCTTTTCACCGCGAATCACTTCAACCAGTGGCATACGATGCACCGGATTAAAGAAGTGCATGCCACAGAACTGCTCCGGTTTTTTAAGTGCCGTGGCCAGCTCAGTAATGGAGATGGTCGAGGTGTTCGAAGCCAGAATGGCGTCGTCGCGCAATTGGCCTTCGGCTTCGGCAAGAACGGCTTTCTTCACCTTGACGTTCTCGACTACCGCTTCGACAACGACGTCAACATCGCCAAAATCACCGTACGACAAGGTTGGACGAATGCGGTTCAGGGTGTCTGCCATGCCACGCACGTCCAGCTTCTTGCGCTCGACCTGCTTGGTGAGCAGTTTGGCGGCTTCATCGAGGCCCAGTTGCAAACCCGACTCGGCGATGTCTTTCATCATAATCGGGGTGCCTTTACTGGCACTCTGATAGGCGATACCACCGCCCATAATGCCCGCGCCCAGCACGCCCGCCTTGCTGACGTCTTTCGACTGTTTGATGTGATCTTTGGCGATCTTCTTGATCTTCTGATCGTTCAGAAACAAACCAATCAGATTCTTGGCGACCGGTGTTTTGGCCATTTTGGCAAAGCCTTTCGCTTCAATGGCGATGGCCTTGTCGCGGTCAAAATTGGCGTGCTTCTGAATGGTTTTTACCGCTTCAACCGGCGCCGGATAATGACGACCGGCCTTGCCGGCAATAAAGCCCTTGGCGGTTTCAAACACCATCATGCTTTCGATGTTGTTCAGTTGCAGCTTGCCTTGTTTGGCCTGACGGCGATTCTGGTAATCCACCTCACCGGACATCAGCCGTTCGAGCAGTGCCAGGGCCGTATCGTGCAGGGCTTCAGGCTCGCTGACGACATCCACAGCGCCATCCGACAAGGCGGCATCGGGACGTTTTTCACTGCCAGAGGCGATCCACTCGATGGCGTTATCGGCGCCAATGACGCGCGACAACCGCACTGTGCCGCCAAAGCCCGGGTAGATACCGAGTTTGACTTCGGGAAGGCCCACTTTCGCCTTGGTCGACATAACCCGGTAGTCGGCCGCCAGACACATTTCAAAACCACCGCCCAGCGCCATACCGTTGATGGCCACAACGGTGGGCATCGCCAGGTCTTCAAAGGCGCTGAAAATGTCGTTGGCAGCCAGAATGTCGCTGATGATGCCTTCTTCGTCTTTATCGAACCACTCCAGAAATTCAGTAATGTCCGCACCGACGATAAAGCTGTCTTTTGCACTGCTGACCAACACCCCTTTGGCATCGCTGGCGGCAATGGCTTTGGTTGCCTCTGCCAGCTCTCTCAGCGTTGCCTGGTCGAACTTGTTGACCGACTCGCCCTGCAAATCGAAGATGAGTTCGGCGGCGCCGTTCTGCAATGCCTCGACGGTTATGCCTTTACCCTGATAAATCATGGAAGCTCTCCGTTTATTGTCTCGAATAGGGCCAAACACCCACCCGTATCGCGGTCTACCCTGTTTGAATACCGGGTCTGATTGCCTGAATCAAACACAAGTTTCAAACGACTGTTTGATTATGGCTCATACGATAGACACTGGCGACAGGATGTCAACCGGCAACGCCGGCGACCCGGACAGAAAGGAAGATTATTGCGCTCAGGCAGAGAGTTGCGCGATCAGGCGCTCCAGCGTTTCCCGAATCGCGGGTAATGCCGAGGCATTGCCTCGCTCATCCCAGACCAGCCCCACGCCGTCCGGCTGAGCATCCAGCACCAGATACTGGTCGGGCAGACCGACCAGAACCTCGTGTAAATCCTGTGTAACGGCTTCACTGGGGCGATGCTCATCGGCCCATTTCCAGCCATCGGGCAAAAAGGCACTGGAAACGCCGGTGGTGCGTTGCACGGTAAAGCGCGGTGCCTTGCCTTTCTCGAATCGGTGCAACAAGCGGTAAAGGGTGATTAACGACGACTTTTCAGCCAGTCGTCCTTCAATGCTGGTATCCGGAATGCGGATGCTGTCGAGTTTGAACCCGGCCGACAGTGCCGCGGTGCGCAGCGTATTGAGGTGACGATCCCTGGGCGACGGCTTCAGCCACATAAAGGCACCGGCCAATATCAGGATAGCGCCAATAATTGCTAGGTTGGCAAACATGCCGACTTATTCCTTCTGTTCAAATGGTTGCAGACTGCCCGTGTCTGCCATAAACGCCGGTCGCAACTTGAGCAACTGACTCTCCAGTGAATAGGACACGCTGGAGGATAGCGTAAAAAAGCTGAGTAGGGCTTTCAGGTTCGAATCGCCCTCACACGCTGTGTGAACTCTCTGCCACAACGCCTGATTCACCATCTGCAGCTCCCGGTTCAGCGAGACAAGGCCCTCAAGATCCCAGTCGCCTTCCTGCCCATCGTGGCTCTTGTAGTACTGCCGCAGCAGGTAGGTCCCCACGGCACGGAAGATGAACTCCTCCTGTGTGGCAAAGGGCAAATGGGTAAAGGCCATGGGTTTCAGGTTTTTCAGAATCGGGCACTGGCTATTGGCCATCACCAGGCCCATCAGAGACCGCAACCCCTCTTCCAGCCCGGTGCTTTTTCGATACTGCCGCTCCTGAGTAGTCACCACAATGTCCGCTTTCTTGAACCCGGGCAAACTGCGAAAGTCTTCTACAATGGGCTGCATATCAACTGCCGCCGGACAATACTCAACGTCCTTCTTGGACAACGGACAGTTTGAACACTGACAATAGTCCAGCCGGGTCCAGGCGGCATTGTTGCGGACGCCGGGGTCGGGTTCCCTGTCCCGCGATGCCTGTGTCTCGACGACCAGCTGGGTCCCGTCTTCCGGGAAATTAAACTCGTATCGAATACTCATTGACGGCGTCCTGTTTCCATCACGATGCAAATAAGGTGCGCAGACCGGCAGCTGCCCTGCCGGCCATGCCTGTTTTTAACCCTGTTTTTCTTCCAGTTCAGCCCAGCGTTCGAATCGTGCTTCCAGAGACTGCTGAGCCCTGGTTAATGCCTGCAATACCGGCTGGGTTTTGTCAGAAGGCTGCTCATAAAACCCGGGTTGGTTGAGCTCATGCTCCAGCCGGGCAATCTCCTGTTCCAGCGCTTCAATATCGGCCGGTAACTGATCAAACTCCCGCTGATCCTTGAATGAAAGTTTTTTCGCAGGCTTCGACGCCGGTTTGGCTGGTGTAGCGGCCGGTTCTTTCTCCTTTTGCCCGGGCGCGGCCTTTGGTGTCTGCTGGCTGGTATCCGGCCATTGGCCGCCCTGCATCTTCCAGTCTTCATAACCCCCAGCGTATTGACGCAGGGCACCATTGCCTTCAAACGCCCAGGTTCGGGTCGCCAGCTGATCGATGAAATACCGGTCGTGACTGACCAGCAACAAGGTCCCATCAAATTCACTGAGCCGGTCAACCAGCATTTCCAGCGTTTCTATATCCAGATCGTTGGTCGGTTCATCGAGCACCAGAAAGTTGGCTGGCTGACTGAACAACCGCGCCAGCAACAGACGGTTGGTTTCCCCGCCCGACAATTGCTTCACCTTCATGCGGGCCCGTTCCGGAGCGAACAGAAAGTCTTCCAGGTAGCTGATCACATGACGCCGGCGTCCACCCAGCTCCAGAAATTCACGACCCTCTGCAACGGCGTCCATCACCGTTTTCTCCGGGTCCATCCGTGCCCGTGCCTGATCGAAATAGGCCACTTCCAACTTGGTACCCTGCTCTACCACGCCCTGAGTCGGCTTGATCTGTTGCAGCATCAGTTGAATCAGGGTGCTTTTGCCGATCCCGTTCGGGCCCAGCAAGGCAATGCGGTCCCCGCGATTGATCAGGCCCGTAAACTTGTCGATCAGCAAGTTATCGCCGTAGCCAAAAGTGACATGCTCAAGTACGACAACCTGTTTGCCACTGCGATCGGCCGCTTCGATTTCAAAGTCGCTCTGGCCGGTCTGGCCACGCCGCTGGCTGACTTCCTTGCGCAACGCCTGTAAAGCCCTAACCCGACCTTCGTTACGGGTACGCCGCGCCTTGATGCCCTGGCGGATCCACACTTCTTCATCCGCCAGCTTTTTGTCCATATGGCGACGATGAATCTCCTCTTCGGCCAAACGGGCATCCTTGGCTTCCAGATAGGCATCGTAAGGTGCCGGAAAGGTATTCAGGTGTCCCCGGTCCAACTCGACAATGCGGGTGGCCACCCGATCGATGAAACGCCGATCGTGCGACACGAAGACAATGGCGCCCGGATAATCGAGCAGAAAACCTTCAAGCCATTCCACCATGGCGATATCGAGGTGGTTGGTCGGTTCGTCGAGAATCAGAATATCAGGCCGGCTGATCAGCGCCCGGGCCAGCAGCACCCGACGACGCCAGCCGCCGGAGAGTGTTTTAAAGGCAACGTCGCCATCCAGTTTCAACCGGGTCAGCACGGCGGCCAAGGTCGCGTGTATTTGCCAGCCATCACCGAGTTCGATCGTGTGTTGCAACGACTCAAGGCGCGACAGATTCGGGTCGGGCTGCAGACTTTCATGATCGTAAGCCGCAAGTGCACGCCCCAGCTCACCCAGGCCTTCAAGCACCACTTCACTGACCAGCCGGTCATCCCCTTCGGGCAGGTCTTGTTGCAATTGCGCGAGGGTGACACCCTGGCGAACCCGAATCTGGCCGTCGTCGGGGGTGCGCTGCCCGTTCAGCAAACTCAACAGCGTCGATTTACCAGCACCGTTTTTGCCTACCAGACAAAGACGCTCACCCGGTTCTATAATAAGCGAGGCCTCATCAAGCAACGGCGCAGCGCCCAAGGCAAAGGTGACGCGGTCAAACACAACCAGACTCATTCATGATCCTTATTAACAGTAGGGACGTAGAGTAGCGCCCGGACGCTGCCGACTTACTTTTGGCACTGTCAGGGCGTTAGACACTCTTCTATGGTGGGCGAGATTTTCCCAGAGGTATACATTCGTGGCAAAACATATTCCAACCGGCCCTATTATCGCAGTTCTGATGGTGATTGGCGCGGGGGCTTGGCTTTATACCGGCAACAGTGACGAGGTAGCGGCCGAAACACCAGAAGAAACACCGGCAGAGCGCAGCCTGGTGCCCAAAGTACAGGCAACGGTGCTGAACGAATCGTCGGTACGCCGCACTCTGGAGCTCAATGGCGTAACACAACCGGCCAGAACCGTGTCGGTCACCAGCGAAGCGACAGGTCGTGTTGTTGAAGTGCTTAAATCCAAAGGTGACCGGGTAGCGGCGAATGAAGTCATCGCCCGGCTCGACCCTCAGGATCTTGAAGCCCGGTTGCGTCAGGCACGAGCCTATCAGGAGCAAACCCGCCTTGAGTACGAAGGCGCCCAGCGTCTGCGCAATGAGGGGCTGCAAAACCGGGCCCAGGCCGCTGCCGCCCTGACCCAGTATGAGCAGGCGCGGGCCGAACTCGACTCTCTGGAACGCTCACTGGCCAATACCTCAATCCGGGCACCCTTTGCCGGCGTGATGGACAGCAGCGCGATCGAGATTGGCACCTATGTTCGCCCGGGCGATGCCATCGCTGAACTCTATGATTTCTCGGAACTGAAAGTCATCGGCAATGTACCCGAAGCCGATGTTGGCCCGTTGCGCATTGGCCAGCAGGCCAGCGTGAGCTTGCTGACCGGCGAGACCATGAACGGAACCATTGATTACATCGGTGCCGTTGCCAATCCGGCAACCCGTACGTTTGAAGTCGAAATTGTGGTTGAAGACAGCCCCAAGCAAGTGGCAGGCGCCACCGCAACTGCCATCGTTCAGCTTGACCAGGTGCCGGCTCACTACATCAGCCCGGCCCTGCTCAACATAAATGAAGCCGGCAAACTGGGCGTGAAAACCCTGGCCGAAGACGACACCGTGCAATTCAGTGAGCTGACCATCATTCGCTCCGATACCGGCGGTGTCTGGGTATCCGGCATTCCGGACCAGGCCCGGTTAATCGTGGTTGGCCAGGGCTTTGTCAATACCGGCGAAGAAGTCGACCCGATCATGGTCGAGCAGGAAGACAATCTGGCTGCGGGCCTGTAACAGGAGAACACCATGCTCAGCATCATCCACGCAGCGCTGAACCGGGTTCGGACCGTTCTGCTGTTCTTTGCCCTGATCTTTATCGCCGGGCTGGTTGCGTTGCAAACCATTCCGAAAGAGGCCCAGCCCGACGTCACCATTCCCTATGTGTATGTGGGCACTGGCCTGGAAGGTATTTCACCGGAAGACGCCGACCGCCTGCTGGTGCGCCCGCTTGAACAGGAACTTCAGGGACTGGAAGGCATGAAAGAACTGGTGAGCACCGCCAGCGAAGGCCGAGCCACCCTGACCCTTGAATTCGACATAGGCGTCGACATCGACGAGGCGCTGACCGACGTGCGCGACCGCGTCGACAAGGCCAAGAACAACTTGCCCGGCGAAGCCGATGAGCCTTCAGTGCAAGAGATCAACCTGTCGCTGTTCCCGGTGATCAACGTGTCGCTGTCGGGTGATGTCGATGAGCGCATCCTCTTTACCGTGGCAGAAGACCTGAAGGACCGGATCGAAGCGGTTCGGGGTGTGCTTGAATCACCCATCAGCGGCAAGCGCGAGGAAGTCGCTGAAATCATCATTGATCCAGCCCTGATGGCCAGCTACAACATTTCCCACGGTGAACTGGCGCAACTGGTCAGCCGCAACAACCAGCTGATTGCTGCCGGCAACCTCGATACCGGTGCTGGTCGGTTTTCGGTCAAGGTGCCGGGGCTGATCGAAACGGAAGACGACATCCTCAATTTACCGGTCAAGGTAGACGGTGACACCGTGGTGCGTTTCCGCGACATTGCAGTGGGACAGCGTACCTACAAAGACGCCGATAACATCTCCCGGGTCAACGGCCAGCCTGCCGTAACACTGGAAGTGACCAAGCGAGCCGGCGAGAACATCATTGAAACCATCGACCAGGTCAAATCCGTCATCGACGAAGTGCGACCCAACTGGCCCGAAGGCATTCAGGTCAACTACACCCAGGATCAGTCGGTAATGATCATCCAGCAACTGGATGACCTGTTCAATTCGGTTCTGCTGGCCACCCTGCTGGTATTTGTTGTGATCGTCTGGGCGCTGGGTGTCCGCAGCGCAATTCTGGTTGGCCTGGCCATTCCGTCCAGCTTTCTGGCGGCCATTCTGGTGCTGAACATGCTCGGCATCACGCTGAATATCGTTGTGTTGTTCGCCCTCATTCTCAGTGTGGGCATGCTGGTTGATGGCGCTATTGTCGTGACCGAATACGCGGACCGCCGCATGGCTGAGGGCGCCCACCGCCGCAGTGCCTACCGCGAAGCCGCCACCCGCATGGCCTGGCCTATCACGGCCTCTACCGCCACAACGCTGGCCGTTTTCATGCCGCTGCTGTTCTGGCCTGGCATTGCCGGTGAATTCATGGGTTATTTGCCCAAAACAGTACTGATCACCCTGACCGCATCGCTGGTCATGGCGCTGATCGCGGTGCCTGCGTTTGGCACCCTCTTTGGCAAGCCGGCCCGGGTCTCTGAAAGCAAGCGCCTGGCCATGGACGCCATTGACCATGGCAAACTGGACGACATTCGCGGTGGTCTCGGCGTCTATATTCGTTTCCTGAAACCCTTGCTGGTTCGCCCCTGGCTGGCCCTGTTACTCATTGGATTTATTATCGCTGTCATCGTGACGCTGTTCTCGGCGCGCTCCACCAATGTCGAATTCTTCCCCGAGGTCGATTCCGATTTCGGCAGCCTGGTTGTGCGGGCCCGTGGCAACCTGTCGCTGCAGGAACGCAATGCCCTGGTTCGCCAGGTAGAGGAAAGACTGGTTGAGCAGGATGCGATCAAGACGGTGACGTCCAAGGTGACCGCCCTGCCGCTGCGCGATTACCCGGAAGACGCCATTGGCGTGCTGATGCTGGAGTTCGTCGACTGGACTCTGCGCCCGGGCTCCGAGACGGTCATGAACCAGGCCATGGAAGCCGCTTCCGACATTCCCGGCATCGTGGTTGAAACCCAGCAGGCCCAAATGGGGCCGACTACCGGTATCGACATTCAACTGCAGTTCTTTTCAGACAATCTGGAAGCGCTGTACGCTACGGTCGATCAGGTGGTCAGTCAGATACGCCAGAACGACCGGATACAGGACGTCAGCGACAACCGACCGCTCCCTGGTCTTGAATGGCTGGTTGAAGTTGACCGAGAACAGGCCAGCCGTTTCGGTGTTGACCTTGGCACGGTAGGCTCCTCGATTCAGATGATCACCAACGGTCTGAACGTGGGCAGCTACCGTCCCAGTGATGCCGATGACGAAGTCGACATTCGCATTCGCTACCCCTTCGACGGTCGCGAACTGGATCAGATCGACCGGTTAACCGTCACATCACGGGGCGAGCAAGTTCCCATCAGCAACTTCATTGAGCGCTCGGCCCAGAACAAGCAGGGCGACATCTTCCGTACCGATGGCAAGCTGACCCTGAATGTTGAAGCCAACGTTAACCCCGGTGAGCGGGTCGATCTGGCGATCGCTGCCATTGAGGAGCAATTAGAAGCAGCCTACGCATCGGGCGAGTTGCCTTCGGTGGTATCTTACCGCTTTGTTGGTGACCAGCAGGAACAGGCTGAAACCATGACGTTCCTGGGCAATGCCTTTGGTGTCGCCATCTTCATTATGATCATCATCCTGGTAACGCAGTTCAACAGCTTCATGCAAACGGCGTTGATTCTGACTGCCATTCTGCTGTCGACCGTAGGTGTGATGGTCGGGATCATCATCACCGGCTCAAGCTTTGGTGTGGTGATGAGCGGGGTTGGTATCATCGCCCTGGCGGGGATTGTCGTGAACAACAACATTGTTCTGATTGATACCTACAATCTGATCCGCTCTCAGGGTGTACCGCCCATCGATGCAGCGCTGACTACCTGCGCCCAGCGTTTACGCCCGGTGTTGCTGACCACCATCACCACTATTTTGGGTCTGCTGCCGATGGTGTACCAGCTAACCATCGACCTGTTCGATCGCCAATGGTCGGTTGGTGCGCCGTCGTCACAATGGTGGACTCAATTGTCGACCACCATTGCCGGCGGGCTGATCTTTGCGACCATCCTGACGCTGATTTTCACGCCCGCCATGCTAATACTGATTGAACAGGCGCGAGGCTTCGGTGGTACCTTGAGACAGGTTCTGGGCCGGCTGTCGCCATTCTCCCGGCGAAAAGCCAAAGTGCGCGAATCCGACGCCTGATCCAACAAGGCACCCAACCCCGGCACTGGCCGGGGTTTTTTTATTCAGCGTTCTTACCCTCCTTTACACTCTACGCCTTGCGTTACCCGGGCGTTTGTTTAGCCTTTAGAAGCAAGGTGTCAATGCGTTCAGGCCCTCCCGGCTCATCCTCTTTAAAGGCGATTCATCGCATGCGAAACGGGTTTTATTGCATACTGATTATCGGATTCAGTCTGGCGCACGGGTCTCATGCCCACGCCGAAACCGACCTTGCTGACTTGGCCCGTGACTACACTACCTGGCTGAATCAGATCGAGAACA
This sequence comes from Saccharospirillum alexandrii, assembly GCF_043641555.1. GTDB lineage: Bacteria > Pseudomonadota > Gammaproteobacteria > Pseudomonadales > Natronospirillaceae > Saccharospirillum > Saccharospirillum alexandrii_A. The sequence goes on along the minus strand of NZ_JBHZRJ010000002.1, from coordinate 160,531 downwards.
ACGCTTTCACCTTCGAGCAATTGCAAGACCGCGAAGATCATCCCCTCTACCCTCACCTGGCCACTCACTGGGTAGAGCACAACCTTGAGCGTACCGATGCGGCCTGGTTTCAGGCCTTTCTGGCAAAGCCTGAGCATCAGCCAGCCGCCTGGACAACCCGCAGCGCCTGGTCGAATGAACTGGCTCGGCGCGAAGCCTGGTCCCCTTACCTGAATTATCTGGCCGCCAGTGGCAGCGCAGGAGCCGATTGCCAGCCATTACGCGCACGGGAAGCGCTGGGGGAAACCATCCCGATTGAGGAAATCAAATCAACCTGGCTCGTTGGCCGCGGCCTGGCCGATGCCTGCAGCCCCTACCTGGACCGCCTGACCGAGCTCGACGAGTTCAACGACCTGGTCTGGCAGCGCCAGTTACTGGCGTTTTCTGCGCGCAGCGGCAGCCTGATCCACTACCTGAATACCCGTTATACCGAGCCTGACTGGCAAACGCGCGGTGACTGGCTGGTCGAGGTCTACAACGACCCGACAAGCATTGCCTCCCAGTTCTACCACCCGGACAAAGCCTGGCATCGTGAGCTGGCACTGGCTGCAGTAGACCGTATGGCCTATCTGAAGCCCGAGAACACGTCGAACCTCTGGGTCGCCCTGATTCGCAGCACCCCGTCTTTCACCCAGGCACAGGTGCGGGAAGTGTCCGAACATCTGGGCATTGCCATGGCGAAGCTGGCATTGCCCCAGGCAGATTATTGGCTGGCCATTGCCGACCCGGAGCGCCAGTCCAACGAGGTGCAACACTGGCGGTTGCAACTGGCACTGGTCAGAAACGACTGGCCAGGGGTGCTCGACCTGTACGAAGCATTGCCCGACTCCCTCAAATACCGCGACCAGTGGCAATACTGGTCCGCTGAAGCGCTGTATCACAACGACGAAAAGGCGGCCGCCCGAACTCGCTTGGAAGCCGTGTCGCAACAACGATCCTACTATGGTTTTCTGGCGGCCAGTCACCTGGGCCGTCCAGCCGCCCTGAATCCGGCAAACAGCCTGCGGCTTGATGATATTGAACGGGCGTTGTCCCAGCGTGCAGCATTACAGCGCGCTCGCCTGTTGTTCATGGTGGGTGATCTCGAACGCGCGCAAATTGAATGGAACCTGGACGTAAGACCTCTGTCGGCTGAGCAACAGTTTGCAGCTGCCCACCTCGCGGCCGAATGGCAGTGGTATCACAAGGCATCGCAAACAGTCGGCTGGAGCGGCCGCTTTGACGAGCTGGATCTGCGCTACCCAACCCCCTGGAACGACCTGGTCACGCAGGTCTCGGAACAGCATCAGGTGCCGCCCTATTGGATTTACGGGGTCATTCGTCAGGAGAGTGGCTATATGACCCGGGCGGTGTCGTCGGCAGGCGCTATGGGGTTAATGCAACTGATGCCCTACACCGCCCAGCATTTATCGGATACCGATGGCCTGGGGCTGACCGCCGACTCTGACATCACGGAACCGTTGATCAATCTGGATCTTGGCACCCGCTACCTGGCCCGCATGATGGCCCGCTACGACAACCCCGTCTACGCAACGGCTGCCTATAACGCAGGGCCATCCCGGGTAGACCGATGGAAGGAGCGCTACCCCAGTGATCTGAGCGTCTGGATCGAATCGATCCCCTTCGACGAAACCCGTGGCTACGTCAAATCGGTTCTGACCTACGCCCAGATCTATGCCAACCGGGACCAGATCGACTGGACACTGGCGCAATGGCTACAACCGGAACAGGTCGCGGATCTCGACGATTAATTCGACACCCAATCTCCGCTATCCCCGGTACGCAGTTTTGTCACGCCGCGGCTTACCGCGTTAACGCCAAAGACGGTACGGCCATCGAAGCGACAGGCTGACTTCAGCAATGACGCTGTCGCTTTCTCAAAGGTTCCGGTTTTCGGATTTATCGATGGAATGTTGCAGCGTTCACACACCTTCAGCAGGGCAAGCGTGCCCTCGCCAAGGTGCCACTCGCCAAGAGCAAGCTCCTCACCCGCCGGCAGGCCGTCAACCACCACATTGGGTCTGAAACGGCGCTGTTCGAGACTCATGCCCGTGGTGTTAACCAGCTCGTCTAGACTGGCCTGATTGCACACCAGCAACGGATACCCATCGGCAAAGCCCACGCGCTCGTCATCACTGGCCTGTGCATCGGGAACCCGACGCTCACTGGCGTCGCCCAGCCAAACCAGTCGCACGGGCATATCCAGCTGTTCAGAAAACCATTCAGAGGCTGTGGTGTCTACTTCATAGCCGGTCAGTTCATCCTTCCAGACGGTGACCGTGATTTCCGGATAAGTCTGCGACGATTGAGGGACAGGCAACAGGAGGGTGTGACCTTTGGGTGAGGTAATCTGAATGCGGCCATCAACCTGAGCCAGGCGATACAACGCCATCATCATCTGACTGCGCTGGGTAACAAAGCGGCCACGCTCATCGACCAGCATCCAGCGGCGATCCCCCACCGGGCCGTTGTTATCAAAACTGAGAGAATCTACCTGAAGGCCGGCCAATGACTTGACCGGATAAACCCAAAGCTCCCTGACTGACACCTGATAAGACATGCACCTTGCTCCCCGACAGTAAATCGGCTATTGGAGCAGAGACGGCCTCAGTCTTCCAGTGCTTCGATGCGTTCCTTCACCAGGTTGGCCAGTTGTTCCGGGTGAAACTTCGACAAAAAGGCGTCACAGCCGACTTTTTCAACCATGGCCTTATTGAACTGACCACTCAGAGAGGTGTGCAGCGCGATATAAAGATTTTTCAGCTTCGGGTCGCTGCGAATTTCCGTGGTCATCCGATAGCCGTCCATGCGTGGCATCTCGGCATCGGTTACCAGCATCAGCAGCCGCTTTTCCAAAGGCGTATCGGATTCATCCGCCAGCCGGCGCAACAGGGCCAACCCCTCAACACCATCCATCGCCCGGTGCACGATCAAACCCAATGATTCAAAGGTTGACGATGCCTGCGTCAGCGCTGTGTGGGAATCATCGACCATAACAATTTCACGACCCTGCGCTTTGGCGACAAAGTCGCCCTGCATGATTTCATCGGGCAGGCGGGCATCCATCGGTGCAATTTCAGCCAGCACCTTCTCGACATCGATGATTTCAACAATGCGGCCTTCGTGATGGGTAATGGCGGTTAAATAGTGATGACGACCGGCCCCGGAAGGCGGCGGGAGAATTTCTTCCCAGTTCAGGTTGACGATACGATCAATCTGACCGACCAGAAACGCCTGAACCGTGCTGTTGTATTCGGTGACAATGATGGTCGAGTCTTCGGTTTCCGGGGTAGCCCGCATACCAATTGCAAGACTGAGGTCCATAACCGGAATGGCGCGGCCGCGCAGGTAAACTACGCCGATGACGGCCCGATGACGCTGTGGCATGCGGGTTACTTTGGGCAACGCCATCACTTCCTGAACCTTGAACACGTTGATCGCGTAGGTCTGCTGCCCGTTCAGGCGAAACATCAGAATTTCAAGACGGTTTTGCCCAACCAGGTTGGTGCGACTATCGACACTGCTGAGTACACCCGCCATCTGACTCTCCCGGCTTATTGACTGCGATTAATAATTAGCAGGCTGTTGAAATTCGTAGAATTTCGGCTGCCTGCTAGCGGAACACGTTTGTTCCGGCAAAATCGATGACTGTTTATGTCATTGATTTTGGCAGAGAAGCGGAAATCGCAATTTTCGCTTCCTGTGTTCTGAAAAAGGCAGGATGCCTTTTTCAACAAGCTGTGTGATGTATCGGCTCAGTTTAGTAGAGCTGGAGCTAAAACACGATGATTAACCACCAGCCACAACGGGAGCAAAGCCGTCACACCGGCAACTGCTGGCATCTACCTGCAAGACCCGGCCCGCACGAGACAGCGGTAACCAGTCATCCACCAGGCTGTTGGCGGCAGTGCACCGCAAGCCATCGCTGTAAGGACCAAGATAACGGATCTGACCATCGGCACCGGTCAGGGCCAGCATGGGGCCGGGGGAATCGGGAAAATAAGCGGGAGACAAGAGGTCAGCCAGGTCAGCACCCAAGAACGCATCACCGGCCTGATAGCGGTGATAGCCCAGCTCACCGGCGCGGTTACTCAGGTCAGCCGCATGCTGGCCGGTGAAAAATCGGCACAGACACCCTTTGGGCATCAGATGCACCAGGGCCGGGTGTTCCAGTGGCTGCTCATCGAGCCAGGCCTGCCAGTCGGCACCCCAGGCTGCGACATCGGTAACCGACTCACCAAACCAGCCAAGATAGTGCGCCCGAAACCCAAGCGTTAAAGCGGCAAGAAGCAGCGCACCGACCGCTACCCCGAGTATTGCTCGCCACGGCCTTGTGCGCTGCGAGCGAACACCATCATAGGCCATTAGCGATTTATCGAAGCGTATCGCAACGACCCCACTCACATTGCATCAGCACATAACTGCTGTCGCTGCACACGGCATCGTAAACTTCCAGCGGCCACTCATTGCGCAGAATGGAAACCTGAGGCTGGTTGCACCCCTGCGCCTGAAGTTTTTGCTCGACCACAAACAGAGACCGGCCAAAGCGGCGATAGCGGGCATTGATCACCCTTGCTTGATCCACATCAGCCATTTGCTGTTTTTCGTCGTTCTGTAAGGTCACCAGTGTTTCGAAATGATCGGAGTTGCGGCTCAGGTCCCGCTCACCGTCCTGAAAAGCTGTCAATTCGCGCTCGCAGTTGCGCTCGGGCCGGTCGTCCAGCCAATCGGTTACCTGCTCGCTGGCGTCTGACTGCACCATCTCAATGACCTGCATCGACAGGTAAGCCCGCTGATCTTCAATTGGGGCCGTTTGCTGATCCCAGTTCAATTGCAACAAGCCATAATCGGCCGCACTGACGGCAGCACCGTTGCGACGCCACCAGTCGCGTTGCGTCTGGGTTGCCTTGGATTCGAGTTGAGGGCTGAGCGACTGGCACTGACTGGCCAGCTCGCGCAGGCTGGCATCTGTGGTCAGGGCATAGTGAATGGCTTCACTGCGGGGGGTGGGCAGGCTGGCACACCCAGCCAATACAGTGGCAGCGACGGCCACCAGCGAGCAGGTTCTAACGACCATCTACAACTCCATCGGGAAATAAAACAAACACTGAAGTGACCAGTATAACGCCCGACACCTCGCGCGTCTTGGCCCATCCTGAACATAAACACGATATCTGACGGTCTCATCCGTCAGTCTGAGCCGATTTGGGCCCACGGTTCTAGGGACTGATCTGAGTTTTGAATTGAGCCAGATAGTGGATGACATCGTCAGCGGAAAATGGCCAGCCTAGATCGTAATCAGCTCCTTCGAGTCTGATCACCGGAATCCGAATGCCATATCGCTCGATCAGTTCATCCTGACTGGCAATATCCACGTTCGACCAACGCAGTTCCGGTTCCGACTGCAACACCTCCTGCAGAACGGTCTCGGCGTAATCACAAAGGTGACAGCCATCGGTCGTATACAACGTCAGGTTCAACACACCTGGCTCCAATTATTGAATGAACCCATATTGTAGAACCGCTGACAGTCAATACCAGCAAGCGCGACCGAATTTTGTGAACTGATCACGATGATCTATAAACCGGGAATCACCGGGCCAGCTCACTCACCGCCGAGTAGCGAACGGGTGAAGGCTTCAAGGCGCCCATCGTTCAGCGGGTGGTTTTTCATCGTTTCGGGCAGGGCATCCCGGCTGTTAAAACGGTCTAGCCACTCTTGCTGGGCCGCCAGCATGTCACGGGCGTAATCGCGCAACGACTCCAAACCGCGCGGCAACTGGGTTTCTGAACTGGCCGACTGATAGGCTGCTACGCCTTTAGCTTCCACTTCCCGCATGCGCAGGTCCATCGAAGCCAGGCTGGTTCCGTCAATGCTCAGCGCTTGCGCCTGCTCCCAGGCCAGCGCCATGTCACCGTCGTAAAACTCGTTAGCCAGTTCGTTGACGTCGGCCAGCAAGGCGTTCAGATCGGCTCGCTCGGTTTCATTCAGGTCGCCTTCAATCATCAGCTGAAAGTCATTGCTGTTGGTACGCCCCCAGCTCAGCGATTCACCACTCTGATTGCGCCGAAAGTCTGCCCCGGCCTCTTCGGTGTTGCGAACCTGGATACGTATCGAGTCGCCTTCAAGGGTCTTCAGGTTGAGTGAGAACGATTGTTCCTGATACTGGTACACGCTGATGCGTCGGTTTTCGGTGGCAACCGCTTCATTGTCTGGCGTCTCGGTAACCTGAGCCTTCGCCGACAGATCCCGGGATTCAAGAATATCGGTCAGCCCCTGGTAGGCACTGTCGATTTTGGCATCCAGTCCATCGTTCATCTTGTTCATGGCCTGGAGCGCGTCACGTGCTTCACCAAACCCCTGTTTCAGGCCCTTTTCAGCCGCCTGCCACATTTTTTCCATCTCAGCCTCAGAGGCACCCGAGGCTTCAGCCTGGGCCAGTCGCCCTTGCATAAAGCTCCACAGGTTTTTGACCAGTCCATCGACATCGAATGCCTTGCCCGGCGCCGGAGCTGCCTGGTCCGCACGTTCAACACCGCGATTCTGGCCCGGTGCTGTCGCCAGCCCCTGGCCAACACCTCGTCCAGGGCCGTCAATGCCAGCGCGGGCAGACGGATTACCCTCCTGTGATGGCCGGTTCTGGGTCGGCAGTGATTGCGGTAGCGGACTCCATTGACCAATGGCACTGTTCATAGTGTTCCCCTGCATTTCGGTAACGCGGTGAATGTATACGACGACTCAAAGGCGTTAGCGGCCTGAATACGTTGATCTTTAATCACTTGAGCCAGTTAATTGAATCCTTGGGTAACGATTTGCAAGCCCGTGTAAACGCGGTCGAAAAAATGCCAAACGATTATCAAAATTTAATCATCAATACAGTTGGATTATTGATAGAGTGCGATTATTATCAGCTTCAGCTCGCTAATAAGGCGTTTTGACACCGTTTCATGAAACTAAGCAGGGTAATACCATGGCGCGACTCGACTCACTGATCATTTTTACCACCGTCGTGAAAGCCAACAACTTCACCAATGCCGCCCATCAACTGGGCCTGACACCCTCGGCGGTGAGCAAGCAGATCAGCTTGCTGGAAGACAAACTCGGCGTACGCTTACTCAACCGGACCACACGCTCGGTCAGCCCTACTGAGGCTGGTCAGCTTTTCTTTAATCGCTGCAGCCGCATTCTCGAAGACCTCGAGGAAGCCGAGCATATGGTTAAAGACCTGGAGACCTCCCCCCGCGGCACCCTGCGGATCACGGCCACACCGACCTTTGGCCGGTCGATGCTGATGAAGATCTTCTCCAAGTTTCTGGAACAATATCCCAATGTGAATTTTGATCTGATTCTGGCAGACAAGGGGCTCGATCTGGTTCGCGAGGGCATCGACCTGGCCATTCACCTGGGCTCACTGCAAGACAGCCGTCTGGTCGCACGGCCCGTGGCCAAGCAGAAAGTCATCCTCACCGGAACCCGCAAATACCTCGATGAACACGGTCACCCGAAGAAGCTTGGTGACCTCTACGAACACCATATTCTGATGGTCTCGGGCATCGACTTTGCCGAACCGCGCTGGATCAAACGGTTTCTGAAAGAAGCCGGCCTGCAGAACAAGGACCGGCGTTTTACGGTGAACGATCTGGATACGTTATGCGAGGCGACCATGAACGACATGGGCATCACAGCCCTGCCCTATTACATGGTGCGTGACGAACTGGCGAGCGGGAAAATGGTGCATCTGCTTCCGGAGATCATTTTCCCCAGCCGCACCATTCATGTGGTGTATCCAGAGAACCGCTACCTTTCAGCGAAAAGCCGCGCCTTTGTTGATTTTATGGCAGCCTACTTTGAAGAGCACGATCTCGACAAAACCGGTTGATCTCTCGTTCAGGCCGCCCCAGGCGGCCTGAATTGCGACAACCTATTTATTGCTGGTTAAGAAAAGACTCAAGACCCGGGTCTGAATACATCCGTTCAAGTGCGGCGTCGAAGACGTAGTTCATTAACTCGGCATTCTCTTCCTCGCTGGGGTACCGCAAGGTTTCTATCATGCGCTGAGCCCGAAAGCTGTTGGAATAAACAGCCCCGTCAGCGACCGCCTGTACCGAAAAGCGCGCTGCACCGGTAGCCTCCTTGCGGGCTGCGTCGATGCTGGTTACCCGATAGGACAGCTCTTCAAGGGCAAAGGTCAGCTCCACATCCGCATTCATTTCAACGAGCTGGTAGCCTGCCCGCTCCATGACCTGTTCGGACAGTTGCTGCAGGTCAGCCCGCAGATCGCCCCGTGCGGAAATCACGCTGCTGTCTGTATAGGCACCGCCGCGCACCCCGATCTGATTGCTGGAACGGCTGTCTTCTGCGAACACATAGACTGACGCTCCGTTACCGGATGGCAGACTGCCTGCCTCTAACGAGGGTTGAAACTGAATTTGCTGGGGTGAAAACTGGGCACAACCAGCCAGTAACAAGGCTGCACCGCCTACCCATAAACCGCGAATAGCCGTCAACATGACACACTCCTGAATTCTGTAGTGAATTGAGTATCAAAGCCCGGGTCAGCTTACACCCGGTACCTCGTCGCGCAAGAATTGCCAGCGACTGGCCGTGGACCGTTCAGCATCAAAACGATAACCCGCCCAGTCAAACGCCTTAAGGTCTTCAACCGAATCGACGTTATGGTCCAGCATGTACCGGACCATCAGGCCTCGCGCTTTCTTGGCATAGAACGAGATGATTTTGTACTGCCCGTTCTTCAGATCCCGAAATTCCGGTGTCACTACCGGAACCGGCAACCGTTTCGGCCTTACCGCTTTAAAGTATTCGTTTGATGCCAGGTTGACCAGTGTTTTGGCACCGGCTTTACGCACATCCTCCGCCAGCGCATCGGTCAGGGTATCGCCCCACCAGTCGTAGAGGGAATGTCCACGTGGGTTGGACAACCGGGTACCCATTTCCAGCCGATAGGGCAGAATACGGTCCAGCGGTCGCAATACACCATACAAACCCGACAGGATGCGCACCTGCTCTTGTGCCCGGTCAATCTGTGTCGCTGTCAGTGTTGCAGCCTCCAGACCCTGGTAGACATCCCCGATAAACGCAAAAAGCGCCGGTTTACTCTGGGCGGGATCCATAGGCAACTGCCAACGACTGAACCGATCCACATTCAGACTGGCCAGTGATTCACTCAGTGACATCAGGCCCTGCAAGTCACCGACGGTGCAGGTTCGCAAGAGATCGACCAGCTCAGCGGCCTCCTGATTAAACCGCCCTTCGGTTAGGGTGTCGACGGGGGCTGCTGTTTCGAAATCCAGTTTTTTGGCGGGTGAAATAACCGACATCACGGCTGGCATCTGGAACGGTTCCTCCTGGTAAGATGGTTGAGCAGTGGCCTGCCCTGCTGGTAGCGGCCCTACCGGCTGGCATGGGTCTGGCGTATCCTGCCGAGCATTCCATGACAGCATCATTGTTTCAAACGGGATTTTTGCATAGGGTTAATAGAAATAATGCCAGTGAGTATATCATGAGAGTCATTCGAACCTTCGTTCCAAACTCTTTGCAGAACTACAATCATCTGGTGGTGTGCGAGCACAGCCAGGCCACAGCGGCTGTAGATCCCTACGATGCCGACCACTTGCTCACGCTGGCAGAAGATCAGGGGTTGCGCATCACTGATATCTGGATCACCCATGAACACGGCGATCATATCCGGCATCTGGACGAGTTGAAGGCCAAGACCGGCGCCCGGGTTCGGGCTCCGGCTTCCTGCCAGGGTCGTTTTCAGGCCGATCAGTGGCTGGCAGACGGCGACGAATTAACCCTGGGCCAGTCCACCGCGCATTTCTGGGCCTCCCCTGGTCACACACCCGGGCATGGGGTGTTTTATCTGACAGAGCCTGAACCCGCTCTGATCTGTGGCGACACCCTGTTCAATGCCGGTGTTGGCAACACTCGTTCCGGCGATACCGACACCCTGTTTCACAGCATTCAACAAATTCGCCAGCGGGCCCACCCGGAAACGCGCATCTACCCCGGGCACGACTACCTGCCAACCAACCTGGCCTTTACACTCAGCATCCTGCCCGGCCATCCACCCGCCGAAGCCATGAAAGCCAGCAGCGACCAGCAAACACCGGATACCCGACTGACGACGACCCTGGCCGATGAAGCCGACATTAATCTGTTTTTCCGGCTCGACGACGACACCCTGGCGCAGGTGCTCAATGATCGGGGGTTTCGCACTGACACCAGGCAAGACCGTTTTACCGCGCTGCGTCAGCTAAGGGATCAGTGGTGAGTCGGGATCAGCGGGGACACCCGCGAACACGGCTGGAGGTCACCATCGAACTGGTGACGCGCGACGGTTATCGCACCGAAGCAAAGACCTGGAACATCTCGGACGGCGGCACCTTTGTAGAGCTGACTCCGGCCCAGAAGCAGCACTTCAACCTGGGGACCCAGGTACGAAGCCAGGTTCAGGGTCTGCCCATGCCCGCACCTGTCGTGATGATGCGTGTTGTTCGGCACGCCCCTTCGGGTATCGGGCTGAAAATCATCAGCGACTGACGCACCAGCCCTAAAAAACAGACACAGAGCCCGGTGACGGGCTATCGCGCCACCGGGAAAGGGTCAGATCAGGGGCAGGGGTTAGGCTGACGCTGATGCACAGCTTCAATATCTGCCAGCACCTGGTCCGACAACACCAGACTTTCACTGTCGATGTTGCTCTTTAGCTGCGCCATGCTGGTCGCACCGATGATATTACTGGTCACAAACTGACGGCTGGTCACGTAGGCCAGCGCCATCTGCGCCGGGTCGAGGCCGTGGTCACGCGCAACCTGTACGTAGTCGGCTGTTGCTGCAAAGCCCTGGGCATTGTTATAGCGCTGAAAACGCTCAAACAAAGTCAGGCGGGCGCCTTCAGGGCGCTGGCCATCCAGATACTTGCCCGCCAGCATGCCAAAAGCCAGCGGCGAATAGGCCAGCAAACCGACCTGCTCGCGACAGGCGAATTCAGCCAGGCCCACTTCAAAACTGCGGTTGAGCAGATTATAGGGGTTCTGAATGCTGTCGATACGCGGCAGACCACCCCGCTCGGTTAAGCGCAAATACTCGGCCACACCCCAGGGCGTTTCATTGGAAACACCAATGCGCCGTACCTTGCCTTCCTGCACCAGTTCGTTCAGGGCAGACAGGCTTTCTTCGATACTCACGGCCGCCTCGTTCGCATTCAGCCCCTGAAACCCAAGCTTGCCAAAGAAGTTGGTGCTGCGATCGGGCCAGTGTAGTTGATACAGGTCGATGTAATCAGTCTGCAGGCGGCGCAGGCTGGCCTCACAGGCTTGTTTGATGTGTTCCCGCGACAAGGTCGGACCGCCGCGAATATAGTCGAAATCTCCCCGTGAGATGGCCTTGGTGGCGAGCACAACCCGGTCACGCTGGCCTCGTTGCTTGAACCAGGTACCAATGTATTCTTCGGTTCGGCCATAGGTCTCAGCCTTGGGAGGTACCGGATACATTTCAGCAGCGTCAAAGAAATTGATGTCACGCTCCAGCGCGTAATCCATCTGCTCGTGTGCTTCAGCTTCGGTATTCTGCTGCCCCCAGGTCATCGTGCCCAGTGCAATGCTGGACACCTTGATGCCGGAGCGGCCTAATTCTCTGTATTCCATGAATTACCCTATTCTGTGCATTTAGATTCGCCAGTAAGCGTCTATAATAGGGACACATTCAACCCAATTCGATGGGAAAAGCATGTCACGCAGAAAAAAGAGTCGTTCGCTGAAAGACCGGCTCGGCATTAAAACCGGGTCCAAGAAAACCTTTATCAGCAAAGGCGACAAAGGCAAGATCCCCAGTAAAAACCGTCTGTCCAAGCACAAGAACCGCAGTAAGTCGGCCTATGCGAAGTTTCTGGAAGAAAACAGAGGTAAAGACACCAGCGCGGGTCAGCCCCCCGTCAAGCCAAGCGTCGCGAGTACGGGTGACCCGAAATCCGCTCCATTTTCCGAGCCAGAACCGTTAGATGACCCGGATACAGCTGATTTCGACGAATTGAGTGGCGACGAGTTGCTCGAACGTTTTGAGCGGAGCTAACGCCATGCGACCGCTCAGTAAGGTATGGCTGGCCCTCAGCTTGCTGATCGTCACCCCGCTGGCCGGCGCTGAAGATTTCGGCGTCGCCAACTGGGGGCAAAGCGCCATGGCGGTTCGCGACCTGGAACAGCGCCCTAACCTAACCCCGCTGAGCGAACGCGATTACCTCATTTACGAGGCCAGTTTACCGGGCATCAACCGAACACGCCTGGTCTATCAGTTTGAAGACGGCCGGCTGGAAACCGGTCGCTTTATATTCAACGTCGCCCCGGGTAGCCCAACCAACGTCTGGCTGGAGCAATTTGAGAGCGTTCGGGCCCTAATCACCCAGCAGTACGGCGAACCGGCACATCAACAGGTTATCCAGCCGGCAGGATCGTCCAATAACCCGCCAGATAACTGGTCCGATGCCCTGGAACGGGATGCCGTCATTCTGAAAACCCAGTGGCGCACAGACCAGACGTTGATTACCCAGCAACTCGCCTGGAATGGAAGCCGCCCCCACCATCAGATCATCTACCTCCCGGTCAATGGTGTAGACCTGTCTGACTCGGGGACCAGCCCATTTTGACCATGGCGTCCGGAACAGGCCAGCCCCCCTGGGCGCACTCTCAAGATCGTAGGCTGATCAGCATTGACCAGATGCGTGCCCTGGCACTTGTGTTAATGGCCGTGTTTCATTTTGGCTACGATCTGAGTGTTTTTGGCTACCTGAGTTTCGATGCAAAAGCCCCCTTCTGGGCTAGCTTTCGCAGCATTATTGTTACCCTGTTCTTTTTGAGTGTAGGGGCCAGCCTGGTATTGGCGAACGCCCATGGCATTCGCTGGCGGGCCTTCTGGGTGCGGGAAGCCAAAATACTGGCCGGGGCATTAACGTTCAGTGTCGCTACCTTCTTTTTATACCCAGGCAACTGGATCTGGTTTGGCGTGCTTCACTTTATTGCGATCGCCAGCTTACTGGCGCTGCCATTGCTTTATACCCCCCGTCTCGCCCTGTTAGCGGGTATCACCATCATCGCCCTGTTCAACCTGACTGACTGGTTCAATCTGGCGCCCTTGTATCAGGCATTGCAAGACCCGTTGAATCTGCCGGATAGAACCATGGATCTTACGCGGCTGATTCCCTGGCTGGGCATGGTTTATATTGGCATTTACCTCGGTCATCAGCGTTTATTTGGCATTAGGCAACTGCCGTTGCTGCCGACCAGCGGCCCTTTTATCTGGCTCAGCCGACACAGCCTCGGTTTCTATATGGTTCACCAGATTCCTCTCTATGGCCTAGCCTGGCTGATTTACCAATTCACTGGCTAGGCTTACGCCACGATCTGCCCGCGATACACCCGTTGTGACTGCCCGGCTGCATGCACTGCTGGTTTTTCCCAGTCAGTCAGTTCGAACGGCGCACGCGCCTCAAACTCCGACAATAATGCATTCAGTTTTGCATCCTTATCGTTCCGATAGCGGGTCAGAATAGCCAGATCCTGTGTCGACGTAATGCGAATGTCGTCACCGTAAATGGCGCGAATGCGTTTGCGAATATTCTGCAGCGCCCGGTAATTTTCGGGTTTGATCAACCAGTGTTGTTGTTCTGACATACTCGACTCCTGTGCTGAAATTGATTCCGCAAGGCCGACAATAAAGCAATTGCCAATACCGACTATGCAATAAGCTTGCCTGCCCAGAACGCACCCTGCCCGGGTATTTAGCCGTCCAATAAAGCCCCACATTGATGCACGTTTTGCCCGAAGGCCTCAACTTGGCGCTTTTACACCCCAAGCTTTCAGTGCACACAAAAAAGCCCAATCGAGGATCGGGCTTACTGATAACGGTGTTCGCTAAAAACTCGGTAAAACGTCGTACTAACTGGTCACGGTTTCATCTTCCCAGAACACTTTACCGGCCGACACATTAGCCAGACGATCCTGATACTGACGCTCAAGGTCGGCTCGCTTTAATTTCAATGTAGGTGTTAGCAGACCGTTTTCTATGCTCCACAGATCATCCGCCACCAGAATACCATCTAAGCGCTGGTGTGATTCCAGACCGGCATTAACGGCCGACAGCGTATGCTGTAGCGAAGCCCTCAGAGGTTCCCGGTCAGACTTGCGCAAATGCTCGGCCATTACCACCACGGCCACCGGTTGCGTTCGCCCACTGCCCATCAGACAGACCTGTTCGATGTCGGGGTTGCCCGCCAGCTGACTTTCAATGGGAACGGGTGCAACGTACTTGCCCTTGGCGGTTTTGAATTCTTCTTTCAACCGCCCGACGATGGTGTAGGACCCATCCGGGTTTTTAGTGGCCTTGTCACCGGTTTTAAACCAGCCATCTTCAAATGAATCGGCCGTCGCTTCCGGGTTTTTGTAGTAGGTTTCGAAGACGGTGTCGCCACGCACCTGCATCTCGCCCTCCTCACTCAGGCGAATGTCGAGGCAATCGATGGGCACCCCAATGGTGCCCAGCCTGTCTTCGCGAAACGGCATATTGGTGGTCGACAAGCCAGCCGTTTCCGTCATGCCCCAGGCTTCACAGATGGGAATGCCCAATCGGTAGTACCAGTGCAAGGTACTGGGCGAGATGGGCGCCGAACCCGATCCAAAAATACGCACCGAATTCAAGCCCAACCCCTGGCGAATTTTCTTCGCAACCAATTTACCAAGCAGCGGAATACGTAATAGCTTCTGGAGCTTTTGTTCCGGCATCTTCTCATGCACCCCAGCCTGAAAGCGCACCCAAAGCCGCGGTACCGACAAAAAGGCGGTCGGCTGTGCCACTTTCAAATCCTCGACAAAGGTATCGAGCGATTCAACAAAATAGACCGGGCCACCGGCATAGAGAGAAGTGCCCTGTATCACAGTACGCTCGGTGATATGAGCCAGTGGCAAATATGATACCGTGCGGTCGTCTGGTCGCAAATTGATCACGCTTCGATTGGCCGTCGCGGCGGCCGCGTACTGACCAAACTTCAGGACCACACCTTTCGGGTTACCGGTACTTCCCGAGGTGTAAACAATGGACATAATGTCGTCCAGACCTGCCTCGGCTACCTCGGCCAATGGCGTTTGCTGGCTGATCCAGTCCTGCCAGCGGATATCGTGCTCGACCGTATCGTAGGGAAACCCGATTCGGGGAATCGAGCCATCAAATACCTGAGACCCCGCGGTTTTGTCGTCCAGCTTGCCAACGAAGATTGCTTTCGCTTCGCTGTGATCGAGTATGTATTGCAGCGTCGATTCACCCGCTGTCGCATAAATAGGCACACTGACCATGCCGGCCATCATGATGGCCCAGTCGGCGATAAACCATTCAGCACTGTTTTTGGCAAAAATGGCAACACGGTCGCCCGGGTTTAACCCCAGGGATTTCAGGCCCTGAGCAATTTTGCGAGCATCCTCATCAACCTGCTGCCAGGTCCACACGGTTAATTGTCGGTTAACAGGCTGGTGCAAATAGGCTTCATCGCCCCGCTCTCGCACATGGCGCGCCAGTTCCTGCAAGGGTGTCTGATAATGGCGTTCTTGTTTTGTATTGTTCATGACGTTTCCATTGTTTTTATTTGTAGGTGTCGATACCAGCGTTCGGCTGTCATCCCGGCGGGGCTGGAACACTGAAAATAACCTTAGCAGTATTCACCAGTGTTTGTGCAAACGCACGTATATTGCACTTCATGGCTGACTACCTGACCGTTCTTCAACTATAAGGCAACCACGGCGATGCCCTATGAGGGATTGGTGACGAAAGAGTGTCGACACCCGCCCGGGTTTTGGGTCATGCTTGACACATCACTGACATAGGAAAATGCCATGCCAAGATCGACCCTCTGGGCATTGACTGCCGCCCTGCTGCTCGCGCTGTTTACGGCTTACGTGCTGTGGGACAACCAGCAACTAACCCGTTCGACCCAAACACTGGAACAACAGGTCAGCGATCAATCGGAAGATCTCCTCGCTGCCCGCACTCGTCTGCAAACTCTGTCCGAAACCAACCGCCAGCTCGAACAACGCCTGGGTCAGTTCACGAGCCAGCAGACAGACCTGTCGGACATAGTGACGGAGCTACAAGCCCGGCTAAACGAGGTGACCGAGGAATACACCAGCCTGGTTGCCACGCAGCAACAATCCCAGCAACGGCTGGAGGCGGCATCCAGTCGCCAACAGGAACTGTCGAGACTGGAATCGGAAGCCGATGCCCGGGCTCAGGAAAATCGTGAATTGACCGAGCAGCTGGAGCAGCAAATTCGTCTCAACGAACGCTACCAACAGCAATTGCAGGCGACCAATACCGCCCTGACCGGTCGGAAAGAAGAAGTAGAAGACCTCGAAAGCCGTTTGCAGCGCGAACAGCAGGCCATCGACGCACTTGAGCAACAACTGGCGGCGCTGAGCGATAACCGCACCCAATCGATCGAGCAACGGGACGATGGCTCGACCGTGATCCAGTTGCCGGAAGCCATCCTGTTTGATTCCGGTTCTGCTCAGTTAAACAACCAGTCCGTTGCCGTACTCGAAGACGTCGCTGAAGCCATAGAAAGTTTTGAGCAATACAACATCAGAGTCGTCGGTCACAGCGACAGCTTGCCCGTGGTCTCAATGAAAAACCTCTACCCAACCAACTGGGAGTTGAGCTCAGCCCGAGCCAGCGCCGCCGTGCGCCGCCTTACAGAATTGGGCATTGATCCGCAACGGCTAAGTGCAACCGGTGTTGCTGACACTCAGCCAAAGGTAGAAGAGACAGATGACGCCAGTCGACAGCAGAATCGGCGTATTGAAATTATTCTGGAGCCGCTACCACCACAGTAATCAGCGCCCATAAAAAAACCGGCCACAGGGGCCGGTTTTTAAATTTGGTGGAGCTATGCGGGATCGAACCGCAGACCTCCTGCATGCCATGCAGGCGCTCTCCCAGCTGAGCTATAGCCCCAAATCGGTGCCGGACTCCCGTCTGACACCGCTGCGTATTCTACTGGCACCGAACCCGCTGTCAATACTTTGTGTTGTATTTCAAGCAGTTATGCGCCCCGTTTAGTCTTTCAGAGCCCGCTGTGCCATTTCAAAGACGTTGGATGACAGTGAATCGGTGGCCAGAATGGTCTCCAGTGCTGACGCCATCATCTTGCCACGGTCTGCATCGTAGCGCTTCCAGTCCGACAGCAGCGTTACCAGCCTGGCAGCCAGCTGCGGGTTCAGGGCGTTCAACTGCTGAACCACCTTCGCGAGCAAGGCATACCCCTCTCCCCTGGCATCGTGAAACGACTCGGTGTTCATCGCAAAGCCGACAATGACGCTGCGCACCTTGTTCGGGTTTTTGATGTCAAACGCTGGGTGTTGCATCAGCGTTTCAATGCCCGGGACCGTCATGCCCGGCGTTCCCGCTTGCATGGTCAGCCATTGCTCAACCATCTGGGTATCCGACTGCCAGCGCTCGTAAAAATCGCTCAGCAGCGATTGTTGCAAGGCTTCGGCATCACCCGCCAGCACCGCTCGCAGGGCGTTGCTGCGATCGGTCTGGTTCGTGGCACTGGCGTACAGTTCTGCGGCGAAATCGAACGCAGCCTGGTCGCCGGCCTTTAACCAGTACCAGAGGCTCAGGCCCTGCAACTGACGACGACCGGATTCTTCGGCATTGAATTCATAGGGTGCATCGCTGCTTAGCTTCTCGGTCAGAGACCGCCAGATGTCCCGGTAGCGGGTGGCGAGTGTCTTGACCAGGTGCTTGCGCGCGGCGATCAGATCGTCAATGTAGACGACGTCGACGGCGTCTTTGAGGATGGCATAGCCGGGCAAGGTCAGCATGCTGGCGCGAATGGCGTGGGACAGGGAGGCGTCGCCCGCTACATTGGCCACGGTCTCCACCAACACCGAAGGCGGTGTCAGAGAGCGACCGGCACGGTGATCCTCCGCCATGCTCAGAATGGCGCGACTATACAGTTGCTGCAAAGCGTCCCATCGGTTGAACCCGTTGGCATCGTTGGCGGCCAGGAACGCGAGTTGCTCGTCACTGTAACCAAACGACCACTTCACGGGGGCCGAAAAGTCCCTCAGCAAACTGGGGACGGGCCGTTCCGATACGCCGGTAAAGACGACCTCGGTTATTTCATCGGTGAGGGTCAGCACCTCGGTGCCGGCGTTGTAGTTGGCGCTGGTGTGTATTGGCAAGTCGTTGCCATCGGCACCCAACAGACCCAGCTTGACCGGAATCACAAAGGGGAGTTTATCGGTCTGCCCTGGTGTTGCCGGGCACGACTGGTGAAAAGAAAGCCGGTAGGTTTGGCTGTCTGCATCGTAGTCGTCGGTCACCGACAACCGGGGTGTACCCGCCTGGGTGTACCAGCGCTTGAACTGGGTCAGATCCAGACCAGACACCTGTTCCATGCAGGCCACGAAATCGTCGGTGGTTACTGCCTGGCCGTCAAAGCGTTCAAAGTACAGATCCGAACCGCGTCGAAAATCATCCGGTCCGACCAGGGTGTGAATCATGCGCACAACTTCGGCGCCCTTTTCATACACGGTGGCGGTGTAGAAATTATTGATTTCA
This sequence comes from Saccharospirillum alexandrii, assembly GCF_043641555.1. Classification (GTDB taxonomy): domain Bacteria; phylum Pseudomonadota; class Gammaproteobacteria; order Pseudomonadales; family Natronospirillaceae; genus Saccharospirillum; species Saccharospirillum alexandrii_A. The sequence continues at coordinate 141,864 of NZ_JBHZRJ010000002.1, read as the reverse complement.
ATGTACGAATCGGGCCGAACCGGGTGCGCCATCGGGCCGTTGTCTTCTGGGAACTGAACAGCCCGCAGACCGGCGACGGTTTCTATTCGCTTCACCGCACGGTCGTGTATGTCGGAGCTGAACTCGGTATCGCGAAAAACGGTAAACCCTTCTTTCAGCGACAACTGAAACCAGTCGCGGCAGGTTACGCGGTTGCCACTCCAGTTGTGGAAATACTCGTGCGCGACAATGCCTTCGATACGTTCAAAGCGCTGATCATTCGAGGTATCAGGCGAGGCGAGTACAGCAGCACTGTTGAAAATATTCAGGCCTTTGTTTTCCATGGCGCCCATGTTGAAGAAGTCGGAGGCGACGATCATGAACAGATCCAGATCGTATTCTCGTCCATAGACTTCTTCGTCCCATTGCATGGCTTTTTTCAGGGAGTCCAGCGCAAAGTCAACCTTGTGTGCATTCTGCGGTTCAACAAAAATTCTCAGCGTGACGTCACGACCGCTGCGCGTGGTGAACCGGTCATCCTTGCTGCTCAGGTCGCCAGCGACCAGCGCAAAAAGATAACTCGGTTTCGGAAAGGGGTCTTCCCAGACGGCATAGTGTCGTCCGCCTTCCAGAGCACCGCTGTCTACCGGATTCCCGTTCGACAACAGCACCGGAAACTGGCCGGCGTCGGCTTCGATGCGGGTGGTAAAGGTCGCCATCACATCAGGGCGATCGGGGTAAAAGGTAATCTTGCGAAAGCCTTCCGCCTCGCATTGAGTGCAGTACATTGAGCCAGACTGGTACAGACCTTCAAGCGAGGTATTGTTCTGCGGATCTATGCGAGTTACGGCACGAAAAATGAGCTGTTCTGAATCGCAATTCAGAGTGAGTACGCCATCCGCATAGTGATAGTCGGCACTGCTCAGTTGCTTATCATCCAGCTGCAGAGACTGAATGTCCTGATCAATGCCGTTTAGTACCAGTTCGCGACTGGCGACCTCGGGGTTCTTTTTCAGGGTCAGCTCTGACGAGACTTCGGTGTAGCCATCAAAGAGGCTCACGGTCAGATTAACGTGTTCTACCCAGAAAGCCGGTTGCTGGTACTCACTGAGGTAAATGGTTTTCGGATCCTGTGTTCTCATCAGTGTCTCACTCTTGCCCTTGTAGGGTCAGGTCGGAAAGGCCGTGTGTAACAGCCGATGCAATGGCCAGATAACAGGCTCTGGTTAAAGCCCGACAGCCAGTCGTTAACGCAACACCACCTGGTAGCCGGTGTGGCGACGAATATTGATGACGCCAGTATCAAGAATCCAGTACTGGCCTTTAATGCCGAGCAAAGTACCTTCGACAACCGGCTGTTTGTCGAGCGTCAGGCTGCTGACTTTTTCGGGATACTGCTCTACCGGATAATCCAGCGACCGCACATCGGCGTGGTTGATCAACTGAATGGCTTGTAATCCATAGTCTGCGATCAGAGCATCCAGTTCCGGGCGACACTCGGCCACCAACTGGTCACGCAGTGCGGGCAAATCCAGCGGCTCGGAGGTGCCTTTCAACATGGTGCGCCAGTTGGTTTTATCGGCGACATGCTGCTTGAAGACCACCTCCAATAAGCCGGCCAGTTTGCGCGAGGAGACCCGGGCAATGATCATCGCCTGGGTCGCACCCTGGTCGACCCAGCGCGTCGGCACCTGGCCGCCGCGGGTAATGCCCACCTTGATGCCGCTGGCGTTGGCCAGGTAGACGTAATGCGATTGCATGCAGGTCACTTCTGCCCATTCCGGTTCGCGGCAGGTGCCCTGATCGAAGTGGCATTTTTCCGGGCTCATCATGCAGCTGTCGCATTGCGCCAGCGTCGTGAAATGTTCGTAGCAATAACCCTGGCCGAAGCTTTTATTGGTCACCTTGTCGCAATAAACGCAGCGAATTTCACCCAAATACTCTAGCCGGATGGGCGAGCCGATCCGCGCATTCATGTCGATCTCGTGGTCACCGAGCCGCAGCCGGTAATGCACTGGCGAGGTGGCATCGCTGAGCATTTTTTCCAGCCCGCCGCGACCGAGCTCAGTCGCGTTTTCACTGGACTCGCTAAACAGGTCGAGATTCATTGCAAGGTATCTCCGGCGCCGGGCAAGTTGATCACCTGGATATCATTCAGCTTTTCCGCCTTGCGCTTAACCGACTCGGGCCGATCAATGTAGCCAGTGCGAGCCTGTTCAGGCACGCCGTTACTGATTTCATATTTCAGACAGGCCTCGAGGCAAAGGGCCTTTTGCTCTTTGGTCAGCGCCACGCCATTGGGCCATTTGCCAAGTTCAACGGCTTCTTTCAGCCGGCTGTACACTTCGGGAGACAAACTCCCGGCGACGGCATCAAAATTCATAGGTTCACCCTCTTCCACCCTGCTGTGTCCTCATGTGCGGTCAAAGCGGCCAGACACAAGGGCGGCATTCATAACGGTTAGTCTTCGAGACGGTTGCCCCAGCCCAGTTTGGTGCGGCATATCTCATAATAGTTGTGATCTTCCGGGTGCAACAGTCGCAACGCCTGCGGGAACCGGCTGATGCGCAGCTCATCGCCCGGCGCGATGGCGATGTGGTGCTGGGCATCGAAACTGATTTGCGGTTCGAACCCGTGGTCTTCGCCCAGTTGAATGCTCAGATTGGCGTCGGCACCGACCACCAGGGGCCGGTTATTCAGGCTATGCGGAAACATGGGCACCAGAATCATGGTATCGAGGCTCGGGTGCACCAAAGGTCCGCCCGCCGAGAGCGCATAGGCGGTAGAGCCGGTGGGGGTCGAAACGATCAGGCCATCGGACCGCTGGCTGTAGACAAACTGGCCGTTGATGTAGAGCTCGAATTCGATCATGCGGATGCTCTGACCGGAGTGCAGCACCACGTCATTCAGCGCCCGGCCCGTTTCCAGTACCTTGCCGTTCTGGAAAATGCTCGCCTGCAGCAAAAAGCGGTTTTCAATGACGTAGCGGCCGGAAAACACATCCCGCACCTTCTGCTCCATCTCCACCGGCATAATGTCGGTCAGAAAACCCAGACGACCTCGGTTGATGCCCAGCAAAGGCACATTGAATTCTGCGAGGTCACGAGCGGCACCAAGCAGAGTGCCATCGCCGCCGACCACAATAATCAGATCGGCCCACTGCCCCAGGCCCGGTCGGTCGAGGGCTTCACAATTCAGCCCCGGTATGGCCTCTGCCAGCGGCAAGTCGATGCGACAGGCCCGGTTCAACTCGCTCAGCAAGTGTGTCAGCCGGCGGACAGAGTCAACCACGCTGTCGCTGTCGAGTCGGCCGACAATGCCAATCCGTTCGAAGGATTGGGTGTGTTCGGGTTTGGTCATTCAGGTCGCTTCGGTTATCGTCCAGGGTTCCGAAGCATACCAGAAGGGAAGCGCATGGACGAAGCCGTCAGCACGCAATTGCGACAGGATTTGAAGTGGATCCTGCAGGCCCCTGCCCTGCTGCCTGCGCCCGAACTGAACTGGCACCCTGGCGATGCCTTCTCAACCGACCTGATTGACCCGATCATTGCCAGCCGTGGCGACGCACTCGAACAAGCCCGGCACGGTAAGCTGGGCCATTATTTCGAGGCCCTGGTACAGGCTCTGTTCAGCGTCTCGGCGGACTACCGGATTCTGGCGAGCAATTGCATCATACGCGGCGCCACACGAACCCTCGGCGAACTCGACCTGTTGCTGGAAGACCGCCGCCAGGGGCAAATTCTGCACCTGGAGCTGGCTCTCAAGTTTTACCTGCTGATTCCCGCCGGTGCAGGTATCGCCCCCGAATGCCGCTGGATCGGATCCGGTTTTAAAGACTTCATGACCGTAAAATCGCAGCGACTGCTGTCGCACCAGTTGACCTTACCGGAGCGCGCAGCCCGGGAAGGTGCCTGGCCCGGGCACTTGCCAGCGCCCGATCATTCCCAGGGCTGGGTAACGGGTCGTGGTTTTGTCCCTTTCGACGACAGAAACAACGCGTCGCCCTGGCCGCTGATCGCCCCGAATGCACTGATCCGCCCCTGGCTGACGGAAACCCAGGCCCGGCAACAGGGCTTGGGCGGTCGCTGGATCAACAAGAGCCAGTGGCTATCTCAGCACCCGGGGCCAGAGGAGGCTCGCAAACACCCGGCACCGGCGCAGTGGCTGGGCCGACTGCCCAACGAGTCTCATGAAGGGCACTGGTTCATCGTACCCGATGACTGGCCAGAACAGGCCCGCGCCAGTATGCTGCGGCGCTTTGCATCCGCCAGCAGTCCTACAGGAACGCCGTTGTGAACCAGCCTGAAACCCAAACAGCAAGCCATCGAATCACGCTAGAAACCACACCCGGCGGGCTACAACGCCTGTGCGTGGTCAATGAATGCGCAGTCGCCACGCTCTACCTCCAAGGCGCCCACATGACGTCGTTTCGGCCGCACGGTCAGGATGACCTGTTATGGGTGTCTGACGCCGAAACTTACCAGCCCGGCCAGGCCATACGCGGCGGAATTCCCGTCTGCTGGCCCTGGTTTGGCCCCCACCCGGACGGCGCACCCTATCCGTCTCACGGACTGGTCAGGACAGAGCTATGGAACTGGGAGGTTGTGCGCGATGACGCCAAGAGCAGCCAACTGCGCCTCTGGCTCGAAACCGGCGGGACAGACTCTGGTTTTGCCCACCGGGCCCGGGTTGAATTGGTGGTTACGGTCGCTGCCTCACTGACCCTCAGGCTGATTACCACCAACCTCGGCGACAGCCCGTTCACGCTCAGCCAGGCTTTGCACAGCTACCTGCCGATTACATCGCCTGACAACGTTCGCCTGACGGGTTTGACCGGCTACCCCTATCTCGACAAACTGACCGGAACACGCCAGCCGTGGCCGGAGCCGTTTGCAGTGGATCAGGAAATTGACCGAATTGTATTGGATGAAGGGCAACCCGTCATGCTGGACGAACCGGGCAAGGTGCGCCGTTTCATCAGGCGCGAAGGCAGCCGGTCGCTGGTGGTCTGGAACCCCTGGATCGCCAAGAGCCGAACCCTGTCGAACTTCAATGACGACGATTACCGGTCCATGCTGTGCCTGGAAGCGGCCAACGCCGCCGATGACAGCAGGCAGCTGCTGCCTGGCGAGCAACATCCGCTAACAACCAAACTTGGGCTGACGACGACCGATGCGTGATGTCAACCTGCCACCCGGCCTGATGCAGGCTGTGGACACGCTGCTGACAGAAGCACCCGCCGGATTGTCGGAGTACGAACTGATACAGGCTCTGGACCGGCACTACCCGGCGCTCTTTCCCAAGCCCAATCTGGGTGACCCGCTACTGCTGTTTCAGCACCATTTTGTGCTGATGCACCTGCTGTACCGCTTGCAGCAGGACAACCACCAGAAGTCCCGGCGGCTGTCGATCAGCCCACTGCGAATTCAGTGGCTAGCGGCAACCGGCAGCGAGGGTAAGGCCGTCAGCCCGAATCCGTCGCTGGCGGCTTATTATCTGGATTTCAGCAATTTGACAAAAGAAGACGGGTTCAGTGTAGAGCGGTTGTTGCAGGGGTTTTGGCGCCGTTTACTGGGTGAAGAGCAAGCGCCCGATGCGCTTGCCACCCTGGGCCTGGGCCCTTCCGCCAGCTTTTCTGACGTAAAGACCCGTTACCGGCAACTGGCCAACGCTCATCATCCGGACAAGGGCGGTGACGCTGTTGAATTCGGGCGGATTCAACAGGCCTACGACACCCTGAAAGATCAGCAAAAATACCGCAAGTGACCCTGCCTGGCAGCAACGTCACCCGGGAGCCAATCGATCTTACTACCGGTACACCTTACTGATAGTAGGCGTTTTCGGTCACGGTATGGTCGGTGACATCCCGAATGCCCTTCAAGCCCGGTACTTTTTCGAGCAAGGTGGCTTCAACGCCATTTTTCAACGTAATGTCGACCGCTGAGCACCCCTGGCAGCCACCGCCGAACTTCAGCACCGCAACGTCTTCGGGCGTCAGTTCTTCAAGGCTGACCTCGCCCCCGTGTGACGCCAGGCCCGGGTTTATCTCGGTAAACAAGATGTAATTAACCTGATCCTGCAGCGGGCTGTCGGCATTCACCTTGGGCATTTTGGCATTGGGCGCCTTGATGGTCAGCTGACCGCCCATCTTGTCTTCGGCGTAATCGACAACGGCTTCATCGAGGTACGGCAGGCTGTTCTTTTCCAGATAGACCCGGAACTGTGTCAGCTCGATGACTTCGTCGTTTTCTTTCTCTTCGCCTGGACGGCAGTAAGCCAGGCAGGTTTCAGCGAATTTGGTGCCAGGCTGGGTCACAAACATACGAACGGAGACACCGTCCGTGCTTTGCTTGGCCAGCAGACCCGCCAGATAATTCTGCGCGGAATCGGTAATGTTCATCTGAATATCCATGCCACAGACTCCGTAGTTGGACGATTAATCGGGAATGTTGAATGGGCGGTATTCTATCGAACTTTGTCCGCCAACTGAATACCTGAGTGTTTTACTTGGTTATACAGATGTGGCCTGCTATCGGTGAATTCAAGGCGAACCATTGAACTTAGAGCAGAAAGGCCTATCACACTGACCATAGGACCCCGTGGTGGCCTGGAATCAGATACCAAGCGCACCAAAATCTGTGAGGTTACGCTAGATAACGGTATAACTACTATATCAATACTTTTTGATATAGATTGAAAAAACACCCTGTTTGGTGTTTCATAGGCCACCTTCTTTAAGGCAGGGGTGGACCCTCCGTGACGGTCTGTCACTATTCACGGAGCAAACAACCCATCCACGCCTTCTGTCACAGCCAACTGAACTGGAAGAGACAATGACTCGCTCAGTCGCGGACGAACTCCGCCGTACGCTCCAAGACCGCATCATGGTACTGGACGGTGCCATGGGCACCTCCATCCAGGGGTACCCACTCGAGGAAGCCGACTTCCGTAAAGGGCACTTCGAAGACCACCCGAGCCCGCTCAAAGGCAACAACGACCTATTGTCGCTGACTCGCCCCGACATCATCGAGGAAATTCACGACTCCTTCTTCGAGATCGGTGCTGACTTCGCCTGCACCAATGCGTTCAGCGCCACCACCGTTGCCCAGGCCGACTATCACCTCGAACACGCGGTATACGACATCAACTACGCTGCGGCCCAGTGTGCGCGGCGCAGCGCCGACAAGTGGTCAAAGAAGACACCGGAACAGAAACGCTACGTCATCGGTTGCCTGGGGCCCACCAACCGGACTGCTTCGATGTCGCCCGACGTCAACGACCCGGGCAAGCGTCTGGTCTCTTTCGACGATCTGGTTCAGGCCTACAAGGAAGCGTCCATTGCGCTGATCGACGGCGGTGTCGATCTGATCATGGTCGAAACGGTATTCGATACCCTCAACGCCAAAGCTGCTGTCTTCGCCGTGCTTGAGCTGAAACAGGAACGTGGTCTGGACATTCCGCTGATGGTCTCCGGCACCATTACCGATGCCAGTGGCCGTACTTTGTCGGGCCAGACGCCTGAGGCCTTCTGGGTATCGCTGGAACACGGTGAATTATTCAGCATCGGTTTGAATTGCGCTCTGGGCGCCAAAGACATGCTGCCGCACATCAAAGCACTCGACAAACACGCCACCTGTCTGATTTCAGCCCACCCCAATGCGGGCCTGCCCAACGAGTTTGGCGAATACGATCAGTCCGCCGAGCAGATGGCGGAACAGGTACGTCCCTTTCTGAGCGAAGGCCACGTCAATATTATCGGTGGCTGCTGCGGCACCACACCGCAACACATTGCCCAGTTGAGAAAGCTGGCCGATGAATACTCACCGCGCCCGCTGCGCGATCTGGCCGCGGAGGTTGCCGATGAAGCCTAAGCAACGTGCCCTGCCCGACATGGTTCTCAGTGGCCTGGAGCCACTGGTCGTCAATGAAACCACCGGCTTCGTCAACGTGGGCGAGCGCTCCAACGTCGCCGGTTCAGCCAAGTTCGCACGCCTGATTCAGGAAGAACACTACGAGGAGGCCGTCGACATCGCCCGCACCCAGGTCGACGACGGCGCCCAGATCATCGACATCAACATGGACGACGCCATGCTCGATGGCGAAGCGGCCATGGTTCGCTACCTCAACCTGCTGGCAGCCGAGCCGGATGTCGCCCGGGTGCCATTCATGATCGACTCCTCAAAATGGAGCATCATCGAAGCGGGTCTGAAATGCGTTCAGGGCAAGGCGATCGTCAATTCCATTTCGTTGAAGGAAGGCGAAGACGTCTTCATTCAACAGGCACGCCGCATCAAACTCTACGGTGCGGCCGTGGTCGTCATGGCGTTCGATGAAAAAGGCCAGGCCGATACTTACCAGCGTCGAATCGACATCTGCAAACGGTCTTACGATGTCCTGGTCGACGTGGTCAGGTTCAACCCGCAGGACATCGTCTTCGACCCGAATATTTTTCCAGTGGCAACCGGCATTCCCGAACACGACAACTACTGTGTCGATTTTTTCAAAGCCACCGCCTGGATCAAAGACAACCTGCCTGGCGCCAAGATTTCCGGCGGTGTCTCGAACATGTCGTTCTCCTTCCGCGGCAACAATACCGTGCGTGAAGCCATGCACTCGGTGTTCCTGTACCACGCCATCAAACACGGCATGGACATGGGTATTGTCAACGCCGGCATGCTGACCATTTACGACGATATCCCCAAAGACCTGCTCGAACGCGTTGAAGACGTCGTACTGAACCGCCGCGACGATGCCGCCGAACGCCTGGTCGATTTCGCCGAAAGCGTTAAAGGCCAAACTGCCGATGCCAAAGAAAGCGACAAGCTGAAATGGCGCGAAGGCGACCTGCAAGATCGCATCACTCACGCCCTGGTCAAAGGCATCACCGAATTCATTGAAGCCGATGCCGAAGAAGCGCGCCAGGAAGCCGACAAACCCATCGAGGTGATCGAAGGCCCCTTAATGGTGGGCATGAACGTGGTGGGCGACCTGTTCGGGGCCGGCAAAATGTTTTTGCCACAGGTGGTCAAAAGCGCCCGGGTAATGAAAAAAGCCGTGGCCTACTTGCTGCCCTATATTGAAGAAGAAAAGCGGCTCTCGGGCCGCGAAGCCGAAAATAACGGCGTAATCATCATGGCCACGGTTAAAGGCGACGTGCATGACATTGGCAAGAACATCGTTGGTGTGGTGTTGTCGTGCAACAACTACGAAGTGATTGACCTTGGCGTTATGGTACCAGCGGAAGACATCCTCGATGCGGCCGAAAAACACAACGCTGACGTCATTGGACTTTCCGGGCTGATCACACCCTCGCTGGACGAAATGGTGACCGTCGCACAAATGATGGAACAGCGCGGCATGACCAAGCCCTTGCTGATCGGCGGCGCAACGACGTCGAAAATACACACTGCGGTGAAAGTCGAACCACAGTATTCAGCCCCGGTGGTGCACGTTCTGGATGCGTCCAAGTCCGTTCCCGTCGTGAGTCAGTTGTTGTCGTCGAACAAAGCGGCCTACGTCAGTGAACTGCGCGATGCCTACCAGCAGTTGCGCGAAGGCAATGCCCGCAAACGCGGCCAGAAAGAATTTGCCAGCCTCTCGTTTGCGCGGGCCAATGCCTACCAGCCCAACTGGTCGGATTACCAGCCAACAACACCATCGTTCATTGGCAACCGTACCTTTACCGATTACCCCCTGGCAGAGATCAAAGAACGGTTCGACTGGACACCCTTTTTCAAAACCTGGGAATTGCACGGCAAATACCCAAAAATTCTGACCGATAAGGTCGTGGGGGTAGAAGCCAGCAAGCTGTTTAAAGATGCCACGGCCATGCTCGACCGAATCGTCGACGAAGGCTGGCTGCAGTGCAACGGCGTGGTCGGGCTTTACCCGGCCGCCGGCATAGCGGGAGACCAAACAGAAATTTACGCCAATGAAGAGCGCGATGCCCCACTGGTAACCCTGAACCACCTGCGTCAGCAAGCCGAGCGCCCGGACGGCCGCGCCTTCCGGTCACTGGCCGACTTTGTGGCACCAAAGGACAGTGGCGTTCACGATTACATGGGCGCCTTTGTCGTCACCTGCCACGGCGCCGACGAACGTGCCAAAGCCTATGAAGCCGAGCACGATGACTACAACGCCATCATGATCAAGGCGCTGGCCGACCGCTTTGCCGAAGCCTTTGCCGAGGTATTGCACGAGAAGGTGCGCAAGGAGCTCTGGGGCTATGTGGGCGATGAACAGCTGGACAACGAGGCCATCATCGCCGAGAAGTATCAGGGCATTCGCCCGGCACCCGGCTACCCGGCCTGCCCGGAACACAGTGAAAAAGCCACTCTGTTCCAGCTGCTCGATGCCGAACAGGCGACCGGTTGCTCGCTGACCGACAGCTTCGCCATGTGGCCGGCTTCCGCTGTAAGCGGCTGGTATTTTGCGCACCCGGAGAGTCGCTACTTTGGCTTGGGCAAGATCGACCGCGACCAGGTTGACGACTATGCTGAGCGCAAAGGCTGGGATCTGACGACCGCAGAGCGCTGGCTGCGACCCACCCTGGGATACGACGAACTCTGACCGGAGGCGCGGTTGTCAGTTACGCTGGTTTCCTGTGATACTCAACGCAAGCACTCTGAGGAAAGGGACACGTGACTGACTCCACCCCTAAAAACTGGATTTCCCAGGCACAGGACTGGTTGTGGCACCCCAATCTGTCCAAGCTGCCGGGACCGGGTCGGCTCGGTATTCGGATAGCCAGAATTGGCTTTGCCGTCATCAAGGATCTGACGCGGGGCAATACCAATCTGCACGCCATGAGCCTGGTGTACACCACGCTGCTGTCCATCGTTCCCTTCCTGGCGCTCAGTTTTTCGGTGCTGAAAGGCTTTGGCGTTCACAACCAGCTCGAACCACTGCTGCAAAGCCTGCTCCTGGCGCCACTGGGCGAGCGCAGCGAAGAAATCACCAGTAATGTTCTCGACTTTGTCGACAATATCCGTGTCGGGGTGCTTGGCGCCGTCGGTCTTGGCATTCTGGTGTATACCGTCATTTCTCTGGTTCAAAAAGTGGAGCGGGCTTTTAACCAGGTCTGGCGAGTCAGCCAGATTCGGCCGCTGGCTCAACGTTTCAGCAACTACTTGAGTGTCATTCTGATCGGGCCTTTACTGGCTTTTTCGACGCTCGGTGCCACCGCCGCCCTGGTCAGTTCCGATACCGTTGCGTCCATGCTGGAAATCGCTCCGCTGGGGTGGGTATTCAGCCTGCTTTCCCGGCTGGCACCCTACGTGGTCATCATTACGCTGTTTACCTTTCTGTACTTCTTCATCCCCAACACCCAGGTTAAGTTTCGGCATGCGTTTATCGGCGGTGCTGTAGCGGGTTTTCTGTGGCAAAGCCTGGGTTATCTGTTCACGCTTTTTGTCACCAGCTCCACCCAGTACACAGCCATTTATTCGGGGTTCGCGGTCGGTATTCTGCTGCTGGTCTGGATCTATCTGTCCTGGCTGGTGTTACTGACCGGTGCAACGGTGGCTTATTACAGCCAGAATTTTCGCTTTATCCGTCAGCGTCAGACCGTTCTGCCCAGCGCAGAAACCGATGAAGCCGTGGGCCTGACCCTGATGTATCGGATTGCGCGCTGCTTTGACAGGAACGAACCGGGCGTCAAGGCCGTTTCATTAAGCAGCGAAATGAACGTGGATGCGGCGGTCGTCGACCGCCTGATGGACAAGCTGCTCGAGGCACAACTGATCGTCCGCAGCGAAGACCACCTGTTAACCCCGGCCCGGCCGCTGGACCAGATTGGGTTGGCTGACCTGCTGCACACCATCCGTGCGCCCGACTCCAGAGTATCAACACCCCCTTACACCTCGGCGATGCAAGACACCATCAAGCAAGCGATGATCACGGCGTTTAAGGATCAAACACTCGAAGACTGGGTGCGCCGGAGTGAAGACACGGAAAGTGACTAGGGCGCAATGGTGACCATGCTTTCATCGGCCCACCGGACCGCTTCCAGATAGGCCGTCGCCCATTGTGCTGGCGTCAGTGGCGTTTGCTCCAGAGAGTCAAAGTCCATTTGCTCATAGGCCAGCACCCGCCGCAACACGTCACCGGCAACGCCTTCGTACTCCAGCAGAGCCAGCTTGACCGGCATACTGAGAATGATGGTATCGAGCAACTCGACCATGGGTTGATCCATAAGAGCATCCAACACCGAGAACAACCCGACAATGAACATTTGATGGCGTACTTCCGGGTGCCAGAGGTCTGCAACCCGTTCGCACAGGCGAGCTCGCACCAGTGCCGTGGTGATCAGTTCGCGCGGCTTGCTGTCGTCCATCCGCGTCATCAGTATCAGCGATACCCAATGTTTCACGTTATCGATGCCCAGCAGCACGATGGCATCCTTGATCGAATCGACCTCACGACGCAGTGAAAACGCCGCGCTGTTGATGTAGCGCAGCAACTTGTAGCTGAGGGAAATATCGTGCGCGAGCAAGGCTTCAAGTTCATCCAGGCCGACATCGGGCTGCTGTAACTTGTTGAGCAAATCGAAAACCACCGCCTTGTTCGCAGCTACGCCCTTGCGCATCACTACCTGCGGCCGGCAAAAGAAATACCCCTGATAACAGTCGAAACCAAGCTCCTCACACAATTGCTTCATGGCTTGAGTTTCAACCTTCTCTGCGATCACCTGCACCGGGTAACGCCGCAACTGTGCCATCAACGCCGTCAGTTCATCGCGTCCCCGACCCAGCACATCGACCTTGACGTAGTGCGCCCAGCACAACATAGGCCGGGTCTCGTCAGTCAACTCAAAGTCATCCAATGCCAGCTTGAACCCCTGCTTCGATAACCGCTCCAGGCCAGACATGACCTCCGGCGTGGCACGGATATCTTCCAGCACTTCCAGTACGCACTGCTCCCGAAACATCGGGGTCAGCGCACCGTCTGTGATAAAGGCTTTGGGTAGATTGATGAACACCAGGCTGCTGCCGGTCAGAGTATCGATGCCGATGTGAATAAAGGAGTTAAGAATGGCGTCGCTGGAGGCGCGATCGGGATCGTCGAACTGGGCTTCATTGACATCGCTGTCGCGATACAGCAATTCGTAGCCAATCACCTTGAGCGCGCGATCGTATATAGGCTGTCGAGCAATGAAAAACTGCGCCATGGAGGCCCTTCCTGCTGGCTTATCTTGCCTGATAAGCGCCTACAGTAGCCTCTGCGGCCAGTCTTGCCAAGTGGCTATTGTGTCTCGGAGATTCATCGGAGTCAGTGAAGACTGAGCAGCTTTGGTCCGCATCGGGTGCCGGAGATCCCCCGTGGGGTCGGCGTAAACCTGTCCATGGCAGTCCAACTGATCCGTCACCCAACGCTCTTGTTATGCAAACTCCGAGACATGAGTTACAACTGGCCCAGTGCCTGATCGAAATCAGCCATCAGATCGGACACCGCCTCAATGCCCACCGAAAGACGCAACAGGTCATCCGGTACTGGGGTCCCTTCACCTTCTATACTGGCGCGATGTTCGACCAGGCTTTCCACACCTCCCAATGACGTGGCACGCTTCCAAACCTTCAGTGTGGCCGCCACCTGGATGGCTGCCGCTGCACCGCCCCTGATTCGAACCGACAGCATCCCGCCAAAACCGTTGCGCATTTGCTGACGGGCAATCTCATGCCCGGCGAAGCCCGGCAAGCCTGGGTACAGCACTTCCTCAACCGCCGGGTGTGCATTCAGATGCTCTGCCAGCCGCTGCGCATTGGCCGAGCACTCGCGCACCCGTATTGCCAGGGTGCGCATTCCGCGCAACAACAGCGCTGCTTCAAAAGGCCCCAGCACCGCACCACCCTGGGAGCGCTGTTTGATCAGACGCTGCCAGAACTCATCGTCGCGGGCTGTCACCAGCGCACCGGCAATCACATCCGAATGGCCGTTCAGATACTTGGTGGCTGAATGCATAACAAGATCTGCCCCCAGCAAAAGCGGCTGGGTATGGATGGGTGTCGCCACAGTTGAATCCACCACCACCCGTGCGCCCGCGTCATGCGCCAGGCCACAAATGGCTTGAATATCCGCCACCGTCCAGAGCGGATTACCCGGCGTTTCCAGCCAGATCAGCCCGGTCTTGCCAGGCTGGAGCGCGGCGGCTACCGCTGCGGTATCACTGGTATCAACGAAACTGACGTCAATCTGCCATTGCTGCGAAAACTGCTTCAGCCAGTTGCGCAACGACCAGTACATCACCACCGGCGCAATGACATGAGCACCCGGTTGCAACGCCTGGAACACCGCTACCGAGGCGGCCATGCCTGACGCAAACACCAGCGCATCGGCACCCTGTTCCAGCTCGGTCAGAACCCGTTCAACCGGGTCGTAACCGGGGTTATCGGCACGCGAATAAATGCGCCCCCGGCTGTAACCGTTGTCGGTATCACGTTGATAGGTGGTGCTGTTATGGATGGCAGGAATCAGTGCACCGGTGGTGGCGTCGATATCGCCCATGGCCTGAGCCACCAGCGTTTCCGTTTGATAAGGGTATGGCATTAAGTCGGTCTCAACTCATCGAAAAGATGCGCGACAGTGTAGCACTACCGATTACACGACCGTAGCGGCATTGATAGCGACCAACTCACAGAGTTTATTTGAGTAAGATTTTAACTTTGCAATAGCTTAGCGATGGGTGGCAGGTCTGCTCTTGCGGGGGTATCTGAGGCAGGGACTAAAACGCCGGGAGCGTTTTAGCATGAGCGCAGCGAGCCCGCAGGGTGAACCCCATGGATGGGGTTCATATCCCGAAGTTAAGCCTACATGAAGGTATTCACGGCGACCCCGCAAGAGCAGACCTGCCATCCGTCGCGGGCTCTAGGCGGTATATAATATTTAACCTCCGAACCTTGAGGTATTACCTCAAGGTTCGGAGTCTGTTGATTGGCCATGCCCCGAGTCAGCCTGCAACTCTCCGGCAGGCACACGCCCGATGCCCCAGCTTCGGTGGATATAGCCCACCACTTCGTCCAGTTCGTCCCGGGTGATCAGCGCCAGCTCGCCCCGCTCCAGCGGGTCGAAATGGAAGATGTATAGCCTTGAGGCAAACTGGGCGAATGGCAAAGACGCCTCACCATAGCGCTCACCCTTGCCAGCGGTACTGACTTCTACCCCATCGCCCCAGTTCTGGCCGCTGTCGTTGTTGGGGTTATAGAAGTACACCCGCATAACCTGCTCCGGGTCCATCGCCACCCGTAGTATGGTTATGGCGTGCCAGCCAATAAAACGCGCCGCACTGTCGGTCACGGCAATGCCAGCCGGTTGCGGGTGGATCAGCGGTTGATTGCCGTTGTAATAGGGATGGTAGGAGGCGTAAAAATGACGCAGAAAATCTTCCAGGTCCACCAGCGCACCGGTGGCCACATCGACATTAATGTTGAAGCCGCGACCGGACCACCAACCATGAAACTCCGGATTCACCCAGCGATGCGGATCGCCTTCACGGCCAATACAACGACGGCCCATCTCGGCATAAATGCGGTCGAGATGAGGCACCACCAACAGGGATACGGCGTCGAGATCGATCGGCAAACTGCTGGCAACGCCCGACTCGCTCTCGCAGGACGAAATGGGCTGACCTTCAAAATGCATGATGATCTCGTCATCCCGCGCGGCCCAGGCCACCATTTGCAACAGATAGTCCGGGTCGTTGTAAGCCCACATCGATAAAGCCCGGGCCGACTGACAGGTCGGGTTATTGCCCTGCCCTACACCGAGCGGCTGACCCAGCATGCACAGCACACCTTCCAGCAGCCGTGAGCGGGGTTCAATCGCATCGCCAAAGGCTATCGACAGCCGGGTTCGCGACCACTCCGACAGAATCAGCGCCAACTGACGCCACATCGCCGGCGCGACCGATGGGTGATAGAGAATGCCCCGCTCCAGCGTCAGCGCCAGCCCGTAAATGGCCTGTGCCGTTTGCGGATGCACCGCCTCGCGGATCAGGGCATAGACAAGCTCGCGGTAGCACAACAAACAATCACGACCGGTCGTCGACAACCCGAGCGCTTCCGGCAACAGATGATCATCGGACTCCAGCAAATGCCGTAACAGCGTGGCATGGTAGGGCGAGACGAGACCCGTATCGTGCATGGCCCGGGCAAAGCCAGTGGCCTCTTTGAGCAAAGCGCTGGAATCCATGGCATTGAGGCTGTGCTGATAGGCTTCCACACCCGGGTCATCCCGGCACGCCTGAGTCGGCCCATACAGGCTGCTGACCAGCCGGTCAGCGCCCTGTCCGCTGGTGCCCAGATCAATCTCCGGATTGGCCTGGCAAATGGCGATCTGTGTAATCATCTGTTTGATCGAATCAACCTGGATAGGCCGCTGATTCAGAATGCGCCAGATTTCGTCGATCAGCTGATCGATAATCTGCTCATAACCAATGCGTTCTGCCAGGTGTTTCAGCAGGTTTCGCGGCAACTGCGCGAGCCGCCCCTGGGTCTCCCGTTCCGCCTCGCTCGGCGGCGTGAACAGCAGGGACAGATTCGCAGCCAGCACCTGGCTCAGGAAATGACTGGCCTGCTCGGACGACAGCTCTTCATGTGCATATATACCCTGGGCAACCGCCAGGAATCGCAGTTCGCTGAGCGCCTCAATCACGACCGATTCAGCCACAGGACTTTGCAGGGAATATCGCGACAACGTCGGTATCAAAACGCTCGGGTTGGCCCAGTCGGAGCCCCAGAACACACCCGCGTCTTCCAGCGCTTTAATGCGTGTTTCCAGGGCAGCACAGCCACCTTCCTGCAGCATGATTCGCCGGGCCGTATCGAATACCCGGCCAATTTTGGCGGGCTTCGAAAAGGTCGGAGCTTGCGCCAGTAAGACGGCCGCGTCATCCATTTGTGCCAGCAGACCGTCCAGTCTGGAGCCTTCAGTGGGCGTTGTATTATCCGGACTCACGGTCGTTCTCCATTAAAACTCACCCTGTCTCTCCTGTGGAGCGACTGTCACAACATGGCCAGCAATTCTCAACTGGCTGGCCATGGTCTGAATGTCAGACTAGATATAGAAATCAAGTTCTTGCTGACGTTCCAGCAAGCGATGCATCTCCTTGGCATCCTTACCCACAAAGAACAGCAGACCCCAGTGGGTACCAAAGGCGGTGCGTTTGGTCACAATCTCTTCCTGAGGCGTGGTCAGCTCGTGGGACTCGAAATACGGATGGTCTTCCGTCTCTTCCGGAATTTCCAGGCGGCTGACAACACGGCGACGCGGGTACACACCAAAGCAACCGGCATGGGCCTTTGCATCGGTAACCGCCTCCGGGAAGTAGGCTTCCACCTCCTCGTCAGTCGATTTCGGGTCGAATACCAGCATGGTCGCCTGATAGGCATTGAAGCCCTCGTAAACCCGCTCCAGCAGTTCAAATACCTTAAAGCCCGGCGGCCGGTAAGCCACTTCGCCAAAGTACATGGTGCCATCGCTGGTCACAAAGTACTCGGGGTGAATCAGCCCGAACTCGATGTCGAACGTCTTGATCAGCAGTTCGATCTGAGCCGTGATCTTCTCGCGGTAGACTTCCAGTTCCGGGGAGGCCGGCACGTAGACCGAATAACCAAGCTTGACGTACTCGGAAATATTCAGGAATCGGATCTTGCCGTTGTGAATCCAGGCTTCAACCGCGAATTCCCAGCCATCCAGATGCGACTCCATCAAAGAAGGAAACTCCTCATCGGGAATGCTGTCGACTTCATCCGGGGTGCGAATCACCCGGTGGCCAAGGCATCCGGCTTTATCGAACGCCTTGACGTGAATCGGATCGTTCGGGTCGCCATCGAGTTTCAGCAGGGTCTGGTTGACCCGTTTTAAAAAGCGAATGATGTCGTCCCGGTCATGGGCTTCTTCAAAAATACCCACCCGTATGCCACCCAGCTGGGCACGCCGCTTCATCAGCGACTTGTCACGCATCAGCATGGCCTGGCCCAGCAAACGTGGGTTATCCAGCAATACCGAGTTGATGGCACCAGCCCATTCAACGGTTTCCTCGAACAGGGGAATCGACACATCCACGCCCATGTCTTTCAGCGTCTGTGCAATTTCCATAGACCGGTCGTTCAACCGTTCGAAATTCCAGGGGACATAGGGGATCTTGTGTTCAAGACAGTATTCTTCGGCCCAGTCGGGCGCGACCACGACGTAACGTCGGTCGAATTTCTCTGCAGCCTCAATGGCATTCAGGCTCCAGCCCAGCAATGCTATATAACCCTTGTTTGGATCTTTCTTCATAAGAGATGCCTCTTTGATTGATAGATGGATCCAACCTCTTTAGCGAGATCTGGTGCGACCCACCATACGCCAGTGAGCCGCTCTGGTACACCGAGCCGCGGGTACAATCAACGTTACGATAAGCCGCAGAGACCGCTATCACGGGCATCAAGACACATTGGAATTTTTTTATATCGGGGTAAAAAAGAGGGGCTAAACGCGGTGATTTCTGCCCAGTTCCGGCAGGATCACCGCGTTAAACGGTCAAAAATACGCTCAGACAGCCGCGTCTTTTCGGCTCTGTTCACGGCGCCGCAGCACTTCATAGGCCACCGCCAGAACCACGGTCACCAGAATCATGATCAGGCCCAGTGCGTTTACTGCCGGTGTCAGACCCGTGCGCACTTTGGTCGCGATATAGACGGTGAGCGTCGTATCGAAACCCCGCACAAAGAGCGTGGTGTTGTAGTTTTCGAACGATTGCAGAAAAGCAATCACAGCCGCCGTCATAATGGCGGGCTTGAGATACGGCAACAACACCCGGCGAACAACCTGGGAATGCGTGGCCCCCAGGCTGTAGGCCGCTCGTTCCAGCGTTCGGTCAAACCGTTGTAGCCGTGCTAGCACCATCAGCATCACGTAGGCAGCAATAAAGGTGGTTTGCGCGATCACCGTCAGCCCTATACCGCCACTCACCCCCAGGTTACGCCAGAAGATCAGCGTGGAAATGCCAATGATTACACCCGGTGTCAGTAGCGGAGACAGCATCAGGCTGTAATAGAAGTTCTTGCCTTTGCCTTCATAGGTCGACAAAAACAACCCGGCTGACACCCCGATTGGCACCGCCAGCGCCAGCACGCCCAGGCCCACAATAAAGCTGTTGAGCAGGGCTTCCCACATGGCAGTATCGTTGGCCAGTTCACCAAACCAGCGCCAGGTGGTTTCCCGCCAGGGCCAGATCGTAGGAAAACGGCTGTCGTTGAAGGTGGCGATCGACATGATCACCAGAGGCGTGAACAGATAGATAAAGAACACCACCAGGTAAAAGCGAATGCTCCAGTACATGAGTCGTTGCGAGGTCATTTGCCAATATCCCCCAGTCCGATGCGGAACACCTTCATTACCGCGGCAATGAACCCGATACACAGAATCAGCAACACAAAGGCATAGGCCGCCCCCATGTTCCAGTCGCCACCTTCAAAGAACCAGTTGTAGATGATCTGGGTAAACCAGCGGCTGCCCGGAGAACCCAGCAGTGCCGGCACCGCGTAACTACCTGCAGCCAGCATAAACACCATGATGCAGCCGGTGGCGATACCGGGTTTGGCGTGCGGAATCACGATGCGCCAGTGGATACGAAGCAACCCTGCCCCCAGGTTCCGGGCGGCCCGCACCTGGTTGTTATCGAGGCTCTCAATGGCGTTATACAGCGGAAACACCATAAACAGAATATAGGCGTACACCATGCCTATTAGCACGCCGCCATCGCCGGTGAGAAAGCGAACCGGCCGGTCGATCAACCCCAGCCCCAGTAACAGGGCATTCAGCGGGCCCTGGAACGACAAAATCAGGTACCAGGAAAAGGTCCGCAGAATTTCGTTGATCCAGTAGGGAATGACCAGCAGCAGCGCAATCAGCATCACCTGTTTGGCGGTTGCCAGCTGCGCCAGAAAATACGCCACCGGATAGGAAACCAGCAGGGTCAGCACCGTCACCAGAATGCTCGACCAGATGGTCTTGAAAAAGATGGTTCGGTGAATGTCATTACCAATCAGCGTTTGGTAGTTACCCAGGGTGTAGACGTCTTCCGGCCCCCCAAGCTGGCTCGGAATCAGGTTGGGCTTGAACGAATAGTCGATCATGATCAGCTGTGGCAACAACACCAGCACAATCAGCCAGAACCACAGCAACAGCAAGACCACCAGCGTCATCGGCCTGCCAAATCGGGCGGTCAGTTGCTTAATCATCAGCCGTCTCCAGGGGTCTGTCTTCCGGCAATACCACGGTTTCAGCGACCTGAAAGCCAAGGGACAGTGTCGACCCCTGATCTACCTGACCACCATAGGCGCGCTGATCGGCCTGCACATGAATCTGAGCGGGCAACTGGGCGTGGCGCGTCTCAAGCGTCAGGTGGGCGCCTTCAAAGTTGACGGTTTCGACACTGACATCGAGGCGGTTAACATCCTGCTCGGTGGCCGCTTGCAGGCTTTCCGGGCGTACGTACAGGCCGCAGGGTTGACCCGGCTCAAGCCGGGTACCCATTTGGCCCCTGAACTGGCCGGCTGCGCCGCAATCGACCACCACCTGCTCACCATCGATGGAGATGACCTTGCCCGGCAACCGGTTGTTTTCGCCAACGAACTCGGCCACAAAGGCGGTTTTGGGCTTGCGGTAGAGCTCAATCGGGGAGTCAACCTGTTGCAGGCGCCCCGCCGACATCACCGCAACCCGATCCGACATGGTCAGCGCTTCGCCCTGATCGTGGGTGATGTAGATGAAGGTGATTTCGGTGCGTCGCTGAATTTCTTTCAACTCGGTGCGCATGTGCTGGCGCAGCTTTAAATCGAGCGCCGACAAAGGTTCATCCAGCAGCAACACTTTCGGTTCCACCGCCAGTGCCCGGGCAATGGCCACCCGTTGTTTCTGACCGCCGGACAGATCATCGATCCGGTACTGGCCGCTGCCCGGCAGATCCACCAGTTCGAGCAACCGGTCGGATACCTTGCGCCGTTCGGCTTTGCTGACGCCTCGAACCTCAAGGCCAAATTCGATGTTTTCCGCCACACTCATCAGCGGGAACAGCGCCAGATTCTGAAATATCATCGAGGTGGGCCGCTTGTTGGCGGGCACCGCAGCCATGGGCTCATTGCCAATATTGACCGACCCGGTCGTGGGCTCCAAAAAACCACTGACAATGTTCAACAAGGTGGTCTTGCCGCAGCCAGAGGGGCCCAGAAAACTGAAAAACTCACCGGACTGTATGTCCAGATCCAGGGGATGTACGGCTGTGAAGTCGCCGAATTTCATGGAGATGTTGTCAAGATGGACTCGACTGTCCATAGCAGTTACTTCCTGTCTAAGCGTCCCTGATACCTACATTATTCAGGCCTTCCATCCCGGAACGACCAAAGCCCCGCACGGGGCGGGGCTGTCTGGAATCCGCTGTTGCAGCGGTTATGTCCGGTCTGATCAGGCTGACAGGTACCGGTCCTGGTACTCGTTGCGGATCGACACATACCAGGGCTCCTGGATGGGCCACCACCAGAGGTTCGCCAGATCCTGCTCGGTGTAGGAGTTGGTGAAGAAGTCTTTGGTCGCCTGTGGCAACAGGGCTTCGGCACCGCGTGAGGTCGAGTTGTAGCCCGTGGCCTTCACAAACATGGCTCCCGCCTCTGGCGTGTAATACCAGTTAATGAACTCGTACACCGCATCGACGTTCTGGGCATTCTTGGGAATCACGAAACCTTCCATCCAAGCCAGAGCCCCTTCTTTGGGCGCTGCGTAGGCAATTGGCAGACCTTCCTGAATCAGATTGAAGGCGGTGCTGTCCCAGGTCTGACCGGCTACGGCCCCATTGGTGCGGAACGCGCCCTGGGCTTCGTTTTCGGTATTCCAGAACTGAGCAATCATGCCCTTGTGCTCAACGGCGACCTTGAGAATTTCATCAAAGTTGGCGCGTGCTGCGGCTTCTGTCTGGAACATGTCGAGCAAGGGAAACGGCAGGCGACCCTGCTGTTCAAGCCACAGGCCAATGCCGATCAGCGCCGAGTGGCCGCGCACGGTCACACCGGTGCCGTGATCGGGGTTCCACAGATCGCCATAGCTCAGGTTGCTGCGGTCTATGCTGGAATAGTCCGTGTGGTAGGCAATCGCCTCGGTGCCCCAGTCGGAGGGTGCAAAATAGCGCTTGCCGTCAACAACCCCGCCCACTTCAGACCCTTCGATGGCGCTTTCCAGAGCACCATCCCAGTTGATGCGGCTGGTATCCAGTGCCTGCACCAGTTCAAAATCGACATAACCCGGCACGCGGTCAACCGTCGGCATGATGATGTCGAAGCCGGAGCCGTCGGTGGCGCGCAGGCTGTTCATCAACTCGTCATTGGTGCCATAGGGGGTAAAGGTTGCATTGATGCCGGTCTTTTCCCGAAAATCGTTCAGCATTTCGTCGGTTATGTAGCCGGCCCAGGCGTAGATCCGCAGCTCCTGGCTCTCGGCCAGTGCCCGGTTGATGTAGAAGGGACTGGCGGCAACTGCGCCAGCAGCCATGGATGTTTTTATAAACTTCCGTCTTGTAAAGGTCATGGTCCCACTCCAGTTGTCTTTCCTGAAAATTCTTTTCGCACGATCCGGTCAGCCCCGGTCTGTGAATAGCGCACAATCGACTGAACGCGCTTTGTTGAACAAGCGTTCAATATAGAATCTAATATAAATATGACAAGAATGTGATGTTTTTATGTCATTTTTTTGGTTTTTCCTCCCGCTATTGATGATCCAACCCACCTGCCACGCCCGCTCAGGCCCTTATTAATGAATTCAAACCAAAAGCGATTCATTACACCACAATGCAATTTCAACGGGTCTCTAGCCCCCGACGCCATAAATTGGCTTCCGCCTGACGTCGTTTGACCAGACCGGAACCAGAGCTCCAGAGCCGTTTCATGGCCACGATTTCATCCTCAACGCCAACCAGTATTGCCTGCCAGCGTTGCTGGTCGGGCAAGGCTTTGTCCGCCTGGTCCAGCAAGGCCTGAATAGCCTTCATTTCACGCCGGGTTTCGCCGCGCAACGACGCCCCCCGGTTGAACACCAGGCTGACCAGCACCGCGCGACACAACGGGGGCAGTTGGTCGAGTGACGGGTAAATACTCTGCGTCAGGTCGTAATAGCGCGGCAGCGTTGTGGCAGTAAACACCTGCCAGGCCAGGTTGAACGGGATGTCGATACCCACTTCTCTCAACGCTTTGGCACGCTTTTTAGTGCCGGCCTTACCGATATCCAGAGCCAGCACCTTGAACACAGACGGCGGCAGCACCGACGCCCAGTCGCGTTTGAAATCAGCCAGGGTGTTCATGCGCAGGTCATAACCAAGACCAATGGTGATGCCGCTGGCTTCACCCGGGTAATGCGGCCAGCGGGTATGATCCTGATAAAAAGCCAGACCGCCGGTCTCTTCCCGCGCGATAAAGGCAACGCCCTCCGTTGGCAAGGGAGGGAACGGCTCTGGCAGTGCCTCCAGCCAGGTCCATAAGGCGTCATCCACCACGCCCGACTGAGGCTGCCCGGCCCAGGCCTGGCAATGCGTAACGGCCCGTTCGGTACCCGGCCCAAAGTCACCATCGGGTATCAGCATGGTCCCGGCCCGATTCATCAGTGACTGCAATGCCACGACGGCCTCACCGGTTGCCCCCCGCTGCAACAGCACACGCGGAACCCGGGCGTCAGGCAGGCGGTTTGGTGGCACGCTTTCCGGGTCTTCAAACCAGCCAAGAAAGGTTTCTGCGCCCTGAATGCCCTGCTCGATCAGCGCCTGCTTTTTTGAGTCGGACAAATTAAAATCGGTGGTTTCCACATCCAGAGTGTCGATGTACAGCGTTCGTTTCCAGTCATCGCCATGCAGATGCTGGTTTTCCTGAACTCTCAGTAACGACCGAACCAGGCTTTTGGCGTAGCCACCGAAATCCTTAACCGGCTCACTGCGGGGTGGTTCGTCGTAACGAAAAATCCCGATGTCTTCCCGGGTTTCCAGGCGCAGGCCCAGTGTTTGGCGGTTGTAAACGTAGGGACTGCGTCCGGGCCGCTCCAGCAGAAACCGATCGTTCTCGCGTTCGTAATACTCTGGCCGGCTCGCTGCTTCCGGTTCGGCGTCCATATCAATATAGCGTTCCCGGTCAAAGAGTTTGACCGGGTAATTGAGCTGAACGCCACCATCGACATACACATCATCACGCGGTCCGTGACGCACGGCCCGGTAGAACAGCGGAATGGACATGCTGATGCGCACCGCATCGACCAGGGTCATGCGCGCATGGCGCTCGCGGGAAAACACTTCGGCATAACCGGTCGACAGATTGGTGCCAACGACATACAGATCGGGCTGCCCGGCTGCGGCCAGATCGGCAAAGGTGGCCCGGGCATTACCCAGTTGTTGCTTGATGTAGCCACCCACCCATTCGGCAAAAAAATCGCCCCGATTCCAGCCGAACTCCGACCAGAGGCGTTTCATATCGCGAATGAACAGAAAGGAATTATCCATGAAGTCGTTGAAGTCGGCCGACTGGATGATCGAACGCTGAGTCTGGATGTCGTAACCCAGCGCAAACATCAGGGCATTGATCGCACCCGCGCTGGTGCCCCCCACCCGGGTGATGTGGTCCAGATAGCCGCGTCGGGCTAGCACCTGCATGGCCCCAACGTAAGCAATGCCCTTGACACCGCCGCCTTCAAATACCAGATTTCTGAATTGTGCCGTCACCGCCACCTCCTGTGTTATGCGATTGAACCCGGACTTGCGGGAATCGTACTGCGCGATCGATCTGCTCGAATCCCTGAACAGCACAGGGCTCCAGTCGCACTGGAGGCCTGATTCGCAGTGTAGTATAGAAGGCAATCTGGAAACGTCATGTATGGTCGTGGCGATGGCATAAAATCAGTCACTGAGCCTCGCCTTCGGGTATGGAAATTAGGGTTCCTGGTAGGTTTCCAGACGGTTCAGCCAGCCGGGCAGCCAGCGTTCACGCTCAATATCGCGTTCGGCGTTTTCAGCGCGACGGGTCAGAACGTCTGCCGCCGACAGGCGAAAGGCATCAAGCGCAGGCAGCGCTTCGTAGTGCGCCATCTGCTGCAACACCTGCAACAAGCCCCAACCCTGGCCCTGGTAGGCTTCACCGGGCGCCAGACCTTCGCCTTTGAAATTGACGTAGTCAATCAGCGCATAACTGCCCCCTGCCGTGGCAACCAGTGCCTCCAGGCGTCGGGACAGAGTGGCTTGTTGACTGGCCGGTGCTGCCGCCACAACCTGTGCCAGTGACGCTTGAGCCCGGTCCAGAATATAGGCCACCTGCAGACCCCGGGTATCGGCCAGCCACTGGCGCAACGATGCCATCCGGGGCTCTGATTGCGCCGCTAGAAAGCCTGATCTGTCGGACCAGGGGGCGTCCATCGGCGATAACTCAGCGAGCCAGTCTGGTACAGCAGCACCGGCCTGCCGGGCAAAACGGACCAGCCCGGGAAAGCTCTCCACAAAAGGTCCGTCAACGCCGCCGGGGTACCAGATAAAGTGACCTATACCCAGCGAAGGGAAGGCTTCGCCTTCATTCCAGTGCACCAGACATTCAGGGCGGCTGGCGCATTCGTTCTGGTAAATGCGCGCACCGACCCAATCCAGCTGCGCTGGCGTCAGTGACAGACCAAAACGGTCGGCCCAAACCGCGGGCAATGCCAGAGTAACCAGGGCAATAAATACCCCAAATACCCGAATAGTGAAGGGGCCCACGTTCGTCAATGAGTAACTCCGCTGGTTGTAAATGACAGCCCCGAGAATACCACTCCCCTGCTCCGGCGCAGACGTTTTGGGGTCATTCAGTTATAATCGAGGCATAACCCCGCTAATTGTTTGAATCAACGGCCGACATCAACTGTACAGTGTCCCGGAGGCTATGGTTACCAACCGACATCTGTTTCGACACGCCCTGGCCAGCCTGCGCTATCACCGGCGACCTCTGCTCGCGTTCCACCTTTATTTCACCATACTGGCGTTCAGCTTGCTCTCTCCGGTTTCGGGTTGGCTGCTGTCGGTGCTGGTCAATCTCGCCGATGCATCGCTGATCAGCAACGTTGATCTGGCCCGGTTCCTGATCTCACCGGCCGGTCTACTGTGGATTCTGGTGTCGGGAACGCTCGCCATTGTGGCGGTGTTCCTGCAACACGCCGGTATGATGCTGGTGGTTTCGCATGGCCGCGACAACCGCTTTCATACCTCGGCCAGCGCCCTGTGGCGTGTCGCACACCGGCTACCCAGGTTATTGCGCCTGGCGGGTATTCAGGTGTTCGTGCAATTGCTGGTTGCCGCGCCGTTCCTGCTGATCATCATTGTATCGTTCAACACCCTGCTCACTGGCTACGATCTTTACTACGTCATTACCGAGCAACCACCCGCCTACTGGGGTTTTCTGGCGATCATGGGCGCCATGCTCGCCATTATCGCTGTGGTCAATGGCAGCCTTTACTTGCGCTGGGTACTGGCGCTGCCGATTCTGTTGCTCGAAGAATTGCCACCCCGCCAGGCGTTAAAACGCAGTGCGCTGCTCAGTAAGGGCGCAAGACTGAATATCGCTGCACTGCTGCTGACCGCTGGTGGCGGTATCGCGCTCTTGCCCCTGGTTCTGGCTTTGGTGTTCGAGGGTCTGGCCAAGGCTCTGCTGGCCATTCTGCCGGAATTTTACAGCCTGCTGATCCCGGTGATGGTCGTGCTGATTCTGATTTACGCCGTGCTCGCAGTCGCGGCCGGTTTTATCGGTGTCAGCCTTAACAGCCTGGTCATTCTGAAGCTTTATCAGCGTGGACAGGGCCGTCACATCGGCCTGCCTCCAGACCCGGAGCCCCGCCAGGTGGGCGCGTTTGCCTGGGGGATAGAACTGTTCGTGGTCATTCTGGCGCTGGTTCAGGTCGGCTATGTGTTCAACAGCTGGAACACACCGGAAAGCATTGCCATAACCGCACACCGGGGCAGTTCACTGAAAGCGCCCGACAATTCGCTGGCGGCCATTCAGTATGCGATAGAGGACGGCGCCGACTACATCGAACTCGATGTTCGCCAGACAGCCGATGGCCAACTGGTACTGCTGCACGATAAAGACCTGCTCAGAGTCGCTGGCGATCCGCGGGATGTCTGGGATTTGACCCTCGCCGAAGTACAGGCTCTGGATACCGACCGAACCCCAACAGCCAAGCCGGACAACGCCCGCATCCCAACCCTGGCCGAAGCCATAGCGCTCATGCGCGGCCAAGCACACCTGTACCTGGAAGTAAAAAGCAGCCCGCAAAGCCCGGGTCTGGTCCCCCGGGTGGTAGAGGTTCTGCGTGAAGAAAACATGCTCGAACACACCCTGGTTGCAGCCCTGGAACCGCCGGTTCTGCGCGAGGTGCAACAGCTGGAACCCCGTCTGCGCACCAGCCTGCTGGTTCATTCGGTTATCGGCGCCATTGAAGGCCAACCCTTCGATGTGCTCTCCCTGCGGGATGCACTGATCAGCCCGGCTCGCATCAGCGCGATTCGCCAGCAGAATCAGGAAGTTCATGTCTGGACCGTCAATGACCGCCGCGCCCTGTCGCGAATGATTGACCAGGGCGTCGACAACATCATCACCGACCGACCCGAGTTGCTCGCGTCACTGCTCGCCGAACGAGCTGAGCTTTCAGAGCCTGAACGATTGTTGCTTAGGTTGCGGAATTGGATGTGGTGAGCTTTGCTGGCTGTGGGTGATTTTCTGAATTGATACAGATTAAGGTGGTGGGCCGGGTAGGCCTCTGGCGGGGAAGTCCGCAGCAGGGATGCTGCGGCCTAGGCCCGAGACGTCGGACCGCCAGTGACGGATTCACGCCGACCCCGACAGAGGCCTACCCGGTCCACCGCCGTCTCCACAGCCACATAGAAAGATTAGCGACCATAAAAAAACCGGTCACAGGGACCGGTTTTTTTAAAGAATATGGTGGAGCTATGCGGGATCGAACCGCAGACCTCCTGCATGCCATGCAGGCGCTCTCCCAGCTGAGCTATAGCCCCGATGTTTCGGTGACTTCAAAGCGGTGTCGAACACTCACCTCGAAGTGGGCGCAATAATAGAAAGCTGCCCCTCGGGTGTCAAGCTGTTTTTGCTTTTAATTCAACAACTTGCACCCGAATTATGGGGTCAGCTGATGGCGGCCAGTTCTTTCTCCAGGCTCTTGAGCTTTTTCTTGCCGAGACCACCCAGAATCTCAATGGCGTGGCGCAGGCGGCCCCGGGTCATGTCCGGGCCGAGAATGTTCATGGCGTCCAATACTGAAACAGAAGCGGCGGAACCGGTAATGGCGATAAACAGCGGCGCCATCACATCGCGCATTTTCAGCTCCAAGTGGTCGGACACGGCTTTAACATCGGCCATGATGTTGTCTTTGCCCCAGTGACGTTCGGCCTCCAGCTTCCACAGAATCAACTGCAGGGTTTTTTTCAGGGTGTCTTCATCCAGCTTTACCGATTCGAAACTGGCCGGCGTGAGCGTCGGCATACCCTGGAAGAAGAACTGGGCCAATGGCGCGACATCACTCAGCCGTTCGATGCGTTGCTGCACCAGCGGCATGAAGCGGTTGACGTAGTCTGCATTGAATTTCCAGTCGAGCAGGCGCTGCAGCAGTTGCTCTGGCGTCAGGTCTTCACGCAGGTAACGGCCATTCAGCCAGTCGAGTTTTTCCGGGTCGAATACCGGGCCGCCGAGTGAAATACGTTTTACGTCGAAGTTGGCGATCATGTCATCGAGCGTGAACTTTTCTTCGCCATTGGGCATGGTCCAGCCCATCATGCCGAGAAAGTTGATCAGCGCTTCCGGCAAGATGCCCAGACTGTGGTAATAATCGATCGACGTCGGGTTCTTGCGCTTGCTCAGTTTGGACTTGTCGGCATTGCGCAACAGCGGCAAATGGCAGAACACCGGGGGTTCCCAGCCGAAGTACTGATACAGCAGAATCTGTTTCGGGGTTGAGGAGATCCACTCCTCGCCGCGCAGCACGTGGCTAATTTCCATCAAATGATCATCGACCACGCAGGCCAGGTGATAGGTGGGCATGCCATCCGATTTCAGCAACACCTGCATGTCGATTTGCGACCATTCGATCTCGATCGGGTCGCGCAGCAAATCGGCCACTTCACAGTGCCCGGTTTCGGGAATTTTCATCCGCACAACTGAAGCGTCACCGGCGTCCAGCCGCGATTTAACCTCGTCTGCGCTGAGCGCCAGGCAGTGACCATCGTAGCCGGACTGGCCCGTTTCCTGCTGTTGCTTGCGCATCTCATCCAGGCGTTCAGCGGTACAGAAACAGTGAAACGCATGGCCCTCGTCGAGCAGTGTCTGAGCGTGGTCCTGATAGATCGCCTTGCGATCACTTTGCCGGTAGGGGCCGTGTGGGCCGCCGCAGTCGGGGCCCTCATCCCAGCTCAGACCGAGCCAGTTCAGTGAATTGAGAATCGCGGCTTCGGACTCTGGCGTTGAACGCACCTGGTCGGTGTCTTCGATGCGTAGAATGAATTCACCGCCCTGGCTCTTGGCGAAGGCACGATTGAACAGCGCAATGTAGGCGGTACCAACGTGCGGGTCGCCGGTGGGCGACGGAGCGATACGGGTGCGAATCTTAGTCATAGCCATGGTGTCTCTTATATGCCGTGAGAAAAGGCGGCAGTATACCGGTTCCGGTCTGCGGTAACCAAGGGCCTCGATGAGCCTTGGCGCTGTGCCGCCTTCCGCTGGGTCACCCCAATGTTATAGGATGCGGCTTTGCACCGATCCAAAGGGAAACGTCGGTTATGGTTTTATGGGTGTTAATGATCGCTGGGCTGGTATACCTGCTGGTTCGGATTCGCCGGTTGGAAAAGACCGTCAGGGCACTGGAACAACGGCTCGAGGCCGGGCCGTCTGTCGAAGCAATAGCGCCAGCAGCTGACGAGCAGGCAGGGTCACAAACACCGGAACCTCCGCCGACGGTGGCAGACAGTGACTGGCAAGCCCCGGTTGCGGCGTCTGCCGTTTCTGCAAGCGAATCTCGCCCGGCATCGCCGGAGCCATCGGCCACACAGTATGAGCCCGATGTTGCGAAAAACCCCTGGCAGCACAGTGCTCCTCAGCCAAGTCCGCGTGCGCCCTCCTTTCTGGACAAGGCCTTTGATCGGGTGAAGCGCTATTTCACGGAAGGCAATCTGATTGTGCGGGTGGGCGTCATCGTACTGTTCTTTGGCGTCGCCTTTCTGTTGCGTTATGCCAACGCTCAGGGCGTTCTGCCGGTAGAGCTCAAAGTGTTCTTTGTGGCCGCGCTCGGGCTGGTGTTGCTGGGGCTCGGCTGGTGGCTGCGCCGCTCCCGGGGCGTCTATGCGCTGGTCCTTCAGGGCGGTGGCGTCGGCATTCTCTACATTACCGCCTTCACGGCCTTGCGCCTGTTCCAACTGGTGCCGGCCAGTGTCGGTTTTGCCCTCTTGCTGGTTATGGTTGTGGTGTCCGCTGCGCTGGCGGTGCTGCAAAACGCCCCTGCCCTGGCCATCATGGCGGTCACCGGTGGCTTTCTCGCACCGGTACTGGCTTCAACCGGAGAAGGCAGCCACATTGCCCTGTTCAGTTACTACGCAGTACTGAACGCTGGCATTCTGGGCATGGCCTGGTTCAAAGCGTGGCGCGTACTTAACCTGGTCGGCTTTCTGTTCACCTTTGTCATTGGCACCCTGTGGGGGACGCTGCGCTACAGCATCGACCTGTTGCCCGGTGCCCAGGCGTTTCTGATCCTCTTTTTCCTGTTCTATGTACTGATTGCGCTGCTGTTTGCCAGCCGCCAGCCGCCCAGGCTTAAGGGCTATGTCGACGGG
The DNA here is from genome assembly GCF_043641555.1 of Saccharospirillum alexandrii. Lineage (GTDB taxonomy): Bacteria > Pseudomonadota > Gammaproteobacteria > Pseudomonadales > Natronospirillaceae > Saccharospirillum > Saccharospirillum alexandrii_A. Next base: position 111,029 of record NZ_JBHZRJ010000002.1, on the reverse strand, counting down.
ACTCTGGTATTTGGTGTGCCCGTCGTCGGGTTCGCTTTGCAAGCAGGGCTGGTCCACACCTTTGAGTATGGTCTGGCCATTTCAGCGCTGTTGCTGGGTGTTTTTTATGCGACGCTTACGGTGGCGTGCCGCCGTTTCGGGGGAGCCGCCTATCGGTTACTGAGCGAAGCCTACCTGGCGCTGGCGCTGGTGTTCGCCTCTCTGTCCATCCCCTTCGCGTTGGATGGTGAATGGGTGGCGACGGCCTGGGCGCTTGAAGGCGCTGCAATGCTCTGGATCAGTCTGCGCCAGAACCGTACGCTGGGCGCGTTGTTTGCCATCGCCCTTCAACTCGGGGCAGGTGCGCTATTTTTCCCCGAGGCATTAGACCGGCATTCCGACTGGATGGTGCTCAATGCCGTCTTTATTGGCGGGCTGTTTGTCGCCGTCGCTGGCCTGTTCAGCAGTTGCCTGTTGCTCCGGTCAAACAAACTGGCACTGCCGTTGCCAACGCCGTTTCTAACGGTACCGTTACTGGTCTGGGGATTGCTCTGGTGGTTTGGGAACGGCCTGGTAGAGATTCTCTATTTTGTCGATCCCGACGCTCAGTGGGCAATGGTGCTCAGTTTCCTGGCACTCTCAGCCGCCGTACTCGGCTGGCTGGAATGGAAGCTCGACTGGTCCGCGTTGCGCTTCACCCCGGTCGGCCTGCTCATGGCAATGGCACTGGCCGCTGCGCCTGCGCTCTATATCCTGAATCATCCAATGGCGGAGTATGGCGCCATCGGCTGGCTGCTGTTGTTCAGCGCCTTCTATGGGTTGCTGTGGCTACGGGACCGCCGCGAGCCAGCCTGGCCCCGGCTGCTGACAGGCCTGCATTCGACAGGTGCGTTGCTGCTGGTGTTGCTGCTCGGAGTTGAGCTGGTCTGGTGGGTGGCGCATATCACCGGCCCCGAGTCGGACTGGCCGATCGTTGCACAGGTCTTGATTGTGGTGCCCTTCTATTGGCTGGTGTTACGCGCCCGTTTCTGGCCAGTGACAGCACACCAGACAACCTATGCCGATTGGGTGGGTACTCCGCTCTTGCTGTTTCTGGTGAACTGGACGGCCTTCATCAGCACGACCAGCAATGGCTCTTTTGGCGCCCTGCCCTATGTGCCGCTGCTGAATCCGCTGGATCTGACCCAGCTCCTGGTTCTGGTTACCGGCTATGCGGGCTGGAAAGCGCTGTGCGCCGGCACCAACCGGACGCTAACGCTGCACCAGGGCTTGGCAGGACTGTCCGCCCTGCTCTTCCTCTGGCTAAACGCCGTGTTGATCCGAACTCTACACCACTGGACCGGGCTGGCCTGGGACATGGACGCCATTCTGGCCTCCAGCCTGGCGCAAGCGGCGGTTTCGGTGTTCTGGACGTTATCTGGCCTGGCAGTCATGGTGCTGGCGACGCGACGGGGCTGGCGACCAGTCTGGATGGTCGCGGCCGCCTTGCTGGGTATTGTGGTAGTCAAGCTATTTGTGGTCGATATGGGCGATGCCAATACACTGGAAGGCATCATTGCCTTTATTGTCGTCGGGCTGTTGCTGCTGGTGGTCGGATATGTGTCACCCCTGCCCCCTAAAGCCCGAGTTGATGTCGAGAACACACCGGATCAGGCATAACCGGTACCCGACCAACACCATAAAAAAACCCTGCCAGAGGCAGGGTTCATGCCCGGTCGGGGCAGTCGACCGGATTCAGACCACCAGCGGAGCCTTCCAGGCTCCGGCAGTTTGCTAAACCGTTTTCGGATAAATCTGATAGTGAATGCCGGCCATGTCATGAATGGTGCGCACAACCTGAGCGCTGTAGCCCGCTTCGTTGTCGTACCAGACATACACCACCGCACGCTTGCCGGTCACAATGGTGGCACCACTGTCGACGATGCCGGTTTTGCGATTACCGACAAAATCCGAAGACACCGCTTCGGGTGAGTTGGTGTAATCGATCTGCTTGTTCAAATCGGAATACAGGGCTACGTGACGCAGGTAATCGTTCAGGTCGTCGCGCGTGGTTTCCCGCTCCAGGTTCAAATTCAGAATGGCCATCGACACGTTTGGAGTCGGCACCCGAATCGCATTGCCGGTCAGCTTGCCTTCGAGTACTGGCAGAGCCTTGGCAACGGCTTTGGCGGCACCGGTTTCGGTCAGTACCATGTTCAGTGCCGCACTGCGGCCTCGGCGCTCTCCCTTGTGAAAGTTGTCGATCAGGTTCTGGTCGTTGGTGTAGCTGTGAACCGTTTCAACATGGCCGTTTTCTATACCGAATTCATCGTTCAGCGCTTTTAGCACGGGCGTAATGGCGTTGGTCGTGCAGGAGGCAGCCGATACAATGGTATCGGCCTCGGTCAGCGAGGCGTCATTGATGCCATGAACGATGTTCTTGATATCGCCCTTGCCCGGCGCAGTCAGCAACACCCGACTCGCACCCGGGCAGTTCAGGTGCTGGCCCAGGCCATCGCGGTCACGCCACATACCGGTATTGTCGACGACGATCGCATCGCGAATGCCATATTGGGTGTAATCAACGTCGGCCGGTGTTTTGGCGTAGATGATCTGAATGGCGGTGCCGTTAACCACCAGCGAATTATGTTCGGCATCGACCGTGATGGTACCTTCAAAACTGCCGTGAACAGAATCGCGACGCAACAAGCTGGCACGCTTGACCAGATCATCATCGGTGCCGCCCGGGCGAACCACAATAGCTCTCAGTCGCAGCGGTGAACCCCCGGCCTTTTCGATCAGAATACGGGCCAGCAGGCGGCCGATCCGGCCAAAGCCGTAGAGCACAACATCCTTGGCCGGTGTCTGGTAGCGCGCGTTGGCATCGTACCCGTTTTTCAGGTCGGCCAGCTCGTCTTCCAGAAAATGACGCAGCGGTGTGCCCATAGCCTGAGACTTGTGCTTGAGTGCAAGCTTGCCAATGTCGATGTGCGCCGGCGCCAGGTTCATTTCGTCAATGATTTCCAGCACGCCCAGTGTTTCGTTGACCGATAATTCGTGGCCTTCCACCTGACGCACAAAACGGTGGCTTTTCAGCAGTTGTATCACGGACTGATTGATAATCTGACGGCCATAAATAGACGTAATCACATTGTTCTTGCGATACAGACGCCCGATGATCGGGATCATGGCTTCGGCCAAGGCTTCCTTTTCCTGCCAGCGCAGCAGGGTCTGATCTATGGCAGCTTGATTCACACTCAGTCCTCTTTCCAGGTGATTGGGTCGTTGAGTCCGGACAACCTTCCAGGGTTGACTCGAATAGTCGGTAGTTTGTAATCCCGATATAATCCGGGTTGAAGAGGATTCTAGAGAAGGGCCTTCACTGTTTCGAGCATGTTTGTCAGAAACATATTGTCAATATAGTGAGCCCGTTGCGATCACCTGGCTGCTTTGAAAGTTTATTACCACAAAGTGACCTTGAATCTGAGTCAAAAGCGAACAACCAACCATCTGATTGGCTGGTACAACGGCGCAAGAAAGGTCTAAGCGCCAGCAACCACCCCACCACCGCCATCCGGCCATGAGCATGCAGGCAATTCTTCGCAAGGATCGTTTGAAAGAGAGTTACGGAATTTTAGTACCAACGGACAGGGATAATTATTTCCAGAAAACGCCTTATTTTTTTGAGCAACGACCGGCCTGCTATCGCTTAATCGTTTAGGACGGTGTGCCGGCTTTGTATCAGCGTGACAATGCCACTATAGTGCGTGTAGGAAATGTCAGTATGTATACGGAGATAATTTTTTAATGAGCACCACCCTCTTTGTCGATTCCGCCTGCGATTTGCCTCAGTCGTTCCTCAACAAATACGACATTAAAGTGCTGCCGGCGACCATTCTGTACGATGGCCATTCAATGCCCGACTACCGCAATACCGAGAAAACCATTGCGTTGTATGAGAGCGGTGTACTAGATAAAGGCCATGAGAGCGACACAGCACCCACGTCAGCCCAAACCATCCAGAACCTGGTTGAAAAAGCCATTAAACAGGGGCACCAGGAAATTCTGATTCAGACCGTCAGCCGCACCCGGAGCCCGACATTCGAACACGCGACCGAAGCCGCCAACCGGGCTCAGAAGACCGCGGCCAGGAATCAGAAATCGGTTTCCATTCGCGTACAGGACAGCCGCACGGTGTTTGCCGGCCAGGGTGTGCTGGCGGCGCATACGGTCGCCCTGTTGCGCAAGGGCGTGAATGGCACAGCGTTGCGGCGCAAGGTCGACCGGCTCAGCTCCCGGGTACATGCCTACCAGGTGCCGGCCGATGTGTTTTACCTGCGGGAACGGGCCCGTCGCAAAGGCGACAACAGCATTTCCTGGCTGGGGGCCATAGTGGGCCGCACGCTCAACATCGCCCCCATTGTGCTGGCGCTGGACGACAAGACCTTCCCAATCAAAAAAATTCGCGGTCATGACCTGGCGATCAAAACCCTGCTCGAACACACGACCGAGAAAATTCAGCACGGTTTGCTGTCGCCGTTTGTCTGCGTCAGCTATGCCGGGCACCTCGACGACATCACCGCCCTGCCCGAGTTCCAACGCCTGCAGGCCGTCGCGAAAGAGCACAAAAACCACGTTATCGTAACGCCCATGTCCCTGTCTGGCGGAGTCAACCTGGGGCCACGTACCCTATCGGTTGCCTTTGCCTGCGAGCATTACAGCTGGCATTGAACTCCATCTTTCCCTCCTGCGAGGGTCTGGTCAGGCGCGGCGAACCCGGTTTCGTCCGTCGTGTTTGGCCTGGTACAGAGCCTGGTCGGCCGCCTGACTCAGTTCAGACGCATCCATTCCTTCCTGATAGGCCGCAACCCCACCACTGAAGGTCGTTTTCAGTGGCGTGCCGCCGGCTTCGTGGTCAATGCGGGCAAAGCCGGCACAGACCTCATTGAGCAACCGTTCTGCATCGTCCAGAGGCGTATTCGGCAATACCAGGGCAAACTCCTCTCCGCCGTATCGCCCGACGCTGTCGGTTGCCCGGAATCGCTGGCGCAAATACAGGGCCAGTGACCGGATAATCCGGTCACCCACCGGGTGTCCGTAATTGTCGTTGACGGCCTTGAAGTGATCGATATCGATCATCGCAAAACACAAAGGTTGCTGTTTCTGCTGCGTTTCAGCGATGCCCTGTTTGAGCGCATCAAGAATGGTGTTGTGATCCAGCAAGCCGGTCAGGCTATCGCGTATCATCTGGTCTTTCAGGCTGCGATGGCGAATGCAGCGGTGCCTTACCGTGGCGATCAGCACATCGCTGGCCACCGGCTTGGTCAGAAAATCATCCCCCCCCTGGTCCATCGCATCCATTTGCTTGCCGACATCCTGCTCGGCCGACAGATACAGAATTGGCAGCGTGTTGTAGACCTGTTGCTGGCGAATGATGCGAGCCACCTCAATGCCGGTACAGCCCGGCATGTACATGTCCATCAGTACCGCATCGGGTTTGAACTCCTGCAACGCTTCCAGAACCGTCATCGGGTCATTCACCGCCCGGGTAATCATGCCAGCCTGGTTCAGTGTACGTTCGGTGTAGAGGCTCTGTGAGCGGGAGTCATCCACCACCAGCACCCGGTAGGGGCGCTCGGCGCGAAAGTTGTAGACCTTGCTGAGCCCCTGAACCAGCAAACCGATGTCGAGCGTACCTTCCTGAAAATAGACGGCGTTAGCTCGGGTCGCTTCCAGTCGCATGGTGATGTCCGGTTCGCTGGCCGACTGAAAGAAGACTGGAATGGGCGTACTCAACATGTTCTGTGCAGCCCGTGCGGCCTGAATGCCATCGCCGGCAAATTCGGTCCCCACGATCAGAGCAGCGGGCAGTCGATGGTGCATCGAGTGATCGAGGGCGTCGTCGTCATCGATGGCCTGGGCCGGGATGCCGAAAAACTGCAGTTGCTCACACAACGCCAGTGACAGTGTATGGTCCGCAAAACACACATAGACCGGTTTGCGACCGCCTAGCGACTGACGACCGTCGTCGCTGTCACTGCGACGGGCGCTGTGCTCAATGAGTAAATGAACATGGTCGCTCAGGGCCTGCAACCGTTCACTGTTAGGGGGTTTGTTGGGCTGGGTATCGGCCAGGCTGGCAATCAGTTGCGCAGCCGTTTGCTCCAGACCGTCAAGCTCATAGCGCGAGGCCAGCGTATTCAGTTTGGTGCAATGCTGCACAAATTCCTGATGCCAGTCGGGGTTCCACAGCACATCGTCCAGCGATTGCCAGGTTTGAATAACCAGCCGGGCCTGGTCCATGACCCGGCGCCCGAAGTGGCGTTTAATTTCAGCGAGTTTTTCTGCTTTTTTATCGGCCATTTAGGATTCAACGTTGTGAAATCGATACGGGTGTGACGCAAACATCCACCTGGAATCCGTTCAGACCCAGGCCCGTGGAAGGCCCTAATTACTTCAGGCAGGCCTCAACTCGCTGTTTGAGGTCCCGGCGCCGTGGCGCATCGAGCATTGCCTGAGGATCATAGGCCAAAGTATCTATCAGTTGTGCCAATCGTGCCAGCGCTTCACGCTGACCCGGATGTTCATAAGCCAGTCGAGCCATGAAATCGCTGACGGTCTCGCCCACGTGGCGGTCGCCGTACTGGCGTTCAACGCGGCGCAAACTGGCCCAGGGTTCCGACTGACGCCGGGGTAACTGCAGCAGCCCGGTAAACCAGGCCATCAACAGCCCCAGAACCCCTAAAAAGACCGCCATGGCCGCCGCCGCGTGCCAGGGGTTAATGCGCCCGAAGCGGGCTTCAAGCAAGCCAAGGGCATTACTCTGCTGATAATTCAGAATCGAGACCTGCCATTGATACTGGACGGAATCCCACCAGAATCGCAGGTCATTAAATGGCCCCAAATTTCGCCCAAATCGAGCCCCAAACGGCAGGTCGGACGGATTGTCTTCACTGAGCCAGTCATCGAGGTTCAGGCCTATACGCCCGGGTGCTACTGCTGCGGTCGGGTCTACCCGTTGCCACTGGCCATTCAGCCAGAGTTCCACCCAGGCATGAGCTTCCATTTGTCGAACCTGAATAAAGTCACCGCTCTGGTTGTAGGTTCCGCCCAGATACCCGCCCACCAGTCGTGACGGTATGCCAGCCACCCGCGCCAGATAAGCGACGGCACTGGCATAGTGCGAACAGAAACCCAGCCGACCGTCGAACCAGAAATCACTCAGGCTGTCGGCCGACGGATACAGCGGGGGCTGCAGGGTATATCGAAACGGTTCAGTGCGAAGGTGGTTCAAGATCGCATCGATATAGGCCGCATCGGACCCTGCCGTCTGGCGCAGCTCGATCCCCCATTGCCGCAACGCCTCGTTACCCTGCTCCGGCAAACGCTGATACCACTGCAAAGCCGTTTCATTCGGCCAGCTAACGGCCGCGGCAGACTGCGCCTCGTAGCGGTAAGTCTGGCTTAGGCTGTTGCGCCGGGCAGCGCGGCCATCGGGTAACACGTAAGCGTCCTGTCCGCGGACCTGCGTTGGCCAGTCGAGAAAATACAACCAGTGTTGCTGGGTTGCCTCCAGTACCACGGAATAGTCAAACTGTTCTGCCCCGGGCTGCGCCAAGGGTAACTGACCTCGCGGCCACTGAAAGCGATTTCGATCACGAAACCGGGCACGCCAGACACGACCATCGAAGTCACCCAGGGTCGTTCCCCGCCAATACCATTGCTGGCGCGGTGGCGGGTCACCCTCGAACTGAACTCGAAACGCCGGTTCGGTACTCTGGGCCAGGGAGGCAACACTGCCCGGGTCTACTTCGTCTGACATGCCCGTCTGAGCGCCCCGCTCATCATTGGGAATGGACCACAACGGCGGCAATCTTGGAAAAAAGAGGAACCCCGCAACCATGATCGGCACCGCAGCAACCATAAGTGCCAGGCTCAGTTTGGTACCGCGCTTCCAGCGAAACGTCTGATCGGCTGTTACTGCGTGCAGGGCGAGCGTATTGGCCAATACCATCACAATGGCGACCAGCGCCCCGACCGGCGTGTAGTTATACAACAGAAAAATCCCGGTCAGAAAATACCCGAGATAGGCCTGAAAGATGCCGTCGCGGCGGCGCATGACTTCCAATGATTTGAGCAGGTACCCGAGCACACAAAGCGCCACGGCACTGTCCAGGTTGTAGGCTCTTAGCCCACTGAGCAACAGACCTCCAATACCGACCAGAATGGCCAGAATAATCAGGCTGCGTGGCGCCTTGCGCATGTCGCCATGGGTCACTCGCCAACGCCATACCAGCACCAGCACAAACACCACACCCAACCAGAGCGGCAGGTAGAACAGAAACGGCACCACCATCACGCCCTGCACCAGCAACAACACCCACAATACCGGTAGCGGCATGACCCGATGCATGATGGGCACGTACTGGGTCATCTGAGCTCCCCAAATTCAGCCAGGGCGCGGCGACAGCGCTCCAGGTGCCGCTGGCCTTTGTCCGGCTCAATCTCAAGACCGGGCAAGCGCAACCCGAAGGGCCGGTCCTGCTGCTGACAGCGGAGCATATGCCAGGCCAGCGCCGACAGTCGCAGTTCAACCGCCAGGCCCGGCAACGCATGCCAGTCAAGCCACTGGTCTGCGGCCTGGTAGTCTACAAAATGCTTGACCACCAGTTCATCCCGCGAAAAGGACGGCCAGTGCATCCGGTGCACGGAATCACCAGCCTGATATTCGCGCAACGAATGAAAATCTTCGGTTCCGGTCTGCACGAAATGGTCGTTACTGACATCACCTTCCGGCTCGGTGCCGACGGGCTGCAGGGGCTGTTCGACCGGTTCGGGGTACGCCCAGGCATCGAGGTCCATCTTGATATGAGACCAGGCGACGACCAGACCAAAGGGGTAGCGACTCTCCAGCCGAAACCGGGGCAATGGCTGCCGCCCGCGCTGTGAGGTAGGTCGGCTCAAGGTGACCTGCGTATCCCGACCGTCCATTTCCGCGCCAACCTGCCCCCAGTCTTCATGGCGAAATTCCAGCGGGCCGCGATAACGTGTCCGGGGTGACGATAACATCAGGGAGTAGCTCACATTCTCACCAGCCTCTACCAGGCCCGCCGTTTCGGCCTGCACGACCAGCCCGGAGAGGTTCCGGTAAGTCAGATGCACCGCGGCCCAAAGCATGGCCACAAGCCAGAACCCGAGCGCGTAATTCAGTGAACTTTCGAAATTGATGGCCAGCAACAGCACTATTAAGGCTAATCCCAGCATCAGCAGGCCCTGGCGCGTGGGCACAATAAAAATTCGGGACTGGTTCAAAGTCACCTGTCGGCCGGGTGGCAGCCGACGGCTCACCCAGGCATCCAGACGACTCTGCAAGGGAGCTGGCCAGCGCATCAGAGCATCGCCTCAGGCTGCAATGACATCCACTTCGTCCAGCAGTTGCTGCACCAGTACGGCAGTATCGTGTTCACGCTGTCCTTGTATCCGGTGACCGGCCACGGCAGGAAAGACGCGTTGCACATCATCCGGCATCACATAGCGACGCCCTTCCACCAGTGCCATCGCGCGCGCAGCCGTCATCAGCGCCAACGCCCCGCGCGGCGACAAACCCAGACGGCACAGGCCAGACTCGCGCGAGCTGTGCACCAGCCGCATCACATAGCTCAATACGGCATCCGATACCTTGACCGTTTCAACCTCAGCTTTAAGTGCTTGTAACTGATCAGCCGTCAGCACCGGTTTGAGTTCGGCCAGCAACGAACGGCCCCGGGTTCCACTGAGCAGGCCTTTTTCCGACTCCAGGTCAGGGTACCCCAGGCTCAGCCGCATGAAAAACCGGTCGAGTTGAGACTCCGGCAAGGGATAGGTTCCGGCCTGACTTTGCGGATTCTGGGTAGCGATGACATGGAAAGGCACCGGCAAGGCATGGGTCACTCCGTCCGAACTGACCTGACCCTCTTCCATCGCTTCGAGCAAGGCACTTTGCGCCTTGGGCGTCGCCCGGTTCAGCTCGTCAGCCAGCAGCAACTGGGTAAAGACCGGACCCGGATGAAACTGAAAGGCCTCTTGGTCCCGCCGGTATACCTGGGCGCCGATCACATCGGCAGGTAGCAGATCCGAGGTAAACTGAACCCGCTGATAATCCAGCGACAACAGGCGACCCAGCGTCTGCGCCAGCGACGTCTTGCCAACGCCAGGCAGGTCTTCGAGCAACACATGGCCATCGCTCAGAATCGCCACCCAGGCCAGCCGCACAACCTCGTCCTTGCCGGACACAACCTTGCCAGCCTGTGCCAGCAATTGTTGGGTTACCGTGGCGATATCGGTCATGCAGCGCGTTCCTTATACTCGGTGGTCAAGTTTTGGAGTTCGGGGTAGCTAAGCGGCATGAGCCCGCGTCGGATACCTGGGATGCCCCTGTGGGGTCGGCGTAGATCCATCCATGGAGCCTAGACCGCAGCATCCCTGCTGCGGACTTCCCCACAGGGCCACCCCAGGTACCCGCCACTTCTTACTCAGCGAACTCCAAAACTTGATTCAAATTATTACTTTGTCATAGCCATCTGGGCCAGCCATCAGCTCAACGCATTGAGGCCGCGAGCCAGATCGTCTTTCATGTCTTCCACGTCTTCCAGCCCAACTGCGATGCGAATCAGGCCGGGCACAATTCCGGCCGATTCTTTGGTCGCTTCATCCACCCGGCCATGCGTTGTGGTGTAGGGGTGAGTGATGGTGGTTTTGGTATCGCCCAGGTTAGCGGTGATCGACAGAATGCGCGTTGCGTCAATAACCGACCAGGCCGCTTCCTGCCCGCCTTTAACCACAAAACTGAGCACGCCGCCAAACCCGGATTGCTGACGCTTGGCCAGGTCGTGCTGCGGATGCGATGGCAACCCGAGGTAATGTACTTTGGTCACTACCGGCTGTTGTTCCAGCCATTCCGCCAGAGCCTGGGCATTGGTGCAATGCTGTTTCATACGCAAATTGAGTGTTTCCAGACCTTTCAGGAAGATCCAGGCATTGAACGGGCTCATGCTCGGGCCCGCACTGCGCAGAAACCCGACAATCTCGTTGATCTGCTCTTCACGGCCAACCACGGCTCCACCCAGTGCGCGACCCTGGCCATCAATAAACTTGGTCGCCGAGTGAATGACGATGTCGGCGCCCTGCTCCAGGGGTCGCTGTAAGGCCGGCGTGCAGAAACAATTGTCTACCACCAGCAACGCATTGGCTTCACGGGCAATCTCCGACACCGCTTCCAGATCGGTCACTTCAGACAAAGGGTTCGATGGCGTTTCCAGAAACATCAGCCGGGTATTAGGCTGTATCGCGGCCTGCCAGGCGCTGACGTCCTTGGGGTCCACATAAGTGGTGGTCACGCCAAAACGCTCCAGATAACGGTTGAACACCACGTTGGTAGAGCCAAAAATGCTGCGCGACGAGACCAGGTGATCCCCGCTTTTCAGAAAGGCCATGCATACGCTGAAGATTGCCGCCATGCCCGAACTGGTGGCGGCGCAGGCTTCACCGCCTTCCAGCAAGGCAAGTCGCGCTTCGAACGCCTGAACCGTCGGATTGGTATAGCGCGAGTAGACATTACCTTCCTGATCACCCGAAAAAGTAGCGGCAGCGTCGGCGGCGCTGTCGAATACATAGGACGATGTCATGAACAACGCTTCGGAGTGCTCCATCTCAGCGGTATGCCGGTAGCCGCCTCGCACCGCTTGCGTCGCGGGCCGGGCCTGGTTGACAGCATCTTCACGCGATTTGTTCATCTCGGTTCCTGGTAATCTAGACGATTGGGCTTCGTTGGGCTGAACAGCCGGCGCCTCCCTGCCAGAAGCGACGGCTAATCGACTGATCAGTTGTCGTTATGCAGATCAACCATGGGCGTTTCATCATCGGTACTGCGCCGCTCTCCCTGTGAGGCATCATTGCGCAGGGCCTCCAAAGCCGCCAGATAATCGCCGTCGATGTCACCGGTCACGTATTGACCGTCGAATACCGAGCAATCGAAGGCACGCACATCGGCCTTGTGAGATTGCACGGCCTGGCGCAAATCTTCAAGCTCCTGATAGATCAGTTTGTCGGCACCGATCATCTGGCGAATCTCTTCGTTGTCGCGACCGTGAGCAATCAGCTCATGAGCGGCAGGCATGTCGATCCCATAGACATTGGGGTAGCGTACTTCTGGCGCGGCCGAGGCGAAGTACACCTTTTTGGCGCCGGCATCGCGGGCCATCTCGATGATTTCGTTGCAGGTGGTCCCGCGCACGATGGAGTCGTCGACCAGCAAGACGTTCTTGCCCTGAAACTCAAGACCAATGGCATTGAGTTTTTGGCGAACCGATTTCTGGCGCTGCTTCTGGCCGGGCATGATGAAGGTTCGGCCAATGTAGCGGTTCTTCATGAAACCTTCCCGGTAGTGCACACCAAGCCGATTGGCCAGTTGCAGCGCACTGGTGCGACTGGTATCGGGAATGGGAATAACCACGTCAATATCGTGGTCCGGCCAGTCTCGGGTGATCTTGTCGGCCAGGGCGTCGCCCATGCGCAACCGAGCTTTGTAGACAGAAATACCGTCGATGATGGAGTCTGGCCGGGCAAAATACACAAACTCAAACATGCACGGCGATAATTGCGGATGATCGGCGCACTGGCGCGTGTGCAACTGCCCCTGGGGGTCAATATAAACCGCTTCACCCGGGTGAACATCCCGCATCAGTTTATAACCGAGCACATCGAGGGCGACGCTTTCGGAGGCGATCATATACTCGATATGACCATTGTCGCTGGTACGCTCCCCGATCACCAGCGGTCGAATGCCAAAGGGGTCGCGAAAAGCAACCATGCCGTACCCCGAAATCATGGCGATGGCCGCATAGCCACCCCGGCAACGGCGATGTACCGCCGCTACCGCCGCAAAGATATCATCGGCGCCCGGTTGCAGCTTGCCCTGAAGTTGCAGCTCGTGCGCAAACACGTTGAGCAATACTTCGGAGTCTGAAGTGGTGTTCACATGGCGCAGGTCAGACTGGTACAGCGCCTTGTTCAGCTCACTCGAATTGGTCAGATTACCATTGTGAGCCAGCACAATGCCGTAGGGTGAATTGACGTAAAACGGCTGACTTTCCGCCGTGCTGGACGACCCGGCTGTCGGGTAGCGAACATGGCCAATGCCTATGTTACCCGTCAAACGTTGCATGTGGTTGGTGCGAAACACATCGCGCACCAGGCCATTACTCTTGCGCAGGTAAAACCGCCCCGCGTCTTCGGTTACGATACCTGCGGCATCCTGCCCCCGGTGCTGCAATACCGTTAAGGCATCGTACAGCTGTTGATTAACGGCAGAATCACTAACGATGCCCACTATACCGCACATGGCTTACTCACCTCCGACCGACAGAATGGCATTGGATGCTTTGTTGATGTATTCACCGGTCCAACTGATCACCGGTTCAAAGAAAGGTACCAGCAGTGAGTTCTGCCAGAATTGATCGAGTGCAAACAACCGGCCCAGAGCCAGTAAGGCAACCACGACAACCAGCCCGCGCAACAGGCCAAACACCATGCCCAGCACCCGGTCGGTACCGGTCAGGCCAGTCATGCGAACGAATTCGCCGAGCAAATGGTTGATCAGGGCGCCAACGACCAGGGTGGCAACAAAGAGGATGGCGAATGCAGCCGTATAGCGCCAGGCGTCAGATTGAATCAGCCCGGCCAGAACGACCGCTAACTTGTCACTGAACAGGCGCGCAATTACCAGCGCCACTATCCAGGTTGCCAGCGACAACGCTTCCCTGGTAAAGCCGCGCTTCAGGCTGATCAGGGACGAAACGATAAGAATGACCAGAATGGTCCAGTCGATGGCTGTCATAGTGATCCTATTTCGAAATCGCGGGCATTCTAACAGACCCGCTTCGATTGTGAACCGCGCCGGCGCACGACCTGACCGTCATGGCTGAAAGCGTACCACCAGCCCCTGCAGGCCGGTCTGCTCCAGAATGGTTTGCTGCATTTGTCGCACTCGCTCCAGATCGCCGTCGGGCCCAACCAGTACCTGGGTAAAGACCGAGCCGTCGGACAACAACACTTCATTGACATAGGTGTCGTAATCCTCCTCACGTAACTGGTCTCTTAATTCAGCGGCTTTGGCACTGTCACGAAAGCTGGCCACCTGGACGCTCCAGGCGCGCCCGCTTGGGGTCTGCGGAGACTCGGCGGTCGCAGCCGTCGGCTCAGGGTCGACCGGTGCCGTCTCGGCAGGCGACGGGCTGGTATCGGCCTGTTCCGGGCTGGCGTCATTCTGCTCCGTCCGGGCCTGTGGCGGGTCCGGCAGTGCCGGCAAAACATCGGCTGCCGGTTCCGCCACCCGGATATGAGAGACATCCGGCCGCTTGGGCTTGGGGGGAATCTGTGTGATTTTTTCCGGGATGCGGCCATCTCCGTCGAGTACGACCGGAGCAATCAGAAACACCAGTGCCAGTATGACCAGCGCCCCGACCAGGCGCTGTTGAATTCGAACGTCCAAACCTTGCTCCAATAGACACTGCAATGAACCAGACGCCGCCTACCCCCGGTTATTGCGACAAAAGACTCAAGGCATCGGCGACGGTAAAAAAGGAGCCGCACACCAGTATCGGTAACCCCTGTGCATCTTCCGGCGCAGCCGCCACCGCTGCGGCAACGGAATCATAGCACCGGGCCGGGCTGACTGTCGCCCTGGCGTTCAGTTCTGCGGCGGTTAGCCCGCGCGGCACCGACAGCGTCATCAGCGACCAGCTGGCCGCCAGCGGTGCCAGCGCCCGGGTCACCGCCTCGACGTCCTTGTCGGCCAGCATGCCCAGCAGCACATGCCAGCGACGATCGCCCAGCCGTCGTGCCAGGTAACGCGCCGCATGGGGATTGTGACCAACGTCCAGTACCCAGTCACATCCGTTCCTGTGGATTCTCTGCATGCGCCCGGCCGGGACCACAGCATTAAACGCTGCCAGCGTCTGGTCATCACTCAGCCTGAATGGCGAATGCGCAAAGGCCCGGCGCGCTGTCACCAAATTGTCCGGTGGTACTGTGGTCGTCAGCCGCGTCGCTTTCAAACCGTGCTTGCCATCGGCATCGGTCCACCAAAGCTCTGCGTCGTCGAAACCGTGGGTTTGGCCCAGCGATGAGACGGGGGCCATCAGTGCCTCGGCACAAGCCACCACGGTTGGCGGCAAGTCATCACTGCCCAGAACGGCATCGACACCAGGGCGGAAGATTCCGGCTTTCTCGATGCCGATCTGATTGCGATCGGTGCCCAGAAAGGCCGCGTGGTCCAGGTCAACCGTGGTAACGATGGCGACATTCGGATCCACCAGGTTTACCGCGTCCAATCGCCCACCCAGCCCCACTTCCAGCACCCAAACATCCAGATCGGCAGCCTGAAATACCACAAAGGCTGCGAGAGTGGTGAATTCGAAATAGGTCAGTGTGACGTCGCCCCGGGCCAGTTCAACCTGCTCGAAAGCCGCTATCAGGCACGAATCGGTTACCGGGGTTGCATCGATTTGCACGCGCTCGTTGAAACGGTGCAGATGCGGCGAGGTGTAGAGCCCAACCCGGCAACCGGCGAGTAGACTCATCTGGAGCAGGGCGTCACAGGTAGACCCCTTGCCATTGGTACCGGCTACGGTGAACACGAATGGCCGCGTGCGCCCGGCTGACGCCAGGGGCAGGTCCAGACGTGACGCGACCGCCCGGAGGCGGTCGAGTCCCATGTCGATGGCCTGGCTGTGCAGGTGTTCGAGGTAGCTCAGCCAGTCGTCGAGTGTTGCGTCAGGCTGCGGACGCATGGGTGAGTTTCTTCAGCAGGCCAGCCAGTCGATCGCGCTGTTCGTGGCGATGCAGAATCATATCGATGGCGCCTTTTTCCAGCAGAAACTCACTGCGCTGAAAGCCTTCCGGCAATTGTTCACGCACGGTTTGCTCAATAACGCGGGGTCCGGCAAAACCGATCAGAGCGTTCGGTTCAGCGACATTGACATCGCCCAGCAAGGCCAGCGACGCAGACACACCACCAAAACAGGGATCAAGCATGACAGAGATGTACGGCACACCGGCTTCACGCAGCTTTTCGATAGCGGCACTGGTTTTGGCCATTTGCATCAGCGAAAACAGGGCTTCCTGCATGCGCGCCCCGCCCGAGGTGGCAAAACAGATCAGTGGGCGACGCTCTTCGAGTGCAACCGTCGCTGCCTGGGCAAACTTTTCGCCGACAACAGCCCCCATAGAGCCACCCATGAAGTTAAAGTCAAAGGCAGCCACCACTACCGGTAAACCTTCCAGAGTCCCTTTAACGGTAACCATGGCGTCGTTTTCACCCGTGGCCTTTTGCGCAGCCGTCAGCCGGTCTTTGTAGCGTTTGCCGTCACGGAACTTGAGCCGGTCACGTGGCATCACATCCGTCGCGAACTCTTCACGGCCTTCTTCATCGAGAAACAGGTCAATGCGGCGCCGGGCGCCGATGCGCATGTGATGTTCACACTTGGGACAGACGTCCTGATTGCGCTCCAGCTCCGGACGGTACAGTACGGCGCTGCATTTGGGGCATTTCTTCCAGAGACCTTCCGGTACGCTGGAGCGTTGACTCGCGCCCGACCGAATCAGTGACGGTACAATTTTGTCCAGCCAGCTACTCATCGCTTCCTCATCATTCGATGTTCGAATTAAGCATTATGCGCGATCCATGGCGGTGCGCATATCACCCAACAACTTAGACACTTGTGACGAAATTTCAATGGCTGATTCAGATTCCAGCTTCTCAATCGCATTCACCAGCACCGAACCAACAATGACGCCGCTGCAAACGCTGGCCACCCTGGCTGCCGTTTCACCGTCCCGAATGCCAAAGCCAACACACACCGGTATGTCCGTGTGTTGCTCAATCCAGCGCATACGCTCTGCCACGTCATCGACGTTCAGGGTGTTGGCCCCGGTAATGCCTTTCAGTGAAACATAGTAGATCCAGCCAGTACTGCGTTTGCAAATAATCTCGAAACGCTCGTTGGTTGTCGTGGGCGTAACCAGGTAGATCAGATCCAGACCAACGGCCTGCGCATAGTCTACGATACCACCACCCTCTTCCGGTGGCATATCAACCATCAACAAACCATCAACACCAGCCTTGTGCGCGGCGTTTACAAAGGTCTCGTAGCCCATCCACTCAACCGGGTTCAGGTAGCCCATCAATACCACGGGCGTGTCCTGATTGGTTTTGCGAAATTCAGCGACAATGTCGAGGGTTTTGCGCAGCGACATGCCATTGGCCAGAGCCCGTTCATTGGCGCGCTGAATCGCCGGGCCATCGGCCATGGGGTCGGAGAACGGCATACCCAGTTCAATGATATTGGCCCCCTGCTCCACCAGTGCATGCATCAGCGGCAGCGTGACATCCGGGCGCGGGTCACCGGCGGTTACAAAGGGAATCAGGGCCTTGCGACCCTCTGATTTCAGGCGCTCAAAGGTAGCAGCAATACGACTCATAACAAATCCTTGGTGGGATAACGGAAGCGGGCCCTGCTGTCAGGGCCCCTCACCGATCCTTAAATTGACAAACCATCCAGTGCCGCCACGGTGTGAACATCTTTGTCACCCCGGCCAGACAGATTCACGATGATACGCTTGCCCTTCCCCAGTTGCTTGGCCAGTTTCTTGGCATAGGCAACCGCGTGAGCACTTTCGAGCGCAGGCATAATGCCTTCGGTCCGGGTCAGCTCACGAAAGGCTTCCAGCGCTTCATCGTCGGTAATGGCCACGTATTTTGCCCGGTTCGAATCTTTCAACCAGGCATGCTCGGGCCCAACACCGGGGTAGTCGAGGCCCGCCGATACGGAATGGGTCGCGCTGATCTGGCCATCGTCGTTGGCCATGATGTAGGTGCGGTTGCCATGCAAGACGCCCGGGCGCCCCTTGCTCAGCGGAGCTGCGTGATCATCACCGTCGAGCCCGTGCCCGCCGGCTTCCACACCGTAGATTTCAACGCCTTCGTCGTTCAGGAACTCCCAGAACAGACCAATGGCATTCGACCCGCCGCCGACACAGGCAACCAGTGCATCTGGCAGCTCACCGGTTTGCTCCAGTATCTGCCGGCGCGCTTCACGACCAATAATGGAATTGAAATCACGTACCAGTGTCGGATAGGGGTGCGGGCCAGCGACCGTGCCAATGATGTAATAGGTGTCATCAACATTGGTCACCCAGTCACGCATGGCTTCGTTCATCGCATCTTTCAGGGTGCGTGACCCTGAGGTTACCGACACCACTTCGGCACCCAGTAAGCGCATGCGGTACACGTTCAGCTTCTGGCGCTCTACGTCTTCGGCCCCCATGTACACCACGCATTTAAGCCCCAGCCGGGCGGCTACGGTGGCGGTTGCAACACCATGCTGACCGGCCCCGGTTTCAGCAATCACCCGGGGCTTGCCACTGTATTTTGCCAGCAGCGCCTGGCCAATGGTGTTGTTGATCTTATGCGCGCCAGTGTGGTTCAGATCTTCACGTTTCAGGTAGATGTCGGCGCCGCCCCAGTTTTTGGTCAGACGCTCTGCCAGATACAGGGGTGACGGACGGCCCACGTATTGAGCCAGGTCTTTATCGAACTGCTGACGAAAGTCGGGGTCGTCTTTCAGCTTGGTGTACATGGCCGACAGCTCATCGAGCGCGTCCATTAAGGTTTCTGAAGCAAAACGCCCGCCATACGGGCCAAAGTGCCCGGTCGCGTCCGGATGAGCGTGGTAGTCTTCGGTAATCGTTGTCATCGGTATTATCTTCCTGCATCGGCCAGGGTTACCTGGCGCATAAATTCAGTCATCTTGTCGGGCGATTTCAGGCCTTTTCCGGCCTCGATTCCGCCACTGACGTCTACGCCCTGCGGTCTGATCGCACAGACCGCCTCATTCACATTGGCCGGCGTGAGCCCCCCGGCCAAGACTATACGGCGTCGCCATCGTTCAGGGATGAGTGTCCATTGAAAGGTTTCACCGGTTCCACCCGGAACACCGGCTTTGTAGGCATCCAGAATCCAGCCATCTGCGTCCTGGTATTGGTCCAATGCCTGCGCGAGCGTTTCGGAATCCCGAACGCGCAGCGCCTTGATCCAGGGGCGATCGAAGCTGGCACAGAAACCCGGGGATTCCTCACCGTGAAATTGCAGTACATCGAGCGACACCAGGCTCAGGATTTCCCGAACTTCCGCTTCGGTGGGGTTAACAAAGAGCCCTACCCTGCTGCAAAAAACACCAGCCGCTTTGGCCAGGGGCGCTGCTTGCCCGGGCGTAACGGCTCGGGGGCTCGGTGGATAAAACACCAGCCCGATGGCATCGACGCCCAGCCGATCGGCAAACTCAACATCGCTCTGGCGCGTCATGCCGCAATATTTGATTCGGGTCCGCGGGTGCAACCCTGCGTGAGGCGTGTTTTCCGGGCTCATGGTCCGTTCCTGAAAGTATCAGTACCAGTCTACCAAAGCCGGGGGCCAGTCCCAATGCCCTTGGTGACAAAGAGTGGCGGTATTATGAGCCTTTCGGGATTAAACCTCTGTCAGGCCGGCAAACCCATCCAGAATGGCAGGCCCGGCTTCGCGCTCGGGCAAATCGCCGCGCTCGTAGCGGGCCCGTACAAAATACAAGCCGGCCGCTGGTGCGGTAATGCCTCCCCGGTTCCGGTCGCGGCCTTCCAGCACCTCGAGGGCCCATTCGACCGGTCTGTCGCCACGACCAATGGCCATCAGCACGCCCATGATATTGCGCACCATGTGGTACAAGAAACCGTTAGCGCGCGCCTGCAACACGATCAGCCGACCCTGGCGCACCAGCCTGAGTTCGCGAACGTCTTTTACGGGTGAGTGCGCCTGGCAATTGGCCGCGCGAAAGGAGGAAAAGTCATGCTCGCCCAGCAACAGATTGGCCGCAGCCTGCATGCGCTCGAGGCTCAGTTCGCGGCGTTCCCAGGTCATGCCATCTCGCAGAATACCGCTGGGCATGGGGGCGTTATAGACAATGTAACGATAAGCGCGTTCGCGTGCCGAGAAGCGAGCGTGAAAATCGATATCCACGGCCTGAGTCCACTGCACACTGATGTCGTTGGGCAGTTCAGTATTGACGCCCGACGTCCAGCCATAGGCTTTGCGGTAGCTGGCCGTATCGAAATGCAGAATCTGATTGCTGGCATGAACACCGGCATCGGTTCGACCGGCGACAATAAGATCAACCGGCTCATTGGCCACTTTGGAAATGGCCTTGGTGAGTTCAGCCTGAACGGTTCGCACTCCAGTCTTCTGGATCTGCCAGCCGTAATATTCAGTGCCCCGGTACTCCACGCACATGGCTACGCGATAACGGTGCCCGGATTTTAAAAAGGGAAATGCTTCTGTCATGAGTCCAAAAAAAACGCCGCTCAGGGAGCGGCGCAGTTTACAGCATTCGGGTCGGTTTGAAAGACCCGACCAGGCTGAGGATCAGAGCTGATCCATCAATTCCTTGGCCATGCGTTTTTGGTCGTCGGTGCCTTCATGAGCGACTTCTTCCAGGATGTCACGTGCGCCATCCTTGTCGTCCATCTCAATATAAGCCCGGGCCAGATCAAGCTTGGTACTGGCTTCGTCGTTGCCTGACAGGAAATCGAACTCGTCGTCATCGAGCTCGGATTCACCCGGCAAAGCGTCTGCAAGATCCTGCAACGGATCGGAATCTTCCGCCAGATCTACGGACAGATCGTCGGCCTCATCGCTATCCAGGCTCAGGCTGTCGTCAGTGGGCAGCTCGTCTGGCTCAGCCGATTCGAGTGAATCATCGGCGCCGTCAAGCGAAGCAAGCTCAGTATCGAAATCAAGGTCGTCTTCACTGTCCAGCTTCGGCAATTCCGGTTCCGGGTCGAGCGACGTTTCATCCAGACTGAAATCCAGATCAGAAGACAGCTCACCATCGTCAGACTCGTCGAAATCAAAATCCAGCTCGGAAGACGCCGGTTTTGGTTGCTCTGCTGCAGGCTCTTCGTCGTCCAGACCCAACTCTTGCAAGTCGAAATCCAGGCCTTCATCGTCGTCGCTTTCCGGCAACTCAAGATCATCGAGATCGAGGCTGAAATCCAGATCAGTGCTGGCTTCGCTGCCCGGGGAATCGAGTGTCAGACTCGAATCGGACGACTGGCCCGATGACGCGCGGTCATCAATACTGGTCGAGTAATCAATGTCGTTGGAACCGGGCTTGTCTTCCGGGCCGTCCAGGGAAGTCAGGTCTTCACTGTCTGCACTGAAGTTACCAAAATCCAGATCGTCATCGTCCAACTCTGAGCCCATCGACTCGCTAGAACCCAAAAGCGGCATGCGGTTACGAAACTCATCCGCCTGGGCTTTTTGCTCTGCCGACAGGTTCAGCTTGCTCTCCAGTTCGGAAAACGCCGAACTGTTTCCGGTTTCTGCATAAACCTCAAGCAGCTTCAGGCCAATATCAGATCGGTTCGGTTGCTCGGCAAAGGCCGACTTCAGCTTCTCTTCAGCCTGATCGTATTTCTGATAGGCCATGTACATTTCAGCTTCCATGACCGCATCGCTGGTGGCGTCACTGTCATCGGTGCCGAGATCTTCGAAATCGTCTTCGGCATCGAAACTGTCGATCATGTCGTCGTCGAAGTTTTCGTCGAAACCCGGGTCAACATCGGCCGTGTCGGCATCGTCGAGGTCGACCAGGTTTTCTTCTTCGTTCTTGTTACGGCGGCTGCGCAGATAGAAGGGCAACAGCAGAATAACCATCAGGCCCGCCGCAGCCGCTACCATATTGGCAACGCTTGAGGTTACCCAGTTAATCGCCGGCTGGAGAAACCCCATTACACCGGGCTCGGGAGCGGGTGGAACAACAGGTTGCGGTGCAGGTTCTGGCTGAGGCTCGGGTTCTGCTACAGCTTGCGCTTCTGCTTCAGTTTGAGCGGGCTCAGTAGCGTCTTCCTGATCAACGGGCGCTGCCGTGCTGTCATCCGGGCCGTCGGTTGTTGCACTCCCCGACGCGGGTGGCATTGCCGACTCGTCCTGTTCGTTCGCGGCCGCTTCATCTGCCTGCTCTGCAAGCTCTGCCTGGAAAGCCGCTGCATCACCACTTTGCAGATTGATCATCCGCTCCATGATAGCGAGCTGCTCTTCGAGCTCGGAAACCCGGCTCTGCAGTTCACTGCGCTCACGCTCAAACTGGTCGTTCAATTCACCGGCAATGGCCAATTCATTCTCGAGCCGCTCAAGTTCACCCTGATCGACCGATTCGCC
This sequence comes from Saccharospirillum alexandrii, assembly GCF_043641555.1. Classification (GTDB taxonomy): domain Bacteria; phylum Pseudomonadota; class Gammaproteobacteria; order Pseudomonadales; family Natronospirillaceae; genus Saccharospirillum; species Saccharospirillum alexandrii_A. The sequence goes on along the minus strand of NZ_JBHZRJ010000002.1, from coordinate 88,786 downwards.
ACCGGCGCTCGTGCCTGCTTCGCCATCGGCCGACACTTCAAGGTAACCGTCCGGGTCGCGTTCACCGTCCTGTTCAGGCAACGCAGAACTGGTCGATTCTGTCGCAGACAGCTGAACTTCAGTTGTTTCCGGTGAGGCAGTGGTAGGCCTGGATGAAGCCGCCCGGCCCTGATTCTGGCTTTCAACTTCCCGGATAGCTTCCTGAACGCTGCGACTGCCCATTTGCTCGGCCGTCGGGAACGTTAGAACGCTGCCGGCCTTCAGGCGGTTGATGTTGTCGTTCAGGAAGGCATCGGGGTTAACATCCTGCAAGGCCAGCATGACCTGCTGCATGTTGTAACCGTCGCGTCCCGGCACCCGCATGGCAATTTCCCACAGAGTGTCGTTGCGTTGTACGCGGTATTCATCACCAGCCAGGTTGTCTACACGCGGCTCGGTCTGAACCGGCACCGGTGAAGTTTCCTGGCTGCTCTGAGAGACCGTTGTGGTGGTGCTGATTTCACGACTTGGGGCAGTTTCCTGACGGGCAGCCGGATCGATCACCAGTGACTCGCCAACCACACCAGTATCGAATACCGGAGGGTCGAGCAACAGGGTGTACTCTTTCAGCAACCGGCCACCGGGCCAGTTCACTTCAACTAGAAAGTTAAGAAAGGGCTCGCGGACTGGCTGACGGGTCTCCAGCGCGATGATCAGATCACCCGCCTCGTTCTCCTCGAGGGAAAACTGAATGTTGGACAGGAAGAAACTGCGCTCGATGCCAGCGCGCACGAAGGCATCGTTGCTGGCCAGGGTCGGGATGATTTCACCCGCAGTCAGGCCACGCAATTGCGTGAGTTCTATGTCCGCATCGAGCGGTTCATTCAAGTTCGAATTGAGCTCAATATCACCCAATCCAAGCGCATGCGCTACATTTGTAAACGCCAGCGCAGAAATAGCAAATACAAGCGCTTGTTTTTTGAACATCGTCCTTTTCCCTTCCCTCAACCCTGATATCAATACCACATCTGGCACCAATATATTGAAAAGGAGTTCGCTATTGTATGGTCAGGGCGCCTTAATTCGAGAACTGGTTCTCAATTTTTATTGCACACCCAAATTAACGGCTTTGAAAACTAGAAAGGACTTTCAAAACTTACGCTAAGTATTATTGATAAAAGGATTTTTCGCAACACAAGGGGTTTTTTGTTATCGCTTTGGTCACACTTTTTTAGCCACCAAACGCAAAAAAGCGACGCTAGCACGTCGCTTTGTCATAAATAAGCAATTGAAATTAAAAGAAAAACACGGCGAGCTGCTTCTTTTGCCCCGCTCGCCGCGCTCATCCGTTCAGCGCCTAGATTTTGTGGTTCAAAATCGCCAGCATGCGGCGAATCGGCTCTGCAGCCCCCCACAACAGCTGGTCACCCACGGTAAAGGCACCCAGATAATCATCGCCCATGGCCAGTTTGCGAAGGCGCCCTACCGGCACTGACATGGTTCCGGTGACTTTGGCCGGGGTCAGTTCCTGCATGGTCGCTTCGCGTTCGTTCGGGATCACCTTGACCCAGTCGTTGGCACCGGCCAGAATCGACTCAACCTCGTTCAGTGGTACGTCTTTGCGCAGCTTGATCGTCATCGCCTGGCTGTGTGAGCGCATGGCACCCACCCGCACACAGAGTCCATCGATCGGGATTGGCGAATCGCTGCGGCCAAGAATCTTGTTGGCTTCCACCTGGGCTTTCCACTCTTCCTTGCTCTGACCAGACGGCAATGCCGAGTCGATCCAGGGAATCAGACTGCCAGCCAGGGGCACGCCAAAGTGATCGCACGGGTAATCGGCGCTGCGAATGAATTCCGAAACAGTTTTGTCCAACTCCAGAATCGCCGAAGCCGGATCAGCCAGGAACTGCTCTGAAACCTTGTGCACCGAACCCATCTGTTGCAGAAGTTCGCGCATGTGCTGAGCGCCGGATCCAGAGGCTGCCTGATAGGTCATGGGTGACACCCATTCGATCAGGTTTTCTCGGAACAGGCCGCCCAGTCCCATCAGCATAAGACTAACCGTGCAGTTACCGCCGACAAAGGTTTTGGTACCGGCATCAACGGCACGGTCGATCACATCCCGGTTAACCGGGTCGAGCACGATGACCGATTCATCAGCCATGCGCAGCGTTGAGGCGGCGTCCAGCCAATAGCCCTGCCAGCCTGTCTTGCGCAACGGTTCATAGACTTCCGAGGTGTAATCACCCCCCTGGCAGGTGATGATGACATCACAGGCCGCCAGTGCATCAATATCCGTCGCTTTTTCCAGCACGGCCGGGCCCTGGCCAACGTCTGGCGCTGCCTGACCGGCCTGGCTGGTGGTAAAAAATACCGGCTCTATGCCTGCAAAATCGTTTTCTTCGCGCATGCGTTGCATCAGGACCGAGCCCACCATGCCACGCCAACCTACAAAACCGACTTTCATTCTATTCCTCTCAGTGTTCACGCCCCGCTCACGGCAACGGCGTCACCTGTATTTGCGCTGGCCGCCTGTCGGCAGCATCAGCGAGACCCGGCTCATCCGGGCCATTGGTCATCCGAATCGGGCGACGGCTACTTTGTCAGTGCCGCGACAACGGCATCGCCCATGGCGTCTGTCGAGACCGCCGCTTCACCGGCAGCCGCAATATCCGCTGTGCGCAGGCCCTGGTCGAGCACATCACTCACCGCCTGCTCAATCGCATCGGCGGCAGCAGCCTGGCCGAGCGAGTAACGCAGCATCATCGCCACCGACAGTATGGTTGCCAGCGGATTGGCGATGCCCTTGCCGGCGATATCCGGCGCGCTGCCGTGAATCGGCTCGTACATGCCCTTGCCGTCTGCGTCGAGAGATGCCGACGGCAGCATGCCAATGGAACCGGTCAGCATAGCAGCACAATCAGACAAAATATCGCCAAACATGTTGCCGGTCACCATCACATCAAACTGCTTCGGCGCCCTTACCAGCTGCATGGCGGCGTTGTCGACGTACATATGCGACAACTCTACATCCGGGTATTCGGCTGACAGTTCCTTCATGATATTGCGCCACAATACCGTAACTTCAAGGACATTGGCTTTATCAACCGAGCAAAGTCGCTTGCCACGCTTTCGGGCCGCTTCAAAGGCAACCCGACCGATGCGGCGGATTTCAGTCTCGTTGTAGCGATAGGTGTTGAAGCCTTCACGCTCGCCACGATCATTAACAAACTCGCCACGTGGCTGCCCGAAATAGATGCCACCGGTCAATTCGCGCACGATCAGAATATCGAGCCCGGAGACGATCTCGGGCTTGAGCGAGCTGGCGCTGGCCAGTTGCGGATACAGAATCGCCGGACGCAGGTTACCAAACAGTGCCAGCTCGGAGCGCAGCCCCAGCAACCCTTTCTCGGGGCGGACAGCCATATCGAGACCATCCCATTGCGGGCCGCCCACAGCGCCCAGTAAGATGGCATCGGCCGCCCGGGCCTTGGCCAGGGTGTCTTCAGGCAACGGCCCTCCCGTTGCCTCAATGGCAGCGCCACCGACCAGGGCGTGATCGAGTGTTAACGTTAGCCCTTCCCGCTCGGCCACGGCGTTCAGAACCCGTTCGGCCTGGGTAACAATTTCAGGCCCGATGCCGTCGCCGGGCAAAATAAGAATGGAAGCGTGGTTGTTAGCTGTCATGTCGTTTCCTTAACGAATGTGTCCGAATACCCAGGGGGTTTCCTGCTCGCGGCGGGTTTCATAGGCTCGTATGGCGTCGGCATCCTGCAGCGTCAGGCCGATGTCATCGAGGCCGTTGATCAGGCAGTGCTTGCGAAACGCGTTCACGTCAAATTCAAAGGCATCGCCTTCCGGCGTAACCACCTGCTGGTTTTCAAGGTCGATGGTCAGCTCGTAGCCTTCTGTACTGGCGACCGCGTCAAACAACCGATCGACGATGTCATCGGCAAGCACGATGGGCAGCAGACCGTTCTTGAAGCAGTTGTTGTAGAAGATATCGGCAAAACTCGGCGCAATGATCGCCCGAAAACCATAATCCTCAAGCGCCCAGGGAGCATGCTCGCGACTTGACCCACAGCCAAAGTTCTTGCGGGCCAGCAAAACCTGCGCACCGGCATAGCGCGGCTTGTTCAGTTCAAAATCGGGGTTCAGCGGGCGCTTGCTGTTGTCCATGCCCGGCTGACCTTCGTCCAGATAGCGCACTTCATCGAACAGGTTGGGGCCAAAGCCGCTGCGCTTGATCGACTTCAAAAACTGCTTGGGAATGATCATGTCGGTATCGACATTGCTGCGATCCATGGGCGCTACCAGGCCCGCTACAGTCGTAAATGGTTTCATGCGGCGCCCTCCTGCCAGGTGCGGATATCAACAAAATGCCCTTTAATGGCAGCGGCAGCGGCCATGGCCGGGCTGACCAGATGGGTACGACCACCAAAGCCCTGACGGCCTTCAAAGTTGCGGTTCGACGTCGAGGCGCAATGCTCGCCCTGCCCCAGCTTGTCGGCGTTCATTGCCAGGCACATCGAACAACCGGGCTCACGCCACTGAAAACCAGCCGCCTTGAAAATGGCATCCAGCCCCTCCGCTTCAGCCTGCTGTTTGACCAGGCCGGAACCGGGTACGACCATCGCCTGCTTAACACTGCTGGCGACACTGTGGCCTTTCACCACGGCGGCGGCGGCCCGTAAATCTTCGATGCGTGAATTGGTGCAGGAGCCAATGAACACCCGGTCTAGCCGGATTGATTCGATCGGCTGGTCGGCCTGTAGCCCCATGTATTCCAGAGCACGCACAACCCCTTTGCGGCTGTCTTCATCACTCACACTGTTGGGGTTCGGTACCTTGCCGCTCACACCCGCCACCATTTCCGGCGAGGTGCCCCAGGAGACCTGAGGCTCGATATCGGCCGCCTGCAACACGACTTCTTTGTCAAAAGTCGCATCCTCATCGCTGACCAGGGTGCGCCAGTAGTCGGCAGCACGATCCCACATCTCGCCCTTGGGCGCGAAGGGGCGGCCTTTGAAATACTCGATGGTGGTCTCATCTACCGCTACCATGCCAGCACGGGCACCGGCCTCAATCGCCATGTTGCAGACCGTCATCCGACCTTCCATTGAAAGAGACTGCAACGCAGACCCGGCAAACTCGATGGCATAACCGGTACCGCCAGCGGTGCCAATCTGGCCGATGATGTACAACACAACGTCTTTGGCGGTAATGCCAGGAGCCAGGTCACCGTCAACCCGAATGCGCATGTTCTTCATCTTGCGCTGAATCAGGCACTGGGTTGCCAGCACATGCTCCACTTCAGAGGTGCCAATGCCAAACGCCAGCGAGCCCATGGCCCCATGCGTCGAGGTATGCGAATCACCACAAACAATGGTCATACCCGGCAAGGTCGCGCCCTGCTCCGGCCCAACCACATGCACAATGCCCTGATTAATGTCGTTCATGCTGAACTCGCGAACGCCAAAGGCCGTGCAGTTGTCATCAAGCGTGGTCACCTGGATGCGCGAGATTTCATCACGAATGCCCGCCACCCCGGCCTGGCGTTCCGCCAGATCGGTTGACACGTTATGGTCCGGCGTCGCCAGGTTGGTATCCAGCCGCCAGGGCTTGCGACCGGCCAGCCGCAAGCCTTCAAACGCCTGGGGCGAAGTCACTTCATGCAGCAAATGACGGTCGATGTAAATCAGCGCGGTACCATCTTCGCGCTCGGATACTTTATGGGCATCCCATAATTTGTCGTACAAGGTCTTGCCGGCCATGCCGTCCCCTCCTGCGGAAAACCACCTTTGACGCCTCTGTTTACTCTGGTTTCGGAATTCGCTCAGAAGACTAGCACCGGGTACCGGGTGTGTCTCTGTGGGGTAGTCCGCAGCAGGGATGCTGCGGCCTAGGCCCGAGACGTCGGACCGCCATTGACGGATTTACGCCGACCCCACAGAGGCATACCCGGTATCCGGTGCGGACCAATGCCAGTGAGCTGAACTTAACCCCGAAACTTGTGTAACCAAAGGCCTCAACGCCTGGTGGTTCTTGGTTTTTGTCACGGTATTTGTCTGTGCTGCACAGTCTATGTAGACTGATGAATAATACAAATTTATTATTTTTATATTTTCCATAACCATTTGGAATACATATGGATCACACCAGCCTGGAAGCCTTTCTGGCCGTGGCCGAGACCGGCTCGTTCAGCCGGGCCGCCGAACGCTTGTTTCTGACTCAGCCGGCCATTTCCAAGCGGGTGGCGAATCTTGAGCAATCGCTCGGGGTGCAACTGTTCGACCGGATAGGCCGGGATGTTTATCTGACGGAAAGCGGGCGTCTGCTTGTCGACCGGGCGAGTCGCATTCTGGAAGATATTCGGGATGCACGCCTCGCCGTTAGCCAGGCTGGCAGCGATCAGGTTGGGCAACTGAGCATTGCCAGCAGTCACCATATTGGCTTGCACTACCTGGGGCCCCTGTTGCGGTCACTGACCGATCAGTTCCCGGATGCCCATCTGGATGTGCAGTTTCTGGAATCTGAACAGACACTGCAGGCCATTGCCCGGCGCGACCTGGAACTGGCCTTTATTACGTTACCCACCACCCTGCCGCGTGAGTTGCGCAAGGAAACCCTGTGGACGGATAAACTCGAGTTTGTGGTCAGCCCCGATCACCCTCTGACCCAGCGCAAGGGCAAGATACGCCTGAATGAACTGGTGCATTTCAGGGCCATTTTGCCGGATGCCCAGACCACCACCTACCGGCTGATCGAACAGACATTTCAGCGGCACCATCTGCCGCTGTCGCGCACCCTGGCGGTAAACTATCTGGAAACCATTCGCGCTCTGGTCGCCAGCGGCCTGGGCTGGAGCTTGCTGCCACCGCGCTTGATCGATGACAGCGTAAGAGTATTGCCAGTGGAGCAGTTACAGCTTACCCGCCACCTGGGGGTGATCTGGCATCAGGGGCGAACGCTGAGCCGCGGGGCCGAAGCACTAATGGCGATTGCGCGTAACACTCCGGCCCCAGGCTAAGAGTACAGCGACCAAGCCGGCAACCAGCCCCGCCAGGTGCGATTGCACGGCGATGTCACCGCGAATGAAAACCGAAACCCCGCTGGGCCCGCCTGCATAAGGCCCCGACAGGTTTTCAGCGACGACTTTAGTCACCAGAACCAGGGCTACAACCAAACGAATCAGCCCGCTGTAGTGCGGGCTGCGCCATAGCCCCCAGATCAGCCAGCCATACAGCAGGCCGGAGAGCCCGGCGTATTGGGTATAGGGCCCGAATGCCAGCCAGAGACTGCACAGCAGCCAGATCCATACAAAGGCCAACGTATCCTGGCGCTGCCACTGGCCCGGCAGCAACAGCGCCAACAACACCAGCCCGCCCTGGTTCACCAGCCAGTGGGCGGGGTTAAGCTGAGCCACCCAGGCCGTCAGCGGACGCCACAGGTCTCCGCTAGCAACGGCAAAGCGATGATACTCCAGCCAGTCGGACACGCCGGCCAGAGAACCCAGCAGACACAGACCGGAGATCGACAGCAGTATTCTGATCGACAGTGAGACTGACCGCGGCCAGCCGCGCCCGGGTATGACGGTCATTCGAGATTCCTGTTTAGTGCTTCATCACAGCCTCAGGGTAAACCCTGGGCAGGATGCGGCAAAGTGGTTTTGCTGGCCGGGCGAACCCAGTACACTGCCCCCCTTTCGATTTCGACTGCCGATGGGAAGCTGGTTTAATGTGGTTTAAAAACGCACGTGTGTATCGTTTCACCGACGCCTGGTCTGGTTCTGAAGACCAGCTCAACGAAAAACTGGCTCAAACGCCCTTCACTGGCCTGACGGCCCTTCAGGAAAGTGCCTTTGGCTGGGTCGCCCCGTTCAAGGACAGCCAGATGCTGTGCGAGAAAGTCGGCGATCGCCTGTTCATCACCGCTCAGGTTCAGGAAAAAATTCTTCCGGCCAGTGTATTAAACGAACAGCTGGCGGAAAAAGTAGACGCCGTCGAGGAAGCCGAAGGCCGCCGCCCGGGCCGCAAGGAAAAAGAGGCTCTCAAAGAGCAACTGCGTGCCGAGCTGCTACCCCGGGCCTTTCACAAAACCCGCCGCACCAGCGCCTGGATCGACCTGAAGCACCAGTGGCTGGTGATCAACGCAGCCAGCGAAAAAAATGCCGATGACTTCACCGCTCACCTGCGCGAAAGCATTGGCTCGCTGCCGGTCATTCCCGTTGGCAAATCCGTCGCGGGTAGCGCCATTCTGACTGAGTGGTTCCAGCAGCCCGAACGCCGGCCGGAAGGCACCGAACTGCTGGAAGACCTGGAACTGGTCATGGCCGACGACCCAACCATCAAGGCACGTTACCGCAACCTCGATCTGGAAGCCCCGGAAATCGCCCACTCCCTCGACAGTGGCATGCGTATCCGCCAGATGGGCATCGTCCTGAACGATAACTGCCAGGCCGTCATCGACGACACCTTCACGCTGAAGCGCCTGAAGTTCACCGACACCCTGATCGAGCAAAGCGCCGACTCCGATGACCCCCGCACCGATGCGCTGCTGATGTCCGACGCCCTGACCGACTGGCTGGTCAAACTGGCCCCGCAATGGCGTGACACCGGTATCTGATTCGTCTAGTGGTTCGCTCTGGCGCCATGAGTCAGAAATTCGCAGGGTAACTTGGTATATTGCCAACCTTTAATTGGTAGCCAGTTTGACCATCGCGCACGCCTACTGGAGGCACGCCGTAAACCCTTCCATGGGGGCTCGGAGACAAGATATGAACCCCATCCATGGGGTTCACCCTTCGGGCTCACTGCGCTCGTGCTAAAACGCTCCTGGCGTTTTAGTCCCTGTTGTCTAACGGCCTCCAGTAGGCGCACCCGATGGTCCTTGAGTATTAGGTGGTTGATTGATGGCGAATGTCCAACTCATGACACCAGAGCTCGTTAAGCTGAGTGCAACCGGTGTAAAGTCGGTCATATATGGATACTATGTTTTTATATTGACCGTGCAGATTCTCGGGAGGGACTCATGAAGTGGACGCTCGAATGGACTAAACACGCTCGCCTCTGGCTGGTATCCCTGTTGTGCCTGATCAGTGTCGGCGCCCTCGCAGAAAGCCAGATCGAGGTAAAGGAAACCTTCTACCGCTTAACCAAAGCAGAAGGTGACACCAATTTTAATCGCGCTGAAATCACCGAAGCCCGCCCCGGCGATCTGCTGGAGCTGGAAGTCGAGGCGGTTAATATTGGCAATCAGACACTCACGGATTTGTTGCTGGTGAATACCGTACCAACCGGGGGTGCTCAGTTAATTGAAGGCTCGTTAAAGCTGGACGGTCGCGACGGCGAGTTTCGTCTGTCACGTAATGGCAATACGTTCTTCCCGGCCGGTGTCGAGATGCCCGCCAATGAGATTGGCTATATCCAGTGGCTGATCTACAGCTTGCCTGCTGGTGAAAGAGCTGTACTCAGTTATCGTTTGAGAGTGCCCAGGGCTGGTGAATGACCTGACAATGTCTGCCAATCGGTAGGATAAATAGGCTAAGAGATAGCGGCGGGCTGCAGGGATGCTCTTGCGGGAGTATCTGAGGCAGGATCGCCGAAGTTAAGCTTACATGGAAGTATTTACAGCGCCCCCGCAAGAGCATCCCTGCTGCGCGTTGCGGACGATTGGCAACGCTATTGAACCGTCGCCCGGTTGATTTGTTGTAGGCGGGTGAAGCAGTCTTTCAGTGCGGCTTCAAATTCCGATTCTATCTTTTCGCGTTGCTGATCCTGGCGGTGGCGCTCTGCCGGCGTCAGGTCTTTGCGGGCCTGGTGGGTATCGAACCCCTGCACCTGGTCGAATACCTGATCGAGTACCTGATACGACTGACGCTCTGCTTCCGGCAGCTCCAGTGAGTCGAGCAGAATCTTGCAGCGAATGGTCGCCTCGGTCAGGTTCAGGTCTTCTTCGAGCACATTGGTCGAAATGATTTCCAGGCTTTGCAACACAAACGCCCGGCGCGCTTCGGTCTTCTGATCGTAAGCAGCCTGCGCTTGCTCGCGCACTTGCTCTTGCTGGCGAACCTGACGCTGCAAACGCCAGGCAATGACGGCCAGTACGGCGATGATAACGATAGCGGCTAACGCCAGGCTGTAGAGTATCCAGGAATTCATCGGAACGACCTCTGATTCAATTGGGTGGTGATGAATGAAGGGCTTGGTGTTGATACGGCGGATAGGCGGTTGCAGGTCAGCTAGAAATTGTGTCAGGCATCGCCCGATTGATCCCTGTCATGCTCGTGAGTACCGCTGCCAGTCTGGTCCTCCCAGGCTTCTTTCTGATCGCTGCGGCGCACTTCATCGCGAGGCAGGATGTTCAGCGTCTCTTCGGTCTCGCTCCACAGAATCACCAGATCACCTTTCAGCACACGAGCCCGGGCCAGCGGAATGGCGTCATCGAGACCCCCCTCGACCAGACCCCAGTCTTCGCCCTGGCGCATCAGCCACTCTCGGACAATGCCATCCAGCGTTTCGGGCGCCAGCTCTTCAGCGGGTATGATCACGGGCGAGCTCGTCCAAACGACACTTCATGCTCCCATTCGCAGTGTACGGACAGATCATCACTCGGGGCATGGTAGGCACCGGGGCTGTCCCACTGAAAGGTATGGTTGCCAGACAGCTCGGTTTCAAGGTGTACCGTGGCCGAGACCCAGAACATTTTCTTCAACAGCTGTTCGAATTTGGCGATCCAGGCTTCCCAGTGGTATTCCACCGCCTGATAGGAAGCCGCAAAGTGGATGACCTGAGTCTGGTAGGTTCCCTGCTCCAGTTCTTCGGTAGGTATCGAGAACATGCTGGTGGTCAGGTAGGGAAAGCTGTCCAGATCAGTCAGGCTGAGAATGGCGTCGCAATTAACCAGCCGACTGTTCAGCAGGAAGCGCGTATCGTTTGAAGGAACATCGCGAATGACGCCGTACACCAGGGTTTCCTGATCCATCTCAGCAACCCTCCCGCGGCAATCGGTTTGCATCGGCGGTTACGCCGGCCGTTATTGCCATAACTGGTGCTCCCTTAAAACCTCTAAAAATTGCGTTTCGTCCATCACCGGCACATCCAGGTCGGTGGCTTTTTTCAGTTTGCTGCCCGCCCCTGGTCCAGCGACCAGTTGGGTGGTTTTTGCCGACACACTGCCGGCTACCTTGGCGCCCAGACGCTGCAAATAGTCTTTGGCTTCATCGCGACTCAGGGACTCGAGTTTGCCGGTGACGACCCAGGTCTGCCCCGTCAGCGGCATAGAGCCGGATGCAGGCGCCGGATCGGGCCAGGTTATACCCAGGCTGACCAGTCGCTCGATTTCCAGCCGGTTGTTGGGCTCTTCAAAGAAATGGCGCACATGGGCGGCGACTTTGGGACCGACATCATCGACTTCAAGCAACGCCTCTTCCGTGGCAGTCCAGAGCTTCTCGAGACCCCCAAAATGCTGAGCCAGGTTGGCTGCCGTGGTCACCCCAACTTCCCGGATGCCCAGCGCATATAGAAACCGCGGCAAGGTGGTTTGTTTGGCAGACTCAATCGCCGCGATCACATTACTGGCAGATTTTTCGCCCATGCGATCGAGTTCGACCAGCTGATCGGCGGTCAGCTCAAAGATATCACCCGGGGTATGCAGCAGCCCTTTTTCCAGCAAGGCGTCGATGAGCTTCTCGCCCAGGCCTTCAATATCGAGTGCCCGACGCGACACAAAATGCTTGAGCGCTTCGCGGCGCTGCGCATCGCAGTGAATGCCGCCGGTGCAGCGGGACACCGCTTCACCGTCTACCCGTTCTACGGCCGAGCCACACACCGGGCAGGCCTCTGGCAAAGTAACTGGCCGGGCATCCGCCGGGCGCTGATCTTCCACAACCCGCACTACCTGTGGAATCACATCACCGGCGCGACGCACGATGACGGTATCGCCAATGTGAACACCGATGCGCTCGACTTCATCCATGTTGTGCAGCGTGGCGTTGCTGACCGTCACACCACCGACAAACACCGGCTCCAGCCGGGCAACCGGGGTCAGCGCGCCGGTGCGGCCGACCTGAAACTCCACATCCAGCAAGCGGGTCAGCTCTTCCTGAGCGGGGAACTTGCGGGCAATGGCCCAACGTGGCGCTCGTGATACAAAGCCGAGGCGCTGCTGCAACTGAAAGCTGTTGACCTTGTAGACGATGCCGTCAATTTCGTAAGGCAACAGGTCACGGCGGCCGAGCAATTGCTGGTAGTAAGCCTGCATTTCCTCAAGACCGGTCACTACCCGGCTTTCCGGATTGATCTTCAACCCCCAGTCAGCCAGCGCATTCAACGTATCGAAGTGAGTGACGGGCAACTGCCCGCCGTCGATGCGGCCGACCGAGTAGCAGCACATTTCAAGAGGCCGTTTGGCGGTGAGCTGAGGGTCGAGCTGACGCAAGCTGCCGGATGCGGCATTGCGCGGGTTGACGAATACCTTCTCGCCCTGCGCCAGTGCCTGAGCGTTCATGCGCTCAAAGCCATCGCGCGGAAGGTAGATTTCGCCGCGCACTTCCAGCACAGCTGGCCAGTCATCGCCGCGCAGAGTCAAAGGAATGCTGCGAATGGTGCGGACGTTGGCGGTGATGTCTTCGCCGGTGGTACCGTCGCCGCGAGTGGCGCCACGCACCAGACGGCCGTTTTCATACAACAGGCTGACGGCGATGCCGTCGAGCTTGGGTTCACAGGCCAGTTCCAGCGGATCTGTGGTGTTCATCCGGTCTTGCAACCGTTTGTAGAACGCTGCCATGTCGTCGTCACTGAACGCATTGTCGAGCGACAACATCGGCACTTCGTGCTGTACCTGGGTAAAGCCTGCCTGGGGCTGACCACCAACACGCTGGGTCGGGGAATCGTCCCGCACCCAGTCTGGGTGCTCGTGCTCAAGGGCAATCAGTGCCTGCATTAGCCGGTCGTATTCAGCATCCGGCACGCTGGACTCGTTCAGCACGTAGTACTCGTAATCAAGCTGACGAATGCGCTCTACCAACTGGTCCAGTTCGGTGCGGCTGTGATGGGTCGTGTTCGGTTCGGTCATGCCGTTGTTCTGATCATTCGTGGACCTGAATCAGTTGCGAGCGGGCAAAGTTGCGCAGCCGCTCGCGGTAATGTTCGACCCGTTGCGGGGTTACGGTGCTGTGCTCTTCATCGAGCAGGTCCGCATCCAGGTTTTTGCTCAGATACACCGCCATTTCGTACATGTGATCGAAAGACGTCATCATGTCAGCACGCAACGGCAACTGCATGAAAATGGTCACGCCGGGCGTCGTCATCTGGTCCATCGCATCCGGATTCAGCGTACCCGGTTGCACGCAGTTGGCCAGGCTGAATTCCATCTGGCCCTGGGGGTTGCGGTAGTGGAAGATATCCAGCGGGCCGAAACGCAAGCCAGCTCGCAGCAGAAGCTCCAGCAAGTCACCGCCCGCTATCTCGCCCTTGTCGCGGGCCATCACATGCATGATCACCAGTTCCTCGACCGGGCGTGTGTCTTCCTTGTATTCGGGATCCGGCTGCGGCTTGGCTGCCGCTCGCGAGTCGGTGGTTATTTCCGGCTCTGGCTCTGGCTCCGGTTCTGAATGAGACAGATGGGTTTCGGGGGCTTCAAGCTCGTCAGCCTCGTAATCAGCCATCGGGTCATCAGCTTCGTAGGTGGGCGAGTCGACGACATCGGGCTCATTGGATGGTGCCACCTCGTCAGTGTCCGTCTCTGTTGCAGCGTCTACCTGCGCATCTTCATCCACAGCGCTGAAATGCCAGTCGGAATCCCAGTGCTCTGAGTCGTTGTCTTTTGCGGAAATCGACGGTTGCGAATCTGAGCCGTGTGGCGCTGACGCCGCTGCTTTTTTTGGGTCAACCACTGATTCTTGCGGATCGGGCTCCCGGTCGAAGTCGAGGGCCTGTTGCTCTACCCGGCCATCGGTGAGCGCTGGTGTTTCGCGGTCGGTCTCCGGCTCGGCATCTACCGAATCCATCAACATGGGTACCCGCTCGCGTAAATTGAGCCTGGAGGAAATGACTTCACGCTCTTCTTCGGTCATGTCGCGCACCCGTGCGCCACCGTTTGGCAGCTCGCGCGCCAGTTCCGCTTTTTTCTTTTCTTCTTCCGGGTCGGGCCCCAGATCGGTTACCGAGCGGCGGGGCTTGGGCTTACGCAGCTTCATGCGGCGCACCCCGTCCCAGACGATCACGGCAATCAGCACGATGCCCAGTATGATCAGTACGTCACGCAATTCCATTCGCTGGTCCCCGTTACATGGCTGCCAGTTCGGCAGCCTCCTCAACATTCACAGACACCAGGCGTGAGACGCCCGGCTCATTCATGGTCACACCCATCAACTGGTGCGCCATTTCCATCGCAATCTTATTGTGGGTGATGTAGATAAACTGTACGTGTTCGGCCATAGCCTCCACCAATTTTGCATAGCGTCCGACGTTGGCATCATCCAACGGCGCGTCCACTTCATCCAGCATACAGAACGGCGCCGGATTCAGCCGGAAAATACTGAACACCAGGGCAATGGCCGTCAGTGCCTTTTCACCCCCGGACAACAAATGAATGGTGCTGTTTCGCTTGCCCGGCGGCCGGGCCATGATGGCCACCCCGGTGTCGAGCAAGTCATCCCCGGTCAGTTCCAGATACGCATGGCCACCACCGAAGACCTTGGGAAACAGCTCCTGCAACCCCTGGTTCACCCGATCGAAGGTTTCCTTGAAGCGGGTGCGGGTTTCACGATCGATCTTACGAATGGCATTCTCCAGTGTCTCCAGCGCTCGCTGCAAGTCCTGATCCTGCTCATCGAGGTAACGTTTACGCTCACTTTGCGTCTGGTACTCTTCAATGGCCGCCAGGTTGATCGGCCCCAGCCGCTGAATTTTCGCCGCCAGCCGCTCAAGCCCCTCTTCCCACTCTGTCTCGTTGGCGTTCTCGGGCAGGTTGGCGATGACGGTATCCAGGTCAAACTGCTGCTCGGCCAATTGTTCGGCCAGCGTCGCACGCCGGGTAATCTGGGTCTGGGCTGCCATTTTGTGTTGTTCAAGCTCGGTGCGCACCGACATTGCTTGCTGGTCAGCCACCACACGCTGCTGCTCCAGTGAGCGCATTTCGGCATCTGAGCTTTCCATGGCGGTGCGCTTTTCCTGCAGCGATTCTTCCAGTTCCAGTCGCGCTTCGAGTTTGATTTCGAGCGTCTCGCGCAAGTCGTCCAATGGGTCCTGGCGGTCGTCCATCTGGGATTTCAGACGCTCCAGGCGCTCCTTTGCGCGTTCTTTTTGCTGTGCAGCGCGCTCCAGGGCACCATTCAGCGAATTCACTTCAGTTTGCAGTGTCTGCTGCTTCAATTGCAGCTGATGCTGGGCATCGCGGGCCTGGCGAACGGCATCGCGTTTTTCGTCGAGGGTAATGCGGTGCTCTTCGCGCTCGGCCATCAGGGCTTCGCGTTCATCGACATCTTCTTCCATTGAATCGAGTGACTGCTGCAGTTCTTCGCGGTCCATGGCCAGAGTTTCGCGCTCGGCGGCCATTTGCGTTTCGACTTCCTGAATGTCTTCGTTTAGGCGGGCGCGGCGCTCGCGCATCTGCTCGGCCTGTACCCGGCGGCCACTGAGTTCCGATTTGGCTTCGGCTAACTGACGCGACAACTGCTGGTTGTCGCGCTGCACTTGCTCCCGTTCTTCCTCAATGGCCTTTTGCTGCATCAGCGCCATATTCAGGCTGACCTCGAGGTCTTCCTCCACCGCCTCGAGTTCGTCGAGTTCATCGACCAGGGTTTCCAGTTCCTGCTGCTGGCTAAGCAGACCGTCGGAGCCGCCCTCCCCGCGCTGGATACGCAGCCAGTTATGGCTGATCCAGACGCCATCCGGGGTAATCAGGCTTTCGTGTGGGGCCAGGTTGTCTCTGCGCGCCAGTGCCTCGTCGAGGCTGGTGGCGGTGTAAACCGAGGCGAGCCAGGGCGAAAGATCACGATCACACTGCACCTTGCGCAGCAATGACTGACTGGCGTCGCCGACGTCACAGGCGCGCTCGGTCGACAGCAGTGTCAGAGTACCGTCCTGAAAGCGGCTGATAGCGCCGCTCACCGCATCGAGTGAATCGATGGCGATGGCCTGCAACCGATCGCCCAATACAGCCTCGACCGCCGCTTCCCAGCCGGGCTCGACGCTCAATTCCTGCGCCAAACGCCGCGCTTCGCGCAACTGATGACTCGCCAGCCAATCGCGCACACCCTGGGCTTCATCGCCCATGGCGGCCTTAATCAGTGCCTGCAAGGTCGCCTGACGGCCCTGCTTCTGCTGCAATTGCTGGCGCACGCTGTCGTGTTCGCGCCGCTTGGCTTCGGCCTGCTCGCGGCTGCGCTGTTGCTGATCGGCCAGCTCGTCCATACGCGTCTGGAATTGCTCGGCTCGCATCTCCAGTTCATCGGTCTGGTCGATCAGGGCTTCGAGGTTCTCGGCGTCCGGATCAGCCGCCAGTTGATCCCGCTCGCGGTAGAGGGTTTCCTGTCGGCGGTGCAACTGCTCGATCACTCGCTCCAGGTGCTGAATGCGCGACTGAGCGACCTCGGCCTGACGTTTCGGGCCCTGGGCATTCTGGTTGAACTGGTCCCAGCGGCTTTGCCAGTCCTGCTGGCGCTGTTCCAGATCGGCCAGTTCATCGGCGGCCAGCATCACCTGTTCTTCGGCAGCCTCCAGCTCGGGGGCCAGCATTTCCAGTGTTTCACGGGCCTCTTCCACCCGGTCGCTGTCGGACTGGCTGGCCTGGGTGGCTTCCTGCAGTGTGCGCTCGGCGTCCTGAATATCCTGAACCAGCTGGTGGCTCTGCTCCTGACGATGCTGCATGGTCTGCTCAAAGCGCGCGATTTCATTGCCGAGTTGGTAGTACTGCGCCTGGACGTCGTTGAACGCTTCGGTGGCGGTGTGGTGCGCTTCGCGTAAGGCTTCAATGTCGGCATCGATGCGGCGTTGCTCGGTCACGAAGCTTTCGTAGCGAGTTTCGAACTCGGCAATGCGCATATCCTGCTCGGCCACTTCGCGGTCGAGCCCCTGCCAGCGCAAGGCGGCCAGTTGCGCCCGGGTGGTGCGTTCTTCCTGCTTGAATTCCTTGTATTTCTCGGCGGACTGCGCCTGGCGATGCAGATGCTGCAGCTGGCGCTCCAACTCTTCACGGATGTCAGTCAGGCGCTCGAGGTTTTCCCGGGTGCGGCGCATCCGGTTTTCGGTTTCGCGGCGGCGTTCCTTGTAACGGGAAATGCCAGCCGCTTCTTCAATGGTGTTGCGCAGGTCTTCTGGTTTGGCTTCGATCAGCCGGGAAATCATGCCCTGCTCGATAATCGCATAGCTGCGCGCGCCCAGGCCGGTACCCAGGAACAGATCGGTAACGTCTTTGCGGCGGCATTTGGTGCCGTTGAGAAAATAGGTGGACTGGCCATCCCGGGTGACCCGGCGGCGAATCGCAATTTCGTTGAAGGCGGCGTACTCGCCTTTCAGGGAGTGGTCGGAATTATCAAACACCAGTTCGACCGAACACTGGCCGACCGGCTTACGGGCGTTACTGCCGTTGAAGATAACATCGGTCATCGACTCGCCACGCAGGTGCTTGGCGGACGACTCCCCCATCACCCAGCGTACCGCATCAATGGTGTTGGATTTACCACAGCCGTTCGGGCCAACAATGGCCGACAGATTGGTCGGGAACGGGATGGTGGTCGGGTCGACAAAGGATTTGAACCCGGCCATTTTAATACTTTTCAATCGCATAGGGCGATGTCAGTCCAGGGCTGGCGGGCCCGGCATCATGCCAGGCCCCACGATCGAATCAATGCGTTTGATTCTAGCGTCAATCGCGGCCGGTTGAAACCGTCTCCCGGCGTCGATTTTTAGTGCCAGATCAAGGACTTAGATTTCCCGCAAAAATGTGACTCCGGTCAACCTGCATCCTGACGACAGACCCGTCATCAGGGTTGGCGTACCTCCAGGTCAACCTGGAAGCTGTTCTGTTCGCTGAGGTCCAGTGTCACGTCCTCGGCCACCCAGTCGCCTGGTGCCGGCTCCGCTACCCCCTCAAAGGACACACGGGCGGTAATAACCACCTCACCCTGCCCACTGAGACCGCCCATTCCGCCCATGGCGTCAGCGTCGGTCAGTACAACTCTCATCTGGCGAGCGGAAACCGGCACTCGTCTCACGGCCAGGGGCATGCGCGCATCAACCGGTCGTGCATACACAAACAGTACGGCCGTCTCCGGCAACCCTTCCCAGGCCGTTGGCAGTGCCAGGCTTACGTCGATGCTGGGGCCGACATCGGCTTCATAGTCGATTCCCTGCTCAGCCAGGGCTGCTTCGGACCGGCTGATGAATTCATCGATCAATTGGGTGTCTGCTTCTTCGCCTGCCAGGCGTTTCAGTCGGGTCCAGTAATCAATGGACGACCGGTAAGACGCCAGCTCAAACGTAAGCCGCCCGGCAAAGCCCAGCGCCAGTGTATTTTGAGCGTTGTATTCGAGCGCTTCCTGAAACCGTTCCAGTGCCGGTTCGACTTGCTCCTGAGCCCAGAGCGTCTGGCCGAGGTAGGCCAGAATCATCGACTCGTCTTCGGCATTGCGGGGGCCTTCACGCAACAGCGTCAACACCCGATCCAGAGTAGGCTGCGCCCGGCTGAACTGCCCCAGCTCCATTTGCATGTTGGCCAGACGAAACCAGCCTTCCATGTCGTCCGGATGCTCTTGCAGCAAGGCTTCATAGCCGTCCAGTGTTTCCTTGAGCTGGGCTTCTGTCGGGTTCGGGGCTGTCGCCAGGTCGATGAAATTCTGGCGAACCTCTACCGCATCTGCTGCGCCCCACACACCATAGAGCCACCAGGCAGAGGCCGCTATGACAACACCAACGCCAACCACCACAACCAGAGGCACTGCGCGGCCGGGGTCGGTATCGCTGGCTTTGCGGGTATCCTCCAGCAAGGCCCGTTCGGTCTCTGCCTTGAACTGCTGATAGTCAGTGTCTTCCAGCTCACCGCGCTGATGTTCCTCGTCAAGGGCCTGCAACCGGTCCTTGTGAATGCGGATAGACTCGGCCACCGAATCCTGCTCGGTGGCATTG
Organism: Saccharospirillum alexandrii; assembly: GCF_043641555.1. GTDB lineage: Bacteria > Pseudomonadota > Gammaproteobacteria > Pseudomonadales > Natronospirillaceae > Saccharospirillum > Saccharospirillum alexandrii_A. Next base: position 69,677 of record NZ_JBHZRJ010000002.1, on the reverse strand, counting down.
CCGCGCCGCCGCGCCAGCGTCGCTACAATCAGCAGTGCTACCAGCAGAAGTGCGCCAAATACTAGTATGGCCATAGGGGTTAAGAATCCTTATCCAGCAGGGTCTGTAGACGCGATCGGTCATCGTCACTGAGTTCATCGGGCGGCTCGGTTCCCGAGCGCCGTGCCAGCCAGGTCACCATAAGAGCGCCCAGCACCAGGGCCAGCACCGGACCCAGCCAGAGCCAGACCGTGCCCCAGTTAAGACGGGGCTGGTAAATCACGAATTCGGTGTAACGGTCGATCATGTAATTGACCACCTGATCGTCGCTGTAGCCCAGGTGCAGCAGCTCGTAGGTCTTGTTTCGCATGTCTTCCGCAATGGAGGAGTTGGAACCGGCGATGTTCTGGTTTTCACATTTGGGACACCGCAGTTGCTGAGTGAGTTCGAGATATCGCTCACGCAAGGAGTCGTTGTCGAAAATCAGGGTTTCCTGCTCGGCCACGGCAAACAGCGAAATCAGCAGCAAAGCTGCCGCGATCAGTCGGTTACTCCATCGCATCGTAAACAGCCTTTAACTTGTTATCCCATAGGGCCGAATCAATTGGCCCCTGAAAGCGGTGGCGAATAATGCCGGAAGAATCCACAAAGAAGGTTTCCGGTGCGCCAGTGACACCCAGCTCAAAGCCCAGGTCGCCATTGGGGTCGAACACGTCTATGTCATAGGGGTTGGCGTAATCGCGCAGCCAGGTAACCGCCAGTTCCCGGTCATCCTTGTAATTGACACCAATGATGCGCACCCCTTCGCTGGCCAGGCTGTTCAGGTAGGGGTGTTCAAACTTGCACGAAGGGCACCAGGTTGCCCAGAAATTCATCAGGTAAGGCTCGCCATCAAGGCTCTCTTCGGTCAGGGTTCGCTGGCTGTCGTTCACATCGGTCAGCCGAAAGGCAGGCATTTCCCGCCCTTCCAGCGCTGAATCCATCTCCTGAGGGTTAACCCCGCTCAATAGGGCAAAGGCAAACAGCGCCATCATGGCGGCAATGGCCACCAACGGCATAAAAAAAACCAGTCGTTTGCTCATAACGTTACCCCCGATTTTCTGCGGTAACGCCGGTCAAGTACCGCAACCACACCACCGAGCGCCATGAAAATGGCCCCAAGCCAGATCCAGCGGACAAAGGGTTTCACCTGCAACCGTAACGACCAGACCTGACGGCTGTCGTCCAATGGCTCGGCCAGTGAAGCATACAGATCCCGGAACAGACCGGCATCTATACCCGCTTCCGTCATGGTGCTGGACTGTACCGTATAAAACCGCTTCTCTGGGGTCAGAGTTGCCACCTGCCGATCATTGCGGAAGACATTCAGAATGCCTTCATCACCTCGGAAATTCGATGCACCAACCGCCCGGGTTCCCTCAAACTGGAACTCATAGTTACCCATGGTGACCCGATCATCAGGCCCCATACGATAATCGCGGGTCACCTCATAATTGGAGACCAGCACCACGCCAATGACCGAAAACACCAGCCCAAGGTGCGCCAGCCACATACCCCAGAAGCCGCCGCCGGCGCGCGCCAGTGCTCGCCAGGGATTACTGGCATTGCGCGTGCGATCGAGCAGCAAACGCACCAGACCGGCCAACAACCAGAATGCCAGAGCCAAACCGAGCCAGACCTGCCAGTGAAAGCGGCCTGAAATCAGCAACGGCAATACCAGGCCCGCCACAATAGCAACCGGAATGCCGACTTTCAGCAAGGTGGTCAGGTTGTCTGCGGGGTGTCGCTTCCAGCGCAGCAGTTGCCCTACGGCGACCAGCGAGAGCAGAAACACCATAAAGAAATTGAACATGGCGTTGAAATAGGGAGCCCCAACCGAAATCTTGCGCAGGTTGAGCGCATCGAATACCAGCGGGAACAGGGTCCCCAGCAGTACCATGAAGGTGATGACCACCAGAATGATGTTGTTGAATTGCAAGAAGGTTTCCCGCGACAACAACTGGTATTCCCCGGCCACGCGTATTTGCGAGGCGCGTAAAGCATAAAGCAGCAGAGAACCGCCAACGGTCACCAGCAGGATCGCCAGAATAAAGACACCGCGCTCAGGGTCAGTGGCGAACGAATGCACACTGGTCAGCACGCCACTGCGCACCAGAAAGGTACCGAGCAGGCTGAACGAGAACGCCATGATCGCCAACAGCAGCGTCCAGGATTTAAACAGGTTGCGCTTTTCCGTCACCGCCTGGGAGTGAATCAGCGCTGTGCCGACCAGCCAGGGCATGAACGACGCGTTTTCCACCGGGTCCCAGAACCACCAGCCGCCCCAGCCCAGTTCGTAATAGGCCCACCAGCTGCCGAGTGCAATACCTATCGTCAAAAAGGCCCAGGCCACATTGGTCCAGGGGCGCGACCAGCGCACCCAGCTGGCATCAAACCGACCGGTAATCAGAGCGGCAATGGCGAAGGCGAAGGCCACCGAGAAACCCACATAGCCCATGTAGAGTGTCGGCGGGTGCAAAATCAGCCCGATATCCTGCAACAAGGGGTTCAGATCGGCACCGTCGCCCGGGGGGATTGGCAGCAGGCGATCGAAGGGGTTGGAGGTTTCCAGTAAAAACAGCAGAAAGGCGACGGCAATAATACCCATGACGCCCAGCACAGCGCTTTTCAGCTCCAGCGACAAACTGCGGGCAAACAGACTGACCGCGACGGCCCAGCCAGCCAGCATGAGAATCCACAACAGCATGGAGCCTTCGTGGTTGCCCCAGGTTGCCGATATCTTGTAAAACCAGGGCAGTCGGGTGTTGGAGTTTTCCGTAACGATGCGTACGGAGAAATCGTCGTTAACAAAGCTGGCCACCAGCAGACCAAACCCTATACACAGAAACACGAAGAGCCCCCAGGTCCAGGCGGGCGCGGTGCGCTGAAAACCCGGATGACCGGCGATCACACCATACAGCGGCATAGTGGCCAGACCGATGGCCATCAGAAACGCTAGGATCAGGGCAAACTGTCCAAATTCCGGTAACATAAAACTCCTCAGTAACCGTAGCTGCTGGTGGGGGTGCTGTTGCCTTCGGCATTGCTGCCAGTTGCATTGGACGCCTGTTCGGCCCGTTCCAGTGCATCGGTAATTTCTACCGGCATGTAGGTTTCATCGTGTTTGGCCAGCACTTCACTGGCCACGACAATGCCATCGCTGTTCAACTGACCAATGGCGACTACGCCATCACCCTCGCGGAACAGATCCGGCAGAATGCCGTCGTACTCAACGGTAACGTCGGCGGCAAAATCGGTGACCACAAACTGCACTTTAAGCGTCTCGCCCTCGCGCCTGACGGACCCTTCACGCACCATCCCACCCGCGCGAATCTGACGATCCAGTGGCGCTTCACCCCGGGCGATGTCCGACGGTGAATAGAAGAAGTTCATGTTTTGCCCCAGAGCAAACAACACCAGCAATACAGTAACTGCGACACCGCCAGTCCCCAGTAAAATCAGCATCAGTCGTTGTTTACGTTTTGGATTCATCGTTGCTCCCGCCGCACCCGGCGTTTGTGATCAGAAATCAGTCGTTGGCGGTGCACACGCGGCGCAATAACGTTAAAGGCAATAACCGCGGCACCGACCGCATAGGCAGACCAGACATAGGCTCCATGGTCACCCATGGCCAGAAAGGCCGAAAAAGAGTCAAAAGCGCCCATTACTGCCCCTCTGCAAAACGGTTCAGCTCGTCTTCAACCCAGCGCGATTTGCGCTCGCGCTGCAGAATCTCGAGCCGGGTACGCATCAGCACCCAGGCCATGCTGGCCAGATAAAACCCGATAATGGCCATTAAAAACGGGATCAGCATGCTCGGGTGCATGGGCGGCGCTTCGGTAAATTTCAGGGTGGCTGGCTGATGCAGGGTGTTCCACCATTCAACTGAAAATTTGATGATTGGTAAATTCACAACCCCCACCAGGGCCAGAATGGCAGCCGCCCGGTCGCCGCTTTCTGGGCGTTCCATGGCATTGTGCAGGGCCCACAACCCAAAATAGAGCAGCAGAAGAACCAGCATGGAAGTCAGCCGGGCATCCCATTCCCACCAGGTACCCCAGGTGGGTTTGCCCCAGATAGCGCCGGTCACCAGCGCCAGAAATGCCATGCTGGCGCCAACAGGTATGCACTGTTTGGCGACAAAAAACGCCAGTTTCATTTTCCAGACCAGGCCAACCAGGCCCAGCACAGCGATGGCGGCGTAAATGGCTTGTGACAAAAACGCCGAGGGAACATGAATAAAGATGATGCGGTAGCTGTTGCCCTGCAACCGTTCAACGGGCGCGAACATCAACCCCCAAACCAGCGCTGAGGCGATGATCAGCGTCGCTGCCCAACCGAGCCAAAAGCTCCAGGGCTGGCTCATGGTGTAAAACCATTTCGGCGATGACCATTTGTGAAACCACCGGACAAAGGCTTGCCACATGCTAGAGGTACTCCCACCACCCGGTCCTGCCGGGCAGCCTGTTCGAATTCAATCGCCCACCGCAATGCGGAGGGCGGCAACGGTCAACAGTGGCGACAATGCCAGCGACCCGGTGGTCATCGCCGCCAGCATGGCCAGGTGCGCCTGCCAGGGTATTCCGGCCACCTGCGCCTGCACGGCACCGGTTCCGAAGATAATAACCGGTACAAACAAGGGCATAATGAGCAGGGTCAATAACAACCCGCCCTTCTGCAAGCCCACGGTCAGAGCGGCGCCTATACTGCCAATCAGACTCAGGCTCAGGGTGCCCAGTGCCAGCGTCAGCATCAGCAGCGGCAAGGCACTGCCAGGCAGGCCCAGCATGATCGATAACAGCGGTGCCATTATCGTCAGCGGCAACCCGGTCACCAGCCAGTGCACCCAGACTTTACAGAGCACCAGCGAGGTCGGTGGCAATGAGGCCAGCAGCATCTGTTCCAGCGAGCCGTCTTCGTAGTCACTGCGAAACAGCAGATCGAGTGACAGCAAATTCGCCAGCAGAGCACCCACCCAGAGCACGCCCGGCGCCATATCCGCCAGCTTGGTCATGTCGGGTGTTACGCCCAGCGGGAACAACACCACGACGATCAGGAAAAACAGGAGAGGATTGGCGAGGTCTGAACGACGCCGATACGCAAGCTGCATTTCCCGCCGGAACACGGATTTCAGCAGGGGCATGAACGTCATAACGCGGCCCCCAGTTCCAGTGTTCGCACTGTTTCGCTATCCAGCCCGTGGTGGCTGGTCATAATCACGCTGCCACCGGCCCGGGCATAGTCGATAATTCGGGCTTTAAGGCGATCAACGGCCTCGATGTCCAGGGCGGTGAGTGGTTCGTCCAACACCCAGGCACGCACTCTGTCTGGTTCCAGTGGCAAATAAAGCCTGGCCAGCGCGACTCGACGCTGCTGGCCGGCCGACAATTGATGACTGGGCACGTCTTCAAAGCCACGCAAGCCGACGGTTTCCAATGCGTCCCAAACCACTGACTCTGGCACCTGAATCCCGTGCAATGCCAGCGCATAAGCCATATTTTCGAGCGGCGATTGTAACAACGTCACTGCTGGCCTATGGGCGATATACCAAATCTTTTCACAGGGTTCGACGGTGCGTTCAGGAGAATCCGGAAACCAGGTAACGTCCCCGTGAACCACGGAACTTATGCCCACCAGTCGACGCAACAGGGTCGTCTTGCCGGACCCGTTCGGGCCCGTCAGATGCAGGATCTCACCGCTTGCTACATCAAACGACAAATCCCTGAAAAGATGCCGGTCATCACGCTCGCAATCCAGTCCCACTGCGGACAACACTCGGGCCATGGTCTGTCTCTGAAAAAAGGTCGCGGGATTATACCCACTCAGAGGCTGGAATACGAAAGTCTGGCCCAGGCAGGCTGGTTCAAAGCTACAGTCTCTGGCCGCTGGGCCGTTAACTTCAATAGTTGAATTGAGTGTCGGCCACCGGGTGTACCTATCCGGGGTCGGCGTGAACCCGTCCATGGGGCCTAGACTGCAGCATCCATGCTGCAGACTTCCCCGGATAGGTACACCCGGTAACCGCCACTGCTCTCCGGCTCGGTTAACTTTGAGGAAGCCCAGCTAAGCTGTATGCCTTTAGTGCTCAAAAACTCGCCAGGCACCTTACTGGTATTTCCCATCGACCGGGGTATGGTGGGAATTCTCTGCACGTACGGACCTGTACATGGCTGGCATAGATCGGACCGACGCGATCAAGCGTCCTACAGACAGTACCCTGACACCGCGAACGCTTGATCGTGGCAGTGAGCCTGTGGTTCGCGTGCGCGCCGATAGCCTCGACGCGCTTCGGCCTTCCCTGCCCGCGCTCGCCGTTGTGGTGGAACAAACGGTCATGGGCAGTCGGGACAAGCCCTTGTATGACCTGGTGCTTTCGCTGAATCAGCAGTGGGTTCGGGTACAGAGTGAGCGTGCCTTTCCGCCGGGTACGGTGTTGATGGTTGAAGCAACGCCGGAGAACCAGTTGCGGGTGTTGCCCCAGGTCGATACAGCTCAGCTCAACCGCATGATGCAGGCCTCGCTGCAGTTTTGGCAGGCGCATTCGTTGCCGCGGGCGCACACCACTCAAATGCCGGCTCCGCCCGCCTTCCCGGCCTTGCAAACACTGGCCGGTGACGCCCCCGAGTTGCAGTCGCTGGTACAATGGCTGAGTCAGAAGCCCGCTCTTTCGGCTCGCACCGTGGCCCAGTGGATGCAAGTGTTCAGCCCGCTGGCACAGTTGCGTCCGCCGGTTGCCAGTTTGCCGGCGACCCCGCTGATACCCTCACCGGCACAGCCAGCCATTGCTACCCCAGGCGCGCCATCCACTCAACTGGTCAGCACTGCGATCAACACCTTAAGCACGACACCCCTGGCGCCTTTGTTGAATGCCATTGCTTCTGTGCAATCGGCCAGTACGCCGTTGCTTGGAAATTCGCCCAATTTGGCACCTACTTCACCCGGCACCGGGGCGCCGGTTATGCTGATACCGCTGACACCCGGTGCACCGGCGCTGCCCTCGGGTACGGCAATGGTAATCACAATCGCCACAGACAGAGCCCAGTCAAACCTCCCGACTCTGAGTCTGTCGCCTACGCCTCAACGCACGATTGCCGATGGAAACCAGGCAGCGCCCACACTGTTGCGCCTCGCGGTGGTCGTGAATCCACACACGTCGGCCGCAGCGCAATCGACACCGGTCACTCTGCCGACCGGTTCTCCAGCGGCAGCCGCTCAACCAACGGCCACTTCGACGGGTGGTGCCAGTCCGCCCCTTACCCTTAACGCACCCCCAGGTCAGCCGGGCAACCTGTCGCCTAACCCAAACCCAACGGCCATGTCATCGGATCCTTTGCTGGCGCCCACCCGGTTCAGCACCCTGGCGCCGCCTCCCGGAGCATCCACTCAGGGAGCGCGCGACCCTGCACAGGCAGTGCCCATAGAGATTCGGTTGTCTCAGTGGCTGGCCGTGCTCGACAGTCGCATTCAGCAGCACCCGGCCAGTTTGCAACAAGCCCTGGCCCAGCAGGCTCAGCGTCTGTTGAATGCGCCACCGACCGGATATGCGCCGGGTGTCTCTGTGCAGAATCAAAGCGCTGGCTCAGCCATTAAGCAGGACGACCTGCAACCGCTGTTACAGCTAAGAACACTGCTGGAAAGCCTGCAGGGCAAAACGCAGAACAACGCTATCCAACAAGCACTCGGCGCCTTGGCCAACCCCGAGGCACCGCCGGTGCAACAACTGAGTATTCCGATGCTTTGGCTGGGGCCGAACCATTGGCTGAACATGGAATGGTGGCAGGAGAAACCCGAGGCTGAAGAGGCAGAATCCGACTCACCCGGCAAGCGCCCTTTTCGCTTCCGCCTGTTTTTTGAGCTCTCGCCGCTGGCGCCTCTGTGCGCCGACCTGCACTGGACGCCCGACCATACCGATGTCATCTTCTGGTCGCAGGATCAGAGCACACTGAGCATCATTAATAACAATCTGGACACCCTCGAACAGTGGACTCAGGGCCTCGGTGAGCGCGACTTGCACACCCGGCATGGCATGCCGCCTAAAAAGACCACGCCGGAACCCGACCAATTCAAACCCCTGGTGGACATCCGCACATGACCGAAGAAACGACTGGCAACAAGGCCGCCGCTCTCGAATACAAGGGCCAGAAAACCCCCATTGTCAGCGCCCTCGGCACCGACGAGATGGCCGACGCCATTGTCGCCCTGGCCAAAGAGCACGATGTACCCATCTATCAGGATGAAGACCTGGTCAATATTCTGACCCGCCTCAACACCGGCCAGGACATCCAGCCTGCGCTGTACGAATGGGTCGCCGGCATCCTCGCGTTTTCATTTTTTCTGCGCGATAAAGTGCCGGAAGGGTTCTCGCCCACCGCCACTCGCTCGGCCTATCAAAAAGTTCGGGAAGCTTACTCGGGGTCCGACGCTGGCGACTAGCTAGAGCTATCCACCGACACCAGATGGCGGACGCGGACGCCCTTGGGGAGTTGGCGCAGACGCTCGTTGATCCAGTCAAGCAGAACCGGAAAGTGGTCTACCCAGGCATCGTCGTGGATCAGCATGGATTGGGCGCTGTAGTTGCGCAAATTGCCATCGCGCTTGCCCAGCACCCAGAGTCGGCCATTGTGGGTGCCCAGCTCGCGCATGAATTCACGGACATCGGCGACGTGGTCGGTGTAGCCACCGTTGCGTCGGGCCAGGTACAGGCTGGGCGGCCAATCGAGGTGCTGAGCGGCGGCCGCATAGTCAAAACCGGTATCGTCGTGTGCGACCCAGGGGCCGTTGGACCAGCGCAGGTAATCCCGATAGAGCGTCAGATATTCGGGTTCGGGGCCCTTCCCAAGCCACCGCATGGGGACCGCGCCTTTGAGTGTGCCCAACGCGGGTAACAACGCATCCGTCGTCAGGCGGGACAGGGTTGAATGATGCACCCCGCCCAGCGTGGCATTGCGCCGGGTGCCCAGGTGAATCATGCCCAGAACGCCCGGGCGAACACCCGGCTCACGCGCATACGAAGACGCCAGCAACACGCCGCCAAAGCCCTGGCCAACCAGGAAAATCGGTAATCCATCGGCCTGCCGACGGGCTTCAGCCATCAGCCGGGGCAGGTCTTCGCGAATGATCAGATTGGCGTCGTGATCGAGCCGTCGGCTCAGGTTAGGCCAGCTTTGGCCGTGCCCGATCAGGTCGGGCACCAGGCAATGAAAGCCCATATCGGCCAGAAACTGCGCCAGCCCGTGACCCTGATGGCAAAAGACGTCGCCTTTATTACCCAGACCATGCAACAGCACCACCAGGGCCTGGGGAGCTTCCGGTAAAAACTGACGCACGAACAGCTGGCCGCCCTGCCAGGTCGGCACCTTGAGCCGATATTCCTTGATGCCATGCTTCATTCAGCGAGTACCTGTTGCCATTGTTTTTCCAGTCGCTTGGCCGAGACCGGCATCCGGGTCCCCAGTGTTTGCGCAAACAGAGAGACCCGATATTCCTCCAGCAGCCAGCGAAACTCGGTCAATGCCTGGCTGACCATTTGCTGTTCGGCCAGGGTGCGCTGCTTGCTCTGGTAACGCTGCCAGAAACCGGCCAGTTCATCCACCCAGAACTGCTCCCGCGCGGGAATACCCCCGGCCCGATTCAGGCGCCGGTCGGCGCCTTCCAGATACCGGGGCATTTCGGTAAACCACTCGGCCGGGGTGGCGCTGACAAACCCCGGGTACACCAGTTGATCGAGCTGCGCAGCCACATCAGCGTATAGGAAGGCTGTGGCAAAGGTCACGCGCCCTTTCAATTGTTTACGAACCTGATGGTGGCGGTGCAGCACATCGTGCACCTGACGGGCCAGCTGTTCACCCTGCTCAACCAGTTCGCCCCGACCGGCCTCGACCCAAGCGGCAAATGCCGACCGGGTGCGCGGCAACTTGCCGCCCCGGTCCAGCGTGCGCGCCAGGGTTGCCCACAGCATATCCTGTCGTAATGGGTCGGCTTTGCCGTAGGGTGCGAACAGCAAGGCGCTTTCCTTGAAGGCAGGCAGCCGTTTGGCCAGATACCCCAGCGGCTGCTCCAGCTGAAACCAGGCCAGACGCAGTAACCCCTGGCGGTGCTGCTGTTCCGCCCAGGGTTGCTGGGTGAAGGACTCAATCGCGACGGCATTCACCTTGTCAGCCAGCGCCGGGAAGACGTCTATATGAATACCGGCCTGAATGCGGTGCTCCACCTCGGGCAGATCAGCAAACGACCAGTCGGTATAATGGGCGGGCCCCGCTTCCTGCTCACGGCTCTTGCCAGCGGTTGCCCGATCTTTTGCCGCCTGGGCATTGGCGGGTGATTTCAGCGCATCGAGGTCACGACCGGACGCGATGACCTTACCGGCATCGTCAACCACCTCGAACCGGAACCGGTGGTGGGCTTCAAGTTTGTCGGGTTGCCACTCATCCTGCGGTACGCGAATGCCGGTCATCCGGAACAGGCGTTCCCCGATGGCTTTGGTCAGCGGGGTGTCATCGGCGGCCAGGCTGCTCATCAACGCATCGGCAAAATCCGGCACCGGCACAAAGTTGCGCCGGTAGGATTTCGGCAGCGCCTTGATCAGTGCGATGATCTTGTCGCGAAGCATGCCTGGCACCAGCCACTCCAGCCGACCGGAGGGCAATTGCGCAAGTGCACCAGCGGGCACGGTCATGGTGACGCCATCGGCGTCGGTGCCCGGTTCAAACTGATATTTCAGCGGCAGTTTCATGCGACCGACGGTGATGAAATCGGGGTATTGCTGCTCGGTGACCTGATCGGCCGAATGCTGCATCAGCGCTTCCGGCGTCAGGTCCAGCGCATCCTGGGGCTGTTTTTTGAGCCAGGCATGAAAGCCGGCGGCGTTGACGATGTCGTGCGGGATGCGCTGGTCGTAAAACGCCACCAACTGGTCATCATCGACCAGAATATCGCGGCGGCGGGCCTTGTCTTCCAGGCCGGTCACCTCGGCCAGCATGGCCCGGTTGCGCTGAAAAAAAGGCGCTTTGGTTTGAAATTCGCCTTCCACCAGCGCAGAACGGATGAAGATCTCCCGCGCCTGTGCCGGGTCAATCGCCCCGAAATGCACTGGCCGCTGCGCCACGATGGGCAGGCCATAGAGCATCAGCGTTTCTTTGGCCACGACCTGGCCGCGCTTCTTCTCCCAGTGCGGGTCGGTGTAATTGCGTTTCACCAGATGCATCGCCAGCGGCTCCAGCCAGGCCGGCTCAATGCGCGCTACGGTGCGCGCAAAGACCTGGGTGGTCTCCACCAATTCCGCCGCTACCAGCCATTTAGGGCCTTTGCGTGACAACGCCGATGACGGATGAATCCGGCACTGGCGGCCCCGTGCGGCGGTGTAGAGCTTGTCTTCCTTGTAGGTCGCAATCTGCGACAACAGGCCGGATGCCAGTGCCTTGTGCACCTGCTCATAACTGGCCGCCTGCTCGTTCAGTCGAAAGCCAAGTGACTTGGCGAGCAAGTGCAACTGGCGGTGAATATCACGCCATTCGCGCATGCGCAGATAATTCAGAAACTGGGTTTTGCAGAACTTGCGCAACTGACCCTGACTGAGCGTCTGGCGCTCTTCCTCGTAGCGTTGCCAGAGGTTCCAGAAGGCCAGAAAGTCGGAATCCTTGTCTTTATCCTGAGCGTGTTTTTCGGCCGCAGCCTGCTGTTTTTCCTGAGGGCGCTCGCGCGGGTCGGGAATCGACAGCGCAGCCGCGATCACCAGCACCTCTCTCAGCGATTTCTGCCGGTTGGCCTCAATCACCATGCGCCCAAGGCGTGGGTCTACCGGCAGTCGCGCCAGCTCTTTGCCCAGCGGTGTCAAATGTCCCTTGTCGGTCACGGCGGCCAGTTCGGTCAGCAGGGTATAGCCATCCCGAATCATCCGGCTATCGGGTGGTTCCAGAAACGGAAAGTCTTCCACCTTGCCCAGCCGCATATGCAGCATTTGAAGAATCACCGAGGCCAGGTTGGTGCGCAGGATTTCCGGGTCGGTAAAGGCCGGTCGTTGCTGGAACTCTTCTTCATCGTAGAGGCGGATGCACAGACCCGGCGCAATACGACCGCACCGCCCTGCCCGCTGATTGGCCGACGCCTGGGAAATCGGCTCGATCGGCAAGCGCTGAATTTTGGACCGGTAACTGTAGCGGCTGATGCGCACCAGCCCACTGTCGATCACGTAGTGAATGCCCGGCACCGTCAGCGAGGTTTCAGCAACGTTGGTCGAGAGCACGATGCGCCGGCCACTGTGGCTGGCAAAAATGCGCTGTTGCTCGCTGGCACTTAACCGCGCATAAAGCGGCAACAACTCGGTATGACGCAGCTGGGCCCGCTTCAGGGTATTGAACGTCTCGCGAATTTCCCGTTCGCCGGGCAAAAATACCAGCACATCACCACCGCTGTTTGCGGTTTTACCGGCCCGTTCAAGCTGCTCGATTTCTTCAACGGCATTGAGCACGGCACTGGGCAGGTCAGAGGCGTAATCGTCTTCATCCGGGCTCATTGGCCGGTAGAGATGCTCCACCGGGTAGCTGCGCCCAGCCACTTCAATCACCGGGGCCTGGCTGAAATGCTCTGAGAAACGCTCAACGTCTATGGTCGCCGAGGTGATGATGAGTTTCAGATCCGGCCGGCGTGGCAGCAACTGCTTCAGATAGCCCAGCAGAAAGTCGATGTTCAGACTGCGCTCGTGGGCTTCGTCGATGATCAGGGTGTCGTATTTGTTGAGGAACGGGTCTTGCTGAATCTCGTTCAACAGTATGCCGTCGGTCATCAGCTTGATCAGGGTGTCGTCGTTGGACTGGTCGGTGAATCGAACCTGGTAACCCACCTGATGCCCGAGCTCAACATTCAATTCTTCCGACAAACGATCGGCAACCGAGCGAGCTGCCAGCCGGCGTGGCTGGGTGTGACCAATCATCCCTGAGCGGCCCAGCCCGGCCCGCAAGCACAACTTCGGTATCTGCGTCGTTTTGCCCGAGCCGGTTTCACCGGCGATGACCACCACCTGATGGTTGCTGATCGCCGCAAGAATGTCCTCGGCTCGCTCGGAAACCGGCAGTGTTTCGTTCAGGCGTATTTCGGGAACCCGCTGATCGCGCGCCACAAACCCTTCTCGTGAACGAACGAAGGCTTTTTCAATGGCCGCCACCAGGGAAGGCGATGCCTCCCCTTTGTTAAGTTGCTGACGCCAGGTCTTGCAGCGCTGTGTCAGATAATGCCGGTCACGAACAAGGCACTGCGACAGGTTCTGCTGAACCAGATCGGGCGTCATTTCCGTGGTTGATACTGCACTGGACGGCATGCATGGACCTGTCTGCCAAAAGGGACGGCATTATAGGCATCTGGATAAGGAACGTAAAACAGCCAGAGAGCAGAAACAGAAAAGACGCAAGCCAGGCATCCCCGTCTTGCGTCTCATACAACGGCGCTGTTATTCGGTGTCGCGCAACTCGCGGCGCAGCACCTTGCCCACGTTCGTCTTCGGCAGTTCATCCCGGAAGACAAACTGTTTGGGTACCTTGTAGCCCGTCAGGCTTTCACGGCAGAAGTCGGAAAGTTCTTTTTCCTCAACCGGTCCGTTGGTCACCACAAAGACTTTCACCGCCTCGCCCGTTTTCTCGCTAGGAACACCAACGGCGGCGCATTCCACCACTTTCGGGTGGCGCGTCAGCACGTCTTCGATCTCGTTCGGGTAAACGTTAAAGCCGGAGACGACGATCATGTCCTTCTTGCGATCAACAATTTTCAGGTAACCGTCTTGTTGCAACACGGCAATATCACCGGTTTTCAGGAAGCCGTCTTCATCGACGGTTTTGGCGGTGTCATCCGGGCGGTTCCAGTAGCCCTTCATAACCTGAGGTCCGCGCACCTGCAGTTCACCCGGTTCATCGAAGCCGAGCAGCTTGCCGTCGTCGTCGGCGATGCGGACTTCGGTATTCGGCGCCGGAATACCAATGGTGCCCAGTTGCTGATGACCGGCCGGGTTGAACGAAATCACCGGAGACGACTCAGTCATGCCGTAACCTTCCGAGATCGGGCAGCCGGTGACTTCCTCCCAGCGCTCAGCGGCCGCATGCGTCAGTGCCATGCCACCGGAGATGGTCAGTTTCAGGGCGCTGAAGTCAACTTTCTTGAAGTCTTCGTTATTCATTAACGCAACGAATAACGTATTGAGACCGGCAAACCCGGTGAACCGGTGCTTGCCCAGCTCTTTGACGAAACCGGGAATGTCGCGCGGGTTCGGAATCAGGACGTTGTGGTTACCCGTCAGCATGATGGTCATGCAGTTCACGGTAAAGGCGTAGATGTGGTACAGCGGCAACGGCGCTACAAAGGTTTCCTGGCCGTCTTTAAGCGTCAGTTTGAAGAACTCGTAACACTGCAGCATGTTGGCGATCAGGTTACGGTTGGTCAGCATCGCGCCCTTGGCCACACCGGTGGTGCCCCCGGTGTACTGCAAAATAATGGTGTCATCGTGACCGCTGGCGGCGCGCTTGTAGGTTTTGGTGCTGCCTTTTTTCAGGGCATCGCGGAAGCTGCCTACCTTGCTGGTGTCGTAGGCCGGCACCATTTTCTTGACCTTCTTCACCACGGTGTTGACCAGTACCCGCTTCAGGCCCGGATGCAAGTCGGCAATTTCGGTGACGATGATGCGCTGTACAGGGGTTTTTGGCTGAACCCGAATAGCCTGGGCAGCCATGCCGGCGTAGACCACCAGCGCCTTGGCACCCGAGTCGTTCATCTGGTGTTCCAGTTCCCGGTCGGTGTACAGCGGGTTGGTGTTAACCACGATCAACCCCGCCCGCAGTGCGCCAAAGACCGCAATTGGGTACTGCAGAATGTTGGGCAACTGCACCGCAATTCGGTCGCCGGGTTGCAGATCGGTCTCGTTCTGTAGATAGGCGGCAAAGTTGCCCGACAGACGATCGATGTCGGCGTAGGTCAGCGTCTGGCCCATGCAGCTGTAGGCCGGCTTGTCGGCGAATTCCTTGGTTTTCTGGTCGAACAGATCGAGCACTGTGTCGAAGGCTTCCGGGTCGACCGTGGCTTTCATACCGCCCGGGTATTGCGTATGGGTGTAAACGTCGCTCATGGACACTCCTCTCGTTCTTATTGTCGATCAATGCGTATTCCGCCTGACTGCATGCCCGCTTGCCTTAAACTACCCTGGCTGACACTGGCTTCATTCAAACGTTTGTTTTATTTGCTGACCCGATTGTCTCTTTTTTACCGAGCAGAATTCAACTCTTTAATGAATAGAGCGCACAGTAAACAGGCTATCTGTGAGTAAACAGCCTAAACCGATGTTCAAATGTTGGAGTTCTCGCCAGTCAGCGTTTAGCGGGATCGTCTTCGGCGTCGTCGAAGGGGTCGTCCTTGAACGGATCGTCCTCGTCGAGGTTCAGGTTCTCGAGATCGGACAGGCCATCTTCCAGATTGCTGATGTCGAACAGATCATCGTCTTCACCGGCATCCAGGTCATCGAGCGGGTCGGGCTCGCTGTCCAGCTCACCCCAGACATCTTCATCCAGCGCCCGGGTATCGAGGCTGTCTTCCATACTGACGCGCGGGGCTTCGGTGCGTTCCGGCGGTGAGGGCTCAGCCTCATCGGCATCGAACACATCGTCGACAACGGGCGCATCCTGATCGCTGGCCTGGCTGTCTCGGGCCTGGTCGATACCCTGATCCATACTGGCATCATCGAGATCAGCGGTCATTTCCAGACCCTCCAGATCACCCATGGCAACATCAGCCATGCCCCGGTCTTCAGCCAGCAAGTCTTCTGCTTCCCCCTTGCTGCGCTGGTCGAGCCGACGGTAAACCAGAAAGAAGGCCCCCAGTATCAGCAGCCCCGGCAGGCTGAGCAACAGATAGCGTAGCCAGGGGAAGGGTTCTGCCGGTTCCTGGGTCTCTGCTATCGGGTCGGTTTGGGCGTTGTCAGCCGCAACCGGTGTCTGCACACTCAATTCTTCGAACTCGGGCATCGGCTCTTTAATGAAAGCCGCTTCGGTTTCGGGCCCGGTCATCGTTACCGGCTCAGCGGGAAGCGCCTCGGGGTTCAGTATGCGGGGCCAATCCGCGGGCAGTGGCAATGTGAGCTCTATCGGCGCAACGCCGAATTGGGAGACTCGCCGGGCGTTGACGTCGGCGTCGCCCGCCAGGCTCAGCCGGTAATTGCCATCAGGCAGGTCGGCTGACAAATTGACATAAAAGTAACCACTGGCGTGGGTTTGAAAGCCTTGCTCGCGACTCACCGGGCCTTCAATCATCGCCTGCAAATCGACCTGCTCAAACACCAGACCGCGGTCGGCCGGGTACAGGCGCCATTGAATGCCCTGATCCGTCACCAGCAACTCTGACAGCAAGGCTGGCCGGTTCACCACGGTTTTACGGATCTGGCGCTGAAAAGTGCCGCCATCGAGCGTCACTTCCAGTTCGATGTCTGCATCACCGTAGGTATTGGGAATCTGGGCCCGAAGCTGCCGGCCATCCCAGCGCAGGCCATCGACCTGACGGCCATTTATGCGTAACGCAGGGGTCATAACGTTAATCAGCGCGTCGGGCACCACGTCACCCGAGGCATCAGCAACGCCCAGTTCCAGAATCAGTGGCTGGTCTTGCAGCACCACCGAACCGGTTGGCTGAGTCCAGTACAGATTAACGTCGGAGACCACCTGAATGCGGCTGTCATCGTTAATATCGCCCAGCACTTCCCAGCGCCCGGCTTCGGGGTTATCGATACTGATCAGGGTATAGCCCTGCCCGGCCTGCCAACGCTGTGATCCGGGTGAGGCGACCGAATTCAGAGTGCCGTCAGGCTGGCGCAACTCGACCTCGCCTGCATCATGCATCACCATCGCAGTCAGTTCGGTGACCTGGTCATCGACGGTAAACCTGCGACCATCGAAAGGCAGTTCATTACCCGGGCGAACCGAGTTCAATACCCGCACGATGAACGACTGCATCTCTGCCGGCTGCCGAACTTCGGCAAACACACCGCCGGTCTGACTCGCCATTTGTTCCAATAAGCCCGCATCGGCAGCACCACCCAGTGCCAGGGTATGAATGCGGGCACCGGCAGCAGCAAAACGGGGAATGACGGTGTCGAGAATCCGGTCGCGTTCGACCCGGTTCACATCGGTATTGGGGGCGATATCAACCTGGCCGTCAGTGATCAGAATAACGTCGGTCGGCGGGCTGTAGGTCGAGAAGCCAAAGTCGTAGGCGGCATCGTCGAGGGCGGCGCCGAGGTTGGTACGCTGGGCAATAGCGCGCAAATCGGCCACCCGGGCACGGGCACTGGCGCGCCAGTCATTCGTCACCGGGTCGTGAGGTACCAGCAGGTTAACGTAGCGCCCGAAACTCCAGATCCCGGCCGTCGCTTCATTGGGAATGGCGTCGATCAGCAGGTTAATCGCCGGTGTCCGGCGATTCTGGGGGTCGGTGTCGCGCATACTGCCGGAAATATCGATCAGAATACGCACGTCGCTGGCGGTCGGTTGAGGCGGGGTTTCTGCCTGTGCAGGCACAAGCGAGACCAGTACTAACCCCAAAAGCACACCAAACACCCGCATACGAATAGGGCGTGGCCAACCTGACTGTCCCAGCATAGCTGTCATCCAAAGATTCCCATGGCTATAACATCGGCGACTTGTTGCCGTTCTTTACCGGTCAGTCGCCGACGATCGTTGTATTACAGCTGCAGTGCAATCAACGGGCCATTGGCAGGCCGTCACCCCATTCTGGCCAGCATGCGGCGGCCCGCTTCGGTGATGTGCCAGCGAATGCCGTGCTTGCCCATGATGCGACCGGACAGATTGCGGGCAACCATAATATCGAGGGTTTTGACCATGGTCGCTTCGGTGGCATCGGTTTCGTCGCACAGGCCCTGCAAAGAGCGAAAAATGTAGCGGCCGTTACCCAGGGTTTTCAGCACTTGCGCCGTAGTGACGTCCAGTTCTTCATCGGGCGTCAGCGCTTCGGCCGGTACTGGCTGGTCATCTTCGGTTTCGGCTTCGATTAATGGCTTGATTTCTGCCTGAACCAGGTAAAGCTCATGCATCACGCGGTCGGCCTGCTGCCGGGCGGTTCTGGCTTCGGCCAGAATCTTGTCGGATACACTGGTCACCACAAAGCGACTGGCAATGGCCGCTATCAGACAGAAGCCGGTGAAAATCAGAAAACGGCTCGAATCTTCCTGGCTCTGGGCGATCAGGTCGCTGTTAACCAGCGCCAGTACCACCGGCACCAGAAAGGCCGCCCCGATGCCGACCACCAGGCTGCGCGGCAGGCTGGTGGTATCCGGATCGTATTGGGACAACATGTAATAGTTGACCAGGCCACCAAAAACGCCGGACATCAGCATTACGGCGATCAGAACGAAAATATGAAGGGCCATGCCTACTCCTTACCACCACTGCGGGTATTTATTATGGGGACTCCCCTGCCCCGCGCTATCGGCACGGGCAGCGGTATCATGAATCTGTCAATGCCTGCCGCCTGATCTGGAAGGCATTCAAACGGCGTGTAGATATAACAGACCTGACGGTGTTTTTACACTTTAACCGGCTTCCGGGGGGGCCTCATCGGCTTGTTTCATGCTGCGCAGTCGCAATACGATGCCCAGAATCACGATCACCAGCGTACCGACCACCATGGCCTGCAGCATGGGCATCAGAATCGCCAGGCTGGCGTTCAGGCCCACATCCATGAAATCAAACGCCGCGACGATAATCGCGGGCGCGTAATAGGGCTCCGGTTCGGTGCCCTGCCAGGGGGTGAGGACAACACAGAGGTAGATCCAGGTGATCCACCAGCGCAACGGGCGCCACGGCAGAAGCCGGCCAATCCGCCACACGACCAGCCAGAAGCCAATCACACCCAGGCCGTAGGCAACGGCAGCCGTCCAGTAGATGTCTTGATAAATCATGAGTTATTTGAATTCCAAAAAATCGCTGTAATGAGTTAGACGTTATCGATGATGTAGTCTTCCCAGTCTTCTTCCGGCACTTCATTGTCCCGTACCGGGTCAAGGTGCAGCACCGAGGCGTCAACTGCATGAATGCGCTGGCTGTCGTGCGCGCGCAGCGGGTGCCACTCCGGTAAGTCTTCGCCTTCGGCTACCAGCCGGTAGGCGCAGGTGCTGGGCAGCCAGAAAAACTGATCGACGTCTTCCGGTTTCAGCCAGACGCAGTTGGGTACTTTCTGTTGCCGTTCCTGATAGACCGTGCACCGGCAACTGTCGGACAGATACTGGCATACCACGCGGGTATAGAATACCTCCCCGCTGTCTTCGTCTTCGAGCTTTTGCAGGCAGCACTTGGCACAGCCATCGCAGAGTGACTCCCACTCGTCGGTCGTCATCTGCGCCAGCGTCTTGCGTTTCCAGAAGGGTTGAGCAGCCATCAGCGAGGGTGCACCGGGGTCGTGGGTTCACGGTACAGGTCGAGCATGCCCTCTTCCCGCGGCGGTGGCATTTGCAGGTAATAGCCCTGCTCGACGATCTTCGCCATGACTTTATCGACCTCCACCCGGGCCAGAGTGCGGGCCGGTGTCAGCAACAAATCCATCACCGGGATGGGGGTGCCAAAGCGCTCGCGCAGTGGCTCCGGTACCCGGGCCAGCCCTTCGTGACGGGATACATAGAGGTACATATCCTGACGCGCCGAAGAGCGGTAAATACTGGCCAGCACCCGGTCAGTCGTTGGCTTCACGATGATGTTCCTCCAGCAGGCGGGTCAGCGGATCGACCAGTAACGGCTTGCGCCAGCCGGTCATCATCTCCGGCCACTCGTAGTCGCCGGTGTAACAGCCACTTCTGACAAGTTGTTCCAGCGGCTTGCGCCGGGCCAGCACTTCGGCCGGTACCGCAGATTCCCGGGCCAGATCAGCGATCAGGTCTTTGACCGATTTGTACAGGGCAGCCTGGTCAGCTGGTAACGGCCCGGCCAGTCGCTCGGGCCAGAACTCCCGGCTGGCTTCGTTGCAGCGGCGCACAATATCGACTACTGCATCGGCATAAAGGCGAACCTTGCGCGGGTGCAGGCCCTTCAGGCCAGCCACGACGCTGCGCTGGGTCGGCATGGCCTGGGCGATCTGGATGATTTCAGCGTCCGATAGAATGCGCGAGCGGTTCACATCCTGCTCCCGAGCCTGTTGCTCGCGCCATTGTGACAGCTGTTGCAGGCAGTACAAGCGGGTTCCCTTGAGCTTCCAGGCACCGCGCAATTTCAGGTAATACTGTTCAGGGCTAGGCGGAAAGCTGTCGAGTGCCGCTCGCTGGCTGTCTTCCAGCACCCAGTCAAAGCGGTTCATTTCCTGCAGCCGGGGAGCGAATCGCTCATAGAGCTGTTCCAGCCAGAACACATCGGCGGCGGCATACTGGCATTGCTCTTCAGCCAGCGGGCGTAACAGCCAGTTGGAGCGGGTCGCGTCTTTGGGCAGGCTTTCGCCAAGCTCAGCTTCAACGGCCCGGGCAAAGCCCATTTGCAGATCGTTGCCCAACAGGGCCGCGGCAATCTGGGTGTCAAACACCGGCGCGACCTGGGCACCGGTGCCATTAAACAGTACTTCAGCGTCTTCCGACAGCGAATGAAACACCTTGATAATGGCCGGGTCTTCCAGCACGGCCGCGAACGCCTGCCAATCGCTGATCGCCAACGGGTCGATCAGCCAGACCTCGCCTTCCAGCCCGACCTGAATCAGACCCAGTTTGGCAAAAAAGGTTTCGGTGCGGACAAACTCGGTATCCATTGCCAGTACCGGAGCGGCTTTCCAGCGCTGACAGGCGAGGCGCAGCGCGTCGTTATCACCCACCCAGTGGTAGTGTTCAATCATGTTCAAAACCCAGTGGTTTGCGATCTTGCAGAGCCTGCGACAGGCTGTGGCTATCGATGCGGCCAAATTCCGACCCGACCGGGATGCCCCGGGCAATCCGGGAGACTACGACCTTTAACGGTTGCAGCTGTTCAGTCAGGTAATGCGCGGTGGCTTCCCCCTCCATAGAGGCATTGGTCGCCAGTATCACTTCTTCAATGACGCCGCTTTTGACCCGCTCGAGCAGCAGGGGCACGCCCAATTCATCCGGGCCGATACCATCGATGGGCGACAGGTGCCCCTGCAATACAAAGTAGTCACCCAAATAGCCGCCGGACACCTCGATGGCTTCGCGGTCCTGTGGGGTTTCCACCACACACAGGCGGCTATGGTCACGGTCGTCATTCTGGCACAGCTCACAGACGGCCTGCTCGGTCAGCACCCGGCACCGGGCACAGTGCATCACGCCATCGAGCGCGCGCTGCAGTGCCTGCGACAGCATCTGACCGCCCTCGCGGTCACGCTCCAGCAGGTGCAGCGTCATGCGCTCGGCCGAGCGCGAACCCACACCGGGCAAGACCTGCAAGGCTTCCATCAATTGCTCTGTAAGCGGGCTGTACGCCATGCCAGACCTCGTTCGTCAGAACGGCATTTTAAAGCCGGGGGGCAACTGCATACCGGCCGTGGCCGACGACATTTTTTCCTGGCTCAGGGCTTCCACCTTACGCACGGCATCGTTTACGGCAGCGGCCAGCAAGTCTTCAAGCAGCTCTTTGTCTTCCTGCATCACGGATTCGTCCAGCGATACCTGTTTTACATCGTGCCGGCCGTTCATGGTGACTTTAACCAGGCCAGCGCCCGATTCACCCGTCACTTCAGCGCGTGCCACTTCTTCCTGCATGCGCTTCATGTCTTCCTGCATCTTCTGGGCCTGTTTCATCAGGTTTCCCATACCACCTTTCATCATCGCTCAAGGCTCCTGTTATCGGTGTTGCCGACCATTGCAACTGGCTTGTTACTGATCGTGTATTCTGTTTTCGGTCTCACTGACTCGCCGGTGTTTCAGGATACCGACGGCAACGGGCTATACGCTGGCTTTACCGTATCAGTCTGCAAGTCGCCGTCGTAACGCGACACCAGCGACTGCACGAACGGGTCGTCGTGCAAGGCTGTCACCGCCATTTCATAGGCCGCATGATGCAAGCGGTCGAACCAGGCCTGGGGCGTTTTCTCGGCCACGCCAAACTGATAATCGAGCCCGGTCACGCCCGGCAGAAAGTCGCCCAGCACGGCCATGAGTCGTTCTATATGGGTCTCATTCATCAGTTTTCGATAGTTGTCGGAGATAATCAGCTGTAAACGGCCGTTGTCGTAACCGGCCCAGGTGGAATGGGCAAAGAGCGTTTTGGTCATGCCCGACAGACCCAGCTTGTGCAAGGTCACCTGCCACCAGAACACCGGGTCGGCTTCGAGGTCGGTATCCGGCCAACGCGCCGGGTTGGTTTCCGGGTGAATCAACTGATTCGGGTCATGGTTGACCGGCACCTGGCTTTGCACTGGCTCAGCCGCTTTGGGCGTCGGAGCTGCTTCGGGTTCGCTGGCTGGCGACGGTTCCGGGTCCATCACCTCGGCGTGAGCCAGCGCATCGAGCGGCGACGGCCGGGCGGGCGCCGCGTTTTCTGCTTCAGCGACGGGTTCTGGGGCATCAATCGGGGCCTGGGGTCTGGCGGCTGGCTGATCGGCCAGTAAATCGGCAACGGGCCGGGGTGCAGGCGCCCAGTCGGTTTCGTCATCGTCACCTTCCCAGGGTGCCCGGTCTTCTTCCTGGCTGGCGGGCTCGGGTGGCGCTTCATTGGCCGCCGCCTGAGCCGGGCTTGCGGGTTCTTCGGGCTCTGCTTCGACCACGGAAGCCACGGGTTCTGTTACCGGCTCTGCGGCTTCTGCTTCCGGTTTTACCGTTTCTGCCGTTATTGGACCTTGCGAACTGGGCGGTTCATCGGCTACTGCAGCGCCGGTGTCGGGTAATTCTGTGGCAGTAGTGCCCGATTTAGCAACTGGCTCCGGTGCTGCAACGGCAGCCGGCTCCTCAGGTGTCTGCGGAGCGGGTTGTGGCTTTGGGGAAGCATCACCCAGGCCCTCAGCACTGACACGGCTTTCCAGCGCGGGCAAATCATTCACATTGCGCGCAGGGCTTGGGCTGAAGGCCAGCATGCGCAACAGCGCCATTTCGAACCCGGCCCGCTCGCTGGGGGCCAGCGCCAGGTCTTTAGCGGCCAGGGTGCCGATCTGATAAAACAGATGTATGTCTTCCGCCTGCGCCTGCGAGGCCAGCGCCGCAATGGCGTCACGGTCGCCCTTACTGTTATCGAGCGCCGCCGGGGCAGCCTGGGCAATGGCTACCCGATGCAAGGTCGACAACAGTTCGTTCAACAGGGTGCGGTAATCCGGCGCGTGTTCGGCGATGCCGGCAACCTGCTGCATCAGGCTGTCGGCATCTTTCTCGATCAGCCCTTTTACCAGGTGTAACACCCGCTTCAGGTCGACCGTACCCAGCATGGTGGCCACGTCGGTCTCGTTCAGTTCACCCTCGCCATAGGCAATGGCCTGGTCTGTCAGGCTCAGTGCATCGCGCATACTGCCGTTGGCCGCTTCGGCCAGCAGCCAGAGGGCGGGTTCATCGAACGGCACCTGCTCTTGCCCCAAAATGGAGTTCAGGTAGCTGACGATGCTCTCGCGGGTCATGTTCTTCAGGTTGAACTGCAAGCACCGCGATAACACCGTCACCGGTAATTTTTGCGGGTCGGTGGTGGCCAGCAGGAACTTGACGTGCGGCGGTGGCTCTTCCAGCGTTTTCAGCAAGGCATTAAAGCTGCTGACCGAGAGCATGTGCACTTCGTCGATCAGGTAGACCTTATAACGGCCCCGCGTCGGCGCGTATTGAACGTTTTCGAGCAGTTCGCGGGTGTCTTCAACGCGGGTGCGCGAGGCGGCATCCACTTCTATCAGGTCGACAAAGCGGCCTTCGGCAATTTCGGTACAGGCCGAGCACTTGCCACAGGGTTTGGAGCTGACGCCCACTTCACAGTTCAGACTCTTCGCCAGCAGGCGGGCGATGGTGGTCTTGCCCACCCCGCGCGTGCCGGTGAACAAATAGGCATGGTGCAATCGCTGTTGATCGAGCGAGTTGACCAGCGCTTTCAAGACGTGGGCCTGCCCCACCATTTGTTCAAAGGTGGCGGGTCGCCATTTACGGGCCAATACCTGATAAGACATGAAGGCTCATGAAACCGGAGAAACGAAACCGTATCCTAACTTGGAACAAGGAAGGCTGCCAGAATAAAAAAAGCGTCTATAAAACAAGAGGTTAGTCGTTGAGCATGACCGGGCAACCCAATGAAACCGGGTGGTACGGGTCATCACTAAAAACAGCAAGATAGTACAAAGATGGGTGGCGGCTCCACCAGCCACACCCCGGCACACGAGAAAGTCGCTACCGTTGCTCCCTTCCGGGCCTGGCGGGGTTTACGACCGTTCGTTGCGGGGGGACCGGCAGAGCCACCCTAACGCAGAGCGCGGCATTATGCCTATGATTTAAAAAAACTCAAGGGCATGGGTTAAATCGAACTACGCTTACTGTAGCTACAGCTTTGATCGAATGGGTCGATAACCCCCGTATAAGCAGTGCCAGCCTGGTTTCAGATGGGCTGGTTTATCAACAATACCCCGTTGTTAGAACGGTCACTACACAGAGGTTGCACCGTGAAAACAGGTACTATCCAGTTTCGTCTGTTAATGAGCATCATGCTCAGCATACTGGCCATGGCCATCGTCGCCTTTGTCGGTATATTCTCGATGAATCAGTCAGTCAACCGCCTGGTGGGCGTTGCTGAGGGGGTCAAACAACTGGAGAAACGGGCCGACACCGCTCATCTTGAATTCAAGACCCAGGTGCAGGAATGGAAGAACATTCTGTTGCGCGGCCAGGACCCGGACCGCATGGACCGCTACTGGACGGCCTTCAATGAACAATCAGATAGGGTCAACACCATGGTCACGAACCTGGCGAACGACCTGGGGGCTTACCCCGAGCTGCAGACCATTGCCACCCAGTTTCTTGAAGACCACCAAACCATGACCACGGCTTACGCCGAAGGCCGGCAAGCCTTTATTAACAGTGGTTTCGATCACACCGCAGGCGACACAGCTGTCTCTGGCATAGACCGTGCCCCCTCGGCCGCGATGTCTGAATTGGGCAACGAATTATCTCGCCTGGCCATCACTGCCAATGCCGAAGCCCAGGCCAGCGCCAGCCAGACCGTTCGATTGGCGGTTGCCGTTGCCATGGTGCTTAGCCTGGTCATTCTGGCGGCGATCTTCCTGTTTGTTCGCAGTGCCATCATCAAGCCCATACACGGCCTGACCGACGGCGTTAACCACATCCGCAACGGGCGCTATGATCAGCCGATCGCAATGAAACGCAAAGACGAGCTCGGCCATCTGGGTCAAACACTCGATTACCTGCGCCAATTCCTGCAAGGCATGGTGACCGATCTGGAGAAAAACAGTAACGCCCTGCGCGATGCCACCAACCGGCTCGACGTTATGTCCGGGTCCATCACCTCGGCCACCGCCCAACAGCACGATCTCAGCCAGCAAGTCGCCACCGCCATTGAACAAATGGAAGCCGCGTCACGGGAAGTCGCCGCCAATGCGGCCGATACCGCCGATTCAACCCGTCATACCGGCCAACTGGCCGAACAGGGCAGCCAGGCCATGCATACCGCCCAGAGCACCATGGCCAAGCTGGCCAGCGACAACGAGACCACCGCCAGCTTGATCAACAGCCTGGCGCAGGAGTCTGAAAACGTCGGGTCGGTGTTGAGTGTGATTCAGGGCATTGCCGAACAGACCAACTTATTGGCGCTGAACGCCGCCATCGAAGCGGCCCGGGCCGGGGACCAGGGCCGCGGCTTTGCCGTGGTTGCCGATGAAGTGCGGCAACTGGCGCAAAAAACCCAGCAATCGACCGTCGAAATCCGCGCCATTGTCGAGACCATTCAAACCGGTGCACGCAACAGCAACCAGGCGATGGAAACCGGCCTGGTGCAAACCCGCTCCACCGGTGAACACATTACCCAAGCCGAGCAACAATTGACGGAGATTCTCGCGGCGATTCACACCATCAACGACAAAAACCAGCAAATCGCCACCGCCGCCGAAGAGCAGACCAGCGTCGCTGGCTCGCTGGCTGAACTGATCATTCAGATCCGCAACCTGTCGGAAGAAACCGCCAGCGAAAGCCAGCAAGCCACAACGCTCAGCGATACTCTGTCGACCCTGGCCAGCGACTTTCAACAGCAACTGCAAAGCCTGCGCGCCGGCGCACAGTGATCCAGGCTGGACTTGAGGTGCGTATCGCCCGACGATACCAACCGATTACGCACCTCAGGAAACGGCCACCCAAAACCGGGCGACAGGAACATTTAACGCAATGACAAAACTCAAACTGGGCGTCAGCAGTTGCCTGCTGGGCGATGAAGTCCGCTTCAACGGCGGGCACAAACACCACCGCTGGCTGACACAAACCTTTGGGCAGTACGCCGATTTCGTGCCCTACTGCCCGGAAGTCGCCATCGGTATGGGCATACCGCGCAACCCAATCCGGCTGATCAGCACCGACCAGGGCACCCGGGCCGTCGATTCAGACAACCTGACTGACGACTACACCGAGAAGTTACAGCACTACGCCGAAACCATCGTCCCCGAGCTCGATGCACTCGACGGCTACGTCGTCATGCAAGGCTCGCCCAGTTGTGGCATGGAACGGGTAAAGCTGTATAACAAGAACATGATTCCCGAGAAAATCGCCGCCGGTTTGTACACCGAGGTGCTGCAACGCCACGCCCCGGCCTTGCCTTTTGAAGAAAGCGGCCGTCTGAGTGACCCGAACCTGGTGGAAAACTTCGTGCAGCGCGTTTACGTTTACCACGAGTGGCGCACCGGGCAACCCTGGCGCACCGCCAAAGGGCTGATCGACTTTCACGCCCGGCAGAAATACCTGTTGATGATGCACGACTACCCCACCTACAAACGCCTGGGGCAGAAGCTTTCCAACTTAAAAGACATCGAAGACCGGGAAGCCTTTGGCCAGGAATACCTGGTAGAACTGATGTCAGCCCTCTCGAACATTCCCAAGCGGGGCCACCGGGTCAACGTGTTGCAACATGTAATGGGCTATTTCAAAAACCAGCTGTCCGAAAAGGAAAAAACCTCGCTGATTCACTCGATCGACCAGTACAAAGCCAACGAAGTCCCCTTCATCGTCCCGGTCTCTCTGCTCAAGCATTACACCTTTCTGCACGGCGACCAGTTTCCCTATCTGATGAATCAGACGTTTCTGAACCCCTACCCGGAAGAGCTGGGGCTGAGAAACCCGATCTAGTCTGACTCACCCGCCCAATAAATAATTTGAACCAATCACAATCATTAGGCGTATCTATGGTACGTCTAACTTCTGTCTAGAGTTTTTAATGACCCAACTCGTCTGGTTCCGAAACGATTTACGCGTCAGTGACCACAGCGCCCTGACCGAGGCTTGCCAGGCGCCCGGTGCTGACGTCCAAGCCATTTTTATGTGGACCCCGAAGCAATGGCAGCAGCACGACTACGGCCTGGCCCGCCAATACAGCATTCGCTCTGCCCTGGTCACTGTCGCCCGGGATCTGGCCCAACTCGGCATTCCACTGACCATCCTGCAGGCCGACACCTGGCTCTCCGGAGTCGATCAGCTGATCGACTTTGCCCGCCAGCACAGTGTTCGCCAACTCGCCTTTCACCGCGAATTCGGCTGGGATGAAGTACAGCGCGACCAATATGCAATCGAGCAAGCCCGGTTAGCCAACATCGCCACATGGGTTGGGGAAGACCGGGTCGGTTTCGACCCGGCCACCCTGCTAACCGGCCAGGGAGAGATGTACCGGGTGTTCACCCCGTTCAAGAAACGGTGGCTGAGTCAGCATGCCGAAACGCCACTGGCCGCGCCGTTACCGGTGCCATCGGCCAGGGCACCGGCGCTGAGCGAACGCCCCGACATCCCCGAAGTGGCCTGGGCTGGCACCGCCGAACTGCCGCTGAACGAGCACGACGCCCATGAGCACCTCGGCCAGTTCGCTGACGCCATGCCCCGCTACAAAGATCAGCGCGATCTGCCCGCCACCGAAGGCACGTCGCGCCTATCGGCTGCTCTGGCCAGCGGAGCCATCAGCCTGCGCCAGTGCATGCACAGCGCTTTTTCGCACCCCAAATTCGACAGTGCCGGCGTGCAAACCTGGCTGTCTGAACTGATCTGGCGTGAGTTCTATCACTACCTGCTCTACTGGCGGCCCGACATTGCCCGGCACGAACCCTTTTACCCGCGCTGGGATGCCTTTCCCTGGCTGCAGGATGAGACCGCCCTGCATCACTGGCAACAGGGGCAGACTGGCGTACCCATCGTCGATGCCGGCATGCGACAGCTCGCCCAGACCGGCTGGATGCACAACCGGGTGCGGATGATCGTCGCCATGTATCTGGTCAAACTGTTGAAAATTGACTGGCGCCAGGGCGAACGCTGGTTTGCACAGCAATTGCTCGATATCGATTTCGCCAGCAACAACGGCGGCTGGCAATGGTGTGCCTCAACCGGCGTCGATGCGGCACCCTACTTTCGCATTTTTAACCCTCATACCCAGTCGCAACGCTTTGACCCCACCGGCGAATACATTCGCCGCTGGGTACCGGAGCTGGCCAGCGTGCCGGCCGAAGCCATACACGAACCAACGCAGCAACTCGCCAGACACCTGGGTTATGCACGGCCGCTGATCGACTACAAACGAGCCCGCGCAGAGACGTTGGAAGTTTTTAAGAAGCTGTGAGCTGCGAGCTATGAGCTGTTAGCTAAAAGCTCGCAGCTCGTAGCTCTCAGCTCAAACCTATCTCTTCAGGAGATTCCTATGCTTGAACAAATGCAGGATGTGTATAACCGGCTAAACCGGGATACGGTGAAAGACGGCCTGCTGGGCGACATCTATGACCGCGACATCGTGTTTACAGACCCGCTGCACAGAATTGAAGGCCTCGGAAACCTGCAGCGTTATTTCGAAGGCATGTACAAAAATGTGGATGAAATTTCGTTCCGCTACCTCACCCAATGGGAACAGAACAACGAAGCCATGCTGCGCTGGGAAATGACCTTCCGTCACCCAAAGCTCAAAGGTGGCGCGCCCATTTTGATACCCGGTGTCACCTATCTGACCTTCGCTGAAAAGATCACCCGCCATCAGGATTATTTCGACAGCAACCAGATGATTTTCGATCACGTACCCGCTCTGGGTTCACTGCTGGGCTGGTTAAAAGGCCGACTGAACTGATTTGAATTGAACAACACAACACCGATAAAACCGACAGGACACTCAATGAAACAACGCATTGCCATCATTGGAACCGGCATCGCGGGGCTGACCACCGCCCGGCTGTTGCACCCGCATCATGATATTCAGGTGTTCGAGCAGAATGATTACATTGGCGGCCACACCAACACCCGGGATGTGACCATCGACGGTCGCACCTGGGGTGTGAACACCGGGTTTATCGTCTATAACGATTGGGTGTACCACAATTTTAATAAACTGATGGCGCCTCTGGCCGTGAACCGTGAACCGACCGAAATGAGTTTCAGCGTGCGCGACGACGCTTCTGGCCTCGAGTACAACGGCCACAACCTCAATACTCTGTTTGCGCAGCGCAAGAACCTGCTGAACCCCCGTTTTCTGGGCATGATTCGCGACATTCTGCGGTTCAACAAAGAAAGCCTCGAAGACCTCGACGCCGGCAAACTGACGCCCGATCTGACGCTGGGTGAGTACTTTCAGCAAAAAGGCTTCGGCAAAACCTTTATCCGCAAGTACATCGTGCCCATGGGTGCGGCCATCTGGTCTTCCGGCGAAACCGAAATGGAAGCCTTCCCGGCACTGTTTTTCGTTCGGTTTTTCAAGAACCATGGTTTGCTGTCGGTTAAAAACCGGCCGCAGTGGTATGTCATCAGTGGCGGGTCGCGTGCCTATGTTGCCCCGTTGACCGAACCGTTCAAAGACCGCATTCACCTGAACCGGGGCGTCACCCGGGTCGAGCGCGATGCCGACGGCGTAACGCTCGCCTTTGGCGACGGCCAAACCGAGCGTTACGACCAGGTTGTCTTTGCCTGCCACAGCGACCAGGCTCTGGGCATGCTAGCCGAACCGACCGACGACGAACGCGACATTCTCGGCGCCCTGCCCTACAGCAACAACGAAGTGGTACTGCACACCGACGAGACCCTCCTGCCCAAACACAGAAAAGCCTGGGCCGCCTGGAACTACCACATTCCGCGCAACCCGGCCGATGCAGTCGGACTGACCTACAACATGAACATTCTGCAGAATTTCAACGACGCGCCGGTCACCTTTTGCGTAACGCTGAACCGCACAGGAGACATCGACCCGGCGAAAATCATCGACCGCTTCAACTACGCCCATCCGGTCTTTACCAAAGCCGGTATTGACGCCCAGAACCGATACGATCAGATTGGTAATCAGAACCACACCCATTTTTGCGGGGCCTACTGGTTCAATGGTTTTCACGAAGACGGTGTTAACAGTGCCTTGCGCGTCGTATCCAGTTTTGGAGTTGAGCCATGGCACTGAACAGTTGCCTCTACGAGGGCTGGGTGCGTCACCGCCGTTACAGCCCGGCAGAGCACCGCTTCACCTACCCGCTGTTCATGCTTTATCTCGATCTCGATGAAATCGACGAGGTGTTCGGCAGCTCGCGGTTCTGGTCGATCGAGCGTTTCAACTGGGCCAGTTTTCGCCGGGCCGATTACTTCGACCCGAACACGCCCGACCTGAAACAGGCCGTCATCAACAAGGTCTGCATGCACAGCGAACTGGAACCCCGGCACATTGCCTCGGTGCGGGTGTTGACCCATGTGCGCTACCTCGGCTACGTGTTCAATCCGGTGTCGGTCTACTACGTGTTCGACCACAACGACAACTTGCTGGCCGTGATGCCCGAAGTCACCAACACGCCCTGGAAAGAGCGCCACGCCTACGTGCTGCTGGCCGAAACATCCAACACCAGCCCAACACCCACCAACCCCCATTATGAACCGCATCGGGTTCACCGGCACTATCGCGAATACCGGCTGAGCAAGGCGTTTCATGTCTCGCCCTTTTTGCCGATGGACATGGATTACCGCTGGGTGTTCGGACTGCCGCAACCGACGCTGCGCATTCATCTGGAAAACCACCGTGAGCAGCACAAGGTGTTCGATGCCACCCTGGTTATGGAAGCCGCGCCGATCAGCGCCCGCGCCATGCGCCGCGCCCTCATCCGTTTTCCGGCGATGACCGTAAAGGTGGTAATGGGCATCCACTGGCAAGCCTTCAAACTGTGGCTGAAGAAGGTTCCCTTCATCCCACACCCGAACAAAGAGAAAAAGGAAACAACGGCATGACAACGGCCACTCCGACGCGTTTTGACGGGACCCAGGGTCCGCTGGCTCAGCGCCTGCTTTTCAAAGCCCTGAACCGCTTCCACACCGGGTCACTGACACTGCACGATGAGTCTGGCACCTATGTATTCGGCAACCCGGACCAGGACGGCCCCCACGCCAGCGTCCACATCCACAACACCCGCACCTACCGGGAAATGCTCACCGGGGGCGCGCTCGCTGCGGCTGAATGCTACGTCGCCGGCTTTTGGGATACATCAGACCTGGCCACCGTCGTGCGGGTGTTTGCGGTGAACCTCGACACCACCTCAAAACTGAACAAAACACTGGGGCTGGTCACCAAACCGGTTCTGCGCCTGGCGCACTGGCTTAACCGCAACGACAAATCCGGCTCACGCAAAAACATCCGCGCCCACTATGACCTGGGCAACGAGCTGTTCGAAGCCTTTCTTGACGACAGCATGATGTACTCCAGCGCTATTTATCCAAGCACCGATGCCACGCTCGAAGAAGCTCAGCGCCACCGGCTCGACCGGGTCTGCCAGAAGCTGGACCTGAAGCCGGGCGATCATCTGCTCGAAATCGGCACCGGCTGGGGCGGCATGGCGATTCACGCCGCGCAGCACTATGGCTGTAAGGTGACCACCACCACCATTTCCGATGAGCAGCACGACTACACCCGCAAGCGCATCGACGAGCTGGGCCTGGCCGATAAAATCACCCTACTCAAACAGGACTACCGCGACCTCACTGGCCAATACAACAAGCTGGTGTCGATCGAGATGATCGAGGCGGTCGGTCACGATTACCTGCCGAGCTATTTCAGGGTGCTGTCAGAACGCCTCACCGATGACGGCGCTGCATTGATCCAGTGCATTACCATGCCCGACCAGCGTTATCAGGAGTACCGCTCCTCGGTCGACTTCATTCGCAAATACATCTTTCCCGGCGGCCACCTGCCGTCGCTGTCGATTCTGATGGACAACATGAAGCGCCACACCGATCTGCAAATGGTGCACCTGGAAGACATGACCGATCATTACGCCCGCACCCTAAAAGACTGGCACCACCGCTTTGTCGCCGCCCGCGACCAGATTCTGGCGCTCGGCTACGACGATACGTTCTACCGCCTGTGGCGCTACTATTTTGCCTACTGCGAAGGCGGTTTTACCGAACGCGCCATCGGCACTCACCAGGTGATGTTCGCCAAAGACAAAAACCGCCAGACCTGGATAGACCCGGCCCAATGAAACTGAACGCAGGCAAAGCAGTTCTCAACTACGCTGGATTCCAGATTGGCTGGTTTCTGCTGGTGCTCACCCAGTCGGCCTGGGCGATTTTATGGGCGCTGGGCTTTGTGGCCATGCACGCCGCCCTGTTTGGCAGCCGGCGCGAATGGCAGGCTGTGATCCCCATCATGATCCTGGGTTTACTGGTGGATTTTATCTGGCATTTGACCCCAGCCGTTCAGTTTCTGGGTGCCGGACAACCGGTACCGCTCTGGCTGGTCGGGCTCTGGCTGATGTTTCCGCTGACGCTGAACCATTCGCTGGCCTGGCTGAAGGGCCGTCTTGGCTTACAGGTCGTACTTGGCGTGGTTGGCGGCGGGGGCAGTTACGTTGCCGGCACCCAGTTCGGTGCCGCCACCATGGAACCCTGGGCGCTGATTGCCGTGCCACTGGCCTGGGGGTTCTGGTTACCCCTGTTCTACTGGTGGCTTGATCGCCCAAACCACACACATCCGACTCAAATAGAGACGACATGACCCTCCTTTTTAGTTGTGCACCCACAACCCACCGGGCCAGGGCCACCAAACCCCTGTTCCTCGGCTTGCTCCTCGCCGGACTGGCACTGACCAGTGTGGCTGAAACCTCCGAGACGATCGAATTCACGGGCAACGCCTACGATCTGGACAGCGGCGACCTGCTGTATACCGAAGAGCACCGGCTGGAGCAGGTCGACGGTGTGCCTCAGCGGGAAACCGTCTTCTACAAGACGCCAGAAGGGGATGAACTTGCCCAAAAAGACATGACCTACTGGCAACCCTCCCGCCCCGCCTACCGGTTAACGGTCGTCGACCCGCAACGAACCGAAACCGTTGAACCCAACACCGATGGGGTATCAATCGAGTCGGTCGAGTCCGGTTTTCTCGACTGGTCCGATGCAGACGGCTACGTCATTGATGGCGGCTTCCACTACTTCATTCTCGACCATTTCGACACCTTACTCGACGGCGACAGTGTCGAATTCCAGTTTCTGGCACCCACCCGAACCCGGTGGCTGGGCTTGCGCCTGCGTCCCATCGAGCAAGCCGATGGTCAGTTGATGCTCGAACTCAATGTTCGCAACCGCCTGCTCAGCCTGGTGATCAGCGACATTGAACTGACGTACGACATCGACACCCGGCGCCTGCTGCGCTACGCCGGCCTCACCAACCTGCCCAAACCCGGTGGTGGCAACTACAGTGCCAACATCGAATACGACTATGCGGGGAATGATCAGCCATGAAACCAAACCCGATAACCAACCGGCTGGCACTGGTGTTTCTGATTCTGGGTACCGGTCTCTCGCTGACCCTCATAGCCTGGATGCTGATCTACAACCCCTGGCCCCTGTTCTCGGAGCAGGGCCAGTGGCTGACCAGCCAGGTGTGGGGGCAAATTTCACTGCTAGACCTGTACAGCGGCTTTTTCATTGCCCTGGCGCTGGCCTGGCTGTTCGAACCCAACCCCTGGGTTCGCCTGCTGTTGCTGATCACTCTGCCGACTCTGGGCAACCCGGTTTTGGCTATCTGGTGTGTATCACGCTGGCAACACCTAAAACGCATGGCGGCAAAGCGGGATTTTGACTAACCTGTAAGCATTCAGTATGTTTGCGGCCCTTTTCCCGGCCCTATGGTGGCGTGCAGCGGATGTCTTCACAGGTTTTCAAACCAAGATTTTTACATCGCCTGTCGTTTCGGCTCTCCCGCAGTGGCGTTATTTTGGCCCTGCTCGTCAGTCTGGTCAGCTCCGGTTATCAGGTCTATAACGACTTTCGGGTGGAACGAAACTCACTCGACGCCTCCATTGAACGGGTGATGGACGCCTCTCGCTTTGCCGCCTCACGCGCCGTGCACACGCTCGACTACAACCTGGCCAGCGAAGTGGCCAATGGCATGTTCGTGTACGACTTTGTCACCTATGTCGCTATTATCGACGAACTCGGCTCGCCTCTGGCCGAACGCTCTGCCGAGCATGACCAGCGCCAGCAGCACTGGTACGAACGTTTCATTACCCGGCCCGTGCAAACCCTGGAAACCCGACTGGAAACCAATGCTCTGGGCAGCGATGTCTATGGCCTGCTGCGCATGGAGATCGACACCGTGCTGGCCTACCAGAGCTTCGCCGACAGGGCGATTTCGACCTTTCTGCTCGGGGTGGTTAAAAACTTCATCCTGATTCTGCTGTTCCTCATCGTCTTCTACCGGCTGGTCACCAAGCCGATCAACATGATGTCCAGTTCACTCGACAGCATCGATGCCGAAAACCCCAATGGGCAGCGGCTAAACCCGCCCAGTGGCCACGAGCGCGACGAACTTGGCCAACTGACCGCCCACATCAACCACTACCTGAGCAACGCGGAACGGCTGATCACCGACAAAACGCTGGCCAAGCACGAAGTCGAAGAGTCTTACGCCAACATGCGCCGGCTTATCGACAACCTGCCCCACCTCATCTACGTAAAAAACCGCCAGGGTGAACTGGCGCTGGTGAACGAAGCCTTTGCCCGCGCCTTTCAAACCACGGTCGATGAACTGACCGGACAGCACCACAGCCAAATTCTCGGTGAATACGATGAAAAGTCCCGGCAATTGATTGTAGAAGCCGACGAACAGGTGATGACCGATCAGAATAGCCTGTTCATTCCCGAACTCGATTGGGTCAACAGCAACGGCACCCTGACTGCCCTGGAACTGCGCATTCTGCCCATCGAATTTCGCGGTGAGCCCGCCATTCTCTCGGTCGGTGTCGACATTACCGAACGCAAGCGCAACCAGTCGCGCATGCAGCACATGGCCTATCACGACCCGCTGACCGATTTACCCAACCGGCACCTGTTTCTCGACCGTCTTGGCCAGTCGCTGCGCCGAGCCGAGCGTTCCGGCCAGTTCGGCGCCCTGGTGTTCATCGACCTCGATAACTTCAAGAACATCAACGATTCCATGGGCCACAGTGCGGGCGATTCGCTGCTGCGTGAAGCCGCCTCCCGGTTAATGGATGCGGTGCGCAACGAAGACACCGTCTCGCGCCTCGGCGGCGACGAATTCGTTATCTGCATGGCTGATCTCGGGAATGATAAAAGCGAAGTCAGCATTCTGGCCTACCAGCGCGCCGAACGGCTGCGCAAAGCCCTGGCCGAGCCGTTTTTCATTGGCGGACAGCAACTGACTGTTACTGCCAGCCTGGGCATCGCGCTCTATCCGGAGGGCTCCACCAGC
The DNA here is from genome assembly GCF_043641555.1 of Saccharospirillum alexandrii. GTDB lineage: Bacteria > Pseudomonadota > Gammaproteobacteria > Pseudomonadales > Natronospirillaceae > Saccharospirillum > Saccharospirillum alexandrii_A. The sequence continues at coordinate 33,825 of NZ_JBHZRJ010000002.1, read as the reverse complement.
GCCTCAGACCTGCTGCGCAATGCCGACACCGCCATGTACCAGGCCAAGGCTCACGGCAAAGACAACGCCATCCAGTTCGAACAGGCCATGGCCGAAGCCACCGCCTTCCGGTTGAGCATGGAAAAAGACCTGCGTCTGGCGGTAGAACGCCGCGAGTTTTACCTGACCTTCCAGCCCCAGGTCGATGTGCGCGACAACAGCATCCTCGGCGCCGAAGCCCTGATGCGCTGGCAGCACCCGACCCGGGGTACCGTGTCTCCGGTTGAGTTCATTCCGGTGCTGGAAAACATGGGGCTGATCGTCAAGGTCGGCGAATGGGCGCTCGATGAAGCCTGCGCCACGGTGCGCCGCTGGATGGACGCCGGCCTCTGGCACGAAAACCAGGTGCTCGGCATCAACGTCAGCCCACAACAGTTTTCCCAGCCGGAGTTTTTTACGCAGGTAAAACAGGCCATTAAGCAATACGACATACCGGCCCGCTGCATCGACCTGGAAATCACCGAAGGCATGGTGATCAACGAAGTGGAAGAAACCATCGTGCGGATGAACGAAATTCGCCAGTACGGCGTCTCGTTTTCAATCGACGATTTCGGCACCGGCTATTCGAGCCTGAGCTACCTGAAGCGCCTGCCGCTCGACGTGCTTAAAGTCGACCAGTCGTTCGTGCGAGACCTCACCACCGACAGCAACGACGCCGCCATTGTCGAAACCATTCTGGCCATGGCTCAGCACCTGAACCTCAAAACCATCGCCGAAGGCGTAGAAACCGAGGAGCAACTGGCGTTTCTGGAGTCGATCGGGTGTCTTCGCTACCAGGGCTATTTGTTCTCCGCCCCGCTGAACACCGACGATTTCATGCGCATGCTGCAAGACAACAACACCCAGGCTGCCGCAGCCACGCCTTAACTTGCCGATAGCGCGGCCAGTGAACAGGCCGCTTTTTCACCCGATTGTCGAGATTCAAAACCCCGTGACCTACTCCGTTAAAGAAATGTTCTACACCCTGCAGGGCGAAGGCGCCCATACCGGCCGCGCCTCGGTATTCTGTCGCTTTACCGGCTGCAACCTCTGGAGTGGCCGCGAATCAGACCGCGCCACCAGCATCTGCACCTTCTGCGATACCGACTTCATTGGCACCGATGGCGAAGGCGGTGGCAAATTCGCCACCGAAACCGACCTGGCTGACGCCATAGCCGCGCTCTGGCCAACCACCACGCCCGCAACAGACCAGCGGGCAAAACCCTACGTGGTATTCACCGGCGGCGAACCCGCCCTGCAACTGACTGAAGCGCTGATCGACGCCCTGCACCAGCGCGGCTTCGAGTGCGCCGTGGAATCGAACGGCACCCGCCCACTGCCGGCCAATCTCGATTGGGTATGCATCAGCCCCAAAGGGCGCAGTGACGTAATCATAGAACGGTGCAATGAACTGAAGCTGGTTTACCCGCAGCCGGAAGCACCGCCAGAACGGTTTGCGCACATCGAAGCCGGGGTTCGTTACCTGAGCCCGCTTAACCCCTTCGACATCGAAACACTGCACCCCGCCCGGGAAACCAGCACCCAGGCCGCCATCGCCTATTGCCGGGCCCACCCCGAGTGGCGGCTGACGCTGCAGTCGCACAAAGTGGTTAACATCGCTTGACGCCCAATCAAAACAACCGTAACACCCGTAGGAGGCCATTCAGGGTCTGTTGCGAAACATAAAACTCGGCTTACTTTGGCTTTCTCGCCAGCAACAATACATACCGCCCCAAATCCCGATAGGGCGCTTGCTCGCAGAGGCGCTGCTCCATCTCGATGATGTCTTCATCGGTGTACCAGCTCAGCACCGTTGGTTCGGTTAAATCGGTAAAGGTACGAATGCCCGCCTGGGTGAGAATGTCAAAGCCGCTGTCCACCAGTTGCTGGCGCACGGGTTCCGGGCTTAGGGGGGTTATTGGGGTCAGTCCGCCGGCCAGGCCTTGCAGCTGACCGGTTTTGACTTTATCGAGGGTGCCGCGCATCAGGTTGCGCAGCTCGAGCATGTGGCGGTTGTAGACCATCACACCAATCACGCCGCCCGGCGCTACCCAGCGCATGGCTCTGTCCAGTGCGGCCTGTGGTTGTTCCAGCCATTCGAGCACAGCGTGCACGATCACCAGATCCCGGTTCGGGCCGGTTTCGAAATCAAATACCGAGGCCTGGCCTGCCTGACACTGGCCGCTGGCAATCCATTCGGCAGCGTCTTGTTGCACCTGAGCCACCAGATCTCCCGACACGTCGAAATACTCGACCCGGTGCCCCATGCCCAACAGCCACAGCGTCATCTGCCCAAGGCCACCGCCGGCATCAAGCACGCTCAGGCCCGGTTTCAGTAACTCGGGGACGTACTTCGGATACAACGTTTCCAGCAGTGTCTGGCGAATGCGGCCTTTCAGGCTGCCATAGATGTTTTTTGAAAACCGCTCCGCCAGCGGGTCGAAATTGACGTAGTCCTTCACTACCGCTGGTAACCCTCCGGGTTCTGGCTTTGCCAGCGCCAGGAGTCGGCCATCATGTCTTCCAGGCCCCGCTCGGCACGCCAGCCCAGTTCCTGTTCGGCATGGGCCGGGTCGGCGTAGCAGCAGGCAATGTCGCCGGGGCGGCGATCGACCAGCTTGTAGGGCACCTTGCAGCCAGAGGCTTTTTCCAGGGCTTTCACCATATCGAGCACGCTGTAACCCACCCCGGTGCCCAGATTGTAAGCCACACAACCGGGCTTACTGTTCAGCTTCTCGATGGCTTTAACGTGGCCTTTAGCCAGGTCCACCACATGAATGTAGTCGCGCACACCGGTGCCGTCGGGCGTGTTGTAATCGCTTCCGAAGACGGACAACGCCTCGCGCTTGCCAATGGCCACCTGGGTAATAAAGGGCATCAGGTTATTGGGAATGCCGTTCGGGTCTTCGCCGATGGTGCCGCTTTCGTGGGCCCCAACCGGGTTGAAATAGCGCAACAGGGCCACCTGCCATTCCGGGTCGGAGGCATGCAGGTCACGCAAAATGTCTTCGATCATCAGCTTGGAGCGGCCATAGGGGTTGGTCGCGCTGAGCGGAAAGTGCTCCTGAATCGGCACCGTATGCGGGTCGCCGTACACCGTGGCCGATGAACTGAACACCAGGTTCTTGCAGCCGTGGCGTTTCATCACCTGCAACAGACACAGCGTGCCGTAAACGTTGTTGTCGTAGTAGTCGAGTGGTTTCTCAGTGCTTTCGCCCACGGCTTTCAGGCCGGCAAAATGCACCACAGCGTCGATATCGTGTTCGCTGAACACCCGGTCGAGCAAGGCAGTATCGCGAATGTCGCCTTCTACGAAATCGACCGGTTGCTGCACGATGGCCTCGACCCGGCGCAGCGATTCGGGCGAGCTGTTCACCAGGTTATCGAGCACCAGCACGGTGTGCCCGGCTTTTATCAGCTCTATGCAGGTGTGGCTGCCAATGTACCCGGCACCGCCGGTCACCAAAACAGTCATAGCAAACTCCATTGCGTGGTTTTAAGAAGAAGCAATCCCGGAAAACCTACCACTGAAAACGTTTTCAGACAAGGTGCCCTCGTTCTCCGGGCGGGTGCCCTACTGGCGAATCAGCGCCAGCAGCTCCTGAGTCTTCTCTTCCATTAAGGCTTTGTCGCCCCGGGTTTCGACGTTCAGGCGAATCACCGGTTCAGTATTCGATTTGCGCAGGTTGAAGCGCCAATCGGTGAACTCCAACGACAGGCCATCGATGCGGTCTTCTTCAATGGCGTCGGCCTTATAGGCATCGTAGACCCGGGTCATGGTTTCGTCGGCATCGGCGACTTTACTGTTGATCTCGCCCGGTGACGGGAACTTAGCCATCCGCTCGCTGACCAGCGCTTTCAGCGAGGTCTTCTTCTTGCTCAGCAAATCGACCACCAGCAACCAGGGAATCATGCCCGAGTCGGCATAGGCGAAGTCGCGGAAGTAGTGGTGGGCGCTCATCTCGCCGCCGTAGACGGCATCTTCCTTGCGCATCTTCTCTTTAATGAAGGCATGGCCCGATTTGCACATGATGGCCTCGCCACCGTTGGCTTCGACGATTTCGACGGTGTTCCACGTCAGCCGCGGGTCATACACCACCTTGGAGCCCGGCTGTTTGACCAGAAAGGCCTCGGCCAGCAAACCCACAATGTAATAGCCTTCAATGAACTGGCCTTCGTTATCCCACAGGAAACAGCGGTCGAAATCGCCATCCCAGGCGATGCCCATGTCGGCCCCGTGTTCTTTAACCGCCTTGCTGGTTACTGGCTGCTGTTCGTGCAACAGGGGGTTGGGAATGCCGTTCGGGAAGGTACCATCGGGTTCGTTGTTGATCTTAATCAGTTCAATCGGCGCGCCACTGGCTTTCAGGGCGGCTTCCAGGCGGTCGAGCGAGGGGCCTGCGGCGCCGTTACCTGCATTGGTGACCAGTTTGGTCGGGCGCAGGTCGGTGAGATCCAGGTAACCGATCAGATGCTCGGTATAGGCCTGGCTGTTGTCATATTCGGTGAACGTGCCGCGTTTGGCGGCTTTATCGCCATATTCACCGGTTTCGGCCATTTTGCGAATGTCGTCGAGGCCGGTGTCTCTGGAAATCGGTTTGGATTCCTCGCGCACCATCTTCATGCCGTTGTAATTGATGGGGTTGTGACTGGCCGTCACCATGCACCCGCCCTCGGCCTTAAGGTGTTTGGTGGCGAAATACACCTCTTCGGTGCCGCACAGCCCGATGTCGATCACATCGGCCCCGAAATCCAGCACGCCGTCGGCAAAGGCTTGCTTTAGCTCCGGAGACGTCTGGCGAACATCGCCCCCGACGACCACGATCTTGGGTTTCAGGTAGGCTGCAAAAGCCCGTCCAATCCTGTAGGCAATGTCCGTATTCAGCTCAACACCCAGCTCACCGCGGATGTCATAAGCGCCAAAACAGGTCAGTTCAGTCATGAGGTGCTCCGTTTTAGATGTGCCCCGATTATAGGTTGCAAAAGGCCCTCCTTGCAGTCTTTTTTAAAATCGGTTTTTGCCAGCGCCGGGCTGCCCCCGGCAGCAGCCTCGCCCCGCCTGCTTGGCTCCGTCTCTGGCGTCCCGTATACTGCGCCGGTTAGGCATTTGTGTGGCAATACCGCGCCCGTCGTCTGATGCCAGCCAACAGCTAGAACGGCGGTCAACCATCTATATGGCCAGTCGTCATTACCACGCAGTACAGAGGGAATACATGAGTTCATCAGACCCGCACCACACGGCGCCGCGCTACATCGAAGACGACACCATCGACCTGGGTGAATTGCTGCGCGGGCTCATTGCCCAATGGCCACTGATTGTCGGCATCACAGTACTCGGCGCGGTCATTGGCGTTGCCGTTGCGCTATTACTGCCCAAGCAGTATCGGGTTGAAGCCATTATTAACCAACCCTCTCGCGGGGCCGTGCAACCTCTGCTGGCGCAACAAATAGCCCCACTCACGCTCGATGAGCTGTCTGAACGCTTTCTGCTCAACATACGCTCACTCAGCCTTATAGAGCAGGCTTATAGCCAAGCGGACCTGGGCGGCGACCAGGATCTCGATTCTCTTTCAGACGAAGAAGCGTTTTCCCAGATTCAGAACGTTGCCGATGCCCTCTCCGTCGGCCCGGTACGCTACGAGTTTTACCAACTGGGAGCCGACGAAAAAACCCCGCTGAACAGCCTGTCTGTCAATTTGCTGAGCAGTGAGCCACGCCGGGCCAAGGCCTTTATTGATGAGCTGCTGGTACTGGCCGAAGAACGCACACTGCGCGAAGCCATCAGCAACATTAACGCCACCAAGGCGATTCGCATTGAAAGCGCCCAATCCCAATACGACCAGCTACTGGCCGGGGCGGAGGCCAGCCTGGCGCGCGAACGCCGGCGCGTGCAACAAGCGCTGAGCATTGCCAACTCCCTGGGTCTGGAAGAACCCACCAGCTGGGAAGCCCTGGTACTGGGCGACGGCCAGGTGCAGATGATCAACCAGTTGGCCAACGATGAACTCTTCCTCAACGGCAGCCGTTTTCTGACCGCTCAGCTAGAGAGCCTCTCGGCCGATGGCGCGGCCGAATTGTTCCTCGAAGGCGTAGAGGAAACCGTGTTCGATTTGAACGGCAACCAGATGGTCATTACCACCACACCCAGCCAGTTGCAGGGCGAGATTCGGGCCCTGAGCAACCAGACGTTTGCCCTCAGCGACGTAACCCTGCTCGATGAAGACGCCGCCGCGCGCATCCCCAGCAATGCCGAAAAACCGAACCGGCCGCTGATCGCCATTGCCGCCACGGTACTGGCCGGCTTTGCTGCGCTGTTCATCGCGCTGATCCGCATGGCGATTCGTTCCAGAAAAGAAGTTTAAAAACGGGGTTGCGTCGCTTATTGGGTGACGCCCCCTAACCCGCTATACTGCGGGCCAGCTCGTCACATTCGGATTCAACATTGTTCACCTGGTACATCTGCCGAGAAATCATCAAGCCCTTCGCGCTGATCACCGCCATTCTGATGGCGTTGCTCATCGCCGGGGAAATGAGTGAAACGCTCGGCCGCGTTGTATCCGGCCAATATTCCGATTGGGCCATTGTCGCCATCATCGGCTTTCAACTGCCCATTCTGTTGCCCGAACTGTTGCCAGCGGCGTATTTTCTTGCCGCTCTGACCACCCTGAACCGGCTAAGCGAAGACTCCGAGCGCACCGTGTTGCATGCCATCGGCGTCTCCGATACCGGCATACTGACTAAAGTACTGGCCTACACCGCCCTGCCGGCTATGGTGATCATGCTGGCCTTTACGCACCTTATTACGCCCATGGCCGAACGGGGCCTTTCCGACTACCTGTTCAGCCAACAGAACCGCCCGTTAACCGACATCGTTTCCCCCGGTGAGTTTTTCTCACTGAACCAGCGCGATGCCACCTTGTATGCCCGGTCTTCCAACCCGGCGCAGGAATCCCTGCTCAACCTCTTTGTGGCCCAGGTTGATGGCGACCGCATCTCCGTTAACACCGCGCCCTCGGCGCGCATTCAGCTTGAAGACCAGCGCCAGTATTTAACCCTGTTTTCCGGCCGACAAATCGTGTTTAGCCTCGACCCGGACGAGACCGAACGCATCAATTACCAGAGCTATGCGCTTTACATCCCAACCGATGAATCCGGCTCGCGCAGCAGCCCGCGCGAAGCCATAGGCTCCGACGTACTTTGGCAGACCGGCAGCCAGACCAACCGCAGTGAAGTGATAGAACGCACCCTCACCGCCGGCATGATTCTGGTACTGGCCGTATGGGCCGTGAGCCTCACCCGGGTAAAACCCCGCAAAGCCAAGGTGGGGGCTATCGCGCTTGGCATCATTTTATACATCCTATTCACCTTCTCACTCGATACCGTGCAAACTGCTGTCGAAAAAGGCCAGCTTCCGCTCATCGCCAGCCCCTGGTGGTTGCTGATTGTGCTGGCAGCGCTCGGGCTTGTGGTGATACGGAGGCCTGGCTGATGGGCTTATCGATACTCAACCGCTACATCCTGAAGCGCACCGCCGTGTTTATCACCATTGTGGTACTCGCCATCGGCGGGCTCTTGCTGGTGATGGGTGTGGCCGATGAAATCAGCCGGCGCGGCAGCGAGACCTACACCCCCTTCGATGCCTTCCTGTACCGGCTCTACAGCCTGCCGCTCGAGGTCTACCAGTTTATTGGCCCGATGGTGTTGCTCGGCACCCTGCTCTCGGTAGCCGGCATGGCCAAAAACAGCGAACTGGTGGTGATTCAACTGGCCTCGCGCAGTGCCTATGGCCTGGTAGTGCGGCTGATTCTGCCCGGGCTCATGCTGTTACCCATCGTTTACTTCATTGGCGAATGGGCTGCGCCGCAATTGCGCCTGCAAGCGGAAGTTACCCGGGCCATGAAACTCGACCGCAGCCTGCCAACCCTGAGTGGCCAGTGGTACCGCGATAATCAGTGGGTCATCAACGTTGATCTGGTCTCGCCCGACCGCGACATCACCGGTCTTACCATTTTCGAAATGGACGACCGCAATAACCTGGCCATGGTCACCTTCGCCCCCACCGCCAGCCCCATCGACCAGGGGTGGCAGCTGAACAACGTGAAACAGGTAACCTTCCTGGACGACTCGGTGCAGCACAGTAACTTCGAGACGCTGAACTGGCGACCAGCTAACTTCAATGCCGACTTGCTCAGCATTCTGAGCCAGCGCGAGCGCGAACTGACCCTGCAGCAGCTGTGGGTTCAGGTGCGCTTTTCACTCGAACAAGCCTTGCCCGACCCCCGCCTTGAGCTCACATTCTGGAGCCGGCTCTGGTTCCCGGTGCAATACATTGCCATGCTGTTTCTGGCGCTGGTGTTTTCGTTTGGGAGTTTTCGGCAGAAAACGCTGGGCGATGCTGCGTTCAAGGGCGTGGCACTGGCGATTGCGGTGCAACTGGTGACCGATACCACGGGCAGCTTATTGATGGTAATGGGGTTAACCCCAGTGCTGGCTGCACTGGCGCCTTCGTTATTGTTTTTGGGCGTGACGGTGTGGTTGGTTAAAGCAAGGTTGTGACGCTGAACAATAAAAGACGTAAAACAATAACTGACGCAACACAATAAATGACGTAATACAGTAGAAGACGCAGAACATGAACTGACGTCATTTAGTGTCCTACGTCTTTCAATGTTCCGCGTCTTTCAGTGTTTTGCGTCTATTAATGTCCTCCGTTTTTTCAAGCCTCAAACGTAGAATGCAAATTAAAGTAAGCCCCGCGTTTGGCCAGCAACTCATCGTGGGTACCACTCTCAATCACCCGCCCTTCTTCCAGCACATGAATCAAATCGGCATTCATCACGGTGCTTAACCGATGCGCAATCACCAGGGTGGTTTTGCGCTTGGCGAGGTCTTCCAGGGTTTCCTGTATGAGTTTTTCAGTGCGGGTATCGAGCGCCGAAGTGGCTTCGTCGAGCAGCAGAATGGGCGCATCGCGCAGTAACGCCCGGGCAATGGCCACGCGCTGGCGCTGACCGCCTGAAAGGTTCGTACCGCGCGGGCCGGCCAGCGTATCCAGCCCCGCTTCCAACTGACGGGTGTATTCATCCACCAACGCCTCTCTGGCGGCCTTGTCGACGCTGTCCATATCGGCATCCAACTTACCCAGCAGAATGTTCTGCTTGATACTTTCATCAAACAAGGCTGAATCCTGACTGACCACCGCAAACAACTGCCGCAGTTCAATCAGATCCAACTGGTTAATTGGCACATCGCCCAGCCGAATGGTGCCCGATTGCGGGTCCACCAGCCGGGTTAACAAGTTAAACAGAGTCGTTTTACCCGCGCCCGAGGCGCCCACCAGGGCCGTCATTTTCCCGGCCGGGGCGATTAAACTCAGGTCGTGCAGCACCGATTTATCGGCATAGCCAAAGTTCAGGTGGTCCATCACGATGTCCAGCTCGCCCACATTCGCGGGCACCGGCACCGGGTTTGGTGGTGTGACGATGTTGGGTTTCAGATCGAGCACGCTGAAAATACGTTCAAGGCTGGCACTGGCCGCCTGAAAGGCACCGCTGATGTTGCTGAGCCGGCGCAACGGGTCAAAAATCAGTGCCATGGCGGTGAAAAAACTCATGAACTGGCCAATGGTTTTTTCACCTTCAATAATCTGGTGCCCGCCATAAATAACCACCGCCACAAACCCAAAACCCGCCACCAGGTCGATCATCGCCGGCATGGCGGCCTTGCCGATTTCAGAGCGGCGCTGAAACTTGAAAAACCGCTCGGTCTCTTTCTTGAACCGGCCGTCTTCATGGGCTTCCAGGTTATTCTGTTTAATCGCATTTATGCCGTGAAAAATTTCATCCAAGCGCATCGACAACAACGACGACACTTCCCGCGAGCTGCGCGTGGTTTTTAGAATCAACCGGCGCAGCAAGGCAATGGGAAACGACAGCAGCGGCAAACCAAAGAGCGCAAACAGCGTCCAGCGCCAGTCGACCAACATGGCTACGGTTAACAGCGCAATCAGCGAAATGGAATCCCGCCCGAGGTTAATCAGCGCTGTGCTGGCAAAGCTTTTCAGCGCCTGGGTATCGCCCCGAACCCGCTCAATCAGCGCACCGGGTGAGTGGGTGCCAAAAAAACCGGAGTCGAGCCGAACCAGATGGCTGAGCATGTCTTTTTGCATGCCGGTCACTACGCGCAGGCCAACCGTCACCGTGATAACGCGCTGGCCAAAACCACCGAGTGCCCTTGCGGTGAACACAATAAAAATCGCCAGGGCGATCCACACCACCTGGTCGGCATTGCCCTGCACGAACACCTGGTCGAACATCGGCTGCACCAGATAGCTGAGCAAACCCAGTGCACTGCCTTCTATCACCACCAGCACGGCGGCGACCAGCAAAACGCCGGTGTGGCTGCGCAAATAGGTGCGCCACAAGCGTTTTACCAATTCCAGGCGGGGCGTATCCTGGTGTTTTTCCAAATCAAATTCATTCACGCCGAAGCACCTTGTTACTCACACCGTCATTCACGTCTTAGCACCTTATCGACCAGCCAACTGGTGAAGCCCGTTGGCTTGAAATGCCGTTCCAGTTGCACCGGGTCGTACACCTCGTTAACCCACTGCTGAAAAGCCATGGGGGTCTGCGCACAATAGCGCTCATAGTCGCAGAAGAACTCATACAACAGGCCGGTTTTTGCGCCTTTAAAATGTAAATAGCGCCAGGATAGCTGGGCTTTGGCGTCTTCAACCGTGCCCTGCCCGGTCACCAGCAGGTAAACCCCGGCGGCAAAACCGGAGCGGTCCGCGCCCGATTTACAGTGAAACAAAACCGGCTTTTCGATGCCTTGCATCAGCTCTATCAGTTCGTTCACACGTGCTGGGCGCGGGGCGCCCCGCGATGACATGCGAAAAGAAATAAGCGTTACACCCGCTTTTTCAGCCGCTTCAATTTCAAACAGCGACGCGCCAATGTTCCCCAACCCACGCAAACTGACAATGGTACGAATACCCCGCTGTGCCAACCGGTGCACCTGCCCGGCAGTGGGCTGGTTACCGCGCCAGGCATCGGCCGTAAATGGCTCGGGCCGGTTCCAGAGCGGCCGCAACAGACCGTGGTCGATCACCATAGCATCCAACCAGGCCGCCAGCCGCACCAGCGGCCGATCAAAATGTGCTTCCCAGTAACGCCGCCACTGTTTCAGCCGGTTTTGTATGCTTGATTCAGCCATTCCGGTCGCCCTGCAAACGCTGGCGCATTTTCTCCACAAAGGCGCGTTTGCGACGCCGGTTTACCCAACTGATAAGGCTTTGGGTGGGAATCCAGGTGCGCTCGCCGAGCCCGTCGATCAATACGAAGCGCTCATCGGGCTCGCCGGCGTTTTTCAGCACGATGTTCTCCTGGTTCAAGTCACCAATCATCAGGCGGGTATCGAGCAAGGCTTGCAGCAACCGGTCTAACCGGGTGTGTCGCTCGGGCGTCATGGCACCTTGCCGGCGCAGCCGCAACACCGAGGGCGCCAGGTTGCCGTCGGCATCCCGCGCTGCCGAAACCAGCAGGCCGAGGCCGATATCGGTATCAACCACGCCCAACACCGGCTCTATATACGGCTGAATCTCCGGGTAACAAGGCCCGTTTGGCCCCTGATAGCGGGATTCTACAAATTGCTTCAGCTCGCGCAGAATGCCCGTGCTGTACAGAAAATGATCTTTTCGGCGCTCGAACCAGCCCTTCAGGCCGGTTGGTGGTGTGGCCCCAAACCGGCGCATGTGAACCTTAATGAGCAGGCCTGGCGAATCCGGATGTTCATACACCCAGCGGGTTTTGCTGTTTAGCAATGGCTCACGCCCGGCCAATGCAATGGGGCCTAGCTTCATGCAGATACTCCAGCCGGGCCAGTTCGGAAAATAGCGTCGGGATTACCCATTCGCTGATCCAGCCAATTAAAAAAGTCTGTCCGCAAGGTGTCATCCATGGTTTCGAGGCTTTGAAAACAGGCATACAGAATGGACGGATTCGACTCGATGTTCGACAACAACGTCGACAACCGGGGCTGTTGGTAATCACCGGGTTTAAAGCGCAGCGTTTTAAAACGATTGTTCACCCTAGCCAGGCCTTGCTTGAGCGCCAGATGGTTAACCAGTGCATCCGCTAAAAACTGCGATTCATCCCGCAGCGGAAACTTTATATTGTGCGCCAGTTGCTGCGGGTGCTTCGCCATATAATCAGCCATAACCGACTTGAGCAAAGGGTGTGGCTTGTGCGGTGTTTTGAAATACCGAAACCGAAAGCCTGCCAACCGCGCTGCATAAGCTTGCGCCAGGTGGTTACCGGGCCTTTTATCCGGCTTGTTGGAAGCCAGACCCGTCAGCCCGCGCAAAACCACACCAGGGCGTTGCGGCATCCACTGCCCGCTGAGAACGGCTTTGCCATCCTGAAAAAAACAATCCGGTTTCACTGGCCTCACCAGCATGAAGTCGTCGTTTAAATACACATACCGCTCCGCCAGGCCGGGCACATTCCAGTGCATCGACATAATGGAGCGGTTATTAAAGGTAGGTAACGCATGCTCATACCCTTTGAACAGCTGAGTATGGTCTACCACCACGACTTTATCGGCCCAGCCCGACTGTTCCAGCAGGGGCATAAAATCTGGTGCCTGGGCATCGGCAAGAATATGTATCCGCCTCAGCCAGGGGGCATACTTCAGCAAAGAGGCAATGCAATACGCAAACTCACCGGTTTCCCGGTACCGGTTGGCACTGGCGATTTTGGGCCGATGCCCAATCGATTCCAGATAGGCATTGAGTTTCGCGCGGTGGGCCGGGTCTTCCCCGTTTACCCAGGTGACGAGCGCATCGATCGGCTCCCGGGCCGAATCATTCACGACGAAGCACCTTATCGACCAGCCAGTTGCTTTTCCGATCGCTGTTGAAGGCATGGATCATCGCGGTGCGGTCGTACTCGTGATGAAGCCAGGTGGTAAAGTCGGCGTTGTGGTCTTTTTCGGCTTGCTCAAAGGTCTCCACAAACCGGTCCATCATCCCCGTGGCGGCGCTTTTAATATGCAGGAAGCGCAGAGACAGCTGCTTCTTTGCCTGCGCCGCGGGAACACCGGTGTGTATCAGATACAAGGCCGAAACCAGCCCCGCACGGTCTGCGCCCGACTTGCAATGCAACAACAGCGGCTTGGGCGCCTCGTTAAACAGCGCCTGCAATTGTTCGACTTGTTCAACCGTGGGCGGGCGCCTTGAACTGAGTTTGAGACTGACCAGGTTAAGACCGATTTGCCCGGCCGTGTACTGCTCCAGATGAAAGGCGCCACTGCGGCCTTCGCCGCGCAGGTTAAGCACCGTTTTGAAGCCACGGCGGGCGAGTGACTTTAACCGCAGTGGGGTTGGCTGGTTAGAGCGCCAAACCCCTGGGGCAATTTCAACCGGCCGGTTCACCGGCGCACGCAGCAAGCCAAGGTCTAAAACCCACAGATCAAACCAGGCAGCCAGGCGCGCTGAAGGCCGATGCATCCGACCCGGCCATAGCCCGCGCCAGCGCGATATCAGTGAGGGTTTACCTGTTTTCTGAACGGGCATTACAGGGTGGGTATCCGGTTAAATTCAAACGGGCGTATGGTACTCAAACCCGCCTGCCATTCCCACCTTTGATTTTTGCCTGAACCGGGCTTCTCGGTTATGCTACGCGGCCGCTTTTGACCCGCTTTGTGGCCCGAGAACGCATGACGCACCCCCCACGTTACACGCCTTTGACCAACCTGCCCCTGCCTGGCTTTGAAGGCGAGATACTGGAACGCTACGCGACCGAAACCGGCACCCACTGGCTGGCCGGGCTGCAAACCGAACTGCAAAGCAACGATTCCGACCTGCTCTACCGCCAGCGCAACCGCGTATACCGACTCGACGACCCGCTGGATTCAGCCGTTTCCGTCTGCATTAAAGCCTTCAAACAGCCCGATGCCCTGCGTTCCATCATTTACCGGCGCACTGGCAGCAAAGCACAACGTGCCCATGCCTACAGCGCCCACCTGTATGCCCGGGGGGCAGACGTGGCTGAACCCATAGGCTATATGGAACGCTGGGAAGGCAACCGACTGGTTGAGAGCTACCTGATCACCCGCTACATCGCCCATTCGACCGACCTGTACTCGGAAATGACCTACCTGCTGCGCGAACGCCCCTACGCGGAAGACTTCATCTCCCTGCTGCGCTTCACGGCCAATGCCATTCGCACCATGCACGACAGCGGTTTTTTGCACGGTGACCTGGGGCCGCAGAACATTCTGATGCAGCGTAAAGGCCCGGCCGACTGGGCAAACCCGGCCTTTATTGACCTGAACCGGGGCAAACTGACCCCGAACCCAACGCTGCGCCAGCGCGCCCGGGATATGGAACGCATGAAGATCCCGTCTCACTTCCGGCACATCTTCTTCCATCTGTATTTTGAAGATAACGGTATACCGGCCGAATTCCAGCGCTGGGCAAACCGTTACCACAACCGTTTTCTACTGCATCAACGCAGCCGTAAATGGCGCCACCCGGTGCGCACCCTAAAGCGCTGGCTAAAAACCGCCCCGCAGGAGCAACGCCTGGCGGTCTCCACCGGCCAGCCCTCACCGCGCAACAGTTGGCTGTGGGATGCAAAATCCGGCCAGCCCTCGGTGATGCTGCAGGTGAAAGACCGCAAGCGCGAACGCAGCAAGGCCGACCTGTGGCCTATGGCAACCAGCGTTCTGAAGGCCGCCTGGCCGGTTTACCGCCGCTATCAGGCGCTGCGCAAAACGGCCTATCAAACCCCGGTGGCTATGAACCAGCGGCTGGGCGTGTGCGTGGAGATAGACGAACACGTCGAACGCCAGCTGGAACTACTGGCACAAACGCCAGGCTTGCCAGTCTTCGTGCGGCTGTACTACCACTTAAGCCAACCACAGCGCGACGACCTCAAGCCAGGCGCCAGCCCCTGGCTCACCCAGGCCAGCGAAACGATACGCCGCCTGCACGAAGCCGGCCACGAAGTCTCCATCGGGCTGGTTCAATCCCGCGAGGCGGTGCTGCAACCGGAGCGCTGGCAAGCCTTCATGGCCGACGCGCTGTCCCTGGTGCACCCTTATATTCATTGCGTGGAAATCGGCCACGCCGTCAACCGGGTGAAATGGGGTTTCTGGAACCTGGAAGAGATGAACCGCCTGTGGCAAGGCACCGCCGAACTGAAAGCCTGTTACCCGAACCTGGTTTTTCTGGGCCCGGCCGTGAATGACTTTGAATTCCAGTACTACCCGCCCCTGCTGGAAGCCGCCGGCACTTCGGTAGATGCGCTTTCCAACCACTTGTACGTAGACCGACGCGGCGCCCCAGAAAACGAGCAAAATGGCTTTTCCACACTCGAGAAATGCCTGCTCGCCAAAGCCATGGCTGGCCACTACCAAAAACAGGGCTTCTACATCACCGAAGTGAACTGGCCGCTTCAGGGCACGGGCGAATACTCCCCCCTGGCTGGTGCCTACCAGCCCAAAGGAAAGCGCGAAAGCGCCTTGCATGTGAGCGAAGCCGACAGCGCCGCCTACATGGTGCGCTACGCCCTCATCGCCCTGTGCTCTGGCACCACAGAGCGCATTTGGTGGTGGCGGTTGGCACACCCGGGTTTCGGCTTGATAGACACCTTAAACGGCTGGCGCGAGCGCCCCGGCTGGCCAGCCCTGGTGCACTTTCACCGCATGATGGTAAATGAGACCTTTCAGGTCCGGGAAGAAAAAGACGGCGTTATCTGGTGGCACTTCGAGCAATTCAGCCTGGTGTACTCTCTAACTCAGGGTCAGATCACCCTAAGCGATGACATAATTCGGGCCACCGACCTGAGCGGCCAGCCAAAGCCTGAACAGCCGGGAGACACCCTGACAATAGACGGCAACCCCCTTTATCTGCATAAAAAGAGTTGGCATAAAAAGGGTTTGCATAAAGAAAGCCTGCATAAACAGCACCCGCACAAGGACCGAACCGAATGAAACCGCGCAAACACCTCTCGGCCTTCTGGCGCATGCTCACGTTGCGACTGTGCAACGTAGAAAAGGCCACACCACGGCTGGTCAAAAAACGCTTGCCGGTGATTGCCAACCTAACCACCATTGAACCCCGCCTCAGCTTCGTTCACGTTGCGATCAACAGCATGTTGCTGCAAGAAGAAGCCCCTGAACGGGTAATTCTGTGGCTAGACGAACGGCTACAAGGGAAAATACCGGCCAAGCTAACCCGGCTAACCCAACAAGCCCCGTTTGAAATCCGCTTTCGAAAAGACGTTGGCCCGCACACCAAGCTGGTACACGCCCTGGCCGACTTTCCAGACCGCCAGCTGTTCACCGGCGACGACGACATGATGTACCACCCAACTACCCTCGCCCGGCTATACCAGGACCACCAGACCCACCCAGCCGACATTATCAGCCACGCCTGCCGACGCATTCGCCGTAACGACGAAGGCACTTTACTGCCTTACAAACAATGGCGTTACGAGAAACCCGGCGAACATCATCCGGATACCTTGCTACTCGGCTTCGGCGGCGTGCTCTACCCGCCCGGCGCGCTGCCGCAAGCCGCAACCGACGAAGCGCTGTTCAAACAATTGGCCCCCAAAGCCGACGATCTCTGGTTCAAAGCAATCAGCGCCCACCAGGGCACTACCGTACGCCGCGCCAGCCAACCACTGAAACCCCAGAAAATCCCGTTTTCCCAGAAAGTGGCACTGCGCAAAGCCAACGTAGGGCAAGACACCAACCGCCAGCAATGGCAGGCGCTGTCGGAGCATTTCAAGCTAGAGATTTAACCAGCCCTCTACACCAGTCCAACACACGGCGCTGCACACTACCATCCTCTCTCCACCCCCGGGGGAGAGAGCTAGAGAGAGGGGGCGGCGCAGCGGTTACATATAATTGTCGCCGGCTACTCATCCTTCCCGCACCGACCCTCGCACCCACCCCCAAACCCCCGTTATAATCCCCAGCCAGCCAACACGCCCGGGTTACCATGCAAAAGCTTCTATTCTTCGTTGAACAGCCTTATTCCTTCCCCATTCTGAGGCCGCTGGAAGCCGCTGCGAAAGCCCGTGGCATTGAAGTACGCTGGTTTTTATACGACCTGCCTGCATCTTACCTGACACCCGAAGAACACCGCCTGCCAGATACCGCCGCCGTGAACGACTACAACCCCGATGCCGTGATCTGCCCCGGCAACTGGGTGCCCTACTTCTGGCCCGGCCACAAAATTCAGGTGTTCCACGGTTTTGGTATCGACAAAAAAGGCCATTTCAACATTCGCGGCTTTTTCGACCTGTATTGCACCCACGGCCCGCTAACCACCAGCCGTTTCAAAGCCGCCGAGCCAAAGTATGGGTATTTTAGAAGTGTGGAAACCGGCTGGCCAAAAATGGACCCCTACGCCGCCGCGGTAGATACGCGCACGGCCATCACAGCGCCGCCCAGAGTGCTCTATGCGCCCACTTTCAGCCCATCGCTCACCTCTACCTACGCATTGCTGGAGCCGCTTAGAGAGCTAACAAAAGCCGGCAACGCCGACATAACCGTGAAATTCCACCCGATGATGGCCGAAGAACAGGTAACTACCTACAAAGCCGCCCAGAACGACCATTTCAGAGTGGTAGAGAACACCGACCTGCTGCCCGCCCTGCAACAGGCCGACATTGTGCTTTCCGATACCTCATCAGTCGTGGCCGAAAGCCTGTGCATCGGCAAACCGGTGATCACCCTGAACACCCTGCACCCCGGACCCTATGTGCTGAACATCACTGAACCCGGCGAGCTGGCTAACGCCATACACACTTGCACAGAACACTACTCGGAACGAAAAGACGCCGGCAAAGCCTACGCCGACCAGATGCACCCCTACCAGGACGGGAAATCATCCGACCGGGTATTGGATGCCATTGATAACCATCTGAAAGAAGGCCACAAAGGGCTGAAAAAGCTGCCCTTCAACTGGCTGAGAAAGCGCAAAGTGGCGAAGAAGATGAGGAAATATGAAGGGACGTAGGACATGAAGGGACGCAAAACATGGAACGACGCGACACATGAAGGGACGCCAAACACCGTTCTAACCCAAGCTTACGTCCCTCCGTATTTCACGTCCTTTAGTGTGTTACGTCTTTTAATGTCCTACGTCTTTTAATGTCCTACGTCTTTTAGTGTCTTGCGTCAGTTATTGTCCTGCGTCACCTATTGTGTCGCGTCAGTCCCCCGCCCTGGGGCGGACAACGGTGTTTTCCATATCGCAGTGCCACTCCTTCTGCGGCACCTTCCAATTACCAAATTTGGCTTCCAGATACCCTTCGTAATCGACCGGTACCTTCACTTGCCGCCCTTCCCAGGGCACGGTTTCAAAGCCTTCATAGTGGTGTGCGGAAACGCGCATGACGTTGCTGGCGGCTATCCAGTAGGCATGGCCTTCATGAATGTATTTCACGAACAGATCCAGCGTATTCGGGCCTGCCAGCACCTTCAGAAAGCGGTCTTTTACCTTTACCAGCCGAACATCCTGCTTTTTGGCAAACGCCTCATTCTGGCTAAACGACCGTTCAGAAAGCCGCCACCCAAGCGCTTTCAAGGCTTCCAGCGCTGGCTGAAGCCTGGGTACATCGGCACTCATAATGGAAAGATCGGTGTCTTTATCCCAGGGAAGAAGGTCCCCATCCCGGACGATGCCCAGCAGCGTGCCCCCCTCCAGATGGTAGGCGATGCCATGACTATCCAACACATCGATGGTATCTAACAATTGGCGGCGCTGAACCGAACCACTGGACGAGGGCTTAAACAAACGCATTGGGTTCCTATCGGGCAAAACTGAGTAACCCCATAATAACCCGTCACACCCCTGCCCAGCCACCATGCAAGTGGCATTCGTCATACTTCTTACATGCTTTTGCAACAGTCTGCTTGTAGACTACCCCGGTCAGGTTGCGCACCAGCTGGAACCCGGTTAGTGTTCAGCCCCACAACCAGCAAGGCCTAACACTGGCCGAGACCTGGTGAACGAGACCTAATGAGCTGCACCTGCTGAAATAGTAAACGACCCATTACAACGAGCCGCTATGAACCCGACTGAGAAGCCCAACAAACGCGTCATCACCTTTGGTACCTTCGATGTATTCCACATCGGCCACGTAAATATTCTGGAGCGCGCCAAAGAGCTGGGTAACCACCTGACGGTTGGGGTTTCATCCGATGCGCTGAACTTTAATAAAAAAGGCCGTTACCCGGTTTACCGGCAAGAGCACCGGGTTCACATTCTGAACAGCCTGCACTGTGTAGACGAGGTGTTCATTGAAGAATCCCTGGAGCTGAAAGGCGAATACCTCAGCCGCTACAAAGCCGACATTCTGGTAATGGGCGACGACTGGGCGGGCAAATTCGACCACTTCAAAGACCAGTGCGAGGTTATCTATTTCCCGCGCACCAAAGACGTTTCAACCACCGACATTATTCAGATGATCCAAAGCCGAATTGACTGACAAACACCGCTTAAATGGCGGTGTTTCGCAAACCTTCACCCAAGTAAGTAAGCCGCCAAACCAGCTTTCCGCTTCAGCTTCCTTCCTTGCTCCCCGCTTCAGCTTCTACTTTAGGAGCTGCAGCACCTTCACCTTCCACAATATGCTTAAATATAAAGGTAGCCGCCCCCAGCAACACCATATTGAACAGAAAAATGGGGGTTCCAATAAACAACGAAGAGTAAAAGACACCACAAACAGCATAGAAAATTAGCGCGAAAACAGTGAACACATAAATATCCAGCGGCAACACGCCATCTTTCCAAGCTAAGTGCATTCGCTTGAAAAACCAGACGAAAAAGGCTGTGAACAACGCCAACCCGGCTAGACCGTAAGAAATGGTCAGCTCCAAATATGTATTGTGAATGGTTCGAAACAACCTGCGACCGCTGGGAGCGTTAAAATAATTCTGGGCTTCATCATGCATCATTCGCCCGGCGCGATACCCCCAGCCAAAGAGAGGGCGATCTAGCGTCCACTGCGCGGCATCTACCCAGAATATTAGCCGCAAGCCCGCACTGCTGCGTGGAATATTTTCCACATCACCTTGTAATGCAGGCATGATTTTTTGTATTTCGTTTTGGGTTTTAGCCACGGTTCGATCAAAGGTGGCGGAATTGAACAAAGCCACCAGCCCCACCGCAAATACGACCAACAGTGATAAAATCACTCTCTTTTTAGGTAATCGCTTCGTACCAGATAAACCATAGAATATGGCCAAACTAACAACCGCTAAAGCCATAACAACAGCAATACCCAAATAAACTGCCCGGGTTTGAGTGGTAAAGGTTAAAAACCCAATATAACCTAACAAACAGAACCACAAACAAGCCCGTACGTATGAAAATGCAGGTTTGAATACCACTCTCTTGCCAAATGCAAACACAGCAATTAACAACGTTCCGTAAACAATGCCGATGGCAATGGGGCTATCCCCATAGGTAGCCCTACGGCCGGCCCACGCACCAACGAATTCCTGCCATCCATCCCCAGCTACCCAGGGCATGATTAAGGCAGAAACCGACGCAACACCCCACACCCAAAACAGATTCTTTTGGCTACCTGCCAGCATAAATGCAGGGATAATAAACAGGAACTTTGTGATCAAATCATCTAGATTCGGGGCACTGCGGGCCATTTCTGGGTGCTCAAGTTTCATAAGCACCCAAGTAACCAGCGGCACCAATACCGATGCCAAAAGCACCCACGCAATAAACGACCGACGAAGCGGTGTTTTACAAGAGAGAAAAATAGCCAGCCCGGTAATATACATAACACCGGCTAGTGTTTGTATTTCACTGTGATACAGCAGCTCAAAAAACGAGGTGATAAAAATTAACAACACCATCGCCAGATACAAAAAAACCGGCAGCTTTACAAAAGATACAGGCTCCCACAGGCTGGTTAACCAATCGGACTTAACGGGGTACTTATACAAACATGAACTCCTAAAGTACCAAACAGAGCAACAAGCCCCAAAAAATGACCACAAGCCGAGGTTCTCCAGAAACCCGGCCCAATGTAACGATAGAACAGCGGTGATACTAATATGGTGATGAGTGGCAACCAAGCTCCCATACAGCTAAGAGTGGCACTACATTGTTAAAGAATTGTTGCCAGTGTCGTACAACAGCCACTAATGGAAAGGTTGTTTCTCGACACCAGGCCCAGGCGCCTTTTCTGCCACCCCACTCAATAAATCCACCATCGGAGAACTGGGCTTAAAACCCGCCACGGCTTTTTCAAGAATGCCCCTGGCCACCAATGCATCTTGGCCTTGCTCAGCCGCAAATAAAGACTCCAGATAGGCATTGAGAGTTGCTTCTGGCAACAATTCTTCATTGGCACGCATGATTTTCGGGTGATCAGTACCCGAAACGGCTTCACCGATGAGCAGTTCTTCATACAGCTTTTCACCGGGGCGCAGGCCAGAGAATTCGATTTCGATGTCCCCTTCCGGGTGCTCTTCCGATTTAACATCGTACCCACTGAGCTCGATCATCCTGCGGGCCAGGTCGACAATTTTAACGGGCTTGCCCATATCCAACACGAACACATCCCCACCCTGCCCCATGGCACCGGCTTGCACCACCAGGGAGGCGGCTTCGGGAATAGTCATAAAGAAGCGGGTAATATCCGGGTGGGTAACCGTAACCGGGCCTCCTCGGAGTATTTGCTCCCTAAACAACGGCACAACCGATCCGGAAGACCCAAGTACATTGCCAAACCGAACCATCGAAAATACAGTATCTGACTCAACTGCCAGGTTTTGCACTACAAGTTCTGCCAGGCGCTTGGTAGCCCCCATCACATTCGTTGGCCGAACCGCTTTATCGGTAGACACCAGTACAAAGTGCCCCGCACCAGCCCGTTTGGCGGCCTCGGCCACTACTTTAGTACCCATAACATTATTGCGAATGCCTTCAAACACATTGTGCTCGACAAGTGGCACGTGTTTATAGGCCGCCGCATGGTAGACAGTGTTTACCTTATAACGTTCAAACACCTCCTTAATACGATGGGCATTGCAGACCGAACCCAACAAGGGGACCAACTGAACACCATGGAAAAGGACATGCTCATTACGCTTCAGTTCATGTTCGATTTGATATAAGCCAAACTCACTTTGTTCAAACAACACCAGAGTTGTGGGACCAGCTTTTACGACCTGCCGGCACAACTCTGACCCAATAGACCCTCCAGCACCGGTTACCAACACCACTTTTTCATGGATGCAGGCATTGAATAAGGCGACATTGGCAGGCACCGGATCCCGCCCCAGTAGATCCTCGGGTTCAACTTCTTGTAACTGGTCTACACTGGCTTTACCGGACACTATATCCGGCATAGATGGGGTTGTTTGCACATGCACGGAATAGGGTTCTAACTGGTCCAATATGGCCTTACGCTGTTTTTTAGTGGCGTTGGGTACCGCCAACAGCACACGCTTGACTCCAAACTGACTGATTAGAGTTTCTAGCTCGTTCGGGTTATAGACAACCATGCCTTGCACTGTGTGCTTCCACAACGCAGGGTTACTATCCAAAAAAGCGACGGGAATAAACTCCCTCCCTTTTTGTAAAGCGGATGCCAATTGGGCACCAGCACTGCCCGCGCCAAATATAGCCACGGGTTCTTTATTTGTATAATGCCGCGAAAGCCACTGGTAAAAAGACCGTACCAGAATTCGGCTACCGCCGACCAAGGTGAACAACACAAGGCCAAAGATAATAGGAATAGACCGGGGAAAGCCGGTAAAGCGGGCAACAAAAGCTACTGACCACAAAATAAGTGCCAGAAGAACCGAGCCTTTAACAATGGCTAAAAAAGCCTGCCCACCCATAAAGCGGACAATGGCACGGTAAAGTCCAAGTCGCGCGAACACGAAGATACCAATTGGAATAATGAGTGGAAACAACCACCAAAACCGATCGATGTAAAATTGCGGCCACCACTGACCAAGGCGAAGCGCCCATGCAGCCCAGAGAGCAAATGGGATCATCACTACATCCGCAGCGACCATGATCCATTTCTTGTGTGAGCGGCGTAAACTTACCATTCGCCTTTGTAGCTTTCTTCTCATTCAGCGCGCCTTATAATCCCTACTATTTACACAATTAATTGATTTAACCAAGTACCGTGATGACTTACCTATATTGCGCACTCTGAGGCGACATTAGAGATCACCTGACAGGTTAGTTCAATTTCTTGTTGTGTCAGTGTTGGGTGCACTAGAAACATAAGGCTTGTATCACCCAACTCTCTAGCGACTGACAACCGTTCTTTTGGCTTGAATCCCGTGTTATCAAAAGCCTTTTCCAAGTAGACCTCAGAACATGAACCTGAGAAACAAGGTACTCCCCGGCCATTTATCTCACTCATAATGCGATCACGATCCCAGCCATGCTTGAGTTCACCAGAGTCTACAAAGACATAACACTTGTAAGCAGCATGTTGAATGAATTGAGGAACTTCTGGCACACGAAAAATGGGAAATTGCCTACAAACATCCCATATTGTTTTAGCATTATTCAAGCGCTTTTCAGACCAATCCTTCATTCTTTGTAATTGGATTCGACCAATAGCACCTTGCATTTCTATCATCCGCCAGTTAGTGCCGAAAGACTCATGCACCCACCTAAAGCCAGGCGGATGCTTTCTCTCATAAACAGCTTCCCAGCTCTTACCATGATCTTTATAGGACCACATAGAATTCCACAAAGTCCTGTCATTAGTGGTTACCATACCCCCCTCACCGCCAGTGGTCATGATTTTATCTTGGCAAAATGACCAGCAACCTATATGACCTATAGAGCCGACTGAGCGACCTTTGTACTTAGCACCATGTGCTTGGGCGCAATCCTCTATCAAAAAAAAGTTGTACTCATCAGCCAGCGCAACAAAACCGTCCATTTCACAAGGCCAGCCAGCCAAATGAACACAAATGACGGCTTTAGTCCGGGGCGAGACTACTCGTCTGACTGTCTCAGGTGTAATGTTTTGTGAATCTGGGTCAATATCCGCAAACACAGGAACTCCACCTGCGGTAACAATACTTGAAACTGATGCTAAAAACGTACGAGGAGTGACAACTACCTCATCCCCTGGTTTAATACCAATAATTTTAAGGGCAAGGTCTAGAGCCACTGTACCATTGGCTAAGGCAATAGCGTATTTAGAGCCAGAAAAATCAGCAAATTCATGCTCGAACTCGCGACACTCCTGGCCCGTCCAGTAATTCACCTTATTTGAAAGAAGTACATCTCGTGCTGCATTGGCTTCTTCTTCGGAAAAAGAAGGCCAACTAGAAAAAGGTCCGTTAAGCATAATCACTCTGTACTTGTATATTAAAGATATTTAAATGATAGGGAGTCATTAATCACCTATATATTGGCCAGGAGACTAAAGAACTTTAACAGCCTTTGCTGAAACAGTCTTTGCTGGTACTCCTGCCACTGTAACACCAGTTGGAACATCCCTGGTTACTACAGAACCCATGCCAACAATAGCCCCCTCACCAACTTCAATCAATTGCCGAACAGCAGCGCTAGCACCGATCCAAGCTAATTCTCCCACTCTAACACCGCCCGCTAACATAGCATTAGGACTGATATGTGCATAATCCCCCACAACACAGTCATGTTCAATAACAGCACCAGTGTTAACAATTACTCCAGATCCCAATTTAGCAGAGGCGTTAACCACGGCATTGGCTAAGATAACACTACCTACTTCAATTGAAGCATACCTACTAACTACTGCTGATGGATGGACAATAGTAACGATATTTCCCCCTGCCTCCGACAGCTTTGCTAGCTTTAGCGCTCGAATACGGTTATTCCCAATAGCAACCGCCACAGCGTCAAACACTGAAAGCCTCTCAATCAAGACTTTAGTATCGCCCTCTATAGACCATGGCCCATTAACTTCAACACTGGGCCAAGCATCATCAAAAAAAATAGGTTTCTGCCACCCAGATAGCTCTGCTGCATCTGCAATCACCCTACCGTGCCCACTTGCCCCAAGAATGGCCAGTTGTTTCAATCTTTGTTACCAGTAAATTTGGACATTGTTACCTCGCCATCGCCACTAATACCGTCCCGAATCAATACTTTTTTCACTGTTAAACAAAGAATTTTTAGATCCAACCAAAACGAACGATTTTCCACATACCATGCGTCTAGCTTAAACTTATCTTCCCACGAGATTGCATTTCGACCATTCACTTGCGCCCATCCAGTTATTCCTGGCCGAACATCATGACGACGAAACTGCTCAGCAGAATAAAGTGGAAGATACTCCATTAACAAAGGCCGAGGACCAACTAAGCTCATTTCGCCCTTGAGTACATTCCAGAGCTCGGGTAATTCATCCAGACTACTGGAGCGGAGGAACTGTCCAAAAGGCGTCATCCGATCAGAGTCTGGCAAAGGATTACCTTTCGAGTCATACCCATCAAGCATAGTACGGAACTTGAACATTTGGAAAGGCTTACCATCCATACCGGGACGAGTCTGGCGAAAGAAAACTGGAGAACCAAGTTTTCGCTTTACCTGCCATGACAAAAATAGAATTATCGGAGATAGAAATACCAACCCAATACTTGCAATTAGAAAATCGAATAATCGCTTTAACATATCAATCAGCTGAGACCTTGAGAACTAACAATAAACATTAATAATAATAGTTTCCGGGGGCTATTGTTTCTGCTTTCTCTGGAAATCCCTTAACTGCAGCGTGTAGAACAGCAATTAGTTGTGCTGCCAAATCGTCTCTAGCAAAGCACTCTTCAGCCAATTGTCTAGCAGAAGCACCAGCATTATCTAACCATCCATTATCATTCAGCCTACTATTCAGCTCAATCGCGACCTCCGAAACTGGCTTTTGCCACACAGCCAACCCACAATTTTTTGATTTGACAAGGTCATGCATCCACCCCCCATAATTAAGCATAACTGGCGTACCTGATGCTAATGCATCAAAAAATTTATTGGCTGAATTTGATCTCATCTCGGGTAAGTCTACAAACAAAGCTGATGCCATGTTCGCTGCACTTAACAATGCAGGAATATCCCGCTTAGGGAGCTGGCTTTCTACAAACAAATTAAAACCTAACACGCCAGCTTTTTCCGCATCTGATATGACTTTTGTACGCTCCACACCATCTCCAACAAGTAAAATTCGGATATCAGAGTTAATAGCCTTAAGCTCGCTGGCCAAACTAACCATGTAACCAACACCGTTTATTGCTCCGAAAGTACCGGTATACACTAAAAGAGGCTTTTCTCCCAGCCACACCCGTTTTTCACGAAATTGTGAAGCTGCAACTGGGTCGTGTTTAAACTCTGCATTGTCACTGCTATTAGGTATAACAGCTACCTTCTTTGCTGGATAATCAGTGCGAATGACTCCTTCTTTCATTCCTGGTGATAAAGCAACCACAGCATCAGCATTGTGATAAGCCCAATGCTCTAGCCTATGCGCAGCAAAACGAATTAATGGATTTTTAAGAGCGCCAACAGCAATAGGCATCTCAGGCCAAAGATCCCTAACCTCAAAAACCATTGGAATTTTTTTCTTCCTTGCTGAAAGTACTGCGGGAAGGGCTATTGTCAAGGGTGTGCTCGTAGCAAAGATGACGTCTCCTTCCAACTCCTGTGCTTTCACTTTTGCAGCGAATGCAAATGCGAAAAACGCCCTTATCCTTTGCTTGTAACTTAAATTGTTAGAGTATGGTACAGGATACCAATGAACATGCACTCCTGCCTCATTAGTTTTAAACCAACTGGAAAACTTTGCATCTTTTTCTCGATAACTTGTAACCATATGAACTTCATGGCCTGCACTTACCATCCTACGAGCCATTTCATAGGATCTTGTACCGCCGGCCATATCTGGAGTATTAAAATATTGATGTAAGTATATTATTTTCATTAACTTCAAGTACCTAAGAGATTTAAATTTCTTATAAACTGTGCTGAAGTCATTCTTTGCTTAATAACACCCATAACTCGAAGGGTTCAACACGCTTGAAATCGAACAGAATTTTTCTTATGGTAAAAACAACCTAAACTATTCTATTCCAAACAACAAAGTCTTAGTAAACATATAGCCATACCCCATCCTACGCACAAAGATAATTTTCTTTGCCCAAAATGCAAAAATATATAGAGGAGCAACCCAACCAAAAATACGTTTAAACATCTCTCTCTTGGCTATGATTTTTTTTGAGCTAGAATAAAAATCTAAGCCCGAGGTTTCTTCAGGATGAGTTCCAACAGTCAGTGGAAAGTATCTTACTTTTAAACCATGCTTCATGCAATCAGTTAAGAATATATACTCCTCTCCTGACGGATATTCAGCTCCCAACCCGAATCTCTCATCGAATTTAATATCTTGCTTTTTTATATCATTATGGCTAATACAAATATCAATAGAAGAAACTTTCGCGGCCGTCAAAAAATTATGATCATATGGTGAGCTCTTATATTTCTTAGGGAATAGACCACTTTCACGAATATGCCTGCATGTTGCAATTTGAACATTTTCTAGTTTCATTAATTCTATAATATGTAGCATCTTATCAACATCAAAAACTACATCGTCGTCCATCACGTATAAATAAGGAGTGTTACAATTTTGAATTGATATATTCCTGCTAAGTGATAAGCCCCTAGCTGACGTTGGAATGTAAGTTACATCTTCACGATCTTCGACAAATGGATTCGAATATGTTCCACCTGAGAATTGGTGGACCACAATATAACTAATATCTTCATGATAAGAAGGAAGACGTATATCCTCATACCGCCTGTCGATTGTGGAAATTGCAATTGTTAACATAATCTTTTCTACTCTTTATCAGAAAAAGTTCAAAATAAACATAATAAAACCAAAAATACAGACTAAATGGAGAGTTCCTAATGAAGTCATTCCCCATCGACATAATTATATAGAAGCAGACAAAAGATATTATGAATACGTAGAGAGCCCTTTCATATTTTTTAAAAGTCAGCCCCACGATAAAGAACCTGAAAAGTACAATTAGGAACAACAAAAGTCCTACCACGCCATATTGATAAGCAATTGTTAAAAAACCGTTTTCGATTGGCATTGCAGAAGTCGACTGGTAAATTGAAGAGTCTGGCGAAGATGCACCAATCCCCCTACCCCAAAAATATTGTAAAAAACTTAAACTTGAGAAAGCTGTAATCCAATTTACAACGCGGGCATTTTCAAGATAAGTTCTTGCTTCAAAAATATTTCCAAAGCGCGTTACAATCAATTCAATGTCTACGAACTCTAGGACCAACACAGATAAAATTGCAATTGAAATAAAACCAAAAAGCATAGTAATATAGCTAGCCCTTAAAGCATAAGTAAGAATAAAGATCACAACAAATGCAATTAAACTTAAACGACTTAAAGAGCCTACAACCATGATCAATGCCACTAGTACTACAAACATGTATAGCAATACATTTAGTGCACTTTTATTATAGAAATAACTTGCCACCAAGAACAACATGCACATATAAGCACCAAAATTGATTGGATTAGCAAATATGGAAGTTAACCTATACCCAATAGCCAGTGATATATTTCCTATATCTTCAAGTGGCATGCCATAGAGTAACTCGAGAATAGACACATCAACATACTGCCAAATAGCGAATAATACCGCGATAGATCCATTAACAAACACTGACACCATAACAGTGTTAGTATAGGGCAATATTGAAAAATCGTATGGGTTACCACTAACTATTAAAAGCAATAGAAACGATATGATTACGAAAAGTAACTCATGACGAAATCCCTCGATTATCAGAATAATTTCAGTATCACCTAGAACGTGCATTAGCACATATGTTAGGTAGAAAAACAACAAAACTAAACCGTAGTTTAAAATAACCTTGTTCAATGACAATGCCACTTTCACTAAGAGCAGCATCAATAAAGATAGAATTAATAAATATCGACTACCGGAAATTACATTTTTATTACCAAATAAATATGCTAACTGAGTAGAAATAACCCCCCATGCAGGAAAAATAAAAAGCATCAAGTTTAGGTGCCACCTAATCAGCATCCTCAAAGTCAAGGTAGCAACCCCTTATAGAGCTCATAATATCTATTAGATATTATTTCTAGAGAAAATTGTTTTTTTGCTTGAAAGTATAGAGCTTTACTCGCAATAATATCATCTATATCACTTATTGAAACTGAGGCACTTAAAGAACTCAACGTAAGTTGATCATACTCATTTTCTTCTAAAATATTTTGCATTACCCCTCCCACCCCTGTAGTTACTGGAGCACAGTTGTTAGCCATTGCTTCTAACACAACATTAGGCATACCTTCATATTTTGAAAAAAATAGTAGCGCTTTAGACTTAGACAAATAAGATACAACATCTTGCTCGTCAACATTACCTGTAAAAATAACTTTTTCTTCTGCGCGACAATCTATTACCAAGCTACGACATTTCTCATAATATTGACTTTGAGACTCTTTAAGTCCACTAGTGGGCCCAATAATATAAAGGATTGAATTTGGAAGCTTTGAATAATTATTTAGATAGTAAACAATACTCTCATATGTTTGTTTTCTGTCGCACACTAAGCCAACAAAGCAAAATGAATTTTCTTTTTGCAAGGAAGCTCTTTCAGGCAAACGCACCGCATTAGGAATAACCTCAATTTTCTTTACATCGATATGCTTTGAGTTTATTTCTGCGATAGGATTGGTCTGACAAACATTCACGTCCACTTTGCTCAACAAAAAGAGAATTAAACGCTTGCATTTCCTTTTGTTCAAAAGGCTATCGAAGTCATCAGAATCTAACAACGTTGTCTTTAAAATGATCTTCTTTCGTAAAACGGTACCAATAAAAATTCCATGCTCAAAAAAACCATGCAAATGAAGAATTTTAACTTTTTTCCTTGCAATAAAATATAAAATAACAAATAAACTCAACACCCTGCTTTTAGGTAAATTTACTATCTCTACAAGGTTACTGATTTTTTCTACTGACAAACCAACTCTTTCATGGTTGAAAATCACTATTGGCAACCCAACATTTTTCGCTAAAAGAAGTGCCTGTCGCGCAGCCCCGCTGTATCTATTCAAATTGTATACGAAGTACGCTATCAAACTTCCCCTCCTACGCAATATATTACATCATTTAAATAGTGAGCATATCTAAATAAGGTCATTTTTTTCAAGAATATTAGCTGGTAAACTTAGCCCAAAAATTAGCCACGAATAATGACTTTGATTTTCTATTTTAGTCAAGTACTGTCAATTTATCTTAAAAGACTTTACTGTACTAGTGAACGTTAAAAATTCAGTCGTAATTAACTACCAAGGGAAAACTTGCATTAAAAAAATATGAAGTAGTTTAAAACAATCCTTAACCTTACGTCATTAAATGCGATATTGAGCTAAATGGCTAAATGGCTAAATGGCTAAATGGCTAAATAAAGTTAACACAACTTAACTAGACATTTTAATATACTTATTTTCATTTAACCATATTGAAATAATGTACAATCTATACAGTAATTGGCCAGCCAACCTGGAATACTTGTGATTCTTATGCATAACTTTTTTTAACCTTATAACGACAGTGAAAATTTCCACTTGGTTCCAAGTTTTACATCTTTCGATCTCACTAACAACAGAGTCCCAATTCGCTAATAGTAGTGACTTAGTATCATACTCATATCCCATTTTGCCAATGATATCAGAATCTAGGTCAATTCTGTCTTTAAGAATCTTCCTTAGTACAAGCTTATTCTTATTGCTACCAACATCAAATAGATATCTATTTGATATGCTTGATACATACATAGCAACTTTCTCATTGGCGAAGGGCAATATAAGATTTGATGATACACTGTCTGCAAAATTTCTTACTTTTCTTATATGCACCTCGGATGCAACTATTTGAGTTAATATACTTGTCTTGAGATCAATTAAATTCAAGTCTTTTCTCTGACTACTAACTCCTACCCAGTAGGGATTAACATCTATTGATTCCCTCATTATTTTTTTGGAATCTGAGTAACTAAACCCACTAGTTCCGAACCATTCACACCTGGTTTTAGTTAGTGGAAATAACAGACTTTCTGACTTAATGCTTCTCCTTAAACAATTCGAATGAAGTATATGATCAGTTATAAATACATTTCTCCGCTCCCTTTTAGTTGGAGGTGTCATCATATAACTATCGTTTCCACCACCATCTATTACATTAGCTCCAGCCAACGTAGGAAGTTGTTGCAGATAAAGCGGGTATGCCAGGGTCACACTATCTGTACTTGGGAATGGAGAGTTCTTAAAAAAATCTTTAATCGCAGATCTATGAACAGGCCTAAGATTATCAACTTCGTTTAATACTTTGTGCTTAAATCCTAGCTTTTTAGCGATCTGTTTACTTATCTCGCTTTCATCTGCTAGTCCTTTTGACTTGTGGCTTACTAGTGTTATTCTGCTCTGTAAACCTGCCTCAGCTATCGCCAGTGCTATGGTATTGCTATCTTTACCTGCGCTATGGAATAGATATGTAGGTTTTTTGCTATCTATTCTAGCCATAGCCGCATTTGAAACCAACTCTAGCAATCTATTTTCGTCGGGTTTTTTGTCTTCATAATTGACGTTTGAAGAGCTGAAAGGAAATGAACTCTTGAACTCTAAATTAACAATTCCATTTCTGGTAGACAGTTCAACTTCATCATTCATTCCTAGTACATAAACACTTTTATAAATCGTGTTGGGTGGTGGGATAACTCCACTTTGAAGAAGGAATGAAATACCTTTATTAGTTATCTCTAGCGGCTTAGATACTTTTTCATGATTCAGCAGCTCATTAATTGACTTTGAATAAAGCACCTCATCCATACTATTTGGAACATACAGATATATTGGAAACTCGCCTGCAATATCAGCTTTAATTAGTATACTTGGCTGATTCAACCTATATATTTCAATCATTATTTAACACTTCGACGTGGACTTTTAAGTAAAACAAATAATACAACAATGCAATCATCAACCTTGCGCCTAACACTGTAAATATAGCCCCCCATATGCCAATAACGGGGATAATTAGATTGGCTAAGACAAAAAAGATGAGCGAGATATAAAGAGATATTCTCATTGCGGTCTTTTCATGATTAGCAATCATTAGAAAATTGTTACCAAAACATAACCCGCAAAAGACAAAAAATACACTTATTGACAGCCAACGTATATAAGTAGCTATTTCTGGATATTCAGGCCCAAATAGAGTCAATGTGATGAAATCAGAGAACACGGCGACTAGAATGAACAACACGAAACCGAGGACTAAAATTATTTTTTGAAATATTAAATGATTTGCCAAGCTCCTTGAAAGATATGGTAAAAACGCATTAGATACTATATACCCAATTGATACCACCGCATTCACTAGCTTATTTGCAGCAGAATATAATCCTACAGCAGTATTACCTGCATATATACCGAGCAAAAATGTTGTTGAGTTATTATACAAATTTGGAGCTAACTGACTAATGAATACATCTCGGCCATCAACAAGAATACGCTGTACACTTTGGAAATTTGGCAAGCAAAAACCTATATTGAACCTCACTTTAATCAGTGTCACTGCAAAAACAAAAGTAATAAATGATGATATTAACTGTAACAGGGGCACATATATATAGTCACTTTCTTGTCTTATAAACAGCAGCAATGTTATTAAATAGAGAATACTTGTCCCCAAACTCAACAAGGTTATATATCTCATTTTTTCCATTCCCTGAAAGAACCATACTGGAAATATATTTTGAAAGATCACAAACCCTAGCGTAAAAAAATATAACAGAGCATATTCATAAAATCTATCAATCATTAACACAAGGGCTATAAATATCACTGAACTAAGCAAAGCCAAAACAAGTGACGCAGTTAGTGTTTGAGAGTATATTTGCGTAACTAGAAGCTTATCATTTCTATTGCGAGCGATTTCCCTAGTAGCCGTAATACTAAAACCGTATTGAATTATTGCACTAAAATACAACCCGAATGACAGAGCAAAATTGACTAGCCCATACTTTTCTATTCCAATAATTCTAACTAAATATGGAAATGTAATGATAGGAACTATAAATTGGAATCCACGTAAAACTATAAGTGAAAAAAAACTCTCGATCACATTTCGACTGTTTTTGTTTTTAAAAAGCGACTTAACTTTTACCAACAATCTAAGATACTCTCTTTCATTTCAATAGTGACTCTTTAAAATCCTCTATAGTGATTTCTCACAACTCCTTACTAAAGCCATTTCCCAATTCTGTCTTTAATTCTTCAATATATCTTAGTAACTTCTCTTTTTCACGCTCTTTACTTTGCAATAGTGTAACTGTAGTTGATGATTTTTCTTCAACTCCTTTAGATGTTAGCTTATAGCTATATGGTTTACTTTCACTTTTTGACTCCATCTTTTTGACAATAACTAAACCTTTTTCTAAGAGTGCTTTGATACAATAATTCACTTTCCCCAAGCTCAAGTCGAGTTCCTTGGCAATTTGGCGTTGGGTCATTTCAGGGTTGCGTTCGAGGGTTCGGAGCAACTGGTATCTTAATTCATCAGAAAGCATTGTTTGACACGCTGGACGTTAAGAGACGTTGGCGAGCTGTGAGCTGTGAGCTGTGAGCTGTGAGCTGTGAGCTGTGAGCTGTGAGCTGTGAGCTGTGAGCTGTGAGCTGT
>NZ_JBHZRJ010000001.1:0-1344619 GCF_043641555.1 Saccharospirillum alexandrii | reverse complement strand
TCAATCCCTTCACCGAAGTGAAGCTCAATAAGCAGAGTGATTCAGCGTCGACCTACAAGCGCCCACACGAATTACTTGATTCCCAATGTTAAAGATCGACGACAGCGCGTTGGGCTTGTCGTTTGAAGAGGCGCGTATTCTACGCCTCCGCTCCGTTGTGTCAACTCTTTTATTAAGAAATGTTCTTTAGAATCAGTTCTTTAGAGCTTTCACTTCATCTCGCCTCTCGGCTGGTTGGAGCCGCTGTTCGGTCACAGCGGAGGCGCATTATAAAGATGCGGCCTCCCCAGTCAAGCCCCTTATGTACCCTGATCCCATAATGTTTCATAGACACGGGAAATACCCGCTACTTCGTTATTCAGACTGAACTGGTCACGCACCTTTTGCCGGCCCGCCTGTTTCAGACGATTCAGTAAGTCAGGAGAGGTCAGCAATCGTTCAATCGCCTCGGCAATCTGGGGTGAAGACTCCAGGTCAACCAGAAAGCCAGACTCAGCTTCGTCCACCATCGCCTCATAGGCACCTGTCCTGCTGGCGATAATCGCTGTTCCGGACACCATAGCCTCTATGGGAACCAGCCCGAAGCCTTCATACCGGGCAGGCGCACAGACGATATCAAGTTGGCTATATAGAAGTGGCATTTGATCTGAGCTGACTTCATCCAGGAAAAACACGCGCTCCAGCACACCGGCCGCCGACAGTTTTTCCCTAAGCTGGCGCGCAAACCCCTGGTATTGGGACGTGACTTTCCCGGCAATAACAGCACAGGCGTCCGGATGATTCGGTAAGGTTGCGCAGAGCGCATCAACAAACAGGTCCGTCCCCTTCTCGGGTCGCACCCGTCCTATAATGCCCAGACGCCGGGTGTAACTGCTCCATGGTTGTGCCTGGCCGTTTTCAATGGCTGTACCATTTAACTCAAACCGCTCAATGTCTACACCATGCGGCACTACGGCGGCTACGTCAGTCAAGCAGTAGGCGGCCCGTTCACTGGTGGCTATAACGGAGTCCATACGGGCGATCAATTGCCTCGGATACCAGCTATGACGGCGAATGGCGGCACTGGTAAACACCAGCTTTACCGGCATTCTCATTACATCCCGGGCCAGAATCCCCCAGAACATTTCATTATTACGCCGTACATGCCAGATGCGAAACGGACGCCCGGCAGGTGGACGGGCCATAACTCGAAAGCCTTCCCATAAAGACCGGGCAACAACATTACCCTCGGAACGACTGGCCAGAAACAACAGGTGATAGCGTTTGTCCAGCTCCGGAAGTACCGAACGAATGGACGAGCTTACTCCGGTTATCCGGTGATGCAGGTCTGACAGAACCAGCTCACAAGAGCTGGCTGCGGAATTACCCCCGGTGCGCTTTGGCAAGGTATTCCTCCGATTGCATTTCCTGCAAACGACTGACCGTTCGTCTGAATTCAAAACCCAGACGCCCATCCTGGTACAGGGTCTCTATGTTTGCCTCAGCACTCATCAGCAGTTTCACCTGCCGGTCGTAAAATTCATCGACCAGATTGATAAAGCGCCGGGCCTTGTCATCGTTCTTGCCATGAAACACGGGGACGTTACTGATCAGTACAGCATGGAAGCACTGGGCGATTTCAATATAGTCGTTCTGACTTCTGGGTCCATCACACAGCGCATCAAAATCAAACCAGACAACGTCTTCGCACAACCGCTGAGTCCTGATATTCCGGCCAAGCACATCAAGTGATTGCTGTTCTTCAACCGCCTCCAGATCAGGAGCCAGCTTCTCAAAACTGGACGCCAGCGACGCTTCTGCTGCTGCATCGGCAGGGGTGTGAAAAATTTTTACCTGAGTCAGCGTCCGCAGGCGGTAATCAACCCCACCATCAACGTTCATCACCCGGGTATACTTTTTAACCAGGTCGATGGCAGGTAAAAACAGTGGGCGCTGCAGGCCGTCTTTGTAGAGGCCATCAGGCTCAATGTTGGAGGTGGCAACCAGAGTCACCCCGCGTTTGAACAAGGCGCGCAGCAAATTGGCAAGAATCATCGCATCGCCAATGTCGGATACAAAAAACTCGTCAAAACACAGAACCCGAGCTTCGTGACTGATCTCCTCAGCCACACCTTCAAGCGGATTGGCTTGACCACGATGGTCTTTCAAACCCCGGTGTACGCGTCGCATAAAGTGGTGAAAGTGCATGCGCCGCTTATCATCAAACGGTAGGGTGTCAAAAAAGGTATCCATCAGGTAGGTCTTGCCGCGTCCCACGCCGCCCCAGAAATATAAGCCGGTCACCGGCTCATTTTGCTTGCGAAACATCCGGGTCAGGCGCCCGGCGATGCTTGCTTCGTCGGCACGCTGAGCTATCAATTGGTCGTAAAGTTGCTGCAATGCCTTGACGGCTTCTTCCTGAGCCGGATCATGGGAGAAGCCCTCTTTGCTAAGATCGGCCTGATATCGCGTCCAGGGTGTGCTCATCCGGTGCTCCGGGCAGGGTGTGAAGGGGTCGGAATTTTACGGGAACCATTTGCACAATCAATGACTGTCAGGCACAAATGTTTCTCACGCCATGCATTTTTAAAGGCTTTATACTGACTTCACTGCCCGCCGGGGCAGCACAACAGACACATTGCTTCATCTATACTGTGTCTGGTAAGAGGCTTAATGGAGAACACAATGCTGCAACTGGACTGGATCACCTTCATCGTCATAATCGTCATAGCACTGCTCGCCGGTGCGGTCTTGAGCCGTCTGTGGGGCAAGGCACAGGGAGAGGACCCCAATGGACTGAAGCGTCAATTGGAGGATTTGAAGCGCCAGCATCAGAACTACCAGATCAACGTTACCGAGCACTTTAGTCGCACCACAGAATTGATCGACAATCTGAATCAGAGTTATGCCAGCATCCGCGACCACCTGAACCAGGGCGCCGACCAACTGGTCGCTCCCGAGTATCGCCTGGAATCGGCCCGTGCCGGTGGTGAAGACCTGCAGGACCTGGCCCCGCAGCCCGCTGCAAGCAGCAGTGACTTTGACATGCCCAGAGACTACGCCACCAAAACCCCCAAAGACATTGGCATGCTGTCGGAATCCTTTGGTTTCACCCGGGTAGAAGAAGCCGATGCTGCAGCAGGTGAGACCCCCGCCGGCACCAAACCGGAAACGGCTTCTAAAAAGTCGCGATAGATCTATTCCCAAACGTTCTTAAAAGCCTAACAACAATAACAAAAAGCTTTGATATAGTTCGCCCAGATCACTTCTGTACTGGACGAACTATGTCACACGACGTATTTACCCATCTCAAACAGCTTGAAGCCGAAAGCATCCACATCATTCGTGAAGTGGCGGCCGAGTTTGACAACCCGGTCATGCTCTACTCCATCGGCAAAGACTCCGCCGTCATGCTGCATCTGGCGCGCAAGGCCTTTTTCCCCGGGCGATTGCCGTTCAAGCTGATGCACGTCGATACCGGCTGGAAATTCAAGGAAATGTACGAATTCCGGGATCGACTGGTTGAGGAGTATGATCTCGACCTGATCGTCCATCGCAACGAAGACGGCATTCGCCAGGGCATCAACCCGTTCGACCACGGCAGCGCCAAACATACCGATATCATGAAAACCCAGGCGCTTAAACAGGCTCTGGACCTGCATCGCTTTGATGCGGCATTTGGCGGTGCCCGACGAGATGAAGAGAAGTCCCGAGCCAAGGAGCGCGTCTACTCCTTCCGCGACCGGAACCATCGCTGGGACCCTAAGAATCAGCGTCCGGAGCTGTGGAACATCTACAACGGCAAGATCAACCGGGGTGAAAGCATCCGGGTATTCCCGCTGTCCAACTGGACAGAGCTGGATATCTGGCAGTACATCCACCTGGAGTCCATCCCCATCGTCCCGCTGTATTTCTCGGCCAAACGTCCCGTTGTTGAGCGCGACGGCATGTTGCTGAACATCAACGACGACCGCATGAAGCTGCGCCCGGATGAAGAAGTTCAGCACAAGTCGGTGCGGTTCAGAACCCTCGGCTGTTATCCGCTGACCGGCGCGGTTGAATCAACGGCGACCACCCTGCCCGAGATCATTCAGGAAATGCTGCTGACCACCACCAGTGAACGTCAGGGCCGCGCCATCGACCACGATTCATCAGGTTCCATGGAAAAGAAAAAGCAGGAAGGCTATTTCTGATTCAACCGACCGATTTTGTTTGAGCGCCAACAGGCTTTAGAGGCGCAATGCATGAGGAATACAGACCCATGGCACACCAGTCCGATTTGATTGCTCAGGACATCGATGAGTACCTGAAGCAACATGAACAGAAAGAACTGCTGCGGTTTTTAACCTGCGGCAGCGTCGATGACGGCAAGTCCACCCTGATCGGGCGACTGCTGCACGACTCGAAAATGATCTATGAAGATCAGTTGGCGGCAATCGAAAAAGACAGCCGCAAGTCTGGCACCACCGGTGAAAAGATAGATCTGGCCTTGCTGGTCGATGGTCTGCAGGCCGAGCGTGAGCAAGGCATCACCATTGATGTGGCTTACCGCTATTTCTCGACCAACAAGCGCAAGTTCATCATTGCCGACACTCCGGGGCATGAACAGTACACCCGCAATATGGCGACCGGTGCTTCCACCAGTGATCTGGCGATCATCCTGATCGATGCGCGCTACGGTGTGCAGACCCAAACCCGGCGGCACAGCTACATTGCCAGCCTGTTGGGCCTGAAACATGTGATCGTGGCGGTGAACAAGATGGATCTGGTGGATTTCAGCCAGTCACGCTTTGAAGAGATTCAGGCTGATTACCTGGCCTTTACCGAGCAACTGACGCTGCCAGATATCCGTTTTGTGCCCATTTCCGCCCTCGATGGCGACAACGTGGTCACGCTCAGTGAACGCTCTCCCTGGTACCCCGGCCCAACGCTGATCGAGTTGCTGGAAACCCTGGAGATCAACCGCGACAGCGACCAGAGCCAGTTCCGCTTGCCGGTGCAGTACGTCAACCGGCCCGACCTCAACTTTCGGGGGTTTGCCGGCACCGTGGCGTCTGGTGAGATTAAACCCGGCGACAAACTCAGCGTGCTGCCAAGCGGTTTGTCCTCCACCGTGGAGCGCATTGTAACCTTCGATGGTGATCTCGATCGGGCACATGCA
The DNA here is from genome assembly GCF_043641555.1 of Saccharospirillum alexandrii. Classification (GTDB taxonomy): domain Bacteria; phylum Pseudomonadota; class Gammaproteobacteria; order Pseudomonadales; family Natronospirillaceae; genus Saccharospirillum; species Saccharospirillum alexandrii_A. The sequence goes on along the minus strand of NZ_JBHZRJ010000001.1, from coordinate 1,339,479 downwards.
GGCCAGGCCATTACGCTGACGCTGACCGACGAAATCGACATCAGTCGTGGCGACATGCTGGTCGGTGCCAACCAGTCGCCGCTGGTCGCTCAGGCGTTTCAGGCCAAGCTGGTGTGGATGCACGACGATGCCATGGTGCCGGGTCGACAGTACGATTTTAAAGTGGGAACCCAGACGGCCACCGGCCAGTTCACCCGCCTCGATCGCCAGATCGACGTGAACAGCCTGAACACCATCGACACCGAAACCTTGCCTCTGAATGGCATTGGTGACGTTCGACTGCAACTGAACAAAACCATTGTTGCCGACCCCTATCGCAGTCACCGGGCTACGGGAGCCTTCATAGTGGTAGATCGGCTGAGCAACATCACCGTCGGTGCCGGCATGATCGAGAGTGCCGCCGATGTGTCAGACAGCCACCCGGTCAGCGAAAACGAACGTCGGGCCCGGTACCGTCAGCAACCGGTATCACTGGTGCTTGCCGTGGAGAATGCTGCCGAGCAGGCGGTGAAAATCGAGCGGGCCTTGTTCGATCTGGGTCACGTCAGTGCCATTATCCGGCCAGACGATGCGCTGGCGGTCGCTCCTTACCTGGAAGCGGCCGGGCTGATCGCGATTATCGCCGGTGAATCGGACGCGCCATTTGGCATCAAGATCAAGGATGCCAACCCCAGGGCGGTGATTGCACTGCTGCGCGATGAAGGCGTCATCGAAGACTGACCTGCCCGTGGCAGGATGCCGGCAGAAGCTGGCATCCTGCCGGGTACCGGTGCCTAAACTGGAATGGGCAGGTCGATAAACTCCACCGATAAGCCAAACCGTTGCGCCAGGTGCAAGCCCAGCGCTGCGGGCCCTCCCCGCTCCGTGGCGTGATGCCCGGCTGCAAAATAGTGCACGCCGCTTTCACGGGCGAGGTGCACTGTCGGCTCACTGATCTCCCCGGACACAAACGCATCGACACCGGCATCAATAGCCTGTTGCAGGAACCCCTGCGCCGCCCCGGTGCACCAGGCAATGGTCTCGATCGGGTCTTCTGACTCCCCAATGTGCAACGCCTCGAACTCCAGCGCCTCAGACAATTGCTGGCGCAGGCTGGCGCCGGTGTGCTCGCCGTCAACCTCTCCCAGCATCACCAGGCTGTCGTCGATTTGTCCGGTAACGTTCCACCCCATAAGACGCGCCAACTGAGTGTTGTTGCCAACCTCCGGATGGGCATCCAACGGCAAGTGATAGGCATAGAGATTGATGTTGTTCGCCAGCAAAGCGGCCAGCCGGTTGCGCTTGATACCCGTCAGTGGCGCCGCCTCACCTTTCCAGAAGTAGCCATGATGAACCAGAATGGCATCGGCCTGCCGGTCAATGGCCTCGTCTATCAGGCGCTGGCTCGCGGTAACCCCGGTCACCAGCCGCCGGATGTCGGTCTTGCCTTCAACTTGCAAGCCATTGGGGCAATAGTCGCTGAACCGGGCAACCGCCAGATAGTCGTTCAGGTAGTCAGTCAGCTCGTCACGGTGCAAGGTCATGTTGATCAACTCTGCTCGATAGAAAACGGAGTCTCAGTGTACACCAATTCGATCACAGCGCTGACCGTGACCAGAGCACGATCGATTCAGCCGCCAGCGATAACTCCCAACCCCGTTCGGCAGGCTTCAAACTGCCCTCACCAGCCTGATGCTGCCAGCCTGCCGCGAGCGGTAACAGGGCATCAACCACCTCGATGTCACAGCCACCACCCCGGTTCAGCGCCACCAGACACTGTGAATCGGCCAGAACGCGGGCAAACACCATAACGTCGCCCACCGCATAAAGCGGTACCAGGGCACCGCCTTGCAGGGCAGGCAGCTGTTTGCGCAGTTGAACCCAATCTTGGGTAAACGCCAGGGTTTCCGCGTGCCATTCAGATTCGTCCCAGGAGAAACAGCGGCGACAATCCGGGTCATCGCCACCCGGCAGGCTGATTTCATCGCCATAATACAGACAGGGCGTGCCGACGTAGGTTAGCAAGAACCCCAGCGCCATCCGGTACCTCGGCTGATGACCGTTCAACAGCGTTATGAATCGTCGTGTGTCGTGGCTATCGAGCTGGTTCAACTGGGCCAGTTGCTGGGCAAAGGGAATCCGGCTGCGAGCCTGCGCCAGCCAGTGTGCAAGGCCGGCTGCGTCCAGTTGCAGCGGATCATAGCGGTTGTCGCATCCGGCCAGGAAAGCGCGAATGGGGTGAGTGAAACCGTAATAATTCATCGCTCCGTCTTCCTGGTCGCCCTGCAACCAGGACGTGGCCTCGAAAAAATGCTCCCCGAGCAGGTAGGCATCGGGGTTTTCGGACTTAATCGCCTGACGAATGATGCGCACGGTATCAGCATTGTTAGCGGCACCAGGTCCATGGCCCATCATATGTATCACATCCATGCGCCAACCATCGATGGCATAGGGCGGCCTTAGCCAGTGCTTGATAACGGCCGATTCACCGGTCAGCAGATCATGCAGATTGTCCGGGTGGGCCATGTCCAGCACGGGTAAGCCGGCATGCCCTTTCCAGCTCACGTAATCCGACCTCTGAATTCCGGTGAACACATAGCGGGCTCGTGCTTCGGGGTCATTCAGTTGTGCTGCAATAAACCAGGGATGAAACACGCTGGTATGATTGAACACGGCATCCAGTACCAGCCGCATGCCTCGCTGATGCAGCTGTGCCGACAATTCCGCAAGCGCTGCCTCACCCCCCAGGTGAGCATCGACCTTAAGGTAATTCTCAGCGTCGTATTTGTGGTTACTGCGTGAGCTGAAGATAGGATTCAGATACAGGGCGGTGACGCCCAGTGTCTGTTGCAGGTAATCCAGCTTTTGCACTATGCCCGGCAAATCGCCGCCAAAGAACTCGTTTCCGCCCTGTTCTGGATTTGGCCGCTCACCCCAACGCCGGCGAATGGTCGACGGCCCGTCCATGCCGTCATATTGGTGGCTCGCGGGGGTTGACCGGGGGTCGCCACAATGAAACCGATCCGGAAAGATCTGATAAAACACCTGAGCCGATATCCATTCGGGTACGGTGTGATGCCTTGAGATACGAAAGACATCGGTCAGCGGAGGCATCGCCGTGCTATGCCCGGAGGCACTAACCCAGCAAGAACGCTCCGGCCAGACCAGCTTGAACGCATAGAGCGTAAGGTCCTGATGGGGTGCCCAATCAGTCTCGGCCTGATACCAGACCCAGCCGCTCTCTGACCGTACGGGTTTCATGGCACAGAGCTGTTCCTCGTTGTCTGGTTCAGTTCGCAGATAGACGGTATCGGGCTGGTCTCCCTTCAAGGCCAGTGTCAGGCTTAAGTGGGTATCAGAACGGCCCAAATACTCCGGAATGGCCTGGTGAAATACGCAAACAGTCATTCGATGAAAATCCTCTGCCCTGGGTTGACCCTATTAGAGCAGAGCATGACGGTAAATCGCAGAAGGAAATGGCAGGAGGGAGGAAATGGCGCCGGGTTCGCCCCCAGCGCAACAGCCACGAATCAGGTGTTGTGCAAATGCCGTTCGAGTGCTCTTAACAGTTGTTGATTTTCTGACTCAAACGACACCGTGATGCGCACGCAATCGGCCAGTAACGGATGGCTGCCATCGAGTTTCTTGATCAGTATACCGGCGTCTAGCAAGGCGGCATGCAAGGCAGCTGCCTGGCCGGGGCCGGTGCGAACCAGTAAGAAATTGGCCTGGCTGTCGTAGACCTTCAGTCCGGGAAGTGCTGCCAATTGTTGTTGCAACACATGGCGCTGGCGCGTCAGTTCAGCGGTTTGCTGTTCGAAGACGTCAAAATGCTCCAAGGCAAACTGCGCGGACAATTGCGTCAGATTATTGATGTTGTAAGGCAACCTCAGCTTGTTGATCTGCTCAAGCCAGGCCGGATCACCTATCAGAATACCCAGACGCAAGCCCGCCAAACCGACCTTTGACAGGGTGCGCATGATCAGCAAATTGGGGTAGTCGTCCAGCCAGTTCAGATAGTCGGCCTCGGTGAAGGCGGTGTAGGCTTCATCCATCACCACCAGGCCGGGGGCCGCTTCAATGATGCGACGCAGTTTTTCATCATCCCAGAGATTGCCGGTTGGGTTATTGGGTTGCGCCAGAAACACAACGGCCGGCTGTTCCCGCTCAATACGGCTGAGCATGAGTTCAAGGTCCAGCTCAAACTCAGCCGTCAATGGCACACCGACATAATCCATGCCCAGATAGCGGGCAATCATCCGGTACATTACAAAACTGGGTTCTGGCGCCAGTATCGTGCGGTCTGCTCCGGACACGGCCATGGCGATTAACTGAATCAGTTCATCGGAGCCGTTGCCAAGCAGGATGTCCCAGTGCGAGTCGATGTTCATGACGGTTCGCAGAGCAGCCTTGACCCCAGGCGCTTCCGGATGGGGGTAGCGGTTCACCTGTGCATCGGCCAGCAAGGCTTGCCATTGTGCGGTCAGGGCGTCCGGCCAGCCATAGGGGTTTTCCATGGCATCCAGTTTCAACAGGCCCGTGGAATCCGGTACCGGATAAGCCGCCAAGCTGGTGATGTCGGGCCTTACCCAGCGGTGAACCTGGGTATCAACCTGGTCGCGCAGTTCAGTCATCCAGCCGCTTCTCCGCACTGCGAGCATGAGCCGTCAGCAACTCGCCACGCGCCAGTACTGACGCCACTGCGCCCAGGGTTTTAGCACCTTCGGCCGACACGCCAATGATCGAGCTGCGTTTTTGAAAATCGTAAACCCCCAGCGGCGAAAAGAAGCGCGCGGTACCGCTGGTCGGCAAGACGTGATTGGGCCCCGCACAATAATCGCCCAGCGCTTCCGGGGTGTGGCGTCCCAGAAAAATCGCGCCGGCGTGACGAATACGGGGCAGCCAGGCATGCGGGTCTTCGATTGACAATTCGAGGTGCTCGGGGGCGATGCGATTGATCAGGTCGACGGCGTCGTCCAGCGCATTCACCTTGATAAAGGCGCCGCGCGCATTCAGCGAGTCGCGAATGATGTCAGCGCGTTCCAGTGTCGGCAGCAAACGTTGAATGGCGGCTTCAACCGAGTTCAAATAGTCGGCATCGTGGCTGATCAGAATGGCCTGAGCGTCCGGGTCGTGTTCCGCCTGAGAGAACAGATCGAGGGCGATCCAGTCCGGGTCAGTTTTGCCATCGCACACCACCAGTATTTCACTGGGGCCGGCAATCATATCGATCCCGACTTTGCCAAACACTTGCTTTTTGGCCGTGGCAACGAAGATATTGCCCGGGCCGACAATTTTATCAACCGCCGGCACGGTATCGGTACCAAACGCCAGCGCAGCGATTGCCTGGGCTCCGCCCATCAGAAAGACCCGGTCGATGCGAGCTACATGGGCAGCACCGAGAACAAAGTCATTCACCTTGCCGTCCGGAGCGGGCGTGGCCATCACCACTTCGCGCACACCGGCCACTTTGGCAGGCATGGCGTTCATGATTACCGAGGAGGCCAGTGGCGCGGTTCCGCCCGGTACGTAAATACCCACCCGGTCCATCGCCGTAACTTGCTGGCCAAGCACGGTACCGTCTGCTTCGGTGTAACTCCAGCTCTCGCTAAGCTGGCGCTGGTGATAGGACTCAACCCGCTCGGCAGCGATGCCGAGCGCTCGCTGTTGTTCCGCTGGCAAGCGATGGTAGCCCGCTTCAATGGCGGCTTTGTCGAGCACGAGCGAAGACGCTGTGGATACATCAAACCGGTCGAATTGCCGTGAATATTCCAGCAAGGCCTCATCGCCACGATGTCGGATGTTATCGATCACGGTCGCGACGGTCTGCTGCACGTCGGCGTCTGAAACAGACTCCCACGCCAGCAACGCATCCAGTTGCTGGTTAAAGTCACCGGCTGACGCTTCCAGGCGCCGTATCGTGATCTCGGACATGCGGTTCAAGCCTCTTGATTAGTACCAACTATGGATGAGCGAGATGATGCGATCGTCTCTTTCAATCAGGCCCTGACGGCAGACGACTGTACGGCCGCCGCCAGCGTCTCAATAATGGGGTTGATGCGGTCGTCTTTCAATTTGAGCGCCAGACGACTGGCCACCAGACGGCTGCTGATGTCGGCAATATGCTCTTCAACCACCAGCCCGTTAGCCTTCAGCGTGTTGCCAGTATCGACAATATCGACAATGCAGTCCGCCAGTTTCATGATCGGGGCCAGTTCCATACCGCCGTATAGCTTGATCAGATCAACCTGGCGACCTTGCTCTGAGAAATATTGCTTGGCAACCCGCACAAATTTGGTCGCGACTTTCATTCTGCCGGCGACTTCAGGGGCATCCTTAAGGCGAGCAGTCATCAGCCGGCAGCGCGCGATTTGCAGATCAAGCACTTCATACATTTCTTCCGCGCCGTGCTCCATCAGCACATCCTTGCCTGCCACACCCAGATCCGCCACACCATACTCTACATAGGTTGGCACATCGGTGGCCCGAATAACGATGAACTGAACATCAGACCGGGTGGTCTCGAAGATCAGCTTTCGGGAAGTATGAATGTCTTCAAGCGGCTCGATACCGGCCGCTGCAAACAACGGCAGGGTTTCCTTGAGAATCCGCCCTTTGGACAGGGCGATGGTAATTTTATCCGGCGAAGTTGATGTCGCTTGAGGGTTTTGCACTGCAGTGTCCTGTGTTGGATCCCGATTCCGGCGTCGGGCCAGGCAGCTAAGAGATTCGCTGCGGGCCCTGATGGGACTCGGGCGGCTTAGCCCGTGACCCGTTTGATCGTTGCACCCAATTGCTGCAACTTTTCTTCGATGCATTCGTAACCACGGTCGATGTGGTAAATCCGGTCGACCAGCGTATCGCCTTCAGCGACCAGACCAGCCAGCACCAATGACGCAGACGCTCTCAGGTCGGTCGCCATCACGGGCGCGCCCGTCAGCTTTGCGCAGCCGGTAATGACCACGGTGTTACCCTTGATCCGGGCATTGGCGCCCATCCGCTCCAGTTCGTTGATGTGCATGAACCGGTTTTCAAACACCGTCTCTTCAACCGTACCTACGCCATCGGCAATGGCGTTCAACGCGGTAAACTGGGCCTGCATGTCTGTCGGGAACGCCGGGTACGGGGCTGTCGTGATATTAACCGCCCGGACTCGCTGGCCATGCATGTCCAGTACAATCCAGTCGTCGCCCTGAGTGATCTCGGCCCCGGCTTCGCGCAACTTGATCAGCACCGAATCCAGTGTATCCGGGTCGACGTCGCGCAGTTTCACGCGGCCACCGGTAATGGCCGCAGCGACCAGGTAGGTGCCTGCTTCGATGCGGTCCGGTAACACGGAGTAATCGGCTTCATGGAGGCGCTCAACCCCCTCTACCGTAATGGTGTCGGTGCCGGCACCGCTGATGTTGGCTCCCATCGCAATGAGGCATTGAGCCAAATCCACCACTTCCGGTTCCTTGGCTGCATTCTCGATGACGGATGTTCCTTCGGCCAGCGTCGCGGCCATCAGAATGTTTTCAGTACCAGTAACGGTGACGGTATCAAAGAAGATACGAGCGCCCTTCAGCCGGCCATCTGACCGGGCCTTGATGTAACCATCAGATACATCGATATGGGCGCCCATCGCCTCAAGCCCGCGAATGTGCAGGTCTACCGGCCGGCTACCGATGGCACAGCCACCGGGCAGAGATACATTGGCTTCGCCAAAGTGAGCCAGCAACGGACCCAGCACCAGAATCGACGCGCGCATGGTCTTAACCAGCTCGTAAGGGGCCGTGCAATTCTTGATGTTTCCCGCACAGACTTCGACACTCATGTCTTCACCGACGGTGACGTCAACGCCCATGCAACCGAGCAACTCGATCATGGTGGTAATATCGTTCAGATGCGGCAGGTTGCGCACCGTTACCGGGTCTTTGGTCAGCAAGGTGGCCGCGATGATCGGCAAGGCCGCATTCTTGGCACCGGAGACACGGATCTCGCCATTCAGGCGACTACCGCCGGTAATCAATAATTTATCCAAGGTTCACTTCTCCTGACCGGACCATTCTTCCGGGGTGAACAGCGCCATAGACACTGCATGAATGTCACCCGAAGTGATTTTTTCATTCAGCACCCCGTAGACCTGCTGTTGACGCTGAACCGGGCGTTTGCCGGCAAAGGCATCATCGATGATCCGGACCGTAAATTTGGCGCCACCCCCATCGACTTCAACGGTTGCGCCGGGAAAGGCGGCGGCGAGCATGGCCTTAATTTCGTCTGCGGACATGGTACTTCCTGCTTGGGTATGAATGTAAAGGGGCGGGGATTATACGGAAAATGCAGACAAACCGAAATGATCTGTGCCTCAAAACCAGGGCCGACCTGAATGGCCGGCCAACCCGTTACTGGAACTGCTCTTCATCGAACGTTTCAGCCGTCGTACGCTCCCATTCATCGATGGTTGCGTCCAGGTCTCCGCCGGTGTCGCGGTAGATCTGATCAAACTGGGATTTGAAGGTCACGCCCAGGTTAACGCCGTTCACAATCACATTCTGCATTCGCCAGTCGTCCGCTTCGCGACTGTAGTAAACACTCTGCACCATGGGGTATTCCTGGCCATCCGGGGACACCACATTCAGGTTCACACGGGTATTGCGTACGGTATTCTCACTGTCGTTTTGACTGGGCAGTAATTCGACCTCAAAGGAACCAAAATTATACAGTCCACCCGCATAGGTGTTGATCATGCTTCGCTTGAATACTTCAAGAAAGCGTAATTTCTGTTCCTGCGTAGACGATTCCAGCAGTTCCTGACCCATGATACGACTGACGATAACGGTATACCCGATCAGGGGGTCCAACACCTCACCCACTTCCTCCAGATAGGCCTGTCGATCTCCTGCACCGCCTTGCTCACTGTGTTTCTTAACCACCTCCAGCACGGCGTTGACACCGTCCATAACACTCTGCCCGGCAGGCTTACTGGGTGTGAATGCCTGTGCCTGGCTAGCCAACAGCAAGATGCCAGCCAGCATGAGTGCGCGTACCGCTCCAATGTGTTTCATAATAAAGGCTCCCGATGTCCCTTTTTTGTCCAGCCTACAGCTTAGGCCTGAATCCGGCCTGAATCGACCCCCCATCAGTCATAACCCTGCGTAAATAAAGAAAAAATTTGCACGGAGCTGCCGTTGTGCAACCCCTTCAGACCAGGAGGCATTGTGGTATTCTACCTCTCCTATAACACAGGACCGAACAACGTCCGACCGGACCAGGCAGCCATATTACGATGAAACCACACCTGAATTACCTGACGTCAGCCCGGCGCACACTTGATCTGGAAATCAAGGCACTGCAGGGGCTGACCACGCACCTCGACAGCGCCTTTGAGCAAGCCTGCGAGCGGGTATTGGCCTGCAAGGGGCGTGTAGTGGTGACCGGTATGGGCAAGTCCGGCCACATCGGCAACAAACTGGCGGCGACGCTGGCCAGCACCGGCACCCCGGCATTCTTTGTTCATCCGGGTGAAGCAAGCCATGGTGATATGGGCATGATCACCGAGCAGGATGTCGTCATTGCCCTGTCAAACTCAGGGGAAGTGGCCGAAATCGTCACCCTAATCCCTCTGATCAAACGACTCGGTGCGGGCCTGATCGGTATGACCGGCAACCCAGACAGCACTCTGGGGCGCTCGTCCGATGCCCATATTTATTGCGGTGTCGAGCAGGAAGCCTGCCCGCTGAACCTCGCGCCCACTTCCTCGACGACGGCCGCACTGGTAATGGGCGATGCGTTGGCCATTGCCTTGTTGGAGGCCCGGGGTTTCACCGCCGATGATTTCGCCTTTTCCCACCCGGGTGGCAGCCTGGGTCGCAAATTGCTGCTCAAAATTGGCGACATTATGCACACCGGCCTGGAAATCCCCGTGGTGGAACCCGACACCCTGCTGCGCGATGCGTTGCTGGAAATGACCCGAAAAGGGCTCGGCATGACCACCATCATCAGCGCCGAAGGCGATTTGCTGGGGGTTTTCACCGACGGTGACTTGCGCCGTACCCTGGATCAGGGCATCGATATACTGACCACACCCATCCGCGCCGTCTTGCACAGCGGCGCCTACACCATGCACCCCGACCAACTGGCCGCCCAGGCGCTCTATGAAATGGAAGAACGCAAGATCACCTCACTGGTGATCGTAGACGCTGGCCAGACCGCGGGTGTGATTCATCTGCACGACATCCTTCGCGCCGGGGTTGCCTGATGGCCAACCGGCGCCGCACCCTGATTGTCGCGACCAGCCTGGGGCTGGTCGCGCTCGCCATCTGGTGGCAATCCGGCCAGGATGAAACCGCGGGACGAGCCCGGCTGGATCTGCCCGAAAACGCGCCCGATCTTTACATCGAACAACCGGATCAAACCCGTTTTGACGCGACAGGCCAACCCGAACTGCGGGCACAGGCCGAGTCTCTGGCCTATTATGAGAGCAATGGCGAAAGCCTGATGACACGGCCGGTAATGACCGTACTGTCCAGCCCTGACCAGCCGTGGAAAATTACATCTGACCAGGCCGTACTGTTCAACGACGGCAGTATGAATTTTGAACAAAACGTTGAAGTGATCGAACAGCAAACACCAGAAGGCATGCAACTCTATACCGACTGGCTGCGGGTCGAGCAGAATGGTCGCTTCGTCACAACGCCCAGGCCTGTTAGACTGCTGCAACCCGGACAGGAGGCCCGCGGTATCGGAATGGACGCCATACTGACCGGTGAGGATTCCGACATAACGCTCAAATCAGAGGTATCGATTCGCTATGACGCGAACTGAGACAACCCGCCTACATCACCGCCACTTCACCCTCCTGGTGCTTCTGGCCCTGACCTGCCTGGTTGTCCAGCCTGCGTGGGCGTTGCCAGGCGATCGTGATCAGCCAATGACGATCACCGCTGATGAGGGCAATTTCAAAAGCAGCCGGGGTGAAGCCACCTTCACCGGCAACGTTTACCTGAAACAGGGCACACTGGAAGTCTGGGCGGATACCCTGGATGTGCGCCGCGACCCGGAAACCGGTGACATTACCTTCCTCGAAGCCAAAGGCGAACCGGCCCGCTACCAGGAACTGCCCAGTGAGGAAGATGGCCTGATTGAAGTGAGGGGCTCGCGCATTGAGTACCGGCCCGATGAAGACCTGATCATCACCGAAGGCAACGGCCACCTGACACAGGCCGGCAGCGACATTGAAGCCGACTACATCCGCTACAACCTGCTCGATGAATCACTGGATGTAAGGTCCCGGCGCAGCACCGAAAACAACGGGGATGCGCCCCAGGCTACCTGGACCCTGCAACCGGGAGCGATGGACTGAATGGCACTGCTGGAAGCAAAGAACCTGGCAAAGAGCTACAAAAAACGGCCCGTTGTGCGCGATGTCAGCCTCAGCGTTGAAAAAGGCCAGATCGTTGGCCTGTTAGGACCTAACGGCGCCGGCAAAACCACCTGTTTCTATATGATTGTTGGCCTGGTACCGGCCGACAACGGCGAGGTTCTGATTGGTGACAAAAGCGTCACCCGCCTGCCCATGCATGCCCGGGCCCGACAGGGGATCGGCTACCTGCCGCAAGAAGCGTCCATCTTTCGCAAGTTGACGGTACAGGATAATATTCTGGGTGTTCTGCAAACCCGTAAAGACCTGTCGCGCAGCGCGCAAAAACAGCAGTTGGAGTCTTTGCTGGGTGAATTTAACATTACCCATATTCGTGACAGCCTGGGTATGGCATTGTCTGGGGGGGAACGGCGCCGTGTCGAAATCGCCCGGGCGCTGGCAATGGAACCGGCTGTCATTCTGCTGGATGAACCCTTTGCCGGGGTCGACCCCATTTCCGTCGGCGATATTAAAGCTATAATCCATCACTTGAGAGATCGCGGCATTGGCGTTCTGATCACCGACCACAACGTCCGGGAGACCCTCGACATCTGCGAAAAAGCCTACATCGTGGGTAACGGCCACATCATTGCAGAAGGGACAGCGGAGGACGTTTTGAACAACGCCACCGTTCGTGAAGTGTATTTAGGCGACCAATTCCGCTTATAACCATGGCCAAAGGCACATATAACGCTCTATGAAGACCTCCTTACAACTGAAAATGAGCCAGCAGCTGACCATGACGCCTCAGCTGCAACAAGCCATTCGCCTGCTGCAACTGTCGACTCTGGATCTGCAACAGGAGATACAGGAGGCACTCGAAAGCAACCCCATGCTCGAGGTTCGCGAAGACGTGGACGACTCGGGCGCCGCTGACTCAAAAAACAGCCAGTCCGTTGACCAGAAAGCCACCAGCGATGCGGAAAACTCCGCAAATTCCAACGAGGGTGATCAGCGCGAGCTGGAGATTGCCGAACACATTCCCGACGACCTGGCCGTCGACAGCTCCTGGGACGACATTTATACCCACGCTCCCACCAGCCACGGCCTGCCCTCGGGAGACGACGACTTCAATTTCGAGAACGTTTACGGCACCACCGATTCGCTCTGGGACCATCTGAACTGGCAACTGAACCTCACCACCATGACGGATCGCGACCGGCAAATCGCCGAAAGCCTGATCGAAAGCGTCAATGCCGAGGGGTATTTGTCGTCAAGCCTGGACGATATTTTCGAGGGCCTGACCGCGCACATGGCCAATGACGACGACCCGCTGGAAATGGACGAAGTCGAAGCCGTATTGCACCGCGTTCAGCACTTCGACCCACCCGGCGTCTGCGCCCGGGACCTGGCCGACTGCCTGACCATACAACTGCAGCAAATGAGCGAAGACACCCCCTGGCGCGACGCCGCCCTGACGGTGGTCAACAATTACCTCGACCTGCTTGCCTCGCGCGATTACAGCCAACTGATGCGCAAATCGAAACTCAAGGAACCGGAGCTGCGCGATGTAATTGCGCTGATTCAGAGCCTCAATCCCCGCCCAGGCAACCAGATCGAAAGCGGTAAAGATGAATACGTCGTACCGGACGTCATCGTTCGCAAAGACATCAAGAACAATCGCTGGCTGGTCGAGCTCAACCCGGAAATTGCGCCGAAACTTCGGGTCAACGCCTCCTATGCGTCCATGGTCAAGCGAGCCGACTCCAGCAGCGACAACACCTATTTAAAAGACCACCTGCAAGAGGCTCGCTGGTTCATCAAGAGCCTGATGAGCCGCAATGAAACGCTGTTGAAAGTAGCCACCAACATTGTCGAGCATCAACGCGGCTTCCTGGAATATGGCGAAGAAGCCATGAAACCTCTGGTATTGCACGACGTTGCCGAAGCGGTCGAAATGCATGAGTCGACCATTTCCCGGGTAACCACCCAAAAATACATGCACACGCCGCGCGGCATTTTTGAACTCAAGTATTTTTTCAGCAGCCATGTCAGTACCGACAGTGGTGGCGAAGCCTCCAGTACCGCCATTCGCGCCATCATTAAAAAGCTGGTCGCAGCAGAAAACCCGCGCAAACCACTGAGTGATTCGAAGATCGCCACCTTGCTGGGAGAAAAAGGCATTCAGGTAGCCCGGCGTACCATTGCCAAATACCGTGAAGCCATGATGATTCCTCCATCAAATGAACGTAAACGGCTGATCTAAATCAATGGAGTGAGCCGACCAGTGCTTGAAAGCGGTCGGTCCAGGCGCCAAATTCTGTAATAGGAGCTAGACTGAAATAGGCAAAGGGAAATCGGATAACATTGCCCTGCGGACATCGCCTTTTCGGGAACCGCAGATCCATCACTGCAAGAGGAGCGGACTATGCAAGTCAACATCAGTGGTCACCATGTAGAAGTTACTGAAGCGCTGAACGACTATGTCGGTCAGAAACTGGACCGGCTGGAGCGACACTTCGACCAGATTGGCAATGTACAAATTACCCTCAGTGTTGAAAAACAGCGGCAAAAAGCTGAAGCTTCACTCAACATCAAGGGCGCCCAGATTCATGCGGACTCTGAACACGATGACTTGTATGCCGCCATTGATATGATGGCGGATAAACTGGACCGTCAACTGCTTAAACACAAAGAGAAGACAGTTGATCGAATGCACGGGAATTCACGTTAATCATGATACCATTGGACCAAGTCCTGACCGTTGAACGCGTCTTTGTTGGCGCGTTCGGCGCCAGCAAAAAACGCGTACTGCAAACCCTGGCGGAACGTCTTGCCAGCGCAGTACCAGGCGTCACCGAACTCGATCTGTTCGATCAGTTGATTGCCCGGGAACGACTTGGGTCCACCGGACTGGGTCAGGGCATTGCCCTGCCCCATTGCCGCCTTGCCAACATCGACCGGCCCGTCGCCGCTCTGGTGAAACTCGATGAAGCTGTCGACTTTGAATCACCGGACCGCCAACCCGTCGATTTGATGTTCGCCCTGGTGGTTCCCGAAGCTGCCACCGATGAACATCTGCAATTACTGGCCGCCGTTGTAGAACGATTTAACGACTCCGAGACGGTTGCCGCCCTGCGCGATACCCGTGATCCCGATGAACTGTACCGGCTCTTCTTCAAGGGATTCTGATCACCATGGCGACGCAGGCCAAATCACACCGACTCATACTCATTAGCGGTCGATCCGGGTCGGGCAAGAGTACGGTCCTGAATGCCCTGGAAGACGCGGGCTTTAATTGCATCGACAATCTGCCGCCGTCACTGCTACCCGAGCTGGTGCGCTGGATGTCGGCCAGCACCGAACAGCCCAACACCGCCGTTTGCATCGATGCACGCATGTCGCCTCAGGGCATCGCCCATTTACCCGAGATTCTGGCCTCCCTGAAAACCGATCTGGTCCCCGAGATTCTGTATCTGGATGCCGATGAAACCATTCTGTTGCAACGGTTTTCCGCCACCCGCCGCAAGCACCCGCTGACCGATCAGCATCGCTCACTGGCCGAAGCGATCGCCCACGAAGCAAAGCTGTTGGCCCCGGTTGCGGCACTGGCACAACTAAAGATAGACACCAGCAGCCTGTCGCTACAGGAACTGCGCGACCAGATACGCTCCAGGGTCATTCGCAAGCCCCGGGGCATCGCCCTGCAGTTTCTGTCGTTCGGGTTCAAACACGGCCTGCCCCGGGATGCCGATCTGGTATTTGATGTCCGATGCTTGCCCAACCCCTACTGGGACAAGGCGTTACGTGTCCATACCGGCCGGGATGAGCCCATTCAGGCGTTCTTGCAGCGCGAACCCGCCGTTACCGAGATGTTTGAAGACATTCGTCGCTTTGTCGACCGCTGGTTGCGTCAGTATGAAGCGAATCAGCGCGCCTACCTCACCGTCGCCATTGGCTGCACCGGCGGGCAGCATCGCAGTGTTTACATTTGTGAACAACTCTATGGTACCTTCTCTGCCAAGTATCCAAGCGTTCAGATCAGACACCGGGACATGGGGCACGACGAAGCGTGATTCAGGAACAACTGACCATCATCAACAAGCTCGGGCTGCATGCCCGGGCGGCGGCCAAACTGGTCGGCATCGCCGGTCAGTTTGAGAGCCGGATCGTTCTTGTTAAAGATGGCCGTGAAGCTGACGCGAAAAGCATCATGTCGGTCATGATGCTGGCGGCGAGTCAGGGCACCGAATTGAATGTACGCATTGAGGGAGACGATGCCTCCGAAGCCTGGGGGGCGCTACTTTCCCTGGTTCAGAACCGCTTCGACGAACCGGAATAGTCGGTAATTGCAGGATTTTCGTGCGGTTATAGCCCTTTCCAACACGAAGATCCCGATAGTTGCGGTTGCCGCTGGTGCCACCCTGCCCTTTCTTTTAAAATCACTAGCATCGACCCGGCGCTGTCAGTCCAAGCTGTACCAGTCAGAAGCATCACATCGACTGGGTAGCTGACCGTCCTCCGCCTGGCCACATTCTTTCTGCTTTGAACCCGATCAGGCAGTCACCACCGTAGAGCGCTCATGAGCCACCCTGAAGACGACAACATCGAATACGAACTGGTCAGCAAATCCGAAATGAAACGGGAAATGCACCGCTGGCAGGCCCTGGGTGAGCGCTTGCTTACGCTGCGTGCTGATCAACTGGCCACCATTCCCCTGACCGAACGGCTGATTCAGGCGCTCGATGAAAGCAAGCGGGTCACCCAGCGCGAAGCCCGCCGCCGGCACCTGCAACTGATCGGCAAGCTGATGCGTGACAACGACGTCGACGCCATTCGCGAGGCCGTTGACCGGCTCGACCCCAGCAGTGAGTTGTATAAACGGGATCTGCAACAGGCGGAAGTCTGGCGTGAACGACTGATTCGCGAAGACAGTGCTGAAAGCAACTGGTTCGAAACCTACCCGAATACCGACCGCCAGCCCTTCCGTTCACTGGTTCGGGCGGCACGAAAAGAGCAACCGGACGACCCGGAAGCCCCAATACGCGGTGGTAAGAACAGCAAGCGGTTGTTGCGCTGGATTAAAGAGACGCTGGCAGAAAAATAATCATCCAGCGTGATCCGGATACCGAACGCTGACGTATCCTAGCCTGAGACTCCATCAACAGGTTTAAAAATGTCAGCGGCCAATGTAATCTCGATACTCTCATCGAAAAAAGCACGCACTATGACACAGACGAGCCAAACAGCCGACGAGTGGGCGGATCTGCTCGAGGCCGTGGCCCGACGGCAGGACACCAAAGCCTTTGAGGCTCTGTTCAAGCATTTTGCCCCCCTGATTAAAGCCTTCGCGTTGTCTTCCGGCTTGCACAGCCAGGGCGATCATCTCCCTGAAGAGCTGGTTCAGGACGTCATGCTTGCCATCTGGCGCAAGTCGGCATCCTACGACAGACGCAAGGCGGCACCGTCAACCTGGATCTTTACCATTGCCCGTAACCAGCGTATCGACATGCTGCGACGCCTGAACAAATACCGGGCCGACGTCTCTGCCGATGCGATCTGGGATCTTGAGTCCGATACCGAACTGTTTGGAGAAATCCGCCAGTCGCGCATTCAGGACAAGGTAAAAGCCGGTCTCTATGAGCTTCCGGTCGACCAGCGCCAAGTCATGGCCAAGGTCTTCCTGGAAGACAAAAGCCACCAGGAGGTTGCCGACGAAATGAAGCTGCCCCTGGGTACCGTTAAGAGCCGGGTTCGCCTGGCCATGAAAAAGATGAAACTTTCGTTAGAGGCACTCGATCTATGAGTCAGTGGCACCCGCAACCCGATCAACTTGTGGAATTTGCAGCCGGTACCTGCCACACCGGCATGAGTGTGGCGATCTCCGTACACCTGCATTACTGCACGCAATGTCGTGCTGCTCTGAGTGAGTTGGAAAGCACCTCTGCGGTTCTGTTTGAACAACAGGCGGCCGCACCGGTAACTGATACCGCTTTCGACCAGCTGATGCAGCGCATACAGCAGGAGCCTGTTACTGAACCGGCGCCAGCGCCCGTGATGAGCAACCGCTTTCCCAAGGCGCTCGCCACACTGCTGCCCGCCTCGCTGGATGAGCTGGACTGGCGCCAGCCGATGAAAAACCTGCGCGTCAGTCACCTGATGACCGACGAAAGCGGCATGATCATTGGCCTGCACCACATGAAAGCCGGTGGCCGTGTACCGAACCACTACCACCGGGGTGAAGAAATCAGTGTCGTGCTGGAAGGCGGTTTCTCGGACCAGCTCGGCTCCTACGGTGCCGGCGACTTTATCACGCGTACTCCGAGTGACACCCACTCGCCGCGGGCCGATGCCCATGAAGACTGCCTGATGCTCTCGGTCGTCGCCGCTCCGGTCAAGTTAACCGGTGCACTGGGCTGGCTACTGAACCCTTTCCTGAAGCCCTAATCTGGCTTCATCTGGCACCCAACGAAAACCCCGGCTTTGCCGGGGTTTTTTGGTTTAACCGGTCCGGTCGGACTGCCGGTCCAGCACTTCAAACAGTGAAAAGTAGGTCAGCCCACTGTGCTGACTGAGCCCGATTTCACAGGTCCGGCTGGTAGAAATACCATAGCGGCAATCACTAACCGACTCAGCCAGGTGACGCAGGGAAGACGCATTCAGTTCCGGTTGCGAGAACCCCTTGTCACCGGCAAACCCGCAACAGGCCATGCCCTCTGGCTGCACCCAGTGCGGCGTTACCGCGTTCAACACCCGCTGAAAACTGGCTTCTATGCCCTGCTTCTGCACGCTGCAGGTTGTATGAACCGCTACGCGACCGGTCTCGGGCTGAATAACAAGCCGGTCCAGCAGGAAGCGGTCAATAAAATCGACGCTGTCATAAAACTGGATGCCACGAGCCTGGGCATCAGCCCGCACCCGCAAACTGCAAGGGCTGGTGTCAGCCAGCACCGGAAAGCGACCGCCACTGGAAACTTCCCAGAGTTCGTCAACCAACTCCCGGCGCTGCTGCTCGGCCACGTCGACATGCCCTTTGGAATGAAACGGCTGACCACAGCACAGGCCCCGGGTCGGCTGTGGCACCACCACCGCCAGCCCGGCCTTGCGCAGAACGCTCAGGGCAGCGGCGGGTACCGGCTGGCGCCCGTCGCCCAAAGCCGGGCCCATGGCCTGGGTGACGCACGCGGCCCAGTAAACGACCGTATCAAGATCGGTGGGACGCGTCTGTCGGATGGGTGCATACACTGGCCGGGCGGCCCCTGGTGTTGTCGATGGCCAGAGCGGTGTTCGCCCGCCACTGAGTCGCCGCATTGACGCCGAATAGCGCTCCAGCCGCTGCGCCCCGGCCAGGCGTTGTAACCCCTGGGCAGCCCACAAACTGCCGCGCGTCAGCGTAGCCAGGGTGGCAAAGTGCCGCCCCATAAAGCGCGCCAGCCGACTGTAACGATGATTATTGCGTTGACGCAGACTCAGCACCAGCTCCCCGGTGTTAATACCCACCGGACAGCGCAGTTCGCACAATCCCGTCGCAGCACAGGTGTCGATGCCCTGATAATTGAAGGCTTTTTGCCACTGTGGATCAATGCCCTCATCGCGGCTTTGCCGCTGTAACTCCCGGTACAGGGTGATGCGCTGACGCGGCGTCAGCGTCAGATCCCGGGACGGGCACACCGGCTCGCAGAAACCACACTCGATGCAGGTATCGACGATCGGATCGGCCGCTGGCAGGGCTTTCAGGTGTTGGATATGGGCTTTGGGGTCGTCATTGAGAATCACCCCGGGGTTGAGAATGCCGGCCGGATCAAATACCTGCTTGATGCGTTTCATCAGCCCGTAGGCGTCCTCACCCCACTCCTTCACGACGAAGGGTGCCATATTACGCCCGGTACCATGTTCAGCCTTCAACGAGCCTTGCAGTGAGCCGGTCACCACTTCGGCAATGTCCTGCATAAAGGCATCGTATCGGGCAACTTCACCGGGCGCTTCAAACCCCTGGGTAAACACAAAATGCAAGTTGCCTTCCAGCGCGTGGCCGAAAATGATCGCCTCGGTGTAGCCATGACGATCGAACAGGGCCTGCAGTGCTGCCACGCCTTCCGCCAGGCGTTCCACGGGAAAGGCCACATCTTCTATGATCACCGTGGTCCCGGTCGCACGCATGGCCCCCACGGCAGGAAAGGTGCCTTTACGAAGATTCCAGTATTGAGCGATGCGCAAGCTGTCGCGAGTAAAGCCGGTACTGCACCAGCCTGCCGGCAATTGCTCCAGTACCGCTATTACCTGGTCGCAGTGACCGCTCAGTGCGTCGGCCATTTCAGCGCGGACATCCACCAACAACATCCCCCCCTCTGGTGGTAACTGTCGCGCAAATTCGGGCAGACCGGGCATGTGCGCCACCGATTCGATGGCGCGCCGGTCGAGCAATTCCACCGCATCGACAGGGCAGGATCGCAAGGCGGTAACCGCCCGGGCACACAAATCCAGATCGTCAAACCCGATCATGATCGAGGCCCGGTGAGGCCAGTCCGGTACCGTATTCAGGCTGACTTCGCTGATAAACCCCAGGGTGCCTTCAGAGCCCACCATCAGATGCGTCAGCATGTCGATTGGGTCGTCGAAGTCGAGCAAGGCGTTCAGGCCGTAACCGGTGGTGTTCTTCAGCCGGTATTTGTGACGAACGCGCTCTGCCAGGGTGGCGTTGGCTTTCAGGTCGGCCGACAGTTCGGCCAGTTTGTCCAGAAAACAGCCATGGCTGGAGCGAAACTCGGCAACGCTGAGTGGATCCCGGCTATCAATGATGCTGCCATCGGCCAGCACGATGCGCATGCCAGCCAAGGTGTGGTAGCTGTTATGACGTGTACCGCAACACATGCCACTGGCGTTGTTGGCAACAATACCGCCCATCTTGCAACTGCCAATCGACGCTGGGTCCGGTCCTATTTTACGGCCATAGGGCTTGAGACGCTGATTCACATCGGCACCGATCAGATCGGGCTGCAGGTGTACCCGCTCACCCAAGGGGTCGATGCGACAACCGCGCCACTGATCGGTCAGAACCACCAAAACGGAATCAGTTACTGCCTGACCGGACAAGCTGGTACCGGCCGCCCGGAACGTCACAGGCACCTGGCACAGCTGGGCCTGCACCAGCAGAAAGCTCAGTTCTGCCTCGTTTTCCACGGTCACAATCAGTTTGGGAGTCAGACGATAAAAACTGGCATCGGTACCCAGGGCAAAACAGCGCATCGGGTCGGTGGTCAGACGCGACTCGGGCAAGCGGTGTTTCAATGCGCGAATAAAACGATCAATCGTCATAACCGGTCCTGTTCTGGCGTTTGTTATTATCAGGGAGAGCTCGTTGGTCACCTAAGGTGCCATCTCCGTCAACAAAAAACCTCCCCCTGCAGACATCCAATTCCTTAAAAGTGCGCCGGTACGCCACAAAAAGCCGTAAACTGGGGAGCATCGACAACCCGCCTTTTTAAAAGTGGTCAGACCAATGACAATACGCAGGATAGACAGGCTCTGCCAGTTGCTGAACCAGCAACTGCTGGACGGCGACCTGAAACCGGGAGACAAGCTGCCCTCGGAACGCCAGCTGGCCCTGCGCTTTGAAACCAGCCGGCCACTGGTGCGTGAAGCGCTGCAGCAGCTCAAGGGGCTGGGCATCATCGAAAGTCGCCAGGGAGGCGGCACCTATGTATGCCAGAACTACGCTGAACCGGCCGGTTCGCCTCTGTCATCCCTGCTCGGCCAACGTCAGGATCCGGTGCGGCTGAACGCCGAATTACTGGAATACCGCATCACCATTGAGGCGCGGTGCGCGGCGCTGGCAGCCGAGCGCGCCACCGTCGACGACCTGCAACGCCTGGACCTGGCCTACCAGCATTTGCGCAAAGCACACCAGCAGCGGGATCTCGACGCCGAAGCCCAGGCCGATGCCCGGTTTCATCTGGCCATTGCCGCTGCCAGCCACAACCGCGTTTTTCTTCAGACTCTGCAGGGTCTCTTTGGCTTGCTCAAGAATAACGTCATCACCAACATAGGCGGGCTCAGCAGTCACCCTGATATCCGGGCACGCCTGATGGGGCAGCATGCCCGCCTGTTTGAGGCAATCTACCAGCGAAAACCTGAAGCTGCGCAGACGGCCATTGAAGAACACCTGGCTTATGTCAGCGAATTTTCAGACCAGCTCAACCGTGAGCGCCAGCGTCTGAGGGGCACTGGCTAGGCGGACGCTGCATCCATTGATGCTCGATGTCATCTTCGAGGTACCGATCCCCAACCGGCTCGAAGCCAAAGGATTGATAGAACGGAACAAGGTGCGCCTGAGCACCCAGAGCCAGGCCAGAACCGGGAAACAGTCTGGTCATGGCAGTGACGGCTTCGCGCATCAGCTCCCGGCCCAGCCCCTGACCGCGGGCATTGGCACGGGTAACTACCCGGCCAATCGCTGGCCAGTCGCCGGCAACACCGGGTGGCAGCAACCGGGCAACGGCCACCAATTGACCGGCCCGGTAGCCGAGCAGGTGCCAGGCCAGGTCATCCAGACCGTCGGCATCCTGATACGGGCAATTCTGCTCCACCACAAAAACGGCTGCACGCAATGCCAGCACATCATACAGGGTGCGCGTATCTAACTGCTCAAACGTCAGGCATTGCCAGGTACAGCCCTGGCCGGTTATCGGCTCGTGAATCACAGCTGCCCCGCCGCTTTCATCCGGCCCAGGGTGTCGACAATGGCCTGGGTGTGGGCGTCGAACTCCACATTGACCCGGTCGCCGACTCCGGCGTCGCCAAAGGTAGTCACCGCCAGCGTCTCGGGAATCAGAAACACATTAAACCGGTCGTCGCGGACTTCGCCGATGGTCAGACTGCAGCCGTTCAAACCCACATAACCCTTGGGGAAGAGGTAGCGCCGTTGTTCGTCGTCAATGCCGAACCAGAGGATGCAGTTATTCTCGGGGCGTTCAATATCCAGAATCGGAACCGTGTGGTGCACGTGTCCCGACATGACATGGCCACCGATGTCATCGCCAAAGCGCGCCGCCCGCTCAACATTAACCAGATCGCCATCACTCAGGTCTGCCAGGTTGGTGACCCTCAGTGTTTCCATCATCACATCAAAATAGGCGCGCTCACCCTGTTGCCGGGTAACTGTCAGACAGGCACCGTTCAGTGCAATACTGGCGCCAATGACCAGACCTTCGGTTTGCTTGGCCGTCAGCGGTACCGACAGGGTCCATAACTGGGGCAAACGAGCTTCAATGGTAACCGGCGCCCGGTTTTGCACTATTCCTGAAAACATGAGATTCCTCGGGGGTACGAAACAGTGGCCTGTTTTAAGGCTTTCGTACCCCAAAGGCAAGGGAGAGCGGGCTAATTAGCCGCGTAAAAGGGGCGTTGGTCGTATTCGATCAGCTCGTTGTGGGTGATCATTTCCGTCAGCTCGCGAATGTACGCTTCACCACGAATGGAATAGCCCTCAAGTCCCCAGACCAGCATCAGGGAGGAGGCTGGTTCACCGAGATAGCGCAGCTCAGAGCGAATATTGCGCATATCACGATAAGGCGGGTGGGTATTCACGTTCTGAAAATAGGATGCGACCGATTCGGCTACGTCTGCGAACAGCTTCACTTCATAGCGCTCACCTTCCGGTCGACCCGCCGGCACAAGGCCACAGCCTTCGGCGAAGCACCACTGCCCGAACAGATTATTGCCCTCAACGGCAAACCGGCTCGTGCCCCAGGCGCTTTCATTGGCTGCCTGAGCCAGTACCAGTGAGGCCGGAATAACATCGACGCGGTTGAGCATCAGTTCGAAGTAGGCATCACTGCCGGGCGTTTCCTCTACCTCGTAGTCACGCCCCAACTGGGCCAGATAGGATGTCTGCCAGGGTGCGGCCGTTTTGCCCTGATCCAGATCAGTCTGCATCTGCAACAACCAGATTCGTTCCGCCACAATGCGCTGGTTGACGCGCTGAATGATGGGGTTCAAAAAATCAAAAAACACCTGTTTTTTGGTCGCAACGTCATCAATACTTGCCATGTCTGGCAAGTCTGAATCGACCGATTCCAGTTGCCCGGGCGCTTCCGCCCAAACCAGAGCTACCGGCATAACCAATAGCAGTAAAGTCGCGACCCAAATCCCTGGATTCCACATAATTGTTTCCGTCGTTTTAATGCCGTTAATGAATTTACAAGCCGCGTGAGTATAGAGTGACCTGTACGATAATCAACCAACACTCACTCCGGTCACACAGGGTTCGAGATAGCTTGCCGTATTGGATCACTTGACTTTCCCACTGGGGGAAGGTCTAAACACTGTAAGAAAGGCTAATCAGGAAAGAGTAAACCACGATGAACAAACCAAGCCCCGCCCTCTGGACTCTGATCGCCATGCAGGCGCTGTCGATGTGCGCGCCGCCCATGGTCATTCTGATCGGTGGCCTGATCGGCACCCAACTCGCCCCCAATCCGCAACTGGCTACCCTGCCCTTGTCGGTACTGGTCATAACCACGGCCTTCAGTACCTTCCCGACCGCCATGATCATGCAACATCTGGGTCGGAAGAAGGGCTTTCTCATCGGTAACCTGGTGTCGCTGGCGTCATGCGGCATTGCCATAGTGGCCATTTATGCCCAGAGCTTTGTACTGTTACTGGTAGCGACCGGCGGCCTCGGCTTCAATATGGCATTTGTTAACCAGTTTCGCTTTGCCGCCATGGAGCGGGTGGCGCCTGAACACCAGGGACAAGCTGTTTCCTGGCTGCTGCTTGGCGGCATATTTGCTGCTCTGGTTGGCCCCGAACTCGGTGCGCTCGGAGAATCCCTGCTGGGTGTTCCCTACGCTGGTGCCTTCCTGTTGCTGGCAGGCGTGCTGCTAGGGGTCACCGTTTTAGTGGTGTTCGCCTACCGGGACCTGCCCTACCAGGCACCTGTTAAACAATCGGTCGGTCGGCCCTGGGGTTCCTTGCTGCAACAGCCGGTACTGTGGCTGGCCTTGTTGGCTGGGGCGATATCCTACAGTGTAATGACACTGGTGATGACGGCGGCGCCGCTGAGTATGCACGATATGGATCAGCACAGCCTGCACGCCACCAAAACCGCGATCCAGGCTCACATTCTTGCGATGTTCCTGCCGTCTCTGGCTACAAGTTGGCTAATTCGCCGATTTGGACCGGAGCGTTTACTGGTGCTAGGGCTGTTCATCTACGCCCTGATGATCATTGCCGGGCTTAGCGGGCATGGCGTCAGTCATTACACCATCAGCCTGATCCTGCTGGGCGTGGGTTGGAACTTCCTGTTTGTCTCAGGCACCACCCTACTGCCCAGAGCCTATCAGGACTCGGAGCGGTTCAGGGTTCAGGCGGTGAATGAATTTCTGGTGTTTGGCGCCCAGGCACTGGCCACGCTGGGCGCAGCCTGGTTACTGTTCCGGTTTAGCTGGGAAATATTACTGTATGCCACGGTGCCGGCTCTGGCGGTATTGTCAGCCACCCTACTCTGGCACAAGCTCAGTCTGAAGACTGCACAAGACAACGCCCGGGCTGACTCGGTTTAACGAGGCCCGGACCTTAATGAACAGAGGTCGTTAATAGCGCTGCATCAGAACGACGCAGGCATGAGGCCCGCTCGCGGGGCCTCTGTTTTCAGCAAGACAGCATCGGGCGTTACCGCCGGCGACGGGTCTCGTCCTGTTTCACCCGGATAGGTTCCGGCTTTACTGCCGTACCCTGGCTGTATACCCGCCAGGCAACAGCCCCCAGCAACATCGTCAACAACAGTACGGTCATCGTTTAACCCTCATAACGGGTGCATTTGCCAACCCCGGTTGGCCCTATCACCTTGGGTGATCATCTGAAGTATAGCCTTATTGAACCCGGCGGCCAGTCAAAACCCATGTCGTTGTCGTGTAAATGCCGTCAGATTCACAGTAACCGTGCATTCTAACTGCGTTTTGATGGTCCCGATGCCGGAAATGCGATGACCGGCCCGCCCTTGCTATCGCTTATTTTGGCGACGCCTTCCTGCTCAACCTCGTCAATGCGGGTAATGGAATGCATCGGAATGAAGCTGCGCTTTACACCACTGAATTCTTTTTTCAGCCGTTCTTCACCCGGATCCACTAGCAACTGGCTGCGCTCGCCAAAAATCAGCTCCTCGATCTCGATAAAGCCATACAAGTCACTTTGATAGACCTGTTCACAATACACTTCGTACACCTTGTCCTGATTAATAAAGGACACTCTGTAAATGGCCTTGGGTTGTTTCATTGCCGGGTAACGTCCTGACTGATGCTTGGGGTTCTCAACAGCGGAACACCAGTGCCCGCTGCCTCATTCATCCCAGCAATATGGGCTCTGCAGAGGTCTTATTCAATAGCCAGGGGCACCGCGCCTCAATCTGCCTGAATTCTGTGCACCGGATGGTTGGGTCGGCGCCCGGTTATGCGTATAATCTGCGCCCCTTTTGAGCGTCGGCCTCGCTGGCGCTCCTGTTCACCAAAACTGCAGGCTCATGACCAAAAAACTCTTTATCAAAACGCACGGCTGCCAGATGAACGAATACGATTCGTCGCGCATGGCCGACCTGTTGGGCGACAGCCACGGTTACACCCTGACCGACAACGCCGATGAGGCCGACGTGCTGCTGCTGAACACCTGTTCCATCCGTGAAAAAGCACAGGACAAGGTGTTCCATCAGCTGGGCCGCTGGAAAAAGCTGAAAGCCAAGAACCCGGACCTTAAGATCGGGGTTGGCGGCTGCGTGGCCTCCCAGGAGGGCCAGGCGATATCCGACCGTGCGCCCTACGTTGATATGATTTTTGGTCCTCAGACCTTGCATCGTCTGCCGCAAATGCTCGATGCCTCCTCAGGCCAGGTTGCCAATGCCGCCGGCAACCGCATTGCCATGGTTGATGTGACTTTTCCGGAAATCGAGAAATTCGACCACTTGCCCGCCCCGAAAAGCGACGGTGTGACGGCCTTTGTTTCCGTGATGGAAGGCTGTTCAAAATACTGCACCTTCTGCGTTGTGCCTTATACAAGGGGCGAGGAAGTCAGCCGCCCGTTCGATGACGTCATCACCGAAGTCGTCCAACTGGCGGAACAGGGCGTGCGGGAAATCAACTTCCTGGGCCAGAACGTCAATGCCTACCGCGGCCCGCGCCACGACGGCGGCGAAGCCGACCTGGCCGAGCTGATCACCCTGGCTGCCCGCATTGACGGCATCGACCGCATTCGCTTCACCACCAGCCACCCGGTCGAGTTCACCGACTCGCTGGTAGACGCCTACCTCGACGTACCGGAACTGGTCAGCCACCTGCACCTGCCCGTACAAAGCGGTTCAGACACGATATTGAGCGCGATGAAGCGCGGTCACACCGCAGCGGAATACATCGAAAAAATGGAGCGCATCCGCGTCAATCGCCCGGACATCAGCTTCTCGTCTGACTTCATCATCGGTTTCCCGGGCGAAACCGAAGCCGACTTCGAAGCCACCATGAACCTGATTCAGAACATTGGCTTCGACCACAGCTTCAGCTTCGTGTACAGCCCAAGGCCCGGTACCCCGGCAGCCAATCTGGAAGACACAACGCCCGAGGCCACCAAAAAGCAACGTCTGGCCATTTTGCAAGACAGAATCATCCAGCAAGCGGCCCAGATCAGCCGCCGCATGGTCGGCAGCACCCAAACCATACTGGTCAGCGAGCGCTCCAAGCGCAACCCGGCCGAGCTGCAGGGCCGCACAGAAAACAACCGACCAACGTTCTTTGAACATAGCGACGACGAATTGATCGGAAAGTTCGTGCAGGTCCGTATTACCGAGGCCTTCGCCAACAGCCTGCGCGGTGAGGTTATCAATACTGACCTGGCCTATTAAGGATCGGTGGTTTACTTGACAGTTGAACCTCACTTGAGACATGAGTCCGTATCGGGCACCGGGTGGGCCTATCAGGGGTCGGCGTAGACCCGTCCATGGGGCCTAGACCGCAGCATCCATGCTGCGGACTTCCCCTGATAGGCCCACCCGGCACCCGATACTCACCTTGCCGGTATTCCTAACTTGCCTTTAGCCTTAGGTCTTTTAGGGATGGGTGGTTAAAAGAAAAGTATCTGGCCTGTGAGCTAGTCAATAAGACCTTGAATTTAGACGCAGGCCAAGTGCCGGCTACCGGGTGAGTCTTTCCGGGGTAGTCTGAGGCATGGATGCCGAAGCCTAGGCCCCATGGAAGGGTTTACGCCGACCCCGGATAGACTCACCCGGTGGCTGGCACGAACTCCCGGCACAAAGGTAAAATTAACGAACACAATGGTGGCTGAGTAATAAATAGTTACCACGGTAATCGACTTTTTGACATGGCAGGGATGCGGCGTATTCTTAGCTTATTCCGCTGTTTACAGCGCAACGTGAGAGGAACCAGAACACTTTGACTACCCCGTCTAATCTTGAGGCTGCAACAGCAGCGTCCGATCTGCGGCACTTTGAGCTGCAACCCGATAATCCCCAGCGACTGGCCAGCCTGTGCGGCCTGGCCAACGACAACCTCCGGCAGATTGAAGATCGCCTGGACATTCGCGTCAATAATCGTGGCAATCGCTTCGAACTGGCCGGTGACGGCGGCAGTGTTGCGGCGGCCGAAGACATCATCAAGCGGCTGTATCGGGAGACCAAGGGTGGCAAAGACTTACTGCCTGATACGGTGAACCTCTATTTACAGCAGTCCGAGGTCGAAACCCTGAGTGAGCAGGAAGGGGCGCAGCTGCACGAGCACAAACTCTACGTGCTGCACACGCCCAAATCCGTGGTCAAACCGCGCGGGCCCAATCAGCGGGCCTATGTGCACAGCGTGCTGACCCACGATATCAACTTTGGCGTCGGCCCGGCCGGTACCGGCAAGACCTTTCTGGCCGTCGCCTGCGCCGTGCAGGCGCTGCAGAAAGACCAGGTCAAACGCATTATTCTGGTCCGGCCTGCCGTGGAAGCGGGCGAAAAGCTGGGCTTTCTGCCCGGAGATCTTAGCCAGAAAGTCGACCCATACCTGCGCCCGTTGTACGACGCACTCTACGAAATGCTCGGCCTGGAAAAAGTCGATCGCCTGATTGAACGCAACGTCATTGAAGTGGCGCCTTTGGCTTACATGCGTGGTCGAACGCTGAGCAATGCGTTCATTATTCTCGACGAAAGCCAGAACACCACTAAGGAACAGATGAAAATGTTCCTGACCCGCATCGGCTTTGGTTCCACCGCGGTCATCAATGGCGACCCGACACAGGTCGACCTGCCCCGGGGCAACCAGTCTGGCCTAGCCCATGCCCTTAAAGTCCTTGATGGCGTCAGCGATATCAGCGTTACCCGCTTTGGCTCCAAAGACATTGTGCGTCACCCGCTGGTACAGCGCATTGTCGACGCCTATGACGCGCACGGAGACAGCTGACCGCCGCCATGAACGCTAACCCGGCTTTAGCGGCCGTCGTCGACCTGGATCTCCAGGTCGCATCCGACGCCGCAGACCTGCCCGCTTTCGATGACCTGCTGCTCTGGGTCGCCACGGCTCTCAAAGGCGAACAAGACGCCGCCAGCCTGACCATTCGCCTGGTTGATGACCCGGAAAGCCAGCAGCTCAACCATGACTACCGGGGCAAGGATGCACCTACCAATGTACTGTCGTTCCCGTTTGAACTGCCTCCGGGCATAGACGACCCCGAGGTTAATGCCCTGCTCGGAGACCTGATCATCTG
Source organism: Saccharospirillum alexandrii (assembly GCF_043641555.1). Taxonomy (GTDB): domain Bacteria; phylum Pseudomonadota; class Gammaproteobacteria; order Pseudomonadales; family Natronospirillaceae; genus Saccharospirillum; species Saccharospirillum alexandrii_A. Next base: position 1,310,417 of record NZ_JBHZRJ010000001.1, on the reverse strand, counting down.
CGCGCCCGTGGTGGCCCGCGAAGCGGCCGAACAGGGCAAGCCTGTTGCACATCACTGGGCGCACATGGTGGTCCATGGTACCTTGCATTTACTGGGGTACGACCACATTGACCCGGCTGAAGCCGAGATCATGGAATCACTGGAGCGCCGCATTCTCGCGACGCTCGACATCCCCGACCCTTACTGGCTTGAGAACCACTTGCCGACCGGCACCCCCCCCCTATAATGGGCGGACTGACCCGGGAAACATTTGCAGAGGACACGCACTAGCATGAGCGACGAACGACCCACGAGTAGCAACCCCGGTAGGAAATCCTGGCTGGAACGCCTGTCGGATGCCTTCACCGGGGAGCCCAAAGATCGCGACGATTTGCTCACTATCCTGAACAGCGCACAGGAAAACGACATTCTGGATAACGAAGCCTTCAAAATCATCGAAGGCGCGCTGAATGTCTCGGACATGCACGTCAGGGATATCATGATCCCCCGTTCCCAGGTGGTCAGCCTGGAAACCAACGACAGTATTCAGCACTGGCTATCGCTGATCGTGGAGTCCGGACACTCCCGTTTCCCGGTACTGGGCGAAAACTCCGACGAAGTGGTCGGGGTGCTGTTGGCCAAAGACCTGCTTGGCCTTGGCCTGCAAACCCAGTTTGATCTGGATGACATGAAAAAGCGGTTGAACACCATCATCCGCAACGTCAACTTCGTGCCGGAAAGCAAGCGCCTCAACGTCCTGCTTAAAGACTTCCGCAGCAACCGCAACCACATGGCGGTGGTGGTTGACGAATACGGGCAGACCGCGGGCCTGGTCACCATTGAAGACGTACTCGAAGAGATCGTCGGGGAGATTGAAGACGAACACGACGACACCGTCGATGCCAACATTCGCCCCAACGGCAATGGCGGCTTTCTGGTTCAGGCACTGACCCCGATTGAAGACTTCAATGAACATTTCTCGACCGAACTGAGTGATGAGGAATTCGATACCATCGGTGGCATCGTTATGCATCAGTTTGGCAAGGTGCCCCAGCGTGACGAATCCATCACCCTGGGCGAATTGCTGATCCGGGTCGTGAATGCCGATAACCGCCGGGTTCGCGCTTTTGAGGTGAACCGACTGCAACCCCAGACCGACTGAATCCTGCGGGTCTGCCATCCAGACCCGCCCCTCTCCTGTTTTTGCCAGCCCGCCTGATTGGACATCCCGGTTCAGAACTCTAGTAGGTTGTTGAAAAAGGCGTCCTGCCTTTTTCAAAACACGAGAACCAAAAATTGCGATTTTTACTTCTCTCTCAAGATCAATGATTTAGCACTCATCGATCTTGCCGGAACATCCATGTTCCGGCAGCAGGTTGCTTAAATTCTGCGAATTTCAACAGCCTGCTAGACTGTGTGCAAACCTGACCATTGGAGTTGCAGCCATGCGCATCGAAAAAGACAGCTTTGGCGAAATGTCCGTTCCCGACGACGTACTGTACGGCGCCCAGACCGCCCGGGCGCTGTCCAATTTCGGACTGTCCGGCGAGGTGATGCCACCCCGCTTCATCGAAGCCTGCCTTGCCATCAAGGCCGCCGCTGCGGGGGCTAATACAGAACTGGGGGTTATTGCCGGAGACAAAGCGAGCGCCATTCAAAACGCCTGCCTCGAAGCCCGCAAACACAACAATGGCCACCAGTTCCCGGTCGACGTGTTTCAAACTGGCTCTGGCACCAGCACCAACATGAACGTCAACGAAGTGGTTGCCCGCCTGGCCGCGACGGCCAGCGGCCTCGACATCAGCCCCAACGATGACGTCAATGCCAGCCAGAGCAGCAACGACACCATTCCGGCGGCGATACAGATCAGCACGGCTCTCGCACTGGAAGAGGACCTGCTGCCGGCCATCACCGCGCTCAAAAACAGCCTGAGCCAGCAGGGTGATGCGCACAGAGAGGTGGTCAAAACAGGCCGCACTCACCTGATGGATGCCATGCCGCTGACGCTGGAGCAGGAGTTCTCTGCCTGGATTGAAGCGCTGGACAGCTGCCAGCGTCGTATCAATCAGTGTCTGCCCAGACTCAAGGCCTTGCCACTGGGAGGAACCGCCATCGGCACCGGCATCAACGCCCCCCAAGGCTTTGCCGAGCTGGCTTGCCGGCATCTGAACCTGCAGATTGCCAACGATTTTTGCCCGCACAACAACGCCTTCTACGGCATCAGCACCCAGGATGTCTCGGTTGAGGCATCGGGTTTGCTTAAAGGACTGGCGACCAGCCTGATCAAGATCAGCAACGATCTGCGCTGGATGAACAGTGGCCCGCTGGCCGGTTTGGGGGAAGTCGTGCTGCCGGCCCTGCAGCCGGGCAGCAGCATCATGCCAGGGAAGGTCAATCCGGTGATTCCGGAGGCCGTGCTGATGGCCTGCTATCAGGTTATCGGCCACGATACGGCCATCACACTGGGTGCCCAGTCCGGAAATTTCCAGCTAAACGTCAGCCTGCCGCTGATCGCCCGCAACCTGCTCGACAGCATTGCATTGCTGAGCCAGAGCTGCGAACACCTGGCGCACAAGGTCATCGATGATCTGAAGGTGAATCACGAGGCCCTATCCGGGCCGCTGCACCGCAACCCGATTCTGGTCACCGCGCTGAATCCGGCCCTGGGTTATCTGAAAGCAGCGGAGGTCGCAAAAATCGCCTATGCCGACAACCGGCCCATCATCGAAGTCGCCCTGGAAAAAACCGACCTGAGCCGGGAAGAGCTGGAATCTCTGCTCGACCCGGCCCGCCTGGCACATCCATACCGGCAAACCGACTGAACGGTCAGTCCTCGGTGCGGTGATGCCCTTCAATGGTCCCGAAAGGCCGGGTCAGCACAATAAGACGCGGCAGCAGGGTTAGTGAACCCAGCAGAGCCACAGCCATCGCAAGGGCGGTTAGCAGCCCAAAATACAGGGTCGGGCGGAAGTTCGACATCATCAGAATGGAGAAGCCCAGAATGATGGTCAGGGAGGTATAGAACATGGCCTTGCCGATGGTGTTGTGGCTGCGCGACAGCGCCCGCACATAGTCACCGTCTTTGGCGAATTCACGCTTGTACCGAACCAGGTAATGAATGGTGTTGTCGACGGCCATGCCGATGGTAATGCTGGCGATGGTGATGGTCATCATATCCAGCGGAATGCCAAACCAGCCCATGATGCCGAGCACAAAGGTCGCCGCCAACAGATTGGGCGCCATTGCCAGCAAGCTGAGCTTGAAGCTTCGGAACAGAATCAGAAACATCAGCAGAATGCCCAGAAACACCACGCCCAGCGTCAGAACCTGAGAGCCAAACAGGCTTTGCAGCATGTTGTTGTACAACACCATCATGCCGGTCAGCTGTATCTGACCCGGCTCAAAGCCCAGTTCTTCAACGGCATCCCGTTCGATCCGCTCCAGAAAGGCGTTGCGCTTCAGGCCATCCATTGAATCCAGAATGCGAACGTTCAGTCGCGCCTGGTTATGCTCTACCGAGACATAGGGGTCGATGACCAGGTCCCGAAATTCACTCGGGATAACGGTATACAGCAGCGCCAGCTGTACGTTCGTCAGCGCCTCATCGTCGTTAAAGCCTTCGGCAATTTCGATCATGGTGGCCAGCGACAAGACCTTCCCGGTTTCCGGCTGTTCATCCAGGTAACGGTGCATCGCCTTGATGCGTGCCACTTTTGACTGGGTGTACCAGTATTTCTCCGGGTCATCTTCCGCCCCAAAGTCGTCGCTGAAACTGCCTACCGACGCACCACCACTGCCAAACCCCTCGTCGACGAATCCATCCTCTTCGGCGAAGCCTTCGTTTACGAACCCTTCGTCTACAAAGCCTTCCGGTTCCTCCTCAGCTGGCTGGCTAGCAGAATCCCGCTCCGGTACGTCCTCGAAATTAATCAGCACTTCCAGGGGGGTCGTGCCACCCAGACGCTCGTCGATGACCGTCATGCCCTGGTAGATGTCAGTACTTTGATCGAAATAGTCGATGAAGCTGTTTTCGACGACCAGTCGGGTAATACCTATCACCGTGAACGCTGCCAACGCCAGGCTGGTTACCAGCACCGCATTGCCGGATTTAAGGGTAATGCGGGCCAGCAAGCGAGTGGTTTTGCCACCCGATGATTTTTCGGCAGTGCGCTGATCTTTCCCCGCCAGCAGCAGCAATGCCGGGAACAGCGAAAAGGTCACCAGAAAGGCGCAGGCGATGCCCAGAGACATCATCCAGCCAAAGTTGATCACCGGGCGGATGCCACTGAACAGCAGTGACATAAAGGCCACCCCGGTAGTCAGGGCCATATACAGGCAAGGTACGGCGATGCGCTTGACCGCCGTCATCACCAACTGAGCCTGGTCCCAGTCGTGATGTTTACGCAACAGTTCTCGGTAACGCACGATCAGGTGAATCGACATCGACAGGGTGAGAATCAGCAACAGGGAGATGAAGTTGCTGGAAATGACCGTAACCGGCCACCGCCCCAGCCCCAGAATGCCCAGCATGGTTACCACAACGGCACCACAGCACAACAAGGGCATGATCACCCAGCGCGGTTGCCGGAATATCACGGTTAATGTGGCGATCAACAGAAACAGAACACCCAGTCCAAAGGTGATCAGGTCATTGCGCACGAAGGTGATGATGTCATCGGCGATCATGGGTACACCGCCCAGAAACAGCTGGGCATCGTCCTGGTGCTCTGCCATGACCTCTCGCACCGCAGCAATGGTTTCGTGGACCATGGCCGCACGGCGATTGCTCTGTTCCTTGAGCATGACCTCAACGCGCTCAAGGTCGGCCGCTATCGAATCGGGCACCTCGGCCGTACCCGCCTGTTCGGTCAGCGATGCTTGCAAAGTCAGCAATTGCTCCCGGGTCGTATCACGAGGGAGATTGATTTGCAGGGCGGTGGTGTTTTCTTCCAGATTGAGCAGCAGGTTGACGTAGAGGGGGCTGTTGGCGAGCTCGGTGCGCGCCATCTCGACGTCCGTCTCCGGGTCCTCCAGCGTCTTGATGTTCGAGACCAGTTCGGTCATGGGTACCGGCGGGTTCGACAGCAGAGGCACGTCCAGTACGGTCAGGACTGAATCAACACCCCGCAGATCACGCAGATCGTCACGCAGGTCTTCCAGCCCGGCCAGGGAGGCATCGGAAAACAGGGATGTTGGCGGGGTGTAGGTCATCACCAGGAAGTCCTGAGCCCCATAGCGCTCTGCGGTTTCCCGGAACAGGGCCAGATCCTCGTCATCTTCCAGCAGCAATGCATCGGCGGACGCATCCAGGCTGAAGTGACGCGCCTGAGTCGCCAGCAAACCGATCACCAGCACCAGGCCGATGAGTACCCAAAGGGTATACCCTGTCAAAATACGCTGATAAAGCGCCCACATACGCTGGCCCATGTCAGGCTCCCTGTCGGTGATCCAAGCACATGCTCGCGGAGCATTCAGCCGGCTTCAGAGCCAGCGACGCACCCGTTGACAATATGCGGTGTAAGACGGTCCGTGCCGTTCGAGCAACCGCTTTTCCTCAGGCCGGATAAAGAGTCTGTGCAATGCAAACACAAAAACCGGCAATACCACCCAGGATGACAGCGTACCTACCCAAATGGCCAGGCCCGCAGCGATCATTAGCTGACCCAGATACATGGGGTTACGGCTCAGCCGATACACCCCACGCTCGACCAGAGGCCCCTGAACGTTGCCAAATTCAACTGAGGCACCCGCCCGCTGCAGCTCCCGATCCGCAATCAGATTCAGAGCTGCCCCCAGTGCAATGGGGATCAGGCCGATAAAATTCCACGGGTTCGGGAACAGCAGTGTCAGTGGCTTGATAAAATGCAGTGAAAAAATGGCCAGCATGACCAGCAGACCGAGCGCCGGGGGTAAAAAAGGCGGCTTGTGAGACATGAAACACCACTTATAACAGATTCAAAGCCCATAACAGGCACGGTTTGGCATTCGGATCAGCCTGACCAGAACGTGCCTCAGTGTAAGGGGCTCTGGCCCCGGTTACAGCCGTCGAAAGTCACCTTATTGGCGCAATTGGAAGGATTCCGCTTCCTCCCGGCATGCCTGATAACAATGACATCCGGTCAGATGATCCATCACCAGGCCGGTTGCCTGCATAAAGGCGTAACAAATGGTTGGCCCGACAAAATTGAACCCGCGCTGCTTGAGAGCCTTGGACATGGCACGGCTCTCGTCCGTTTCGGTGGGCACCTCGGCCAATTCCCGCCAGGCATTGACGATCGGTCGGTTGCCGGTAAAGCCCCACAAAAAGCCAGCAAAGTCTTCGCCTGCTTCGCGCATGGCGACGTAGGCGCGGGCATTGCGTATCACCGACTGAATTTTAAGCCGGTTGCGCACGATGCCCGCATCACCCATCAACCGCTCAACGTCAGCGTCGGTAAAATGCACCAGCGCATCAGGGTCAAAATCGGCAAAAGCGGCCTCATAACCAGCTTGCTTGCGCAAAATGGTGATCCAGCTTAGTCCGGCCTGCTGTCCGTCCAGACACAGCTTCGCGAACAGTGACTGGCCATCCGCTACCGGCCGCCCCCACACTTCGTCATGATACGCCTGATACAGGGAATCTTGCCCGCACCAGCCACAGCGGTTCAGCTCCGCTCTGTCTTGTTCATCTACCAAAAATCATCTCCCTGCCCCATGAACACTTGCCCGGCCGCCATGTAATGATCAGCCCTACAGGGCGCCATCTCAGCAGGGACAATGGTTACAACAGAACCAGATTATCGCGATGCACCATTTCCGGCTCATTCACAAAGCCCAACACTGACTCAAAGCTCGCCGAAGGTTTACGACACAGGCGAATCGCATCGTCCCGGTCGTAATTCACCAGGCCACGGCCTATGACAACGCCCTGTTCGGTCACCAGTGAAACACATTCACCCCGGCGAAACATCCCTTTGGCGTCGGTCACGCCCACGGCCAGCAGGCTCTTGCCCTGCTCGGTCAAGGCCCGCACCGCACCGGCATCCAGCACCAGTTCACCCCGAGTTTGCAACTGACCAGCGAGCCACTGCTTGCGCGCCGCCAGAGGCTCAAGATCGGGCGTCAACTGGGTGCCGAGTGCCTCGCCCTGGCGCAAACGCAACAGCACATTCTCGATCCGACCACCGGCAATCACCGTTACCGCTCCACTGCGTGATGCCAGGCTCGCCGCCCGCACCTTAGTGACCATGCCACCACGACCCAGGGCGCCGCCGCCAGTAGCCATTTGCCGCAGGGCCGGGTCGCTGGCCGATGCCTGGCTGAGCAGTCGGGCATCCGGGTTGGTCCGGGGGTCGGCGGTGTAGAGGCCGTTCTGATCGGTCAACAATATCAGAGCGTCGGCCTCAACCAGATTGGCCACCAGCGCGCCCAGGGTATCGTTGTCGCCAAACCGGATTTCATCGGTGACCACGGTGTCGTTTTCATTGACGATGGGGATCACCGGCAGCGGCAGCAAAGCACGCAGCGTACTGCGCGCGTTCAGGTAACGCCGCCGGTCAGAGAGGTCTTCGTGGGTCAGCAGAATCTGAGCAGTGTGCAACTGGTGTTGCTGAAACAGGTCTTCATAGGTTTGCACCAGCTTGGTCTGCCCCACCGCGGCGGCGGCTTGCAGCAGCTCCATCGATTCCGGTCGCTGGCTCCAGCCCAGCCGATGCATGCCTGCCGCCACGGCACCCGACGACACCAGTATCAGTTCGACACCACTGGCCCGCAACGTTGCCATCTGGTCGACCCACTGGCGAATGCGCACCACATCGAGGCCACGGCCATCATTGGTTAGCAAGGCCGACCCGATCTTAACCACCCAACGCTGCCCTGCCGTTACGGCCGAATGCCTAACCACGCTTTCAGACACACCTGATTCCTTCTGCAATCTGCCAAACACCCGACCCAGATCCGGTTACGCCCAGGCGTCTATCCTGATCAGGGGGTGTAAACAACCTCGACATCATAATCATCGTCGTCATCGTCAAAGTCATCGTCATCCGCCTGCTCTGCCTTGCGCTTGCTGCGTCGGCGTTCAGACAGGGTTTGAATGCGTTCACGCGCTTCCCGCTCTACCTGGTCGCGGTGTTCGGTATCTGCTTCCAGCAAATCAGGGTCAGCCGCCAGCGCGGCGCGGTGCTCTTCAAGCCAGTTCATCAAATCGCGCACCAGCGGCTGGGTGCCTTCGGCTGAAATGGCCGAAATCACATAGACCGGGCCTTCCCAGTCAAGCGCCGAGACCACCGAATCGACCAGTGCCTGGCGTTCATCCTCGGGCACCATATCGATCTTGTTCAACACCAGCCAGCGCTCCCGTTGCGCCAGTGTCGGGCTGAACTGCTCTAACTCGTTAACAATGGCGACGGCATTTTCGGCCGGGGTAGACTCATCAAAGGGGTACATATCGACCAGGTGCAACAGCACCCGGGTACGCACCAGGTGCTTCAGAAACCGGATACCCAGACCAGCACCGTCAGAAGCGCCCGCAATCAGCCCGGGAATGTCCGCCATCACAAAGGACCGCAGCGCATCCACCCGCACCACGCCCAGGTTGGGCACCATGGTGGTAAAGGGGTAGTCAGCCACTTTGGGCTTGGCCGCGCTGACCGCACGAATCAGCGTCGATTTACCGGCATTGGGCAGACCCAGGAGCCCAACATCGGCCAATACCTTCAGTTCCAGCCGCAAATTCCGGCTTTCGCCGGGGGAGCCTTTGGTAAACTGCCGCGGTGCCCGGTTTGTACTGGACTTAAAGCGAGTATTACCCACACCGCGATGGCCGCCCTGTGCCACCTTGACGGCATCACCCGCCTCGCGCAAATCGGCCAGCACTTCCTCGCTATCGGCATCAATGAGTGTGGTACCCACGGGCACTACCAAGGTGATATCGGCGCCTTTGTGACCGGTCATATCCCGGCCCTTGCCACCTTCGCCATTCTCGGCGTTATAGCGACGCACAAAGCGGTAATCAATCAGGGTGTTCACGTTTTCGTCGGCACGAACATAGACACTGCCGCCATGACCACCATCGCCGCCGTCCGGGCCGCCTTTCTCAATGTACTTTTCCCGCCGGAAGCTGACACAGCCATTGCCGCCTTTGCCGGCTTCCACGGTAATTGTGGCTTCGTCTACGAACTTCATCTGATCAGCCTCTGGGGAATAAAGACCGGCTCACTTGAACCGGCCTCGAAATTTGGGTTGTTTGCTCGGCGGCTATTGCCACAAAGCGTCACTATAGCATTTGTACAAAATCCTCAGGTTCCTGGCATTGGAACAAGGATTTCTCAATCAATAATGGGTTAAGGCAACCGCCAAACCAAGTGTCGGCTGCCGGGTAGGTCTGTCTGGGGGAGTCCGCACCATGGATGCTGCGGTCTAGGCCCCAGGGAGGGGTTCACGCCGACCCTAGACAGGCCCACCCGGCAGCCGATACGAACTCCCGGCACCAACCTTCGAACAGCCATAAAAAAAGCCCTGCAAGGCAGGGCTTTTCAGAGTGTGTCAACGTGCCAATCAGGCAACGATGTTCACAAACTTGCGGCTATGCTCGCCCTTGGTAACAAATTCGACCTTGCCGTCTGCCTTGGCAAACAGGGTGTGGTCTTTACCAATGCCAACATTGTTGCCAGCGTGAAAACGGGTACCGCGCTGACGGATGATGATGGAACCGGCTGTGACAGTCTGACCACCGAAGGCTTTAACGCCAAGGCGTTTGCTCTGGGAATCGCGACCGTTACGAGTACTACCACCTGCTTTCTTGTGAGCCATGGTTTCTCTCCGTTATGCTGAAATACCAGTGATTTTAACTTCAGTGAACCACTGACGGTGGCCCATTTGCTTCATGTGGTGCTTACGACGCTTGAACTTCAGGATCTTCACTTTCTTGTGACGACCATGAGCAACCACCTCGGCAGTTACCTTGGCACCCTTAACAACCGGCGCGCCAATGTTCACTTTCTCACCGTTAACCACCAACAGGATTTTATCAAAATCAATGTTAGCACCGGTCTCGGCTTCAATTTTTTCCAGCTTCAACGTCTCGCCTTCGCTGACGCGGTACTGCTTGCCACCACTTACGATTACAGCGTACATGTATCTCTCCAATGATTAAAACCAATCCGACCTGCAGCGGTTCATTTCTTAACCTGTGTCTAAAGGCAACGCCTACGCTGGGAGCACCCTATAACAGGGAATGAAGCAGGTCGATCAGGGCGCGCAATAATACGGATTTCGCGGCATGGAAGCAACCCCCATTCTACGCTGTGCAACGACGGCAGGCCAGCGCTTCTTGACACGGCCGCAGGGGCTACCTAGCATCGCCCGCTGGCGTTTATCACAAAGACCCCCCGCATGGATCAAAAAGCTGTATTTGCCACCGTCAGTCAGGAGTTCGAGGCGGTCAACCAGACCATATTGTCTCAGCTCGAATCCCGCGTACCGCTGGTTGAAAAGATCGCCGACTACATCATCAGCAGCGGTGGCAAACGTCTGCGCCCCCTGCTCACCCTGCTCGCTGCTGGCGCAAGCGGTGGCATTGATACCCGCCATTATCAGCTGGCAACCGTCATTGAATTCCTGCACACCGCCACCCTGTTGCACGATGATGTCGTCGACACATCCGATCTGCGCCGTGGCCGACCCACCGCCAATGCGCGCTGGGGCAACGCTCCCAGCGTACTGGTGGGCGACTTTCTCTATGCCCGGGCGTTTGAATTGCTGGTCGATATCGGTGCCATGCCGGTGATGAACCGCCTCGCGGTGGCCACCCGCACCATCGCCGAAGGCGAAGTCATGCAACTGATGAATGTGCGCAATCCGGACGCCACCGAAGCCCAATATATGGATGTGATCAAGGGTAAGACTGCGATTCTGTTCCAGGCATCAAGTGAAACCGCGGCGCTGATCAATCAGCAATCGGAAGACAACACCGACAAACTGGCTGCCTATGGCTTGAATCTGGGGTTGGCGTTTCAGCTGATCGACGATGTGCTCGATTACGACGGCAATACGGAAACACTGGGCAAGAACGTCGGCGACGACCTGGCCGAAGGCAAGCCCACTCTACCGCTGATCCATGCCATGCAGAATGCCGGCGCGGACGAAGCCCAATTGATCCGCCAGGCCATTCGCAAGGGCGGACTGGATGACCTGGACGCCATCATCGACATCGTACATCGCTGCGGCTCCATCGATTATGTGCGCGACAAGGCGCTGGCTCATGCGGCACTGGCACGGGAACAACTGGCTGGTTTCAGTGACTCAGCCTATAAAACCGCCCTGATGAGCCTGACCGACATCGCTGTGCAGCGCGATACCTGAATCCGGGAGTCCGTCGGTGTGGTGCGGCTAGCGCTCCGCTCCCCGGGCGATCTGGGCATTCACAAAGGCCTGCAACGCCAGAAAATCCATGTCAGACACAAAGTTAAATTCGATGCCATAAGCAGCCATGCTGTTGCTCAGTTCGAACTTGTCGAGTTCGGCCCGAATCCGGCTTTCAATGGTGATGACCCGGGTAACATGCCCCACCGTCACCTTGCCAGTCAGCAATAGGGTGTCGCCGGTTTCACCGCACGGTTGCAGGGTTTCCAGGCGGGCACCTGTTGTCGACAGGTCTACGATGGCACCGAACGCCCGCTCCTGCCCCGGCTGGCTCTGGTTAACGATAGACACCTGCACATTGGCCAACACCCTTTCCGCCTTGCGAATCTCACCCGCCTCAACCCGGTTTGGCCAGGCCAGGTGCAGATAGGCCGTTGGTATGGAACACAGATGCTGTACCTGAGTACGGAACGCACAGGCGTTTTTGTTGGCAAAGAAGCGCAGAATAACGGGCTGTTCCTTGCGCACCAGCAATGGTCGGCCATCACCCACCAGTGGCGTGGTAACCAGCACCGACCGGCCCTGAATGTGGCCTATCAGCTGACAATTGTACCGCTTCTCGTCACCGGCGATTTCCAGTTTCATGCCAAGGCCAACCGGCAGCCTCAATGACGGATAATCAACACTGGCCATGGCCAGACTTCCTTCCATAAGAGCAGCAGCCGGGGCTTGCAGACACCCCGCACCAGCTCAGTTTGCACCAATCACGGTTCATTGAACGGCAATTGTTCACGCGTTGACTCAATCAGCTCGCGCAATTGTCGCTCGTTCAGTGCCGCGCCATTAGACAGCCAGGGCTCCCAGAATTCTCGCGCCGGCATTAAACGGTCATCGGTCGCGGGCCGAAAATCTTTACGATCTTGCGCATCAATGCGGCGTAAATATCCCAGCATCTCCAGCCCGGCCACGTTGGCAACCATGTCTTCGGCACTGAAACCGGAGCTGCGTGTTTCCGCATCCGACCATTCCTTGTAGGTGGCCAGTTCCAGCGCTGCATCGGGGTTCATCTGAGTGCCCAGCCACATGGCCAGGGTGTAGTGCCGCGCCAGATCATAGCGACCGTGTAAGGTCAGTCGCTGGCCAGAGAGCCGGGGCAGATCCACACCCGGTCTCATGCCCGATACCGAGCCGAGCGTTGCATAAGACAGGGCACCAAAAACGGCACTGCCATCCTGATTAAAGTCGAGGTTGGGGCGCTGGGCCAGGGCGATCAGTACGTCCCGCAGCGGAATCCGCTGACGGCCATCGGCGACAAAGAAATCGCGCACCCACTCGACTTCCTCGACCAGGCGCTCGCGCTGCCCCGCTCCCGACCAGAATGGCGCGAAATCATTGAGCCAGCCAGTAAGCTCCGGATCGGTCCATTCGGTTGAAAACGTCAGGCTACCATCGCCCATATCCACGACCGGGCTTAGGGTTTGCCACAGCTGTTCGGCATCGCGCACTGCAGGCAGGTCAGCCAGGCGTGCGTTGATCCGGCGCACGACCCACTTCGGAACGACGACCCCGCTGATCCATAAACGGTGCAATTCGAAAGGCCTGCCAGGCGACCAGGTCAGTCGCAGCGGTAAAAAGCGGTCCAGCCATCGGGTTGGGTACCAGGCTTCCAGGGTCAGGATGTCTGGCGTAATGCTTGCCCGGAACTGAGTATGGGTTAAGGCGGGCTGAGTCGAGGCCAGCAAAATGGCCAGCTTCTGGACGTCATCCTGCTGCACCGTAAGTGCTATCGCCTGACCCGGCTCCAGGCGCGCGGGATGGTAGTCATCCAGCCACTGCCGGTATTTGCTCAAATCGGAAAAAGGAATGATAGTACGGGGCGCGCTGTCACCGGGAACCGTAATCCACCAAGCCATCAGAATCAGAACCAGTACAACGGTAACCACTCCCACGGCAAGGCGCCGCAACCACCTCACGAATCGCCCCCGGCGCCAGACGACTCGGGCGGTGGCTCGAAACAGAACTTCAGTGCATCCTGAACACCACGACGCCAGGGCAATTGCTTGATACCGAAGGTAGCGAGTATCTTGCGTGTACTCAGCTCAAGGTTCTGCGGGCGCTGGCGCTCATCCTGACCGGGCGGGTAGGTGGCCTCGACCGACTCTACCTCGACATCAATACAGGACTTGGTCGCCTTGACGATGGCTTCGGCAAAAATATGCCAGTGGGTCACATCGCTCCCGGCATAATGGTAGGTCCCCCACAGGGGGGGATCCACGTCGCAGTCAACCTGCTCCAGCATGGCGATAACCACCCGCGCCAGGTCAGCCGCCGCCGTCGGACACCCGCGCTGGGTGTCCAGGACGCGAATCACATCCTGCTCCTGGGCTTGCCGTATGATGTGGGTCAGAAAATTGGGCCGGTCGGCGCCAAACACCCAGGAAGATCGCAGAATCAGATGGTGCTCGCACTGCTCGCGCACGGCCAGCTCCGCCTGTGAAAAGGCGCGGCCGGCAGCGGTAACCGGCTGCACCACATCCTGTTCGGAGTAGGCGGTGGTTTTGTTACCGTCAAACACCTGTTCGCTCGATACTTGAAGCAGCGCAATACCGGCGTCCTGGCAGGCAGCAGCCAATACGGCTACCCCGGTATCAATCTGGTGCGGCCAGCACGAATCCACACAGACCTCAGGTTCCAGATCATTATGAACATAGGCATTGATGACATAGTCTGGCCGGTGCTGCCTTAGCAGCGCCGTCAAGGCTTCCCGGTCATTCAAATTCAGCTCTGCATCGGGAATCAGAACAGCCTCGATACTCCTGGCCGACACCAACCGGCCCAGCGCCCGCCCCAACTGCCCTTCAGCATCAGTAACCAGTAATTTCACCCGGCAACAGCCTTAAAACGGGATGTCATCGTCGAAATCGTCGAAATTATTGGCTGGCTGATGCCCGGTCTGCGGAGCAGGCTGGCTCGGTGCCGGAGATGGCTTGCCGCCAAAACCGCCCTGCGGCTGGCCGCCGCCAAAGCCCCCGGCGTTCTGTGGCGCATTGCCCTGATAACCGGTGTTCTGGCCACCCTGGCTTGCGAAACCGCCGCCCTGCGAGGCACCCGGATTGTCACCGCGCCCGCCTATAAACTGCATTTCGTTGGCGACGATCTCGGTGCTGTATTTCTCCACACCGTTTTGATCCTGCCATTTACGGGTTTGCAGCCGGCCTTCAATGTAGACCTGTGAGCCCTTGCGCAGATAGGTCGCCGCGTTTTCAGCCATTCGCCCAAAAATCACAATACGGTGCCATTCGGTGCTATCGGACCGGTTTCCCTGCTCGTCGCGCGGGCCCAGTTCATTCGTGGCCACATTCAGGTTGACAACCTGAGTGCCCGAGGCAGTCGCCCGCACGTCCGGGTCCTGCCCAAGGCGCCCCAGGATAATGACTTTGTTAACTGTTCCGCGTGCCATAAAGTTGCATCCTATTCTGTAAAAAGTCGTTTCAGGGCGGACACCCGTGCACCTGCACCCGGAACAAGGATGTTCCGGCGAAATCCATGACAGCCACGTCATTGATTTCGGGAGGAAAGCGAAAATCACTCTTTTTGCTTTCCGTGTTTTGACAAAGGCAGGAAGCCTTTCTCAAAACCTGCCAATGTTCCCTGCATCAGTCGTTGTTATCTTTGAACCGCTCCAGCGATAAATCAAGGGCTGTATACCAGGAGCCTACTGATCAGTGCAGCGACAAATCCGGGTTCTCGCCACTGGCTTGGCGGCTGGCCGCACCGGCCGATGGACCAGCCACACTCCGGTCAAGCGCCCATAGTAACACCATCCACACCAGCATCGCTGCGATGCCGATCATGCCAATACCAACCATTCCCCACTGCTGATAGGCCCAGCCTCCACAGAGCCCGCCGAGCGCTGCGCCCAGAAACTGGCCCGTTGAAAACACGCCCATGGCGGTGCCCCGCGCATACTCGGGTGCGCGACGGCTAATCAGCGACGGCAGACTGGCCTCTACAAAGTTAAAACCCACGAAAAACAACCAGACCAGTCCGATACTCAGCCAGGCCACTGAACTCAGCCCCAGACCCGCCATCGCCAGGGTGATAAAGGCTCCGGCAAGGATCAGAAACGCCCGGTGTGCCTTGCGGCGCTCGGCCAGGGCGATCATTGGCACCATCCCCAGAAAAGACAATACCATCACCGGTGCATAGACCCAGCCAAGCTGATCGCCCAGGATACCCTGTTGCACCAGCACGACCGGCAACCCGACAAACATCATAGTCATGGTCAGGTGCAGTACAAACACACCGATATTCAATGGCACCAATTGCCGGTCACGGACTACCCGCCCCAACTGACTGCCCTGCCAGCGGCGTTCTTCATGCACTTTCGCCGGCGGCGGGGTCGGCAGCCAGTACACAATCACCAGGCCCGCCAACGCCATCAGCGACGTTGCCCAGAACACACCGGACAAGCCAAAGGCACTGGCGATGACCGGGCCGATAATCACCGCCAACACAAAGGAGCCACCAATAATGGCGCCCACGATGGCCATCGCCTTGGTACGCTCTTCCGGGCGGGTATAGTCAGCCAGCAACGCCAGAATAACGCTGGCGATGGCCCCAGCCCCCTGCAGAGCACGGCCGATAACCACACCCAACACATGCTCCGACAGTGCAGCGATTACCGACCCGATGATAAAAATCAGTAACCCGGCGGCAATCACCGGCTTACGACCGAACCGATCCGACAACATCCCCAGCGGAATCTGCAACACCGCCTGGGTAATGCCGTAGATCCCCAGAGCAATACCCAAAAGCACCGTCGTGGCACCCGTCAGGGACTGGCCATACAGGGTCAGTATAGGTAGCACCATAAACAACCCGAGCATGCGCGAGGCATACAGCAGCGCCAGGCCGGTCAGCGCCTTTTTTTCCAAACTGTTAAAAGCCATAAAGTGGCAATGTCCGTAATGTCCCAGGTTCAGTGCCCAGGCTATTCAATTAAGTCTGTTAACGAGTGTCGATCCAAAGTCGCGCATGGTACCAGAATTGGTTCCCGTTATGCTTGCCACATACAGCATTTTTCAGGGGGTCTTAAGTACTCAGGCTAGGTAACCACGGTTGACCAGCGCTGGGTATCGGGTGCAGAACTGATGGGCGTCGAGCCCCATAGATGGGGCTCGCCGAGCTTACAGGGAGGTACTTGCAGCGTCCCATCAGGTCTGTACCCGATGCCCAGCGCGAGTTATAGCCACAGTATCCAAAACAGCCTCCATCGAACTTGGGTTCTGTACGTTTATACAGTAAACTGGATCGCTTGCGTATCTGCTCAGGCTTGCAGCCGCAACCATCATTGCATCAGCCGGAAAAAGAGGAAGGCATGGACAAGATTTCCGTCCAGGGGGCTCGCACCCATAACCTGAAAAACATCGATGTGGACATCCCACGCGATAAACTCGTCGTTATTACCGGCCTGTCCGGGTCGGGCAAATCGTCCCTGGCTTTCGATACTCTTTATGCCGAAGGCCAGCGCCGCTACGTCGAATCGTTGTCGACCTATGCCCGCCAATTCCTGTCAATGATGGAAAAGCCCGATGTCGATCACATCGAAGGCTTGTCTCCGGCTATTTCCATTGAGCAGAAGACCACCAGCCACAACCCGCGCTCAACCGTGGGCACCACCACCGAAATTTACGACTACCTGCGCCTGCTGTATGCGCGGGTCGGCGAACCGCGCTGCCCAGACCACGATGAAGCTCTGGAAGCCCAGACCATCAGCCAGATGGTCGACCAGGTGCTGGCGTTACCCGAAGGCAGCAAGCTAATGATGCTG
This sequence comes from Saccharospirillum alexandrii, assembly GCF_043641555.1. Taxonomy (GTDB): domain Bacteria; phylum Pseudomonadota; class Gammaproteobacteria; order Pseudomonadales; family Natronospirillaceae; genus Saccharospirillum; species Saccharospirillum alexandrii_A. The sequence continues at coordinate 1,293,262 of NZ_JBHZRJ010000001.1, read as the reverse complement.
GCCCCGATCATCGATGATCGCAAGGGCGAACACCTGCACGTATTCAACGAGTTGCGGTCTCAGGGGTTTGTACGGGTTCGGGTCGATGGCACCGTCATGGATCTCGATGAAGTGCCAGAGCTCGATAAAAAGCGCAAACACAGCATCGAAGCCGTGGTCGACCGCTTTAAAGTGCGGGACGACCTGAAACTACGCCTGGCCGAGTCCTTCGAGACCTGCCTGACCCTCTCCGGTGGCATCGTGAAAATGGTCTACATGGATGGCGACGGGCCGGACATGTTGTTTTCCAACCGGTTTGCCTGCCCGGTCTGCGGCTACTCGATCACCGAACTTGAACCGCGCATGTTCTCGTTCAACAACCCGGCCGGTGCCTGTGAGCAGTGCGATGGTCTGGGCATGAAGCAGTATTTCGACGGTGGCAAGGTGGTGCGCGATGCCGCCCTGTCGCTGGCCGAAGGGGCAATTCCGGGTTGGGACCGGCGCTCGGTCTACTATTTCAGTCAATTGCAGTCACTGGGCGAGCATTACGGCGTCGATATCGACCAGCCATTCAAAGACCTGCCCAAACGCTTCCAGCGCTATGTGCTGGACGGCACCGGCAAAACCGAGATCGAATTTTCATACGTTAACAGTCGCGGCGCCACTTACTCGCGCAACCACGCCTTTGAAGGCGTGATGCCCAACATGGAGCGCCGCTACCGGGAAACCGACAGTCAGATGGTGCGTGAGGAACTGTCCAAATTCCTCACCGAGCAAGACTGCCCGGGCTGTCATGGCAGCCGTCTGAAACAAAGTGCGCGCCACGTGTTCGTCAAGGGCATTAACCTGCCCGAAGTGACCCACATGGCCATTGGTGACTCCCTCACCTACTTCAAAGAACTGACACTGACCGGATCACGCGCCCAGATCGCCGATAAAATTCTGCGCGAGATTGTTCAGCGCATGACCTTTCTGGTCAATGTCGGGCTCGATTATCTGACCCTCGACCGCAGTGCCGATACGCTCTCTGGCGGTGAAACCCAGCGTATTCGCCTGGCCAGCCAGATCGGCGCCGGCCTGGTTGGCGTGATGTACATTCTGGATGAACCCTCCATCGGCCTGCACCAGCGCGACAACGATCGCCTGCTGGAAACCCTGACCAACCTGCGCGATATGGGCAACACCGTGCTGGTGGTCGAGCACGATGAAGACGCCATTCGCGCCGCCGATTTTGTACTCGACATCGGCCCCGGCGCCGGCATTCACGGCGGGCACATCGTCGCCTCGGGCACACCAGCCGACATCATGTCCAACCCGGAATCCCTGACCGGCCAGTACCTCAGTGGCAAACAGCGCATTGAGGTGCCGAAAAAGCTGACTCCGATGGATCCGAAGAAGCTATTGACCATCAGTGGCGCGCGCGGAAACAACCTCAATGACGTGACCCTGAACCTGCCAGTGGGGCTCTTTACCTGCGTCACCGGGGTTTCCGGTTCCGGCAAATCAACACTGATCAACCAGACTTTGCACCCACTCGCCGCTACCGTATTGAACAAAGCCACGACTCTGACACCGGCAGCGCACGACAGCATCAGCGGCCTGGAACATTTTGACAAGGCGGTCGACATCGACCAGAGCCCTATTGGCCGCACCCCACGTTCAAACCCCGCGACTTACACCGGCATTTTTACCGCCATCCGCGAGTTGTTTGCTGGTACCCAGGAAGCACGCTCACGCGGCTATCAGCCGGGCCGGTTCAGCTTTAACGTCAAGGGTGGTCGCTGCGAAGCCTGCCAGGGCGATGGGCTGATCAAGGTGGAGATGCACTTCCTGGCCGACATCTACGTGCCTTGCGATGTCTGTACCGGCAAGCGCTATAACCGGGAAACGCTCGATGTCCGCTACAAGGGCAAGAACATTCACGAAGTGCTGGAGATGACCATCGAAGAGGGTCGGGCTTTCTTCGACGCCATTCCTGCCCTGTCACGCAAGCTGCAAACGCTGATTGATGTCGGCCTGACCTACGTCAAACTGGGGCAAAGCGCGACTACCCTCTCGGGCGGTGAAGCCCAGCGGGTTAAGCTGGCGCGGGAACTGTCGAAACGCGACACCGGCAATACACTGTACATTCTGGATGAACCGACCACCGGCCTGCACTTTCACGACATCAAGCAACTGCTGGCGGTACTTCACCGGCTGCGTGACCATGGCAACACCGTCGTGGTGATCGAACACAACCTGGATGTCATCAAAACAGCCGACTGGATCATCGACCTGGGGCCGGAAGGCGGAGGTCGGGGTGGTTACATCATTGCCGAAGGCACGCCAAAAGAAGTCGCCAATAACAAGGCATCAGCAACCGGAAAATACCTGAAGCCGCTGCTGAAAGCCGGCGCCAAAGCCCTGGAAACGGCCTAAAAAACGCTATAAAAGAACCCCGTCAGCGGGGTTCTTTTGCCTTAGCCTGATTCCAGAAATCATCGAGGCTATCGAGACTGTGCGCAGACCAGTCGCCTCCAGTAGCCTGAACCTGCTCTTCCACCTGACTGAACCGGGCTTCGAATTTACGGGCGGCTTTGCGCAACGCCTGTTCCGGGTCAACATCCAGATGGCGGGACAAATTGGCGATCACAAACAACAGATCGCCGAGCTCTTCTTCAGTGTGGTCCGCATCACCCGAAGCAGCCGCTTCACGCAACTCAGCCAGTTCTTCATCAACCTTATCAAACACGCCACTAACATCAGGCCAGTCGAACCCAACCCGAGCAGCTCGCTTCTGCAACTTGCGGGCTCGCAGCAAGCCAGGCAATGAACGGGGCACATCGTCCAGCAGTGATACAACACGGCCGCTGCTTTGTTTCTCAACGTCTTTTATCTGATCCCACTGACCATTGACTGTACCGGCATCGGTTTGTTGGTTGGGGTCAATCTGGCTTTCAAGCGTGCCGGCAGGAAAGACATGGGGATGGCGACTGATCAGTTTGGCAACCAGATCGTGAATCACGTCATCGAGATCAAAGCGCTGTTCTTCGGAAGCGATCTGGGCATAAAAAACAACCTGAAACACCAGGTCACCCAGCTCCTCGCGCAGGTGCTGATAATCGCCGCGTTCAATGGTGTCGATAACCTCATACACCTCTTCCAGCGTATGGGGCACAATCGACTCGTAGGTCTGCTCCAGATCCCACGGGCACCCCGTCCCCGGCGTGCGTAATCGCTGCATCAGCGTTTTAAGATCGTGATAATCGTATCGTTGAGTCAAGCTTAATTGCCTTCTATTTTCGCCAGTGCATATTGCTGGTGCTGGGAGTCAAAAACTCAAGTTTCGGAGTTCGCTCAGGAGACTAGCACCGGGTGTCGGGTATGCCTCTGTGGGGTAGTCCGCAGCATGGACTATAACGCCAGGAGCGTTATAGCATGAGCGAAGCGAGCCCAAAGGGTGAATCCCAGGGATGGGATTCATATCCTGCGGCCTAGGCCCGAGACCGGTGTGCCGGACCAGACGTACCGCCATGGATGGATTTACGCCGACCCCACAGAGGCATACCCGGTATCCGGTGCGAACCAATGCCATTCAGGCGCCCCCGAACTCCGAAACTTGAGCTCCCGTGAGTTCCCGCTGGCCACTAATGCTTAACACGCGGCATTACCCGCCGTACATCCGCTACGTTGGCGATTTTCGACAGCTGGGCCATCACCTTGCCCAATGAATCGATGTCTTCAATTTCCACTGTCAGCCTCATGTCAGCCTGGCTTTCATCCTTGTTTGACAGGGTATTAACCGACGTCACGTTAATATTGCTGTTGGCCATGATCATCATGATGTCGCGCAACAGACCGGTTCGGTCATAGGCCAAAATATTCAGCTCGACCGGATAGGTTCGACGAGTCTCCCCACCCCAGCTCACTTCAATAATGCGCTCGGGTTCCCGGTCTTTCATTTGCAGCAGATTCACGCAATCCTGCCGGTGGATCGAGACGCCCCGGCCCAGGGTGATGAAACCCACCACCGGGTCGCCGGGTACCGGCTTACAGCAGTTCGCAATTTGCGTCATCATGTTGCCGACGCCGTGAATGACCAGGTCGCCACTGGGTTTCAGCTCACTGGCTGTCGACAGCTGGATTTCATCCGGACGCTGCGGGTTAACCATGGCTTCGGCCGAATGAACCACCTGCATCAGGCGCAAATCACCGGCGCCAAGCGCTGCGTACATGTCATCGGCCATCTGAAAGTTGACTCTTCTGGCCAACTCGTCCATATCCAGCTTGGGCAGGTTGAAGCGCTGCAATTCGCGCATCAGCATCGCCTTGCCTTCGCGCAGGTTTTCAGTGCGATCCAGCGACTTAAACCAGTGCCGGATCTTCGCCCGGGCACGCGAACTGTGCACATAGCCGAGGTCCGGGTTCAGCCAGTCGCGGCTCGGCGCCGGGTCGCGGCCCGTCAATACCGACACCTGATCGCCGATCTTGAGTCGATGCGTCAGCGGTACAATGCGACCATTCACCTTGGCACCCCGGCAACGGTTGCCGACGTCAGTGTGGATCTTGTAGGCGAAATCGATGGGTGTGGCGCCCTTAACCAGGTCTATAACATGGCCCTCGGGGGTCAGTACATAGATGCGGTCGGTGGCGACATCGGCGCCCCACTCTTCCACCATCTCCTGGATATCGCCGAGCTCGTCGTGCCATTCCAGAACCTGGCGCAACCAGTTGACCTTCTCTTCGTAGCCGCGCGAATGCGCCTTGCCCTTGGCATCGGTGCCCTTGTAGACCCAGTGCGCGCAGATACCCAGTTCGGCATCGTCGTGCATCTCATGGGTACGAATCTGAACTTCCACCACCTTGCCTTCCGGCCCAATGACGGCAGTGTGCAGAGAGCGATAACCGTTGGACTTGGGCGAGGCGATGTAATCATCAAATTCGCGGGGTATGTGGCGCCACAGCGAGTGCACAATGCCCAGTACCGTGTAGCAATCGCGCACATCCGGCACCAGCACGCGAAACGCCCGGATGTCGTACACCTGGCTGAAGCTGATGTTCTTGCGCTTCATTTTGCGCCAGATCGAATAGATATGTTTGGCCCGGCCCTGAATTTCGGCCTTGATCGCAGCCTTTCCGACCTCTTCCTGAAGAATGTTCTGCACATTCTCGATGTAACGCTGCCGGTCCAGACGCTTTTCATCGAGCAACTTGGCGATTTTCTTGTAATCCAGGGGTTCGATGTACCGGAAAGACAGGTCTTCGAGCTCCCATTTCAGGTGACCGACCCCCAGGCGATGCGCCAGTGGTGCATAAATATCGAAGACTTCACGCGCCACCTTGTAGCGACGCTGGGCGGGCGCGTTTTTCACTGCCCGGATGGCACAGGTCCGCTCGGCGAGCTTGATCAGGGCAACGCGAACGTCGTCAATCATCGCGACCAGCATCTTGCGCACCGCTTCGCCCTGAGTTTCATGCTGTCCAAGCACGGCACGGCGCGTCGACTTATGCTTGGTGTGGATGGCAGCCATGCGCAAGACGCCTTCGATCAACATGGCTACCTGCGGACCAAATTGGTCACGCACGGTATCCAACGGCAGCTCCTCTTCACGCACCGTGCGATACAGGATGGCGGCGATGATGGCATCCTGATCCAAATTCAGTTCTGACAGGATCTCGGCCATTTCCAGGCCCGTACGATAGGCCGACTCGCCTTCTCCCCAATGGTTCTTAGGGGTTTCGGCTTCTTCTTCGGCCACTCTGGCGATGCGACAGGCCCGCAGCAGTTCTTCCCGGTCAAGCAAGGGGTTTTGCTGTTCGACACGGACCAGCCAGGACTCCAGGTCCACCGTTCCGTCACTGAACACGGGTTGATCTTCGCGTACCTTAACCATCAGCTACTCATGTGTTGTTCAAATCGTCACATAGCCAGGCTATGCACAGACGTCCTGTCGCGGAGGACCTCCCCGAAACCGGGCGCACCTTAGCCATTGAACTCTTCTGGCGCAAGGACCTTTTGCCGGCGCCCCTTCGCCGTAGCCAGTTTCGGGCCAGTTCAATCTTTGCCAGAAAAAACGCCGGTCGAAAGATACCGGTCACCCCGGTCACAGATAATGGCTACGATGACGGCATTCTCAAGCTGTGCACTGAGGCGCAGGGCACCGGCTACTGAGCCACCGGACGACACACCGGCAAAAATGCCTTCTTCGGCCGCCAGGCGACGCATGGCCACTTCTGCCTCGTGCTGATTAATATCCAACACCTGGTCTACCCGGCTGGCCTCATATATCTTGGGCAGGTAGGCCTCTGGCCAACGACGAATACCGGGAATCTGGGACCCTTCATCGGGTTGCAGCCCCACGATTTGAACAGCCGGGCTCTGCTCCTTGAGATAACGGGAAACGCCCATAATGGTGCCGGTTGTGCCCATGGATGAGACAAAATGGGTCACTTGGCCCTGAGTATCGCGCCAGATCTCCGGCCCCGTGCTTTCATAATGGGCACGGGGGTTATCCGGGTTGGCAAACTGATCGAGCACCCGACCCTTGCCTTCCGACTGCATCTGCAACGCCAGATCGCGCGCGTACTCCATGCCCTGCTCCTGGGTGACGCTGATGATCTCGGCCCCATAGGCGCGCATGCTGGCGCGACGCTCTTCACTGAGGTTTGCCGGCATGATCAGAATCATCTTGTAGCCCTTGATCGCAGCCGCCATGGCCAGGGCAATACCGGTGTTTCCGCTGGTGGCTTCAATCAGCGTATCACCGGGCTTGATGTCACCCCGCTCTTCGGCATGCTGGATCATGCTGATCGCCGGCCGGTCCTTAACCGAACCCGCCGGGTTATTGCCTTCCAGTTTGAGCAGGATGGTGTTGGTCGTCTTGCCAGCCATGCGCTGCAGACGAACCAGTGGCGTGTTGCCGACAAAATCTTCAATCGTCGGATATGAGGGCATTACCTGCCTCCTAGCAAAAAAGTGCGGCTATGATACTGCGTTCGGGCGCTGGTGCGTAATAGCGCCTGCTTTTAACCAGCAACGTCAGCGCTATATCGCGGCTATTATGACACCGTAAATTGCACGTCAGGCGCGCTCTGGCAGGGGGTTTCAATTGACCGCCTGCAATGGGCCGATTACAGTTCCTTTACTACAAAGACAGGCAGTCACATGATTTCCACGGGTATTCAAAACCGTATCCTCTTTATCGCTCTGGCGCCGGTACTGGTCTTTGGCATAGCCTTTACCGCCTGGTTTACGAAAAACGATATGGACCAGCAAACCAACGCCTTCAATAACCGGACTGAAACAGCGGTTAACCGGCTGGCTGATGCTTTGTCGCTGCCACTGCAGGAAGGCCGTACCGAGCTGGTTCATGCCCTGCTACGCCGTGCCCTGAACGAGCGCGATGCACGCGCCGTGCGCCTGTTTGACCCCTTTGGCAGCGAGTGGCTGGAATCCGGCCCGACCATGCGCGGCCCGGCTTACCCCTATTCCATTCAGGACACCAATCGCCTGACCCGTTACCGAACCCAGTCGACATTGCGCTACCTGATTCCCGTGTACCCGCCAGCCGACTTGCAATTGCGCATGAGCACCTCGGCACCGACCGGCTGGCTGGAAATTGAGTTCGACTACGCCAACACCCAGGTTGCCCACTACCGGACCTTGCTGATCAACCTGATGATCCTTTCTCTGGGCCTGATCGCTGTGTCCGGCCTCGCCGTGTGGCTTAGCCGGGAAATCAGCCGCCCGGTACGCAACATGATTGCCACTGTAGACGCGATTCGCGAGGGCAACCTGGATGCCCGGGTCGATCTGAAAGCCAATGGCGAGCTGCATGATCTGGAAGTGGGCATTAACTCCATGGCAGAAACCCTGCGTGATGCCTACGAGGAAATGCAGAACAGTGTAGAACAAGCCACCGAAGATTTGCGCGAGACCCTGGAAACCATCGAAATCCAGAACATCGAACTGGACATGGCCCGGCGCGAAGCGCAACAGGCCAACCAGGTGAAAACCGAGTTTCTGGCCAACATGAGCCACGAAATTCGCACACCGCTCAATGGCATTATTGGCTTTGCCCGCCTGCTGGCCAAGTCCAACCTGACGCGCAAGCAGGAAGACTACATCTCCACCATACTATCGTCCTCACAGGGGTTGCTGACCATCATCAATGACGTGCTCGATTTCTGTAAGATCGAGGCGGGCAAGCTGATGCTCGACAACCGCAGCATGAACCTGCGCGAGACGATCGAGGATGTACTCGTGATGCTGGCGCCGGCATCCCAGGCCAAGCAACTCGAAGTTGTCAGCCTCTATTATTCCGATGTGCCCGAACAGCTGATCACCGACCCGCTGCGGCTCAAGCAGGTGTTGACCAACCTGGTTAACAACGCCATCAAGTTCACGCCCAAAGGCAGCATTGTGGTGCGTACCATGATCGAGCAGGCGCAGGGCAATAAACTGATGGTCCGCATCAGCGTCACCGACACCGGTATCGGCTTGTCCAAAGCCGAGCAGAAAGCCCTGTTTCATGCCTTCACGCAAGCCGATTCATCAACCGCCCGTGAGTTTGGCGGTACCGGCCTCGGCCTGGTCATTTCCAAGCGGCTGGTGGAGCAGATGGGCGGTGATATTGGCCTGGAAAGCCAGAAGGACGAGGGTTCTACCTTCTGGTTCAACATCAAGGCAGAAGTGGCTCCGGCCATTCAGCAGCCGCCCAAACTGACCGATCTCAGCGGTTTCACGCTGGCCGTTGTAGAACCGCGCGAAATGTCGCAGCTGGCACTGCGCCACCAGGCGGAGCAATGGGGCATGGAATGCCTGATCATGAACCAGCTCGATGAGTTGCACCAACACCTCAAACAGCCGGATACGGTGCGTCCTGACATGGCACTGGTGGATGTCAGTGGTTTTGGCAACGACGATTCCCTCTACCGGCAAATCCTGCACATTGAACGGGAACTGCATTGTCCGACGCTGGTACTGGCTACAACGCGCGATGAAGACATCAGCTACAAATTACTGGAACAGGGCGCCAAGCATTACCTGTCGACACCGGTGCGCTACAGTCAGCTTTACCAGACGCTGGTGACTATGTTGCGTCCGGAGAAAGCCGGGCAAGTCGACGAGAACTCGTCGCTGGCGCTGGGTCTGGTGCGCTCCACGGTCCGGGTATTGGCGGTCGATGATAACCCCGCCAACCTGAAACTGATCATCACGCTGCTGGAGAGCATCGGGGTTCAGGTCGACGGCGCGCGAAATGGCGAGGACGCCGTGAAAGCCGTTCAGAGTGCGCAGTATGACCTGATATTCATGGACATTCAGATGCCGGGCATGGACGGGAAACAGGCCACACGCCGAATCCGCCAGATGGAACCCGCCCAGGCTCGCGTACCAATCATCGCCCTGACAGCGCACGCCCTGGCCGAGGAGCGGCAAAGCATGCTCGACAGCGGCATGGACGACTACCTGACCAAGCCGGTTGATGAAGACCAGCTGCATCGAACCTTGTTCAAATGGACGGGCACAGCCCTGAGTTATGAAGATACACCGTCCGTCGCGTCAACTGCCGACACCGAAGCGCCTGCATCGCTCGATATGGAAACGCTGCATGGATTGCCAGTGGTCGATTTTGTCTCAGGTCTGGAAAAAGCCAGTGGCAAGCTGGGCCTGGCGCGCGATATGTTCGCCATGCTTATGGACAGCCTGGAAAAGGATCAGAGACGCATGAACGCGCTCTATCAGCAAGGCGATTACAAATCCCTGCTGGAAGACGTTCACCGTCTGCACGGTGCCACTCACTATTGCGGTGTACCACGCATTCAGATGACCGCCATGTACACCGAATCGCTGCTCAAACAGGGGCACTATGCCATTCTGGAAGATGCGCTGTTTTTACTGAATGAAGAAATCAATGAATTGCAGCACTGGTCGAACGATCACGACTGGGGAAAAGTGCTGGATCAGGCGTTGAAGGTATACGCCTATCAAATGCAGCAGAAATCGGGCAAGCGCCAGCCCAGCTGACACCCTCAGGCAATCACCGCAAAAGCCACCACATAGTCGTGTTCATCGGCCAGGCTGATATGAACCCGTGCTGCGCCCAAAGCCTTTTGCTTCACCAGCGCCACCCCGTGCAACTGAGCCTGGGGAGCGCCCAGCGCGTCCGGCAGTATCTCTATGCCCTGAAACGTAACGCCCTGGGCTATGCCTGTACCCAATGCCTTGGCAATGGCCTCTTTTCCGGCAAAGCGATTGGCCAGGAACTTCACCGGTGCACCCCGTCGATGGTACTCGTCCTGTTCGGCGCTGGTCAGTATGCGTCGCAGAAAACGCTCGCCCTGCTGGGCAAGCACCTGCTCGATACGCTGAATATTGACGATGTCGGTCCCGATGTTCACACCCTGAATCTCTTTAGTCGCTCGTTGCAAAGCTCAGCATACCCAGTTTTTACTGTGCCAGGAACGGCCTTCGAGCACATGCTGAATTCGGCTGGCATTGATCTCACGGGCCACTGACAAGGCAGGGCCCGGTTGCCAGTTATTGTCGGCAATGGCCTGAATCAGACTGCCCGGCAAGTTATCGTCCCGGCTGCCCTGGCAAAACCCCCGAGCCGGATCAAAACGATAGTAACTCCCCGGCTCAATCCAGTCACCGGTGTCCATGGTCTGGCGATAATCCAGCCCAAACCCTGTCGCTTCGAGCAGCCGCCGCTCGAAATAGCGCAAAGCAGGCGCCTGTTGCGTTGGCTCAGCCAGCAGCAGAAGTGTACTGGCATAGACACCGAAAAACGCCTCGTCGACCTGAAACCGGGGCACCAGACGCACACAGAGTTCGTTGATGTACAACCCCTGAACCAGCGCAGCACCCTGGTGCAAAGGTGCCGCACCCTGATAGCGCCAATCGCTCAGCTGCTTCAGCTCAGCAGTGCCGTGGGTTCGGACCAGACAGGGGCAAAACAGAGCAGGACGCGAGCCTCGGCCGACCGCCGTAAACCGCCCCTGATTTGGGGTTAGTAGCTCCAGTAACCAGTGAGATTCGCGAAACGGACGGGCATGCAGCACGTAGGCGGGCTGAGCTGGCGCACGCCGGCCGGTCATGGTTCGTTAAAGTAGCCCAGGCTTTTCAAAGCGCGTTCGTCATCGGCCCAGCCACCCTTCACTTTAACCCAGAGATTCAACATCACCTTGGCGTCGAACAGTTGCTCCATGTCCATACGGGCATCCTGACCCACTTTCTTGATCCGACTGCCTTTGTCACCAATAACAATCTTCTTCTGTCCCTGGCGTTCCACCAGAATCAGGCCGTGAATGTGCAGCACCCGATCTTCAAACTTGAACTGTTCGATTTCAACCGCCATCGAATAAGGCAATTCGGCACCGAGCTGACGCATCAGCTTTTCCCGAATCATTTCGGCCGCCATAAAACGCTCGGTCCGGTCGGTGATCTGGTCTTCGGGAAAATAGAACAGGCTCTTGGGCAGACGCTTCGCGATCTGCTCAACCAAGGTTTCGAGGTTGTTGCCTCTCAGCGCCGATAAAGGAACGACCTCGGCAAAATCGAACTGCTCAGCCAGTCGTTGCATGTGAGGCAACAGGCTTTGTTTGTCTTCAAGGTGATCCACCTTGTTGATCGCCAGAATGACCGGTGCCTTGTTAGCCTTGAGCTTGTCGAGTACCCACTGATCTTCGTCCGTCCAGACCGTTCGGTCGACGACCAGCACGATCACATCGACATCAGCCAGAGCTGAATCGGCGGCCCGGTTCATATAGCGGTTGATCGCCTTCTCTTCGCCGCGGTGCATCCCCGGTGTATCGACGAAGATCATCTGTACATCGCCTTCACTGTGAATCCCCATGACCCGGTGACGGGTGGTCTGAGGCTTACGCGAAGTAATGGACACTTTCTGGCCCAGAACGTGGTTCATCAGCGTGGATTTACCAACGTTCGGGCGACCCACAATGGCCACAAAGCCACAGCGGGTATTCAATTCATAGGGTTCATTCACTTGGCATGCTCTCCGAGCGCTTTGAGGGCCGCGCGTGCGGCTTCCTGCTCCGCAATACGACGACTGTTACCGGCACCGACGGTAGGCTGCTCCAGCCCTTCCACTTCACAATCGACGGTAAAGGTCTGATCGTGTGCCTCGCCGCTCACTTCGCGCACACTGTATTGTGGCAAGGGGGCTTTTCGGGATTGCAAAAACTCCTGCAAGCGGGTTTTGGAATCCTTGATGTTGTCGCTCAGGTTCAGTTCCTGCAACCGTTGCTCGAACCACTGAACGATGACACTCTGTGCCGCATCCAGTGATTGATCCAGACTGATGGCACCGATGATCGCTTCAATCGCGTCGGCGAGAATACTGTCGCGCCGGAAGCCACCGCTTTTCAACTCGCCGCTGCCCAACCGCAAACATTCACCGAGTTCAAATTCGCGGCCCAGCTCCGCCAGCGTTTCACCTTTTACCAGGTGCGCCCTTAACCGTGACAGCTGGCCTTCTCTTGCCTTTGGGAAGCGATTATACAGCTGCTGGGCAATGGTGCAGTTGAGAATGGCATCACCAAGAAATTCGAGTCGCTCGTTGTTCTTTCGGGAGAAGCTGCGATGCGTAAGCGCCTGTTGCAACAGCGCTCCGTCTTTAAACTGATAACCCAGCCGCTGGCTGAGTCGTTCAATCATTAATGACACTGGTCAGAGTCCGTATTCTTCATAAAACGTCAGCACGACATCAATGTTGGCGAAGATATGCACCCTTTTTTCATAGTCGAGGGTGACTTTGGGTTCATTGGAGCGCAAATCGAACGTCAGATCTTTGCGCAGATCGAGCTCAATATTATTAATGCTCAGGTTTTTCGACATCCGGTCTCTGAACTCGGATTCCAGTGCCTGGTCACCGTTTAACTCCTGGGCGGTACGACTGATCATCTGGTCGATGGTGAACTGATCATAGTAAGGGCCAGATAGCTTGATGATCAGAGTGCCGAAAAAAATGACCATAAACAGCAAAATGGCCATTGAAAGAATCGTCATGCCCTGCTCGCGTTTCGGAGTCCGCATTGTCATTCATCCTGTTATGGGGCAATGCCGCGTGCATTGCCGGTCTTATGGGGCAGGTTGGAACACCGGTTCACGGCTAGCCACTGCTTCGGGGTAAACTCGCGCAGTCTGGCGACTTAGTCAATAGCGCCAACGCGTGAGAAGGCCGGATACCAGCCCTTCCACGTCATCCAGACGGCCACAGCTTCACCGAGTATCGCGTTTTCGTCCACAAACCCCCAGGCATTATTGCCCTGGTTATTGTAGTCGCTTTGCTCCAGACGACGCTGCCCTTCCCAGTATCGGGAATCGTGACTTGCGTCACGGTTATCACCCATCACAAAATAATGCCCTTCCGGCACCAAAACGCCTTCGGCTGGCACCCATTCGTGCGGATGCCGGCTCGGACCCGCCTGATTCTGATAGATAAAATGCTCTACATCGCCCAATTGTTCGCTGTACAGCGTATAGCGGCCTTCGTCGTCAGCCGTGCGCTGTTCAAAGGCAAAGTCAATGGCTTCGCCATTGATGCTGAGCTGACGGCGACCGTAATCGTATTGAATCAGGTCTCCCGGCAAGCCAACGACACGTTTGATGAAGTTTTTGCTGGGTTCATGCGGCGGCCGGAACACGATGACATCACCACGCTCGGGCCGACTAACCGGAATGACCACGTCATTGGTCACCGGCATGCGCAGGCCGTAAGTGAAGCGGTTTACAATGATGAAGTCACCAATTTCCAGTGTCGGCTTCATCGAACCCGAGGGAATCTGAAAAGGTTCAAACAAAAAGCTGCGCAGCACGAACACAATGAGCAACACGGGGAAAAAGGAACGACTGTTTTCTATCAGCCCCGGCTCTACATTCAAGTCTTCACGAACGGTTTTGAAATCCGTCATGGACTGTTCAGCCGCAGCCAGCACCTTGCGACGGTAAGCCCGTAACAGCAGGATATCGGCCAGATACACCAGTCCGGTAACCAGCGTCGCTACCGCCAGCAACAAGGCAAAATCAAAACTCTGCTGAATGGTCTGCCAGATCAACGCTAACAGCAGAGCCAGCAGTGCGTAACCCAGCCCCCGCTCCAGGATGCTGGGGGCAAACAGTGCCTCCAACTGCTCCCGGCTCCAGTCGCTCTGGTCGACCGCGTCCGCCAGGCGTTGCCGCTGCCGGATAAAGATCGCCGTTGCCAACACCAACGTCATAACCAGGCTGGCCCAAAAAAGCACAATCACGTTCATTCCATACTGTCCTTATGCAAAACACTGGCACCAGAGGCCTACAAAGCCGGTCAGCTATCCACTTTCAAAATTGCCAGGAAGGCGTCCTGCGGAATCGATACCGAGCCGACCTGCTTCATCCGCTTTTTGCCTTCTTTCTGGCGTTGCAGCAATTTCTTCTTGCGGCTGACGTCGCCGCCGTAACATTTTGCGGTGACGTTTTTGCGCAGGGCTTTCACCGTCGTGCGCGCAACCACCTGATTGCCAATGGCAGCCTGTACCGCCACATCAAACATTTGACGGGGAATAAGCTCCTTCATCTTTTCACACAGCGAGCGACCACGACGTTGCACGTGATCTCGGTGCATAATGACCGCCAGCGCGTCCACCCGGTCACCGTTGACCAGCACATCGAGACGCGTCAGTTCCGATGCTTCAAAGCGATCGAAGGCGAAATCGAGCGAGGCAAAGCCACGACTGACCGATTTGAGCCGATCGAAGAAATCCATGACGATTTCAGCCATCGGCAAATCGTATTCCAGCGATACCTGCCCGCCCAGGAACTGCATGTCACGCTGCACACCCCGTTTTTCAACGCAGAGGGTAATCACATTGCCGACGTGCTCCTGAGGCACCAGAATCGACGCCCTGACAATAGGCTCCCGGAATTCCTCAATGTTGTTAACGGCGGGCAATTTCGATGGGTTATCAACAAAAACAACCTCGCCGTCTGTTTTCAGAATCTCATACACCACCGTCGGCGCCGTGATGATCAGGTCCAGGTCGTATTCGCGTTCCAACCGCTCCTGGATGATCTCCATGTGCAACATGCCAAGGAAGCCACAACGAAAGCCAAAGCCCAGTGCGTCAGAGCTTTCCGGTTCATAGAACAGGCTGGCGTCGTTCAGGCTGAGTTTTTCAAGGGCGGTACGAAAGTCTTCGTAGTCGTCGGCAGAGACCGGAAACAGGCCAGCATAGACCTGCGGTTTGCTTTTCTTGAAGCCGGGCACGGCTGCGACATTGGGTGTGCTCGACAGAGTAATGGTATCGCCGACCGGTGCACCGCGAATCTCCTTGATGGAGGCGCAGATAAACCCGACTTCACCTGCTCTGAGCCGGTTCTTTTCAGCCATCTTCGGCGTAAAGATACCCAGCTTGTCGACCACATGAATGCGACCGGTGCTCTTGATAATGATCTTGTCGCCCTTGTTCAGGGTGCCATGGCGAACCCGAACCAGAGAAACCACCCCCAGGTAGTTATCGAACCAGGAATCGATGATCAGCGCCTGCAAGTCGCCGTCGAGGTTGCCTACCGGTGGTGGTATGCGTTCGATCAGTTGCTCGAGCACGTCCTCGATGCCCAGGCCACTCTTAGCCGAGGCATGCACCGCATCGTGAGCGTCGATGCCGATAATCTCTTCAATTTCCTGGGCGACACGGTCGGGCTC
Source organism: Saccharospirillum alexandrii (assembly GCF_043641555.1). Classification (GTDB taxonomy): domain Bacteria; phylum Pseudomonadota; class Gammaproteobacteria; order Pseudomonadales; family Natronospirillaceae; genus Saccharospirillum; species Saccharospirillum alexandrii_A. Next base: position 1,277,600 of record NZ_JBHZRJ010000001.1, on the reverse strand, counting down.
TGCCTGGGGCAGGTCCATCTTGTTCAGCACCGGTACGACCTCAAGGCCCTGCTCAATGGCGGTATAGCAGTTGGCGACAGACTGAGCTTCAACCCCCTGGGCAGCGTCGACGACCAACAGAGCCCCTTCACAGGCAAACAGCGACCGCGAGACTTCATAAGCGAAGTCAACGTGCCCGGGCGTATCAATGAAATTCAACTGGTACACCTTGCCGTCGCGAGCCTTGTAGTCGAGGGTCACGCTCTGTGCCTTGATGGTAATGCCCCGTTCACGCTCCAGATCCATGGAATCCAGCACCTGCTCGGCCATTTCACGCTCGGTCAGGCCGCCACACACCTGAATAAAGCGGTCTGCCAGTGTGGATTTGCCATGGTCAATATGGGCGATGATGGAGAAATTACGGATGTGGGAGAGATCACTGCTCACAGAAGCAAATACTCAGCTTAAAAATGGGGTCGCGAGTTTAAACCATTTGACCTGTGAACACCATGACAGCCCCGGCCGAAAGCGATCGGCCGGGGCTTAGATTCACTCGGTGGGAATCGCCAGATAGACGATGTTGGTGCCGCGCAAAATGCGGACCGCTACGGCCCCATTTTGCGGCAACTCACGCACAATGCGGTCGAAATCTTCTTTGTCGCGGACAAAGGAGCCTCCCATCATGGTGATGACATCGCCGGATTGCAGTCCCGCTTCCTGAGCAGGCCCGGCCAGCACTTCTTCAACCAAAACACCATCGCGGTCGCCCGCATCCACCACAAGGATGTTCAGCGAGTTGTCTGAACTCGGCTCCGGAGGCGCTGCCTGGGCCGCTACGCGGGTCTCATCGAGTATTCCGATAGTGACTTCAAGGGTTTCCCGTTCTCCGTTACGCAGCACAACAACGTCGACCGTGCTTTCGGGCATTACCTGACCCACCAGAGGTGGCAGATCGGAATAGCGCCGCACCGGCTTGCCGTCGAACTCAAGAATGATGTCATCGGCTCGAATGCCACCCTGCTCCGCCGGGCTGCCTTCAAACACCCGGGCGATCAGCGCCCCCTCGGCACGATCCAGACCCATTGACCGGGCCAGTTCAAGATTCTCGTTGAACGGAGGGTACATTTCGACACCCAGCCAGCCGCGCTGAACCTCACCATTGTCACGCAACTGATCGGCAATGTTCATGGCAATATCAATCGGGATGGCAAAGGAAACGCCCATGAATCCACCCGAACGGGTATAGATCTGGGAGTTGATACCAACCACTTCGCCATCCAGGTTAAACAAAGGGCCGCCGGAGTTACCCGGGTTGATGGCAACATCGGTCTGAATAAAAGGGACATAGCGGTCTGACCCACCCAGTGCGCGCCCCTTGGCGCTGACGATACCGGCAGTAACCGAGTACTCAAAGTTAAATGGTGATCCGATCGCCAGCACCCATTCGCCTACTTTGAGGTCTTCGCTGCTGCCGATCGTCACCGCGTGCAGGTCTTCCGCTTCAACTTTCAGCAGCGCCACGTCACTTTGCGGGTCAGTGCCAATCACTTCGGCGGCATAGGAGGTGCCATTGGTTAGCATCACCCGAACGTCGTCGGCCCCGTCAATGACGTGATTATTGGTCAGAATATAACCATCTTCAGAGAGAATAAATCCAGAGCCGAGCCCCTCTCTTGGCGTTGGGCTGGGCCGCTGGAAATCGAAATTCGGTGGCAACTGATCACCAAAGAAATAGCGGAAGAATTCCGGCACCTGCTGGTTACTGTCCGGCTGGGCCGACCGCTCAACCGGTGCGGTTGAGGTGGTGATTTTAACCACCGACGGTGAATGCTCTTCCACCAGCTCGGTAAAATCGGGTAAGCCTTCAGCCATGGCCTGGCTGGCCAAAAACAAAACGCCCACGACTGCGGTAACAATGGATGTCCGTTGAAACATGAATGAGTACTCCACTCAGCTTTGAGTTGAACTGGGATGTTAGGCCTAAGTGTGTCTTATCAAAGCGCCCGGGGTGTTCGTTTTACATGCCATTTACGCCCTGTTAGTCAGTGCGCTGAAGTCTTTAGCCGGCTTCCCGGGCGAATACGCTAACCGCTGGCTCTTCAATCGACAAAATGCGCGGCTGTGCGGTCTTGCCCGGATGGGCAAAGCGCCAGCGGGTGATGACCACCGCGACGGCACCGGCAAGAACGGCCGCCACCAACTGAACCGGCTCAGTCAGGGACAGCCGGGTAGCCACCCATAGCGCCAGAAAAGCGGGCAGCAGTGGCCACAGATACATCCAGACGGCAGCGCGCGACAGGGCATCTTCAGGAATGCCCAGGCGAACCACATCGCCCGGCCGCAAGGCCCGAGACGCCAGGATGTTGGCGCTGTCGATAAAAAAATGGTTTTTGGCATCCTGACGGTCGGCGCTGCCCCACTCACTCAGCACCGCCTGACCACACCCCTGACGGGCCTTGCAACTCTGACAGGCGCTGGTTTGCACAACGGATACAACACTCCCGGAATCATTTACGTCAATGACCTGACCACGCTCTTCGACCACAGGGTATCCATCTTTGCCTGACTTAAGCCAGACAGTATAACGATTCAACTGCGCTCAACAAATAACCGCAACGCTCAGGGTTACCCGGGAGTGAGTAATCAATCCGAGTTTGGTTATACTGGCGCTCATGCGCCTGGCCTACTTCGCACCGGGCCACCCCACACTGTCTACGGAGAACGCATCAATGCCTTCACGATTGTCCGCTGATGTTTTGGTTATCGGCACGGGTGCGGCCGGGCTTACGCTGGCTCTGAGCCTGCCGCGCGACCTGAACATCTACCTTGTGTGCAAGGGTGAACTGGGCTGGGGCTCGACAGCCTGGGCACAGGGGGGTGTTGCGGCCGTGCTGGATAAAGTCGATTCCGTCGACGATCACGTCGCAGATACGCTAAAGGCAGGCGCCGGGTTATGCGAGCCCAAAGCGGTGCGCCATACGGTTGAGCGGTCGGCCAGTGCCATCCAGTGGCTGATTGATCAGGGTGTACCCTTTACCCATGAAGACGGCTCTGAAGTCGACTACCACCTGACCCGTGAGGGAGGCCACCGGCACCGGCGCATCATTCATGCCGCCGATGCCACTGGCCGGGCCATATCCGAAACCCTGGTCCGCAACGTTCAGCAACGCGCCAACATTCACGTACTGGAACAGCACATTGCGGTCGATCTGATCACCCACAACAAGACCAAAGGCACTTCCGAGGCGCCTGACCGCTGCCTCGGTGCCTATGTTCTGGACCGACGCAACGACCGGGTCGTGACCATAGGCGCCCGGTCTACGGTGATCGCCAGTGGCGGTGCCAGCAAGGTGTACCTGTTCACCAGCAACCCGGATGGTGCCACTGGCGACGGCATCGCCATGGCGTGGCGTGCCGGCTGCCGCGTGGTTAACATGGAATTCAACCAGTTCCACCCGACCTGCCTGTACCACCCCAAAGCCAAGTCGTTTCTGATTTCCGAAGCGGTGCGTGGTGAAGGCGGGCTGTTAAAGCTGCCCAATGGCGAACGGTTTATGCATCGTTTCGACGAGCGCGGCGAACTGGCCCCGCGGGACATCGTCGCCCGTGCCATCGACCACGAAATGAAGCGTCTCGGCGCCGACCATCTGTATCTGGACATCAGTCACAAGCCCGCCGCCTTCATTCGCAGCCACTTCCCCACCATTTACGAGCGCTGCCTGAGTTATGGCTACGACATGACCCAGGAACCCATTCCCGTCGTGCCGGCAGCGCACTATACCTGTGGTGGTATTCGCACCGACCTGCATGCCCGAACCGATCTCGCCGGATTGTACGCTGCTGGCGAGTGCGCCTATACCGGCTTGCACGGCGCTAACCGGCTGGCGTCCAACTCCCTGCTGGAATGCATCGTCTTTGCGCAAATGGCCGCCGCTGACATTCTGGACAGTGACCCGACACCCAATGACCCGGACGACCTGCCGCTCTGGGATGAATCCAGAGTGTCCGACTCCGATGAAAAAGTCGTCATCAGCCATAACTGGGATGAGATTCGCCGTTTCATGTGGGATTACGTGGGCATTGTACGCAGCGATAAACGGCTAGAGCGCGCACTGCGCCGGGTGCGCCTGCTGAAGCAGGAAATTCAGGACTACTACGCCAACTTCCGGGTCAGTTCCGACTTGCTGGAGTTGCGCAATTTGGTGGTCGTGGCCGAGTTGATCATCGAATCGGCCCTGTCTCGCAAGGAAAGCCGGGGTCTGCACTACACCCGCAGCTACCCCGAACCCCAGGAGCAGACGGAAATTACTGTGCTGTCTCCGGAACGAAAACACTGAAGCCTCTATTCAGAAACAACGACTGAATCAGGTTTCGGAGCTCAGGGTGGCTCAATTGCCAGTCGTTCGCGCCCGCTACGCCAGTCAATGCAGCGCACTCCGAGACCTGTTTTACAACCTTTCCGGCTCCCGTCTCACAGCGCTGGCCTGAATTCGAAACCAGGCATTGAGACTGCGCCAGCTGGGGTCGGTTACACTGTCTCTCCAGATCATCAGGTCGCGACGGTTTCCGGTATCGGCACATTCCAGTTCAAAACGAACATAGAGCGCATTGCGTCGGCCACGCCCGCGCCACAAGTAGCGTTCGGCCCCGGAGGGCGCCATCTGCTCATACAGCCAAAGGTCCGCTCCCATCCAGCGCAGATATACCGGCGGTGGTTCTGAGCGTACAGCCACCACCAGGCAAAGGCCCAACACCAGGGCAAGCGCACCCAAAGACCAAAGAGGCAAAGCACTGAAGCCTAGTAAGAGCAGACATAAGACCAGGGGCGCCGACATCATCAGCCAGCGCAGGCGGGAGGGTTGTAACCGGCACTCAATCGGGTTGGACACGGTCCAGTATCTTGCGCACCATATAGGCCATCTCAGGGTCTTCGGGAGTGGATTTCTCCAGAAACCAGTTCCACAAATCCTGATCTTCGTTATCGATCAGTCGGCGATAAATGCGCTGATCGTCTTCACTCAGGGTCGGGTACACCGATTCGGTGTAAGGCACCAGCAATACATCCAGCTCGAGCATGCCACGCCGACTGTGCCACCAGAGGCGACGATGAATCAAAGCCTGTTCTTCTGTCATTTCCACGATTAAACGCCCACACTCAAACCCACAATGAGACGCCGGATACCTGGTGGTCCCGATACTCCCTGGGGAGTGAGGCGAGACACCCTTGATGAATCCGGCTGGTAAGGGCAAAGTGTAACAGCAAAGCGAGCGCAAACCGAACCTCTCACCACGCCGGTTTGTCTGGCATGCCAAGATTCATTAACCTTCACTTTCCGGACTCAACACCCACTACCCAGCCAAATACGGACACTGACATCATGCCTCCGGCTACCCAACAGACCACCGAATCCTCTTCGCCAGTCGACACCCCGATTTTTTACCCGCTTGAACATCTGGCGATACTCGATATTACCGGCACCGACGCCCTGACATTTCTGCAGGGCCAGGGCACCCAGGACTACCTGAAACGCCTGCCTCAGGCACCACTGCCAGGGGCATTCTGCACGCCCAAAGGGCGCGTGGTTGCAAACGTCTGGAACATTCTGCTGTCGACTGAGCCGAGCACCGTCAAACTGGTGATCGAGCGCAGCGCCGCCGACACCCTGAAACGCCACCTGGGCAAGTACATCCCTTTCTTTCGCGGCTCTAAACTGACGGATGAGAGCCAGGCGCTGCATGGGCTGGGGCTGTCCGGCCCGGAAGCCGGGCACTGGCTAACTCGGGTGCTGGGTAAAGGCAGCAATGATGTCTGGCGTAAGGGCGGCCACTTTGCGTTCAGTCTGCCCGACGGCCGCGCCCAGATCTGGCTATCGGCGTTGGCAGACGATTACGAAACCTTGATGGAACAGATCGAAAATTCCCGGGTGCACCCTGCAGCCGACTGGCAACGGCTGGACATCCTCGCTGGATATCCCTGGGTTAACGCCAGCCTGACCGGTGAGTTCGTGCCCCAGTCGATCGGGCTCGAACAACTCGACGGGATTTCATTCAACAAGGGTTGCTACACTGGCCAGGAAGTGATTTCCCGGCTTCACTACAAGGGACAGAGCAAGCGCGGCCTGCAACGCCTGCGCTGGCAAGGCGATGCAACACCGGCCGGGCCAGAGGTCTACACCGCCACGGGCACCGCCGGCACCTGGATCAACTGGGTAGCAGACGGTGAACAATGCCTGGGACTTGCTATGGTTAAACAGTCCGCCGATGCCCCGGCACTCTACCTGGACAGTGAGCGGCAGATACCGTTGGAGCTGCTAGACTAGGTGATAAAGTGCCCGCAGGCCTGACTGCCTGACGCAGCATGCCCGTGCTACACTGCCCTACCGATGAACGGCATCCCGGTATCAAGGAAACGTTGGCCCCATGAGCAAACTGTTAGAGACAGTCAAGCAAGACATCATCGACGCGCTGAACAACGACCAACTGGTTCTGCCCAGTCTGCCGGAAGTAGCCCTGAAAGTGAGGGATACGGCTGAGGATCCGGATGCGACGATCAAACAACTGACCGACATTATTTCCCGCGACAGCGCCCTGAGCGCTCGCATCATCCGGGTGGTTAACAGCCCCCTGCTGCGCGCACCGCAGGAGGTCAGGGACTTGTCGATGGCAGTCAGCCGCCTGGGCATGAACTACACCTCAAATCTGGCGATTGGCCTGGCCATGGAGCAGATGTTTCAGGCCACCTCAGACATGATCGACAAGCGCATGCGCCAACTGTGGCGCCTGACCGGCCAGGTATCGGCCATGGCAACCATACTGGCGCGTCAAACCGCAATCGTGGGCGCCGAAGAGGCGTTGCTGGCCGCACTGGTGCACAGGCTAGGGGCTTTACCCATTCTGACCTTTGCCGAAGAGCGCGATGACCTGATTCTCGATAACATCACCCTGGGTCAGATCATCGATCAATTGCATGGTCATCTGGGTAGCGTCATTCTGGAACGCTGGGACTTCTCGCCTCAGCTCAGCCGGGTACCGCGCGACTATCGCAAATTCGACCGTAACCCGGCCGAGGCCGATCTGACCGACATCATCACCGTCGCCAACCTGATCGTGCTCAAAGACAGCACCAGCGGCTGGTCCCGCATGGACTGGACCAAGGTCTCGGCCTTTGAGCGATTGGCCTTGCCGAATGATCGCGAAGACCCACTCTATGCAGAGCTGGAGCGCGAAGCGGCAACCGCACAGGCCGCTTTCCTCTAGGGAGCCGGCCTGGAGCTGACCTCCAGATCATCCAGTATCTGCAAGGCTTCTTCCCGGTTTGCCCCGCAAAACGCCGCCTCGGCCTTAAAGGCCGAGCACACTGCAGGCCGCTCGGGTCGCCCGAACAGGGCACAGCGGGCATCGTCCAATAAATGGACGCAGCGTACACCAGCGGGTTTGCCCGCAGGCATCCCATAGAACGCCTGGTTGATCGACGGCGCGATGCAGCAGGCACCGCACCCGGAACGACATTGCATAACCCACCTCTGGTAACATAAACGAATCGATAACCCCACAACCCACTGCAGGAGACTCCGAGGCATCATGGAACTGTACAGCGACACCCTGGGTTCAGGACCCGATCTGGTCATACTCCATGGCTTGTTTGGCAGTGGCGACAACTGGCGCAGTATCGCCAAATCGTTATCGGACCACTTTCGGGTTCATCTGCTGGATTTGCCCAACCATGGGCGTTCTCCCTGGGTAAAGCAACAGTCGTATCCGGTATTTGCCAGGGCAGTAACCGACTGGATGTCTTCACAAGGCATTGAAAACACAGCTCTGCTCGGACATTCGATGGGAGGCAAGGTGGCCATGCAAATGGCACTGAACGACGCTCAATCCCACCTCAATAAACTGATTATTGTCGACATCGCGCCAAGAGCCTACCCGCCCCATCATCAGGACATCTTCCGCGCCCTGGCAAACACGGACCTGAGTCAGTTCAAGAACCGCTCAGAGGTCGACGAAGCACTCAAAGACGGTATCGAAACCACGGGTATCCGCCAGTTCATCCTGAAAAGTCTGTATCGAAACGACGAAGGTCAATTGGCCTGGCGCTTCAATCTGGAGGCGTTGCAACAGCAGTACGACAGCATTGCCAACGAACCCGATTTCGAGCACCCCTTTGAAGGACCAACGCTCTTTATCAAGGGTATGAACAGCCAGTACATCCAGGCCAGCGATCAGTCGGCTATCACCGAGCGCTTCCCGAAAGCGACCGCAAAGATCATCGAGGGCGCAGGCCACTGGCCCCATGCCGAAAAAACCGCCGCGTTTCTGAGAATTCTGGAACGGTTTCTGGAAGCCGATTAACTCACGCTTCAGAGTTTGCTCTATAGACTAGCACCGGGTGCCGGGTATGCCTATGTGGGGAAGCCTGAGGCATGGATGCCGAAGTCTAGGCCCCATGGACGGGTTAATGCCGACCCTACAGAGGCATACCCGGTACCCGGTGCGGGCCACCGCCTTTGAACTGGACCGAACTCCGACACTTGAGTTAAAAAGACTTGGAGCCGCCCTGCTCCAGGCGGCTTAGATAATGGCGCAACCGAATCTGCCCCGCCTCCTTGAATCGCACCTTGCCCGTTCGGGGCCGCAAGCCTTGCTCATCGTGCAACTGAGCACAGTCTTTGCGCAACGATTCCAGATCCGGATCATGGCGTATGGGCATATCCAGAAAGAACTGCCACTCATCCTCGCCTGCTTCACCTTCCAGCGCTCTGGTAATCAGTGCCTGAACGCTATCCTGGGTCGGGCGATACACCGGGGCCTTTCCCCAGATCATCGCCAGCGTAACGCCGACAATCACGACAAGCGTGACGGCAAAGACGAGCAGAAATTCAGCCACCTCTACCCGACCCAGACCCGGGCATTGCGGAACATCCGCAGCCAGGGGCCGTCTTCCTGCCAGTGGTCCGGCCGCCAGGAATTAGTGACCGAACGGAATACCCGCTCCGGGTGTGGCATCATGATGGTGATGCGACCGTCGCTGTTGGTAAAACCGGTCATCCCGGCAATGGAGCCATTGGGGTTGAACGGATAGCGCTGCGTTACTTCACCGTAATTGTCGACGTAACGCAGGGCGACCAGACCACTGTCGACCGCATCATCGGCATGCGCCTGATCGCGAAACTCGGTCAGGCCTTCGCCATGGGCAACGGGTATCGGCAAACGCGACCCGGCCATACCCGCCAGGAAAATGGACGGCGATTCGGGAATTTCGACCATGACGGTACGGGCTTCGAATTGCTCCGATTCATTGCGCACGAAGTGCGGCCAGTGGTCGGTGCCAGGCATCAGATCGCGCAGGTTCGACAACATCTGGCAACCGTTACACACCCCGAGCGAGAAGGTAGAGGGGTCGTGAAAAAACGCCTGGAACATGTCGCGAACACGATCGTTAAAGCGAATAGTCTTGGCCCAGCCCTCCCCTGCACCGAGAACGTCGCCGTAGGAGAAACCACCACAGGCAACCAAACCGCGGAACTCGGTCAGCGAGCGCCGGCCCGTCAGCAGGTCGCTCATATGAACGTCGACGGTATCAAAGCCTGCTCGATCAAAAGCGGCAGCCATTTCAACCTGGCCATTAACGCCCTGCTCCCGCAGTACGGCGACTTTCGGGCGTACGCTCGAATCGACAGACCGGGTGACATCGCTGTTCGGGTCAAAAGTCAACTGGGCATGCAGGCCCGGGTCGTTGGCGTTCAGCCAGGCATCGTATTCCTGCCGGGCACAGGCCTCGTTGTCGCGCAGGGCCTGAATGTGGTAGCTGGTTTCGGTCCACAGGCGCAGTAAATCCGTTCGCGGTTTGACCAGCACTTCCTCATCGTCATCAGAGAAACGAATGAAATCATCGTCATTGCACTGGCCGATCACCGCCGAACAATCACCCAGGCCTGCCGCCGTCAGTTGTTGCAGGACGTCTTCGGTCTGCGCCTGTGCAACCTGAATGACGGCACCCAGTTCTTCGGAAAACAAGGCGGCAGTGACGTCATCACCGGCAAAACGCTCGACTTTGATGTCGATGCCGGTGCGACCGGCAAAAGCCATTTCACACAGCGTTGCAAACAAGCCGCCATCGGAACGGTCGTGATAGGCCAGAAGCTTGCCATCGGCAACCAGCCCCTGCATCACTGCCCAGAAGGCTTTCATGTCTTCGCTGTCGTCCAGGTCGACCGGATCAGAACCGACCTTGCGATAGACCTGGGCTAACGCCGACCCGCCCAGACGGTTCTGGCCACGGCCCAGGTCGATCAGTATCAGATCGGTCTCGCCCTTGTCCGTCCGCAATTCGGGCGTAACGGTTTTACGCACATCCGCCACCGGCGCCAGGCCCGACACGATCAGGCTGAGCGGCGCGGTGACGGCCCTGGTACGCCCGGCTTCTTCCCAGGTGGTGCGCATCGACATGGAGTCTTTGCCGACCGGTATGGTCAGACCCAGGTCGGGGCACAGTTCCAGCCCCACTGCCTTGACGGTGTCATACAGGGCCTGATCTTCGCCTGGGTGGCCCGCGGCTGCCATCCAGTTAGCCGACAAGCGAACCAGCTCCAGCTCGCCAATCGACACGGATGCCAGATTGGTCAGCACCTCGGCTACCGCCACACGGCCAGAGGCCGGGGCGTTCAACAGGGCCAGCGGTGTGCGTTCGCCCATGGCCATGGCTTCGCCGGTATAGCCGGAAAAGCCGGTCGTGGTCACCGCCGCATCCGCTACCGGAATTTGCCAGCGGCCAACCATCTGTTCGCGAGCAACCATACCGGTAATGGAGCGGTCGCCAATGGTGATCAGAAAGCTCTTGCTGGCGACGGCCGGCAAACGCAGCACCCGCTCGGCCGCTTCATGCAAATCAATGCCCCGGGTCGAGAACGAACCGGGCTCAAAACTTTGGCGCTCAAACTGACGCTCCATGCGCGGCGCTTTGCCGAGCAGAATATCCAGCGGCATATCAACCGCTTTATTGCCAAAATGCCGGTCATTCAACACCAACTGGCGTTTTTCGGTCGCCGTACCTATAACGGCAAAGGGGCAGCGCTCGCGCTGGCAAATGGCTTCAAATTCGGCCAGTCGCTCCGGGGTAACCGCCAGCACGTAGCGCTCCTGGCTTTCGTTGCTCCAGACCGCCAGGGGTGACATGCCCGGTTCGTCGTTGGGGATATCGCGTAACTGGAAGTCACCGCCACGCCCGCCATCATTAACCAGCTCCGGAAAGGCGTTAGACAGTCCTCCAGCGCCCACATCGTGGATAAAGGCCACCGGGTTGTTGGCACCCAGTTGCCAGCAGCGGTCGATCACTTCCTGGCAGCGCCGTTCCATTTCAGGGTTGCCACGCTGGACGGAGGCGAAATCCAGATCTTCATTGCCCTCGGCGCTGTCCATCGACGAGGCAGCACCGCCACCCAGACCAATCTGCATGGCCGGGCCACCGAGCACAATCAACGCCGAATCGACCGGAATAGCGTCCCACGCCTTGTCAACGTGGTCTTCACGAATATTGCCGTATCCACCGGCAATCATGATCGGCTTGTGATAGCCGCGAACTTCGGTGCCGTTGACACCAGCCGCGGACATTTCATAGGTGCGGAAATAACCCAGCAGGTTGGGCCGGCCGAATTCGTTGTTAAACGCCGCCGCGCCCAAGGGGCCATCGATCATGATGTCCAGCGCCGAAACAATGCGCCCCGGCTTGCCATACTGGCTTTCCCAGGGTTGAACGAACCCAGGAATATTCAGGTCCGAGACGCTGAACCCGGCCAGTCCCGCCTTGGGCTTGCCGCCGGTTCCGGTTGCGCCTTCGTCACGGATTTCTCCACCGGCACCGGTCGCCGCCCCGGCAAATGGGGCAATGGCTGTGGGGTGGTTATGGGTTTCAACCTTGAACAGGATGTGCACATTTTCTTCGTGATAGCGGTACTGATGATCAGCATCCGGGTAGAACCGGCCCGTGCGGAAGCCTTCAACTACGGCCGCATTGTCCTTATAGGCCGAGAGCACACCCGCCGAATTATGCTGATAGGTGTTCTTGATCATCTTGAACAGCGACCAGGGCTGCTCCTCGCCGTCAATCGTCCAGGTCGCATTGAAAATCTTGTGCCGGCAATGCTCTGAGTTGGCCTGGGCAAACATCATCAGCTCGACATCGGTCGGGTCGCGCTCCAGGCGCTGGTAGGCCTCAACCAGATAATCCATTTCATCCTCGGCCAGAGCCAACCCCAACGACTGATTAGCCTCGGCCAGTGCTTCCCGGCCACCGGTGAGAATGCCCACCTGACTGAGGGGTTGCGGCTCGTGATGACTGAACAGCTGAGCGGCATCGGGCGTGTCGTAAACCACCGATTCGGTCATCCGGTCATGCAGCGCCTGGCCAACCTGTCGCACTTCGTCTTCGCTTAATGGTTCATCGGTACGAATGCAATAACGGACGCCACGCTCCAGGCGCCGTATGGACGACAGGCCACTGTTTCTGGCAATGTCGGTGGCCTTGCTCGACCAGGGCGAAATGGTGCCAAACCGCGGTAATACCCAGACCGGGGCGCCATCGACCGATTCGACGTCAACCCGGGGACCATAGTGCAGCAATTGCTCCAGTGTATCCTGTTCGCTTGCCGTCAGATCCCCGGAGGTGTCGGCAAAATGCATGTACTCTGCGTAGACATCCCGAACCCGGGCGGCAAGCCCGGCATCCAGCACGGTCGGCAAGCGGGCCAGCAAGCGCTGACGGCGAAACGTGGATAAAACGGGATTTCCTCGGAGTATCAGCATATCGGGGCCTGTTCTGGATGCGGGCAAAAATCGGCGCGTATGGTAGCCGAAAAACAGGTAAAATGGCACTGCAATCACAGCCATATCAATCCCCGGGGACAGCGCTTGTTACTGACCAGACGTTCAATTTTTTCTTTCTGCCAAGGCGCGATACTGGTGCTATTGCTGGCGGGCATCGGCTTCTGGGTAGCCACCGGTTTCAGCTGGCACAACCACTGGCAACGGGTGCAGGCGCGAGACACCCTGATCATCGCCATTCGGGAAACGGACGGCGTCTATGTACAGTACGACCAGACCATGGCAGGCCTGGAGTACGATCTGGCCCAACTGTTGGGCCGGCAACTGGGCCTCGAGGTTCAGCTATTCGCGGTCAGCGATCTGCCCGACCTGTATCGTGCGCTGGCGGCTGGGGCTGTCGACATGGCGCTCACCGGCACCACCTATAACGCCAGCCAGCAAGATTTTACACCCGGACTCCCCTACCTGATGACCCGTGTCGGGCTGGCCCGGGAGATGGCCAGTACAGCGCCAGAACTCGATCAGCAGCGCATTGCCACGCTCGACCCGGTCAGCCACGGCGGCCTCAGCGACCGCCTGACCACAGACAACCCGGCACTTGACATGACGCTGACCAGCGCCGGTCCGGCCGAATTGATGACCCGAATCGACATGGGCGAGCTCGATATGGCGCTGCTTGATGAACGTGATTTTCTGGTGATGCGTCCGTTTTTCCCCAACCAGCGCTTCGACCCCCTGACCGAGCACCCGCGACCCGTCGCCCCGCTGTTTCGCAACCAGCGCGATCGCTCCCTAATCGATGCGGTTAACAACGCCTTGCGCGAACTCGAAAGGACCGAACTGATCCCCAGACTGGAAGATCGTTATCTAGGCCACACTCGTGATTTCGACTATGTGGGCAACCTGACTTTCGAACGCCACATTGGCTCTCGATTACCGGAGTTTGAAGCCGACTTTCGGGAACAGGCCGACCTGCACGGACTGGATTGGCGCCTACTGGCAGCCGTGGCCTATCAGGAGAGTCACTGGCGGCGTAATGCGGTTTCGCCAACCGGCGTGCGAGGATTGATGATGGTCACGCTGACGACCGCCCGCGAAATGGGGATAGATAACCGGCTCGACCCACAGCAGAGCATTCAGGCTGGCAGCCGCTATCTGGCTAGCCTGCACCGGCGCATCCCCGAACGAATACAGGAACCGGACCGAACATGGATGGCCCTGGCATCTTACAATGTCGGCGCCGGGCACCTCGAGGATGCCCGCATCATTACCGAAACCCTGGGTGATGATCCGGATTCATGGCTCGACGTTCGCCGGCACCTGCCCAAACTGGCACTGAAAGAATGGCACCCCTATACCCGCTTTGGGTATGCCCGGGGGCGGGAACCGGTAGTGTACGTCGCGAACATAAGGCGCTACTACAACGTACTGTTACGCGCCTTTCCCGAACAACAACCAGAGACTGGTGTCTTTATCACAGACAGGCTCGAAACCCTGCCGATGCCGGGTCTGACCGTCACCCCCGGGCCCTGATTTTGAAATCAGAACGTCAATTTGAAACCGGTCATCCAGCGCCACTGTTCCGGCTCCGGCTGCCAGCGAATTTCTGAATAGTTGAGTATGGCATCACTGAATACCTGGTCGATGCCAAAGGCCCAATAGCTGGCCTCATCCGACGCGTTTTGCAGGTTATCACGGCCATAACTCAACTTGCTGACGACCGTACCGGCCAGATAGGCACCCACCAGATCCCAGGCAACCACTTCTTCCCGATACAGGGCACTGCCACCCAGTTGCAGACCGTCGCTTTCCCACAGAATGGAACTGCCGAAAAGGCCAGCATCGAAGGCATCGTTACGTCGATAGGTCACCGCCACACTGCCTTCCGGCGTGTCGAGACCCGCCGCAACTGCCCACTGCTGCAACGTAGAGGAAGACGTTTCATCCTCAAAGGTCCACTGACCACTGATGTACATCAGCTCACCGTTACTGGCGGTGAACTCAAGACTGGGCTGTTCGAGGCCAAGTCCGTTGCGGGCACTGTAGGTATCAATGGCCATCGCATCGGTGAACCGGTCGGCACTGGTCGGTTGTGTGCCATCGAAGCCATGCATCTGGTCAATCGGGTCAGCCAGCAAGCGTTGCTCCAGGCTGCGCAACTGACCACCCCGTATGCTGTATAGCGGTTGCAGCCATTCAATAAACACCTGCCTGCTGGAAACCGGCTCGTCCAGAGACAGTGGATCAATATCCGCCTCCAGTACCGCGCGATACTGGCTGCCGCTTACCGATTCCAGCACTTCCAACCCGAGCCAGCTATTGGGTGCTTGAAGGTACCAGCGCCCGTCACCATCCAGTGCCGGCTCAAGGTAGGCACCCTGCACCTGCAACTGCCCGGTTACCCGGGATTCCGCGCCCCAAGCCAGGCCAGACCCGGCCAATAGTACCAGCGCTACATTGACGTGTTTTTGCATCAGTTGAATACCACCGTTTTATTGCCGTGAACCAGAACCCGGTCTTCCAGATGCCAGCGCAACCCTCGGGCCAGCACGGTGCGCTCGCAGTCTTTTCCAAGCCGCACCATATCCTCAATCTCATCCCGATGAGACACCCGAATCACATCCTGATCAATAATGGGGCCAGCATCGAGGTCGGCAGTCACATAATGGCAGGTCGCCCCAATAAGCTTGACGCCACGCTCATAGGCCTGATGGTAGGGCCTGGCACCGATAAACGAGGGCAAAAAGCTGTGGTGAATATTGATGACCCGATACGGCATTCGAGCGCACAGGTCTGCGGGCAGTATCTGCATATAACGCGCCAGCACTACCGTGTCAGCCGCATGCTGTTCAATTAGCCGTTCGACTTCAGCAAAGTGCGGCGCCTTGTCAGCAGGGTCGACCGGTACGTGAAAGAACGGAATGGCGTGCCACTCGGCCAGACTGCGCAGTGAATCGTGATTGGAAATAATACAGGCAATGTCACAATGCAAATCACCACTGTGCCAGCGGTTCAGAATATCGGCCAGGCAATGACTGTCGCGACTCACCATCAGGGCCAGTCGCGGCCGCTGGTCACTGTCTGTTACGCGCCAGGTCATACCCAGCTCTTCGGCGATGGGTGCAAACTGACGTGCCAGCTCTTGCGCATCGAACGGCAATGAACTGGCTTTGATTTCATTGCGCATGAAAAACCACCCTTGCTCCAGGTCAGCGTGGTGATTGGCCTCCAGAATGCTGCCATTGTGGTCGGCCAGAAACCGACTAACCCGGGCAACAATGCCAACACGGTCCGGACAGGACATCACCAGGCGAAAAACGCGTTCCATTCAGTTCTACTCCAAGGGCTTGAATTTGCAGAAAAAAAGCTATTTTAACCGAATGGGCGATGATATATGATGTGCCCTCTTTTGACGACACTGGCTATTATTTAACCATCCAGGCGCACCTGCAGGGTGGTCAAAATCAGGTTTGATCAGGGCCTGGCTTACTGTGATTCACGCAGTGTCAAAGCTCTCAACTCTGGAGCACCTACCCGATCAGCGCCTCGATCAATAACCGGCCAGGTTGCAAGATCGCAACACAGTTCGCATGGGTTTTATCCCAGCGGCATCACAGCACAGGAATCGCTTTATGCTGACTCAAGAACAGCTGTTGGCAGCCCCAGATGACGAGTACATGAACGACGCTCAACTGGAGTTTTTTCGCAACCTTCTGCAAGAGCAGGCCGACGAAGTACGCGCCTCACTGAAAGAAGCCCGCGAGACGCTGGCTACCTTCGAGAACGAACCCGACGAGCTGGACAAAGCAAGCATCGAGGAAGAACGCCGCATGAACCTGCGTTTCCTGGATCGCCAGACCAAGCTGCTGCCTAAGATCGACGATGCCATCAAACGCATCAACACCGGAGATTTCGGCTATTGCGCGGTGACCGGCGAACCCATCGGTGTGCGTCGGCTGCTGTTACGGCCCACAGCAACGCTCTGTGCTGAAGAGAAACAACGCCAGGAACGTCAGGAACGCAACTTCCGCGACGCCTGATCCTGACAGTCTTTTCTCACTAACAGACCCAAAAAAAGCGCCTTCGGGCGCTTTTTTTAGTTTTGAACTTCCTGCTCAACATCTGCATCAGTCAACTGATTCAGGCACGAAGCTTGCTGATAGTCAGTAACCTCATCAACTGCGGCAATGCCTTACCATGAGCCTGAACATCAGTGGCCTCGAACATTACCAGGCACATCAACAGTTTCATCGCGCCGACACCGGTACCGGCGCGGTCGATCAAACGAAAAAAACCGGCGATTCATCCCTACCGGACGGTGGAGACGATGCCGTATACGTTAGCGATGCCGTCGCTGTACTTGAATGGGTTGCCGCTCAGGCGCCGGATATTGCTTCAGCTCAGGCTACTGAACCGGCTAACCTTGGCCGGTTGACCGGACACCTACTGCAATACAATCTCATTACGCTTCAGGATGCCGGTCGACTGATGCAGCTGGCCGAGCCTGCAGAACCGACTGGCGAAGATTCCCTGCTGGCCCGCATCCAGACTCACAGCGTCCGGACAGACCACTACCAGGAATCACAGAGCTGGCAGAAGCTGAACCGCATTGTCAGTAACGTACATGCGGCCCAGTAACCAGCCTCAGGGCAGGAGCTGATTGATCAGTGCGATCAGTTCGCCTTCATCGACTGGCTTGACCAGGAAACCTTTGGCGCCCTGGCGCTCGCCCCAAACCTTATCGGTCGGCTGATCTTTAGTGGTCACGATAATGACCGGTATATGCGCGGTCTGCGGATCATTGGTCAGCTTGCGGGTGGCCTGAAAGCCATTCAGCTCTGGCATCACCACGTCCATCAGAATCAAGTCCGGCAGGATACTCTTGGCTTCCGCCACGCCAGTTGCGCCATCCTCGGCAATCACCGGTGTGTGGCCGTGCTTTTCCAGTATTTTCTTGAACAACGTCACTTGACTCGGTGAGTCATCGATGACCAGGATGGTAGCCATACAGTCAATCCTCTTAGAGCTCAGGCACAGACCACCGATAACACCGGGCTGGTGGCGTGCGATGTTTACAAGACGCTGATTATAGCGCGCAATCGCAAATGACCGCCAGAAGGCGTCAGAAGAATTCGCACAGAGTTCCGGCATTAGGGGATATCGGCGGTATTTCGCCAGGGTGAATGCGACAAACCCTGACCATTTCCGGCACCTCTCAGGCGGCAGGTTACAAAATGACACGAAGCGTGGCATAGCGTAGAACCTGAACCACTGCTAGATTTTAAAACGCTGTTTACTTGGATGACTGACGCCATGATTAAAAAAGAGAACATACTGGAATCAGCTAGAAAGGTGCTGTCCGAACAAGGCATCAGTAAGTTGTCGTTGCGCAAAATAGCGGCGGAGACGGGCTGCGCTGCCCCTTCCATCTATTACTATTTTCGCAACAAGCAGGAAATTGTCGCAGGGCTCTGGGAAGCCATTGCACCGGACCTGTTGCGCCAATTGGACCAGGGGTTCGACAAGGGCGAAGCCTACCGGCAGTTCTGGAGGCAACGACCGGATGACTTCAAACTCTTCATCACTCATCCGGACTACTACCCGTCGGTCTGTCAGACCGATGCCTATCAGTCTCTGAGCACCACTCTGGGCGACCAGCTACACACCCTGAACGGCCAACTGATGGACCAAATCTATCGCTCTGCCTAAAACTCGACCTGCGATAAAGTACTCGCCTCGTGAGAGGCGAGTCAGGGGACGGGAACATTCTCCTTGACCGGCCCGCCAGCACAGCGTTCATGCTGACAACACCTTTGCCACTTCCCTGTAACAGCGCCAGAAATCCCTTCAGCGCCCTTGTATTCTGCCCCACACTAATTCATTGAAACAGTCATAAATGTGACCAAATTTCGACGGAATATGGTCACTTTTATACGGGAACCGGGAATGCCCGGGCGATAAACCGCAAAAAAATTAACGCCCCAGACCCACGTTGTTCTTCTGCAGAACCTGTTCGGCCCGGTAACTGGAGCGGACAAAAGCGCCGGATACCACTTCCAGAAAACCCTTTTCAAGCCCGATATCCCGAAAACGATTGAATTCGTCCGGGGTCACATAACGCTCTACTGGCAAATGGTTTATAGACGGCTGCAGATACTGGCCCAGCGTTAAAATGTCTACGCCGGCCGCCCTCAGATCGTCCATCGTTTCCAGAATTTCCTCATCTGTTTCACCCAACCCCAGCATCAGGCTGGTTTTGGTCAGTACGTCCGGCTTGTAGCGCTTGGCGTGGGCCAGGACATCCAGCGTTTGCTCGTAGGTGGCTCGCGAGTCACGCACCGGGTGTGTCAGCCGCTTAACGGTCTCAACGTTCTGGGCAAAGACTTCAACACCGGAATCGACCACGGCCTCAACATCGGCATGCTTGCCCTGAAAATCGGGCGTCAGTGCTTCGACCGCAGTATCGGGGTTCACTTCCTTGACCCGACGGACCGTCGCGGCGTAGTGACCAGCACCACCGTCAGCGATGTCATCGCGGTTCACGGAGGTTAGCACCACGTACTTGAGACCCATCAGTGCCACTGAACGGGCCGTGTTGTCAGGCTCTTCAGCATCCAGCCAGCCCCTGGGGTTACCCGTATCAACCGCACAGAACTTGCACGCACGGGTGCAAACATCCCCCATCAGCATGATGGTTGCCGTTCCGGCACTCCAGCATTCACCAATGTTCGGGCACATGGCTTCTTCGCAAACAGTACTCAGCCTGTGCTCATGGACAATGGTTTTGACACTGTCGTATTTGGGACCGCTGGAAAGCTTGATGCGCAACCATTCCGGCTTCTTGTCGGTGGAACGACGAGCATTGGAGTGCTGTTTGACCCCGTTTTTAATGGCTCTGACACCCTTTTCGTTAACAAACTTGGTGCCGCTGCTCACCTGAACTACGGGAATTCGATTGGTGTCGCTCATCGGTTCGCACTGCCTCTTAACTGTAGGGAAGGTTGATCACCCGGCATACGGGCTGTACAGGCGTTTTCAGGCACTCTCGGCCTGAAGCGCTGCACCTTCATTCGGATTCACTGGCCGCAAATTATACCCTGTACAAAACTCGGTCAGCCATTGCTGTTTGATGGTGTCGATATCCGCCGCTTCTACCCAGTCGGCCACCTGCGTCATTTTCAGGCCCTGATACCCGCAGGGGTTGATACGGGCAAAAGGCTCCAGATTCATATCAATGTTCAAGGCCAGGCCGTGATAACTGCACCCGCGCTTGATGCGCAACCCCAGCGAGCACACTTTGTCAGCGCCGATATAGACGCCCGGAGCATCTGCCCGCGGCGCCGCTTCAACGCCATAGCTGCCTAGCACGCCGACCACACTGACTTCGAGTGCCGATACCAGCTTGCGCACATCCGACTTTAGGCGGCGAATGTCCAGCAACACGTAGGCAACCAGCTGGCCCGGACCATGGTAGGTGACCTGACCTCCCCGGTCAGCAGAGACCACCGGAATATCACCCGGACTGAGCAGATGCTCCGCCTTTCCAGCCTGGCCCTGAGTAAATACGGGATCGTGTTCCAGAAGCCATATTTCGTCCAGCGCGTCATCATCCCGATTCAGCGTAAAGGCCTGCATGGCCTCCCAGGTCTGCTGATACGGAACACGCCCCAGATCACGGACAATCACTGCGCGAGGTTCCACAGCAAACCCTGCGGTATCAGCGGCCGTCATCACAGCACCATGCGCACCCGTTCGTCGGCTTTCAGTGCCTCAAACAGCTCCGTCAGATGATCTTCGTGTTCGATGCGCATGCGCACAGTCAAACTCTCAAAACGGCCGTTCCGACTGGTGCTAACCGAAAAGGCCGACACTGTCAGGCGGTCATCGTAGCGCACCAGCACGCTGTGCACGAAAGGCTTGAACTCTTCGTGTACATCCCCTACGACCTTGATCACATAGTCATCGCAGGGAAAGGTGATTTTAGGGGGGTCTTGCCGGGTCACCCATCAGCTCCCGTTAAACAAATTAAAGAAAAACAGCAGAATGTAATCCCAGATACGGGCAAAGAACCCTGCCGGTTCAACCGCTTCGAGCGCCAGTAAGGGACGACGGGCCACTTCTTCATCGCCGTGCGTCACAACCAGTTCACCCAACCGTTGCCCCGCTTCTATGGGGGCTTTCAGCACAGGATCAATGTTCAGCACGGTGTTCATGCTGGATTCATCGCCACGGGCGATCGTCAGCATGAGGTCTGCTTCCAGGCCCAGACGGACATTGTCGGCCCGTCCGCCCCAGACACGACCCGAGTAGAGCTCTTCACCACCGTCATGAAGTTGCGCTGTCTGAAAGTAGCGAAACCCGTAGGTCAGCAGCTTCTGTGTCTCCTGTACCCGGGCCTCTTCCGAGGCTGTACCCATGACCACACTGATCAGACGCATGCCGTCTTCAATGGCAGACGCAACCAGACAGTAGCCCGCTTCTTCAGTGTGACCGGTCTTCAACCCGTCAACAGAGGGGTTGCGCCCGAGCAGTGAATTGCGATTAGCTTGTGAGATCCCATTATAGGTGAAGCTGCGTTCAGCATAGATGGGGTAGAACTCAGCGTTATCTTCAATGATATGCCGACTCAGGATGGCCATGTCTGCTGCTGAGGAATAATGCTCGTCCGCCGGCAGACCGGTTGCATTCTGGAACCTGGAGTTCTCCATGCCCAGTCTATCGGCGTATGAATTCATCATCTGGGCAAACATGGTTTCACTGCCAGCCACATGCTCAGCCATGGCAACAGAGGCATCGTTGCCCGATTGAATGATGATACCGCGCAACAAATCTTCAATACTGACAAACCGGCCTTCCTGAATGAACATGCGTGAACCGCCGGTCTGCCAGGCATTGACACTGATCAGAGATTCGTCATCCAGAGCGATCCGCCCTTCAATAATTTCCCGCTCGGCAATGTAACTGGTCATCAACTTGGTCAGACTGGCCGGTGGCAGGCGCTCGTCGGCATTGTGCGAGACCAGAATGTGACCGGTAGTCGCATCCATCAGAATATAGGAACTGGCGGCCAACTGGGGGGGAGAGGGAATGATCGTTTCGGACATGGCAGCGCCCGAAAACAGGGCCAGTCCGGCAACACACAAAGACGTCCAACGCTTAAAACGATGCTTCAACACTGAGATAACCTTTTTTATGAGCGGCGCGATACCCGATTACCCGGTATCACGCCAACGTTGTTCAACGGTAGACGGCCAGACAGTCAGATTTGATGCGGCCGAGCCCGGGCATTGTATCAACCCATGGCAAAATTTCATCTACGGGGCGAAGCGTGCTGCGTATATGAAACGTATAGCCAGGCGCCCTGCCCCCGGCAAAGTGCCGGGCCTAGTTCGGCACGACCAGCAGCGGCTTGCCCAGCTCGGGGGTGGTCAGGGCGCGCTGCAGCGCTTCTGCGCGATCGTACTGAACGGGCCCGATGCGTACCCGATAGAACTCGCCTTCACTGATATTCACATCGTCATCGATCTGCCGCGCAATCTGGTCTCTGAGGTTTTGCGCTGACTGGCGCTGACTGAAGGCCCCAAGCTGAACGTAATAGACGGGCTGGTCGAGTTCCTGACCGGCCAACGCCTCTACCCGCACCCGGGCTGTGCCTTTGTGGACAAAGTCGAGTTTAACCGCCGCCGCATAGGACATATCGATAACGCGCCCGGGGTGAAAAGGCCCACGATCATTAACGCGTGCCACGATACTCAGGCCATTATCGAGATTGGTAACCCTCACCCAGGTCGGCAACGGCAGGCTCTTGTGCGCTGCACTGATCTGGTACATATCGAACACTTCGCCATTGGACGTGGTATGGCCGTGGAACTTGGCCCCGTACCAGGACGCCAACCCCTCCTCGGAATACCGGTCGGCACTGGCCAACACCTGATACTGGCGCCCATTGACGGTGTAGGGGCTGGCATTGCCCTGGCGGCTGCGCGGTTCAACCCGGGGAGTGACCTCACTGATCTCATCGGCCGTCAGTGTCTGGCTGGGCCCCCGATCCTGATCCATCGAGTACCGCCCGGCATTACTGACCTGGCTACCGCCGGTTTCATGAGACACGTACTGCCCGGCACACCCTGCCATGATCAGAGCCGTCAACACGGTTATTCCGCTCGCGCGGGCTGACCGGTAATTCATACTCACCATCGACCATCCTCTTACCGGTCATTATTGTGTTCAGATCTGGCCTTCGGCCCTGATAACCTCAGTTTTAGAGGCTATTGTGACAACCGCAAGGCTTCTGACAATTGAAAGATTGCCATACTGTAAGCAACCGACCGGTTGTACCGGGATATTACCCAAAAATTCCGATAACCCAACCAAAATTCCGCACCTTCGTCACCATCCAACCGGATGGGATGCACCTGGGCGTCGTCCTGTGCAGCAATCAGTGGATCCCACCCCAGAGCGACGACGTCCGCCAGTGTTCGGTCGCGGTCAAAGCTGTTCAATTCGACTTGCCGGTATTCACCGCTGACGTGCGCCCGGGTCGCAATGGGTTCGTCCCGTTGCCAGCCATGCTCACTGAGATAACGGGCAATGGAGCCGATTGCATCAACCGGATCGTTCCAAATATCGATATTACCATCGCCATCCAGATCGTCGGCATAGGCGAGGTAGCTGCTCGGCATAAACTGAGGGTACCCCATGGCACCCGCATAAGAACCCTTTACCGACAGGGGATCAAACGACTGATCCCGACTGATCAGTAGAAAGTTAATCAACTCTCGCTGAAAGTAATCAGCGCGACGACCTTCTGTGACAGCCAGTGTGGCCAGAGCATCGAAGGTACGATGCACGCCGAGAAAATTACCATACCGGGTTTCAACACCCATGATTGCGGCAATCACTTCAGCGGAAACACCGGTTCGTTCTTCGGCCAGCAACAACCATTCGGCCTGATCTTCCATAAAGCGTTTGCCGTTTTCGACAGTTTCGTCCGACACAAAGAGGGGGCGGTATTCGGCGTAGGTTCTGGTTGTCTCGGCGGGCTTGGCCAGAGATTCGACATTGCGTGCAATGTACTCACCTTCGGCAAACCAGGCCTCAACCTGGGCGGCTTCAAATTCGTGCTCGTTCACCAGGACGTCGATGATGGCGGACGTGCGGGGAAACTCGGTCAGCTGCTCAGCCTGAGCAGCGGTGACAGCCACCAGGCCACTGGCGAAAAGTGTGCCCCAAAATCGTTGCATGACTATTGATACTCCTGTCCGAACTCTGAATCGAAACTGATGGTCTGCGAATTGAAACAGGAAGCAGGAAGGCGGAATACGCTTACCTTGATCTCCCTGTCACCGCGATGTCGACCGGGGAGGCCTGACCACATCACACCTGGTTCCCTAGTTTCGCTGATGGGTACTGATGGACATTAACATTCCGAAGCCAGTGAGCAGTGTCACGATGGACGTTCCGCCATAGCTGACCAGAGGCAAGGGTACACCGACCACTGGCAGGATTCCGCTGACCATGCCAACATTTACAAAAACGTAAATGAAAAACGTCAGGGTCAAACTGCCGGCCAGAAGCCTGCAAAAATTATCGCGACCACGAATAGCAATCAGCATTCCGCGCAGAATAATAACGGCATACAGTGCGATCAAAATCACGGCACCAATAAACCCAAACTCTTCCCCCAATACCGCAATGATGAAATCGGTATGGCTTTCCGGTAGAAAATCGAGCTGTGATTGGGTACCCAGCATGTACCCCTTGCCAGTTAACCCACCCGAGCCGATGGCGGTCATCGATTGAATAATGTTCCAGCCCGCCCCGAGCGGGTCGACGTTAGGGTCGAATAACGTCAGTACTCGCTGACGCTGATAATCACGCATGACCCAGATCCACAGCACCGGAATCATGGCAATGGCAATGGTGGCGAAGCTGACAATCAACTTCCAGCTCAGGCCCGCTAAAAAAATAACGAACAGACCGGACGACGCGATCAGCAGTGACGTTCCCAGATCCGGTTGCTGAATAATTAAGGCAACCGGCACAAACAACAGGACCGCGGATACCAGTAAATCGCGATAACGGGGCGGCAGTCCGTAGCGTGAAATGTACCAGGACAACATGACCGGCACCGCCAGTTTCATCAGTTCAGAGGGTTGAAACCGAAACAGGCCTGGAATCTGCAACCAGCGCTGCGCACCCATGGCCTGGGCGCCACTGACAAGAACCGCCACCAATAACAGAACACCAACCAGGTAGACAGTTCCCCCCCACTGCTGAAACCAGCGCGGGTCGAACTGGGCGACGATGATCATCGCCATAAAGCCAATGCCAAACCGAATGGCCTGCCGATACACTGCGCCCATGTCACCACTGGTCGCGCTGTACAGTACGACCATGCCGCCCACGGCAACCGCCAGCAAGGCTGCGAACAGATAAGGGTCCAGATGCAACCGGGTCCAGATACTTTGCCGGCGGTCCATGCTGCCCTGAGGCAACTGGCGAACGTATTCCGTGAAATTCATTGTTCGAGCTCGCGTGTCAGATAGAAATCAAACAGCGAACGCGTCATGGGGCCTGCAACGCCACTGCCACTGCCACCGTTTTCCACCAGTACGGCGACGGCTATTTGAGGGTTTTCGAGTGGCGCAAACCCCATAAACCAGGCGTGGTCGCGAAACTGTTCAGGCACATCGCCGATCGGGTCACCGTTTTCGTCGCGCTCTATTCGAATGACCTGCGCCGTGCCGGATTTTCCTGCGTATTCGTAGGTTGCCCCCAGACCCGAGGCACGCGCTGTACCTCGTGCGCCCTGCACTACGTCCTGCATGGCGGCATGCATCCGGTCCCAGTTGGCACCATTGTTCAGGTGCACATCGGGTGGTGGCTCGGGAATACTGTCCAGCAAGCTTTCGTCGTTGCTGTGCATCAGCAACCTGGGTGTGACCCAGCGACCCCGGTTGGCCAGCACCGACGTGGCAATGGCCAACTGCATTGGCGTCGCCAGCATGTAGCCCTGCCCAATACTCAAGTTGATGGTGTCCCCGGCATACCAGGAAAACCCGTGGCGGTTTTGCTTCCATTCCCGGCTGGGGTTGATCCCGGTAAAGGGGTTGTAGATATCCGCGGTCGTGTTCTTGCCAAAGCCAAACTGATCGTAAATGTCATGAATGGCTTCGAGTTTCATGTCGTAGGCCAACTGATAGAAATAGGTATCGCAGGATTCGGCGACGGCTTTACGCAGATTCACGCGGCCATGCCCGCCGCGTTTCCAGTCGTTGTAGATCCGGTCATCGGTCGGTAACTGGTAATAGCCCCGGTCGTTGATGGTGTAGTCCCAGGTAACGAAGCCCTGATCAACCCCCGCCAGCCCCAAAAAGGGCTTGATGGTGGATGCTGCCGGGTACTGGCCGCGAATGGCCCGATTTAAAAAGGGGTTATCCGGGGAGTCCCGCAGGGCGTTGTAAATCTCCGTTGGGAAACCACTGACGTATAAATTGGGGTCGAAGCCCGGGTTGCTGACCATGGCCAGAATACCACCTGTTTCGGGCTCAATGGCGACAATCGAGCCCCGCTGGTCGCCCAGCAGGTCGTACGCCATTTTTTGCAGCTCCTGGTCGAGATACAAATGCAGGTTAGAACCGGGCTTGGGCGCCTGTTTCTCGATAACCCGAATAATCCGCCCCCGCGCATTGGTTTCTACACGCTGAAACCCGGGTTCACCGAGCAGCGCATCTTCATACTGCCGCTCAACCCCTTCCTTGCCGATAAAGCGAGTCCCTGCGTAGGCACCGACATCGAGATCGCGCAGCTCTTCCTGATTTATGCGCCCAACAAATCCGAGCGCATGGGCAAATTCCTCGCCAAAAGGGTATTGACGAATCAGCTCGGCGTCGACCTGAACGCCTTCCAAAAAGATACGATTGGCCGACACTCGGGCAACTTCTTCTTCCGTCAACCGCACTTTGAGAGGAATGGGTTCAAAAGGCCGACGATAACCACGAACACGGTCAAAGAAACGCGACACCTGGTCTTCTGACAGGTCAACCAGGGCGCCCAGCTCCTGGACCAGGGCGTCCAGGTCTCCACTTCGCTCCACCACAACGCTCAGTGTATGGCTGGGCTCATTGCGCGCGAGCAATTCACCGAAGCGATCGTAGATTAGTCCGCGAATGGGTGGAATTGGCAGTACTTCCAACCGGTTGGTTTGCGATCGGGCTTCATGGCGTTCATTTTGCACCACTTGCAGATAGAACAGTCGTCCCACCAGCGCCAGTATCAATATGGCAATAAAGATAAACGAAGCGGTCATCCGACTCAGGAATAGGCGCCGTTCTTTTTCGCGATTGTCGAGTGAGCTGTTCAACATGCCTTCAGTACTCTACCCCGGCACTGGCTGCCAGGTCGTCTGCGAATGCGTTGCTGGCCCGGGCGGCTCAAAGCAGCCCGGGTCGTCATTTATGGTAGGGGTGATTTTGGGTAACGGTCCAGGCTCGATACAGTTGTTCGGCCAGCAATACGCGTACCAGCGGGTGCGGCAACGTCAGGTTCGACAAACACCAGCGCTGAGCGGAACGCGCCAGACACCTGGGGTCCAAACCGTCCGGCCCGCCAATTAACAACGTAAGATCACGCGCCTCAAGCCGCCATTGTGTCAGCTGGTCGGCCAGTTGTTCGGTTGACCAGGCTTTGCCGGAAAGGTCCAGGGCAACGACCTGGTCTTCCGGCTTAATGGCCGCCAGCATGGCATCCCCTTCCTGTGCAATGGCCTTGTCTGTCGAGGCATTGCGACCGCGCTGCCCGAGCGCCAGCGGAACGAAGTCTACCGGCAGTTCCCGGGGCATTCGTTTCTGGTACTCGGCAACGGCAGCATCAACCCAGGCTGGCATTTTAGGGCCAATAGCCAGAATTCGAATCTTCATGCCTGTCAGTCAGGCTCTGCTTCTGACTCAGCCCCCATCGGACCCGCACCAGACCACAGGCGTTCGATGTCATAATAGGCCCGGGTTTCGGGGATCATGACATGCAACACCAGGTCAGTCAGGTCGATCAGGACCCAGTCGGAATCACTGCTGCCTTCCTGTGCGCGTACCACAAAGCCCTGTTTTTTGAGATCTTCTGCAACGCTGCTGACAACGGCACTCACATGCCGTTTCGAGGTGCCGGAAGCGACCACCAGTGTATCCATCAATGCGGTTTTCTCGTGCACATCAATCACTTGAATGTCTTGCGCCTTAATGTCTTCCAGAGCGCGGATGACCGCCTCGGTCAGACCTTCAGGTTGTGCGTTTCGATCAGTTGTATCGGTCATTCGTACCTTGTCCACCTGTTTAAGTTAACTCACGTTTTTTAACAGCAGCTGTGCTGAGTGTCGGCAGCCGGCGCGTATTCCCGCCACCGGCGCCAGACCAGGCCGCATAACGCGAGTGGCCGAATACAGCAATAATCGCCATATTCTAAAAATTGAAAACGTTGAATCCGGGTATCGCTTTATTCATCGACATCCAGATACAGTCCCTGCTGTTGAATATAGTCCTGAATGGGCTTGGGAATCGCGTATTGCCAATGTTGTGTGTTGTCGCGCAAATCCCGGGAGGCCCAGTCACGCTCTGACGAGGGACCGGCAATCCAGAGCCCTGAAGGTTGTTGGCCGAGATCTGCCAGAGATTGAACCCGGGTCAATGGCAAATCGGGCGGGTCGATAGGCTGAGAACCCCGGCCAAACACCCAAAAGTGCGTCTCCCGAATTAAATCGTCAATGCCCTGCCACTGGTCCATACCCGCAAACGCATCGGCTCCCAGCACGAATACCGTCTGGTATTCCGGGTATTCCCGGTGCAGATCCCGAATGGTATCGAGCGTGTAACTCGGACCCGGGCGTCGCAACTCACGATCATCGACCTGCAAGCGTTCGCCGTCAGTGCGCGATGCAACCCACCGCTCCAGCATGGCCAGACGGTGCTCGGGGCTCGCCTGAGCGGCCGACTTCAACGCCGGTATCTGACAGGGTATGACCCGAAGCTGGGCCACCTCCTGATGAGACAGCACCAGATCGCACAACTGCGCATGGCCATCGTGAAACGGATCGAAGGTTCCGCCAAACAGGGCTATCAGTGGCCGTTGCGAATCACTCACGAATCTGGCCGTCTCCGAGCACGACATACTTCTGTGACGTCAGCCCGATCAAACCGACCGGGCCGCGAGCGTGAATTTTATCGGTCGAGATACCAATCTCGGCACCCAGGCCATATTCAAAGCCGTCCGCAAAGCGCGTAGAGGCATTGATCATCACTGAAGCCGAGTCAACTTCCGTTAGAAAGCGGCGCCCCCGAGTGTAGTTCTCGGTCACGATGCTGTCAGTGTGCTGACTGCTGTAGGTATTGATGTGATCGATGGCTTCATCCAGACCCGCGACCACGCGAATGGCCAGCACAGGCGCGAGGTATTCGGTGGTCCAGTCAGCTTCAGTAGCGGGCACACAATCGATCAGCTCGGCGGTGCGTTCGCAACCCCGCAATTCGACGCCTTTGTCGGCATAGGCCCGGGCCAGTTCCGGTAGCATTTCTGCAGCGCGGGATTCCGCGACCAGCAGGGTTTCCATCGCGTTGCAGACACCATACCGATGTGTCTTGGCATTGATGGCAATGGGAATGGCCTTGGCGACGTCGGCGTCGTCATCGATGTACACATGGCAAATGCCATCGAGATGTTTGATGACCGGGACCCGGGCATCCTGGCTGATGCGTTCGATCAGCGCCTTGCCACCGCGCGGCACGATAACGTCTACATAGTCGGGCATGGTAATGAGTGCACCCACGGCTTCACGATCGGTGGTTTCGACCACCTGTACCACGGTGCCCGGCAGTTGCGCCTGGTCGAGACCAGCGTGAATGCAAGCCGCAAGCGCCTGGTTCGATTCGATGGCTTCGCTACCACCGCGTAAAATAACGGCATTGCCGGATTTGATGCACAGGCTCGCAGCTTCAACCGTCACATTGGGGCGGGATTCGTAAATAATGCCAATCACACCGAGGGGGACGCGCATTTTGCCGACCTGAATGCCACTCGGGCGAAACTCGAGGTCGGTGATGCCACCGACCGGATCGGCCAGGCCGGCGACCTGATGCAAGCCTTCGATCATGGCGTCGATGCGAGCGTCGGTCAGTTCCAGCCGGTCCAGCATAGCCGGTTCAAGCCCCTTGGCACGACCGGCCTCCAGATCGCGCTGATTGGCTTGCTTGAGGGTCTCGCGCTGGTCGTCGATAACCTCAGCCATAGCCAGTAATGCCTGGTTTTTCATGCCCGTATTGGCTTTCGCCAGTGCCTTCGACGCTTGCCGGGCTTGTCGGCCCAGTGTTGTCATGTAGTCTTGAACGGTTGTCATGCCTTGCCACACAGCTCGTTATTGATGCAATTCCGCGATTATAGCGACTTGAAGCCGCTGCGACTATGAGGGATACCGGCTGTTTATCCGCCTGACAAAGATTTACCATCCGGCCTGGACCCAAGTTCGATAGCAGAGTAGCCCAACCGCCAAGATGATTGCCTGGATACAGTCTCACCCTGAAGGCGTCTTGATCGCCATCGCCCTGACCGCTTTTGTTGAATCCTTTGCGCTCATCGGCGTCTTTGTACCCGGCGTGGTCGCCCTGTTCAGCCTTGCCGCAGTAGCGAGCAACCTCAATATTCCGGCAATCTGGGTTCTCGTAGCTGCCGCGCTGGGAGCGACGGCGGGAGATTTGGGCAGTTTCTATCTGGGTTACCGGTTCAGGCATCGGCTCTACGAGCACCCCTGGTTCAAACGCCACGCCGACTGGTTGTCGCACGGCATCTGGTTTTTCAAACGCTGGGGGTGGCTTAGCGTGGTCATCGGTCGCTTTGTTGGCCCTATCCGCCCGGTCGTGCCGTTGGTTGCCGGCAGCTTATCGATGCCCGCCCGGGTGTTTGTTAGCGTCAACGTGATCACCGTTTTGTTCTGGGCACCTGCTTACATGCTGCCGGGGTACCTGGCGGGCGAGGCCAGTTTTTTTCTGACGACGCAGAGCCTGGCGGTTCGAACGCTTATGTTGTTGCTGGTTTCAGGCCTGGCGATTCTGATTGCGCTACTGGCCATCTATCATCACCTCCACCCCGAGCACCCCAGAATGGCCCGGTGGGTGCCGGCCTTCAAACGGTTACCCAATCGATTTCCGTTTGCTGCACTGTTGCTAGTAATCGTCACCGCCGCCGGATTCATCGTAACCGCGCTCACTCGTCCCTGGGCTCTGGATTTCTTGCTGGCAGGTCAGGTTGGCGCCTGGCGTGCAACCGCATTTGATGGTGTTGCGATTGGCCTGACGCTATTGGGAGACCCGGCCGTTCTGGTGTTGACCGGAATGATGATCACGCTCTGGTTATGTCTGAGCAGGCAATTCCGACTCAGCGCAGTAGTGCTGATCAGCGCTGTTGCCATGCTTTGGAGTATTTCGCTGTTAAAAACAGCGTTCGGTGTCGATCGACCTGACTGGATAGCGACGCCTCTGGCTTCGGAAGCCTTCCCCTCCGGCCATGCCGCAGGTGCTGCGCTCTTCCTCGGGCTATTAACGGGCTTCGCCAATCAGCGGCGACCTGCGATGAGTCGCTGGCCACTTTATTTGTCAGCGGGTGTTGGGATGCTGGTCATAGCGCTGAGCCGGGTCTGGCTGGGTGTACACTGGTTGTCGGATGTAGTGGCCGGCGTGTGCCTGGGTTTGTTAGCGGCTTCACTGGCACAGGCGGCTCACAGGCTGACGGGGCAAACCCGGGCTGATCTACGCAACAGCCTGGCGCTCTGGTTGCTTGTCCTACTGGCCGTGGCAGCTTATCTGTTTATAGCCTGGGCACCTGCGTCCATGACCTACCGCCTTAATTGACCGACCTCAATCAGGCATCACCGTCACCGGGCGAATCGGGCGACCCGGATAACTCCGCCAGGGCGGATTCCAGTAAGGCGCATCGTTGCAGAAAGCTGTCTTCATCCAGCAGCCTGCGCTTCAACTCCGACTCAAGAGGCAACCACACCATTAACTGGTGTACGCTGCCCCGGGCTGAGTCCAGCTGGAGGCCTACCTGATCCGCCAGATAGGGGTGTTCCAGCAACGCGTCCAGCAATGGCTGGTAGCGCAAGGCCGCTCGCATCTCAAGCTCCGGGTCGGCCAATGGTTCATCACTGGCCTCACAGTCGCCCCACCACAGCCCCGTTACATCCTTGGCGGCGGCACTCACCCTAACCCTCTGTTCACCGACTATGGTGATGCCCAGTAAACCATTTGCCTGCTGATTGAAATCAACGATGCGTGCCAGACACCCCTGACCACTGCGGTCTTTGCCGGGCTCCGACACCATTATCACGAAGGGCCGGTTATCCCGGGTGCTGCTCGACACCATCATCAGGTACCGGGGTTCAAAAATCTGCAATGGCAATGATGCGTCCGGGAGCAACAAGGCCCCCATGGGAAACAAGGGGTAGCGTGCTGCAGTGCTGTCCGGTTCGAATTGAGTCATGATCAACCTGTCAGAGAGTGATTTGCCTGCCGTTGGAGGAACCCGTATGTTCACATACCCACTCACCGATACGAGGCGGGTGTCAGTACCAGATTAGCCATCTCGCAAGGCGGGCGTTGATCAGGCCGTTTCGTCAAGCAACACAAAAGACAAAAACGTCAGAATCAGCACCCAGACGACGACGAACGCTGGTACCGGAACAGCCAGCACGACTAACAGCCCTGCTGACCACATCCATCGCACCCACACCACCTTGCGACCGTGCTTTGCCGTTGCAACACGATCCGAGGCCGCGGTTTGCGGTAAACGCCAGAACCCCCACCAACGCAACACCCAAAGCGTGCACCAATACGCCATAACCCCCTCCCAGCCGACTCAAGTCGTTTCATCGCAATGCGCTGGCCCAACACCAGGGACCCTGCATCGCCGCTCACTGATCAATGTAGACCAATATGAACGGTAAATTGACCTGCATCAGGGTACTTGACGCACTGCGGCGCATACTGACAGGCGTCACCCCAGCGTATGGAGGCTGTATGAACGAGCTCAACACTCACCACAAACCCGCGGCCAGCGACACCTCAGTGATTCGCTGGGCACCGCTGATCCTGGTTTTATTCCTGATCGCACTGAGCCCTGTCGGTACCGCGTTTTACTGGGCGTTTACACGCTAGTGGTACATGCGCAAATTACTGTCACTGTTCACTTTGCCAGTAA
Organism: Saccharospirillum alexandrii; assembly: GCF_043641555.1. Classification (GTDB taxonomy): domain Bacteria; phylum Pseudomonadota; class Gammaproteobacteria; order Pseudomonadales; family Natronospirillaceae; genus Saccharospirillum; species Saccharospirillum alexandrii_A. The sequence continues at coordinate 1,244,564 of NZ_JBHZRJ010000001.1, read as the reverse complement.
GCCCAGAGTTTCGTTGTCAAACCCTGAAATAGCGGTGCTATTACTGCGGCTTTCCGCCTCGCTCTGAACTTACTGGCGTCGTTCCTTAGTAACAGAACTTCACGCATGGACCACCAGTCAGCACAGCCGGCCAGCCTTGGCTGGCCGCGGCTCGCCTTCAGCCAACCGGGCTGCGCCAGCGGCGGCCTGGAGAACCCAGGGTACGATCTGATCAGTATCCTGATACACCGGCTCTGGCAGCAAATACCACTGCTCATACACCCGTCCGTGGGCAATCCAGTGTTGATCGCCGCAGACTTGCTGCAGCTGGGTTTCGAGTTCGGGATCAGTCGCGCGGATACCCACCTGCCCCTTCAGTGTCACCACCAGGCACAGCTGCCCTTCAACACGAATGACGTGTTCACCAAAGTACAGGCCAGTTTCGGGTTCCGGGCGTTCCGGCAAGAGTTGCAATAACGAGTGTAAACGACGGGATCGATTCAGTTTGTCCATTCGCCTTTCCTTAGTGAATGAATGATGGAATTCTGCGAAAACGCCTGAACTGGACGCCGTTTATCCTTCGGTGACCAGTGGCAAGCCAGCACTCGTCTTGAGCACCGGAACTGCAGAATGTGAAGTCTATCAAACTACCCCTATAAAAACAGCCGATCTGTCAATTTTTCCAACACTCAGCCAACAATTTCCTACCCCCCTCCCACTACCCCGGGACAAAGCCATTTGAAAGCTGGCAGGTAATTGACGATCTGTACGCCCCGCTCAAGGCGCGGCTCACAAGGCACCACCGGGCAACTCCTGTGAGCCCGCATTGTTTTGCACCGGTCACCTCTTTAGAATGCGCAGGCTATTTCGCTCATCGCGAACTTGGAAGGGTTATGCAAATCAACAGTGAGAGCCTGAGATTCATTCTCGGCATTAAAGTCAAACAACATCGCCAGGCGGCCGGTTTATCGCTCAAGCAACTGGGCGAGCGAACGTCACTGTCCATTTCCTATCTGAGTGAAATCGAAAAGGGCAAAAAGTACCCCAAACCGGAAAAGATCATTCAACTGGCCCAGGGGCTGGGCGTTTCCTTTGACGAACTGGTATCGCTGCAGCTGGATGACGAGCTGAACCCGGTTACCGCCCTGCTGAATTCACCCTTATTCAACGACTTCCCGCTGAAACAGTTTGGCATTGGCCTCTCGGATGTGTTCGATCTGGTGACCGACTCACCCAGTAAGGCAGGCGCCTTCGTTCGTACGCTGCTCGAAATTGGCCGGGGCTACGACATGCAGGTTGAACACTTCCTGCTGGCATCGCTGCGTTCATACCAGAAGATGCACCTGAACTACTTTGAAGAAATCGAAGGCCAGGCCGAGGCTTTTCGAAAGCAATTCCCGGCAGCCGAGCCGCTGATCAGCCTTGCCTGGCTGGAGTCCCTGCTGTTGGAGCAGTACCAGTGCCGGGTTATTTACGACGATTTCTCAGCCACGCCCGAACTCCAGACCCTGCGCTCGCTTTGCGTTTCACCCGGCAAACTGGTGGTCAATTCCCGGTTAATGCCGCAACAGCAAAAGTTCGTACTGGCCAAAGAGATTGGCTACCGCTTTCTCGAGCTGCAGGAGCGCGCGCTGACATCATCCTGGATCAAAGTAGAGTCCTTTGAACAGGTGCATAACAACTTCAGGGCGTCCTACTTTGCCGGCGCCCTGCTGATCCCCGAGACAGCGCTATTGACCGACCTGAGAGCCTGGCTGGCCAATAGAGAATTTGATGGCGACGCACTCAGCCGGATGATGGACCAATACGATGCAACCCCCGAAATGTTCGTATACCGCATGTCTCAGTTGATGCCCCATCACCTCGGCCTGCACAAAATGCACTACATGCGCTTGCACAACAAAGCTGGCGTCGACAAATTCCACATCGCCAAGGAACTGAACACCACCACCGTCTTTACACCTCGCGGTATCGGCCCGAGTGAACACCATTGCCGGCGCTGGGTCGCCATCGGCCTGCTCAACGAAGTCGGCGAACGCCAGGCAGCGGGAGAAGCACCTAAATTGGCCATTGCCGCACAACGCAGCCATTTCATTGCCCAAAACCAGACCTTTTTCAACATCGCCGTTGTGCGCCCGTTGTCACTGGGGCAAAACAGCAACACCGGTATGGCGCTAGGGTTCTTGATGGATGAACGATTCAATGACACCGTAGCCTTCAGTGAAGACCCGGCCGTCCCACAGATGGACGTTCACGAAACCTGCGAGCGCTGCCCGCTGACCGATTGCGCCAGCCGCGTCGCCGAGCCGACCCTGCACATCAGCCAACAACAGCAACTCGACCGGGAGCAAGCCTTGCAGACCTATCTGGATCACCACCAAGCTCAATCAACGCTGCAGGATTCGCACTAAATGACAGACACCAAGCCCATGACTGTGCGCGCACGCATGCTGCCCATTCAACGCCTGATCATCGACGACCTTGAGCCATCAGGCTTTGCGCAAAGACTGACTGACAAACTGGAACAGGCACCCGCCCTCTTCAACCGGGCACCGGTAGCCCTCGATGTGGGCGCCGTGCTAGCCGAGCTCACCGATAGCACCCTGCAACAGATGCTCGACTTCGCCCGCGAACAGCGCCTGGTCGTGTTCGCCCTGGCCGGCCCAAAAGACACCCTGACCCCCTGGTGCGAACGATTCAACCTGGCCTGGGTTGACGATAAAGACCGGGCAACCCGGGCAAGCAAAGCCGAAGCCGCCGCTACAGGACTGGAAACCCAGGTTATTCGCCAGCCTGTTCGCTCAGGCCAGCAAATATACGCCCGCGGTGCTCACTTGCTGATCATGAACCAGGTCAGTTCCGGCGCTGAAGTCATCGCCGATGGCAGCATCCACGTTTACGGTGCACTGCGCGGTCGGGCAATGGCCGGGGTACAAGGCGATACGCTGGCCGAAATCGTTTGCCAGAACCTCGATGCTGACTTGCTGGCCATAGCGGGTAATTATCAGGTTCGGGATGATTTGAATGCGGAGCCAAACCGACCGACCCGGGTCAGATTGGAAAACGAGCAGTTGGTGATTGAACAGTTTTGAAAGCAGCTAGGTGCCTCCGAATTGAGTGAAGGGTACGGGGTTTGCCTGTCTGGGGTAGTTCGCAGCATGGATGCTGCGATCTAGGCTCCATGGATGGATTCACGCCGACCCCAGACAGGCAAACCCCGTACCCGAAACGGACCTCCGGCATCCAGGCATAAGTGGCGATCTCTTGCAGTAGGCTGGAAGCCTCTGAGACACTGGCAGGCAACATCATGAAATGTCGACACTGAGATAGATTGGCCGGTGCCGGCAAAAAAGCGGATAATCCGCCCAATGCTGTTTTAGCCAACTCTTAATTGTAAAACGTTAACGTCAAAAGGAAGCGTCATCTTGGCAAAGATCGTTGTCATCACCTCCGGCAAGGGCGGCGTCGGAAAAACCACCTCCAGCGCCGCCATCAGTATGGGCCTGGCACTGCGTGGCCACAAAACCGTTGTTATTGACTTTGACATCGGCCTGCGCAACCTGGATATCATCATGAACTGCGAACGCCGCGTCGTGTTCGATTTCGTCAATGTCATTCAGCAGGAAGCCAGCCTCAACCAGGCCCTGATCAAAGACAAGCGCTGCGACAACCTCTATATCTTGCCTGCCTCCCAGACCCGCGACAAAGACGCCCTGACCAAAGAAGGCGTCAAAAAAGTACTGGACGACCTGGCCGAGCAATTTGACTACATTGTCTGCGACTCCCCGGCCGGCATCGAGCAAGGCGCGCAAATGGCGCTGTACTACGCCGATGAAGCCATCGTCGTCACCAACCCCGAAGTCTCCTCCGTTCGGGATTCAGACCGCATTCTGGGCATTCTGCAAAGCAAGAGCTTCCGGGCCGAGAACAATCAGCCACCGGTTCGCGAACACCTGCTGATCACCCGCTTCGATCCCGAACGGGTCGCCCGGGGCGACATGCTCGATGTACCCGATATCGAAGAGATTCTGGCCATCCCACTGCTCGGCATCATTCCCGAAAGCCAGGCCGTACTGAATGCCTCGAACAAAGGCATGCCAGTGGTTCTGGACGAAAAAAGCGATGCCGGCCAGGCTTATCTGGACACCGTTGCCCGGTTCCTCGGCGAAGAAAAACCGCACCGGTTCCTGGAAGCTCAGCGCAAAGGCTTCCTGAAACGCGTCTTTGGAGGCTGAGATGTCAATTTTTGACTTGTTCAGGGACAACAGCAAAACGCCCAAGTCTGCGCATGTAGCCAAAGAGAGGTTAAAGGTCATCGTCGCCCACGAGCGCCACCAGCGAAACGCGCCCGACTACCTGCCCGCGCTGCAACGCGACATCATGGATGTGATCCGGAAATATGTCGACATCGGCCCGGAACAGCTCCAGGTCGATATCAATGAAGAAGGGAATTATTCAATACTGGAAGTGAACGTTAACCTGCCTAAGTAAAACGTGCAGTTAGTTCTGGCATCTGAGGACGCAAAAGCGAGTGTCAGGTGCCGGGTGTACCTATCCGGGGAAGTCTGAAGCATGGATGCTTCAGTCTAGGCCCCACGGATGGGTTCACGCCGACCCCGGATAGGTGCACCCGGTGCCTGACACGGACCAATGGCAAAATACCAAATTTAACCTGTGTGGCTTCAACCCGCGTGCTTCAGATTATCCAGATACTTTTCAGCATCCAACGCAGCCATACAGCCGGTACCCGCCGAAGTAATCGCCTGACGATACACATGGTCCATCACATCGCCAGAAGCAAATACACCCGGCACACTGGTCGCCGTCGCATTGCCTTCCAGGCCTGATTTCACCTTGATGTACCCACCGGCCATATCCAACTGACCTTCAAAGATCTGGGTATTCGGCGTATGGCCAATCGCCACAAACACGCCATCCAGCTTCAGTTCTTCAGTTTCTTCGTTCTGAGTGCTCTTGATACGAATACCGGTCACGCCCATCTCGTCGCCCAGCACTTCATCCAGCGTGCGGTTCCAGTGCAGTACCACCTTGCCTTCCTGCACCTTGTCCATCAGACGGTCACCCAAAATCTTCTCGGAGCGGAAGCTATCACGACGGTGAATTACGTGCACCTTGCTGGCAATGTTCGACAGATACAACGCTTCTTCAACGGCGGTATTACCCCCACCGATCACACTGACTTCTTTGTTGCGGTAGAAAAAGCCATCACAGGTCGCACAGGCCGACACACCTTTGCCTTTAAAGGCTTCTTCGCTATCCAGCCCCAGGTAGCGGGCGCTGGCGCCGGTGCTTATGATCAGCGCATCACAGGTATAAGTACCCTGGTCACCCACCAGTGTAAACGGCGGCTTGGCCAGATCGGTGGTATGAATGTGATCGAAAATGATCTCGGTGTTGAATCGTTCAGCGTGGGCCTTCATCTCTTCCATCAACTGCGGGCCTTGCAACTCCGCATGGCCACCAGGCCAGTTTTCGACTTCGGTGGTGGTGGTCAGCTGACCGCCCATCTGCATACCGGTGATCAGCACCGGTTTAAGATTGGCCCGTGCTGCATAAACGGCCGCCGTGTATCCCGCCGGGCCAGAGCCCAGGATGATCAATTCGTGGTGTTGAGTGCTCATAGACTGAATATCCACTAATAACGAAGGGTTAATAACATGATAAATTCAAACTGCGCTAAGGATGGTGGTTTCACCCGCCAAATCAACCCCGGCGGCGCTATGACCGCCATAATAAATAGCAATGAAGGGGATTACTGGCAGGTGCATGGCGGCAGAGGCTCCCTAGAGCGGGTTACCCGAAGATCGTCGCCAGAGCGATCACTACCATCCACAGAACTTGAGCGCGCTTAACCAGCGCCAGCACATCTTCAGGTCGCTGGGCGTCTGGGTTCTCGGGAAGCGACACTTTCAGGGACGATTCCAGCAACGACCGATCAACCAGCTCAAAATCTCGGACTCGCCGCAGCCAGATGGCGAAACTCTGGGAGAAATCCCCTACCAACGCCAAAGACAATGTCAGCAAGCGAGCCGGAATCCAGTTAATGGCGTGATGCACCTGAACGGCGAGCGACACTGCGGAGCTGGCCTCTGAGGGCATTTGCAGCAAGACAGAACGGGCATGTCGCACCAGCACCACCAGCAAGACCCCGGGCGCACCAAAGGCCACAAACCAGAAAAGTGCCACAAAAAACCGCTCTAACAGCTGGTAAGCGATACTGAGATTCAACGCTTCATCCATTTGCTGTGGGCCCCCTTCATAGAGGCCTTCAGGCAAACCTAAGGTGTTTACCGCATGCTCATAAGCGCTGTCTGTCTCGTCATCCGCCTGGTATTCGCGATATTGCTTAAGTTGATCGGCCTGGTCACCCGAACCAAACACCAATACCAAGCCGCCCAGGCTGACCAGGAAAGTCACCAGCCAAAGGTCAAACCAACCCAGTACAGCAGCTAAAAGAACAACCGGCACAGCGACGACCAGCGCGTAGACCCAGACGCCTCCGCCCAAACGCGTAAACACCTGCTCCAGGGGCCCCGCCAGCCAGTCCCGCCCCGGCACTCGGCTATCCGTTAAACTCAGCGACACCAACCAGGCCAGAATGGCCGCCAGAAAGGTCATTGTTGCGTCTCCGTCCGTAAAGTGGCCTCAGGTTAACACTCGAATGTGCTGCAGAACAATTTCCGGCTCGAAAGACCTCAGGCGTCAGCCATGCTGCTCAAGCATCTTGAAGAAAACAGCCTCCAGCGAGACCAGAGGCTTCACTTCCAGCAATTGACCTTGCTCACCATTCAGCCTGCCTAGCCACTGGGGCAAATCCTGCTGCGAGACTTGTACCTCATACTCACCTGGGCGCACGGCCTGCCCTTCGGTGATGGAGTCACTCTGGTAACGTACCAGAAACTCCTTGGCGTGCTCAGCCATCAAGTCACGTGGTGACTGAGTGGTAAGTAGCCGCCCCTGGTTAATAAAGCCAAACCGGTCAGCAATGCGCTCGACATCGTGCAATACGTGAGACGTGAAAAAGATAGCGCCACCCTGCTGCTTGTATTCCTGCAGAATGTCCACCACATCTTTCCGCCCCACCGGGTCAAGCCCGGACAAAGGCTCATCCAATACCAACAATTTGGGCTCAACTACCATGGCATGCGCCAGCGCCACACGTTGGACATTACCTTTTGAGAGCTGGCGGATCTTGCGTTTGGCGTTGCCGGCTACTGAGAACCGTTCCAGCCAATACATACACCAGTCGAGTTCATCGGCTCGTTTGATGCCATACATACGCAAAGCGGTTTTGAGGATATCCAAAGGCGTGAACTGCTCATATAGAGCGGCGGCTTCGGGCAAATAAGCGACAAACTGGCGGCTACTGGCTTGGCGTGCCGACTGACCAAACAATTTAACATCGCCATCATAGTCACTGATGATATCGAGTAGTATTTTGATGGTTGTCGACTTGCCTGCACCGTTTGGGCCTACAAAACCAAATACTTCACCTTCCTCTATTGAGAACGAGACGGAGTCGAGCGCCTGAAGTGCTTGACCGCGCTTTGAGTAGGTTTTGGAAACTGAGGTAAACTCGAGGATAGACGTCATTGCGGTCGCTCCACTCCTTGAATACGTAACCGGCGCAGCTTGAACTGTCCGTCAATAAACTCATAGCCAATTCCCAAAGGGTCGTTCGGAAAAGTCTCCAAGTATCCTTTGTCTATAAGAGCTTGAGGCGAATTCAATGACTCCTCCAACTCGACCTCGTACCTTTTTTGCGCATCACGGAGTCGAATCAGTCCCTCCAGCCGCACCACTCTGTCCTGTAGGGATTCAGCGAGAGCTGGATCAGATGCCTGCTTTTGCTGATCCTTGAGGTAGGCCAATGCCATTGCTTCATCATCAAGCTCCTCGGCAGCAATCATAATGGAAAACCGACGAATTGCTTGAGCATTTTCTTCATAGCGCTCTGCAGCCAAGTCAAGACCACGCTGAGCTTCTACTACATTGCGATTAAAAAAATACTGGTTGAACCCATAGAGGAAAGCAGGGAGAAAATCCCAGTGTCGACACTGGGCTGCCGACCATAAAATATCATTAGCTTCCTGATCTGCACCGGCCCAAGCCAAAATGGCATTTGCCAGATAATAGTTATCTTCATGACATGGGTTCAATCGCGTCGCGGCCTGGTGTGCTCTGAGCAGATACTTCCCATCAATCGTATCAGTAAGAGGGTTAACTTCCATCCCGGTTGCGGCCAACCTAATTACTTCAAAGTTCGCAGCCAGGTATCGATCGCCAAATGCCAGCACAACCTGCAAAGGTGCTGAAACCACAATACGATCCTGAGCTGCAACCAACTCGCGACTTGGCTGAGAACTCGTCGCCACTAGCATAACGTACATGCTCATAGCGATACCCAAAACCAGCTTTAACGCCACCACCTTCATACTAAGCGATGGACCTGTTGTTAAACAGTAAGGTAGCTAAACTCATCGCCACAACGGAGAACACAACCGATGTAACGGATATATGCAAAAGCCCAGAAGATAGAAAACTCCAGTCGTTGTACAGAGCTATTTGCCTGATATCCAATGCACCCAGGTCAGGAATAATATAAGTCACCCAGCCCAAACCGCTGCTGTATTGCTCAGGGTCGTCAACGACTAAATTGTCGCCACTCAGCAATTGGAGAACAGCGCTATAGGAGCGGCCAACTATGGTTAACCCAATCGTACCAATCAACACGAAACCGGGAGATTGTGCAACAACGGCTAGCAGCGTGGCGATGGTAGAAACAGCGAGGATATCAATCGCACCAAAAGCAACGACCACCCAGTATTTCCCATCCAATGAAACGGGAGTGGCCTGTGAATAGCCCAGAGAAATAAAATAGACAATTATTAAGAGTAAGAGTGCAGCAGAAAAATAGAATACCAGCACAGTCAGTAGCCCGGCCAGCCATCGATTAATAAAAAAATTGATACGGTCGTGAGGATAAGCAAGGGATTGCAAAAAACTCTTTCTTTCTGACTCTTTTACTATGAGTTCCTGACAGAAGAGCGCAAAAAGTATTGGAATCATGATCTTGATGGCAGACAACCCAACATCCAATGAAACCGTTGCAGGCTGACGCCCACTAAACTGAGCCGAAAGTACGGCAATGAATGCAATGCTGGCTAGCAAAGCCAGTAACACCCTACCAAATTTGGCCTTATACAACACTAATAAGCTTAGCGAGAGATGAGATGACACAATAGTTATGCCTAGCTAGAGAATTAACAGGTGGACCACTTTAGCTCAATCCGACTTGCAGGTCACTTGACATGAGGCACTTTCAGAAAGCTAGACGCGCTATTTTTGAGCTGCGACCATAATGGAAATCACGTTTTTGGCATCGGAAAACGCTGTACTATCGCTTGCCGAAGCTCTGTATTCGTAAAACAGTGGAACAGCGATAGCTGCCAGAGCCCCTATGATGCCGACTACTAGCATAAGCTCCAAGAGCGTAAAACCGCTTGATCGATCAATCATAATGGGTACCACGAAATCAGACAAAAAAGAAATCACTGTTATAAATGTTTGGGTGACAGAACTCCCATCACCCAAACACATCATTAAAGCTTATTCAAAAACAGGCAACGCTACGACAGTAGTGTCGCTACATGCACCGCCCAATTGCTGAGGAGAGACACTACCGCCTATACTGGTAGCCGTATATCCCCTGAAATCAGCGATCTCATACGTATCTGTCGGTCCGGTACCACTACAATCGTCACCACCGTTATATGTTACAGGAGTGACACCATCTTCACTGGTTATGGCGCATTGAACAGTAAGCGACTGACGGCTTCCCGCAGCGTGGCAGGTACCAATACGAATTGAATTCGTTATCGTGTCACACCGCCAGGCACCAGTCACATTCGATGACAAGTTAACCCGAACATCACTAACCAGAAGTGGGCAAGCACCAGTAGCGCCACCAGAAACTGTGCCGTTGGAGGCTGAAAACAGTGCTTCAGCAGAAGCGCTGGTTGCGAATACGGACCCTACAAATGCGGCTACTAACAGAAATTTATTCATTTTCTCTCTCCTACCTGATCAAAGCTGGTTAGCAGTCATTACACTAATGGCGTTACGAGCATCTGCTTGAGCAGTTGAATCGTTAGCCTTAGCGCGATACTGGTTAAACTGAGGAATAGCCACAGCCGCCAGGATGCCGATGATAGCAACAACGATCATCAGTTCGATCAGAGTAAAACCTTTTTGAGTTTTCTTCATCTTGCACTCTCCACAGGGTTATCAGAACACTTAACTGGACTGGCACCTGCCAAGACCAACGTGCCTTGCGGTAGTGTAAGCAGAAAGTATGCCAGCACAACCAAAGATCCATAAACCGGCGATAATCGTGACTTGTGTCTCACTTGAGCCTAAAAACCCAAACACCAATGTAGCTACTTCACAGCTTGTGGGTGACGTATTTGGTCAGTTTCGTGCCTCTCATGGGCAGAAGCCCAATGTTAATTGAATCGCTCGTCAGTCTTTGGATTGATTTATAGCTCACAGGCTGGGCTGGCACTGTACTTTAGCCGCTTGCCACACCGAGGAGAATTGACTAAGTTACTGAAATGGCTCTATAAATGCATGTAACCGAGGCGTCACAGCCTGGGGTTTGCAAGCAATAGCGATTTCCGGGATTTAATCGTAGAGGCGCATTTTGACTGCAAGTGTCGCTTTGAGCATACATTAGCCTAAGCCCATCTTTTAGAGGGCGAGACGATCCTAGTCTGAGTGAGTTATAGTGGAACCTAGAGGGCGAAACCGATGCCCCACAACCCATGCGGGTAAAAATTATCTATTTCGTCTGTCCGACGGGCAAGTACAGGAATTGACATTATGGCAACATCCCTCGGTGGCCTGGCCAAACGGCTGGTCCGGGACGATCTGATCAACGAAGACGAGGCGCTGACAGCAACTCAGAACTCCGAAAAGGAGAAGAAAAGCCTTGTCGCCTACCTGGTTGAAACAGATCTGGTCAGCGCCCAGCAACTGGCCAATGTCGCCTCTGAAGAGTTTGGCACCCCCATTTTCGACCTGACGGCCTTCGACCTCGAAGCCCTACCACGGGATTTGATCGCCAACAACTTACTGCAAGCTCACCATGTGATCCCGTTGATTAAGCGTGGGAACCGCCTGTTTATTGGTGTCTCAGACCCGACTAACCTGATTGCCATAGATGAGATCAAGTTTCACACCGGACTCAGCGTTGAAGCGGTTCTGGTGGAAGAAGACAAGCTCAACCTGGCTCTGGAAGCCCTACTGGACGACTCCTCTGATGCCTTTGGTGACCTGGGCGACGATGAAGGGCTAGATGATCTCGACGTTGTCGATACCAAGAAGGAAGACGACGCGAATGTAGCAGACGGTGCCGATGACGCGCCTGTAGTCCGCTTTATCAACCAAATGCTGCTATCAGCCATCAAAAAAGGCGCTTCAGACCTTCACTTCGAGCCTTACGAGAAGTCGTACCGCGTCCGGTTTCGGGTTGACGGCGTTTTACAGAACATCGCCAAACCACCTATCGGCCTGGGCCCCAAGCTATCGGCCCGCTTGAAGATCATGTCTAACCTCGATATTTCCGAGCGTCGGGTACCCCAGGATGGCCGGATCAAGCTGAAAATCTCCAAGACCAAGTCCATCGACTTCCGGGTAAACACCCTGCCGACCCTGTTTGGCGAGAAGATCGTACTTCGTATTCTGGATTCCGCCGCAGCCAAGATGGGCATTGACGCCCTTGGCTATGAGGACGATCAGAAAGATTTGTACATGACAGCCTTATCGAAGCCGCAGGGTATGATTCTGGTAACCGGGCCGACCGGGTCAGGTAAAACCGTGTCGCTCTATACCGGCCTCAACATCCTGAACCAGGAAGGCACCAACATCTCTACTGCAGAAGACCCGGTAGAGATCAACCTCGATGGCATCAACCAGGTCAACGTAAACAACAAAGTCGGTCTCGACTTCGCGGCGGCCCTGCGCTCCTTCCTCCGCCAGGATCCGGACATCATCATGGTTGGTGAGATTCGCGACCTGGAAACGGCATCGATTGCGATCAAAGCCGCTCAGACCGGCCACATGGTGTTATCTACACTGCACACCAACAGTGCGGCAGAAACGCTGACTCGAATGCTGAACATGGGCGTCCCCTCGTTCAACCTGGCCACCACGGTCAACCTGATTATTGCTCAGCGCCTTGCCCGCCGGCTGTGCAGCAACTGCAAGCAACCGGCTGATCTGCCCGTTGATGTACTCATGAAAGAAGGGTTTACGGATGAAATGGTCAAAACGTCAACCGTCTACAAACCCGTTGGTTGCGGCAATTGTAATAAAGGGTATAAAGGGCGAGTAGGGATCTATGAAGTGGTTCGCATCACACCGGCCATTTCCCGTATTATCATGGAAGAAGGCAATTCGATCGATTTGAGCAAAGCCTTCGCTGAAGAAGGCTTTAATAGTTTACGCAAATCAGGGCTGATTAAGGTTGCCAAGGGCATCACCAGCCTGGAAGAAGTGAACCGCGTAACCACAGACTGAGGACGGCACTGAATGGCCACCAAGGCACAGAAGATTTCGATGTTCACCTACGAAGGCACCGACCGTAATGGACGGGTGCAAAAAGGTGAGATATCCGGCACCAATCCGGCGCTGATCAAGGCCGATCTTCGCCGAAAAGGCATTGTTAAGATCAAAAAGCTGGCCAAGAAACGCGGCGACATTCAGTTGTTTCAGCCCGGCATCAAGTCTTCCGACATTGCCCTCTTCACCCGCCAAATGGCAACCATGATGAAGGCCGGGGTCCCACTGATGCGGGCCTTTGAAATCGTTGCGGAAGGCCTGGAAAATAAAAAAATGGCCGAGCTGGTCATGCAATTAAAAAATAACGTAGCCGGGGGCGGCTCATTTGGTGCAGCTCTACGAGAACACCCAAAGTACTTCGACGACCTTTTCTGCTCTTTGGTAGAGGCGGGCGAGCAAGCCGGTGCCCTGGAAACCATGCTAGACCGGGTAGCGCTCTACCAGGAAAAAGCAGAAAGTTTGCGCAAGAAAGTTAAAAGCGCAATGAAATACCCCGCAACCGTACTTGCCATCGCAGCCATTGTTACCATCATTCTTCTATTAAAGGTTGTACCGGTTTTTGCGGAAATGTTTTCGGGTTTTGGCGCTGACTTGCCCGTACCTACTCAGGTCGTTATGAACATGTCGACCTGGATTCAAAGCAACGGCATTGTGGCGCTAGGCGTCTTGATTGTTGCGGTATTTCTATTTCAACAGGGCATGCAACGGTCAAAACCTTTCAAGCACGCTGTACAGCGAATGGTCGTGAAACTGCCCATTTTCGGGCCTATTCTGTACCAGTCTGCTATGGCCCGTTACGCTCGCACCTTGTCTACAACTTTTGCCGCCGGTGTACCGCTGGTCAGCGCACTCGAATCAGCGGCAGGCGCATCCGGCAACATCATTTATGAGACGGCCATTTTGAACGTTCGCCGGGATGTAGAAACCGGTACTGAGCTGGCTGTGTCGATGAAAACTCAGGAGACGTTTCCGCCGATGCTGATTCAGATGGTGTCGATAGGTGAACAATCTGGCTCATTGGACGACATGCTGGCCAAGGCCGCGGTGATATATGAAGAGGAAGTCGATAACCTTGTTGATGGCTTAACCTCGATGATGGAACCTTTGATCATGTCATTCCTGGGCGTCGTGGTAGGCGGTCTGGTCATTGCCATGTATCTGCCCATGTTCCAGATGGGTAACGTTATCTGATGGCATTTTTCGAACTTCTGCAATCCAACACGGTCGCCCTGCTGGCGACCGTTTTAGTATTGGGGTTGCTGGTGGGCAGCTTCTTGAACGTGGTGATCTACCGCCTACCAGTGATGATGCAAAACGCCTGGGCGCGCGAAGCCGCCGAGATGGCTGGTGTGGATGAGCCGGAACAGACTAGATTTGACCTGATCAAGCCAGACTCCACCTGCCCGTCATGCGGTCACCAGATACGTGCTTGGGAGAATATCCCCGTTATCAGCTACCTGGTGCTGGGCGGTAAATGCTCACAGTGTAAAACCCGGATTTCGCCCCGCTACCCTATTATTGAGCTTACGACTGGCCTGCTCTCGCTGGCACTGGCTTGGCAGTTTGGGGCCACTGTTCAAACGGCCGCCTTACTGGTCCTTTTTTGGGCACTGATCGCAATGACGATGATTGATGTCGATCACCAGTTGCTGCCAGATTCGATCACCCTGCCGTTATTGTGGCTGGGGCTGCTGCTTAACCTTGGGAACACCTTCGTTCCGTTGGAGCAAGCCGTCATCGGCGCCGTTGCTGGCTATCTGTCGCTTTGGAGCATCTATTGGGCCTTTAAGTTGCTGACCGGCAAGGAAGGCATGGGCTACGGTGATTTCAAGCTGTTTGCCGCCTTTGGCGCCTGGTTTGGCTGGGGGGCCTTGCCGCTCATTATTCTGCTGTCTTCGCTGGTGGGTGCTGTTGTTGGCATTGCTCTCATTGCCTTTATGGGGCGTGAACGGCAAATTCCCATCCCGTTTGGCCCCTATCTGTGCGGGGCGGCTCTGGTCTATGTATTCTGGGGCAATACCATCACCGCCTGGTATCTGGGCAGTTTTGCATGATTGTAGGGTTAACCGGGGGCATTGGTTCCGGAAAATCAGCGGCCAGCAGGGTATTTGAATCACTGGGCATTGGCTGTGTGGATGCCGATGTCGTCGCCCGTGACGTGGTCGCCAAAGGCTCACCGGCACTGAGTGCCATCGCCGAAAAGTTCGGTTCGGACATTCTGACCCCTGAAGGCCAGTTAAACAGGGGCTTGCTGCGTGAGCGAATATTCACCTCACCAGCCGATAGAGTGTGGCTCGAATCCTTGCTGCACCCACTGATCCGCGAGCAAATGCTCGCTCAGTTGAAACAGCAGCTACCTCCCTACTCGGTTCTGGTCGCTCCTTTGCTATTCGAGAACAATCTGGATGCCTTGTGCGATGAAACAGTTCTGATCGATGTACCGGAGTCGGTTCAGCGCCAGCGGGTGACTCAGCGTGACCGAGTGGATGAGAACCAGGTACAGCGGATAATCGACAGTCAGATGAGCCGCTCCGACAAACAGGCCCGAGCGACGCATTGCTTAGACAATACTGGCACACTCGCCCACCTGGAATCCGCCATTCTTGCATTGCATAGCCACTTTGTGGCAAAAAGCTCCTGAGGAGCCTCTGAATCATTCCCCCCTGTGCTCTGGCTTATCCGAGGGACGTTGCCACAAGGCGGACTCATGCAGGAATGTCTGGACCTTTCAAATGAGTCCAACGCGGTGGCAACGTTCCTCGGAAAGTCGGAATGCCGCACCACCCGTAGGGCGCGGCTAAAACGTCCTGCCCCGGCGTTGCACTTCTTGACAAGGGCTACGGCCATTGTGCTGCGAAGTGCGCCTTTTGCCAGAACTTTTTTAGCTCGTGCAGAGCCCTGGGGGAATGGTTCAGAGGCTCCTCAATAATCTGAATTGAATCAAGAGGAATACCGGCATGTCAGCCAAAGCGCCACCTCAGGTACCCTGCCCCACGTGCAAGAAGCTCATTACCTATTCAAAAGACAATACCTGGCGGCCCTTCTGTTCGGAACGGTGCAAGCTGATAGATTTGGGTGAGTGGGCGAGTGAAGGGCATAAAATCGCCGGCAAACCGGCTTATGACGAAATGATGAGCGAAGACCTGGAACGCTGGACCTCCAATGACGCGAAACATTGACAGATGCAGAACAGTTATAGACGCAACACAATAGAAGACGTACGACATTAAAGGACGTCTAAGAGATGGGTTGAGTGTCCGATTTTGAGGGAATCCACCAGGCGGCTATCAATGCCGCGCCCAGGGCGCCGGCTGCAAGCATGACCAGGCTGCCCGCGTAAGCCAGTTGATAAGCGCTAACAATGGCTTCAAAGCCACTGGCACCCGAATCGGGGAACAGGCCAAATGCTCCCTGCTGTTCCTGGTTAACGGTTCGAAAAAGAAGAGCCGCACAAGCACCCGCTCCGGCGATGGCAAACAGCCCCGCGAGTCGACTGGCCGTGTTATTGATGCCTGAAGCGGTACCTGCGCGGGCATCGGGTACCGAATTCATGACCGTCGTCGTCAGCGGAGAGACGACGATGGACATGCCCAACGCCATAATGCACAGGGGCAGTTCCACGCCCAGCCAGAAGTTGTCGAACTGAAATGCCAGCCCGGCAACCCCTGCAGCCACCACCAACGAACCACAAAGCAACATCGGGCGAGCACCTATCCGGTCGCTCAGCTTGCCTGCTGGGCTCGACAACAAGCCAATAATCAGCCCAAACGGCATCATCGCCAACCCTACCTGGGTCGGCGTCAGGCCCCGGTACTCTATCAGGTCAATGGGCACCAGAAACATGGTGCCGGACAGTGTCCCGTAGAGCAGCAGGGTCATCAGGTTGGTGCCGGTAAAAGCCCGGCTTCGAAACAATACGGTCGGTGCCAGGGGTTGCTCCGCCCGGCCTTCATACCAGAAAAAAACCAGCAAACCAGCGAGCCCCAGGCAGACCAGCGCAAGGGACAGGGCGAGACGCCCTTCCGATTCAGTCAACCAGGTCAACCCCAGCGTCAGCGACCCGCAAGCGAGAAAAGCGATCAGCGTTCCACCCCAGTCGAGTCGACCGCTGACGGAGCGGTCGCGGGTTTCAGGCATGAAAGCCAAGGTTAGCACCACCACCAGCGCGGCCAGTGGCAGGTTGATCCAGAAGGCCGCCCGCCAATTGAACAGATCCATTAAAAACCCGCCGACAGCAGGACCGAGGGCTGTAGTCAGCGCTGAAGCACCGGCCCAAAGCCCAATGGCATGGCCGCGTTCGCCTTCCGGATAACTGGCCGAGATTATAGCCAGGCTTTGGGGAACCAGCAGTGCAGCACCAATGCCTTTAAGGGCCCGTCCAGCGATCAGCACTTCCGGGCTGGGTGCCAGAGCGCAGAGCAGCGATGCCAGCGCAAAAAGAAGAGTACCGGCCAGAAACACACGGCGCCGGCCAAGGCGGTCACCTGCGCCACCGCCGACCATTAACAGGGCCCCCAGCAGCAGGGTATAGGCATTCAGCACCCAGAGCATCTCTGTGAGGGAGGCATCAAGATCGGTGCGGATGACCGGCAGGGCGATGGTGACCACGGAGCCATCAATAAATGCCATCGCCGAGGCCAGGATAGTAGCCGCCAGCACCCAGGGCCGTTGTTGCGGTGAACAGGGTTCGACACGGTCAGTCATAATTCGAAAGACTCGCGTTTTCTATGGTCGGCGCCAATGCGATAGCCTGATTTCGAAGGGAAAGCGCAGTTGTCGTTGGGTTTCCAACTGAGGTAGTAAATTGGCTGGTGGACTTGATCATGACTATCCTCCAGACACCTGATACCCGTTCTTGACAGTGGCGGTTTGGCTCGCGTTGAGCCCTGGGGAATTGTTCAGCGGCCCCCTAGATCACGTCCCTCGCAATGCTAACGTGATTGCCGGAATCTCGAGATCAATTCTGCATTGGCTTCGGGGAAGGTGTAACCGTCGAGCTCATCGATAGCCACCCATTGAACTAGCTGCCCTTCGCAGCCCCGAGCAACACCCTCAGTGCTGTGGCACACCCAGGTGTCCAGTAGAACAGTTTTGTCGCCGTAGTCGAAGGGAAGCTCCATCAAAGGCGTCATTTGCTCGGGATCTAGGATCAGGCCAACTTCTTCCTGAAATTCGCGAATCAGTGCCTGGGCCGTGGTTTCACCGGCCTCTACCTTGCCACCGGGAAATTCCCAGAGCCCACCCTGATGCTGGTGATCCTGACGCTTGGCGATGAGCACCTGGCCATCACGCACCACCATACCAACGGCAACATGCACGGTTTTTTTAGGAGTGTTGGCCAATGTCTCGCAACCCTTTAACTACGGTAGTCTGCATTGATGCTGACATAATCGTGAGACAAGTCTGTGGTCCAGATCCGATCTGAGACCTCGCCCCGGTTCAGGTGAACCCGAATGGTAATCTCTTCCTGAGCCACGACGGCACTGCCTGCCGCTTCAGTGTAACCCGGGGCACGCTCGCCTTTGTTGACGATTTGAACATCATCCAGCCAGATATCAACCAGGTCGACGTCGAGCTCTGCTACGCCACTGCGGCCCACGGCGGCGAGAATGCGGCCCCAGTTGGCATCTGAAGCGGTAAGCGCAGTCTTGACCAGTGGGCTGTGGCCAATGGTGTAGGCTACACTGAGCGCTTCTTCAGTGGTTTTAGCGCCTTCGACGGCAATCTCAACAAACTTGGTTGCCCCTTCGCCATCCCGCACGATGGCCTGCGCCAACTCCAACATGACTTCCGAGACCGTCTTGAGCAAATGACGGTAAACGTCACTGTCTGTCGAAGTGACAGTCGGGGCTTCGGTCTGGCCGGTGGCAATAAGAATGCAGGCGTCGTTGGTTGAGGTGTCGCCGTCGACGGTAATGCGGTTAAAGCTGCGCTCATTCGCAGCCGTCAGCAATTGCTGCAGGATCTCTGGTGCGACGTTCGCATTGGTGGCAACAAAACCCAGCATGGTGGCCATATTGGGCTTGATCATGCCCGACCCCTTGGCGATGCCGGTGACGGTGATGGTTTCGTCCTGGTATTCGAACTGGCGCGAGCAGCCTTTGGCACGGGTATCGGTAGTCAGAATGCCTTTGGCTGCATCGGCCCAGTGGTTAGGGCTCATCGCGGCAACCACATTGGGCAATGCCTGGGCAATGGCGGGCATTGGCAAGTATTCGCCAATAACCCCGGTTGAAAACGGCAGCACCTGCTCGGGTTCAATACGCTTCAAAGCGGCCAGGCGGGCACAGGTTTCATGGGCGTCTTCTAGCCCCTGCTGGCCTGTGCCGGCGTTGGCATTTCCGGTGTTAATGACCAGACAACGGATATCACCCTGCTTCAGATGCTCACGGGCGACAATAACCGGTGCTGCACAGAAAGCGTTGGTGGTGAATACCCCGGCCACCGAACTGCCCGGAGCCAACTGGAACACCACCAGGTCTTGCCGGTTGGGCTTCTTAATGCCCGCGCAACCGACACCGATGGAGACGCCGTCGATCGGAATCAGCGGGGCTGTATTGGGTTGTCCAACGGCCATCCTTGCACCCTCAGTTCAATTTTCCGTGACAGTGTTTGTACTTCTTGCCGGAACCACAGGGGCAGGGCTCGTTGCGGCCCACCTTGGGGGCCTGACGTGCCGGAGCAGCCTGGGCTGCCGCTGTATCGGGCGCCGAACCCGCGTCGGCTTCCGCCTTGGCGGCGTCTTCCAGCGGCGTTGCCTTGCTGTGTTCGAAATTCATTCGAGCCATAGCAGCTTCGCGGCGTTTGCGCTCTTCTTCGGCTGATTCTTCCGGCGTACGCACTTGAACGTGTGACAGGATGCGAATGGTATCGGCTTTAACCTGCTCTAGCATGGCCTGAAACAGCTCGAACGACTCGCGCTTGTATTCCTGCTTGGGGTTTTTCTGCGCATAACCGCGCAAATGAATGCCCTGACGCAGGTGGTCCATGTTGTAGAGGTGCTCTTTCCAGTGTTGGTCCAGCACCTGCAACATGACCTGCTTTTCGAACTGGCGCAGGGCCTGTGGGCCCGCGACCGATTCTTTCTCTTTGTAGTGAGCAACGGCGGCTTCAAGGATACGTTCGCGCAGCTTCTCTTCGTGCAGGTGGTCGTCGGCATCCAGCCATTCCTGAACCGGCAGTTTCACGCCGAATTCTTTTTGCACCGCGCCTTCCAGGCCAGGAATATCCCATTGCTCGGGCAGGCTCTGCGGCGGAATGTATTCGCTGATTTCAGCGTTGACGATGTCGCTGCGAACGTTGTCGATCACATCTTCGATGCTGTCGGCAGCCATCAGGTCGTCGCGCTGCTGATACACTACCTGACGCTGGGAATTGGCCACATCGTCGTATTCCAGCAACTGTTTGCGGATGTCGAAGTTGCGGTTTTCAACCTTGCGCTGTGCTTTTTCGATGGCGTTACTGACCATCTTCGCTTCAATGGCTTCACCATCTTTCATGCCCAGCGATTGCATGATGCCCTTCATGCGCTCGGGCATGAAAATCCGCATCAGGCTGTCTTCCATCGACAGGAAGAAGCGAGACGAACCCGGATCCCCCTGACGACCGGCACGGCCACGCAGCTGGTTATCGATGCGGCGGCTTTCGTGACGTTCGGTGCCGATAATGTGCAGACCACCGGCTTCAATTACTGTCTGGTGGCGTTCTTTCCAGTCAGCCTCGGCGCGTGCCAGTGCATCGGGGTCGGCGCTGTCGAGATCCAGCACTTCGGTTTCCCAGTTACCACCGAGCTTGATGTCGGTACCCCGCCCTGCCATGTTGGTCGCAATGGTCACAGCGCCGGGCTGCCCTGCCTGGGCAATCACCTGAGCTTCCCGGTCATGCTGCTTGGCGTTCAGAATGTTGTGCGGCACCTTGGCTTTGGTCAGGGCCTCGGAGATTCTCTCCGACGCCTCTACCGAGGCTGTACCCACCAGAACCGGGCGCTTTTTGTCGCGCTCGGCAATGATGTCTTCAATCACCGCATTGAATTTTTCAGGTTCGGTCAGGAAAATCAGGTCGTTAAAGTCAGTACGGGCAATGGGCTTGTTGGTCGGTATCACCACCACGTCGAGGCCATAGATCTGGTTAAGCTCAAACGCTTCGGTATCGGCCGTGCCCGTCATGCCAGACAGCTTATCGTACAGCCGGAAATAGTTCTGGAAGGTGGTTGATGCCAGCGTCTGGTTCTCTTTCTGAACCTGCAGGCCTTCTTTGGCCTCTACCGCCTGGTGCAGACCATCGCTCCAGCGGCGTCCGGGCATGGTGCGGCCGGTGTGCTCATCAACAATGACCACCTGGTCGTTTTGCAGAATGTAGTCGACGTTGCGCTGAAACATGTAGTGGGCTTTCAGGCCCGCCGTAACGTGATGAAACAGCAGAAGATTGTGCGGTGCATACAGGGATTCGCCTTCTGGTAGCAAACCCGCATCCTGCAGCAGGGATTCAACCCGGTCATGACCCTGCTCGGTCAGTTCAATGGAGCGATTCTTCTCATCGACCAGGAAATCGCCATCTACGGCTTCTTCACCCTCGGTCGCTTCTTTGGCCGGTTTCAACGACGGAATCAGCTTATTAACCTGAATGTAGCGTTCGCTGGAATCTTCGGCAGCGCCGGAGATGATCAGCGGAGTCCTGGCTTCGTCGATCAGAATGGAATCCACTTCATCCACAATGCCAAAAGCCTGGCCGCGCTGGAATTTGTCTTTCAGGCTGAATGCCATGTTGTCGCGCAGGTAGTCGAAGCCGAATTCGTTGTTGGTACCGTAGGTGATATCAGCCTGGTAGGCGGCCCGCTTTTCGTTCGGGTCCTGTTGTGAGACCACAATGCCGACCGTCAGCCCTAGCGCTTCATACAGAGGTCGCATCCATTCCGCATCACGCCGTGCCAGATAGTCGTTCACGGTGATGATGTGAACTCCCTTGGCAGGCAGGGCATTCAGGTAGGCAGCCAGGGTGGCTACGAGGGTTTTACCCTCGCCGGTCTTCATCTCGGCGATCTTGCCGGAGTTGAGTACCATGCCGCCGATCATCTGCACATCGAAATGGCGCAAACCCAGCACGCGGCGGCTTGCTTCCCGCACCAATGCAAAGGCTTCGGGGATTAGGCTATCGAGCGAGTCACCCTTTTCCAGCCGTTCACGAAATACAGCCGTCTGACCTTTGATCTCGTCGTCAGACAGGCGTTCCATGTCGGGTTCCAGGACGTTAATTCGCTGTACCAGGCGGGCCAATCGCTTAATTTCGCGGTCGTTCTTGGAGCCGACCACCTTCTTCATCAGTGTCGTGAACATAGGAGAGTGTCGTTTTTTAGATTCGATTCAAAGACTTAGTGGTGGTCAACTATACTGACTGCAAGTGCTCTTGTCTTTGAAATTGTAAAAATAGTCTGGCGGGGGCTTTCGAGCCATCACCCGAAAAGGTGAGGGGTGTCTATTTGGTCAAAACGCCCCGGACAGGGCGCTAAAACCGGGCAACGCGATCGATGTATTTTGCCGGATCAACCGACTTGTCACGGTGCAGCACTTCAAAATGCACATGCGGGCCAGTCGAGCGGCCGGTGCTGCCCATCAGAGCGACAACATCGCCCTTGCTGATCACATCGCCTACGTTAACCAATATTTCCCGGGCATGGGCATAGCGGGTGACATAACCATTGCCATGGTTTACTTCGACCAGATTACCGTAGCCATATCGATCGCTCGCCCAGGTAACCACGCCGGCAGCGACGGCAATGACGTTCGAGCCTTCTTTACCAGCAAAGTCGACCCCGTCGTGCCAGGCTACGTTGCCATTGAAAGGGTCATTCCGGTAGCCATAACGGGAGCTCATCCAGCCGCGCTCGATAGGGCGGCCGGCAACAAAGGTAGAGGATTGTATTTTGCGGTCGCCCAGCAGTGAGTCCAGAACAGACAATTGCTGCTCGCGACTGTCGATCAGGCTGGAGAGCTCATTGAGGGCATTCACGAAATCGGGCGGTGAATAGGCATCGCCGACATCACTTTCCGGACCACCTACGGCCGGGTCGATGCTGAAATCAAACTCGCCGTCTTCAAGCTTGGCAACGTTAACCAGGCGTTCACCGAGTGCGTCGAGGCGGGTCAGACGGGATTGCTGTTGGGCGAGTTTTACGGTTAGGGCACGAATCTGATCTTCGGTATAACTGCGGGTACGTTCAAGCTCTTCTTTTTGGAACGCCATACGCTCCTGCCAGGCCTGAACCGCCCGGGAATCCATTACCAGGGGCGTATCGTCCTGATACCAGAGGTGCACCATGTAGGCGCCACTGCCCATCAGGCTGATCGCGATCAACACCAGGAATGCCACCAGCAGTGGCAACGATAACGTTCTGGAACGGCTATGACGCCGACTGACAAAGATCACGTTCATACTGCGCGATTACCTATCCTGAACAAGCGGCACGAAAGACCGGGACGAGTGTTTCGTGCGAACCGCCCGATCACCGCTCAGTGCTGCCCTGCCAATAGCAGGCGCAGTGATTGTGAGACCCGAGCGGTACACATGAGTTGTTAGCTTGTTGCAAGCACCGGCGCATAGGCGATGGGCACTGAAGCCGCTTCTTCATTTTCGAAAGTTACGAACTCCCAGGCGTCTTCCTGCTTGAGCAAAGCCCGTAACAGCAAGTTGTTCAGCCCGTGGCCCGACTTGTAACCGACAAAGCGGCCAATCAGGCTGTGGCCCAGCAAGTACAGGTCGCCCACGGCATCCAGTACTTTGTGCTTGACAAACTCGTCTTCGTATCGGAGCCCATCTTCGTTCAGAATCTTGTAATCGTCAACGGCGATTGCGTTATTCACGCTGGCGCCCAGTGCCAGATTATTGGCTCTCAGGTACTCGAAATCGCGCATAAAACCGAACGTACGGGCCCGGCTGATCTCTTTCACAAAGGCCGTGGTGGAAAAATCCAGCTCGGCCGTTTGCGAACGATCACGGAACACCGGGTGATCGAAATCGATGGTGAAGCGCACAGCAAAGCCTTCATAGGGCTCAAACCGGGCTATCTTGTCGCCATCTTCCACGATGACCGGCTTCTTGATGCGAATAAAGCGTTTGGCTTTGCCCTGTTCTTCGATTCCGGCGGACTGCAGCAGAAAGACAAAGGGACCGGCGCTGCCGTCCATAATCGGCACTTCGGCCGCGCTGACTTCGATATAGGCATTATCAATGCCCAGGCCAGCGCAGGCCGACAGCAGGTGCTCGACGGTGTCGATGCAGACATCACCCTTTACCAGGGTCGTCGACAAGGTAGTATCGCCCACATTCAGGGCATGGGCAGGAATTTCCACAACCGGATCAAGATCCGTGCGGCAGAAAACGATACCCGTGTCGACGGGCGCAGGTTTCAACGTCAGATACACCTTTTTGCCTGAGTGCAAACCCACGCCGGTAGCACGAATTGCGTTCTTGAGTGTTCTCTGTTTTACCATGCGTTCCGATCCTACTGTTTGGTTCAGCCAGTCGCTACTGGCTCAACGCCGTCAAAATATTAAGGGCAAGCATTCTACCAGAAGCTTGACAGCGAACCTACGCTATTTCTGTACAGATTCAGTCAGCCTGACGGCGCAAAAACGCTGGAATATCGAGGTAATCCAGGTCTTTTGCACTGCGCATTGGTTTGCTGTCTTCCGCTGCGGCTTCTGAAGGCTTGGCATTACGCACTGCAGTGGGGCGATCGAGCTTCTTGTAGTCGACACTGCCATCTGCTTTGCGGGTGTTATCTACCGCCACCTTGGGCTTGGCAGCCATGGCTTCGGCCTGGCCAATGCCAGTCGCTACCACAGTTACACGAATCTCATCACCCAATTCAGGATCAATAACCGTGCCAACTACAACCGTTGCGTCTTCAGAAGCGAATTCTTCGATGGTATCACCGACTTGAGTGAACTCATCCAGCCCCAGATCGACACCGGCTGAGATGTTGACCAGGATGCCTTTGGCACCATGCAGATCGACGTCTTCAAGCAGCGGGCTGCGAATCGCCATCTCGGCAGCTCTGACCGCACGGTCTTCTCCGGAGGCAATGCCGCTACCCATCATCGC
Organism: Saccharospirillum alexandrii; assembly: GCF_043641555.1. GTDB lineage: Bacteria > Pseudomonadota > Gammaproteobacteria > Pseudomonadales > Natronospirillaceae > Saccharospirillum > Saccharospirillum alexandrii_A. The sequence continues at coordinate 1,219,844 of NZ_JBHZRJ010000001.1, read as the reverse complement.
CATGCCCATCTCGGACATAACCGTCCGGACGTCGGCGAAGTCGAGGTTGATGGTACCGGGACGAATAATCAGGTCAGCGACACCTTGAACCGCGTTCAGAAGCACGTTGTTGGCTTCAGAAAAAGCCTCCAAAAGCGTCACATTCTTACCCAAAACGGTCAGTAATTTCTCGTTGGGGATCGTGATCAGTGAATCCACATGCTCGCGCAGCAGGTCCAGACCTTCATTGGCAACCTTCATCCGGCGGCGGCCTTCGAACGGGAAAGGCTTGGTCACCACAGCGACGGTCAGAATGCCGAGTTCTTTGGCCACTTCTGCGACGACAGGCGCAGCGCCGGTACCGGTACCGCCACCCATGCCCGCGGTGATGAACACCATGTCAGCGCCCTTGAGCACTTCGGCAATGCGCTCACGGTCTTCCAGCGCCGCCTGACGGCCTACTTCCGGGTTCGCACCGGCACCCAGACCGCGGGTAATGCCATTGCCCAGCTGCAGTTGGGTAGTGGCCTCTACACCACGCAATGCCTGGGCATCGGTGTTGGCGCAAATGAACTCAACGCCATTGATGTGCGACTGCAACATGTGACGCACGGCGTTACCGCCACCACCACCACAGCCAAACACCTTGATCACCGCAGCTTGCGGCTGTTCGTCGACGAGTGTGAACATATCGCCGCCGTTTACTTCCGGATCATAATGTTTCATTTTCCTGCTCCTTCCATTGTTTTAAGAATGGATGTTGTTGTTTCAGACCCGAAGGTCTGTGCCCTGAATGTGTGAGGGTCGTCCTGTCTTGGCTGCCACTTACTGCCTGAATGCGGCAACCGTCCTTTTTCCGATCCGGCGTACCGGCTCGGTTTTGCAAAATGGTTAAAAATTGTTCGCCATCCAGCTGCGAAACCGGGTCCAGGCGCTCTCTTTGGGAACCTGTGCCTGTTTGCGCACCCGAGTGGCGGGCTGCTTGCCGCCCTGAAGCTGCTTTAACCCGTACTGCAACAGGCCAACGCCGGTCGCGTGAATCGGGTTGGAGACCACATCCGACAAGCCCGACACGTTTTGTGGATAGGCCAGCCGGACCGGCACATGAAACACCTCTTCGGCCAGTTCCACGGCGCCTTCCATCTTGGCGGTGCCACCGGTCAGTACGACACCGGCCGGAATCATGTCTTCGAAGCCGCTGCGGCGCAGTTCTGACTTGATCAGGTTGAACAACTCCTCATAGCGCGGCTCGACTACTTCGGCCAGGGCCTGACGGGTCAGTTCGCGCGCGCTGCGGTCACCCACACTCGGCACCTTGATGGTTTCATGCGCGCCGGCCAGTTGAGACAGCGCGCAGGCGTATTTGATCTTGATCTCTTCGGCATGCTGGGTCGGTGTGGCAAAGGCCATGGCGATGTCGTTGGTCACCTGATCACCGGCAATCGGGATCACCGCCGTGTGGCGAATCGCGCCTTCAGTAAAGATCGCCATATCGGTGGTGCCGCCACCAATATCGACCAGGCAGACGCCCAGCTCCCGTTCGTCGTCGGTCAGTACAGCCTGGGCGGAAGCCAGTTGCTCGAGAATGATCTGATCGACTTCCAGCCCACAGCGACGCACACATTTGTCGATGTTCTGCACGGCATTCTGGGCACCAGTCACCAAATGCACCTTGGCCTCCAGTCGCACGCCACACATGCCCAAAGGCTCTTTGATGCCTTCCTGTGAGTCGATGATGTATTCCTGCGGCAGGATGTGCAGAATCCGCTGGTCGGCCGGAATAGCGACGGCCTGAGCAGCATCGATCACGCGCTCAAGGTCAGCCTCGATCACTTCTTTTTCCTTGATCGCGACAATACCGTGGCTGTTCAGACTGCTGATGTGACTGCCTGCAATACCGACATACACAGAATGAATGTCGCAGCCAGACATCAGTTCAGCTTCCTCAACCGCGCGCTGAATGCTCTGCACGGTGGATTCAATGTTCACCACCACGCCTTTTTTCAAACCGCGCGACGGGTGCGACCCCAGGCCAACAATCTCAATGCCGCCTTCGGCTGTCACCGTACCCACGATAGCGACGACCTTGGATGTACCAATATCCAGCCCGACGATCAATTTTCCCTGAAACGGCGATGTCATCTCTCACCTCATACCGATGGTTCAGAAGATGCGCGGTGTCCGACGGCCAGGCCGTTCGGATACCGCGCATCGATGTATTCAATCGTGCCGGGTGCCACGCCTTCTGCATTCAGCAGCACAACCACCCGACGTGTTCTTGCCAGCATGTCTTTGGACCCCAGCGCGACTTCAATGCCACTGTCCAGCGTGAGCGTCCACGCACCACGACGGTGCATCTGGACCCCGTTGAGCCGCTGCCCTGCACCGGAAAAGACCCGGCTAAACTGCAGGTATTGCTCCATCACGCGCTTGGCCTGTGCGTCCGGCCCACTCAATTCAGCCAGAACCAGTTCAGCAACCGGACGGCTCAGCGGCTCACCGTCGCTGTTTAACACCTGATCGCCGTTCCAGCGGGCGACCGGCTCATGCTCGGTTACGGCCAGTTGCAACCGATCGGGCCAGGCTTTGGTGACACTCACCTCGGCTACCCAGGGCAACTGTTCCAGCCTCTGCTGCACCTCACCCGGCGCGATGGTCAGCAAGCTGCGCCCGCGGAACGCTTCCATGGCCGTATCCAACCTGGTGCGATCTTCATAAACCAGCAGTTCATCCACCTGCCAGGTAGTGACCGCCATGGGGCGCCAGTCGAGCGATACATCCTGCTCGGTCACCCACCGACCGCCAACAACCAATACCGCGACAGCCAAACCACCCGCCAATGCCTGCGCTGACAGGCGCAGTGCGCGCCGCCAATTGCGCGGCGGTTTGCTGGGCTTGCGCGGTACAGCGCCCTGGCCGCGTCGCTTATGCTCGGTCACGCCCGCTGCTCCGGCACTGTTGACAGAATCCGGTGCATCAGTTCCGGCAATGACCAGCCATGCGCCATCGAGGCTTTGGGCACCAGGCTGTGATCGGTCATGCCCGGTATGGTGTTCACTTCCAGCACAAAGGGTTGTCCGGCACTGTCCATCATCAGGTCAACCCGTCCCCAGCCCTGGCAGCCCAGCGCCTGAAAGGCTTTTACCGACAGTGCTTTCACCTCGGCTTCCATCGCGTCCGATAGACCCGAGGGCAAGGCATAGTGGGTGTCGTCTGCAATGTATTTGGCGTTGTAATCGTAAAACCCGGACGCCGGCTGCAAGCCAATCACCGGTAATGCCTGATCTCCGATAACAGCGACGGTGTATTCCTTGCCCATTACGAACTGCTCGATCATGACCTCGGTGTCGAACTGGAACGCCAGCGCACAGGCTTCACTCAGACCGGAAGCGTCTTCGACCCGGCTCATACCAATACTTGAGCCTTCATGCACCGGCTTGACCATGACCGGGTATTCCAGCTGGCTGGCCAGGGCCGTGCATTCTTCTGCCGAGCGCACTACCGCAAAAGGCGGGGTCGCAATCTGGCTGGCGCCGAACACCCATTTGCTGCGCAATTTGTCCATCGCCAGAGCCGACGCCAGAACACCACTGCCCACATAGGGAATGCCCAGCCATTCGAGCAGGCCCTGCAGCGTGCCGTCTTCACCGCCCCGGCCATGCAACACCGGGAACACCAGATCAAGCTTGGTGGTTTGCAGCCAGTTGATCAGCGCCGGCCGACCGGTAACGTCATGCTCGGCCACCTGATATCCCGCCTCTCGCAAGGCACGGATAACGGTACGTCCACTGCCCAGAGCAACCTCGCGTTCAGCAGATTGCCCGCCATACACCACACCCACACGTGGGAATCGCGCCAGCGTTTCAGTATTGACGAATGCAGCACCGGTCATGATTCAAACCCCAGTTTTGCGGCTGCAATGTCGGCCGACAGCGCCCCAACATCACCCGCGCCCTGCGTTAACAGGATGTCTCCGGCCCGCAACACATCAGGCAGGACATTCAACACCTTCTCTTTATGTTCGATAAAAATCGGATCTACCCGGCCGCGCAGCCGGATGCTGCGACTCAGACTGCGGCCATCGGCCCCGGCAATGGTCTCTTCCCCGGCCGGATACACATCCAGTAACAACAACACATCGACTTTGGACAGCACGTCGACGAAGTCTTCATACAGATCCCGGGTGCGGCTGAACCGGTGCGGCTGAAACATCACTACCAGGCGACGATCTGGCCAGCCCTGACGAATGGCATCGAAGGTCACTTCCAGTTCGCGCGGGTGGTGTCCATAGTCGTCGACCAGCATCACCTCACCACCGGGAACCGGGTATTCGCCCTGCAACTGGAACCGGCGACCCACGCCTTCAAAACCGTTAAGCCCCTGGCAGATGGCGTCGTTTGTCATGCCTTCATCGGTCGCAACGGCAATGACGGCCAAGGCATTCAGCACGTTATGCATGCCAGGCATATGCAGCACGATGTCGAGCGGCTCGTGTCCGCTTGGCCGGTGCACACGGAACTCGGTCCGGCCACTGATCTGACGCACATCCACAGCGCGGTAGTCGGCATCCGAGGCCAGCCCATAGGTCACAAACTGGCGTGACAGGCGCGGCAATATGGATTGAATGTGCTCATCATCGGCACACAGCACCGCCAGCCCGTAAAACGGCAGGTTGTGGAGAAACTGGATATAGGTGTCTTTGAGCTTTTCGAAATCACCTTCGTATGTATCCATGTGATCGGCATCGATATTGGTGACGATCGCCGTCATCGGTTGCAGATGCAGAAAGGAGGCATCGCTCTCATCCGCTTCAGCCACCAGATAGCGGCTGGTTCCCAAACGGGCATTGCTGCCGGCACTGTTCAGCTTGCCACCAATGACAAAAGTCGGGTCAAAACCGCCCTGCGCCATCACCGAGGCCATCAGCGATGTGGTGGTGGTTTTGCCATGTGCACCCGCAATGGCTATGCCGTGCCGGTAACGCATCAGTTCAGCCAGCATTTCTGCACGGCGAACCACGGGAATGCGACGATCCAGCGCCCATTTCACTTCCGGGTTCAACGGGTTAATGGCACTTGACACCACCACAACATCAGCGCCAATAACGTTATTCTCATCGTGACCGATAAACACCGTGACACCCATGGCGGCCAGGCGCTCGGTGGTCACACTGTCTTTCAGGTCGGAACCACTGATGTTGTAACCCTGGTTATGCAACACCTCAGCGATGCCACACATGCCAACACCGCCGATACCGATAAAATGGATGCGGCGAATGCGGCGCATTTCAGGAATCGGAAACTCTTGTCCGTTGTTTATATCCAGGCGCGTCATGCCGCGTCCTCCACTGCCAATTCGTTAATCACCGAGACTACTCGCTGCGCGGAGTCCCGTATTCCACAGCGCCAACTGTTCGTGGCCCGGGTTTTCAATTCGGTTCGGTGGCTGTGCCAGTAGGTCAGGCGTTCAGCCAGCCAGGTGCCAGTAAAGTCGGCCTGGTCGATCAGCTCAGCGGCCTGTTCATTCACCAGCCATTCGGCATTGCGAACCTGTTGCTGATCGCGATGCCAGGGGTACGGCACCAAAATGCTGTAGGCACCTACGGCGGCGAGTTCCGATACCGTCGATGCACCACTGCGGCATACCACCACATCGGCCCAGGCGTAGGCTTTGGCCATATCGTCAATAAACTCAACGACGCTGCCTTCTACGCCAGCGGCCTGATAGGCCGCCAGGGTTGTTTCAACTTTGTCACGGCCCGCCTGATGCCAGAGTTCGGGGCGAGTTGACCGGTTAAGTGCGCCAACGGCACGGGGCACGACCTCGTTCAATGCCTGAGCACCCTGACTGCCGCCCATCACCAGCACCCGCAACCGCCGGTGACCACCGAGGCCGCGCTGTACCGGCTCTCCCAGACCAAGCAGTGCCTTGCGCACCGGGTTCCCGACCACTTCCACCTCGCCGGCAAAGGTGCCGGGGAAAGCCTGCAATACCCGGGTCGCGCGCCCGGCCAGGCGAGCGTTGGTCAGGCCGGGAATGCCATTTTGTTCATGCAACACCAGCGGTACCCGGCGCAACAACGCCGCAATACCACCCGGTGCCGACGCATAGCCGCCAAAACCAACCACTACGCTGGGGCGCAACTGGGTCAACACCGACCAGGCTTGAGCCAGTGCGCGAATCAGATTCAGCGGCGCCATCAATTTGCGCAGCAGCCCACCGCCCTGCCAGGCAGAAACCGACAGGGCGTGAAGGTCATATCCGGCTTTTGGCACCAGCGTCATTTCCATGCCACGACGCGCACCCAGCCAGCTCACGGCATAACCGGCTTCCTGCAGCGCTTCAGCCACTGCCATCGCCGGGAAAATGTGACCGCCGGTTCCGCCAGCCATGATCAGCACCCGCTTCATTTGGCCCCCTTCGCGCTCATGCGCAAGGTTTCGCCATAAACACGATTAACCAGTGCTACCAGCGCCATGCACACCAGCAGGCTGGTCCCGCCCGCGCTGACGAATGGCAAGGTGAGGCCCTTGGTAGGCAACAAGCCGGTATTCACACCGACGTTGATAAAAATCTGAATCGAAAACAGCATGGCGATGCCGTAGCTGACAAAAGCACCGAACAAATACCCTTTTTGCTCTGCCAGACGGCCAATGGCGAACATCCGGTAAATCAGCGCCGTAAAGAGCCCTAGTACAACCATCACCCCGACCAGGCCCAGCTCTTCACCAATAATGGCCAGAATAAAGTCGTTGTGGGCCTCCGGCAGGTAGAACAGCTTCTGCATGGAATTGCCCAGGCCAACGCCAAACCATTCACCCCGTCCAAAGGCGATCAGGGACTGGGTAAGCTGGTAGCCGCTGCCATAGACGTTCTCTTCCGACCAGGGATCCATGAACGACAACAGCCGCTGTACCCGGTAGCTCTGTGCAAACGCCATCAGCGTTACTGCACCTGCCGCCGCGAGCACGGCCAGGAAAAACTGGCCGGCCTTGACGCCCCCCAGAAACAACATGCCGAGAATGGTACCGATCACCACCACCACGGTGCCGAAATCGGGCTCCAGCAACAGCAACACCACCATCACCGACATCACCAGCAAGGGTTTAACGAACCCGGACAGGCGACTGATGACTTCATCCCGGCGCCTTACCAGATAAGAGGCGACGTACAGAATCATCGCGACCTTGCCCAATTCGGAAGGCTGAAAACCCACCGGGCCGAGGTCAATCCAGCGCCAGCTGCCTTTAACTTCCCGGCCAATGCCCGGTATCAGCACTAACACCAACAGGACCATCGCCAATACCAGCAGCAGCCAGCTAAAGGATTGCCACAATCGCAAGGGCACCGCACTCACCAGATAGGCCAGGACAAAGCCGAGCACCATGTAAACCGCATGCCGCAAAACAAAGTGGTGCGGCACACCGAACGTCTGTTCACTCACATCGATGGATGCCGAGCCGATCATCACCAGACCAATCAGCAACAGCGCCATGCTGGTTCCCAGCAGAACCCGGTCGGGCTGCCACATGGGTTGATAGGCAACCGCCAAACGATCAGACAGCAACGGCAGGGCATTCGCCTGAGCAGTCATAGGCGCGCCTCCACCCAGTACCGAAACACATTGCCCCGATGCTGAAAGTCATTGAACTGATCAAAACTGGCACAGGCAGGTGACAACAACACAATGTCGCCGGTGAGCGCTTCTGCTTCGGCTCCAGCCAGTGCCTGCTCCATGGTGTCGACCCGGTGAACGGTGCTGGACCGTCCGCCAGCGGACAGCGCGGCGACAATCTGCTCCTGATCCTGACCAAACACCCAGGATGACTTGCACAACTGCGCCACCGGCTCGTTCAACGAACTGAAATCGGCCCCCTTGCCCTGACCACCCAGCAACAGGATCAGGCGCCCTGGATGATCACGGCCCAGTCCATCGACAGCGGCCAGGGTGGCACCTACGTTGGTGCCTTTTGAATCATTCACAAACTGCACACCATTGATGGACCCAACGGGCTCGCACCGGTGCGGCAAGCCTTTAAAGGACTTCAAGGATGCCAGAATGGCGTCGCGGCCCAGACCAATGGCCTTAGCCAGCGCCATTACCGCCAGGGCATTGCTGCGATTGTGACGACCAGGCAAGGCAACGTCGCTTGCCGGGAACCACAGGTCACGACCACAGGCCAGCCAGGCTTCGCCTTCATGCTCCAATACTCCGAACTGATTCAGATCGGGCTGGCCCAGGCCAAAGGTTGTCTGGGCAACACCGGTTGGCAGCAGCGGCGAGGTAAGAACGTCGTCGCGGTTATACACGGCGTGACGGCAGCCAAAGTAAATACGCTGCTTGGTTTGCTGGTAGGCGGCAAAGCTCGGGTAACGGTCCTGATGGTCCTCGGACACATTCAGTACCGTGGCCACATCGGCACGTAAGGGCCCGACCAGCTCCAACTGAAAGCTCGACAGCTCCAGAATCGCCAACTCGACCGGCTCTTCCAGCAAGGTAAGCGCCGGCTGCCCGAGATTGCCTCCAACCACATAAGACAGCCCTGCACGACTGGCGATATCCGCCAGCCAACTGGTGACCGTCGATTTGGCATTGGACCCGGTGATCAACACGGTGCGGCCCTGGTGCGCCTGGCAAAACAATTCGATGTCGCTGCTCAGACGGACTCCGTTAGCAAGCGCTGTCTGAACCGCCGGGGTCGACAACGGCACGCCCGGGCTCATAACCAGGACATCCGCCCGCGTCATGACGTCGGCATCAAAGCCACCCAGCGTAACCTCAACGTCCGGAAATTCAGCCCGCAACGTATCCAGCCCCGGGGGCGTCTGCCGGCTGTCGATCACCGAAACCAACTTGCCCTGCGCCACCAGATAACGGACACACGACAGCCCCGTAGCCCCAAGGCCCACGACTAAATACTGTGTGTCTGCTGCTATCAGTGCCATATCAGCGAATCTTCAACGTTGCCAAACCGATCAGCACCAGAATGACGGTGATGATCCAGAACCGAACAATGACCCGGGGTTCGGGCCAGCCTTTTAATTCATAGTGGTGGTGCAGGGGTGCCATCCGAAAAATCCGCCGGCCGGTCAGCTTGTATGACGCGACCTGCAGAATCACCGATACCGTCTCAGCCACGAAAACACCGCCCATAATGAACAGCACCAGCTCCTGCCGAACGATCACTGCCATCACACCCAGGCAGGCGCCGAGTGCCAGCGATCCCACATCCCCCATAAATACCTGGGCCGGATAGGTGTTGAACCACAAAAAACCGAGGCCGGCGCCGACCAGTGAGCCACAAATGATGATCAGCTCACCCGCGCCCGGCACGTAGGGAATCTGCAGGTATTCCGAGTACACCGTATTGCCGCCAACGTAAGCCAGCACGCCCAGAGCGCCACCGACCAGTACCGTGGGTAGAATCGCCAGGCCGTCCAGGCCATCGGTCAGGTTGACCGCGTTGGAAGTGCCGACAATGACGAAATAGGCCAGCACCACAAAAAAGCCGCCCAGGACAATAGCGATGTTCTTGAAAAACGGCACATAAAGGGTGTTCGCCACAATGTAATCACCCGATGTCCAGAACAGCGCCAGCGCACCGCCCAGACCAAACACCGACTGCCACAGATACTTCGAGCGGGCTGACAAACCGCGACTGTCACGCTTGACCACCTTGCGATAATCATCAACCCAGCCAATGGCGCCAAAACCGGCGGTCACCAGAATGGTGATCCAGATGTAACGATTACCCAGATCAGCCCACAGCAGCGTCGACACAACGATCGACACCAGAATCAATGCACCGCCCATAGTCGGGGTGCCAGCCTTGCTCAAATGACTCTGGGGTCCGTCGGTCCGAACCGACTGCCCAATCTGGTACTGACGCAGTGTCCGGATCAGCCAGGGGCCCAGAATCAACGACACACCAAGCGCTGTCAGCACGCCAAAAATGGCTCTCAGTGTCAGGTACTGCAACACGCCGAAGCCGGAGTGGAGCTGAATGAGGTACTGTGTCAACCAAACAAACATCAAGGTTTCCTTTTCAGGGTTTCTACGACCCGTTCCATACCTGCACTGCGCGATCCCTTGACCAGTACTGCGGTGGTTTCTGTCAATCTGGATGGCAATGCATCCAGCAATTGCTTCAACGTTTCAAATGACTGACCGCCAAAGGCGTCGGCGGTCACGGATGATTCTGTTCCCAGCGTCCAGAGCGACTGAATGCGGCCGCGCGCGTATACACCCAGCTCCTGGTGCAGAGCGTGGCTATCGTCTCCAAGCTCCGCCATATCGCCCAATATCAGCAAGGTATCGCTGCTTTGCTCCGCCAATACATCGATGGCGGCTTTAACCGAGGCCGGACTGGCGTTGTAGGCATCATTGATCAGAATCCCGCCATGCCCGGACACCAGCGGTTCCAGTCGGCCGGGCTCGGGCTGCATTTGCGACAACCCCTCGGCGATATCCAAAGGTGAAACACCGGCCAGCCAGGCCGTTGCCGCAGCAGCGGCCGCGTTCAGCGCCATGTGCTTGCCCAGCATCGACCAGGAGACCGAGATATCACCATCGGGCAACGACAGGGTGAATTCACTGCCGGTACCCGAAGCCTGGAAAGACAACAGGCATACATCTGCCCGGCTGTGCTGCCCGAAACTGATCACTCGACGATCAACCACCCGCTTCAGCCAGCCCTGATACCCCGGGTCGTCATGATTGAGCACACAACCGCCATCGCGTTCGGTGCCTTCAAGAATCTCGCCTTTGGCCTGGCGAACCTGTTCCAGGCCACCAAAGCCACCTGAATGGGCTTCAGACGCATTCAGCAGCAGACTGATGTGCGGACGGGAGAAGCGGGTCATCCATTCAATCTCTCCGACAGCACTGGCGCCCATTTCAAGCAACACGCGCTGATGCTGATCACTCAACCTAAACCAGGTCTTCGGTACACCAATGTCGTTATTGAAATTGCCCTGTGTCGCCAGCAACCCGGGCTGCTGGTTAAAAATATGCTGTAACATTGACCGGGTAGAGGTCTTACCGGCGCTGCCGGTAATTGCTACTACCTGGCCTTCAAATGCGTTGCGCAGCAGCCCGGCCAAATACCCCAGCGCCTGGCGTGTGTCGTCTACCACTATTTGCGACACCGGGCAGTCAGCAACGGGGTTATGCACAACAATTGCCGCCGCCTGCTTGAAAATGGCGGTCGTCACATAGCTGTGCCCGTCGAACAGGTCGCCCACCAGTGCAACGTAGACATCGCCTGGTGCAACGGTGCGACTATCGGTTGATACCTCCCCGATAACCCGGTCTTCACCAATAAGCTGCCCCTGACAGGCAGAAGCCCATTGACTCAGTGTCGGACTACTCCACATGGTTAACCTCCTGCCAGGCCAACACCGTTTCCTGATCTGAAAACGGATGCCGTGTACCCATGATTTCCTGATAGGCCTCATGGCCTTTTCCTGCAATCAGCAGCACATCACCTGCGCCGCAGCGCGCCAGCGTTTGCTCGATGGCGGACCGCCGGTCGGGGATTTCAGTCACACGATCCGGGTGGGTAAAGCCCGGCCGGATATCAGCCAGAATGGCTGCCGAAGCCTCACCACGAGGGTTATCGTCGGTGACCACCACAAAATCGGCTCCCTGCTCGGCCGCGGCGCCCATTTCGGGGCGCTTGCCGGGATCGCGGTCTCCGCCGCAGCCAAAAATCACACCCAGTCGCCCGGATACATGGTCCCGGCAGGCCGACAGCGCCTTGCTGACGGCATCGGGCGTGTGGGCATAGTCGACGACCACGGTGAGGCCGGAGTCGAGCGTCAGTTTTTCCATACGACCTTTGACCGGGCGCAAGGTCGACAACACCCGCGCGGCGGTCGACAAGGGTACAGATTCAGACAGCAGCACCGAAAAAGCGGCCAGTGCATTGCTCAGGTTAAATTGCCCGAGAAGAGGAAGATTCAATTCAGTTTCGCCCCAGGGCGTTGCGATCACAGCATCGATGCCACCGGGATGGCACTGGTAAGAAACCACACGAACATCCGCCTCGGGCGCATGACCAAAGGTAATGACCCGCTCGGCCACAATGCTGTCCAGATGCTGCTGCACCCAGGCATCGTCGAGGTTCACAATGGCATTCACCAGGCCCGGCCGCTGGAACAGAGTCCACTTGGCGTTGCCGTAGGCTTCCATGGTGCCGTGATAGTCCAGATGGTCACGGCTCAGATTGGTGAAGACTGCCGTCTTGTAACGCACACCGGCAACCCGGCCCTGAACCAGACCGTGGGACGACACTTCCATCGCACAGAAACGTCCACCCTGATCCCGCTGGCGCGCCAGTTCACGGTGCAAGCGCACCACATCGGGCGTAGTGTTGATGGTTTCCTGCAAGGCACCCCACAAGCCCTGACCATTGGTGCCGATGATGCCGCAGCGCTTGCCCAGGTAATCCAGCGACTGGGCAATGTACTGGCAGGTCGACGTCTTACCGTTGGTGCCGGTAATGCCGATCATTTGCAGGTGTTCGCTCGGTGCCTGATAAAAATCGTGCGCCAGCTCACCCAACCGGGCTTTAAGATCGGAAACGACCACAACCGGCACGTCAGTGCCCGCGACCGGGTGTTCAGCGATGACCGCAACCGCACCGGCCTTGACCGCCGCGGCTATATAGTCATGGCCATCAACGACCGCCCCTTTCAGTGCAATGAACACATCCTTGCGGCCCACTTCACGGCTGTCGAGCGTCAGATCGCGCACGGCCAGTCCAGACAGCTCAGGAATACCAGGCAAGCCTTTATGCAGAGGCATCATTGATCACCCTCCATGCGTGCCTGGGGTGGAATCAGATCCGGCTCGACGCCCAGTAAAGGCAGTGCCTGACGCATAATGCCGTTAAATACAGGAGCAGCCACCCGACCACCGTAATAAGCATCGGAAGGCGGTTCGTTGATCACCACCACGGTGACCACTTCGGGATTTTGAGCCGGCGCTACTCCCACAAAGGTCGACATATAGCGATCGTCAAAATAGCCTTCACCGCCCACCTTGTGCACGGTACCTGTCTTGCCTGCCACACTGAACCAGTCGAGCGTAGCGGAGGTACCGGTACCGCCCGGTTGCACGACGGTTTCCATCATCGCCAGAACCTGACTGGAGATTTCGCCGGAGATGACCTGAGGGCCCGTCTCAATGGGCGCATCCATCAGAATTCGAGCGTTGACCTTGTGTCCGCCATTGGCCAGAGTCGAATAAGCTTGGGCCAATTGCAGTGGCGTGACCGCAATCCCGTAGCCATAGGCCATGGACGCTTGCTCGACCGGCCGCCACTCCACCTGATTCGGCAAGCGGCCAACCGCTTCACCGGGGTAGCCAATGCCCGTACTCTGACCCAGACCCAGCGAGTAGAGCATGTCCCAGATATCCTGCCCTTCGAGCGCCAGCGCTACCTTGGCCATGCCAATGTTGCTCGACTTGGTAATAATGCCGGTCAGATCCAGTTCACCGTAATTGCGAAAATCGCGAATAGTGTAGCTGCCCAGCCTCATATAGCCCGGACTGGTATCAATAACGGTGTCGGGCCGGAACTGGCCACTTTGCAGCGCAACTGCCATGGTTATGGGCTTCATCACCGAACCCGGTTCAAACTGATCGGTCATCGCCCGGTTGCGCATGGCGGCAGGCGTCATGCTGGCCCGATTATTGGGGTTAAAGCCAGGCTGGTTCACCATAGCCAGCACATCGCCGGTATGCACATCCATCATGACTACGGACCCGCCGGTTGCGCCCATCTGCGTCACGGCTTTCTTCAGCTCCCGGTAGGCCAGATACTGCAACCTCAGATCCAGGGTCAGACTCAGATCCCGACCGGCCTTGGGGGCTTCCAGCTCGCCAACATCACGCACCGACCGGCCAATCAGATCGCGAATCACTTCTTTCTTTCCAGCACGTGACTGCAGTTGCCGGTCGTAAGCCAGCTCAATACCTTCCTGACCACGGTCGTCAATATCCGTGATCCCAACGATATGACTGGCCACTTCACCCGCCGGGTAATACCGCTTGTATTCGGTCAGCCCATAAACACCGGGAATGCCCAGCGCCAGAATCTCTTCCGCATCAGAAGGCGCCAGGTGCCGGGTTACGTACATGAACGCGCGGTGTTGCTGGCGGCGCGCCGCCAGCGTGCGTTCACTCACCCCTGATGCCGCCGCGAGACGGCTGATATCGGACTCGCCCAGCTCGCGAGGGTCGGCCCAGACAGAAACCACGGGTGTACTGACCGCGACCGGTTCGCCATGGCGATCGGTCAACATACCCCGGGGCGCGTTAATCACTTCGGCACGCTGCCAGCGCGAGGTACCCTGGTCGATCAGAAATTCCTTCTCCAGTACCTGCAAACTGAGCACGCGCCAAACCACGACCGCCAGCAGAGCCAGCAGCACGATTTGAACAAAATGAAAGCGCCAGTTTGCCAACATGTTTTTCCGGTTTCCCTTTTAAGTGACTTAACTCAATCTGTTTGTATTTGCCGTTCGCTTCGGTTCAACCAACGCATCTGCTCTGGTTCAGGTTCCGACATACCCAACTCTTCGCGTACCAGACGCTCGACCCGGGCAGGAGACGAAAAAGCGCTCTCCTCCAGCAGCAAGCGCCCCCACTCTTCTTCCAGTCGCTGCCCTTCCAGTCGCAACGACTCCAACTGGGCAAACTGCACTCGGGTCTGGTAGGTCACCTGAATGACCCCGAAGGCGGACACCAGTACCGCAACCAGCAACCCCAGAGTCAGCAACCGGGCTGGCCAGGACATCACCCGACCTCCATCACAACTTCTCAGCAACCCTGAGGGTTGCACTGCGCGAGCGAATATTGCCCTGCACTTCAGCCGCACTGGCCTTGATCGGCTTACCCACCTTTTTCATCGTGCGCGGAATCTCTGCCTCAAGAACCGGCAAACCCGGCGGTAATTCAGGGCCCTGTTCCTGCTCACGAATAAACTGCTTAACCAGCCGGTCTTCCAGGCTGTGAAAGGTAATGACCGCCAGCCGGCCACCGGGGGCCAGCAATTCAACGCAGTCGGCCAGCAGCGTTTCCAGATCGGCCAGCTCTGCGTTGATGTGAATGCGGATTGCCTGAAAACTGCGCGTTGCCGGGTGCTTGTGACGCTCCCAGGCCGGGTGCGCCTTCGACACGATGTCCGCCAGCTGCAAGGTTGTGGTAATGGGGGCCTCACCGCGCGCGCGCACTATGGCGCGGGCAATCCGGCGGCTGTAACGCTCATCGCCGTAGCGAAACAGTACATTGGCCAGATCTGTCTCGCCGACATGCGCAATCCACTGCGCTGCACTGACGCCCGAGGTCGGATCCATGCGCATATCCAAAGGGCCATCCGCGCGGAAACTGAACCCCCGGCTGGCATCGTCAAGCTGCGGCGAAGACACTCCCAGATCCAGCAAGATACCATTGACCCGGCCGGCCAGATCGCGCTGCTGCAACTGAGATTTCAAATCGGCGAAGCTGGCGTGGCAGACGCTAACCCGGGAATCCTGCTCAGCCAGCTCATTAGCCGTCGCTATCGCCAGCGGGTCCTTATCAACCACGACCAACTGACCCGAGGGCGACAGCTGCTCTAACAACAAACGACTGTGACCGCCCCGCCCGAAGGTACCGTCGACGTAGACGCCATCCGCCACCTGCAATGCCGCCACGGTCTCGTGCAGCAAAACGGTTTCATGACTGAACGCCTGATCCGGTGTTGGGGTCACAGTGAAATTTGCTCCAGTTCTTCAGTTAAGGTGTCTTCATCGCCGGCTTCATCCAGGTAGGCATCGCGCGTGCGCTCCCACAGTTCTTCCGACCACAATTCAAATTTGTTGCCCTGGCCCAGCAGGACGACTTTTTTATCCAGGCTGGCATAATCCCGCAGCGGCGGCGGAATCAGCACCCGGCCGGAACCGTCCATCTCCACATCCGTCGCATGACCGACCAGCAAACGCTGAATTCGGCGGGCCGCCTTATTGAAGCTGGACAGTGCAGTGATTTTTTCCTGAATGACTTCCCACTCATCCAGCGGGTAAATCAGCAAACAGCGGGCTTCAGTATCAATGGTGACCACTAGCTGGCCTTCGGCCAGCGCCTGCAACACAGAGCGGTAACGACTAGGCACGGCGAGGCGACCCTTGGCATCCAATGCCAGGGTGTGCACTCCTCGGAGCATGATTGTGTCGGTCGCTCGTGCCATGGTGGTCGTAATCCGTTGTGTTGGTCTGACTTCCTGTTGGGTTGTGCCGGATGCGTGCCCGGATGCCTAACGGCCAATTCCGGTTAATCCATGCCCTTCAAACCCACTTTTTGCCACTTTTCTCCACATAACGACACTATAGGAGTCACGCGACCCACAAGCAAGTGGTCACTAGCCGGGGAGCTTCAGAAAAAACCACTAAAAACAGCAAGTTAGGAAATGGCGCACAAACTCGGACCCCAAAGTTAGCGACCACTAACACACCAAACCCAAGCAAACAGACCAACTTGGCCGCTCAAGTTAAAGTGACACATTAAGTTAAAGAATATTTTGGAATATAAAATAGTTTTATAAGTCTACGAGGGAATTAGAGAAGCAGAACACCGGTCAGATGTGAAACGGCGCACAGCCGCATCGTTACGGGCTTTGCGGTTTGCTGACAATGTACAGAAGGGAAGAAGTGAACAAGCTCACTCAATTTAAAAAGAACGCACTTTAACGCTGAGATAAAACATTTTTTCGGGAAGCCACTTGCATTGCAGGTCAAACGAATCAGATGCCCGTCAAAGATAAGTGGGGACTGCCTGCTTAGAAGAGTTAAAAGAACGTCAACCCCTGACCGGCTCGAAGTTTCGCTCCTATACCATAGAAGCCACAAGACCAGAGGGGCAACAAGCCAAGTGCCGGCTGCTGGGTTGGCCTATCTGGTAGCCGACACGAACCAAGAGCCACACTGCCTAGTAACCCTGGATTTAAAAATGAGTGCGAGTCAGCCGATAAGCCGACACCCGCATTACACACCCCTCAACACCTCTGGGTTGTAGACGCCTATCAATCTAAATTGTACCTCCTCTTGTACTAGTTTGTACCAGAGTCAGCGTAAATTGTGGGAGTAACACCCATGAATTCCGCCCCGTATGCTTAGTCACCCCTCACTCACAAGACAGCCAAGACTCAAATATTGCTGTTAAAGTAGGCTGAAAGCACCAGCCACGGGACTATAAGACTGACCTCTTGGTCAGGATTACTGAGGCGGAACTGGTTTCTAGCTGAAAACAAGTGGTCTGCACTTTTTGACATGACTAATTAAGCTGAAAGAACTGATTTAGAGGGCTTACTAACCTTTATTACCCTATTAGACAGCTAGTATTGTAATCTAATTCAATGTACTAATATCTTTACATTATACACAGAGCAGAAACCCCCAATAACACTGATGGAGAAGCAGATTGCTCGGAATTCAGGCAAATCTTAAGCATTTAACAGAGTACCAATCAGACAGATACAAAGGGTTGCCCGTTCAATGCAGCCCCTCACAACCTGAATACAAAGAGATACTTGATTGCTCATATCGTGAGCTGACTCGGATTTTAGCTCGATACTCAAGGGTCATATTGATTAGGTTTGACCTGGCCCCCGGCAATACTGCTAGCAGCCTTTCACCACCAAAACACCATACCTCAATCAGTATGTCACCGTTTTTGACATCGGTTCGCAGGAAGCTAGAACGTAAGTACCAGACAAAAATGGCTTATGTATGGGTGAAGGAATACGGAAACGACGATTACAACACTGGGGCTCACTGGCACCTATGGGTGGCTTTAAAAAAGCACAATGACCATAAACCACCAAGATTAGCGGAAGCGGTAAAAAAACTAATCCTGTCATCTTGGGAGCAACAGGCTGGAATAAACGATAGAAACCGTAGTTCGAGCTATTTTTACCTAGACAGGACAAGGATGAGCCCTGAAGTAAGGGCTCAAGACCAAGAAAGCATTCGTATTGATGATCTTTCAGTGCTAATCAAAAGGGAAGCACTTCAAAACAGGGTGGCAAATAAAAACATGGTACTTGGTGGTGTGATAGACGAGGCCTTCTATGCCATCTCTTACCTTGCCAAGGCCTATACAAAGCTCAGAGTTGAGTCAGGGAAAGGGGAAAGAACCTATAACTGTTCCAATATCGGCTTAAAAGATATAAACAAGCAAGGAAGGGATGCTCAGATCAGTGAAAACTTAGCAAACATCGAAGAATGGTTGGATGTTCCTTTAGAGCCAGTAGACATGCTTTGACACGAGATCAGGCTCAGCTGTTGGTTTGAGTAAATATTGCCCTTTAGAGCACCATCAAACCATAAAGGGGTAGAGGTTATTATCAGGGATACTCCTGGGAGCTCCTGCGCGTTCGCATAAGAGCATTTAAAGCAAAACCCATACCAACCTACTGGGTAGGGTGTAAAACACCTTAGAACAGCGCTCAGGCAGCCGAAAGTAAGAATGGCAATTGGCTATCAGCTCTAAACGGCTTCCTTAAGGTCTTTCAAGTAGCGATACAAAGTGGCTACGCCAATACTAGCAAGCCTAGCAGCTTCCTCTTTAGTTAGCTCGCCACTCCCAATGTAACGCAGAGCCTTGTCAATTTTAGCCTGATCAACCGGCGTACTAAGCTTATGTTTACCAGTATTCCTTGTAGTTACAATACAGAGGGGCAGTTCTTCCCTCGCTAGATTTAACCGCATTTGATATTAGGTTTGTTTGTAGAACACACCGCTGAGGGGTGCATCCATTCCATCACTTAGGCGTTTTTCGTTTTCTATTCGCAATGATCCCCAGAAACCCTAGACCCATCAAAAAAATCGTACTTGGTTCAGATACCTCAACATGTGGAAGGCTTAGATCCCTTACCAAATACCAGCCGGCTCCTATGGAAGAGTAGGTCTCGCCATAATTGGGAGCGTATTCTGAGTCAAAAATTAGGTTAGTGGTATTACCTTCGAGTGTACTGCTATATACGCCGTTCAACTCGACATATGAATCATCTGAGAGAAAGAATCCAGATGCAGCAATATGAGGATCAGAGGGAACTGTATCTCCCATTAAACTTACGAATTTAGTTATTTGTTCAGTGTATATTGAGTTCAGATCCTCTGTGTAATAACGACCATAGCTGCCCTGATTATATGGCAGACTCGGAAAAAATTGACTGAATAAGTCAGTAACCTCTGACTCAGTTGCGAGTCTAAACTGGTTTTCACCAACATAGCTTGAAGAGTCTGATAAAGTCTCTTGAATTTGTAGGTAATTTAGATCTGTTGTGTATGATAAATCCAACCAACTCAAACCACTGCTATCATCGACCAGCTGAAGTCCAGTTTTAATCAATGCTGCATTAGAGCTTCCTACAATCAACATCAAAGGGATACAAATTAGGATTTTCTTCATAAATAATCTTCTCCAGACTTGATGAAACGTTAAAAATTTACTGGAGCAAGTAATATGCCATCCCTTTTTGACCCCCATTCTAGGGCGTTTTAGACTTACGTATGCTATTTAACTATTACAAAGTGTAAATAAACCTGACACTTAAAGGGTTTAATGAATATAAACAATGACAGGTGTGGATTCCCCCCTAACTTCCCACTCCAGTCCTTTTATACACAGACCGAACTAAGCTCCTCATGATCGAATCATAGGTAGGTCAAATGCAATCGCTTTATGTAGCTCCTGCAGTCAGATCTCTGAGGAATCTTAAAGGTGGTGATTCCGTGATCACATTGCGCTCAAGTGAAAAGCTCGGTTTCGATTTTTTAGCTATACGGTGTTAGAGGAAACACCATTCTTTGACTTGAGGTTACGGTAAAGTGTAGCAACCCCGACGCCTGCGAGCTTTGCCGCTTCATCCTTAGTCAGGCCGTTATCAAGGTAACGCAGTGCCTTATCAATCTTGGCCTGATCAACGGGCTTCCTGCCCTTGTATTTGCCAGCCTTCTTAGCTGTCTCAATACCAATGAGTTGTTTTTCCTTCATTAGCTCCACCTGCATTTGGTTAACAGAAGCTAAAACTGTCAAAACCATCTTCCCTGTAGCCGTGCGGGTGTCTTGAGTTGCACCCCCCATATTATGAACTACCAGCCCTATGTCTTGCTGATTGAACTGTTCTAACAACTTTAGGAAGTCACTGGTATCACGGCTAAGCCTAGATAGGTCATAGATTATCAAGTCATCCTGAGGCTTAAGGGATTCAAGTAGCTGTTCCAACACTGGCCGGTTCAAGTTGGTAGCAGAGCCCTGCTCTTTGACAACAATCGCATCAGGGTATGCCTGAGATAGCAATTCAGCTTGCTGGTTAACATTCTGTTCCTTGGTACTGGTGCGAGCATAAATGTAGCGAGCCATGACCTGATTCCAATCAAAATAGGTCTTTATGATAATTCTATCACTAGGGTATGTAAATGGTTATTTTGATAGGTTTATCACTAACATCACTAGGGCATAGGCTATTGGTACATTGCAGCTACAAACTTATGGAGCACCTACTGGAACGTAGTGGATATTTTGAAATTTCAACAGTCTTCCGCCGTCAAGATATGTTCTGCCAAGCACCGACCTCAAAAAAATTAAAAAATTATAGTTTTTGGAGACATGTCGCTGAATAGTCACTACAAAAGTATTTGGTAACTACATTAAACCTACCAGTGGGGACCTCACTTGAATAATACTATCTCCATTCCGCTTAAGAAAGCTGTGTATGCCAAAAAATATGGCACCAACTCAGTTGCTACGCAATTTTCCTTATAAGCATACTTTAGAGTTGCTGCAAGTAGCAATGGAATACCATCTTTAAAATTTATCTTTGCAATAAAAAACTTGCCTTCCCTCCTACCATTATTATTACTCTGATATGTAGCGGAGTAATACAGCCTGGGAAGCAATGACTCCCTTGCATTCAAATAATGTATTTCAATTTTAGCATCAGCCGCCGATTCTTCGGTTATGTTTTTCTCTTCTATAAGCTCTCCTTTACCAATGTCTTTGTAATGTTCATCGGCTAGGCTTCGCAACTTATACTCTAACCTTTTTGGTATTGGAAGTTTCGTAACCCTAGCCTTGTAGACATCTATTGAGTTGTTCTGAGATTCCTGTATGAAACGAAAAAGAAACCAAAAATAAAAAATCCATGGTATTACTGAAAGAGGGTCTTTGTTTCCAATTTCAAACTTGTTGAATAGAATATTAAATGTAGTTAATTCTGGCGGTGAAAGATCAAGCCAATTATAAAATATAAACAATAGTGAAATTATAATTAGGTTACGAGTATATGGATTTGGTTCAGTCAATTCCATGAATCACCTTGATCGAATATTTGTATTTTTATGTAGACCTGGACTTGATTAGCAATACCCATAAAGTATAACCTCAATTAACTTAATAGAGCATGCTGTATAAATGGGTTTTCAATTTCAACTGTTGTTGAAAAGCGATTGATCAAAAACTGACTATCTTCCTTAATGTTTTTAATGAAACCATCACCAACATTTGTTGTAAGAACTATGGGGTAAATAGCCTTGCGTTCCATGCTTACCTCACAAACACCATCTCCATTTATACTATCAATTGAATATGGTGACTCAATATCTTCAGTATACTCATATGGGATAGCAAAAGTCACCACAGAATCTATCTCGAATTCTACAGACAACTTATATATTTCCGATCCCAAGCCCACAACATCAATAACCTCTAGCTCATCTAACCTTTCACCAAAAGGCTCAACAGTAACATTCGAATATCCACTGGGAATTGCCCCTAGATCGTTATTAACGGACTCAGTAACTAAATAACCAAGATCGTATAAATAATGAATAAAACTCCTGAGAGCTAGTTCAAATTCAGGTGAGCTGAAAAAATCAATATACTTCTTGGTATTATCGTCTGTAGATACTTTGGAAAGTCTATCACTTACCTCTTTAGTTTCTAAAAACTCTTTTAGGCTACTATAAATGTTAATTCCTTCTAACTTACTTGCCGCCTGGGACAACCCCTTGTCGCCGCACAAGAGAGTAAGACTTTCACCCTGAGAAGATAACTCTTTGATATTTTCTAAAATAATAGCATCAAGAATATCATTTCTATTTTTCCTCTGCTTAAAAGCTCCAGAGCCTGAAAAATAATCATCAAAGATTGAACTGATATAATGAGGTTTAATATCTAATCTCTTTACTCTATAGTCACTCGTCCATCTATCAAACCAGACGTAAACATCACCAGCTGCTGATTTTATTTTCAAATCCAAATTTTGTAGTTCAGTCTTAATGTTGCCCTTAGATGACGAAAACTCAGGTGTCATCTTGTTTATTTCCTTATAACTCTTTTTGATATTTTTTAGCTGTGCAATAATCTCTATTTCTCTGCTTGTGATATATTCTCTTTCAACAATCTCAGGGAGGTATATCTGTAAACCACAAGACACAACCAAGTTGTATAGCTTATGCATGCTTATTGAAGAGAGCCCTTCTTGATGAAGAATATTAGTATCTATAACAACACGCATAACTTGTCCTTAACAATTGTCAAATCAAACAACCTATGAGGCGGCGTTAATTAAAGCTAAAACACCTCACCGTAATCAATAACATCAACCACATCAATCAAAGAAGCCAAGCTGTCAAAGTGAATATAATTATCAGTAATTGTTCTTACTCCATCATGACCAGCAACGGCAGCGATCCTCTCTTTAGTGATGTTATTTGATGCTGCCTTAGAGGTGAATGTATGCCTAAAGGAATGAAATACTTTTCTGTTACCAGTATCTGACACACTAGGCACACCCATTTTCTCCCTATATGATCGAAACCATCGAGTAATTGACTTCGAATCTGTACCTTCAAAGAGCTCTTTGTTAGTACTATTAACATAGTCAATTAAGCCCAAATCAATAAGACGTTGATGAATAGGTACATTTCGTTTTGAAGCTTTTGACTTAAGACGCTTCTCTCCTTCATCATTCACTGAAAAGAAATATCTACAAGAGTCAGAGTCAAATCTCACATCGGATTTCATCAGCTGGCAAATCTCGTTACTCCGCATACCTGAGTAGCTGGCAATATATGTAATCCAATACCTATGAGTTGCAGGTATCAAACCCGATAACAGAGCCAATACCTCCCTGTCAGTATAAGGAGCATATCTGTTGTCAGAACCAGCCTCATAAGGAATACGTACCTCGGGTGTAGTTAGAACGTATTCTTCATCACGAGCAAATTTTAAAATTCCCTGAATTAGCTTTCGATGCTCCACGATTGTTTTATAGGAAATAGTATCTTCTTCAGGGATCTCTTCAGGCGGCGTAATCTCGAAAATTTTGTCTAAAGATTTATTCTTATATTCTTTTAGATTCCTTCTTGGTATCGACCTCGCATCAAAAAAGTAGGTACTAAAATCCTTCTTTTTGTACAGCGTAATATCCTTATCTTTGAGGAAATAGGTAATACATTGCCAATATGACAAATAGTCTTTTTCAAGCTTTTTAGTAATGTTACCTGTTGATTTTTTATACTCCAAAAATTGGCTGAAGACGCTACTTAAATCATATCCGGACAACCCAACACCTTCTGAGGCAGAGCTATCGGAACTCTTATCAGTATTTATTTGCTCAGAAGCGCCTACTTGTTCATTTGGCGATAAGACTTCTATGACCCGTTGATTGTAGTGACGCTCAGCCTCCATTATTTGCACCGCCAAACGATCAGCTAGATTAAAATCTTCAGTTGAACCTATCCAACCACCATCAAAATGATCTTCTTCATCAACGCTATTACTGAACGCTAACCCTAGCTTACTCTTTGCTATGTCCTGATAGGAACTGAACAGCGAAGGCTTAATACCACCAGTAGGGTGCGTACCTCTATAAGCGTGGGATATATGTTCCAATTTGTCACGAGCTTGTTCGAGCCTAGATTCAGCGTGGGCCCTGCTATAAGCGGGGAAAATTGTTGAATTTCTAGCCTTATCCCAAACTTCAGCAACAATAGTTTCAAATTCCTCCTGAGTAATCTGCCCCACGTTAAAACCTTCCAAACATTGTTTTAGTTCAGAAACCATCCTAAACAATCTTTCTGCCTTGGCATAGGCTAGTGATTTGTGGTGTGTTTTGAGAGATTTAACTAGCTCAGTCTTTTTGAGAATTAATCTTATTTGAACAGGAAAGACCCATCGGAAGTAATAACCACTCGGGCGTTTTTGTACCATTTATTGTACCACCTCAGAATAGAGGTGCTGGGGATAGGCTCTAAACCCCGTGGTTAGGGGCTTAGAGCCATAGTTGCGAGCCAGCCGATAAGCCGGGTTCTGTCGTGGACAGTCATTCGTCTAGCCCTGCAGTCACCCGCAGGGTCAAGCAGCCTACCCGGTCCCGACGCGGGCCGCGCCTTAGTGGGACCCTATTTGGCCTTGCTCCAGGTGGGGTTTACCATCGCCAGCTCTGTTACCAGACCTGCGGTGCGCTCTTACCGCACCTTTTCACCCTTACCGCTCGCGAACGAGAGGCGGTTTCCTTTCTGCTGCACTTTCCGTCGGCTTTCGCCGCCCAGACGTTATCTGGCACCCTGCCCTGTGGAGCCCGGACTTTCCTCTCCTTCTTTCGAAGCAGCGACTGCCTGGCCAACTCGCGGGGCGCACAATACGGGAAACCCGACGAATCGCAAGTGTTTTTCTGTCGCCGAGACCCTGAACGTCAGTCCGCCTTATTCAAACCGGTAATCAGCTCATACCACTCTTTCTTGCGCCCACCAATTAACGACACCATGGCTGCCGCTGCCTGTTTGGGGGGCATCAGCGGCGCCAGCACATCCGCCAGCGCCTTGGGGTCCAGTCCGACCGTCTGGTCCGCTCGCTCCTCCCCGGCCACCATCACCACAAACTCACCTTTGCGCTGATGCTCGTCAGCCTCGACCCAGCCGAGAACTTCATCGAGCGAACCCCGCAATACCGTTTCAAAGGTCTTGGTCAGCTCCCGGGCAACCACCACCCGCCGCTCGCCACCATAGACCGACACCATGTCCGCCAGGCTGGCCAGAATGCGGTGACTGCTTTCGTAAAACACCAGGGTGTGGGGGCTCTCTGAACAGGCTTGCAACGCTTTTTGCCGGGCGGCCGTCTTAGCTGGCAGAAAGCCTTCGAACCGCCAATGATCCGTAGGCAGGCCCGCGACACTCAAGGCGGTAATGACCGCGCTGACCCCGGGAACCGGGTGCACCGGAAAGCCGGCTTCGGCAACGGCCTGAACCAGGTGATAGCCCGGGTCGGAGATCAGCGGCGTACCGGCATCGCTGATCAGTGCCACCGACTGCCCCTGCTCCAGTAAAGAAACAATAAAGTGTCCGCGGTCACGCTCATTGTGCTCATGGACAGAAATGAGCCGGGGCGACGCCCCCAGATGATCCAGCAGACGGCGGCTGTGCCGGGTATCTTCCGCACAGCAGACATCCACTGACGACAGCACCGAGACCGCACGGCGCGTAATATCATCCAGATTTCCGATGGGCGTCGCGACGACATAAAGAGCCGCTGGCAGAGTTGTATTGACAGACATGAGACCTCGGTTGGGTGGTGCCAGAAGCACCCGGGCAGACTAGGGTTAACGGGAACGGTAATAACCGACACTGTACCAGAAGCGGGTTCCTTACAGGCAACGCCCTATTTCATCTTCACTTTATTCAGTAGAATGCCAGTAATCCATTGTAACCAGCGCCCGCTCCATGTTGAAAATGCCCATCACCAAAACTGCCCTGTCACTCTGCATCGGAATTGCCATCGCGCTGCTGGCCGGCTGTGCCAGCCAGTCAACCACTTCGGGCCCGTCCTCGGATGAATCAGCACAAACGGTCGACGGCCTGGTCGATCAGCGCCTGGACCAGGCGCAGGCCTTGCTTGAAGACTACCAGGTCAATGAAGCCGAGGTGGTACTGAGCGGTCTTCAGTTCGATCAGTTAACCACGGCCCAGCGTACTCGCTACGCCCAACTCAGAGCCGAGCTGGCGCTGAGTCTGGGTGACGGCAATGAAGCACTCAACTGGCTCAGTGGTGACCGCGCCTCCCTGTTCGATGGCTTGCCGCTGGAGCAACAAAAAGTCATCAGCCTAATGCGGGCGGAAGCTTACGAATATTCCGGCAACTATTTATCGGCCGCGCGTGAGCGAATATTTCTGGCGCCAGTTCTAGAAGACGATGATGCCCGCTTCAACAACGAACAGATTTGGTTCGATCTGCAACTGGTGCCCGAAGAATCGATTCGCGACCTGGTGGCTGCAGAATCGAGCCCCGACCTGACCGGCTGGCTCGAGCTGGCGCTGATCGCACGGGACAACCCGGACGACCTGCGCCGCCAGGTGATCGCCATCGACGAATGGATCAACAGTCACCCGTCACACCCGGCCGCTCAGAACATCCCTGGTGACCTGGCGTTACTGCGCCAGCTGGCCAACACCCAGCCACGCAACATCGCGGTGCTGCTGCCCCTGTCGGGTCCATTGGAGATGGCCGGCAAGGCCATTCGCAGTGGTTTGCTGGCCGCCTGGTACGAATCGAACCTTGAAGAGGGCGATGTCCCCTCGCTGACTTTCTTTGACACCACCAAAAATGCCGATGCCTACAACACCTACAAGCAAGCCGTGTTCGAAGGCGCTGATCTGATCATCGGTCCGCTCGATAAAACACGGGTTCAGCAATTGCAGCAGCAAACCGTGCTGTCAGTTCCGGTACTGGCCCTGAACTACAGTGACCTCGCGGGCAGTGGTCCGTCCAACTTTTACCAGTTCGGCCTGGCACCGGAAGACGAAGCCAAACAGGTGGCCGAACGGGCCTGGCAGCAAGGCAACCGCAACGCCATGGTGCTGGCACCCGATTCTGAATGGGGTCGCAAAGTGAGCGACACTTTCGTTCGCAACTGGGAAACCCAGGGTGGGCGGATAACCAGCAAATCGCTCTATACCCAGCCAGACCAATACCTCAACACCGTTCGCCGGGCACTCAATATCGACCAGAGTGAACGACGCATGCGCACGCTCGATTCCCTGATTGAGCGAGACATTATTTTTGAACCACGCCGGCGCGAAGACATCGACATGATATTCATGGTCGCTTTTCCGTCTCAGGCTCGTCAGCTCAAACCCATGCTGAACTTTCAATACGCCTCGGACATTCCGGTTATGGCTACATCGCATCTCTATGATGGCACCCGCAATACCAGCCGCGATCAGGATCTAAACGGCGTCTCTTTCGTTGAAATGCCCTGGGAACTGCGCGAAAACCAGATCAAGCGCGATGTCCGGGCAGCATTCAATGAACAGTTTGCCGGCTTTGAATCCCTGGTCGCATTGGGTGTAGACAGCTACCGGCTCTACCCGCGCTTGCCACAACTGCAACAGTTTCCCGACACTCGCGTCTACGGTGTCACCGGCACTTTAAGGCTCGATGCCCGACGGCGGATTGAACGCGAGCTGACCTGGGCCCAGTTCAGCAACGGTGAAGTTCGCCCGGGCAGCGGGCCGGTCAACGTCCTCAACCCCACGGGTATAACGCCCTGATGGTTTGGCGACCGGTAAAAGGCGGCGATGCGGAAGATCAGGCACACGATTGGTGCCAGCAGCAGGGCTGGACGGTGCTGGCGCGCAATTTTCAGGTCAAGGTCGGCGAGATAGATCTGATTTGCCGCGATGGCGAAACGCTGGTGTTTGTTGAAGTCCGGCAGCGCCGTAATGAGCGGTTTGGGTCGGCCAGTGCCAGCGTGACCCCCGCGAAACAGAAAAAGCTGATTCGGGCAGCGCAATGGTATTTGCAATCCAACCCGGCACATGCCCGCTGTGGCGCCCGCTTTGATGTACTGGCACTCGACAAAAACGATGCCATTCACTGGATTAAAGGAGCCTTTGCGGCCTGATGACCGAGCCCGATGACATTCTCTACGAGCACATTGGCCAAAGCCTGGAATCCTTTCAGTGGGTGGCCGAACAACTCGACGAATTGCTGCACCACGGCGCCGACCTGCTAACCGAAGCGCTGCTTAACGACGGAAAAATACTGGTCTGCGGCATGGGCAGTTCCGCCGCACTTGGCCAGGGCTTTGCCACCGGCATGCTCAGTCGATTCGACAGGGAGCGCCCCGGCTTGCCCGTTTTAGCGCTGTCGGGCGACGGGTCGCTGATGAGTGGCATCAGCTACGATACCAACCCTAATGACATTTTCGCCCGGCAGGTTCGCACGCTTGGGCACGAACAGGACGTGCTGCTCGCAATTTCAGCATCCGGCAAGGCGCCTGCAGTGATAAAAGCGGTGCAGGCCGCTCACGACATGGGTTTGTGCGTTGTCGCACTAACCGGGCCGGACGGTGGTGACATCGCCACCTTGTTGGAAGAAAATGATGTTGAACTCAGTGTTTCCGGTGCCACCAATACCAGTCTGCAGCTAACCCACCATTTGATTCTGAACTGCCTGGGTGCGCTGATCGAACATCAATTATTTGGAAGTGAGCTCTGATATGAAACTCCCTGTTATCATCGTTATGTCCGGTTTTCTCGCCCTCAGCGGGTGCGCTAGCCTACTAGGCAGCGCCACCGATGAGCCCATTGTTCCCGACACCGAAGGCCGCAGCATGGGCCAGGTGATTGACGACAACAGCCTCGAAACGCGCCTCGCCGTCAACCTCGACAAAGCCGACGAGCGCTTCAGCCAGAGCCGCATCGGCATTCACGTCAACAGCGGTCTGGTGCTTCTGGTTGGCCAGGTTCCCAGCACTGACTTAATTGCCCGGGCTACCGAGGTTGCGCGCAATGACCCCAGGGTTGAAGCAGTGCACAACCACCTGTCAGCCAAGGCACCTATCTCAGCTGGCGTGCGCACCAATGACTCCTGGCTTGAGGTAAAAGTTAAATCCAGAATGTTTACCACCGATGAATTCTCGTCATCCAACGTTAATATTGTGGTTGAAGAGGGTGTGGTTTATTTGCTCGGCCGGGTGACCCGTGACACCGCGCAACAGGCGGTTACCATCGCGTCGGAAGTCTCGGGTGTGCAAAAAGTGGTGACGGTTTTTACCCCGGCCGACTAGTGGCCCATGCGTGAAATTCTGTTACTCAGGAACGACGCCAGCAAGTTCTGAGCGAGGTGGAGGACCGCTGGAATAGCACCGCTATTTCAAGGTTTGACAACGTAGCTCCGGGCTTGCTGGCAAAGTGAACAGTGACAGAGCTTTGCGCACGGACCACTAGTGCCAGCCTGCACCGGGAAGACTCGGAATAATTTGAAGCACGCGCAGACAAGCGCAGTAACTGCGACTAAGCTTTAGACAACAGCTGCCGAATGTATCGACCCTGTGAGGAACTGGCCATGTTTAAACACAAACACATTATTGTCCTGATTGATCCGGCCGAAGACAGTGCCCTGGCCGTCAGCAAGGCCAGCCGTCTGGCGCGTCTTGACGACGCGCACCTCACCCTGTTCGCCTGCGGCTACAATGCCAGCCTGGCGTCCAACCATCCGCTCAACCCGGAGACGTCGGAAAAAGCCCAGAAAGCCTACATGCATCGCATGATGGAAGGGCTGGAAACCATCGCCGACATCGCTCGCAATGAAGCCGTCGAGGTCTCACTCGAAGGCGTCTGGGATAAGCATGCCGGCACGGCACTGCTGAATTACCTGTCTGAACACCCGACCGATATGGTGGTAAAGGCAACCCACCATCAAAACGTCATTCAGCGTACTTTTTTCAGCCAGACCGACTGGGAGCTGATTCGCCATTGCCCGGTGCCGCTACTGCTGACCAAATCAAACGCCTGGGGTGACCCGGTGCGCCTTACCGCCGCCGTAGACCCGGTGCAAGCCAACGACAAACCCGATACGCTCGATGAACACATTGTCCGCTGGGGCAAGGATTTTGGCACCCATCTCAACGGCCAGCTCGAACTGCTGCATGTGTACGACCCCACGCCGCTGCTTATTTATCTCGATCAGCCGACCATTGACAGTGCCGACATCAGTGAAGAGATTCGCGAGCAACACGAGCAGGCCTTGCACCAACTGGCCGATCAGCACCAGATCGACCGGGCCAACACGGTGCTCGAAACCGGTTCAACACTGTCGGTTATTCCGGAATATCTGCACCAGGCCAATGTTGACATGGTCATCATGGGGGCCGTAGCCCGAAGCGGACTGGAACGCTGGCTGCTTGGCCATACCGCCGAGAAAATTCTAGACCGCATAACAGTCGATATTCTGATCGTTAAATAACAGCACAAACCCCGTTGAGCATGCCGTAAGGTGCAACACTCTCTTTCAAGGTGTTGCACTGGATGCAAGACCACCCCAAGCTGACGTACAATAGCCGCCCGATTTCTTCAGCGTACGGATGGCTATGCAAACTCTGACCCTCCCCAGACTGCGACAGGCGCGCGGCACCGTTCAAATTCCGGGCTCCAAAAGCCTGTCGAACCGAATCCTGTTGCTGGCAGCCCTGTGCAAGGGCACTACCCGCGTCAGCAACCTGCTGGTCAGCGACGACATCCGCTATATGCTCGACGCCCTGTACGAACTGGGCATTCCCTATTACCTGAGCGACGATGGCACCGAATGCCGGGTAGTCGGCCAGGCGGGTGAACTGGCTCGCGGCCAGGTGTTAACCCTGTTTCTGGGCAATGCCGGCACGGCCATGCGGCCCCTGGCTGCCGCCCTCTGTGCCGGTTCCGGTGAGTTCGAACTGACCGGTGAACCGCGCATGGCTGAACGCCCCATCGGTGACCTGATCGACGCACTGACGCCGCTGGGTGCCAACGTCACCTACCTCGGACAAGCCGGTTTCCCGCCCCTGCGGATTAAAGCCCAGACACTTCGGGGCGGCGAAGTCAGTATTGATGGCAGCATTTCCAGTCAGTTTCTCACGGCGCTACTGATGGCAGCGCCGCTGCTGACCGAAGACCTCACCATCAGGGTAACCGGTGAGCTGGTGTCCAAACCCTATATCGACATCACGCTCAATGTTATGCAGCAATTCGGAGTTACGGTTACCAACGACAACTACCGCTCCTTCCACATCAGTGCCGACCAGGCTTACGTCAGCCCGGGCCGGATCATGGTCGAAGGCGATGCCTCCAGTGCCAGCTATTTTCTCGCTGCCGGCGCCATTGGTGGCGGACCCGTTCGGGTTGAAGGCACCGGAACGGCATCGGTACAGGGTGATGCCCGTTTCGCCGAGGTACTCGAACAAATGGGTGCCCGGGTAACCTGGAGCGAACACTGGATTGAAGTCAGCAAAGACGGCCCGCTCAAAGCCGTTGATGTCGACCTGAACCACATTCCCGATGCGGCCATGACCATTGCCACCACAGCCCTGTTTGCCGAGGGCACCACACGCATCCGCAATATTTATAACTGGCGGGTCAAGGAGACCGACCGGCTTGCGGCTATGGCGACAGAATTGCGCAAACTGGGCGCCACTGTGGATGAAGGCGAGGATTACATTGCCATCACGCCGCCCAAGTCAGTGCAATCGGCCGCCATTGATACGTACAACGATCATCGCATTGCCATGTGCTTTTCGCTGGCTGCTTTCAGCGAAGCCGAGATCACCATTAACGACCCGGGCTGTACGTCAAAAACCTTTCCGGACTATTTCGAACGCTTTGCCAGCATCACCCACAGTCAGTGAGCTCTGCGCACCGTGCGGAAATCCCTCACACTGCGACCATGGTAAGGCTGCAAAGCTGCGTGTCAGTCCCTATAATGGCGCGCACACTGTTAATACCTGCCGCCTGAGACCAGGCGGTACCATTTTACGAACCAGGAGGCCCGCTTCATGAGCTATAACCAGATCCCGGCCGGGAAAGACCTGCCTAACGATGTCTACGTTGCCATTGAAATCCCAGCGAACAGCAGCCCGATCAAATACGAAATCGACAAGGACTTCGACGCCCTGATGGTCGACCGCTTCATGGCCACGCCCATGTTCTATCCGGCTAACTATGGCTACATTCCCAACACCCTGGCCGATGATGGCGATGCGGTAGACGTATTGGTCGTTACGCCCTACCCGGTGGTACCCGGCAGTGTCATTCGCGCGCGTCCGGTGGGCGTATTGGAGATGTCCGACGAAGCGGGCTCCGATGCCAAAGTGGTTGCGGTTCCGCACAGCAAGCTCAGCGCTCTGTACGACGATGTGCAGGAAGTGACCGACCTGCCCGCCCTACTGCTGGAACAGATCAAACATTTCTTCGAGAACTACAAGGATCTCGAAAAAGGCAAGTGGGTCAAAGTCGAAGGCTGGGCCGATGCAGCCCGCGCCAAAGACATTATTACTGAAGCGGCCACCGCCTACGACAAGCAATAACCCAATTGGCCTGACTCGCCGAAAAAACGAAAAAAAAGCCGGGATCACACTCCCGGCTTTTTTATGCCTGTCGCTAACCCGTTAACCACTGGCCATCAGCTCGCGCAGATCGGCCAGAGCAGCGTTCGCACGCGATATGTAGTTGGCCATGACCAGCGAATGATTGGCCAGAAGACCAAAGCCACTGCCGTTCAGGACCATGGGCGAAAAGACCATTCTCTGGGTGCCTTCCAGCTCGCGGATCACTTGCTGCAAACTGACCCGGGCATTCTTGTTATCCAGAATCGAACCAAAATCCGCTTCAATGGCTTTCAAAATGTGTAACAACGCCCAGGCAGACCCCCGGGCTTCATAAAAAACATTGTCCACTTCGAGGCGCGGCGTTTTTACAATCTGCTCTTCGCTGCTGATAACGTCATTGGCCGCATCAGGGTTGAGCATCAGATTGGTACTGACACTGCGCTGACCCACCGAGGCACTCAGTCGCTGTGACAGGGAGCCCAGTCGGGTTTCAACATCTTCCAGCCAGCGGTTCAGGTTATCGGCACGCGCATAGAACTGAGCCCGGGTGTTTTCGGGATCGGACAAGCGCAGCATATAGGCATCGATGTACCCAAGCCCCCGCCGGTACTCACTCTCGGTGGACGGAAGCATCCAACTGTTGTGGTCAAAATGAAACAGCGGCTCCGCTCTGGCCAGATCCGGATCTTCAGTCGACTGAGACTGAGAGCGACTCATATCCCGGCGCATGGCACGGCTCAAATCCCGCACCTGAATGATTACCCCAAACTCCCAGCTTGGCATGTTGTCGAGCCACAACGAGGGCGGTGTCACATCATTGGACAAATACCCACCGGGCTTTTCCAGCACCACGGTCATCAGTTCCTTGAGGGTATAAGTTGTGGTGTACCCAACGACCAGCTCGTGGCCATTGTCGCTGGCATTGCGTTCGGCGAGCGCAACGACATCCCGCTCTCCGGGTTCGTTACTCCAGTACCAGCCCAGCAGAACCAGCGCCAGAAACACAACCAGTGCCACCAGGCCCAGCCAGCGGCTGGAACGACCGGTCAGTCGAAAACGGCTAAGCCCCCGACCCACCCCTGTCTTAATGCGTGACCATCGTTCACGAATCATCTGTCTGAACTCCCTGCCTGTCGACTTTGAAATAGTGAGGAATGCAATACTGTTGCCGCCAGCTTAGTCATCCGCTCACCCGAAACCAAGGGATGATGGTCACAAAAGCAATAATGCCCATTGGGCCGCCTTCACCGCTTCCGGCCGGACAGCGCCTGAAATGCACGAAAAGCATGGAAAGGGAGGCATTTGATGATGTAAATTCACAACTAAAATTCGTCGATTCAGTTGTTCGACGAATTTAACAGCACTATCGTCTATATTTCCGGTCAGGTTCCCGGACATTGGTCAATTCACCACCTACACTCTCATCCGGACCAACAGCTAAGGACTAACAGGTACTCATGGCGCAATTACTGCTGCTCAATGGCCCCAACCTCAATTTGCTGGGCACCCGGGAGCCCGAGGTATACGGGCACACTACGCTCAACGATATCGAACAGTCGCTAACACGCGCCGCTGCCGACCTCGGCCACAGTCTTGCCTGTGCCCAAAGCAATCACGAAGGCATGCTGATAGACCGCATTCATCAAGCCCGGGAGGAAGGGGTCAACTTCATCCTGATCAACCCCGGTGCATTCACTCACACCAGTGTTGCCCTGCGCGATGCACTAGCCGGCGTTGCCATTCCCTACATTGAATTGCACTTGTCCAATGTGCATGCCCGTGAACCGTTCAGACATCATTCGTATCTTTCCGACCAGGCGGTCGGAGTGATATGTGGATTTGGAGCGCACAGCTACGAACTCGCTCTGCACGCCGCCCATCAACAGTTAACGCACTGAATAAAGGAACCCGTTATGGACATTCGCAAGGTCAAGAAGTTGATCGAACTGCTGGAAGAATCCGGCATTGATGAAATTGAAATCACCGAAGGTGAAGAAGCCATTCGCATCAGCCGTACCTCACACAGCCTGCCCCCGCAGCAAATGCATTACGCAGCAGCGCCTGCTCCGATGGCAGCGCCTGCCGCCGCACCGGCCCCGGCAGCTGCCGAACCCAGTGCCCCGGCTGAACCGGCAGGCCACTCTGTACGCTCACCCATGGTCGGCACTTTCTATCGCGCGCCGTCGCCAACCAGCCCCAACTTTGTAGAAGTAGGCCAGCAAGTGAAAGAGGGTGACACCATTTGCATCGTTGAAGCGATGAAGATGATGAACCAGATCGAAGCCGACAAGAGCGGCACCGTTGAAGCGATTCTGGTTGAAAACGGTCAGCCGGTCGAATTCGACCAACCCCTGGTCACCATTAGCTAACGAGGCCTGTCATGCTTAAGAAAGTCCTGATTGCTAACCGCGGCGAGATTGCCTTGCGCATCCTGCGGGCCTGCAAAGAGCTGGGCATTCAGACGGTGGCGGTGCACTCTGTCGTCGACCGTGAGTTGAAACACGTGAAACTTGCCGACGAGTCGGTCTGTATTGGTCCCAATGCATCCTCCGCCAGTTACCTGAACATACCCGCCCTGATCGCCGCGGCCGAAGTCACCGATGCCGATGGCATACACCCCGGTTACGGCTTTCTGGCCGAGCGGGCTGACTTCTGCGAGCAGGTCGAGAAATCCGGTTTTACCTTCATCGGCCCTTCGTCCAGCGTTATCCGGCTGATGGGTGACAAGGTATCGGCCATTGAAGCCATGAAAAAAGCCGGTGTACCGACGGTTCCGGGTTCCGATGGCCCGATGACCGACGACCCGGAAAAATGCCTGGCCATGGGTCGCCATGTAGGCTATCCGGTCATCATCAAGGCCGCCGCGGGTGGCGGCGGTCGTGGCATGCGCGTTGTTCATGCAGAAAAAGACCTGCTCAACGCCATTCAGGTCACCCAGAACGAAGCTGCAGCCGCCTTTGGTGACGGCACCGTTTACATGGAAAAGTTCCTGCAAAATCCGCGTCACGTTGAAATTCAGGTACTGGCCGACACCCACGGTAACGCCATTCACCTCGGCGATCGCGACTGCTCACTGCAGCGTCGTCACCAGAAGGTTATGGAAGAAGCACCGGCGCCGCACATCGACCCGGAAGCGCGTGCCAAAGTGCAGAAGGCCTGCGTGGATGCCTGCATCGAGATTGGCTACCGGGGCGCTGGCACCTTTGAATTCCTGTACGAAGACGGCAACTTCTATTTCATTGAAATGAACACCCGCGTTCAAGTTGAACATCCGGTGACCGAAATGGTGACCGGGGTGGACATCATCAAGGAACAGCTGCGCATCGCCTCGGGCGAGCCACTGTCCTATCGTCAGGATGAAATCCATATCAAGGGCCATGCCTTTGAGTGCCGCATTAACGCCGAAGACCCGCGTACTTTTATGCCCAGCCCGGGCAAAATTACCCAGTTCCACCCGCCCGGTGGCCTGGGCGTTCGCTGGGATTCGCACATTTATTCCGGCTACACCATTCCGCCGTTTTACGACTCCATGATCGGCAAGCTGATTACCCTGGCAGACGATCGTCCCCAGGCGCTGGCGCGCATGAAATCGGCACTGGATGAACTGGTCATCGCTGGCATCAAGACCAACACCCCGTTGCAAATGGACCTGGTACGAGACGCTGGCTTTGCGCGTGGTGGTGTTAACATTCACTACCTTGAGCACAAACTGGCCGACGAACAGTAAGCGGACAATCCGGCACCCGTTGCCGGAACACTGACTGCTACCAAGCCGGGTTCTGCCCGGCTTTTTGTTGTTTGGCCGTAAACAGCCTTTCGCGAGCCTGATTGCAGGCAGAACTGAACCAACAGGCGCTCTGGTGTACACTTCGCCTCTGAAACGCTGCCCAACTTTGCACAGGATTTGCCATGCCCTGGTTACACATCAAAATTCCCACGCTACCCGAGCACACCGACGCTCTGGAAGATGCCCTGCTGCTGGCCGGGTGCCAGGCGGTGACCCTGGTCGATACCGAAGACCAACCGGTTTTCGAACCCATCCGTGGTACAACACCGCTGTGGCAGCACACAACGATTCAGGGCCTGTTCGACCACGAACTGGATGCCAATGCCCTGACCGGGCAGTTACAAGACGCCATGCAGGCAATGAACATTGAAGCTCAGGGCCCTATCATCACAGAGATTCTGGAAGACAAAGACTGGGAACGTAGCTGGATGGACAATTTCAAGCCCATTCCCTGCGGCGACCGGTTGTGGATCTGCCCATCCTGGCTCGAGCCACCCGATCCGACTGCCATTAACCTGAGACTGGACCCCGGCCTCGCGTTTGGTACTGGCACTCACCCGACCACCTTCCTGTGCCTGACCTGGCTCGACCAGAATACCCGGTCCGGCGATACTGTGCTGGACTATGGCTGTGGCTCCGGCATCCTCGGTCTGGCCGCCCTATTACTGGGCGCTGACCGCATGGACGGACTCGATATTGACCCCCAGGCACTCGATGCGACCCGGGCCAATGCCGTCAACAACGCCATCGACCCATCACGCTTTCGGGTCATGCTCGACGACCAGGATCTCGACCCGCACTATGATCTGGTCGTCGCCAACATACTCGCAGGCCCGCTATGCGACTTGGCAGCGTCGATTTGCAACCGGCTCAGACCCGACGGCAAAATTGCACTGTCGGGCATACTGGAACACCAGGCCGATGCCGTACTCGCAGCCTATGCCCCCTGGGTCGACTTTGAGCCCCGCGCAAGCCATGATGGCTGGGTTCGACTGAACGGGCGACGGCGTCATTAAGGGCGCCTGCTTGTGGGTTGAGGCAGTCACATATTGTTATCTGACAGCGCCTTTCTTACACTAACCGACCGTCGCGCCACATAAAACGGACCAATATTACCCTGCGGGTCACCTGAACCGTGGCCAGAGACAGGACCAATCGTGCATGGATGCCAGGAATCATAATTAGCAATGGCTGAAACCTTTATTACACAGTGCCCGCACTGCGGCACCTCTTTTCGCGTCAGTGACGAACAGCTGTCCATAGCCAACGGCTCTGTCCGCTGTGGCGCCTGCCTGCAGGTTTTTAGTGCCCGAAACCACATTGTGACTGCCGCTGCCGGCAAGCCAAAACCCAAACCGGTAGCCCGCCCGGCGCCCAGCACTGCAAAGCCGGCCCGGCCAACAGAAAAAAAACCGGCTCAAGCCCCGCGAGCAGCAGCACCGAAAGCCGCAGCAGCCGCCAAACCCAAGGCACCGCCAGCCAAACCCAAACCCGCCAAGCCAGCCCCGCCCTCGCGTTTTGCCGCGGACGACGATGACGATGCCGACTTTTTGTTTGCAGACAACCCAGAAGAAGACCAGGAATTCGTCTTTCAGGACAGCGATGACGATCTCTACGACCAGGACGATGACGATTCCGAACTGGGCGATTTAAGCGACTCGTTCATTAGCCTCAACAACCCGACCAGCAATCGCAAAAGCGCCAACCCCTTCCAGCGTGAGGCCGATGATGAAAAAGACATCCTCGACGACCCGGAAAGCGCCGATGAAAGCTGGGCAGAGTCAATTCTGGAAGAACTTGAACGCGAAGAATCCCGGGATAGCCGTCGCCAGGAAAAAGCACAGTTCGTTAGCAAGCCAATGTCCGACCCCCGGCCGGTCAAGGCAAAACAGCCAGAAGCCGAACCCGCCTGGTCCGTTGACGACTCGGAACCCGACGAGTTCGACAGCCCCGCTTTCGGCAGCACCGACCGGCGCGGCAACGACAAGGCCTCCGCATCCTCTGTTGTTCGTCAGCTAAATCACGACATCGACCTGGATTTCAATGCCGAAGACCGGCTGGCGCGCTGGCGCTGGCTGGGTGCGGTCTTTATTGTCGTGCTGATCGGGGTTTTGGTCGCCCAGCTTGCCTGGGTGCAACGCGACACTTACGCCAAGATGGATCAGTGGCGGGGTCTTTATCAGACGGTGTGTAACGCAGTGGGCTGTACCTTGCCGGAACAGGAGGACCTGGAGCTGGTGCGCACGTCAAACGTCCTGATCCGTGATCACCGGGCATTGAATGATGTGAAATTGCTCGACGCCGTTCTGACCAACCGCGCCGCCTTCCGGCAACCGTTCCCGGTGTTGATTCTGCAATACACCGACGTCAACGGGGAACTGGTGGCCGACCAGTCGTTCACACCAGAGCAATACCTGCGTGGCGAGCTAACCGGCACCCGGCTGATGCCCGTCAATACACGCATCTATGTCTCCCTTCCGATTCGCGATCCCGGCACCCGGGCCGTGAACTACCAGCTTGTTCTGGCGCCTGCCGGAACCGGTTGATTGCAACACCGGAACAGCTCAGACAATCAATGGGGCCAATGGCCCCATTTTTTGAAAAGAAACGGATTGTCAATCTTTCATCTGAACGCCAGAGCCAGTATCATTCCCCGCCCTTGAGCTGAGCAATTTTTAACCGATTACTGTGTTTGCCATCGGCCCCTATACCATTACACAACCGACCGTCCTGGCGCCTATGGCCGGAGTCACCGATCGACCGTTTCGTTCGCTGTGCCGGTCGCTGGGTGCGGGGCTGGTCGTGTCGGAAATGGTCACCAGTGATACTCGCCTTTGGAACAGCAACAAGTCTCGCTGGCGGCTTGATCACCGTGGTGAACAGGGGCCGATCAGTGTCCAGATTGCCGGTGGCGACGCCGACATGATGGCGCAGGCTGCGCAGGCCAATGTGGCACGCGGCGCACAGATTATCGACATTAATATGGGCTGCCCGGCCAAGAAAGTGTGCAACAAGGCGGCCGGTTCCGCCCTGATGCGCGATGAAGCTCTGGTTCGGGACATCCTGGCCGCCGTGGTTGGGGCGGTTGATGTACCCGTTACCCTGAAAATCCGGACTGGCTGGTCGGCAGACCAGCGCAATGCCGTCACCATTGCTCGCATGGCGGAAGACCTGGGCATTGCGCTGCTGTCGGTGCATGGACGGACCCGGGCCGATGCCTATAAAGGCGCGGCCGAGTACGACACCATCGCACAGGTAAAGCAGGCCGTAACAATTCCGGTGCTCGCCAATGGTGATATCGACAGCCCGCAGCAGGCAGCGAAGGTGCTCTCAGTCACCGGTGCCGACGGGGTGATGATTGGCCGGGCGGCCCAGGGAAACCCCTGGATCTTTCAGGCGATCAATCATTACCTGGCCCATGGCGAGATACTGCCAGAGCCGGATTTGGACACAGTTGCTGCAACGCTGAGCCAACATGTCCAGTCGCTGCATCAGTTTTATGGAGACTACATGGGCGTTCGCATTGCCCGTAAACACGTGGGCTGGTACCTCAAAGCCCGGGGTGTCGACCGGACGACACTCTCAGCATTCAATCACCTGGAGCAACCGCGTGAGCAGCTCCAGGTTATAGCCACCCTTTTTCAACGTTTGACATCGTTAAAGGATACAGCAGCATGAACCTCGACACCGTTGCCCAGGACCCTCAGCGCCCTGATTCAAAAGATTCACTGAACATCCACTCCTCGGCCGACAACCCCCAGACTTTGCGTGACAGCGTTGAAATTGCCATGCGCAACTACTTTGCCCACCTCGAAGGCCAGGACGTTGCCAATGTCTACCAGATGGTCATGAGCGAAGTGGAAGCCCCCATGCTCGAAGCCGTCATGCGCTTCAGTCGGGACAACCAGACCAAAGCCAGCCGGGTGCTCGGCCTCAACCGGGGTACCTTGCGCAAGAAACTGAAGCAGTACGGGCTGCTCTAATCACTTAAAAGGCGACGTCGAGTCGCCTTTTTGCATTTCGGACAACCGGTTTTTGACCAGTTGCACCAGATTGACCATCACAGACTCTGCTTTTTGACTGAAACCGGCCCAACCCGGCACCGTGTCTGCCGCTGCAAGCCACCGACCGATCGTTCGAGGATCTTATGACCAAAACGCCACAACGCGCCCTGATCAGCGTCTCCGACAAAACCGGCATCGTCGACTTTGCCCGTGAACTCAACCAGCGCGGTGTCGAGCTGTTGTCCACCGGGGGCACCTTTCGCCTGCTGACGGACGCTGGTGTTCCGGTAACCGAAGTATCCGCCCACACCGGTTTTCCGGAAATGATGGACGGCCGGGTAAAGACGCTGCACCCGAAGATTCACGGTGGCATTTTGGGCCGCCGCGGTCAGGACGACACGGTCATGAACGAACACGGCATTGCTGCCATCGATCTGGTGGTGGTCAACCTCTACCCCTTCGCGGACACCGTCAGCCGTGACGACTGCACCCTGGCCGACGCTATTGAAAACATCGACATCGGCGGCCCGACCATGGTGCGCTCGGCGGCCAAAAACCACGCCGACGTGGCCATCGTCGTCAACACCGACGATTATCCGGCCATTATCAGTGAATGGGATGCCAGCGGCGGTTTGTCGCGTTCAACCCGCTTCCGGTTGGCCCGGTCCGCCTTTGAACATACGGCTGCGTACGATGGCATGATCGCCAATTACCTCGGCCGGGTAGACCTCGATACCGACCCGGCCAGCGTTCCCGAAAAAGCCGATTTCCCGAACACCTACAATCAGCAGTGGCAATTGAAAGATGTTATGCGCTACGGCGAAAACCCGCACCAGAAAGCGGCATTTTACGTCGATACCGAGACCCCCGAGGCCAGCATAGCTACCGCAACCAGCTTGCAGGGCAAGGCGCTGAGCTACAACAACATTGCCGATACCGATGCGGCCCTGGAATGTGTCAAACGCTTCGAGCAACCGGCCTGTGTCATCGTCAAACACGCCAACCCCTGCGGTGTGGCGGTTGCCGATACACAGCTGGCCGCTTACGAACGCGCCTTCCAGACCGACCCGACCTCGGCTTTCGGTGGCATCATCGCCTTCAATCGGGAGCTCGATGCCACCACGGCCCGCGCTATTATTGACCGT
This sequence comes from Saccharospirillum alexandrii, assembly GCF_043641555.1. GTDB lineage: Bacteria > Pseudomonadota > Gammaproteobacteria > Pseudomonadales > Natronospirillaceae > Saccharospirillum > Saccharospirillum alexandrii_A. Next base: position 1,178,521 of record NZ_JBHZRJ010000001.1, on the reverse strand, counting down.
CAGTTTGTCGAAGTGATCATCGCGCCCTCAGTCAGTGCCGAAGCAGCCTCCATCGTTGCCGCCAAACCCAATGTTCGCCTGCTCAGCAGTGGCTACTGGGATCGTGCGCTGCCCGGTTTTGACTTCAAACGCGTCAACGGTGGGCTGCTCATTCAGGACCGGGACCTGGGTGAAGTCCCGGCTGATGAATTCAGGCTGGTCACGAAAACAGCACCAACCCCTGAACAACTGCTCGACCTGCAATTCGCCTGGTCGGTGTGCAAGTTCGTTAAATCCAACGCCATTGTCTACGCCAAAGACGGCCAGACCGTCGGTGTCGGCGCGGGTCAAATGAGCCGCGTTTACAGTGCTAAAATTGCCGGCATCAAGGCCGCCGACGAAGGGTTGCAAATCGCCGGTTCGGTTATGGCATCCGACGCCTTCTTCCCGTTCCGGGATGGCCTCGACCAGGCCGCTGAGATGGGCGTCAAAGCCGTGATTCAACCGGGTGGCAGCATGCGCGACGACGAAGTCATCGCCGCGGCAGACGAGCATGGCATTTCCATGGTGTTGACCGGCATGCGCCATTTCCGCCACTGATACCGGCCCGGCGTGGTGACCCAAGTTTCGGCGTTCGCGGTTGATTGCGTTGCCAATCGCCCGCACCGGTCACCAGGTAGGGCTAATCCTTTGAAGGTGACCACGAAGCTTGAGTTGGTAACCTATTAAGTACACAGGACATCTGATATGAACATTCTGATCATTGGCAATGGCGGGCGCGAGCACGCCCTGGCCTGGAAAGCCCGGCAAAGCCCCCTGGCCGACACGGTTTATGTCGCACCGGGCAATGCGGGAACGGCTCGTGAAACTGGAATCGAGAACGTTGCCATCGACGTTCTGGATCTGGACGGCCTGGCACGCTTTGCCGAGGAACACCAGGTTGGCCTGACCATCGTCGGCCCCGAGGCACCTCTGGTCGCTGGCGTGGTCGACCTGTTCGAGCAGCGCGGCCTGCCTATTTTCGGGCCTACCCAGGGTGCGGCCCAACTCGAAGGCTCCAAGGCATTCACCAAAGACTTCCTGCAGCGTCATGCTATCCCGACGGCCTGGTACCAGGTATTTACCGACGCCGCTGAAGCCCGCGCCTTTGTGCAGGAAAAAGGCGCGCCCATCGTCGTTAAAGCCGATGGACTGGCAGCCGGCAAAGGGGTCATCGTCGCCCAGTCCGAAGCAGAAGCCATCGCCGCCATCGACGACATGCTGTCTGGCAATGCGTTCGGCAACGCCGGTTCACGCGTGGTGGTTGAGCAATGCCTGACTGGCGAGGAAGCCAGCTTCATCGTTATGGTCGATGGTGACACCGTTGTGCCCTTTGCCTCCTCCCAGGATCACAAGGCGCGCGATAACGGCGATACCGGACCCAACACCGGGGGCATGGGTGCCTATTCGCCCGCCCCAGTGGTCACCGATGAATTGCATCAGCGCATCATGGATGAGGTGATTTACCCCACCGTGCACGGCATGCAGGCCGAGGGCAACCGCTATCGGGGCTTTCTCTACGCTGGCATCATGGTCGCCGCTGATGGCACGCCTAACGTGCTGGAGTACAACTGCCGCTTCGGTGACCCAGAAACCCAACCGATCATGATGCGCCTCCAATCGGACCTGGTAGCCCTGTGCCTGGCAGCGGTCGAAGGGAGGCTCGAAGGTCAGCAGACCCAGTGGGATCCGCGACCGGCGCTGGGTGTCGTGCTGGCCGCTGGCGGATACCCGGCCAGTTATCGCTCGGGCGATGCCATCAGCGGTCTGGACACCGACCTCGGCCCCAATGCCAAAGTCTTTCAGGCGGGTACAGGCCTGAACGACAAGGGTGAGACAGTCACACGGGGTGGCCGCGTGCTGTGTGCCACTGCTCTGGGCCAGACCATTGGCGATGCCCAACGACGCGCCTATGAGGCGGTCGAGTCGGTTCAGTTCGCAGATCGCTACTACCGCACCGACATCGGACACCGGGCGATCAACCGCGACTGACCGGCACAGCAAACGGGGCGAGAGCCCCGACTTCTGCGGCACCGACTTGGGGCCAGTGCCCGTCGGCGTTATACTGCGCGCACGCGGGCATCAGCAACCAGCTGACGCCCAGGGACGTTCGGTGCCGGAGCTCTGCCTAGTGAAAACTGTTCGACTGATCCACAGCGCCAGCGCTGCCATCACGCTGCTGTTGGCGCTCACCCTGCTGGTGAGCCTGGCGGCGGCCGATGAGCCCATCATGCTCAACCAGAGCTCTCTGGATATTAACATCCTTGAGCATTCGGATTATCTGTTCGATGCCGACAACCAGTACTCTGTCTACCAGCTGCAGCAGGAAGGGCTGGCCAATCAGTTCACGCCCTTGCACCAGCGCCTGTTGCGCAGCGGCCTCTTTGATGGCGCCTACTGGATCCGTGTACCGGTCAATAACTCCGGTGGCCAGACCCGAAGCTATTCATTTTTCGTAGAAAGTCACGCGAACCATCTGATCGAGATCTACTACCCCAGCACCAATCCGACCGCCTACACCAGCTTTAACGAGAGTGCCGCCGCTCTGACCTTCAGTAGCGTTCGTTCAGGCGCCAGTGTGCCGCTGGACAGTCGGCCGGAGCCACTTGGAACCTACGTTCTTCCGGTACCGATTCAGCCCGGAAACCAATATCTGTACATCAAGCTGCAATCGGCCGACCCGCTTAACACCCTTATCTCTGTGGTGGATGAGCGCACTCTGAAGCTCCGGGTTGCGCGCAGCATCAGCATTCACTCAGCGCTGTTTGCTGTTCAGTGGGTACTGGCGCTGATCGCGCTGATCGCCTGGTTCAAGCTGAGATCCGCTGCCATTCTGTGGGCGCTGCTCCTTAACCTGGGTTTTATCGCGATCAATGCAGGCTGGAGTGGCCTGGCCTCTTTCGTGATTCCGGGTCAGGGCTACCTGGACATTCATGCGCGTAACGTGGGTGGGGTAACGGTTCTCATGAGCATGCTTGGTCTGCTGGCCGAGGTACGCAAAGAAACCTATCCCGCCTGGCTGCGCGAAAGCCTGACCTGGCTGCTGAGGTTGCTGGCCGTGCTGGCCGTGGTCACCCTACTGCCGATGTCACGCAGCTTCAGCCCGATTCTGCTGACCCTGATCCCGGTCCTGTTGCTGACCATTGTTGCACTCTGGTTTTATCGGCGGGATGCCAAGGCTCCCTCTGAAGGCTGGTTGTTGGCCGGCGTAGGCAATCTGCTGATTCTGTTCATTGTTATCATGACCGCCAGCCTCGGCCTGATTAAGAGTATTGCCCTGAATGCCTTCGCGCTGCACAGCCTCGCCGTGACCGCCGCCCTGATAGTCGGCTGGGCGGCCTTTGGCGTTGCCCGCAAGAGTGACTCCCGGCTCGCGGTCGACGGTCTTAATCTGCCCAACCTGCACTGGCCCCTGTTACGTAAACTGAACCACGAAATGCGCGGTCCGATCAACGGCGTGCTCGGCATGACCGAACTGCTGCAAGACACCAGCTTGTCGGCGCACCAGCAGGAGTACGTGAACACCGTGCAAGCGGCCGGGTTTTCCTTGCTGCGCCAGGCTGATCAGTTGCAAAACCTGGTGCGCATCGGTCTGAACCGGCTGCCGGAAGGCGAAGACGAGTTTGATCTGTACGATTTGCTGGAAGACGCCATCCAACCCTACTCACGTCTCGCCCATGCCAAGCAACTGGAACTGGTGATGGACGTCGCCCCGGAACTGCCGACGCGTTATCGGGGCAACGCCCAGATCATTGCCCAGGTACTGAGCAACCTGCTCGACAACGCCCTGAATTACACCGACAACGGCGAGGTTCTGATTCAGGTCAAACCCTGGCATCACAACCGCATCCGCTTCAGCGTGACCGATACCGGGCCCGGCCTGCCCAAGGAACTGAAAAGCAATCTGTTCGACTTTCCGGCGGTTCGGGCAGAAGATCAGCTGGCGCCGCGTGATATGCACCTGGGCTTGCCCATTACCCGCATTCTGGTCGGATTGCTGGGTGGCCAAATTACCTTCAGCAGTGAGCTGCGCATGGGCACAACGTTCTGGATCGATCTGCCGCTGGCCGAAATCAGCGCGACCACCGAAGTCGATGACTATTCGGTTCAGGATCTGGACCAGATGCGCCTGATGGTCGTCGACGACAACCTCACCTGCCGCAAGGTCATAGAACATCTGGGCATGAGCTGGGGAATGGATGTGTTCAGCATGAGCAATGGCCAGTCAGCTCTGGCCAATCTCCATAACGAATATCACAAGGGCACGCCGGTTGATGTTCTGGTCCTCGACCAGAATATGCCGAGCATGACCGGCATCGAACTGGCGGAGCGCATTCGCGCCGACAGCAGTCTGAACAAAGACATTATTATCATCATGTTAACCGGGGTTGATGTCGGTCATGTCGATCTCGATGAAAGCCGGCTTAACATTCAGTATTTGCTGACCAAGCCGGTATCCGGCCGGGCACTGAAACAAACGCTCATGCAAGCCATGCCTGATATTCAGGCCAACCGGGAACGCACCCATGCCAAGAAGTCACTCTTTTTCTGATCGTCTGGTCGCCCACCTCGACAACGCCCTTAAGACGCTGACGCCGGGGGCCGTTCAGGCGCGCCAGCCACTGCCGGTCGAAGATCAGGACATACCGGCGCTGGACACCGCTCAGACACACCATATCGCCGGTTTGATGCGCATCAATCATACCGGTGAAGTCTGTGCCCAAGGGTTGTATCAGGGCCAGGCGCTCACCGCGAAACTGGCGCAAGTCCGGGAAGACATGAACCAGGCGGCCGAAGAAGAGCTCGATCACCTGGCCTGGTGCGAACAGCGCCTCAATGAACTGAACAGCCGCACCAGCTTTCTAAACCCGATATTTTACGGGCTTTCCTACGCCATGGGGGCTGCGGCGGGCATGGCGGGTGACCGCTGGTCGCTGGGTTTTGTCGCTGCCACAGAAGACCAGGTCAGTGCGCATCTGCGCGACCACCTGAACCAGATTGACCGGCAAGACCCCCGCTCAACCGCCATTCTCGAACGCATGCTGTCTGATGAAGAACGACATGCCGAACACGCCCTTGCGGCCGGCGGACGGACATTCCCGACCCCGGTAAAGCAACTCATGACGGAGATTTCAAAGGTCATGACCAAAACGGTCTACCGGATTTAGGGCGCCTCTGGCCTTGCTGGCGTCGCTCCCTGCTAACAGAGTGCCACGCATGGCCCGCTAGCGAACTTCCGGCGTCACCCGGAACACCTCTTCCGGTGTGGTAATACCGGCCGCCACTTTACGGGCTCCGGATAAACGCAAGCTGAGCATGCCCTGTTTGATGGCGTGTTTGCGAAACCGTTGCGGATCACAGTCGTCCGTCACCAACCCGGCCAGCTCACTGCTCATCAGAAAGCTTTCATACAAACCTGAACGACCCAGATACCCAGTATTGCGACACTCCAGGCACCCCACCGGCTGATAGAACGACGCCGGTTTCGGCGCCGACCAGGGCTTAACCAGTTGCTGCCAGATATCCTCACTCGCGTTGGTGGTGGTCTTGCAATGCGGACACAGGGTTCGCACCAGGCGTTGCGCCATGGCGCCCAGGACGGTGGCTTTGATCAGATAACTGGGCACGCCCAGATCAAGCAGTCGCGTAATGGCAGTAGGGGCATCATTGGTGTGCACGGTCGAAAGCACCAGGTGGCCCGTCAGTGCCGCTTGCACGGCCATCTGTGCGGTTTCCAGGTCGCGAATCTCACCAATCATGATGATGTCCGGGTCCTGACGCATCAGAGCGCGAATGCCGTCGGCAAAACTGAGATCGATGTTCTGCTGAATCTGCATTTGATTGAACGCCGGCTCCACCATTTCAATCGGGTCTTCAATGGTGCAGACATTCACTTCTGGCGTGGCCAGGGTACGCAGCGTTGAGTACAGCGTGGTCGTTTTACCCGAGCCGGTTGGCCCGGTCACCAGAATGATGCCGTTCGGGTTGCGGATCATCTGCTTCCAGTTGTTGAGGTCTTCATCCTGCAAGCCAAGCGCAGAGAAGCTTTTCAGCAACACTTCCGGATCAAATATCCGCATCACCAGCTTTTCGCCGAAGGCGGTTGGCAGCGTCGACAGTCGCAGCTCCACTTCCTGCCCTTCCGGCGTTTTGGTTTTAACCCGCCCGTCCTGAGGTTTGCGCTTCTCTGCCACGTTCATCCGGCCGAGAATCTTGATGCGGCTGACCACAGCCTGGCCCACCTGGATGGGCATCTGATACACAGCGTGTAAGATGCCATCAATACGGAACCGGATATGGGCATAATCGCGTCGAGGTTCGACGTGAATATCACTGGCGCGCTGATCGAATGCATACTGAAACAACCAGTCAACGATATTGACGATGTGTTCATCGTTGGCTTCGACATTCTGCAGATTGCCGAGTTCAATCAGTTGTTCAAAGTTGCCGATACCGGCTGCCGTCTTACGCCCAACCGCTCCGGTCACAGAACGGTTCAGCGCATAAAATTCGAGCGAAAATCGGTCGATGTCTTCGGGGCTGGCTACAACCTTGCGTATGCTACGCCGGGATACCTGTTCGATCGCGTCTTCCCAACCGGTCAGCAATGGCTCGCTGGTGGCGATTTCCACCACGTCGTCTTCAATGACCAGAGGCAACAGGTTGTAACGACGCGCGAATTCATACGACATGACATCGGTGATGCGGGTGACGTCGACTTTCAGCGGGTCAATATTTCGGTAGGGTAAGCCAACGTGTTCGGCCAGCCATTGCGTCAGCGCATTGAGGCTGAGTTTTTTGGCGGGGTTGGCCAGGTCGGTTAACTCGAGCGAGGCCAGGCGCTGCAGCGGATGTTCCTTGCCCGGGCGCACCTTGCGACGGGCCCGGTCGGTTTGCTCGGCACTGAGACGTCCATCGTCCTGCAGTGCCCGCAATACGCTGTCTATGTCTAACCGACCCGGCAACAAGGAGGCTGCGGCCAAGATTACACCTCCAGTACGGCGTCCCGGGAATCAAACAGGCGACCCGCCAGTTGCTTGATGTCGCGCAACAGCACCGGCTGGCTGCGCGTCCAGCTGTACACCGAGGCTTGCTGTTCCAGAGGCAAGTCGTTTAGCCATTCGTGCAGACGACTGACGACATCCATGGCCGACAATTTCGACAGATTATCTTCAAGCGCCTGTAGCTCGGCCTGGTAATGATCCAAATCTTCGCTATAGAGGGTGTTGAAGTACTGGCACAGCATCAACAAGCGATGCACCGCCGGGTACTGAGCCAGGGCATGACTGGTGCTACCGGCAAACTGATCGGGGTTGAAGGCCTGCCAGGCAGTGGATAACGAACGGTCGAGGCCGTCGCTCACCGCAACTTCGGAAGCACACTTGTGCTCCTCGGTCTGATCTTCCCGCCAGCTGCGCAAATGCAACCACTGCGTCATCGACATCAGTGTATGGCCAAAATCAGCATTGCTCGCCAGATCTTCAATGCCCTCCAACGCACGGATGGCCTTAGCCTGTTGCAAACTGACGGCAATGTTTTCCGGCTCGCTGCGAGCATCCTGACTGAGCGCAAAACACGCCGGCCACCAGGACACCAGCGGACGAATGGCGCCTTCAAGCCAGCCCACCCAGGCTTTAACCTGAAGGCGATGCCGGGTTGGCAGAATATCGCTGAACCATTCAAATTCCGTCTGCATATTGCCCAGCGTAACCAGCATGGCCTGTACCTGAGACCATTGCTGTGTCATCCAGAACAGATCCCACTGCCGCTGCAGGCGCTCCAGTTCGTAACCGAAAAGCGCACAAAAGGCGCTCTCCATGCTCTGCTGGGCCACAATGGCTGGCAACGGCAGACTAACCGGTGCTGCATGGTTCAACAGACGATACCCACGCTCGGCCTTGGAGATATCGGAAGGCACCAGCGGTATACTGCGCGTCAGTTCGTGCGCCAGCGACAACAAGGCCGTCAGGCCACCCGATTTCAATTCAAGTTCGACTTCACTGATCGCCTGGGAATCGGCGCCCGCAGACACCTCTCCTTCATCCAGTACAACTTCAATATCGGCACCCTGGTGCTGTACCAGCCAGCGGTGCCGGTTAAACCGGGTGCTAAACAGCTGCGTCAACTGACTGGCAACGCCTTCAGGCAGCACCCCGTCCGGACATTCCGACAGATCAAGCTGGCCATCGGGCCGTTCAACTTCCCACTCGTCGCGCTGATGCAGCCCGCCCACATTGGAGCCCCGGGTTTTCAGCGTCTGAACACAGTGACTGCCCTGAAAGCGCAAACGCAGTGCCGTACCGGACTGCGTCAGTTGTTGATCGGGCGTATCGTAATACTGGTTTTCGAGCGCAGAAGACTGGGATGGCAGAGAGGACAATACCGGATGTGACCTGAAAGCTTCGACCGCTGAGGGACGAATACTGAGCTTCAATTCGATTTCCTGACCCATGAGACTACCCGTTTTGCTGATGCTTATAGTTATAATTCAGCCAGTTTCACTCAACACCACCCAGGGTGGATGGCGACAATGCGGCCCGGCTGGCAACCATCATCCTGATAGACGATGTATTCTTTGTGTCAGTTTACCTTGCCGGGCCGGGGTGTACAGTCAGGAATAGGCGATATTCATCACACTTTACGGTCTATTCGAGCCGATCGCCAAAATTTACAGCGAACCTGTTCAATGTTTGAACAATTTAGCCGGAATGACTGGGGCCGGGGCCGTTGCTCATGTTGCGAGAGTAGAAGATTTCCTGCATTTCCCGCCAGAGTCGCTCGGTAATGCTGGTCAGTTCAGACTCGGAATAGGCTTCAACACCGCTGCCAAAAAGGTAATTTTCGATATTGAACTCTTTCAACAGCATTTTGGTGTGGAAGATATTCTCCTGATAAATATTCACATCGATCATTTCGTAGGCTTGCTTGGTGTCTTCCGCCAGATAATTCTGAATGGAGTTTATCTGGTGATCGATGTAGTGCTTGCGCCCGTCGACATCCCGGGTAAAGCCCCGCACCCGGTAATCGGTGGTCACAATATCGCTGTCGAATGAGTGAATCAGGAAATTCAACGCTTTCAGGGGCGAGATAACCCCGCAGGTGCTGACGTCGATATCGGCACGAAAGGTCGAAATGCCATTATCCGGGTGGCTTTCCGGGTAGGTATGAACGGTAATGTGGCTTTTATCGAGGTGCCCCACCACCGAATTGGGCATCGGCCCCGGCGTCGCGGTGGAAAAGTCCTCGTTGCCGTCAACCGGGTACTCGGAGATCAGAATCGTAACGCTGGCACCGTGTGGCTCGTAATCCTGACGGGCCACATTCAATATGTTGGCTCCAATAATATCCGTCACCTGAGTCAGGATTTCAGTCAGGCGATCGGCATTGTACATTTCATCAATATAGGCAATGTACTCGTTCTGCTGCTGCTCGGTTTTGGCATAGTTAATGTCATAGATGTTGAAGCTGAGCGATTTGGTCAGGTTGTTGAAACCGTGTAAACGCAATTCGTCGTTCATGAGCAATGGAACCTCTTACAGGCCGGCAATTTCAAGGGGCTGAACCGTCAAACCAGTCGCCCCACGGGGCACAGCACAGCCGGGCTGTACTTGAGCGGGCCGTATTATGCGGATCACACCCGGATGAGCCCAGCACTTTTTTATTGAATGTCCAATGGTGGCTGTCGCTACACCCGGTGGCTGATTTTACTGCAGCGGGTGCCAGAATCCGTGATGACCAATGTCACTCAACATCAACCAACTCAAAATCATGAGTGATCACAACGCCACCCTTTTCCAGCATCATGGACGCCGAACAGTACTTTTCGGCCGAGAGTGCTATGGCTCGCTCTACCTGAGCAGGTTTAAGCTGGCGGCCAGTAACGATAAAGTGAATGTGTATTTTGGTAAAAACCGCCGGCACGGTGTCAGCGCGCTCAGCGCTCAGCTGCGCTTCGCAGTTCACCACGTCCTGGCGACTTTTCTGCAGGATGTTAACCACATCATAAGAGGTACAGCCGCCCAGGCCATTCAGAATCAATTCCATCGGGCTTGGGCCCTTGCTACCCGGGCCGTCTTTGGCGGCACCATCCATATAGCCCTTATGACCCGATTCCGACTCGTATGAAAAGGCCTTGCCACCTGCCCATGCAACCGTTGCTTTCACTGTTCATTACTCCTCTGTAACCCGAGACCCCGGGCCCGGGTTAGTGTTCAATACCGTCTGAGGCGCGAAGCCTAGCACAGTCTGATTTAAAGCCGAATAGAGGCTGAAACCCTCCGTGTTAGGCATTATTAATTGAGTTCGGTGTCGGCATCGAGCCGAATAGCGGATGCCACCCAATGAACGCTGACTCCGAATCGTGGTCATAATGCTCAATGAACGTGTAAAAACGGGACGCAAGTCATACAAATAGGCAGAGCCCATAGCCAGAATCGATTGAATATCCCATAATGCCGAGCAGTGTTCGCACACTGCGCACAGACATTCTGTGCCCGAATTCACGTAATTCGGTCTATACTCGCAGACAGGTTACCCTTTAATCTGACACAGGTTGGAGGCGCCGGTCTATGTTGCGTTCGTCGCACAGCGGTTAGACCGAACATACAACATGGAGCCCCGGGGCTGATCAGGCAGTGACCCCCCGGCCGTAGACGCTACACTGGAAAGCAGAGATCATGGTTAATCAGTCACTCGAACATACGCATCTCGACTACTTCCTGTCGCAATGCCACCGCCGTCGCTACCCATCCAAAACCACCCTGATATATGCCGGTGACAAAAGCGACTCCCTGTATTACATCATTAAAGGTACCGTTTCGGTCATTATCGAAGATGATGACGGCCGGGAAATGATCATGGCGTATCTGAACGCCGGTGATTTCTTCGGCGAACTGGGCCTATTCGACGCCATGGATTCGCGATCGGCCTGGGTTAAAACCAAAACCGAGTGCGAAGTGGCCGAAATTTCCTACACCAAATTTCGCGAGATCACCCAGAACGACGCCCGCATTCTGTATTTTATTGGCGAACAGATGGCCACCCGCCTGCGCGCCACAACCCGAAAAGTTGGCGACCTGGCGTTTCTGGACGTTACTGGCCGGGTTGCGCGCACCCTGCTCGACCTGTGCAAGCAGCCCGATGCCATGACGCACCCCGAGGGCATGCAGATCAAGATTACTCGCCAGGAAATCGGTCGCATTGTCGGTTGCTCACGCGAAATGGTCGGCCGGGTACTGAAGAACCTGGAAGAACAGGGTCTGGTCAGCGTGAAAGGCAAGACCATGGTGGTCTACGGCTCACGCGAGTTCTTTCAGCAACCTGCCTGACAGCACCTGAGCTGGCAGTGACCCTGAGCGGTCACTCGTCCGGCGGCTGACATGGCCTGCACCAATTTCTGCCCCTGTTTTGACCCAGATCAGCCCTCCTCTGCGACCAAAGGCTTAGGCTTGCATGCTGTTAACCCTTAAGCACAGCGAGCACACGCCATGTCGGCCTTCAACGCCCAGTCCATTCAGTGGGATGCGCACCTGATCGAAAAGTACAACGTTCAGGGACCGCGCTACACCTCCTACCCGACCGCTGCCCAGTTTCATGACATCAGCGCAGCCGAGGCCAGCGAGCACTATCGCCTGCAGACAACCTCCGTGGCGCCGTTGTCGCTGTATGTACACATCCCCTTTTGTCGCCACCTCTGCTATTACTGTGGCTGCAATAAGGTGGCTGCAAAAAGCAGCACCCGAGGCGACGACTACCTGACCTGGCTGGAACGGGAAATGGCGCTGATGTCGCACGATTTTGGCCAGCGACCCGTTACCCAACTTCATCTCGGTGGCGGCACGCCTACCTTTCTGACGGTTAATCAGATGCGGCAACTGCTGGACCGGCTGTCGATCTATTTCGACTGGAACCCAAGCGACCGGCCGGGCGAATACTCCATTGAACTCGACCCCCGGGAAACCTCGTCCGACATGCTGGAGTTGTTGCGCCAGCGTGGGTTTAACCGGTTGAGCTTCGGAATTCAGGATTTCAACCACCAGACCCAGGTCGCCATTCACCGGGTACAACCAAAGTCGGTAGTGGAACCGCTGGTGCATCAGGCGCGACACCTGGCGTTCGAGTCAATCAGCTTCGATCTGATTTATGGCTTGCCCTACCAGACCGTCGGCCGGGTTGATGCAACGCTCGACGACGTGCTCGATCTGGGACCCGATCGCATCAGCCTGTACAACTACGCCCACTTGCCAGATCGCTTTCTGGCTCAGCGACGAATCAGCAGCGACAGCCTGCCAGACGCCGACGAGAAACTGCGCATTCTGCAGCACTGCATCATCAAATTGCAGGGCGCGGGCTATGTCTATATCGGCATGGACCATTTTGCACGGCGTGACGACACCCTGGTCGAAGCGCTCGCCGATGGCAGCTTGCAACGTAACTTTCAAGGGTATTCCACCCAGGCAGAAACCGACATGCTGGCGCTCGGTGTCTCCGGTATCAGCCAGATACAGGGCGCGTTCATCCAGAACCACAGCCAGCTCGACCCCTACTACAGCGCACTCAAGCAGGGCACATTGGCGGTTCAGCGCGGTTATTTCCTGACCCGGGATGACCAGATGCGGCGGGACATCATCAACCAGCTGGCCTGCCAGGGGCAGATAGATCTGGTCCCTGTCGCGGAACAATATGGCCTGGATGCAGATCAGGATTTCAGCCGAGAATGGCAGCAACTGGCCGACTTGGAACAGGACGGCCTGGTGCAATTGAATGAGCACCGGATAACCGTAACGGCTCTCGGCCGGTTATTGCTTCGCCCGATCCTAATGGTCTTTGATGCGTACTTAAGCGACCAGAACCGACAGCGTTTTTCCAAAGTGATGTGACAACCGCCTGCATCTGGCGGTAGAGCCCGACAGGCCTTATCCGGTATCATGGCGGCAACTAAGGAGACCCGCCTTGACCGACTTCGTTCGTATTTTTCGCAACAGCGCACCCTACATTCATGCCTACCGGGGCAAAACCGCTGTTGTCTGGGTGCGCGGCACCGTGCTCAGCCCGTCGTCCGTGCATGCCCTGGTCAGCGATCTGGCCCTGCTGAACAGCCTGGGCATGAAACTGCTGCTGTTGTTTGATGCTGAAGATGAAGTCGGCGAATTGCGACTGGATGAACACGCCCAGATTGATGGCGATGCCATGGATGCCATACTCAATCGCATCGGCCACTGGCGCAGCCGGCTGGAAGCGCAATTCACTCAGGGTCTGGCCAATTCGCCGATGCACGGAGCCCGGGTCAGGGTGATCAGTGGCAACTTTGTCACCGCACGCCCCACGGGCGTAGTGGATGGTGTCGACTTGCTCGCCCAGGGGCGCGTGCGCCGCATCGATCACCTGGCCATTCGCGAACACCTCGACAAAGGCAATATCGTGCTGATGCCCCCGCTGGGTTATTCGGTCACCGGCGAGGTTTTTTATCTGGCGCCCGATCATCTGATGGTTGAGACCGCGCGCCGAATGGATGCCGACAAAATCGTCATCGTCGGCGACAACCCGCACCCGGTTACAGGCAACCAGAAAGAAATGGACGCCTTTGAACTGCGCCGGTGCCTCGACGGCAAAACCGGACTGGCCGCTGGCGAGCGCGAGTTGCTGACAGCGCTGGCTGCCAGTGAAGCCGGCATTCCGCGCTGCCATGTGATCGACGGCCACCAGGACGGTGCCCTGCTAGCCGAACTTTTTACCCGCGACGGCGTCGGCACGCTAATCGCCCGCGACCGCTACGACACCTTTCGCCCGGCCAGGCCCGATGACATCAACGGCATTCTCGCCCTGCTGCAACCGCTGGAAGAGCGGGGCATTCTGGTGCGCCGTGACCGTGAAAAACTGGAAAATGAGATCTCGCATTTTCACGTCAACGAACGCGATGGCATGATCGTCGGCTGTGCTGCACTGTACCTGATTCCCGACACGGAACCTCAGGTAGCCGAGCTGGCCTGCGTCGCGGTGCATCAGGATTACCGACAGTCCGGACGTGGTGATGCGCTGTTGCGAGCGCTGGAAAAACGCGCACGCGAGCACAAGGTTGAACGCTTGTTCGTGCTGACCACCCAGACTGCACACTGGTTTGCCGAACGCGGGTTCGAGTCTGCCCCAGTGGCTGAGCTGCCACCCGAACGGCAGAGTCTGTATAACTTTCAGCGCAATTCGAAAGTCTTTTTCAAAACACTTTGAACGGTCGCCAGCGGCCATTCGCAAGCAGGGGAAAACACCGTGACCTTTATGAACGCCATCGCCCGGCGCTGGGACCAGGGCACCCAGGTTTGCATCGGGCTCGATCCCTTTATCGACCGGCTGCCCGCCCCATTCCAGCAACAGAGTGACGGCATTCTGGCGTTCAACAAGGCCATTGTGGACGCCACCTCTGATCTGGCCTGTTGCTTCAAACCCCAGTTTGCCCATTTCGCGGCCGAGCAAGCCGAAGCGCAACTGAAGGCGAGCATTGCCTACATCAAAGCCCATTATCCGGACGTTCCGGTTATTCTGGACTCCAAGCGAGGCGACATCGGTTCTACCGCAGCCATGTATGCGCGTGAAGCGTTCGAGCATTACGGCGCCGATGCAGTAACGGTTAACCCCTATATGGGTTCCGATACCGTTCTGCCCTTTGCAGACCATGCCGATAAAGGCGTCATTCTGCTGTGCCGCACCTCGAATCCCTCGGCGGCCGAATTCCAGAACCTGCTGATCGACGGCGAACCGCTCTACATTCACGTGGCGCGACGCGCCCAGCAGCACTGGAACCAGAATAGAAACATCGCTCTGGTGGTCGGCGCCACGGCCCCGGAAGAGATGGCGCGCATTCGTCAGGCCGCTCCGGACCTGCCCTTTCTGGTACCCGGCATCGGCGTACAGGGGGGCGACCTTCCCGGCACGGTTCACAACGGGCAAACGGCTCCGGGGCGCGGACTGATGATCAATGCCTCGCGCAGCATACTTTACGCCAGCCAGGGCACCGACTTTGCCGAGGCGGCACGAGCCGAAGCGCTCAGCCTGCGCGATCAAATTCAGTCATTGGCCGCTGCTGGCTAGCATTCAGGTTCAGAGCTCCTTGAGTGGCGATGGCCCGCATCGGCCACCAGTGCTACCTCTGCGGGGTCGGCGTAAACCCTTCCCTGGAGCCTAGGCCGCAGAGGCACCACCGGCAGCCGATGCTTACTATGTACTAACTTCGAAACTTAAATCAGTAGTCCAGCCACCCCAAAGATGAGCCGTATCCAAGGGTGCTTGTGGGCTCGCAACTCGCTCTCCATTCGCCATAGATTCTAATGCAATTAGTATCCGGTCAAGGTCCTCGATGGTCATCATCGGGTGAAAGCTCAGCCGAACCCAGCCAGGTTTGGCGGCCAGTTCGCCCCGGTCCAGCTGACCGGTAATGGCCTGGCTGGTCGCGCGGTCTATGCCCAGCAAATAATGTCCGTAGGTGCCTGCGCAGGCACAGCCCCCCCGGGCCTCAATGCCATATTCACGGCTCAGCCGCTGCACCGCCTGCTGGTAGTGCAGGCCCTCGATGACGACTGAAAAGACGCTGAGTCGGTCGCTTTGCTCCCGGACCAGGCACTGAACGCCGGCAATGCGGTCCAACCCCTGCAGAAAATACTGGTTTAACTCATGCTCGCGCTGAGCAATGGCGCTCACGCCTATTTCATCTTTCAATTGCGCCGCCATGGCGGCTTTCAAACTCTGCAGAATGCCCGGCGTGCCGCCGGATTCACGGGTTGCGATGTCCTGATAAAAGCGATGCTCCCCCCAAGGGTTTGTCCAGACCACGGTGCCGCCGCCGGGCTGCTCCGGTATCCGGTTCTGATACAGCGACGTATTGAACACCAGCACACCGCTGGCTCCGGGCCCGCCCAGAAATTTGTGGGGTGAGAAAAATACGGCATCCAGTGGTTCATCGTCTGCGGGGTGCATGTCGATGTCGACATAGGGAGCCGCGCAGGCAAAATCGACAAAGCAATGGCCGCCCGCCTGATGCATCAGTCGCGCAATGGCGCGGTACGGTGCCGCCACGCCAGTCACATTGCTTGCTGCCGTGACCGAGGCCATAACGGGCTTACCGGCAGGCAGCTCGCGCAGCGACCCGGCCAGCCAGTCCAGATCCACGTCTCCGGTCTGAGTCGGCGGTATGATCACCACCTCGGCCAGGGTTTCCAGCCACAGAGTATGGTTACTGTGGTGCTCCATATGGGTTACATAGACCCGGGGTCGGTGGGTCAGCGTCGCCAGCACTGCTTCGCGGTGAGTTTCGTGAACCCAGAGCCCCAGCATCCGCACCAGCTTGGCCAGTGCCCCGGTCATGCCCGTGCCGGTAAACAACAGCACATCGTCATGGGCGGCCTTCACATGCTGACGCATGATCTGGTGGGCTTCATCCAGTGCCCGGGTCATAAACCCGCCGGTGAGGCTGTCTTCGGTATGGGTGTTGGCCATCATCGGGCCTGCGACCTCGAGCAAGCGCTGCTCGATCGGGCGATAAAGCCGCCCACTGGCGGTCCAGTCGGCATAAAGCCGGTTACCGGGTATAGACAGAGTGTTGGTGCGCAAACGGGCCCAATCGGGGCTGGTCGCTATGGGGCGGCTACTGTGTGCGGTCATGGGAGGTTCCCGTTAGTCATTACCCGACCAGTGTGACGCCTTGAGAGTCCCAATGTATTTCATTTTTTGCGATAAATAGGCTAAATTCAGAAAACAATTTCTTAAATCTAGCAATATGGAGGCATAAATTGCCTGACGCTATCGATATAGCCATTTTAAACCTGTTGCAACAGGATGCGACTCTGTCGGTGCAGGCCATCGCCGACAAGGTCAATTTAACAACCAGCCCCTGCTGGCGTCGTATCCAGGCACTGGAAGACCAGGGGTATATTCGCCGTCGGGTTGCGCTGCTAAACCGGCAACCGCTGGCGCTGGGCGTCGATGTGTTCGTTTTTATTCGTACCCGCGAACACAACGACACCTGGCTGACGGACTTTACCGAGGCGGTGCTGGCCATGCCCGAGGTGATGGAAGCCTACCGGATGAGCGGAGACGTGGATTATCTGCTCAGGGTTGTGGTTAGCGACATCGCCGCCTATGACCGCTTCTATAAGCGGCTGGTCAGCCGGGTGAAACTGGCGGATGTGAGCAGCAGTTTCGCGATGGAGCAGTTGAAGTACACCACCGCGTTGCCCCTTTAGCAGTCGCACAGGTTATTGAGTGTGACCTCGGGTAAGCGCCAGAAAGCCACCCAGCGAGATCAGCAATACCGAGGCGCCACCCAGTATGGCGACCGGGTACATCAGATTGCCGGCCAAATCGAGCTGGCTGTATTTGATGATCATGATCAGCGATTCGAGCACCAGCGCAATACACACCGTACCCAGGAACCGGGTAATGGTTCGGCGAATGTTGGTAAAGACGTTCTCTTCCTGATCCGATTCCGTGTACTCCTTGCTGATGCCCGCCCCGAGCTCGAACATGGCCAGCCCGATGATCAGCGAGTTGACCAGGTTGACGGTGATGGACATAAAACTGCGCTCACCGGTCATCACATCGGTGAAAAAATGGAACACACCGCTGATTACCAGTAACGCTGACAGGCAGTAAAACAAGAGGGTAAATACCCGAACCATCAACTGTTTGCCAACATGACTCAGTGCCTTGAACCCCAGGGGGTGAAAGGCACGCGGGACTTCGCCAGGGTGACTTTCAGCCTGCTCAGGTGGTTCACTCGGGGTGTTCAATTCTCGAACCTCATCCGGTGTTAAGTTCAAATCTATGGTCTGGCTAGTCATACTGTTAATTCCCTTGCTGACTGGGTAAAGCGTGCGGATGATGCTATAGCAAGCCGGGGGCCGGGCAAGCAGCGTCAGGTAAAGCCGGGTGAGGTTCAGGTAAAGGCAGGTAAAGCGTCGTTCCCTGGTGTGACCAGCCTCACATTAACAGGTGTTTCAGCCTACGGTTTGTCAGCCTGTGAAAATTCAGTTGGGGTTCATGAAACAGGCAGATACTCTAGTCTTTGCATTAAGCGGCGAGTCGCACTGCGCCAGGCGCATCCGACCGTAAACCCAAGATTGCGGGAGCCATCAATCATGACGTGCCTGACTGGATACCGGCAAGCCATACTCATCACTTGCCTGATGACAGCAACCAGCATCGCCCAGGCCAAAGATGACTTTGTATGGATATCCTATGGCGGTCAGCAGGGTTATTTCGAATCGCCCTATGTGGGCGTCGGCTTTATGGCCGATACCTGGGGTGCTGAGCTGGGTCTGGTATTGCGGTCAGACTACTCCGGCAACGTGAACATGTACGAGCCACCACACAGCGACACTGACCGGGTCTCGACCAACGCGGTCGTGGGTTTCCCGCTGCACCTGTCCATATTGAAAGGCTACGCGCCCAACGACCGCATCGCGTTCTACACCTCGCTGGGCTTGCTGGCTTCAACCCGCTGCGACATTGATGAATCCAACGTCACCGGCTATGCCTATTGCGCCAATGAGCGCTCAGAGTTTGAACTGATACCCGGCGTCAGCGCCCTGTTCACCCTGAATGAGTTCACCCTGGGCATGGGCTACCAGTACGGAATTGGCCCGCTGATCTCGCTGGGAACGGATTTTTAACTTAAAACACCACGCAAGGAGTTCGCACTCAATTGAGTGATGGGTATCGGGTGCACCTGTCCGGGGTAGTCCGCAACATGGACTAAAACGCCGGGAGCGTTTTAGCATGAGCGGAGCGAGCCCGTAGGGTGAATCCCATGGATGGGATTCATATCATGCGGCCTAGGCCCCATGGACGGGTTTACGCCGACCCCGGACAGGTGCACCCGGTACCCGGCACGGACCATTGGCAACATTGCGAGTTGAACTCCGAAATTGGACTAGAACAACCCATTGGCACCGTTGGCAACAAACTGAATCGCCAACGCCGCCAGTATCACACCGAGCAAACGCTGAATGATTTCATCGCCGGTCTTGCCGATGACCCTGCGGATCTGACTGGCCAGCAAACCCGCCGTCAGAGTAACCAGCAGCACCGAAATCACCGCCGCAATGACCCAGCCCTGATTGGCCGGAGAGTCTGCGTCGGCCATTAACAACACCGTGATGGTCAGGGTACCCGGACCAGCCATCAGCGGAATAGCGAGCGGGTACACGGCTATGTCACCCACGCTGCGGTCTGTGGGTTTGTCCGGCAGCGGTGCTGAGGTGATCATTCTGAAGGCTGTATTGAACAGCAGAATACCGCCGGCCACTCTCAGGGCATCCATGCTAATACCGAGCGTGGTTAGCAATCCTTCACCCACCCAGGCGAAGATCAGAATCACCGCTGCGGCAATCCCGGTCGCCTTCAGAATCACCCTGAGGCGCTGCCGAAAGGTTCGGCCCAGAGTCAGTGAATAGAAAATCAGCGCCGCGCCAATCGGGTCAATGACCACGAAATAGCTGGTAAAGGCATTCAGAAAGAGCGTTGTATTCATACCCAGTCCAGAATCACCTTGCCGGATTGGCCGCTGCGCATGATATCGAAGCCTTCCTGAAAATCAGCGACGGGCAGGGTGTGGGTAATCATCGGTTTCAGATCCAGGCCCGACTGAATCAGACCGGCCATCTTGTACCAGGTTTCGAACATTTCCCGGCCATAGATGCCTTTCAATTCCAGCCCCTTGAAAATGACCTGACTCCAGTCGATGGCCATGTCTTCACCGGGAATGCCGAGCAGCGC
Source organism: Saccharospirillum alexandrii (assembly GCF_043641555.1). GTDB lineage: Bacteria > Pseudomonadota > Gammaproteobacteria > Pseudomonadales > Natronospirillaceae > Saccharospirillum > Saccharospirillum alexandrii_A. The sequence goes on along the minus strand of NZ_JBHZRJ010000001.1, from coordinate 1,158,742 downwards.
TACCTTGCCACCATGATTCATCGACGACAGCATGGAACGAAATGCACTGGGCACGCCCGACATTTCCAGGCCAACATCAAACCCTTCGGTCATGCCCAGACTGCTCATGACGTCATTGAGGCTCTCGTTGGCCACATTAACAGTGCGGGTAGCCCCCATGCGTTTTGCCAGGGCCAGACGGAAATCATTCACATCGGTGATCACAATGTTCCGGGCGCCGACATGACGGGCCACGGCGGCAGCCATCATACCAATCGGCCCTGCGCCGGTAATCAGCACATCTTCCGCTACCAGGTTGAAACTCAGGGCGGTGTGCACCGCGTTACCGAACGGATCAAAAATAGCGGCCAGTTCATCACTGACGTCGTCGGGTAACTTAAAGGCGTTAAACGCCGGTATCACCAGATACTCGGCAAAGGCCCCGGCCCGGTTAACCCCGACCCCGACGGTATTGCGGCACAGATGGCGACGCCCGGCGCGGCAGTTACGGCAATAACCGCAGGTAATATGGCCTTCGCCACTGACCCGATCACCTATGGCAAAGCCGGTGACTTCCTCGCCCATGCCGACGACTTCGCCCACGTACTCATGGCCGGTAACCAGGCCCAGCGGCACTGTGTTTTGCGACCACTGATCCCAGTTGTAAATGTGCACATCAGTGCCACAGATCGCCGTCTTGCGAATGCGAATCAGCAGGTCGTTGTGACCCACCTCGGGCTCATCGACCTCGGTCATCCAGATACCGGCTTCCGGGTACAGCTTGGCAAGGGCTTTCATAGCGAGGACTCCTTAAATAATCGACAGTTCACGACCGACCTCGGTGAACGCCGCAATGGCGATATCCAATTGCTCCCGGGTAAGCCCGGCACTCATTTGAGTGCGAATGCGCGCGGCACCCTGAGGCACTACAGGGTAACTGAAACCGATCACATACACACCGCGCTGCAGCAACTTGTCCGCCATGGTGCTGGCGACGTTAGCATCGCCAACCATCACCGGAATGATCGGATGATTGGCACCGGCCAGTGTGAAGCCTGCGGCTTCCATCTGTTCCCGAAAGTAGCGGGTGTTGTCCCAGAGTTGCCGGCGCAGGTCACCGCCCTGCTCGATCATATCGAGCACTTTCAGGCTGGCAGCTGCAATACTCGGCGACAGCGAATTGGAAAACAAATAAGGGCGTGAGCGCTGACGCAACCAGTCGACGATGGGTTTTGCCGCCGCCGTATAGCCGCCACTGGCACCACCCAGGGCTTTGCCCAGGGTACCGGTGATGATATCAACCCGGTCCATCACCCCATGAAACTCGGGCGTTCCACGACCGTGCTCGCCCATAAAGCCAACCGCATGGCTGTCGTCGACCATAACCAGCGCGTCATATCGCTCCGCCAGATCGCAAATACCGGTCAGGTTGGCGACCACGCCATCCATCGAGAACACCCCATCGGTCACGATCAGGCGGTACCGTGCCGACTGGCTTTGCTGCAGACAGTGCTCGAGCTCAGCCAGGTCATTGTTGCTGTAGCGAAACCGGCGTGCCTTGCACAGGCGCACGCCGTCAATAATGGAGGCGTGGTTGAGCGCATCGGAAATGATGGCGTCCTGGTCATTCAGCAAGGTTTCAAACAGCCCGGTATTGGCGTCGAAACAGCTGGAATACAGGATGGTGTCTTCCATGCCGAGAAAGTCGCTCAGGCGCTGCTCCAGTGCTTTGTGAACATCCTGGGTACCACAAATGAACCGCACCGAGGCGACGCCGAACCCAAACTCATCGAGCCCCTGTTTAGCGGCGGCAATCAACGCCGGGCTATTGGCCAACCCCAGGTAGTTGTTGGCACAGAGGTTCAATACTGTCCCTCCGTCGGTTGTCACCTGCGCCCCCTGGGGGGAATGAATGATGCGCTCTGTTTTGTACAGACCCTGAGTTTTCAGATCGGCCAGGGCCTCAGGCAACTGTTGAATGAGTGATCGGGACATGAAACAACTCCGGTATTGGTAAGGGAACATCCCAGCTCAATGATGCGGCCACCCTGAGGAAACGACTCGAAGGGGTGCACATGGGACTCTGGGTTGGTTTGTCTGTAGGTTCTCAGACCCGCCTGCGAAAGGCGACCTGCCGCCCATGAATAGAACACACTGTTCCTTAATGCGCTTGTAAGCCTGCCGCTACAGCCGCAATACCCGGCACTTGAGGCCTGATATCTGTATAAAAACCATAAAAATCTAATCTACCACCGTTCTATTTAGTCTAATGATTTGAATTCCATCACAAAAATCGCTTCAATAGCATCCGCTCCATGTCGTACACACTCGCGCATCGCCAGAACAATCCGACAGAACGAAGACTGCGTAGGATCGATACGACAAGAAACCCTGTAGATCAGTGACAAATCAGCGCATGCAGTAGCAATTGTCATGCGGGTCAACTAGCATTGAGTGCGTGAGTGACGTAACGATGGCGTGACATCTTACCCTTTTCAACCCGCCATGAAACTCACACACAGGAATCTTTGGCCGGCTGACATTGCGGTCATCGTGGGACAACGAGGGAACTATGGATCAAAAGCTGGAAGAGCTTGAGCAGGCTATTGTTGAAGCCGAAGAAGCAAAACGCCAGTTCGTTAGAGAAAACCCTAATGGGACTGGCAGCAAAGACGATCGTATGCGTTTGTATAATGATGTCGAACGCGCACGCAAAGCTTTGCGTGACTACAAACGCATGAACCCCCATTTGCTGTAAATCGCCCTCATCGCCGTTCGGGCACTGCGCCTGCCCTCTGTGTTACTGCACTGCGGGCAGGCGGGCGCACATCAACGCAGCCATGACAGACAAGCCGCTCAGCAGTAGGATGACCGCCAGCGGCGACCACAGATCACCGAGCAAACCAAACAGTCCGCCGATCAGCATGATCACCCCTACCACGGTATTGCTGACCGCCACGTAGCTGGCCCGATTGGACTCTGTTGCCATATCGACCAAATAGGCTTTGCGGCCCAGTCGAACGCCCCCGTGACAGATCATGATAATCCCATACGCCAGACTCAGACCTACCAGATGAGCCACGCCGGATAACCAGGCAGCACTCGCCCACGCCAGTATGCCTGCCAGCGCAGCCCCGCACGCAGCCACCGCCATAACGCTCTGACTGGAACGGTCACTGAAACGCCCCCAGACGCCCGACGACAAAGAGGCTGCAAGTCCGCTGATGATGATCAGTGCACCCAAGCCAAGCCCGCCACCCTCAGACTGTTGCACCATCACCACATAAAACGGCGGCATCAGTGCAACACTGAGCAATGCCGACCGGGACAATACAAAAAAACGGAAGGTCGAATCGGACCGTAACAGCCCCAATTGCTGCCAGGCAACGGACCAGCCATTGCCTCCGCCTTCGGTTGCGCCTGGCGCCTCCTCAATGGCGGTAAACGCCAGCATGGCGAGCCACCAGAACAGCATCGCCACCAGCAACAGCCCGAGCAGCAGGGCGGGCTTTTCACTCAGGTTTGGGACTCCGGTGAGCACCAGCCCGAACCCCAAGACAGCGAGGCCCGACACCGAGGCACTGTAACCCATCACTGTTCCTCGCCGGCTCTTGGACACAGCCTTGCCCAGAACATCTTTCGCCGACACCGAGCACAGACCCCGTGCCAGGCTATAAAACACCAGACCCAACAGCATCCAGATGCCCGCGACCAGCCCCTCACTAAACAGGGCGGCTGCCGCCATGGTTAGCAAGGCCAGTGAGGACACCGCGGCCCCTACTAACCAGACGGGTTTGCGATAGGCCCGCCCGCGAACATAGGCCGCCACCAGCAACTGGGGAATCAGCACTCCCGCTTCGCGTATCGGCACCAGAAAGCCGACCAGAACCAGCGGCACGCCCAGAGCGCTCATTAACCACGGCAAAATGAGGCGGGCGCTGTTCAGCTCATCGGCTATCTTGCTGAAGGTATTGGCCACCAGGTAGGCAAAGAAATTGCGGGGCTGGTGCCGGCAGGCTGCTTCCGGAATGTCTTTGCATACCCTGGCGTCCTCCTCACCGACTACCTGCTCATAGGCCCAGCCCAGCGCACGGTTTACCGGGCGGCCTTCAGCCTGTTCGGAAGGCGTTGATTGCGCCATGTGTGGCCTCTCTCTCTACAACAAGGACAACAGCCAACCACGGCGTCGGCTGGCAAGGAACCGCCAACTCTATCGATTCACCACCCTACGGGCCAACCTTAACGGTATAAAGACGGGTGTTTGGGCGCACTGGCAGGTCAGGTTGCAAGCATTGGCGTCGGCTGCGCTGGCATGGTTTAATACCCCCTGAAAGACCGTTGTGCTGCACTCTGACCAGGCGTGCAGTCTACTTCGTTAGCGCCAAACTCGCTTAAAGCAACAGTAAAACAATAACTCACGACTACAACGACACATTGCAGCCGATGATCAAAACTATCCCTCGTGTTTGCCTTGTCCCGATAAAAAAGGATCACTCATGAAAAGCCTCGCGTTCGTGGTCAGGCTCTGTTGCCTGCTGAACCGATTCCTGGGCCAGGTATTTTCCTGGCTGACGCTGGGAATTGTACTGGTATGCTTCACCGTCGTTGTCATGCGCTATGTCTTTTCGACTGGCTCGGTCCTGATGCAGGATCTGTATGTCTGGATGAATGGCGTCATGTTTATGGGGATCGCTGGCTACACCTTGCTCCGTGAAGGCCATGTGCGCGTCGACGTGTTTTACCGGACTGCCCCTATTAAACGAAAGGCTCTGGTTGACCTGTTTGGCTGCCTGGTGTTTTTGTTTCCCTTTATCATCACCATCAGTCTGTATGCCTACCCCTATGTCGCCCGGTCCTGGCGCTTCATGGAAGGCTCATCCAATTACGGGGGCATGCCGGGCCTTTATGTTGTTAAGTCGTTCATTATCGTATTTGCCGTTGTGGTCGCAATTCAGGCTTTGGCCATGATCGGGCGCAGCATTCTGGTCTTGGCTAACCGACAGGAACTGGTACCTGAAGATTATCGTTACGGGGAGAACGTCTGATGGAAGTAACGTTGTTGGGCGAAATCCTCGCGCTCGTCATGTTCTTTGCCGTTATTGGTGTGCTAATGCTCGGTTTCCCGGTGGCGTTTTCGCTGGCTGGCACCTCGCTGATATTTGCGGCCATTGCCCACTTTCTGGGCGCGCTTGATCTGTCGAACTTATCGAGTGTTGCACCGCGCTACATGGGCATCATGCTGAACGAGGTACTGGTCGCGGTACCCTTGTTTATTTTTATGGGGATGATGCTGGAGCGTTCCGGCATTGCCGAAAAATTGCTGATTACCATGGGCCGACTGTTTGGCGACCTGCGCGGCGGTCTCGGCTTGTCGGTGATTCTTGTGGGGGCCTTGCTCGCCGCCTCTACCGGTATTATTGGCGCCACAGTAGTCACCATGGGCTTGCTGTCCCTGCCTGCGATGCTGAAAGCCGGTTACGACCCCAAACTGGCAACCGGGGTCATTACCGCCTCTGGCACGCTCGGCCAGATCATTCCGCCCTCTACCGTTCTGATTTTCATGGGCGATATGCTCTCGGGCATCAACAGCCAGGTACAGATGTCGCTGGGCAACTTTGCACCCACGCCGGTCTCCGTCGGCGACCTGTTTGCTGGTGCCTTCATACCCGGCATGATGCTGATGGGCATCTACATGCTGTACATGATCTTCAAGGCCGTGCGTCAACCCGACAGCTGTCCGGCCCTGATCATGACGGCCGAAGAAAAGTCCCGGTTGTTGAAAGATGTGTTCACTACCCTGCTGCCACCGCTGGTGCTGATCATTGCGGTGCTCGGTTCCATTCTGGGTGGTATTGCCACACCAACAGAATCGGCCTCGGTAGGCGCTATTGGTGCCATGGTACTGGCTGCATTCCAACGCAAACTGACCTATAGCAATTTGCGTCAGGTCATGTACGCGACGGCGAATACCACCACCATGATCTTCATCATTCTGATCGGTGCGACCGTCTTCTCTCTGGTATTCCGGATGATGGGTGGTGAAGAACTGGTCAGCGACTTCCTTAACAGCCTGCCCGGTGGCCAGTTAGGCGCCATTCTGTTCGTGATGCTGCTGATGTTCCTGCTTGGTTTCATTCTGGATACCTTTGAAATCATCTTTCTGGTGTTGCCGATCACCGCACCAATTCTGCTGATGATGGGCGTAGAACCTGTCTGGCTGGGGGTGATCGTCGCGGTCAATCTGCAAACCAGCTTCCTGACGCCACCCTTTGGTTTCGCGCTGTTTTATCTAAGGGGCGTTGCACCCGATTCCGTCTCGACCATGACCATTTACAAGGGCGCTGTTCCCTTTGTGTTCCTGCAACTGATCGTGATCGTGTTGCTGGTGGCCTTTCCACAACTGGTTACCTGGCTGCCGTCTCTGATCTATAACTAAAAGCCGGCCAATAAGCAGCTTCGGGTTATCGACGTCGATAACCCGCCCATAAAAAAACCCGGCACAGGCCGGGTTTTTTTGAGCCTGGGCTCGTATTACATCTGGAAGTACTTCTGACGGGCGGTCAGGAAGGCACCGTCAACCTGTTCGGTACGGGTACGCAACAAAGCCAGTGCTTCGAAGTAGCTTTCAGTGGTCTTACGCACCAGGGCGTCATCGCTGTCGCGCAATTCACCCAGAACTTCCTTGGCGGCTTCAGCACCAGCCTGCAATACTTCTTCAGGGAAGTATTTAACCTGAACCCCATGCTGTTCCACCAGAGTGCGCAGAGCGATCGGGTCGTTGGCGTAGAAATCCGAGGCTACCTGATCGTACTCGGCCTGACAGGCGAACTCGACAATTTGTTGCAGGTCGCGCGGCAATGCCTCGAACTTGGACTTGCTGACCACCGCTTCGGTCGCCAGGCCCGGCTCGATAAAGCTCGGCATGTAATAGTTCTTGGCAATCTGGTAGAAACCCAGTGCCAGGTCGTTGTAGGGGCCAACAAATTCAGCGGCATCCAGTGCACCGGATTGCAATGCCTGGTAAATCTCACCACCGGCCATGTTTACCACACTGGCGCCCAGCTTTTCCCATACCTGGCCGCCCAGACCCGGGGTCCGGAATTTCAAACCCTGAATATCTTCCAGGCTGTTGATTTCTTCGCGGAACCAGCCACCGGCCTGAGTACCGGTGTCACCCGACAAAAAGCCTTTTACGCCAAACTGATCGTAAATTTCATCCCAGATTTCCTGGCCACCCATGTAACGAACCCAGGCCGCCAGTTCGCGGGACGTCATGCCATACGGCACACCGGTAAAGAAGGACGTGGCCCGGCTCTTGTTCTGCCAGTAGTAGGCAGCGCCGTGGCTCATCTCGGCAGACCCTTCAATTACCGCATCGAACGCACCCAAAGGCGGCACCAGCTCACCAGCCGCATAGACTTGTACCGTCAATCGGCCATTGGACATGGCGGTAATACGATCGGCAAGGCGTTGCGCACCCACACCCAGACCAGGGAAGTTCTTCGGCCAGGTGGTTACCATACGCCAGGTAATGCGGTCTTCAGCCAGTGCCGGAGTGCCAATGGTGGTCGCTGCCGCCACGCTACCTGCGCCGATCAAGCCTTTTTTGATGACGTCACGTCTTTTCATGTTCAACTCTCCATCATGGGGTCAGGGAGGTACTCAACACGCGTCTGCTGACTGCTATCTTACCGGAGTGCGAATGCGAGCCAGAGCGACCGGGTTACCGACCTCAATGTTCCAGTTTTTTATTGTGGTTAGTCGGGGAAAACCGACACGGCCGTTTACCTCTATGGGAACGATCCGGCACCGTGTTATCCCGCATCGGAGTGAGCTTGCGAGCCGTTTATAATTTTAATGGCCTGCGACGACTCCAGAACGCCGGGCCTTAGAATACCCCGCAGCCTGCCATATCTCAATTCAGTTTAGCCTGCATTGCCCGGTTTCGCCTGCTCCTTTAGTGGTAACCCTTGAAAGTTGCCCAAGTCCGACTCGTTGAAGGTCACCCGCGGCCTTTGGACTTGCACCGACTTCAATAGCCAGCCAGTATGACGCTACCAGACCGGGCTTAACCGCAACTGAATACTCTGCGAGCAGTTTCACCGATCCCGGTGTCTGGTAAAGCGGTAACAACAATAAAAACAGGATGGACTGCCGATACAGCGCCAGGCGTTGCGCAGCGAGCAGAGTCATCAGGCAATTGAGGGATACACATGTCGCTAACCCTAGCTGTTCCCGTTGACCGGGCTCCGGGAGAAACCCGGGTTCCAGTCACGCCCGATACCACCCGTAAACTGATCGATCTGGGGTTTACTGTCCTCATAGAACCCGGTGCCGGTGCCAGGGCACAATTTGCAGATGCCCTCTATGAACAGGCAGGCGCAGAACTGGAAGCCGACGTAACCCGGCTGTACCAGCGCGCCGATGTCCTGTTAAAGATCAACGGCCCCCAGGCACAAGCAGAAGGCCTGCCTGGCAGTGAACTTGAAGCCCTGGGCAGCACGCCGGAGAAGGCCAAAACCTGGATATCCTTTCTGGCACCCGGTCAAAACGCGCCCCTGCTTGAACAGTTCAACGGCCAGCACACGACAGCCCTCTCTCTGGATGCCATCCCCCGTATTTCCCGCGCCCAGAAAATGGATGTGCTCAGTTCAATGGCCAATATCGCTGGCTACCGGGCGGTGATTGAAGCAGCCAATCAATTCGGTCGCTTCTTTACCGGTCAGATTACCGCCGCAGGCAAGATTCCCCCGGCCAAGGTGCTGGTCATCGGTGCCGGTGTTGCCGGGCTCGCCGCCATTGGCGCGGCGAAAAGCCTGGGCGCCATTGTGCGTGCCTTTGACACCCGTAAGGAGGTCAAGGAACAGGTAGAGTCCATGGGCGGTGAATTTCTCACCATTGAACTGGAAGAAGACGGGGCCGGCACGGGTGGCTACGCCAAGGAGATGTCCAAGGCCTTTATTGATGCGGAAATGGCCCTGTTTATGGAGCAGGCCAAAGAAGTGGATATCATCATCACCACCGCCCTGATTCCGGGCAAGCCGGCACCCAAGCTGATCACTGAGGCTATGGTTAAAGCCATGCAGCCCGGCAGCGTGGTGGTTGATCTGGCGTCGCCCAACGGTGGCAATTGTGAGTGCACGGTGAAAGACGAGGTGGTAAAGGCGCACGATGTCACCGTCATCGGCTTTACTAATCTGGCCGCACGGGCCGCCACCCAGGCCAGCCAACTGCTGGCGAACAACCTGTGGCGTCTGCTCGAACATTTGTGTCCGAACAAGGACGGCCAGCTGGTCATTGATCTGACCGATGAGATCACCCGCAGTTGCACCGTCGTGCATGGTGGCGATATCACCTGGCCACCCCCACCGCCCAAGCTTTCTGCGGCGCCCAAACCGGCGGCCCCATCGGCTCAAAAGACACCGGAGAAATCGCCACCGGCTCCTCGCAAAGCCCGGCCCATAGCTCTCTACTGGCTGATTGCCGGGGCTCTTATATTGAGCCTTGGCGCCGTTGCTCCGGCCGATTTTGTCAGCCACTTCACGGTGTTTGTGCTGGCGATTTTCATTGGCTGGCAGGTCATCTGGAACGTCAGCCATTCCCTGCATACACCGCTCATGAGTGTGACCAATGCGATCTCCGGCATCATCATTCTGGGCGCCCTGTTGCAAATCAGTGGCAGTGGCTCCTGGCTGGTCAGCGTACTGGCGACCATCAGCGTGCTGGTTGCCAGCATTAACATAGCGGGCGGGTTCTATGTCACCCGACGCATGCTGAACATGTTCCGCAAAGGAGACCCGTCATGAACGGCCTGTTATCGATGGCCTATTTGCTGGCCGGGGTATTCTTCATTTTGTCACTGGGCGGGCTGAGCTCCCAGGAGACCGCTCGACGCGGCAACAACTACGGTATCGCCGGTATGGTGATCGCCATTGTTGCCACGGTGGCCTCTGCGGCCGTTGGGGCTTACTTCGTACTGGCGATTGCCGTCGCCATTGGTGCTGCCATAGGGCTCTGGCTGGCCTCAAGAGTGGAAATGACGGCCATGCCGCAACTGGTCGCCCTGCTGCACAGCTTTGTTGGCCTGGCCGCGGTACTGATTGGCTGGGCGGCTTATCTGGACCCCAGGTCGCAGTTGGCGGGCGCTGAAAAGGTCATTCACAATACCGAGATCTACCTCGGCATCTTCATCGGCGCCATTACCCTCACCGGCTCCTGGGCGGCCTACGGCAAGCTACAGGGCATTCTGTCGAGCAAACCGCTGGCGTTGCCGGGTCGTCATGTGATGAATGCCGCTGCAATCATTGTGTCGCTGGCCATGCTGATACTATTTGCACCCGATGGTCATGGCTCGGGCGATGCCACCATGCTACTGCTGATGACGCTGATCGCGTTGCTGCTTGGTGCCCACCTGGTTGCTGCCATCGGCGGGGCGGACATGCCGGTGGTCATCTCGATGCTGAACAGCTATTCCGGCTGGGCCGCGGCGGCCACCGGCTTCATGCTGGGTAACGATCTGCTGATCATCACCGGTGCACTGGTCGGTTCTTCCGGTGCGATTCTCAGTTACATCATGTGCAAGGCGATGAACCGGTCGTTCATCAGTGTCATTCTGGGTGGCTTTGGCACCGACTCCGGCTCAAGCGCTGATGATGAAGAGTATGGTGAAGCGCGCAGTTCATCGGCCGATGAGGTGGCGAGCTGGCTGCGAGATGCCGATTCCGTGGTCATCGCCCCGGGCTTCGGCATGGCGGTCGCTCATGCCCAGCAGGCCGTCGCTGAGCTCACGTCCACGCTGCGCAAACAGGGCAAAACAGTCCGCTTTGCAATCCACCCGGTCGCAGGCCGTTTGCCGGGGCACATGAATGTGCTGCTGGCGGAAGCCAACGTGCCCTATGACATTGTATTGGAGATGGATGAGATCAACGATGACCTGCCGAAAACCGACGTCGTACTGGTGATAGGTGCCAATGACATCTGCAACCCGGACGCTCAGGAAAAACCAGGCTCACCCATTGCTGGCATGCCAGTGCTGGAGGTCTGGCACGCGCACCAGGTCGTGATACTGAAGCGGTCGATGGCAACCGGTTATGCCGGCGTCAGCAACCCGCTGTTCTACCGCGACAACAGCAGCATGTTGTTTGGCGATGCCAAAGAAAGCGTGCAAGCCCTGGTCAGCAAGTTGTAACACTCCCTAGCCTGAGCCGGAAGGCTCCGGCTCAGGCGGCACCCTGCTTGCGAGCGAGCAATTTGGTCAGCACCCGGGACACCTGGGTGCGCCCTTCGGCGTTGATCATCAGCGCCTTGGGCGTCAGCCCTTCCAGGTCGGGGTTTGGTGTTGCCAGCCAAGCCTGAGCACCATCGACACTGCCAAGTGCGTTACAGGCATGCAACACCAGCTTGCTGATGTCATCCACCATGCTTTGTGCGGGCGGTTCTTCCGACAAGTCCATCCCGACCAACTGTGCATCCGGTATGGCCTGTTGCACCTGCGATTTAGCGTACTCCAGCACATGGGTCACACTGGCGCCTTCCCGGCTGAAGTGAATAGAGAACTCACCACTTGGGTTCGACCCCAGTCCCTCAATGGTAAAATCCGACCCTGGCATCTGCCCGGCAACGGCGGCCGCATCTACCGCCGCCGAGTCCGGCAACTGAAATGTCAGTGTAAAATGGTGCAGCATGTCAGCCTTCTTATTATCGTGAGCACCCCTAAAGCATACCCAAACTGGCCGGGCTTTGAAAAACTTTCACGGATGGCCCTTTCCATTCGTCTAAAACAGCGAGCACAGAGCGTTCACGCCCACCAACGCTGACCAAAATCAGGCGGCCTGCTACACTGCCATGATATTTGAGGCATCAGGTCGCTTCGACACGGTCCCGGGCCCATCAATTACCGGAACAAGAAGCCGTGCGGGCTACCCGGCCTACCTTTCCGGGGTCGGCATGAACCCATCCATGGGGCCTAGACCGTAGCATCCCTGCTACGGACTACCCCGGAAAGGTAGGCCGGGCAGCCCGCATTCAGCCACTAAGCACACGCATAATTCAAAACCCACAACAGCATTGCTCGAAATAAGGATCACACCATGTCTGCCAACGACACTGTTGTCATCAGCGGCGCCGGTCTCTGGAACCCCGAAAACGTGCTCACTAACACAGAGTTGGTGCAGGTACTGAACGAATACGCTGACAAGTTCAACGAGGAGCATGCCAGCGAAATAGAGGCGGGCACCCTGGAACCAGTCGCCAAGTCCGACCCGGATTTCATTACCAAAGCCAGTGGCATACGCCAGCGTTACGTCTATGTCAAAGATGGCATCATGGAAGTCGATCGCATGCGTCCGCGTATTCAGGAGCGCCCCGATGACCAACTGAGTCACCAGGGGGAAATGGCCGTTGCCGCCGCCAGGAAGGCACTTGCCGCCGCCAATAAGAGCGCGGCTGATATTGATGCTGTGATTGTCAGCTGTGCCTACACCCAACGCTCCTACCCGGCCATTGCGATTGAAGTGCAGGCCGAACTCGGCATCGAGGGCTTCGGCTTCGACATGCTGGTAGCCTGCTCCGCCGCCACCTTCGCCCTGCACCGCGCTTACGAGATGGTCAAAGCAGGAACGGCCAGAGCGGTACTGGTCATCAACCCGGAACTGACCTCACCCCAGGTAAACTACCGCGACCGCGACAGCCACTTTATTTTCGGTGATGTTGCCACCGCCATGGTGGTCGAACGGGGCGACACTGCCAATGCCGAGCATGTTTACGACATACTGGGCATCAAGGCAAAAACGGTCTATTCGAACAATATCCGCTCGAACTTTGGCTTCGTTTCACACGCTTTCGATTCCGACCCATTTGGCCCCGACAAACTCTTCCACCAGGAAGGCCGCAAGGTTTTCAAGGAAGTCTGCCCAATGGCCGCTGATCACCTGGCAGCTCAAATCGAAGCCGTGGGTGCCGAAATCGGTCAGGTTCGGCGCTGGTGGTTGCACCAGGCCAATATCAACATGAATCAGCTGATCACCAAGCGCCTGCTGGGCCATGTGGGCACACAAGACGAAGCACCGATCGTGCTCGACGAGTACGCCAACACGGCCTCAGCCGGTTCGATCATTGCCTTTAACCTGCATCATCAGGATCTTAAATCCGGTGATCTGGGGGTGATTTGCTCGTTTGGGGCGGGGTATTCGATTGGTAGCCTTGCTTTGCGCAAGCGGTGAGCTTCGCAACATAGGAATATTGCATTTCCGGATAAACTAAGTTCAGATCTAGCTGCTTAGTCTTTAGGTTTTAATTTGGCAACAGCCTAAGTGCCGGCTGCCGGGTAGGCCTGGTCGGGGGAGTCCACAGCATGGATGCTGTGGCCTAGGCCCCATGGACGGGTTGAGTGGGCGGCATCCCGCCCGACCCCGGCAAGGCCTACCCGGTGGCTGGCACAAACCAAAGCCACTAGAGCCAATCCAGCCAGCGAACTTTTCCTCAGTAGAGCAACGTAAACAGCTGGCGCTGGTATTTGACGGCCGTTGGGTCGCCTTTGCCCAAGCTGTTGACGATGTCGAGGAAGGTTTTGCGGGCTTCGCCGTCCTTGAAGGTTTTATCTTTGCGCAGAATGCCCAACAGGGTATCCAGCGCATCAGCGTGGCGATTGATCTGGCTGTACTGGACCGCCAGTTCATAGGCCAGCTCAAGATTGTCCGGATCGGCGTCCCGTTTGCTTTGCAACTCCTGAATCTCCGGTGACTCGGCAGCCTGGTGCAACAGCGTCAGTCGGGATTTCAGCGCCGCGTATTCCGGCTCGGTCTGCTCCGTCATGGTCATTTTATCGAGAATTGCTTCGGCGTCTTCGGCACGGTGCAAAGCGACGTAGACATCGGCCAGAGCGAACGCAATGGCGGTTTCGCCATCACTCAGCGTGTAGGCTTCGCGCAGCAGAGGCAGCGCCTCATCGAGATTGCCTTGAGCGTGCAGCGCCTGGGCCTGATCCAGCAAACTATCCCAGGGCTTGGGCAGGTATTTCTCAAGGCGCTCCCGAATGGCGGATTCCGGCTCTGCACCCATAAAGGCATCGACCGGCTGACCATTCACGATCAGCGCCACCGTGGGCAGGCTGCGAACCCCGAACTGGGCCACAATATTGGGTTGTTCATCAGCATTGACCTTGGCTAACAGAAACTGCCCCTGGTATTCAGCCGCCAGTTTTTCAAGAATCGGCATCAGTGCCTTGCACGGCGCACACCACTCAGCCCAGAAATCCATGACCACCAGGCGGCGCTGGGATTCCTCCACCATGACATGCTGGAAGTTCTGTTCGGTTACGACCACCACGTTGCCGGCATCTTGCCCGTATACTTCGTTCATAACACCCTCGTGTTCAAAACTGGCTGTATCACCCATTATTGGGACATCACCGCATTTCGCAATACCGGGGTTTCCACGAGCGCACCCGGGATGCCATGACAGCGGCGCGACCGACCGTTACAATCCTTGTCTTCACAGACTCCGCTGCCGGCGCTGACCGGTTTACTATGGAATCTGAGCCTCATTTGAGTCCGGACCGGTATCGCCATGCTATCCCATAGCCGGTTCACTATGCATCGCATCAGGAGCGCAGTATGAAACGTGGTGTTCTCATCGCCATCACAACCGGGGTCATCGTTGCCCTGGCCAGCGCAGGTCTGGTTGTAACCAGTGCCTCGAACTCCGGGGCGGAGAATCCGTCAAACATCATCGTCAGTGAACGGGAAGACCGGGTATTCCATCAGTATGAGCTCGAAAACGGACTCAAGGTGGTACTGGTGTCCGATGAAGACGCCGAGGTTGCCGCAGCCGCCCTGAACGTCAGCGTTGGCTCCTGGAGCAACCCGGCCGACTTGCCAGGCCTGGCGCATTTTCTCGAACACATGTTGTTTCTGGGTACCGAAAAGTACCCGAATGCCGACGAATACCACCAGTTTATCAAGCAGAATGGCGGCAACAACAATGCCTATACCGCCGATGAGAACACCCTCTACTACTTTGATATCGACGCCGATCACCTTGAACCGGCACTGGACCGGCTGGCGCAGTTTTTCATCGCTCCCCTGTTCGACGCCAGCTACATAGAACGCGAAATCAACGCGGTGCAATCTGAGTTTACCGCCAGCTTGCAAGACGATAACAGGCGCCGTGAAGACGCCGTGCGCGAACTGATCAACCTCGAGCATCCGGCAGCAAACCTCGCCATTGGCAATGCCCAAACCCTCGATAACGACCAACTGCGCGAACGGATGCAGGCATTCTATCGTGAGCATTATGTAGCAAACCGCCTGTCGCTGGCCGTGGTTGGCCCTCAGGATATAGAGACACTGAAAGAGTGGGTCGATTCTCGCTTCAACCAGATACGCTCGGTCTCCTCAAAGCCGCTGCAACTAGAAGTTCCCCAGTTCAGCACCAGCCAACTGCCCATGCTGATCGAGGTAGAGCCGCGTCGTGAAAGCAGACTGCTCCAGTTCCGCTTCCCGGTCCCTGCAACGGTGGCCGAGCTCGACACCAAGCCTTACACCTACCTGGCGAGTCTGCTCGACCACCAGGGGCCTGGCACCCTGTTCGAAGCGCTGAAGGAGCGAGGTTGGGCAGACGGAATTTCGGCCCGTGCACCCGGCACCAGCCGCAATTCGGATACTTTCAGCATCGCCTTGCAACTGACCCCTGAAGGCATGGCCAACTGGCAAAGCGTGGCGACACTGATGTTCAGCTACCTGCAAACCATTGAGCAGGAGGGCTTGAACGAGTGGCGCTATGAAGAACTGCAGACCATCAACGAGATCAACTTCGAATTCGCGGAGCAGGTATCCCCCACCGCCACCGCACAGCATCTGGCAACCCGGCTGATGCACTACCCGGCCGATCAGTTACTGGTAGGCCCGTATCGGCTGGCACAATTCGATGCCGAAGCCATTCAGCGCTGGTTGTCCTATCTGCAACCGGACAACGCCCTGGTCGTATTGATGGCACCGGACGTGGAGACAGACACCGTCAGCGAATGGTACGAAACCCCCTACAAGGCAACTCCGCTGTCAGGCTCGGTGGTCGCCGAATGGCGTGCGCCCGAGCAAGACAACAACCTGACGCTGCCTGAAGAAAATCTGTTCATACCGGAAGACCTGACCGTGCTGCCCTTTGCCGGACGCCAGAGCGACCTGATCCACAACACGCCCCTGATCATTGAACAGGCGCCGGGCTTATCCGTTTGGTTTGAACAGGATGAATCCTTCAGAACGCCGAAGCTTGATATCACGGTCATGATGGAATCACCCGAAGCCAATGCCAGCGCCCGCAGCGCCATTGCAACGCAGCTACTCATCGACCTGGTTGACGACGGGATGACCGATTTCCGCTATGACGCCGGCCGGGCTGGCTCCGGTTATGGCCTGTCTTCGTCGAAGCGTGGTCTGCAGATGCGGCTCTATGGCTACAGCGACCGGTTGCACGTATTACTCGACACCCTGCTGGTGGAACTGACTGATCCGGGTGTCAGTCAGCCCCGGTTTGAACAGCTAAAATCCGATCTCCAGCGCCGGCTGCGCAATACTCGCGAAGATCCGGTCCTGAACCAGATGGTGCGGCGGCTGAACACGGCGCTGATCCGTGATTCCAGAACACCGGAAGCCCTGCTTGAAGCGCTTGAAGACCTGACGCTCGACGACGTGCTCGCGCACCGCGATACGTTGCTGAATAATCAGGCCATGACGATGCTGATTCACGGCAACCAGACCGAAGACGGGGCCCTGCAACTGGCCAATCGCATCAGCGCGATGATCCCGCCCAGTGCCGATATCGACCCGGTAAGAGTCGACGTTGCCGCCCTGCCCAGCCGGCGTTACCGCCACGAAATGGCCATCGATCACAACGACAGTGCCCTGCTCGGCTACTACCAGGGTCAGGACAGCAGCCTGCGCGAGCGCGCTCTTTTTGCCTTGCTGGGCCGCACCATGAGCGCTTCCTATTTTGCAGAGATGCGCACCGAGGAACAGCTGGGCTACATCGTTTTCAGCCAGAATTTCATGGCCGAAGATCTGCCTGGCCTGATCGTCTACATTCAATCACCCGACACCGACCCGGCCTTGTTGCAGCTGTTTTCAGACCGTTTCATGAACCGGTATCTGCAGCAACTGCGCAGCCTCGACAGCGATGAGTTCAACCGTTACAAGGCAGGCCTGATCAACGATCTGACCACCCCGGAGCAGAACCTCTATGAGCTTAGCCAAACTTACTGGCAGGCCATTATGGAGGGGAATCCGAACTTCAATACGCGCCGGCGTCTCGCGTCGGCTGTTGAGGCAATCAGTCTCGATGGCTTTACCCGTTTCTTTGAAAACCAGATGCTTAGAGACGATGCAAAACGCCTGGTTTTGCATCAGGTCGGCCGAGGCATGGAAGAAGCCTACACAGAAAACGGCACCAACCTGGTGGGTTTTTACACGGCCGACAATGTACAAACCATTCAGGAAGCCAGCCGCTGGATTACACCAACTTTTAACAACCTGCCCGAGCGTTTGGATCCTGTCCAATAACGAGTGGCTGGCCTGGTTTTGTGCCGAGGCGCCAGGGCTGGCCACCCGGTTTCTTAATTAAATCTGCCCGGCATCCGGGCAGGACGCAAAGCTGGCCTCAACTGACCAGATCCGTCTCTTGCCAGCTATTCTGTCTGCGCGGCAACACCACCAGCACTTCGGTCCCTTTTTCACCATCCAGCACATCCAGATTGCCACCCAGCATTTGTGCCAGCCGGCGCGCCACGACCAGCGACAAGCCAGGCCCGACGTCGCGCCCCTCATCAATGACGCTGGTGTAATGGGTGAGCACATTGCTGAGCTGTTCCGCTCCAAGATGGCGACCTTCAGCGCTGATCCGAATGCGCAGTGCCTCGCCAAGCTCTGCATCGATGTACCCGATCAGATGAACCTGAACCAGGCCCCCTTCGTTCATTCGCATCAGCGAATACACGACCCGGGTTAACAATGAGTGCAGCCAATTTACGTCAGACACCAGCGGTAACTGATCTTCCTGATGTTCAAATTTGACTCGGGTCTTGTAGTTTTTCCCGTACCGCTGCCACTCTTCGCAAAACCCTTCCAGTACGGTGAGCAAATTGATGTTCTCGGCGCGTGGCAATTCCGATTTCAACTCCAGACGAGCCAGTACCTTCAAATCATCCGCATAGCGCTGCATCAGCTCGGATTTTTCGCGAATACGTTCCAGCGCATCGGGCTGACTAGAGGTACATAATGACTGAACCTCGGCCATAGCCGTATTCAGAGCGTTGGCCATGTTCTTTAACGCCAGATCTTTCTCCTGCGCTGATGATAGTACCAGACGCCTCAGTTCGGCACTTTGCTTGCCCTCATATTCGAATCGTTCGATCCGCAGATGGCTTTCCTGAAGCGTCCGCTTAACCCGGCTAACCTCCCGAAAAGCGTCATCAGCGTGACGCTGACTACGATTCAGGGCCAGCAGCGACACGCCCGCTGCCGCCAAGAGCAACCCCACAGGCACAGCTAAAACCGGCAACTCCAGTACCGGCATCGCGAAATACACCAGAGCCGCCAAACTGCCCAGCCACAACACTCCGCTGATGACCCAGAGGGTCGCCACCTGTGACGTTTTATTCACTGCCTTCTCCCAAACCATAACCATTTTAAGTGCCACCCTCGCCAAACCAATACGGGGACAGCCATCAGTTGCACGCAGTTTGCCATTAAATTCCGGGTTTGGCAGGTTTCTTAATGGCTCGCGGTTCACAGGCCTGGCCGTATAAATTGCCAATAGCCCGAGTCAGGTGCCTGATTATCAACCTCCCTGACGTTGTTTTTGACGGATATTGGGCATAAACTTATTAAAAACTGACCACTTGGACAATAAAATGAATCCGTTACAGCGTGACGCCAAAACTGCGCTCGGGTTGATGGACCTGACCAGCCTGAACGACGACGATACCGATGCCCGCATCGAAGCCCTGTGCAAGCAGGCCAATACCCCCGTGGGTTCGCCAGCGGCTGTGTGTGTGTACCCGGCCTTTATAGCCACGGCGCGTAAAACCCTGGCCGCAGAAGGGCTGAAAGACGTTCTGATTGCCACTGTTACCAACTTTCCGGATGGCAGCGACGACATTGAGCGTGCCGTCTCAGAAACCCGTGCTGCCGTGGCAGCGGGGGCTCATGAAGTCGATGTGGTACTGCCTTACCGCTCGCTAATGGCTGGCAACAGCGAGGTTGCTCACGATCTGGTCGCCGCCTGCAAAGCGGCTTGCGGCGCCAGTTCTCGGCTTAAAGTCATCATCGAGAGTGGCGAGTTGAAAGAACCGCACCTCATTCGCCAGGCCAGCGACATCGCCATTGCAGCCGGGGCTGACTTTATTAAAACCAGCACCGGAAAAGTGGCTGTGAATGCCACGCTGGAGGCAGCCGACATCATGCTGCAGGCCATCCGCGACAGTGGCCGTCAGGTCGGTTTCAAGGCCGCCGGCGGAATCAAAACCACTGAAGATGCCCAGGCCTACCTGGCTCTGGCGGCACGCATCATGGGGCCGGGCTGGGTAAGCCCTGCCACATTCCGCTTTGGTGCCAGCAGCCTGCTGAACAGTCTGCTGGAAACACTCGGCCAGGCGGGTTCGGGTTCAACCGAACCGGGTGGGTACTAAGATGTATCTGCCTCAGGAACTGATTCGCCGCAAACGCGATGGCGGCGCGCTCAATGACGATGAGATTCGCTGGTTCGTGACCGGCATCAAGGATTCAAGCATCAGCGAAGGCCAGGTCAGTGCCTTTGCGATGGCGGTCTACTTCAATGGGCTGACGCTCGATGAACGCGTCGCGCTGACGCTCGCCATGCGCGATTCCGGCGATGTCATGCACTGGTCAGACCTCAACGGCCCGGTGCTCGACAAACACAGCACCGGTGGCGTCGGTGATCTGGTCAGCCTGATGCTCGGTCCCATGGTCGCTGCCTGCGGTGGCTATGTACCGATGATTTCCGGCCGGGGCCTCGGCCACACCGGCGGCACGCTCGACAAATTCGAATCCATACCCGGCTACAACACCTACCCCGACAACGACCTCTTTGATCGCGCCGTGCGAGAAGCCGGCGTCGCCATTATCGGCCAAACCGGCAACCTGGCCCCGGCCGACAAGCGCTTCTATGGCATTCGGGACGTCACCGGCACAGTGGAAAGCATAGATCTGATCACCGCTTCCATCCTGTCGAAAAAACTCGCCGAAGGGCTGGATGCGTTGGTGATGGACGTTAAAGTTGGCAGTGGTGCATTTATGCCTACTCCGGAAAAAAGCCGGGCTCTGGCTGAAAGCATCGTGCGCGTGGCAAACGGCGCAGGTGTGAAAACGACGGCCTTGCTGACCGATATGAACCAGGTTCTGGCGCTGTCAGCCGGTAATGCAGTGGAAATGGCAGAGGCGGTGGCCTACCTTCGCGGTGACCATCGCGACCCGGTAGTCCACGAGGTCACCATGGCCCTGTGTGCAGAGATGCTGGTATCCGGCCAACTGGCTGACAGCATCGAGGCCGCTCGCCGTCAGTTGCAGTCGGTACTCGACTCCGGTGCAGCGCTTGAAGCGTTTCAACGGATGGTAACGCTGCTCGGCGGCCCGTCCGACTTTACCGACCGGCCCGATGACTTTTTACCCAAAGCCCCCATTATTCAACCAGTCATCGCCGCAAGGGATGGCATCGTACAACCCTTGCAGGTGCGCGATATTGGCCTGGCGGTGGTTGCGATGGGCGGCGGACGAACCCGCGCCGATCAGAAGATCGACGCCGCCGTTGGTCTGACCGACATTGTTCGGCCAGGCGTGACGGTTCGCGCCGGTGATGTGCTGGCCATGGCTCATGTTCGCAACGAAGCGCAACTGGCCGACACCCGGCAACGGTTAACCCAGGCCATACCAATCGACGAGCAGGCCGTCGCGGCTCAACCGGTGGTACACGACCGGATAGGCCCGGAAGATTTGGATTAACAGGGCCGGTTTCACGCAGCAAACCGACCTGACAGACCATCATAGGGCTTTGTCGCACAAAGCCCGGGAGGAAGACATGGGACGCGCTATCGTACTGGTACTGGATTCATTCGGCATTGGCGCCAGCGCCGACGCCGACCGCTTCGGCGACACCGGAGCCAACACCCTGGGCCACATCGCCCAGTGGTGCGCGCAAGGCAAGGCTGACAAGGGCCGCTCCGGCAAGCTGACCCTGCCCAACCTGACCCGGCTGGGCCTCGTCAACGCCGCCACCGAAAGCAGCCAGGGCGCCGTGCCTGAAGGCATGACGCTTGCAGCCGAAACAGTCGGCAGCTACGGCTACGCCCGCGAACTGTCGAGCGGCAAAGACACACCCAGCGGCCACTGGGAAATTGCTGGCGTGCCAGTGCTCTATGACTGGGGCTATTTCAGCGAGCTGGAAAACTCTTTCCCACAGTCTTTACTGGATACTCTGATCGAACGCTGCGACCTGCCCGGCGTACTTGGCAATTGCCACGCCTCTGGAACCGAGATTCTGAAAAAACTGGGCGAAGAACACTGCAAAACCGGCAAGCCCATCGTTTATACCTCCGCCGACAGTGTGTTTCAGATTGCCTGTCACGAAGAGACCTTTGGTCTGGATCGTTTGTACGAGGTGTGTGAAGTCGCCCGCGAACTGGTCGACGAATACAACATCGGTCGGGTCATCGCCCGCCCCTTCATCGGCGACAGCGCCGACACTTTCCAGCGCACCGGCAACCGTCATGACCTGGCGGTCGAGCCACCGGCACCGACCGTGCTGAAAAAACTGGCAGAAGAAGGCGGCGAAGTAATTTCCATCGGCAAGATCGCTGACATCTACGCCAATGTAGGCATCACCCAGAAATTCAAAGCCACTGGCCTGTCGGCCCTGGTCGATGAAACGCTGACGCAAATGAGCAAGGCCGACGATCGCAGTCTGATTTTCACCAACCTGGTGGATTTCGATTCATCCTACGGCCACCGCCGCGATGTCGCTGGCTATGCCGCCGCACTGGAATACTTCGATTCGCGCCTGCCAGAAATTCTCGACCAGATGCAGGACGATGACATCCTGATCATGACAGCCGATCACGGCTGCGACCCGACCTGGCCAGGCACCGACCACACTCGCGAGCACATCCCGGTGCTGGTGTACGGAAAAACCCTGAAACCCGTCAATCTGGGCGAGCGGGAAACCTTTGCCGACATCGGCCAGACGCTGGCGGAGTTTTTCAAGGTAGGACGGATGGACTATGGCACCAGCTTTCTAAAATCAATATCTGATGAAGTAGCTGCTTAACGACACCTAACCTCTCTACTCAGGTCCAGGAGTTCGCCAAGAGACTAGCAACGGGTGCCGGGTATGCTTATGTGGGGGAGTCCGCAGCATGGATGCTGCGGCCTAGGCTCCAAGGAAGGATTTACGCCGACCCCACAGAAGCATACCCGGTATCTGGTGCGGGCCAATGCCCGTGAAGTAAACCGAACTTCGGAGTTCGATCTACTAGCCTAACCTCTGACGAACAGCTTCAAACAGACAAACGCCAGCGGCGACACTGACGTTCAGGCTACTCACCTGCCCTGCCATAGGAAGCTTGAACAGCCCATCGCAGGTATCGCGCGTCAAACGCCGCAGACCTGCGCCTTCAGCCCCCATCACTATGGCCACTGATCCGGTTAAATCGGTCTGATAAATCGATGCGTCGGCTTCTCCCGCCGTGCCATAAATCCAAACGCCCTGCTGTTTCAGAGCTTCCAGCGTGCGGGCAAGGTTGGTCACCACGACGAACGGCACCGTATCAGCTGCACCGCTGGCAATCTTGACTGCGGTTGGCGTCAGGCTCGCCGACTTGTCTTTAGGGACAATGATGGCATCGGCCCCGGCCGCATCGCAACTGCGCAGGCAAGCGCCGATGTTGTGTGGGTCGGTCACGCCGTCGAGCACCAGCAGCAAGGCTGGGCGATCCAGGCCGGCTACCAGCGATTCGAGGTCACCTTCATCCAGCACTGGCGCAGCCAGTGTTTGCACCAGTACGCCTTGATGTCGAGCGTCTTGCATGTCGTTACGGTTGAGCAGGCGATCGAATTCCTCTCTGGCCAGCCAGCGGAAGCGAGCGCCCTGGCCCTTGGCCAGATCCAGCAGGCGCTGAATACGCTGATCTTGCCGGCCCTTCAGAAAAACGATTTCCCGCACCCGATCCGGGTGTTGTTCCAGGGCACTCTGGCAGGCATGAATGCCGTAGACCCAGGACGTTGCGTCACTCATGGTTATTCTTCCCGAAAATCAAACTAACCCAGAAACAGGAAAGCCCGGCGAATCGCCAGGCTTTCCTTACTCAAACAGCGATGTTACTCGCTGCTTTTTCGACGACGCGGACGCGACTTGCGCTTACCGCCAGACTTGCCCGACTTCTTACCTTTTTTGGGTTCGTCACCGGCTCCGGTTTTCTGATCCGGCCGTGCCTTGGCTTTCGAACCTTTGGCAGTGCCGGGACGGGACGGTTTCTGGACCCAATCGCCCGACAATTCGAAGTCGATCTTGCGGTCATCGAGATCAACGCGCATGACTTTAACCTGCAACCGGTCGCCCAGGCCGTAACTGACCCGGGTGCGTTCGCCGACCAGGCAATGCGCCACTTCGTTGAACTGATAGTAATCGCTGGCCAGTGAACTGATGTGCACCAGACCATCCACATAGACTTCATCGAGCTGCACAAACAAGCCAAAGTTGGTAACGGACGATACCGTACCCATGAACTCGTCGCCCACATGGTCTTTCATGTATTCGCACTTGAGCCAGGCCACCACATCCCAGGTTGCCTCGTCAGCACGGCGCTCGGTCAGTGAACAGTGCTCACCCAGCTCGACCATGGCCTGCAAATCGTAAGGATAGATGTCTTTCTGGTTCAGTTTCGACGCGCCCCGAACCCGACGTACCAGTGACGTGCGCTTGCCGGAACGAATCACACTGCGGATCGCCCGATGCGTCAACAAATCCGGATAGCGGCGAATCGGTGACGTAAAGTGGGTGTAGGCATCGAACGCCAGGCCGAAGTGGCCCAGGTTATCCGGCTGATACACCGCCTGATTCATCGACCGCAGCAGCATGGTCTGAATGAGCTGGAAATCTTCCCGGCCTTTCAGCTGGTTCAACAGGGTCTGGTAATCTTTGGCATGGGGTTTCTCCCCGCCTTTCAGATCCAACCCCAGTTGGCCCAGGTACTTGCGCAGGTTTTCCAGTCGTTCAGGTGATGGCGTGTCGTGCACCCGGTAAAGCGCGGGAATCTCGAGTTCTTCCATGAAATTCGCCGCACAAACGTTGGCGATCAGCATGCACTCTTCGATCAGCCGGTGCGCATCGTTACGCTCACTTGGCACAATGCGTTCGATCTTGCGGTCGGCATCGAACACAATTTTGGTTTCGATCGTTTCAAAGTCGATCGCACCGCGCTTGCGGCGCTGAAAGCGGAATATCTTGTACAGCTCGCGCAGCGTGGTGAGGTTTTTCAGCACCGCCTCACCGTATTCCTGCTGCATGGTTTCACGCGCCTCGGCGGCGGTTTCCGGTTCCAGCAGTGGCGCCACCTTGTTGTAGGTCAGGCGGGCATGGGAATTGATGAGGCCTTCCATGAAGCGGTAGCTGTCAATGTTCCCGGTGGCCGACACGGTGATTTCACAGACCAGCGTCAGACGATCGACATTCGGGTTCAGTGAGCACAAGCCGTTCGACAAAATCTCTGGCAGCATCGGAATCACTCGCTCGGGGAAGTACACCGAGGTGGAGCGCTTACGGGCTTCGTTATCCAACGGCGAGTTAACGCCTACGTAGTTGGAGACGTCGGCAATGGCAACGAACAAGCGCCAGCCACCACCCCGCACCGATTCGGCGAGTACCGCGTCGTCGAAATCCCGGGCGGTTTCGTCATCGATGGTGACAAACGCCTTGTCGCGCAGGTCGATGCGATTGCTCTTGTGCGCTTCATCAACCTGATCACTCATGCCCTCTATGTGATCTAACACCTCACGTGGCCATTCGTGCGGTATATCGTGGGTACGCAGGGCAATATCGATTTCCATGCCCGGTGCCATGTGCTCACCCAGTACCTGCGAAACACGGCCGACCGGCTGACGCCGGAACTGGGGCTGTTCGAGCACGTCGACCACGACGATGTCGCCGGGCTGGGCATCACCTTCATTGCCGGCCGGGATCAGCACATCAATGCTGACGCGACGGTTCTCCGGTTCAACCCGGCCTATACCGCCGTCGTTGAAATACCGGCCCACGATTTCCTGGGTATTGTGCTCAAGCACTTCGGTAATAATGGCTTCAACACGACCACGGTGGTCGGTACCGCCTTTGCGGACGAGCACGACGTCGCCATCGAAGCAGCAACGCATCTGGCGGTGGTTCAATACGTAGTCTTTGCCACCCTGATCGTGGATCAGAAAGCCAAAGCCATCGGGGTGGCCCTGGACGCGCCCTTTCACCAGATCCATCTTGTCGATCAGGCCAAAGGCGCCTTTGCGCGAGCACAGCAACTGGCCATCGCGGACCATGGCAATCAAACGACGACGCAGTGCTTCAATATCGCGTTCGTCGTCGGCCAGTCCCAGCTCATCGCACAGTTCGGGGTGTGTCGCGGGGCCCTGGCGATTTTCCAGGTGCTCCAGAATAAATTCCCGACTGGGAATGGGGTTTTCGTATTTCTCAGCTTCCCGTTCAAGATTCGGGTCAGCGGGTTTCCGTCGGCTGATAGGTCGTAATCCTTGTTGATTAAAATTTGATCATTTGATGATTGTGTCAACCTCGGATTCATAGCGCCTTTTGGAGGGCCGTTGGATAGGGTTGACTAATGCGCGCACAGTATAACGCATTGTTGGGTATCTGAATAAGGTTGTCTGCAGACGGCTGTAACGGCATGGCTACGGGCAAACCGAAGGTTAGCCCAGGTTCGGTGGCTGTGGTCCACGATGGCTACCAGTAGCAACTCTGAGGGGTCGGGCGGAATACCGCCCACTCAATCCATCCGTGGCGGTACGTCTGGTCCGGCACCGCGATCTCGGGCCTAGACCGCAGGATATGAATCCCTTCCATGGGATTCATATCCCGAAGTTAAGCTTACACGGATGTATTCACGGCGCCCCTGCAGGAGCAGCCGAGCCATCCGTCGCGGGTTCAAGGCGATAATGCCAACTTGAACTCCGAGGCGAGCCGTTACTGAATATCGAACGAGTGGCGAAGTACGATGGTTTCAATTCGGTCCGGGCCGGTTGAAACGATATCGATGGGCGCGCCGATCGCCTTTTCCAGATAGGCGATGTAATCCCGGGCGCGCTGAGGCAGCTGGCTCAGCTCGCTGGCGCCCACGGTGGATTCATCCCAGCCTGGTAGCTCTTCATAGACCGGGGTTACCCGGGCGAAGGCTTCTGCAGATTCCGGCCACTCCACATCGTTGCCCGCTTCGTCGCGGTAACCGACGCATACCTTGACGGTTTTCAGGCCGTCCAGCACATCCAGCTTGGTCAGGCAGATGGCGTTGATGCTGTTGATGCGAATGCTGTGCTTGACCAGCACGGCATCGAACCAGCCGCAGCGCCGTGCGCGGCCAGTGGTCGTACCGAATTCATTGCCTTTCTTGGCCAGGTACTTGCCATCGTCGTCGAACAGTTCCGTCGGGAACGGGCCCGAGCCGACACGGGTGGTGTAAGCCTTGGTGATGCCCATGATCTGGTCGAGATACAGTGGCCCCACGCCCGAACCGGTGGCAACACCGCCCGCCGTGGTGTTGGAGGACGTCACGTAGGGGTAGGTGCCGTGGTCGATATCCAACAGTGAACCCTGAGCGCCTTCAAACATGATGTCGCCACCCTGCTCGCGAATGCTGTGAATCAGGCCGACCGAGTTGACGGTGATGTCGCGAATGCTCTGTGCCTGTTCAATCACCTCGGCCAGGGTTTGGTCGACGTCGATGGCTTCTACGCCATAGTAGTTGGCCAGCACAAAGTTGTGATAATCCATCAACTCACGCACCTTGTCGGCAAAGCCGGGCTGAAATACGTCACCCAGGCGAACGCCACGACGGCTGACCTTGTCTTCATAGGCCGGGCCGATGCCACGGCCCGTAGTGCCGATTTTCGCTTCACCACGACGGCTTTCACGAGCCTGGTCCAGGGCAATGTGTACCGGCAAAATCAATGGGCAGCCGTGGCTGACGCGCAGTCGCTCGCGTACCGGAACGCCGCGCTCTTCGAGCATGGCCATTTCCTTCAACAGCGCCTCAATGGAGAGCACCACACCATTACCGATGATGCAGTTGACGCCCTGGCGCAAGATACCCGACGGAATCAGGTGCAAGGCGGTTTTAACACCGTCGATCACCAGGGTATGGCCAGCATTGTGCCCGCCCTGAAAGCGCACCACAGCCGACGCTTTTTCCGTCAGCAGGTCGACGATCTTACCTTTGCCTTCGTCACCCCACTGGGTGCCAAGTACGACAACATTCTTACCCATCGTTTTTTGCCTGTAGTTGATAAAATGGTTGGTTAATCGGTTAGCTGACTCAGACTAACGGCTTTATCTGCCACTCGCCCTGTTCCAGCACGAGCTCCCGGTCACAGCCCAGCTCTTCCGGGACGACCTGATCAGTAAAAACCTGAATCACTCGCTCGCCAGAGGCACGCAACTGGCTGATCCGTTCGATCAGTACCGGATCGGAGACGGCCGGAGCCCGAACCCCCGCGGCTTCCTTCCAGCGGCCGCGCGTCTGGCTGGCCAGAATTTTTAAATCGCTGGAGAAGCCCGTCGCCGGACGCGCCCGGCCGAATACCTTGCCGGTAGAATCGTAGCGACCACCCTTGGCAACAGCCTGGCCAAAACCGGGTACAAAGGCCGAAAACACCAGGCCGGTGTGGTAATTGAAATCCCGCAGTTCGGCCAGATCCAGGTGAATTTTCTGCTCAGGAAAGCGGGCTTTCAAGGCCTCGGCGATGCGGGTCAGCGTATCCAGCGCGGTCAACACGCCTTCGGGCGCACCGGCAAAGCGCTCCGGCCAGCCTGCCAGTTTGTCCATTGAACCGGCGCATTTCGGCAGCAGGGCAAACCAGCGTTTGAACTCATCGTTCAGCGGTGCGGTTTCGAGCCAGGTATTCAGCTCTGGCAGCGAACGGTGGCGCAACAGCCGGAACAGCTGGGTCGCGTTGTCGCCCTCCAGCCCAGATGCCTCGATCAGCGCCTGGTAAATGCCGATGTGACCCAGGTCAAGCGTTACATTGACCAGGCCGGCCCGGGCCAGCGAGGTGAGCATCAGCGAAACAATCTCTATGTCACTGTCGATGCCGGAATAACCATACAGCTCAGCGCCAATTTGAATGGGGCTGCGCGATGACAACAGGTGAGTTGCCTTAGTGTGCAACACGTTGCTCGAATAGCAGTAACGGGCCACACCAGCACGCGGCAGACTGTGGGCATCCATACGCGCCACCTGCTGGGTATTGTCGGCACTCAACCCCATCAGCCGGCCACTGGTCTGGTCGGTGATCTTGTAGGTCAGCAAGTCCAGGTCATGGCCGACCCCGGTGAGCAACGATTCCAGGTATTCGGCGCTCGGCGGAATAACCAGATCATAGCCCCAGGTGCGGTACTCATCGAGTAGAAGTCGGCGCAAGGCCTCAATTCGTGCGGCTTCCGGCGGCAAGACTTCCTCAATACCGTCGGGCAACAGCCAGCGTTCTGCTATGGTCATGCCGGAACACGTTCCCATTCATTCAATCAGGGTTTTACCGGGCGTTGCAGTCACGTTTGGAGCCCGACTCTTGTCGGACCGGGTGACCATTTGCCAACGCCAGGCACAAAAAAACCGGGCACATGGCCCGGTTAACGGATTCTACACTTGCAATGGCTGGCCCCCAACCCTTTTTTGAACTATTTCTAAAAGGGAAGCGATACAAGCCTGGCTACTGCTCTTCACCCTCAGACAGTGCGCCCGTTTTCGATTGCAGGTAGCGGAAAAAGTCATTGTCCGGTTCCAGCAACAGAATGTCGCCGTTACCGCCAAAGCTCTGCTCATAAGCGCCGAGGCTGCGATAGAAGCTGTAGAACTCTTCATCCTGAGAGTAAGCCGATGAATAGACCCGGGAAGCTTCAGCATCACCTTCACCGCGTATCTGTTCGGATTCACGGAACGCATTGGCCCGTATTACCGTTTGCTGACGATCGGCAGATGCCCGAATTTCTTCAGCTTCCCGCTCACCGTTAGACCGGAACAACTGAGCTTCCTGTTGACGGTCTGAGCGCATCCGGCTGAACACGTCGGCAGACACTTCCTGCGGCAGGTCAATCGCTTTCACACGAATATCGATCACCCGAATCCCAAGACCGCTGCGGGCAAAGCTATCCACATCAGCCGTTACTTCACGCAACAAGCGATCCCGTTCACCTTCATCTTCAATCGCGGTTCCGGTTGACAGTGGCTCGTCCTCGCTACGGCCAGATACAACCTCACGCAAAGTGCGGCGACCGAAGGCGTCACGCAGTGCTGAGTTAACCCGGTTACCCAGAATGGTGTTGGCGCGGAAGAAATCGCCGCCACTGGTGGCGGTGTAGAACTCACGCACATCATCGATTTGCCATTGAATATAGGCGTCTACTTCAAGACCTTTCTGTTCATTGGTAATGAAACGCTCTGCTTCACTGTCCAGGGTGATTAGGCGGGCTTCAAATTTGCGCACGTCCTCAATGAACGGCATTTTGAACTGCAAGCCTGGCTCAACATCCGCAGCGACCACTTCACCGAATCGCAGCTTGATTGCGCGTTCTTTCTCACTCACCACATAAACGCTTTGCAAGCCAATAAAGACAACCAGAGCAAGCAAGGCGAGCAGGATTGTATTACGAGTACTCATAGTTCAGCCTCCTCAGTTTGCTCGCCGACGATCGATTTCACGCAGGATCTGATCGGTCAGACTCCGCACATCGCTGCTCGACAAGTTATTCATATTAGAGCTGCTCGGGCTGCCTATCTGACTGGTTGTCCCCGAACTTACACCACTACTGGCATTGCGACGCAACTGATCCAGCGGCAGGTACAGCATGTTGTTACCACCCTCTACATCCACCAATACTTTATTGGTGTTTGCATAGATGCGCGAGATCGATTCCAGATAGAGACGTTCACGCGTCACACCGGGCGCCTCACTGTATGCGCCGAGAATATCGGAAAAACGATCAGCCTCACCCGTTGCGTTGGCTACAACCTGCTCACGATAAGCCTGAGCTTCTTCCAACTGACGACGCGCCTGACCCTGAGCTACCGGTAAAATCTGGTTGGCATAGGCCTGGGCTTCGTTGATCAGCCGCTGCTGATCTTCACGAGCGGTGATCACATCATCGAACGCCGCCTGAACTTGCTGTGGCGGCGAGGTGTCGTTGATGTTCAACTGAGCCAGTTCGATGCCCACATCATAGAGGTTCAGGTAGTTCTGCAAACGCTGACGCACCGAAACCTGGATCTGGTCACGACCTACTGTCAGGGCTTGTTGGAGGGTTGCGGAGCCGATAACGTGGCGCAAAGCCGATTCGGCGGCATTCGCCAGACTGGTTTCCGGCTGCTGCACATTCAGTGCGAACTTCTGAGCATCCGCAGCGCGGTATTCCACCGACATGGTCACGGAAACAATGTTTTCATCACCGGTAAGCATGCTTTCCTGCAAGCGGAGGCTTCGAACTTCAGTAACGTTCACTTTCTGATCAATCCGATCAATAAAGGGAACCTTGAAGTGCAAACCAGGCAACTGAACGCTGCTGAACTCACCCAAACGCAAAATAACGGCTCGCTCGGATTCATCGACGGTGTAGATGGAGTCATAGGCTGCATAGGCCAGTACCACGACCAGCAAAATGCCCAATATGGCTCCAAAGCTGGCGCCAGAACCACCGGAGCCGCCGGAACTGCCGCCGCCCTTGTTCTTGCCGCCACCGAGCCACTTGTTCAGTTTCTCGTTGACCTGCTTGAAGATTTCATCAAGATCCGGAGGGCCATCATTGCCTTTACGGCGCCGGTTCCCCCAGGGATCCTGATCGTTATTGTTGTTGCCATTTGGTGGTTCATTCCACGCCATGGTCGTCTCCGTTTTCAAATGATAAAGGATTGGGTTGATGGCATCGGCTCAGCGCCGATGGCCGTCACAACTCAAAAAATTCCCGGGGTTCGCTGACTCCGAACCGCTCCGCATCAAGCCCGTTTTTCTTCAGTAGCTGCCGCAAGTCT
This sequence comes from Saccharospirillum alexandrii, assembly GCF_043641555.1. Lineage (GTDB taxonomy): Bacteria > Pseudomonadota > Gammaproteobacteria > Pseudomonadales > Natronospirillaceae > Saccharospirillum > Saccharospirillum alexandrii_A. Next base: position 1,127,469 of record NZ_JBHZRJ010000001.1, on the reverse strand, counting down.
TTTTTCTGGATGCGTATATCCAGAATCGACAGCCCCTCGGCATCGTAATCCTCAGACAGTACCGCATTGTACTGATAGAGTGCAGCCCTTAAAGCCGATTCGTCCGGTTTCAGGCTGATTTTACGTGCAATGACCTCGTCGCCTAAACATTCGGCGATTGCCTGTTGAATCAACGCCAGGCCCTGTCCGGTCTGCGCCGATACCCAGACCCGCACCGGACGCCCCTGGTCATTGCGTTCAATGGCCGGTTCAAAGTCGTCGAGCAGGTCAATTTTATTGAATATTTCCAGTCGGGGCAGGTCCAGCGAGCCAATTTCTTCGAGCACCAGCTCAACCTGCTCCATATTCTCTATACGGTCTTCATCGGCACAATCGACCACATGCAACAGCAAATCAGCGTCTGCCGTTTCCTGCAGGGTTGCCTTGAACGCCTGCACCAGCTTGTGCGGCAGGTGCCGGATAAAACCCACCGTATCAGCCAGAACGACTTCGCCCATATCGGGGATACTTAACCGGCGCAGTGTGGGGTCGAGCGTCGCGAACAGCTGATCTGCGGCGTAAACCTCTGCCTGAGTCAGGGCGTTAAACAGCGTCGACTTGCCAGCGTTGGTGTACCCCACCAGCGAGATGGTCGGGGTGTCCGACCGGGTTCGCGCGCGGCGGCCCTGGTCGCGTTGCTTCTCAACCTTTTCAAGTCGGCGATGAATGGTGCTGATGCGCACTTGCAGCAGACGGCGGTCGGTTTCGAGCTGGGTTTCACCCGGCCCACGCAGCCCGATACCGCCCTTCTGACGCTCGAGGTGGGTCCAGCCTCTCACCAGGCGGGTACTCTGGTACTGGAGCTGAGCCAGTTCAACCTGAAGTTTGCCCTCATGGGTACGCGCCCGCTGGGCGAAAATATCGAGGATGAGACCGGTACGGTCGAGCACCCGGCATTCCACCGCGCGTTCAACGTTACGCTCTTGCGAGGGCGACAGGCTGTGATTAAACAGCACCACGTCCGCATCGTTGGCCTTAACCGCGGCTTTTATTTCTTCCAGCTTGCCCGACCCGACAAAGTATTTCGGGTGTGGCGCCGACCGGGAACCGCCCAGACTGGCCACAGCAGTGGCACCGGCAGAGGTCACCAGCTCTTCAAATTCCTGGGGGTCTTCCCGGTTGGCAGATTCGGGAAAATCGACGTGGACCAATACGGCCCGGTCCCCGCCTTCGACACGTTCAAAAAACAATCAGACTCTCCGATACCCGATCATAGACCGGGCTGACCTGCAGAACAGCGCCATCACTCGATGGTGACTTCTTCGCTTTCATGAGGAATTTTAACATTGCGTGCTGGCACCACGGTGGAGATGGCGTGTTTGTAGACCATCTGGCTCACGGTGTTTTTCAGCAGGATGACAAACTGGTCGAAGCTCTCAATCTGCCCTTGCAGCTTGATGCCATTTACCAGAAAGATGGAAACTGGAATACGTTCTTTCCGCAGCGCATTGAGGAAAGGGTCTTGTAACGAATGCCCCTTTGACATGTCGAACTCCTTTTAACGAAGGATTATAGTAATCGTTTATGGGCATTCCGACAGTGCCGAACGTCATTGGACATTCAGGCACCCGGCCTGCCGTTGATGGATTGCACCAGCGTCACCATCGATACGGCTACCTGACAGGATAGTCCGCCTACCCGATTAAGAAAACGGGCATGCTACTGTCTTACTACGCAGGTCAGCGTATCTTGGGTCGACAAAAAGTCTGGGTTGTCGCAACTTGGCCGGCCAGGGCCCGCCAGATCACTTCACAATCCGCAAGATAATGTGGAATTGTAGGCGAATTTCAAGCTGATGTGGATGCAATTCGTTTACTAAAGTCCCGATTTACGCAAGATTTGCCACGCCTGGTCAATAATGCGTCGATCCCCATCGGCCCCGGCAGGGTCGAGCACGGCCAGTTCAGGCCACTTGCGCAACCAGGTCAATTGTCGTTTGGCCAGTTGCCGGGTGGCGGCAACGCCGGTTTCGATCATGGTCGCGTGGTCGATCTGCCCTTCAAGGTAGTGCCACATCTGGCGATAACCCACGGCCCGAATGCTGGGCAAATCCGGGTGCAAATCCCCTCTCGCCATCAGCGCTCGCACTTCCTGCTCAAACCCCTGATCGAGCATCAGTTGAAACCGCCGGGCTATCCGTTCATGCAATACGGCCCGGTCTGCGGGAATCACCGCCAGTTGTATCAGATGCCAGGGGAAGGCCCCGGTCGCGTCGTGCGCCAGACGACCCTTGCCGTCGTTCACCGATTCAGCCCAGTAGGCTGAGATCGGCCGGCCACTGACCCGATACACTTCCAGAGCCCGCGTCACACGTTGCGGGTTTTGCCGGTCGATGCGCGCAAACGCAACCGGATCGGCGGTTTCCAGCTCGCGCAGCAGCGAGGCCAGACCCTCGGTTTCCAGCTGCGCCTGAAGTGCCTGCCGTACCGCCTCATCGGCTGGCGGCATGTCTGCCAGCGGCTCCACCAGGGCTTTGAAGTAGAGCATGGTGCCACCGGTCAGAAGTGGAATCCGGCCGCGCTGCTGGATGTCACTCATGGCAGCCAGGGCGTCGGTTCGAAACCGGGCCGCGCTGTAACTGTCGGCCGGGTCACAGATATCGATCAGGTGATGGGGCGCCCGCTGCAGGGTGGCCGCATCGGGTTTGGCGGTGCCGATGTCCATGCCACGAAACACCTGAGCCGAGTCGACGCTGATGATTTCGCATTGTCTGGCGTCCACCAGCGACAGCGCCAGGTCGGTCTTACCCGCCGCCGTTGGGCCCATCAGGAAAATCGCCGTTGGCTTATCAGCCGGTGCTTGCGGGCTCACCTAACGCCCTCTCATAAACAGCTTGTCCAGCTCGTCGAGCGACAACTGAGTCCAGGTCGGGCGGCCATGGTTGCACTGACCACTGCGCTCGGTACGTTCCATATCGCGCAGCAAGGCGTTCATTTCGGGAATGGTCAGCTTGCGATTGGCGCGTACCGAGCCATGGCACGCCATGCTGGAGAGAATTTCATCGCGCCGGGCAACAATGGCATCGGAGGTTTCGTGCTCGAGAAAATCGGCCAGAACCGACCGAACCAATGGTTCCACATCGGCCTGCTGCAGATACACCGGCGTCTGCCGAACAATCAGCGCGTCCGGCCCCAGGCGCTCAATCACCAGCCCGAAGTTTACCAGTAAATGCGCAAATTCTTCGGCAGCATCGGCCTCGCGCTCACTGACAGAGAGTTTCTGAGGCACCAGCACCGGCTGCGCCTGCAGGCCTTGCTGATCATACTGGCGTTTCATGCGTTCATAGGTAATGCGTTCATGAGCGGCATGCATGTCCACCACAATCAGCCCATGCTGGCTTTGCGACAGGATGAAGATGCCGTGCAACTGGGCAACCGCGAACCCAAGCGGCGGCATATCGCCGTCAGCCTCGGGCAAGGGCTGGGCTGGCCGGTCCCAACCTCGGGTTTCGGGGCGCTCAGCTGCTGCCCCCTCCGCCGACGGGTATAGCGCCTGGTAAAAGCCGACCTGATCGGCCACAGAAACCGACTGCCCCCCTCCCGGGTAGGTTCGCTCATAACCGCCGCCGGCTGCTGAGGTGGGGGGTGACATGTCCATACGCTGCTGGGCGCCAAACTCGCCCGCCATAGCGCCGGTGGCCTGAGGCCGCAACGCCTGGGGCGATGCTGACTGCGCCCGGGACGGATCGGTTTCTGCATCGGGTCGAACCTGTGCCAGCGCCCGGTGCAATTGCCGAAACAGAAAATCATGCACCAGCCGTTGATCGCGAAAGCGGACTTCGTGCTTGGTTGGGTGTACGTTGACATCCACCCCGCTCGGGTCGAGCTGCAAATACAACACGAAACAGGGCTGGCGACCGTGGTAGAGCACATCCCGGTAAGCTTGCTTTACCGCATGCGATATCACCTTGTCGCGCACCACCCGGCCGTTCACAAAGAAGTACTGCATGTCGGCCATCGACCGGGAATACGTCGGCAAACCGACCCAGCCAGTCAGGTGCAAACCCGCCGCTTCGGCATCGATCACCAGGGCATTGTTCATAAAGTCGGGGCTGAGCAGTTGCGCGACCCGGCGTTCCTGCTCGGCCTGAGTCGTGGCCGGGCGCAAGGCGTGAATGGTCCGGTTGTTGTGACGCAGGCTGAAACCCACATCAAAACGGGCCAGCGCCTGACGCTTCACCACTTCTTCGAGGTGGTTGTATTCGGTTTTCTCCGTGCGCATGAACTTGCGCCGGGCCGGGGTATTGAAAAACAGATCGCGCACTTCGACCGTTGTGCCATCGGTATGGGCCGCGGGGAGAATCTCGGTGTTCATATCCTGGCCGTGCGTGTTCACTTGCCAGGCTTCGGCTTGCTCGGCTGGCTTCGACGTCAGCATCAGGCGCGATACCGAGGCAATACTCGCCAGTGCCTCGCCACGAAAGCCCAGTGAGGCGACGGCTTCCAGTTCATCGAGATTGTGAATCTTCGAGGTGGCGTGTCGATTCAGCGCCATGGCCAGGTCGTCCCGGACAATACCCGAGCCGTTATCGCGGATGCGCATCAGCTTCACGCCACCCTGCTCGATTTCGACATCCACGCGGGTAGCGCCAGCATCCAGGCTGTTCTCGACCAATTCTTTCACCACCGAAGCGGGCCGTTCCACTACCTCCCCCGCCGCTATCTGGTTCGCCAGCCGGGGAGAGAGTGTTAATATTCGACGCATGCCATAACCTTCAATTACTCAAGTTCCAGGACTCCGTTGAACATGATTGCCAGATGGTCCGTGCCAGTCACCGGGTGTGCCTCTCGGGTGGTGCGACACTCGATCGGCCTAAACCCGTCCATGGGGCCTAGACCGCAACATCCATGTTGCGCACTTCCCCGAAGAGGCACACCCGGCACCTGGCACTCAGTTGGTAGCCAGAGCCAATAACTGAAATTCCAAGACTAACCCTGTGGAATCAGAATCACCTGGCCAATGCGAATGGAAGAACCGTTCAGCTGGTTCACTTCACGCAATCGGCTCACCGAGGTGTTATTGCGCGAGGCAATGCCCGACAGGGTATCGCCACTGACGACCACATAGCGACGCAAGGTGCCTGCCTCACGCTTTTGCCAGGCCACCCAGGTACCCGGAGGGGGATTACTCTCGAACCACTGGGTCACCCCCTGGCGAATGGCCGTTGCCAGTTGCCGGCGATAGTTTGCCGAGCCCAGATTGGCCTCTTCGGTCGGGTTGGAAATAAAGCCGGTTTCAACCAGCACAGAAGGCACATCCGGCGATTTCAGCACCGCAAAGCCCGCCTGTTCAACGCTGGCCTTGTGCATGCGAGCCACTTGTTTCATGCGCCCCAGAATGTCGCTACCCACATCCAGACTCGACCTCAGTGTCGCCGTCATCGACAAGTCAACCAGCACTGAGCGCAGTATCTCGTCTTTGTCTTCCAGGCTGATGCCGTTCACACCGCCAATCACATCGGCCGCATTCTCCTGGTTGGCCAGATACCCGGCCATGGCCGAAGTGGCGCCACTCGACGACAACGCAAAAACCGATGCCCCCGAGGCCTGCGGGCTGGTGAAGGCGTCGGCATGAATGGATATAAAGAGGTCCGCGCGTTTTTCGCGCGCCAGCTCGCGCCGGCGTTGCAGCGATAAATAGTAATCACCGGTACGCATCAGCACCGGTTCATAACCCCGCAGCTCGTCCAGTTGGTCGTAAAGTTCCCGGGCAATGGCGAGCACCACGTCTTTTTCCCGCGTGCCGCTCGGGCCAATGGCGCCCGGGTCTTCACCGCCGTGACCGGCATCAATCGCCACGACGATGTTGCGCTGCTGGTTCGACAGATCATCGGCACTGCGACTGACCTGGCGTTCGCTCGGCTCCATGGACAGGCCCGGTGGCCGTTCCAGATCGAGCACCAGGCGATGCCCGTACTGCTCGTTCGGGCGTAAAACAAAGCTGCGCGGGCTCAGTTGGGTGGATAAGTCGAGCACCACGCGCAACTCTCCGCCCTCTCGCTGGGCACTGCGGATGCGGGACACGCCGCTGTTTTCCAGCGACAGACTTTCCAGGTTGGTATTAAGAGACACATCACTGATATCAACGACCACCCGGCTCGGATTGGACAACACGAATACCCGGTGTTCGACCGGACCGCTGAGGTCAAAGACCAGGCGAGTATTATCCGGCGCGGGCCAGATACGAGCGTCTTCAATTTCAGTGGCCCGGACACCGCCGGCAGCACTGACCAGCCCCACAAGCACCAGCAAAGGTGCCGCGAAGCTTACAAACCATTGTTTCATTAACCGTCCCATCAATAAGTACATCGTGCTCGCCGCAACCCCATTACAACGCCTGTCCGGCCAGTTGCTGACTCAGTTGATCGACGATTTGCTGACCGGCTGTTGTAGCCCCGTCAAATCTGAGCAATCGACCGCCGCTGCCATCAGCGGCCCCGGCATCGCTGAAATGTACCACGACATCGGCGTCTGGCAACACGCCAGCCCCGCGCTCCGGCCATTCTACCAGCCACAGGGTATCGGGCAGCAGGTAGTCACGCAGGCCCATAAATTCCAGCTCTTCAGCGTCTGCCAGGCGGTAGAGATCGAAGTGAACCACGGTAATACCGTCGCAGTCGTAGGGCTCAAGCAGCGTGTAGGTCGGGCTCTTGACCCTACCCGGCCAACCACAAGCCTGAATCACAGCGCGGCTCAGGGTGGTTTTGCCCATACCCAGGGTACCATCAAGATATACGATGCCCCCTTTTGCGGTACGCACTGCGTTTGCCAGGCTGCGACCTACAGCATCCATGGCAACTTCACTGACAGTGATTGATAACACGATGTTCTGCTTCTCCCCGGCTGGCCGAATCACACCTAAACGCACAAAGTGTAACATCAAGCTGCCACCGGTGCGGAGCCCATGGGTTGTCTAACGCCCTGGATGGCCGCACACTTTACACCCTGCTTCCAAACTGGCCCTTGCTACATGCCCGCTGACACTCAAGCCATTCCCAGCCTCGATCTGGTTCATCTGACACAACGGATCAAGTCTGAAGCAGCCGCCCTGGGGTTTCAGGCGGCCCACATTGGCACCGGCAATACGAAAGCGCACCGGGCGAGCTATCTGGCCTGGCTGGAGGCGAGCTATCACGGCACTATGGAGTGGATGACCCGCAATCTGGACAAGCGTTTCGACGCGGCTGAGCTTCACCCCGGTTCACTGCGTTCCATTTCCGTGCGCATGGATTACCGGCCCGAGGGCGACATGCAAGCTGTGCTTGATGACCCAAACCAGGCCTACATCTCGCGCTATGCACTCGGCCGTGACTATCACAAACTGATGCGCAAGCGCCTGACCCAACTGGGCAAAACCATTGAAACCTGGGTCGGAGAACACGGTTTCAGAGCCTTTGTGGACAGCGCACCGGTTCTGGAGCGCCAGTTGGCGCAGCAAAGTGGCATGGGCTGGCTGGGTAAAAACACCCTATTACTGAACCAGCAGGCTGGCAGCTATTTCTTTCTCGGCGAGCTGTTTACCAATCTGCCGCTGCCACTGGACGCCCCCTTTGAAAGCCAGCACTGCGGCAGCTGCAATCGCTGCCTGACCGACTGCCCGACCGATGCCTTTGTGGAGCCCGGGGTACTGGATGCCCGTAAATGCATCAGTTACCTGACCATCGAACACAGCGGCCCGATCCCGGTTGAACTGCGCAGCAAGATGGGCAACCGCATTTATGGCTGTGATGATTGCCAGATCGTCTGCCCGTTCAACAGTTTCAGCGAACCGACCCGGGAAGCCGATTTTCAGCCCCGCCACTCACTGGACAACATCAGCCTGCTGACTCTGTTCACCTGGGACGAAGCCACCTTACTGAGCAACACCGAGGGCTCCGCCATTCGCCGCATCGGCTTTGAGCAGTGGCAGCGCAACCTGGCCGTTGCCCTGGGCAATGCGCCGACCAGCGAGGCCATTATCGGGGCTCTGCAACGTCGCTATTCGGATGCCAGCCCCCTGGTTCAAGAGCATATTCGCTGGGCACTGGAGCAGCATGGGCGAGTCGGGACGGTCTAGGGGGGTTACCTGACGCTAGTTAGCCTCCGGCAATGCCCCTAACCGGTGTTCAATCAGATCATTCCGGTGCGGCGCCAGGGCGCAGAAATCGCGACGAAGGTTTGCGAGCTGGCTCTCGGGCACCGTCACCTCCATCGTCACTCCGGTGGTGTATTCGATTCCCCCGGGCAGCAGTTGGTAGCGCTCCAGTAACCGGCGCAGTTCACTTTCCAATGCGAATGGGCAGCCAAACACCCAGGGGTGCTGGGTTTCAACCGGCACCCACTCGGCCTGGTCCAACGCCTGGGAAATCGCGCCACCGTAGGCGCGAACCAGGCCACCCGCCCCAAGTTTGACGCCCCCGAAATAGCGCACCACCACCGCCAGCACGTTCACCAGCCGCTTGTGGCTGATCACATTGAAGATGGGTTTGCCGGCCGTGCCCGAGGGTTCGCCGTCGTCACTCATACCGCTGTCGCCATCAACATAAAACGCAAAGCAGATATGCCGGGCATCGGAATACTGGCCACGCAACTCAGCCAAACGGGCCTGCACGGCAGCCCGGTCGGTGACCGGTTCCACCCAAGCCAGAAACCGGCTTTTTCGGACTTCAAGTTCCGCAAACACAGGGGCTTTTAACGTGCAATTCAACCAAACCACCAACTGCGGTCATTGCTGACCAGATCGAATATTTTCCGGTGACCAAAGGACCCCGGGTGCAAGCGGTCGCCCTGATTCAATTCGCGCCGGTATTGGACGTCGTCCTGAAGCGAGGTAAACAGGTCAACATAGGGGACCCGGGCCCGGGTGCAGAGTTCACGAAAGCCACCATTAATGCGCTTTATCCGGGCATTTTGCGCCGGATCGTAAACCGCGGGCGGCCCCACCAGGAGCGGCTTATAATGCCCATGCACCTGTTTCAGCAGCGTGCTCAAATTCTGCCAGGAGGTTTTGGCCGGCAGCGGGTCTGCGCCCCCTACCCCCACCGCATCCATCAGCCCAAACGCCAGAATCAGCCGGTTATCAGCACCGAGGGGCATCCGTGGCTCCAGCTCACTCAGCCGCCCAATTACGGCCTCGCTATTCTGGCCAACGATACCCAGGTTGTAGTAATTCAATGGCCCATGACCTGCGCGAACGCTGTCGATCAGCGGGCCAGCCCAACCCCGGTGCCCGGGGTCGCCTTCGCCGCTGGCGATGCCATCGCCAAGCACACAAATATTAAGGTCTGTCAGCAATACGGAGCTCATACCATCTCTACTGCGGTGATCGTTCAACCAGTATATCGGCAAACGACTCGGTCTTCTCCAGTCACCTGCGTCACATTAGCCGGTTCAGGCAGCGCCAATTCCTGCTTTCACCTTTTCGCCGCTGATCTGGCTGGTTATAGTGTTGACTGTTTCCGGCTACCCAGACTCGAGTGCGCCATGAAAATAAAAACGTTATCCCTGCTTACCCTCACTGCTGCTATTGGCTCGGTTCAGGCTGAAAATCTGAAGCCTGCTAACTGGGTGCTGCTGCCCGCCATTGGCTCAAGCCCCGAAACCGGCTTTCAATACGGTGCCTATGTGATGCGCCAGTTTGAACAAGTCAGCCTGAACCAGCCTCAGGACCGTCTGGAACTGTTGCTGCAAGGCACCGCCAAAGGCCAGTTCCAGGCTTACATCTGGCCCGATTTTTACGTGGCCGGTGGCGACTGGAACCTTTATGGCACCCTGGGCGGCAAATACTGGCCAACGCCCTATTACGAGCAGGGCAACGATACCGGTTTCGACGATGACGAGGAGATCTATGACCTCACCACCATTGAAACCGAGTTCGGCGCGGCCTATCGGGTGACACCCACCCTGCGAGTCGGCGGCCTTGTGTTCGCCGACAATGAATCAATAGAAGACGATGCCAGCGACCCGCTACTGAGCAGCAACCAGCGCGGATTTGAAGGCGGCTTCTACAGCGGCCTCGGGCTCACGGCGCGTTGGGATACCCGTAACGACAGAGACTGGCCGACCGCAGGTTCACAGGCGAGCTTCACCGGCCGCCAGTATTTCGAATTCCTTGGCAGCGACGATAATTTCGGCACCATAGAAACCGATGTCGGACACTACATTGCCCTGGGTGATGACGTCATCGCACTCGGTGCCAACTACGATTATGGTTGCGAGACCACCCCTTTCAGCCGCTTGCCTCGCCCGGCCGGTGCCCGCACCTTGCGCGGTGCCGATGGCAACCTCTGGGTCGATCACCACTTGCTCGGTCTGCAATCGGAATACCGGATGACACTCACCCAGCGCTGGGCGGTAACCGGTTTTCTCGATACTGCCCAGGTGGCCAGTGAATTAAGCGAGTTCGGCGCAGACCGTTTCCACACCAGCGTCGGTGGCGGCATTCGCTACTCCACCATTGCCGATTCCCGCTTTAACATTCGCGCGGATTTTGGTCTGGTCGACATGGAAAGCTTTGGGTTTGCGATCAGCGTGGGTGAAGCGTTTTAATGCCCAACCCACGTACCGACCGGTTCCATATTCCACGTGCCACGGACCCCCGGGACCGGTTACCCGAAGAAGTACCACCGGAGCCACTGGCAAACTGGCGGCTGGCGCTGAATGACATTATCTTTGGCGCCGAATCGAAGGCTGGCAAGCTGTTCGATGTGGTGCTGATTCTGGCGATTATCATCAGCGTTGTGGCAGTGATGCTCGAAACCGTGAGTGCCGTGGTAGTCCATTACCGGCCCCTGCTCATCGGTGTCGAGTGGGTTTTCACGCTGTTGTTTACGATCGAGTACGGGCTGCGACTGGTCAGCGTGCGCCACCCGATGAAATACGCGACCAGCTTCTACGGCATCGTCGATTTGCTGTCGATCATTCCAACCTATCTGAGCTTGCTGATACCCGGCGCCAATACTTTGCTGGTGATTCGCATTCTGCGAATACTGCGAGTGTTCAGGGTGCTCAAACTGATTCATTACGTCAGCGAAGCTGAAATGCTGGTGCAAGCCTTACGGGCAGGGAAACGCAAGATACTGGTGTTTCTCTACAGTGTTGTCACCATGGTCGTTGTGTTCGGTGCGTTCATGTACCTGATCGAAGGGCCGGAGGCCGGGTTTACCTCCATTCCCAAAAGCATCTACTGGGCGATTGTAACCCTCACCACCGTTGGCTATGGCGACATAACCCCAGTCACCCCGATCGGCCAATTTCTATCTACTGCCGTTATGATTACCGGCTACGCCATCATCGCCGTTCCCACAGGTATCTACACAGCAGAACTCGCCTCGCAACTGCGCGTCCAACGCGACAATCGCAGTTGCCCGGGCTGCGGAAAAACCGGCCACGAAGCCGATGCGGAATTTTGTCGGTTTTGCGGGGAAGAGATGGTGGACAAAGAGTCAGGGTGACTGGGAGGTTGCCTTTACTGCCCGTTGAATTGGATTTAGTGGCTTTTGTTCGCAAACGACGGCCGGTGGCGTGTGAGTGGGACGCTGCAAGTACGTCCATGTAAGCTCGGCGGCCCGCGTCCATGCGGACCGACGCCCACTCACACGCCACCGACCGCCATTTGCTAAGTGAGCAGGTTACCTCATCTTTTATTCAACCTTCTCGTACGGCAAACCCACGTAATTCTCCGCAATCACCGTCAGCCCTGCTTCCGACCCGGTGAAGTAATCCAACTCGGCCAACTGCATTTTCTGATTGAACGTGTTCTCGTCAAACTTGTGCATCATCGACGTCATCCACCAGGAGAAACGCTCGGCTTTCCAGATGCGGCGCAGGGCGATGTCGGAATATTTATCCAGCAGCTCTGGCTTGCCGTCGTGATAGGCGGCAATCATGGCATGGTACAGGGTATACACATCGCTGGCGGCGAGGTTCAGCCCTTTGGCGCCTGTGGGCGGCACAATGTGCGCCGCATCGCCGACCAGGAACATGCGACCGAATTTCATCGGCTCGGCCACAAAACTGCGCAGTGGTGCGATGCTTTTTTCGATGGATGGGCCGGTAACCAAACGGGCAGCTACATCTTCGGGCAGGCGACGTTTTAGTTCTTCCCAGAACCGTTCGTCAGACCAGTCTTCCACTTTTTCATCCAGCTCTACCTGAATGTAATAGCGGCTGCGGGTGCTGGAGCGCATGGAGCAGAGAGCGAAACCACGTTCGTGGTTGGCGTAAATCAGTTCTTCATCGACCGGCGGTGTATCGGACAACACACCCAGCCAGCCGAACGGATAAATACGCTCGTGCGTTTTCAACACATCTTTCGGCGCGGTTTTGCGGGATACCCCATGGTAGCCATCGCACCCGGCTATGTAGTCGCATTCGAGGGTGACTTTCTCACCGTTTTTGACGAAAGTGACCGTGGGCGTATCGGTATCGATGCCATGAAGAGCAACGTCTTCGGCTTCATAAACAGACTGGACACCCGCTTCTTTGCGCGCATCCATCAGGTCTTTGGTGACTTCGGTCTGGCCGTACACCATCACGGTTTTACCGCCGGAATATTTTTTCAGATCAACCCGGGCCAGGCGGTTGTCGAACGACAGGTGAAAGCCCTCATGCACCTGGCCTTCGAGATCCATCCGCTCATCAACGCCGGCTTCGCGCAGCAAATCGACCATGCCCTGCTCAAGTACGCCAGCGCGAATACGGCCCAGCACGTAGTCTTCACTGCGTTGCTCGATGATCACGTTGTCGATGCCCTTGCGGTGCAGCAACTGGCCGAGCAACAGGCCCGAGGGGCCAGCGCCAATAATCGCGACTTGGGTCTTCATGTTCTGTACTCCTGTCGGTGAGATGCATAGCAGGCATGCGGGCACTGCAGCCCGGTTATTTGAGGGGCTGCCATTTCTTATGCTGGTATTTTTAGTCGATACAGGAGGCAAAAGAAGGAACAAAACCGGGTTTTTCTTGTACTTTTGATGGATAGCGGCACAATTAACCATCAATTTACCGGAAGCCAACGCTCATGGCCGAAGCGAAGCCCATTCCCGTATTCAAGCTCTATGGCGAACAAACCGCCTGGCTGACACCGGATCTGCTGCATTGCGAAGCGATTGCAGACCGCAGCCGCCTGCACGACTGGGTGATCAAACCGCACCGGCACCGGGGGCTGTACCAGCTGTTGTATCTGAATGCGGGTGATGCGGTGCTGCAACAGGATGCCCAGCAATATCACCTGGAAGCAGGCAGCCTGGTGATCGTTCCCGAAATGTCGATTCATGGCTTTGCTTTCGGGCCCAAGGCCGCTGGCTATGTGCTGACCCTGGCGCACCCGCTGGTGCATAGACTGGCGCAGTCGCTACCGGAACTGCATGCCTTTTTCAGCGAGTTCGTACGCCACCGCATCTCGGTTTCGCAGCGGCGCAGCGACATTGAGCGCTTGTTAGAGATCATCAATCAGGAATACCAGCGTGATGGCCTGGGCCGACAGGTGTTGCTGGAATCGCTGCTCAGCAGCCTGTTCGTCTGGTTGCTGCGCCAGGCCCGACCCCAAGACACACACGACACCCCGGCAACCCAGGACCATTTCGGCCGTTTCACCGACCTGATTGAAGCACATTTCAGGGAACCGCGAGGCGTGGCCGACTACGCAAACGACATAGGCATTACGGCCAACCACCTGAACGCTGTCTGTCGTCAGGCAGTCAACAAACCCGCCCTGGCGCTGATTCACGAACGCCAGATTCTGGAAGCCAAACGGAGGCTGGTTTACAGCGCCCTAACCATCAACCAGATTGCCGATGAACTTGGCTTTTCTGACCCGGCGTATTTTTCCAGGTTCTTCAAACGACTGACGGGCAGCACACCAAAAGGCTTTCGGACTCAAGCAGGCACATGATTACTCAAATTGCAGAGTTCGCAGGCTAAGGGTTAGCACCGGATGCCAGGTAGGGCTATCGAGGGTGGTCCGCAGCAAGGATGCTGCGGTCCAGGCCCCATGGATGGGTTTACGCCGACCCTCGATAGCCCTACCTGGTGGCCGGTGCGGGCGACTGGCCATAAAGTCACCCGCGAACTCCGAAACTTGAGTTAATTATCCGGCAGAATCTTAGCTAACCCCTGGGCCAGGGTCGCGCGGGAGAGTTCTCCGGCGTGGGTGTCTTGCAGGGTGCCGTCGGCATCGTAAAACAGTGTGGTTGGCAGGCCCCGACTTTGAATGATTGCCGGCAATTCGGCTCGCAAGTCGTAATAGCTGTGGCGCAGGTTCAGGCCCTGCTCTCTCAAAAACTCCAGCCCCCGGGCTGGGCTCTCGGCCTGGTTGACGAAGATGAAGGTGATGTCAGGGTACTCCTGCTGAGCAGCCTCCAGCACCGGCATCTCCCGGACACAGGGGCCGCACCAGGTGGCCCAGAGATTAACCACTCTCGGTCCGCCGGCACCCACAACCGCCAGGTTATGCGGCTCGCCTTGCAGGTCCACCAGTTCGAGCTCCGGCACATCGACATTGGGGTAACCCACCATCTGCACGCCACTCCAGATGCCGAGCCAGGCAACCACGCCGGCGCTGACGGCAATGGCCAGAGGCTTACGCACATCAGCATGGCGCCAATACCAGAACAGGGCCATCAGCACCGTACCAGCCAGACCAAACCAGGGGTCAAATCCGCCATCGCGAATGTCGACCATGCCCAGCCAGTCGTCCCGGTAGAATTCGAAATAACGGATGATAAAGCCCAGGCGCGCCACAACGACCGTGACCAGGAAAATATCGCCCAGCTTCGAGATCACCGAACTGCGGGTACGCCGACCCACCAGGCTGCCGACCAGAATCGCGATGCCAAACGCCAGCATCAGCATGATATAACCAATGGGCAAACTGAAAGGGCCGATTATTACAGAGGTCATGATGGCGTGAGTGTCCTGTTAGTAAGAGAGAGTGACAGGACACTCCCGAAAATTGAGGGGTCTGTCAATATTCTGCGTTGTGAAACACGTGCTGCACATCGTCCAGAAAGTTCAGCATATCCAGCATTTTTTCAAATTGCTCGATGTCGGCCCCTTCGATCGCGGTGGTCATCTGCGGCACGAACTGGACTTCATCGACCTCGAATTCGATGCCGTCGAACGCACTCTTTAGCGCATCTCGGGTTTTGGCGTATTCGGTGTGGGGGGCGAATACCGTGATCACGCCATCTTCGGCTTCAATGTCAGAGACATCGACATCCGCATCGGCCAGAGCTTCCAGTACGGCATCCTCGTCGGGTCCGGAGAAGCTGAAGATGGCATCGTGGTCGAACAAATGGCTGACGGCGCCCGAGGCACCCAGCTTGGCTTTTACCTTGTTGAAACAGGTGCGTACATCGCCATAAGTGCGGTTCGGGTTATCGGTCAGGCAGTCGACGATGATCATGGTGTTACCCGGGCCGAAACCCTCGTACCGGGCCACTGCGAAGTCTTCACCACCGCCACCGGCGGCTTTGGTTATGGCCTTGTCGATTACGTGTGCTGGCACCTGGTCCTTCTTGGCCCGCTCCAGCAGAGACGCGAGTGCCAGGTTACCGGTGGGCTCGGTGCCGCCGGATTTGGCACACATGTAAATTTCACGACTGTAACGGCTGTAGACTTTGGCTTTCATGTCCGACGTCTTAGCCATGGATTCTTTGCGGTTCTGGTAGGCTCTGCCCATGGGATAATACCGGGTTGGTTAATCGATGGACGGCGATTCTAGTCGTATTTGACGGTTTTCACTAGCCAGAGTGGCGAAGGGATAGTCAGGTCGGGGCATCCGCCGTCTCGCCCAGTGTTTTAACCATGCTAACCATTACAACCTCGTAGCCCAGTCTTTGATTGAGCTCAATCATGGTTTGATTGGCTGTAAATACATTGGTTCTAAGCTCGGTGATGCCCTGTGCCTGACACCAGTCTTCGCCCAGTTTTTTAAGCTTAGAGGCTACACCCTGTTTGCGGTGTTCAGGGTGAACCCAAAGGCCGACTGCGTGAGCGTGCGGCCGGTCTTCCCCGGGTTTGGCCTGAACCCAGTGAAAGGCAACGATGTCGTCGGCCCCGTTACAGACCAATCCGACAAAGCTGATGCTGCCATCGCTGCCGTTCAGTCGGCTTTCGACTTTTTGCAGCATCTGCTTCGAATACCGATGACCGGCGTCCCATTCCAATGGCGCAGCACAATGCAGGCGTGCCACCTCTGCGACATCTGACGGAGCGCCAGGGTCTAGCTGACGATAAACAAGACCTTGCATAAGCTCTATGTTTCCCTGGCTTCTTTTAAATCATCCCTCATCACCAGTGCAATGAGCGCGTCCACAAACGACAACAGTATCGACGACTTTCATTGATTCTGGAAGGGCCAGACAGGGATGGACATCCCTGCCTGGACAGAGGCGTAGAAAGCTTGGCCCGCTAATCCGAAGCGGGTGTAACGACCGGCAAGTGCGGGTGCTCTTGCGCCAGGCCGTATTCGTTGTCACCGAGGTGCAAGCGGTACCCTGCGGGCCCGGCCACCGGCAGGTAGTAGTTCAGCGTAATGTCGACGGATTCACCCGGGGCCAGCGCTTGCCAGGCCGGCAAGCTGAAGCCGACACGGTGGAAGGTTGCGTCCAACCCGCCGATGTTATTGCCCGCTGCGTTACTGCCATCCTCAAGTACCGTCAGACCGGCACCACTCTGGTCGGAAATGGTGCTTGAAGTCGCCGTCGGCATGTTGAAGCTGACGTCGGTGCCGCCCGGTATTTCGACGTCGGTGTGATTGGTCAGCGTCAGCGTCGGGTTGATCGGGTAGTTGTTATCGCCCACTTTAAAACCGCTGATCTCAACGGTAACGTTGATGGCCTCGCTCGGGGGTGCCAGGTTATCGGCCTGTACGGTGTCGTAGCCTTCAGCACCGGCGAAGGCGTTGTAGGCGATGTCCGTCAGGGTCGTACCCATGTAGTACTCGCCGTTGTCGCCCCGCTGCGGGTGCCAGCCGTAGTCGCCCGCAAGTTCCCAGAACATGATACCGCCAATGCCCTGATCGATAACGTACTGCACCTTGGCATTCATCGACTGGTCGTCTTCGGTACTGAGGAAGACCCGGGTCTGCGGATTCCATAACCAGGGGGCTTCGGCCAGGCTATCGTAGTGGCGCTCATAAGTGCCGCTCAGGTTCATCTGCGGATCAAACCCGTAATCAATGACGTAACGGCCAACGATGCCTGCTTCCAGGTTTTTGGCGTGCCACATGGGGTTGGAGCCGGCCCCCAGTTCGTTGCCCTGTTCGTCTTTGTCGTGCCAGAGGTTATCGATGCCGGTCGCGCCATAACCGCAGGGGCTATTGACGCCCGTACCGGTCGGGCAGCCAGTCTGGTCAGGCAGTTCGGCCGTGCCCCAGAGGCCATTGGTGCCGCCCTGAACGTTCTGAAACCCCCGGGTGTAATAAGGAACGCCAATGTTGATACGCCCGGCACTCATGGCACCCCGGAAATACGCCACTGCCCAGTCGGTATTGAGGTAGCCAATACCCCCATATTGTGCGGTTCCATAAACGTTGGCGGCGGCAAGTTCAGCGTCTTCACCGGTGTCGTACAGCGCTGCATTGTGGCCAACGTACTCGTTCCAGGCACCGTGCAGGTCGTAGGTCATGATGTTGACGTAGTCGAGATAGGGGGTGACATCGAAGTCCTCCATACCGCGCAGCAGGTAGCCGGAGCTGGGGGCGGCAATGGTCAGCAGGTAATGCTGGCCGTCTTCGGCGCTGGCCTGGTCCAGTTTTTCCCGCAACGTTTTCATCAGCACCTGATAGGAGCGCCATAAATCACCACGCAGGCTATCGGCGTAGGCGAAATCCAGCGGGTTGCCGGCACCGGTCATGGAGGTTGGGTATTCGTAATCGATGTCGACACCGTCGAATCCATAGCTGCGGATAAAATCGACCGCTGAGTTGGCGAAGGTTTCAATGCCTGCGTAGTTAACACTGCCGTCGGCGTTAGTGGTCATGGTGTAGAAACCGCCGTTGTCGACGCGCTGACCGGTGCTGTCGAAATACCCACCGGTTTCGGCCCAGCCGCCGACCGAGATCAGCGTTTTAACGTGCGGGTACTGCGCCTTGTATTGGTTCAACAGGTTGAAATGACCCTGGTAGTCCAGGCTCGGATCCATCTCCGCGCCCGAAACATTGGGCCAGGTCAGGCCGGTGGCCGGGTTGTTCGGGTCGCTGGTGTCGCCAACCGACAGTTCATTCTGGTCGTTGATGTGTGCGAAGGCGTAATTGATGTGGGTGAGCTTCTGCCAGGGAATGTCATTGGCAAGGTAGGCTGGCTGGCCGTTCTTGCCCGTGCGCCAGGCGGTGAAGTAACCGATTATCCGACGCTGGTGAGTGTCGCCCAACGCTTCGCGGCCGTTGTCATCATAGACCGTACAATAAGGCACTTCGACGCCCGCCGTCTGGTACAGCCCTTCAGGCCGGCAACCACGGGCTATCGGGTCTTCACCGATGCTGAGCCTGATCACTGTGCTGTCGGTCGTGGCCCCGGCATCGTCGGTAGCACGGGCAAAAACACTAACGGTGCCCGCTTCGGCTACCCAGTCGAATCGATAAGGGTCACTGTCATCAATACCGATAGGGGTCCCGTCGACAAAGAACGCCACGCCGGTGACAACACCGTCACTGTCGCTCGCCTCTGCGGAGAGACTGACGGTATCGCCAGGCTGAATATCGTCACCGGCTGTAGGGCTCGTCAGGCTGACGCTGGGTGGCTGATTCTGGCCGGTGGTTTCACAGCTGCCCAGCGCCGTCCATTCCTGGTACTGATCGCTGTGGTCGGCCGGGTTCTGGTTTTGCGTCCACCAGTTGGCTTCATAGGCGATGTCATCGTAGTGCACCTGGTCTCCGCCACTGAAGGCCGTGGTGGCATCCCAGTCGGGCAGGCCGCTGCAGTCGTAAGCCGCTGCCGAGCCAGCCAGCACCAGGCCGCCCAGCAACGCGCTCAGGGTAGTGTGAGTTTTCATGAGTGATCCATTTGCCGTTGTTTGGTGAAAAGGGGTGGAAGCCCTCGCCATGGCAGAGAGGGCTTCTGGAAACGTGCAAGGCGTTACTGGCGAGGATGCCCCAGCCCTGAATTCATCGAATTCAGCAGGTGGCCGTTGTCCGCATCGATTTCCCAGGCAAAGAGGCCACCCAGGTTGTTTTGCAGGACGTAGCTGCCCTTGGCGTCGATGGAGCGCTGGGTATCGAAGGTCAGCAATTTTCCGTCGGCATAGTTCCAGGCATAACTACTCTGGGCAATGTCATCCCAGAAGACCTGATAGCCGTTGATACCGGACCCAGATGGGCCGCCCATCACCTCGGCTTCAATCTCCTTGTAATCCTGAATGCCCGCTTCCCAGCTGCCTTCAATGGCTCCGCCACCGGTGCCTGTGAAGGGGTAATCGGGCTGGCCACCGCTGACGCCTTTCCAGCCACGACCGTACATGGCAACCCCCAGGCTCAGCTTCTGCGGCGGCACATTTTCACTGAGCATGTACTGCACGGCTTCGTGGGCGCTGAAGCCTTGCATGGCGGCATCGGGTGCCGCGTACAGGCCGGTCTGGTGGCCCAGCACGTTATTCCAGGCGCCGTAGTAGTCGTAGGTCATCAGGTTGATGTGATCCATCACCTGGGCGGCATCTGCCCAGCCGTCGCCGATAGCCTGTAATTTCTCAACACCACCGCTCATGGCTGCGGTC
This sequence comes from Saccharospirillum alexandrii, assembly GCF_043641555.1. GTDB lineage: Bacteria > Pseudomonadota > Gammaproteobacteria > Pseudomonadales > Natronospirillaceae > Saccharospirillum > Saccharospirillum alexandrii_A. The sequence continues at coordinate 1,107,742 of NZ_JBHZRJ010000001.1, read as the reverse complement.
AGTTGATATTGACGGCCCGTTTCGGCTTCCAGCTCATCCAGTGCAACGCGCAATTCCTGCATCAGGATCACGAAACCCTGGCCGTCTGCAGCGCTGCCAAGGGCGGGGTTGGCGCCACCGCCACCTGGAAATTCCCAGTCGATGTCGATGCCATCAAAGAAGTCATACTGGCGAATGAAGCCGATCATCGACTCAATAAAGATGGCTCGTGCGGCCGGGTCTGTTCCAATGTCATAAAGCGGATCTGACAGCGTCCAGCCACCAACGGAGGGCAGGATGGTGATATCGGGGTGCGCCTGTTTCAGTCGATACAGCTGAGCAAAGGTACCGCGAACCGGCTGGTCCCAGCGGTCATTCGGATAGGATTTTTCCAGCGCGGCAAACTTGTCGTGCACCACCACTTCGTAATCCTGCTTGCCGCTGCACTGGCTCTGCAGCGCACTGTATCCACTCGGGTTGGCGTCGGCCAGCGACTGGTTCGGCCCGCAAATCGGGATAAAGCCATAATAGAGATGCGTAATGTTTTCAGCCGGAATGTCCGCTGGCTGAAAATCACGACCGTAAATGCCCCATTCAACAAAATAGGCGCCCACCTGCTTGCCACTTGCCTGGGTGTCATAGGGTTGGTTGTTTTGCTTCAGCGGGTGTGGCCAGCCAGTCATGTCGAGGTCGGCCGGGTCCCAGCCGCCAGAATCATCATCGTCATCGCCGCTGCCGGCAACGGTAACCGTCGTCGCGCCACTGGCGGTGCACCCGCTGTCATTGCACAACTCCACCACCAGCTCGTGACTGCCGGCGGCCAGGTCTACAGTACAGCTGGCGTTCTGCGGGTTCGGGTCATTGCGGGTAAGACTGCTCTGGCAAATTGGATTGCCGTTATCAGACAGTGTCCAGGAAGAACCGTTTTCACCCCACCAGACATTCCAGGTAATGTTGGTGTTGCTGCCATCGTCGAGGCTGGCTGGCAACCAGCTAAGGTTGGGTTGTGCAGGCGCAGCCATCAGACCGGTGCTCAATAGGGCCGTGCTCAAGCCCAGTAAGACTCGTTGATGCTTCATAATATGAACCTTCCTTTTGTTATTTTTCGGTTGGCCAAGTGATCTCGGCTCGTTTAATTCAAATATAACCAATCTAATACCTTTGGAGATTGGATGGTTAAAATATAGCCACTAACCGGGGTGGCTCGAAAAATAAACCATCGGATTTTGTTAGACAATTCACACTTTAGGCCAATAAAAATAAATATTTACGCCATCAACCACGAAACAAAACGGTTTCGCTCTAAAAATAATACCAATTTAGACCAATAAACAGGCGAATTGCATTGGATCAGAGGAATCCCAGGCTGGTTCTTAAGGTTTTCCACCTAGGGAGTCACAGGCCAGACGGCCGGCAAAAAGAACAATCTGCAGGATTATTTTTCAGAGATTTGAGGAACACAGGAAGAGAGGCGGGGTACTGGCTACGGTAGTGGAATAACAGGAATACCAGGGTTTACCCGGAACGCCCCTCGCAATAAAACTCATAGAACCGCTTCAATTCGCGGGGGCTTCGCAAGTGATGTACTGATACACCGCGCTTCTGTCTGGCCAGTAACGAGCGTAAATAAGGGCGGGTCGTGCGGTGAATATGCCAAATAATCCTGAGCATAGGGATCAGTTTTGCCAGCGGCTGACAACCCTCTGCCCACCCGGCTGGCGTCACAAACACCGATTTCACACCGCGTTTGATGGCCCACCAAAAATGCACGGCGATTGGAAAATCGAGGTAAACAATGGCATCTGAGCGTGCAAACCGGTCGGCTATGGTTGAGTCATAGCCAACCCCCTCGATGATCCAGGACTCCCTGGCAACCAGATCATCGTGAGCTTGCTGAAAAGCCTCTTCAGAAACCGCCTGCCAATCGGGCTGCCAGATCACCTGGTTCAGATGATGGACGGGCAAGCCAGTGCGCCTGCCAAGCGCCAGGGCCAGGGTCGACTTCCCGGCACCGCCATTTCCAATGATGGTGACTTTATTCATAACGCCTTGTATCCATCCCCTGCCCATAACTACCCCTGAAGGGCAGACATGGGGCCCGGACCACACATAAACAACAGGCGTTGTTCGGACCGGTCAATCCAACCGAATGAAATGCTCACGGTAGTGCTTCAATTCACCGATGGACTCCAGAATATCATCCAGCGCCCGGTGGCTACCCTTCTTGTGAAAGCCATCCAACACCTCGGGGCGCCAGCGGCGGGCCAGCTCCTTAAGGGTGGAGACATCGATATTACGGTAGTGGCAAAACGCATCGAGATGCGGCATGTATCGCATCAGAAACCGCCGGTCCTGCCAGATTGAGTTACCGCACAGCGGCGACGCACCCGGCTCCACCCACTCTTTCAGAAACGCCAGGGTTTCCGCTTCGGCCATCGCATCGGACAGCGTGCTGTCTTTCACCCGCTGCGTCAGGCCGGATTCGCCGTGGTGTGTCGTGCACCACTCGTCCATCGCATTGAGCGCTTCATCGCTCTGGTGAACCACCAGGTTCGGGCCTTCGGCGATGACATTCAGGTCTTTATCGGTCACGACGGTAGCGATCTCGATAATGCGGTCGGTATCCGGGTTCAGACCGGTCATTTCCAGGTCAACCCAAATCAGGTTCGATTTTTTATCCATCTCAAATAGCCTTTTGTGCCCCCGGGGAGGGGTTTAGGGAGTAGAATGTGGCTAAAGTGTAACTTAACTGAAAGCTCTACGTTTGCTAAGAGCTAGCGCCGGGTGCCTGGGGTGCTCCTGCAGGGGTATCTGAGGCATGGATGCCGAAGCTAAGCCTACATGGATGTATTCACGGCGCCCCTGCAGGAGTATCCCTGGCACCCGGTGCGGGTTCAAGCCGATAAAGACTATTTGAACTCCACATCTTGATTAACCACAGAGAAGCACCGTCGATTTATGAGTAAACGCAAGCTGACCCGTCAGCAACAGCACCGAATACAGAAAGTACAGGACGAACGACTGGCTCGTGCCCAGAAAAAGGCCGACAAAATCGAATCCCAACTGGAAGGCGGTGAACTGGGCGAAGCTCGGCGCGGGCTCATAATCGCGCACTACGGCATAACCACCGAGGTGGAAGCCGAAGATGGCACCACAGTACGCTGCCACAAACGCAGCAACCTGCCCCCTCTGGTGACCGGCGATCAGGTAATCTGGCAGCCAGACCCGCAGGAAGGCGGCGTAATCGTCGCCACCGAAGAACGCCGCACCCTGCTTAGCCGACCCGATTCACGCGGCCAGCTGCGGCCGGTCGCCTCCAACATCGACCGCATTATCATCGTCGCCGCACCCACGCCGCGTACCCCGGCCAACCTGATCGACCGCTACCTGGTCGCCGCGGCTCACGATGAGATACACCCTATAATACTGCTGAACAAATCCGACCAGCTCGATCAGGCACCAGACATGGTGCGGGAAATGGAAGAATACCGCGACCTCGGCTATGAGACCCACGCCGTCTCCGCCCAGACCGAAGAAGGCATGCAGGCCATTCGCGCCCTGGTGGCCGAAGGCAACTCGGTTTTCGTGGGTCAGTCCGGTGTGGGCAAATCGTCCATCATCGCCGCCCTGCTGCCCGATGAAGTCATTCGCGTGGGCGCCATCTCCGAAGCCACCGGCAAGGGTAAGCACACCACCACAACGGCGGCGCTGTACCACATTCCCGGCGCAGGCAATCTGATCGACAGTCCAGGCATTCGCGAGTTCGGGCTCTGGCACGTTGAAACCGACAGCCTGTTCCAGGGCTTTCCGGAGCTTGACGACGCAGCCGGACGATGCAAATTCCGTGACTGCGCGCACGAAACCGAACCGGGTTGCGCGGTACGGGCCGCAGTGGAATCCGGTAAACTATTACCCAGACGCTACCACAGCTTTCTGTCGATACGGGACTCACTGAACGAAGTATCGATGCGAAAATAACCATCGTTTACCAAGCGGGGGGCCAACCATGACCGAGCGCAGTGATACCGGCGTCATTCGCCTGAACAGCCTGGACGACTTCATCGAACACAGTGTCGAGCTGATCAATCAGACCGGGCGTGAATTGACCGTACTGAGCACCGATCTCGACCGCGACTGGCTAGGCAGCGATGCCGTCACCGACGCGGTGCGCCAGTTTGCCATACGTAACCGGCGCAGCAAGGTGCGCATTCTGGTTACCGAGACCGATCCGGTGGTGAAAGGACGGCATGCCTGGCTCGACTTGATAAAACGGCTATCGCGCATCGAAATCCGGGTGATCAAGCCTGAGATTCTCGACACCGAACCCATGAAAGGCACCTTTGTGCTCAGCGATCGCAGCGGTCTGGTGTACCGAAATTCAGACACCGGCTACATCGGCTTTGTCCATTACGACGACCGGGCCACCGTGCGCCAGCAACTCGATGTGTTCGAGCAGTACTGGCGTTACAGCGAGGAATCCCCCGAGTTCAGGCACCTGGCTTTGTAATTCCGGAATCAATGATCAGCGGCTCGGCTAAGTGGGAGCCTTGCTAACTTTAGTTTCGGAGTTCGGATTGGCTCCAGGCGCCTGTGGTCCGCGCCGGCTACCTGGGATGTTCCTGTAGGGTCGGCGTAAATCCATCCATGGAGCCTAGACCGCAGCTTCCTTGCTGCGGACTACCCTACAGGAACACCCCAGGCAGCCCCCGCTCGTCAAATCAGCGCACTCCTAAACTTACGTTGCTAACCTTCCCGACTTACCCGGTTTGAGTACCGAACCGGGTTTTCCAACTGCCAGACAGACTCCTGCTCAGGCAATGGCATCACAAAGCGTTTCAACTGCGGTGCTGCCCGGCACATATCCGGCTGGGTTCGCACCACTTCCACGTCATCGCCCTTCACTCTCAACAGCAAGTGGTTTTCCTGCGTGCAGCCGTTCGACATCACCGAGAACTCTAGGCCTTCTGCGGTAATGGCCGGGTTAAAGACCACTTCCGGGGGCTCGGACGCAAACGGATTGGAGGAACAGGCAACGAGGCCAAGCGTTGAGAGCAGAACCAAGGCCAAAGGGCCTTTTCGGGTTCTGCGAAACCCCAGCAGAGGTGCTGCAAGCAACAGCCACCAGGGAGAGAAGGCGCCGCCTCCGCCTGAGAAGCGGTTGCCACCACTGGCCTTCGACACAGAGGCCAGCAGCGTTACTTCTAACGGTTCGCTATTGGCTTGAAATTGAAAAGGCCGTCTATAGGTACCCACATCGGACATATTGGCTTCGAATTGAACGGTGCAGCTGGCCCCATCAGCCAAAGTACCCGAACAGCCGTTGCCGATCATATCCAGTCCGTTAGGCAACTGAGAAAAATTGAAATTACTGAGATCGATCGACCCGCCCGAGGTATTGCTAAAGGTCCAGCTTCTTGATGAAGACAAGGTTTCCGATGCCGAACCAAAATTGACTGACAACGGGAAGTTAAAATCGTCCAGGATGTTTCGTGCCGCCGCGTTGATCCAGGGGCGCATGGCCGCCACATCGGTATAGACACCATTGGCAGAGGCACACGCGGCGCCCCAACTGACAATCCCTACCTGAGGACCACCATCAATAAAGAGTGGACCACCGCTGTCACCCTGACATGAGTCTTTGCCATCTATCGGCGAAAATTCATTCGGTTCACCAGCACACAACATTGTGCTATCAACGTAACTAGAACCATAGTCATCACATGCAGAATCGAGTTTAGCTGGAACATCAACCTGTAATAACTCGGCACTGGGAATGGTTTCAACTTGCTGATCGTTGGCATTCTGCAAAGTATCTGTATTGCCATGGCCAATTACCCGCACTAATGAGCCTATGTTTGAATTCCAGTCACCAGCCGTATTTGTTATCTCTATGCCTGTATATGTATCGCTGGTGTCAGCAGCAATATAGATAAGTGCTACATCATTATTGAAAGATCCTGAAACATAGGCGGGATGAATGTATATCTTGCTTCGAGGTGATGCCAACTGAATTTCATTGTTGGCATCATAGGCAAGAAAGCCCGTAAAGTGTTCATCATCGAAGCCTTGAGGAGCCATATCCAAATCATTTGATGTCGCACACAAGACGCTACCAGCAAATTGCAGCTTGCAGTATTCGTATTTCATGTCATCTGAATTATTTCCGATCAACACTGCGAAATCCGTTGAGTTAGTAATGTCGTCAACACAATGAGCTGCTGTCAAAACCAGACCATTACCAATATATGACGCACCACACACGGGATTCCAGTGCTCACCTGAGGGGTTACCAGACCATGAATACCCTTTCATCAATGCAGTAAAAAATGGGTAGCTCCCATCGGCTACAGGATCGCCACCTATAATCCTAGGCTGAATATCTTCCGCCAGGGCCATGCTGCCAGCCCCAATCAGTACCAGCCAGACCAAAACCGCTTTCACACTGCTATGCACATCCCTACTCCCACAAGTCATTAGGCTTAGAATAATCCAATCCAGACTCTCCAGCCATGCCAAACCTCGTAAAAAGCGAACCGGTCATCAGGAATCAGCAGCCTTCCAAACACCGTAGAATCGCCCCCAGGCAGACCTTTCCACCCCCTCGGGTTAGCCAGTCCGCCTCCAGGGGGCTATCCTTCAGTCAATGATACGGTTTTTGTTCAAGCCACCAACGCTTACATTAGACACCAAAGGTACAGCAGATCGACATGAAGTCCGACAACGCCTCAACGTCAATCGCCGCTCTGCTCCCCACGCTAAAGCAGTTGTTTGAAGGCAGTGGCACCATGGTGTGCCTCTATAACGAGGCCGATACCCTGGTTTACGCCAACACCATCTTTTACGAACTGACCGCCCTGCCCCCTGGTTCACTCCCGCACTGGCGCGACCTGATTCGGGAGAACCACCGTTCGAACAAGGGCCTGCTGATCGAGACAGACGACATTGAAGACTGGCTGGCCCGCGCCGAGCAACGGCGCAGAAGCGTTCCTCACCGCCAGTTTGAGATCGATACCGTAGATGGCCGCTGGATTCTGATGTCGGAAACGGTGATCCCGAACGTGGGCATTCTCGGTGTGGGCGTCGACATCACCCGGGCTAAGCACACCACCACGATTCTTCAACACGAGTATCAGCAGGCCCTGGTAGAGGCCGAAACCGATGCGCTGACGCGAATGGGCAACCGGCGAGCGCTAGACCGCTTAAGGCGGTTACTCACGCTGAATGGTCAAAACCGGGTCATTTCTGCGCTGATGATCGATATCGACTGGTTCAAGCCCTACAACGACAGTCTGGGTCATTTGCAGGGCGATGAGTGCCTGCGCACTATCGCCGACGTTATTCGATCCGGGTTTCGTTCTGAAGAGGCGTATCCGCTGCGTATTGGTGGTGAGGAGTTCCTGATTCTGATGGTCGATGCCGACCTGCAGTCTGCCACCCAGGTCGCCCGGCGTATTCTGCGCAACATTCGCGCCCGCGCCATTCCCCACCCGGCCAGTGAGGTCGGCCATGTCACCCTGAGCATTGGGGTGGCATCGGGCACGGTGACCGATGATGCCAGCATCTCAACCCTGCTGGATGAGGCCGATAAAGCCCTGTATCAGTCGAAACACACGGGTAGAGACCAGGTAACCCTGGCCTCATGAGGCATTAGCCGAGCGCGTACGCCACCGCCTGCCCGGCGTGGATGCGCGTGGTATCGTACAGCGGCACCGGTGTGTGGGCTTGCTGGATCAGCAGGCCGATCTCGGTACAGCCGAGTATCACACCCTGGGCTCCATGCGCTGCCAGATCGTCCACAACCGCCAGATACTCGGCCCGGGAACGCTCGCTGATGACGCCCTGACACAGTTCTTCGTAGATGATCTGATGAATGCGGTCGCGTTGCGTTGCCTTGGGTGTCAGCACCTCTATGCCTTTGGCTTCCAGTCGTTCCCGGTAAAACGCCTGCTCCATGGTAAAGCGGGTGCCAAGCAGGCCAATGCGGTCGATGCCTGCATCCAACAGTACCTGAGCCGTGGCATCGGCGATGTGCAGTAGAGGAATGCTAATGGCGGCTTCGATTTGTGGGGCGACCTTGTGCATGGTGTTGGTGCCTATCAGCAGCACCTCGGCTCCGGCAGATTCAACCGCCTGGGCAGCAGCCGACAAGATGCGCGCGGTTTCATCCCAGTTGCCCTGGTGTTGAAGGGCCTCGATCTCGGCAAAATCAACGCTGTACAGCACGACTTTGGCCGAGTGCAAGCCACCCAGTGCGGTCTTGACGTTTTCGTTCAACAACCGGTAGTAGGTCTGGGTCGATTCCCAGCTCATTCCGCCCAACAGGCCAATGGTTTTCATACTCAGGCTCCCTTTCCTGCGTTAGTAGCGAGTTTTACAATGGGCTAATGACCGGCTTTGGAAAAGACGTTAATGGTCACTACCCCTGCAATGATAAGCCCCATGCCCAGTATGGCCGGGAAATCCAGTTTCTGACCATACAACAGCCACGACGACACCGCGATCAGCACGATGCCAAGCCCCGCCCAGATCGCGTAGGCAATACCAACGGGTATGGTTCTGAGCGTCAGCGACAGAAAGTAGAACGCCAGCAAATAACCGGCTACGACAATCAGCGAGGGCCAAAGCCTGGAAAACCCCTCGCTGGATTTCAACGCAGAAGTGGCGATCACTTCCGCAACAATGGCGATACTCAGGAACACCCAGTTTTGCATACACACCTCCGTTCAGTGAGCGGGCGATAGTAACCACTCACTGCCGGGAGCAACAGTCTTGCAGGCTACGGATGAATGTGTGCAAACCGCGTTGTCAGAGCTTGGGTTTCAGTGGTGGCGTGCTTTCATGAACGCCACCAACTGGTCGAGTGCGATGCCCCAGCCTTCGTGGAAGCCCATGGCCTCGTGCTGGGCTTTAGCTGCCGCCGTCTGGTGCACCACAGCTGCCGTATAGCGTGTGCCAGCGCCTTCTGGTTCCAGCAGCAAATAGGCCGTAAACACAAACTCGCCCTCGGCTAGGCTGGGCGCCGGCCGAAAACCGGGCAACAGGGCCGATGTCCAGACCAGGCGCCGGTTCTCGACCAACTCCAGATAACAGCCTTCTCCGGCGGGCATGGCTTCGCCTTCGGGCGATTGCATCACGGTGCGGAACATACCGCCCGGGCGCAGGTCGATATCGCACTCGGTCACCGACCAGGGTTTGGGGCAGAACCAGGGCATCAGCAGCTCAGGCTGAGTCCAGGCCTGCCAGATCCACTCGGCGGGAATATCCACCGTGCGTTCCAGCAGCAGGTCCAGTTCGGGGTTGAACTCAAAAGGTAGTTGGGTGCCCATAGTCCATTCTCCTAAAAACGATGGATCGCTCCAGTGGTACAGCGCCTAGTTGAGCAGATACTCTACGCTTATTCCCAGACTGATATCCAGAGCTTCACTAGGGAGCCTCTGAACAACTCCCCCAGGGCTCTGCGCGAGCTAAAACGTTTTGCCCAAGTGGGCGGCACTCCGACGCACTTCGCAGCGCAATGGCCGTAGCCCTTGTCAAGAAGTGCAACGCCGGGGCAGGACGTTTTAGCCGCGCCCTCCGGGTGGTGCGGCATTCCGACTTTCCGAGGAACGCTACCACTGCGCTGGACTCATTTGAAAGGTCTAGACATTCCTGCATAAGTCCGCCTTGTGGCAACGTCCCTCGGATAAGCCAGAGCCCCGGGGGAGTTATTCAGAGGCTCCCTAGAAACCGGCAAGGTTATCGCGATACCCTACCGGTTAAGGAGATGCGAACACCTGTGTCCAATAGCTGCTGAAGTCGGCCGTGTCGGATTGGCGAATACGCCGAACGGATCCGGCGTAACACCAACTATGTGCCTGGCAAACTTAACAGCAGATCATGCAGGGATAGCGGCTATCACCATCACTTCCACTTTCCATTCCGGCTTGGCCAGGTTTCCAGTGACACAAGCGCGAGCTGGGGTGCGACCGGGTACTACCCAGGCATCCCAGGCTTCGTTCATTTCACTGAACTCGGCCATATCGGTGACCCAGATGGTGGCTGACAGGATGTGGGATTTATCGGTGCCGGCCTGGGCCAGCAACTGATCAATGCCTTGCAGAATCTGCTCGGTCTGACCGCGCATGGCAGCGCTGGCATCAGGGGCGACCTGGCCTGCCAGGTAAACGGTGTTGCCGTGGATGACGGCCTGGCTCATACGGTGGTTGCTGTCGATGTAACGATCGCTCATAAAATGCACTCTGTTGGTTGGAAGATGAGAGGTAGTTTAGGGTTCAGCCCCGCCGAAAACCTTGCAGGAAGGCTGCGAGATTATCACCGAGGCTGTCGGTTGGGTAGCCGCCTTCCTGAACGATGACTTTTGGTCCTTTGACCTGGGCAAGGCGCTGGCCAATGCGGTAAAAGTCTTCGGTTTCCAGGGTCATGCCCGCCAGGGGGTCATCTTTGTGGGCATCGAGCCCAAGCGCGATCACAATGGCCTGGGGTTTGAACGTTGCCAATGCAGACAGCAAGCGTGACAGTGCCTGCAAAAATGCGATGCCATTGGCGCCCAGTCCCAGCGGCACATTGCAATTAAACCCCTTGCCGTCACCTTCGCCCACTTCAGTCGCTGCGCCCCAGAAAAACGGGTAGAAATCAGCCGGGTCAACGTGAACCGACCCGGTCCACACATCGCTTCGCTCCCAGAAAATATCCTGGGTGCCATTTCCATGGTGAAGGTCGACATCAATAATGGCCACACGGTCGTAGTGTTCACGCAGGACGGTTGCCGCCAGCGCCGTGTTATTCAGAAAGCAAAACCCCCCTGCCCGCTCTGGCCCGGCATGGTGGCCCGGTGGTCGGCACAGGGCATAGCTGACGGTCTCGCCCTGCGCCACGGCTTCGGCTGCTGCCTGCGCTGTCGTGGCGCTGGCGATGATGCCGGTATAACTGCCCTCATCCATCGGGCAGGCCATATCGTGCATATGCCAGCCTGCCTGGCCAATAATGTGCCTTGGGTAAACGCTGGCATGGCCACAGGGGTGCACATTGGGAGCAACCACGTCTGAAGCAGCTGGCAGGGTTCGCCAGCGTTCTACCACGGTTTCCAGAAAATCGAGGTAGCGGCTGCTGTGAATGCGCTTGAGCCGGTCAGTTAACTCCCTGTCGCGGGCCAGTGCTGGTAACAACACCAGGCTCGCTCCCGCCGTTTCGATGGCCACTTTCAATCGCTCGGCGCGCACCGGCTGCTCCGGTGAGGGTGCGGGTTGCCCGCGCAGAAAAAAATGTTTGGGCGCGTGTGCGCTTTGCGCCTCATGGTAAAAGCATTTCACGATGCACCGCCTAATGGTTATTGCCGAGGTGTTTTTGCAGGAAGTTACGCGTACGTTCCTGGTCCGGGTTACTGAACAGTTTGTCCGGGGTGCACTCCTCGACCACCACACCGCCGTCCATAAACAAAGCCCAGTCGGAGACATCGCGCGCGAAACTCATTTCGTGAGTCACGATCAGCATGGTCATGTGTTCATCAGCCAGGCTGCGCATTACCCGATTTACTTCCTCGACCAGTTCAGGGTCGAGCGCTGAGGTGGCTTCGTCGAACAGCATCACCTTGGGTTTCATCGCCAGTGCCCGGGCAATGGCAACACGCTGCTTTTGTCCGCCGGACAACCAGTTCGGAAAGACATCGGCTTTTTCCGCAAGGCCCACCCGCTCCAGCTGCTCCATACCAAGTTCGCGGGCGGCCTTTTTATCCATTCCCTTGAGCTTGCGCGGTGCCAGGGTCACGTTATCGATGGTCGACAGGTGCGGGAACAGGTTAAAATGCTGGAACACCATGCCCATATTCTGGCGAATGGTGTTGATGTGTCGCTCAAAGGCCAGGCCCTTCATATCTGGCCGGTTTACCTGAACGCCATCGAGCAGGATGGCGCCTTCATCAATCACCTCCAGGTGATTGACCGATCGTAACAGGGTGCTCTTGCCGGAACCGGAAGGCCCGATGATGGAAATGATCTTGCCACGGTTAACCGTCAGGTTAATGCCTTTCAATACTTCCAGGTCACCAAAGCGCTTATGCACGTTGCGCACTTCTACCATGGGTGTATCTGTTGATTGTTCTGTGCTCATAAAAAGCTCCAGTATCTTAATTGTTTATCAGGACAACTCAGCGACGGTAGGCAGTCTGCCGCTCCAGCCAAGCCTGGCCCAGTTCCATCAGAATATTGATTACGTAATACATCAGAGCGATGACAATAAAGAATTCGAACGGTCTGAACGACACGCTGATCGCATACTGGGAGGCATACACCAGCTCCGCCACACCAATGGCAGAGAGCACCGAGGTATCCTTTACCATTAAAATCATGTTGTTGCCCAACTGAGGGATGGAGCGAATAAACGCCTGGGGCACAATGATGTATAAAATGGTGTTCCAGTGACCAAAGCCCAACGACCGGGAGGCCTCATATTGCCCGTCGGATACCGACTTGATGGTGGCAATGAAAATATCGGCGTTGTACGCCATGTAGTGAAAGCCAAGGCCAAGAATACCGACCACAATGGCTGGAATCAGAATCCACTCGCCCAGCCCAAAGTACAGGAAGTAGAGCTGCAACAGCAGCGGTGTGGTCATAAACAACCAGATAAAAAACCGCAAAGGCCAGCTCACGACTTTCTTTGTATAAATCGAAATCACGGCAACCACCAGCCCACCGACAACCGACATCAGCGCAACAGCGATGGCCACCAGTGACCCTACACCAACACCTTTCAACAGAGTCGGGAAGTAGGTTACAACGGGCGTAAAATCAAACTCCATCTGAGCGACCTCCTATTGAGTGGTGTACCGGGTTGCCCGACGATAGGCTAATTCAATGATGCCCATCACCGCGTAAATAATGATGATGTACATCAGCGCACTGAGGGTGAAAATTTCCAGCGGTTTATAGGTAGAACCAATCAAACGCTGTGCCTGATAGGTCAACTCAACCACCGAAATAATAGACACCAGCGAGGAGTTCTTGATCAGCACAATGGCGAGCACACCCACGGAACGAATCATCAGGCTGGCCGCCTGCGGCAGCACAATCGACACCATGGTTTGTACCTTGCCGAAACCCAGTGACCGGGCGGCTTCACTCTGCCCTTTATCAACAGACTCGATAGAGCCGCGAATCGCCTCACTCATGTAGGCGCCGATATTAAACGCACCAACGACGACACCGCAGGTAATGGGGTCGAGTCGCAAGCCAAGGCTAGGCCCGCCATAGAACACCAGCAACAACTGAACGAAATAGGGTGTTCCTCGAATCACACTGATATAACCGCGGGCAAACCAGCGGATGGGGGCAAAGCGGAAGGTCTGTAAAAACACCAGCCCACACGCCACAAAGAAGCCGAAGAAAATGGCGCGGGAAGAGATATCGATCGTAACCCAGGCCGCCCTGATCAACAGGGGCGTCACCTCGACCATCAAGTCAAAGTCCATGGTCATACCTTTTTGCTGTTGTTGTTCAAGTTCTCGACTTGGCCACAACATCGACAGTGGTCCGCGCTGGATACAGGGTTTGCTTCTTAGGGGTCGTGCGGGATGCCGCCCACTCAATCCGTCCATGGAGCCTAGACCGCAGACGAAGCGTCGGACCGATCCATACTTGGGACTCCCCCTGATAAGCAAACCCTGCACCCAGCTCTTATCCACAGTGCCGTGTCAAAGTCGAGTTTTGAAGCTTTGAGAGCCAGCAATCCAATCGCTATGTGCTGGCTCTCTTGATCAGCCCTTACTCAATATTGGCACCTTCGCCAATCCATTTGTCGACGATGTCCTGGTAGGTCCCGTCTTCCTTAATTTCAGCCAAGGCAACGTTCAAGGCTTCCATCAGCTCAGGTTTGTTCTTCTGGATGGAGATGGCTGCAGGCCAGCGAGGGAGTTCACCGACATCGACCATCTTGATTGCAGGTGCATTTTCCTGCATCGCGACCAGAACGGGTACGTCGTCGGCGATCATCACATCAATGCGGCCAGTGGTCAGGCCGTTCATCATGTCGGGCAGGCCCTGGAAGGTCTGGTTGCGCCATTCGCCTTCCCCGTTTTCGACGGCCCACTGGTTACCGGTTTCACCCAGGGTGGAACCCACGCGCTTGCCGGAAAAGTCATCGATGCTGCTGATGTCATCAGTGCTTTCCTGCACCCATACCGACAGGCCGGCACTGTAGTAGGAATCGGTAAAATCAACCGCTTTCTGGCGTTCTTCGGTTACGCTCATGCTGCAGATGCAGGCATCGAACCGGCCACCAGCCAGTGCGGCGATGATGCCATTCCAGGGGGACGACTGCACTTCAACCTCAACGCCCATTTTTTCGGCCAGCGCCTTGGCGATATCAACATCGAAGCCCACCAGTTCACCCTGCGTATTCACAAAGCTGAACGGAGGGTAGGCACCGGAGTTGGCGACCTGAAAAACGTCGTCGCGAATTTCAGGCAGGTCACGTGCCTGGGTTGGCAGGGCCACCATCGCGGTTGCCCCTATAATCACGGCTGCGGCCGCCAGAGTTTGTGAGAATGTTTTAGTCAGTGTCTTCATGTTCTTATTCCTGTTCAGACTTTATTAAAACAATGCATTCATCGATGCATTGCCCCTCTTCACACTGGTCAATGACCGTACCTGTTGAGCCAGGATCGATCGTTGTAACCCATCCAGATTAGTTATTGTGTTGATTCCGGTTAGTGCTGTAGTCACCTCCTGTCAAAACCTGGTTATTTGCTGTGTATTTTGAACCCACGGCAACGCCCTGCCGTTCAGACTCGTTCAATCAATAAGGCAATGCCCTGGCCGCCCCCAATACAGGCAGCGGCTATGCCATAACGGCCACTGGTAAGCTGCAGCGAGCGTGCCAGCGTACCGGCCAGTCGAACCCCGGTGGCACCCAGTGGGTGGCCAAGGGCCAGAGCGCCTCCGTGTATGTTCAGTTTTTCGTCATCAATACCCAGAGTTTCCCGGGCATACAGCGGCACTACACTGAAGGCTTCGTTGATTTCCCAAAGATCAATGTCGTCGACGGTCAGATGGGTTTGCGTCAGCAAGCGCTCAACCGCCGGCACAACCCCCTGCCCCATCATTTCCGGCTTGGTACCCCGGTCCACGCAAGCGAGCACCCGGGCCAGCGGATCTGCACCGCTATCTTTAACCGCCGCTTCCGACATCAGCATGGCCAGCGACGCACCACTGGTCAGTGGTGAGCTGTTACCCGCCGTGATGTTTCCGCTTTCACTGAAAGCTGGCGACAATTGCGCCAGGGCTTCTGGCCGGGTATCGGGCCGGATGCACGCATCCTGAGCGAAGGGTTCCGAGGCCGCGACGTTAATCGGCAATATTTCGTCTTTGAAAAAACCGGCTTGCTGGGCGGCGTGTGCTCGCTGGTGCGAGCGACAGGCGAAGGCGTCCATCTGCTCTCTGCTGATGCCCGAGGCCGTCGCCAACTGCTCGGCGGTGAGGCCCATGTTCAGTGCGACCGCCATGTCATAGTTTTTGCCGTTATCACCCGGCATGGCTGGCACACCCAGTACCCCTTCCTTGAACAAGGCAGGGCCCATAGGGACGCGCGTCATGTGTTCAAAGCCACCGGCCAGTGCAATCTCTGTAGCCCCACATCCGACGGACATCATGCCAAAACGCAGTGCCGCCAGACTGGAGCCGCATTGCTGGTCAATCATGCGTGTGGCCGCCTGATCACCCAAACGGCTTTGCATCAACGGATACCGCCCGCCAAAGCTCCATTGTTCTTTTACCGCCAGTGCACAGCCCAGACTCAGATCATCGATGCGTTCGGGCGCAATGCCGGTTTCCGCCAGGCTGTGATTAATCAGCTGGGCCATCAGCCTGTCTGCCGGCCAGTTTTCAAAGGCATCGACACCGGCTTTTTTCGGGTGCGCCCGGCTGAATGCAGTGCGCTGGTAATGCGTTAAATAAACCGGTTTCATAACGGCTCCAGTTGGCACCAGCGGCTGATAAACAGCACATAGGCTCGCAGTACGTGACGGATGGATTCGATGTTGACGCACTCATCGACGCCGTGAATGTTTTTGGCGACCGGTCCGTAGCAGGTGCCGCCGGTTCGGTTGTAGAAATGAAAGGCGCGCAAATCGGTGGTGGCAGTAGACCAGTAGGGTTTGGGGTCGGCACCGGTCAGGCTGTGGTGGCATTGAGATAACAGCTCAATACCCGGATTGCCGGTATCGACCAGGTGCCCCTCGGAGCGAAAACCATGAAATCTCAACACCGGTCTTTCTTCAACGAACGCCGGGTCTTTCAAGCAGGCCTGATCAATGCAGTGGCTGACGCGTTGCATGATGTCATTGGCGGTCATGCCTGGGGGAAAACCAATGCGGCCTTCCATTTCGGCAAACGCCGGCACGCTGGATGGCCAGTTACCGCCGGCAATGGCGCCAATGTTCAGGTTAAAGGGATGGTCGATTTCCCGGTATGGGCCTGTTCGATGCTGTTCGTTAAGCTCAGATTCCAGGTCCTGCAGCCAGGGAATCAGCCGTTGCAGTTTTTCGATGGCGTTAATGCCTGTGCCAGCGGCCTGAACATGCACAGGCTTGCCACGCACACCGAGCTTGAACCAGAGCACACCGACCTGGCCGGAATAGAGGGTTGGGCCAAAAGGCTCGGGAATCAGCACAAAATCACCGCCATAGCCCTGGTGCAAGCAGGCCAACGCACCGTTACCCGAACACTCTTCTTCAACGACGGTTTGCACGGTGAGCGGGGAGGTCACCTGGTAGCCAGCCTGGTTAATAGCATGTACGGCGTAAATCATCGCCGCCACACCGGCTTGCATGTCGCCAGCGCCGCGTCCATACAACCAGCCATCGTGTCGCCAGGGTTTATTAGGCGCCAGGGTCCACATATCAAAGGGGTCGGCGGGAACGACATCCAGGTGGCCGTTAAACACCAGAGTTTTACCGGGTGCCTTGGGGTTTAAACAGGAAACCAGGTTGTATTTACTCTCGTGATCCCAGAGCACGGGTGCATAAAGCGGATGCTCTGCCAACTGCGCCTTGTGCATACCAACTCGGGTGACGGGCAGGCCGAGGTCGGCCATCTGGCTTTCAACACAGTTCAGCACCGCCTGCTCCTGACCCAGAACGGCATAGGTTTTTACCATGTCTTCAACAAAGGCCAGGGCATCCGGGAAGACGGCATCGGCACTGGTCAGCAGGTCGCTTTCGCGCTCTGTCAGGCTCATGCCGCGCCTCCTTCAGTGGCAAAAGTCAGCTCGGCCTCAGTCAGCGCCTGCAAGTCGGCATCGCTGATCTCAATCAGTTTTTCGCGTACCACCAGCCCCTGGTCGGTCACGTCCATCACGGCCAGGTCTGAAATGATCCGGCTGACGCAGGCCTTGGCGGTCAGTGGCAAACGGCAGGTTTTCAGAATTTTCGGGTTGCCGTGTTTGTCGGTATGGGTGGTGAGCACGACGATGCGCTGGGTCTTCTGTGCTAACTCCATAGCGCCACCAATACCCGGCGAAAACTTGCCCGGAATTTTCCAGTTGGCGAGGTTGCCGTGCGCATCAACTTCGAAGGCACCAATCATGGTAAGGTCCAGCCGGGCACGGCGAATCATCGCGAAGGACACAGCGCTGTCGAACAGACTCGCGCCTTCGCGCAGCGAAACGTAAGCCCCAGCGGCATCAATGAGAAAAGGGTCCATGTGTTCCGGCGCCGCTTGCTTCCAGGCACCGAGAATGCCATTTTCAGAATGAATCTGAACATCGAAGTCATCCGGCAGGTAATGCATGACTTGCGTCGGCAAACCAATACCGAGATTAAGGATGCTGCCGGGTGCGATCTCCATCACAGCCCGGCGTAAAATGCGTTCAACGACGGACATGATGTTCCAGAATCCCATAGTCTGAGGTGAGTGATGCCAGCGGTACCACGCTGTCGACAAAGGCACCCGGTGTGTGCACCTGCTCCGGTTTAAAACAGCCCGGCGCACCCAGATTCGGCGTCTCGACGATGACATGGTTCGCCGCCATGGCCATCAGCGGGCTGAAGTTAATAGCCGAGCCCTGGTACACCAGGTTGCCCAGCCAGTCGGCGCGCGCGGCATGAAGCAATGCAAAATCGGCCGACAGCGCCATTTCCACCTTGTACGTTTTGCCCTGCCAGTCGAGCAAGTCTTCAGGTCGGGTAATCTCGGAATCGATGCCGATATCAGTCAGAAAACCAAAGCTGCCGGCCCCTGCGGTGCGAATCTTTTCCGCCAGCATGCCCTGGGGATGAAACTGCACCTCAACGTCGCCCCGGTTCATCCGGTCAATCACGCCCTTGTTCAATCCAATGTGCGTGGTGATCAGCTTTTTTACCTGGCCATTTTCGATCAACCGGCTCACACCATGCCCGGCCTCATTGGCATCGTTCTTGATTAACGTGAGGTCAGTTTGCCCCTGCCTCACTAACTCGCGGATCAGACTGAAGGGGGTGCCCGGGTTGCCAAAACCACCGACCATAATCACGGCACCCGAAGGAATAGCCGCAATAGCGTTTTCCAGAGTGCGGTTCTTTTTCATCTTCAGGCTGCCTGCTCGCGAACCAGCTGTTCAAAGTCAGCCAGGCTCTGGTCGAACAACTCAACAATGTCGTCGATGTCCGATGCGGTTACCGTTAATGGCGGGGTGATTAATACATGGTCTCCTTCCAAGCCGTTGAGACAGCGTCGCGGATAAATCAACAGGCCGCGTGCCTTTGCCACCGCCGTGAGTTTGTCAAAGGCATTAAACGAAGCCGGGAAAGGTTGTTGGGTCGCAGGGTCTTGTACCAGTTCAACACCCTGCAATAAGCCGATGCCCCGTACATTGCCAATGCTGGGGTATTTACTGGCCAGTTTTTCGAGTTGCTGTCGCAAATAAACACCCTGTTCAGCGGCATTGCTGACCAGGTTTTCCGATTTCATCACCTCAATTACTGCCTGTCCGGTGGCACAGGCCAGCGGGTTCCCGGCATAGGTATGGCCATGCATAAAGCCACCACGGCGGCCAACAGAGTCGACCAGTTCCTGCCGCGCCATCATCGCAGCGATGGGGTAATAGCCAGACCCGAGCCCCTTGGCCAGTGCCAGAATATCGGGCGTCACGCCGTAATGCTGGTAGGCGAACCAGGCACCGGTGCGTCCCATGCCACAGAGCACTTCATCCATAATCAGCAGGCAGCCATACCGGTCGCACAGGGCGCGCACCCCTTCCATATACGAGCGGGTCAGCATACGACCACCGGTGCTCGCGCCACCTACCGGTTCTACAGCAATGGCAGCGATAGTGTCAGGTCCTGCGGCGAGCATGGCACTTTCGGTTTGCTCAAGCACCGCTGTAATGTGTTCTTCCACACTGGCTTCCCGGTAACGGTAGAGGTCCGGCGATGGCACCTTGACTGAGCCAATGGTGATGGAACGATAGGGCGCTTCCAGGGGTTCATAGCCGGTGAGCCCCAGAGCGCCCAGAGTGCTGCCATGATATGACGGTCGAAGCGATACGAATTTGCTGCGCTCAGGCTGACCCTCGGCTACGAAATACTGAATCGCGAGTTTGATTGCGCTCTCAACCGCCTCTGAGCCGCTGCCGACAAAAAAGACTTTCTGCAGATCGCCGTCTGTCAGTTCCACCATAGAGCTGGCCAGATCGAGCGCGACCTGGCTTTCAAATTGGGTACGGTAACTGAAGGCGATCTCGTCGAGCTGAGCGACCATGGCGCGTTTTACGGTGGGGTGGTTGTGACCAATATTGCAGGTGATGGCGCCAGAGCAGCCATCAATGTAACGACGCCCTGTGGTATCCCAGATATAAATGCCGTCGGCGTGGCTGACCAGCGGCATGTCATTGCTGGTCAGGTAAAACAAAGCGTTGCTGGACATTGAGTCGATGTTCCTTCTGCACAAAGCGGTGTTTTTTTGAACGATTCCGCATTATAGGAACAGCTAAAAATTTATTTCAACGCATAATGTTTTTTCATTATTTGATGACTTATAGTCATGTTACTGTCTAAAAAACCGCGACTGAGCGCTGGCGTTATGAGTGATATAAACCTTAACTCTTTGAAATCTTTGCTGATTTTCAAAACTCTTTACGAAACCGGCACGGCCACCAGAACGGCTCGAGACCTGGGCATAACCCAGTCTGGCGTCAGCCGATCTCTCGCGCAGCTGGAAGAAAACATTGGCATTACGCTATTCATGCGCCACAAGAAGCGGCTGGTCGCACTGCCCGAAGCCGATGAGCTTTATGGAGAGATACTGGGGTTACTGAGTAATCTGGACAATATGAAGCACAGCATTGTGGCGTTACGTGAGTTTGGTGCTTCACGGATACGCATTGCCTGTGCACCGGCCCTTGGTTTCGCGTATGTACCTAAAACCATTGCCCGTATTCTGAGTGACAACCCGAAATACAGCGTCTACCTGGACATTATGCCCAGCCCGGAAGTGGTTCGGGCGGTTGAAGCGGGTTATTTCGATGTTGGGTTTGTTACCCTGCCAGTCACCAGCCAGGCACTGGTGGTCGACGAATTGATCTCAACTGAAGCCGTCTGCCTGATGCCCAGAAACCACAGCCTGGCCAAGGCAAGCATCATCACGACAGAAGATTTAAAAGGTCAGCACCTGGTCATTCCCAACCAGCCTAATCTCGCTGCCGACCAGCTACTGTTGCACCTTTCGGAAAAAAACATTCGCATCGCAGGTAAAACAGAAGCCAATATAGCCTCCATTTGTTCGCTGGTTGCCAATGGCGTGGGCATCACACTGATCAACCCCATTACCGCGTACGACCACCAGGCGACGCGCGATGACCTACTGATCAAACCCTTCAAGCCGGCCTTTCATTACCGTTTTGGTTTGGTTTACAAACAGAACTGGGCCAATAACCGGTTGATCGGATTGCTTAAGGAAATGCTACCGGAACTGCCGGACCACCTGGTGGCCGAGAGACTGAAAAGCTGAGCGGAGCCAGTTCAGAGCAACCGGTTTTCACAATCGGTTAAGACGTTACTCGGATATCCACCACCGATCATCGCTGAACACCAGATCGACCCTCGCCTGATCACTCCAGTTAGGGATCGTAAACTGCCCCCGGTTACCACTCACCTCAACCACAACCTCTATTTTTTTCGGTAAGGGAGGCATTCTGGACAGTTCTTCTTCTAAACTCTCAAACTCACTTCTGTCTTCGGGCAACACATGCAGAACAGCCATATCAAACTCGCTTTTCTGAACGTGATCCATAAACGCCCTGGCAACATCGTCAGGATTACTTGTATCTGCCGAACACACCAGAACCAATAGCAGAGGAGCCATTCCAACTAGCTGTCTATACTTCACTGCGATCTCCCTGTGATTAATGTAATCAGTATTCTAAAAAAAAGATCTGAATATTGGCATGCACCTCGTTTACTGGTCAACGGCCTATGCGCCATAAGCAACATCGCTGTTTGACTCCCACTAGTGCTTGTATCCTGACGATGACTCTCAATAGACTGACCGTTAACACTTAACGCACCACGACAGATTCGACCGTTTCGGGTGTCTGCTCGTATTAATGGTGTTTGTCAGATCGCACCGACTCAAAAACCGTCCAGTCTCTGTCAATGCAGATCCATAGAGCATAAAAAAAGCCCCGATCACTTTCGGTGATCAGGGCTTTTTCAATATTTGGTACCAGAGGCTGGACCGACCGGGCCAGCGCACTGGACGGCACAGTGCCGGTTCGAGTCCGGCTGTAGCACCGAAGGCACAAAAAAAGCCCCGATCACTTTTAGATGATCAGGGCTTTTTTAATATTTGGTACCAGAGGCCGGACTCATAAAACAAACTATATCCCTTAAATAAAGACCATTTAAGGTTTAATAAACATTTTATAGCACCAATGATAGCACCAGTACAAGCTAGCTTCTATTTTCGGTATCCTATCTAAACTTTTCACTTGAGATGGACGTTTTATTAATCAAAATTTACAGTAAAAACAACAGAATCCTAAAATGGCTCATCTATATCACCCACAAAATGACACTAAAACTACTTACTGCATTGCAAAACGTGTTCAATTTGCTCACCTCCAACCATCGCTATCACATTAACAAAACTGGTTACCTATACAGTTATCTTGAGATTCAGTGTTGATCTTGTAGTTCCCTCGGTTCCATTGATCTTGACAACCTTACCGGTCTATTCCGAGATGATCAGATGTATAGCGTCACCCTGTAGGTGGGAATCCCAACCACATGGCTATCCGTGTTATAAAGAGCTGGTAATTGAAGATCAGGGTCTGACTGAGTTCGTTCCCCCCCCCCCCCAACACTGGCGTCATCCACTGGCAAGCTCAAAGCCCAGTCAAATCGAGCATCACCTATTGAACCGGCAACAGACTGCTCTGCTGTGGCCCGCTCAAGTTGAAAAAACGGCCGTTTTGTACCCCCGTGGAACGCTTTCTTCTGCCAGCGATTTATGATCCAGGTACCCATTGCTAGCAATGCCGCTTGATGCACCGAAGAGCTGAGATGGATCAAGAGAGGTGCCCGAAGATGGCTGAAAGACTGTTCACTTCTGACCCTTCAAATTGTCAATCAAGCCAAGATCTGTTGCAAGGGCGGCTCTTTTCGCTCGCTTGCGTTGCTGCCCGAGATCCTTGATTACTTCTCGGCGTTCCATCATCAGGTCTATTAGAATCTCTAAGAATTCTTGTTCAGTCAGTCCATGCTGAGAGGCTAGAGACCCGAGCCTTTTCTTAGTAGCAGAAGTAACATTTATTGTATTCGCAGTCTGCTCAATTTTTTTTGCTCTGTTGAGTTTTTGATTCCATGCATTCCTCGCTCTTGAAAACAAATCAGCGCCGTGTAAGCGAGCTGTATTTATAGACATCCTATTATTAGTTAAATCTAATTTTCTAAAATGATAACCCTCTCCACATAATATCCACTCAATAAACTGCTGATAGTCGATTTCAGTCCATCCATGCGGAACAGCTGTAACGCCCCCGTCGGATACTCTTGCCCATATGTATTTATGCATCCATAGGCACTTAGCTTTATCAGCGCCATGCAACCATTTACGAATTTTCCCAGTGTCTAATGTACCAGGTTCAATATTGAGCCTTCCAATTTGCATTGGAGATGCATATTTGTGAAAACCACTATCATTATTCACGATTAACGATTCCTATCAACTATTACAATGCGATACATCCAGCATATTAAATTACGTAACAAAAACGTTATTTAAATTATTAAATTTCAAGATAGTAGACTAAATAAAACCTTATAAAAAATATCATATAAATGCAAACAAAGGTGGATAGTTACTTTTTACATCTCTTTTTTTCTGTGTTTTAATAGGTATATAAATATCTGAATAACGTTTATTCTGTCTTTTAATAGGTATTAAAATGCAGTTTTCCCCCGAAATATCAATACTTAGATCAATAATTCCAAATATTGGAGCAGACGAAAAGCTGTTCTTCATACTGCTAGCTGGAATTTTAAAGCCCAAGGAAGATGCAACTTACAGCTGGACTCGTCTAAAGCAAACGGCTGCTCAAACAGGGGAAATACTGGGATTCACTAAAGAGGCTTCCTCCAGATCGCTTAAAAGGTTAGAAGAAGCTGGATTAGTAAATGTTCACTTGGAACAAGGGATTTTTGGAAGGCCAAGAAAAAATTGGTTTATAAAACCTAATGGTTGGAGCGAAAATTCCACAACTTTAAAAAATTTTAACTGCCCACTTGGAATCATTTGTTTAGATATCATCCACGCAAGACTTAGACATCCAAAGAAAACTTCCTTGAAAAATTCGCTTTTGTTGCTAGCACTAGTGTTAGCGTCAGAGGCAGACGAAACCGGTGTCGTTACTAGCAGCCATTCAAAGCTAAGTCAGTTAAGTGGAGTGCCTAAACTGCAGATGACAAGGCGTTTGCAACAATTGAGAGCTTGTGACTTTATTCAAGAATCAATTCCAGGTCTTGTGCAAGGTGATTTTTTAGGGAGAGTAAATTCAATACACTATCTGAACTTCAAACACGAACTCTTTTTTGGCACTGGCATTGTCGCCGAGCAATTACTTCTTTCAATAAATGGAAGCTCGGAGACTGAACAAATATTAAGCACGTTTGGCTTCCCAAATCCTCATGATAGGCTTTCTTCTGCTGATGATGCGGCAAAAGAGAAAATTGGTCTTAAGAGAACCAAAATTAGCCCAGGGTCATGGGAACAGAATGCACTTAACACGATGAAAAACATAACATCCAGGCGCTATGTTCAATGTGGAATAGAACGTTATGCTGCTAAGCTACTTATCAATAAGGCCAAAATTTTCACAACCAGCCTATGGCGAATTCAAGAGGATATATCTCATTCAGAGTTTGTGATACTACTACTCAATACACAAGAAGTACCAAATAGAAATGATTCGAGCAAAGCACTAATGTTCTATCGATTATGTGCAGACTTGGAAGAGCTATCACATAGCTTGGCTGAAAAGTGCATATACAAAATCCCAGGCTCAATAAAAAAAACATTGGATCCACGAAAAGACGTGTATCGAATACTGCCTTCTGACATGAGTGATCGTAAGGTTGTAAAGTTAGAAATGATATCAAAAGAATAATCGGAATCTTATTATCCTACAGATACATATAGGTCCTATCATTTCTTACAGAGTCTCCTGATCTTCTGAACACTGCGTTTTAGGAGATCAAAAATGCGCATTCTCAGACTAAAAGATGTCATGGAACAAACTGGCCTAGCTCGATCAACTGTCTATAAAAGTATCGACGCAGGTACATTTCCAAAACCTGTCCCACTTGGAGGCCGGTCAGTTGGGTGGATCGACTCAGAGATTATTGGATGGATTGAAGATAAGGTGAAGATTCGTGACGAGAAGGCTCTACAGCCTATTGCTTTTCATACAGAGGAATAGTCGTTCGGACTATCGCCTAGAAAAGTCGTATAGAGCTCACCCGTAAAATACTAAATACTTAACACAGACAGACAAAAACCAGCATGAAAGGAACCTTAAGAACTTGGAAGATTCCCGAGTGCGGCTGTGTCTGCTCAATTAGTGACAAGGACAATCTAATGATAGAGGTACAATACCTAAAAAGTCACTCCTCGCAGTCAAACCAAAGCATCATTCATGAATATGAGTACAATGGAATGCCCATCATGCGGCGATATGGCCCATTCGTTTACAATCGATTGAGAAGTATTGATAACACCATAAAGCAGGCACTTAAAGCATACCCAGAGGTAATAGCGATACGACTGAAATTGAAGTTCCCATTTCCATTCGCTGGAAAAACCGAATTATTTGACCCACAGGTATTTGGCAAATTTCTAACATCACTTAAAACTCAACTTAAATGTAGTCCGAATCATACCAGGGAAAGAGGGGTAAAAGAGACCAATATAATTCATTACTTCTGTATACGGGAGTTGGGACTGGATTGCCATCCATATTACCAGTGCATACTTCTACTAGACTTCTCAAAGGTCAGTAAGTTAAGCGTCGATTCATTAGACTCAGATTGCCTCATCGGTCTGATAAGAACGTCATGGGCTAGTGCCTTAGGGGAGGTTAGCATACACAAAGATGGGTTAGCATCCTTCCCTGATAACAGTACGACTTTAATAAAGCGAGGTGAGGAATATGATGAACTATTCTATACAGCCAGTTATTTTGCCAAAGTGTCTACAAAAAGTTTTGGGTCAATAAGTCACCAATTTAGCAGCAGCAAGTAAGAAATTTCTCGCAAGGACAATGATTTTGGATACACAAATACGCTGAGGGCTAAACGAGGACTCTACTCAGCGAAGAAAATTAGGAATACTATTAACTTACTTAGCTAAGATAAAATCCTCCATGTCCACTTAGATCCAATCATTTCCAACAGGGTCACCAGATTCTCTGAACACTACGATTCAGGTGATCTAAAATGCGTATTATCAGACTAAAAGAAGTCATTAAGAAAACCGGCCTAGCCCGCTCAAGGATATATAAACACTTAGAACAAGCCGTATCCCCTCGCCCAGTGCCACGAAGTGGCTGGGCAGTTTATTGGGTGGAAAGCGAAATAAACGGTTGGGTTGAAGAGCTCTTTTCAGCCCGAGGATAGCTTCAGAGTCCCACTGCTGAATCGACGCGCCTTGAGCCCTAGCCCACTAATTATCTGTTTATTAGTAACATCTCAACAATCCCAAGCTCAATCATCATCCATCTCAAAACGCTCATTTCCCAGGCAATTCACTTGCCAGAATGCTCCCTAAAGCACTCTTCAAGCCCAACTGCCAAATAAATACCTCACAGCCATCGTCCACACGGAGGGATACCCTATGCTCATCCATCAACACTATGAAATGGAGCTCATCCAAAAGCAGAATGAACTCAAAAGCTCAGCGCGTGCCATAGCCGACGAACTAGTAGTGCACTCAACAACCAAATATGAGGGTCTGAGAATACATGATTGCGCGGATAGGCTAACGTACGATAAAGACCCATTCTCCAGCAGGATAATCACAAAAGGCAGCTTCTGCAGACATCGGCTCTGCCCAATCTGCCAATGGCGCAGATCGTGTAAGTACACCGCCATCTTTCACAAGCTGTTCGACAACTACCCGACTTTGAATGGCCAGCACTGGATCTACCTCACCTTGACCCAACAGAACTGCCATGTCACTGAGCTCAGAGCTGCCCTGGAACGTATGTCCATTGGATTCCAGCGATTGAGACGCCAGGCGTTTTGGGTCCAGAACGTACTCGGCGCTGTTCGCTTTACTGAGGTGACTCACCAAGCTTCAGACATAGCGTATGCACACCCTCACTACCACTGCTTACTGATGGTCAGACCATCCATGTCGCAGGGCAATAACTACGTATCCATAGAAGCCTGGCAGGAGCTATGGCAGCGCTGCCTGGGTGTGGGTTACATTCCGGACGTCCATGCAACGTGCATTCGACCACCTCAAAAGCTGGGCTATGCAGCGGTCAGAGAAAACGTCATCAATACGGTAAGGTATTCGACGAAACCGGTAGTGGGTCCAATAAGCTATGATTGGTTGGCTGCCATCTCTCGGGAAACGAGGTCACTGCGTAAAGTGGAGCTCTATGGCGAGCTTCGCAATCTTCGTTTGCAAGCAGGAACTGGAAGGAATATTCAGCTCGGTGATATCGCTGACGACATTGTGCTGGACGAAATCTTCCACATTGACGAAGGGGACTTGCCCTACTAAGTCGGAATAAACAGTCACCGCCACCAGGTGGAGATACTTCAAATATGCCATACGTTCGAATGTGGGGGAGGAAGCCTTTAACGGTGACCCAGCGATTTTCGCAAAGCTTGTAGAAATTCCTGAAAAATGTTTGCATCATTTTAAGTGTCATTGGGGTCCTCACGTCCAGTTGGCGCGACAGGCCGATCTTGTTGTCAACTTCTCAAAAAAAAAGATCAGCCCAGCATCTAGCAATAGGTCACCGCCGGTAAAGGCTATATCAACCTTACGACGTTTTAAAGGGGAAGGGGGGAAAGTCATGTGGTAGCATTCCGTTGCAGCTTTGATGGTTTAAAATAAATGATGTCGCAACCTTATTATTAACTTCCCAAAGCCGTTTTGCTATCGGAATACGTTGTTTGGTGAAATATCCGGGCCAGTAGATTCACCGAACTCTGCATTTCGTAATCCAGCAAGTTTTTCCTGGAAATACATACGGTATCTATTGATAGCTTCCTGGAGATTGTCGCTCAGTCGATTCTTCCTATCAAATAGCGTTCGGCATAAACACGGCTTTGAAATCACAAAGCTACATAAAGTCGGTTACTCTGGAACCGATGTTGGAGAGCTCTATGATCTGTCGACATCCACAACGCACGGACGCTCCCAGATTACTCGCTCCTTGGATAGCTCTGAAAGGATCGCATTGACTAAGGGTTCTCCGCCGGGAAAAGGTAGATATAATCCGACTACTCGTGGAGCGACTATGGTACCGTCCTCGTATAATAGCGATTTGATTGAACCAACAGCAACTATTGCATTTTGCGCCGTTGTCGGGTTGAGTTCGCTCTGTATTGGCAGTGCCGCTGCGATTCCCTGTCCATTTATTCCAAGCGTTTGAGTGACTAAGAAACCATTCAAACCAGATGCTTCCGCTTCTGTGGCGAGTGAACCAAGACCCGTAATTGATGAGGCGCCTTCAAATGACTCGATCACTGCTGTAACCCTTAATCCTACTCCTATATAAACAGGAAGATTAAACTCTTCAGATTTATCTGTTGGAGCCACAGGTTCTCCAACTCCAATACGTTGAACATCGAAAGTTATTGATCCCGGAATGAAATTGCTGTTATCAGTTGATACTGACATTGGAACTGAAACTATTTTTTGCGAATCTTGTTCAATAGCATACTTGGTCAACCAGAACTTAACGTTTACAGTGTCAGTGTTTATATAATCCACAGTTAACTTATAGGAATCTGCTTCACTGTTAATGCTTCCTACTCCATAGCTCACTTGGCCTGATGCTGAATATTGTTGAATGGATACTCGAACAGCATTGTCAGGGAGCGCTTCTAATAAGTCTTTGTATCTCACCTGTCCGACATCAACAGACTTGGCTAGAGTTGTTATGTCTATATCGCCGCAGGCATTACCTGGATTGGTCCGCACTGCAAACGGATCTACCGGAATGTACGTGTAACCTGAAAGTTTTTCAGCTGTAGATTTCGGTTGCAGTGCGGTACAACCTGAAGCAAGTGCCATCCCGATGATTATAATTGACAAGCTAATGACTTTCATTTTTCTTCTCCTAAGAAAAACTCCGACTGCCACTCCTAAAACCTGTGTAGGTAGCTTCCGTGTGCAGAGCTATGGAAAATGTCTGTTGGGCTAACTCACTTACCTTCTGGCGTGTTTTTAATAAAAGTACCTTTAATGCGGAGTCTTCGTGGCTGCCAATCTAATGAAGATATGCCACGTTTACCGGATAGGCCGTACAATTCTCTGCAAATGGCCGACTCCTCTGTCTTTTTTCAGACTAGCGACTTTTCGAGGATATGCTAGTGTCAGACCGCAATCGAACCCAATACGCCCTCTTAACTCGCAATCTCACAGTGAGACAGCTAGGGCACCGCTCCGGCTCGCTTAATTGTTACATCATACCGTTCCCTGGGTCGGCTTAGGGCGAGTCTGAATCTGATTCATTCTACCTTAACGATGGCTGTTACTCAGGAAATCAAATTGGCGGAAGCTCATCAACACATGGTGGAGTACATGCTGTAGATAGCGGTGTGTGAGGCCCTCTTGCGCCAGCCTCATTACCTTGAAGCTAACATCCAGATAGGCCCCGTAACGTCGCCGAACTCGCTCTTCATCCATACTCAGGATCCGGCCATTGCTGAAAACCGCGATGCAGTGTGTATATCGGGCCAGTATGGCCACTACACTCTCGGTATGGCTCAGCAGTGCGTTGCATAGACAATGCATAAGGCATCCTGCCGACGATCCAACTTGACCGGCAGGGTTCCGACTCAGGCCACCGCTGTAAGCGGCTTGTCGCAGCAACATTCGTTAACAACTTTATTAGAGCCCAAGAACAACGCCCAAATGCTGACCATAGAGCCTACCGTAGCTCGATCGCCTCCTACAGGAATACTTATTGTCCGTACAGGGAATACAGTTAGCCTTGCTCTCTGGCTAACCTTGCTTAGAATACTGGTTATTTATACAGTAGAGTATCATGAAAGCAGTACTACTAGACTTAGCTGATAACCCGCTTCCCAGCATCGTCCCCCTCTATGCGGACCCAGTTCATGCGGGTTTCCCGAGCCCGGCTCGGGATCATTTGGACAGCCAGTTGGACTTCAACGAGCTGATGATAAGGCGTCCCGCCTCTACCTATGTGCTCCGGGCAGAGGGTCAATCTATGGTGAAGGGCGGTATTGCGCCCGGCGACTACCTGGTGGTGGACCGGTCCATTGAAGCTATTCATGGCCACATAGTTGTTGCGGCCGTAGATGGCGACTTCCTGGTTAAGCGTCTTCAGACCAGCCCCTGCATGAAACTGATTGCCATGAGCGATGACCACCCGGACATCGAACTGAGCGGGGATCAGCAGCTCGAAATCTTCGGTGTCGTTACCTTTGTGGTCAAACCCATGTTAGGGGGTGGTGTCTGAAACCGACGGTAATCGCGCTCATTGACGTGAATTCAATGTATGCCTCATGCGAACAGCTGTTCCAACCTCGCCTGAGAGCGAGGCCAGTGGTGGTGCTGTCCAATAATGACGGCTGTGTCATTGCCCGATCAGCCGAAGCCAAGGCGCTGGGTATCCCCATGGGGGCGCCGATGTTCAAGATTCGGGATCTGGTGCAGCGGAACCAGGTAACGGTGTTCAGCTCGAACTATGCACTGTATTAAGTTAGTTGGAATGCTTTTGAACTAATATGAATGCGTTGACACTCAGGAGGCGCATATGGCTGCCACCACCCCACTGCACAAACAAGTGTTAAGCCGTTATCCCAGTGTTCATGCATGGTTGGAGCTGTTGGCTAATCTGGGGCGTGCGACAGCCACCCTAGACGCCTATAGTCGCGCCCTTGCTCATTACTTGTTGTATTGCGAAAAGAATGGCCTGAAACCTGAGTTTGCGACATTCGAGAAAGTCACGCTATACATTCGTGAGCAGCTACCTGGTACAAATAGTGCAGTGGCTAATTCAACCGTACACCAACGACTTACTGCCATCCGGTTATGGTACGATTACCTGGTATTTCAGGGCCTTTGCAACCACAACCCTATACCTCGTGGAGAGCATGGCCGGCTTCGCCAAGTGCCTGAACATGGAGGGTTTGTCAGGGGTTTGCTCCCACGATTGATAAAGTTGCCAAACATCCCTACCGATGAGCAGTGGCGACACTTTCTCAGTATCGCGGCCAGGTCGTCTATACGTGATCGACTTATGCTGTCGTTGGCGTATTTTGGGGCACTTCGTCGTGCCGAGTTGGTGGCCTTACGAATTGAGGATTTAGACGTTGCACATCGGCTAGTCTCGGTGCGAGCGGAGACGACCAAAGGCAAACGCAGCCGCGTCGTGTGTTACAGCCCTGAAATTGCACCGGTATTAGTAGCGCATCTGTATGCTCTTCGGAACGCAGGCTGGTTGCATGGCTCGTTGTTTCGATCAGAATCAGATCGTAATCGAGGCTCGTCACTGACCCGCTGGACGTGGAGCAAAACGGTTGAAGGATGGGCCAAGGAAGCGAAACTGTTGCACCTGAGCACTCACACCTTTCGCCACCTTCGGCTTACCCACCTGGCTCGTGCTGGCTGGAAGCTCCATGAATTGACCGCATATGCTGGTCATCGAGATCCCAAGACCACCTTAGTTTACTTGCACCTGTCGGGCGCTGATCTAACTGCAAAGATGGCTCATTCGATTGGCAGTCTCGATGCTCGGGTGTTTTGTGAACTCTTTGGATCTGAGGTATTGCAATGAGCACGCCCTCCATAATCCCCTATGTTCCATTCGACACGAGCCAGTACGAACGTCAGAGCATTCTATCGAATCGGGAGCTGACCATACTTTCGAATCACTTTCACCGTTCAGACTGGCGCTACCTCCAATCAGAGATACCTAAGTTGCTGGCCCCCCTGGTTGATATAGTGGACCACAGCGGCGTTTCCAAGCGATTAGCAATTTGTTCCGTGGCAGCCATTCTCTGGAATGTCAGCAAAACTGGTCAATCTTACTGGTGTTGGTCTGAGTCACAGTGGTTGACGTTGCTCAGTAAGCGAACTGGATCACAACCGTTCCTCGCTTCCGTTGCCTACCACATTGGCGGGTTTAAGACCCCACAGCGTATCGAAAAATTCCGGCAACCAGCGATATATGCTTCTCATATATTCGGCCATGAAGTGTTCAGACATGAGCATGCACGCTTGAGTCAAGCGTTGAGGTCGCTAGGCTACGCCGCGCGCAATCTTGAACAATTTCTTTCGTGCGTGCTGGGCACCCTGATGTTGGAAAATGGTGATCCGCGGTTGGAGACCTTCACTGAAGAACTGCTACTGAAGGGCCAAAGAAATCGAAGTCTAGGTGTCGCAAAATCGGTTGGGAAAGTGTCTCACGGACTGGCTGCCATGGGTGTTTTGGCAAAACCTCTGCGCATGCGGGGATACACCTGCTGGCGGGAAAAAAGCATCGAAGGTATCGACCCTACTTGGACGATGTGGTGTCGTCGATGGCGAGACACCTCCACCTTACGCCCTCGCACACGTGAAAGTAATTACAGTTTTATCTTAAGGACTGGTGGCTGGCTAGCGCGTGAGCAACCAGAAGTTGCGGCGCCTACCGATTGGAGCATGTCCACTTGCGCTGCGTTTATTGCCGCTATTGACCGGATGACGGTTGGTGAGTGGGCTTTGGAGTCAGCGAAGGGAACACAGCTCAAAGGGCTTGGCCAGCCTATTGCTGCCAACTCAAAACGTAACTTTTTGCATGCCTTGCGGCGTTTTTTTTCAGACTTCGAGCTGTGGGGCTGGGGACGTTTGAAGTTCAGTCCCCGACATCACTTGGCTACGCCACGATCCGTGACGTTTAGCTCGGGTATCAACCCACGCGTTATTGATGACTCGACATGGCTCAAGTTGATATGGGCGAGCCTAAATATTGAGCGTAAGGATTTGCTTTCAGAAATTCACTACCCCCTATCGATGGTACAAGCCATTGCCGTGTTGTGGACGCACGCTGGCCTGCGTAATAATGAAATTATACGATTGGACAAAGGGTGCGCCCATCCACAAACGCATGAAGTGGTGCACGAGGATGGAACTATCGTCCCAGCAGGAACCCTTTGCTATCTAGATATTCCTGCCAGCAAGACATTCAAAGCGTTTGTCAAACCTGTAGGAATGGTTGTGAAGGAGCGCATTGACGCCTGGCTGGAGGATAGGCCTGCCGACCAAGCTGCCTTGCTTGATGAGCGAACTGGGAATAAGGTTAGCTACTTGTTCCAGTTTCGGGGCAAGCGCATAGGGTCAAGTGCCATCAATAGCACCATCATTCCAATGCTATGCGCCAAGGCGGGTGTGCCACTGGAGGACAGTCGCGGGCGAATCACCAGCCACAGAGGGCGTGCATCCGCGGTAACAGCACTAGCCAGTGTACCTCAAGGCATGTCACTGATCGAGCTGATGCAGTGGTCGGGGCATAGCTCGCCGAGCTCAACCTTGCACTACATTCGAATTCGGCCTACCAAGCTGGCGGCATCCTTTGTTAAAGCCGATCAAATGGCGCATATGGTTTCAGTCCTGATCGACCACGACATCATTGCGCGCCATTCAGATGACCCCTACACCTTCTATGACTTGGGCGACTCGTATTGTTCGAATCCCTTTTGGAGCAGTTGCCCACATCGCATGGCCTGCGCTGGGTGTGATTTTAATTTGCCGAAAGCCAGCGCAAAGGCCCAGGCATTGGAAAGCAAAACGTCCATTAAACGGTATTTGGAAACGGTTCCGCTGACTGCGGATGAGCGGGAAATAGTGGAAGGCGATCTGGCGAAACTGGACGGACTCATTCGGAAGCTTGATACCGTGCCAACTCTGGATGGTCGAACCCCAAGTGAAATTGTTGCTGAAAAAGGGCGTTCATAATTCGTGATCGATTGGCCTGACAATGCTAAAAAATGTAGCGACCAATCTTCCGCTGTTTGTAGTGGTAGCAAGTCCCACTGTTACATTAGTCGTGAGTCGCTTTAACCGTAAGCGTCCTGTGGTGAAACCATCTGAAATTACCAGCCTACCACAATCAATGGTGTTCAGCTGTTTTTAAATAGACATCGATATGTTCATATTTAGCTCCAGACCTGAACCTAAGAAACGGAGAGTGTATTCTCAGGCGTTTTAAGCCTAGATTGTCGAAGCCTGTAACCAGCCCGGCGCTTCCCTGGCAAACATCGCACCTACCTATGGACTCAACGCGAACCTAGTTCATAAATGGCGACGTACAACGGACAATGTCTCGTCTGATGCAGATAGAGTTCCTAACTTTATTCCACTGGCCTTGCCAACGACCCAGTCGAGTTGCTCACCGATGCTGCGGATCGAACTGCCCGGCGTTCGGGGTAACGCTGTCGTGCACTAGCCCCTATCAGCGGCCGTGTGGTGTCTGCCCTGGTTGCGAACGTTGCTGTCATGATAGGGATGGATCAGATTTGGCAGGCCACTTCATCGATAAAGGCATCCCGGCGACCGGGTTACTGGCCCAGGTGTTGATCGCCAAGCACGCCGATCTCTTGCAGCAGTACCGGCAAGAGAAGACCTTTGCCCATGCGAGTTTTATCATCGACCGCTCAACCCTGGCGGACTGGGTGGGTGCCTGCGGTGTGGCGTTCCTCGGTGTCTGGACTGGAAAACTGGTATGCAACGACTTCGGTGGCTACAAGGCCAGCTTTGCCGCCGGCGTCACGGAAATCGCCATGCACGTCGCAAGTTCTTCGATCTGTATGCGAGAAAAACGAGCCACTTAGCAGCTCAGACGCTGTCGTATATCCAACGTCCGTATGATGTGGAGCGGGACCTCAAAGACATGAGCGCTGAGCAGCGACTGCAACGACGACAGGAACACGCCAAACCTACACTGGATGCCTTACACCACTGGATGATCGGACAGCGCCAGTTGGTACCGGAGGGCTCGGCCATTGCCAAGGCATTGGACTATAGCCTGAAGCAATGGGCAACGTTAATCCGTTACCTGTATGATGGCAAAGTGCCGATCGATAACAATCGAGTGGAAAACCAAGTACGTCCATGGGCACTGGGCCGGTCGAACTGGCTGGTCGCCGTGACCAACGTGCGGTGGCAATCATGAGCCTGATCAGACAGCGAAGCTGAATGGGCACGAGCCTTATGCGTACCTGAAAACGTGCTCACCCCGCTGCCAACCCAGCAGGCGAGTGCGATCAATGAACTGCTACCACACAACTGGTCATCATCTGACAAGGTGTGATGGCCGAACGCTTACCAATGACCAGCCAGTGTGAAGACTAAAAAACAACGCGTCGGCCGATGTATTAGCAGGAGGCGTTTGGACTGACGCCGGTACCAGCGCGACGGGCCTGGCAACCGAGGCCCAAGGGTCGGTTATATAATCGTCAGTAATAGAGGCTTTTGATATTCACGCCGTATTGCTGATATTAGGAAAACTTGGTCAGGCCATTTTCAGAGCAGGCTTTAAGATACCCGGCGCAAAACGCGTGTCGTTCGTTCACAGTTCGCATCGATATATCTAATTAAAGAAAACAACAGGGTCAAGGACTGTGAACGTACGCTACAGATGGTGCGGCTAGACGCTTACCTTATACAGGCAACCACCTAAGGAAATGGAGCTGTCAAACTTTCGCTTTCCTGGTGTTGGCGCTGATCAGCATTCCAAAATGTTTTGAGATAGTTGACTACATTGCGGATCTCACTAGGTGTCAAGATGTTTTCAAAAGCAGGCATGGTCAACCGATTGGAATCATTCCATGGGTCACGCCAACCTTTAGCTACTATGTTATAGAGCATTTTGTCTGAATGCTTCCAAGTATGGCCTTCAGGGTCGTGCGGTGGAGCCGGCAATTCACCTTGCTGATTTTTTTGGTTCCAGTCGGCTTGTCCCTGACCCGAAAGCCCATGACACCCTGCGCAATATGCCTCATATACAGCACGACCTTCACTCCGGCCTTCTTCAATCACCAAAGAATTACCGTAAACCATGCCATTACCAGCCATCACTAGCAAGGCAACTAAAATGATTCTATAAAATAAGCTGTACATTGACCTGGCAGCCTTCTAATCAATATACCGAGAAACGCTACCGCTACTGTCGAGCCCAACTAATCCCAACGAAGGAACAAAGGCAATAGCAATAGAAACGGCATCGCTACCCAGCTCCCATTCCTGACCACCATTGGAACTGGACCAAATACCAGTATCTGTAGCAGCGTATACTTGCGTGGGGTTTTGTGGATCAAAGACAGTATCGTAGACTGCTCCAATATTCATAATTCCAGTAAGACGCCAACCACAAAAACAGTCCATGGAGATTCGAACGGCATCATCAGAAACAGCATATAGCCAGCCTGTCTCCATACTTCCCTCCATGTTTGAATGCATCAATCGAAGAATGGGTTTTACCGGACCACTGTCCATTTTTGTCCAGGTTTTCCCTGCATTCTGTGTGCGGTATATGCCATCTTGTACAAGTACAACATACAGAGTTTCGGGCTGGTCCCGATGTATGGCCAGAGCCATGATGTCCTTCGAAGGTAGGTCACCATCCAAGCTTTCCCAGGCATTCCCTTCATCTGATCTGCGCCATACGCCCAAACCCAAACCAGCAACATAGACACTCTGGGCATTCTCTGTGGATGTAACAATTGAGGTCAATTCAGAGCCCGTCAGACCGAAAGGTATTTCTATTTCCTGCCAGTCAATCGTTGAAGTCTTGCTTTTAAACAATCGGTTGTCGGACACTTTGTATAGTTGATCCCCAGCGGAATCATACCACAATGTTGGCAGTACCTGACTGCTTGGCTCTGCTTCAACCGCCATGCTTAACGCAGTCATCAAAATTAACGCTAACAGGTACTGTTTACTTGTGTGAATTGCAGTCATAGTTATGCTCTCATGCCAGTTATCCGATTGTACCCAGGACCGGGAATGTCGCCAAAAGCCAATATGAAAAAGCTGACAACTGCCCGGTAATTATCAAAACGCCCATAATAATCATAATGGCGCCGGCGATAACATTCAGTGTTCGACCCCAGCGGCGAAAGACTGCTCCTTTGTTTAATAAGGAGTTAATCGAAAGAGCGCTTAGTAGAAAAGGAACACCCAGACCCAGCGAATAGACTCCAAGCAAAGACAATGCGCCCGCCATATTTGCCGAGGAGGCACCCAGGGTCAAAATGGCCCCCAGTATTGGCCCAATACAGGGTGTCCAGCCGAAGGCAAAAGCGACACCCAACAGATAAGATGCCAGTGGTCGGCCTGCTCGCTGCGGTATTTTGTGGAAAAATCGCCACTCCCGCTGCAACCTGGGAATAGGTACCAGCCCAGTCATGAATAAGCCAAACACAATAACAATGAGCCCGCCAAGTAGGTTGGTTTCTTGCCGGTAGGTAAGTAATAGCCCGCCAATCGCAGTCGCACTTGCCCCCAGCATGAGAAATATCGTAGAAAAACCAAGAACAAACCAGGTTGCCCGGCCCATTGTCAGGAATCGGTCCAGCGTTTGTGCAGTTCTTATTTCTTCCAATGGTCGGCCTGCCACGAATGACAGGTAACCGGGAACCAAAGGTAATACGCACGGAGATATAAACGAAATCAGTCCGGCCAAAAAGGCGGCTATCAGGCTGATGTTAGCAATTTCAATCATTAGTATTAAAATTTAACATTGGCTGAAGATACGATAGAATCACTTGACCCCGGATTGGAAGCGGCCCTTGTATCGACCAGGCTTACACCGTCCTCTGTTTTGTTTTCAGACTTTTTGTTTTTGCACATCATACACACCCCAAGGCCGCACATAACCAGACAAGGAAGCAGGCTAATCAAAATTGGGGCAATACCAAACAGGACCAACTGCTCCCATCCGAATAGCAAACCGGCGCCAATGGCAACGGCGGCTATCAGAAGGAGACGGCGTGGATTATTGAACATCCGTGCTCTTCGAGATTGTTTATGGCCATCTTTGGGCTCATTGTCACAGCAATTCATTAGTCTTTCCCCCTATTTAGGAGAGTATATCTGCTAGGAACTTGATCATTTCATCACTGTTCCATTCAGCAGTCCCCACCAATCGCCCTATTTCTTGGCCCTCGGTGTTAAGCAGCAATGTCGTTGGAATACCGACCGCTCTCAGTTTGTTGCCCGCCATACCGGAATCGTCAACATAGACACCAAGATTCTCGATACCTATTTCTCTATAGAATTCGGTCACTACGCCCGCCCCCTGACGATCCAGGGAAAGCGCCAGTACATCAAAGTTTGATCCCCCAAGTTCGGATTGAAGCGCGTCCAGAGTTGGCATTTCTTCGCGGCATGGGCCACACCAGGTAGCCCACAAGTTCAGTAACACGTACTTCCCCGAAAAGTCAGACAGACTGAGTGCATTACCACTCCCATCCTCGAAAGTGACAGCCGCAATATCTTGAGGGGTTTCCCACAATAGCAAGCCGCCAGGGCCAGTCCTGGCCGGAGGCTCTGCTACCGTGCTTAAAGGGAGCAAAGTCGCGACCAGAACTAATGTCATCATAGACCGTCGTATCGAATTAATTCTCATTTTTGCCTCCCCCGCACGGTAATTAGAACGAGGTGTAAATAGTGCTTGATGTCATGGGTCCAAAATTAAGGGCATAGACATCGATGGAACCGCGCTTGTTTCCGCCCATACCTGGAGAACCTGCCGGCATACCAGGGACGCTGAGACCGCGTATGAAAGGTTTTTCTTCCAAAACGGTATTGACGATATCAACCGGGATGTGTCCTTCAAACAGGTAAGTTTCGATCAGTGTCGTATGACATCCGAACATCTCCTCCGGGACGTCATGCTCCAATTTGATTGCAGTAAGATCTTCTGTATTAATCACTTCTACATCAAAACCATTGCGCTCCAGATACTCTGCATATTGACCGCAGCACCCACAGTTTGGGTTTTTATATAGCTTCGCCGCAGTTTGCGATGCGAAACTGGATGCGGCATACAACAACATCAAGGAAACCGCCAGAAATTTCATGATTTTCATAAGTTCTCCAATGGAACGACCTAAAGCAGTATCTACACGTAAACGCAGACACTCACTATTTGAACATATTTTCAAAATAAGTATGTACTTCATCCCAGGTACTGTCATTCAGTGCACTGGGGCCTTTCACTAACACTTCCAGATAGGACACAAGGTTCCCTGGCTTAAACTCCAGGCCGTGAAAGCGTGCTTTCAACCAACCTTCCTGATCTACAACATGAGTCACCAGGCCATGCATCTGCACCCCTTCACTGACACTGGAAAACTTTAAACCATAGTCCTCGGCCAACGAGCGGGTCAATTCCGGATCACCACTGGCATCACGGTATAAAAATCGCCAATTAGACGGCGCCAGATCAAAGTTGCGCCCGTAGGCATTCATGTTGTCAACAGTGAGATCTACATTGCTTTCAGTATCCGTAGCAATGGTAATGAAATCAACCTGCCCGGAAAGCCCCTGTTCCGAGACGCGGTCCTGTAGCTGGGCAATCAAATTCATGTGTAGAGGACAGGCATCGGCACAACGTGTGTATAGAAAATTTAGCACCACAACCTTACCAGCAAGGTCTAATTTTGAGACAGGGTTCCCCTGAGTGTCAAAGAGTGTGAACGGCGGTGCTACTCGATCAACAAACTGGGCATATCGCTCCTTTTCCTTGATTACTGCTTCGGCATCATTGAGCGAGTGCGCCGAGACCGGCAGGTTCAGCATCAACAAAAGGAGCAAAGGTACAAAACTCTTCATCGGCCGCTTTATCATTCTTTCAATTTACCTACTAGACATTAATGATCGCTCAGTTTTCCACTTTTTCGGAATCCATTGAGTCGTGATGTTGTTGCATCATTCCCATCATGGAATTGCATTTTTCCATCATTGATTCCATTTCGTCCATCATATCCATCATACCCATTCCATTTTGCTGCATCATTTCTCCGTGTGCAGAGCTTTCATTTCGGCTTCCTTCCTGCATGCTTTGATCGGCCCAAAGAAACCCAGAACTAAAGACACTTAAAGTGGCAACGAATGAGTAAATGATTTTATGTTTGTTCATAACCGCTTTCCTCATTTATTAACAACCAATAGACAAACTTTCTGACAGACCTACCTACTTGCTAAAGGTCTCTTTCTCTGGATAAAAGTACCCTTCAAGTAGGCTTTAAGGTCAAGCGGTTGTAGTCTAATTGACACTTAATTGACACATGAGGATGTCGCTTTAGTTGAGAATAGCTGCCATAAACCAGGCATTCGCTTATAGCTCGTGCATTAAGGATGCTATTATCATCTAGTACTTAGGCACTGAATAGAAATCTTGCCAAGCAGCTAAGATTACAATAGCCGAACCAGCAACGCTCCGTACCCATTTGAGTTGCACCAATTACACTACCTTTGTGCCGCAATGC
This sequence comes from Saccharospirillum alexandrii, assembly GCF_043641555.1. Taxonomy (GTDB): domain Bacteria; phylum Pseudomonadota; class Gammaproteobacteria; order Pseudomonadales; family Natronospirillaceae; genus Saccharospirillum; species Saccharospirillum alexandrii_A. Next base: position 1,067,559 of record NZ_JBHZRJ010000001.1, on the reverse strand, counting down.
CTGTCCCAAGCACTGTTGGCAACGTCCCTAGCCCAAAAGCCCCATCAATTCGGCTGCAGTTAGAGGCTCTGCAGCCGCCATGATTCAGCCGAACATAGTGTGAACCAGACCACATGATAGCCCCCCAAATAGACCCTAAAGCAATCGCTCTGTAAGTATTTGTTACAGGAACAAGCCGCCTCCCTAATGGCTCCACTAAGCGCCAAATACAGCGCCCTAGCGCTTCGATTCTACTCATGCCACGCCACCAGTCCGCTATGACAATCCTATTATAATCAATAATACTGCCACCAATGGCCGGAGAACCAGCGCGGCCTCATATAATGCTTGGTTCAATACTTTGGCTACCAGGGCTGCGGATGCGCCACTGGACATATAACTGACTATACGACCGCCACTGTAACCTAGCCTTAACGTAGAAATGTGACGAGGTCTTCGCATCGACTGCGGTATAGACTATGACAACGCGCTCTTTATGACTCCACACATACCAACGCATTGAGCACCCTCCATAAAACTGAGTATAGAAGCGGCAAGTAGTGGCGGAATACCAGGATAGAGAAAATCAATATTCACATTGGCATCAATACTAAGCCGGTCGAATCAGTGTGTGATGTCGAGAAGTAGTGGCTCAGACTGCAAACGAACACTAGCATTCAAAGTAGCGGTCTGAGGCATGTAACACAGGCCCTTATCGGAACACCCTTGATACGAGACCTGAACACTCAGTAGATTGACGATATTACTTTCGCTGTAAATTGGTGCGCTCAACAACACTGAATTATAAAATACTTCCATTTCTCCCAGTGTTTCATGAATGATATTCGTCCCGGCAGGTATAAATAGTGGCCCGATGTGAACACTCTGTTGCTCGGTAGTAACAGAAAACTGATGGCGATGGAGGTAGTAGCCTTCAGCATTGGTGAAACTTATGTATAGCCGTTCGTCTTCTAGCCACGCACTGGGTTGAAACGCCAATTCTGAGGGTAGAAATGTCTGACTTCTGGTATTATTCTGGGGTAAACTCAAGTTTAATTCGATGCGCTGAGAGAACGTATTGTCGGCGAAACACAAAGGCGGCAACAGAAATAGAAAAATCACGGTCAATTTCATAAGTCATTATTCCGAGTGGATTAACTGATAAAGATTCTTCAACTTTCCTTTGTTAATCATTCAGAGTCCGCAATTGTCTCTACAATCGGACATCCTTCCAACATGGGCCCCTCTCCTGAACACTCAGTAAGAGTTTTCTCCAACACTCCCCTAATCCGAGTCAGCTTTTCGATCTGAGCCTGAATTCTCTTAAGTTTCTCAGTTGCAATTCGCTTGGCTTCTGCACGACTACCGTTAGCGTCCTGAAGTATTAGTAGCTCTCGTATTTCATCTAGTGTGAACCCCCACTGTTTCGCATTGAGTATGAAATGAAGTCGTGCGACGGCATCTTCGCTGTAGATACGGTAATTCGAGTCGGTTCTCTCTGGTGCTGGCATAAGCTTTTCTTTTTCGTAATACCTAATAGCTTGACTGGCTAGGCCTGTCAACCTTGAAAGCTCGCCTATAGTAAGACCTTTCATGTTCAGTTCTCCCATTGGGTTATTGAATTATGGCTACACAGCAGGAGGCTTAGACCCGTTTCAAAGGGTCCTCAAGCGGTTCACTTGCCCCGCCAATACAGCTGTATGACTTTTGCCAACAGAGGAAGCAATGTAATTCCCGTGATTAAGATCAATAGCACAGCCATACCCTGTGAGTTTGTTGATATCAAAGCCTCGCCAAAATAGGTAATCACAAAGGCCATAGGAATGACACCCGCTAACGTAGCAATCACAAAGCGCCAAAAAGCTAATGGAGTTAAACCAGCAGCGTAGCTGACTGCATCAAAGGAAATAAACGGTACCAGTCGAGAGGCGAAAACGATAATCATCAGTCCAGCCTGGGATCGATCCCGATGCAACCATGTCATTAACGTCTGTGCATGTGGCAACCGCTGCACAACCTGATAGCCAAAGAACCTTGAAAGACTAAAAGCGATAATGGCACCGGCTTCAGCACCAAGTACGACATAAATGGTACCTGGTACAGGTCCATAAACCGCTCCCGCAACCATGGCTATGGGGCCGCTAGGAATAGGGCTCATAACAATCGCTAACATCATTAGTGCGACGATCACAACAGGCCCCAACCATCCAAGTTGACTTATCAGATACCGAAGTTCGCTTTTGCTGGTCAGTATAGCGATCATGCCGCTGCTATGAAGTAGCCAGTAAATAATGATAAGCGCCACCAGCGCTGCCATTCCCGTTAGCAACTTAGTCCAAAACCTCTGGTCTCTGATCATTGCACTTGAAAACAAACGTTAGTGGACTTCAAAGCTTGTATACCTTTGTGAATGTGATGAGTCTAATGGTCATTTTAACTTCTTTTAAAGAGATATTTGGCCAAGGCAGCAATACCCAATACGAGCATCGTAATCAGCAATATTGAGATAAATCCCATACCAGCCATCATGGCCCAGCCACAAGTCCCTCCATCCATCATTGTCATCATATTTCGAACCTCATAATTACTCTCTAAGTTACTCGACTAATATTTAACTACGGTCTTGGTAGTGATCATGTTAATTGGCACCCAAATGTTTTTTGGAGAAACTGGGCTGAAATCGTCGCAAGCGCAGCGAATTGGTCAATACAAACACACTGGATATACTCATGGCAGCGGCGGCTAGTACTGGACTAAGTAAAAAGCCTGTTATTGGGTAGAGTACACCGGCAGCCACAGGGATTAACGCCACATTGTATCCGTAGGCCCAAGCAAAATTTGTGAGAATGGTTCGACGAGTGCGCCGGGATAAGGCAATGGCATCATTAATACCGTTAAGGTCACCACGCATCAATACGACGTCGCCGACTTCAATCGCTATATCTGTTCCGGTGCCCATGGCGATACCAACATCAGCTTGAGCCAGCGCCGGTGAATCATTGATACCATCACCAACGAAAACAACACGGCGACACTCATTTTGCAACCGTTTGATTTCATCGGCCTTCTGATCTGGCAGTACTTCGGCCAATACATGCTCAATGCCCACCTGACGGGCGATGGCATTGGCTGTGCCACTGTTGTCTCCGGTTAGCATCGTGATATTCAGGCCCTTGGTCCGAAGTGACCGTATAGCTTCAACAGCCTCCTCTTTTACCGGATCGGCAACGGCGATTATCGCGGTCAGATGGCCATCAACCGCTGCATACAGTGGGCTCTTGGCCTGGCCGGCCAAGGCCTCTCTCTGATTGAGAGTGTCGTTTAGGTCGATCCCCAATAAGCTCATGTACCGATCTGCACCAATAGACAGTTTATGACCGTCAACTTCCGCCGAAATACCGTAACCGGGCATGGCTTTAACCTGGCTGGCCGTAGGTACCGTCAGCCCTCTCTCATGAGCGGCCCGTACTATTGCTTCGGCAATCGGATGCTCACTCTGTCCCTCGACGGCCGCTACCCAACCCAACACTTCGGCTTCCTGACCTTTCAGCACAACAAAGTCCGTCAGCTCGGGCCGCCCTTTAGTTAAGGTGCCCGTCTTGTCGAGCACAATAGTGTCCATTCTGGCGAGCGTTTCCAGCGCCGCACCCTTGCGCAACAACACACCCATTTCGGCACCTCTACCGGTAGCCACCATGATAGCCGTCGGGGTCGCCAATCCCATCGCACAAGGGCAGGCGATCAACAGCACACTGACCGTGGTAACAAAAGCAAATGACAAAGCCGGTTCTGGCCCCATGACTAACCACGCAACGAAGGTTGCGGCGGCAATGAGCATGACGATTGGAACAAAGATACCGGCGATCTTGTCGGCTAACTGCTGAATAGGTGGCTTCTCTGACTGTGCAGACTCTACCATCCTGATGATCTTGGACAGCAATGTGTCTGAACCCACGCGCGTAGCCCGATAAGTCAGGGCGCCGTTTTTGTTGATGGTACCGCCGATAACCTCGGCTTTTGTTAGTTTTCTTACTGGCATCGGTTCGCCACTGATCATTGACTCGTCAACGTACGACTCACCTTCTACAACCACACCATCAACAGGAATACGCTCGCCCGGGCGAACCAGGATGAGGTCACCGGCGACGAGCTCATCCGCAGATATGTCCACGATCTGTTCATTGCGTAATACATGTGCCATCTTGGACTGTAATTGCAGCAGCTTTTTTATCGCTTCAGAGGTGCGACCTTTGGCAATGTGCTCAAAGTAGCGTCCAAGTAGAATCAGCGTGACGATTACCGCTGCTGCTTCAAAATAGCTTTCCGCCGTTCCAACCGGGAAAAAGTCCGGTACCAGCAAGGCGGCCACCGAGTACAAATAGGCGGCACTGACACCAATCATTACCAGGCTGTTCATACCCGGATTCAGGTGCTTCAGTTCGGCAGCGCCGGCTCGGTAAAAGCGGGCACCCGCATAGAAGACTACCGGCGTGGTCAAAACCCATTCAACGGCCATCCAGCCCCGGTGAGGCATCACACTGGTAAACAATGCATCCAATAGGGGTAGCATTTTGCCCATAGCGATTACAACAACGGGGAAGGTAAACAGAGCCGCTATCACAACCTGATTACGCAAAAGAATGCCTGCGCTATCCGGTTTTTCAGAAGAATCGTCGTGGGCTATACCCTGAGTCTGGTATCCGGCCTCTTCAATGGCGCGGTGAATTCGTGCTATCGACACGACGGTAGGCAAAAACCAAACGGTTCCCTTTTGCCTTGCTAGGTTAACACTGACACCGGTCACGCCCGGTAATTCCTTTAAAGATTTTTCGATACGGGAAACACAGGAGCCACAACTCATACCCCCTATTGGTACCTTCACCTCATCGCTATGCGCCTTGTAACCGGCTTCTTCCAGAGCGGATACCACACCTGTTAGGTCGACTCCATTTTCCGACCTAAGGGTGGCCTTTTGAGTGGCGAGGTTAACCTGTGCGGACTCGACACCCGGCAGGCTACCCAGTGCTTTTTCCACCCGAGCCACGCAGGATCCGCACGACATGCCTTGGACTCCAATTTCAATGAGTTCTTCCATTGTGTCCTCTTGGATTTGCATCAAGTACCTAAACCACCGTTTGAAAACTAAGTGTGCCTTAACTAACAACACGAGGGTAACCTTTAAGTAGACTATAAGGTCAAGTCCTTTAGTTCACTCGAAACATCAGCAAAATGACATCGCTTGAATGCTCAGGTAGTTGATGCTTTAATTCTGCGCCATGAAACCTGCTTCTTTACTATGCCCGCTGGCTTACCTTGCCGTCTTGAGCCTGCTCTTGAGTCTGTCAGTACTATCGACTGGCAATGTAAAGACTATGGGTATAAATGACGCGCCGGTCGGCAGTTCGGAAATATTCGAACAAAGTAAGACTTGCACTCAACTTGAAAACCAACCCATCACCTGCGATTTGCCAATATGTAGCGCATCGACAATGCTGTTCTCGTCATGTACGTATATTGTCACTCTTACGTCGGCTGTACAGAGACTCTATATTCAACCCTTTCAGTTTCTGCTGCCATCTCCTCCTGACCGTTACCCGCCAAAGTTGAACCGCAATAATACAGGCTGATTTAGGTTAATCCCGCGCCTATCGGTTGTTCCGGATCACATGTTTCTGGTAAACCGATGTCGTGGTTATGGTCATTCGAAGATAGCAGGAAAACTGATGAGATCATTATTTGCTGTGGTAGCTGCGCTAACACTAATACTATTTGGGCAATCATTTCCGAGAGCTGCCTTTTCACATTCACTTGAAGCTGTAGAAACTGAACTGCGCTCAAAAGAACCCAATGTAGAATTTATAGATCAGACTGATGCGTCATTGCCGTTACCGTTCTTCTTAGAAGAGAATGTCCGCCAAGCCGTTATAGATCGCAAAATCAGTATTCTGAATATTGCCGACAAGGATTGCCAGGCCGATTGCGCCGGGCACATGACACTAATCTCTAAGCTCCAAAAGATGGTTAACTCAGCCCATATGATCGATCAGGTGCGCTTCATCACCCTGATAACAAGCACCGAAATGATCGAAAGAGATAATGTGCTGACTTCTAGCTTTATAGAGCGGTTCGGTCTTAACCCGATTAACTGGAAAGGTCTCCCTATTAATGGCCAAGCACCCGGTACCACAAATCGACTAGTTGATCTGCTAGATGTCATGAAGGTAAGTCCAGACGTTCAGACTGAGCAGGATCGGGTGACCTATGTGATTGACAGGGAAGGGCAACTCAGAGCCCAATTTAATGGCCTGGAATTTCAGCCAGTCAACTTGGTTAGCTTAGCCAATACCCTGGTTTATGACACCCATGATATCACTACCGAAGAAATTTCAACCAACCATTCTTCGGTTCCATTGAATCTCAATATCCCTGACGTTTTGGTCAGTGGAAGTGTAATAGTATCCGGCCTGACGTTTGGTTTTTTCTGGTACCGAAGACATCGGAAAAGCCACCAATGACGCCCCGATTGGCTCAAAAAATATTTAGGCATGTAACTTTATGAAGAAATCTAAACGGGATACAACGGAATGGATATAGCGAATATCGGATTACTCGGCGCCTTTCTGGGAGGACTGATTTCATTTTTGTCACCCTGTACATTGCCATTGGTACCGGGGTACTTGTCGTTTGTTACTGCAACAGGTCAATCCAACCCGCAGAACCAACAAGAAAGCTGGCCTCATTTGCTACTCAGCGTGTTTTTCATACTGGGCTTTACAATTGTTTTTATATCTCTAGGCGCCAGTATCACCGTTGTGGGTGGCATGCTTCAGCAGTACCGGTACGAGGCTACGCTTATTGGCGGCAGTCTGATCATTGTGCTCGGTGTTTTCATGACCGGCCTGATCAGGATCAACGTTTTGCAACGTGAGTTCCGGCTGCACCTGACACCACGATCCAGCAATCCGACAACTGCATTTCTACTGGGCATATCGTTTGCAATCGGCTGGACTCCATGCATAGGTCCTATTCTGGCAACTATTCTGGCCATGAGCTCACTGTCGGGAGATCCACAACAAGGTGTCTTGCTGTTAAGTGTCTACTCTCTGGGGCTGGCACTTCCCTTCTTGATTGTTTCGATCTTTATGGAGTCTTTCAAAAAACGTCTACGAGCATTGGGCCGATTCAGTCGGTATTTGCATATTGCCGCTGGCCTGATCATGATCTTGATGGGGGTTGCAATGATTACTGGTAAGTTGACATTGATGGCTTCTTGGATGCTGAACTGGTTTCCGGCACTCGGAAAAATCGGATAAACACGTACGCCTGTCATTAAGCAGGCAATGGAGAGCATGAAAGCAATGAGAAAAGTTGTGTTTTTTCTTCCTCTTGTGGTAATTCTAGGCTTGGCTATTCTGTTTTGGAACAGCTTTTCGTTGGACAACCAAGAAAGACCCTCAGCTCTAGTTGGAAAGCCTGTACCGAACTTTGAGCTTCCCTGGCTTGAACAACCTGGAGAATATTTGAACCAAGACATTTTTAAAGGTCAGATTAGCTTACTCAATGTATGGGGTACCTGGTGCCCCGCCTGTCTGGATGAGCATTCGTATTTAATGGCGCTGGCGGACCGCGGTGTTCGGATAATTGGACTGGATTACAAAGACGATCTGAGTGCTGCAAAAAAGTGGTTGCAAGACTTGGGGAACCCTTATCAGGCCACTATTTTTGACCAGCATGGAAGTCTGGGCCTGGACCTTGGTGTCTATGGAGCACCTGAGACATTTCTTATCGACCAAGATGGTATAGTTCGCCTTCGCCATGTCGGCGTTGTCAATGAAAGCGTTTGGCAGGAAAAGTTTCGTCCCCTGGCCAATCGGTACTCCGATGGCAGGCAGTTTTAATTTGACTCTATCCTCCAGACCTATCGTATCCCATGCGAGTATTGAATCGTGTTTAAGGAAAGGCTATTCACCACACTGAGAAAAACATCAATTTGGCATGACAATCAACTATCGAAGCTACAAACGTTGACGCCAAAAAAATTGGGATTATGTCGAGACCGTGCATAGTATCTATTGGCTCCTATTCAGTTTGACTAGGTATACGTTAAACGAGGCAAGATAGAACCCTAATATGTGTTCTCGTTGATGCTTCAAACATCAGCGCTGATGCACGCTTCCCTCGCTAATTCCAGCAAGAACTCCACACGCCTCAACTTCTCGGTCGCTATTGCAGTTCGCCCTCAGTGAGACGAGCTGCTTCTCAAGTGCTTGTAGCGCAGTTATCTGTGACCTTACCTGACATATGTGAACATCTAGCAAATCATTTACAGCGGTACACGGTTGATGAGGGTCATCTTGATAGCTCTGAAGTTCGGAGATCTCTGCTAGTGACAAGTCCAGCATTCTGCAGCTACGTATGAAGGCCAATTGCTGGGCATGCTTGTCTGTATACACACGATATCCGTTTTCCTGCCGATCAGGCGACGGTAGCAAGCCTTGGTGTTCATAGTAGCGGATTGTCTGTGTATCAACCCCTATAGATTTTGCCAGCTGACCAATTCGCATCAGGATCCCCCTTCAAAAGTCTCTCAACCCTATTGACCTTATAGTTACTATATGGTTTCTAATGGTAGCATCATATCTAACGAATAGAACACTATTATGAGCAAGCCCTGTAATGACCACTGTGGCAACGATGAGCCACTCCGAGCAGAATCCGATAAGAATGACCCTTCCCAAGCCTCGGGGAAGTGGGTCAGTGTCTATACCGTTCCAAAGATGGACTGCCCATCAGAGGAACGAATGATCCGCCTCGCCTTGAACGGCTTTGAAGAGGTTCAGGCGTTGGCCTTCGACTTGTCGAATCGCCAGCTGGAGGTCGTGCACGATGGAAAGGCTGCCACTATCACTGCGAAGTTAACTTCCTTGGGGTTGGGAGCCTCTCTGAAGAATACCTCAGCCGCCGACCCGGAAACAGTCAAAGCTACCGTATCCTCGGCAACCTCTGCCACCCAAGAGTCCGGCACCCTGCGCTGGTTGCTTGGTATCAATGCACTTCTGTTCATCGTGGAGATGAGTGCCGGTCTAGCCGCCCAGTCTGCAGGTTTGATTGGAGAGTCCCTGGACAATTTTGCCGATGCAGCAGTGTACGGGCTTGCCCTTTATGCAGTTGGGCGTAGTGTTACTCTGCAGGCACGTGCCGCGCATCTTGCAGGCGTACTCCAATTGATACTAGCTGTAGGCGTACTCGCAGAGGTGGTGAGACGTTTTTTATACGGCAGTGATCCTGAATCACTGGTTATGATGCTTATCGCACTTGTCGCATTAATTGCCAATACCAGTTGTCTGTTGCTTATATTCAAACATCGTGAAGGTGGGGCACATATGAAGGCGAGTTGGATATTCTCGGCCAACGACGTGGTGATCAATTTAGGGGTGATCACCGCCGGAGCTCTGGTCGCGTTGACCGGCTCCAACTACCCGGATCTGATAATCGGTACCATCGCAGGTCTCGTCGTACTCAACGGAGCCAGGCGTATCCTGGCACTGAAGGGTTAATTAATACCCATTACTGGCGAAGGTCACTCATTGTACGTGTTATCGACCATATTCGGGCTACTGCAAATGACAACTAAATCTGCCAAGTGGCTAATTTAACAATTATTGACAAACGGGCAGTCTGTTATGGATTCCCCACTTTTATACCGTGGGTGTGTGAGGAGCACCGAGTCCCCCTTGAGCGAATAGTAAAGGCTCCAGCGTTAGACTTCATTCGAATTGCAGCCGTGGCCTCAGTTGCACTGGCCAATATGATCTGTGAGAACCGTTACAAAGTGGAGGACATCATCTGAGATTTTGTCCTCGACGGCACCACGAAGAACTGATTAACCGAGTATCCTGCTATCATGTTTTGGACTACCTTGGTCACAATTGGTGAGACTGGAATAGGCTGACTGAAAACTCTACTGACATCGCAATTGCCCCCGAATTCATTCTACTCGCTCGGGAAAGCACTTCGAGCAGAATGTTGTGTATCAATTCTGAGCGCATGAATCTATTGAGCACATGCCTATCAATTCCTGACTAACAAAGAATTAGGAGAGATTGCTACCCACGGTCTTTTTTGTGATTCTCTTTTATGGATTAAAGCCTTCGCCTGGAAAACGGTAAGCCCAGAAATTGGTTTACGCGCTCACTAGAAATTCTTCTTCTAATAATGGCTTCGGCAATCTAGTCAAATACTGAACTGCATTCCAGATGAGAGCTATTTTTGAAGCTATTCCAAGAGGATAACAGTCATTGCCCCTAGCATATATTCTATATAATGGCTGGTGTCACTTTATCAGTGAAATAGACTAACAGGAAATTCTGGAAACACTACTCCGTCAAAAATGTAAAGCGATGTTAGACAATGTATTTCAAGTTTAGTTCATCTGCTATTTGCTTTCTTCAGCACATCAGCCAAGTCTTCCGGAATGGGCATCGGTTTAAGTGCACTTACATTTGCCCGGCCCGTATTGCCGACTGGAACCCAGATTTTGGAAAACAACAAAGCAGCAACAGTTCGGGTTATTTGCCCCACTGTCTCACGGATATCGCGCGTTCGCCAACCAAGCCTCAGCATCCTTAAGTGAGTGGCGGCATGTGCTAAGGTGAACCTCTGGCTCAGGATATGCGCCCGTTCGAGATGCTTGAAGGCTGTACTGTAATCACACAATGCTTCGAAATTGGCGGCCGCTGACAGCTCATCTCTATAGTATTTTTTTAGTTCACTATTCATAAATTTAGCTCCCTTTCTTTGGCCAGCAACGCTATCACAGTGTTCTGCCTATCCAAATCTTAAACCAGGCTGCCAAGTAAGCGACCCCAAATGTTACGGAACAACGTTTCCGCAATCTCTAATCTCTCCGTTGTCAGGAGGAGGTTCACCGCTTCAAGCTTCCACACATTAGTTCTGTCTGTCGGGGAGATGCTTCTGTACGAGACGGAGTAATGGCTCAGAACCAAATTCGGTCAGTTGACGGCCATTCACGAAGAAAGTAGGTGTACCTTGTACCCCAAAGGCTCTTACGTCCAGCATGTCTTGCTCAAGGATGGCATCTATTCGTGCAGATTGCATGTCTTCGCGAGCTCTGGCTATGTCCAGACCAGATGCTTCCGCAGCCTCCCAAGCTTTTGTAACTTGAGGGGCATCATGCCAGGCAGGCTGTGCCTCCAGCACTGCTTCAAGCACTGGTTGATAGACGTTTTGAATGCGAGCTGCTTCTAAAATGCGTGAGACTTCTTCAGAGCCTTGGTGAAAAAGAGTATATCGCAAGACCAACCGCACCTGATCTGGGTATTCCGACAGTATCTGCTTAACAATTGGGTAGAAAGCCCGACACGCCTCACAGGAAGGGTCGAAAAATTCAACAATTGTTACAGGTGCGTCGGCAGGCCCAAAAGTAGGCGAATGAAACCGCACCAGATCCTGTTCATTTTCAACTGCTAGCGCTGAGGCTACAGGTTTTTCAGCAGTTGCTGCGGATTGTTGAGATTGCCGTTTGAAAAAGACTGTAGCTCCGAAAGCTACAATCATTACCATACCTATTGCGACGACGATAGCACGACGGTTCATGGGAGCATTCTCCTACGGATTAACAAAAGCAAAATTATTATGGCTGTGAAGATAGCGAACGCCAGGTATGGAAGTGGCAACCCGCCTAAAATTGTCATTCCGGCACCCGAACAGGATGGACCTGTAGCACTACAGGGCTGAATGGATTGAGGGATGACTCCGGCATAAAGCAGTGAGTGTGACAAAGCAAACAGGGCTCCAATGACTGCAAGAGGAAGTGCATATCGCCACACAGTCAAATCTGAATTAAAGCAAGCTACCGCCAACACTACAGCCAGCGGGAACATAGAGGTCCGCTGGAACCAGCAAAGTACACAAGGAGACTGACCCAGAACTTCACCGATATAGATGGCCGAAATTGAAGCGATCGCCGCCAGGAGCCAGGCCGCGAGAAGTAGCCACCATCCACTTACATCACTATCGTTCATCATTGGGTATGCATCTCATGATAGATGTCTTAAGTGTTCAGGATTGAAATGCACCAACTGGTACCGGTACGAAAGCGACGATTACAAGGTCGGTACCAATTTTACCTGCATGGTGCCATGCCTCTTTAAGAAGCCTGTAGTAACAGTTGAATATCATGAGTCAGATCAGAAATCGGCTGGTTTCCCCTAAGAAGAACTTGAGCTTCACCGTCAGCATTGAAGCCGTAAATCGCCGAGCTGTGGGATACGGCGTAATTACCATTTTCATCGGCTTCACCATAGCCGTAGGTAGCCCTCATCCGCTTGACCAAGGCGGAAAGCTGGTCATCGGTACCTGTCAAGCCGGTAACCTGAGGGCCGAAAAAGTCGGTGTAGGCTTTAAGTCTATCCGGTGTGTCGCGGCTTGGATCAACGCTTACAAACAAGACCTGAACCTCATCTTGGCGCTCCTCTGGCAACGCCTCAATGGCGCTTGCCAGCCCTTGCAATGTTCCGGGACATATGTCGGGGCAATTTGTAAAGCCGAAAAACATTAGCGTAGCCTTGCCGAGAAAAGTCTCCTGATTGACGTCCAGGCCTGACTCCGATATCAACTCGAACGATAGATCCGGCATAACTCCTCTTATGTCGGACCCTTTCCAAGCGACATCATTGTTGCTGCAGGATGCAACCATCAAGGCCAGTAGTATTGGCGCTACCCATGAAATAACTCTTATCACCGTATACTCCCTACTTTTCTATAATGTCTATGCGGGTCGCACTTTAGTTTGCTCGGATTGATGTAACATCCGCCTGAGCAACACCACCATAACCAATACACCCATCATGCCGGGTGGAATCCAGGTAAGAACTCCTCCCAGTACCTGATCATCATGAGGCGCGATGGGCCAAGCCCGACCGCAGAGATCGTAAATATCGTAAAGATTTGCCGGGCTCGTAACAATATAGGCACCAAGCCCCAGTTGGGGCACCGTCACAAACCAAATCACTATGATACGTTTTCCGAAGCTGAGAGTCTTGGCCCTGACCGGTGACCTAGGATCTAAAATTAACCACCAGAACAGGATTCCATCCAGGAACATCGACCAATTCATGACCAAGTACAGGGGTTGACTCAGCATCGCTTTAAAATGGACCTCGGGCATCAGCCAGAAAAAAATCAGGCCTACAAAAATGAATCCTGCCAGTGGTGGGAACTGAATGATACGATAAGGGATCTGAATCACACGAGAGCTAAGTGCCCGTGCGACAATATGCTTCGTTCTTCCCTCGGGAAAACCGGCAGATAATACCTTCCAAGGGTTCGATGCCATCAAAAGTATGGCCGCCAAGTGATGCAGCACCAAATGCTGAATGCGATGAATAAAGAACATGAACTGAGCAAAATAGTCAAATTGCGTATGCATGACTGAATAGGCCAATACGAACCCAAGCCAAAACAGCGCAATCCGCCAACCTGGCAATGGCGTTCCAGCCTGCGCCAACACTCGCTGGCCGCGAACAAACAACAAGCCAGTCCCGCCAAAGAATACAACCGCGAGCCAGGAGAACTCATACGGCAGGAGGTACATTAAATACTCTGGCACGGGAAACCCTCGTTGGCGGTGATTGACAGAGTGGGTGAGAATTGGTCAATTACCATGATCCATGGCCTCTCCATCGCCCATACCCATGACTTTGAAATTGACTGATATTGATCCCGCCTTCTCAAATTCCAGCGTGATTGGACGCTCTTCGCCGGATCGAAGCGGAGTGGAGAGATTCATCAACATCAGGTGCAGCCCCCCTGGTTCGAAGCTAACGCTCGCGTTAGCGGGGATTTCAACACCATCAGTCATAGGAGTCATTTGGACCATGCCATCTTTAACTGTTGTCTTGTGGGCTGACACTTGGGCGAAGTCGGCACTCACTGATACTAGCTTATCCGGCTGACTGCCTTCATTCAAAATGACCATGTAACCTACTCCTGGCGCTCCAGGTGGGCTGGCATTCGACCAAGGGTGAATAATTCTTAGACTTCCTGTGCTGTAGTCGTGCGCCCACGCAGGCATCCCCCACACAAAAACAATGGACCATATCAAGACATGAATATACCTCTTGCTCAGTCCTGAGATCTTAGGCATGGCTTCGCCCTCACTAATAGAATTTAAACACACGATACTCTCCCAGCAGAATAGACAGTGTCAAGAAGGTCAAGTCCTCAGGACGGTCAATAAGGCCGAGGTTTGTAACTAGACAACTTTTTTCGAGCTCTGACTACCGCAATCAGGATCTGCATCACATGCATCCCGAACAGCGGCGTCTTCCGGTTGCAAGGTACTGTGGGCAATGCTGAACTGGTCTCTGAGTAACGTTTGTAACTGTGGAAGAATGCTCTCCCACTGTTTCATGGAATCCAAGTCGATATGGGCTGCAAGCGCATGACTGTTTGAGGACAAACTCCAAATGTGCATGTCGTGAATCGCTTTTACTCCTTCAACTTCCGTTATCGCATTTGCGACCGCCGAAGAATTGATACCAGTCGGCACCGCTTCCATCAACACCCTTACCACCTCACGCAACAAGCGACTGGCCGATATAAGAATCAGAAAGCAAACGAACAATGAGAGAAGCGGGTCAATCATAGCCGGCCCTCCCAAGTAGATGGTCAAACCGGCGCCTATGGCCGCCACTGAACCTAACAAGTCACCGAAAACGTGCAGCAGTGCACCGCGCACATTCATTGTCTGCTCGCCCCGCATTAACACCCAAGCAACGATCACATTTACCAGAAAACCAAGGCTTCCAATAACCAGGACCAGTCCGCCGTTAACCTCTGGCGTATCGATAAAACGGTTGATGGCCTCATAAGCGATGTAGAAAACAACGGCAAACATGAATACAACGTTGAATAGTGCGCCAAGTACTTCCGCGCGTTGCAAGCCAAATGAGTGTTTGCGTGAAGTAGGCTTATTCGCGAGCCATGCGGCGAAGGCACCCACCCCCAGCGACAATGAATCCGTTAACATGTGACCAGCATCAGAAAGGAGTGCTAGCGAATCAGCCAGCAAGCCACCCACCACCTCGACTGCCGCGAAGCCAGTAGTGAATAGCAGGGCAAATACCAATGCCTTGCCTGTCCCATGGTTGTGGCTGTGGCTGTGGCTGTGGCTGTGATTGTCACTGTGTCCAGTCAATTTAGCGCCCCCTAGTAAATTTGTTTTCGTTGCCCGACCTAAAAATACGTGGTTGGAGTCGCCAATCCTACTCACTAGGTCGACTCTACTTTCCGTATCCGCTCGCAACATAGTCCATGTCAAAAGCATCCAACTGCCCGTTCAAATTAGCAGCAAATATCTCGAACGATCTCAGCTCATCTTCATTTAACGGATTTGCTGTCGGCAACTCTACTGTCTGAGGATTTTGATGAACACCGTTAACTTGAAACTCGTAGTGTAAGTGAGGGCCAGTAACCATGCCCGTAGCGCCGACATAGCCAATAATTTGGCCCTGCTTAACTCGATTACCTGAACGGGAGCCCTCGGCGAGACTGCTCATGTGGGCATATAGCGTACGAATTCCACTACCATGCTGCAGGATTACCGCAATACCATACCCTCCATTGCGACCAGCATGGATAATCTTACCTTCTCCCGTGGCCTTAATCGGAGTCCCGCGAGGAGCTGCATAGTCTGTACCCTTGTGGGCACGAATGGTGTTCAAGACTGGATGACGTCGATTGGGATCAAAGCGTGAAGAAACGCGGAATACATTCATGGGGTTTCGCAAAAAAGCTTTTTGAACACTACTGCCGCCAGGCGAGTAGTATTCGGTATTGCCGCTAGCGTCGGTGTAGCGCAATGCCGTCACTTCCCGGCCTTGCGTGTGGAAGCGAACCGCCAAAATGGGGCCGTCCCTGAGTTTCTTACCGTTCAAATAGTGCTCCTCATAGATCACCGAAAAACGATCGCCAGCGCGAATGTCCTTTGCAAAGTCTATGTCCCAGCCAAGCAGCGTGGCGAGTTCCATAATCAAGCCATCACTGAGACCAGCATTGGTTCCGGCGAGATAGAACGATGAGTCTATGGTCGCTTGGGTAAAGCGGGTATAAACTTCGGGATCTTCGACAATTGACTCAATCCCAAACCCTTCTTCGTTGATGTCTATACGATACCTGGACAAATCTGACTGACTAAATGTTACATTGTTCAGCGTATTTTCAGACTGGTAGGTGAATTTGAATGTTTGCCCGGGAAATATTTGCTCAAGCAGTGTGTTTATGCTTTCGTCAGCCAACAACTGGTAGAGAATACTAACGCCCGCACCAGCTCGCTCAAAAACATTGGAGAGTGAATCACCTGGTTGGACTTCGATAGTGACTTCTCTTGTAGATTCATTCTTTGCCGACGGCAGAGGTTCAGAGCTTTTAAATTCCAGCCTAGCTGGAATCTCAACGACTACGGATTGACCTGGTGAAGGCCATAAAGCGACAGCAAGTATTACCGAGGTTAACAGAGCGAGGCAAATAGTATGCCACAAGGAAGGTCTTCGGGATTTATACATTAACTTATTTAACATGATACATCGCTTACTGTGTGATTTTTCTACTACACTTATTGGCTCGAACAACAGTTCACCTGTCTGCATATATGTATGTATTTGGTAAAATATGATTGCTCTTGGTCTTTAAAGCACACTACGTTATATCGGTCTTTACAAAAAATTGAAGTCAGCAATCGTTAGAATCCCACAGCTCCCTGTTAAGAGGCAGTGCGTATTCCTAGTGTCTTTTTTCATTGCTTCAACACCTTTAGTCGACACATACTCAATTATGGTGTGGTATTGAGCAAATACCTATAAGCACAATGAAGTCCCGTAGCTTATCTAAAAATAGTTCTTTAGGCTCACTCTTTACTTACACGGAACTCACTCTTTACATACACGGAAATAAGTATGAACTAAATTGGAGCACCAGAATTGCTTCAGACCACTACCTTCTGCATGTTTTTCGCATCCTGATCGTCTTATTATGGTTATGAATCCGGCATCAACAGCTCAACGGTCTGGTTGTCAGCATGCGAACGCTACCTGACTTGATTTTCCATTCAACATTAATTGGTTGGAGCGCTATTGAGCTAAGATGAATTCTTTGTGACTCAGGAGGAGGCGACCATGGCCACTATCCGCTCCTATTGCACAGGCAAGTGTTAAACCGTTGTAACGACTTCGCAGGTTCGACAGTTCTGGAACGCCGCCGATTTACGCCCAAACCGACTCAAAACTTTCAAAGTCAACAATAATCCAGAGTTCGTTGATAAAGTCGTCGATATCGTAGTGTTATACATGATCCGTCCAGAGAGTGCCGTTATTCTCAGTGTTGATGAGAAAACTCAGGTTCAGGCTTTGGAACGCACACAACCTGGCTTACCGATTGTCCAAGTCGAATAGGCAGTCGGGCTCATAATTACAAGCGGAACAGTACAACCAGTCTATTTGCGGCCTTCAATATCCTGGCTTGAATGGGCACTTGAAAGGAATCAAGCAAGACAAACATAGAATTAGTCTTGTGCATCTTGAAGATGGTCGATCGACGCAAGACCCTGAAAGAGTCCATCGTATTATTATGACAATCTCAGCGCGCTTTGAACCAAGGTGGTTGGAGACTGAGTCGCATCACGCCCTCGTATTCTCCTAATTTCCACGCCAAAAAAACATCTTGGTTCAATGGTTTAGAGGTGTGATTTTCTCAACTGGAATGACGAGTGCTATGCTGCGGGTTTTTACCAGTGTTTCCGAGCTCAATGCTGAACTGGAGCAGTTTATCAAAACCCATGACACCTAGAGCGCTAAGCCATTCAAGTAACAAAGCCTGCCAGTAGTAGAATATCCAGATTTTGCTTCGATTGTTTCACGAACCTTCTATTCGCTTACTAACTTGCCCTTGGCTTTACAGCCCCATTAAGAACTCTACGCAAAAAGAAGGCGGAGGCGAATCTGCTTTAATCGAGTACTCTTAAGGTCTTTCCTCCGGCGAAAATTTTTCAAGTCCGTCATGGAGTGAGGTGATAAGGGGACAATAGACGCTACCTTGCTGGACGCGGCATTCATGCACCAGCTCATCCAGTGCTCGCTCAATCCGCTGCAGGCTCAGGATTTTCTGCCGCACACTGGTCAATTTCTGTTCACCCAGTGTTCGTGCTTCGTCGCAGTGAGTTCCATCCTGCAATATCAACAATCCTCCTATTTCATCCAAACTGAAGCCCAGCCATTTGGCCGTTCTAATGAAGTGAAGGCGCTCCAGAGCCTGTTCTTCATAGTGACGTATGCTGCCAAAGGGCTTTTCGGGTTCTGTTACCAACCCTCTGCGTTGGTAATATCGGATGGTTTCCACTCCGATATTGGCGGCTTTCGCCAGGGCACCGATGGTCATTGGACGATTTTTTTTAGACATTGGACTTGATTCCGTAGCTGACTACGGGGGTAACCTTACCGCAGTCATCTAAGTCCTTAAAGGAGCAAATGTAATGTCAGAATCCAAATCTGGTCGCGCTTCGCTGGCCGCAGGGGGCGTTGCAGCGGTTCTCGCTTCCGCCTGCTGCCTGGGGCCTCTGATTTTAATCACGCTGGGCATTTCAGGCGCCTGGATCGGCAATCTGACGGCCCTGGAACCCTATAGACCCTGGTTTATTGGTGCTGCGTTGCTGGCAATGGTCTTTGCCTGGCGCCGGATATACCGGCCTGTGGAGGCCTGCCAACCGGGTGATGTTTGCGCGGTGTCACAAGTGCGTGCGGCATACAGAATCGCTTTTTGGATTGTCTCGCTGCTTATTCTGATCGCGCTGGCGTTCCCCTTTGTCTTACCGCTGTTCTATTAAGATATCTTTTAAGAGGAAAGACCCCATGAAAAAAGTACTAATGATGACGGCGCTGCTCCTGCTATTCGGTTTGCCCGCTTTGGCGGCGCAACAAACGGTCACCCTGGCAGTTCCCGGTATGACCTGTGTAGCCTGTCCATTCACAGTCAAAGCCGCTCTTAATAGGGTCGAGGGAGTGATCTCTGTCGATGTCCGTTACAAAGAGCGTGACGCTACGGTCACCTTCGATGATGCGAAAACCTCTGTCGAAGCGCTGACTCAAGCCACCACAAACGCCGGTTATCCGTCCACGCTAAGCCAAAACCAGTCGACACAGGAGTAACGTTTATGAGTGATAGCAACCTGCACATTGCTGTGATCGGCAGCGGTGGCGCGGCCATGGCCGCCGCACTAAAAGCTGCCGAGCGCGGTGCCCGAATTACCCTGATTGAGCGCGGTACCGTCGGTGGCACCTGTGTGAATATCGGTTGTGTGCCCTCGAAGATTCTTATTCGTGCCGCACATATTGCCCATCTGCGCAAGGAGAGTCCTTTCGATGGAGGCCTGAGCGCCCAAACGCCCGTCGTGGATCGGGCGGCGTTGCTTCGGCAACAACAGGCGCGTGTCGACGAGCTGCGGGATGCCAAATACGAGGGAATTTTGCGCGATCATCCGAACATCACTCTCCTGCACGGAGAGGCCCGATTTATTGATGCTCATCAGTTGGTGGTTACGCTAAACGAAGGTGACGAACAGATCGTTCACTTCGATCGCGCCTTTATCGGCACTGGCGCCCGCCCGACACAGCCGCCTATACCGGGGCTGGCTGATACGCCTTATCTGTCCTCTACCAGTGCGCTGACATTGGAGACTGTGCCTGAACGGATGGCGGTGATTGGGGCTGGATACGTGGCGCTGGAGTTGGCCCAGGCTTTTGCCCGGCTGGGCAGCCAGGTTACGGTACTGGCACGCAGCCGACTGCTGTCGAGCGAGGACCCGGCAATTGGCGACGCGGTTGAAGCCGCCTTACGCCGCGAAGGCATCGAAGTGCTCAACCAGACTCAAGCAAGCCGGGTGGACTACACGGATAATGAATTCGTGCTGGCGACCACAACAGGAACCTTGCGGGCCGATCAACTGCTGGTAGCCACCGGGCGCACACCCAACACCGAGACGCTGAACCTCAATCAGATTGACGTGGAGATCGCCAAAGGGGCGGTCCTGGTGGATAAATACTTGCAAACGACAGTGCCGGGCATCTACGCCGCCGGTGACTGTACTGATCAGCCTGAGTTCGTGTACGTGGCGGCAGCCGGCGGGAGTCGAGCGGGCACCAATATGACCGGCGGTGAGGCAACTCTGGATCTCAGCGCCATGCCTGGTGTGATGTTTACCGACCCTCAGGTGGCAACCGTGGGTCTCACCGAGGCTGAAGCGCTCAGGCTGGACTACAGTGTTGATACTCGCGTGCTCGACTTGGAAAACGTGCCCCGGTCGCTGGTCAACTTCGACACCCATGGTTTTATCAAGATGGTAGCCGAACGCGATTCGGGCCGGTTACTGGGCGTGCAGGCAGTGACGGCCGAGGCAGGTGAACTGATCCAGACCGCCGTAATGGCGATCAGGGCTGGGATGACCGTGCAGGAAGTGGCTGACGAACTGTTTCCTTATCTGACCATGGTAGAAGGCCTCAAGCTCTGTGCCCAGACCTTCACCAAGGATGTGAAGCAGTTGTCGTGTTGTGCAGGATGAACAGCTACGTCAAAAAATGATGAGAGGAGATCGCCATGAAAATACTGACAACGTTGTTTGCCTTGTTAATTCTGTTTCCGGGTGCCGCCTTCGCGGCTTCAGGAACTGGCTTCTGGGAACTCTGTAGCCCCATGATGTCTGGCATGGGCTGGATTATGATGTTGCCAATGATGATTATGCCACTGCTACTGATCACCTTACTGTGCCTGGGTATTGTAGCTCTGATCAAATACCTTAAAAAATGAACGATCACTTTAACCATAACCCGACCTGTCTATTGGTGCTGTCGCTAGAACAGCTTTTGCACGATACCAGCAGGGACCCCATGACCGCACAATCTACTTCTGATAGAGAACCGCAACATGAGAAACCCCAAAACGCTGTTACGAGCTAGTCTGATTGGGACGGTTATCGTTGCCCTGTGCTGCTTCACGCCCATTCTGGTCATACTGCTCGGTGCCGTTGGCCTGGCGGCACTTACTGGTTATCTGGATTACGTGTTGTTACCTGCACTGGCCATTTTCATTTGCTTGACCGTCTACGCCCTATGGCGCAAAAAACAGTACGATGTTTACTGCGACACTCCATCCGATGAGGGGTCAACCTAATGAACCACTGAAGAGTCTAACCATAGGTAGTGATGATCACCAGAACGAGATCTTTGATCAATAGCATGGCGCTGGAGAGGTGCACCGGCGTCTGGTTCACCGGAGCAATGATGAATACTTTGCTGGTGTGTCAAGGTAACTCAATGTGCCAGTTATGGAGGCATTAACCATGACCGACAAAAACTATGACCTGATCGTTATTGGCACCGGCACAGCGGCTAGCGTGACCGCGTTTAACTGCCGCAAGGCTGGCTGGTCGGTGGCGGTCATCGACCACCGTCCATTCGGAGGTACCTGTGCGCTTCGTGGCTGCGACCCGAAAAAGATGTTGATCGCTGCAGCCGAGGTGATCGATGGTTTCCAGCGCATGAGCGCCATCGACACTTTGGATGGCGAAACTCGCATCGACTGGGCCGCACTGCAACGCCATAAGCGCTCGTTCACAGAGCCGGTGCCGGCAAAGCGCGAACAGGCGTACAACAAACAAGGCATTGATGCCTGGCATGGCCGCGCCCGTTTCACCGGACACAACACCGTGGAAGTCGGCGACACAACGTTGACGGCGAGACACATCGTCATTGCCACCGGTGCTGAGCCGCATCGCTTACCCATCGAAGGCGCCGAGCATCTGATAAAAAGCGACGATTTTCTTGAACTGGATCAACTGCCGCACCGAATCGTATTAGTCGGCGGTGGCTATATCGGCTTCGAATTTGCCCATATTGCAGCCCGTGCCGGTGTTGACGTCACGATTCTGAACCGGAGCGAGCAACCGCTGGCTGGCTTCGATCCGGATTTGGTCGCGCTGCTGGTCGAACGCACCCGCGCTCTAGGCGTAGACGTGCGACTTGGTCACGAAGTCAAGGCGGTGCGCAATTTCAACGATGGCTTCGAGGTTCAGGTTCATGGGCCGGAAGGACGCTTCGATATCGCTACCGATCTCGTGATACACAGCGGCGGTCGCAAGCCAGCACTCGAAGCACTGGATCTTGATGCCGCCAACATCACCCACGAACACGGCAAACTCAAGCTGGACAAAACCTTTCGCAGTTCCTCCAACCCGGCGGTGTACGCAGTTGGTGACGCTGCCGGTGGCCCCTTGCCCTTGACTCCGGTGGCCGCATTAGAGGCCCACGCGGTTGTCGACAACCTACTCGGGAACAAGGAGGCTACCGTGGACTATACCGGAATCCCTAGCGTCGCCTTTACCCTGCCGCCACTCGCGCGAGTCGGCCTGCTGGAGGCCGACGCGAAGCGACAAGGCCTTAAGTTTAAGGTCAAGCACGAAAAAGTGCCGGGTTGGTTCACCGCACGGCGCGTCAACGAACCCTGCTACGCCTACAAGATACTAGTGGAAGAGGGTAGCCAGCGTATCCTAGGTGCACATCTGGTCGGCCCCGAGGCGGCTGAAGTCATTAATCTGTTCGGCTTCGCCATGCGCAACGGGCTCGGTGTCGATGCGATCCGACACGCCACTTTCGCCTACCCTTCCGCTGCTTCTGACATCGAATCAATGCTGCCTGAGTGAAGTACCTAAGGTATGTAACATTTTTGCCCGACCACTGTGGGGTGGGACCGCGTTTATTGTAAAAAGTGGTCCCACGTCATATGGAGGAGTTTCACCATGTTAACGATTGATACCACAACCCTGCTCGATTGGCAGTCCCGAGGCCTAGATTTTATCCTGATAGATACTTTGCCCGCCGATGCGTTCGCCAAGATGCACTTGCCAAGGGCCATCAATATCGTTTCCGACGACATCATGGAAGAGGCGCCCCGCCGACTACCCGACAAGCAGGCGACCCTCGTCGTGTACTGTGCGAGCGATAACTGCAAACGCGCCGGCCGAGCCGCCAAACGCTTGGACAGTCTCGGCTATACCGAAGTCTACCATTACATCGGCGGGAAAAAGGCGTGGCAGGCCGCAGGCTTGTCACTGGAACACTGAGACGGGTACAGATCCATGCGCGACTGGATGGAACGCCAGCAATCCTGGATTTATCTCTCGTTCATTCTGGCGGGCATGGGTCTCGGCATGGGTCTGCCGGGTGTCTCGGCCTGGCTTGAACCCTTGCTATGGCCGTTACTTGGTGTACTGCTGTACGCGACCTTCATTCAAACCCCGTTATCAAGAATCAGAGAAGCGTTGAAGGACTTGCGCTTTCTGAGTGCACTGTTACTTGGTAACTTTGTGATTATTCCCCTTATAGTGGGGATCTTTGTTGCATTGCTGCCGTTGTCATTTGCGGTACAGGCGGGGGTGATGCTGGTGTTGCTGGTGCCTTGTACTGACTGGTTTATCAGCTTTACGCATCTAGGCAGGGGGGAGGCCGCGCTGGCCATCGCTGTCACGCCCGTGCTTTTGGTGGTCCAGTTGTTTGCCTTACCTTTCTATCTTTGGCTTTTCCTCGGCACGGATCAGTTTGAAACGGCGCTCAGCAGCCACCTGATCGGCGCCTTCGTCGGGTTGATTTTGACGCCCTTAGTTCTGGCTTGGGTAACCGAACGACTAGGCCATCGAAGTGCTCGCGCCAGACAGCTGGTGCAGTGCCTGGCTGTACTTCCCGTGCCGTTACTGGCACTGGTTGTCTTTGTAATCGCCGCTTCACAGGTAACCACGGTCACAAGTCTCAGCGGCGTATTGATTCAGGTTCTATTGATTTTCATCGCCTACCTAGTTTTTGCAGCCTTTCTCGGCAAGACCCTAGCCAAACTTTTCCGACTGCCTATGCCGTCGGCAAGGGCCTTGACCTTCAGCTTCGGTACGCGCAACTCGTTCGTGGTATTACCCATCGCCCTGGCGCTTCCAGAGGCCTGGCACGTCGCCGTAGTGGTTATCGTCTTCCAGTCGTTGGTGGAGTTGTTCGGGATGGTGGCCTTCCTGCATTGGGTACCGAGTAAATTGATACCAGAGCCTTCATAGACCCCTGAAACATTGTTTGACTTTCTATTCCACATAAACGGCGATATGTCGGCCCGGGTCATGGAGACAATTGAATCGCTGGTACCCCGGGTTGAGGTCTATAGCATCGATGAAGCCTTTGCGGACCTAACGGGTATCGACTCTGTCGAGCCGGTGTGCCGGCAAATAAGGGAGACCATCTACCGGAACGTCGGGCTCCCTGTCTGCGTAGGGGCCAGCTCAACCAAGACACTGGCAAAACTGGCAAACCGGGCTGCCAAAAGGTACCGGGGCACCCGGGGGGTGGTCGACCTGACTGACCCCCAGCGGCAAAAGAAACTGTTGGCGCTAACGGATGTGAGCGATGTCTGGGGTGTCGGCCCCCGACTGGTCAAGCGACTGAGGGAGATGGGTGTACACACAGCGTTGGACCTGGCGCAGTCCGACCCGAACCAGATTCACTCTCAATTCTCAGTGGTTTTGGCCAGAACGGTCCGTGAACTCAACGGGGAGTCTTGTATAGAGCTGGAGACCGCCCAGCCAGAGCAACAGCAGATTATGTGCTCCCGTTCCTTTGGCCAGCGGGTTACCGACCGCAGCGCTTTGCGGGAGGCCTTGGTTCGTTATACCGCCAATGCATGCCAGCGGTTACGCGCCCAATCGATGGTGGCCGGGCAATACAGCATCTTCATTAGAACCAGTCCGTTCTCCGGTGATCCTTTCTACTCCAATAGCATAAGCGAGCAATTACCCTGGCCAACGGACGATACCAGTGTGCTGCTAAACCGAGCCGACCGATTACTGGACCACATATGGCGAGATGGGTTCAGGTACGCCAAAGCGGGTGTTCTGCTGACGGACCTTTACCCATTGACAGCCCGGCAGCCGGATCTGTTTCAGGGTGAGAGTAACCAACCCAAGCGGCAGGCACTGCTGAGCCTGGTCGACCGACTGAATAGTGAATGTCGTGGAGCGATAACTTTCGCCAGTGAAGGTACAAAGACGGGGCCTACGAATATGCGCCAGGATCGACTCTCTCCCCGGTTCACCACACGTTTCACTGAGGTACCAAGGGCGCGATTGGATTAACCATTGCTTGTCTTAGCACCTGGTACTAGTGGAACTGGATCTCCGACAGGTTCGAACGCTGGTTCATTTACTGGAACCGCCTCCAGTGATCGCCTGTAATCAGTGAGATTAAACATCGGTTCGAATTCTTCATGCGGGATACCCTTGTCCAACCACCTGCTGAGTTCGTTCTGTTGCAACTCCAGAGGAAACGACTTGTAGTGGATGTCCAGGAAGTCAGGGTGGGGTGGCAAGGTAATAACCCCGGTTGACACCAACGGCTGCCCATCGGGCCCGATCCAGTGCTTGCACATGGCCCCGAGCATCATAATTTTGCCCGGGTCGTGAATCAGGTAACGGTGTTTGGCAATGGGCCGTGGTGGTTTTTTCTGTTCATCTGGAGTCAGCGCCGTGTAGAGCCGCCCTCCGGGGTAGATCGGCTGCCACTCGAAGAAAGCACGTGCGAACACGATCGCCCGATAACTACGCGGCGGGATGGTGTGCATTTTTGATGTCAGAATTCGGCGCGACTGGCAATTGAATGAAGCCCATTGGGTATCGGGCTGCAGTGTATCTTTGTCGAGCTTCAGCCATCACACAGCGGACATGACCTGATGGCCTTCCTTAGTGGGTACCATGCTTAGAACCCGGTCAGTAGGTCGCAACTCGCGCTTTGGATTAACGACAGTGCCCAGGATCTTTTCTATCTCTTCCCGGGTGTAGCCCGCCTCAGAAAGGATCCCGGGTAAGGCAGGGTGATCGTTAACGTTGTAGATTGCGCCGCACATCACGTTTCACTCCGTAGTTTCCAGAATCCAAGCTTGTTGATATGTAGTGTAACAAGGCTTTGCATACCAGCCCGTGCTTTACCATTGCTAAAAACCGCAAGAGTATCGGCAGTACCGATCCATAATCATCGTTTCAAACAATGTTCTGACGGATGGACGTAGCTCGAATAAGCTACGATTCATTATTCCTCGTCGTTGTGAAATGGCGGCCAAACCTCAGCTGATCGAGGCAGGCACAAAAGACTCAATGTAGCATCGTATTGTGTTGCGTTTACCTTCATCTCACGTAGTGGAATATGCGGATCGGCATGCGGAAACCAAATATTTGCGGGAATTTTAGTGCCTTGTCGATCATGCATAACTTCCTGGTTAGCTGCTAATGAACCTTCTGGCAGAGAAATAACATTGCCACGAGTCCGGAAGAATGCACCTGCTCGTGCCGCAGACTGGCTTGACCAAGCCCAATTGATAAAGCCATCGTTGGACATCACCAAAACAGCTTTTACATCAGTGTATTGCAACCACTTCAAGATAGCCGCCGTCAGTGACACACCGTAGCGCTCTGCGCAAGCGCTGAGGATGTCTACGTCGACTTGCGTGGGGACCTGTTTGCGGTAGTCGTCTAGAGGCATCAGAAGGTACGAGGCAAACAAGTCTGCCTGGGCTTCGATGTCGCGATCATCTTGAGACCAGTTCAGCATGTCTGCATCACTGCATTGAAAAGATTCTCTCTTCATCCGATGCAGTATGTAGTGCCCGAGTTCATGAGCTTGAGTAAAGCGCACACGACCTGAAGAGGTCACTGCATCATTGTAGAGGAGCAACCATTCCTTCCGCCCTTCCCCTGGAAATAAGGCTCCATCAAAGCCCTTAATAGCCGCCGCTTGGACTTTTGTTATCGGGTCTGTCCATTTGAAAATGTTAGCGCACTCCAGCGCTAGCAGCGGCACATCCACAGGGAACCGGTTAATGCCATGGGCCTGGCTGACGGTCTCGACGACCCTGACAAGGCGGTTGGCCGCGCGCTGTGGCGTCCATATGTCTCCTGTCATGAAGTCTTCTTGAATGTGTCGAGGATCTTACGAAGCTGATCCTTGGCTTCTGGTTCAAGCTTTTGATAGCCCCGAAAGAACGCTTCATCCAAGTGTCGCTCTTCCGGAGCGCGAACATCCTCCTCAAAGAAATAAGATACAGTCACTCCCAACGCGTCGGCTAGTGCAGTGAGCTTTTCCGCGGAAGGCCGCTGGGACTCACGATTCTCAAGTTCCCAGAGATAGCTCTTACTTAAGCCAGCAGTAATTGCCAGCTTTTCAAGGGTAAGCTTGCGCTCCTTTCTTAACTCGCGCAGCTTTTCCCCGAGACGGGTGGCCATAATCTCGCCTCCTATTAAGTCATGTGAATCCAAATAATACCACGACTCCGAACTTTTTGTTTGACAATCAAGGAATTCGCTTTAGAATGTCATTAAGTTCGCTATATCGAACTTTTCGGGCTTTCTGAACGCGCTCAAGGTGACCTAATCGGACAGCCCTACCTGACTACAGTAGGAGCATGTTCATATGTCCAGAGACCACATCGATCACCGTGATATCGTCCGCTTTGCCGAAGAGCGCGTCAACCTACCCAAAGATAAGGCTGATGAGTTTCGGGCACAAGCGCGCCGACTCCGCGATAAGCTGGAGGGCTATCTGAATGACTATCCAGACTTTGCGCTGAAAAAGATCCAGTTATCAGGTAGTTTGGCCAAAGGTACGGCCCTGCGCTCACTCAACGATATCGACATGGCCGTTTATATCAGTGGCTCCGATGCACCTCATGATCTCCAGGCCCTTCTGAACTACCTTACCGAAAAGCTTCGTAAAGCATTCCCAAACTTCAGTCCTGAGCAGGTACAACCTCAAACTTACTCTGTATCGGTGAATTTCCGTGGAACCGGGTTGAACGTGGACTTCGTTCCCGTGCTGTACGCAGGATTGCCCGATTGGCGCGGCAATCTCATTAGCCAGGACGATGGCTCATTTCTGGAAACTAGCATTCCGCTGCACCTGGAGTTTGCACGTAATCGTAAGCAGGCACAGCCCACGCATTTCGCTCAGGTCGTGCGCCTGGTCAAGTATTGGGCACGGCGCATGAAGCAGGAACAGGAAGGATTCCGCTTCAAGTCGTTCATGATCGAAATGATCCTGGCCAAACTAGTCGACAACGGTACCGATATCTCCGATTACCCTGAAGCGCTACAGTCGTTCTTCACCTATATCGCTGAGAGCAACTTGAGAGAACAGATCGTATTCGAAGACTACTACGGCGCATCGACGGTGGCTCCGTGCACAGATCGTGTGCAAATCCTCGACCCAATCAACGCCTCAAACAACGTGGCAAAGCTCTATACCTCCCAGAATGCAGAAGCGATCATAGATGCAGCGCTAGACGCTGGCGATGCTATTGATGCCGCCCTTAGGGCACCAACCAAGGAGCTGACCGTGCGTTATTGGCAGAAGGTCTTCGGCTCCGCTTTCCAGGGGTGAATACCATGAGTTATTCCTATACCGCTACCGAGACCAAGACATTCACTTTGACGCATGCCCGGCACTTGGGGGCGAAGGTAGCAGCCGATCTGAAGCGGATGCAGCGATTCTACGGTGCGCCAGACGATGCCCACATTGCTTTGCTCGAAGGCGAAATCACGGAATTACTACGGCAAGGTTATCTTGGCACGGTCACTTACGGCTTCAAGCGTAATGGTGACTGGATTGAGCCAACCCTGCGTTATCAGGCATGTGAGCTGGTCGGTGATGGATTGGATGACGATCCAGGTCGAGTGCGGCCGGGGGCCAACGTTGTAGGGGCGTTCTTCTACAGCTATCTCACTTACAACTCTGCTTGGGACCATCTAAATCAGGAGGAGCGAACCGCGATCAAAAAGCAACTGCCCGTTCAACGCACGGGCGCACCCGAGCCCTTGGTTAGCGGAGGCTATTTCGCCGACGACAAGACGTACTCATCTGGCGGCCGAGCATTGGGCCGCGCTACTGTCAGGAGTTATTGATGACTACCAACAGCACACCAGGGCTTTTCGAACGCCCCACCATTCTTCCCGATACCGACTCACAAAGTCGACTTGCTCGACTGGTTGGTATGGACGAAAAGATTCGGCGCCTGAGCAATGTTCTAAGTGTTCTGATCAATCCAGCAGGTCTCCAGAAATGGCAGGAACAGAATCATGCCCATGCAACAGGACTTCTCGACGCTGTGCTAAATCGACCGCCGCTGGTCGTTCTCTCAGGTGATGTCGGTTCCGGGAAAACGGAACTCGCTGAAACGATTGGGGACATGGTGGCTCGGCAAGAAGATATCGATATCACTCTGCTACCGCTAAGTCTTTCATCTCGCGGGCAGGGGCGTGTCGGCGAAATGACTCAACTGGTCTCCGCAGCATTCGAACATGCTTTCCAAGAGGCCAACAAGTTCAAATCTTCAATGGGCGCAAGAGCACGTGGCGGCGTGATCTTGCTAGTCGATGAGGCCGATGCACTTGCACAATCCAGGGAAGCCGACCAAATGCACCACGAAGACCGCGCAGGTGTGAATGCGTTTATACGTGGCATTGATCGCCTTGCCAATAGTCATTTACCGGCCGTAGTGCTGATGTGCACGAACCGTCTGAACGCTCTGGATCCAGCTATTCGCCGACGCGCGGCTGATATTTTGGCGTTCGAGCGCCCCAACGAAATACAGCGATTGGAGGTCCTTCGACAGTGCTTGAACGAGACGGGCTTTAGCAACGATGATCTATTGGCCTTAGTCGAGGTCACGGGTGAACAAGCAAAACGGCCGTACGGATACACATACTCAGACCTCACGCAACGTCTTCTTCCTGCAATAGTCTTGGATGCATATCCCCATGGACCTATTAAAGCATCCCGAGCCATCGAGTTGGCTATGACAATAATACCAACACCGCCTTTCAATGACCTAGTCGCGAGGAAAGATTAAATGACTCGATGGTCACTCCCTCAGTTACTTTCATCATTGCATGATGATATACAGCATCGCCTAGCTACTACTCGCAAATCATTCGGTCATCCTGGAACGAAAGGCGATGCGAGTGAATCTGTTTGGATTAGCATGCTGGATGCGTATCTACCGAAACGATATCAAGCCGCCAAAGCTCATGTAGTAGACAGCCAGGGGAACTTCAGTCAGCAGATCGACGTTGTGATATTTGATCGGCAGTACTCTCCATTTATATTCACCTACGAAGATGAAACGATCATCCCTGCGGAGAGTGTTTATGCTGTTTTCGAGGCTAAGCAAACGGCTGACGCGGATATCGTGAAATACGCACAGGAGAAAGTTGCTAGCGTCCGACGATTACATCGAACTAGTTTGCCGATTCCTCATGCGGGAGGAACCTACCCTTCTAAGTCTCTTATTCCTATCCTCGGAGGATTGCTTACTTTTGAGAGCCAATGGAGCCCACCGATGGGGGAATCTTTAGATCGTGTACTAAATGCGAATCAGGGAGATGGGAAACTAAACGTAGGGTGTGTGGCTGCTCATGGTCATTTCTACTTCGATGATACTACTAATGACTATCACTATGTAAAAGGTAACAAAGCAGCAACGGCCTTTCTATTTAATTTAATATCGAAACTGCAGTTCAGTGGGACAGTACCGATGATAGACATAGAAGCATACGGTCAGTGGCTTGCGCGCTAGCTCGGTTTTCTTGGAAAGTCATACTCTTGATTTGCTTTAAATGTAAGGATCCATAGCGAGAAAAATTTCATATTTTATGCCGCTAATGAAGTACAGAATTCCAAATATTTGTCAAAAATCGGGTTGGTAATTAGTGCACTATGCTGGCATCTATGCTAATAGACCTATAGCCAAATTAAAAAATTAAAGCTGATAATATTAGTGGCCCATGTGGGCCACTTTTAATCAATCAAGACGCCTTCCTCGAAGCCGCCAAGGTTTCCTTAAGTTTGGATACACTGACCGGCTTGCTCTTCAGATCATCCTTAGGCAGTACGTTGAAGTATTCTTCAATGATGTCCACCAGATCCTCCTCATCATCTTCGTATACCGCATTGGCAAATCCTTGCTGAGCAGCATTGTCCAGTGCTTGCTGTTCAAACCCGATAGCCTGGCGCTGAACTTGCAGCTCATGGGCCTCCTTTATCGTTTCACTGAGTGTCATGCCTTCGCGGGTCGTAATGTCGGCATAGTAGATGGGTGTACGGTAGCTCTGAGTCGTGCTCTTCCCCCTGAGCTTCATGGCCAATGGCATACAAGCCAAGAGATTCCCTGAGACGGCACTGAAGTATTGTAGGCGGGCTGCCAGCGTCCGGATGCTATTAAAGCCCGTGGTGCGGAAGATGTAAGTACCTGTTTCATCATCGTCACCAATCCGAACATTCAGCCGGCCATAGGGTTTGCAGAGCCCGCCCTTCCCGAACTCACACTGCAATGGACCTGGGCAGGGCAGTGACTCCATCCCCTCATTAGTCAGCCTTCGACACTGCTGACCATCACCAATACACACTGGCCGACCCGTCTTGCGGTCAAAGAAGGTGTAATCAGCCCGTAGGTTCAAGGCAGGGTCATTGAACAGCAACCGGACCGGAATGGTGCGAAGCTTCTTGCCCTGCTCACGCAACTCAGCATCTACCGGGTGAATCAACCAGCCTTCCTTACCCTGGATCTGGGTAGTGATGGTGAACTGATCGTCCTTTTGGGGCAGGCGATTGCCATTGTGCTCAACCATCCTACCAATGGATATACGCCCGATAGTGGGCGGTGATATTGCCAGACCTTTAATCATGACGGCCTCCTGCTTAGTGGGTGATGTCTTTAGTGTGAATCAGGAACCGGCGTGAACCCTTGCAAGTTTTCGGGTACTGCTTAAGCAGTTCCGGTTGCTTCTCCAGCAGCTTGCTGGTGTTCAAGCTGGTGCTGTCCTTGCTACGCCGCCAGGTTACGTGCCCCTCATCGAGATTTGCCTTGGTAGCTTCCCCCAGTTGCATCTGTAGGGCTTGTTTGAGCATGGCCTCATAGTGGTTGAGCGTCTCCAGCTTGGAGCGTGTTTCAACCAGACGGGTGAACTGCCCGTTAGTTTCCGGATTATCACGCCAGTCGAGGGTAGAGCCATTGTCGTAGGGGTAGAGACGTTGCAGTGCTTCAGCGGCTGATTCAGAGCCGTCCGGCTCCGGCGGTGTGTCGTACAGAACGTGTTGCCAGAAGTCCCGTTCCATTACGATGATCGCGGCGATCAGTTCGTCATCCCGCTCAATGCGGTGAATCTGCAGTTCCTGACCGCAGATCAACACGCACACATCTGCTGCTTGTTTGCCGGTGACGGCAAGCTGGTGCTGCACTTGGCACTGCACGTAGTCCGGGACGCCGTCGCGCCAGTGTTTGGCCCCGAATTCACCAGCGGTCTTGCACTCCAGGATATGAGTGTCTTCACTACCGACAATGGCAAAATCGAGGTTGGCCAGCATCCAGCGCTTATCTTCATCCGGGTGCTGCAGTACTGAGTTCACGCGGCGCACCTTGCGCCCTGTGAGCTTGCTGTACTGCTCGGCAATGATGGGCTCCAGCACATTTCCCCAGTACATGGGGGCTCGTCGGCCAAGAACGCGTTCGCTCTCCCCGTTGGGAGTCCGGCCAGTCTTGTTCATCCAGAGCTCCAGGGCAGACTGGTAGGGACTGAGGCCCATGGCCGCCGCCGCGTCACTGCCACCAATGCCTTGTTTGCGAACCGATAGCCAGGCGTTTCGGCTCATGTTCTTGGTAGAAACCAGGCGCACGGCAGCGCGCCGGGATTGTGGTCGGTACAGACGGTCTTTTGAGGTTGATGTCGTCATAACGGTAATCTCCAGACAAAATAAAACCCGCCGGACTGCGTCTCGGCGGGCTTATAATGGTTTTTGGGTCGTTGAGCGGGTGTTGTTGGTGATCACGCGACCAGTTTCAGGGCTTGGTCCAGGGCTTTCTGCTTGGTCGATGCACCTTTCCCAAACCAGGCTGAGTCCAGACGGTAGTCCGAGTTCCTGGCCCGTTGCTCGTGGTCAACGTACTCCGTAACGGCGTTCAAGAGCCCGTAAGCGGTGTTCTTGGATGTGACTAGCTCAGCACCCATGCCCCGGCCCTCAAAGAGCTCCAGAGAGCGTGAAAGCGCCCGTTCGCTGACGGTTGTGCGGTTGCCTTCAGCTACATCGCTGTAGACAGCCTCCAGAAAGGCAGTGACATCCCGTGCATTCACCTTCCGCTCGCTGAGTGCCTTCAACTGATACATGTAGTCATCCCAGGCAGACACCGAGATCCCCAACTGTTGCTTGACCTGCTGGGCGTCAAACTGAGTGTTGTGGCGCACCTTCACTGAGGCGGCTTTGTCTTTAAGGGCGATGGCCAGAGTGTTGTTGCAGACCACTCGAACACTCGTGAACTGAGCGGTCGTGGCCATGGAACCGTCGCACGCAGTGGCCAGCAGAACGTAGCCATCGGTTTGATCGACGCCTCTGAGGTTGCCGGATTGCCCTGTCCTGGCCAGTGCCCAGAGCTTTCGGCCACCTTTGAGCACGCCCGCCGTCTCCAGCTCAAATCCGGACTTTTCGGTAAGATCCCGATAGAACTCCAGGATCTCACCAGGCTGAACAACCTTATAGCGCTGGCTGACAACGGAGAGTGGCTCCTTGCTGTCGGACCGATAGAGCACTTTGTTATCGGAGAAGGGGTGTATTTCGCCTAGGTACCCGCTGTTGCCGGCAATGAAGCAGACATCGGATTCCTTGATCTGCCAGTTCATGCCCGCCTGATCAGCCCAGACCTCCAGTGGTTGATTGGGTGACAGTGAATTGCCCAGGCCATGCCAGGGGGTTTTGCCTGTGTAGGCCATGGTTTCAACTAAGTGCGCCATAATGAAATACCTCGATAAATGGACATCGCCAGCTAGGAGGCCATTTAAGCCCCCAAGCCAGCGATGCTATCAAGTTAGAAAGTGATTAAAGGGATAGGACTAGTGCGTGTAGGTAATGGGCTCCGGCTCGGGACCTCGGAAGTGATAGTTGCAGCTCAGGCACCGATAGTTATCAAGGATTCTGTCGTCAACCACCTTGCCCAGGGCTGAGCCTGCGGAAGCGCCGGTAACGCCCCCGATTAGGCCGCCGATGACAGCACCAGATAGCCCACCTAAGGCGCCTCCAAGCGGCCCTATGATTAATCCTACTTGTGCACCAGTGCGAGCGCCTACAACAACAGCTGTGAAGCCACCGATGGAACCTGCTACTGTGCCGATGACTCCTGCCGACTTTCGGCCATAGTCG
This sequence comes from Saccharospirillum alexandrii, assembly GCF_043641555.1. Classification (GTDB taxonomy): domain Bacteria; phylum Pseudomonadota; class Gammaproteobacteria; order Pseudomonadales; family Natronospirillaceae; genus Saccharospirillum; species Saccharospirillum alexandrii_A. Next base: position 1,033,255 of record NZ_JBHZRJ010000001.1, on the reverse strand, counting down.
TTTGTGCCAATGTGTGTGGATTGGCAACGTGGACATTCCTGCTCCATATGCATACACCTATTAAAAAGTGAATAAACCGATGTAAGGACACCGGGTTCATATTAGTGATATATTCTTATTAATCCGTTGAATCGATGAGGTGCTGCTAGGCAATGATTGAGGTAAAATATCTAATAATTCACTTATTAAGGAACATACTGGCAAAGATCTTAAGCTTGTCCTAAGTAAAATATTTCAAGAACAGTAAGCGAGAATAAAAACGAGAGTTCACGAAACTAATACATTCAATGAGAAGTGATATTAATGACTGCATAAAGCATTATCAAATAAAATTCAGGTTAAATCGAAAAAAGTCATGTATCGATGCATTGGAGAATTTGGAGTCTAGTATGGAATTTGAAGACATATTTGATCACGTAATGGAAAAAATGGATGGCTTCCCCAGTATCGACTATCGATTCAAGACAATGCGGGACTACATAAATGAAATCGAAGAATTTCTAGAGTTTACGCATGCGCAGAAGATTCAGAGACTTAAAGCAAAAATACCAACGATTGAAGATCCTGTAGAGAAAGGAGAAATGGAAGGAGAGTTAGCTCAACCTGAAGAGGATGGCTTAGAATACCTATCCCACACTATCTGGGGTGGCGTACTTGTATCCATATTCGCCACGTATGAAAGTAGCATACAAGAAATTTTCAAATTTTTTGAAACCAAGAAAGGAAAAATAAAGTTCAAAAAGGAGCCAAGAAAAAGCTTTATTGAAAGTGTTGAAAATCACTCTAAAAAAAATTTGAACATTGGTATTTTCCAGAGTCGAGCAGACAAACTGTTACTAAACGATTTGTCACAATTAAGAAATTCTTATGTTCATAACGGCTGCGAGATAAACAGCCTGCCAAATAGATTGCAAGAAGTAATTATTCAAAGAAGATACGGGGAATACAGTCTTGGAATAACAGATAACAAGTGGGTAGCGAACGCGTCGAATGCAAAACTATACTTTAAATACATTTATGATTCCTTTGAAAGCTATAGCAGAAGATCTTGCAGAGTAATATTCGATCAAGAGAATTGATATTGCCATAAATTTAGGCCGCTAGCATAGCAAGTTTAAAAACGCACTATTCATTGACTATTTAATATGGATAATTTGAATTTGGAGGCTTCAGGGGTAGCCCCAATCTCGTTTTTTCTATTAAGCTTGAACCTTCAGGGCCTTGCTGGTTCCATATGGAATTACGAGGAACAAGATCAGTAAGCTTCAAAATGGAGATCTTCTCCTCCAGATCATTTTCAGACAACTAGACTGACTCGCTTACGTTCAGCCGAGAACGTCAATGGATTTTGCCAATTCTCGACCGCAGTTGCAAAAAAAAGACTAACTTGCGCCAAGCATTAGGCCCGAAGCGGTAGACCGCAGAATTTTCCTCCTCTTACCGTGGATTCGTCAAAATCGCGTTGCCAGGCAAAAATTCTCACTATGAGCCACTCTCAGCTAGCCCACCTCGTTCAATATACAACTGCTATTGTCAACTCAAACCCTCAAAACATTAAAAAGGGAGCTGGTCAACCTCATTTTGATGATGACTAGTGTTCAAATTCGGTCTTATGTGGCACAGTATCTGCCAGCATGTTAACTTAGCAATAGATATTCTGTAGGTGCTCACATGGCCAGTACCCAATTGGAAAACATCAGCCAGGCTCAAAAAGAACGCCTGTTTCACATCGACTTCAAACTCCGTTTCCTCGGGGCGGTGTCCCGTGCTGATCTGTCTAACCGGTTTGGAGTCAAGGCGGCTGCGGCAACTAGAGATCTTTCGCTGTACAAGGAATTGGCGCCTAACAACCTTGAGTACGACACCAAAGCTAAAATCTACAATCCTACCCAGGGGTTCACGCCTCTATTCAGTTGCTCTCAAAACCAGGTATTAGCTGCACTCAGCCAGGGTTTGGGTGATGATTATGTTGGCACTCATCGCCCGCTGATTACAGCAGAGTCGCCCACCCAACTCAATCCTCCGCAAATTGATGTTCTAGCGGCTGTTAGCCAGGCGATTCATCGAAAGAAAGTACTGCATGTTCAGTATCGATCTCTCTCCAGCGGACCAACTAGCCGAGAGATCGCCCCCTTTGCTTTGGTGGACAACGGCCTTCGGTGGCATGTCCGGGCGTTCGACCGAAAACGGGAACGATTTACCGATTTCGTCATTAATCGCATTACCAAGCCGCGTTTAGTGAAAGACAAACTTCTGGGCAATTACGAGAGCAAAGAAGCTGATATACAGTGGAACCGCATCGTGGAAATGCACCTGGTCCCCCACCCACAGCTCAAGCACCCAGAAACCATCCAGCATGAATACGGCATGCACAAGGGAATACTAAAAGTTCAGGTGCGCGCCGCTGTTGCTGGCTACGTCCTGCGTCGCTGGAATATTGATTGTTCAGAGAACCACGAACTGAACGGGTCCGAGTACCATCTCTGGCTTAAAAATCATCAAACTTTATATGGTGTGGAAAACCTGGTCATTGCGCCCGGCTTTAAGCGAATCACGGACACAGCAACAGGCGGTCATGGTGAAGCCGTACTGACAACCATGGAATGGAGTGATGCTGAATGATCAAACTTGAAGACATCAAAAAAGACGCCCAGATTCGCGGCGTGCAGGGCAACGAAGTTGTCCGGGTTATACAAACTGAAATGGTGGGTGAGCATGCGCTCACGATTTACTACAAGGACAGTCAGGGCCACCTGAACGAGCAGATGCTTTTTCGTTCCGACGAAGCTCGCCTGGAACTGGCAGAAGCAGGCCGCCCGTGGGCTTTTGATGCTCCGGGCGCTGACTTCAAGCTCGGCCTGGAAGCCTACCGAATCACCCAAGCAGCACTGTTCGACCCCATGATGGCCGTACACACCTCCAACGTCGAACCGTTACCGCACCAAATTTCAGCAGTCTACGAGCACATGTTACCCCGGCAGCCCCTGCGTTTTGTGCTGGCAGACGACCCAGGTGCCGGCAAAACCATTATGGCAGGTTTGCTGATCCGTGAACTGCTTATGCGCGCAGATGCCAAGCGAATCCTGATCGTTTCACCTGGCGGTCTAACCGAACAATGGCAAGACGAAATGCTGGAGAAGTTTGGAGTCGCCTTCGAGATTTTTAGCCGTGAAAAGCAGGAACAATGTGCCTCTGGTAACTTCTTTGATGAAGCTGACCAACTTATATGCCGGTTAGACCAGCTATCTCGCAACGAAGATTTCCAGGAAAAACTCAAGAATACTGAGTGGGACCTGATCATTGTCGACGAAGCACACAAGCTCTCAGCAAATTACTTTGGCAATAAAGTCAACAAAACCAAACGGTTCCAACTCGGCGAAATGCTCGGCTCAATAACTCGTCATTTTCTCCTGATGACTGCAACGCCACACAACGGCAAGGAAGAGGACTTCCAGATCTGGCTGTCCCTTTTGGATGGCGACCGCTTCTACGGCAAGTTCCGTGAAGGTGCACACAAGGTCGATGTCTCCGACATGATGCGTCGTATGGTCAAAGAAGAACTACTAAAGTTCGACGGAAAACCACTTTTCCCAGAACGACGAGCATACACCGCAAACTATGAACTGTCTGATGCCGAAGCCGAGCTTTATGCGGAGGTCACCAACTATGTCCGGAACGAAATGAATCGGGCAGACAATCTCGATGGTAAGCGGAAGGGTAACGTTGGATTTGCTTTGACCATGCTGCAACGCCGGCTGGCCTCCAGTCCAGAAGCTATTTATCAGTCGCTGAAGCGTCGACGCAAGCGCCTGGAAACACGCTTGGACGAAATGAAATTGGTCGCACGAGGTGAGGGCCTTCAAAAAACTAGGCAGAACAGCGTAGCAGAAACTCTGGGCGAATATCAGATCACCAAGCAAATTGATGTGCCTGACAACATTGATGAGATGGATGAAGAGCTCAGTGCCGAAGAGTATGAAATGGTAGTGGACCAAGTAGTGGATCAAGCCACTGCTGCTGAGACCATTCCGGAACTGGAAGCGGAAATCGTAATTCTGCAAGACCTGGAATATCAGGCTATGACCGTGGTGCAGTCTGGCAACGACAAAAAGTGGGAAGAGCTTTCCCACCTGTTGCAAGACCGACCAGAGATGTACACATCCGGTGGTAGCCGCCGCAAGCTCATCATATTTACCGAACACAAAGACACACTAAATTACCTTGTTCAACGCATTGGCGGACTACTAGGTGATCCTAGCGCTGTCCTTACCATTCATGGTGGCACCAACCGCGACGCTAGACGCAGGGCCCAGGAAGAATTCCGCAACAATCCTGACCTGTTAGTACTGGTGGCAACGGATGCCGCCGGTGAAGGTGTGAACCTGCAAAACGCCAGTCTCATGGTCAATTACGACCTGCCTTGGAACCCAAATCGGTTGGAGCAGCGCTTTGGCCGGATTCACCGAATCGGACAAACCGAAGTCTGTCACCTGTGGAACCTGGTCGCCAATGAGACTCGGGAAGGCGATGTATTCCAAAAGCTGTTCGACAAGCTAGAAATCGAGAAACAGGCTCTAGGCGGCAAGGTGTTCGATATTCTGGGAGAAGCCTTCGAGAACAAATCCCTTAAAGAACTGCTAATCGAAGCTATTCGCTATGGCGAATCGCCCGAGGTGAAAGACAAACTCAACCAAGTGATTGACGGAGCACTGGACACAGAGCATCTGAAGGAAATAATACGCCGTAATGCCCTTGTAGAGCAGCACATGTCTCTGGAAGACCTATACGCTGTGAAGGAGGAGATGGAAAAGGCCGAAGCCCGCAAGCTCCAGCCTTACTTCATCCGCGCCTTCTTCACTGAAGCCTTCCAAACTCTGAGCGGAGAAATGCGATCCAGAGAAGCAGGCCGTTACGAGGTCCGTCATGTACCGGCAGCAATACGTGAACGGGACCGCATTATTGGCGAAAGCCGTACTCCCGTGCTTAAGAAGTACGAAAGAATCTGTTTCGAAAAGCAGCTTGTCCGAGTGCCGGGCAAGCCCATGGCCGATTTAATCCACCCTAGTCACCCGTTGATGCACGCTGCAACCGACCTGATTCTTCAGGCGCACCGCAGCAAACTCAAGCAAGGTGCAGTGCTCGTAGATCCGAATGACGAGGGCACTAAGCCGAAGATTCTCTTTATGGTGGATCACACCATTCGCGAGGGCATGAGCGACGGCGGAGACAAAGACAGCGGAAAATCAATCGTCGCCTCTCGTCGGTTACAGTTTGTGGAAATCGACCAGCATGGTGAAGCTTTCCATGGGGGGTGGGCACCTCATCTCGACTTGCAGCCTATTGATGCATCAGATCTCAATGTGGTGCAGGATATTCTAAATGCTCCATGGATAACTGGAAACCTAGAGGGTCTCGCTCTCAATCACGCCTCTCAAAATCTTGTGCCAGAGCACTACAACGAAGTGAAAACCCGGCGGGAACTACAGGCTGACAAAATCCATGCTGCAGTTCATGAGCGGCTAGTCAAAGAAATTAACTACCTTTCGGGCCAGGCTATAAAGTTGGACGAGGATGTAGCAGCTGGCAAGCAACCACGCCTTCAACCAGAGAATTTCCGACGTAGAGCGGAAGAGCTTACAGCTCGCCTGAACCAGCGAAAAAGTGAACTAGATGCAATGAAAAGCGTGGTGTCCAGCACCCCGGTCGTGATCGGCGGTGCTCTGGTCATTCCTCAAGGCTTGCTGGCCATGCGCAATGGCGAAACCCCTTTCACCGTCGATGCACAGGCTCGGGCTCGTATCGAACAGGTAGCTATGAAAGCAGTTACAGATCATGAGCAGGCTTTGGGTCACACAGTCAAAGATGTCTCCGCCGAGAAGTGCGGCTGGGACATTACGTCTAGGCTCCCGGCGAATTCAGACGGCTCATTGCTGCCAGACCGGCATATCGAAGTCAAAGGCCGTGCTAAAGGCCAGGAAACCATCACAGTCAGCCGTAATGAGATTCTGTACGCCCTAAATCAGGCCGACAAGTTCTGGCTCGCCATCGTGATTGTGGACGGCAACAGCTATGAAGGCCCGTTCTACGTGAAAAACCCATTTACAACTGAGCCCGACTTTGGTGTTCCTTCTGTTAACTATGAACTAAAATTTCTGATATCAAAAGCAATACCCTTGGAGCCAGGCGCATGAGAATCGATAAACTGCGTTTAGAAAACTTCCGCTGTTTTTCAGATATTGAGATTGATCTCAACGAGAACCTTACCGTTCTAGTGGCAGAGAATGGTCAAGGTAAGTCAACACTGCTTGATGCCATCCGGATTGCATTGTGGCCGTTTGTCAGCAGTTTTGATTTAGCAAGATCGACCTTTAATGACCCAGGTAACGCTATTGCCATCAACGACGTTAGAATGAAACGCATGTCAAGCAGTGATATGGCACGCCAACTACCTGCTAAAATTGAAGCCACTGGAGATTTTGGGAATGGCGAGACATCCAAGTGGATTCGATACCGTGATAAAGAAGCTAGAGCAACGAAAACGAAAGACGATGGAGACACTGCTAAGCTAAAAAAGTGGGCGTCCAAAATTCAAGCTAAAGTTCGTGATGACAAAGCACAAAGTCAAGAACTTCCGGTTTTCGGCTATTACGGCACAGGAAGGCTCTGGGCACAAAAACAATTGAGGCATAACCTGAAAGGTAAAGATGACACTAGAGATCCAAATTTCTATATACGCACTTTCGCATACTTAAATTGCCTTGACCCAGCATCCTCTTACAAGCACTTTAAAGAGTGGTTCACTTGGGCTTTCGAGAGTCTGCGTGAACAGCAGATTAACAAACTGGAAGGACGCTCCAATCTAAATGAATTAGAAGCAGCACATGACCGAATACGAGTAGTACAAAGGGCCACTGATTCATTCCTCCAACCTATGACAGGCTGGTATTCACTTGAATATAGCGTAAGTCGCGAGAAGTCTCTAATTTTACATCACGATGACCATGGTATTCTTGATGCCGAACAGCTCAGTGACGGGATTCGCAGCATGTTAGCTATGGTGGGCGATATTGCATACCGGTGCATCAAACTTAATCCCCATTTAGGAGTGGAAGCGGCCCAAAAAACTCCAGGTGTTATTATGATTGACGAAGTAGATATGCACCTGCACCCACGCTGGCAACAAGTTGTACTTGGACAGTTTCGGGAAGCGTTCCCGAAAATCCAATTTATTGTAACAACACACAGCCCTCAAGTGCTTACAACTGTACCGTCTGATTACATTCGAATTCTGCGAGACAATAAGGTCCATGGGGCTCCGCCTGGAACCGAAGGAGCTGAACCAGAGCGCCTGCTTAAGCAAGTTCTTGGGCTAGAGGAAATCCGCCCCCCAGCAGTCCGGGCTACAAAGGAATTAAAGGAATATCTTTCTTTGGTTGATCGGGACCAATGGAGTAGCCCTCGTGCGGTAGAGCTAAGAAACTTGCTAGATGAACGATATCAGGGCTATGAGCCTGCGCTGCTAGATGCGGATCTTCAAATAGAAAATCGCAAATGGGAGCTGGGTAAGTGAAGCGTGTAACAATCTTAGGCGAGCCGCAAGAGTTAACAGAATTCCGGAGAAAACACCCCTTAAGCACATGGAAACAAATGCGTGATGATGGAGAGGGCAGGATAGCTTATAACATCGTGCGACATAGGCTGAGTCAGGAACAAGGTGGCCTATGTTCATTTTGCGAAGTCGGAATTCACAGTAATGGACCACTCAGATGCAGGGTTGAACACTTCCATCCAAAATCTGACAAATCTGTGGCACATAACTGGACTCTAGACTGGGAGAATATGTTGGCAGTATGCATGGGTGGTTCTCAGCGTCATCAAGCTCGGCCCTACACGATGGAACCGCTTGAAGAAAATCTGAGCTGCGATGCCTACAAGGACAAGATGATTCAGTCCGGCAGTCTCCATGAACAATGTGAAGGGTGGATTATTAATCCCAAAGAAATACCTGCCTTCCCGCGGCTATTCTTTTTAGAGAGGAGTACCGGAAGGCTGCTACCGGATGATGAACAATGCAATGTCATTGAGATTGAGAACAATCAGCACCCAAACACTCGCTCACTGGTTCAAAACACCATCGACATGTTGAATTTAAACTGTGACCGCCTTTGTGAAGCACGTCTAAGAGTAATTTGGAATATTGAACGAAATAAAAAGAAATTGCGTGAACAAGGCAATAATCATGAGCAGAGTCTCAACGAATTAGCCAATCGCTACTTTCGACAGCAATGGCCAGTTTTTTTTACGACTATTCGTTTTTGCCTAGGTACTACAGCTGAGCAGTACTTAAATGACACAGGATTTCAAGGTTGAACATGCAGCAAATAAAATCTCCAAAAAAACTGATCGAAGTTGCGCTTCCGCTGGATGACATAAACATCGCTGCTGCTCGCGAGAAGTCCATTCGGCATGGCCACCCTAGTACTCTCCACCTGTGGTGGGCACGTCGTCCATTGGCAGCGGCTCGTGCTGTATTGTTTGCACAGCTGGTGAATGATCCGGGCTATCAGCGGGAACTGGGGTATGGCGTCAACAAAAAAGAGGCTGAAATCAAGCGGGAGAAACTGTTCCAGATAACCCGCGACCTGGTGAAGTGGGAAAATACCAACAATGAGGAAGTTCTTAACCGAGCCCGAGAGGCCATCTGGAAAAGTTGGCGTGAAACCTGCCACCTGAATCGCAACCATCCACAGGCGACAGAGCTATTTAATCCTAATAAGTTACCCGCTTTCCACGACCCCTTTGCCGGTGGTGGAGCCATTCCTTTGGAGGCCCAACGTTTGGGGCTAAAAAGCTACGCCAGCGACTTAAACCCAGTGGCGGTGATGATCAATAAGGCAATGATTGAGATCCCGCCCAAATTTTCCGGGAAAGCTCCAGTGGGTCCGCCGCCTGATGGCGAAAGGCAGCAGACTATGATGGAAGACTGGGCTGGTGCCAAGGGATTGGCTGAAGATGTCCGCCGCTACGGTCACTGGATGCGAGAAGAAGCTTTCAAACGTATTGGTCACCTATATCCTAAAGTTCGAATCACCAATGAGATGGTTGTTAAAAGGCCTGATCTGAAAGCCTATGAAGACGAAGAGCTGACAGTGATTGCCTGGCTGTGGACCAGAACAGTGAAGAGTCCAAATCCAGCATTTAGCCATGTGGAAGTGCCACTAGCGTCCAGCTTTGTGCTGTCCAGCAAAAAGGAAAAGGGTGTATATATTGAACCTGTTGTTGAGGGTGATAAGTATCGCTTTGAGATTAAGTTAGGCACTCCACCTGAGGAGGCGAAAAATGGCACAAAAACTTCGAGAGGAGCAAATTTTTTCTGCTTACTATCAGGGTCTCCAATGGATGGAAAACACATTAAAGGAGAAGGAAAGGCTAAGCGGATGGGTACTCGTCTCATGGCTATCGTGGCAGAAGGTAAACGTAGTCGAGTTTACCTAGCTCCAACCGAAGAAATTGAATCTGTTGCAAAAAGTGCCCAACCGCATTGGAAGCCTGACACTCCTATAGCACCTGACCCCAGAGCATTATGGACTCCTCCATATGGCCTGGAGACATATGGCGATATTTTCACCCCTCGCCAATTAGTGACGTTAGCAACTCTCTCCGATCTAGTGCTGGAAGCCCGAGAAAAGGTCATTTCTGACGCTAAGGCCTTCGGCCTTCCAGACAACGATCTAGGCCTCGCACAAGGTGGATCAGGAACTACAGCTTATGGGGAAGCGATAGTTGCTTACCTTGTCTTTGCAATAAGTCGGAGCGCTGATAGAGGGTCAACGATCTGTTCTTGGGACTCTAGCCCGAAGATGGAAGCATTACGAAACACCTTTGGGCGACAGGCGATTCCTATGACATGGGACTTCGCAGAGGGTAATCCTTTTTCGCGGTCCAGCGGGAACTGGATCAACAATGTTGACTGGACTAGCAAGGTTGTTGGTAAGCTTCCTGCTTCTGCAGAAGGGTATGCTGGTCAGAATGACGCAGCCACGCAGACTGTTAGTCAGAATAAACTGATCTCAACTGACCCTCCTTATTACGACAATATTGGATATGCTGATTTGTCGGACTTCTTTTATGTTTGGATGCGCCGTTCATTGCGCAAGGTTTATCCAGCGTTGTTCGCTACCATGGCTGTTCCTAAAGCTGAAGAACTGGTAGCCACTCCGTACAGACACAAAAGCAAAGAGAAAGCCGAAACCTTTTTTATGGATGGAATGACTCGTGCCATTCACAATCTTGCTGTTCAAGCACATCCTGCATTCCCAGTTTCCATCTATTACGCTTTCAAGCAATCAGAAACCAAAGAGGGCAGCACTACAAGCACCGGGTGGGTAACATTTCTTGAGGCAGTGATAAAGGCAGGCTTTTCAATAGATGGCACTTGGCCAATGCGAACTGAAATGGCCAACCGTATGATTGGCTCAGGAACCAACGCTCTAGCGTCCTCAATCGTACTGGTCTGCCGCAAACGTGAATCAAACGCCGATTCAATCTCTCGCCGCGACTTCCAACGCCAGTTGCGGGATGAAATGCCTGAAGCCTTAGAAACGATGATCGGAGGTCAAACCGGCCAAACCCCCATCGCCCCGGTAGATTTGGCTCAGTCTGCAATCGGTCCCGGTATGGCAATCTACTCCAAATACGAGGCGGTACTGAACCAAGACGGCACAAGCATGAGCGTGCACGATGCACTGGTGTTGATCAACCGCGCTATCACCGAGTATCTAAGCCCAGACTCAGGCAGTTTCGATGCTGACACTCAGTTCTGTTCAAGCTGGTTTGAGCAATACGGCTGGAGCCATGGCCAATTCGGCGAGGCAGACACTCTTGCTCGTGCAAAGGGTACGAGTGTCGATGGTGTTAAAGCAGCCGGCGTGGCCGAGTCCGGCGGCGGCAAGGTACGCCTGCTACGTTGGAACGATTACGAGTCCGAGTGGGATCCCTCCAAAGACGACCGAACGCCTGTATGGGAAGCCTGCCATCAGATGATTCGTCGGCTGAACAACAGCGGTGAGTCCGCTGCCGGCGAGCTGCTCGCAAAAATGCCGGAGAAAGGTGAAGCCATCCGTCAACTGGCTTATCACTTATACACCTTGTGCGAGCGCAAGAAATGGGCCGAAGAAGCCCGAGCATATAACGAGTTAATTGCCTCCTGGCCCGCCATCGTTGTAGCCTCACATGACATCGGTCATGCAAGAGAACAGCAAGGTCTAGATTTTTAGGAGCTGGCATGAAGAATAAAATCGTCTCGATTCGAAAAGTCGTCAATTACCTAAACAATGAAGAGTATGACGGCGGCTTCTGGTTGCCCAACATTCAGCGGCCATTTGTGTGGGATACCGAACAGATAGAGAAGTTGTTTGACTCGATCATGCGTGAGTACCCTATTAGTACACTTCTTGTTTGGAGAACTAACTCCACCATCAGACGCCGTAAGTTTATCGACTGCTACTCGGATGGACTGAAACTCTCTCAGTACCAGGTGCCGGAGGACAAGCGGACGAAGCTTCTAGTACTGGATGGGCAGCAACGGCTCCAAAGCTTGTTTATTGGGCTAAAAGGTAGCTACAACAAGAAAGAACTGTACTTTAATGTGTTCAGTGGACAACCAACTTCCGCCGAAGAGATGCGCTACAAGTTCAGATTTTTATTGCCATCCAAAGCTATCTTTCCCTGGGTCAACTTCAAAAAGCTTGTTCTTAGCAATTCAATGCCCAACGATGTAGCTGTTGAACTTGAAGCGCTAGCAAAGCTGCCTCTATCGGATGATCAGCGTCGGCAGTTGATGCGCAACGTTTGGAAAGTACATCAGGTTTTTGTGGCGCAGGAAGCTGTTAGCTACCAGGAGTTAGACAGTGTCGATGATCCGGACCTTTATCAGGAGGATGATGTTGTAGAAATTTTCATACGGGCCAACTCTGGCGGTACCAAATTGGGGAAATCCGATCTTTTGTTTTCCCTGTTGACAGCCTCTTGGGACGATGCTGATGACGCCATGGAGGTGCTGCTCTCCGAGCTAAACGCCACAGGGTACAAATTCACGCGAGACTTCATTCTGAAGACATGCTTGGTATTGTTAGGTAAGGGTGCCGCTTACGATGTGAAGAAATTTCGGGATGAGGAAACTCGCCAGCAAATTATTGATAAGTGGGACTACATTTCGGCGGCAATCAAAGATGTGCGAGACTTTCTGTATGGTAAAACGTTCATACGGACCGATCATGCTCTGCCCTCCTACCTCGGTATGATTCCTGTCATTTACTTCCGCTACCATTTTCCAGATAAGTGGACCAGCGTACGACGATTGGACACTTATTTCCTACGCACACTGCTAAGTGGTGCGTTTAGTGGTCGGCCTGATGGACTAATTGATAAGTGCGTAAGGGGGATTAAGGAAGAAGGCAAGTTTGATGTGAAGGAAATATTCGGCGTGATCCATGATGACGGCCGTAACCTGGATGTTTCCGCAGATACTCTTTTAGGTGCGAGCTATGGATCTAAGACGATCCATTTGATATTCAATCTCTGGTATCGCCAGTTTGATTATGCGCCAACCTATGAAGGTAACCTGCCTCAGATAGATCACATTTTCCCCCAGTCCCGCCTTAAAGATGTTAAGGACGCCAATCCGGAAACCGGGCGGCAGTCGCTAATGCGGTATCCTGCGGCAGTAAGAGATCAGATTGCCAATTGCATGCTTCTTTCAAAAGATGAGAATGGTTTTCAGGCGAAGAACGATACCTTCCCATCAGACTGGTTTGCTGATAAATCAGAGTCTTACCTCGATATGCATCTAATTCCGCGCCACTCCCAACTATGGGAGTTCTCGAACTATGAAGCTTTTATTGAAGCCCGGAAGGAACTGATTCTAGAAAAGTTCCAGCATCTACTTGACGGAGCGAACGAGCAAGCTGAAGCCTTAGACGGACGAAACGAGAAGCAAGAAGATGAACATCAAAACTATCAGACGCCAAGCGCCAGGGTAGAAGTTATCGATCGGACTACGGTTTCAACAGTGGAATCTGTAGATGTAGGGCTCACGAGAACAGAGGAGATAGTATCGCAACCGTCTTCAAGAAATGCGGAAAACTTACCTTTGACAACCCAGGCGCTCATGGAAGAAATTTTGGTACCCATAGCTCCGCCGACAAAATATATAGCTGGCTTTCGCACGGCTGATGGTAAAGAGATAGCCTACGAGCGCGGTAAAACCACAATTACCCTATGGACTCAACCTGTTGATCTAGAAGGGGCGGAAATTGAACCCGTGAGAAGCTATGAGCCCCATACTCCAAGAAACTCGAACCTGAACAGAAAAAATACACCAGCACTGAAACTTGGTAATCCGGCGCTCGTGTGGCACTTATACGACACGGATGAGCTTCTTGATTTTATCAATTGGTACAGTAACGCCGAGCTTATGAATGCGGAGGTAACAGTATAATGAGCCTGAAACCCTGGCGAGAAATCGCCCGACCACACAAAGATGTTCTGGAAGGCTCCTTCAAACAATCTGAATTTGCCGCCGACATTTCACAAGTCTCCGGTGGATCTGCGCCTGATGAGTATCAGAACGCAGAGAAATTTTTCTCACGAACCTATATTACTGAGGGGATGCGCCTTTTGCTCATCTCCGTCGCCCAGCGTCTGGCAGGTCATGGTGGTGATCCAGTTGTTCAGCTTCAAACAGCTTTCGGTGGTGGCAAAACACATACCATGCTGGCCGTCTACCACCTTGCCAGCCGTGAAGTCAGTACCGATAAATTGATGGGCATTCCTCCAGTGTTAGATGAAGCTGGCATCAGTGAGCTACCCCGAGCGCGTATGGCGGTGATTGATGGTATACGCCTATCGCCCAGCCAAGCTCGTACCTACGGCTCTACAACTGTAAATACCCTTTGGGGCGAACTAGCCTGGCAGTTGCTAGGCGAGGAAGGTTTTGCCCTGGTCGCTAACAGTGATACCGACGGTACATCACCGGGTAAGGAAGTTCTTAAAGAACTGTTAAACCGCGCCGCGCCCTGCGTCATTCTGATCGACGAGTTGGTGGCCTTTACCCGGCAGCTAGAGCTGGGCAAGCAATATATAGCTGGCACCTTCGACAGCAACATCAGTTTTATTCAGGCCCTCACCGAAGCACTCAAGGCCGTGCCCAATGCAATTTTACTAGCCTCCTTACCAGAATCTGAGTTAGAGGTGGGCGGTACCATGGGCCAACGCGCTCTGGAATCGCTGGAGACATACTTCGCCCGTGTGGAGTCTGTGTGGAAGCCCGTGGGCTCGCGTGAGGCTTTCGAAATCGTGCGCCGTCGGCTATTCGAAAGCTCCGGTGAACGTGCCGAGGTCGAAGGCATAAGTAGACAATTTTCGGACTTTTACCGGCAGCATGCTGACAAGTTCCCGGTTGAGACCCAATCGAACGAATACTTTGAACGTCTTTGCTCCTCTTACCCGATACACCCTGAAGTGTTCGATAGACTTTATGAGGACTGGTCCACACTGGACAAATTCCAGCGAACCCGTGGTGTACTTCAGTACATGGCCATCGTGATACATCGCCTGTGGAACTCCGACAATCGGGACGCGCTTATCATGCCTGGTTCGTTGCCACTGGAAGACACCAATGTGCGCAACAAGAGCATTCACTATCTGCCACAGGGCTGGGAGCCGGTTATTGAAAAGGAAGTGGATGGCCAACGTTCTATCCCCGCTGACATTGACGGCCACCAAACTTTGTTCGGTGGCGTCCAGGCTGCTCGGCGCACTGCACGTTGTATTTTTTTAGGAAGCGCTCCTTCCAGTCAGGAACAGATGATACGCGGCATTCAAGCCGAGCGGGTGTTACTGGGTACTGTGCAACCGGGTCAGACAATAGGTGTTTTCGAGGATGTACTAAAGCGGCTGCGGGATCGTTTGCACTACCTATACGCCGAACAGGACCGCTATTGGCTGGATACCAAGCCCAACCTGCGGCGGGAGATGGAAAGCCGCAAACAAAATATCAGTGAGCGTGATGACTTGATTCCCATGTTAAAAGAGCGGGTTAGTCGGTCGTTTGGTAAAAGTCACCACTTCGGCGGCATTCATGTCTTCACACCTTCAGTGGATGTTCCAGATGACTACGGCACTGGCCCTCGCCTAGTCATTTTGCCCACTCAGGCTGGTTATAGCCGCACTGAGACTAACCAGGCCATTGGCGAAGCAGAAATGATTTTGCGCAACCGTGGTGAGCAACCGCGCCAGAAGCAGAATCGTTTGATTTTCCTAGCGCCGGATTTTGACGTTGTCAGCCGATTGAAGGAGCAAGGCCGGATTTTCCTGGCTTGGCGTTCAATCGTTGTAGATATTGAGAGTGGTGCGCTCAATCAGGATCTGTCACACCTGAATCAAGCCAAGCGTAGTCGTGACGTAGCAGAACAATCGCTTACTCAGCTTATTCGAGAAACCTGGAAGTGGCTCCTGGCTCCTGTTGAGGATTTTGTGAAAAACCGGCCGTTGCTTAAATGGGAAGTAGTATCCGTTTCGCCGACTTCACCTAACCTCATTCAAAATATAGAAGAAAAGCTCAAGGAAGAGGAGTGGATGGTGTACGAATGGTCTCCCATTCATCTGCGAAAAATACTGGCGGACTGGTACTTGAAAAACAGTACAACAGAAGTCAGTGCATTGAAAGTTTGGCAGGACACATGTCATTACCTGTACCTTCCAAGGCTGATTAACGACGAAGTGTTTCGCAATGCTATTAGGCAGGGCGTGGAAACCGAGGATTTTTTTGGTTTTGCCTCCGGTAAAGAGGACGGTCGCTACCTGGGATTCAGCTTTGGTAAAAGCTCAATTGCTCCGTTGGATGAGTCCTCCATCCTCATCGAGCGAGAAGCGGCTGCCAAATATGCACAGAAGCTGCGCGAGTCTGATCAGCCAGCATCACAACCAGGAGGCATCGAACCAAACCTTCCGGGAACCAGTATTACAGCTTATCCAGATAGCTATTCTGCTGACAGCAATGAACTTACGAAAACCATTGGAGCCGTGCCTGCTAGCTCTTCTGGTTCGCCTAAAACCCACTTCTACGGAACCATTAGCCTTGATGCCGTAAAGGGGAAAATGGACTTCGCAACCATTATGGATGAAGTCGTACAACAATTTACGGCCCAGCTTGGGGTTGATGTAACTATCTCTGTAGAGATTGAGGCTCGCAAGGAGGACGGTTTTGATGAGTCATTACAGCGAACAGTAAAAGAGAACTGTAATGTGTTGAAGTTCAGTTCCTCAGAGTTTGATGAATAGTTTATGTTGTTAAATGGGTTAGATGAGGATTAATCCACCTGACACCGCTATTGTATGCCATATGACAACAGTTCATCGCGCTTACTCACCTACCAAATCGGTAAGTGGGTGAGCACTTTTTTAGGTGCGCATAGAGTTCAAAACGATTTAATTTTGCTCATTTATTAGAATTTATGATCATTGTTGCTTGTTTGACACTTTACAACACCCTCGCACTTTATCACAGACTCTATCTGGCGGGAGCTTGCAATACGTCAGCACCTGCCTCGCAATGCAGTTCTAGTTAGTCGAAAGTAGTGCAGGCCTACCATCGATAAATGCAAACCAGGCAGCAAAGATGGGTTCGCCAGAGGCTTAAATCTTCTTCGTTCTCCACTACGCTCGTCTTTACCTTTGCATTGGTAACAAAGATAACGAGTCTATCATAAGTAATATTGATTATTATCACTAAATGCTAATGATTATTATTAATATTAAAAGGAACTAGTTTCTTCTTGGCTTTCAACAAATCCATATAGTCCGCCCACTTTTGCATCATATCCTTACGTTCATCAAGGTATTGTGCGTGATGGGTATAGGCTGCCCGCACGCCGTTGCGCTCCATGTGCGATAGCTGGCGCTCAATGGCATCCGGATTGAATCCGGTCTCGTTCAGCGCCGATGAGGCTGTAGCTCTAAAACCATGAGGCGTTGTCTTGGATTTACCTTGTACTGTGCCATCATAGCCCAGCACCCGGAGCGCCTTGCCCAGGGTATTCTCAGACATCGCCCTCGAACGCTCACGTTCAGATGGGAATAAAAGCCGATATTGGCCAGAGATCGGCTCAACCTGTTCAATAACTGCCAGTGCCTGATTAGAGAGAGGGACAATATGGTCGGTCCCCATCTTCATTCGCTTGCCAGGTATCCGCCAAAGCCTTTGCTCTAGGTCAAACTCTTCCCATTCAGCTCCGCGCAGCTCCCCTGGCCTTACAAAGGTTAGAACCAATAACTCTAACGCTAGCTTGGTCAGTAGCCGACCATGCTTAGTATAGTCTTCGAGCTCATTCAAGAACTTGGGCATCTCTTTCAGAGGCATAGAAGGTCTGTGGCTTCGCTTCCTGGCTTTAAGCACACCACTCAACTCTGAGGCTGGGTTGACCTTTAGAATGCCCACCTGGACGGCATAGCGGCATACACGACGAACGTCCTGAAGAACACGCTCTGAAACATCCAAGGCATTACGTTCTTCCACTTTACGGATGTTGGCGATGATCTGGTCCGGGTTTACCTCAGCAATAGGAAGGCCGCCGATTTTACTCAAGATGTTGTCGTCCAGTCGCTTCCAGACCCGGTCGGCATGGTGCTCCGTCCAGGTTCCCTTTTGGTGGTTCCACCATTCCAAGGCAACTCGCTCAAGTGTGTTTTCGTTGGCCTGCCCTATGCCTAGCTTGACCTGTATGCGTTCTTGAGAGGGATCTATGCCTGTAGCGATCTTTTGCTTCGCATCAAGCACCTGCAGTCGGGCCTGTTTCAATGTGACCTTGGGGTAGACTCCTATTGCGAGCGTCTTTTGTTTACCGGCAAAGCGATACTTCAAGCGCCAGTACTTAGCGCCATTGGGCTTTATCAAAAGCCGCAGGCCATGCTCGTCTGATACCCATTGATCTTTTTCAGCGGGCTGGAAACCCTTGATTTGCTTGTCTGTCAGAGCCATTTGGTGCTACCAACCAATAATCGAACCGGTGTAGCACCAACTGTAGCACCACTTAGGTGGAGAAGTGAATAAATCTCTATGGAACAGCGTGGACTTTGCAGATACAAAAAAGCCCCGATATACGGGGCTTTGAGGACGTTTACGGAACTCCGTAGACGTTGATTTGGTACCAGAGGCCGGACTCGAACCGGCACAGTGTTGCCACCGGGGGATTTTGAATCCCCTGCGTCTACCAATTTCGCCACTCTGGCTGAGTGGGAGGCATTCTAGCGAAAATTCCTTTCGCGTCAATGGTTTGAGGCGATGTTTCTGCGCTATTCACCCGTCTCTGCCGCTTTCCGGGTTGGTATTCAGGCCGGGCGCAGGCGCCAGTTGATGGTTTCGCCAGCGTAAAACGGCACAATGGCTTCGCCATGCCCCAGAGTAATGCGCTCCGGCACCGTCCAACTTTCGCGCACCAGACGCACCGTGCCTTCGTTGCGCGGCAAGCCGTAGAAATCGGGTCCGTGCTCGCTGGCGAAACCTTCCAGTCGTTCAAGCACACCCATCTCCTCAAACACCTGAGCATAGAGCTCCAGGGCCGACCAGGCGCTGTAGCAGCCGGCACAGCCACAGGCCGATTCTTTCCTGTGCTGTTCATGCGGAGCCGAGTCGGTCCCCAAAAAGAACTTGGGTGAGCCACTGGCAACGGCGGCGCGCAGCGCTTCCTGGTGACTGCGACGCTTCAGCACCGGCAGACAATAGTTGTGGGGCCGTATGCCGCCAACCAGTAAATCGTTGCGGTTCAGCAACAAATGCTGGGGCGTGACGGTGGCAGCCAGGGTGTCCGGGCCCTGGCTGACAAACTCGGCCGCGTCGGCGGTGGTGATGTGTTCGAACACCACTTTCAATGAGGGGTGGCGCTCTACGATGCCGGCCAAGTGCTGGTCAATAAAGGCCTTTTCCCGGTCGAAGATGTCGATATCCGGGTGGGTTACTTCGCCGTGCACCAGCAACAGCAGGCCCTGCTCCGCCAGGGCTTCAAACACCGGGTCGAGGCGGCTCAGCGCGCTAACCGCGGCACTGGAATTGGTGGTGGCGCCGGCCGGGTACAGTTTCGCGGCAACCACGCCAGCGGACTTGGCGGCCCGAATGTCGTCAGCACTGGTGGTATCGGTCAAATACAGCGTCATCAGCGGTTCAAAGCGGTTACCGGCGGGCCGTGCGGCCAGAATGCGCTCCCGGTAGGCTAGCGCCTGTTCGGCTGTGGTGACTGGCGGGGTGAGGTTCGGCATGACAATAGCCCGCTGAAAACACCGGGCCGTAGCCGGAACGGTTTCAATCAGCATGTCGCCGTCGCGAAAATGCAGGTGCCAGTCGTCGGGCGTGCGCAGTAATAAGTCGTTCATGCTGAATCCTGAGCCTGGAAATGCGGAGGCCATAGTCTAACAGGCTAACATCCCGTCTTACACAACCGACGCCGACCATAGAGCCCGACCGCCCTTTCAGCTAGAATAGCGGCCCTTTTATCAACAGGTGCCCCGCATCCGGCCATGAACGTCAGCGATTTCGATTTTACCCTGCCAGATGACTTAATTGCCCGCTACCCGGCCGAACAGCGCACGGGCAGCCGGTTGCTGCAACTCGATGGCCCCACAGGCCAGGTCTCCCACCGCCAGTTCCCGGACATTCTCGGGCTGATCGAACCCGGTGATCTGCTGGTGTTCAACAACACCCGGGTCATACCGGCCCGGCTGTTTGGCCAGAAAGACAGCGGCGGCAAGGTCGAAGTGCTGATCGAGCGCATGACCGGTGACAGCTCGGCTCTGGCACACGTGCGGGCAAACAAAAGCTGTAAGCCTGGCACCCGGCTGACGATGGAAGGCGGCATTGAACTGGAGGTCACCGGCCGCGAGGAAAACCTGTTCAGGGTAAGCTGCCAGAACCCCGAGCCCCTGGTGGACTTGCTTGAATTGCACGGTCACATGCCCCTTCCGCCCTACCTGGAACGTGAAGATGCCGAGAGCGATCGCGAGCGTTACCAGACCGTTTACGCTGAGCGCAAGGGTGCGGTGGCAGCCCCGACCGCCGGCCTGCACTTCGATGCAGCCCTGCTGGACGCCTTGCATGCCAAGGGTGTGCAGACTGCCTTCGTCACCTTGCATGTAGGCGCGGGTACCTTCCAGCCGGTTAAAGCCGAGCGCATTGAAGACCACGTCATGCACGCCGAATGGATCGAAGTACCGCCCAACGTCGTAGAGGCGGCCGCGGCCACCAAAGCTCGGGGTAACCGGGTGATCGCCGTCGGTACCACCAGCGTGCGCTCGCTGGAAACCGCCGCCCGATCTGGCACCCTGCAACCCTTTACCGGCGACACCAACATTTTCATTTACCCGGGGTACGACTTCCGGGTCGTCGATGCCATGATCACCAACTTTCACTTGCCGCAGTCGACCCTGATCATGCTAATCAGCGCCTTTGCCGGTAAAGAAGCGGTGCTGGCGGCTTATCAGGCCGCCATCGATGAACGCTACCGCTTCTTCAGTTATGGCGATGCCATGTTCATTACCCGCAAACCCCTGTCTGCACCCACCAACCAAGAGACCGACGCATGAGCCGCACCTGTTTTATGACATTCGACCTTGCCAAAACCGACGGTAAAGCACGGCGCGGCACCCTGAAGTTTCCCCGGGGCGAGGTACAAACCCCCGCTTTCATGCCGGTTGGTACCTACGGCACCGTGAAAGGCATGACGCCCCAGCAGGTAGAAGAAACCGGCGCGCACATCATTCTAGGCAACACCTTCCATTTAATGCTGCGCCCTGGCACCCAGGTCATTGAAGAACATGGTGACCTGCACGACTTTACCGGCTGGAAAAAGCCGATGCTGACCGACTCCGGCGGCTTTCAGGTGTTTTCACTGGGCAAGATGCGCAAGATCACCGAAGCGGGTGTTACCTTTCGCTCACCGGTCGATGGCGCCAAGGTCGAGCTGACGCCAGAACGCAGCATGGAAGTACAGCGCGCCCTGGGCTCCGATGTGGTGATGATTTTTGACGAGTGCACCCCGCACCCGGCCACCCACGCCGAGGCCAAAAAATCGATGGAACTCAGCCTGCGCTGGGCAAAGCGCTCCAAACAGGCCCATGGCGACAGCCCATCGGCGCTGTTTGGCATTATTCAGGGCGGCATGTTCGAAGACCTGCGCGATGTCAGCCTGCGCGGGCTGACCGAGATCGATTTCGACGGCTATGCCATTGGCGGCCTCAGCGTTGGCGAATCCAAAGAAGACATGATGCGCATTCTGGAGCACGTCACCCCATCAATGCCGGAACACAAGCCGCGCTATTTAATGGGTGTTGGTACGCCGGAAGACCTGGTGGAAGGCGTGCGCCGGGGCGTCGATATGTTCGACTGCGTGATGCCGACCCGCAATGGCCGTAATGGTCACCTGTTCACCACCGATGGCGTCATCAAGATCCGCAACGCCCGGCACCGGCACGATACCAGCCCGCTGGATGCCGACTGCGACTGCTACACCTGCCTGAATTTCAGCCGGGGCTACCTGCACCACCTCGACAAGTGCGGCGAGATGCTGGGTGCGCAGCTCAATACCCTGCACAACCTGCGCTATTACCAGCGGCTGATGGCTGGTTTGCGTGCGGCCATTGAAGCGGGTAAATTGTCGGCCTTTGTGGATGACTTCTACCAGCGCCGCGGCCTGGAAACACCGGTACTGGCAGACTGAACGACCCGGTGCATTGAATGGGAATGGCACTGCACAGGCCTTGTGGCCGTCTCAGGTGCCCCCATAACGTCACTCAGAACTGAATCTGGCTATCCGAAGGCGCCTTTGGTCATTCGAATACCGTTACAACACTTATAAACCATTTGGAGTATTACCATGAAAAAACTGTCCGCCGCTCTGCTGGCCATGACCCCGGCACTTTCACTGGCGGCCCCGGCGGCTGGTCAGCCCAGCCCCTGGCAATTGCCGATCATGCTCGGCATCTTCTTCCTGATTTTCTGGTTGATGGTATGGCGCCCGCAAAGCAAGCGCGCCAAAGAGCATAAAAACCTGATCTCCTCACTGAGCAAGGGCGATGAAGTCGTAACGGCTGCTGGCATTACCGGCAAGGTCACCAAGGTAACTGACGACTACATCACAGTCGAAGTCGCCAACAATGTTGAACTGACCTTCCAGAAAACGGCTATTTCAGCAACCCTGCCCAAGGGAACGCTGAAAGCGATCTGATCGACCCATCGTCAGGTCTCGTCCCGGACGCGACCGACTTGTAGCCCCGGCTCAGGCATTCAGACCTGATGGCCGGGTCTACCCAGCTCAGGAAGGCCTCATGCTGAACAAATACCCCCTGTGGAAATACGCCATTATCCTGTCAGTACTGGTGTTAGGCGTGCTCTACAGCCTGCCCAACCTGTTTCCGGCCGACCCGGCCATCCAGATTCAGGGCGCCGAAGCCGGCGTGCAGATGAACGATACCACCGTACAACGCACCGAACGCCTGCTCGATGACGCCAATATCGATCACTTTGGCGCTGAAATTAATGGTCAGTCACTGCTGATTCGCCTGAACAGCAACGAAGACCAGTTAGCTGCCAAAGCCGCTATTCAACGTGGCCTCGGCGGCAACTACATTGTGGCGCTCAATCTGGCACCCACGACGCCCAACTGGCTGCTGGCTCTTGGCGCTCAGCCCATGTCGCTGGGCCTCGATCTCTCCGGCGGTGTGCATTTCCTGCTGGAAGTCGATATGGATCGTTTCCTGGAGAGCCGGCTCGCCA
This sequence comes from Saccharospirillum alexandrii, assembly GCF_043641555.1. Taxonomy (GTDB): domain Bacteria; phylum Pseudomonadota; class Gammaproteobacteria; order Pseudomonadales; family Natronospirillaceae; genus Saccharospirillum; species Saccharospirillum alexandrii_A. The sequence continues at coordinate 1,010,436 of NZ_JBHZRJ010000001.1, read as the reverse complement.
GCTACGCCGCCAACATTCGCACCACCTTCCGCGATGAAAACATCCGCTACCGCGGCGTCGATGTGCTCGATGACGGCTCCATCCAGGTGCTGCTGGCCGATGAGGATTTCAGAAGCGAAGCCGACACCTGGCTACGCCGCAACCTGCCTGAATTCCAGCGCTCGGACATCGAATCACGCGGGCTGCCTGGCCTGATCCTGACGCTGACTGACGAACGCATCGCTGAACTGGAAGACTATGCCGTCAGCCAGAACCAGACCACCCTGAATAACCGGGTGAACGAACTGGGTGTGGCCGAACCGCTGGTTCAGCGCCAGGGCCGCAACCGCATTGTGGTGGAGCTGCCCGGCGTACAGGACACAGCCCAGGCCAAGAACATCATCGGCAAGGCCGCCAACCTTGAATTTCGCCTCGAGTCACGCGATGGCCAGGGCGAGGTGTACCCGTTCCGCGACAGCAACCGTACCGCCATGCTGGAGACCGATGTCATCGTCACCGGCGATAACGTGACCGATGCCCGCACCTCCTATGATGAGAACGGCTTGCCTCAGGTGTCGGTGAACCTCGATGGCGACGGCGGCTCCCGTATGGGTCAGACGACCCGTCGCTCCATCGGCGTACCTATGGGCGTGCTCTTTATTGAGCAGAAATCCATTCTCGAAGGGTACGAAGAGGTCGATGGCGAGCCCGTGCCGATTTACGACTCGGTCGAAGAGCGTGAAATCATTTCACTGGCCACCATTCGCGGTGCGTTTTCCAACAGCTTTGTGATTACCGGACTCGACAACGCCCAGGAAGCCTCAGACCTGGCCCTGCTGTTAAGAGCAGGCGCACTGGCCGCTCCCATGCAGTTTGTGGAAGAGCGGACGGTAGGCCCAAGCCTCGGTGCCGAGAACATTCGCATGGGCACCCAGTCGGTCATCATCGGCTTTGCGCTGGTGATTCTGTTCATGCTCGGTTTCTACAAGGTGTTCGGCATCTTCGCGGCTGTCGCACTGAGTGCCAACCTGGTGCTCATTGTTGCGGTCATGTCGATGATGGGAGCGACCCTGACTCTGCCCGGCATTGCCGGCATCGTACTGACGGTCGGTATGGCGGTGGATGCCAACGTGCTGATTTTCAGCCGAATACGTGAAGAAATTGCTGACGGGCGCTCCCCGCAGGCGGCAATAGACGGCGGCTACAAAAGTGCTTTCTCGACCATTTTCGATGCCAACCTGACCACCCTGATTGTGGCGGTCATTTTGTTTGCCATCGGCACGGGTCCGGTTAAGGGCTTTGCGATCACGCTCTCGGTCGGCATTGTTACCTCCATGTTCACTGCCATCATGCTGACGCGTGCTCTGGCCAACCTGACCTTTGGTGGTCGGGTGGTGAAGAAGCTGCCCATTTAAGGAGCCCGTTATGTCTGATTTGAAAGTGCTTAATTTTATGGGCCACCGCAAGACACTGGCGGTTGCTTCACTGGTGCTGATACTTGTTTCACTGGGGTCACTGGCCGTTCGGGGGCTGAATTTCGGTCTCGATTTTACCGGCGGTGCCCAGATAGAAGTCGGTTATGAGGAACCTGCCGATGTCGAGGTCATTCGCAATACCTTGAACGGAGCCGGTTACCGGGACGTGGTGGTGCAGTATTTCGGCAACAACACCGATGTGCTGATCCGCATGCAGGAAGACAACAACCCGCGCCTGGGTGACGAAGTGCTCGCCTTGCTGTCGGAAACCCGTAATGACGTAGAACTGCGCCGGAACGAGTTTGTCGGCCCCCAGGTGGGTGAAGAACTGCGTGAAAACGGCGGCATTGGCATGCTGGTCGCGCTGGGTGTGGTGATGGTTTACATCGCACTGCGCTTTCAGTTCAAGTTTGCGGTCGGCGCTGTGGCAGCCCTGGTTCACGACGTTGTGATCGTGCTCGGTTTCTTCTCCATCACACAGATGGCGTTCGACCTTACCGTGCTGGCGGCGATTCTTGCGGTCATCGGTTATTCCCTGAACGACACCATTGTTGTGGCCGACCGTATTCGGGAAAACTTCCGCATGGTAAGGCGCGATGAAACCGACTATCTGATCAACCTGTCGCTGACCCAGACCCTGGGCCGTACCCTGATCACGTCATTAACGACCTTGCTGGTACTGGTTGCTCTGGGCATCTTCGGTGGAGAGCTGATTTTCGGTTTCGCCATGGCGCTGTCTGTCGGTGTTCTGGTAGGTACCTATTCTTCGGTTTATGTTTCCGCCAACGTACTGATGGCCCTGGATCTGACCAAACAGGATCTGATGCCACCGGAAAAATCGGACGACCCGGAAGAGGAAGACATTCCTGCCTGGCTGACCGATGTCGACGGAGACGAAACCAGCAAAGAAAAAAGCTGAGGTCTGCAGCGCCCTCGTTCCAGGAGGGCGCTTTCACCGCACCAACTCGATTTTCCCCACCGGTTTCGGTAAGGTTCCCAGTCTTATCGTTTTCTCCCATAACCACCGATAACGGCCACCCAAAGGCGACTGAAGACACCCATGAGCAAGACGCGCGTACTGACCGGCATTACCACCACAGGCATTCCGCACCTGGGCAACTACGCGGGCGCCATTCGCCCCGCCATTGAAGCCAGCCGCGATGCCAACACCGAATCCTTCCTGTTTCTGGCGGATTACCACGCCCTGATCAAATGCCAGGAACCCGAGCGGGTAAGAGAATCCGTGCGGGCCATTGCCGCCACCTGGCTGGCCTGCGGCCTGGACCCGGAAAGGGTGACCTTCTACCGCCAGACTGATGTGCCCGAAGTTACCGAGCTGACCTGGGTGCTGACCACCGTTACCGCCAAAGGCCTGATGAACCGGGCACACGCTTACAAGGCGGCGGTGCAGGATAACATCAACGACGATAACGCCGACCCGGACCGGGGCATCACCATGGGTCTGTTCAGCTACCCGATTCTGATGGCGGCCGATATCCTGATGTTCAACGGCGAAAAAATCCCCGTCGGCAAAGACCAGACCCAACACATCGAAATGGCCCGCGACATCGCCCAGCGCTTTAACTACCTCTATGGCGATACCTTTTCATTGCCAGAAGCGGTCATTGAAGAATCCGGCATGATTCTGCCGGGCCTCGACGGTCGCAAGATGTCGAAGAGCTACAACAACACCATTCCGTTGTTCGAAGGCGAGAAGAAGTTTCGTAAGCTGATCAACAAGATCAAGACCAACCTGCTGGAACCGGGCGAACCCAAAGACCCGAACGATTCGGCACTGTTCGATATCTATTCAGCCTTTGCTTCGCCAGACCAAGTCGCCGACATGCGTACCCAGTATGCCAACGGCATTGCCTGGGGCGAGATGAAGAAAGTGCTGTTTGAACTGCTCAACGAAGAACTCAAAGACAAGCGCGACACCTACAATCAGTTGATGGACGACCCGGCTCAACTGGATGCCATACTGGCCCGGGGTGCGGAAAAGGCACGCGACTATTCAGCCCCCCTGATGGCCGATGTGCGCAAGAAAGTGGGGATTGGCCCTATCGCGGGTTGATGGCCCGGTGTCCGGCAAGGCTGGCCCTGGCAACAGGTAAACCGCCAAACCGGGCATCACACCCCTAGCAGGCTGTTGAAACAACCTGCTAGAGCGCCAGGCTCCTCGATTCTCCTGCATAAACGGGCAAGGCTGACTTGCCCGTGTGATCACGCTGAGCCACATGGCCGATGATGGCCTTCACCTCGCTGACTTCTGCGGGGGCCACATCGATCATCAACAGAGTGCGGCCACGCTCAATGTCGTCGTGAAAACCCGCCAGATGATGGTTCTCCTGGTTCAACCCGATCAGACAGCCCGCCCAGCCCAGCAACAGACCAAACAACAGCACCAGTGCTAACTGGCCGCTCATATCGGCCGGTGCCAGCCCGAGGCTGCTGATAAACATCAGCGTTAACAGGCCAAGCACCAGACCCAGAACAAGCCCCTGGCTGCCCCGGTGCAGAATGTCCTGGCGGGCCAGGTAGGAAGCACTCTTTAACTGATGCACAGACAACCCTACTTCGTCCTGGCTGAGTACCTGAACATAGGTGTGGTGCAACGGGTAGTGGGCCAATTCCATGGCAATGTGTTCGGCGTGCTCGATGTCATCCGTGAGGTAATAGAGACGTTTCATAACGACCTCCATCCTTACGCGGAGCTGGACGTAGGGTTGTACCGCGTTTACCCTCGCGATTCCGTTTTTGTTGGTGAGCGTTTGTCACAACAGATGACCAGTACTTCAAGTAGTTTCTCAAGTAAGACCGCCCTGCTCATTGCCAAAAACTGGCCAGAGCCCGCGTCAACCGCGGCTGGGCGCCGCACGCTGGACGTTCTGGATCTGTGTCGAGAAGCCGGTTACCAGGTACACATTGCCAGCCCAGCCGAGCCCTCTCCGTTTCAACAGAGCCTCTCGAAACTCGGGTACCAGGCACACCCCATCGCCGTTAACGACAGCCATTTCGACACCTGGCTTGCTTCGCTGGGGCCCCAACTGGTGATCTACGACCGGTTTGTGATGGAAGAACAATTTGGCTGGCGAGTGCGGCAACACTGCCCCAATGCCGCCACCCTGCTCGACACCAGCGACTTTCACACCCTGCGCGAGGCCCGACAGCACGCCGTACGCCAGCACGACCGGCAGAACACCCAGCCACCCTTTCCGCCGGCCGATCTGTTTACCGCCACAGCAGAGCGCGAGCTGGCCGCCATGGCACGGTGCGACCGGGTATTGATGATCTCCGAGGTTGAAATAGAGTTGTTGCAGTCGGTGTTTAAACTCCCGGCCGAGCACCTGCTGTATCTTCCCTTTCTGATTCCCGCATTGCCGGATGCTCGCGAATGGCGTGGCTATGAAGACCGCCAGCACCTGATGATGATCGGCGGGTTCAAGCACGCCCCCAACAAGGATGCGGCCCTGTGGTTCAAGCAGACCATCTGGCCACTCGTCAGACGCCAGCTGCCCAGTGTTGAATGCCATGTCTACGGTGCCTACGCCGACCACACCGTTCAGCAGTGGCATGCCCCCAAACAGGGGTTCGTTATCAAAGGCCGGTGCGACGATGCACTGGAGACGCTGTCTCGATACCGCCTGAATGTGGCCCCATTGCGCTTTGGCGCCGGTCAGAAAGGCAAAATTCTGGAAGGCTGGTTAACCGGCACCCCCACCGTCACCACGCCCTTCGGCGCTGAATCGATGGTTGCAGATGACGCGCTCGGCTACCCGCTCAGCGATGACCCCGACCGCATCGCCGACACCCTGGTTCAGTTGTATCGCAATGCGGAAAGCTGGAAGTCGGTACAAGCTTATGGGTTACAGGCACTGGAAAACGGCTTTCTGAGAGACGACCACGCTCCGGGGTTTATCGAGGCATTAGACCACCTGCAAAACAACCTGACCGATATACGCCATCGCAACCTCTGGGGGCGCATACTCTGGCAATCGCAACACCGGGCAACGGAGTATATGAGCCGTTGGATTGAAGCTAAAAACCGCATTTAACGCACGCAACGGTCAGGGCACTGAGACCAAATAGCCAAACTCAATCGCTCTGGCACTGGAAATCCCGCCCGACTGTGCCAAGGTTAGAGCCTGTTATTAATCCGTTTTACTCTGGAGGTGCCATGACCGACTCATTTAACGCCCGGGATACGCTCACTGTCGGCGATCAGCACTATCAGTTCTATAACCTCAATGCGCTGGCGAACGATTTTGACATCGCCCGCCTGCCCTTTTCACTGAAAATTCTGCTGGAAAACCTGTTGCGCAAGGAAGATGGCAAGAATGTTACAGCAGACGACATCAAAGCCTTGTGTCGGTGGGATGCCAAAGCGGAACCCAGCTACCAGGTAGGCTTCTCACCGGCGCGCGTCGTGCTGCAGGATTTTACCGGTGTACCGGCAGTGGTTGATTTGGCGGCCATGCGCGCCGCCATGCGCGAACTGGGGGGAGACCCGGCGCTGATCAACCCGCGCAGCCAGGTCGACCTGGTCATCGACCACTCTGTTATGGTCGATTACTACGGCGAAACCGATTCACTGGCCAAAAATACCGAGCGCGAGTTCGAACGCAATGGGGAACGTTATCAGTTCCTTCGTTGGGGTCAGCAGGCGTTTTCCAACTTCCGCGTGGTGCCCCCGGGCACAGGCATCGTGCACCAGGTAAACCTTGAGTACCTGGCCGATGTGGTGATGACTGAAGAAAAAGACGGCGCAACCTGGGCCCTGCCCGATACCCTGGTCGGGACCGACTCGCACACTACCATGATCAACGGCCTGGGTGTGCTGGGCTGGGGTGTGGGTGGTATTGAAGCCGAAGCTGCCATGTTGGGCCAGGCCATCACCATGCTGATACCCGAAGTCATCGGCTTCAAATTCACCGGCCAGATGCCTGAGGGCACTACGGCCACCGACCTGGTATTAACCGTAACCCAGATGCTGCGCCAAAAAGGCGTGGTTGGTAAGTTCGTTGAATTCTATGGCGATGGCCTCGACAACCTGCCATTGGCCGACCGTGCCACAATTGCCAACATGGCCCCCGAATACGGCGCCACCTGCGGCATTTTCCCGATCGACCGGGAAACCGTGCGCTACCTGGAACTCTCTGGTCGTGACAAGTCCGTCCGGGATCGGGTGGAAGCCTACGCCAAAACCCAGGGCCTGTGGCGTGATACCGGTGCCGCCGAAGCTGACTACAGCGATACCCTCACACTCGACCTGGGCACCGTGGTACCCAGCATCGCTGGTCCCAAACGCCCGCAGGACAAAATCGCCCTCAGCGATGCCAGCAAAGCCTTTGATCAGATACTGCAAGCAGAGGCCGACACCATCACGACCGACAAAGCACCGGAGCAGGGTCGCTTCGAAGGTGAAGGTGGCCAAACGGCAGTCGATAGCCTTAATTTGCACGATCGCGGCGCGGTGGAATATGAAATAGAGGGCGAAAAACACCTGCTTAAACATGGAGCGGTAGTCATCGCCGCCATCACCAGTTGCACCAATACCTCCAACCCGGCGGTAATGGTCGCTGCCGGCCTGGTCGCTAAAAAGGCATATGAACGGGGCCTGACAGTTAAACCCTGGGTAAAAACATCACTGGCGCCCGGGTCTCAGGTTGTACCTGCCTATTTGGAAAAAGCCGGCGTGATGAAGCCGCTGAATGCACTGGGATTCAACATCGTCGGCTTTGGCTGTACTACCTGCATTGGCAACTCGGGGCCGCTGCACCCGGCCATTCAAAACGCAATCAGGGCGGGTAGCCTGAAAGTTTCGTCGGTGCTGTCCGGCAACCGTAACTTCGAAGGGCGTATCCATCAGGACGTACCCACCAATTACCTCGCATCACCGCCTTTGGTAGTCGCCTACGCCCTGGCAGGCTCAATGACGGTAGACCTTACCCGCGAACCGCTCGGCACCGGAAAGGATGGCCAGCCGGTCTATCTGAAAGATGTCTGGCCAAGCCAGCACGATATCGCAGAAACCGTGCAAGCTGCGCTGGGGTCGGGCCTGTATCAGGAAAAGTATGAAGACGTCTTTGCCGGTACCCAGGCCTGGCAGGATCTGCCGGTCCCACAGGATGAAATATACAGCTGGCCGGATTCCACCTACGTTAAACAACCTCCCTACTTTGATGGTATGTCGAAGACTCCCAGCGCGCCCGGCGCCGTAAACAAAGCCCGGTGCCTGGTAAAAGTTGGCGACTCGATCACCACAGACCACATTTCGCCCGCCGGTGCCATCAAACCCGACAGCCCGGCTGGGCGTTACCTGCAGGAGCAAGGTGTCAGCACGGAAGATTTCAACAGCTACGGCTCACGCCGCGGCAATCATGAAGTGATGCTGCGGGGCACCTTTGCCAACGTTCGGCTGCGCAATCAAATGGCTCCGGGAACCGAAGGCAGCTGGACCAGACACCTGCCCAGCGATGAGACCATCAGCATCTACGACGCAGCCATGCGCTACCAGCAGGAAAGCACCCCTCTGGTGGTCTTGGCCGGCAAGGAATATGGCACCGGCTCCTCCCGCGATTGGGCGGCCAAAGGTACCAACCTGCTGGGTGTTAAAGTCGTTATTGCGCAAAGTTACGAGCGCATCCACCGCTCCAACCTGGTTGGCTTTGGGGTACTGCCCTTGCAGTTCATGGACGGTGAGTCGGTTGAAAGCCTGGACCTAACCGGTGAGGAGCAGTTTTCAGTCGACGCATTGCAAGGGGAGCCAGAGCAAGTAACCGTCCACGTGACCGACACGCAAGGCAAGCAACGCAGCTTTGCAGCCAGGGTTCGCATCGACACGGCCGTCGAGTGGGACTACTACCGCCATGGCGGCATTCTGCACTTCGTGCTGCGTGACCTGGCCAATTAACACCAGCAGCATAGGCTGATGCATGGATGACCCGGGCTGGACTGCTCAGCCCGGGTCATCCATGCATTCGGTATTTCCGACACCGACATGAGTCTAAAATTTGACGTTTCCCCAGGTTTATTTGAAAGGTGCGGCCAACAGGTCATATTTTTGACGAAAATAAGCTGTTTTTAGAGACATATCACACTTTGACCCTCGACTGCATCACAGAGTTAGGCATCCAGCGTCATACATAATACCCTGCTTTTTACGATTACGGTGTCGACAGAACCTTCATGTTTATAGACGGACTCACAGAGCAGGAAAAACACCAACTCGCCGTGCACCTGCGCGAGCGTGATCACACGCCTTTTATGGTGATCAAGCACGCCTACGCTGCCGCCCAGTGCCAGCGCCGGGGTGTCGATATTCACCCGATAGACCTCAAATACCTGATCCTGCTCGATGACGCCATTGCCGAACTTCATGGCAAACACCGCATCGGCAGCGCCCTCATCTACGACGAACCCCGCACACAGGCTGGCCAGGACCGGGCCTGATTTTCCGGCAACCCCACCTGAATCACTCATCCTATAGCTCAGAATAATCGACAACACTCCTTTGATATTATTAAACTATTAGAGGGTTTAACTCCTTTCATTCGCCCTCACTACATCTGTGTAAGACACTTGTCCTGAACATTCTTAACAGAAGGAGGTGCCCATGAGTACCAACGCAATTGGATTGAACACGGCCAGTGCAGAAAAATTGGCGTCCGGTTTGAACGAATTACTGGCGAACTACCAGGTGTTCTACATGAACGCCCGGGGCTTTCACTGGAACATCAAAGGCGAGAACTTCTTTGAGTTGCACGTCAAGTTCGAAGAGCTATACACCAACCTGCTGACCAAGATCGATGAAGTGGCAGAGCGCATCCAGACACTGGGCCACGAGCCCGTCCACAGCTACAGCAAGTACCTGGAAAGCGCGACGATCAAAGAACAAACGCGGGTTCGCGACGGGCGTGCCGCCGTCGGTCACATTCTGGAGTCTTACCAGGCCATGATCGGAAAACAGCGTGCCCTGCTTTCTCTGGCGCAGGAAGCCAGCGATGAAGGCACCGCAGCCCTGATGGGCGACTACATCCGCGAGCAGGAAAAGGATGTTTGGATGTACCGGTCCTATCTGGGCGAGTAACACCATGCTCTATGCCCCCGATTCTCGGGAGCATTGAACCAAAAACCCGGGCAGCACTGTCCGGGTTTTCTATTTTTACCTTGATCAGGCTCAAACAAGCTGATATCTATACACGCTGGAAGCCATGGAGCTGGCTCAGAGTTGATGCCTCACTAAACCCCTTCTGCTTATGATCTGAAGCTGCCTGTTCCAACCTGTCACTACCGTACAAGGCCCCTTCTTGAGGGTGTCTTTCTTTGTGGTTTGGATCGTTGTGTTCAAAGGAGTGAGCTCATGCAATACCCGTCTCTGGAATCGTTACGCGGCCTGGCTGCACTCATGGTTGCGTTGATCCACTCAAGCTTCGTGGTCGCGGCTTATCCACCTCTGGTTGAGCAGGCTTCCATCTTTGTCGATTTTTTCTTTATCTTATCCGGCTTTGTAATGGCGCTGGCCTATGCGGAAAAGATCGATCAGGGCTTAAGTTTCAGAACCTTCACTCTGTTGCGTTTTGGCCGGCTGTACCCGTTACATCTGTTTATGCTCCTGATGTGGCTGCCTTACATTCTGCTTAAAGGGTATGCCCATTTTGAAATGGGCCTTGGCGGCGACCCTTTTGATAAAAACAGCCTGTCCAACTTTTTCGCCAATCTTCTTTTGATCAACGGCATGGGCGCTACCCAAACACTCAGTTGGAACTACCCTGCCTGGAGCATCAGTGTGGAGTTTTTCACTTACCTGGTATTCTTCGCGTTTATCGGCATCACACCCAAGGATCGTAAACCGCTACTGTACCTGCTGGTCAGCCTGTTCTCATATGGCTTGCTCTACGTGCAGACCGGAACCTCGCTGCTCAGCGCAGATCATTTTGGGTTCCCCCGTTGCGTGGGAGGGTTCTTTCTGGGAGCCTTCGTATTCACTCAAACACAAGGGCAGCGGCTAACGCTCAAACCTATAACCAGCCATTCACTGGAGAGCCTGGTGGTGCTGGTCACCCTGGTTCTGGTCTGGCAGTCTCATGACGCCAAAGTTATTCAACTCGCAACCTTCGCCAGCTTTGCCCTGATGATTTATGTCTTCACTGTTCAGGCTGAGGGCCTGTTCAGTGCCTTGCTGACTACGGCGCCTCTGCTGTTTATCGGCACTCTGTCGTATTCAATCTACATGACCCATGCATTGGTCTTTATCGTAATCGACAATCTCGCGGAGTATGTGCTGCGCATGCCCACCAGTGAGATTTACCGGGCTGGCATGGGTTGGTTGCAGGTATTTAAGACCCCCTATGCCAGCTTGATAAACCTGGTGGCACTGGCGGTAGTGATCGGCCTTTCCTATGGCACTTACACTTTCATTGAAAAGCCCTGGCGAGCCCGGTTTCGGCATTGGGCTCAAGCCCGAGAACCGTCATCGAATCTGGGCCAGAGTTAAGCCTTCACAACCAAGCCTAAAGCATCACCATTGATCACGCAGGGTCAGCGCCATCAGTTGGGTCGGTGCGGCTTGCCTGCTCATAGAAAGCCCTCTATGATGCCGCCACCAAACAGACAGTTATTGGTGTACGGGAAATCAGTGAAAATCTGATGCTGCCCCCGCAACGGTAACAGGATGGACAAGGCACTCAGCCACTGCGCGAGCGGGAAGGCGCCACGTCATAGAGGGTCAGTTGTACCCTCTAGCATCCTTAAGCCCGGAGACCGGCCTTTGACTGAATACCCTGTTGTTGCGGAGGGCAACAAAGTGGATTTCTGTCATCCGGTCAGACCATAGAGTCAATTGTGCGTGTTTCCGTTTGTCAGCCGCTAGACTTGTCCCTTCGTTTATTCATCCAATATGAATGACGAAAGGAACCTCAATGAACCGTTTTATGTTAACCGCCTCTGTCTTGCTACTGCCAACCATGGCTGTCGCTGAAGACGTTGTGATCACCGCCAACCGATACGCAGTGCCAATTACTCAGACGCAGTCTGCAGTAACGGTACTGACCGAAGAAGACCTGAAACACTATCAGGACAGTGACCTCGGCACCTTGCTCAGCCGCTTGTCCGGCGTCAGTCTGGTCAGCACTGGCAGCCTTGGCTCTACCAGCAACGTCTTACTGAGAGGAACGACCAGCAGTCAGGTTGTGGTACTCATCGACGGCGTCCCCCAGGTCAGTGCCAGCACCGGACAAACCTCTTTTGCCGGCATTTCTTTGTCCAATATCGAACGTATTGAAGTAGTCCGGGGCCCCGTTTCCAGCCTTTACGGAGCAAATGGTATTGGCGGGGTGATACAGGTCTTTACCAAGTCGCCTGATGCCTCACAGGACGACGTTTATGTCTCTGGTAGCTATGGCAGCCATAATTACCACAAACTCGGCGCAGGCTTTGATTTCTCGACCGAGAAAACGCGCGCTGCAGCCGACATTTTCTACACCGGCACCGACGGTTTTGATAGCACCACTCTGGAGTCTGACTCGAACAGAGATGATGATGGATTCAACCAGTTTTCGGGCAACCTCTCTGTAGATACTCGAATAAGCGATGACTTGCTGCTGGGAATCAATCATGTTCAGTCGAGCAGCACTGCAGACTATGACTCTGCTTGTTATGCCGGGTTCACACAGACCCCGTGCAGTAGTGACATTGACTGGCAAACACAGACCGATCTCTCCAATTCTTCCCTGTCACTCGATTACGACGTTTCGTCCAATACCCACCTGAGCTCTCGCCTGGGCCGGTATGTAGACGACAGCGTCAACAGTGATGGAGATGACTCCGCCAACGACACCCAGTTTAAAACTACAGGCTATACCGCCACAGCACTGGCTGAACGCACCATTGGCGATGTATCGGCCGCTGTCGGTATTGATGTTGATACGGTTGAACTGGAATCGACCACCGACTACGACAAAACCGAACGCACTAACACCGGTGTGTTCGCAAGCCTGTCAACCTACGCAGGCGACCTCGGCCTGCAGGGCAGTCTGCGATTCGACAACAACAGCGCCTACGACACCTATACAACAGGAACCCTGGGTACCTCCTACCTGATTACCGATACATTGGAGATTGTTGGTACCGCTGGCACAGCGTTCAGGGCGCCAAGTTTCAATGAATTGTACTTTCCGAACTATGGCGATGAAAACGTGGAACCCGAGGAATCGCGGAGTTTTGAACTGGCTCTTCGGCAGTTTACCCAGGGTGGCGAATGGCGCGTCAGTGGTTACCGTATCGATACCACCAATCTGATTGGCTCTGACCCGAACACCTTTACTGCTGCCAACATCGACGAAGCTCGCATTCTTGGTCTGGAGTTGGACTTTGCCCAGCAAATAGGAGCCTTTAACCTCAGGTTTAACACGACCCTGACCGATGCACGCGATGGGGATGACGAGCGGTTAAACAATCGACCGGAATGGACTGCTTTTGCAGCACTTGCATACCAGTATGGGCAGTGGCTGTTTAATACCGACCTGCAATCTGAGGCGGGTCGGATTAATGGTGATGTTGCACTGGGTGATTATGCGATCCTGGGTTTGGGAACACGTTACCAATGGAACGAAGGCAGTACCTTGAGCGCCCGAGTTGATAATGCACTGGATGAAGACTACGTCACTAACTACGACAGCTTTACTGATTCCTACTACAACACCTCCGGCCGTACCTTCAAGGTATCGGCTGAGTACCATTTCTAGGTGTTTGTGAAGGACTCATGAGACCCGTCTGGCCAGTAGCCATCACCCTATCTGTGATGGCTCATGCAGCACTGATTAGCTGGTTACCTGGCCAGACACCTATCTATGAACCCATTACAAAAAACACGATTTCACTGGATTTGCAGACTGCTCAGCTTGCCAACGGCGAAAATGCCCCTAGCACACCCGATCAGGTGAAAATCGAACAAAAACAGCCGCCTATACCCAGTGAGCCGATAGCTCCAAATCCGATAACCCCGGCAATAGACACTCCCCTTGAAACCGATGTCAGTCCCGTTACAGTAGAAAAACCAGACCAGGTTACGCAGGTTGAGCCACCGGCCGAACAGGAACAGGAACAGGAACAGGAACAGGAACAGGAACAGGAACAGGAACAGGAACAGGAACAGGAACAGGTTAAGCCCATTGAAACGGCAGTCAACTCCCGGGTTTCACTCCATGATCGCAAACAGTTTGCGACTGATTCGAATACCTCAGAACAGGCCACTGACAATGTCGATACGCAACAGCTTCAACGCGACATAAAAGTCTGGTTTAAACAGGCGCTGGCTGAACACCTGCACTACCCACCTGTAGCACGTCGGCGTGGTTGGGAAGATTCAGTAGAGGTCACGATCGAAATGCAATCCGACGGAGCTTTTACCGCAGAGATTCTTACACCCGCACAACGATCAATCTTTGATGATGCAGCACTGGCCGCATTGGCAGACATCAGTGCCAGCAGTCGATATTGTTGCGCGCACTCAAACAGTCAACTGGAACTGACTATCAGTTTCCAACTGGACTAGCTGTATTCATTCAGCTATTGCAAATCAAAAGACACTTAAACCGGCACCACCCCGGGCTGCGCTATCTCACACACCAGCGCGCTGAGTTTGTGCCAGGGGTCACCTGCGGCACGCCCTTTGATGGTCGCATCGATATCGCCGCATAGAATCAGACACCGCTGCCACAGGCCCGCATCGCCACGCCGCAAGGCTACCTGATACGGCCCCTGTCGCTTATCGAAAATGCGCAATCGTTTGAATACAGCGGGCATCGGTTGGCCCATGGCCTGGGCTTCGGCCAGTTGCACCAGATGCCGCAGTTCGCGCGCCAACACCCACAACACAATCGGCGGTTCAATGCCCTCTGCTGAAAGACCCGACAACACTCGTTGGCTGCGAGCCAGATCCCCACTGAGCACGGCATCGGCCAGATCGAAAATGGTGAATCGGGCGCTGTCCGATACCGCCTGTATAACGGTCTCCAGGGTCAGTGAGGTGCCGTCGCTCACCAGTAAGAGTTTGTCGATCTCCTGGCGAGCAGCCAGCAAATTGCCATCTACCCGGTCGGACAATAACGCCAGCGCATCGTCATCTATCTGCAGACCGTGCTGTTGCAGACGGGCCCGCAACCAGGCCGGCAACTGATGCCGCTCAACAGGCCAGATGGGAACCCACCAGGCCGCGTCGGTAACACCGGCAAACCACTTCGCCTTGCTTTGCGCCGCTTCGATCTTGTCGGACACCACCAACAACAGATTATCCGGGTTCGCGTTCTCGGCGTAGGCCACCAGAGCTTTTCGGCCCGCGTCGTTGAGTTTGGCGCTCAGCCTCAGCTCTAGCAATTGGCGGTCGCCGAACAGTGACATGGCCTGGTTCGCTTCGTACAACTGATTCCAGTCGAACTGGGCATCGGCATGAAACACCTGACGTTCGGTAATACCCACCTGGCGAGCCGCTGCTCGCACCTGATCACTGGCTTCAAGCACCAGCAAGGGTTCATCACCACTGAGCCAGATAATCGCCGGCAGAGGTTGCGTCAGCTGCTTGGCCAGTTGTTGGGGAGAGAGCTTCACTCATCGGCCTCCGGCAACAGGTCATCGTCGGTCACGGCTTCCAGTTGGTCCAGCACCAGCAAGGCAATCCGGTTGCGTAGAATCTGGCGACGTTGTTCACGCGCCTCATCATCGTCTTCCGTTAAGCGCGATTCGACTCGGCTGATCCGCCGGCTAATGACTGCCCGGTCATACTGGTTGACCAGGCTCCACTCGATTTCAAGCGTAAGGATGATGGTTTCATCCAGGCTGACTTCTGAATAGGTTTCACGGTGCAGTCGTAATAGCGTATCGGCCGGGCCGGTTTGCAGCACCAGACCATACAAGGCAAAGGTACCGCGCAGCGTCTGGTACAGCCCGTCGGAATCGGTCTGGGATTGCCAGACCAGGGGGTTCAAACCTTCCGCCAACCGGAACTGCCCTTTCAACTGGTAGCCACAGCCGACCAGAAGGCTCAGCAACAGGCCAACGATCAGGCTTCGCCACAGCCCAATTCGATAGATACCAGCGTTAGTTGGCAACGATGTTCACCAGCTTGTTGGGTACAACAATGACCTTGCGTACTGTCACGCCTTCGGTGAAGCGCACGACGTTCTCATCCGCCAAAGCGGTGCTTTCAATCAGTGCCTTGTCAGCACTGGCAGGCACTTCAATGCGGCTGCGCACTTTGCCGTTCACCTGAACCACATACAGCAACGAGTCTTTGACCAGCGCCGACTCATCCGCTTGCGGCCAGGCAGCATCGATGACCAGGCCGTCGTGTCCAAGTGCCTGCCACAACACCTGGGTAACGTGCGGGGCGATGGGCGCAAGCACCAGAACAGCGGTATCCAGCGCTTCCCGGACGACAGCGCGGTCGAGTGCCGTCTGCGCTTCAAAACGGTTTACGCTGTTGAGCAGTTCCATGACCTTGGCGATGGCGGTGTTGAAGGTTTTGCGCTCACCAAAGTCGCTGGTGACACCCACAATGGTCTCGTGCGTTTTACGGCGCAGGGCTTTCTGGTCATCGTTCAGCGCCTGACCACTCAAGGCGTCGCAGTCACCGGCTTCGAGCAAGGCATGCACCGCTCGCCACAACCGCTGCAAAAACTTCTGGGCACCCTGCACGCCCGACTCGGTCCACTCCAGAGTTTGGTCCGGCGGTGCAGCGAACATGGAGAACAAACGCACCGTATCGGCACCATACTGTTCAATTGCCTGCTGCGGGTCTTTGCCGTTGTTTTTCGACTTGGACATTTTCGCCATGCCGGCATACACCACGGCATCTCCAGTCGAAGCTTCAACGCCTCCCAGCACCTTGCCTTTCTCGTCACGCTGAACATCGACTGCGGTCGGTGATACCCAGACCCGGCCGCTGTCGGTTTCCTTGTACCACGTATCCGCCAGCACCATGCCCTGGCACAGCAGGTTGGTGAAGGGTTCGCTGGAGTTCACCAGGCCTTCATCGCGCATGGCTTTGTGAAAGAACCGCGAGTACATCAGGTGCATGGTGGCGTGTTCGATACCGCCAATGTACTGGTCGACCGGCAGCCAGTAATTGGCTTCTTCAGGCTCTAGCATGCCGCCATCGTATTCCGGTGTGCAGTAACGGGCGTAATACCAGCTAGACTCCATAAAGGTATCGAAAGTGTCCGTGTCGCGTTTGGCGGGCTTGCCCTGCCAGGTCGTGTTTTCGAACTCTGGATTGTTCTTGATCGGCGAGTTGGCGCCGTCGAACACGACATCGTATGGCAGTTCGACCGGAAAGGTCTCCGAAGGTTTGACCTCGCCATCGACGTACACCATGGGTACCGGCGTGCCCCAGTAGCGTTGCCGGCTCACACCCCAGTCACGCAGGCGGAAATTCACGGTCACCTTGCCTTTGCCCTGGGCTTCCAGGTCGCCGGCGATGCGCTCGAACGCCTCAGTGAAATTAAGCCCGTCGTAGTCACCAGAGTTGACCAGAATGCCTTTTTCAGTAAAAGCCTCCTCAGTCAGATCGCACTGGCTTTCGCTGCCAGGTTCGGGCTTGACCACCTGTTTCTTTTGCAACCCGTATTTGCTGGCAAACTCCCAGTCGCGCTGGTCGTGCCCGGGCACCGCCATAACGGCGCCGCTGCCGTAATCCATCAACACGAAGTTGGCCGACCAGATGGGGACTTCTTCGCCGGTTAACGGGTGGATCGCAACCAAGCCCGTATCGCAGCCTTTCTTCTCCATCGTGGCCATATCGGCCTCGCTGGTGGTCATGTTCTTGCATTCGAGAATAAAGCTTGCCAGTTCGTCGCTGGTTTTGGCCGCTTCAGCCGCAAGCGGGTGCTGGGCCGCCACCGCCATGTAGGTAACGCCCATCAGCGTATCCGGACGGGTGGTATAGACTTCGAGCGTCTCGTCACTGCCTTTCAGGCCAAACTTAAGCGTGACACCCTGAGAACGACCGATCCAGTTGCGCTGCATGGCCTTCACTTCATCGGGCCAGCCCGGCAGGTTATCGAGTTCTTCCAGCAATTCCTCGGCGTAGGCTGTGGTCTTGATGAACCATTGATCCATCTCCTTGCGTTCAACCGGGGTATCACAGCGCCAGCAGCAGCCATCATGCACCTGTTCATTGGCAAGCACGGTCTGATCGACGGGGCACCAGTTCACCGGCGAGGTTTTCTTGTACGCAAGACCCTTCTCCACCAGGCGGGTAAAGAACCACTGCTCCCAGCGGTAATACTCGGGCGTGCAGGTGGTGACTTCCCGGTCCCAGTCGTAGGCGAAACCCAGCATCTTGAGCTGGTTGCGCATGTAGTCGATGTTCTCAAAGGTCCATTTGGCCGGTGCAACACCGTTCTGAATAGCGGCGTTTTCGGCGGGCATGCCGAAGGCATCCCAGCCCATTGGCTGCATGACGTTCTTGCCGAGCATGCGCTGGTAGCGGCTGATCACATCACCGATGGTGTAGTTGCGAACGTGCCCCATGTGCAGGCGACCACTGGGGTAAGGTAGCATCGATAGGCAGTAGAATTTCTCTTTGCCGGGTTCGACCCGGGCTTTGAAGACCTGCTTCTCGTTCCAGGTGTCCTGCACCTGCTGCTCAATGGTGGCCGGGGTATAGGTCGCGTCCATCGGAATCCTGTTGTTTGCGGTGATTGGTGAGTGAACAATACGAATGATAAAAGGGAGTAATTCTGCAGAGACGGGCGTCAGACCCGGCTCGCACCGCTAGGATACCCGACCAGCGACGGGTTTTCGACCGGATTTCCGCACCCTGGCAGCTCTATTCTCACCAGGAATGTGCACTCGTTATCAGGTTCGTTTGCCCTTGATGCCAAAATCGGTAACAGTAGTCCTATTCAACGCCTTGCTTCAGAGTCCCGCGTGAACCACTGGAGACCAAGGACGATAGCGCACCCGGGACGTTAATGTTCGTGGCCAGGGTGCTTCAACAGTCACTCTGGACGGATTATGGCTTTCAGCAACATTCCAAAACTCCCCCTGGCACAGGCCCCCACCCCCATCGATTACCTGCCCCGGCTGGGCGAGTTGCTGGGCACCCGGAATCTTTGGGTAAAGCGCGACGACTGCACCGGGCTCGGGTTTGGCGGCAATAAAACGCGCAAGCTGGAATACCTGTTGGCTGAAGCGCTGGAAACGGGGGCGGATACCGTGCTGACGGTCGGTGGATTGCAAAGCAACCATGCCCGACAGACTGCGGCTGCGGCGGCTCGGCTGGGCTTGAACTGCGAGCTGATACTGGAACCGGTAGCCGGCACCCCGGAATCACTGTATCAACACAGCGGTAATGTGCTGTTGAACCGACTTTTCGGCGCCACCCTCACCCTGGCCAAGCCGGGCCAGGATGGCATTGAGCTGATGCATCAGCGCGCTGCAGCGCTTGCCGGGGAAGGTTACACCCCTTATTGCATACCGGTTGGCGGCTCCAATACCACCGGCGCCCTCGGTTACGTTCAATGCGCCCGCGAAATTGCCGACTGGCAGTATCAGCAGGACACCGAGTTTGACCACATTATTCTGGCAACGGGCAGCGCAGGCACCCAGGCTGGACTCCTCGCCGGCGCGGCCCTCTTTGATCTGTCGGCTCAGGTGCGGGGCTTCTGCGTCAGCCGTACCAGCGAAGACCAGGCCAACCTGGTACTGAATCTGACCCGACCGCTGTTTGATCGTCTGGGGCTGTCCCATGCTACTCTGGCCGAGCGTATTCACACAGACGGCCGCTACGTCGGCCCGGGCTATGGCATAGCGACCGAAGGCATGATCCACGCCGTGCGGGTCACCGCGGAAACAGAAGGCTTATTACTGGATCCCGTTTACACCGGCAAAGCCATGCACGGCCTGTTCGATAGCTACCAAAACGGTACCTATGGGCCCAACGACAAGGTTCTGTTCATCCATACCGGCGGCGCACCAGCGTTATTTGGGTATGAAACTGCGTTGTTTGAGGACGCAAAGGCCCCGTAAGAGAGTTCAACAGACCAGCGGGCGACAATAGGTTCCGGGCATGAAGCACTGGTTTATCAACTAACATCCGCTGTTGCTTATGCAAACAGCACACCTCACTTCTGAATCGCAACAACGTCGCGATCAGCCAGCTCCCAGTGCTGCGCCCCCAAATACTCAGCCAACCAGGCAAAAGTCGCCTCTGCATAAAAGGCGATGTGAGTCGGATCATCGACATAGCGCCAATGCGCAAAGGCTTCGCGGTCGCGCACCCTCTGCGTTTGAATGACCAACCAGCCGCCCGCTTCCAATTGACGCCACAAGTCAGACAATACGTCGGCTGGGTTAGCGAGATGCTCGATCACCTCGGTGAGACAGATAAAGTGATAATGACCGGTCAGAACTGAACTGTCAGGGTAATAGAAGAGATCGTATAAGGCGACACGGTAACCCGCTTCTTCAAACATGCTGGCTAGCGCCGGACCAGGGCCGCAGCCGAAGTCCAGACCACGGGAACCGGTGGGCACCCTATCGCACACTGCGCGCCAGGGGCGGGTCAGGAATGTTCGATATCCGGAGTCACTGATGTCGTTCCGGTGTTTGTCGTATTCTGCCTTTTCAGCGGCCGGTGATATCTGCTGGTCCGCGCCAACGAACACCAGCCGGCACGCCGGGCAACACCAGTATTCCCGATGTTTGCGACGGTGCCACCACTGACTGTCGGGCGCACGGCACAACGGGCATGACGGGCAAGGCGAGCCATTAGTCACAGCCTGTGTAGCAGGCAGATTCTCGGGCACGTCGGTGGTCATCCGGTCACTTTCTTATTTGTTCCTATTTGTTGGTCGCAGCCATTCATGCTATCAGTTATTCTTGGAGCAATGGTAGAGCCTGCGATGAATGTGACAGGCAGCACGGGTCTGTAGACCGGGCAGCCAACCTTCATCGACCTGTCAGGCGAATGATAGACCTTAGAACAATACAAAACAGCCCTGACTAAACCGCCTGCGGGCGCCGGGCCAACGATAAGACTGATCAAGGGAACCGAGCACTGTGCTTTATCGACTCGCCTGTGGATTGCTTTTTGCCAGCTTGCCGTTGTTGATGCTGGTCTGGCCGAGCCAGGCATACGCCGACATTGTCGAGATCGACAGCTATTGGATGCAGCAACCATCAGACTGGTCTCCGTCCATTCAATCGCGCCAGCAGAGCCAGCCACAAATCGTGTCGCAAACGGGCATTTCGTTAAAAGGCGGTCATCACTGGCATGTGATTGACCTCTCTTTTGATGAAACGACGCGTCAGGTTATCGACTTTCGCAATTCCTCGGTTATTGCCAATTTTGAACATTGGGTCTTTGATCGCAGCAGCGGTGAGCTGATTAACCGGCTGGTTGGCGGTATCGAATCGGAGCAGGACAACCCTTACTTTCTGCGCCATGGTCGCGATCAGGTATTCGAACCTGGCCAATACCAAATCGTTACCCGAATGGACAGCCCGTTCTATGTGGCGCAACCACAACCAACGGTCTTCGCGCAGGGAGAGTACCAGCAAAGCATCAAGGTGGGTAACGCACTGACCCTTATTTGCCAGGGGATTTTCCTGGCGCTGGGTATTTACTATTTTGTGCTGGGTACCAGCCGTAGCCGGGCGGCCGACTTATTGTACGCCCTGTTTATTACCGGCAATTTCTTTTTTACCGGCGCCTCCTTGCTGGTGTTCAGTGATCTGCTCAGCATTCACCAGTTCTACCTGACCAGCTTCCCCATTCTTATTTCAAACACAGCCTACATCGCTTTTGTGATGGTGCTGCTGAACATCAAGCCCAATACGTCACACTGGTTGTACCGCATTGGCAGTGGTCTGATCATCCTTTTTGTGCTGGGCTTCGTGGTGGCGCTGCTTCGACCCGAACTGTCGATGGAGATCGACCGCTTAGGTGTAGGCCTGTTTGCCATTTATGGCTTCACAGCAGGCCTTACCCGCGTACTGCAGGGCAACAGAACCGCGCGATATTACCTGGTTGCCAACGCGGCCTTTGCCATTCCCGCCCTGATTTCCATTGGCGCGTCCAGCTTGCCCGTTGCCGATACTTTATTTCTTGAACACCTGGGCATGTTTGCCGTCTCGATGGAAGTTATTCTGCTGTCACTGGTTATCAGCCACCAGGTGGGACTGGTCTACAAGGAAAAGGAAGCCGGCCTGCTGGCCACACAGGAAGCGCTGCAGGCGGCCAATGATGCCCTGAACACCAAAGAACGCTTTCTGGCCAATGTCAGTCACGAATTGCGCACCCCGTTAAACGCCATTCAGGGGTCGGTGGAATTGATGGGTCAGCAGCAAATGCCTGCTGAAACCAGCCGTCACCTGGAAGCCATCCATGCGTCGTCTAATTTTCTGGTGTTCCTGATCAACGACATTCTTGATCTGGCCAAAATGAACGCCGACCAGCTCGAACTGGTTGAGGAGCCCTTCGACCTCGATGAAGCGCTGGATGAGCTCTGTACCATTTATAAAGACGCGTTCGACCGGCAGCAGGTACGTTTTCTGGTCGATATAGACCCCAGGGTGCCTCATCGCGTTACCGGCGATGTCAATCGGTTGAAGCAAATTCTGGCCAACCTGCTCAGCAATGCGTTCAAATTCACCGGACAGGGTTCCATTGAATTATCGGTCTCTCAGCCGGATGCGAACGTCCTGACTTTCCATGTCACTGACACCGGCATTGGTATCGCCCAGAATAAAATCGAGTCGGTTTTTTCGGCCTTTACCCAGGCCGATGCAACCATTTCGCGCAAATACGGCGGGACGGGCCTGGGTTTGCAAATCGCCTCCAAGCTGGTAACGCTGATGGGTGGCAAGCTGACCGTCTTCAGCCAGCCGGAGCTGGGCAGCGACTTCCAGTTTACCCTGCCAATGCAGGGCGAGCCCGAGCCGATAACCATGCTGCCCGTTCGGGTGGGGCTGGTCTGTGATGATGTGGATCTGAAAAAACTGATCGACAACAGCCTGCATCGGCTCGGCATCGCTCTGCAACACAGCCTCACGCATTCTGCGGCGATGAAAACACCCTTGCCAGAAGATGCAGATCACTGGATTCTGGTTGCCGATCAACCCGACCCCGACCTCTCGAACCGGTTCAGCGAACACCCCAAAGTCCACTGGCTGGTAAACCGGGTACCGACTGACCTGCCGCTGTGGACACCACCGGTTAGCCTGGAGCTTTTGCCCTGCACACAGGTCACCTTTCGGCGACTGCTGGGTCAGGCAGCCACTGCCCCCGCCCCCGCCGAACACCCACTGATGTTGCGCCGGCT
This sequence comes from Saccharospirillum alexandrii, assembly GCF_043641555.1. GTDB lineage: Bacteria > Pseudomonadota > Gammaproteobacteria > Pseudomonadales > Natronospirillaceae > Saccharospirillum > Saccharospirillum alexandrii_A. The sequence goes on along the minus strand of NZ_JBHZRJ010000001.1, from coordinate 987,659 downwards.
GTATATTGTTGCCATTGATGACAACCCGGTGAACCTCAAGGTGCTACTGGGGATGCTGACCCGGCTGGGCGTCAGTGCCAGCGGGTTTGAATCGGCGGAAGAAGGCTTAAACCACGTACTGTACCGGCAACCCGATATGGTGTTGATGGACATGCAGATGCCGGTAATGGATGGCCTGGAGACAACCCGAACACTGCGACAGCGCCAGTTCAATAACCCGGTTATCGCCTTTACGGCCAACACGTCGCAGCGCGATATCAACAACTGCCTGGAAGCCGGCATGAATGACGTGTTGCTCAAGCCCATCAAACTGACACAACTGGAGAACATGATTCTCAAATGGACCGAGCAGTCTTCCCTGAACAGCCGGGGTGGTCGTTAGCAGTCGAAACCGCATGTCAGGGAACTTGCCCGAAACAATAACCAAAAACGAACACAAGGAACCGACACCGATATGAACCCGACCAATAAATGGGCTCTGCTCTGGCCTATCTTGCTGACGCTGCTGATTCCTCTGGTAGCCGCCTGGTTTGCCTACCCGAGCACACATTTGCCACCCGGCTTTGGTATTTTCCCACCCATACAAACCTCGCCAGCACCGGGTTTTTCGCTGCTCTACTTCCTGGTTGTCGCCGCGCTGGCCGTTCTGGTGACATTACTGCTTTTATTTCCAAAGCTGTTTGGCTTTCAGGGTGCCACACCCGCCCCACAACCGGCGAAAAAGCCACTGCCCTGGTGGTTCTGGGTCGGTGCCGCCCTCATGCTGTGTTTCTGGTGGGTCATGTGGGCCCGGCCGGTCTGGCTGGGCGACCTGGTCTACTACGCCTTCTCCCCGATGTGGTGGGGCTTCATCGTCATGCTCGATGGCATTGTGTACCACCGCAACAACGGCAAATCACTGATGGCGACCAAGCCGTCCCTGCTGATTTTCAGCGCCGTAATTTCCGTGGTTGGCTGGGGGTATTTCGAGTATTACGACTATTTTGTACTGAGCAACTGGTATTACCCCAACGGTCACATGGCCGCCCTGCCCCACAGCGTGATCGTAGTATTGTTTCTGATCGCCTACACCACTGTCTGGCCGGCCATCTTCGAATGGTTTAACTTGCTGAACTCCTTTCCCAAGCTGGTCGCACGTTACCAGAATGGCCTATCCATCCCGCTGTCAGGAAACCTGCTGATTATCCTGGGCTGCCTGATCATCGGTGCCCTGGTGTTCTTTCCGCGCCTGATGTTCTGGGGCATTTGGATCGGTCCGCTGGCGGTTATTATTGGCGTTTTGTTGCGGCAATCACTCTGGTCGCCCTTCACGGCGCTGACCCAGGGAAACTGGGCACCCGGTGTGCTGATCGCACTGGCGTCGATGTTCAACGGTTTTCTCTGGGAAATGTGGAACTTCGGCAGCGAACACCCGGACATCGGCTACCCAACCAACCCGAACTACTGGATATACGACATTCCCTTCGTCAACGTGATCCATATCTTCTCAGAAATGCCGTTGCTTGGTTATTTTGGGTATCTGCCGTTTGGAGCACTGGTGTGGGTGTTCTTTATCTGGATCGGCGCCCTGTTCAACCGGGACACCGACATTTACCTGGATGGCAACCCGAACTGAGGCACTGATTGCACAACCCATAAAAAAACCGGGCTAAAAGCCCGGTTTTTTTTGTGCCCCGTGTTACTTAAGCGGGCTGCGACCTTTGCTTGCGGCAATGCGCATGCGCAAGGCGTTCAGCTTAATAAAGCCTTCGGCGTCTTTCTGATCGTATGCACCGGCATCGTCTTCAAAGGTGGCAATGCTTTCATCGAACAGGCTGTCTTCAGACTGACGACCGGCGACAATGACGTTGCCCTTGTACAGCTTCAGGCGAACCTTGCCGTTCACCCGCTCCTGAGAGGCATCGATCATCTTCTGCATCATCAGACGCTCCGGGCTCCACCAGTAACCGTTGTAGATCACTTCGGCGTATTTCGGCATCAGCTCATCTTTCAGGTGCGCGACTTCACGGTCGAGCGTGATCGATTCGATGGCACGGTGCGCCTTGAGCATGATGGTACCGCCCGGTGTTTCATAGCAGCCGCGAGACTTCATGCCAACATAACGGTTTTCGACCAGATCCAGACGGCCAATGCCGTTCTCGCCGCCCACCTTATTCAGGTACGCCAACACATCGGCCGGTGACGTCGGTTTGCCGTCAATGGCAACGATATCGCCTTTGTCGTAGGTCAGCTCCAGATAAGTCGGTGTATCCGGTGCCGCTTCAGGGCTGACTGACCAGCGCCACATCTCTTCTTCTGCTTCGGCCCAGGGGTCTTCCAGAATGCCGCCCTCGTAGGAGATGTGCAGCAGGTTGGCATCCATGGAATAGGGTGATTTCTTACCCTTCTTGTTGAAGTCGACCGGAATTTGGTGGTCTTCGCAATACGCCATCAGCTTCTCGCGCGAGGTCAGATCCCATTCACGCCAGGGCGCAATCACTTTCACGCCCGGCTTCAACGCATAAGCACCCAGCTCGAACCGAACCTGGTCGTTACCCTTGCCGGTAGCGCCGTGAGCGATGGCGTCGGCACCGGTTTCATTGGCGATTTCGATCAGACGCTTGGCGATGAGCGGGCGGGCGATAGAGGTGCCCAGCAGGTATTCGCCTTCATAAACGGTATTGGCACGGAACATCGGGAACACAAAGTCACGAACAAACTCTTCGCGCAGATCTTCGATGTAGATTTCCTGAATACCGAGGGCTTTGGCCTTGGCACGAGCCGGCTCAACTTCTTCGCCCTGGCCGAGGTCGGCCGTGAAGGTCACCACTTCGCAGTTATAGGTTTCGGTGATCCATTTGGCAATGACCGAGGTGTCCAGGCCACCGGAATAGGCCAGCACCACTTTTTTAATATCTGACATCTTGTCTCCCAACGAGTTGGCGGGTTTTTAGGCTGATTGGAATTTTACGCCTTTGACTCGGGAGATGCCATGCTAGTGGGAGGCACGAGTCTGCAACAGCTACCGGGTATCCACGGCGACCCCGCAGGAGCAGCTCTGCCATTCTGCGAGGCCTTATGGCTATGGCGTCTATTTGAACTCCGGAACCCGGGTTACTCTTCGTCCTCGGCCACCGTTTCCAGCTCCATGCCCAGCTCCTTGATCTTGCGAGTCAGGGTGTTTCTGCCCCAGCCCAGCAGCTCAGCTGCATCCCGACGTCGGCCAGCGGTGTGCTTCAGTGCGGTTTCTATCATGATGCGTTCGAAGTTCGGTACTGCGATGTCCAGGAGCCGGTGCTCGCCACGGGCCAGCTCTCGGTCGGCCCAATTGCGCAGAGCCTGCTCCCAGTTCTCGCTGGTGACTGGCGTCTGGGCTTCGTCCATCAGCTCCGGCGGCAAATCCGACACCAGCACTTCCCGGCCAGAAGCCATCACCGTGATCCAGCGGCAGATGTTCTCCAGTTGGCGCACATTGCCCGGCCAGGCCAGGCGAGACAAATAAGCCTCGGTCTCCGGTCGTAACGTTTTGGTTTCCACGCCCAATTCGTCGGCTGCCTTGTGGAGGAAAAATTCAAGCAGCCGGGGAATATCTTCACGCCGGTCGGCCAGGCGCGGCAAGTGGATACGGATAACGTTCAACCGATGGAACAAGTCTTCGCGAAAGCGACCTTCTTTCACCAGAGTCTCCAGATTCTGGTGCGTCGCCGCGATGATGCGAACATCCACCCGTACCGAGGTGTGTCCGCCAACGCGGTAAAACTCGCCGTCGGCCAGCACTCGCAGCAACCGGGTTTGGGTCTCGGCCGGCATATCGCCGATTTCATCGAGAAACAGCGTACCGCCGTCTGCCTGTTCGAAACGTCCGCGACGCTGCCCCTGCGCGCCGGTGAACGACCCTTTTTCGTGACCGAAGAGCTCAGATTCCATCAGGTCACGAGGAATAGCCGCCATGTTCAGGGCTATGAACGGGTTTTCCCGGCGTGGACTGTGACGGTGCAAAGCATGCGCCACCAGCTCTTTGCCAGTACCGGACTCACCATTGATCAGCACCGTGATGTTGGACTGCGACAACCGGCCAATGGCCCGAAACACTTCCTGCATCGCAGGTGCTTCGCCAATAATCTCGGTATTGGGGGGTGCCACCGCAGGTTCGGAGGTTTTCTGTTTCTGACGGGTATGCTCGATCGCACGCAGCGCCAGGGAGACCGCATCGTCAACATCGAACGGCTTGGGCAGGTATTCGAAGGCACCGCCCTGAAACGAGGCAACCGCGCTTTCGAGATCTGAATGCGCCGTCATGATGATGACCGGCAAATGCGGGTGATTGTCATGAATTCGGCTGAGCAACTCCAGGCCGTCGATGCCCTCCATACGGACATCACTGACAATGGCATCGGGTGGGTCCTGATCCAGCTTGCGCAACAGGGCCTCGCCGGATTCAAAGCTGCGGCACTCTATACCTTCCTTTTCGAAGGCACGTTCCAGTACCCAGCGTATGGAGCGGTCGTCGTCGACGATCCAGACGCAATTATGATTGGCCATTGAGCCCCTCCAACGGTAAATAGACACTAAAGACGGTGGCACCGGGACTGCTGTCACACTCGATGACGCCGTTGTGAAAATTAATGATTTGCTGAGCGATCGACAGACCCAGACCCGTACCGGTGGGTCGGCCTGAAATCATTGGGTAGAAAATCTTTTCCATCATTTCCGGTGCAATGCCCGGGCCGTTATCAATGATGTCGAGCTTAACCAGTAACCGGTACCGGTTCTGACGGATGGTGAACTGACGCACGGCCCGGGTTTTAAACTCAATGGCCGGCGCTTCAACGTTATTCTCAATCAACGCCTGAACCGCGTTGCGGGCAATGTTCAACACGGCCTGTATCAACTGCGCCTCGTCGGCCTTGAAGTCGGGCAGGCTGGGGTCGTAATCGCGGCTTAACCTGATTTTGTCGCCGCATTCAACCCGTAGCAGCGCGTAGACACGCTCGACGATCTGATGGATGTTAACTTCTGACAGAGTGGGCACCTTGTGGCTGCCGAGCATCCGATCTACCAGATCGCGCAACCGGTCGGCTTCCTCAATAATGACCTGGGTATACTCTTTAAGGTCGGCATTGGGCAATTCACTGGCCAGCAGTTGCGCCGCGCCCCGAATGCCGCCCAGTGGGTTCTTGATTTCGTGAGCCACGCCGCGGACCAGATGCCGGGTGGTCTCAGTTTGTTGAATCAGACCCTCGTCGCGGCTGATGCGCATCGCCCGGTCGGCGGGCAACATCTCGACAATCAAATGCAGCTCATCGCCATCCATATACGGCGTGACCATGTAATCCAGTGTCAGAGTATCCCGATGCGCCAGCTGCCACTGCGCAGAGCGCACGGACAACGTCGTGCCGCCGGAGACGGCCGACATCATCATCTCCCGGATCTCGGCCGGGTTAACAAAAAGACTGTAAAACGCCTGACCAATGATTTGCTTTCCCGAGCGCACCAGCAACAATTCAGCAGAAGGGTTAACGTGCTCGACAACCAGCGTGTCGTCCAGCTGAATGACAGCCGTGAATTGGTGATCGACCAACTGGCGAAAAAAATGCGTGTCAGTCACATGAGGTTTCCTGTGCACCGGGTTGCAATGGAAGTCAGCAAACAGACCCTGAATGGGGTCAGCGGTGAGTCCGCCGTGGCCTGCCCTGTGGTTCTTTAAATGGCATACGCAAGAAGCAGGCCAGTCATTTAAGGCCCGAAATGCACGATTACGGGGCTTACTTTGGCATCATTGCACCATAACGGAACCACTGGCGTCATATTAGCACTATTATGGTGCATTGCCGGGTTTGTGATTCAGGTCCACAGTTACGACCTTAAATACGCAAAGTTGCCAATTCGTCTGCATGATGACCTGAACTTTTGGTTTATACTGACGAAACGCTGCAAGATCGTGAAGGACTATGAATCAGACCTACCCGCTTAGGCTGCTGGACAATGCATGGCAGCAGACGTTAAAAGGCCAGGGACAGTGCCTGCTCTTCGCCGATGCCGATGGCCGCCGCTTCAGCAGCCTGGTGGATGCGTTTATGGCAGACCTGCCCGCTGAGTGTGTTCGCTATCAACTGACGTCCGACAGTCAGCTGAATGGCTATTACCCGCTAGTCGACATCATTCAGGATGGCTACGACCGGCTGGGCATTGCCGACTGCGGGCACTGGCTTCAGGAACAGGGTGTTTATGGCCCCAATCTCAATACCTGGCAGCAATTGCTCGACGATCATTTTATTCAGCGCCATCCGCTGCAACTGAAAGACCACGTCATTCAGAAAACCATCGCCTTTCAGGACGACATTCTGTGCTTGCTGGCTGCCCTGTCGCAAACGCGCCCCATTGTTGTGGCGCTTACGCATTTCCATTTTGCCAGTTTCAGTCTGCAGCGTCTGGTTAGAACCGTACAACAGCAGTTGAACGGTCGAGTATTGTTGCTCACCTCAACCGATACCGATCTGATGGCCTCCCATGATCCGGACTGGCACAGCACCCAGCGCAGCGCCGACGACGACATTGACCCGCCCAACTGGCTGATAGACCTGTCGCCCGAACTGAACGCCGACTCGTTACCCTGGCCAGAGCCGCAGCCACTCAGTGCCCAGAGCATTCCGCGGCTGATTCAGGATGCACTGAGAAACCACGCCTTGCAGTGCCATACAGAAACCCACCTGCTTTGCGATAAAATCGGGCTGATGCTGGATGAACGGCAAATACTGCTGCTATCCGAACATCGCAGCACTCTGCGTCTGATCGAAGCTGAGGCCCAGTACTACAAAGACCAGCATAACGGGGCCATTACCCTGTTGACGGAACTGCTCGAAGAAGCCCGGCAGGAGCATCTTTACGACCAGATGTTCGATGCTTACCTGCGCCTCGGCTGGTGTGCGCTGACCAAACACCGGCTAAGCACAGCCCGGCAAATGGCCACACACGCCCAGACGGCGCTGGAACAAATTACGACCAAAGACGCCCCCTGGCTATTGCGCGAACGCGAATGGCTGCTGATGCAGGTCATGATCAGCAGCATGTTTCACGAACGGCCGCCTGCCACGGTAATGCACCGGCTCGAAGCCCTGCTGCCGATGCTGGACCAGGACGACTATGGCTACGCCCTGCGCACGGCCCAGATAGCCTGGGAAGGCTCCATGACAGATCGGGAGCGATTCTTTCTGCGGCGCGCCATTTTAACGGGCCTCAGCCAGGCCAGAGCCCAGAAGAACGACATCGCCACCGTCAAGCTGACTGAAGCCATGGCGTTGCTGCAAACCAAAGCACACCGGTTTCAGCGGGCACATCGCCTGCTGGAGCTGGCGCTGAGCCGTTGCAGCCGGATGGCATCGCCTCGGCATGAAGCCCCTCTTTACAACGGCCTGGGTATTATTCAGATGCGGCTGGGCCGAATAGAGGAAGCCAGAGACACCTTTTTATACACCCTGCACAAATTGCAAACGGTCGCTCACTACAATGAAATTGCGGTCACGTTGCATAACCTGTCCTGGGCTTATCTGATCAGCGGCAATGTTCCGGAAAGCTTGCGGCTGCTCACTACTGCCATTCGTTTGTGTCGCATTCGCGGGTTCGTGACCATTCCTTTTTACACGCTCGATGACCTTATGCTGCAACAGGCACTGTACCGGTTCTATCTGGGGCACAGCGTTCTCGCCCAGCATACCTTGCAGGATTATCGGCAGCGGCCAGAACAACGCTCGGCACGGGGGCAGGTTTTGCTCATCTGCCTGAAACTGCATTTCGCCCGGGCAGAAGCCGACTACGAGGGCGTAACCACCCTGATTGCGGAATTGAAAGCATCGCTGGAGGCTCAACCGGATTTGCCGGATACCCTGGTGAATCTGGCCTGGTATGCCGCGGGGCCCGACAACTTGCCCTCCAGCTTGAAACCGGCCTATCAGATTCAATGGATGCAAACCCGGGAAGCGGTTACCCAGCCGCTGACCGACAGCAACATTGATGTGATGTCCGTGTTACGAGCCGCCGATCTTGAAAGCGAGCTCGAACAGATACAACAGCGGGTGCGGGACACCCGCCTGCTGTCACACCTCAGTGCTCAAACCAATGCAGCAACCGATACTCTGGAACTGGTCGAAACCCTGTGTCAGCAACTGAAGGCCCATCTCGATTGCGACTACGTCGCCATCGAACTGACCCAGCAACCCTTTATGGAGGCCACCCTGGTTACCCGGGGGCTGGCCGTCCTGGACGTTGAGCGGCTGCATCAGGCGCTGTCTTTGCAACGGTTGACGCGCGGGCGATTGCTGATCCGTATGCACAATCTCGATCTTGAAGGCATGGACAGCGGCTACGTCTGCATCTTCCGCATCGCCCTGCCCCACCACGATTTTGGCGACATGATTCTGATGACCCGAAACCCGTCCGGTTTTGAAGAATCCGTGCTGCGCACCGCCTCCATGCTGGCGGGGCAACTGGCGGCCGCCATTCAACGGCTGGCGCACGAAAAAGAACTGCATCACCTCTCCTCTACCGACATGCTGACCGGCCTGATGAACCGGCAGGCCCTGTACCCTCGCCTGGAAGAAGAGCTGGCCCGTGGTCGCCGCAATGCCAGCTACCGGTTCTCACTGGCATTTCTGGATCTGGATAATTTCAAATACCTGAATGACAACTATGGCCACGTACTGGGTGATCAGGTATTGCGCGGCTTTGCGCAGGTATTGAAAGAGCACACCCGCACCGAGGATCTGGCAGCGCGACTGGGCGGAGACGAATTCGTCATTCTATTCCCTAATGAAGAAGGCCAGGCGGTTCAGCAACTGGCCCAGCGCATTCTTGAGGATTTCTCGACTCCGGCTCGCTGCCAGGCTTTCCTGCGACGTTTTACCGGACAGGAATTCACCTGGCCCGAAGGCCAGCAACTGGGATGTTCAGTGGGGATCATTGAAGTCACCGGCGAGCAGGCGCCGAAACTGGTCGATCAGTTGCTCAACCTGGCCGACCATGCCATGTACGAGGCCAAGTCACGCGGTAAAAACCAGGCTGTTATTTCCGATCTGCCAGCGACGTCAAACAGGCACTGACAAAGGTCGCAAGCTCAGGATGGATCTGCGCCGAGAGGCGCAGTGGGTACTGCTGCGCCAGCACCGACACCATTCGCCGCCCAACCCCTCGCCCGCGAGTCAGCGCCCGAACCCCCAGGCTCAACACACAATCACCCTCAACAAACGCAACGCCGACGATGCGCCCGTTAAACCGGGCGGCATGGAGCCTCACGCCCGGGGCACTGGCCTGCCAGGCAATCCAGGCAGACTGATAGCAGGGGCAGGCACGCATGTCCTGCGCCAGACGGGCCAAATCTGGCGCATCGGTTTCTGGCAAGTCTGAGAGCGGTGTTCGGGACAGCAAATCCAGCGTTACAGGCATTGGCGTCGGTCCGGGTGGTTTGAGGCGCAGCATACCGATATAATGCGCCTGCGCAACCGGGTTTCAGGCCGTTTACTTTACTGCAACCACCCGTATGCGTTGCCCGAACCATCACTCGAATCACCAAGAACAGAGAGTCGTACTATGAGTCGCCAAGCGACGGTTGAACGCAACACCACCGAAACCCAGATCAAGGTCAGTATCAATCTGGACGGTACCGGCACAGCCCAGTTCGACACCGGCATGCCCTTTCTGGACCACATGATGGACCAGATAGCCCGGCATGGCCTGATCGATCTCGACATCGTCTGCCGCGGCGACAACCACATCGACGACCACCACAGCGTTGAAGACATCGGCATCACCCTGGGCCAGGCCTTCGCGAAAGCCGTTGGCGACAAAAAAGGCATCACCCGCTACGGCCACAGTTATGTGCCGCTCGATGAAGCCCTGTCGCGGGTCGTGATCGATTTCTCCGGTCGTCCGGGCCTCGAATACAACCTGCCATTTACGCGTGGCAGCGTCGGCGGCTTCGACGTCGACCTGTTTTATGAGTTCTTCCAGGGCTTCGTCAACCACTCCTGGGTCACGCTGCACATCGACAATCTGAAGGGCCATAATTCGCACCACCAGATCGAAACGGTGTTCAAGGCCTTCGGCCGAGCCCTGCGCATGGCACTAACGCCGGACGAACGCATGGCTGGCATCACTCCGTCCACCAAGGGCGTGCTCTGATACCCGCCGGAAGGTCGCTCCAACGGCGCCCACAGCGGGCGCCTGATGCAAACCTCAGCCAGAACAGGATACTTCCGTGAGTCGCACACTGCTGACCATCATTGATTACGGCATGGGCAACCTGCACTCCGTCGCCAAGGCGCTGGAACACGTCGCCCCGAACACCCAAATCGAAGTCACCTCCGACAAAGACCGCATCGCCGAAGCCGACCATATTCTGTTGCCCGGCGTCGGCGCCATTCGCGACTGTATGGCGGAAATTCGCCGCCAGGGTGTCGACACCGTGGTCGCCGATGCGGTAAACAGCGGCAAGCCCTTTCTTGGCATTTGTGTCGGCATGCAAGCGCTGATGGCCCGCAGCCACGAGAACGGAGGCGTCGACTGCCTGGGCCATTTCGATGGCGAGGTGCGCCGTTTCAGTACCACCGCGTCCGACGAGCGCGGCCTGGCCCTGAAAGTGCCGCACATGGGCTGGAACACCGTAGATTTGCAAATCGACCACCCCTTGCTTCAAGGCATTAACAACGGCGATCGCTTCTATTTCGTACACAGCTACTACGTGGAAGCCCACCCGGAATACACGGCGGCCAATTGCACCTACGATGCCACCTTTGCCGCGATGATTTACCGGGACAATCTCTTTGCCACCCAGTTCCACCCGGAAAAAAGCTTTCCGGCCGGACTGACCCTGCTGAAAAACTTTGTCGACTGGGATGGCCGCCGCTAAGCGGCTGCCCCAGTACACCTGGAGACACCCTCAATGCTGATCATCCCCGCCATCGACCTCAAAGACGGCCAGTGCGTTCGCCTGCTGCAAGGCCGCATGGAAGACGCCACGGTATTCGGATCCGACCCCGTAGAAATGGCCACCCGTTGGGTAGAAGCCGGTTGCCGTCGGTTGCACCTGGTCGACCTGAACGGCGCCTTCGAAGGCACCCCGATTCACGCAGAAGCGGTCACCGCCATTTCCAAAAAATACCCGGACCTGCCGATCCAGATCGGCGGCGGCATCCGCTCGCTGGAGACCATTGAGGCCTACATCAAAGCCGGCGTCAGCTGGTGCATCATTGGCACCGCCGCGGTGAAAAACCCGGGCTTCGTACGCGAAGCCTGCCAGGCCTTCCCCGGCCACATCATTGTCGGCATCGATGCCAAAGACGGCCGCGTCGCCACCGAAGGCTGGGCCGATGTCAGCGACGTGCTGGCCACCGACCTCGCCCGCGATTTCGCCAACGACGGCGTCAGCGCCATCGTCTACACCGACATCAGCCGCGATGGCATGATGCAGGGCGTCAACGTCGATGCCACCGTAGAAGTCGCCAAAGCCGGCGGCATTCCGGTCATCGCCAGTGGTGGCGTCACCAACATGACCGACATAGAACGCCTCTGTGATGTCGCCAGCCAGGGCATTCTGGGCGCCATCACCGGACGCGCCATCTACGACGGTGCCATCGATGTGCAAGAGGCTCAGGCTTACTGCGATGGGCGTGGTTGAGTTTGTGGCTGAGTCCTGAGTTAGAAATTCGCCGGTCAATTTGCCGCTGCGTCGATTTGGAAATAGTGCCAGGCGGACAACCGGGTATGCCCATTGGAGGCACGCAGTGAACCCATCCATGGGGGCTCGAAGACCGCATCCCTGCGGTCCAACGACCTCCAATGGGCATACCCGGCCGTCCTTCGCAATTTTCGTGGTTGATTGATAGCGAATTTCTAACTCAGGACTCAGGTGAGCTAACCGCCATCGTTATTGTTCAGTAGTACCATTGTTAGAATTGACGCCAAACTAAGTGTCAGGTGCCGGGTAGGCTTCTCCGGGGAAGTCTGAGGCATGGATGCCGAAGCCTAGGCCCCATGGACGGGTTCACGCCGACCCCGGAGAAGCCTACCCGGTGCCTGACACGCCCCCCTGGCACTAACGCAAGCCCGGGCACCATACAGAGCAACCGAGAGACTAAATTATGGCACTGGCAAAACGTATTATTCCCTGCCTCGACGTCGACAAGGGTCGCGTGGTGAAGGGCGTGAATTTCGTCAATATTCGGGACGCCGGGGATCCGGTGGAAGTGGCGCGCCGCTACAACGAGCAGGGTGCCGATGAAATTACCATGCTCGACATTACTGCCACTCATGAAGGCCGCGACACCATGGTCGAGACCGTCAGTGCCATTGCCGGCCAGGTGTTTATACCGCTGACCGTTGGGGGTGGTATTCGCACGCTGGATGATATTCGTACCATGCTGAATGCCGGTGCCGACAAGGTGTCCATTAACAGCGCGGCGGTGTTTAACCCGGAGTTTGTAAAACAGGCTTCCGACCGGTTTGGCGCCCAATGCATTGTGGTTGCTATTGATGCCAAGCGGGTTGAAGACCACTGGGAAATTTTTACTCACGGTGGCCGCAAACCAACAGGTATCGATGCCGTTGAATGGGCGCAAAAAATGGAAGCCCTGGGGGCCGGCGAGATTTTGCTGACCAGCATGGATCGTGATGGGGTGAAAACCGGCTTTGATCTTGGGCTGACCAAGGCCGTTGCCGATGCCATTCGCATTCCTGTAATCGCCAGTGGTGGCGTGGGTAACCTCGATCACCTGGCCGACGGCGTTCTTGAAGGCCATGCTGACGCCGTGCTGGCCGCCAGCATTTTTCACTTTGGTGAGTACAGTATTGCCGAGGCGAAAGACGTGATGGCTGGTCGCGGTATTGAAATGCGGCGTTGAATGTCACGACTGATAGACGAGTCGCGCTCTAACGAGCGCGCACCCAGCCAATTCTTGCTTACCAAACCCCTGCCAATGAGCAAAATCTTGCCTACTCGCTCTGGTTGATTCTCCCCAACCCCCAAAGCATGCGGGTTTGAAAGCATCTCCCTTCTGGCACACCGGTTGCAATAGCCTGACTGACCCTGTGGCAGCCGGGCTACAAAAAACTCGAACCAACCCGTGCTTGCTGCATCTTCACGACTACAATCAGGTCATTAACGGGCCCTGTGCCTGGATCCCTTGTGGAGCTCGATCGCTTGTGTCTGTCAGGAAGGCACATCGACTGAGCCACGGGTTCATGAACGACGATAATAGACGTACAAAACCAACAACAATCGAGGTAACTATCTCATGCGTAAGCTTTCACTGGCACTGTGTGCTACCGCAGCCCTGGGCTTCTCTGCTGCCCAGGCTGAATCCCTGTCCATTGCTACCGGCGGCACCGGCGGCACCTATTACCCACTGGGGGGTGGTCTGGCGGAACTGATCACCAACAACATTGATGGTTATGATGCGGTCGCTGAAGTGACCGGTGCGTCCGTTGAAAACATGGGCCTGGTACATCGCGAAGATTCAGACCTGGCCATCGCCCTGGCCGACACGGTCTACCAGGCGTACAACGGTGGTGACCGCTTCAATGGCAACAAACTGGACGTAGTAGCGCTCGCCTCCCTTTACCCGAACGCGGTCCAGATTGTGACGCTGGCTGATTCCGACATTAACTCTCTGGCTGACCTGCGCGGCAAGCGCGTCTCTGTTGGCGCGCCGGGCAGTGGTACTGAAGTGAATGCCAATGCCATTCTCGAAGGCAATGGCATCAGCTACGATGACTTTACTGCCTTGCGTCTGAACTTCAACGAAACCGCTGATGCGATTCGCGATGGCGACATCGATGCGGGTTTCTGGAGTGTCGGCCCGCCGACCAGCTCAATTCTGAGCCTGGCCACCACCCGCGACATCAAGCTGTTGTCCTTGTCTGAAGAAGAAGTGGCCAACGCCCTGGAACTGGAACCGGTATTTGCACCTTATACCCTCCGTGCTGGCCTGTATGAAGGCATGGACGAACCGGTTCAGTCTGTTGGCATTCCCAACGTTCTGACCGTCAACACCGCCATGTCTGACGATCTGGCTTACCAGATCACCAAGCTGCTGTTCGAGGAAGTTGAATACCTGCGAGACATTCACCCGGCCGCAAACGACACCACCGTGGATTTCGCGCTGACCTCTACGCCGATTCCGCTGCACCCGGGTGCCATTCGGTACTACGAAGAAATCGGTGCCGACATCCCGGCTCGCCTGCGCCAGTAATTGTAGATGACGCGGCTAACCAGCCTGGAAACCGTGGGTCGCAAGACCCGCGGTTTTTTTAAACACATCAGGCTAGGTGTGCTCACCGGATTAATCACCGTTGTTACACCGGCTATTGCCTGGCAGCTGGAAGTTGTCGATCGCAATGATCAGATTCTGGCCAGGGTCGACTTGCCCAACGATGAAGGCCGCTGGTGCCTGCTCTGGAATCACTCGGTTCAGGGGTTTCAGGTAGAAGACTGCTTTCGGGTAGATGGCCAGACACTGATTCTCGACAGCACCCACACTCCCGATTTTGCCGCGGGCCTGGGGCACATTCCCGGACGCGGTGCTTTGGAATCAGATAACCAGCACGGTTATCGCATTACCAATTTTAACCAGCCGTTACCGGGCAATCAGCTCGTGTTGCGGGTCGGATCAATGCGGGTTAATCACCGCATTGCAATTGAACACAATTTGATCAGCCTCAGTGAACTGGCCTTTGACCAACGCGTCATCATTCGCCTCGCCGCTGACGTACCCACTGGAAGTATGACTCCATGAAACAATATACCCCGATACCCTTTAAGGTTGAGAGCGACTGGCAGGCCGAGTTGATGCCCGGGCCCGCCGTCTGGCGCTGGCTGGTCATCGTTCTGGGCATCAGCCTGTCGCTGTTTCATCTCTATGGCGCCGGCATCGAACCGCTGGGCCTGTTTTATCAGCGCGGCATCCATTTGATGCTGATTCTGATGCTGACGTTTGTATTGTTTGGCCCGAAACCCGGCAAGCCCAGAGGCCCCATCGCCATGGGCGTCGACTTTGTTTTCTTTGTCGCTTCAACGGCTTCCGGCTTCTATCTTGTCTGGTTTCTCGATGACATCATCAACCGGGCCGGTTTCTGGTCGGACACCGACATCATCTTCGCCATTATCTGCATCGTCACCGTACTTGAGGCCAGCCGCCGCGCCGTGGGTGCTGGCCTGACCATCATCGGCACCCTGGCGATTGCCTATGCGCTGGCCGGTTCGCGTGGCGACTTACCCTGGTTGGGCGAGTTTCTGCCCGGCATTCTTAACCACCGCGGCTATTCACTCGACCGGGTCGCTGCTCAGTTGTACCTCGGTCAGGAAGGCATTTTCGGCTTACCACTGGGCGTTGCGGCCACCTTTGTGTTTATCTTCGTGCTGTTTGGGGCCTTGCTGGAAGTCACCGGCGCTGGCAAATTCTTTATTGATCTTGCCTACTCGGCCACCGGCACCCAGCGTGGTGGCCCGGCCAAGGCAGCCGTACTCGCCTCAGCCAGCATGGGCTCCATTTCCGGCAGTGCCATTGCCAACGTGGTAACCACCGGTGCATTTACCATTCCACTGATGAAGAAACTCGGTTACAAACCGGCCCAGGCCGGTGGTATTGAAGCAGCCGCCAGTACCGGTGGACAAATCATGCCTCCGCTGATGGGGGCGGGCGCCTTTCTAATGGCCGAATACACCCGCCTGCCTTACCTGGAAATCGTGAAAGTCAGCGTGTTTCCAGCCTTACTGTATTTTTCAACGGTGTATCTGTTTGTGCACATCATCGCGGTCAAGCAAGGGCTGCAACCCCAAACCAAGAGTCAGCTACCTAATATTCGCGACGTACTCGCACGGGGCTGGTTCTTCCTGGTGCCCCTGTTGCTGCTAGTGTGGCTGCTGGTGCTCGGGATATCGCCCATGCGGGTCGGCTTTTACGCCATCATCAGCATCATGGCAGTGGCTGGCTTGAATGGCCTCTGGCTGGCGTTGAGACGCGGACAGCAGAACGGACAGCTCGCCACGGAAGTACGCGGCACCTTGCGTAACGGTGGCGTTAAGCTGCTTCAGGGCCTGGAACTCGGTGCCCGGAATGCCGTGTCGGTCAGTATTGCCTGCGCCGTCGCTGGCATCGTGGTCGGCGTAGTCGGTCTGACCGGGCTGGGCCTGAAATTCTCATCCATGATGATCGCCTTCTCCGGTGGCAACATTCTGCTGGCTCTGTTGCTGGTGCTTGTAGCAAGCCTGATTCTGGGCCTCGGGTTACCCGTTACCGCCAGCTACATTGTACTGATCGTCCTGGTCGGCCCGGCGCTGACCAATGAATTCGGCATTCCGCTGCTGATCGCCCATTTGGTCGTCTTCTGGTATTCACAGGACTCCAACGTGACGCCCCCTGTTGCCCTGGCGGCGTTCGCCGGGGCGGCCATTGCGGGCAGTAAAACCATGGAAACCAGTGTCCAGGCCTGGAAGTTCGCCAAGGGGCTCTATCTGATTCCGCTGTTCATGGTGTTTAATCCGTCCATCATTATGGGCGGGCCCGTTCCGCTTGTACTCTGGAATGGTTTTATCGCGATACTGGCACTGGCCGCATTTGCCGCAGCGCTGGAGGGCTACCTCTTCGGCCCCATGCGCAACTGGATGCGGGCTCTGCTCTCAATCGGGGTGGTGGCCATTTTCTACCCGAATTTTGTCGCTGAAGTCGCCGGTGTGGCACTGATGCTGGTGCTGCTCTCCATCAACTTCATTAACCGGCCCAAGGTTGCTCCGGTTGCCGCAGCCGGGTAAACTGCGCGCCGTCTTGGGGGAGTAATCGGCCGGTACCCACCGGCGCGGCCATCAACATAATTGAACCGAAGGTTCATGGTGGTCGCATCCGGCACTGCGTTTGTCGCAAGCCGCCGGACTGATGAGACCTGAGGCAAACGACACAGAACCGGGTGGGGCTGTGGCGTTTGCCTTTGGTAATGCTCCCCGCCCTCGGAATACAATCATGGAAGCCTTTCTCAGTTCGACCCTGGCCGTTGCCCTCGCGGAAATCGGTGATAAAACCCAACTGTTGTCCCTGTTTCTGGTCACCCGGTTTCGCAACCGCTGGGCCATTGTTGCGGGTATTCTGGTTGCCACCCTGGTCAATCATGGTTTGTCGGCCTGGCTGGGGACCCTGCTCGGTCAGTGGACACCGGGCGACTGGGCGCGCTGGATCATCGGCGGCAGCTTTATCGCCGTCGGCCTGTGGATGCTGATTCCGGACAAAGACGACAGCGGCCCGAGCCGCTTTGAATCCATGGGCGCCTTCGTGGCGACGCTGATTCTGTTTTTCATTGCCGAAATCGGCGACAAAACCCAGATAGCCACGGTCTTGCTCGCAGCCCAATACCAGTCGATGTTCTGGGTAACGCTGGGCACAACGCTGGGCATGCTGATCGCCAATGTACCGGTCATTCTGGCTGGCAACTGGCTGATGCAACGCCTGCCGGTTCGCACCGCCCACATCGTTGCCTGCCTGTTGTTTATTGGCTTTGGTGTCTGGACAATAGCCGGTGCTTAGCCACTCAGATTTACGAAGAAAATTTAACGCTCACGGAGCCCACTATCAGGGCCTTCCAGAGCGAGTAAATACTTGCATCACATTTTTGCAAACATCTATATATTGACAGGCCGCCACCAAAACAACACCATATATAGGCATTCGGTGATTTGAGCGGACTACTCCGGGTACTCAGCTCAACCGGGTCTTTACAGGGAATTCTGGCCATGCAGCGCCCCTTGGCGGCGCTGTCAAACACCGGCTGCAAACATAAGTAGTCGCGTGTTTCAGCTCAGCCTTCCCTGTCCGTTTCAGACCCCACCCATGCACCCCAAACATAACGCGTCAGGCGAAGTGGTCTACACTGGCAAAACCAACTTATGCAGTCATTCAGTTGGTTTTCCCAGCCATTTGCCGATGCAGCCCCTACAGCGGAGGAAGCGCAGGTGAATACAGCAACCATTTCAGTCAAAAAACGCGGTGGACGTAGCGAACCCCTCGATCTCGACAAAATCCACAAAGTACTGAATTGGGCGGCTGAAGGGCTGGACTCGGTATCCGTGTCCCAGGTTGAGCTGAAAGCCCAGCTGCAATTGCACGACGGTATTACCACCTCCGACATTCATGAAACCCTGATCAAAGCCGCCGCTGACCTGATCAGCGAGGAATACCCCGACTACCAGTACCTGGCCGCGCGCCTGGCTATTTTCCACCTGCGCAAGCGTGCCTATGGTCAGTTTGAGCCGCCTACGTTGCGCCAGCATGTCGAGAAAATGGTCGAAGACGGCCGTTACGACGCGCACCTGTTCACCGACTACAGCGAAGCCGACTACGAAGCGATGGAAGGTTTTCTGCGCCACGAGCGCGACCTGAACTTCTCTTACGCGGCAGTCAAGCAGCTCGAAGGCAAATACCTGGTGCAGAACCGGGTAACGGGTGACATTTACGAATCACCGCAGTTTCTCTACATTCTGATCGCGGCCAGCCTGTTCGCCAGCTACCCGAATGCCACCCGTCTGGATACGATTCAGAAGTTCTATGAGGCGGTGTCGACCTTCAAATTGTCGCTGCCAACCCCGGTGATGTCTGGTGTGCGTACCCCTACCCGCCAGTTCAGCTCCTGCGTACTGATCGAAAGTGACGACAGCCTCGATTCCATCAACGCCACCTCGGCAGCGGTGGTTCGTTACGTCAGCCAGCGTGCCGGCATCGGCATTAACGCCGGTCGCATTCGCGCCATCGGCTCGCCGATTCGCAGCGGTGCGGCTTTCCACACCGGCTGCATTCCGTTCTACAAGCATTTTCAGACAGCCGTTAAATGCTGCTCCCAGGGCGGTGTGCGTGGCGGTGCGGCAACGCTGTTCTATCCGCTCTGGCACCTGGAAGTTGAAAGCCTGCTGGTACTGAAAAACAACCGTGGCGTCGAGGAAAACCGCGTGCGTCAGTTGGACTACGGCGTCCAGATCAACCGTCTGATGTACACCCGTCTGATCAAGAACCAGCCGATCACGCTGTTCAGCCCATCTGATGTTCCCGGCCTGTACGATGCGTTCTTCGAAGACCAGGAAAAGTTCGAGCAGCTCTATGCCGAATACGAACAACGCGACGACATTCGCAAGCAACAGATTCCAGCCGTAGAGCTGTTCTCCACTTTGCTGCAGGAGCGTGCCTCAACCGGTCGTATCTATATTCAGAACGTTGACCACTGCAACACCCACGGTGCCTTCGATCCAAAACAGGCACCGGTACGGCAGAGCAACCTGTGCATGGAAATCACCCTGCCGACCAAGCCGTTGCACGACATTAACGATGAAACCGGTGAAATCGCCCTCTGTACGCTGGCTGCCTTCAACCTGGGGGCGATCGAATCGCTGGACGAGCTGGAACCTCTAGCGGAACTGATCGTGCGTGCGCTCGACAGCCTGCTCGATTACCAGGATTACCCGGTTAAAGCCGCAGAGCTTGGCTCCATGAAGCGGCGTACCCTGGGCATTGGCGTGATCAACTACGCCTATTATCTGGCCAAACACGGCAAGCGGTATTCCGATGGTTCTGCACTGGAACTGACACACGATACCTTCGAGGCCATTCAGTACTACCTGCTCAAGGCTTCCAGTGTGCTGGCCGAAGAAGTAGGCGCTTGCCCGGGTTTCAGCGAAACCCAGTACGCCCAGGGCAAGCTGCCGATCGATCACTACAAAAAAGACCTCGATAAGATCTGCAATACCGAATTAAAACTGAACTGGGATGACCTGCGCGCCCGTATCAAGCAACACGGTCTGCGCAACTCGACCCTGACGGCGCTGATGCCTTCTGAGACCAGTTCACAGATCGCCAACGCCACCAACGGCATTGAGCCGCCACGTGGCCTGGTTTCCGTTAAGACGTCGAAAGATGGTGTGATGAAGCAGGTAGTGCCCGACATCGCCAACCTGAGAAACCAGTATGAATTATTGTGGCAACAGCCGAACAACCTAGGGTATCTGAATCTGGTGGGCGTGATGCAGAAATTCGTCGACCAGTCGATTTCCGCCAACACCAACTACGATCCATCCCGTTTTGACGGCAACAAGGTACCGATGCAACAGCTGATCAACGATCTGCTGACGGCCTACAAGCTGGGTGTCAAAACGCTGTACTACCACAACACCCGCGACGGTGCCGGCAGTGCCATGGACGATGACGATTGCGCCAGCGGCGCGTGCAAGATCTGAGGAGCATGAATGGCTTACCAAACGTTTAACCAGCGCGAGTTCGATACGTTCAGTCAGCCGATGTTTTTCGGCGAGACGGTAAACGTGGCGCGCTACGATCAGCAGAAGTTTCCGATTTTCGAAAAGCTGATCGAAAAGCAACTCTCGTTCTTCTGGCGACCGGAAGAAGTGGACCTCACGCGCGACCGCAAGGACTTCATTGCCCTGCCCGCGCACGAGCAACACATTTTCCTGAGCAACCTGAAGTACCAGACGCTGCTCGACAGCGTCCAGGGTCGCTCACCCAATGTGGCCCTGTTGCCGCTGGTGTCGTTGCCCGAACTGGAAACCTGGATCGAAACCTGGGCGTTCAGTGAAACCATTCACTCGCGCTCTTACACGCACATCATGCGTAATGTATTGACCGAGCCGGGCAAGGTGTTCGATGACATCGTGCACAACCCGGCCATTGTCGAGCGCGCAACAACCGTCACGCGGTATTACGATGCGCTGATTGAAGCGACTCAGCGGTTTCAGGTGCAGACCGACGAGTGGCAGGCCAGTGCAGACGGCAAAAAAGCACTGCGCGACCTGAAACGGAAGCTGTATTTAACGCTGGCCTCGGTCAACGTGCTCGAAGCCATTCGCTTCTACGTCAGTTTCGCCTGCAGCTTTGCCTTTGCCGAACGTTCGAGAATGGAAGGCAATGCCAAGATCATTCGCTTGATCGCCCGTGACGAAGCCCTGCACCTGACCGGCACCCAGCACATGCTGAACCTGATGGCGCGTGGCCACGACGACCCGGACATGGCAGAGATCGCCGAAGAAGAACGCGACAACGTGCGCAAAATTTTCATCGATGCGGCCGAGCAGGAAAAAGAGTGGGCTGCCTATCTGTTCAAAGACGGGTCGATGATTGGTCTGAACACCGACATTCTGGCGCAATACGTCCAGCACATTACCGACCAGCGCCTGGCGGCTATAGATCTGGAACCGGCTTTTGGTTCGCCCAAGAATCCGCTGCCGTGGATGGACGCCTGGTTGCAAAGCGACCAGGTACAGGTTGCTCCTCAGGAAACCGAGATCAGCACATATCTGGTCGGCGCCCTGCAAAGTGATGTCGACACCGGCGCTCTGGAAGATTTCGAGTTGTGACCAGAGAGGTCAACCCGAACGCGTCACAGACGCATCGCATTACCCTGTTCCCCTCGCCTGACCCGGTGACTGTTCTGCAGCAACTGGAGAAGCGGGGGTTCAAGGTGCCTTATCAGTGCCGTGAAGGCTATTGCGGCGCCTGCCGCATGGTGTTGATGAAAGGATCGGTCGATTACGTACAGGAGCCGCTGGCCTGGTGCGGTGACAGTGAGATTCTGGCCTGCAGTTGCATCGTGGTCGTGGATGCCACGGTGACGTTCAAAGCCTGAGGCCGATCCAACCCGGGACGGCCTCCGCTCAAACAATCACGTTCCTGCCTCAGTTAATCAGCATCTGCACGCCCGACTCCGTCGCAGGCGCCTTGTCATTGATCAACTCCGCCAGCGGTGCCGTTTTGAGGGCTTCGCGAATCAGCATCCGACTGGAGTGACCGGTTTGCGGGAATCGGCTGAAACCAGCCTTCCAGTTCACATTCCACCCGGTGACTTTCAGTGCGGTTGTCGCCTTGCCCAACGTGCCGAACGTCTGGTTCACAGCCTTCGAATCGATGGCATCATGAATCACCAGGCCAAAGGTTGCGTTGGAATAACGCGCCAGATACACCCCGGCCGGTATCAGTTTCTGAATCTGCTCCGACAGCGTGTGTAACCGCTGATACAGCGTCTCGCTGTTCATTCCGGCAGATAATTCCCGGTAGTTCGACATCTCCAGCATAACCAGGGTAAATGGCGACGCCGCCCCTCCGGTCTCCACCAGCGACTCAAGCAGGTGATGTTCCAGTCGTGAGCGGTTCGGCAAACCGGTGGCTTCATCGACGAAGGCCATTTTCTTAACCCGCTCGGCTTCCTGGCGGTTCCATTCCTCTTCGTTGTTGCGCGCTTTGATATCGCTGTAAACCGCCAGCAGAGAAAACACAATAAACAGAACAGACGCGAGGATGATCGGTGTGCCAATGGCTGAACCCGTCAACTGGTTGCTCATGGCTGGCATGGCACCTTGCGGGTATATGACAGCCACCATACCGGTGTAGTGCATACCGCAGATCGCTGCGCCCATCACCAGGGCGGCAATACCCTGAAAGCCGACGGCCTGGCGCCCCACCAAACGTTGCGTGTAACGACAAATGGCAAGGGCCGCACCGGAGGCACCTACCGCAATGAAAATGGACACCGTGAACCAGAACGGGTCGTAACTGACCGAGGGGGTAATGCGCATCGCCGCCATACCCAAATAATGCATCACGGCAATACCCAATCCCATCACCAGGCTGCCCAGTATCAGCACACCGACTCCGGCTACGGATTTGCTGATCAGGAACAAGGCCAGTCCAGAGGCTAATACCGCAGCGATCCAGGAGACAACCGTCATGGTCAGATCGTACGTCATCGGCATGTCCATCTGGTAAGCGCCCATGCCAATAAAGTGCATGCTCCAGATACCCAGACCCATCGACAGCGAACCCAATATCAACCAGATTCGACGCTTGTTGCCCTCTACCCGGGTTAGCTGGGTTCCAAAATACAGAGCGCAATAGGACGCCAGTATGGCCAC
Organism: Saccharospirillum alexandrii; assembly: GCF_043641555.1. Taxonomy (GTDB): domain Bacteria; phylum Pseudomonadota; class Gammaproteobacteria; order Pseudomonadales; family Natronospirillaceae; genus Saccharospirillum; species Saccharospirillum alexandrii_A. Next base: position 964,741 of record NZ_JBHZRJ010000001.1, on the reverse strand, counting down.
CAGATAGGACAAACTGACCAGCGAAATATCGTAACTACCTTCCATGCTCACCTCGAACAGCATAATCGACGTTGGTTTTTGTGCTTAACCTTACCTATACGCCTCCAATTGTGAATTGGATCACACTATTGAGTAAAAACGTCTGGGTACTGGTTTGGACAAGGCGAGGGTTTACTAGGGAGCCTCTGAACAACTCCCCCTGGGCTCTGGCTTATCCGAGGGACGTTGCCACAAGGCGGACTCATGCAGGAATGTCTAGACCTTTCAAATGAGTCCAACGCGGTGGCTACGTTCCTCGGAAAGTCGGAATGCCGCACCACCCGTAGGGCGCGGCCAAAACGTCCTGCCCCGGCGTTGCACTTCTTGACAAGGGCTACGGCCATTGCGCTGCGAAGTGCGCCTTGTGGCAGAACGTTTTGACTCGCGCAGAGCCCTGGGGGAGTTGTTCAGAGGCTCCCTAGGCAATAACGGAGCTATTCAGCCGTAACGGCCGCAGACCGGCATGGCAAACATCCGGTCGTACGGCGGCAGAAAAGGGATATTAAATATCGGAATACTGCGCGACCTGGTCGACGTAATCCTGATACGCCGGTATGGCAACGGCCGCCAGAATGCCAATAATGGCCACACCGCCCATCGACCCCTGCAGCGGATCCAGGGGGTGGGTTTCGTAACCATAGACCGCCTTCAAGGTGTTCTGGCGATAGGTAAGCGACAGGCTAGCCTGTGAACGGTCGGGCAACTGCGCGACCCGGGCAACAGGAAACGCCAGCATATCGATCTCGGCATCGAGCATGTGGGCCAGCGTTTGCAGCCCTTCCAGATAATAGTGATAGTTGGTTTGAATCAACGAATCGAACTGACCGGTGAACTGAAGCGTCGGCCGATCGGTCTCCTGCTGGCTCCAGCTCGCCAGTGCCACCTCTGGTGCAGACTGCTGCCGGGCCAGCAGCACCTGAGGCACGGTGGCGAAGTACCAGATACCCGCCTGTTCATAATACCAGCCCTGAGAATCCTGGCTGCGCATTATCCAGTCGGACGCCAATGGCATCTCCTGATCCAGCCACAGTTTTGACAACGGCAACTGCAAACGATTCATAGGGCCGCTTGCCGTCGAAAATGAAGATGTCTCGGTATAGCCGCGAAAACGAAGTTCATCCAGCAGGCTCGCAAAAGCATCTGCATCGGTTGGCTCAAAGGCGAGGTAACTTCCGGCATCATCCGCAATCACACTGAAGCGCCCTGTCAGCCCGGCCACAACCGCCGTCCAGCTCAGGCCGGTTTTCGTGGTTAACTGGTTCAGGTCACGCAACGACCAGCCCGATACGGACGCCAGCTGTCGCACCCAGGCCTCATCCGGTATTACAGTGGAAAAAAAGTAATCGGGCTCGCCCAGACTTTGCACGCGAGTGGCCGGGCTATCCGGCAGGGCCAGATCCCACAGTGGGCCTTCACTCCCCCGTAACAGCAGGGTGGTCTGCCCCCTGCCTGCCCGCGACCCCATGGACAGGGCGACTTCTTCGCTGCTCATGATCCCCAGCGACTCCAGTTCTCTGGCCTGCGCTGCGGGTAACAGAGGTTCCAACTGGTGAATCACAGCGCCGGTATTGGCCCACAGGTACACCCCATATCGGCTGTCTTCCAGTTCGGCCTGACGCTTGACAGCCGGGTGATCGGGGTTTGCCACCTCGCCGAGCTGCGCCAGCGCTTGCGCACTGCTGCCAAACCCGGCCGACATCGTAAAGCGCCGGGTTTGCGGATCAAACTGATAATAGGCTGGCATAACGCCAAGGCTCAGACGACCCGGGGCATCGGCGGTTGCCGGAACCAATTGCCTCACCAGGGGGTTTTCCTCCAGCAGGCTACCGAGCTGTTGTTCAAAGGCAAGACGGGTTTCAAAATCGAGCCGCGCCGACACTTGCAGCTCAGCACCGGTCAGGGCGGTATCCCCGGGCAGGCGAACGGCGATCTCTATCGGTGACCGCAGCCGATCCAGCAACAGGCCGGCCATTGCACCATCCGTACCCAGCGGTGCCAGCTGCTGACGCAGTGCATCCAGCAACGTGGTAACGGCAGCCCGATTGGCATCGGTCGCCAGCAGGTCACCCATTTCGTTGTTCTTTGGTGCGGTTATCCAGGCGCTGGGGCTGGGTAGCCGGACGTAGCTGATGACATCCGGATCGAGCCGGTCGATTAAGGTTGCCGGCTCAGCCAGCTCGACGGGCCAGTCGACCCGGGTGTCCGGTTGAGAGGCCAGGTTGCTGCAGCCGGTTAACACCAGAGCACAAGACAGAATACATACACACAATAGACGGGTCACTGAGTCGATCCTTATCGTCAGGGGCGAGAGTTTCAGATTCAGAATAACGGGATCTGACAATGGAGAAAAGTCATACCCCCGGATAGCGGCGGGTTAGGCAGATGAGATAGTCTGACTCAAGCCATTAATGATTGGATTCATGATACAGATCCAGCGCCTGAAACGGCTGGTTCAATCGGTCAACATCGATAGCATCCAGGTCTTCCAGTGTCGCGTCCTCGGCCAGACGTGACGCCGCCAGTGGCAGCTCCACCGTGAATTGCACGCCACGGACATCCAGCGGCGTGAATTGAATGCCGGAGCTCTTGCGCGCCAGGTTAATGTCCAGCACCCAGCTCGGGTTATCCGGGTACTGCGGGTCTAGCCAGTTAAGGCTGCGAGAAGACGAATCCAGCAGTTTTCTGTTCGGCTGGTGGGCATCGGCCGACGATACCTCGACCGAGCGCAGCCGTTGCTCGAACGACCAACTCAGTGTTTTGTCGGTGCCCGTTTCACCGTGGCGCTGGCACACCGGCAAGTCGTCTTCCACGTCGATGGAAAACGAATCGGTGTGGACATCGCCGTTTTCAAACTCAAGCCGCAGCGTCATCTGGCGGGGCCGGTTATCGATGTTTTCAATAGCGACCGTGCCATCGTAGCCTTTGACAATCTCGCCAACAAAAAACAACCCCAACCCCTTACCGTGGTTTTCCTTCACCCGGCGGGTGGAAAAGCCGAGTTGAAAGATTTTGGCCTTGTCTTCCTCACTGATGCCCGGGCCACTGTTAAACACCTGCAGCCGTACTTTGCCCGAATGCTCGGCAAGCCGAACGCCGATACGCCGGTACTTGTGCCGGTAGGGTCGCTTGCCACTGAAGAACTGAGCGTTCTTGAGCAGGTTTTCCAGAAGCAGCACCCAGTGGTTTTCATTCCCCAGCACCACACCACAGGGCTCCATCGACAACCAGAACGACGGGTCGTCCTGCCACTCACAGGGCAAACCTTCAGCTACCGCCTGGTGCAGCGAGTCGGGGGTATTCAGCAGTGGGGTCAGCGCCCTCACCAAACCGGCTACCGGCGAAAACGTAGATTGCAGCTCATGTGAATCGGCCGATTCCGGATTCAGAGATTGCTGGTAATAGGGTTCTTCCAGATCGCACAATTGATTGGCCAGGTGCAGGGCAATGTTATCGGTGGTGGCCAGATCGAGCAGATCCCAGACGTAACGCAGTTGCTGCAAGGCCTCCCGGGTTCGTGACTGATCAGCCTCGTTCAACTGGGGCTGGGCAAGCGCCTGCTCCAGCGCTGATTGAACCTTATCGAACCCGATCACGCCGTTGTGCCGCACCTCGGCCGCAATGCTTTTAAAGTGCAGGAATTTTTCATCATACTCGATGTATTCCAGCAGCTTGTCGCTGATAAACAGCTTTAGTTTATCGGCATGGCCAGCATAGGTATGCACCTTGTGTTGCAGTTGTTTGCGGCTTTGCCAGAGGTTGTCATACTCACTCTGCAACTGGCGGGCTTGCTGTTTTTGCTGACGGCGCGCCTGGGAATAACGGTGCGCATCGTTGATCAGGAATATCGCAAAAATTGCGCACAGGGCCATTTTCAGACGTGGATCCAGCACCCATTCAGGCACCTGATAGTAAGCCAACAGGTCGGGTTCGGTGATCAGGTAAAAATACGCTACCAGACCCAGTCCGAAAAAACTGCTCAGCACACTGAATCGCTGTGGCCAGCTAGGCTTGAAAGGTCTATCGGTGTCAGCGCGCAGGGTCATGGTCTGGCCTCCAGCAGTAGGCTTCCTGGTCGCCAAAGGTGACGATTCCAACCCCTTCCCGGCAACGGTCGGTAAAGCCGGCGTCGCCCGCTTCGACCTGATCGAAGGCGCGCCTTAACGTACGAATGTGTTGCCGGTAGTTAGCGTAGGAAAACCGTTCCGGGTCGGCATCGAGCTTATCGGCAATCTGCCAGGTCGACAACGGGCTCGGTGCTGCTTCCACCAGAAAGCGCAGGATCTTGCGCGGCGTCGGCGCCAGCGGCCGGCGCGGATTGGTCGGGTTCATCAGCTTTTGCCCTTGCCAGAACACTTCCCAGGTGCGGGTATCGATGCTCAGCGAGCCGCTGCGCAGGGTATCGCTGTTCGTTGTGGCGATTTCGCCGGGCTGGTGACGTTGCTGGCGCAATACTGCCTGAATGCGCCAGCACAGCACGGCTTCGACATTACGCTGATGCTTGGCGATAAAATCCAGGGTGCCATTCTGCTCAAACGCCGCCTGTTCGATATCGGTACCGCTATGCTCCGACAAATACACCACCGGCAAGTCCGGCCAGCGCTTCTGCAGAGCGCGCGACACAGTCAGGCCAGCATGGCTGTTGCCACCCATATGGGCATCGAGCAACGCGACATCGGGTGCATCGGCATCGGGGCACTGTTTAATGTACTGGCAAGCGGCTTCAGCGAATTTGAAGACCTGAACATCGGTTGGCGACCCGTTAAAGTCGGTGGCTTCCAACGTCGGTTTAAACCGCTCGACCCAGTGGGACTGGTCTTCTACCCACACAATCCGGGTCATGGCGTTACTGCCTTTTAGTCTGTGTCATTGAAACGTCTTTACAGTCTAGCACTCCGACTGACCCTGAAATGTGACTGAGGTTGTATTACTCGCTTGCGTGCCACCCCACCCTCCGCTAGTTTGCAGGTTATACCCCCATTCACAGGAGTCCGACATGGACGAATTCATGCAGGCCGCGCTCGATGAGGCAAAAGCAGGCGTCGCCGAGGGCGGCATCCCGATCGGTTCGGTACTGGTACACAAGGGCAAAATCATTGGCCGGGGCCACAACCGCCGGGTTCAGCAGGGCAGCGTGGTACTGCACGGCGAGATGGATGCACTTGAAAATGCCGGCCGCCAGCCAGCCTCGGTGTATCGCGACTCTGTGCTCTACACCACGCTGTCGCCCTGCCCCATGTGCAGCGGCGCCATTCTGCTGTACGGCATTCCCACAGTGGTGATCGGTGAAAACCAGACCTTTCAGGGCGACGAAGCGCTGCTGACCAGCCGCGGCGTAGAGCTCGACGTGCGCCAGGAGCCGGGCTGCATCCACTTGATGGAGACCTTCATCCGCGAGCGGCCTGATCTGTGGAATGAGGATATTGGTGAGTGAGCTATGCAGCTAGCCGGCTACTGATCAACAAACTCACCGCCACCGTTAACAGTGTCGAAGCCAGCGTTCCGATCAACACATATTCTGCGAAAGCACGTTCCTCCAGTTGCCGGAACCGCGCAAACCCCTTGGCTGCCAGAATGACCGCGATGATGCTGTACTGAGACCCGGATGCAGCACCCGTTTGCTGACTGCCAACCAAAACGATGTACATCAGCCAGCGCTCCAGAATACCGATGATGCGACCGGCATTGTACTCGCGCTGGTCGATTTCCGGTTCTACGTTCTGGTTTGCTGTCGTGGTCTGTTCGGTTTCAGCAGGCTCAGGTGTCTTGCTCATGGGTTCCAGATCGAAACTGTGGAATAGCAACCGAATCAGTAAATTGGCTTCTCCGGCAACCAGCAGAAACCCGAGCAACCACCACAAGCCTGTGGTCAATCGCTCTGTAGTCAGACCCAGCCAGTCGATTGTTAATACCGACCATGAACTCAGTTCCGGCAACGGCATCAGCCAGGCTGTAACCACCACTAAAGCCAGCCCCATGAGGCGACCGGGCACCAGCAGCCGTTCAGGAATGACTTTCTCGGAAAAAATCAGGGCTGCGGCAGCTAGTATCGACCAAATCATCGACGTGACACCCAGCGCCAAGGCAGGTGCCAGAATGATGGGGATTAACACCAGAATCAGTAGCAAGCGGGTGGGAAGGCGCTGATCGTAGCGGATGAAACACAGGCGTGTTAACAACCAGGTGGTTAGCAGTATTAACGATGTCACCGACTTATTCCCTCAATTAATATCCACGTTTCGGAGTTCGCACAATACGAGCGGCGGGTGCCGGTGGTGTCTCTGCGGGGTAGTCCGCAGCAAGGATGCTGCGGCCTAGGCTCCACGGACGGATTCACGCCGACCCCGCAGAGACACCATCGGTTCCCGCTGCGGGCCATTGCCACCAGTCCAGGTCATTCTGCCAGGGCCGCATCCAGGTATCGGGTCAGGGTTTGGATGCTTTCCGTTACATCGTCCAGCCCGCCCTGGCGAATATTCTTGTAGACCGCCTGTTCACTGATCTTCAGTGATTTAGCCAGCGTCGCTACGGTATCGCCCTGCAGCAGGCGGTGCAAGATCACCAGTCGATTGGCCTGCCAGCTCTGCCAGTGGCGATCGAGTAAATTCAGGGTGCTGTGCATCAGGTCCTGTGGCTGGCCTGGAAATTCACCGGCCAGAGCCAACTGGTGGTCACCCTGTTTAAGCTGTTCGATGCTTTCCCGGGCGGCGTGAAAGGCCGGGCCGTCCATCCCGATGGCCTGGTCCGGGTTGATGGGCGTTGCCAGGGGGCCAATCGAGACGGCAAAGCGCAGCCGGACGGGGTAAATGGCCGCCCGAATGGCCATCATATCGGTAAAGACTCGACTGGCCGTGCTTAGCACGGCCTGAAACTCATCGCCCAGCGTGATGGTATAGGGTGAGAGCAGGCCGTCGGTTTGCCGGTTCAAGCGATCCAGCGCTGCTTTGAGGTCGTGCTGAACAGCGGCCCGGTCGGTGATTTCTCTGGAAGCAACGATGTCTGCTATTACAATCAGTCGGTTCATGGTCACAGTTTAGATAGCTGAACCAATTAATCAACCAAATAGGTTTATTTTTATAATTTAAACCATTTTGGATTAATCTGATGAATTAAACCGAAAGCGTTTACCCGGGCGACTTTTAGGCCAACTCATTTTGTCTGAGGATCTGCTGTAGGGAGATTCGGGCGGTTTCCTCATATTCCGCTTCCAACACCTCGAATTCGACAATGCGGTCAACCCGGAACATCCGAAAGTCGGCCCGCAACTCACACCAGGCCATCAGCGTCCAGACGCTGCCCCAGAACACCAGTCCCAATGGCCAGACCACCCGCTCAGACGCGGTCATATCTTCGCGATGATAGTGCAACCGCAGCTTGTGCCGGTCGTTCACAGCCGCGCCCAATACATCCAGTCGCGGTGCCAGGTCTTTGCGATCGGAAAATACCAGCGCATAAATTCGCGGGTTGCGCAGCGAGGCCTTCAGCCGGGGCGGCAAGACCGTCTCGATCTTAACCAGCGCCTCAGTGGCGGCGGCCGAGAGCTTTTCACCACCCCAGGCGTCAATCAACCGCACCCCGACAATCAACGCCTGCATCTCCTCCGGTGTGAACATCAGCGGCGGTAGATGAAAGCCACTGCGCAGCACATAACCCACGCCGGCCTCGCCGTCTATGGGCACACCCGAAGCCATCAGGTCCTGAATGTCGCGGTAGATTGTGCGTTCGGAGACTTCCAGTTTATCCGCCAGTTGCCGGGCCGTGGTTAACCGCCGACCCTGCAGGTACTGGATAATCTGGAACAACCGATCAGCTCGACGCATAACTCTCTCCCAGGACATACCTCACCCGTGGCACATTGCCCTATTCATCGTCCCAGTAATCCAGACTGCTTTCCAAGCGGCCGACAAACCGAAACACTCTCGACTCACCTCCGTTTGCATCAGTCACCTCAGCACTGATCGCGAACTTGCCCGAATCCGGATACTCACAGACTTCCGAGGCTAATTGGGTACTGACAGCCAGAAACCGCAAATCCTGGTCCCCGGTATTAATCAATTGATGGGCACTCTCAACACCACCCGGCGGGCAAGCGATAACATCTCCTGACCTAACCGGATACCGTTGCGTACCGAGCCGAAGCTCGCCCCGACCCTCGATGATATAGAACATCTCTTCATTTTGCTGGTGGCTGTGAAACGGAAACGCGCGCTTACCCGGAGGTATCAGAGTGACATTGTAGCCCAGCAAACGAGCCCCTAATGGCTGGCTCAGTTCACCCAGACGCGCATCAAATCGCTCGGCTGCTTCCCCCGGCGCAGCGTATTCAGCTGGGCGGGGATGAAGCTCAACTTCATTCACATTCAAAATAGGGTTCATGATCAATTTCCTTCTGTTGATCCAAACGAGTGTCACCATCGTCTTCCGATAGCTTGGTGCCCAGTATGCTCCTGGGCTCCTGACAACGTGCTGTCAGGAGTTGTCATGATTAATAAACTTCGGTGTTCGCCGGCGAAACGAGCGGCGGGTGTCGGGGGAGCCATTGTGGGGAAGTCCGCAACATGGATGTTGCGGTCTAGGCCCCATGGACGGGTTCACGCCGACCCCACAAGGGCTCCCCCGGCACCCGCCGCGGACCATCCCCACTAAACTCACAGAATTTTCACCGCCCTGAACGACACTCCCTCCTGTCAACTCAACGGAGGTTCTGCGATGTTTCAACAACTGCTCACTGTCTGGTCTGATTCCGCCGCCATCTCGGCCGCGATCTGGCTGGTTTTACTCGTTACTGTGCTCTATCTCGGGCGCCAGCAGGCGAACCACCTGTTTTCCACCACCGGCCGCGCGGTGTTTACCGCACTGCGTCTGGCGTCACGTTCTGTCTTGAAACTGGAGCACCGGCTCAGCCAGCGCAATCGTGATGTGCTGATGGCGCTGGGCCGTACCGCTGCGGAAAAAGCCATTGAACGCGAATTCACCCGGGTCAGCACCCTGGTCGCGCGGGATCTGGCGCACTACCCCAGCCTGCACCGCACCCTGGCCGATGCGATCGAAAAAATCGAGGCTGATTATCAGGCCAGTTCGTTGTCGGCACCCCTGCCACCCGCCTGGTCCGATGTGGTCGATACCATTTCGGCACTGCCCAAGAGTGCCGACCCGGCCCTGAACAAAATTCTCGATAACATAAAAGATGCGATTGAAGATTCGCACGAAGAAACCCTGAAAGCGTTTCAGAAAGCCACGCTCGAGCGTCATGGGCACCTGGCCAAGATGCACCCTCAGTGGCGTACTCTGAAAACCACCATGGGCAAGGTCGAGACCACACTCGACAGCCTGGAAGAACGCACCCGTATGATCGATGGGCAGATGGATCGTTATGAATCGATTCGCAACAACGAAGATGCGGCGGCCAACTCACTGCTGTCGTCTTCGTTAACCCAGTTTTTCATCTCTGGGTTGGTGCTGATCATCGCAGCTATGGGCGGGTTGATTAACTTTCAACTGATTGCCTTGCCGATGTCCGAAATGGTCGGCGGCACAGCGACCATTGGCTCGCTGCGCATGTCCGACATCGCGGCGTTGGTGATCATTCTGATTGAAATTGCCATGGGTCTGTTCCTGCTTGAGTCGTTGCGCATCACCCACTTGTTTCCCGTCATCGGCAGCATGGACGATCGCATGCGCCGGCGCATGATCGTGGTCACCCTCACCCTACTGACCATTCTCGCCACCATTGAAGCCTCACTGGCTTACATGCGTGACCTGCTCGCGCTCGACCGCGCCGCCCTGCAACAATCGCTGGCCGGTGTCGGCGTGGTTGAAGCTCAGTTCCGCTGGATTCCGTCGATCGGCCAAATGGTAATGGGTTTTATCCTGCCGTTCGCGCTGGCCTTTGTGGCCATCCCGCTGGAGTCATTCATTCATTCGCTGCGCAGTGTGCTTGGAATGATTGTTGTCGGTGTATTGCGCACGGTGGCAGTTGCACTGCGTTTGGTCGGCAACCTCGCCAATCATGCCTGCAAAATACTGGCGCACCTTTATGACCTGATCATCATGGTGCCATTGGGTGTTGAACGACTGATTCGCCACCGCTCCACAGCGCCCGATCTGAGCGACACCACGGTGGCCGCCAAGACCAAACACGATACGGACGATGCCCCGGCCACAACGGCAAAGACCAAGCGCAGCCGGAGTACCAAAGTTGAACCCGTCCTCACCGACACGCAGGAGGTAACCCCATGAAACTTGTTACCGATTCAGCCAGGCTCAGCCGTCACATCATGACACTGCTGCTGATCACCGCTTTGCTCAGTACCGGCCTGCTGGCCGGCTGCGGAGAGTCCCCGGTCAAAAGCCGGGCAGTCTATATGCTGATCGACACCTCGGGCACCTACACCGAGCAACTCGACAAGGCCGAGACCATCATGAACTACCTGCTGGCAACGCTCGACAGCGGTGATTCCCTGGCGCTGGCGCGCATCGACAGCGCCAGCTTTAACGAAGAGGACATCATCGCCAAGGCCACCTTTGACGTGCGGCCAAGTACCGCCAACGACCAGAAGCGTTTGTTTCAGCACCACGTGCAGACGTTTACCTCAGAACTGGTTCGCGGCAGTGCCCATACCGACATTACCGGGGGCGTATTGCAGGCCATTGATTTTCTGAACGAAACCGATGCCGATGAAAAAACCATTCTGGTGTTCAGTGATCTGGAAGAGGATTTACCGGAAGGCCATGTGCGCGATTTCCCAATTGATGTCGCCGGCATCGAAGTCGTCGCATTGAACGTCACCAAGTTAACCCGGGATAACATCGACCCGCGCGACTATGAGAATCGTCTGAATGCCTGGCAGAAACGGGTCATGGAAGGCGGTGGCCAGTGGCGAGTAATCAATGACCTTGAACGTCTGGATCGGTTGGTAGCTATGAACTGAAGAAAACAGGCCCAGTCGCCGGGTTATAACTCAAGGTTCGGAGTTCGGGTTTGCTTCAGTAACTGGAGTCCGTATCAGGCACCGGGTAACCCTATCTGGGGTCGGCGTGGACCCATCCATGGGGCCTAGACCGCAGCATCCATGCTGCGGACTACCCCAGATAGGGTTACCCGGTACCCGACACTCAGATAAGTGCCAATTCCAATTCTTGAGTTATAACCCGGCAAATATCGTCATACTGGAGGGATTGAAGGAGAGGGCCAGGGTGAACAACAGCGTGGTCACCGTTAGAGCCCAGAGTTTGCTGCGCAGTTCCATGATGATGTCGAGCTCCTGTACGAAGGGTGTTGTTTTCCTAAAAAACCAGCCGGGATTTAACATTGGAGGGGAAAAATCCCGGCTGGAAACCATTCAGCGTGTTCAACAACCTTGTTGGCACTCAGCCAACGCCTTTGCGACAGAGGGTGGACAAAGGCGTTAACGAGTCGACTTCCTTTTACCCTGGTTCGGGACCGTGCTCCTTCCCCGGGGCCCAACGCTGAATCGACCTTCGAAAACCACTTTAATGATAATAGTTATCATTTGCAAACTATAATTTGATAATTCCATCACATCCCTGAATAACTGCTTTTTCTTTCTGACGCTCCAGTGGATGCGGTTGATAATAAGAACAACTATCAATACTATCAGCAACCCCTAACCTATCTCAGGAGTTGTCCGTGGCTCATCGTCTTACCTCAACCAAACTGCTCGGCCTGATATTGGCGGCATCGCTGTCTTTCGCGCGGGCAGAATCCATCAGTATTCCTCATGCCATGGGCACCGCTGAACTGGACGCTCCGGCGCAACGGGTGGTCACACTCTACCAGGGTGCCACCGACGCAGCGGTGGCTCTGGGCATTACGCCTGTGGGTGTAGTCGATTCCTGGGTTGAGCAACCGATGTACCACTACCTGCGCGAAGACCTGGCCGGCGTAGCCCATGTTGGCCTTGAAACCCAGCCCAATCTGGAAGCCATTGCTGCCCTGAACCCGGATGTCATCGTCGGCGCCAAAATGCGCCATGAAAAAATCTACGACCAGTTAGCCCAGATTGCACCGACCGTGATGCACGAGACGGTGTTTCAGTTCAAGGAAACGCTCGATCTGGTCGCTCAGGCAACCGGTAAAACCGACGCAGCTGCCGAGTGGCATGACCAGTGGGATGCGCGCATTCAGTCGTTTCAATCTCAAGTGTCCGAGTCTGACGTAGCCTGGCCACAGGAAGTAGCACTGTTGAACTTTCGCAACGACCATGCCCGCATTTACTACTCCAGCTTCGCCGGGAACATTCTGAACGAACTCGGGTTTGAACGCCCCGCTGGCCATCAGCAAGACATCTGGGGCGTGAAGCTGACGTCCAAGGAAAGCATTCCCAGCATGAACGCCGATGTGTTCTTTATGTTCATGACAGAAACCGACCCGACGGTGATGGAGAACTTCACCAGCTGGACCTCACACCCCCTGTGGAACACCCTGACCGCGGTGCAAAATGACCAGGTCTACCGCGTCAATGAAGTCGACTGGAACATGGGCGGCGGCCCCATTGCAGCCGAACGCATGGTCGACAGCGTGTTTGACCATTACGGTCTCGACTAACCCAGAGGAATCGCCGTGCTGTCGACACTGCCGGTCAAGGCACTGGGTCTGACCCTGTGCCTGGCGCTGTTACTGGCAACCACCCTGGCCAGCATCGCCCTGGGGCAAACGCCCATGTCGTTTGCCACGGTCATCAACGCTCTGTTCAACTACGATGCCAGCCAGATCGAACACATTATTGTGCGTGCCAACCGCCTGAACCGGGCCGTTCTGGCGGCTCTGGTTGGCAGCAGCCTGGCCATTGCCGGCACCCTGATGCAGGCGATGACCCGCAATGGCCTGGCCTCACCCAGCCTGCTGGGCATTAACGCCGGCGCGCTATTCTTTGTGGCACTGGCGTTTACCTTTTTTTCGCTGACCCGCCTGCAAGATTACATCTACATCGCCTTCTTTGGCGCCGCCGTTGCCGGGATTCTCGTCTACAGCCTGGGCATGACCGGCAGTGCCTCACGGTCACCGGTTAGCATTGTGCTGGCAGGCGCAGCTATTACTGCTTTGTTTCTCGCTTTTACCCAGGGCCTGCTGATTCTTAACCGGGAAAGCCTGGAAGGCATTCTGTATTGGCTCGGTGGTTCAGTCGCCGGCAAACCACTCAGCAGCGTGCTGCCCTTTCTCCCTTTTTACGGCATCGCGATTATGGGTACCGTCATACTTGTGCGTCAGATCAACCTGATGATGCTGGATGACGACGTCGCCCGCAGCCTCGGCCAACGCGTGGTGATCACCCGGCTGGCGCTCGGTGTGGTCATCATTTTACTGGCCGGCGGTGCCGTTGCACTGGCAGGCATGATCGGCTTTATCGGACTGATCATTCCGCATCTGGCGCGCGGCCTGTTCGGCCGTGATCATCGCTGGGTGCTCCCGTCAGCGGCCATGCTGGGGGCCAGCTTGCTACTGGGCGCTGACACCCTGTCGCGCTTTATCGTGCCGCCCCAGGAAGTGCCAGTCGGCGCTCTGACGGCGCTGGTCGGCACACCTGTCTTTATTGCCATCGCCCGTAAACGCAGCCCGACATTATGACCTCTCACTACCTGTTTCGTTCAACCTCGGAAGCCCTGGCACTGGCCATTCATCGCCAGACCTTAAGGCGTTGCCTGGTTTTGCTGGGGTTAACACTGAGCTTGTTGCTGTTCTATCTCTGCCTGGGCAGCACCCGCATTCCACCGATGGACGTTATTAACACCCTGCTATCACCCGACACCAGCGAGCATCAATTCGTCATACAGACGTTGCGCCTGCCAAGGGGATTGTTGGCGCTGTTGGTGGGTGCCGGCCTGGGCGTTTCCGGCGCGCTATTACAACAGATTGTGCGCAACCCCCTGGCCTCTCCGGACATCATCGGCATCAGCGACGGCGCCGCCCTGGGCGCTGTGCTGTTCCTGGCGTGGCTGGCCGGCACTGTCAGCCTGACCTGGTTGCCACCTGTGGCCATTGCCTCTGCCGCGCTAACCGCCACCGTCATCTACGGCCTGGCCTGGAAGCCCGGCAGCACGACAGCCGTTGCTCCGATTCGGCTGGTATTGGTGGGCATTGCACTGGCGGCCGCACTAAAAGCCGTTGCCACTCTGGTACTGGTAATGAGCCCACTAAGCACCACGGTACAAGCTTACATTTGGCTGACCGGTACGGTTTATGGAGCACAATGGCAGGATGTTGCACGCCTGCTGCCCTGGACGATCACCCTGATACCGGTCGCGATGCTGGCAGCACGAGCTCTAACGCTGTTGGGCATGAATGACGAACAATCCCGTGGGCTGGGGCTGGCTGTGGGCAGGTATCGGTTCCTGTTACTAGCGTGCAGTGTAGGTCTGGCCGGCTCCGCCGTTGCCTTTGCCGGCGGCATGGCCTTTGTCGGCCTGATGGCACCGCACCTGGCGCGACGTTATACCGGCCAGACCAGCACCGGCCTGATTCTGGGGGCCGGACTTACCGGAGCCTGTTTGGTTTTATTGGCAGACCTGCTAGGCCGGGTTGCATTCTTACCACAGGATTTACCGGCCGGCATATTTGTATCGGGCGTTGGCGCGCCTTTCTTTATTTATCTGCTTTACCGGCGCCGGTCCTGATACACAGTAACTGCACCTACAGGTTGAAGACATGCCTCTAACAGAGTGTAAAGTGCCGGACAGGCTAATTGCTGTGAACTGTAGCTAGAACGGTGCGGCCCTTCATCAGTAATTCAGGGCCCGCTGAATGACCGCAATCGATGCGCTTAATTCGGTTCAACAATTCAGCGTTGAGTGTCCACAACCTGAACAATCTGTGGCACCAGCTCATCAAAAATAAAATGAATGCTCAGCGGCGACATGAATGAAAAGGCACCGCCCAACTCTTTATCGACATAAATTTCGCGGCCCTGTTGATGAAACGGCATCAGCTCCCGGCCGGGTACTTTGTCTGCATCGGCCTGAGCGTCACCGGTCGACAGCCAGATGAGGGCATCAACATTCAGCAGGGAAAGCTCTTCAAGGCTCAGCTCACTGTAGAATCGATCACCCGCCAGGTCATTGATGGCCTCAGGAATGTTAAGCCCCAGTCGTTCCAGAAAAACACCGCGCAAATCGTTGTCACTGTATACGCCCAACTGGCCTTCCCAGTAATAAGCGATGGCAGCTTGCATGCCCCCAAGTTCCGGATGTTGTTCAGTCACTGACTCAAACCGCTGCTCAACGTCCTCTACCATGGCTTCGGCTTCCGGCAACCTGCCCACTGCCCGACCGATCCACAGCGTCCGCTCATGCCAGGGCATGCCCCATTCAATATAGTCGCCCGACTGTGGCAGTGTTGGTGCAATTAAACTGAGCTGCTGATAGTGCTCGGCACTGATACCCGACGACAAGCCGACGATCAAATCCGGCTCCAGGGCAGCAATGGTTTCCATATCCAACTCACCAAAAGGCAACACCACCGGATCAGTGCTTCCCCACAGGTCGGCCGCCCAGGGCCAGGTGGCTTTGTCCATATCGCCGTACCAGTCGCGCACGGCCAGAGGTTTTTGGCCCAGTGCCAGCAGATCATCGTGGTCGCTGTAACCGATTGAGACAATGCGCTCTGGCGCTTCGGTCAGGGTGGTGGTCCCATATTTATGGTCAAAGGATTCCGGGAAAGCCCAGACAGCGGTACTGGAAAACAGAATAACGGCCATTAGAGCCAGTTTAATCGGCATGGTAATTCCCTGTGCAGTGGAAGGATGAATTAAGGTTGTGAAGCGAGAGCAATCAGGCTGTCTTGCGAAAATACAGACACAACCTGCCAGGTGTTGTGAGCAACAGGTTCTTCGCCATCGTCCATGGCGGTGCAGGTTCCAAAGCGCTGAACCGTCTCGGGTGCCAGCAGCACACTTAACTGACCGCACTCCGAGCCGGATCGCCAGCGCAGCGTGATTGTCTTGCGGCCTCCGTCAAGGTCGGTATCACTCTCTGGCTCCAGCCTATCCGGCCAGATAGACTGCTGCGCAAGATGCTCTCGAATCGCCACTTCAGCGACCTGCTGTTCCGGCGACAATAAGCGGTCCCCCCGGTAGCACGGTAAAAAGGGACGATCATTCCTCTCCGCATCCAGAAAGGCGTCGGCCATGTCAGCATCAACACGACCGTATTTTCGGGCCTGCGGAAACACCAGAATCGATGTCGCTAGCCGGCAACCACCCAAATGTGTGCTCTGCCAGATTTCGACAGTCTCCGGCCGTGCCTCTGCTGCAGCCGTGAGCGCCTTGTAGCTCGCATTGCCGAACTTGGCGCAGCATCGGTCTTTTTTACCATGAGTGCAGCACAGCACCACTGAGTTGGGTATGTCTGAGACTTCCCAGTCAGCCAGCGACTGCCCTGCTTCCAATGCCGATAAAAAAGCAACCAGCTCAGTCCGCGGTACATCAAAGGCACGCGACTCCGGCATCAAATAGGCGCGATGTGCTGTCCGTGGCTGAGCCTTCCGGTCAATCAGGTTCAGACGCCGGCCGGCCTTAGCCAAAGCTGCTATGGCGCCCATTTCATCGGCGGTCATGTCCTTTGCCTGATTAAAGGTTTTCGACCAGCGACTAAAGGGCCAGCTCAACAACAGATTGGCGCCCGGGTGCCCACCCGTCCCCGGTAAGGGCTCGGCAACATCCCGGCTTATTTGGGCGCAAAACGCGGTCAAAACGAACTCCTGTTTCTGAATTTCAGAGCAACCCGGCCAGGCGTATCACAGCGCGCTTTTGGCCTGGGATTTCTGCAACAGATAAATGAACACCGGCACCCCGATAATGGCCGTGACCAGACCCGCTGGAATCTGAATTGGCGCAAACAGGGCGCGCCCCAGAAGATCCGCCAGGGTCACCACAAAGGCGCCAATCAAAGCCGTTAATAGCAGGTGAATACCAACGCCGCTGCGTGCCAGTCGCCGTGCCATATGAGGTGCAATCAGCCCGACAAACCCCAGCGGGCCAACTGCAGCCGTGGCGATGGCGGCGAGACCGACCGCCACACTGATCAGCGCATAACGAATAACGCTGGCACGAACGCCGAGGCCCACAGCGGTGCTCTCGCCCATTTGCAATGCCGACATTGAGCGGCTGAGAATCAGCAACGGCGGCATCAGCACGGCACACCATACCGCCACCATCCGCACTTCAGGCCAACCCGCGGCGTTAATGCTGCCGCTGAGCCAGGCCAGGGCCGACATGGCCCGGTCGATCTGACCATAGGTCATCAGCGCTGAGGTGATAGCGCTGATGAAGGCGGCCACGCCAATGCCCATTAAAATAAACCGAATCGAACTGCCACCGCGACGGTTCCAGCTCAACCCCTGAATCAGAGCTGCGACGAGCAAAGAGCCAGCAAACGCCACCCAGGGCCGCAGTGCGGAACTCTGGTCTGGCCAAATCACTGTCAACGCAACCACGGCCAGACTCGCGCCCTGGGAAATGCCCACCAGCGAGGGGTCTGCCAGGCCATTGCGGGTCACGTTCTGCAAGGCGGCACCGGAAAGCGCCAGCATGGTACCGACAAAGGCGGCTACCAGGGTGCGCGGGAACCGGAACTCCCACACCACTGTTGTCATTTGCCTGGAGACTTCGTCACCTAGCAAGGTGCTGAGCACCTCACGCAATGACATCTCGTAACTGCCAATGGTCAGGCTAAGCGTTATCAGCGACAGCAGACCGATTGTCAGCAAAAGCGCCAACACTAACGCTCTAACCGGCAGTCGAAACGACAACCACTCGCCCGGAAGCCGCAGTACCCAGTAGTGAGCTGAACGTAGGGTCATATCAGGACGCCCGTTGCCGAACCAGATGGATAAACAGCGGCGCGCCGACCATGGCGGTCATAATGCCGGTGGCAATTTCCTGGGGCCGTAAGGCCAGCCGGGCGATGATATCGACACCCAGCAAATAGGCCCCACCAACCAGCGCCGAATAAGGCACGATCCAGCGATAATCTGAACCGATGAAAAGCCGCACCACATGGGGAATGACCAGCCCGACAAAGCCCAATGGGCCGGCCAACGCGACCGAACAGGCGGTCAGCACCACGACACAAAGAAGCACCTGCACTTTGAGCCAGCCAGTACGAACACCGAGACCACGAGCCACATCGTCGCCCATGGCCAGCACCGTCACCTTGCGAGACAGCACCATGGCCAACCCAAGCGCCAGACACAACCAGGGCGCCGCTACCGACAAGACATCGACCCGCCGGCCTGACAGCGACCCCGCCAGCCAGACTCGCAGTTGTTCAAACGTCTCCTGATTGAGCAAATGCGTAACAGAAATCAATGCGCCCAGAAACGCCGTTATTGCCGCACCGGCCAGCGTCAGCGTCAGTGGCGTGGCACCGCCAGGCGCCCACTGGGCGATCAACCAAACCACGACCGCCGTGACCATGGCGCCCACGGCCGCAACCCACGGCAACCAGACGGTCGGTACCGTCTGAAACACACCAATCGTCATCACCACAGCAAAGGAGGCTCCGGCCATCAGCCCCAGAATGCCCGGTTCCGCCAGCGGATTGCGCGTAACACCCTGCATCAGCGCACCCGCCACACTGAGCGCTGCCCCTACCAGCACCGCAATAACGGCGCGGGGCAGACGCAAATCGCGAACAATCATATGGTCGAACTGGGTGGCGTCGTATGAAACCAGGGCGTTCAACACCGTCGACAACGGCAGCGATTTGGCCCCCACAGCAATGTGCCAGCCAAACATCAGCGCCAGCACACCGACCACAACCGGCAACCCGGCGCTGTATGCCAGCCAGGCCCCCGAGGTGCTGTCTGCGGTCGATGATGACATGGCGTTATGGCTAGCCTGGGTGGTCATGCGATGCGAACGCCGACCTCAACGTGCTGAGCTGGCTCCGGCGCAGACGTCGGCACACAGATCAGACGCTTGGAGTGCGGGTCCCGAATGACGTGGGCATCCAGATCAAACACCGCTTTTAGATTGGCACTGGTAAAAACATCCGACGGCGCGCCCCATTGCATAATCGCGCCGTCACGCAGCATGACCAGCGTATCCGCATAAGCGGCGGCCAGGTTCAGTTCGTGCAACACCACCACCAGCGTACGGCCCATTTGATGCGCCAACTGCACCAGCAGCTCCATCAAATCGACCTGAACTTTCAGATCCAGAAACGTTGTGGGCTCATCAAGCAACACCAGATCGGTCTGCTGCGCCAGAACCATGGCAATCCAGCAACGCTGACGTTGACCGCCCGACAGCCCATCGACCGGCCGGTCGGCAAAATCGATCACCTTGGCGACCGTCATGGCGTCGTTGACGGCGCGTTCATCCTCGCTCGACCACTGCCGCAGCAGTGACTGATGCGGAAACCGGCCCTGAGCCACCAACTCACGCACCGTCAGCCCTTCTGGCGCCACGGGGCCCTGCGGTAACAATCCCAGCTTTTTCGCGACTTCCCGGGTCTTGCTGCGGTGAATGTCCTGACCATCGAGTAGCACCTGCCCCTCGGTTGGCGTCAGAATTCGTGCGAGCGCCTTCAGCAGCGTTGATTTGCCGCTGCCATTGGGACCTACCAAAATCGTCACCTGGCCATCCGGAACCTGAAAATCGACATCGTTGAGAATAGGGGCGGCGTCATAACCCACCGTCAGGGACTCACCCTGCAACCGGCTGGCATAACGAATGGACCTGGAGGAGATTGATTCAGACATGGGAAGCGGACTCCGTTAGCAACGAGTCTCACAATGTTATTGCGAATCACTTTTATTTACAATCTCGTCGGCTATAATAGCTGCCTGTTTTTAGACCGGTTCAGCTCAGCGATGTCTCCAATCGACACCCTCAATCAACATCAGTCTGGCCCTGTCAACTCAATGCAAACCCGACAGACAGGCCTGGCTATTGGCGCCTCTTTGCTGACCCACCTGGCACTGGCGATCGTTATTGCCCAGACCCAGACACCGGCAATCTTGTTAAAGAGCCAACCCTCACCACCGCCTCCCATTGCGCTGCAGCTCAACCAGGCAGCCAGGCCTGCTCCGGAACAAGCGCCACCAGCGATAGTGCAAGAGAACCACCGGGTAATCGCCAGTTCAGGCCCCTCGACCCATACCGTTTCGGTACCCGAGCCTGAACCAAAACCCGAGCCGCAGCCGGAACCAGAGCAGACACCAAAACCCGAGCCCGAGCCCGAGCCTGAGCCAGAAACTGAACTGACCCCGGAACCCATACCTGAGTTGGCTCCCGAACCCGAAACAATCCCAGAGCCAGAGCCAGAGCCAGAGCCAGAGCCAGAGCCAGAGCCAGAGCCAGAGCCAGAGCCAGAGCCAGAAATTGAACCGGAACCCGTTCAGATTGCCAATCAATCGAACGCGACGTTACCTGAAAACGCTGAACCTACAGTCAGCCCCAACACATCCGGCTCTGCCAACACAGAAACCGAATCGGCCATAGCCGCCAGTCAACAGGCGGTGCTGAGAGAACAACTCTACGACACCTACCTCGCCGCCTTAATGCAGGAACTGCGGCTCAGCTTCGACTACCCCCGAAGCGCCTTGCGCCGCCGTCAGGAAGGCCGGGTGCAAATTGCCTTGCGCATAGAAACGGACGGAAGCATCGCCGGCATCACCCTGGATTCAAGCTCCGGCTACAACCTGCTGGACGAATCGGCCATCGCCATGATCGAACGTATTTCCGGTTTGCCAGCTTTGCCTGAAGAAGCGGGCAACGGGGGGCTTGCTGTGTCTGTGCCGATTGATTTTAAGTTGAATTGAGTTAATCAATAGACGGACTACCACAAGCCCTCTTCGAGCCTCACCAACACCAACACCAAGCCTACCTTTAACAGCATTTCCTCATGCTCTTGCGCTCTTGTGCTCCGAACTCAATCGGTGCATTAAATTCCAGGCACTAAAAAGCCGGGAGTACACCCGGCTATTCAATCACATCCTGTATCAATCTAACGCGCGATACCGGACAGTAACATGACCACTTTCGTCAGCATCATTGTAGTAGTTCACGACCTGAACCAGGGTTACATCATCGGTATCTGTTTCTTTAACTGCGTATACTCGGAAGTTGGGGTAAATACCATGCCCACCTAACAGGGCATAGGCATACCAGTCGTTATAGTCACTCCCGAACTCGCCTCTGAGATTGTAAAACATGTTCTCTGTAGATTCGGCATCTGTAACAAAATTACCCTCTTCAAGAGTAGAGACGTCGATTCCATCAACATCAGCTTTTTCCATCGCATACAGTTCATTCGAAGGAACACTGTCATCAGTAACGAATACGCCACCCTGATGACTACCGCTGTAACCCCCATTGACAAGAATCATCATACTGCGATTAATACTAGCGTACTGGACATCCCACGCGTCAGAGCCGCAATCCACAACTGCGGCGCTGTCGAAATCGAAGCAATTTTCGCTGTCCTCGTCTCGTGTCCATGTAACTGCTGTGCTGGAAAATTCAGCATCATCGCTGCCTTTAACAAAGAAATCGGCCTCTACAGTGACTGCATGGACGCCGGGTGTGGGGTCATAGTTAACCGTTGTAAAATTAACTTTGGCGTAGCTGTCACCCTCTGCAGAGCGAATCAACCACCAGGCATCAGAGTTGGCTGAAAAAGACATTGGTGGAACATATTCGTAAAATTCAACACCATCACGCCCAACAACCGCATCAATGCTGTCCTGGGAGAACTCCAGGTCATCCACACTATAGCTGGCTAGTAAATGCTCCAGTTCCGAGCCGGCAGTCGCATTTGTCCAAACGTTAACGTTTGGCTCTCCAGAGTCAAAAAAATCATCCTGAGGAGCAGCCAACGCTAACTGAGTGCGAGTTGAGTTACTGCGAATACTGGTGGACTGGAATGCCAGATCCCAATCGTCGCCTGCCGACACCTCTGAGTCAGTAGAAAAATCTACGTAAGCCCACTCCGAATTAGCATCAACCTGAAGTGACTTGAAATTATCATTTTGTGAAGAGCCACCTCCGGTTTCAGGATCATCCTTCTCTTCGACATTACACCCACTCAATAATACGGTGGATGCGGCCATTGTAACTAGCCAACTATTAACCTTCATAAAAAATCTCCTTGAAATTAACTACTTAATTCAGGGTTACGGGGATTGCTTCTCAACTAACTACACATCTTTAGGTCTAAAATTCTTGGTCGGCAACAAACCAAGTGCGGGCTGCCGGGTGAGCCTATCCGGGGTAGTTCGCAGCATGGATGCTGCGATCTAGGCTCCATGGATGGATCTACGCCGACCCCGGATAGGCTTACCCGGTGGCCCGCACGAACTAATGGCGCCAATCTTTCAAAACGGATGCCGGTAACGAATGCCCAGCGCATATTGGCGGCCGCCAATAGGCAGGCCATCGGCCGTACCATCGCTAGGTGACATTTCATTGGTGAGGTTGTTAATCGCTGAAGTCAGCATCCAGGCGGGCGTTAACTGATAACTCAGCGAGACGTCCACCAGGGTGTATGGGTCGACGGGCAAAGTTTCATCTTCCCCATAAAATTGCGGGCCGGTATGGGCGATTTGAGTACGCAGTGTGACCGGCCGTTGTTTGCCCAATGCCCATTCATGCGTCAGCCCAAAGGTGTATTCCGGCCGCTGGGCCAGCCGGTCGCCGGTCGCCAGGGCGACCGCATGCAGCCACTGAGCATGAGCAGACACTTGATGCGAACCCAACTGATGCTCGGCCGAAAGACTCACGCCATACACTTCAGCCCGGTCGATGTTCTGATACTGGTAGACTGTTACGCCGGGTTCATCACTCTCCGCCTCAGCAGTAACAATCAATTGCTCAATGTCCCGGTAGAACAGCTCCATCGACACCGGATCGATCACCCACTCAAGCTGGGCCGCAACCGACGTCTCCGGTTCAAGTTCCGGGTTGCCGGTTACGCGATAGCCGTGC
Organism: Saccharospirillum alexandrii; assembly: GCF_043641555.1. Classification (GTDB taxonomy): domain Bacteria; phylum Pseudomonadota; class Gammaproteobacteria; order Pseudomonadales; family Natronospirillaceae; genus Saccharospirillum; species Saccharospirillum alexandrii_A. Next base: position 941,759 of record NZ_JBHZRJ010000001.1, on the reverse strand, counting down.
AACTGACTGTGATCGAACTGGTAATACCGTTCTTTCAGATCCGGTACCCGATAACCGAGCCCGAGACTGGCTCGCACATAACTGTTCGTGGTCACATCGAACCGGCTGGCCAGATTCGGCGCCCAGTGCACACCGTAGGCTTCATCCCAGTGGCCGCGCAAACCACCGACCAGCTCCAGTCGATCGGTCGCGAACCAGCTGTCCTGGGCAAACAGTTCCAGGCTCTGCTGATCGACCGGGGCAATCTCGTCTTCGCTGGGCGCGTTTAAATCCGCCTTTTCCTGTTCCAGCCCAGCCGCACTGACTTTGCCGCCGAGCACGGCATCGTGCATGCCCTGAGTCAGACTCCAGCGACCCTCCAAAGCCGTATTCCACAGCGCGTATTCGCGGCGCAGATCCGTGCCCTCGCTGCCCAGCTTATCCTGCTCGGAAACACCCCAGCCGAGCCCTGCGGAAGCAATAACATCGAGCCGATCGCTCGTTGCCTGGTACTGGGCAGACACACGCTGGTCGGTAACCAAGCTTCGGTTCGGGTTGCCGGTCAAGGCATGGGCACCGGGTTTGGTCAGATCCGACCCGCTCCAGTTCAGACTCAGGCGATGGTCACGCTTCGCGTAAACATCGAAGCGCTGCGCCAGCGACCAGCCGAATCCGCTGGGCACATCCTCTGCCCAGGTCTCAGGTGTTTTATCCAGACCGGCATCCTGTGTCAGCGACCAGGTGGTGGCCGAATAGCCACCCGGAATGGGTACGGCGACACGCCCCGCCCAGTCGATCTGAGTGGGCAGCCGCTCGGTCTCCGCTTCGTACTGGCGTGCATTAACGCCGATCTCGAATTCCGGGCCCTGGGGCTCGCGGCTGATCAGATTGATAACCCCGCCCATCGCCGCACTGCCATACAGTGCCGACGCATTGGCCGACACCACTTCAATGCGTTCAATGTCGGCCAGGCGCAGCGACCGGGTATCAATGGTCGACTCGTTGACCTGATTCAGTGGCACGCCGTCGCGCATGATCAGAACATGCTTTTCAGACAGACCATTAAGCAACACCGAGGCACCGGTCTGGCCGTGAGTTTGCTTCAACTGCAACCCGGGAATATCCGCCAGCAGGTCTTCCAGCGTAACTGCCTGCGTCGACGCCAGCGTCTCCCGATCAATCACCCGAACCGCCACCGGGCTATCCTCTGCGGTGACCTCCGACAAGGTCCCCGTCACCACCAGCGGTTGCAGGGTCACTTGCTCGGCTGACACCGGTACAGACATGAGCACGCCTGCGAGGCCTGCCGACAGGGCATTAAGACTAAGGATGCTTCGGGGTGTTTTTACAACGACTGACACGCTCAACCTCTTTGGCTAATGGAAGCCCGCTGCACCAGCGGTGCTCGAACTTTAAATTATGTGATTGTTATTTGCATTTAATAATCATTCCTATTTAATATAGAGGCAAGCGCTAATGCGCGTCAATCGCAAATGAGATTTAATATCAAATAACCAATGAGACCTGCGTGTTCAACGTCGCGCGCTCACTCTCAACGCCACCACAACAAGGACATCGCCATGACTGAATCCGCCCTCGCCCGCGCCTGGCTGCAACTGAAACAGGAACAACCCTCGCTGCGCATTCGCAACGCTGCCGATATACTCGGAGTGTCCGAACTGGAGCTTCTGCTGGCTCAGCCCGGCTCACAGTCGGTATTGCTGGAACCAACCGGTCGGGAGCTTGCCATGCATTTGCCCGACCTCGGTCGGGTGATGGCTCTGGTTCGCAACGACAACGCCGTGCACGAAACCAGTGGTCGTTTTGCCGATCTTCAGGGTGGCGGGATGATGGGATTGTTCCTGGGTGAGCAGGATCAGCGGCTGTTTTTCCGGCACTGGCGCTATACCCTGGCCGTTGTAGAAGGCGAGCGTCACAGCCTTCAGGTGTTTGATGAAAGCGGCACGGCCATCATCAAACTTTACCGTCTGGTTGACACCCAGATCGCTAACTGGGAAAGCCTGGTCGCGCAGCACAGTGAGCACCCTATTACACCGGATTTCGCTGCGGCACCCACCTACGAACGCAGCTCACTGGCTGGCTCGGCGGATGCCATGATGGATGACTGGCGCGCCCTGACCGATGTGCACCAGTTCAACAACCTGCTCAAACACCACGGTGTCGACCGGCTGAGCGCTTTTGAAGCTGCCGACGATGATCTGGCGCTTCAGGTTGATACCAGCCTGATCGAAACCGCCCTCTATGCCTGCCAGCTGCGCCAGATTCCGCTGATGACGTTTGTCAGCAACCGCGGCGCGGTGCAGATTCATACCCGGGTACCGGGCACGCTGCGTCGCACCGGCCCCTGGTTCAACATTCTGGATCCGGACTTTAACCTGCACCTGAACACCGAGGGCCTGGCCAGCGCCTGGATCAGCCGCCGCCCCACCGTCGACGGCTGGGTGCATTCTCTGGAAGGCTTTGATGAGCAGGGACGCTCCGTGGTGCAGTTCTTCGGGCAACGGGCCGAGGGCCGCCACGAGCGTGAAGACTGGCGTGCTCTGATGGATGAACTGGTCAGCAAAGCGGTGGTGGCGGCATGACCCTGGCAAAAACAACCGCACGCCTGCTTGTGGCAACGCTGATATCGACTGTCGGATTCGCCAGTCTGGCCAGTGCCGATCGCCTGGTTAGCATCGACGGTTCCCTGACTGAAATCATCTATGCACTCGGCGCCGATGCCGACCTGGTCGGTGTCGATACCACCAGCACCTACCCGCCTGCCGCAACCGAACTCCCGGATGTGGGTTACATGCGGGCGCTGTCTGCTGAAGGCATCCTGTCGCTGGCACCAGACCGCGTGATCACGACCGCCGATGCGGGCCCGGCCGATGCACTGTCACAACTTCAGGCCGCCGGTATCGACATCAACATTCTCGACAACACACCGACACTGGCCGGACTGGTCTCAAAAATACAGGCCACCGCAGCGGCTTTGGACCAGCGCGAAGCAGGGAATGAGCTGGCTAGCCGGGTGGCAGCCGAGGTTGAACAGGCCCAACGGTCAATCGCCGACCAACTGGGGCCCTTGAACGTCATGTTCGTCATGGACGGCGGCTCGCGCGGGTTTCAGGTAGCCGGTCGTAACACGCTGGCGGGCGGTGTGCTGGACGTGGCGGGTTTCAATAATGCGTTCGCCGATATTCAGGGCTACAAACCCCTGACGCCCGAAGCGGCCATCAATGCCAACCCGGACGTCATTCTGGTGTTTCACAGCCAGAAAAGCCTGGATGAGCTGGCAGCCAACCCGGCTCTCAGCCTGACCCAGGCCGTTCAGAGTGGTCAGCTATACAATGTCGACGACCTGGATTTGCTCACCTTCGGCCCGAGGCTCGGTACTGCCTTGCAGGCTTTAATGAGCCGCATGACGGACCGCACATGACCACCCGGCTCTTTACCGCGCTGATCGGTTTGCTGTTGGCCGTTGCGCTTATGACGGCCCTGGCCTTCGGGCCAGTGCCGGTCAGCTTGCGAGAACTCGGCATCTGGTCGATGCACTGGAGCCCGATGACACTGCCGGAACTGCCCCGGCACGTTGCCATCGTGCTGGGCGATATCCGACTGCCCCGAATGCTAATGGGGTTGATGATTGGGGCGTCGCTCGCCATGGCCGGTGCGGCGATTCAGGGGTTGTTTCGCAACCCTCTGGCCGACCCGGGGTTGATAGGTGTTTCCAGCGGAGCGGCACTGGCTGCGCTGGCGGTGATCGTATTGGGTAACTCCATTCTGGCCGGCTTCATGGCAACCTTTGGTTTTCTGGCCTTGCCGTTTGCTGCTTTTTTAGGGGCCCTACTGGTCACCTGGGTCATCTACAGCATTGCCAAACTGACCCCGGGCGGTAGCCAGGTCACGACTCTGATTCTGGCTGGCGTCGCCATCACCGCGTTCAGCGGTGCGGTTTCCGGTCTGCTGACCTACTTGGCCGACGATGCGGAACTGCGCTCCTTCACCTTCTGGAGCATGGGCAGCCTAGCGTCAGTCACCTGGCGGGACCTGGCCATCGCCGCCCCCTGGATGAGTGTTTCGCTAATAGGTTTTCCGCTGATGGCGGGCGCACTGAACGTAATGCTGATGGGTGAATCCGTCGCCGACCACCTCGGCATCGACCCGGACCGCATTAGGCGCCGTGTCTTTGTGCTCACGGCACTGGCCGTTGGCGCGGGTGTTTCGGTGGCCGGAATGATCGGCTTTGTTGGCCTAGTTGTCCCCCACCTGGTGCGCCTGGCCCTCGGGCCGGACCATCGGGCGCTTATACCGCTGAGCGGTTTGGTCGGTGCCGCCCTGCTGGTCTGGGCTGACATTCTGGCTCGCTTGCTGGTCGCTCCGGCCGAATTGCCGATTGGCATCATCACCGCCCTGCTCGGCGGCCCGTTCTTTTTGTATTTGCTGATGCGACAAACCACAGAAGGCATTCAACATGATTAACGTTGCCCAACTCAGCCTGTCCAAAGGCGGGCGCCGCCTGCTGGACTCAATTTCCTTTCAGTTAACACCCGGCGAAGTGGTCGCGGTGATCGGCGCCAATGGCGCTGGTAAGTCGTCATTGTTGAAAGTCGTCAGTGGCGAATGGGGCTTGCAAGAGGGAGAGCTAAGTTACGATGGCGAGCCGGTGCAAGGCATTTGCAAACAGGACCTGGCCAAACGCCGGGCCGTGATGCCTCAGGCCAGCCCGATGAGTTTCCCGTTCAAAGCCTGGGAAGTGGTGGCTTTGGGGCGCACGCCGTTCGGGCTGAATCGACCGGCGCGAGAACGCAAAACCGCACTGGAACGACTCGAACTGACCGGCACCGCGCATCTTGCCGAGCGCCACTACACGGCGCTGTCCGGTGGCGAAAAGCAGCGGGTGCAACTGGCCCGAGTGCTGAATCAGTTGCTCTCTTCACAAGCCACACATCGTTATTTGTTTCTCGATGAATGTACAGCCAGCCTCGACCCGTCGCACCAACATCAAGTGTTCCAACGAGTGCGGGCACTGACCAACGAAGGCATCGGTGTGCTCGCCATCGTCCACGACATACACCTGGCGGCTCAATACGCCGACCGGGTCCTGATATTAAAAGACGGCGCCTTACTTGATGCCGGGCCAGTCAAAAGCTGCCTCACCCCGCAAGCTATGGTTGAGGCGTTTGCGTTGCACACTCATCGCCTGTCTCACCCGGAGGCTGAATGGCCATTGCTAGTTGCCCGTAAGAATCCACTAGTCGCGCCACAGCCAGTCCCTTTCAAAAGCGCAGACGCCGCCGCCGGTTGACGCTACCATAGCGCTATGAAAACCCGACTTGGAAAACGACTGACCGCTTTGTTTGATGCCATTCCACCCGGTTATGACGAGGTGTGGGACCTGTGTTGTGATCATGGCCGGCTGGGCTTGGCGTTGCTGGAAAGCGAGCGAGCGAACCAGGTGCATTTCGTCGATCAGATCGACTCGATTATGACCGACCTGCAAGGCCGTTTGGATCGTTATGGCGCGACCGGCTACGAACTCCATATCCTGCCAGCAGAGCAATTGGTACTTACACCCAACACCCAGCCTTTACTGGTACTGGCCGGTGTTGGCGATGAAGTCACTCAGGCGATTGTCAGTGCGGTCTCGGAAAACAACGCTGACACCCAACCCGACTGGCTGATCTCGCCGGCGAACAATCTCTTTCAGGTTCGACGCTATCTGCAACAACAGGAATTCGGCTTATTAGACGAAGGTGTGGTCTTTGAAAACGGGCGCGGCTACGAATGGTTGAGGGTGAGTCAGGATCGACAACGGGCGACCTCCTCTATCCCCAATCCGGCTGGTTTTTGGGATGCGCAACGGCCCGAGCATCGCTCACACCTACAGAAGTTGGTCAGGCACGCCCGCAAGCAACTGAACAATCCAAAAGAAGCGGATGCCCAGTTGATGCTAACGCTTTACGAGCCGCTGTTAACCCCGGCCCGGCAATGACATCGGCCTGGTGCCGGGCTCCATTCGACGAACCCGGCTCCAGCGTAACTGGCAATGTTAACTGTCGGCCGAATCCCAATTACCCAGTTGAATACAGGGTCCTTCCATCAACGCCAGCTGAGGTTGAATGGTGCCGGGGTTGTCGTTGACCACCAACCGGTGGGCTTCCATCACGGCCTGCCAGCCTTCGGCATCCAGATCCCAGCGTCGGTTTTCAGGGGTGACGGCGCCCAGGTAAACCCACTCCCGGTTTTCTCCGGTTTCAGCCCAGAGGTGCGTAGCACCCTCTGGCCGATCATCCAGGCGAGCCGACCACTGGGCTGATAACCAGGCCGGTTGGTCGCCGTTGCGGCGGTAACCGCTGACCACCAGCGCAACGTCGCCTTCCCAACTGAGCGGGGCCATATACGCTGGGCCGATTGATTCGGGCGAACGCACCAGGCCGAGGTTCAAGGTGATCATCACCAAGGCCACCAAGGCACCACCGGTCACCGCTGGCCACAGTACGCCCGGGTTAAGTAGATCCAGAAGTCGGGTAAGAACACCGGTTTTTCGAGTCGGCGCTGTTTGCGCTTTTGGTTTGCGATCTGCCGGTAATGAGTGTTCGATCTGACGCCAAAGGCTCGCGGGTGGCGCCTGCTCGGGGTAGCGGTTTTGGAGCGGCATCATTCGGTCTGACCAGTCCGCAACCGCAGCCTTCAGCGGCGGATGTTCCTGCATCAGTTGCTCCATGCGTCGACGCACCCGGGCCGTCATGTCACCCGCGACGTACTGGGCGGCCAACTGGTCGCAGACGTCGGGGTTGGAATACCTCAGGCTTCGAGACATCGTTTCAACTCCTGTAAACCACGCCGGATCCAGGCTTTCACCGTACCCAGAGGTCGCTCCAGTCGCTGCTGGACTTCATGATGGCTAAACCCGTAAATGTAGGATAAAACGATGGCCTGGCGAGCATTATCGTTCAGAACCTCCAGGCACCGCTCTATGCCACTGTCCACTGCGTTGTGGTGGGACTGCTCCCCGATATCAACCGGGTCGAGGTCATCCAGGGATTCTTCACGTTTACGCTGCCGGCTGCGAAGCCGATCAAGTGAGGCATTGCGGGTAATGACGATCAACCAGCCCCAGACAGACCCAACCCCGGTGTAATCTGCCGCCTGCTGCCAGACTTTCAGGTAGACCTCCTGCAAGACATCGGCGGCTTCTGCATCATCTTTGAGGATCTGTGCCGATACGCTCATCAGTCGGGCGCTGGTCAGGTCGTACAGGCTGCGCAGCGCCCGGGTGTCTTGCGCGCACACTCGTTCCAGCCAGCGCTGCATTTGCGCGGCTTCGACCGGGTCTGACTCTCTGGTACGGGAAGGAGTGGCCACTTCTAGGGCTCCGTTCATAATCCGGTGCCAGTATAAAGCGGTGTAGGGACCCTGTCAGCGAAAGACGAGCACAACGCGACTATTGTAGGGGCGACGCTGGCAGCCATACTTTGATGCCTCAATTATTCATCCGATTTATCAGTACAGACGCTACCCGGGTAACGGTTGGATGCACCCGTCAGGATCTTTACCACTCACTCATTGCTAACGAACTTTTTACAATTCAGAGCCGCTTGAAACCCTTCGCTTCAACCTTATCTTAGGTTGTGCAGCAGGACGTCTCGATGAGAGTCCCGCCTGCTATCTAACCAGTGCCCTCAGGGGCTGACTATTGTATTGCTTCGTTAGGAGAATATGACTATGACACACATCGACTTAACACCACTGTACCGCAGCACCATTGGCTTCGACCGTATGGCTAACCTGTTGGATTCCGCCCTGCGTGGCGAGCAAACCTCCAATGGTTACCCGCCTTACAACATCGAAGTGACGGGTGAAAACGCGTACGGCATTACCCTGGCAGTGGCCGGCTTTGAAGAAGACGAACTGAATCTTCAGGTCGAAAACGGCGTACTGACGGTACGCGGCAAGAAAGCCAGCAACGAAGACGACAAGAACCGTCGCTTCCTGCATCAGGGCATTGCCTATCGGTCCTTTGAACGCAAGTTCAATCTGGCCGACCATGTGGAAGTGCGCGGCGCTGAGCTCAAGCACGGCCTTCTGACCATTCAACTGGTCAAAGAAGTGCCCGAGGCGATGAAACCGAAAACCATTGCCATTAATGGCAAGACTTCCGGCACGGCCATTGAGCATCAGGAAGCCAAGGACAAAACCAAGGCCGCCTGATTGCCGACTGTCCGTTAGTAGAAAAGGGGGGATGTTTATCCCCCCTTTTTTTATGCTTTTTTTCCCCCGGGCTTCGAAAAACTGCAATACTGTTCATCTACCGACCTACCTTGGTCGTACTCTCTCGCTCCGTTACAGTCAGCCCTGAATCCCAAACCGGAAGACCAGCCCCATGCCTCAAGACACCCTTCGCCTGCGCGGCGCACGCCAGAACAATCTGAAGAACCTCGATCTGGACATTCCTCTGGGTGAGCTGGTGGTGGTTACCGGGGTGAGCGGTTCGGGCAAGTCGACCCTGGCGTTCGATACCATCTACGCCGAAGGTCAGCGCCGCTACGTCGAAACCTTTTCAACCTACGCTCGCCAGTTTCTGGACCGCATGGATAAACCCGCGGTCGACAGCATTGAAGGCATTCCGCCCGCCATTGCCATCGAGCAGAGCAACACGGTGCGCACCTCCCGCTCGACCGTGGGCACCATGACCGAGTTGAACGACTACCTCAAGCTGCTCTTTGCCCGCCTGGCGCACCTGTATTGCCAAAGCTGTGGGCGGGAAGTGGTCAGCGATACGCCGCAAAGCATTGTGAGCGCTCTCTACAGGGATGCGTCTGCCGGGCAACGGCTGATGGTGTGTATTCCCCTGCACGTCCCGGAGCGACTGAGCGATGAGGAGGTATCCCAACTGCTGAACCAGCAGGGCTACGCCCGCATCCACCGGCGCGAGGGAGACCGGGTGGAGGTCGTCCAGGACCGATTGAAACTCACTGACGATAACCGCAGTCGGCTGACCGAAGCCGTGGAAACGGCCCTGCGTTACGGCAAGGGCCATGTGCTGGTTTACCCAATGGACGATGCGCGGGAAACGGGCAAGCCCGAGCGCTTCTCCAGTCATCACCATTGCGCCCAGTGCGATCTCGACTACCCGGAACCCAGCCCCAGCCAGTTTTCCTTCAACTCACCCCTGGGCGCCTGCGAAAGCTGCCGGGGGTTCGGACGCATCATCGGTGTCGACTATGGCCTGGTGATACCCGATGAGCGCAAGAGCCTGAAAGAGGGTGCTATCAAACCCATTCAGACGCCGGCTTACGAAGAAGTGCAGCGCGACCTGATGCGTTATGCCAAAAAACGCAACATCCCGACCGATACACCTTGGGCCAAACTCAGCGATGACCATAAAGCCTGGGTAATCAATGGCGAAGGCGACTGGGACCAGGGCGTCTGGTATGGCGTTCAGGAGTTTTTCAATTGGCTGGAGAGCAAAGCGTACAAAATGCACATTCGGGTGCTGCTCTCCAAGTACCGTTCCTACACCTCGTGCCCCAGCTGCGATGGCGCTCGCCTGAAACCCGCCTCGCTGTGGTGGCGGGTTGGCTCGTTGTCTGCTGCAGAACAAGCATTGGCGGGCCAGCCGCGTTTTGTTCCAGCAGGTTCCCTGCTGAAGCCAGATACGATTCAGCAACTCCCTGGCCTCAACATCGCCGATATGATGCAACTGCCGCTGTCGCGTTGCGCCAATTTCTTCGAACAATTGGCCAGCACGGATACCGACGAACCGACGCAATTACTGCTGACCGAAATCCGCTCGCGCCTGGCCTATCTGTGCGAAGTCGGTCTGGATTACCTGACGCTGGATCGTCAATCGCGAACCCTGAGCGGCGGCGAAGTACAGCGCATTAACCTGACCACAGCGCTCGGCACTTCCCTGGTCAACACCCTGTTCGTGCTGGACGAACCCAGCACCGGCCTGCACCCGCGCGACATTCAACGGCTGGTCACGGTACTGCACCGGCTGCGCGATGCGGGAAATTCATTGCTTGTGGTCGAGCATGACCCTCAGGTTATTCTGGCGGCCGATCGCATTCTCGACATTGGCCCGGGGCCTGGAAAAGCAGGCGGCAATATTGAATTCTTTGGTACACCCAAAACCCTGTTTCGTCGCAAGAACAATCTTACCGCGCGCTACCTGAATGGCACTGATCAGGTCAGCACTGCACCCGTCGCAACCGGTCAAACGGCCGAAGCCGCCATCCAAATTAATGGCGCACGCGAACACAACCTGAAAAACATCGACGTCCACATTCCCCTGGGTCAGTTGGTCTGCCTGACGGGTGTTAGCGGTTCCGGCAAATCCACACTGATGCGGCAGATACTGTACCCGGCCATTCTCAAGCATCAGGGCGAGCAAACCGAAGCCCCGGGCGCGCATGACAGCATCGACGGCCTCGAATACATCGACCGGGTGGTGATGGTAGACCAGAGCCCGATTGGCAAGACCACCCGTTCAACGCCGGCCACTTACGTCGGCGCATTCGATACCATTCGCAAGCGTTTCGTCGCCACCCCACTGTCCAAAGAGCGCGGCTACACGCCTGGCACCTTCAGTTTCAACTCCGGCCAGGGGCGCTGCCCCACCTGCCAGGGCAATGGCTTTGAGCATGTGGAAATGCAGTTCTTAAGCGACGTTTATTTACGCTGCCCGGACTGCAATGGCAAACGCTTCCGCGATGAGATTTTGGAGGTCAAACTTCTGCCCGGTTCGACGGACACTGAACGCTCAAATGCGGTGTCAATTGCCGATGTACTGGCAATGACCGTGGCCGAAGCACTGGACTTCTTCAAAGGCGAAACCGACATTCAGCGCAGTCTGCAACCTCTGGCCGATGTGGGCCTTAACTACCTGCAACTGGGCCAGGCCGTACCCACCCTAAGCGGCGGGGAAGCTCAGCGCCTGAAGTTGGCCGGGCATCTGGCAACAACCGGCACCAAGGGCAAAGCACGAGACCACACGCTCTTCCTGTTCGATGAACCCACCACCGGCCTGCACTTTGCCGACATCGCCACGCTGATGGCGGCTTTCCGTCAGTTGCAGTCAGCGGGCCACTCCCTGCTGGTTATTGAACACAACCTCGATGTCATGCGTGCGTCAGACTGGCTCATCGATATCGGCCCGGAAGGCGGTGACGCTGGCGGCGACTTGCTGATTGCCGGAACTCCGGCCCAGGTTATGGCCAGCAACACCGGCTACACCGCTCGAGCGTTGCAAGCGTATGAGCAATCGCTGGCCCAGGGCGGCAAGGGCGTTGCGGAAATCGCCGCCACTTACTCGGCGCGGGTAAAACGATCAGCTGACAACACCATCCGCGTTCACCATGCCCGGGAACACAACCTTAAAAACATCGACGTCACCCTGCCCCGCGACAAGCTGACCGTGATTTCCGGCGTCAGTGGCAGCGGCAAAAGCACCCTGGCGTTTGACCTGATTTTTGGCGAGGGCCAGCGTCGTTATCTGGAATCTCTAAACGCTTACGCGCGGCAATTTGTGCAACCGGCGTCACGCCCGGATGTGGACGCCATCTATGGCATTCCACCGTCGGTTGCGATAGAACAGCGCACCAGCCGCGGCGGACGCAAAAGCACCCTGGGCACCCTGACCGAAATCTATCACTACCTACGCTTGCTCTACGTGAAGCTCGGCACTCAACATTGCCCGGATTGCGATGTGCCCATCGAACCGCAAACCCCAACCGCCATTCTGGCCCGCATCCAAAAAGACTTTCGCGGCCAGGCCGTCACGCTGCTCGCACCCATGGTGGTGGCGCGCAAAGGCATCTACCGGGAGTTGGCGGAATGGGCGGCTGGGCGCGGCTATACCCAGTTGCGAGTAGATGGAACCTACCAACCAACGGGCAACTGGCCGCAACTGGACCGATACAAAGAACACGATATTGAACTGCCACTGCTAGAGATCACCGTAACACCCAAAAACGAACGGGCCCTGACGGAAGGGCTTGAGCAGGCTCTGAGCCTTGGCAACGGACTGTTGATCGTCGCCCCGGGCACGTCAGTCAAAGCCAGCAAGAAAACCGATCGTTTATTCTCTACCCAGCGCGCGTGCCCCAGCTGCGGCACTGGCTTTGACGAGCTGGACCCGCGCCTGTTTTCCTACAACTCCAAACACGGCTGGTGCACCAGCTGTTTTGGCACCGGTAGCCTGATCAAAGGCTTCGATGAAGAGCAGACCGGCGAAGAAAACACCTGGCAACCGGAAGACGACACCCTTACCGAAAAAGCCTGCCCCGGTTGCGAAGGCCAACGCCTGAACCCAACCGCCCTGGCTGTGCGTTTTCGTGATCGCTCAATAGCCGACCTGGCCGCCCTGCCGGTAGATGGGGCAGAGCAATGGTTCGACAAACTGACGCTCAACACCAAAGAACAGGCCATCGCCCGCGATCTGCTCACGGAAATGCACAGCCGTTTGCAGTTCCTGCAAAAAGTCGGGTTGAACTACCTGAGCCTGGACCGCGCTGCGCCGACCTTAAGCGGCGGCGAAGCCCAGCGCATTCGCCTGGCCGCACAGCTGGGCTCAAGCCTCCAGGGCGTTTGCTATGTTCTGGATGAACCCACCATCGGCCTGCACACACGGGATAACCGCAAACTGATCGAAACGCTGCGTGAACTGCAGCTGCAGGGCAACACCGTGGTCGTCGTTGAGCATGATGAAGACACGATTCGCGAAGCCGACTACCTGATCGATATGGGCCCCCGCGCTGGCGTCAACGGCGGCGAAGTCGTCGCCTATGGCAGTCTGAAACAGATCATGAACAACAAGCGGTCGCTGACCGGGAAGATGCTGTCCCAACCATTGCGCCACCCCATGCCCGATTTGCGCAACGCCGACATGCGACAGCTGTGGGAACAGGAGAGCGTGCACATTCAAGGCGCCCACCAGAACAACCTGCACCAAATCGACGTCAGTGTTCCATTGCGCCAACTGGTCGCGATCACCGGCGTTAGCGGCAGCGGTAAAAGCACCCTGATACGCGGCGTTCTCTACCCTAATCTGAAGCAGGCCATTGCCAACCAGAACAAAAGAAGCAAAGCCAAACTCCGCTGGCAAGGCGCGGACAAGATAGCCGGCTGGGAAAGCATCGACCGCATTCTGGAGGTCGACCAGACGCCCATCGGCAAAACGCCCCGCTCCTGCCCGGCCACTTACATCGGCATCTGGGACAGCATTCGTAAACTCTTTGCCGGCACTGTCGATGCCCGCTTGCGCGGCTATACTCCGGCCCGCTTCTCGTTCAATGCAGGCGACGGTCGCTGCGATGCCTGCGGCGGCCAGGGCGAACAGAAAATCGAAATGAATTTCCTGCCCGACGTACGCGTACCCTGCGACGTCTGCCACGGCTGGCGCTTCAACGATGAAACCCTGAGCGTCACTTACAAGGGCAAACACATCGGTGAAGTCCTGGCGATGAACATCGACGAAGCCGTCGACTTTTTCGCGCCCATCAGCAAAGTCCACCACGCCCTGAGCCTGTTGCAAGATGTCGGTTTGGGCTACCTGACCCTCGGCCAGCAGAGCCCAACTCTGAGCGGCGGCGAAGCCCAACGCATCAAACTGGTCGCCGAACTGGCCAAGGCCAACATGACCCCGGAAGACAACAAAGGCCGACGATCGCAACACAACCTCTACGTGCTCGACGAACCAACGGTCGGTCTGCACATGGCCGATGTGGATAAACTGCTGCGCGTCCTGCACCGGCTGGTCGATGCTGGCAACTCGGTGCTGGTGATCGAACACAACCTGGATGTGATTGCCGAAGCCGACTGGGCCATCGATATGGGTCCGGAAGGCGGACAGCATGGCGGGCGGGTCATTGCTCAGGGCACGCCAGCGACCCTGACAAAGCGCAAACGGTCTTTCACGGGTCAGTACTTGAAGGAGGTTCTCAATGCGCCATAGCACGCGATCGTTTTAAGGTTGGCTCATGGGTGCTGACGCGCCCATCCGCCAAAACGAACATTAACGAAAATTATTTTGACATTTTCGAAAACAAATTTAGACTAACGCTCATCGATCACCCTATTTCGTGGAGCGACCATGTCTGTGCCCAACCCCGCTGCAACCAACCAAACCACTGCCGTTCAACCCTGGAACCGGGACGATCATCTGGACCGTCTGGCCGAGGCCGAAGTGGATGTGCTGGTAATAGGCGGCGGTGCCAGTGGCGCCGGGGTGCTGCTGGACGCGCTCAGTCGCGGGCTGACGGCCGCGCTGGTGGATCGCCAGGATTTTATGGCCGGAACCTCCAGCCGCTCCACCAAGCTGATTCACGGTGGGGTACGCTATCTGGAACAGGCGTTCAAAGGGCTCGATTACGGCAAGTACCAGCTGGTGCGTGAGGCGCTGGCCGAACGCAAACGCATGTTGTCGATGGCGCCGCACCTGGCCTGGCCACTGACGCTCATTACCCCGGTTAAAAGCCTGATCGGCTTGCCCTACTACCGGTTCGGCCTGGGTTTGTATGACGTGTTGTCCGGCTCGCAGCGCCTGGGGAAATCGCGTATTGAAAGCACCGCCGACATGAAGCGTGCCTGCCCCAGCCTCGACATCAAGCCCCTCAAAGGAGGCGTCAGTTACATGGACGGTCAGTTCGATGATGCGCGTTTTGGCATTGCCATGGTGCGTTCAGCCGTTGAACAAGGTGGCACCGTTGCCAACCACGTTGAAGTAAACGAACTGCTAAAACACGACGACGGCACTGTCGCTGGTGCGCGTTGCACCGATCTGCTCGGTAAGCGTTCACTGACGATACGCGCCAAAGCGGTGGTCAACTGCACTGGCCCCTGGACAGACACCCTGCGCCTGCAGGCCGACCCGGACGCCAAACCACTGATGACCGTCTCCAGCGGCATTCACGTGGTGCTGAACAAGACCCTGCTGCCCGAAGGCCGCGGTATTCTGATTCCTGAAACCGACGATGGCCGGGTTTTGTTCATGCTGCCCTGGCTGGGTAAAACGCTGGTTGGCACCACCGACGACCCCGCGGAACTCAGCGACCGGCCCGAAGCGAGCCAGTCCGAAATAGACTACATCATCAAGCACATCAACGAATGGCTCGACGAGCCCGTCAGCCACAGTGACATCAGCGCCACCTTCTCGGGTTTGCGCCCATTGGTCTCCGACCCGGACGAAAGCTCCACCTCGGGGCTGACCCGCGATCACGTGGTTCTACAAGACAAGGGTCTGTTCAGCCTCACTGGCGGCAAATGGACCACCTGGCGCCGCATGGCCGAAGACTGCATGGACATCGTGGTTAAAACCAAAGGCCTGAACGCCAGGGCCTGTCAAACTCAGGAACTGCGTCTGCCGGGTGCCAATGGCGACACGGCTGCCGCGGAAGCCGCGTTAAAAGACCTGCCGGAAGACATCGCCGACTATCTGTGGCAAGCCTATGGCGACCGGGCTCACCTGGTGTTGGCAGAAGGCTCCCCGGAACGGCTCGTCAGTGAAGCGCCTTACGTTGAAGCAGAACTGGTTTGGGCGATGCGCTACGAGGGCGCATGCAAGGCAGACGACGTGCTTTACCGGCGACTACGGGTTGGCATGCTTGATCAGCAAGCAGCAGACCAGATCGGGGCGCGGTTGCAGCAGTTGGTAAACGCCGCCTGAGCGGGACGCTCGGCGGTTTCTCATCGGCCCGGTGACGGGGTACACTATCCGTCCGATGTAAACACCGTGACCCGTTACCATGCCTTCAACCCAGGCCATTCTCGAAAAAGCCAGCCAGCACTGCCAGCAGCGCGGTGAACGGCTTACGCCCAAGCGCAGCCGCATTCTCGCGCTGCTACTGGCAGCCGATGGCCCCAAATCAGCCTACGACCTGATCAGCGATCACGATCGCGCTTATGGCGAAAGCCCGGCCGCCATGTCGGTCTATCGCATGCTGAATTTCCTGGTCGATGCCGGTTTAGCCCATCGCCTGGCCACCACCAACCAGTTTATGGCTTGTGCGCACATTGCCTGCGACCATGCGCACCGGGTACCGCAATTGCTTATCTGCGATCAGTGCCACCATGTTGAAGAAATTGGCCTGGGCTCCGACCTGATGAGCGAGTTGCAACACAGTGCCGATGACAGTGGTTTTCGCATTGGGTCCACACCGCTTGAAATACACGGCCTGTGCAAGCGCTGCCAGCACTGAAGCACGGCTCAGGGCTGACTGAGACTCAGCGTTCAACTTGCAGTAAACCCGATTTCCGACTATTGATTAATCAAGGATGGCTTTGTAAAGCCTGATCAGCAAACGCTGCCCTTCGTTTGTGGCGACTGTTCTAACTGGAGTATCACCATTAAACGCCTACCCCCGCTCAACAGTCTGAAAAGCTTTGAATCGGCCGCGCGCCTGGGCAGCTTTCAAAAGGCCAGTCAGGAACTGTTCGTGACGCCCTCTGCGGTCAGTCACCAGATCAAATCACTGGAAGAATTTCTGGAGGTAGAGCTATTTATTCGCCAGACCCGGCGCATAGAGCTGACCTCAGCGGGAAAAGACTATCTGCGCACTGTTCAGAAAGCCCTGTCAGACATTGAACGCGCCACCCAGCGCCTGGTCTCGGCCCATGGAACCGGCGAACTCAACCTATCGGTTGCACCCGCCTTTTTGCACCGCTGGCTGCTGCCCCGCATCAGCCGGTTTTACGACACCCACCCCAACATCGAACTGGAGCTGTCGGCCTCAACCGGCCTGATCGATTTCGCGCACAGCGATACCGACATGGCGGTCTATTTTGGCGACGGCCAATGGGACAATGTTGAATGCAGTTTCCTGAAGCGCTCGGCGCTCATTCCTGTCTGTACGCCCAGCCTATTGAACAACAAGCCCATTCACGTACCTGAAGACATCACCCGCCACACCCTGCTGCACGTCAGCAAACGCCCCGATGAATGGCGCGCCTGGTTCGAAGCGGCCGGTACCGAGTACCGGGAAACCCGCAAGGGCATGTTTCTCTCCAGTGGTCTATTAACAGCCCAGGCCGCAGCAAGAGGCCTTGGCGTCGCTCTGTCGGACATCAGTTTGATCAGCGAGGAAATCCAGTCAGGCGAGCTGGTGGCCCCGCTGGATATCCCGCTGGAACTGTCCAAATCCTTTTACCTGGTGTACCGCAAAAACCGGCCACTGACCCCGGCGATGAAAGCCTTTCAGGACTGGATCATGGCTGAGATGGCGATTGATGCGCTGAACCCGGGGGCTACTGAATAATTCAAACCTCCGAGTTTGGTTTAGCCTTGATGCCAGGGGTCCGTGTCAGGCACCGGGTAACCCTATCTGGGGCCGGCGTTAACCCATCCATGGGGCCTAGACTTCGGCATCTATGCCTCAAACTTCCCCAGATAGGGTTACCCGGCACCTGACACTCAGTTCATTGGGAACTCTGAATCTTGAGTGTATTCATTGCTCACACTCAGTGCCCCACAGAAAACACTATCTCACCATCGCGCACTTCTGCGGCTATGGCATCGCCACTGCCGAAATCACCGCGCAACAGGGATTGCGCCAGGCTGTTTTCCAGCTCTCGCTGAATCACCCGTTTGAGCGGCCGAGCGCCGTACACCGGGTCGTATCCCGCAGCACAGATCTTGTCCATGGCCTCTTCAGTCAGGTGCAATTTCATGCCTTGCTCGGTCAGGCGTTCCCGCAATGCCGCCAATTGAATGTCGGCGATTCCGCGCATCTGGTTGCGCTGCAGCGGGTGGAATACCACCACCTCATCGACCCGGTTGATGAACTCTGGCCGGAAATGCTGGCCGACCACGTCCATCACCGATGACTTCATGGCTTCGTAGTTTTCTTCACCCGCCAGCGTTTGAATGATGTCGCTGCCCAGGTTCGAGGTCATCACGATGACGGTGTTGCGGAAGTCAACCGTGCGGCCCTGACCATCGGTCAGACGACCATCGTCCAGCACTTGCAACAGGATGTTGAAGACATCGCCGTGGGCTTTTTCCACTTCATCGAGCAAGATCACCGAGTAAGGCCGGCGACGCACGGCTTCGGTCAGGTAACCGCCTTCTTCGTAGCCCACATAGCCTGGAGGCGCACCGATCAACCGGGCAACAGAGTGTTTCTCCATAAACTCGGACATGTCGATACGGACCATCGCCTCTTCGGTGTCGAACAGGAACTCGGCCAGCGCCTTACACAACTCGGTTTTACCCACACCGGTGGGGCCGAGGAACAGGAAAGACCCATTCGGCCGGTTTGGATCCGACAAGCCGGAGCGAGAACGGCGAATGGCGTTGGACACCGCGACCAGCGCTTCCTGCTGGCCAACTACCCGGCTGTGCAGGTTGTCTTCCATATGCAGCAGTTTCTCGCGCTCGCCTTCCAGCATTTTGTCGACCGGAATACCGGTCCAGCGGGATATCACGTTGGCGATGGTCTCGTCGGTGACCTTGTTGTGCAGCAACTGCATGTCCATCATTTCGGCCTGGCTGGCCATATCGAGCTGCTTTTCCAGTTCTGGAATGCGGCCGTACTGCAATTCGGACATGCGTGCCAGATCACCACTGCGGCGAGCCGTTTCCAGTTCGATGCGGGTCTGCTCCAGTTGTTCTTTGACATGCTGAGTGCCCTGCACCGCCGCCTTTTCGGTGTTCCAGATTTCTTCCAAATCGGCGTATTCGCGCTCCAGCTGTTCGATGGTTTGCTCCAGCTGGTTCAGCGTCTTACGCGTCAGCTTGTCATCGTCTTTTTTCAGCGCTTCAGCTTCGATTTTCAGTTGAATTAGCCGACGCTCCATCTTGTCCATGCTTTCTGGTTTGGAGTCGATTTCCATACGAATGCGGCTGGCCGCTTCGTCGATCAGGTCGATGGCTTTATCGGGCAATTGTCGGTCGGTGATGTACCGCTGAGACAGGCGCGTAGCCGCAATGATTGCCGAGTCGGTAATGGTGACACCGTGGTGAACTTCATAACGTTCTTTCAAGCCGCGAAGAATGGCAATGCTGTCTTCTTCATTGGGCTCGTTAACCTGTACTTTCTGGAAGCGCCGCTCCAGTGCACCGTCTTTCTCAATGTACTGGCGGTATTCGTTCAGCGTTGTAGCGCCCACGCAGTGCAGTTCACCCCGAGCCAGCGCCGGCTTCAGCATATTGCCGGCATCCATGGCGCCTTCGCTCTTACCCGCGCCGACCATGGTGTGCAGCTCATCGATAAACAGAATGATCTGACCTTCCTGCTTCGACAGTTCGTTCAATACGGCTTTCAACCGTTCTTCGAATTCACCGCGGTATTTGGCACCCGCCAGTAATGAGCCAAGGTCCAGTGACAGCACGCGTTTGTCTTTCAATGTTTCCGGCACTTCGCCGTTGACGATGCGCTGCGCCAGCCCTTCGACGATGGCGGTTTTACCCACGCCTGGCTCACCGATCAGCACCGGGTTGTTTTTGCGCCGGCGCTGCAGAACCTGAATGGTGCGGCGTATTTCATCGTCGCGACCAATCACCGGGTCCAGCTTTCCGGCTTCGGCCTGAGAGGTCAGATCGACGGTGTATTTCTCCAGTGCCTGACGGCTTTCTTCGGCTTCCTGGGTGTTAACCGACTCGCCACCGCGCACCTGGTCGATGGCGGCTTCGAGTTTCTCAGCGGTCACACCCGCATCGCGCAGAACCGAGGCAATGCGGCTACGATCCTGCGTCATCGCCAGTATCACCAGCTCACTGGCGATGTACTGGTCCTGCCGCTTCTGAGCCAGCTTGTCGGCAAAGTTCATGACCCGGCCCAGGTCGTTGGACATATGGACTTCGCCGTCGTGATTCTGAATTTGCGGTAGGCCGTCCAGGTAACTGGCAAGCCCGGCTTTTAACTGGGCTACATCAGCCCCGGCATTACGCAACAGGGGGGCTATGGCCGAGCCTTTCTGGTCGAGCAAAGCCACCAGCAAGTGCGCCGGTTCAATGAAGTTATGGTCTCTGCCCAGCGCGACGGACTGGGCATCGGAGAGTGCGACCTGCAATTTGCTGGTCAGGCGGTCGATACGCATGAGGTAACCTCAATAATCTGTTCAAGTTAGTAGGAAAATAGGGGCTAAGCGATTAATAACAAGCGCTTGAAATTTGAACAGTTGACCCGGATCAGTTTTTGTTGAAATTTAGCAGGCTGTTGAAATTCGGAGAATTTCGGCGGCCTGCTCTCGGAACATGGACGTTCCGGCAAAATTGATGACTGCTAAGTCATTGATTTTGTGTGAGAGAAGCAAAAATCGCAATGTTTGGTTCTCGTGTTTTTAAAAAGGCAGGAAGCTTTTTTCAACAACCTGTTAGGTGTCAGACGGCCTCGGTACTCCGCCAGATCAGATTCGCCATTCGGCCGGTCGCTCCATCACGCCGGTAGGAGTAATAACGGTCGGCATCGGTAAAGGTACAAGCCTGGCTTCGGTAGACCGCCGGTACACCGGCTTCCTGTAACCAGAATTCAGCCAGTTGCGGCAAGTCGGCGAGCCATTTACCGGGAGAGCCTGCGGGTTTGAAACAGCGCTGTGCGCCCGGCCAGTTGGCAAAGGCTTCAATCACATCCATACCGACTTCAAAAGCGTCCGGACCGATGGCAGGGCCGAGGCCACAGCGCACCCGGGCTGGGTCGCTAAACTGTTGCAGTGTCTCGTTGAGAATACCGGCTGCCAACCCACGCCAGCCAGCGTGAGCGATGGCCACCTGGGCGCCGTCATCCTGCCAGAAGAACACGGGCAGACAGTCGGCCGTCATCACAGCGGCGGCAATGCCCGGTTGAGAAACCGTTGCCGCATCAGCTTCGGTGCCATCGGCAGCGGATTCCGCAGCCACCACCCGGGTTCCGTGAACCTGAGACAGCCAGCAAATGCGCTCACAGCCGGTCAGACTGGCTAACAATCCTGACCGGTTTGCCTCTACCGCGACTGAAGAGTCGCCGACATGATGCGCCTGGTTATTACTGTTGAAAGGGGCCTCGCTGTGGCCCCCCTGGCGAGTCGTCCAGCCCAGTTGCACTGCATTGGGCACCGGCCACAAGGGCCTTTCCATGGTCATAAATCGTCGTCATCCACCTCACCTTCGTGATCCGCTTCAAGCAGCGCCAGCAAATCGAGCATGTCATCGGGTGTGTCGGCTTGCCAGGCCATACGCTCGCCGGTACGAGGGTGAATCAATTCAAGTTGTGCGGCATGCAATGCCTGGCGTTCAAACTGACGCAAGGCTTCCGATACCGCCCGTGTTACGCCCTTGGGCAGGCGTTTGCGACCGGCATACACCGGGTCGCCCACCAAAGGATAGCCGATGTGCGCCATATGCACCCGAATCTGATGGGTGCGGCCAGTTTCCAGCTTGCATCGAATGAAGGTGTGGTTGCGAAAGCGATCGGTGACCCGGTAATGCGTGGTGGCTTCTTTACCGGTAGGCGTCACCGCCATCTTGGTGCGGGCCGTGGCATGGCGGCCTATCGGCTCGTTCACACGACCGCCGCCCGTCATGGTGCCGGTGACCAGCGCTTCATACTCCCGGCCCATCGTGCGGTCCTGAAGCTGGTTTACCAGGCTGGTGTGAGCCGCCAGGTTACGGGCGACCACCATCAGGCCGGTGGTGTCTTTATCGATTCGGTGCACAATGCCGGCGCGAGGTACCGACTTGAGTTCCGGATAGCGATACAGCAGGCCGTTCAGCAGTGTGCCGCCCGGCGTGCCGGCCCCAGGATGCACGACCAGGCCAGCGGGCTTGTTGATGACGATGAGGTCTTCGTCTTCATAAACGACATTCAGTTCTACCGGTTCAGCCTCCCAGCGCTCCTCGTCGACCAGAACGGCCTTAAGACTCAGGGTTTCACCGCCGATCAGTTTGTCCCGGGGTTTGCGTACCTGGCCATTTACCAGGACTTGACCTTCCTTGATCCATTGCTGGATCCGCGAGCGGGAATACTCGCTGAACAGGCTTGCCGCGACCTGATCGAGCCGTTTCTGGCCCATTTCGAGCGGTACTGTTTTGCTGTCTTCCAGTGTCTGGGGGGAATCGGTCATTGGAGCCCTTGGGTGCCTGTGGTTACAATAGCCGCCTATTGTACTTCAAGGGCCGGACCCAACGCATGTTTCACCGTCATTCTGCTTCATTCAATTGGCCAGCACTGGTATCCATTCTCCTGCTTTCCCTGACACTGGGAGGCTGCAGCCTGTTCCAAACCAACAACCAGGAATCAGAGCAAGCGCTCTATGAGCAGGCATCGGGGCATTTGGAGAACCGCAACTACACAC
Organism: Saccharospirillum alexandrii; assembly: GCF_043641555.1. GTDB lineage: Bacteria > Pseudomonadota > Gammaproteobacteria > Pseudomonadales > Natronospirillaceae > Saccharospirillum > Saccharospirillum alexandrii_A. Next base: position 919,505 of record NZ_JBHZRJ010000001.1, on the reverse strand, counting down.
TGGCGATCGATACCCTGGAGCAACTGGAGAGCCGCTTCCCGTTTGGCCGCTATGCCAAACAGCTGCAACTGGATTTGATGTACGCCCGCTACATGAGCAACGACCACGCCCAAGCCCTGCTCGATGCCGACCGCTTCACGCGGCTGAACCCGGACCACCCCAATGTCGACTACGCCTGGTATCTCAGGGGCATGAGCTACTACAAGTTGTACGAACAGAACTCGGGCATCACCGGCCGTGGCGACCTCGCCCTGCGTTCGCAAGCCCAGGGTGAAAGTGCCTTCGAAGCGCTTGGCCGGTTTCTGCAGCGCTTTCCGACCAGCGACTATCGTGAAGACGCCACCGATACGATGATTATTCTCAAAGACGCCCTCGCCCGACACGAACTGATTGTCGCCGACTACTACATGCGTCGTGATGCCTGGGTAGCCGCCGCCGAGCGGGCTCAGGTGGTGCGCCAGCATTACCCGGGCGTCAGTGCCCAGGGCGATGCGCTGGTGGTGTTGATTGAATCCTACAACCAGCTCGGCCTGCCGGAAGACCGGGCGCTGGCGCTGGAGGCTCTAAAACGCGATTACCCAAGGCATGTCACCCTGACCAGCGGCGAGTACGAATCCCCCTACCTACAGCAGGACCGCTGGTGGCTTAAGATTCTTACACTGGGCTTCTTTAGCTAATGAGCAGTGCGCTAGCGGCCCGGTTTCCAGCCATGTGTTAGCGGATAACGCCGGTCGGTACCGAAACCTCGGCGGGTGACCCTCACCCCCTCAGGTGCCTGCTGGCGTTTGTACTCGTTGCGGTCAATCAATCGAATGACCCGTTCGGTTTCTGCTGCATCAAAGCCTGCGTTCACGATGGTATCGAGGCTTTCATCCCGTTCGACGTAGCGCTCGATGATGGCATCCAGAATGTCATAGGGTGGCAGGCTGTCTTCGTCTTTCTGGTCCGGTGCCAGCTCGGCCGAGGGCGGGCGGGTGATCACCCGCTCCGGGATCACCCGGTTGCGGGCGTTGCGCCAATTCGAGAGCTTGTATACCCAGGTCTTGGGCACGTCTTTTAGCGCATTGAAGCCACCGCACATATCGCCGTAGAGGGTGGCGTAGCCCACCGCCATCTCGCTCTTGTTGCCAGTAGTCAGCACCATGGCACCCAGTTTGTTCGACAGCGCCATCAGGAACAGGCCGCGCATGCGCGATTGCATGTTCTGCTCGGTGGTATCGACATCACGCCCCTCGAACAGCGGGTTAACCGTCTGAAGCGCAGCTTCGTAGGCCGACCCGATGGGCAAAACATCGTAACGAATACCTAGCAGATCAGCCTCGGCCCGGGCATCTTCCAAACTCATTGCTGCGGTGTAGGTGTAAGGCATCATCACCGCATGCACCCGGTCTTTACCCAGCGCATCAACGGCGATGGCGGCACTCAGAGCCGAGTCAATACCGCCAGACAGCCCCAACACCACCCCCGGGAAGCCATTGCGGTTCACGTAGTCTGCCAGGCCCATCACCAGCGCTTCATAAAGCGCCTCTTCATTGTCCAGCACGGGCACCTTGGTGGGTTCTGCCACCTGCCAGCCGCTCTGGGTTTTGTGCAGGTCGACACAGGTCAGCGCCGGTTCGAATTCCGGCAACATCACAGCAATCTCACCATCGCTCTGGGTAATGAAGGACCCGCCGTCAAAAACCAGTTCATCCTGACCCCCAAGATGATTGACATAGATGGTCATCGCGCTGAAGGCTTTCGACACCCGGGCCACCTGCGCATGGCGCTCAGGCAGACGACCGATATGGTAGGGGCTGCCATTGATATTGATGTTGATTTCCGCGCCGGCTTCGGCGGCCCGACGGGCCGGGCCGTCGTACCAGATGTCTTCGCAAATGGTCAGTGCCAGCCGTGCTCCCTTGTAATCGAACACACAGGTTTCAGTGCCTTTGGTGAAGTAGCGCTTCTCGTCGAACACCTGGTAATTCGGCAAATGCTGCTTGCGGTAGTCGGCGATGACCTCTCCCCGGTCGATCAGCATGGCTTTGTTGTACAAGGCACCCTGCTCCCGCTCCGGGTAGCCCACCACAATACCGATCGGCAATGCAGCTGCCTTTATCGCTTCCAGTGCGTCATTGATTCGCAGCCCAAGGCTCGGGCGCAGAAGCAGGTCTTCCGGTGGATAACCCGCCAGCGTCAGCTCCGGAAACACGACCAGGTCGGCGCCCTCGTCTATGGCCGCCTGCGCCCGCTCCAGCACTTTCTGAGTATTGCCGGGAATGTCGCCGACCGGAAACCGATCCTGAACCAGGGCCACACGCAACGTCATTACCTTCTCCACCGATGACTGAGGCCCGCTATTGTCCGGTTTTCACCGGGGTAGAACAAGTCGGGAGCACCGGGTGTTGTTTTCACGGCCTGAAGGGTGTTTATACTGAGCACCTCAAACGGGCCCGCCCATAAGGTACTTTGCGACAGGGAACGCAACCGACAATGATTTTCTCGCCCCAGTACCCAAGCTATCGCCGCCAGCAGATTCTGTTTTATTACGGCATCTACCGGCTGATGCTCGCCAGCGCCCTGAGCGTGCTGGCGCTGATGCCGCTCGAAACCATGATGGCTCTGCCCCGGCTAAATGCAGATTCGTTTCTGTATGCCACTCTGACCTACGTGGTCATCTGCGTCATTGGTCTGGTGGTAACGGTGCGCGGACAAATGGGCAGCATTCCAACCGTGGTACTGCTGCTGACAGACATCCTGATGCAGTCGCTGATTCTTCACTACCTTGGGGGAGTGGGCACCGGCTTCGGCAACCTGATGATCGTCAGTGTGGCCATCGGCAGCCTGTTACTGCGGTTTCAGCACAGCATGCTGGTTGCCGCCATGGCCGCCTCTGGCGCCGTCTATACTGAAATTCTGTCGGTTACTACCCTGGGTGAGGACAACCTGCTTCAAGCGGCTCTACTCGGTGTTGCTTTCTTTGCCGTTACCCTGTTGCTGCAATACCTGACGTCGCGTGTTCGCTCGACGGAACAACTGGCCCAGGCTCAGGCTGATACCATTCTCGACTTGCGCCACCTGAACGAACTGATCGTCCAGCGGATGCGCACCGGCATCATTGTAACCACCTGGGAAGGGGCCATTCGGCTGATGAATGACGCCGCCAAAGACCTGCTCGGCATGACCGAAAAGCGGGCGTTCTGGCTGCCGCAGCCCGTGCAAAAACGCATGGAAAGCTGGCAGGCAGAACCGGCTGAGCGCACTGAGCCCTTGCAAATGGACAAAGACCACCCCCTGGTACAGTTAAATTTTGCCCCACTGCAAGACAGCCCAAAATGCGATCTGATCATTTTCATTGAAGACACCGGACGAGTGCAGCAGCAAGCTCAGCACCTGAAACTTGCCTCCCTGGGGCGGTTAACGGCGTCCATTGCACATGAAATTCGCAATCCACTTGGTGCTATCAGCCATGCATCCCAGTTACTCGCCGAGAACCCCTCGCTCGATGAAGGCGACCAGCGGCTGCTGAGCATCGTCCGCAATCACAGTAACCGTATTAACACCATCATCAACAACATTCTGGACATGTCGCGCCAGTTGAACCTGCAACTAGAGCCCATCTACCTGCGCGAATTTCTGGATGATTGCCTGAGCGAGTATTGCCAGGGCCACCTCAAGTCGGACAACATTGAAATCAAAGGCAACCCCGACATCCGGGTTCGAATCGACCCCAAACGCATGATGCAGGTGGTCATCAACCTGGTCGACAATGGGCTACGCTATAGCGAACTCAGAACCGGTTCACGGAAAGTTGCCATTCAACTGGGTACACTGGCAGATACCGAGCAACCGTATATGGACATCAGGGACTTTGGTCCTGGCATTGCCGAAGACCAGCTAAAGCATTTGTTCGAGCCGTTTTACACCACCGAAGCCACTGGAACCGGCCTGGGTTTGTACATTGCCAAAGAATTGTCCGAAGCCAACCGCGCCCGGCTGTTCTATACCGGCGATGAAAATGGCGCCTGCTTCCGAATCCTTTTTGCGCACGCTGCTGTACAGGAGTAAACACCAACATGGCCAATCAACGCGTCCTGATTGTCGATGATGAACCCGACATTCGTGAACTGCTTGAACTGACCCTGATGCGCATGGGCCTGGATACCCTCAGCGTGCCGGATCTCAAATCCGCCATCCGTCAGATCGACCAGCACGCCTACGACCTGTGCCTGACCGACATGCGCCTGCCCGATGGCAATGGGTTAGAACTGGTTAAATACATTCAACACAAGCGCCCTGATACGCCCGTGGCGATGATCACGGCTCACGGCAACATGGAATTGGCCATAGATTCCCTAAAAGCGGGCGCCTTCGATTTTGTATCCAAACCGGTCGAGATTGAACGCTTGCGTGCCCTGGTTAACCAGGCACTTAAAATCAGCAACACCCCCTCTAGCCAGGCCTCACCCGCGCAAGCCATCCCCACCATGGTGGGTGAATCCGAGGCGATGACGCATCTGCAAAGCAAAATTCGAAAGCTCGCTCGCAGCCAGGCACCTGTGTTTATTCAGGGCGAATCGGGTACCGGCAAAGAATTGGTTGCCCGTCAGATACACGCATTGGGGCCACGTGCTGAAGGCCCCTTCGTACCGGTAAACTGCGGCGCTATACCCAGTGAACTGATGGAAAGTGAATTTTTCGGCCACAAAAAAGGCGCGTTCACCGGGGCCTCTGAAGACAAAGCTGGCTTTTTTCAGGCCGCCAACAACGGCACCCTCTTTCTGGATGAAGTGGCCGACCTCCCTCTGGCCATGCAGGTCAAACTGTTGCGCTCGATTCAGGAGAAAAAGATTCGCTCCATCGGCAGCCAGCAGGAAACCGATGTCGATGTTCGCATACTCAGCGCGACGCATAAGAACCTCGATGCCCTGGTCGCCTCGGGTGAATTCCGACAAGACCTGTTCTACCGCATCAACGTGATCAACCTGCCGGTGCCCGCCCTGCGCGAGCGCATCAGTGACATCCCACTCCTGTGTCAGCGCATTCTGATCCGCATTGCCGAATCCTACGAGCTGGCACCAGCACGGCTCGACAAAGCGGCTGAAAACGCCCTGATGAACTACCCCTTTCCTGGCAACGTTCGAGAGCTCGAAAACATACTGGAGCGAGCCTACACCCTATGCGAAGACGACCGCATAGGCCTGCGCGACCTGCAACTGGACCAGACGCCCGCAGCAGCCATTTCAGGGGCCAACGGAAATGGCAACGGCGAACGCTATGCCCGGCCGAGCGACATGAATCTGGAAGACTACCTGATGGAAGTTGAACGGGAAGTGGTTGAACAGGCCCTGGAAGAAACCCGATGGAACCGGACTGCAGCCGCAAAACGGCTGGGTATTACTTTTCGGGCTTTGCGGTATCGGTTGAAGAAATTGGGGCTGGATTAACACTGCGACAATCTGGCTTTCCTGTTCTTTGCGATCATCATCACAACAATGACGGCCGTCGATTGACTCCCTTTCTTACCTTTTCCTATTCTGGCGATATTGCTTAAGGATTAAGCAATAAGTCACCTCCACGCTTGGCGATGCCTATGCAAACACCGGGCTTGGGACCAACATATACAGGGAAAAGGAAATTACCGTATGCAACCGCGTAAGGATAACGCCGGTTTTAGTATCATCGAACTCATGATCTCACTGGCCGTGCTGGTCATCATCGCCGGGATGGCAACCGCCAACTGGCAAGGTACCATTGAGCGGCATCAGGCACGGCAAACCAAACAGGAATTACGCACGCTGTTCCAGGTAGCCCGCCACACGGCCATCAACCGCCGCCAAATGACCACCTTCTGCCCATTAGATGCCGCAAATGCCTGCACTAACGACTGGGACCAACCGATCTCCGTCTTTATCGACCCGGGCAGCCTAAAAGTACTGGCCCAACCGGATTACCTGATACGGACCTTCAAAGCGATGCCCAACGGCACCCTCATCGCCAGTCATTCAGGGCCTCAGGAGCGACGCTACTTTCAGTTCAACCCAGACGGCACCGTTCACGGTACCATTGGCAACCTGACCTGGTGCCCGGATAGCTTGATGGCTGAGCGTGGGGTACATGTGATTGTGAATTTTGGCGGCCGCATTCGCTGGGGGAAAGACCGCTCTGGTGATGGGGTTGTGGAAAAGGCTTCAGGCCAGCCGATTAGCTGTGCCTGAAGCGGGGTGACTTTAAAAAGGGCGGTTTATATCCAGTCGCCTTCATTGCCCTGATTGTCCAGCGTCAGCGTCCCACAAGCACCACCATCTGCTCGAATTCGACCTGCAATTGGTGTCGCTGTCAAAGTAAAGGTCGTGGCGGTTGCCTCCAGCGTAATATCAAAGGCAGCCGAGGCATCATCTGGCGATTGCGTGAATGGCAAGTCTGGAACCGCCGGAGGGTCTTCTGTTAAATCCAGATAATTAAAGTTCGCCGCATACCGGCGCTCCATCCATTGAGCCAGTTCCATTAGATCGGCTTGAGCATCAGTGCACCGGGAGCGCTCAACATAGCTGGTATAACTAGGCACCGCTATCACGGCTATAATTGCCACAATAGCCACCACAATCATTATTTCAATCAGGCTGAAACCGCCTGAGCACTGTCTTTGGTTCTTCATGGCACTACCCTAATAAATTTGCTATCTAAAGCAGAAAAACCCTGGTCTTGCTCAGGGTTTCTCTGCATTCGTTCAATGCTACTACCGCAATTGCTGCCAGGCCTGCCGACCTCTTGATCGAGTACCGGCCTCGGGTATCGAGATCAGGTCGCCCGAGCTACCACTGATGACCTTCACTTCATCATCATCGCCTGACCCGGTCGGGTCGACGCCGGTGATCACGGCGGGCGTGTTGATGATCCCCACCTCAGGGTCAAAACCAGAGGTTGGCACCCATATTGGGTCATCTTCAGTCCCGATGTTAACGAAGTCGTCTTCATTGAACTCGTCGTCTTCATCCAGGTCGAACACTGAGTAGCTCAGTCGGCCCCCATTTTCCATTTCAAGCTCCATCAGCCAGCTGTTACCCCCAAATGCACAAGGGTCAGCGTCAGGAATCAGTGTTGGGAAAATAACCCGATCACCGCGAACAATGGCACGCGCTACCACTCGCTCACCTGTCGTACTGTTCGAGCCGCCTTCAGAAGCAGCCCAGATCAGCGGCAAGTACCAGCCTTCGTCACTTTCTTCTATGTCCTCATCGCTTACGACACGGAAGCGACGGCCACCGGGACCACCAAAGGTTCCTTCCAGCTCGATGCGCTGCTCAAGCAGGTCAGCCAGGTCATCGATCGGCTCCCCGCGGTCGATAATGCCATAAAAGCGTTCAAGCGGAGGATTGTTGTCGACGATGTTTTCACCCACCCGGATAAAACTGCCGGTACCAAAAAACACCATGTGTTCTTTATTTTCATTGAAAGCCGAAGTCAATTGGGCGGTAATCGGCCGGCCGTTCGGCTCGGCAAACAGAGGGTCAATCGTATTGGCATTCGGTTTCAGATCAGACGGCGCGTCCCAAGCGTCCGGGTCAGTGTCGTCAAGATCAATCCGCCACAGCTTGCCCTCGGTATCACCGACATAGATGCGATCGGCTACGCTGTCGCTGGTGAGGTCAACAACCAATGCCGAGCCCAGTTCACCGCTGTTTTCCAGCTCAATAGTGCGAATTATGGAACCATCGCTAACATTCAAGATCCAGATGTAACCGCTACGATCAACCGCTGGGTCATCGTGATAGCCGCTGGTAACCACGACACCAAACTGACCGGAAGGCAAGGCCACGACAGCCGGTTGCTGAATGGTATAGCCCATATTCGGGTGAGAGAACTCCCACAACACGTCGTCAGCGGTGAAGTTTTCCGGATCGGTTACGTCCAGCGCAAATACGCTTTTGCCACCCGCGCCTGTGGTTCCTACCGCCAGCGTTGCCCACTCGCTGCCCATCCAGGCGTCTGCAATACGGGGGGTGCCGTCTACATAATAGCGATGCGCGTAGCCTGGCAGGGTCAACCGATACAGGTTGTTGTAGATACTCGATGGCACGAACGCGAACAACTCTTCACCGCCATCATCCGGATCGGCATCAAAGGCATGCAACATGCCATCGTTAGCACCCACCATGACAATAGGGGATCTGCTGGCAGTATTTGTGCGGAAAGTTGCGTAGCTGGTAGCACCCACGCTCGAAAACGCGGCAATATTCCCCAGCGAACCGTAGCCAAAGTTGGCATTGTGCGAAAATTGCGGGTTGGAGTTGATGATATCTCCCAACAACGTATCGCGACGACGGAAGGGTTTACTCTGATCTTCCTGTGTCTGTTCTTCGGCGGTATCACCACGCAGATAATTCAGACGATCCTGAGCAAAAGCCACGGTTGAGAGCGTGGCATCCGGTTGCGCTCTCAAGGCGGCCTTTTGCAGGTCCGTTAGGTTATCCCACAAAAACTCAGTACCAGTAAACGCGCGGTATTCACCATCCGCGTCACCACCGGTTTGCTCAACCAAATGATCGATGGTGAAAATATTCCGGTTGGCGGCCGTTGGCAGTTCTTCACTGGCCACCCAGGCTGGCTCAGCTTCAACAAGCCCATCATTCTGGATTTTGAATGCTGCCAACTCACCGCTCCAGCGCTGACTGTTAAATGACCCCTGGAATACGGCGGTATCGGTATCGAGACGCGTTGAGTTGGCTGCCACAGCCGCTGAAGAGCTCTGCAACTCTTCCGCAATGTTGGAAAAGGCTTCACGCAGACTCTCGATCATGGCGTCGGCTTCACCAGCCAGATAATAGTTATCGGGCCTCAGAAAGTTGGTACCGTTGTTGGCGGCTAGTGTATCGCCATTACTGTGCCACCAGTCTTGCTCAAGACTTGTGATCGCAGCGGGATCGAAGTCTTCTGGTATGCGGAACCCACCGTATTTGGTGGCCAGGTAATACTGGTTCTGGTTGGGCGCTAGCAGTACCCGGTTTTCCAATACATCTACCCAGTGGGTTGACGCAGATTGAACACCGGCCAGGTCAGAGCGCAAGTCATTGATTCGATTGTCCCAGGCAAGACCGGCGATATAGGCCGAATTATTCCGGCCACTGAAGCTGTTTTGCTCCCCAATGTTTCCGAGCCCTTCCAACTGCGCTACACGGGCGGTCAGGGTTCGCACATTCACACTGGTATCAGCAGCCACTTCTGCCGGCATGGCGGGCTCATCATTCCTGAAAGCCGTATTTCCAGGCAAATTTTTATCCCGGTGGGTGTTGGCATCCCCAATACCCAGAAAAACGTTGGCCTGACAGGCATACTGAATGGGGTCATTCCAATCGGTAATCACCGGGAAGCCGTCACGCCACTGATCGCGCGTGGCGGCATTAGCCCCGCCCATGCTGGTGTAAGCGCTGACATTGCCCAGATTTTTCAGGTAGCGTGTCGCCGTGTAATAAAGTTCACTTACTGGGTCAATGGACTTGTTGTTGCCTGTATTCAACTGACCAAACTTGTTCAAATAGTTAATAACACCGCTGTTAACGATGGTGGCACTGGTGTCGGCCGCGTCGTCTGAATCCGGGTTCTGTACAAAGATACCGGTATCGGGGTCCCATTCAGTTGCCTCATTATCGACATACCCCTGGCCCGCCTCCAGTTTGCGCGGCCCGACGTATTTCTGCCGCGCACGCAACACACCGCCGTCACGTTCTACGTCGCTGTCATTCAAGTAACCGAACACACTGAAGCGGATGGACTCGGCATTTTGCTGAATCAGGCCTTCCGGTTTCCAGTTGTCACCGTATTGCCGGCAGTTTTCTTCGACGCCGACGGAGTCATCACAGACGCTGACCCGTACCGACATTTCAAACCCCCGGTTATCGTAGGGGTCATCAACACCTGGCCGATAATTCGTAGGGTTGTTGTTGAAGTTATTGTTGTTCAAGCTGAACCGCATCTCAGTGCCGAGTCCACTGATCCGGACCCGAATTCGATCTGAACTAAACGGTGTTGCGCCCTCAATTTCATCATCATCGGTCAGGTCGCGGGTTGGGAAGCCTCCACCCTGGCCTGGATGCCGCGCTTTCTCTAGCCAGGTTTCCGTTTCGGTATCCTTAACCCGAAGTCCCCCAGTAAGAATTTTCCGAAATGGGTCAATGGTCTGGGTAGTCGCCCAGTTCAGGTAGTTGCCGCTCCATTCCCCGCTGCCGGTACACTGCCGGTCCCCAGTCAGGCTGTTGGGGCGAAAATACCGTTCTGACTCAGTTGCGCTGTAGACATATACGTAGCACTTGCCCGGATCAAAATACCCCGCAAACTCCGTAGCGGAGGTATAGGTGTTCGTCAGGTTAGCGACACTTTCAATCGTCGGCCACTCAACAGAGGGCACCAGCAGCATATTGCCAGGAATCCCACCGCCCCCAAGAAACAAGGGCTCTTGAGCAATATCGGCTTGCGCCATGCTGGACGCCGTCGCGCAGACAAACCCAACAGCCAAGCCTTGCAGCAGACCCGAGGTTTTCGGAAATGATGAAGACAGCATTGAAACGTTCATAGTGCTAACCCTCTGCGTGCCCGGGGTACCGTTCTCCCCAAGCTGTGAAATCTGAAATGTGGCTACTACTGATTGCGAAAGACACTACTAACCACTACAACCGAATCGTCGGTACCACCAAAGCCACGCGCGGTTATTCGGTAAAAGGAAACCGGTGGTTTTGCCGTTCCAATTTCCGTTTCCGTACCCGGTGGTGTTATGCCAATTCGCTCAATAAAGTATTGCGGTTGCCGGGCCACTGAAGCCAGTTCTGGGGTCAGTTCGAACGCACCCGTCGCCGCAACGGATGCTGCAGGCCCAAGCCAATCGGGTGCAGCCGCATTATTAATCTCGTAGAGCCCATTAGAGTTGGTGATGGTATTTGGCGGGGTAGTGACCAAAAACCGCTCACCGGCTCTGAGTGCGGCTTCCGCTGCCTGAAATGCCAGTTCCCGGTCATGCAAATTGGCGGACATACGTTCCTGGAGAATAGTGCTGCGCAAGCCACCAATCGCGAGCAAACTGATGATCAACAGCATGATCAGTGAAATGACCAGTGCGCTGCCTGTTTGCTCTTTGCCAGCATTGATCTGCACAGATGTCCTCAACGGTATGGAATTCATTGTCATCTACTCCAGCCGGTTGCGAATGCCGACGGTCAGGTTACCCACCATACGGGCGCGATCATCTGCTTCGGTCGTTATCTGAGTCCCGAGCAGGTTATAAACACGGGCAACCGGGGCCTCTCCTGCCTCCCGGCCACCGTCCTGTACGCCGTCATCACTGCGCAACAACAAGGCTATACGCACGCTGGCAACATCGGCCCAGTCGGCAACTGTGTCAGCCGATACGTAATTCACCACCGTCTCACCCCCGGGGTTGGTGACACCATACAGTACCTGCATGTTTTCAACCCCTTCCACCAGCTCAACATTGCCAAATGGGTCACCCGCATCCAGTCGACGCATAAAGAGTGAAGGGTCACCCGATACGCCAGTGCCGATGAAAAAGGCGGTGCTGGTGAACTCATAGATGGTTGCCTGATCGTCGTATGTCGCGTTAAATCCATTATTCACCGGCGTTTGATTGCCGGGATCCTGACCACTTCCTTTGGTGAGTGACACAGAATTAGCCGCATTGGTTTTTTGAAAGATATCGCCGCCTGAACAGTCACTGGTCACCGCCATAATGATCTTTCCAGCCGGGATTCCGGTGTTTCCGGCAGTCACTATGGTATTGGCGTTTGCGCCCGGATTGCCCGTCAGCGTAACGTTCGCAACCGAGGCGTTATTCACCACAATTACGTCAGAGCCGGGTAGAACACTGCCGTTCAAAGCAGCGGGTAGCAGTGCACCGGCAGAGGCTTGGGTTAAGTTTGCGGCACTGGCAAAGTCATCGTTGGTGTATTCATCCTCTAAGTCAGTACCCGCCGCTTCCCAGCCAGCAACGGGTTGCCCACCGTAGATGGATGCGTCGTAGCCCGTTCCTCCGGTATCGAGGTTATTGAATGGCTGCCCTATCAAACACCCCTTGTAACCGGCCATACGGGTCTCATACTGCAAACGACCGACTGCAAATCGCACGTTTTCCTGCATGTTCGACAGGCTGTCGCTCAACTGATACGTCTGACTGGAGTTAGTGAATACCTGAAACACCCCGGCAGACAACACCAAGCCCAATACCAGAGCAATCATCAACTCAACCAGCGACAACCCACGTTGCTTACTTTTAGGACGCGGTTGGAATGGTCTGTTCATAGCTGCGTCCTCACCATCACGCGGTTTTCTACGTTGCCTGCACTGCGGTTCCAATCGACCGTTACCGTCATCCGGTTGCTTGCAGTGACGAACGCAATACTGGCGTCAGCTTCCGGCAGTAAACAGGCGAGGCTGTTCAACCACTCAGCCATGTCGTTCTGCGCGACGGTTAGAGTCGCGTCATAAGCAAGCGCCAGATTGCAGGCACCCACATTGCCAACCGCATTAGGTGCGAGGGCATAATCCTCCCGATTGTCGCGATTTGCACGCGCACGCTCTACGATGTCGTTAGCCAGAAACACGGCCTGACTGCGGCTCATTGAGCCATTGGTCATGCGCATGCCATTGGTTTGCATGGAGGCCAGACCCAGCAGACCGATGGCCAGAATCAATACTGCGATCAGAACTTCAACGAGGCCGATCCCGCCCTGGTGGGTGGCCACACCCAACTGTTTCGTATTCGGAATGGTATTGGTGGGTTTCATGCACAGGCCCCCCGTACCACAACTGAACGCCCACCGATCCCTACCTGCACAGATCTCTGGCGGTTAGGCGTACCGGTAGTGCAGCCATTGGGTTGCAAGGTAAAGGAGGCCTCTGCTCCCTCGGTTGCAAAGGTGGGTAGTGAACGCTGCCCGCGAGCATCAAATTCAAACACGGTCGGGCCGCCGAAGGTGACGGCCGCGTTCGTTTCACCCACTCGTATCTGGGTTGCCGCGGTGCAGGCTGCCCCGGTATGAACACACCAGCCGTTGACAAAACCACCGGCTGCCGCGCTGAACCGCACGGCCACCCCGCGCCGGACCGCCTCGCTACGGGCTGTTTGAACCGCCGATAACAGCGAATTGGCCTGTGAAGTGACCCTATTATTTTCGATCACCCGCTGGAAACTGGGCACCGCCATGGTGGCCAGAATGGCCAGGATGCCCAGCGAAATCATCAGTTCTATTAAGGTAAAGCCCTTCTGACTGCTCATAGAAGAATCCACAGGTATATGAAACGTAGCTTAATGGGTTTGTAAACGACGGCTCATCATACCCGACAGACGGTTCAAGCGGCAGGATAAGTGGCTGGGCAGGCGTGGAGAATGCCAACGGGTTCATACTTTTGACTGACGTTTTCGACCGCCATTCGCCGCCCTTTGCGAGCGACGAACATGATTCGGGCTGTCAGGGCGTCAACCCAGTTGTTTGACCCGTAACTCCCGGGGAATGGAGAAGGTGATGTTCTCGGGAATGCCATCCAGCTCAACCGGCGCGGTGGCCCCCAGTGCTTTCAACCCTTCCAGCACCTGGCTCACCAGAATATCCGGTGCGGAGGCGCCTGCGGTTACACCGATGACGGTGGATTCATCGAACCAAGAGGGGTCCAGCTGGGAGGCGTCATCGAGCAAGTAGGCCTTACAACCCATGCGCTCGGCCAGTTCACGCAGCCGGTTGCTGTTTGAGGAATTGGGTGAGCCGACCACCAGCACCACATCGCAATCCTGCGCCAGCGTCTTCACGGCATCCTGACGGTTTTGAGTGGCGTAGCAGATGTCGTCTTTGCGCGGGCCCTGAATGTGCGGGAAGCGCGCTCGCAGGGCATCGATGATACGAGCGGTATCGTCCATCGACAGGGTGGTCTGGGTGACGTACGCCAGGCGCGTTTCGTCCCGAACCTGCATCTGGGCCACGTCGTTTTCGTCTTCGACCAGATAAATAGCGCCACCATTGGCAGCGTCATACTGCCCCATGGTGCCTTCCACTTCCGGGTGGCCCTTGTGGCCAATCAGAATGCATTCCATACCATCGGCGCTGTATCGGGAGACTTCCAGATGCACCTTGGTAACCAGCGGACAGGTCGCGTCAAAGACTTTCAGGCCGCGTTTATCGGCTTCCTGGCGCACAGCCTGGGAGACACCGTGGGCCGAGAAAATCACCAACTGGTTGTCGGGTACTTCGTGCAGTTCATCGACAAAGACGGCGCCGCGGTTACGCAGGTCATCGACCACAAATTTGTTGTGTACGACTTCATGGCGCACGTAGAGGGGGGAGCCATACAGCTCCAGCGCCCGGTTCACGATGTCGATGGCGCGGTCCACGCCGGCACAGAAGCCACGTGGGTTGGCCAGCTTAATGTCCATCGGTCGCCCCTTTCACCTCGATTATCTCGACTTCAAAATCCAGTGTTTTACCCGCCAGCGGGTGGTTGAAGTCGACTTCAACGAATTCGTCGTCCAGTGTAGCTACGACACCGGGCAGTTCATTCTTGCCGGCATCTTCAAACGACATCACCATGCCCACTTCCAGTGGCTCAGACTGGGCAAAGCGGTCACGCTTGAATTGCTGGATATTCTGCGGGTTGTGCTGGCCGAAGGCATCTTGCGGCGGCACCTGGACCTTGCGCCGGTCGCCTGCGCTCAACCCCATCAAGTGGCGCTCGAACCCTTCCGGCAGGTTCCCATCACCAATGGTCAGGGTGGCCGGGCGGCGATCAAAGGTGCTGTCGACTTGCTCGCCGCTGTCCAGATGCAAGGCAAAGTGCAAGGTAACGGTCGAGTTTTCCTGAATCTGCATAATTGACTACCTGTACGAAAGAGGAGTGCAGCAACGTTACGACTGACCAGAAGCTGAATTTCGCCGGGGCTGGAGCCAGAGCGCGTCGATGATCATCATAATGGCGCCGACGGTTATGGCAGCATCGGCGATATTAAAGGCTGGGAAATAGCGGCCCTGCCAGTGAAAATGAACAAAATCGACCACATAGCCCAGCGTCAGCCGGTCATGCAGGTTGCCCAGGGCGCCGCCCAGAATCAACGGCAACGTCACCGACAGCCAGCGCTCATGGGGCTTCAACTGTACTGTCCAGACCATTAATACGATGCTGACGGCCAAAGCGATGATGGTGAACACCCAGCGCTGCCAGCCACCTGCCGAGCTCAGAAAGCTGAAGGCCGCACCCCGGTTGTGCAGCAGGGTAAAGTCGAGAACCGGCAGAATTTCGACCGGTCGACCATATTGCAACATCTGGGTTGCCAGGCTCTTGGTCCACAGGTCCAGCGCCACTACTACAGCGGCAATCAGCAACCAGACCGATTGTTTCATCCTTGCATTCATTGCCATGCCCAGCCCTTACGCAAAGTGGCGCACTTCACCGTCACCATCGACGTTCTCGACACAGCGGCCGCACAGCTCAGGATGAGCGGCATGCTGACCAACATCCGGACGCTGATGCCAGCATCGGCCACATTTCGGTTGTTCTGAAGCAGCAACACTGACTTTCAGCCCTTCAAGCTCGGTGGCGTGGGCCGTTTCTGGCGCATCCGCCAGGTTTGCCAGGGTAACCGCGCTGGTCAGCGTGACGAACCGCAATTCATCACCCAGGGTGGCGAGCACTGACTTCAGGGCATCGTCGCAGTAGAGCGTCACTTCTGATTTCAGCGCGCCACCTACCCGGCCTTCGTTACGGGCCAGTTCCAGCACCTTATTCACGCCTTCTTTAACAGCCTGAACTTCCGACCAGAAGGCAACGCCCATGGGCTCATCGTCGTCCAGCGGTTGCAGGCCGTCGTACCAGGTGTGTTCGAACACTGAAACGCTGCGCTTGCCCGGAATGAACTGCCACAGCTCATCGGCGGTAAAGCTCAGAATCGGGGCGATCCAGCGCACCAGGGCTTCCAGTACGTGATACAGGGCTGTCTGGCAGCTGCGCCGGGCCAGGGAATCTGGCTGGGTGGTGTACTGACGATCTTTAATGATGTCGAGATAGAAACCGCCCATGTCGAGCACGCAGAAGTGATGAATCTTCTGGTACACCTGCACGAACTGGTAGTTGTCGTAAGCGTCGGATATCTCCTGCTGCAAACGGTAGGCGCGGTCTACAGCCCAGCGATCCAGCGCCAGCATGTCAGCCTGGTGCACGCTGTGTTCAGCCGGGTCGAAGCCCTCCAGGTTGGAGATCAGGAAACGGGAGGTGTTGCGGATACGGCGGTACGCATCGGCCGAGCGGTTCAGAATGTCTTTCGACATCGCCATGTCGCCGCTGTAGTCGGTCGAAGCCACCCACAGGCGCAGGATGTCGGCCCCCAGAGAGTCGAAAACCTCTTGCGGCTCGATGCCATTGCCCAGCGACTTGGACATCTTGTAGCCCTTCTCATCGACGGTGAAGCCGTGAGTAAGCACTTGCTTGTAGGGTGCGCTGCCATTCATGGCGACAGCGGTCTTCAGCGACGACTGGAACCAGCCGCGATGCTGATCCGAGCCTTCCAGGTACATATCGGCCGGGTACTGGCCCAGCTCTTCACGCTTGCGCAGCACGGTGTCGTGCGTCACGCCCGAATCAAACCAGACATCCAGTGTATCGGTCGCTTTCTCGTAATTGACGGCATCGTCTCCGAGCAACTCAGCCAGTTCCAGATCCCACCAGGCGTCCATCCCGTCTTTTTCAACTCGGGCTGCCACGGATTCAATCAGGCGCGGAGTTTCCGGGTGCAACTCGCCGGTTTCGATGTGGGTCACAAAGGCAATCGGTACGCCCCAGGTGCGCTGACGCGAGATACACCAGTCTGGGCTTTGCTCGAACATGGCTTCAATGCGGTTCTGCCCCCAGCCCGGCACCCAACGCACGCCTTTAATGGCGTCCATCGCTTTGGCGCGCAGGCCCTCTTTGTCCATACTGATGAACCACTGTGGTGTCGCCCGGTAGATCAGCGGCGTCTTGGTGCGCCAGCAATGAGCGTAGCTGTGACGAATTTTTTCTTCGTGCAGCAACCGGCCTTTTTCAGTACAGACCTCAAGGATATGCGGTTCAACCTTGTACACATGCTCACCAGCAAACAACTCGACGTTGGGGCGGTACACACCCTTGTCGTCTAGCGGGTTCAGCGTCTCGATGCCGTATTTGCCACAGACGACAAAGTCTTCCATGCCGTGGTCGGGGGCGGTGTGTACACAGCCGGTACCGGCGTCGAGGGTCACGTGGTCGCCCAGCAGAATGGGGATATCGCGCTGGTAGAAGGGGTGGTCAAACACCAGGCCTTCCAGTGCCGTACCGGGAACACGCGCCAGTACCTCAACATCACCCAGCTCAGCGCGCGCCACAACGGCTTCGAGCAAACCTTCAGCCAGAATCAGCCGTGCCGGTTCGCCGTTAAATTGCGTTTGCACCAAAACGTAGTCGAGCGCAGGGCCTACGGAAATCGCCTGAGAGGCAGGCAGCGTCCAGGGAGTTGTCGTCCAGATAACGGCCGACACTTCACCTTTACCCGCCTCAGTACCAAAGGCCGACAGTACCTTGGCTTCATCCTGAGCGGCGTAGCGCACATCGATACTGAACGACGTTTTGTCGTGGTATTCCACTTCTGCTTCGGCCAGCGCAGAGCCGCCGACAACACTCCAGTATACCGGCTTGAAACCCCGCACCAGGTGACCGCTTTCAGCAATTTTGCCCAGGGCACGAATGATGTCGGCTTCGGTTTGGTGGTCGAGCGTCAGATAGGGCTTGTCCCAGCTGCCGAAAATACCCATGCGAATGAATTCTTTGCGCTGACCGTCGATCTGGCCCAGCGCAAACTCGCGGCATTTGGCACGAAAGGTTTTGAAATCGACCTTGTCGCCGGCGCGGCCGATCATGGTCTCAACCTTGTGCTCGATCGGCAGACCATGGCAATCCCAGCCCGGCACATAGGGAGCATCGTAGCCGATGAAGTTTTTCGACTTGATGATGATGTCCTTAAGCATCTTGTTCACAGCGTGCCCAAGGTGCAGGTTCCCATTCGCGTACGGAGGGCCATCATGCAAAATGAACTTGGGGCGACCCGCACTGGCTTCGCGAATTCGCTGGTAAATGCCGTTCTTTTCCCAGTGGGCCAGCATTTCCGGCTCACGCTTGGCCAGGTTACCGCGCATCGGGAAATCCGTATGCGGCAGGTTCAGAGTCGCTTTATAGTCTGTCATGGAGCTCGATCACTTCCGTTTAATGGGGAAAACCAGGCACGAGCGGCCTGGATATCTGCATGAATCTGGTGTTTCAGGGCGTCAAGCGTATCAAATCTTTCTATACCCCGCAGCCTGTGCAGAAGCTGCACATCGAGCCGCTGGCCGTAAAGATCCGGGCTAACATCGAACAGGTGCGTTTCCAGCCAGTACCTCGGATCATTCACCGACGGCTTGGGGCCCAGGTTGGCAACGCCATGCACCCACTCATTATTGAGGCGGGTCTGCGCAACATAAACCCCAGCCATCGCCAATTTAGGATGAGCCAGTAGCATATTGGCAGTAGGCACACCCAGGGTTCGGCCCAGTTGGCGACCGTAAATCACTCGGCCGCTCAGGGTATAGGGTTCGCCCAGCATGGCGGCCGCCTCGCGCAAGTCACCGTCACCCAACAGCGACCGGATGGCCGTACTGCTCACCCGCTGGCCATTGATGCGCTGTGAAGGCATCTCAGCTACGTCGAAGTCGTACTGACGCAAAAAAGCAGCATCACCCTTACGGTCGTTACCGAAGCGGAAGTCATCACCCACCTGTACCCAGCGTGCCTGCAGCCCTTCCTGCAGTATCTGTTCGACAAAGCCGGCAGCGGACATGGCACGCAAGCGCCGGTCGAACGGCAACACAACCAACTGTTCAACACCGAGTTCTCGGAACCGACGCACCTTATCGGTCAAAGACGACAACCTGGCGGGCGCACCCTCGGGGTCGAAGAACTCGCGCGGCTGGGGCTCAAAGGTAACGACGGTCGAGGTCAGCCCGCGTTGCTTCGCCTCCCGCAGCACCTCAGCAATCAGATGCTGATGCCCGAGGTGCACGCCATCGAAACTGCCAATGGTAACGGCGCTGGGCTGACCCAGGCGGTAGGGACTGCGGCTAATGTGCATAAAACGAACCAGGGACAAAACAAGGCCGCGGAGTATACAAAAAACCGTCGCGCCCGTCTTTAAGGAGCCTCTGAATAATTGCCCGTGCGAGCCTCGCTGAAAAAGGACTCAGTGGCGCACCTCACGCAACCGCCCCCCGAGCAGGAACCAGAACAGGCTGTAACTGACCAGCCCGGTAACCACCAGCGACCCCGTACGCCACACCCGACCGAAGACGGCCTCCGGGTAGTCAAGCAGCGGCCAGCCGAGCAGCAAACACAACACCAGTGCCATCGCCACAGAGGCCGCCAGGGCGCGCACCACCGAGCCTCGCCACAGTTCAACACCGGGCAAATCCCCCTGACGGTGCAGGGTAATGGCCAGCAGACCGGCGTTGATCCAGGCCGACAACGAGGTGGCCAGCGCCAGCCCAACATGGGCCAGCGGCACAATAAGAATCAGATTGAACACCATGTTCAAAGCCATCGCCCAAATACCAATCTTGACCGGCGTTCGGGTGTTCTGCCGACTAAAAAAGGCCGGTGCCAGAATCTTGATCAGCATGAAAGCAGGTAACCCCAGCGCATAGGCCATCAGGCTCGCGCTGCTCTGCTGCACATCGAATACGGTAAAGGCTTTGTACTGAAACAAGGTGGTCAGCAGCGGCCCGGCAAGCACCAGCAGAGCGGCCATGGCTGGCAGCCCGATCAGCAACACCACCCGAATCGCCCAGCCCAGCGTCCGTTTAAAGGACTGGTGATCAGACGTCGCCGCACTGTGCGACAGCTTCGGCAACAACACCGTGGCAATGGCAATGCCTATGACCCCGAGTGGCAGCTCCGACAAGCGATCCGAGTAATACAACCAGCCCACTGAACCATCTTGAAGCAACGAAGCCAGCACAGTATCCAACAGCAGGTTTATCTGGCTGACAGACACCCCAAACAGGGCGGGAATCATCAGCACACCAATCCGCCGCACCCCAGGGTGCCAGCCAAACCGAAGTGGTTGCCAGACGCCAACGGAAATCAGCGACGGCCACAGCCATAACCACTGCAGCAAGCCCGCCAGCATCACGCCCCAGGCCAGACCGGTCATGGGTACATCAAACTGAGGCGTCAGCCAGAAAGCCGAGCCAATCAGGCAGAGATTCAGGATCACCGGCGTCACGGCAGGCGCCGCAAAACGACCGTAGGTATTCAGCACCGACTGACCCAGGGCCGTCAGCGCAATAAACCACAAATAAGGAAAGGTCAGCCGCAGAAAATCGGCCGTCTGATCCAGCTTAACCCCATCGTCATGAAACCCCGGCGCAAACACCCAGGCCACCAATGGAGACCCAAGCATGGCAACCACCGTAATAAAGCCAACCACCGACCCCAGTGTCCACTGCGTCGCCGCAACAAGGCGGCGCACGCCGTTATCCCCTTCCGCTTCGCGCACGGAGGCTAGCACCGGAATAAACGCCTGATTAAACGCCCCCTCAGCAAACAGACGCCGCAGAAAGTTGGGGATCTTAAAGGCAACAAAGAAGGCGTCCATCGCCCCGCCCGTACCAAAGAGCACGGCAAAGACCGTATCCCGAACCAACCCGAGTACACGGGACAAGCCCGTAGCCCCGCCCACTATAACGGAGTTACCCAAAATACCTCGGGTCTTGCGACCAGCAACGGCTGGCTGTTTTGGCAAATCAGGCTCTGTTGGTGTAGGCGTCGTCATGAGTGCAAATAAAGGCCAGTAGGCAGTTCAAGAATGGGCGTCAGTCTACCGGATACTGGAAAATGGGTCTTGCGTCTTTTTAGGTGCTTGTAGCCTTTTGCAGTAAGTTCGAAACAACTCCATAGTAAGTGATGGCTGCCGGGTAGGCTTATCCGGGGAAGTTCGCAGCAAGGATGCTGCGATCTAGGCCCCATGGAGGGGTTCACGCCGGCCCCGGATAAGCCTACCCGGTGGCCAGCGCGACCTCCCACCTCCCAATTCAACCTAACCGGAACAACCACCTATGCAACACAGAGGCACTTACAGCCAATCAGCCATTGACAGGTCGGGTTCAAAAACCTAGAATCGCGCCCCTCAAATTTGACTCCAAATCCCAGTAACCGACTATTAAGGAGCTGCCCGTGGCAAACTCTGCTGGTTCTAAAAAACGTGCTCGTCAGGCAGTGAAGCGTCGCGCGCACAACGCAAGCCTGCGTTCCATGGTTCGTACCTACCTGAAAAAGGTTGTTGCTCAAATCGAAGCTAAAGACTACGACCAGGCGACCAAAGCACTCACCACCGCTCAACCGGTTGTTGATGGCATGGCCCGTAAAGGCATCATCAGCAAGAACAAGGCTGCTCGCACCATCAGCCGCCTGAACGCCCGCGTAAAGGCCCTGAAAGCCGCTTAATCGGCCTTCAGCGGTACCTGACGTTAAAAAACCGGCTTTACGCCGGTTTTTTTGTGTCTGGAGATTACGCGAACTACCCCACCCCAAACTCGGCCGGCATCTGTACTGGCCTCGCCGACGTAGTCTCAGTATGCTTTCCATTCAGCCATACAGAGCCCCTTCATGACCCAGATAACCGCAACACACCGCCTGTTACGCCTTGCCTTCACCACCCTGCTCGGCCTAACCCTGGGCAACCTGGCCAATGCCCATGAATTCTGGTTAGAGCCACTCCAGTATCGCATCGACATCAACAAGACCGTGCAGGCCGACATCAAAGTCGGCGAAAACTTCAAGGGCGATACCTATGCTTTCTTCCCCAATCGCTTTGTTCGCTTCGAATTGCACCACAACGGCCGGGAACGCCCCATCAGCGCTCGCCTCGGCGCACGGCCTGCCGCCGCACAGGCCGTCGATAGCGATGGGCTAACTACCCTGACCTACGAATCAACCTACACCGAACTCATCTACGACGACCCGGCGGTTTTCGACAATTTCCTAACGCTCGACGGGCTCGACTGGGTGCGTAAGGCTCATGAAGACCGTGGTTTGCCAGAGCGTGGCTTTACTGAAGTGTTCAGACGCTTTGCAAAGTCCTACATCGGTACCGGCAATGCGCAAGGCGAAGACAGGTTGATTGGCTACCCGCTGGAATGGCGCCTGGAAGACAACCCCTACACCACCAACGAACAAGCACCACTGACCGCAACGCTTTTTCTGAACGACGAGCCATCGGCTGGTGTGCTGGCCCGTGTGTTTATGAAATCAGGCAATGAAGAGGCCGAAGAACTCCGGCTGACTACCGATGAGAGCGGCCAGATCAGCATTCCTTTTCGGGAAAATACCGCCTATCTGGTCAGCAGCGTGCACATGCAAGAACCTCCGGCTGATGTTGCTGAAGAAACCGGTGCCGTTTGGGAAAGTTTGTGGGCGTCTGCCGTGTTTTATAGGGAGTGAGGGAAAGCTTCGAGCTATTAGCGGCGAGCTGTGAGTTAATGCCTTTACTCAAAGCTCGAAGCTCGAAGCTCACAGCTTATTACTACCCACCCCCCGAAACGACAGCCTCTACTGACGTGTCTGTCGCCACCGCGCCCGGGCCTGGTCTTACCTGAGGCGGGCATTTGCCAAGAATGATCATGCCCAGCACTTCATCCTTGGTCACCACATCGACCGGGGCGGACCCCACCAGCTTGCCGTTCTTCATGACATTGACCCGATCCGAGAGATCAAAAACATCATGTATGTCATGGGAAATCAAAAAGATACCAATGCCTTCGGATTTCAGGTGCCTGATTAACTCCGCCACCTGAGCCGTTTCCTGCGGACCCAGCGCCGCCGTCGGCTCATCCATAATCAGAATGCGAGCATTGAAATACAAGGCCCGAGCAATAGCGACGGACTGTCGCTGCCCACCGGACAGGGATTTGACCGGGTCCTTGAAGCGCTGGAAGTTAGGGTTCAACCTGCCCATCACTTGCCGGCATGCACTCTCCATCGCGGCGTCATCCAGCGTACCCCAGCGCGTCTGCAGCTCACGACCCAGAAACAGATTGGCAGCGGCATCGACGTTATCGGCCAGTGCAAGCGTCTGATAAATAGTCTCGATGCCAAGGTCTTTGGCATCTCTGGGGTTGTTGATGGTGACCGGCTCACCATCTACAAAAATGTCACCGGCGTCCATCGGATAAGCCCCGGAGAGGATTTTGATCAGGGTCGATTTGCCGGCGCCGTTATGCCCCAGCAGCCCAACAACCTCACCGGGATACAGATCGATGGATACGTCATCCACGGCTCTGATACCCCCGAACGAGATCGAGATGTTGCGCATATCGACCAGGGGTTGCTGGTTATCCGTCATAACGAGCTCCTTTTGCGATAGAGGGTGTCGACCCAGACGGCAATGACCAATACCACACCAACAATCATATTTTGCAAAGGCGTATCAATACCCACCAGAACCATTCCGCTTTGCAGCGACTGCATCACCAGCGCCCCCAAAATAGCACCAGCAACCTTGCCAACCCCCCCCGCCAGCGATGTACCACCAATCACAGCGGCGGCGATAACATAGAGTTCATCCAGCGTGCCCTGCGCATTGGTGGCGGCGTTCAGCCGGGCCGTGGAAATGGCCGCGCCGATGGCAGCGAGAATGCCCATAATGGTGAATACGAGCAGTATCACTTTGCGGGTATTTACCCCAGCCAACTCAGCCGCTTCCGGATTGCCGCCAATGGCAAAGACGTAACGCCCGAACCGGGTTCGTGTTGCTATAAACGACATCACCACGGCTACGAATACAGCGATCAATACCGGCACGGCAAACCCGTGAGCGATCACCAGGCCTCCTTCAGGAATGGGAATGCCTTCAGCCTGTGCATAGCGCTCGGCAATACGGGAGGGCCAGGGGTAAGCATTCGCAATCGCTGCAGCCCCCATTACGCCGGTACAGTAAAACCCCGCCAACACGAACTCGGCCCAAACCGGGCGCAGTGGAAACTGATGCAAGCGGCGCAGATGCCGGCCCCGTAAAAAAGCGGCGACAATCATCAGGCAGATCGCACCTGAAATTAACCAGGTGGCCAGTTCACCGATAGAGCCGGACGGCCCGCCCCCCATGATCTGAAAGGTTGAATCCATCGGCGCTACCGTACGACCCGAGGTGACCCACCAGGCCGCCCCTCGCCAAGCCAACAGCCCGCCGAGCGTCACGATAAAAGCCGGCACACCCATGTAAGCGATGACAAACCCCTGCAGGGCACCCGCCAGCGCGCCGACAACCATACCTACCAGCAATGCAGTTACCCAGGTCATCGAATGATCATAACCCCACAGAGCGGGCAGCCATTCGGCCTGCGTCACAGCGATGATCATGCCGGTAAACCCCAACAGAGACCCGACCGACAGGTCTATGTTCCGGGTCACGATGACCAGCACCATGCCGGTTGCCATCACCGCAATGGACGAGGTCTGGACACTGAGGTTCCAGAGGTTACGCGGGGTTAAAAAGGCGCCATCCGTGGCGATGCCAAACCCCAGCCAGAGCAGGCCCAATACCGCAACCATTCCCAATATGCGGGTATCTACCTCGGTGGCTTCCAATAGTTTTTTAAATGGGTTGACCGAAGTCTCAACCATGTCACGAGGCTCCATTTGCCATGTATTCAGAAAGCAGTCAGAGGCTTTCGCCTCCGGCGCCTTGAATTACAACTCAAGCTTCGGAGTTCGGGTTGCCTGGGAGGCATTGGCCCGCGCCGGGCACCGGGTATGCCCCTGTGGGGTCGGCGTAGATCCATCCATGGAGCCTAGACCGCAGCATCCTTGCTGCGGACTCCCCCTCAGGAGCACACCCGGCACCCGCCGCTATTCTGCTAGGTGAATTCCGAAACGTGAATTACTTTAATTGCAAACGGAAACTCGTCCGGCGGGCACGCCCTGGCATACCGTCTCTTTCGTAACCCAACCGGCATCGATCACCACATCGAGATTATCTTCAGTGATTGGCAATGGCTTCAGGAAGATGGAGTTCATCGACACGCCCCGGGGTCCGTCGCTAAACACGCCCGCACCGGGAATTTCATCAATTTCAGCTCCATTGGCCATCAGGAAGGCAATATTGGCAGCCGCCTTACCCAGCTCGCGAGAGTCTTTCCACACTGATACGGTTTGCACACCGAGCGCGATGCGGTTCAATGCAGCGTGATCACCATCCTGCCCGGAAACGGGAACAACACCGTCCATACCCTGTGCAGACAGCGCAGCAACTACACCGCCAGCCGTACCATCGTTTGAGGCAACAACGGCATCCACTTCGTTGTTATTGGCGGTAAGAATCTGCTCCATGTTGCGTTGTGCATTGGCTGGCAACCAGGCATCGGTGTAAGCCTCTCCTACGTTCTCTATGGCTCCGGAGTTCATGGCCGATGCAAGCACTTCCAACTGCCCGGCATGCAGGAAATCGGCATTGGGGTCGGCTGGCGAGCCTTTGATGAAAACGTAATTACCATCAGGCTGGGCTTCAAGCACGGCGCGAGCCTGCATTCGACCGACTTCTTTATTGTCGAAGGTTAAATAAAACGCATCGGGATGCTCGATCAGCCGGTCATAACCGACTACCGGAATGCCTTCGTTGGCGGCCGCCTCAATGGCAGGGCCGATCGCGCTGGCGTCCTGAGCGAGCACAATCAATGCATCCGCACCGTTGGCGATCAGGCTCTCGATATCGGTCAGTTGCTTTGAAGCAGACGATTGGGCATCGGCAGAGATGTATTCAACACCCAGCTTTTCGAGGGCAGCAATAATAGCCGTTTCATCGGTTTTCCAGCGCTCCTCTTGAAAGTTGGACCAGGACACACCGACGGTTAGGTCATGTGCCATAGTTACAGCAGGAACCGCGGTACAGGCGGATAAAGCGGCAGCGATCAGTACTTTTCTCATTGTTATAACTCCTGATTCGGGACCATATTGTTATTGTAAGTAGCGGGCGGCCAGGACTGTGCCCAGCTTTATTTTTATACCCAAAGTTATTCTTGATCGCAAAATAGACAAAGTCAATGAAATCAGCCAAATATTGACAATGGTCGTATGCTTTACACCCAGAAAACGGCACATACCACCCAATTTATTTTACCAGTAAAAGTATTTTTGTAGACGCAATCGCCGCCGCTTCACGCTAATTGAATTCACAAGACACAGGGGAGACGGCACAAACCGGCCTTAATGAAGTTTGTCGGTGTACCGAACAAACACCGATACAAGTCAACAACCGAGGCTCAAATCTCGCATTGCAGCGTAGATATAATTTTAGAGTCGACTGGAAAAGACCCCCGGTTTACACTGAAAACATGATTCTATTCAGTAAGTTCCCCTAGCATGAAGAAAAACGACACCGAACAAATTCGAGCGGACAACCGGATAGACATCATCAACACCCTGCGCGTGTTTGGTCCACTGGCCCGGGTCGACATTGGTCAGATCACCCGCCTTAGTCCGGCAACCGTAACCGCCATTACCTCTGAATTGTCGGAAGCTGCCATCATTCAGGAAGTAAAAGGGCCCGAGGTCAAAGGGGGCCGAGGGCGTCCGCGCGTGCTGATCGACCTGGACCCCACCCACGCCTCGGTATTGGGCATCAAACTGTCGATCAATGAAGTGCGACTGATGCTCGGCGACTTGAAGGGTAACATTGCACACGAGACCGTGGTGGTGCAGAAGACCCAGCGTCATGACCAAGCCTCACTGAATGAGATGCTGGTCGAGCAGGCCAAACGGTTCCTGGACCAACACCCGGATCACGCCGCCCGACTGGTCAGCGTGGGCATCGCCATTCAGGGGTTTGTTGATGTACACAAGGGCGACGTCGTCTGGAGCCCGGCACTGAACATTAAGAACGTCAATCTGACGCACGCCCTGGAAAACGCCTTTGAATGCCCGGTAGAACTGGCCAACGACGCCAACAGCATTGCCTACGCCATTCAAAAGCACCCCGAATACAGCCAGTGCAATAACTTCGTCGTGATCATGATTGGTTACGGCGTTGGCGGCGGCCTGGTTGTGAATGGCAGCCTGTACAGTGGTCATTTCGGCGCTGCGGCGGAGTTTGGCCACACCAAATACAGCCATGAAGGCCCCCAGTGTGCCTGCGGCAAACGGGGGTGCATTGAAGCTTACGTAAGCGACTATGCACTGTATCGCGACGCCAGCGCGGTAATGGACCTTCCGGCGACAGACCGGCGCCACCCATCAGAAAAACAGATGCAAAGGCTAACCGAGCTTGGACATCAGAAGCACACCTATGCGGTCGACTTGTTTCACCAGGCAGGAAAGGTACTCGGGTATGGCATAGCCAACATTCTGGCACTGATGAGCCCGGAACGCATCGTCGTCACCGGGCCCGGCGTGAGAGCCTACGCCCTGATGGAACCCGGCATTCACGAAGGCATTAACGAAGCCCTGGTACCCGAGCTGATCGGGCGTTCACAGATTGAACCCTACTCCTGGTCAGAAGACATGACCGGGAAAGGGGTTATTGCGCTCGCTCTGAAGCATTTTCGATAGGTTTTGAGCTGCAAGCTTCGAGCTTCGAGCTGTTAGTTTTTAGCTCAAAGCTCGCAGCTCTGAGCTCGTAGCTCTGCCCCTCAAAACCGTCCTTCGTTGAAATCGACAATCGCCTGCTGCACTTCATCGACGGTGTTCATGACAAAGGGCCCATACTGCACAACGGGTTCCTGTATAGGGTCACCCGCGACCACGAGCAGGCGGGTATCGGCGGCGGTTGACGTCACTTCAAGCCCTTCACCATCCCCCAGAATACCCAGATGCCGCTCGGGCAGTTCGGTTGTGCCAATCTGCGCAGATCCCTGGTAGACGTATACAAAAGCCGATTTGTTACCTGGAATATCAATGCGCTGGGTGGCACCTTCATTCAAGTGAAAATCCAGATACAGCGGGTCGGTCACCACGTCTTCAACCGGGCCAATCACCCCTTGGAAATTACCCACCAGTACCTTGACCTTACCGTTTTCCAGCTCGACCTCGGGCACCTGCTCGGGACGAATATCCTGGTAGCGGGGCGCAGTCATCTTGTGCTTGGCCGGCAGGTTGACCCAGAGCTGAAAGCCCCATACCGGGCCATCTTCCTGGTTGGGCATCTCTTCGTGCACAATGCCGCGGCCGGCGGTCATCCATTGAATGGAGCCAGGAGCCAGGTACCCGGTGTTGCCCTGATTGTCGCCATGCCGAAACGCGCCCTTGAGCATATAGGTAACGGTCTCAAAACCACGGTGCGGATGCATGGGAAAGCCCGCCATGTAGTCGGCCTTATCGTCCGATTTGAACTCGTCGAGCATCAGAAAGGGGTCCAGATTCTTCACGAACTGGTTTCCGATGACCCGGGTCAGCTTTACCCCGGCGCCATCCGACGTCGGTAACCCTTTGGCCACCTGCCGAACGCTGCGTAATGTTGTCATGAGAGCACCTCCTGGTCTGCTGTTTGATCGATTTCTGGTACCGACCAGTCTAGGCAGTTGCAGGGTGGCCCGTAAGCGGAATATATTGCCTCTACATTTCAAAAAAACTGAACCTTTATGGCCCACAACCCCCTTTCACTGGACCTGCTGCGCGCACTGGATGCAATCGACCAGCGTGGCAGCTTTGCCGCCGCCGCCGAAGCCCTGCATAAAGTGCCTTCCGCGCTGACGTATACCGTGCAAAAGGTTGAACAGGACCTTGGCATAGACCTCTTCGATCGCAGTGGTCACCGTGCAAAAATGACACCCGCAGCCCGGCTGATCCTGGAAGAAGGCCGCGGCATCCTGCGCGATATCGACAACCTTGCCAGCTCGGCCAAGAAAATCGCCAGCGGCTGGGAACCCGAGCTGCGCATCGGTGTCGATACCGTCTTCGAACCGGCGCGACTCTACCCACTGGTGCATGAATTCAACGAAGCACACCCATACATCAAGGTGCATCTGGTTCACGGATCACTCTCTGGCACCTGGGAAATGCTGATCAACGGCGACGCCGATCTGATACTGTCGACCGACCTACTGGACCCCAAAATCGATGGCTACGAGACCAGCCGCTTTGGTGAGATGAGCATGGTGTTCGCCGTCGCGAAGAATCACCCCCTGGCCAGCAATGCCTGCGATTGGACTCATGAACAAATTGAAGCCTACCCAACCATCGTCGTACGGGATTCCAGTAAACTGATGGCCCCACGCACCATCGGCTGGACGCGCCAGAACAGACTGATCACCGTACCTACCATGCGCGATAAAATCGAAGCGCAACTGGCTGGCCTGGGTGTCGGCTATCTGCCCCGCCACCGCATTCAGTCAGAACTGGACAGTGGCGCCCTGGTGCAAGTGAAGCTGAGTGAGACGAACCCGCCGTCAGAGGCGGTAATTGCCTGGCGAACCGGAGTAACCGGGAAAGCATTGGGGTGGTTTCGGGAACGGATTGGCGCGGAGGTTTTGGGAGTTTAAAGCTGTGAGCTGTGAGCTGTGAGCTGTGAGCTGTGAGCTGTGAGCTGTGAGCTGTGAGCTGTGAGCTGTGAGCTGTGAGTCAGTGTAGAGATTTTTCGTCACTTCATGTCAATCGTCTTTTCATCTTGTGCGTCTTTTAGTGTTTTACGTCCTTTCCTGTACCACGTCTTTCAATGTCTTACGTCCTTCCAAGTTCAACGTCTTTTACTGGCACCCATAAAAAAAGCCACCCCGAAGGGTGGCTCTACTTCATCATTCAGAGGAATCTGAATTAGAACGCGTAAGCAGCGGTCAGACGGAAGCGGTTGATTTCAGCTGTGTCGATAGCATCAGTTTCTTCAGCGCGCAGGTCATAGTCAGCTGCATACTTAACGCCGTTGTCCTGGGTATAAGATACACCAGCTTCGATCAACGGAGCATTAGCAGTGTCAGCATCGAAGTTCGCCAGAGTTACAGAACCATAAGCACCGATAGCACCACTGGCATAAGCCACTTCAGCGAACAGTTCATCGCCAGCGCTTTCTACGTCAGTGTAAGTGTATTCACCGGTGAAGGTCAGTGCGTCTACTGTGTAAGCAGCACCGGCCAACAGCTTCATGGCTTCTTCAGTAACGACGTCGCCGCTGTCCAGGTCCTGACCTTTCAGGTATACAGACAAGGCATCAATCGGAGTAGCGGTCAGTTCAAAACCGTATTCCAGAATTGCGTCATCATGTGCGTCAGCACTGGTAGTTACAGAGTACTGGTTCAGACCAAACTTGGCTGTAACTATGTCCATGGTGTAAGTCGCGCCAACACCGAAGTAGGTGTATGGGCTGTCGTCATCACCGCCCAGGCTTGAAGTACGGAACTGGGCTTCAGCAACGTAGCTCAGCGCATCGGCTTCGCCCATGTACTGTGCTGCAACACCGAAGTCGGAGTTCTGAGTATCACCAGCAGAAGCATCGATACCGGTTACAACGCCATCACCAGAGGCGTCTTTACGGTTAGAGCCTTCAACCTGAACTTTCAGGCCTTCCATGGTGTAACGCAGAGCAGCGCCAACGTCACGGCCTTCAGAGCGGGCAGCAGCGCTGTCGCCAGAGTCGTCCATGTCGTATGCGTATTCGTGAGTCTCGTCTACCAGGCTACCAGTTTGACCGAAAGAGATAGCACCGTCGGTTACAACCAAGTCGTCCAGTTCAACAGAAACGTCAGACTCGTCATCACCCGTCAGGATGAAACCACCGGAGAAAGGACCGTGAACAACAGACAGAGCCGCTTCCAGACCCCAAGCGTCGCCAGCGGCGCCTTCATCGAAATCGTCTTCTTCGTCCAGTTCAACGTCAATTACAGTGTCGGTAGCATCGCCGTCACGGTTAACTGCACCAGCAGCCATATCGACAACGGTCAGAAACTCCATAGAGCCAGTGAAGCTCCATTCAGTTTCAGTAGCCATACCTTCGTGAGCAGCAGCGTTTGCCTGGGCAGAAATAGCCAGAGCCAGTGCGGATACCGCAACGCCAGAAGCAATTTTAATCGCTTTCATTCAAGATTCCCCTTTTTTTATTTCAACTGGTTTGGTGACCAGACTTCTCGATGAGCCATCGTTGTTTCAGTGTCGGTACGCTACCGATTGGGTAACCAATAACGAATCACAACACCTACGTCAATCGACAACCATTATTTTGTTATATCCTGCAGCATGTATATTACAACCACGTTGCAGAGTCAAAACGTTACTGAACAAAAGGTGACATGTATCAAAAGCGGTGTCCCTAATAACGGTCTCATAAAAGACCTGTCTGGCCGATCCGACTGCTTGTGCGTTGTTACCGGGGTAAGTCAGCACACCTGACCGGGAGATTGTTATTGGTCGACTGCGTTTGTTACGCGAGCGTCTTTGCTCCCCTTGCTCAGGATTGATCGAGAATGCCTCAATCAACGTCCACGACCTATCAAACCAGAGGCACGATTATCGGTCAACCCATTTTTTTGCGTTTTTTTGACGCTTTGGTGATTCTTTGAACAACCGGCCGATGCCCGTGGTGAGCGGCTTGGCCGACTTCACGGGATTTTTTTGACAGGGGTTGAAATCGATACCGGGCATGTACGCCCAGCCTTAAGACGTTCAGTGATCGAAACGGGACAGGCCACAGTACGCCATACCCAAGGGTACTTGTTAAAAAAATTCTTTAAATTCAAAGAGGTAGCGGGAAATATCAATAGGTTGGCTTATGGAACAGCTTAACCAGCAGCACCCGTCCACTGGCAGCGGCTAACACTCATGCCCGCAAACAATTGGCGTGGAAGCCTGGCGGCACATTGAGAATGCCCTCCTGGCTGGTATATGAAATACGACCAATGGAAGATTATTTAGAAATTGATCTGTGAAAAAAAATTGCTGCCAAGCAGGTAAATATCGGCACAATTTCCCTTTCAGCCAGCCAGATACGCGGCCGAAAGCAATCTCCGAACAGTGTCGGCCTACTAAACATAAGCTTTTTTGGCACCTAATGAGTATTCACAATGTGCTCCCCTGGAGGCCCGTATTCCACAGAAAGGGATCACTGGATCTCTACCCGGCCACTTTCCACCGAATTGTGAACTCAATAGCCTGACCCCGCAGGCCTGTGCGAATAGCCAACGGGCCCCGATTAAAGCCCGAGCACAGCTTCCATGTCATACAAGCCAGCAGGCTGGGTTTCTAACCACTGTGCAGCGCGCACGGCCCCCCGGGAAAAGGTCCGGCGGCTACTGGCTTTGTGGGTGATCTCCAGGCGTTCGCCCTCACTGGCGAACAGCACAGTATGCTCCCCGACAATGTCACCCGCCCTTACCGTGGCAAAGCCTATGGTCTCGTCTGCCCGGGGCCCTTCCTGGCCTTCGCGGCCGTACACGGCGCATTTGGAGAGATCACGTCCCAGCGTTTCCGCCACCGCCTCGCCCATGCGCAAAGCTGTGCCGCTTGGAGCGTCGACCTTGTGGCGATGGTGCGCCTCGATAATTTCGATGTCGCTCGATTCACCCATCACCCGCGCGGCCAGGCGGAGCAACTGCAACGACAGGGTCACCCCAACGCTGTAATTGGCCGCGAAGACGACTGGTATGGTTTCAGACGCCTGTTTTAACTGGCTGAGTTGAGACTCTGAAAAACCAGTGGTTCCAATAACGATGCGCTTGTCGGTACCCCTGATTTGATCGAGATGCGCAAGCGTTGCCTCTGGCGTTGTGAAGTCGATTACAACTTCTGCGTCCTCAAAGGCCGCTTGGGCATCATCAGTTAACACAACACCCAACTTGCCCAAACCAGCAAGCTCGCCAGCATCCGCACCCATCAGGCTTGATCCCGGAGCGACCGTGGCACCTGCCAGAGTCAGCCCTTCGGTTGAGTAAACCGCTTGAAGCAGGGCCCGGCCCATTCGGCCAGATGCGCCTGTTATTGCGATGTTTAACATACAGAGGCCTCATGGTTGGCATTATTCCGTCCTCTCTCCCCCCTTTGGGGGAGAGAATCAGAGAGAGGGGGCGGCGTAGCTTTTGCTGTTGACACCCTCTCCCGTAAGCGGGAGCAGATTGGGAGGTAACTCAAAGCTCTTCAAAGAACTTTTTCACGCCGTCGAACCAGCCGTTGGAACGGGGTGAGTGCTTGTTACTGCCCATGCCGTCCTGCAACTCACGAAGCAGCTCTTTTTGCTTGCTGGTCAGGTTTACCGGGGTTTCCACCACCACGCGACACAGCAGGTCACCGATGCCACCGCCCCGAACCGGGGTAACACCCTTGCCTCGCAGGCGGAACAAACGGCCAGTCTGGGTTTCGGCGGGAATCTTGAGTTTTACCCGGCCTTCCAGAGTTGGCACTTCCAGCTCGCCCCCCAGGGCTGCCTCGGCGAAGCTGATCGGCACTTCGCAGTGCAAATTAGCCCCATCGCGTTCGAATATGGCGTGTTTCTTAACATGAACTTCAACGTAGAGGTCACCTGCCGGGCCACCGTTGCGACCCGCCTCACCCTTGCCAGACAGGCGAATTCGGTCACCGGTATCCACACCCGCTGGAATCTTCACATTCAGTGTTTTGGTTTCTTCCTTCACACCCCGGCCATAACAGCTGTTGCAGGGGTCGGTAATCATATGACCGGTGCCGGAACAGGTCGGACAGGTTTGCTGTACCGCAAAGAACCCCTGCTGCATTCGCACCTGGCCGATACCGCCACAAGTGGTACAGGTAGTCGGCTTGGTGCCCTTCTTGGCACCGCTGCCGTCACAGATTTCACAGGCGACCAGGGTGGGCACCTTGATGGTCTTCTCGGTACCGCGAACCGCGTCTTCCAGCGACATCTCCAGGTTGTATTTCAGGTCTGAACCGCGTTGCACGCTGGACCGGCCACGGCCACCGCCGCCCCCGAAAATATCACCAAACACATCGCCAAAGATGTCACTGAAGCTGCCGTGACCGCCGCCCTGGCCGCCGCCAAAGCCGCTTTGGCCATCAACACCGGCATGACCAAACTGATCGTATGCCGCTCGCTTCTGCGAATCGGCCAGCACTTCATAAGCCTCGGACAATTCCTTGAACTTGGTTTCAGCGTCTTTGTCATCCGGATTACGGTCCGGATGATACTTCATGGCCATGCGGCGATACGCTTTCTTGATGTCTTTTTCGTCCGCACCGCGTTCTACACCGAGTACGTCGTAATAGTCTCGTTTGGACATGGGAGTACAGTTAACCTTTTATAATGGGCGGTTGGGCTGATGATTTTTAGCTGTTGGTTTTGATCCGGGCCTGGTGGTGGCTGCCACATGGCTCACCCAAAAAGCCAATAGCTAAAAACCAGACAAGGCAACACCCCTTACGGGGTGTCACCTTTCGATTTACTCAAGTAATGTACTTACTTGTTGTCTTTTACTTCTTCGAACTCGGCATCGACGGCATCGTCAGCCGTGCTCTCGGCAGAGCCTTCAGCCTGTTCAGCACCAGCGTCACTGCCCTGATCGGCGTAGATCTTCTGAGCCAGTGCAGAAGACGCCTGAGTCAGCGCTTCGACCTTGGCGTTAATCGCTTCAACGTCGTCAGTCTTCAGTGCTTCCTCAACGTCCTGAATGGCCGTCTCAATGGCCTGCTTCTCTTCGTCGGTTGCCTTGTCGCCATGTTCTTTCAGCGTCTTCTGAGTCGAATGCACCAAAGCGTCGGCCGTGTTGCGAACCTGAGCCAGTTCTTCGAACTTGCGGTCCTCATCGGCGTGAGCTTCGGCATCTTTGACCATTTTGTCGATTTCATCATCGCTCAGACCAGAGTTGGCCTTGATAACAATCGACTGCTCTTTACCGGTGCCCTTGTCTTTGGCAGACACGTTCAGAATGCCGTTCGCATCGAGGTCAAAGCTGACTTCAATTTGTGGCATGCCGCGCGGAGCCGGCGGAATGTCGGCCAGGTCGAACCGACCCAGAGACTTATTCTGTGCCGCCACTTTACGCTCACCCTGAACCACATGAATGGTCACGGCAGCCTGGTTGTCGTCGGCCGTAGAGAACACCTGGCTCTTCTTGGTCGGAATCGTGGTGTTCTTTTCGATCAGCGGCGTCATGACGCCACCCATAGTCTCGATGCCCAGCGTCAGCGGCGTTACGTCGAGCAGCAGTACGTCTTTCACGTCGCCAGACAGTACCGCGCCCTGAATCGCAGCACCGATGGCCACGGCTTCATCCGGGTTAACGTCTTTGCGTGGCTCTTTACCGAAGAAGTCAGCGACTTTCTTCTGAACCAGTGGCATACGGGTCTGACCACCGACCAGAATGATGTCGTCGATGTCGCCAATTTCATGGTCAGCATCTTTCAGCGCCATACGAACTGGGTCCAGTGAACGCTCAACCAGCTCTTCCACCAGTGATTCCAGCTTGGCCCGGGTCACCTTCACGTTCAGGTGCTTGGGACCAGACGCATCGGCCGTGATGTAAGGCAGGTTCACGTCGGTCTGCTGGCTGGAAGACAGCTCAATCTTCGCTTTCTCGGCCGCTTCTTTCAGACGCTGCATCGCCAGGGCGTCGCCCTTCAGATCGATGCCTGAATCTTTTTTGAACGAATCCGCCAGGTAGTTGATCAGTTTCAGGTCAAAGTCTTCACCACCGAGGAAGGTGTCACCGTTGGTGGCCAGCACTTCAAACTGGTGCTCGCCATCGACTTCGGCAATTTCGATGATGGAAATATCGAAGGTACCACCACCCAGGTCATAGACGGCAACCACGCTGTCGCCGCGCTTCTTGTCCATGCCATAGGCAAGGGCTGCAGCCGTCGGCTCGTTGATGATGCGCTTAACTTCCAGACCGGCAATGCGGCCTGCGTCTTTGGTGGCCTGACGCTGGGAATCATTGAAATAGGCCGGTACGGTGATGACCGCTTCGGTTACTTTTTCGCCCAGGTATTCTTCAGCGGTTTTCTTCATTTTCTTCAGCACTTCGGCTGAAATTTGTGGCGGAGCTTTCTTGTCGCCCTTCACTTCAACCCAGGCGTCGCCGTTGTCGGCCTTCACGATCTTATACGGCACCATGCCGATGTCTTTCTGCACGACGTCGTCTTCGAAGCGACGGCCGATCAGGCGCTTCACCGCATAGAGGGTGTTGCTCGGATTGGTAACAGCCTGGCGTTTTGCCGGTTGGCCAACCAGTGTTTCATCGTCGTCGGTGAAGGCAACGATAGACGGCGTTGTACGATCGCCCTCTGCGTTTTCGATAACCTTGGGTTTGTCACCTTCCAAAATCGCTACACACGAGTTGGTTGTGCCCAGGTCGATGCCAATGATTTTACCCATGATACTGACACTCCATAATTTGCTGAACGGTTCTGATAACGGTTCGGTTAACGTCTTGTCTGGCTATATGAGAGCCGCTTTGCTGAATTCAAGACCCCACACTGTGCAGGGGTATTTTTATCCGCTT
Source organism: Saccharospirillum alexandrii (assembly GCF_043641555.1). Taxonomy (GTDB): domain Bacteria; phylum Pseudomonadota; class Gammaproteobacteria; order Pseudomonadales; family Natronospirillaceae; genus Saccharospirillum; species Saccharospirillum alexandrii_A. The sequence goes on along the minus strand of NZ_JBHZRJ010000001.1, from coordinate 883,056 downwards.
TTTTAAACCAAAAAAGCTGTTTCAGCCCTAAATAAGGTGCCGAACGTGATAATCAAGCGGTCTCGTCAATGCTGTTTTTGGACGGGCCACCCTTGCTGACCATCACCATGGCCGGACGCACCAGGCGCCCATGCAAGGCGTAGCCTTTTTGCATAACCGCCATTACGGTATTGGGCTCCATGTCCGGGTTTTCCACCATGCTCATCGCCTGGTGCACCTGCGGATCAAAGGGCTCGCCTTCGGGGTTGATGACCGTGATGCTGAACTTTTCAAAGCTATCCAGCAGGCTCTTCAGCGTCATCTCCACGCCTTCTTTCAGCGGCTTGACTTCGGCTGTCTCGGTCTCAATCGCCGCCAGCGTGCGCTCAAGGTTGTCGGCTACGTCCAGAATTTCCCGTACCAGTTTTTCCTGGCCATACTTGTGGGCATTCTCGACGTCTTTTTCAACACGCCGACGCACGTTTACCATCTCTGCTTCAGCACGCAAGTAGCGGTCTTTATTGTGCTGAGCCTCTTCACGGGCTGCCTCAAGCTCAGCCACCAGGTCCTGCTCTGTCGCTGCCCCTGCGGCCTCTTCGGGCGCTGCCTGGGTGTCTTCGACCAGCGTCTCATCCTGGGGGGCGTCGGTTTCCTGTGCTTCTACGGGTTTCTCTTCGTGTGCCATTTACTGATCCAACTCTCTATTCCAAAAAACGACCGTGTTCAAAGTGAGGCTCTTCCGGCACCCGGAGCGGATAACAGGAAGAAGCTAGCTGGCGCACTTTAATTGGGCCGTGAGTGGGCATTTCAAGGCTGTTACACCTCTTTAACGCGACAAAACGACGCCTTTCGGCCAAAAAAACCGTCTATCAGGCTTATCTAAGGAACAATCAGAATAAACAACGTCGGCTGATCGCCGGCTTGTTACCAGGAACAAGCGCTCAGCCCCTGCAAAATCTACTTGAGCTTGCCCAGTTTTTACTGTACAAAAACACAGTATTCAGGCAACCCAGGTCGCTTACCCATGCTGCACACACTACTGATTCGCAACATCGCCATCGCCGACAACATTGAGGTGGAATGGAAACAGGGCATGACCGCCATTTCCGGTGAAACCGGGGCGGGCAAGTCCATCTTGCTTAACGGACTGTCGCTGGCACTGGGCGAACGGGCTGACAGCAGCGTGGTACGGCACGGTGAAAAACGGGCCGAGGTCACTGCCACCTTCCAGGTCGGGCGCATCGCGTCAGCACTGGAATGGCTAGCCGAACGGGATCTCGACCAGGGCGAGGAATGCATACTGCGCCGTACCGTCTCGGCCGAAGGCCGTTCGCGTGCCTACATTAACGGGCAACCGGTACCACTGACGGAGCTGAAAGCCCTGGGCGAAATGCTGATCGACATTCACAGCCAGCATGCCCATCAATCCTTGCTGCGCATAGACACCCACCGCACCCTGCTGGACGACTACGCCGGCCTGGCAGACCAGGCCCAGGCTGTGCGCCATGCCTGGATACGCTGGCAGGGCAAGGCGCGCCATTACAACCAGCTTAAAGCCCAGGCCGACGACAACAGCGCCCGTCAGCAATTACTGAACTATCAGTTTGAGGAGCTCAGTGCCCTGGCACTGGAAGCCGGTGAAGTGGAGGCCCTGGAGGTGGAGTTTCGCCGCTACGGACAAACCGAAACGCTGGTCAGCGGTGCCTATGCCGCGCGTCAGTTTCTGGAACCGGAAACCGACGGACCCGGCGCACTCGATGGCCTCAAACAGGCCCTGCACCAGTTACGCAACCTGAATGACACCAATACCTCGTTAAGTAATGCGATGGAGCTGCTCGACAGCGCACTGATTCAAAGCCAGGAAGCCGTTAACGATCTGGACCACTATCTGGCCAGCTTCGAGGTTGATGAAAGCCGGGTGCAGCATGTAGAAGAGCGGCTCGACCGCATTCACACCCTGGCGCGCAAGCACCAGGTGCGCTCCGAGGCCCTGCCTGGCCTGATCGAAGAGCTGGAAACCGAACTGGCTACCCTTGCCGAAGCCGTTGACGGACTCGAAGATCTGGCCGATGAAGTCAATACATTGGCCGAAACCTATCAACAACAAGCCCGGGAGCTCTCCGTGCAACGCCAGGCCGCCGCTACACGCATGGCCGACGATGTGATGGAAAAACTGCACCAGCTCGCCATGCCCGGCGCTTGCTTTGAGGTAGCCTTTACCGAACTCGATAAAGCCACGCCCGATGGCCTGGATCAGATCGAATTCCTGGTCAGCATGAACCCGGGGCAACCCGTACGTCCGCTGGGCAAAGTTGCCTCCGGTGGTGAGCTATCGCGAATTTCATTGGCGATTCAGGTAATTTGCGCCGAGCACAGCACCATTCCCACCCTGGTGTTCGACGAAGTCGATGTGGGCATCAGCGGTGCAACGGCCGAAATTGTTGGGTTAATGCTGCGCAGTGTTGGCGAACGTGGCCAAGTGATTTGCGTCACTCACTTGCCACAGGTCGCAGCCCAGGGGCACAACCATTGCGTGGTCAGCAAAGAGCAACAAGGCCAGATTACCCGCACCCGGATATTGCCGATCCAACAAGAAAGCCGGATCGACGAAATTGCCCGTATGCTGGGGGGCATTGATATAACGGCCCAGACACGGGCCCATGCGGAAGAAATGCTAATGCGGCAGCAGCGCCAACATTGATGAGATGCATTTCATGGCAGTTATGGCTGCTTATAGCAGTAATGGCAGCGCCCTTCCCCTGTACCCTAACTCTCCCCCTGAAGTGGAGAGAGGCCAGTTAATTGCAGTGCCATAAGTGGGAGCCGCTGGTCATTTCCAGTCAACTAACGGCACCCTCACCCGTCCTACGGGAGAGGGTTTTCTACAGTGTTAAAGCAGGCTCTGCAGAAACGCCAGAGTTTCTTCCTTACCTGCAAACCCGGCTTCTACTTTCTGGACGGTACCGGATTTATCAATAACGTAGGCCGTTGGGTACCCCTGAGGACGGAATTCGCTGACTACTTGCTGGTCTTTATCCGACAGGATCAGGAAGTCGACCGGGGTCCCTTGCAGGAAGCGCTCTGCCAATGCTACGTCTTCGTCGGTGTTGATACCAATGAACACAACACCCTGGCCGCGCAGTTCTTCATGCAATTCATTGATTTCCGGGAAGGATTTACGGCAAGTGGTGCACCAGCTCGCCCAGAAATCGATATAAACGACGCGCCCCTGCAGCGCAGTGCTGTCGAGCACCCGGCCATCGAGTGTGGGCAGCCGGAATGCGGGCATGCTGTCGCCTTCGCTGACATCCGCCATGGCGGCGGGGGCGACGCTGAACAGAGCACCCAAAGCGACCAGTCCCGATATCAGCGATAATCTGATGGTGCCCTTTCTGGCACCTGTCACGCGGTCAGCCAGGGGCTGGCCGGTACCAGAGCGCTTTCCAAACCGGTAAACAATACTTCCAACTGCCGACATACTACCCACTCCATTTTGGATCGATCGAACCAGCAGTATACGTCAGCACCGGCCACAGGAACGGGAACGGGTTCACGCCCCGGGCAGGTTCCAGGCTTTTATACCCGGACTAAAACGGGCGTATCAGGCCTTTTTGGCGCGCACGTACAGAATGAGGCTGTGGTCCACAAGCTCAAGACCATGTTCTTTTGCAATTTCATGCTGGCGGCGTTCAATAATGTCGTCGACGAATTCAATCACCTCGCCATTATCGACATTGACCATATGGTCGTGGTGTTCCGGGCTTGCCAGCTCATAAACCGAGTGGGTACCGTCGAAATTGTGCTTGGCCACCAGCCCGGCCGATTCAAACTGGGTCAGCACCCGGTATACGGTTGCCAGCCCGACATCTTCGCCGCTGTCCTGAAGCGCTTTGTACACCTCTTCGGCACTCATGTGTCCGTCGGGGTTACCTTCGAACATTTGCAGGATTTTGAGCCTTGGCAAAGTGACTTTGAGGCCAACTTTTTTCAGTTCCTGGTTTTGAGTTGTCACTGTGTCGTCTCCTGTAATCTTGCGTGATACACTGCCGGGCGCTGCCGCATGCGCAACATTCAACAGCTGGCACCCATGCCGCTGACCGTCTTTTTGTACTGTTATTTGTACTGTGTCTTAACTATTGAATGGGATGATAACGATTTGAACCTGAAAAGAACAAAGGTAATTGCCCGCGCCCTTATCAGCAGCGCACTGGTGAGCCTTACCCTGAGCGCTTGCACCCTGCTAACGCCTTATCAGCCAGAGCTCAAACAAGGGAATTTTGTTAAAGAAGAGCAGCTTCAGCAACTTACACCAGGCATGTCGACCGAGCAGGTACAGTTTCTGCTGGGCACGCCCATGCTGACGGGCGAAGACCCCCAGAACCGCTGGGTGTACCCCATTCTGGATGAAGAGGGTGAATACCGCACAGTAACCGTGGAATTCGAAGGCAGCAGCGTGGCACGCATCAGCCGCAGCTGACGCCAGTGCACGGTCACAGACTACAGGTTCTCGCCAGCGGCATCCTGTTTGGCTTTGGCGGCCCGGTTTAACCGGGCCTGCTTGGGGTCGATCAGCAACGGACGATACAGCTCTACCCTGTCTCCTGCATGCAGCTCTTCGCTATCTGGCTTGGGTACCTTTCGACCAAACACCCCCATCGGTATGCCTTCCAGCGATAGCTCCGGAAACTCCCGCTCGATCCCGCTCTGACGAACGGCTTCGGCAACCGTGGTGCCCACCGGAACCTCCACCTCGATGATGCGCTGTTTTTCCGGCGTAGCGTAGGCCACTTCTACTTTGATCATGTCCATACAAAAAACTTGCCTTTACCCGTAGAGTTGCTGTGCCCGGCGCACGAATGCGTCCACCATGCGGTCTGCAACCTGCCTGAAGATTTGCCCAAAGGCAAAGGCCGCCAGCCGGCCATCGGTCTCAAAGTTCAAATCCAGCGTTACCCGGCACCCATCATCGCCCAGAGGCTTAATGGTCCAGACACCGTGCAGAGACTTCAACGGCCCTTCTTCCAGATTCAATTCAATGCGGTGCGGCCGCTCCAACCGGTTCCGGGTGATGAGCGTCCGCTCGATGCCTGCCTTGCGCACCACCATTCGCCCGACCATATGATGCTCTGAAGCCTCTACGACATCGGCAGCAACCACCCCGTCGAGAAACGCCGGATAGGAAGCGACATCGTTAATCAGGTCATAGAGGGTTTCCGCTGAATGCGGCAACAGGGCAGAACGGTGAATGTCGGTCATGAAAACCTGCAAGTGAATGTGTGTAAGGCGGCATCAACCCAGATTATTGGCCCGCCTGAGCCGATCAATCCAGCGGGTAAATAGCCTGGCGGCGGATCCAGCGGGCCAGCTGCAGCAGTACCGCCAGCAGTGCGGTAACACCGAGAATCTCGGACAGGCTGGCACCACTCAACCCCAGCGAATCGCGGGTAAATGTTAACGCAAGCGCCGCCGGGATCACAAATTTGAGTGAGGCACGCCACGCCAGGTAGCGCCCGCCAACCCGGGGGTTAACTTGTTTCAACACCTGGTTGGGCGGTAAGTGCCAGCCTACCCCCCAGGAAATCATCAGCGCCACCAATGGTACCACCAGTGAATAACTGAAGCCGCTGAGCAGTTCGGAAAACGGCTGGCCACGCCAGGTCAGCGCTGATTCGACTTGCACCGACACCATCAACACCAGTGCCAGCAGGGCCGCCGCTAGCAAAGCCAGCAGCAGGCCACCTCGCCGGGTTTGACCACTGCCACTCAGGCTGATCAGCAGCAACAGCGGTACGCTGCTCAGCATGCCAATCACGGCGGCCACCAGCATGAACAGCCGTAACTGGGTGACCCCGTCACCCCCTCTGGCGATTTGTTCAACCAACCCTTGCAGCACCAGGCCAGCATCGCCACTGGAAGCGGGAATAATGGTAAGGCCCGGAAAAACAGCCGAGACAATCGATAAACCGAGCCACAAATCAAATAACTGCACCGAAAGCACCCAGTAACCGGTGGGCAGGCTTTGTGGCAGCCGGGTACCGACCAGATACCAAACCAGAAAGCCGGCAACCGATGACAACAGGGCGTATTTCAGTGCCTGCTGCACGCCTTCGGCGGTCACTTCTCCCCAGCTCCAGGCATCGAGCAGGGCGCCGGATTGGGGAATTTGCAGAATGATGAACAACAGGCACAGCGGTAACGCGACGGCGTATGCGAAGGCCATTCCATACCAGGCAAACCAGGCCAGCACGGCGAGAATACCCACTTGCAGCACGATCCAGCGCGACAGGTGCACCTGGTCGGCCCCCAGTTCATACCAGTACAGTATGCGGTCGAGCCCGTCGAAGTCGGTCAAGCCACCGCGCAGGGCGTCGCTGGTGATGGCGAGTGTCCAACTGGCGTTGTGCAATGTCAGCGCTACGACGCAGATAACGGCCAGCACCAGCGCACTCAACACCACCGGTGCCAGCGGGCCCAGCCGACCCGTTTGCACCCATTCAAAGGGCGTAATACGGTAATGACGCCCGGCCACGAGCTCTGCATGAAGCAGCGGCAGCACGATCACCAGTTTAAAGATGGCGTAAAGCGCCAGAAAGGTCAGCTCCCCATACCGTGCCGCATACACAGGCAATAACAGGAAATCCGACAGGCCAATCTGGCTGCCAAAAAGGATCAACAGGATCAATAATCGATTCATCCGCGCAGTATACCCTGAAACCGCCTACAGTCAGATTGCGTAGAATTTAGTGGCCGAGTCTAATTGGGTGCAGTAATCCGTGCCATCTGCCGGGCAGGCACCTCCGGGGTCGGCGTAAACCCGTCCTTGGGGCCTAGACTTCGGCATCCATGCCTCGGATTTCCCCGGAGATGCCTGCCCGGCAGACGTCACTCGGTGCTTAGCTAACAGCCACATCCCAAATTCAGAAAAATTGGAAATACCATCAGGAGTCTAACGATGAACAGAGCGAGCCGACCCAGCACAACGACTCGATCAGCGATGCTTTTGCTATCGGGTCTACTCTTACTGCCCTCCTCCATTCTGGCCGAACCGTTGTCTGAGGGCTCCAGCCTGGGCCACGAGTACCAGGTTGAAGCAGTCGCCAGTGGCTTCGGCACGCCCTGGGGTATGGCGTTTATTTCCGATACTAAAATGGTCATTACCGGCCGCGCAGGGCAGCTCTGGCTGCTGAATACTGAATCCGGCGAAAGCTCAGAACTCAGCGGTCTGCCCGGCGATATCGCCACCCGCGGCCAGGGTGGTCTGCTCGACGTGCAAACCAGCCCCTCATTCGGGTCAGACCGGACGCTGTACTTTACCTACAGCAAGGCAGTCGACGGCGGTGCAGCCACGACGCTGGCTCGGGCTGTATTATCAGAAAACAGTGACCAGCTAACGGGCTGGGAAGACCTGCTGGTAACCGATTCTGCTTCAAACGCCGGCCAGCATTTCGGCAGCCGGGTCACCTTTGACCACGAGGGCTACGTCTACTTTGGTGTGGGCGACCGGGGTGATAGGGACAATGGGCAGGATTTCAGCAACCATGCCTCATCCATCATGCGGCTACATCTGGATGGCCGGGTGCCGGATGACAATCCCTTTGTTGACGACGCCAATATTCCCGATGAAATCTGGAGTCTGGGCCATCGGAACCCTCAGGGTCTGGCCTATGATCTCGAGCGACATCGGCTCTGGGAGATTGAGCATGGTCCGCGCGGGGGTGATGAAATCAACGTGATTGAGGCGGGCGAGAACTATGGCTGGCCTGTGGTTTCTCATGGCCGGGAGTACTGGGGCCCGGTCGATGTGGGCGAAGCAGAGTCGCTGCCCGGCTACGTCGACCCGGTAAAAGTCTATGTGCCGTCCATCGCACCCGGAAGCCTTCTGGTGTATCGGGGCGACGCCTTTCCTGACTGGCAAGGCCACTTATTTGCCGGTGCACTGGTGCTAACGCACCTGAATCACATCGCAGTAAATGCCCAGGGTGAGATTGGCGAGGAAGACCGCTTGCTTGAAGACCTGGGCGAACGCATTCGGGCGGTTGCCGAAGACAACCGGGGCCATCTGTATCTGTCGACCGACAGCGGCCGCATTCTGCGCGTCTCGCCCCCAAACTGAGGGAGTCTGAGCGCCCGGTTTCTGGCTCTATTGGCCGCCAGAGTCCGGGCAAAGGGTCACGTCAGTCGACCATCACGTCGAAGAAAAGGTAATCTTTACGGATGCGGTTGTAAGTCCCATCGCTTTTTACCGAGTCCAACCCCTGGTTGAACAGACGTCTGAGGTTATCGTCTTCGGGCCGGAACGCCATGCCAACACCTTCACCCAACTGGCGTGCCTTACCCAGAATCGGGAAGTTACCGCCAATCATGAACTCGCTTTCCCAGTGGGGGTAGTCGTGAAACACGGCATCCACTTCCTGACTGCGCAAGGCCGTATTGACCTCTTCGTTGGTCTCGTAGGTACGAATTGAGGCTACATCGCCGTACGTTTCCATTAGGTATTCGTGCTGAATGGTGTTTGCAATGACGCCAATCCGGCGCTCTTGCAGCGCGTTCTTGCTGTCGGAGCTGATGCCGCTAGCGCTGTGGGTAAACAAAACCGACGGGGTCGAGTAATACGGGTCGGAAAAGTCGACCCGCACTTTGCGTTCGCTGTTAATCGACATCGACGACATGATGGTGTCGTAGTTGCCAGCCAGCAAGCCATCGATGATGCCATCCCAAGGGGTGACGACCCATTCGCATTGAATGTTCAACCGGCGACAAGTGGCATTGCCTAAATCAATCTCAAACCCGGTGAGTTCGCCGTTATCATCACGGAACTCGTAGGGCGGGTATGGCACATCAACGCCGATACGAACAACATCGAGATCTATTTCCGTTGACCCCTGGAATTGCATATAGCCGTAACCGGCACCGACAGCAACCACTACAATCAGTAACGGCAGAATAATCTTCAGATTCATATAACGCATTCACTCTCTAGGGATTCACCGAACAGATACCGTACCGTAATTTCAACCCCCACACCCGGCCTGAGGTCGTATTTATGCAGATTATGTACTCATGGCTGAAAAAACCGGCGGCCTAACCCGTAATCATGCTATGTGGCGCATAATGGCGTCAAATACCTGGCCTGATCCGTCATTCAATCCGTCAATAACGGTAAAGTGATCACAGCCGACGACAGACTCCACGGCAACGCCTTGCTGCGCGTCAGTCGCCAAAAGATGAGCCTGATACGCCTTCGACTGACGGTGAAACTCATCCGACTCCAGGGCTCCCACTACCAGATTCACCGGGCAAGCTACCCTTGGCTCAATACGAACCGGGCTCAGCGTCATCACATCCCTCCCCGTCAGTTGCAGCTTGGGCTGCAGCCAGGAATAGGGAAAAGGCGCAAGATCAAATAACCCACTAATAGCCGTAGCGCCTTTAATCAAGTCAGGCGAGCGGCCGTAAAGCCCCTGCCAGTCGGTCGACAGTAACATACCGACAATATGCCCGCCTGCCGAATGACCGGACACTGTAATGCGTTCCGGGTCATAGCCATAGTCTGCCGCATGATCGGCCAGCCAAAGCAGGGAAACCTGACACTGACGCACCAGTTCGCCCAAGGTCACCGAAGGACACAGGGCATAGTTGACCACCGCCACACTGACGCCGGTCTCTACTAGCCCGCGCGCGGCAAAGGCGAACTCCTTGTTGCTCAACGAACGCCAGTAGCCCCCATGAAAGAACACATGCAACGGGGCGCCCGGAGTTTTGGCAGGAAACAGATCCAGCGTTTCCGCCAGGCTCTGGCCAAAGCGCAGATCAGCATGAACCTTCAAATCAGCCACCGTGGCCGCGCTCATAGCGTTGTAACGCGCCATAGCGGCAGCCCCATCGGCCGTTTTCGAGGGGTCGTAGGCCAGATCAATGGCCTCCTGAGTTTCAAAGTGACGGTACAGCATGATGACTCCGGGTTGAGGAGGCTCTGAACAATTCACGCGGGGCTCTGCGGGAGCCTAGCGTGAATTGTTCAGAGCCTCCTGAATTTCAATAAGGGCTTCAGGATACCCCCGAACGCCTTTTGGACGCCATTAAAGCGCTTACTAACAATATTCTTCAAGTATAAACGTTTAGGCTTGAAATACTTTTCAGGGGAGTCTACATTGGTCCGAACAACTTGAATCTGCCTGCCACAGTAGCAAAGGTTAAAACAATGAAAATAGCTTGCCTCGGCGGTGGACCTGCGGGTCTGTATTTTGCCATCAGCGCCAAGTTGCGTAATCCGGACCATGACATCCAGGTGTTTGAGCGCAACAAGGCCGACGACACCTTCGGCTGGGGGGTCGTACTGTCTGACGAAACCCTCGACAACCTGTCGCAGAACGACCCGGTTAGCGCCGAACGCATTCGCGAGCACTTCGCCTACTGGGATGACATTGCCGTTGTTCACAACGGCGTGCGCACCACCTCGACCGGTCATGGTTTTTGCGGCATTGGCCGCATGCAATTACTGATTCTGCTGCAGGAGCGCGCCCGGGAACTCGGGATCACCCTGCACTTCGAAACGCCTTTTGAAGACATCGACACCTTTGTCAGTGACTTCGACCTGGTAGTCGCGGCCGATGGCATCAACTCCAAGGTACGTCAGCACTTCGAGCACATTTTCAAACCCGATATCGACGTTCGTGCCTGCAAGTTTGTCTGGCTCGGCACCCATCAGAAATTCAACGATGCCTTTACCTTCATCTTCGAGAAAACCGAGCACGGCTGGGTCTGGGCGCACGCCTATCAATTCGATAACGACACCGCGACCTTCATCGTTGAATGCTCAGAAGCAACCTGGAACGCCTTCGGGTTCGGGTCAATGAACCAGGACGAATCAATCGCCGTCTGCGAACGTATCTTCGCAGATCATCTCGACGGCCATGCGCTGATGACCAACGCCCGCCACATTCGCGGCTCAGCCTGGATCAATTTCCCGCGGGTACTGTGCGAACGCTGGAGCCACAAGAACGTGGTACTGATGGGCGACGCCTCGGCCACCGCGCATTTTTCCATCGGTTCCGGAACCAAGCTAGCGTTGGAATCCGCCATTGCCCTGGCCGACTATGTTGAATCCGAACCAACGCTCAGTGCCGCCTTCGAACGCTACGAAGCAGAGCGACGACTGCAGGTGTTACGCCTGCAATCAGCAGCACGTAATTCCACCGAATGGTTTGAACAGGTAGAACGCTACCTGGATCTGGATCCGGTCCAATTCAACTACGCCCTGCTGACTCGTTCGCAACGCATTAGCCACGAGAACTTACGCCTGCGCGACCCGGCCTGGTTGCAATCGGCCGAGCGCTGGTACCAGCAACAGGCCGGAGCCGACACTGATCAGGCACCCATGTTCGCACCTTACAAAGTACGCGGCATGACACTGAAAAATCGGGTGGTCGTTTCACCAATGGCGCAATACAAGGCCGTCGATGGCTGCCCGACCGACTGGCACTTCGTGCATTATGCCGAGCGCGCCAAGGGCGGGGCGGGGCTGGTGTACACCGAAATGACCTGCGTTACCCCGGAAGGCCGAATCACGCCCGGATGCCCCTGCCTCTATAGCGCCGAGCAAGTCACGGCCTGGAAACGCCTGACCGATTTTGTGCATGCGGAAACCGACGCCAAACTCTGCATGCAACTGGGCCATTCCGGCGCCAAGGGCTCAACCCAACTCGGCTGGGAAACCATGGATGCGCCGCTTAAAGAAGGCAACTGGCCCATCATGGCCGCCACGGCGCTGCCCTGGTCACCGAACAACGCATTGCCCAAAGCCATGGACCGCGCCGATATGGATACAGTTCGGGACGCCTTTGTGAAGGCTGCCCACTTGGCTGAAGAAGCGGGCTTCGACATGCTCGAAGTGCACGCCGCACACGGCTATTTGCTCTCGGGCTTCATTACCCCGCTGACCAATCACCGCACCGACGAATACGGCGGCAGTCTGGATAACCGAATGCGCTATCCGCTCGAAGTGGTAAAGGCGGTGCGCGAAGCCTGGCCTGAAGACAAACCGCTGTCGGTGCGAATTTCAGCCCACGACTGGGTCGGCGATGAGGGCATTACACCCGATGAAGCCGTCGAAATCGCAGCACGATTCAAGGCCGTCGGTGTTGACCTGATCGATGTGTCTGCGGGTCAGACCTCGGTGCAAGCGCAGCCTGTTTACGGCCGCATGTTCCAGACCCCGTTTGCCGATCGCATTCGCAACGATCTGAAAATACCCACCATGGCCGTCGGCAACATCTACGACCCGGACCATGTGAATTCCATCTTAATGGCTGGCCGCGCCGATCTGGTCTGCCTGGCACGGCCGCACCTGGCCGACCCCTACTGGACCCTGCACGCCGCTGCCAAAATCGGCAACGACCACCAGAACTGGCCCAAACCTTACTATGCGGGGCGCGATCAACTGCTGCGTCTGGCTGAACGCGATGAAGGACTGATTTAACCCATGCCATCAGTTTCGAAGGACAACAGCTTCGCTGACAAAAAGGTTCTGATCACCGGCGGCGGGAGCGGCATCGGTGCTGACCTCGCGCAAGCCTTCGCCAATGCCGGCGCGAGGGTGATCATCGCCGGGCGCACCGAGTCCAAACTTCAGCAGGTTACTGCGGCGCATTCCGGAATAGAATACCGGGTCGCCGATGTAACTGACCCAGCCTCGGTCAACGCTCTGTTCAGTGATATCGATTCACTGGACATTGTCATCGCCAATGCCGGTGCCGCCAGCAGTGCTCCCTTGCGCAAAACCAGCCTCGAAGACTGGCAACGCATGCTCAATGTGAATCTGACCGGGGTTTTTTTAACGCTGCAAGGCGGGCTGACCAAACTGGCTGACGGTGGCCGGTTATTAGCCGTTGCGTCAACCGCCGGCCTAAAAGGTTACCCCTATGTTGCGCCCTACTGTGCAGCCAAGCACGGCGTAATCGGGCTCGTTCGCGCGCTGGCCCTGGAAACCGCCAAACAGGGCATCACCGTCAATGCTCTGTGCCCTGGGTTCACCGAAACCCCATTGCTCGATGAAAGCCTGGCCAACATCAGCGCTAAAACCGGGCTTAGCGATTCAGAAGCCCGGGCCCAACTGACCGCCACCAATCCCCAGGGGCGCTTGATTCAACCATCGGATGTCTCGGCGACCGCGTTGTGGCTTGCCAGCCCCGCCGCCCAGGCTATTACGGGCCAGGCTATCGCCATTGCCGGAGGGGAGCTGTAATGAGCGAACCAGCTAGCATCGCCCCAAACCGGCATCTCACCAGCAAAGAGCACTTGCGGCTCTGGCTGCGCCTGTTGCGCACCACCCGCAGAGTCGAATCCGAATTGCGTGAACGGCTGCGCCTTCAGTTCAACACCACCCTGCCTCGCTTTGATGTGATGGCCGCTCTGTCGCGTCACCCGAACGGACTGAAAATGAACGAACTGTCGCAACAATTAAAAGTCTCGAACGGGAACGTCACCGGCATCATAAGCCGCCTGGTTGAAGATGGCTGGGTGGAACGCATCGCCATCGAAGGCGACCGCAGAGCAACACGGGTACTGCTGACCAGAACCGGCTCCGAACAATTTCATCAGATGGCCCAGGCGCACGAATACTGGGTCGATGAATTGTTCAGCTCACTGTCGAGCCAGGAAACGCACCACATGAATGAACTGTTCGCCCACCTACCCACCGAAGCCGGGCCGGAACCGGGCAGCCCCGAACCGACTACTCAGGGAGATACCCCATGAAGATGGCCAACCACGCACCCAAGCATTTTCTCTGGCGCACGGAAGGCCCGGTCGCCATCATTCAACTGAACCGGCCCGAACGCAAAAACCCGCTCACCTTTGAAAGCTACGCCGAACTGCGCGACACCTTTCGCGACCTCGCGTACGCCGACGACATTCATGCAGTGGTGTTTGCGGCCAACGGCGGCAACTTCAGTTCCGGTGGCGACGTACACGACATCATCGCGCCGCTGGTCGGCATGGACATGAAAGACCTGCTCGCCTTTACCCGCATGACCGGCGATCTGGTCAAAGCGATGATCCATTGCAACAAACCCATCATCGCCGCCGTCGAAGGCATCTGCGTCGGTGCCGGTGCCATCATCGCCATGGCCTCAGACATTCGCTTTGCCACACCGGATTCAAAAACTGCCTTCCTGTTCACCAAAGTCGGTCTCGCCGGCTGCGACATGGGCGCCTGCGCCATGCTGCCGCGCATCATCGGTCAGGGCCGCGCCGCTGACCTACTGTATAGCGGTCGAAGCATGAGCGCCGAAGAAGGCCATAACTGGGGCTTCTATAACCGCCTGGTCGAGGCCGACCAGATTCAAGCCGAAGCCATAGCTTATGCCCAAACACTCTGCGAAGGCCCAACCTTCGCGCACGGCATCACCAAAACCCAGCTCAACCAGGAATGGTCAATGAGCCTCGACCAGGCCATCGAATCTGAAGCTCAGGCGCAGGCAATCTGTATGCAAACGCGAGACTTCGAACGCGCCTACAAAGCCTTCGTCGCCAAAGAAAAACCTGTTTTTGGAGGCGACTGATGAGCGATACCAGCTTTCTCACCTGGCCGTTTTTTGAAGACCGCCACCGCGAATGGGCCGAGGAACTCGACGCCTGGTGCAACGACAACCTGAGCAAGCACAGCAATGAAACCGACACCGATGCCGAGTGCATCAACCTCGTTCGCGCGCTCGGCAAAGCCGGTTTTCTGCAACCGACAGCCGGCGACGCCATCGACGTACGCACCCTGTGCCTGGCCCGCGAAACCCTCGCCCGCCATCATGGTTTAGCCGACTTTGCTTTCGCCATGCAAGGCCTCGGCACCGGTGCCATCAGCCTGTTCGGCACCGACGAGCAAAAAAAATGGCTCGAGAAAACCCGTGCCGGCGACACCATTTCCGCCTTCGCATTGACGGAACCGGCTTCCGGTTCCGATGTCGCCAACATCACCACCGAGGCCATCCGCGACGGTGACGACTACATTCTCAACGGCGAAAAAACCTGGATTTCCAACGGCGGCATCGCCGACTTGTACACCGTCTTCGCACGCACCGGCGATGCCCCGGGCGCCAAAGGGCTATCGGTCTTCCTGGTCGAAGCCGACCGGGCCGGGTTCGACATTCGCGATCGCCTGCACACCATGAGCCCGCATCCGCTGGCTCGCATTGGTTTTAAAAACGTCCGCATTCCAGCCACCAATCGCATCGGCGAATCTGGCCAGGGCTTCAAAATCGCCATGTCGGTACTGGATGTCTTCCGCTCCACCGTAGGCGCCGCCGCCCTCGGTTTTGCACGCCGCGCGCTTGATGAAACCCTGAGCCGTTGTCAAAACCGAGAACTGTTTGGTGGCCCGCTCGCCGACCTGCAAATGGTACAGGGCCACATCGCCGAGATGGCACTAGATGTCGACGCCGCCGCCTTGTTGGTGTACCGCGCCGCATGGACCAAAGACCAGGGTGCCGCCCGTGTCAGCCGCGAAGCCGCCATGGCCAAGCTCTATGCCACTGACCGGGCGCAATCGGTTATCGACAAAGCCGTGCAATTACACGGTGGCGACGGCGTGCGTAAAGGCCACATTGTCGAAAGTCTGTATCGGGAAATCCGTGCGCTGAGAATTTATGAAGGCGCGTCGGATGTACAAAAAATTGTGATAGCACGTAGCGCGTTGAGTTCAGGCTAGCAAAAATAATCGAGATCGCTGAGCAGACGCTGCGGCCACTGCCACACAGCCAAACAGAGCTGCAGATTTCGACTAACAACAATAACAAGAGAGGCAACTATGTCAGTACCGTCAGCACACACCGATACCTACTGTCGCGATCACCTGCCGCCGGCCGATCAGCAACCGGTGTTCCTGCTCGACAGTGTGCCTTACCCCGAGCAATTAAACGCCGGCGTCGAACTCACCGACCGCCTGGTCGACCAGGGCCTGGGCGACCGCACCGCCCTTATCGGTAATGGACGTCGCCGCACCTACAAAGAATTGACGGACTGGACCAACCGCCTGGCTCATGCCCTGGTCGACGACTTCGGGATCCAGCCCGGCAACCGCGTCCTCATTCGCTCGGCCAACAACCCGGCGTTTGTCGCCTGTTGGCTTGCCGTTACCAAAGTCGGCGCTGTTGCCGTTAACACCATGCCCATGTTGCGCGCTGGTGAACTGGCCAAAATTGTCGACAAGGCTGAGATCAGTCACGCCCTCTGCGACACCCGCCTACTCGACGAAATAAAACGCTGCGCCGCTGACAGCAAATTCCTAAAATCTGTTATTGGCTTCGACGGCACCGCCAATCACGACGCCGAACTCGACCACGCTGCCCTGGAAAAACCGGTGCATTTCGACGCCGCCCCGACTCGCGCAGACGACGTCGCCCTACTCGGTTTCACCTCCGGCACCACCGGCTCACCCAAGGCCACCATGCACTACCACCGCGACCTGCTGGCCGTCGCCGATACCTACGCCAAAGAAGTTCTGCAGGTCACACCAGACGACGTCTTCGTCGGCTCACCACCACTGGCGTTCACCTTCGGCCTCGGCGGCCTGGCCATTTTCCCACTGCGTTTTGGCGCCACCGCCACCCTGCTGGAAACCGCCTCGCCACCCAACATGATCGACATTATTCAGCGCTACAAAGCGACCATTTCCTTCACCGCCCCAACGGCCTACCGTGTCATGCTAAAAGCGATGGATGAAGGTGCAGATTTATCGAGCTTGCGCGCGGCAGTCTCCGCTGGTGAAACCCTGCCCGCCCCGGTCTTCGAAGAATGGCAACAAAAAACCGGCAAACCCATGCTCGACGGCATCGGCGCCACAGAAATGCTGCACATCTTCATCTCCAACCGGCTCGATGACGCCCGGCCCGCCTGCACAGGTACCCCGGTGCCCGGTTACGAGGCAAAAATCGTCGATGACGAGATGAACGAAGTGCCCCGGGGCACTGTCGGCAAACTTGCCGTGCGCGGGCCAACAGGCTGCCGCTATATGAACGATGCCCGCCAGCTCAACTACGTACGCGACGGCTGGAATCTCACCGGCGATGCCTTCAGCCAGGACGAAGACGGTTACTTCCACTTCGCCGCCCGCACCGACGACATGATCATCAGTTCCGGCTACAACATCGCCGGCCCCGAAGTCGAAGCCTGCCTGCTTGGCCATCCGGACGTCCTCGAATGCGCGGTCATCGGCACGCCCGATAAAGAACGCGGCCAGATCGTCCAGGCCCACATCGTACTGGCCGAGGGCCTGGTCGCCGACGACGACTGCATCCAGCGCCTGCAGGATTATGTGAAAAGCCAGATCGCCCCCTATAAATACCCGCGCTCAATCAAATTCATTGAGCAATTGCCAAAAACTGCAACAGGCAAAGTACAGCGGTTCCGGTTGAAGGAGGAGGTTTCCTGAAGGCCTGAGTTAAAAATTCGCTCGGTCAATTGGAGGCTGTGGTTGTTTATGATTGGGTGGCAGAGGACTGTTGGGTACGCCTATTGAAGGCACGCCGTAGATCCATCCATGGAGGCTCGTAGATCGCATCCCTGCGATCTCACGGCCTTCAATAGGCGTACCCAACAGTCCAGGCAATATCACAGGTTATTCAATGGCGAATTTCCAACTCAGGGTGCCGTGAGTGGATCCTGAGCAAAACAAGTGTTTAGTGGGGCCGTAAAAGCCTTTACATTATTAGGTGGACAGCACGCCCACATAGGCAAGAGGTTTTTACCTTGCCAAAGCAACCAACAGCCCAAGCATCGGCTGTCGGGTATGGCACTGGCGGGGCGTCGGCTCCCACGGATGGGAGCCGCCGAGCTTACATGGATGTACTTGCAGCGACCCGCCAGTGCCACACCCGGCGGCCGTTGCGAACAACTGGCACAAAAATATAGCAACCTGAGAATCAGAAGTAGAGTCAAACAATAACGAGAAAAACACCAGGAGGTGTGACCATGAAGAAGGTAATGAATGCAGGTTTGGGACTGTTGATGGCTACCGCCATTGCGGCACCGACGCAGGCTGAAAACGTTAAGATTGGGATGATTACTACACTGTCCGGCGGCGGCGCGCACCTGGGTGTCGATGCACGGGATGGGTTTATGCTGGCCATTGAACAGGCCGGGCGGGACGATGTTGAAGTGCTGATTCAGGACGACGCCCAGAAACCGGATGTCGCCAAAAGCCTGGCTGATGAATTCGTGCAGCGCGAAGAGGTCGACATCATGACCGGGATTATCTGGTCGAACCTGGCCATGGCCGTGGTACCCAGCGTTGTGCGCCAGGGTACTTTTTACTTGTCGGTGAACGCGGGCCCGTCTGATCTGGCCGGTCGGTTGTGCCATGAAAATTACTTCAACGTCGCCTGGCAGAACAACAGCCTGCACGAAGCCATGGGCGAATACATGAGCACCGAAGGCTTTGAAAACGCCTTTATTCTGGCTCCCAACTACCCGGCCGGTACCGATGCACTCGAAGGCTTCAAAGCGCGTTATACCGGCGAAGTGGCCAACGAAGTCTACACCCAGCTGGGGCAAACCGACTACGCCGCTGAAATCGCGCAGATTCGCGCCAGCGGTGCCGACAGCGTGTTCTACTTCCTTCCAGGAGGCATGGGTATCGCCTTTATGAAGCAGTATGCCGGTTCCGGTGTCGACATTCCGGTCTACGGCCCGGCCTTCTCCTTCGATGAAATCATCATCGGCGCAATTGGTGACGCTGCGATTGGCGTACGCAACACGTCCCAGTGGGCGTATGACCTCGACAACGCTGCCAACCAGGCCTTTGTATCGTCATTCCGGGAAAAACACGGTCGCACCCCGACTTTGTATGCCTCTCAGGGTTACGATACCGCCCGCCTGATTCTCGCCGCCCTCGACGACGCCCACCCGGATGACGCAGATGCCTTCCGCGAAGCCCTGCGTGCAGCCGATTTCGACTCCGTTCGCGGCGACTTCCGCTTCGGCGCCAACCACCATCCGATTCAGGACATCTACGTCCGTGAGATCGTGGCCAGCGGCGACGGCGTAACCAACCAGCTGGTCGGTGTGGCCGTTGAAGACATGCAAGACGTTTACGTCGATCAGTGCAGCATGTGATTGACCGGGGGAGCCCGCTCCCCCTGCTAATAGGTTGTTGAAAAAGGCAGGCCACCGAAATTCTCCGAATTTCAATAACCTGCTAATGCTTACGAGGACTCCGGTGTGACCCTGTCGTTACTCTTTGAACAACTGCTCAATGGCCTGCAGCTGGGCACTATGCTGTTTTTGATGGCCAGTGGCCTGACGCTGGTGTTCGGCGTCATGGGGCTGATCAACCTGGCCCACGGGTCGTTTTACATGACCGGTGCCTTTGTAACGGCCTGGGTAACCGGCACCACCGGGAATTTCTGGGTGGGTTTGCTGGCCGGTACGCTGGCGGCTGCGGCCGTGGGTGCACTGGTCGAATTTGCCGTGATCCGACGGCTCTACCATCGGGATCATCTCGACCAGGTGCTCGCCACCTTCGCGCTGATCCTTATTTTTTCCGAAGGCACCCGCTGGCTGTACGGTTCATCGCCCCTGTGGCTAAATGTGCCGGATAGCCTGGCGGGGTCTGTAACATTGCCCTTTGGCGTCGAGTATCCGCTGTACCGGCTCGCCATCATTGGCATGGGTGTGCTGATTGCCATTGGCCTGTATCTGCTGATTAGCCGCACCCGCCTGGGCATGCGCATCCGCGCTGGTGAGAACGACCGCGAAATGATCGGTGCGCTCGGCGTGGACATCAGCACGCTGTACACCCTGGTGTTTGCGTTGGGCGCCGGTCTCGCTGGCCTCGCCGGTGCCACCATCGGCGCGCTGCAGTCGGTTCAGGTTGGCATGGGTGAGCCCGTGTTAATTCTGGCCTTTGTGGTGATCGTCATCGGTGGCATTGGCTCTATCAAGGGTGCCCTTGTCGGGGCTTTGCTGGTTGGCGTGGTGGATACCCTGGGCCGGGTTTTACTGCCGGATTTATTCAAACTCTTTATGGAAGCTTCAGCCGCTTCCGGCGTTGGGGCGGCCATTGCCTCAATGCTGATCTACATCCTGATGGCGATCATCCTCATCTTTAAACCCAACGGCCTTTTTGCCGTCAAACACTGAGAAGGCCGGTTATGACGCAATCGCATTCCCTTACCGCAACAGGCCCGGCACAACCGGCCCGTTTCCGGCTCGACCGGGAAGGCTGGATCAGCCTTAGCCTATTATTGATTCTGGCCGTCGGCGCCTCGGTCGCTTACCTCGCCGGCGAGAACTTTTTCGTGAACCTGGCCTCGCGCATGGTCATCATCGCGCTGGCCGGTGTTGGCCTGAACCTGGCATTGGGCTTTGGTGGCATGGTCAGCTTTGGGCACGCTGCCTACTTTGGCCTCGGTGGCTATGTCGCGGGCATCGGCGCTTTTCATGCGTTCGACATGACCCCGGCGCTTGGCATTCCGTTTCTGCCCAACGGCAGCGACCAGCTGATTCCGCTCTGGTTAACCGCCATTGCCCTGTGCGGCCTGCTGGCCTATGGCATTGGCCGACTTTCGCTGGGCACTTCCGGCGTTTACTTCATCATGATCACCCTGGCCTTTGCCCAGATGATCTACTATTTCGCCATTTCCTGGCCGACCTATGGCGGTGAAGATGGTCTGCCGATTTACATTCGCAACCAGATCTGGGGGCTGAATACCAACAACAGCCTGGTCTTCTTTTTTCTGTGCTTCGGGTTACTGCTCGCGGCTCTGTCGTTCTGCCATCGCCTGCTTGGCTCGCGCTTCGGTGCGGCCCTGACCATGGCGCGTCTGAACCCCGTCCGGCTGGCAACCTCGGGGGTTGAACCCCGTCCGGTCAAACTGGTGGCCTTTGTTATCAGCGGTATGATCACCGGCCTGGCCGGGGCACTCTTTGCCGACCTGAACGGCTTTGTTGGAACCTCCATGCTCGACTGGCATCGCTCCGGGGAAATCATGGTCATCGTTATTCTTGGCGGCGTCGGCCGGCTCTATGGCCCGGTAGCGGGTGCCATGTTGTTTGTTGCCATGGAATTCTGGCTCGGCGGTTTAACCGAATACTGGCAGTTCTTCCTCGGGCTGGTGTTGCTGGCCGTCGTGCTGTTCGCGCGCGGTGGCGTGTTTGGTCTGCTGGCCGGGAGGTCGCGTCATGAATAAGGCCGTCCTCAGCATTCAGAACCTGAACAAACGCTTTGGCGCCCTGCACGCGACCAAAGACGTCTCCATCAACGTGATGCCGCGTGAAATTCATGCGCTGATCGGCCCGAACGGGGCCGGTAAATCGACCCTGATTGCCCAAATCGCCGGTACCCTGCCACCCGATTCCGGCACCCTCTGGCTCGACGGACAATCACTCGATGCCCTGTCGGTCGCGGAGCGCGCTCGCCAGGGGCTGGGCCGCAGCTTCCAGGTGTCGTCACTGGCCGAAAGCCTGAGCGTACGGCGCAATGTCATGATGGCCGTGCAAGCCCTGCAGGGCAGCAGTTTCCGTTTCTGGAAACCGGTAAACAGTGATGCCAGCTTGCGCGAGCCTGCCGATGCGGTACTGGCGCAGATGGACCTTGGCCACCGCGCCGATACGCCGGTGGCCGAGCTGTCTCACGGTGAGCGCCGCCAGGTTGAAGTAGCCTGTGCTCTGGCGCTGAAGCCCAAAGTTCTGTTGCTGGACGAACCCATGGCAGGGCTTGGTCCGGAAGGCACAGCCAAGCTGACCACCCTGCTCGAAACGCTCAAGCACCAGGTGCCCATCTTGCTGATCGAGCACGATATGGATGCGGTTTTCCGCCTGGCCGATCGAATTTCAGTACTGGTGGCCGGTGAGGTTATCGCACACGGCGACAGTGACACCATCCGCAACGATCCGAACGTTCGCGAAGCCTATCTGGGAGACGACCATGCTGAAAGTGCATAACCTCGAGACCTTCTATGGCCCGTCCCAGGCCCTGTTTGGTGTTGATCTTTCGATTGCCGCCGGTGAATTGGTGGCGTTGATGGGCCGCAACGGCATGGGCAAGACCACGACCATTCGCTCGGTATTTGGGCTCACTCCACCCTCGGCCGGCTCGATCGAATTCGACGGGAAGGACATCACCCGGGCCCAGGGTTTTCGCATTGCGCAGATGGGGCTAGGCCTGGTGCCGGAAGGCCGACGCTGCTTCACCAACCTTTCTGTGCGCGAAAACCTACTGGCCACGGCCCGCCAAGGCCATTGGGATCAAACCAAGGTGGAAGCCCTGTTTCCGCGTCTGGCCGAACGGCGCGACCAGAGCGCCAACACCCTCTCCGGCGGCGAACAGCAGATGCTGGCCATTGGCCGGGCGTTGATGACCAACCCCAAACTGTTAGTGCTCGACGAAGCCACCGAAGGCCTGGCCCCGGTAATCCGTCAGGAAATCTGGCGCGCCATCCGCACGCTGAAAGAGGAAGGGCTGTCGATTCTGCTGGTCGACAAAACCCTGAAAGAAGTGCTGCCACTGGCCAGCCACTGCCTGATTCTGGAAAAAGGCCAGACCGTCTGGGCCGGCGAACCCGACGCCCTGACTGACGACCTCAAAGACCGCTACCTGGGCGTATAATCATGGCGTACCTGACCCGACACAAGGTTCGATTCGGCCACTGCGACCCGGCCGGCATTGTCTACTTCCCACGGTATTTCGAAATGATCAACGCCGTGGTCGAAGACTGGTTCGCCGACGTCGTCGGCCGCGACTTCAACAGCCTGCACATCGAATCCGGCACCAGCGTACCGACGGTGAACCTGAACACCGATTTCAAAGCCCCCAGCCGCCTTGGCGACTGGCTCGACTTCCGGCTGGCTGTTACCCAGATTGGCAACGCCAGCCTGACCCTGAGCATCACTGCGCACTGCGGAAACGACCTGCGCCTGACGAACGAATCCACCCTCGTCTATGTCGATATGGCCAGTGGCAAACCCCAGCGCTGGCCAGAAGCCATGCGCCACCAATTTGAACGCGACCGGGAAACCCCCGGTGTCGCGACTGAAAAAGGATCCTCCTGATGACTGCATCCACCCCCCACCAACTGCTTCACCCCAGCCACTGGAAACGCGCGGTCGGCTACGCTAATGGCATGCTGGCCGAAGGAAAAACCGTGTTCGTTGGTGGCCAGATTGGCTGGAATGCCGACCAGATATTCGAAACCAATGACTTCGTCGGCCAGATCGAACAGGCACTGCGCAACATCGTTGCCGTCTTGCACGAAGCCGATGCCCGACCCGAACACCTGGTTCGCCTCACCTGGTATGTCACCGACAAAGCTGAATACCTGACCCGCCTCACCGACGTTGGCGAGGCCTACCGCGCCGTGCTCGGCAAGCATTTCCCGGCGATGACCATGGTGCAGGTGGCGGATTTGATTGAAGATGAAGCCAAAGTCGAGATCGAAGCGACGGCGGTGATACCAGAATAAACCCCTGCTCATTAACTTATGTTTTGGCGTTGGCTAAGTGGCCCTGGCCCGCGACGGGTACCGGTGGTGCCTCTGCGGGGTCGGCGTAAACCCGTCCATGGGGCCTAGACCGCAACATCCATGTTGCGGACTCCCCCGCAGAGGCACCACCGGCACCCGTCGCTCATTTTGCAAAATCCCCCATCAACAACACCCGAGCGATCACCCCGGACGTCGCTCACAGGCACACACCCAGCCAACAATCCGGTACACTCTTGCCTCCACTCCACTGCAACCGGGATAGCCCAGATGTCGCTCCCTCCAGCTTCCGGTAAACGAAACTTCCGTGCACAGCTTCACAATGGAACTGATGCCGAAACCGATCTGATCGAAGAAGTTCCGGTAGCCATCAGCTATGGCGATATCACCCACGGCATCATGATGCTGACGCCGACTGATCTCGACGACTTTCTGGTGGGTTTCAGCCTGAGCGAAGGCGTAATCCGACGCGCGGCAGACCTGCTGGACTGGACGTTAACAACCACTCACACACCCGATGGCCTGCCCGCCTACTTGTTGGATGCCACCCTGAGCGCGCGCCGCCAGTCGCAATACCGCAGCCGGCAACGACAGATGATGGGTGCAACGGGCTGCGGCCTGTGTGGCAGCGATTCACTGGAAAGCGCCTTTGTGCCGCTGGAGGCATTGCAACCCGCCCCAATGTTGCCACTGGCACAACTGAGCCAGTTGCGCGACCAGCTCGCCCGGGCCCAAACGCTGGGGCCGCAGGTCGGCGCTATTCACGCCGCAGCACTGATCGACCCTCAAGGCACCCTGCTCGCCTGCCGCGAAGACATCGGCCGACACAACGCCCTCGATAAGCTAATCGGCCACGCCCTGCGCCGTGAACACTCACTAACGGGCCACACTCTGGTGATGAGCAGCCGCTGCAGTGTCGAACTGGTCAACAAGGCCGTTATGGCCGGGGCGTCTACGCTGGTTAACCTAGCTGCCCCGAGCACCCTGGCGGTTGACCGTGCCCGTCGCTATGGGCTGAATCTGGTGCATCTGGCCCGGGACAACCAGCCCAGATATTACAGTCCGGTAACTGAATAAACCCGGTAATGGTATTTACAGCCCACACATAGCCAATATATGATTCGTATATACATCATATATTCGGAGTTCATCATGGGTATTGTCAAAATC
Organism: Saccharospirillum alexandrii; assembly: GCF_043641555.1. Classification (GTDB taxonomy): domain Bacteria; phylum Pseudomonadota; class Gammaproteobacteria; order Pseudomonadales; family Natronospirillaceae; genus Saccharospirillum; species Saccharospirillum alexandrii_A. The sequence goes on along the minus strand of NZ_JBHZRJ010000001.1, from coordinate 858,439 downwards.
AACGACGACCTACACGAAGACATTCGCAAGGCCAGCTCATTCATGGTGCGCTCCATCAACGCACAAGCCGAATACTGGATTAAAATCGGCATGCTGGCCGAAGCCAACCCGGGCAAATCGTTCAACGAGATCGTGAGCGAACAAATGAAGGAAGCCGAGGTCGAGGTGAGGAAATTCGCCAGTGTCTGAGGTTATCCTGAAATCCGCGTCGGAACTGCAGATCATGCGAGAATCCGGCCGCCTGCTCGCCTCCGTTTTTGCGTATCTCGATGGTCAGATAGCGCCTGGCATCACCACCATGGATATCAACAACCTGACTGAGCGCTACATCATCGACCAGTTGCAGGCACGCCCGGCCAGCAAAGGCCAGTACGGTTATCAGTATGTATTGAACAGCTCGGTCAACCATGTGGTGTGCCATGGCGTACCCTCGGAGACTCAAACGCTGAAACCCGGTGACATCGTCAATATCGATATTACACTGGAAAAAGGCGGCTACATTGCCGATTCCAGTAAAATGTACCTGATCGGTGACGTGACACCACTGGCACAACGCCTGGTCGATAAAACCTACGACGCCATGTGGGAAGGCATACGCGTCGTTAAACCGGGGGCTACCCTGGGCGACATTGGCCACGCCATACTGCGACACGCTACAAAAAACGGCTACACCGTGGTCCGCGAGTATTGCGGCCATGGCATTGGTCGTGAGATGCATGAAGCACCGTCGGTACTGCACTATGGCCAGCAGGGAAAAGGCCTGGTTCTGCAAGAAGGCATGACCTTCACCATTGAACCGATGATTAACCAGGGCAAAGCTAAGGTGAAGCAAAAGAACGATGGCTGGACCGTCGTAACTAGTGACAAAAAGTTATCGGCCCAATGGGAGCATACGATAGCCGTAACCTCAGACGGCTTTGAAGTGCTGACGCTCAGAGACGAAGAGCGCCTTTAGCACTTTATAACCTGCACACCCGAATCAGCTTTTCGTGGGGAAAAAAGCCACATTCCGGCCCAGTGTCTGTCTATTCCCTTCGCTATCGCGGAACCGCTAAGCCGCTAAAAACCTTAGGGCAAATCGGTCACCGCACCCGTTGAAGCAGACCCCACCGTGCGGGCGTATTTTGCCAGCACGCCCCGGGTGAACCGTGGGCCGGGTGGCTGCCAGGCCTGCCGCCTGCGTTCCAGCTCCTGATCGGACACTCCCAGCTCAATCCGGTTACTGACGGCATCGATGGTGATGGTATCGCCCTCTTCTACCTGCGCGATTGGACCCCCCTCGGCGGCCTCGGGCGTGATATGGCCAACGACAAAGCCATGGCTGCCCCCGGAAAAACGTCCATCGGTAATCAGCGCGACGTCGCTACCCAGTCCTTTGCCCATAATCGCCGAGGTCGGGCTGAGCATTTCGCGCATGCCCGGCCCGCCTTTGGGGCCTTCGTAGCGAATCACCAACACATCACCGGCGATCACGGTGCCATCCAGAATACGTTCCTGGGCTTCTTCTTCCGAGTGAAACACCCGGGCCCGGCCGGTAAAGTGCGTGCCTTCCTTCCCGGTGATTTTCGCTACCGCGCCTGTAGGGGCGAGGTTGCCATAGAGAATGCGCAAGTGGCTGTCGGCCTTGATAGGGTTATCGAACGCATGAATGATGTCCTGGCCTTCGGGGTAAGGCTCAACGCTGGCCAGATTCTCGGCCAGTGTTTGCCCGGTAACGGTCAGGCAATTGCCATGAACCAGCCCGCGTTCGAGCAGCATTTTGATCAGCGGTTGAATACCGCCGATAGCAACCAGTTCCGACATCATGTAATGGCCACTAGGGCGCAAGTCGGCCAGCACCGGCACCCGTTTACCGATCTCTGCAAAGTCTTCGAGAGACAACTCAACGCCGACTGTGCTGGCCATGGCCAACAGATGCAGGACCGCATTGGTTGAGCCCCCGAGCGCGATAACGACGGTAATCGCATTCTCAAAGGCTTCCCGGGTCATGATGTCGGAAGGTTTGATGTCCCGCTCCAGCAAGTTCAGTACAGCGGCTCCAGCGGCCCGGCAATCCGCTACTTTGGTGTCCGACACCGCATTCTGCGCGGAACTGCCCGGCAGGCTCATCCCCATGGCTTCAATAGCCGAGGCCATGGTGTTTGCCGTGTACATACCGCCACACGAACCGGCCCCGGGAATCGCCGTCTCTTCGATTTGCTTCACCTCAATCAAATCCAGCTTGCCTTGCGCATGCGCACCCACCGCTTCGAACACAGAAATAATGTCAGTGTGATTCTCGCCCGGCATAATGGTACCGCCGTAAACGAACACCGACGGCCGGTTCAGCCGCGCCAGCCCCATCATGCAGCCGGGCATGTTTTTGTCGCAACCGCCAATGGCGACCAAGCCATCGAAGCCTTCGCAGCCGGCGACCGTCTCAATCGAATCGGCAATGACCTCGCGGGAAACCAGGGAGTACTTCATCCCCTCCGTCCCATTAGCAATGCCATCGGATACGGTGATAGTGTTAAAAATCAGGGACTTTCCGCCCGCCTCATCGGCACCTGCTGCCGACTCTTCTGCCAACCGGTTGATGTGCATGTTGCACGGCGTGAGGTTGCTCCAGGTAGAGGCGATGCCCACCTGGGGCTTACGGAAATCATCGTCGGTGAAGCCAACGGCTCGCAACATGGCGCGGCTGGCTGACTTCCCTAACCCATCGACCACCTGGGATGAATGACGACGACGCTTGTCTGCGGCCATGTTTGTCTCCTGATCCGGTTTGTTGGGCCCTTCAGGCTGACAGAATCAACCCCAGACGGCAACGGCAGTCTTCGCTCAACCCAACTCAAATGCCGCTCTGCTTCTGATCTGGCGCCCTTTAAAGCACTGCGAGCTGAGAAGTAAACTTTCCAAATTGGAAATACCGACTATATTAACAACGAACATCAAGAGTCACTGAATACTTCCCCGCCTGTTCTTTATTCACACTCCCCCCGCCGACACCGCTATGAGACTTGGTTCTTTTATCGAGATCTGGTGCCACTCTCGTCTTTTTGCACGAATGATAAGGAGTATGATAAATGTCGATCACACCTGATTCGAAGTTATCTCAAGATGTATTATCCTGGCGCGATCCCGACCTGGATTCCGTGAAAGGAACCGAGACACCCAAAGATCCGACCAAAGGCTACATTGCTTTACTCGGCTGGAGTGTCAACGCTATTAAGGCGGCGCAGAAATTCGATCGGCGCTATATTGTCGTTGCTCCAGACTGGGCGGCCGATTTCTGTGCTGCCAATAAAATCCCCTTTATCCCCTGGGACTTCGTCCGCCTGAATGACCGGTCCATCGAGATCGCCCAGAAGCTAAAGGCAGAAGGCGTCGATGTCGCCATTCCTTTGTTCGAGGAAACCGTAGAGTGGTCCGGCGCCATTAACTCTGTCCTGCTCGACAGCCCACGCATGTACGGCCAGTCTATTCTGTTCCGCGACAAGGCGTTAATGAAACGCCGTGCCCAGCTTGGCGGTATTCGTGTAGGGATCTTTGAAGAAGCACACGAGCGCGAAGATGTTGTTCGCTTTATGAAACGGGTTAACCAAACGCTGCTCAAACTCGATGGCGATCCGGACGACCCTATTCACGTCAAAGCCTTCGACAAAGCCGGCTGCCTCGGCCACCGGATGATTCGCACGCTGGAAGAAATTGACAACATTCCTGAAGAAGAATACCCGCTGCTGATGGAAAGCCATTTAAGTGGCTGGGAATTCGCAGTCGAAGCCTGGATCCACGATGGCAAGATCAAGTTCCTCAACATTTCCGAATATGTAACCCTGGGTTATTCGGTATTCGTACCGGCTACCGAGGAACTTGAGAGCTGGCGCAATGCGATCACCAAACAGATCGAATTACTGATCAAAACCTTCGACATCAAGTTCGGATTGATTCACCCTGAGTACTTCGTGACCGCCGATGGCGAGATGTATTTCGGCGAAGTCGCTTACCGCCCGCCCGGCTTCAAAGCCTTCGAGCTCATTGAGCGCGCCTATGGCTTTAATGCATACCAGGCATCCATGCTGGTGTTCGACCCTAAAAGCACGAAAGAGGAAGTCGATAACTTCTTCCCGCGTGAAGTGGTCGATGCTAAAGGCTATGCAGGTTGCTTCGGTGTTTATCCACGGCGTCGTGTTGTCAGCAAGCTGGAAATGCCTAAAGAAACGACAGAGCACCCCTATTTCGAGTCGCACGAACTGGTTGCACCGACAGAGGAGACTGTGCCTGACCGGTCGGCCTTCGGCACCCACTGGGGGCTGATCTTCTTCTATGGTGATGATCCAATCAAGATGCGGGATCTGCTGAAAGCGCAGGAGGAGTTGGACTTTTACGTCTAGCGGTTCAGGCTTGCAGTGATTCTACAACCAGAGGCGGCTCGGTACGAGCCACCCCTGGTTGAAAGACACTTCTTGAAAACATTACCGATTGCTGCCCCTGTTGATGGCCACGGGGCAGCAGCCCTATCGGGCATTCATCAATAACAATCAGTCCCCGCTGGTATCCGGCATGTAGGCGCCATCCTTGTCGTGCACTTCATTGCCAGTAACGGGGGGATTAAAGGCACAAATCAGGCGCATATCTTCAGTGCCACCACGCAGTGTATGCTGATCATGTTTATCGAGTGCGTACAGCGTGCCATCGGAAATATCGTGAGTTTCACCTGTCGATTTATCGGTAATGGTGCCGTTACCGGCAACGCAGTAAACCGCTTCCAGATGGTGCTTGTACCAGAGGTTAAGCTCGGCACCAGCCGGAATAATGGTCTCATGGAAAGAAAACCCCATGCCATCCTTCTTCAGCAGCATACGGCGGCTAGTCCAACCCGGGCCGTGCACTTCACGCTCTGTACCAATAATGTCTTTAACTCGGACAATCTTCACTGGAATACCTCACTTTTCACTCGTATGAATTTTTGACAGACGCATAAGCCTACAGTCTAGTACAAAATCAGCAGCAGTGCGTTTCGTGGCTGAATCCTCGCAATCCAACTCTGACAGTACCCCTGCTATTGAATGTGCAAGCCACTGAGCATGTCGCTCAACTCCTGAGTCTCCCTTTCGATAACGTAGATCAGTATCAAGCTCAGGATGTAACCATCGAGTCTGGCTGCGTAGTACTACTGTTGCACCAGAACCAGCCCGACTCTCAAATCGATGGGAAGCACATCGAATTCAACACCCGACAATACTTCTGCGTACTCGCTGTCCGGAAACGAATAAACCAACTGGCCCTGAGTTAAAAGCGGCTTAACGTGGAAATTGTAGTCGGAACCGCCTCTTATGCACGGCGACGATTCAACATGTTCCTTCGGCCAGCCGGTTAATGTGCATGTTTCAGGGCGTGAGATTGCTCCAGGTAGAGGCAATGCCGACCTGGGGCTTGCGGAAATCCTCGTCACTGAAGCCAACAGCTCGCAGCATAGCCCGGCTAGCTGACTTGCCGAGCCCATCGACCACCTGCGATAAATAACGACAACGTTTGTTTTCGGCCATATTGCCTCCCAATGAGTGTGAGTGTTGCCGTCAGGTCGACAGAAACGGTGCCCGTCAGCAAAGCTTTCGGCACTGGAGCAGGAGTATAGTCAGTGTCACCCATACTGCAGGGGTGATGTCGGATTTCGATGAACAGTGTTAACACCGGCCATGCGGCCCAACAACCGCTCTTCTGCAGCCTAAATTTCACTCATATCTAGCCAGGCCGGGGCATTATTGCCACGCAACAGGGTAATCAGACAGACGCTTTGAACAGTTATTCGCGCATGAGCTATGGTCACCCTTGGTTCACCCGAACCCTCGATCGACGCTGTCACCAAGTCGATTTGGACAAACCCATAATGCCTGGAGAACAACAATGTTAAAAAAGGCCATAGCACTACCACTACTTGCGAGCCTGGCGATCCCCGTCATTGCAGACGACGCCAAGGTGTTGCCGCAAGGCGTACTGCGAACCACCATGGTTCCATCACTGACCAATTTCGACGAAACCTTTGATGCCGATGGCGAACGCCAGGACACCGACGCAGTATCCGTTAACACGCTGTCCATAGCGCTTGAATATGGCGTTAATGACTGGGTTACAGCAGGGGTTCAGTGGGCACCCGGTTACATTCTCTCCGGCGAGGTGGATGGAAACGATCGCGTAGAATTAGCGGGCGCTAACGATCTTTTTGTCGGCGCGAAGTTCCAGGCGTTAGGTGCTCAGGGCTACTCCCGAAGCGATACGCTCCGCTTTGCGGTTACACCAGGCATTAAAGTGCCAATATCTCAATATGACGGCGAAGAACAGCTTGAGAATTTTCTGGGTGGCGATGACTTCAAAGCAGCTCGAACCGACCGTGGTGCCTGGGGCCTTGGAGCCAGGTTCTCGTTTGACTACCTGATCACGCCGGATTTTTACATCAACTTCTACAACCAGTCATCTTTCTTCCTGGAGACCGAACAGGATTACTCCGTCACGGCATCCGACGTAACCCTACAGTACGGTTCAGAAGCCATCTTTGAAGTTGAACCGAACTATTCGATGTCGGCAGGTAACGGTGTACAGTTAAGCTTTGGTCTTCCCGTCAGCTATACAATGACCGGAGAGACCGAGGTTGATGGCAACGGTCAGGACGATGAATCCTACAGCCTGGCGGTGGAACCCAATATGAGCGTATTTTTCACTCAGTGGGCACTGCCGACCCAATTCCAATTGGGCTACTCCACGACACTGGCCGGCGAAAATGCTAATGCGGCCAACACCATTAGCCTGCAGATCAAGAACTTCCTCCGGTTCTGATCGACGACGAGAGCAGCCCGGGCACTTATTGTTGTGATACCACCTCACTGCATGGGGTGCCCCGTCTGCTCACCCCTCCCCCCGACTATTGCTAGAACGATGAAGACAGGGGTCAAACACCCACCAGAGCCTGCTCCAGATCGGCATAAATATCCTCCAGGTCTTCCAGACCAACCGATAGCCTCACCAGCCCTTCGCTGATGTCGTGCTCGGCTCGCTCTTCGGGGGTATAGGTCGAGTGCGTCATGCTCGCCGGATGCTGGCAGAGCGTTTCGGCATCGCCCAGGCTCACGGCGCGCTTGATCAGGTTTAACCGGTTCATGAAGTTAACACCGGCCTTGAAACCACCTTGCAGTTCCATCGCGATCATCCCACCGGGGGCTTTCATCTGGCGGCACGCCAGGCTGTAGTGAGGGCTACCTTCCAGACCGGGGTAATAGACAGCCGCCACGGCCTTGTGCTGCTGTAAGCGATGAGCCAGTGTTTGGGCGTTGCTGCAGTGTCGTTCCATTCTCAGTGACAGGCTTTTCAGACCGCGCAATATCAAAAACGCTGTTAACGGCGCGATCACAGCCCCAGTCATGTCCTTCAGACCAAAGAGCCGGATTTCATCAATCAGGCTCTGTTTGCCCATTACTGCCCCGGCGATCAGATCGCCGTGCCCGCCCAGGTATTTGGTGGCCGAATGCACAACCAGATCAGCCCCCAGGTTCAACGGACGTTGCAGGGCCGGTGTGCAATAGGTGTTATCAACCATTACTGTGATGGCGGGGTTAAAATCATGTACCCGCTGGCTAATGGCGGCAATGTCGATGACTCTCATGGTTGGGTTTACCGGGGTTTCGAAGTAGACCACCCGGGTCTGGGCAGACAACGCGCGAGCTACGGCGTCGACATCGGTACAATCGACAAAGGTGACGTTTACGCCAAACCGGGTCAGACCGTGTTGGAAATAGGAGAAGGTACAGCCGTAAAGCGTTTTATCGGCAATAACGGTATCGCCGGGGTGGACCAGCGTCCAGATGGCGGCAGTGATCGCGCCCATGCCGGACGCTGTTGCCAGGCAGGCTTCGGCATCTTCAAGGTCTGCCAGGCGGGTTTCCAGCACCGCCTGGGTGGGGTTTGAGATACGGCTGTAAACGTGGCCCTGTGCTTCCCCGGCAAACCGGGCTGCGCCCTGCTCGACAGTGTCGAAACAGTAAGTGGATGTCATATATACCGGTGGATTCAAAGACCCTTCATGCTCAGACGCCTCGTACCCGGAATGGATGGTGCGTGTGGTAAAACTCAGCTTTTTGCTCATCGTCTGCGTTTCCCTCTTTGCGATCATCATTCCCCGCCACTCTGCCAGTAATGAATAACCGAAAACGGGCTGGAATGAAGCCGGGGCCTGACCATCATGCTACTCCTGGAGCCAGGGCGAATCGGGCTAAACTGGCTGAATTAATCGCCTTCAAATAGCACGCCAGGTTAAAAAATCCGACTAAAAGGAGAAATTGAACCAACAATATCCAATAACAGTTTACGGCAGTGGGTGTTCGCATTTGCAACCCGGTTTCACTGTACGAACTTCGATCACCACACGGCTACCTCTCGGAATATCGCCAAAAGCGGACACAAACGACACCCCTGGTGAGATATAACCGTCTGATTTATATAGACTGCTGTGGAATCTAGCGTGCTAGATAAATTTGAAAAAGTGAAATAGTGGTAAATAGAATGAATAAAGCAGTAGTAGGCTTTTCAGCAATTGTAGTTACTTTGGGATCATCTTTCGCAAACGCCGATGACCGTGAAGGGTTCTTCCTGGCCGGTGGCATTGGCCTGAATACCAATACGTTCGAGGCTTCCTATGCGGGTGACTCAGCCTCTGAAAGTGGTTACAGAGGCATCCTGACCTCCTTTAAAATTGGTGGGCACATTAATCCTAATTTCGCGCTCTACTACCAGCGAGAAGCCTCTTTCTTTGATGATGAAGAAGGCACTGGCGCAGTTGCAGGCCTTTCAGGCATTGGCGGCACCTATTACTTCGATACGTCGGGTGGCCTGTACATAGAAGGTGGCCTTGGGCTGGGTGATTTCACGGTGGATGAGGCCAACCTTGAGGGCATTGGTGGCGCTTCAATGGTGGGTCTTGGCGCAGAAATAAACGATCACCTTGAAGGCGGCGTTGTGCTGATGGCGACCAGCACTGAAGAAACCGAGCTCGATGGCCTGGAATACGACACATTAACAATAGGGGTGAAGCTGACGCTCAAGTTATAATCCGGGCGCCGAAAGGGCAGGCGTTAGCCTGCCCTTTCGGTAACATACTTTAAATAAGAAAAAACACCTCTCTCACACAGCATTAACGACTGTTACCAACTGCCATAGCAGTCATCGCCAACTACAAGAAATGATCATTGCCCCCAATACTCCAAGGAACGCAGCGTTCAGATTTATGGACTTCACTGAATTCCGCTTCAGCCGCTAAATAACAGATTACTGACATTTCGCAGGGCTCGGCCTTTGAGAACGGGATAACTATGATAAACAACCTGACCTTCCGCATGAAACTGTCCATTCTTCTGCTAACCGCGCTGATCGGGCTGGCCGGGCTCTATGTCGTCGCGTACCGCGGTATCGAATTACAGCAAAGCACCAATAACCGGCTACAGGAACTTAACCGGCAATCCAGTCAGCTCGATCAGCTGACGCTTCAGGCCATGCAGATTGGTGATCGGGTCTCCCGTTTGTCGCCCGCCAATCGCGATGCGGTGGTCACCGATGTGAATGCCGAACTCGAACGCCTGGCCAGCCTGCGCGCCCAAAGCCTGGATCTCGACATCGGCCTGCAAACGTTCTTCGAACAATTCGAGCGCTACCTGAATGCGGTGTTGGCCAGCATTGAACAGGCGGCTGTGGTTGGGTTGGACGCTGACTCAGGTTGGAATGCCACCCTCAGCGCCGCCCGTGACGCGCTGAACGAGAGAGCCGGTTTCATGACCTTCGTACAGGAGAACATGGCCGAAATCAGTAATCTGGAAGTCGCCTATGTGAACAGCCCCACAGCAGAGCGGTTTGAGCCCCTCAGGGCCGCCTACGACCGCTATATTGAGCAATTGGCGTCAAACAACATGGAAGAACCGTTCGTTGAAGTTAACCAGAACTATCTCGCCAGCATGGAGGGCCACTACGAGCAAGCTCGCCTGCTGACGCAAAACCGAGATGCTATGGCAGAAGCCCTAACGGCCATGCGCACCGCTCAACAATCGGTGCGCAACAGCCTTGATAACCTGATTTCCGCAGCCCGGGCCAACGCCAGCGAAAGCTCCCAGACTGCTCGTACCCTGCTGCTCTCAGTCAGCTTGCTGATGGCTCTGGCCATGCTGGTGGTTGTCGGCTGGATCACCCGAAGCGTTAAGCAGACATTGACTGGCATCACCACCGATCTGAACAGGGTTCGCGATGGCGACCTCAGCGCCCGCCTCCCGGTCAACGAACGCCGCAACGACGAGTTCGATGCACTGAGCCGTGCCGTTAATGTGATGACCGAAGGGCTGGGTTCCCTGGTCCGGCAGGTCGCCGACTCGGCCCAACACTCAGCAACCATGATGGAACAGCTGACCCACGAGACCCAGCAGCTCGATCAGAGCAACCAGCAAATTAACGACCAGGGCCAATCGGTCGCGGCCAGTACTGAGGAGATTTCCGCAACGCTGTCTGGCATCGCTGACGCCACCAAAACCCTGTCCCGACAGGTTGCGCAAACACTGGCGTCGGCGAGCCAGGGCACTGCCACCCTGAATCAGGCGGTCTCCGGTCTGCGAGAAACGTCACAGGTTGTTGCTAACATTGAACAAAAACTGAACCAGCTAAATGCCCTCTCTGCCGACATCGACTCGGTACTGGACATGATCAACAACCTGGCCGGACAAACCAACCTGCTGGCATTGAACGCCGCCATCGAAGCGGCCCGTGCAGGGGATGCCGGGCGCGGTTTCTCAGTGGTCGCCGATGAAGTACGCCAGCTCGCTGAGCGCACGGTGGAAGCCACATCCCGCATCAATGGTATTGTCGAGGACATTCAGGGGTTCACCCGCGAGGCCATTAGCGTTACCGAAACCGGCCGCACCCATCTCTCCTCTGTCGAAACCCACAGCGAGGAAGCCGAGCAGGCCATTCAGAAAATTGAAGAGGATGCGCGCCAGGGCACCGTAGCCGCCGACCAGATGCTGCACTCGGTAGAGGAGGTCGACAAGGCGGCGCGTCAGATCAGTCGCGACATGGAAGGTGTTGCCACCAGCATCCACAAAGACAGTGACGCCCTGCAACGGGTGCGCGACCAGGTGGAACAAGTGTCTGGGCACTTGTTGGAGCTGGATGGAAAAGCAGCACGGTTTACTGTTTAAAGGGGCACACCGTCAAACCCGGGTGCCGATTAAAACCTTTTCTGGGCCGCTAATAGCTGGCCCGCTGGTCGCCGCCGGTATGGGTTACCTAATCGACACGCTGGGCGCGGTGCTGGTCGACCAGTACCTGGCCAGCGTCATCTTCATTGGCGAGGTATGGTTAATAGGCTGGTTATTTGGATGGGGTTGGCGGCAACCGGTGGCTAGGCAAACCGCCGCTCTGCGAGCCTTTGTTGCTGTGCTTCAAGCAGAAATTGTCTACTGCGTCTCTTTTACGAACATTCCAAAGATTATCTTCATAAACGGCATTGAGAATCATTATCATCGAATGTAGTGTGTGGGCTCTTCTCGGACAAGGAGCTCCTTCCGATGATGAGTCATCACACACAGGCGGACATACTGTCCATCGAAGCCTTACTCAATTGTTATCTCAGGGAAGTAGCACTGCCCAACCAATGGTTGTCGTTTCGGCACACGCCGAGACAGGGTTATCTGGTGGAGCTTTCGTTGACCACTCAACAGCGCTCTCTGTTTTTTTTCGTTCATTCCGTATCCATTACCAGCAACTATCACTACCTGAGCCTGCCATCCCACCAGCCATCGGGCCCCAGGCTGAGTCTGTCGGAACTGGCGGACCTTTTGCTGGTGGAGCTGTGCTATCTCGAACATCAGACCGATTACTCGGAGTTGCGGGAGCAGGTACACTGCAGTCGAAGTGTTATGGCCGATATTCTACGGCATTCCCGCCCCGGGCCTTTGTCGAATGGCGTGGTGAACGCCTTCGTTCAAAGCGAACAGGCGTTAACGGTCGGGCATCGCTTTCACCCCACCCCCAAAGCCCGTCAGGGTATGAGCGAGACAGAACTGCGCGCCTATTCCCCTGAGCATGGCGGACGCTTCCAGTGGCATTGTTTTTCCATACCGCTTGACCAACATTATTTAACCAGGGGCAAACCGGACCTGCAGCGGTTTATCCGCGATCAGTGGATGCCGGAACTACCAGCTGCAGCCGACAGGGCTTTGCTGCCGGTACATCCCTGGCAGGCACTTTTCCTGAAAAAAGATGCGCAGGTTCAGCAGTGGCTGGCAAAGGGGTTGCTGCTCGACCATGGCGCCAAGGGTCTACCTCTGGTGGCCACGTCATCGCTACGAACCTGCTATCACCCCGAATTGGATTTCTTTGTGAAGGGGTCGCTCAATCTCCGGCTAACCAACTGCGTTCGCAAGAACGCCCTCTATGAACTGGACACGGCCGTTATTCTTAGCGAAATACTCCACAGTGCGTGCGAACCGCTGAAGTCCCACGGCTTCAGCATTATGCGTGAACCGGCCTATCAGACACTGAACCAACAAGGTGGCGCCAGCCGTTTTATGGTGGAAGGGTTCTCCTTTATCGCGCGGGAAAACCCCATCCGCAATGAACGGCTCGGGCATCGTCCGGTCATGGCGGGAGCCCTGTTTTCACCCCGCCCCAGTGACCAACCCTTAATTGTGGAAGAGCTTTCAGCCGCCTGCAAACAGCTGAAAACCAGCTACTTCAATACAGCCCTGCTGTGGTTTAACGCCCTGTTGGAAGTCATGGTTGAACCTACGTTACGGCTTTATTTTGAGCAAGGTGTCGTACTGGAACCTCATCTGCAAAATGGCTTGGTCGGGTTAAAGAATCACTTACCAGTTCATTATTACTATCGGGATCTCGAAGGCACCAAGTTGTTGCCCGAGCACTGGCCCGAACAACGCTTGCCCGCGCTATCGGACCAGGCCCGGAAAAGCCTTTTTTACGATACGGAAAAAGGCTGGCAGCGCGTCTGCTATTGCCTGTTTCTGAATACGCTGGCGCAAGCGGTATTTTACATCAGCGGCGATGATGAACTGCTGGAGCGCAGTTTGTGGCGCGCCGTCGCTGAGCATCTGGATGATCTCTGTAGCCGCTTGCCCGAGGGGCGAGAGCGCATTCAAACGCTGTTGACGTCCGCCTATTTGCCGAACAAGGCCAATCTGTTGGTGCGTTTTCGCAAGCAGGCAGATCGCCAGGCGAATTATGTCATGACCGCAAACCCGATCAGTCGGGCGCATGCTGAACGCGTGCACCATTCACCGCTGGAACTGGATGAGGTGGTGTAATGGAGTTGAATGATATGGCAGGTAATCCACTCACAGTTCCAGAGCCCATCGCAGCCTGTGCTCGTCACCTGGCTGAACAGGAAGCCGATCCGCTGGCTGCCTTTATTTATGACCTGGACGCGCTCGAAACCCATATCCAATGGTTGCGTTCTCACTTGCCAGACGGTGTCGACTTGTTCTACGCGATCAAGGCCAATAGTGAACCCGCTGTGCTGCGCACACTGGCACCCTGGGTTGATGGGTTTGATGTGTCGTCCGGCGGCGAAATTCAAAAATTGCTCCAACACGATATTACGCAGCCGTTTGTTTTTTCCGGCCCTGGAAAACTGGACAGCGATTTTCGCTTGGCACTGGAAGCCGGAGTGGAGCAGATACACCTTGAAAGTCACGATGAGATTCAGCGTTTGAATGCCATAGCGGCGGAAACCGGGCGTCGTCAACGGGTGCTGATCCGCGTCAATCCAACGCTGCCCGACGCCTTGTCGACCAAGCTTGCCATGGCCGGTCAGCCGACACCGTTCGGCTTGGAAGAACGCCAGCTTACCGATGCAGTGATACAGGTAGACGAAAGCGAGTATCTGGAACTCTGCGGTTTTCATGTTCATGCCATGTCGCACCAGACCGATGTATACCGCCATCTCGGCTTGCTGGACGGCCTCCTCGACAAGTGGCCGATCTGGCGTGCTCTGGCTGAAGAGCCGGCCAAGGTCACTCAGTTGAATGTGGGAGGTGGCATGGGCGTGAACTACCAGGGTATCGACCAGTTCGACTGGCCAACGCTGTGCTGGCATCTTGCCCGTCGTCTAGCCTGGCTACCGGAGCCACCGCGCATCCGTTTCGAACCTGGTCGTTTTGTCACGGCGTACTGTGGCTACTATGCGGTGCAAATCATCGACCTCAAGCACAACCACGGTGAAGACTTCGCCGTCTGCCGTGGAGGAACGCATCACTTTCGTTTGCCTGCAGCGCAAGGCCACAGCCACCCGGTGGTTCATTTACCGAAGCATGCCTGTGAGGGCGAAGCGCGACCCTTAACCGTGGTGGGGCAACTGTGCACCCCCAAGGATGTGTTGGCCCGCGGTGTGCCCATGGTAAACCCGCAGCGGGGTGATTTACTGGTATTGCCCATGGCGGGGGCCTATGGCTACAACATTTCCCATGCCGATTTTCTGTGTCACCCGCGACCGATACAGCAGTTTATCCGGCCCGGCGCGCACCGGGTTAATGACACCCTGGCACTGGAGGCGGTATGACCACCAGGGCGCGAAAACCAACCTGGGTGCTGTGCACCGTCATGCTGGGCACGGTCACCGTCAGCCTGAATAACAGTGCATTAAATCCGGCGATTCCGGTATTCATGTCAGCCTTCGACATAGGCCCACTGTGGGCAAGCTGGGTGATGACCGGCTTCATGCTGAGCATGGGTATCACCATGCCGGTCACTGGTTTTCTGGGTAAAAAAATCGGCAAGCGCCCGCTGTACCTGTTGGGCCTGGCCGGCTTTGTTACCGGTTCAACACTGGGTGCCCTGGCGGACAATATGGCGCTGGTGGTCTTGGCACGGTGTGTTCAGGGCGTGGCGGCTGGGCTGATGATTCCGCTCTCCCTGCCATTGATCTTCGAAGCCTATCCCAGGAACGAACGTGGCCGGGTCACGGGTCTTTGGGGCACGGTGGTCATGCTGGCACCGGCAGTCGGTCCGGCCGTGGGCGGTTTGTTGCTCGAAGTGTTTTCCTGGCCAGTGTTGTTTCTGATGAATATACCGGTCGGGGTGTTGGGTTGGATGATGGGTTATTACAACCTGGTATCACCCCCAGATGAACACACACCCCGCTTTGACGGCCTCGGTTTTGTACTTGCCGCCGCAGGGATTGGCGGTTTGCTAATGGCCCTGAGTCTGCTGACCGGTACTGCTTACTCGTTATTGGCACTGTTGCTTGGCCTATCGGCGCTGTTGTGCATGGCGTTTTTTATACGCCATCAATTGCATTGCAAATATCCGCTACTGAATTTGCATCTTTTTGCCGAACCGGCCTATCGGCTGAGCGTGATCATCGTCGTGGTTCAGACCATTGGCATCTTTGGCAGCCTCTTGTTGTTACCGCTGTTAATGCAGAACGTGCTGAATTTCAGTGTGATGAACACAGCACTGGTATTGGTAGCAACGGCCGTCATGTCCAGCCTCTTTGTCTTTATCGGCGGTAAGCGGCTGGATGCCCGTGGTCCTCGCGGGGTGGTCAGTGTTGGGTTGGGTTTGACCGCCATCGCAACGCTGGCACTGGGTCAGCTGCAGTCAGATGTCACGCTCTGGGTCATCCTTGGGCTTACCCTGGTTCGCGGTGCCGGTATCGGGCTGTCTTACATGCCCGTCAACACGGCAGGGCTGAATGCTATCCCCGAACAGCTGGTCCCCCAGGGAGCCGCCATGAACAACATTCTTCGGCGTGTTAGCGCGGCTACTGTTATCGTCGTTGTTTCGCTTTTTTATGAGTGGCGCTCTGTCGCACTTTCATCTCAGGGGTTTTCGCCGCAGACCAGCGGGCTGATGGCGATCAACGAACTGTTTACCCTCATCGGCTTGCTGTTGCTGGCCACTCTGCCATTGGCATTGCGCTTGCCAAACCCGCGTGCCGAGCTCGTCGCTGAAGACCCCAGCCCCTCGTTAACCACCCCGCAAAGGAATGTCGGGACGAAACATACTGCACAAAAGGTATTGCCATGACTCTATTGAATCCCATCGAAAACCTAACGGAACCTACCGTCAATCAAATCGATACGGTGGCATGGGTCGCCGCGTTGCGGTCGCCTCATCTCGCTAACGTAGAGCAAAGGGTATTGCGCCAGCTCATTCAGGCCCTGGTGTTTGAAGAGGTACTCGATTACGAAGACCACACCCGACACTCAGACTCCCGCCTGGTGGTGTTAACCGGTACCGATGCGACCGGGCAAAAGGTCCGTTACCTTGCCGAAGGCGAATTCAAGGAAAGCTACGGGTTGTTGCGGCTGAGTCGGCGGCCGGTGATGCGGGTAGAAAATGGGGGCACCCCCTACGAAGCCTCACTGACAGATTTTGCTGCTGACGTGCTGGCGGCCCTGCCGGATACAACCCGCCTCAATGCGTTCATGAACGAATTGACCCACACTCTGGTAAAAGATGTCCAGGCGCAGGCGACCGCCCTGCCAGGCACCCTTCCTGCTGACCAGCGCTACTATGATGCCCTGGAAGGGCATTTGATGGATGCTCATTCCTATCACCCCTGCTACAAATCACGCCTCGGTTTTTCGTTCGCGGAGAACCAGCGCTATGGCCCGGAGTTTCAACAGCGCCTGCCGTTGTACTGGGTGGCCCTGCACAAAAACAAAGCGCAACTAAACGCCTCGGAATCGCTGGATTCCGATCAATTTCTCCGGTCGGTTCTGGGTGACCACGACCTGAGCCGCTTTGAGACGCAGCTGAATGCGCTAGGCAAGAACAGAGACGACTACCGGCTGATTCCCGTTCACCCCTGGCAATGGAACGAGCGCATCGCGACCGAGTTTTACCCCGAACTGGCAACGGGTGATCTGATATGGCTTGGGCAAGGGCAGGACGCCTGGCGCGCGCAACAATCCATTCGTACCCTGGCCAACGCCGATTACCCGGAAAAACCCTACGCCAAAGTGTCACTCGGCATTACCAACACCTCAACCAGCCGCATCATGGCGGCCCATACCTGCCTTAATGGGCCGGTCATCACAGATTGGCTGCAACGGTTGATCGGGCAGGACCCCATTGCCCGGGATATGGATTTTGTCATCCTGCGGGAAGTGCTGGGCGTAACCTGCGATTACGAACGCCTGCCCGCCGCGCGGCGGTTAAGTGCCTACGGGCATTTGGGTGTGGTGTGGCGTGAAAGCCTGCACACCTACCTGCGGCCAGGTGAAGATGCCATCCCGTTCAATGGCCTGAGCCATCGACAGGGTAACGGCGAACCGCTGATCGAGCGCTGGATTGAGCATCACGGGCTGGAAGCCTGGACGCAGCAACTGCTGACAGTAGCCGTAGGGCCCATCATTCATATGCTGTTTGGTCATGGCATTGGCATGGAATCTCACGGGCAAAACATCATCCTCATTCACGAAGATGGCTGGCCCAAACGCATCGCCCTGAAGGATTTTCACGATGGCGTTCGGTATTCCCGTGATCACCTCACCCACCCGGACCAATGCCCTGAGCTGTTTCCGGTGCCACCCACCCATGCACAGATCAACCCCAACTCCTACATCCTGACAAACGATCTGAATAACGTTCGCGATTATTCGCTGGATGCGTTCTTCTTTATTGCGCTATCGGACGTGTGTTTGTTTCTTAACGACTGCTATCAGTTACCGGAAAAGACGTTCTGGCAAATGACCGCCGAGGTTATTCATGACTATCAGGCGGCACACCCGGAGCACCGGGAACGCTTCGAATGCTTCGACGTGTTTACCGGGTGTTTTGAGATCGAAGAACTGACCAAACGCCGGTTATTCGGCGATGCTCAGCCACGCATCAAAACCGTACGCAACCCACTGGCAGCTTATAGAAGGAGACAGCGCAATGAATCTCTCCAAGCTTGATTGCCAGCGACTGGCGCAACAGCAGGTTATGCAGGATTTACTGGAATGCTTGTGGTCGGAAGGTTTTTTCGACGCTGAAAACACCGCGCTCGAACCACCGCTGCATTGGCAAAACTGTCACATGAAAGCTCGGGAAGCAGAGGGAAAATGGCCCATTGAACAAGTATGGACCTGGCATCCCGAACATCCGGTCATCAGGCAGGTATGGGTACCTGCCCGGCCCGGCATTGCACAGGTTTTACTGAGCGTTGCCGGCGCTCCGGTCTATGCGATGACTCACAGCAGCCAGATTAAAACCCTGAACGCCATCGATATGATGACGCTGGTAAACGAAAGCCTCGGCGACCGGATGCCCGGCAGCCCGAAGGGGGTCGAGTTATTCATAGAGGCATTGCAGCACACCCTGGAACAAACCACCTGGTCTTATCGACATAACATTTCGACAACCGATCTGTTGGCGCGTTCTCCGGGTCAGTATTTCCAGGCCATGGAACAATGGGGCGCCCTGCGGGACCGCCCTTACCACCCTGCCGCTAAAGCTAAAATCGGTTTAAACCAGGCGGACTATCACCACTATGTGGCAGAGTTCGACCAAAAAATTTACTTGAAGTGGGTGGCCATTCGTCGCGACCATCTATTGGTGAGTGAGCCTGTAGATGCCCATAACACCAGCCCGGCAGAGTATCTTCTCAACGACCGCGAGCGAGCGGAACTGGACCTGGAAATTCGGGAACGCGGCCTGAAAGATTACCTGGCCATTCCGATATTAGCCTGGCAACTCGACCAGGGTTGCCGGAAGCCTTGCAACACGAAGCGACTCACAAACACTGGGTGCCCCTGGCGTTTCAGGGGTTGGCAATGAAATCGACGTCATCCGTTCGCTCACTGGCGCCGCTGACGGAGAGTGCGAATTATCTGAAACTACCGATGAGCCTGTACTCACTCGGGTCGTCGCGTTATTTACCGGCCGTGAAAATGATGAATGGCGTCATCGCCCAGGGGCTGCTGACAGAAGCGATAACGCGGGACCCGGTGCTTGAACACCAGGTGTTTTATTGCGACGAATCACATTGGTGGGCTTTCATGCCGCCCGAGGCCAGCCTCTTTGACGACTACCCGCGCCACCTTTCCGCCATGGTGCGACGCTACCCCGAAGCATTGCTAGAGGACCCGGAATGTCGGCTGGTGCCCATGTCCGCGCTTGGTACCCTGTTACCGGACCATCAGGATCATTGTTTTGACCACTGGCTCGAGCATCGCCGGCTGCCCAGCACGGAAAGCTCAGTGCTCGGCCTCTTTCAGGAAGTCTGCGACACCTTTCTGGAACTGAATTTACGCTTCTTCCGGTTGGGCATCATGCCCGAAATACATGGCCAGAATGCAGTTTTGGTGTGGCGAAAGAACCGGGTGGACGGCCTGCTGCTGCGGGACCACGACTCGCTGCGTCTCTTTGTTCCCTGGCTGAACCAGGCGGGCCTTGACGACCCGGTCTTTCGTTTAAAAAAAGGCGTCGCCAATACGCTCTATCACGACACTGCCGAAGACCTGCTGTTTTACCTGCTCTCGCTGGGTATTCAGGTCAATCTGCGGGCCATTATCGACACCCTGGCACAACGCTACTGCATCGAAGAAAAGCGACTCTGGCTGGTGCTGCGTTACAGCCTGACCCGGCAGATTGATCGGGTGGCGTTTTCTGCTGAAGCCCGGGACTTGTTGCACCGGGTTTGCCTTGAACAGGAGCACTGGCCACTCAAACTCTTGGTTCGACCCATGCTGGAGCGTGCCGGTGGCCCTGGCAGCATGCCCTTTGGCAAAGGGTGGACGGTTAACCCGTTGAAGCGCTTGGGTACACCGCCTGACGCAACCGTTGCACGTAGTGTGCAGGCAGTTATCAAGCCGGAGAACATCAGCGACCCCGCCTGATATTTGATAATGTAAATAAAAATCATTATTGTTATCGAAATAATCAAACAAAAGGACACTGTTATGCGCCTTGTTAAACGCATTTTTCAACAACGAACCTTGTTTGCCTTCCTAGCTGGCTGGTTAACACTGGCCGCCGCGACCCAGGCGGAAGAGACAACCCGCCAGGTGGAACATGCCCTGGGGGTAACCGAGATTCAGGGCACGCCAACGCGCATCGTAACCCTGTACCAGGGCGCCAACGACACCGCCGTCGCATTGGGCGTCACCCCGATCGCAGTGGTCGATTCCTGGGTTGAAAAACCCATGTATCACTATTTGCGGGATGACCTGGCAAATGTTCCCCATGTAGGCCTGGAAACCCAGCCTAACCTGGAGGAAATTGCCCGGCTCAAACCAGATCTCATCATCGCCAACAAAGCGCGGCATGAAGACATCTACACCCTGCTCTCCCAGATCGCGCCCACGGTTGCCGAAGATACTGTTTTCGATTTCAAAGGAACGGTTCAACTGATGGGGGAAGCCCTGAACAAGCAAGCCGAGGCAGACCAACTATTGGCAGACTGGAACCAACGGGTTGCCACCCTGCAGACCGAACTGCAAGCCCAAGTTGGCGACCAATGGCCACTGCAGGTAGCGATCACCAATGTCCGCAATGATCATTTACGGGTCTATCTTGAGGACAGCTTCGCGGGCACCGTACTGCACGACCTTGGTTTCGAGTTTCCGCCGATGTTTGCACAACGCACCTGGGGAGTAAAGCTGAACAGCAAGGAAAATATCCCCAGTATGAACGCCGATGTGATGTTCATTATTTTCCAGTCGCAGGACGGTTCAGTGCATGAGAATTACCAGGCCTGGTCCGACCATCCTTTATGGCAGACCCTCGATGCCACTCAAAACAACCAGGTCTACGACGTCGATCTTGTCGCCTGGTTGATGTCCGGCGGAATTATCGGTGCGAACAATATGATGGACCAACTCTATACTCACTTCGGTATTCAAAGCTGAAATCCTCAGGCTCCCGCATCAGGCGGGAGCCTTCTTTTTTGGAAACGTCACATGCCTATGCCAACCTCAACCCTCTCCCGGGAACTGGTCGATACCTATAGGGCCATCGCCACCTCCACACTGGGACACATCACCGACACCGGTTACCTGAAAGGCATCACCGCCCAAACGCCCAGCAAACGTCTTATTGGCCGGGCTGTCACCGTTACACTGCCCCCAATGGATGGCAGCATGATCCGGGAAGCCCTTGCCACTGCCCAGCCAGGCGACGTACTGGTTATTGATATGGGGGAGGATACCGACCGCGCCTGCTGGGGTGAACTGCGCACACTGGCCGCACTTAATAAACAGGTGGCGGGTGTGGTTACCAACGGTTGCGCTACTGACATTGCAGCGTTAAACCAGCTGCATTTTCCGGTGTATGCGACCGGTATCAGTGCCATCACCACTCGCCCGGTCAATGGCGGTGGGCATTTGAATGAGACTGTTCGCCTGGCAGATACCGTCATTGAGCCCGGCGACCTCATTGTTGGCGATGCCGATGGCCTGTATGCGCTGACACCACAGGCTGCCTTGGAAATGGCCCAGCCCGCCCTGGCAAAACAGGACTGGGAAGCCCGGTATCGCCAGGAGTTGTTAGCGACGGACATGGCAGGCGCAGTACAGGCGTAGCCGCAATCAGTGCTCACTCCTGTGTTGTACTGACTAGCCGTTGCAGCGCCATTGTTTCAGGGAGGCGCCGTTATTCGAACACGTCCAGGCACTGGTTGCTGCGCAAAGACCGCAATAGATAACCGTCTCCCAGGTTTTCGAACGCGAAATTCTGCTCGGTCGTGCTGCACCTAGACCCGAATAACCCAGATATTATTACTTTCTGACGCGGCGTAATAAAAGTGCAGGTAGCCCTTCAACGTACCGGGTAAAGGCACACAGAGTGGGCGAAATGCGGGACATCTGCTATGGTTCGAAGAGCTTCGAAAAAAGTGGTAGTCAGATGAACGGATTCGAGCTGATTGGCGTGCTAGCCCTTTCCGCAACAGCTACGGTACAAGCCTATTCCATTGCAGTAACGGACGCGAACGCTGGCGCCCTCTCCTATCACGACGGCCAGTTCACGGGCCACCTGGCGCCGCTTTACCAGTGCGCGATCGACACCGTAGACCAGCCTTTCACCGTGTCTATTCTGCCGCAGGTCAGAGCACTGCGTATGCTTGAGAATAACGAGATCGATATGGTCTTGCCCCTGGCCCAATCGGGCGAACGGGACGACTACGCTTACTTTGCCGCCCCCCTGTACACCGTTAGATACCTGCTGTTTACCCTACCGGGTGTTGCCATAACGGGTAGCGAGCATCGCATCCAGATTGCTGTTAACTGGTCCAGTGCGTCCATCGCTCTTATTGAGGCCCTGGGTCACGAAGTTATTCCAGTTGACCACCATGAACTGGCTATCGGCATGGTCAGGCGAGGGCGAGCACACGGTGTGGTCATACCCGAGCCGACCGCGGCCGCCATGACCGAAGAACTCGCCGGGCTTGTACCACATGACTATGCACAATTGCCGGGTGGAGTATATGTGAACAAACACAATACCAGCCTGCAGACAGCCTTCAATATGGCCATTCAGGATTGCCGGCCGGCACCCTGAGTCCATTTTATCGTCGTCTGTCCACGGCTCTGTATTTTAATTTAGAATGACCATCCCAACGACACGCCGACATGACGCACCTCGGCTGACAGTTGCGTGGCATGCAGCTGCACATCGAAAGCGGGGCTGAACTGAAAGCCGGCGCCCGCGCCGAAACTTAAGCTGACTTCAGGGTCGTTTTCTTCGACCTCGCAATCACCCACTACGCAGGTCTCTGCTTCACTGGATAGCACCAAGGCGCCACCTCGGCCAAGCACAAAAAACCGCTCACCCAAGGGCAGACGATAGACGGCATAAGCCCCGGCGCTCAACGCATAGAAATCCTGAAACCCGACCGAGTTACCTGAACTGTTGAACAACTCTTGCTCCGCATACACAACGGAATGGGTGACTTCACCCTGAAGTGCAAACGAAGGCGTTAGATACACGGCGTAGTTCAGCACCAGACTCCCCCCCGGGTCATCATGATCTTCGACGCCCTGATAGGCGTAGCCCACCCCAAGTTGTTGCTGCGCCATCGCGGTGGCGGCCAATGACAAGACGGCGATACTGCGGAACAGGAACGGGCACACTCTGGTTTTCATCGGTTGTATCCTTTTATTTTTCTCTTACATGGAAAAGCGGTTTTGTGCGTGTAGGCCTTTGATCTTAAAGAGCTGCGATTCGTTTCTCGTGGAATGGCGTTGCAGTTTTCGGGAAATCCGTTACATTTTTCAACGAGGGCCGCCAACAACAGCCAGCGAACAGCCTGGCGCAAACCCTAATACCGCACGACGGAGCTGCGTGAATGTTATTCGGGCGACTGAAGAATGAGTAAAATCCAGCAAGTATCGGCCATTGGCACCATTGAACTGGCGCGCCGGCTGAGAGCACACGGGCTGATCGACAACGCATCCATTCGAGCTATCGACCCCTCCTTGCTAGAGAGTGTGAATACGCTTGACGCTCAGGGTGATATGGCACATACCTACGATGCCTTCTTCCCCGAATCCTGGATCATTACGCTCTGGCAGGAAGCGCAGAAGAATCACCCAGAGAGCCCCACAGGCTTCCTGATCGGAAAAACCATCGTCCGGGATGCCTACGGCGTGCTGTCAGGGTTAATTCGCTTCAGCGATACGCTGGGCCAGGCAGTCACGACGTACCTGCAAAACATCCAGTACGTGAATGAATCGGAGCAGTGGCACTATTCAAAGGATAGCCGTCAGATAACCCTGGCCTTCAGCTACCCCCGGCACAAGCCATACCCAAGCAACGCAGTTGAACGAAGCATTACCGCCATGTACGCGATGGGGTGCTACTTACATGGCAAAAAGCTCCCGTTACACAGCGTGCAATTTCAAAGAAAAGCACCCGCATACCAGGCGCTTCTGGAAGCCTACTTCGGGTGTGAGGTAGCATTCTCTGCATCCTGCAACGTGCTCATTCTTCCCGCTGAGGTAATGGACTGGCCACTCCAGTCCCCGTCTGCTTTGCTGGACACATCGCTGACGCAGGGGAAATCCTTTCTGACAACCCTGTTGAGAATGAGCTTGCAAACTAAGCTCAACGAAAAAGCCGACAGCCTGCTTACGCCAACCTTCACCAACAGAGTCACCACCTTGCTCTGGGAGGACATGGCGCACTACAGCAACAGCGACCACGTCGCTTCAGCCCTGCACCTGAGTCGTGCAACCTTATATAGAAAGCTCAACCAGGAGGGCACAAGCTTTAGCAGCATCAGGGATGCGATTCGGGCCGAGCTAATGACTCAACACAGCGGCCTGAAAGCGACTGAACTGTACGAAATACTGGGGTTTAGTGATGTGAGCTCGTATTACAAAGCGAGAAAACGAGCACAGCAGACGGATTACGTGACCGTCAAATCAAGAGGGGACACGGGCGTCGGGCCTGAGAGTTCCAATTAGAGCCTCCGGCCAGACACTGGCAACAAAAGCTCACCGTCAATGGGCACGAAACGACTGGCGGCTTGTACCAATGACCGCGCCGTCAGACCGGGAACACCATAGACATCGACCTGCACACCACAGTCTTGCCGGACTTTCTCCGCCAGCAAGTCAAAGTCGCCATCGCCTGAGACCAGCACCACTCGGTCTACAGTGGGCGCTACCGTCATCACATCAATGGTGATTCCCACATCCCAATCGCCTTTCGACGAGCCATCCTGGCGCTGAATATAGGGTTTCAGGCGCACCTTAAAGCCAATTGCACTCAAAATGTTCTGAAACTGCCGCTGTTTTTCATCCCCACGATCAATCGCGTAGGCGAAGGCCGCTACTACCTCGTGACCGGCCGTGGCCTGGCGCCAGAAGCGGTTGTAATCGAACCGGCGACCATAGGCCTCCCGGGTCGTGTAGTAGACGTTCTGGACATCGACGAACAGGGCGATCTTACTCAATGGAAAAGTCCTTGGGCGCGTAACCGGGCGACCCGACAACCATAACCGAGTCTCTGCAAAAAGTCGCTGCTGGGTCTTTCAGGCGCATGCTGTTTACAAGGCTTCTTTCTTTGCCAACGGGACAACTGAATCCGGAACGGTGCAATTTCACCAAAAAATTCTTAGCGCGGACCCCAAGTAGACGGGTTTGCTCGGCTCACAGACCGGACACACTGCCTTGCTCATTATTTAACGTACCCACTTACTTGATGCTACTGCTTCAGCGTAAATTTCAGCAAGCCAACACCACGATACGTTCACTTAACACGTCTGGATGCAGATCCTAAAAAAAGAAAAAAAAATCGTCTATCTATTGCATCCTAACTCGTGTCCCACTCGTTCAATCCATGCAACCCACCACGAACAAGTGAGAGAAAAATGAACAAACATCTCAAACACTGCACCCTGGCGACGGCCATTGCAGGCATTTGCCTCACCGCTTCCGTGAGCCACGGTGCCAGCCACCGCGAAGCCCCTTACATTACTGAAATACCCAAAGTCGATGCTTCCGACTTCTATATGTTTAGAAGTTATGAAACGGGTCGTGAAGACTACGTCACGATGATCGCCAACTACCTGCCCTTACAGGACGCCTACGGCGGCCCAAACTACTTTGACCTCGACTCCGATGCCATCTACGAGATTCACATCGACAACGATGGCAATGCTCAGGAAGACATCACTTTCCAATTCAAATTCACTGACGTAGTGACCGACTTGCAACTCGACGTCGGAGAAAGCGGTGCTACTAAATCGGTTTCAGTGCCATTGAAGAACATTGGCGCCATTGGCCCGGGTGCGATGGATACCGACAATGTGCAGGTTCGTCAAGAGTATGAAATCACCGTCATTCGAGGTGACCGTCGTACAGGCATGCATGAAACGGTGATGAACAGTACCACCGGCACCACCACATTTAGAAAACCACTCGACAACATTGGTGGCAAGTCGTTCACCGACTATCAGGCTTATTCCGATGCGCACATCTTCAGCATGGCGATTCCCGGCTGCAATGTTGACGGCAAGGTATTTGTTGGCCAGCGCAAGGAAGCGTTCGCCGTTAACCTGGGCGAAATATTTGACCTCGTCAACACCAACCCTCTGGGTGCCCGTGATGGCGAAGGTGCGGGTGACCTGGCCGACAAGAACGTCACCTCACTGGCGATGGAAGTGCCCACCGCTTGCCTGACCGGCAATGCTGCCACCAGTAACGACGACCCGGTTCTCGGCGCCTGGACAACCGCCAGCGTACGCCAGGCGCGTGTCATCAACCCTGAGCCCATGGCCAATGACCAGGGTGCCACGGTTGAAGGCGGTGCCTGGGCACAGGTATCTCGCCTGGGTATGCCACTGGTAAACGAAGTGGTCATCGGCCTGAAAGATAAAGACGCGTTCAACGCCAGCGAACCCATGAACGACGGCCAGTTCATTGATTACGTTACGCACCCGACCTTGCCGGAACTGGTGGAGATATTGTTTGGTGTTACCGCACCGAATAACTTCCCCCGCCAAGACCTGGTCACGGCGTTCCTGACCGGCGTTCCCGCCGTCAACATGCCCGTTGGTGGTACCGCTTCTGAAATGCTTCGGTTGAACCCCGCCATTGCAGCGACCGACGCCGCAAGCCAGAACGACCTGGGTGTGCTGGCAGGCGACAACGCAGGCTTCCCGAATGGTCGTCGCCCGGTCGATGATACCGTCGACATTTCATTACGAGTCGCTATGGGCGTGCTGGCCGATGCCGCCGATGCACCGGATGGCCAGCTGGACTACACCGATGGTGTGCAACTGGATGCCAGCGAACTGCAAACCACCTTCCCTTACCTCGCGACGCCGCTGGCAGGCTCGCCCAACTAAGGAGTTGCCATGAAACCCATACTCAGTGCAACTGCAGCCATGGCGTTTAGTCTCGCGCTATTGGGGTGTGCAGACAGCGGCTCGTCGATGCAGATGAGCGATAACGGCAACGATGCCGACAGCTCAGTAGACTTTACGGCGTTTGTGATTTCTGAAATCAATAATACGTCTGAAGGGCGCGATGCCACGGCCATCAACGAGATTGAGTTCAACTTCAACGACCAGGACAACGACCAGGCATTCGCCGAGTTGTTCGAGTAACACGTCCTGCTGTCAGGCAATAAAAAGCCGTCGCTCGCGACGGCTTTTTCGTTCTTTCCGTTCACGTAACACTCAACCTATCGTGATCCAATACAAAATAAACGGCATACTGGGATATTCCAGTTCACCCAAACATCCCAGCCCCACCAGATTCAGATTGAACATTTTCAAACCCAGCTGGACACCCAACACATTTACAAAGTGCATCGATGGATGTCTGCACAATCCTGCACAATCCCTTGGACAATCCGCCTCTGACAAAGCCTACAGCGCGGAGAACCCTCATCGCCCATCACATCACCTGCAGACCCGTCTCCTTTTAGACAACGCTCAGTCCTGAATAGCTCGACTGGGCGTATCCAAAAAGCGCCTATACTCACCGCACACTCCCTATCCTTTAAAACGGTCAGAAGGTCTTGTCATGCCAGCACCCAGCCGCGAAAAACTCCTGAACGATCATCAGCCAACCTCAGTGCACCAGCGACTGGCCAAGCCCACAAAAGCATCGACGTTGCCCGATGCTGTACTCGGTGGTATCGATGGCTGTGTGACCACCTTTGCAGTGGTCGCAGGGGCATTCGGTGCGGGGTTTTCATCACAGGTTGCGCTCGTTCTGGGTATGGCCAATTTACTGGCTGATGGCTTTAGCATGGCGGTCAGCAACTACGAAGCAGGCGAGGCCCAGCTGGCGCAGATCGCCAGTGCCGAACGGACCGAGCGCGAGCACATTACGCTGGTGCCCGACGGTGAGCGCGAGGAGATTCGACAACTGTTTCGTGCCAAAGGGTTTGAAGGCGCACTGCTTGAAGACGTTGTAGAAACCCTGAGCAGCAATAAGGAAGTGTGGATAAAAACCATGTTGCGAGAAGAGTATGGTCTTTCAACCGAAGGGCTCAGCCCCCTGAGGGCTGCGATCACGACCTTTGTCTCGTTCATGGTGGTGGGCACCGTCCCCTTAATACCCTACCTTTTGCCCGGCCTGGAAACCATTCAGCAGTTCCTCGCCAGCCTTGGCTTGGCCGCACTCGTTTTCCTGGGCATCGGAATGCTCAAGAGTGCGGTATATCGCCAGCCGGTTTGGCGATCCGGGGTGCGGACCTTATTTATAGGAACTGCAGCCGCAGGGCTGGCGTTTGCCACCGGCTACCTGGTAGAGGGCTTGATGGCAGGGAGCTAACCCGCTGTCAGACTGGCGTACCGGCGCTGGCCATGTGCCGAAACTGCCGGTCAATGTCAGCCAGATTGGCCTGAACATACTCTACAAAACGCCGCGTTACCGGAGACAGGCTTTTACCCGTCGGGTACACCAGACACCAGGACCGGCGGATCGGAAACCCCTCAAGCGGCAGCGTTTTCAAACTGCCCAGCCTTAACTCCGCCAATACGCTCAGGCGAGGCAGAATCGCCACACCGATACCGGCCATAACGGCATGCTTCAGCGCCTCGTTTGAACCGACCTCCATTGTCGGAACCATGCGTAGCCGCTGCTGGTGACAATGTTGTTCCAATGCCAGACGGCTGCCCGAGCCGCGTTCACGCGCCAGCAAATTCTGCTGCAGAAATGTCTGGGGCGTCACATCGACCCGATCACACAAGGGGTGGTTGGCAGGCAAAACCGGAATCAACTCGTTATCGAGAAACGGCACCGACGATAATGGGCGGTCGCTGGGTACAATACCCATGATCATCAGGTCATCACTGCTGTCTGACAACCGTTCGATGGCCTGCGCCCGGTTCACCACCTGCACCGACACATTGATCTCCGGATACAAATCCAGGAAGGGTTTCAGCAAGTACGGCATCACATACTGGGCGGTATTCACGGCGACCAACTTCAGGTCACCGGATATGCGTCCCTCCAGCCCATGAATGTCGCTTTGCAACCGGCCCAGTTCCGCAAATAGGGTGCGTACACTGGCGACCACAAGCTCTCCCGTTGCGGTGCAGTACAGACGGCGGCCAATGTATTCGAACAATTTCTGACCCAGGGCGCTCTCAAGCTGCCTGATTTGAGAACTGACTGCTGGCTGAGTGAGCCCCAGTGCATTGGCCGCCTTGCCATAACCTTGCTCTTCATAGACGGCCAAAAACACTTCCAACTGCCGCAATGAGAGCCGACTGATCAGTTTCTGAACGCTCAGTCTCACGATTCCCCCTATGTTTCACACAAACCATAACCTAAAGCTTATGAAAAATATAAATTATATCAATTTTAAATTATGAAAAAGCTGGGATAGGTTAATCACATCGACCCACAGAGGGAGAACAACCTGTGTTGAAAAAGGTGCTCATAGCCAATCGCGGTGAAATTGCCGTTCGCATCATTCGCGCCTGTTCGGAACTGGGCATCCGCTCGGTGGCCATTTATACCGAACCGGACCGCTACGGCCTTCACGTCAAACGGGCCGATGAATCCTATTCACTGGGTGATGACCCGCTGAAGGGGTATCTTGATCCGCTGCGCATCGTCAATCTGGCCCTGGAAACCGGCTGCGATGCGATCCACCCGGGGTACGGCTTTCTGTCAGAGAATGCACGCTTCGCCCAGCTGTGCGAGCAAAAAGGCATCGTCTTCATCGGCCCCAAGTCCACCGTCATCGCCCGGATGGGCGACAAAACGTCGGCGCGCGACAGCATGCGCGCCGCGGGCGTGCCCGTCACACCCGGCTCAGATGGCAACCTGGCCAACCTGGACGAGGCACTGGCATTGGCCGAAACCATTGGCTACCCGGTCATGCTGAAAGCCACATCCGGCGGCGGTGGCCGTGGCATACGGCGATGCGATACCGCCGACGAGCTGACAAAGCAGTACCCCCGGGTGATTTCCGAGGCGACCAAAGCTTTTGGCTCAGCCGATGTGTTCATGGAGAAATGCATTGTGAACCCGCGCCACATCGAAGCCCAGATTCTGGCCGATGCCGACGGCAATGTGATTCATCTGTTCGAGCGCGACTGCTCAATTCAACGCCGCAACCAGAAACTGATCGAAATCGCGCCCAGCCCCCAAATCACACCTGAACAGCGTCAGTACATCGGCGAACTGGCGGTTCGGGCCGCCAAGGCTGTGGGCTATGAAAACGCCGGAACCGTTGAGTTTCTGCTAACCGGAAACGAAGTATATTTCATGGAAATGAACACCCGGGTTCAGGTGGAGCACACGATCACTGAGCAAGTGACCGGCGTTGATATTGTTCAGGAGCAACTGCGCATTGCCTCTGGCCTACCGCTGCGTTACGACCAGCAAGACATTCAACTGCACGGTTACGCCATACAGTTTCGCATCAACGCAGAAGACCCCAAGAACGACTTTCTACCCAGCTTCGGCCGCATTACCCATTACTATGCCCCGGGCGGGCCGGGAGTACGGGTCGACACGGCTATTTTTACCGGGTACGACATCCCACCCTACTTCGATTCGATGTGCCTGAAACTGGTGGTGTGGGCCCTGACCTGGGATGACGTCATCGCTCGCGGTCGCCGCGCGCTCGACGACATGCGACTGCACGGCATTCGCACCACGTCCAACTACTACCAGCAAATTCTCGCGCACCCCGACTTTCAGCAAGGCGATTTCAACACCAGCTTCGTGCCCGAGCACCCCGAACTTCTGGACTATTCCACCAAACGTCACCCCAGTGAAATAGCGCTGGTTCTGGCCTCAGCCATTGCCGCCCACGCTGGCTGGTAACCACCACCGGTCAACAGGAGAAAAAGATGAAACCGATTGAAGTGACCGACCTTACCCTGCGTGATGCCCACCAATCGCTGATCGCCACACGCATGCGTACGGAAGACATGCTGCCCATTTGCGAAAAGCTCGATGCCATCGGCTACTGGTCTTTGGAAGTCTGGGGGGGCGCAACCTTCGATGCCTGCGTGCGTTTTCTGAAAGAAGACCCCTGGGAACGCTTACGCCAATTACGAGCCGCCCTGCCAAAAACCCGACTGCAAATGTTGCTGCGCGGCCAGAACTTGCTGGGTTACCGGCACTACGCCGACGACGTGGTGGAAGCCTTTGTTCAGACGGCGGCCGACAACGGCATCGACGTATTTCGCATATTCGATGCGCTGAACGACCTGCGTAACCTGGACGTAGCCATGAAGGCGGTAAAGAAAGCCGGGAAACACGCCCAGGGTACGCTCTGCTACACCACCAGCCCGGTGCACACCCTGGCCATGTTTACTGAACAGGCCCGGGCTTTGCGCGACATGGGAGCGGACTCCATTGCGATCAAAGACATGGCCGGCTTGCTCACGCCGTACGCGACTTACGATCTGGTCAAGGCGATCAAAGCCGAAGTCGACCTGCCGCTGGTCATTCACAGCCACTCGACCGCGGGCCTTGCGGCCCAGTGCCAGCTGAAAGCCATTGAAGCCGGCGCGGACCGGATCGACACTGCTATTTCTTCGTTTGCGGGCGGCACCAGCCACCCGGCTACAGAAACCCAGGTGGCGGCGCTGAAAGACACCCCCTGGGATACTGGCCTGGATTTGGTCGCCTTACAGGAGGTGGCCGACTATTTCCGCGAGGTGCGTAAGAGATACCATCAGTTTGAAAGCGAATTCACCCGCGAAGACATCTCGGTGCAGATCAACCAGGTCCCGGGCGGCATGATGTCCAACCTCGCCAACCAGTTAAAAGAGCAAAACGCACTGGATCGCATTCGTGACGTGTTCAACGAAATTCCGCGCGTCCGCGAAGACCTGGGGTTCCCACCCCTGGTGACGCCGACGTCCCAGATCGTCGGCACCCAGGCGGTCTACAACGTACTGGCCGGTGAACGGTACAAAACCATCACCAACGAGGTGAAACGCTACTTCCTGGGCGGTTATGGCAAGCCACCGGCTGAGGTGAATGCCCGGGTGCTGAAAAAAGCCATTGGCAACGAAAGCGTTTCCGATGCACGCCCGGCTGATGCACTGAAACCAGAACTGCAGAATCTGACCCGCGACATTGGCGATCTCGCAACCAACAAGGAAGACGTTCTAACCTTCGCCATGTTTCCGGACATGGGACGCGACTTCCTGAAGCAGCGTGCCGAAGGCACCCTGGTTCCCGAGCCCCTGCTGCCACCGGAATCAGCGGCGGCACACAAACCTTCAGGCGCAACGCCCACGGAATTTAAGGTGGACGTTCACGGCGAGACATACGAAGTGGCCGTCACCGGTGTGGGTGATTTTGGCAGCGGTAAACGCAAACTCTATATTTCGCTGGATGGCATGCCAGAGGAAGTGGTGTTCGAGAGCCTCAACGAATACGTCGCCGATGGCCGTGGCAGCGGCCGACAAAAAGCGTCAGAGCCCGGGCACGTAACAGCCGCGATGCCGGGCAATATTGTGGAGGTGCTGGTCAGCGAGGGCGATGTCGTCGAAGCGGGCCAGGCAGTGCTGATTACCGAAGCCATGAAAATGGAAACCGAGATCAACGCTGGTGTCGCAGGCACCGTCAAAGCGGTGCATGTCACCAAAGGCGACCGGGTGACCCCAGGCGAGGTACTGGTCGACATCGGTTGAATTTGTACCGCACTGGCTACAGGGAGGTAGCCCGCGGGCAAGCAGAACGCGTCAGGCTAACGCCGAAAGTGTGTTCACTGGCTAGGTCTGGTGACCTCGGCCATCCTAGTTTTCTAGCACGCATTGTTGCTATCTATTACACAGAGTTGAAACCCATTTTTTTGTCAGATCAATAGCAATGAGTCTATCTTGTTTCATGTGGACGCCCTCCATTAACTGAGTTGGCAAAACCCGTTTGGCGCATTGACGCGGTTTGGCCAGGGCGTCCATCCCATCACCCATCACACTGACAAAATGCAACGATGGGTATCTGCACAGCCCGCTTCGATATCAATCAGTGTAGGGCTAATCTCGAAGGCTTGGGATAGATGAATTAAGTTCACGGATCTCGCCGCCAACCCCCGAACCGCTTTGCATGACTTAACACTCTAGCCGTGATTTCGATCACAGTATCGACATTATTCAGCGCCCCGCAAACATTTTGTTACCCAAGTCTCAGTAAACCGTCAGCAAACCATCACTATTGCGCCGCTCTTTTTGACGCCCTGTGCGGAGTATCGCAGTGGCGTTGGACACTTACATAATAAACAAAGGACGGTCAAGGAATGCTCAACAAGAACTTTTTCTTAATGGCTTGCGCCAGTGTCTCCGCTTTGACACTGGCGGGATGTCTCGACCTGGACGGGCACGCTCGCCCGGTCGGCACCGAAGGCACCAACGACTCAGTGCAAGACGAAACCTCGCCCAACAACGTCGCCGACTACAACGCCGGCAAGATCGGCGATACCGGACGCTACATTGTTAAATACGATGAACGCCGGGCCAGCCTGCAACGCAGCAACGGCACCTTCTCCACCCGCTCGGCGGATCACATTCTCTCGCGTGCAGGCGGAGCGTCCTCGCTGATGCACTTGAGCAGCCTGCAAGCGAGTGTCGCTGAGCTGAGCGAGGAACAGGTCGAGCAACTGCGCAACGAAGATGCGGTCGCCTATGTTGAACCAGACCCTGTGCGTTATTTGCTGGCGGAAGACGTGCCGTACGGCATTCCACGCGTTCAAGCCGACCAGCTCAGTGATGCCGCAGCCGTGAATACAACAGTCTGTATCATTGACAGCGGGTACGACATCAACCACCCCGACTTGCCAAACAGTGGCGTTACCGGCAGTGTCACCAGCCAATACGCCGGAAACTGGAACAACGACGGCAACGGTCACGGCACTCACGTCGCCGGTACCATTGCGGCGCTCGGCGGCAACGGCATCGGCGTGGTCGGGGTAAACCCCTCCGCACAGCTGGGTTTGCACATCGTCAAGATTTTCAACAACAATGGCGACTGGGCTTACGGTTCCGATCTTATTCGGGCGATCGAGCAGTGCTCCGACTCGGGCGCGACCGTGGTCAACATGAGCCTCGGTGGTCCGGGTTCCAGCCAGTCCGAACGCCAGGCCATGCAAACCTTCTACAACAACGGCATGCTACTGGTGGCCGCCGCCGGTAACGACGGCAACAACCGTTATTCTTATCCGGCGTCTTACGATTCGGTTTACTCTGTAGCGGCGACCGATAGCAATAACAGCCGCGCCAACTTCTCCCAATACAACAACCAGGTCGAAATTGCCGCACCGGGCGTTGGCGTTCGTTCCACCATTCCCGGTGGCCGTTACGCCTACTTCAACGGCACTTCCATGGCGACCCCGCACGTAGCCGGTGTCGCGGCGCTGGTGTGGAGCAACAACCAGGGCTGCTCGGCCCAGGATGTGCGCAACGCCCTGAACAGCACCGCTGTCGACCTCGGCTCCGCCGGACGTGACATCTACTTCGGCCACGGCCTGATCCAGGCGAAGGCAGCACACGATTATCTGCAACAGCAAGGCTGCTCCACGGATACCACTGAACCGGTATTGATCGACCTTGACAGTGGAGTCGCCGTGTCCAACCTGGCGGATACCAAAGCGGCACCGGATAACGTGGCTTATCGCATCGCCGTTCCCGCAGGCGCTACCCAACTGGATATCCAGATCAGCGGTGGCTCGGGCGATTCCGACCTCTACGTCAAACACGGCGAAGAGCCGAGTCAGTCTAGCTACGATTGCCGTCCTTACCGTCAGGGCAATAACGAACTGTGCAGTTTCAGCCATCCGCAGCAAGGCGACTGGTACATTGTGCTGGACCCTTACACCGATTTCTCCGGTGTAACGCTGATGGCGACGGTTGAAGCCCCGACTGGTGGCGGCATATCCGAGCAAGACGACGACCTCTCCGCCGACAAAGGCCAGTGGCTGCGTTACACCCAGGAAGTGACAGCCGGTGACAGCAAGCTGAGCATCAGCATCGCGCGCGGTGAGGGCGATGCTGACCTTTATGTACGACACGGTGCAGACGTCAGCCGCAAGACTTACGATTGCCGCCCGTTTAAAGACGGCAACGAGGAAAGCTGTGTGATCGACAACCCGGCCGAAGGCACCTGGTACATCGGTGTGCATGGCTATGAAGGCTTCGAAGGGCTGTCGCTCATTCGGAAAATTGAATAACGTCGGAACCCCCTGAGCAGCCAAAGGGTAGGCTCACCTCACCCTTTGGCTCTATTGGCTGCATCGACTAACCAGGTTGTTGCAGCCTTTTTTGGTTCCGGGTTTTCAATGCAAATAAGGAGCGGCTTTATAATGAATCGCGACGGTAGATCGTTCAGGCTAAATGGCATTCGCGTAGGCATGATCGCACTGTGCCTCTGCTCGCTGTCCCTAGCAACAACGGCGGACGATCGGAACTTGAGTGTTGGTGTGGGAACACAGGCGTTGGCGTTGTCCTATGCAGATCCCGAGTCGCACCAGCTGTTCATCGGCCCCAGTGTGCACCTGTCCGCAGCCCATCAGTATTTCCGAATTGGTGGAAGCGTTTATCAGACCGTGGGTCGCGACGATCCATCCATACGGGTAGACGGGTTCGCATTGGACATTCATGCCGGAATGAATCTCGATAGCCAGGGCTGGACGGCGTTCGCCGGAATGGGACAATTCCAGGAAACACGCTTGCGGAATTACCAGCCAGAACTGGAGGCTGTCGCTTATCATATTTCTATCGGTGGCGGGTACCATTTTAAACGTTACTCGCTGGAAGCCGAATGGCAATGGCGTGGCAATCCCTATGGCAAACTCGACACACCGCCCGAGACCTATGTGGCCGGCGGATTAAAACTCAGCGCGCGGTTCTAGGTTATACCGTCGCTGACGACGGATTTTTGTTAACTACATTGCAATCGGCACCAGCGCCCGAAAGTTTGCATCATCAATCAATATACCGTCCTCGGCGGGTTGAGAGAGAGGCACGGGTATTACCTGAACCGTGGTCATGTCAGCCTGTGCGTTGGTATGGCCTGCGGCATCCCGGGTTCGAACGACGAGCTGATTCTCGCCCGGCTGCAACGTAAGTGTAACCTGCCAGGTAGCAAAGCCGTCATCCGTGGTCACGTCTACGCCATTCACAGCAACCGATACAATGCCGTCACCCTGCAGATCCCAGGCGGCACCAACAACCCGAAAAGCAACGATTCAACAGGCCAGGTGTCGGAAATTCTTACAACCAATTGCAAGACTAAAAATAAAAACAATTAAATTCAATGAATTAGAGTTCCTGGCATTAAGCGTGCAGTAACGCCACTTCTGCAGATACAAGCTCGCAACAAAGGGAGTTCAAATATGAAGCTCAGGATGTGCTCGATGTTTGTTATTGGCGCCTTTGTTATCAGTGGTTGCGAAAGCTCTGGCAACGACAATGATGACGCAAACGGCAACAGTGGCCAAAACTGCGATAATGCCTCAGATGTTGTTGACTGCACGCTACAAGCACTGGGTGTAGACACTACCGTAACAGCCCGCGAGGTGGCAATTTCGGAAAATAACAATGAACCTCTGCCTGAATCGTATGCACCATTGGGTGCCAGCAGGGCCATCGAAAAGTTTGATGAGCTGTATTCGCTGAACATGACGCTTTCAAACTCAGATGAGAACCCCATTGATCTCACTGAAATAGTCCCCGGGCCAATGAGCTTCACCAACAGCAACCTGTTCAGCCCAGACCCTGCAGACACCCCATGGACCGGTAACGACTATATACAAGCATCTGTGGCGGCGGACGTCACAGGCGATGGCATGGACGAATTGATTGTTGTCTACAAAGACACGAGCCGAACGGATGTTTCGGTCATGCTGGTTACCATTGGCCACTCAGAGAATAGCTACGCCATCTCAACACCAAAAATTGTTTCTAACCTTCAGCCGAGTGATCTTATGATCGGCGCAGGTGACTTTAACGGCGATGGCCTGCACGAACCCGTTATTGGTATGATGTTTAACGGCTCGGCCAGCTTTGTGACCATGACCAACGACGAAGGTACGTTAAGTTCAGCGGGAAGCCCCATCAGTTACTCCAGCACAACCTACGACACGGTTACCATCGCCTTCGCTATCGGCAACCTGGATTACGACCGGGAGCATGAGTTGGGCGTTGTTATCAATGAATACCAAGACAACTATTCATTTAACAATAACAACGGTGTCAGTCGCTATTACCTCTATGACGATGCGAGTACCAGCTTTGATTTGCTGGATGAAGGGATGGGCACTGTATCTTTATCCGACGGTGCCAGAAATCTGAAAGGTGCCGACATTGCCATCGGTGACGTTGACGGCGATGGCGTCGACGAATTCATTATTGGCGGCCTGACCGACATTGGTAACGAGTGTGACATAGACGCGGAATATGCCCTTAAGGTATTGGACGATGCCCCACGGAGTTTCGCCACCTTGAGAGCCCACGCAGAAGAGTATCAGGCAGTCAGTGGCGCTTGTGAGAGCGGTTCAAGCCGAAAACTAACCTTCATGCATGTGAATACGGTCGATATAGACGGAAACAACATACCCGAAATTCAGGCCAATGAGCTTATTTATAACAACCTGGTCGACAGTGGCAGCCTTACGGCTCTCACGGTTCGCGAAACCCTGAATAAAAGCGAGTTGTTCTGGGCCAGTTCAAGCAGCAGCAGTGGCACCTTCAGCTGGCGCTCATCGTCTATGGTTGCTACCGACCTTACTTCCGATAATCGACAAAACATTGCCTATGCCAGTGACAGCATTTTTCCGTCTGCGATACGCATTTGGGGATTGAATGAGTCTGGCACCTGGGGTGAACTCCATACCATTCCAGTTGATGATTTCGATGACCGACCGCAACTGATGCCCGCCAACGTAGATAATGACAGCATCAAGGTGAGGTTCAAGGAGGGTACCCACAAACTGGTCTTTACCGAACCTCTGGTCATTGCAGCGCTCGCAGCGGCACCCTGCAGCGCTGACTTTGGCCAAACCCTGGAAGATTGCCGTACTGCCTTTGGCAAAGCCTCGAGCTCGTCGGTTTCCAAAGAAAATGCCTGGAGTGTTTCGGCCAGTGCCAGTGTCGGTTTTGAGACAGAGTTCTCCGCCTTTGGCGTTAAGGTTTCCGGTTTTGAATTGGTGGCAACTGTTGAGACCGGGCTACGCTCTTTTACCGACAATACCTATACAGTAACCAAACGAGTGGTACACACGACCGGCCCGGCAGAAGACTCGGTGATCTTCTTTACCGTGCCGATGGATGTATACACCTACATTGTGACATCACACTGGGATCCTGAGCTCATAGGCAGCGAAATACAGGTTCGATTAACCCGGGAACCCATTACCATTATGACGGATCGTGAGTTCTACAATAACAACTTGGACGAGGGTGGTTTCAAAATCGATGAGGCCGTGTTCAGTCATACCGCTGGCGATCCATTCAGCTACCCGGGCACGGCGGAGCGAGATGGCTTGCTCAACCAGTACGATGGCATAGCCTCGAATGAAGTCGACGTCGGTCAGGGGACCGGCTTCGTTACTGCCGAAGTCAGCGTTTACGAAGAAGTAACAAATGGTAAGACTTACAGCATTGATACCACGGTTGAAATGCGCGCCACAGTGGGGGTCGTTGTCGTTGGTGTCAGTATCGGAGGTGGAACCGACAAGACCATCAGTTATGGCCAGGGAGAGGAATCCAGCTATGAAGGCAGCGTAGCTCAGATTCCCGCTTCTTCATTCTCTGAAAATGCTTACCGGTTTGGACTGTTCAGCTACATATACGACGCACCATCCAGTGATCAGATGTTCGAAGTCGTCAACTACTGGGTCAGGCCGCAAATCTGACCGACATAACCCTGACGCCCGTTTGAAGACCCGAGCAGTAGGAAGACATACAGTGCTTGATACGACACTGTAAAAACGGGCGGTCAGGGTTACCTACCAGGTCACGTTTAAGGAAAAGCCAGATCACGCTGGAAGCGCCCCTACCCCCCAGTGCCTGCCAAGCAGGTTGCCGATTGAAGTCCGCTCCCCCCGTTGAAGCTCTCTTCCTAACCTCCTCTCTTGCCTGCAAACACACCAGGAGAAAGGCCCTGGTACCGCACAAATGCCATTCCGAAGGCGCTGGCAGATCCGTAACCGACCCGCTGGGCGATCTCCGTGTTGGACAGTCTGCCCTGCCGCAGTAGGGTTTTGGCGATGGCCATGCGCCAGTCCGTCACGTATTCCATCGGCGCGCGTCCGATTTCCTTTCGGAACTTCTCGAAGAAGCCGGAACGGGACATACCCGCGTCCTTCGCCAGCCGGGTGACGGAAATCTCGCCACCCGCATCCGAGTGGATGCGCCGCAAGGCGGCGGCCAGTTGCGGATGGGACAGCCCGCGCAGCAGCCCCGGCGGCATGTCCACGGCAGGCCCCGAGCGGAGAGCCTCGATAAGCAGCACTTCCAGCAGCCGCTCGAGGATCAGCGCACGCCCCGGCCGGTCGGCGCGGGTCTCCTCGTGAATCGCTGGCACCAGCGCCATCAGACGGTTATGTCCGGAGACATGGATCATCTCGGGCAGCAGTGACACCAGCAAATCCCTTGCGGGCGTTTCAAAGCGGCAATGCCCAACCAGCGCGCGCATGTTCACGGGGGCGTCCGCCGGGCCAAGGCGAACCCGCCCGGGGCCGATTTCAAGCGGCTGGCCCGGCCCCTTCGGCTTCGGTGGCACCTCGCTGGTCATAACAAAGCTATGCAGATCGGGGATCAGAATGAAGTCTCCGGCCGCCAGCGTAACCGGCTTGCGGCCGGTAACCTCAACCCGGCAGAACCCCTCGACGATCGCGCAATAGAAGGGACTGGCCATATCATGCCGCTCAACCTGCCATTGGCCACCCGCCTCGACCATCTTCGAGATAGACACCGCCGGTTTAAGCAACGTGACAACGCTGGATAAGGGGTCATCGATACCATCAAGCACTTTTTGGACTCATGATGAATTATTATGGATATTCGTATATAGCATGAACGGAATTGACTGTCTATTCTCCCCAGCTCATCAAACAAGGAGACCAGATATGCCCCGTATACTCATCACCGGTACCTCTTCGGGCTTCGGCCAGGCCATCGCCACGCAATTCCTCGTTCAGGGATGGGAGGTCATCGCCACGATGCGTCATCCTTCCCCCGAGGGCCTGCCCGTTTCGGACAACCTGCGCCTGCTCCCTCTCGACGTCACCGACCCGGACAGCATCGCCGCTGCCATTGCGGAAGCGGGCCCGCTCGACGCCCTGGTTAACAACGCCGGCGTTGGCATGCTCAACGTGCTTGAAGGTGCAGACATTGCCCGCGCCCGCGAACTCTTCGAGACCAACGTGCTGGGAACCATGGCCATGACCCGCGCCGTGATGCCAGAAATGCGCAGCCGCAGACGTGGCGTGATCGTCAACATCAGTTCCAGCGTGACCCTGCGCCCGCTGCCCGCCCTGTCGATCTACAGCGCTAGCAAGGCGGCGGTAAATGCCTTCACCGAGAGCTTCGCGCTGGAGGCCGCGGAATTCGGTATTCGCACCCGGCTGGTTCTGCCCGGCAGCGCGCCCGAGACCTCCTTCGGCCGCAATGCCGTGGCGCGGATGGGTATGGACGTGCCTGAAGCCTATGGCCAGTTCGTGCAGGCGTATTTCCAGAGTCTGCAGTCCGCCACCGAAAAGACACAGGCCCACGATGTCGCAATGGCCGTCTGGCGCGCCGTCACCGATGAAACCGCTCCGATGAAGCTGCCCGCCGGAGCCGACGCCGAAACCTGGTTCCACGAAGAAGGCATCTCCGCAGCCTAACGAACCGGGTGCGGCAGAGCTGCCGCGCCTTCCTATGTAAAACGAGACTAATAGATGAACCGACTGATCAATCTATCCAAAAAGTTACCGACGCTGGACCCCTCCCTGACCGTGGCCTACACGCCAATCCGCCTGAAAATGCCAGGCCGCCAACCGCTGGAGCTGCGCCTTACCGCACCGACAACCGGGGACGCCCTGCCGATCGTGATCCTGTCGCACGGCTTTGGCCCATCGAACTATATTCCCTCGAAAGACGGCTACGCCCCGCTCGCCCAGTTCTGGGCCGAACGGGGCATCGCCGTTATTCAGCCGACGCATGCCAGCTCACGAAGCGGCGGACTTGACCCCGACCTACCTGAAGGCCCCTTTTTCTGGCGCGAGCGGGTGGAAGAGATGCGCGCCATCCTCGACCAACTGAACGACATTGAGCATCAGGCCTCAGCCATCGCAGGACGGCTGGACCACGACCGGATCGCCGTGGCTGGCCACTCCTTCGGCGGCCATACCTGCAGCCTGCTGCTTGGCGGGCGTTTGCTGGGTGAGGATTTCTCTGATCCGCGCATTTGCGCTGGCATCCTGTTGGCGACCCCGGGGCGCGGCGGCGACAACCTGAAGCCCGAGCATGCTCAGCGTTTTCCCTTCTTCGACGTAGATTTCAGCGCCATCGAATTGCCGACCCTTGTAGTCTGCGGCGCCGAAGATGACCCTCATTTCACGCCACGCGGTCCAGAGTGGCACGCGGATGTCTTCCACGACGCACCGGGGGCCGACGCCCTGCTGACGATTAATGGCGTTGGCCATGGGCTGGGCGGAATCGCAGGGTTCGACGCGAAAGAGACCGAGGTAGAAGACCCCGACGCACTGGAGGCGACGCGGCGTTTAACACTGGCCTGGCTAAGGCGCATATTCGCCATTGAGCAAGATGCCTGGATACAGAGCCAGACCGCGCTCCAAGGTAGCGCGGATGCCATCGCAAACATCACCGTGAGAGAGAACTGAGGCGAGAGTTCATTGTCTGCTAAGAGCCTTCCCAAGCAGGACACCCAAGTTCACTAACTTGAGTGTCCTGCTTGCCTCCCTTTAGTCTGGCAATTTGAGTTCAATAATGTCGACTTTCACTCTGCCTTCAAACCCTTCAGTCGACCGTCCGTCAATACCTACGTCTGCTTCATTCTGATTAAACGCCTTTACCATGACGGAAAAGTTGTGCGTACCTGCGTCTAATTCTGTTGTATAAAATATATTCCAATCATGACCATCTCCTGAAAGCGTGTCGTCTCCGATAATAGACAGCCGCTGACTGGCTCCGGTCTCTGGCTTTAGGCCGTTAATATACAGAGCGACCTCCACGCTAGTTCTTGCAGAAAACTGAGAATTATAAGCGCGGCCATTGGCTTGGAAAATAATTAAGGAATTATCGTTTGAGACTTCGAACGACACGGTGTCCAGACCCGGGATGGCAGCAAACTCGTAATTGACATCTTGTACTACCGCATCACCTGGGGTCGGTACGCTCTGTTGCCCGGGCTCACCGGTATAGGGAATAACAAACACACCGTCATCTCTAAGGAATATTAGATCCGTTGCAAAATGTTTTGAGTACCCAACAACACTGGGCCCGATATTATCGACGCGTGTCGTCAATGCAGTAACTGCGGCTTCCAATGAATCAAGGCGCGCATCGTTAT
Organism: Saccharospirillum alexandrii; assembly: GCF_043641555.1. Taxonomy (GTDB): domain Bacteria; phylum Pseudomonadota; class Gammaproteobacteria; order Pseudomonadales; family Natronospirillaceae; genus Saccharospirillum; species Saccharospirillum alexandrii_A. The sequence goes on along the minus strand of NZ_JBHZRJ010000001.1, from coordinate 815,984 downwards.
CACTGACTGCCGAGGCTGTGGCCGAAAAGTTTTCATTCACTTCTGACGCAAGTGCAGATTCACCACTGACAAACTCATGTGGAATCGTCAGGTCGGTTGCAAAACTGGCCGTAGTAAGAAAGGCGGAAAACAACACTAGAATACGTATAGGCATAAGAACTCCTTGAATGCTGAACATTCGCTGCGATGGCTACTGCCACCGGGTTTCTCCCCAATTGCTTTCACCCCAAACAGCGGCTTCTCCATCTGTTTGCGAGCTGATATTGTTTTCGTCTCCCTCACTACCGCAGCTTACCAAAAGCATGCTGATTAAAATTGCAAGGCTCAGATTCTTTAGCTCCCTGCTACGCTTAACAATCGACTCAGATTTCATGAAAAATCTCATTTTCCACCTCTGTCGAGAAAGCGGTAGCCTGCAAAGCGAACACCCATACATTCTCGCGTTAAAGAGCCCCTCTTATCTCATTCCTGAAAGGCCAATCAAATCTAAACCAATAAACAGGCCCACAATTATCACAGGAGAAAACCAATAACCTAGAACCCCATCACAAAAACTAACGTATCGATGCACTTTAATGATACTGATTGTTACTTCGTTAACACTAAAGAGGGCCTGTAAGAACCCCTATCCCTTTATTGCCGGGCCTGATAGTTTGATAGCTGATCCCAGTATGGGCTAGCTGGACACGCATCGTCAGTACTAACTCTAATGATGGGTCCGTACACGGTATGCATTACGGTTAGTGGGGCTTTAGTGTCGAATTGACACTGAAGTGGCTGGCCTGGCAGGTTGAACCTAACTGCTAAGGCAACATTTTCCAGAATCTATCACGTACTGGCTAGCAATAGCTTTGCTTGATTGGTAGGCAATAAAGAACCACTTGCCCACTTAGTGTCGTGGTCATTAGACAACGCGTTGAGCATTGTTCAACTACAGTACTCGTATAGAACTGGCTCAGGGAGGACAGATGAGACCACTGTTATGGTTTATACTGGCGATATTCACTTCAACCAGTACCGAAAGCGTTGCGCAAAACTTACAAGTGCTGGTAACGCAATTCCCGCCTTTTGTCGACGCCAACGCGGACGACGGTGGTATCGCTTGGTCTGCCCTGTCTGATTTTGCATCCGCCAAGGGCGTTCAAGTGAGCCCAGTTTACCGACCCACCGCCCGTATCTTCTCGCAAGTCGACAATAATAACTGGCAAGCATCACTCGTATCGATACCCCTGACACCAAACGTTGCCGTAGTAGAATACAGCAACGCAGAAGTGAGCTATGGGGTGTTCACAAACGACCCTTCCGTAACGGCGCTAACTAACCTTAAGATCGCTACGATTCGCACCAATTCGCGAAGCGGCTTTCAAAAAGAACTGGAAATGGCGGGCGCGGCTATTGTTGAAGTCGACTCGTTAGAACAGGGGTATCGTATGATTCGAGCGGGTCGGGTAGACGCCGTGCTGGGTGTCGGCATAGATGGCGTAGCCATAGGTGCGCCAAACCCCGAAGCACTGAATATGTCCGTTCAACTCGCGGTGCTCCCGTTTACTGTGTTTATAAACATGAACACACCCCAGGGACGCGAGGCCGTCAAATTGCTCACGCAGTAACTTATTCTCGTCGCAGACCATCGCAGGTTCGATGGGACCGAGATGAATGCTCTTCCCTGGACACACAGTGCACAGTCAAACTGAAACGCCGGGTGTCCACACTTACTCGAAAAACGCGCCAAAGTTACCGTAGCTGTCTGCCGGTCAGTCGGAAGGGGTATCAAAAACGCGACACATCAAGGCATGTTCAACGCCACTACCGGGCTCAAGGGTACGAGACTTGCAACAGGTTAACGTACTTCAACTACCGTTGAGATCTGTCAATGGAGACAATCCTCCCTTCTAGCCTGCAGCTGAAGCCCTGGTTCATTGCCGCAGCAATATCACTGCTGGTACTGCTTGCGTTGCTTTTGAGTAAACGCCTCATTATGGCGCGCACAAATGCACTGATTGGTCGCAGCCGCTTTACACTGGACTCCCTGATTATGGCGGCTTTACCCTGGCCGCTGAATCTGTTGATTCTCTGCGTGTCACTCATCGTCTTTCAAACGACGTGCACCTACCTTGGTCAGAACCTTGATCACCTAACCCGGTACCTTCGACCCGCGGAGTTTCTTCTGGTTATTCTTGCCGCAGCGGTATTTGTAGACCGCCTTTGCACGGGTGCTATTCGAAGCTATTCAGAGCAATCGGAAGCGTTACGAAGCAGTCGAAGCATTCTACAGGGTATCACCCGAGGGTTTGTCTGGGGTCTTGGCATATTGGTCCTAATGGGCACCATGGGCGTGTCGATTACCCCCATCATTGCCTCATTGGGCATTACATCACTCGCCGTTGCCCTGGCTTTGCAGCCGACGCTCGAAAACTTCTTTTCCGGCGTTCAACTGGTAATGGACAAACCCATACGCGTGGGCGATTTCATCGAACTCGACTCCGGTGAGCAGGGGTTCGTCGACCGCATTGGCTGGCGTTCAACCTGGATTAAAATGCTGCCCAACAACATGGTCATCATGCCCAACAGCCTGATTTCCGGGTCAAAACTCATCAATTACTACTACCCTGAAAAAGAGCTGTCTGTTCCGGTCGAAGTGGGTGTTCACTACGATTCAGACCTGGATCACGTAGAGCGAGTCACACTGGAAGTTGCCCGGGAGGTCTTAAAAAGCCACGAATGGGGCGTCTCTGACTACAACACCTTTGTGTTGTTTCACACTTTTGACAGCTCAAGCATCAACCTGACAGTCATGCTGCGGGCCAAAGAATACTTCAACCGGTTCTGGGTAAAGTCTGCCTTCGTAAAAGCACTGCATAAACGGTACGCCCAGGAAGGTATCCGAATCCCCTACCCGATCAGGGCGATCAATCTTGATCAGGAGCAGGCTGTGTTAAGCGATAAGCAATAACCATTATCAGACTAGTTCGCCAGCTGGAAATACTCAGTGCCACTTAACCTAAGTCAATGCGAAGCACGCATCTCCTTGGATATGGTCTCCTTGACTGACCACCAAGGACACTGAAATGAACCTGAGTTTAGCGACATACGTCACGATCGTTTTGATCAGCGCAGCACTTGTCTGCCTCCAACCCACCGCAATGGCAAAAGGGTTTGATAACGAGGTGAATATTTCGTTGTTTACCCTGGCCAATTTTACCGACGACTCACCAGAGTACGGACACCTGGAGCTGGCCAGGAAAATGAACGACCACCAGTACCTCGGGTTGGAGTTCATCACTTGGACGTACGAGGCGCCCCTCGGCATTCCCTATGGTGACTCTTTTGGCGACGCCAGCGAGAACTACCCTGGCCGAGTCAGGGACCTTGGTATCGGGCTGACCTTCAAACACTTCTTTACGCACAGACTGTTTGTCAAACTGCACGCGACACCGCTGGTTCAGTTCTATACCGACGAAGCAGGGGAACCTATACAGCAGGGCTTTCAGCTCTTTACTGCAGCTCGGCTGGGGTACAATTGGTCTTGGTCGCACGATCGATTTTTCATTGAGCCCACCATCGCCGCGACGAGTTGGCCTGTGCGAACCCATGTACCCGACGCATTCGAATCCCGTGACGATCAATGGAGCCGCTATTTCCTATTTGAGCCCGGCTTGAATCTTGGTGTTAGATTCTGACGCCCGGTTCTCCCGATGCCGTGGGACAAACTCAGGCGATCCTTCTGGTTGCCAGCCGTTTGCGTATTCTGCTCAGCGATTCCGGCTGAACACCCAGGTAACTTGCAATCTGGTGTTGTGGGACTCGGTTCAGAAGCTCAGGCCGGTTTTCCATAAGGTGCAGGTACCGTTGCTCGGCTGTGGAGTTTTTAAAACGGAAATAGGAAGCCTGGTTCTCAGCCAGCTTCTCTTCACTGATGCTCAAACACAGTGACTGAAGCCTGGGATACTTTTCAAAAGTGTCCTTCTCTAGATCCGGGGTGCCAACGCTGAGAATACAATCTTCTACACAGTCAATGTAATACTCCGATGGCTCGTTATTGACAGCGCAGACGGGCGACAGGGATTGAGACTCGGTATAGAACTCAGTCGTTTTCTCCTCACCCTCAACGAGGTAGAAGCAACGGAGACAGCCCTTCAGCACAAAGTAACTCTTATTCGATCGTTCTCCCTGCCTTAGCAGCAGCGTATTTTTCGGGTAGCGCCTGAACAGGTTCAACGCAATAATGGCGTTCCGCTCTTCATCTGTGAGGGTGATGTATTGTGCAATATAGTCGAACAGCTGACTTTCCAATGGGGGCCTCATCCTGCGTTATCCGGGAAGGTTTAAATATAGCAGCAATGCAGGTGCTTTACTTGAGACTGTCTGGAGCGCCAGGTGCAGTGGGTCAATGATTCCGGGCACCAACTTGTGATCTTTGGACAACATCCGCCAGTAATAGTTATATTCTATCGCAACCAAGGCTTCAATAGTCGATTAGTGTGGGTGTCTATTTTGGATGCCAGGCCTCCTGTTTACCGGTACAAGGTGTACCCATAAGTCCAGGTGAACTGTTTGTGCGTCAAACACTTCGAGCCTTCTTCCTGTTTGATTTGTAAATGATGAGATCTTTCAGACTACAATGGGTCGTTAACCGGTTGGTTGAAACAGAGAAAGCCCAGTCTCCTGAGCTTTCTCTTTCACGACGACTTTATCTCGGGTTAGTTCGTCGCTTCCCCTCCATCGGTAATGGTCCAGTTGAAGTCATTAATCAACGTATCCCGGGCAGCTTGGCCTGCAGCGGAGAACTGAACCGAGCCAAAATTAATGTCCAGGTCCTCCACCAATTCCGGGTTCTGGCTCCAGGCGATGAGCAGTTTGTCATAGTTTTCGGTTGAGAAAACAGTATTGTTTACAAATAATTCAGTGGCATTGAGGACACTCTTAATATTCCATCGACTGATGTCTTGATTGAACGACGAACTTTTAAAAACCGCATTCATATCCCGAACCTTGGAGACATCCCAGCCACCAATGTCTTGATTAAACTGCCCTGCCGCGAAGAACAGGGTTCTCATGTTTGTGACGCTGGAAACGTCCCAATCGCCGATAGGCTGGTTAAAGGAACTCGCGCTTTGGAGCATCTTTCGCATGTTGGTTGCACTGCTTACGTCCCACAGACCAATCGGCTGGTTAAACGCGTTTGCTCCCATAAACATTTCGTTAAAATTTGTCACGCTAGAAACATCCCAGGTTGAGATATCGCTGTTAAAGTTTTTGGCATTTCTGAACATCCCTTCCATGGAGTCTACGCGTGACAGATCTGGGTTGTCAGTGGCGAGTATTTCCAGATTGTCGGTATTAAAGAAAGCATAGTCCATGGATTCCCAAGACCGTTGGCCCCATTGTTCGACAGTCAGTAACTTCTTACTGTCGCTGTTGAATGGCCGCGGGTAATCTCCGGTGATCGACACGGTGTAAGTGCCGGGTGTACTGTAAGTGTGCGTGATTGTCTCCGTGACATTATCATCAACTGAGCCATCACCCCAATCTACGGTGAAGTTATAGGTAGTACCATCAGGAGTACTGAGTGTAATCTGGTCATTCTCACTTGAACCCTGATTGTCGGTCTTCCATGTGGTGATATAAGGCGTTTGCTGAGCGATGGTAAAATCGATGATAGCGGAGCCTTCACCAAAGCTGTTTGTCGCCGTAACAACGGATTGTGAGAAACCCGCCGTTGTCGGAACGCCATTGAGCTTACAGGTCATACTATTGCCAGAAAGCGACACGGTTATGCCTTCAGGTAACCCCGTTGCTATACACTCATCAATTTCGCCGCCGCTATTTTTCAAAAAGGACTCGAAGGTCTGCCCGGTATAAAACTCAATGGCCTGATCGTCGACCTTTGGAATCAGTTCGACAGTCGAGTTACGGTCGTTGATAATCCAGCCATGTTGGTCAACCAGGGTGGATCTGGCGGATTCTGCACTTGGGTTAAAACGAGAGGATACGTCGAGAGTCACGTTGGGTTGAACCGATTGTTGCGACCAGCTGAGCAACAACCGATCGTAGTTGTCGATGGATAAGTTGGCTTCTATGAAAAGCCCGGTCATATCAGTGACGTTTTCGACCGCCCAGTTACTCACGTCCTGATCGAACACAGAACCGGCAAACATATAGGTCATGTCAGTCACGGCCGAGGTATCCCACGTACTGACATCGCCGTCAAAGGCCTCGTTCAGCAGGAACATCATGCGAAAACTGGTCACCTGCGAAAAGTTGGGAGTACTCAGATCGTTGATCGCCAGGTTGTCAGCGTTGACAAAGGCGTTCTCCATAGAAGACCAGAAGCGATTACCCCACTGTTCAACACTGAGCAATTTGGTCGCGTCGGAGTTGTCCTCAAAGGCATCAAAGTTATAGTCAAAGTATGGCGCCGGATAAACCCCGGTGATGGTGACGGTGTAAGTGCCGGGTTGAACATACTGGTGCGTAATATCCCCGGTGACGCCTTCGTCGGTCTCACCATCGCCCCAGTCCACGGTGAAGTTGTAGTCGAGGTCTGGGTTGGTCTGTAGAGTGATCTCATCGTTGGCGCTGAGACCCGATTCCTGTTCGGTGTCCCAGGTGGTCACAAAGGCTGTTGGTTCTTCAACCTGATAGGTCACCGTGATGGTGTCTTCGCCGGCTCTGTTCCTGGCCGTTATCTGGACACTGTCTAAATCGGAAGCTTCGATGGCGGTGCCATTAATGACACAGGTATTACCGTTGGCTGAAACAGAGACGGTAAAGCCCTGTGGCATGTCGGCCACACAGCTCGAAAGGCTTCCACCACCGATGTTGAACAGCTCGGCCTCTACGATCTGCCCCCGGATCAGTGTCAGGTCTTCCAGCTCCTGAAATAATGGGGGTGGCAATAACCCCGTTGGCGGCGTGTTCTCGCCATCGGAAGTGCTGCTGCCTCCAGAGCTGCAGGCAGATAAAGCCAAGCTCCCGCTTAAAACAAACACGAATTGGGCAAGATTCTTTATGTTCATCGGTTTTATCGGTTCCATGCTGGTATCTCTGCAATGAGTATTGGCATCTGGGTGACGAACGAGCCATACGGTTTGGATGCAAAACCTGTTTTTTTATTAAAAAAGTGCACCGATGCGGCGAATGGGCCTGCAGAGCCCAAATGCTGGTGTAGAAGCAAGGAGGGGCGGTTCACTCGTCAGTTGGAGAGAAACATTAGGTATTCCTGACCGGCCGGACAACCCGACAGATGTAGGGGTTGGGTATCTTTAAAGAGTCTTTGATGGGAGGCCAGCGTGGACACCCACCTCTAGCAATGGCCGGGAACTATAGAAAGGTTGGTCTCTATAGCCGCCTAGTGTGGATGTCCGCGTTAGATGTGAGTGTCGCCTGATCTTGGGGCACCCACCACCAGAAATAGCTAAATTTTATAGAAACAAAAATCTCAATAGTCACTTCGTGTGGATGTCTATGTTAGCTACTCACAAAAAATAATAGTTATGCTGCATCCAATCCGGCCACTCAGGAGTTTACTCCTTACAGAGAGTGTCTCTGTGAAGCAGATCAAGGAGAAAGTAACATGAAGCTATCAGTATTTAATGCCCCAGGAGCGCTTGCAGTGTCGTTGTCGTTGATGGCCGGAACGGCCATGGCCGGCAGTCATATGGCACCGGATGCAGTGGCAGTACCTGAGGGCAATCAGAAAGCACTCACCACCATGGCTCAGGGCACAGTAGCCTGGGTTTGCAAAGACGCAGACATGGGCGCAGCCTGGACTTTTGCGGGCCCCGCTGCAGTGCTATCCGATGAGGATGGCAAACCGGTTATTTCATACTACGGCCCTCCTGCAACCTGGGAAGCCATGGATGGCAGTAAGGTGACCGGCACCCAACTAGCCACGGCGCCGGCCGGTGATGGCAACATTCCTTATCAGCTGGTCGAAGCCAACCCTTCTGAAAAAGACGGCTGGCTGAAAGGCACAACCTACATCCAACGCTTGAATCTGGATGGTGGCGCTGCGCCACAAACTGGCTGCGGAGCCGACGATATCGGCAAGAAAGTGTTGGTCGCTTATACCGGTGAATACGTGTTCTGGAAAGCCGAATAAAGTGCCAAATCGCAGGATAGAGCCAGTAAATACTGGCTCTGCTTTTTCCCAGGCGCTTTGTTGCTAAACGAATTTGTTGCAGTGCCCGAATCTCCTTCCAGTGAGTCAATTACCCGATGCGCTCAAGGCCAACGGTCCGCAAGACTGGCTGGACACCCATCACTGGCTTAACAGACTACTGCGGCTTGACAGGTTCCGGGCGTCTACATAAACGTCCGGATTTGCCGTTACTACATGGAGGTAAAGCTAACCGCAACTTCACCAACGATTTGACCTTCGCCTCAAAACCAAAGCGAACGCTAAAAGCAAAGTCGAATATATAGGCAATGCACCACCAGAGGAAGACCCTCCTGTCTCACTACCACTACCAACTTCGCCAGTATTGGGGTCTGGTGAATGAACAGTTTGAGCAACATCAGACTCAGACAGCAATATTACCGCCGCTATGTCCTCTGGCTGGTCGTTGTTGCCATTAGGAACGGTCCAAACAGCTGAGATCATTAATTTATTGGAAAATTCTTCATATTCAAATGTCCTGTCGAAATCGGCTTCAGCTTGGTTATTTATGTATGTACCGACAGGAATCTCATAGAGTGTTTCCTTAATCTCCGTAGTCGCGTAATCAATTCTCTCAACATGATTCAAATAGTGTTTTCCAGTAACCCCATCCTTTTGAAGCAGCAAAAAGTCTGATCCAAGGTGACCAGGCACCATGGATAGGATATTTCCATCATACTGAAGTGGAATAATCAGTCTATCACCCAAAAGCAACGTACCGTCTTCAACCACTTTATCTACTATTAGGTTATATTTGGTTCTATATCCGATACCACCGCCATTAACCGAGTATTCTTCTTTACGACCCTCTAAGTGACTCACAACATACCTTCGGCCTTCCTCATGATAAAAATAGAAGCCTCCAATAACGGATGAATGGAAAGTCGACAATGGGTCATGTATTGGTATCTCATGCACAGAGGACTCCTCTAGCGCAGTAATGAAATACCGGCCCTTTCGCCCGTCCAACTCTGTGCTCCCAGGGACGTCAGGTTCAAAAAACACATATCTCTGACCTACATCTACATCAAAGTCGTTCAACTTAACAAAGCTATCGGCATTTCCTTGGGGCAAAAGGCCTGCCATATCACGGCCCCAGAAGTCAAAATATCTCAAATCGGAATTTTCATCGTATCCCTGAAAGACCAATTGATCCTCAAAATATATTGGTTCCTCTGTAATCGAATCCACATCAACAAGCAACTCATCAGGAAGCTCTACTTCGTTAAAAGACCCATCATCAAAAACAAGGATTTGAGAGTTCACCGTATCAGGCCTCATGGTGATCTCATAAAGGTACCGCCCACTTTCATTCTCAGCCGTCATCTTCGCTCGGAATCTTCGGTTAGTTGACAATGGGTGTAGCTCGACTACTTCACTCAGCAACCTTTCGGATACAACCACCTCCTGATTATCATTAAAATACCCGGATTTGAATTGAAACTCCTTATTTCCTGATTGATCGACAACTTCGACGATCATTCCAGCGCTGACAGAAAAATCAAAATCTAGATCATCCTTAATAGAACCAAAAACATCACTAATATAGACATCGCTCTCTGCATTTATGATGCGTTTACCATCGATATCAAGCTCATCTGCACTGAGCCTGTATTCAATAATGGTCTCTCCTGGAAGCAAGGGCGTTGCATGAGCTAAGGAGTAGAAAATAAGGGCCATCATTAATAAAAAAGGGGAAAATAGCTTCATACTTAGTCTCCTTAGACTACTGCTTCGTAACATTGGCCACTGGGAGACCGAACAGATAGGCTTTCATTATCAGAGATAACCTTATGGATCGTCGACAGCCAGGACAACTTTCAAATCCGCCGTTATGTCGTCACCAATATCAAATGTCTGGATGGTGATCATCGGATACACCATATTTGGCGGTCCCTTTCACCGAAGGAACTACAGACCACCAGTAGAGGAATACTGATAGCTGGCATGGCCGGTGAATGAGCATCTACCCCAATCACCGTCACGTTTTTATTTTTACTTTAAGGAAGCTAACGAATCAAATAGTACGGCGCAAGATTAATCGACTTAAACAAACCAATAGCATCAAGTTTCTTTCAGAATGTTAGATATTTGACGTGAACGCACAATCAGGATCTCTGATGGGTCAATAATTTGGCTTGCTTGTCCTCTACCTTCCCCAATCTCCACCCAGCGCGTGCTCAACAAATCGCTGACCAATCAGTTCGTGCGCTTCCGGGCCAGGGTGCAAAGCATCCGGCAATGGCCAGCGTTCATAGTCCTCAGGACCATAGAGCTGACAACCATCGAGATAGTACAAGTGTCTGTCGGTCTTCATCCGTCGGCGCACCAAACCGGCTAGCTGAGTGCGGATTGATTGCAGGGTCAGCTTGCCAGCAGCGCTGCCCTGCGCATTGCCCGTCGCCTGAAACCGAACCTTCCCCTCTGCCAACGCCTGCAAATCGAACGCACCAGGGCCGGGGGTGGTTTCGTGAATTGGGCAGTACAAGGGCGATATGACCAGCAAGGGCGTATCCGGTTGCCGATCCCGGATAACATCAAGAAAACCCAATACCGCCGGGCCAAAGGCCCGGGCCCGCATCACATCGCTGTTCACCAGATTGATGCCCAGCTTCAGGCTGATCAGATCCGCCTTGGTTTGGGCAATCACCCGGGCCACGAATGGATCAAGCAAGGCACTGCCGCTGAAACCGAGATTAAACAGATTCAGCTTCGCCTGCATGGCAACCTGAGCCGGCCAAATACCCGACGCACTGGCCGCGTTGGAACCCTGACTGATGGAGCTACCGTAATGCACCCAGGTGGGTTGATTGGCGTCGTCCACCTTGTGTAATTCGGCATCGCTGCGTAGTTGGAACAGTTCTATGGTTTCGTTATACGGCAGCCAGATCTCGATCGTTTTGTCACCCTTGGGCAAGCCCGAAAAGCGCAAGGTATTGATGTCGCCAGCTTGCTGGTGAGTTTGCCCACTTTGCATATCAAAACTGATCTGAGTGGCGCTAGATGGCACTGCCTGAACCAGGCATTGGCCGTTGATGCACAGATCGAATTGACCCGGGGCCCGCTCCGGAACACCGACATAACCGTAGCGCGTAGCCCGGATATCCCACTCAAGCCAGTTGGCACTGGTACGCACGGCCAACCGCACACCGGCCGGCTGTGATTCCGCCATGGCAAGACCCGGGTCGGAATAATAGTCACGTGCCCAGGCGGGAAGTCGCTGCGGTACCAGAGCGTTGCCACGCTGTTCGACATCGACAGCGCCCTTGATAAATTCTGGCAGCACCGGGGTGACCCAATCAGAGGAAGTCGTCATCTTGGCTCCAAAGCGAGAATTAACAATAAGATCAGACGGCGGCAGACGATTGCGGCCAATGACGCAGGCTATGGTCAAGAACCGCCAGAGTACGTTCCCAGGATGCCTGGGCTGCAACGTCGCCGTGCGAAAAGCCACCGGCTGATTCGAGCGTGGTGTAACCCAGAAAGACGCTGCCCAAAAACCGAATGGCGTGCGTTTGTTCGGCGTCTACCAAGCCATAGGCTCGCAACACCGCACCCAGCATGCGCGACAGTTTGACCCCGGAACTGGTGGCGGCGACTTCATCACTCAGTGGATAGCGCGCAGCAACAAAGCGGCCCGGGTGGGCCTGACCGTAATGGCGGTAGGCGTTGGCGAGCGCAAACAGCGCATCCTTGCCGGAGCGGCCGGCAATGGCTTCGCCAGCGCAATCGGCCAGCTCATCGAGCGCCAACAGCGCCAAGCGGACTTTCAGGTCTTCAGAGTTTTTCAGGTGGGAATAAAGACTGGCAACCTTGACATCGAAACGGCGGGCGAGCGCCGAGAGCGTCACCTGTTCAAAACCCAGGTCATCGGCCATTTCGGCCCCTGCCTGAATCAACTTTTGTGCTGTTAAACCTGCGCGACCGGCCATAACACCGCCTCTTTAATCAACTGGTGCGCAGAATATCCTAAAGGTATTAGGTTTTCAATTAATAGATGTAGCTTTAGGCTGATTGCTTAGAGTGAGTTCCAGCTTGGCCGGATCATCAACCTCTATACTCGCCAGCATCTGGACAAGTAGCTTTTCCATAGTACTCCTGAACACTCTCGTGAGCACTTGTCATAATGTAGTCAAAAACCCAGCCACCCTTTTCTTGAACATAGTACAGCGACAGCGATTCAGGATCGCCTTCTTGGTTTATGCCATTGATGGTTAGGCACCCCTGGTTTCCGTCGATAACTTCGTAATGGCTGTCAACCGTTCTAAATCGATTAGCCAGATCCTCAAAGAAGGGGCTACGGAATTCTTCGGGCATTCTGGCATCGGCTTCTTCAATAACTGTCACATAGTCAGATGCCACTTTGGTCTTCTTGGCAGCTGACAGGTCTATCTCAACCAAATGTTGAAAGTCTCGAAACTCCTGATACAGAATACCTGGCTGCTCCTGGTTTGAGCTAGTAGCTGCACAGGCCCCTAAAAATAAAGTTAATGAAACGACTACTGATACACTCTTCAAACTTTCAATCCACATATTGCTGAAGCTCCCTTTCTATCTGGGCATCACGACCATCCAGGAACCGAGCAGCAATGCACAAGAGGCCAGAGCAACTTTTTATGAGCTCAATTATATCAATACTGCCACTAACGGAAAGTTGCGATCCCATTACGAAGTTAAAGGTTCCTGTGTAGTTAAACCTGCCACCATCACCACTCGAGAAATTAACTGACAATCGCCTCAACTTAAAGCCAAGTCCTTCAAGTGCAGGGCCACCATTAAAACTCATAGCGCCAGCGTTACCTGCTAGCCTTACCTCCCCGGATTGATCAACTGAAATTGAGTAATAGTCACCTGAATGGATAATCCTGATTGTTTCGTCTCCATTCGTGTCATAAGCCAATTGAATGATCTTAGCGATGGTGATCTTAGCTTGAAGCTCTGTAGCTGCCATTTCTTGCAATCCCTTATGCGCTCTTTTTGCCGGGGGTATTTACCCCCTTTTTAATGCTCGTTATCTTCCTTCATTCCATGAGTCAGAGTGACTTACATTGCCATCTAAAAAAGTATGAGTAATCTTTTCATACCTCAGAGACACACTCTCAATGTGAGGGATTTTCTCCTGGGCAAGATCTTTTGTGTTGGCCATTCTGGGGGAGAAAGAGTTGATCTTAACCCCTTCGAGTTCGTGCTGGTAATACTCAACTTCCTGGCCAGAGTCATCTATCTTATACCACTTCAATGTGGCCTTCTTCATCCTTTGACCGTTACAACAGGCTTTGAATAAGTATGGGGAAGAAGCATCGAATGCTTTAACCAGGGTGACAGCGCCATGTTTGCGAGTTCCGGTTAGCTCACCTGTATCGTTGTCTGTAGGAATGTAGATAGAGTGATTGAATTCCAAAACTTCAATTGAGCCTTCTCGATCTGCTACATTAACTGAGCCTTGAACTGAAATTCTCAACGTGGACACCCACACAAGACTTGACCCTACGAAATACATACAGTACTTTATACAGTATTATAAAAACGAGCCGTCAAGCCTAGACACTATGCCACGCTCAAGGAAAAGCCAGATCGCCCTGGAGGCGACACCCTACTACCACTGCACTTCCCGGTGCGTGCGCCGCGCATTCCTGTGTGGCCGTGATGAGCACTCCGGTAACGACTACGAACACCGCCGTGGCTGGATTGAACAACGCATGATGGCGTTGGCCAAAGTGTATGCACTCGATATCTGCGCCTATGCCGTCATGTCCAACCATTACCACATTGTGCTTCACATCAACGCCGAGAAAGCCATGGCCTGGTCGGATACAGAAGTCATTCAACGCTGGCATACCCTCTATGCTGGCAATTTTTTAAGCCATGAATATCTGGCCGGTAAAGACTTGTATGAAGAGCAACTCAAAGTCCTTTCAGAGCTAGTAACAGAGTGGCGTGAACGCCTGATGTCGATCAGTTGGTTTATGCGAGCCTTGAACGAAGACATTGCACGGCAGGCCAACGCAGAAGACACCTGCACAGGGCGCTTCTGGGAAGGAAGATTCAAATCCCAGGCGTTGCTCGATGAAACAGCCCTGGCAACCTGCCTAGCCTATGTAGATTTAAACCCCATTCGCGCCCGGATGGCTGATGCTCCTGAGACCTCCGACTTTACGTCTGTCAAAGAACGCGTCAATACGGCTCGAAGCGAACCTGAAAGCCCTGAACCAAAGCAACCAAAACCCTTGTTTCCATTTGTAGGCTACCCCCGACAGGATATGCCTGCGGGCTTGCCCTTCCGGCTACAGGATTACCTGGAACTGGTTGACTGGACTGGCAGACAGATTCGTACAGACAAACGTGGAAGCATCGATCAGAATCTTCCACCTATACTTGAACGCCTAAACATCGATACCGACCATTGGATCTACAACACTCAGAATTTCGAGAGTCAGTTCAAAGGTTTAGTTGGAACGGTCCTTTCGATTAAATCCCAGTGTCAGCGGTTTGGATACCAGCGAACACCGGGGCTGGCGGCTGCAACACAGTTAGCCTAACTCACCCTCTCAGAATCAATTATCAGGGATTCCTGAGGTTTTCCCATGCCTGAAAACCATGGTTTTGCGCCAAACACCGCGATTTCCCAGGCACGGACCATCTTCACCATTCGCCGCTAAATAACTTTTCACTTCCGAGTCCAGAATCTCTTTCAAAGCTCACTAGCTTGGGTGTCCTGCTTCCCTTGGGATTCCAGAGGCTTTCCTGTGCCTGAAAACCACGGTTTTGGGCTAAACACTCCGATTTAACGGCCACAGATCACCTTCCCTATTCAACGCTAAAAGACTTTTCTCTTCAAAGATCAAAACTCATTCATCGCTTACTAAGTTGGGTGTCCTGTTTGCCCTTACCCTTCCTGCTTACCTGTTTCCTTTGAAACATATTTCATCCCGATTATTGGGTAGTCAGGATATAGGTGGCTATGCAATTTTCCCATAGTATCAATTAAATATCTCGTCTTTTCTAAGATGGAATCAACTGAATCAATCATTGCATCGGTAAGTGATTTCATTGATTCAATTGTTCTAATTTCTAAGCTCCGATTTATGACTTGTTCAGTGATTTCTTCCTCAGGCTTTATACCCATGTCGCTTATCTTCTTTTGAATCTCTTCATAATGTATTTCATTTCTCTTTTTTATAATCTCGAAAGTAGTTAAAACATCAATTTGAAGCTCAGATATTTCACCTATTAGTCCAGGATTATCGGCTGTAACTAAGTATATAAGTGAGTCGAAGTCAAAATTTTCCATAGAATGTTCAAAGCCGATTGATGGTCGGATACCGATATACCTCAATGGATTTTTTAAATGCGGTTCAATGTGAGTTTCTTTGTAACCTCCAAACGCATTATAGATTCTAATTAAGTTGAATATTGCTTTATTGCCAGAATCAACATTTCTCTCTATTCGAAGCTGTTCGCGTTTTCTGTCGTTTAATTTAAAGGCGAAGTAGGCACCGATAAAGGCTGCCATTAACGTAATGCTTCCAGATACTAATTCAGATGAATCTACTGAAATACTAAGCCCAATTATAGCACCTATTATGAATGCTATTATTGAACTAGTGATTTGCCTTTCATTTTGACCAGGAAATATTTTTTCCATAAAGACAGGGTACCTTCTGAGGTTGATTCTTCCTAATATCTATTAGTCTATGGTACTTGGTTTAGCACATGATAGCTGCGCATTGATAGAGCATTGCACAACAGTCGACTATCGATATGCATTATTCAATAGTTTTTCCTTATCGGTTGGGTTGGGTGTCACAGAAAACAGTGTGTATGTCCATGTTAGCTCCCACCTGAACACTGCCCTTTAAGTATTGGGGTTCCCAGAACACTTACCCAAAACCAATTAATGAAAGCTATCAAAACTCAGCTTTTGATAGCCTCCTAGTGTGGGTGTCTCAGAGTCTTAATATCCATATTCATACAAAAAACAGGCTGCTACTGCAATTACCCATGCCACCATCGACCGGTTAAACGGAGATATCAAAGCCAGGACTACTGAACAGAAATAGGTAGGAATGCCCAAAATGCGCATTAGCCTAGTACCTACTCTATCCATCTGTGTATAACCAAAGAGAATTCTATTTACCAAAGTGTATTTTTAGTGATTTTAACCCTTCAAACTCAGCGTGCTCAACCGACTACCTGCACTCCCAGAGTAATTACAAACTGTAACGATGGGTGTCTACATAGCCTTGTTTCACTTCCGAGGCCATAATCCCTTTCAAAGTTCACTAATTTGGGTGTCCCAGTTTGCCTACTGAACATCAACATTATTCAAAGCTTCATCAACCTTTTTTGATTGCTTTTCAAAGTCTGCCTTAGATTTTTTA
This sequence comes from Saccharospirillum alexandrii, assembly GCF_043641555.1. Lineage (GTDB taxonomy): Bacteria > Pseudomonadota > Gammaproteobacteria > Pseudomonadales > Natronospirillaceae > Saccharospirillum > Saccharospirillum alexandrii_A. Next base: position 799,442 of record NZ_JBHZRJ010000001.1, on the reverse strand, counting down.
TCCAAAATTCTTACCAACTTAGATAAACCCGGAATTTTTTCTAGCTTTTTTATCGAATCATTGAACTTCGAACTAGACTCTAGCGCTTCGAACAAGGGATGATCAGATGTATTGTAGTTAGATATTAACTTACCAGGATTTTCAGCACTAACATCCAACAGGTTGTAAAGTAGTTTCATTCTAAGCTCATTGGAAATGTTGCTTTCCTCTATAGAGTCAATTTGACTTGAAAGCCCTTCAAAAGTTTTACTAAGAACTTCTTTATGAGTATATTCTTCTACAAGGCGCTTAGAAAGATTGGCCTTTTTATTTGAAGAATAGGCAAGCCAGACCAATGGTATGTACAAAGGGATAATTGCTGTCAACAATCGAGGCATATCTGTAATTATGTCTTCAAGTGGCTTCCCTATATGCAAAAGATAAGCATTTACTGCGAAGGGAATTAGCGACACTATAACCAGAGCTAATATCGACCAATTGAACACGCGGCTCAATTTCTCCCCAGAAACTATCTCGGATGATCTTTTCTCTGAAAAAGCGTGGCTGAGGCCAGCAGTTAGTGCATCAGGGAGAAGGTCGTTTATTCTCTTGGTAACCGCTGCGTGTTCGCCATTCCAACTTTCAAGCTTTTTTGCAATAGTTGTATTTTGTTGTTCAAAATAATTTTCACTTCGCTCTTTTGAGGTAATTTCAAGATTTTCCAGATCTTTTTCAATGCTGTCGATATTGGTTCTTAGATTGTCATAAGACTCATCTAACTCATTTTTCAATCCTTCAATTGATTTTGTTTCACCAGTTTGCTCATCCTCTTCTTCATAGCCAAATATTTCTCTGTGAATGTCATCAATTTCCCTTTTTTTCTTTGAGATAGCATTGTACAGTACAACGGATTTAGAGGATATATCTTCTCCTTTGCTATAGAGCGACTCAATCTCTTCAACTGTATTTACGTATTCATCATACTTTGAAAACAACTCATCTATATCAGCCGACTTTTCTTCAAAAGCTCTAATTTTCCCAAGAGCATCATTAGAGATTGTTAATACTGACTCAACACTTTCTTTTTTATTGATGAAACTATTGTACTCGTCATCAAAAGTCCCTTTAATTCTTAGAACCTCCGTCAGTGCTGTCTCAGCTGCTTCCTTTGCATCAAGACTTCTATTTCGGAACTCAGAAGCCTTTTTGGATGACTGCCTAGCTTCTGCTTCATATTCTGGCGTCCGTTTAGCCAACTCTTCTCGAAGAGCTCCAACATCTTGTTTAAGAGATATTACTTCTTGCCACAGTTTCTTACGCTCTTCATCTAAATAATTTTTTGATATCATTTTTTGTTCCATATTCTATAACTACAACACTATGAAAACACCCAACTAGAATAACATTTCTAGATTTCATAGGCTAAGCATTGATCTACTGTAAGACTTTCATAAGGCTATCTTCTTCAATAATATAGAGATCATTATTCGCCCTGGTACACGCAACATACAATTTATTTTTGCTTGATGGCGGTAACTCATGCAACTTGCCATTCCTATATTCTTTAGCAGCTTTTTTGTATAAAACGACACAAACATCTTGATAATTATCAAGCCCCTTCGATTTTCCCCAGTTTTGCGATTCACATGGGTATTTAGAATGGTTTCTATAGAAGAGCTTGATTATATTGTCGTCATAGAAGATTCTTGCTATTTCTTTCGGATCCTCTACAAATACGACGTTTGAAGATTCACACTTATTAGAACCAATTTTAATACCAAGGTACTCAGTAACAAAATCACACACTTCCGAAGTACACCTATGACTATCTGATAGTGTACTTAGATCTACCACAAAGCCTACATCAGAAAAATGTTTTTTATAAACTTCAATGTCATTGTGTAGTGTTTGATTTGTCTTTCCATCTCTACTCGTATCAAAGGTATGTTGATAGAAATCACCCACAAGTAACATATTGACATCAGCTGCACAAAGTTGCTTCAGCAAGTTGAAGTCATGACCACCAAAATCTTGTATTTCATCAATAAGAAGATGATCAAAGTACTTTTCCAGTCTATTTTTTATGAGCTCCAGAACACCCTCAACCTCTAGAATTTTAGCAATTCTGTTACTGTACAAACGCCCGTTAGTATCTACATAAAACTTCCTATTACTTCGGCTAAGTCTTAAGGTAAATACTGGTGGCACCTCCCAATTAATCCCTTTAGCACCATAGGCATCATATAAAAAGGGTTTATAGCAAAAGGAATACAGAAAGGTGAAGTAGGTTAAAACAGTAATATTTTCAGGAATAATCCCAAACTTTTCAATAACTTTCTTTTGCAAGTGATTATAATTATTTTCTGTATATGTGAGAATTAAAAACTGTCCTTCCCTAGAAAGCCCATCAATTATATGGCTAGTCTTGCCTGAACCAGCTACTGCGAGAATTATTCTTTTATCCATGCTAAAGCCTGAGAGATGTACTCTGGGATTTCGATATCGCTCAATCCTTCTTTAAGGATTTTCAATGCTGAATCAGATTTGTTAGAAAGCATATATTCTAAGGCTGTGAGAGCTCTCCTTCCTGGGGAGAATAGCCTTTCACATAGATCCTCATTATCTCTAAACAAACAAACTTCAAGTGTGTTTCGGTCGTTATTTTTATCATAAAAGACTTGTATATGGTTATTTACATAGCTCTTGTAGTTTGCAATACAATTCTCTTGATAATTTCCATCATTATCCCGGATCACCGCAGTTTTCTTCTCTAGCAATATTGCCAAATCAAGATATCGTTTAAAGCTAGTGCCACCAACAGAGATTATGTGAATATTTGAATTTTCTGGCTCATCACCAAAAATATTTTTATACATCCCCTCCATAAGAATATATTCAGCATCGCCTTCCACCAAAACCACTCTTTCAGACAAAATAAACTCTAGTATTTTATTGTTTGGAGCTTTTATGAAGTAGTTGGCAGTATCATCAGGTAAATTACTCAATGATACTGGTGTATTTGATGAAGCACTCAGGAGTGATGCATTATGCAAATCTAAGCGAGAACAGACATTGTCACTATGTGTAGCAATTACAATTTGAGTTTGTGTCGCCTTCTCTATCCGATTTATAAGGCGTTTCATGTTAAGGTGGCTTAAGTGGTTTTCAGGCTCTTCAATCAATATCAAATCTATTGGGTTAGACCCAGCTTTCTGCTGTAAAGCGAAATCAGTCTTGACGAAACACTGGCTTCCTTTCCCTCGCTGTGAGATTGGGATCCCGCTTTCAGTTATAACCAAATCCTGTTCAAGGTTCGATTTACTATCGCTCTTTATACCAAACTCAACTCCTAATAGCTTTTTATTTATCTCTTCCAGAGAGCTTTCAGTGAACCCCGACTTACTTCGCCTATATGCATGGCTAGCTTTGTGTCGCTGTGCAAAATCCGTATTAGCTTCAAACAAAGACTTTGTATAAATTCGGGTAGCATACTCAGTTCCAATTAGTGAGCTGTCTAGCAATAGATGTCTAAGGAATTTTCGATTCTGGGTATATGACTGTCCTGAAAATGTAGAGAAGGTTATCCCGTAGTATTCATATGGAAATAGAGCATCCTCTTGACTTAAAGCTTCTTCAATCTCAACTCCGTACTCCTCGATCCTTGGCTCGCAAACCATTTTTAGTCCATGACAAACAGTATCGTCACTATTATTTTTGCCGTCTAAGTTAATATTTCCATGATCATTCAAATAAATTTCGATAGTCAACCTCGGCAAGTTACCTAGATTCTTATCACCCTTCAGAAAAGATGTTACAGCATTGCGATTAAACAGAGGTTCAAGCCCCAAGTTTTCAGCCTTGGATCTGTTTCCCGTCAAGACTAAATCTATTGCTTGCAGAACTGAGCTTTTGCCTGCCTCATTGTCTCCTATCAATATATTTCGCTTTTCGCGAGCAATATATTCAAATTTCTCAAAACGCTTAAAATTAAACAGCTTTAATTTTTCTATGTATATCATGGCACTACCTTCTTACATAGATGCTCGTTTAATATGTGAAATGAGTTCAAAAGAGACGAACAAACTCGGTGGTGCAAGTCAGTGAGATTATCTACCCGCCTTACCTAACCCCCCCCCCCCTACAAATACCCTTATCTACCCTCGCATGCAACAAAAAATCCCCAGCGGTATCGCACTTGTCCGCTTTGGTGGCAAGGCTGCACTGTGATTTGGCCGGCGTTTAGTTGGTGGCTATACCTACAACCGCAAAGCAGCCTCAGCAGCCACCTCATTCAACCCAACCCCACCAGCTTTAATATACTCCCGCATCTCCTGCTTCATAGGCTTCGCCCAAAACTTCTTCAAGTGCGCAGCCACGGCCTCTGCCGTGGCCTCCGGGGTTTCCTGCCGGGGCGCATTATCAGCAATCTGATTAATCATCTTAACCAGGGTGTCGATCTGGCTACTCATCGCATTGCTCTCACTTCATCACCGGTTCGGTGGGTTCTGGTGTTTTCAGCAGGCCCCACTGCTTCTTATGCTGCGCCCGGTGCCGCTCCTGCCAGGCACTCGGTTGCGCCACTTTCTCGCATTGCACGGCGGTTACTTTGTACTCGGGGCAGTTGGTGGCCCAGTCTGAGTTGTCGGTGGTAATCACGTTGGCGCCGCTTACCGGGTGGTGGAAGGTGGTGTACACCACGCCCGGTTGCATGCGGGTGCTTATTTTGGCTTGCAGCACGGTGTCGCCGGCGCGGCTGGTCAGGCCTACCCAGTCGCCCTCAACAATGCCGCGTTCTTCGGCGTCGTGCGGGTGCAGTTCCAGCCAGTCCTGGTCGTGCCAGCTTTGGTTGCTTGTGCGCCGGGTTTGCGCGCCTACGTTGTATTGGCTGAGGATGCGGCCGGTGGTCAGCAGCAGCGGGAATTTGCGGTTGGCGCGTTCGGTGGTGGCTACATAGTCGGTCACTACAAAGCGGCCCTTGCCGATCGGGAAGTCCTGCTCGTGCATAATCGGCATGCCGTTCGGGTAGGCATCGTTACAGGGCCATTGAATGCTGCCGAGTTCGTCGAGTTTCTGGTAGGTCACGCCGCGGAAGCTTGGGGTCAGGCTGGCGATCTCGGCCATGATCTGTTCCGGGTGGTCGTAGTGCATGGCGTAGCCCAGGGCGTTGGCCAGGTCTTGCGTGATTTGCCAGTCTTCCTTGCCGGCCAGCGGCGGCATTACCTTGCGCACGCGGTTGATGCGGCGTTCGGCGTTGGTGAAGGTGCCGTCTTTTTCCAGGAAGGAGGAACCCGGTAGCAATACGTGGGCGTATTTGGCGGTCTCGTTCAGGAACAAGTCCTGAACGATCAGGCACTCCAGTGAGCTCAGCGCTTTTTCCACATGCTGGGTGTTGGGGTCAGATTGGGCGATGTCTTCGCCCTGCACATACAGGCCCCGGAAGCTGCCGTCGATGGCGGCGTCGAACATGTTGGGAATGCGCAGGCCGGGTTCGTTGTCAATGGTTACGCCCCAGGCATCTTCGAAGGCTTTGCGCGGGCCGTCTTGCGCTACATGCTGGTAGCCCGGCAGTTCGTGCGGGAAGCTGCCCATGTCGCAACTGCCCTGCACGTTGTTCTGGCCACGCAGCGGGTTAACGCCCACGCCTTCGCGGCCGATGTTGCCGGTCGCCAGCGCCAGGTTGGCAATGCCCATTACCATGGTCGAGCCCTGGCTGTGTTCGGTGACGCCCAGGCCGTAATAAATGGCGCCGTTGCGGGCGCTGCCATACAGGCGGGCGGCGGCGCGTACGCTTTCGGCCGGTACGCCGGTGATGCTTTCGGTCGCTTCCGGGGAGTGGCGCTCTTCACGAATAAAGGCGTTCCAGGCAGCGTATTCGGCCGGGTCGCAGCGTTCGGCGATGAACAGGCGGTCTTCCAGGCTTTCGCTCACCACCACGTGCGCCAGGGCGTTGATCAGCGCTACGTTGGTGCCGGGGCGCAGTGGCAGATGCAATGCTTCGCCGCCATGCGGGGTGGTCATTAAATCGATGTGGCGCGGATCGGCGACAATGAGTTTTGCGCCCTGACGCAACCGGCGGCGCAGCTGGGAGGCAAACACCGGGTGGGCGTCGGTCGGGTTGGCGCCAATCACGACGATCACATCGGATTGCATCACCGAATCGAAGGTTTGGGTGCCAGCGCTTTCGCCCAGGGTTTGTTTCAGGCCATAGCCAGTGGGCGAATGGCACACCCGGGCGCAGGTGTCGGTGTTGTTGTTGCCAAAGGCGGTGCGCACCAGTTTTTGCACCAGGTAGGCTTCTTCGTTGGTGCAGCGGGATGAGGTAATGCCGCCCACGCTGTCGCGGCCGTATTTGGCCTGAATGGCTTTAATGCGGTCGGCGGCGAATTGCATCGCCTCTTCCCAGCTGACCTCCTGCCAGGGGTCATCGATGCTGTCGCGAATCATCGGTTTCGTCAGGCGGTCCGGGTGGGTGGCGTAGCCGAAGGCGAAACGGCCTTTTACGCAGGAATGGCCGTGGTTGGCGTGGCCATCTTTGAACGGCACCATGCGGATGACTTCGGTGCCTTTCATCTCGGCCTTGAACGAACAGCCAACGCCGCAGTAGGCGCAGGTGGTCACCACCGAGTGTTCCGGCTGGCCCTGTTCGATCACGGAATTTTCCATCAGCGTGGCGGTTGGGCAGGCTTGCACGCAGGCACCGCAGGAGACGCATTCGGAGTCCATAAAGTCGTCGTTCTGGCCGGCGGATACAGTGGAATCGAAACCGCGGCCGTCGATGGTCAGCGCGAAGGTGCCCTGCACTTCTTCGCAGGCGCGCACGCAGCGCGAACACACAATGCACTTGCTGGCATCGAAGGTGAAATAGGGGTTGCTGGTGTCTTTCTCGGCAACGAGGTGGTTTTCGCCTTCATAGCCGTAACGCACTTCGCGCAGGCCGACGGCGCCAGCCATGTCTTGCAGTTCGCAGTCGCCGTTGGCCGGGCAGGTCAGGCAGTCGAGCGGGTGGTCGGAGATGTAGAGTTCCATCACGTTGCGGCGCAGTTTAGCCACCCGGTCGGTCTGGGTGTGTACGCTCATGCCCTCGGCCACGGGCGTGGTGCAGGAGGCTGGCATACCGCGCCGGCCTTCAATTTCTACCGCGCACAGGCGGCAGGAGCCAAAGGCGTCGAGGTTATCGGACGCGCACAACTTGGGAATCTGGATGCCCGCCAGGGCGGCGGCACGCAGTACCGATGTGCCTTCGGGCACGTCGATGGCATGGCCGTCGATGCTCAGGCTAACCGTGTTGCCGGTCAGCGCGGGCGGTGGTGTGCCCAGGTCGCGGTCGGTACGGGTGTTGGGGTCGAAGATGTGCAGCATGTTAACGCTCCTCCGTCGTCAGTGACGCGGTGGTTCGGGCAAAGTCGTCCGGGAAGTAGTGTAGTGCACTGCGCACCGGATTGGGGGTCATGCCGCCCATAGCGCACAGGGAACCGTATTCCAGGGTGTCGCATAAATCGTGCAGCAGGGTCAGGTTGGCATCGCGGTTTTCGTTCAGGCGAATGCGGTCAATTACCTCAACCCCCCGGGTAGAGCCAATGCGGCAAGGCGTGCATTTGCCGCAGGATTCAACGGCGCAGAATTCCATCGCGAAGCGGGCCTGTTCAAGCATGTCGACGGTGTCGTCGAACACCACAATGCCGCCATGGCCAACTACCGCGCCTATGTCGGCATAGGCTTCGTAATCGAGCGGGGTGTCCCACTGGCTTTCGGGCATGTAAGCGCCCAGCGGGCCGCCTACCTGAACCGCACGAATGGGCCGACCAGAGGCGGAGCCGCCGCCATAGTCGTACAGCAGTTCGCGCAGGGTAATGCCAAACGCCAGTTCCACCACGCCTCCGCGTTCCAGGTTGCCGGTCAGCTGGAATGGCAGCGTGCCGCGCGAGCGGCCCATGCCATAATCGGCATAGGCCTTACCGCCTTCGGCCAGAATAAAGGGCACGGCGGCGAGGGTGAGTACGTTGTTCACCACGGTGGGCTGGCCGAAGGCGCCTTTCAGCGCGGGCAGCGGGGGTTTTACCCGCACCTGACCGCGTTTGCCTTCCAGGCTGTCGAGCAGAGAGGTTTCTTCGCCACAAATGTACGCACCGGCCCCCAGGCGGGCTTCCAGATGAAACGCCTTGCCGGAGCTCAGTATGTTGTCACCCAGGTAGCCTGCCGCTTCTGCCCTGGCAATGGCGTCGTTGAGAACTACCTGCGCCAGGGGGTATTCGGAGCGCAGGTAGATGTAGCCGGTTTCAGCGCCGACGGCGAGGCCGGCGATGGCCATGCCTTCAATCAGCATGTAGGGGTCGGCTTCCATCACCAGGCGGTCGGCGAAGGTGCCGGAGTCGCCTTCATCGGCGTTGCAGACGATGAATTTCTGGCCGGAATAGCGGCTGTTCGGCGTTTTAGGGTTCGCATCCAGCACGGTTTGCCATTTGATGCCGGCCGGAAAAGCCGCCCCACCCCGGCCACGCAGGCCGGAGGTTTTAATGTCGTCGACGATCTGTTGCTGGGTTTTTGCCAGAGCGACTTCCAGGCCTTTGAAACCGCCATGGGCGCGGTAATCGTCAATAGACACCGGGTCGGTAATGCCCGCGCGGGCAAAGGTGAGCCGTTGCTGGTGTTTCAGGTAGGGGATCTCTTCGGTGAGGCCCAGGTGCAACGGATGGTCAGCGGCACCTTCCAACAACCCGGCCAGTAACCCGGCATCGAGCAAGGCGGGTACGTCTTCCGGCATGACCGGGCCATAGGCAACGCGGCCCTGGTCGGTTTCAACTTCCACCAAAGGCTCCAGCCAGAACAGGCCGCGCGAGCCATTGCGCACGATGTGGAGGTCGATGCCTTTGGCCTCGGCGGCACGTGCCAGCGCTATGGCTACGTCGTCGGCGCCGAGTGAGACGGCGGTGGTATCACGCGGTACATAGAGGGTGATCATGCATCGCCCTCCGTTAGCGGTTCCAGGTCTATCGGCACGGTTAAAGCCTGGTCAAGAATGGCGTCGAACCGCTCAGCGCTCACGCGCCCGTGAATGCGGTTGCCAATGCGCACCGAGGGGCCTGTGGCGCAATTGCCCAGGCAATACACCGGCTCCAGCGTGAATTCGCCGTCGCGTGTGGTTTGGTGGTAATCGATGCCCAGGCGCTCCCGGGCATAGTGTTCCAGCTCGCGGCTGCCGCGGGCCTGGCAGGCCTCGGCCCGGCAGATTTGCAGGCGGTGCTTGCCGATCGGCTGGGTATTGAAATCGTGGTAAAAGCTGATCACGCCATGTACTTCGGCACGGGTGATTTGCAAGCCCTCGGCGATGACGGGCACGGCGTTTTCGGGAATGTGGCCCAGGGTATCGCGAACCTCGTGCAGAATGGGGAGCAAGGCGCCGGGCTTGTGTTTCAGGTCGGCCACAATGGCCCTTACCCGGGAAAGGGTGTCTGAGGGTAATGCTTGAGGCATCGATGGGTCACCTGTGGTTTTATTGTAGTCAGGGCCTTAAAACAGAGTGCACACGGGCACTGAACGCCAGTGTACACCCGGTTTAGGGGCGCATATACCTTACCTGCTGCAACGCTGCGCCCACATTCATGGGTAACCCTGATTCTCAGGCCGCGAATGACCCGTGCGGGTCGATCACGAACTTCTTCGCGGCGCCGCCGTCGAAATCGGCATAGCCTTTGGGTGCCTGATCCAGGTTGATCATCTGCACGTTGACCGCCCTGGCAATCTGCACCCGGTCGAACAGAATGGCCTGCATCAGCGAGCGGTGGTATTTCATCACCGGGCATTGCCCGGTGTGGAAGGAGTGGGATTTCGCCCAGCCCAAGCCGAAACGCATGCTCAGCGCCCCCTTCTGGGCCGCCTCTTCGGCAGCACCCGGGTCGTCGGTCACGTACAGGCCGGGAATGCCAATCTGGCCACCGGCGCGGGTGACGCTCATCGCGGAGTTCAGCACCGTCGCTGGCTGCTCATGAGCGTGGTTGTGACCACAGGCATGCGCTTCGAAGCCCACGCAATCGACAAAGCAATCGACTTCCGGTTCACCCAGTATTTGTTCAAGCATGTCGGGCAGTTCGGCATCCTGTTTCAGGTCGATGACTTCGCAGCCAAAGCTGCGTGCCTGGTCGAGCCGCTCGTCGATCATGTCGCCGACGATCACACAGGCGGCGCCCAGCAAGCGAGCACTCGCTGCGGCTGCCAGCCCCACAGGGCCTGCACCAGCGATGTAAACCGTAGAACCCGGGCCGACGCCCGCCGTCACACAACCGTGGAAACCGGTGGGGAATATGTCTGAAAGCAGGGTCAGGTCCTGGATCTTTTCTTTGGCCTGGTCACGGTCCGGGAACTTGAGCAGGTTAAAGTCGGCGTAAGGCACCATAACGTATTCGGCCTGGCCACCGACCCAGCCGCCCATATCAACGTAGCCATAGGCGGCACCCGGGCGCGCCGGGTTCACGTTCAGGCAGATGCCGGTGCGGCCTTCTTTGCAGTTGCGGCAACGGCCGCAGGCAATGTTGAACGGTACCGAAACGATGTCGCCGGCTTTCAGGAATTCCACATCCCGGCCACATTCGATGATCTCACCGGTGATTTCATGGCCGAGCACCAGGCCTGGCTGAGCGGTGGTGCGGCCGCGTACCATGTGCTGGTCGGAGCCGCAAATGTTGGTGGTCAGCACCTTCAGAATCACCCCGTGGTCGCAACGGCGACTGCCGAGCGCAAGTTCGGGAAAGGCGATGGATTCAATGGAGACTTGGCCGGGGCCCTGATAGATCACCCCGCGGTTGCCTGCGTTACTGGTCATGGCGTGTTCCTTATTGTTGTGAGGGAGAGGGAACGCTCATCAACTCTACCCCCTGGCCGGTCTTTCAATTGTCCAGTTGCGACACATTCTGGTGCATGAGCGCATCCGGGTTACGCGCATTGCTACCGGGCTACTACTGTATTAATATCCAGTTATCGATTTGACAAAACCGCCTGCAACGACCGGTGCCGATTACGGCTCCGGCGGGCGGCGACTCATGGGAGTAGGATCTTGGATTACCAACTGATAGGAAAAACCTTGGAAAACACCGGCAAAGACATCCAGAAGCTGAACAACAAACTCGATAAAGTGCTGGAAAAGCTGCTTGAGGTGGAGTCTCTGGAAGAGCGCAAGGCGGATGCCATCGCCCACATTGAAGCGGGTGACATCACCGAAGCCATCAATATTCTGAAAACGGTTGAGAAAGACCAATCGAAAGCGGAAGACCTGAAACTGGAAGAAGCCAAGCTGCGTGAAGAATTGGAAGCCTTGCGGGTAACCGCTGAAAAAGCGGCCAAAGGCGAGATTGAAGACACCGGAGCCGATGCTCCCGCGCAAAACAACGCCGAGCAAAATCCAGCCAACGATAGCAACGCTGCCTGAAAACCCTAGGCTGCACCAGCTCCTGTCTCACCAGACGGGCTGGTGCGCTTACCAACACACCCTGCCCGCCCATTTACACCCAAAACGCCACTAAACCATAAAGAAAACGGAACGGTGGCCGTTATTCTCTATTACAATTCCTGAACACCGCGCAGGGACCACCCGGCCCGGTACCCACCCGACTCAACCAGCCCCTGGAGCACGCCCATGATCCGACAATTGTCTATCGGCGTTCGTCTGACCCTAACCTTTGTCTTGGCCGCCGTGTTGTTTATCGTGCTGGGCGCTTTCAGCCTGTTGCAGTTAAACAGCCTGAACCAGCAAATCGAGTACATTGATGAAGTGCTCGTCCCCAAGCAAATTTTGCTGGGTGATATGAACAGCGAGTTGCTGCGGCTAAGGGTCAATTTGGGCAATGTTGTCACCAATTTGATGGGGTCGCGCCAGCAGGAATTCCGAGACGCAGCAACAGCCGCGCTCGAGAATATGACGACAGCCAAACAAGGGTATCTGGAACTGATCGATAACCCAGCCGACCGGGCCGCCTTTGAGGAATACGAAGCCGCCGAGGGCGAGTACCTGGCGATGGCGGCACAGCTTTACGAACACATCGACGACCGCCAGTTCGCCATGGTGGCCGACCTGCGTAACGACGAAATGGCACCCGCCGGGTCTGCGCTCAGCGGCATTATTCGGGGGCTGATTACAGTCGAAGAAGGCCGGGTTGATGCCGCCTCAGTTGAAGCCGACCGGGTTTACAACCAAGCGCTGATCACCATAGGTTCAGCCGTAGTCATACTGGTGGTACTGCTGGGGCTTTCAGCACTGGTGCTGACGCGCAGCATCACGGGCCCGCTTCGTTCAGCGGTCGATCTTGCCGATGCCATTGCCGACAACGACCTGACTACAGCGGTCAGCAACAGCGGGAAAGATGAAGTCAGCCAGCTGGTCACGGCGATGTCGCGCATGCAAGCCGCGCTGCGCGAAACATTGGCGCAAATCAGTTCCAGTTCAGAACAGCTGGCCTCCTCTTCAGAGGAATTAAGCGCGGTTACCGACGACAGCACCCAAAATCTGCGGCGCCAGAATGAAGAAATTGAACAGGCAGCCACAGCGGTGAACGAACTGACGGCGGCCATTGAAGAAGTGGCCAGCAACGCAACCGGCACGGCCGAGGAATCACACGAAGCCGAAAGCCAAACCAAAATCGGGCTGGAGAAAGTCAGTGGCACTGTGGCGGCTATCGAGCGGTTGGCCAAAGCCATCGGCGATACCGCCAGTAATATGGAAGCCCTGGCGTCGAAGGTGTCAGACGTCGGTTCGGTGCTGGACGTGATTCGCGGCATTGCCGAACAAACCAATTTGCTGGCGCTGAATGCGGCCATTGAAGCGGCCCGGGCCGGTGAAGCCGGGCGCGGCTTTGCGGTGGTGGCCGATGAAGTGCGGGCGCTGGCCAGCCGCACGGCCGATTCCACGAAGGAAATTGAAACCATCATCGATGCCGTTGAATCCGGTACCGACCAGGCGGTGACCGCCATGCGCGACAGCAATACCAGCGCTACCAATACGCTGGAGGCCGGGCGCGATGCGGGTGATGCCCTGCAAGCCATTGCCGCGCTGATCGAGAAGATCAACGAGCGCAACACGGCTTCAGCCAGTGCCGCTGAAGAGCAGGCTCAGGTGGCGCGTGAGGTCGACCGGAATCTGGTCTCCATCCGCGACATCGCTGTGCAGAACGCGACCGGTGCCGATGAAACCCTAACCTCCAGCAAAGAGCTGGCGCGGTTGGCCGAAGGCCTGAACCAGGTGGTTTCTCGGTTTAAGGTCTAACCCCAGTTTGCGCTGGGCTTGTGCCAGTGGCCCGCGCCGGTCACCGGGTAAGCCCCTGTGGGGGTCGGCGTGAATCCTTCCATGGCGGTCCGACGTTTCGGGCCTAGGCCACATGATATGAATCCCATCCATGGGATTCACCCTTCGGGCTCGCTGCGCTCATGCTAAAACGCTCCAGGCGTTTTAGTCCCTGCTGCGGACTACCCCCACAGGGGCTTACCCGGCAACCGCCGCTAGTCTTCTCTGGTAACTCCGAAGCTTGGGTTCCGAGTCAGTTCGCAATAATCTCGATCCGGCTACCCGCCTGCGAAGGCCGCACATCTATGCGCTGCGGTATCTGCTCCTTCAGCTCCGACACATGCGAAATAATCCCCACACTGCGGCCATTGGCGCGCAGTTCCATCAGGGTTTCGATGGCCAGATCCAGTGAATCGGGGTCCAATGAGCCAAAGCCTTCATCGATGAACAAAGCATCGAGTCGAATCCCACCCGCATAGGCCTGCACCACATCCGATAGCCCCAGCGCCAACGCCAGCGCGGCCATGAAACTTTCCCCGCCAGAGAGGGTGTTTACCGGTCGGGATTTGCCTGTGTAGGCGTCTTCGACATCCAGATCCAGCCCTGAAGCCACGTTACCCTTGGTTCTGTCTTGCCGTCGCAGCAGCTGGTAGCGGCCTTTGCTCATGGTGGTCAGCCGGTGGCTGGCTTCGATCAGCACGTCATCGAGCAGCACGCTGAGTACGAACCGCTGCAGACTGATGCGCTGGCCATTTTTGCCGCTGGCGACTTCGGCCAGGGTGCCGGTTACGCCGTAGTCGGCTTCCAGTTGTTTGATTTTCTGCAGGGTCTCGGCCATGCGTTTTTTTACGTCGGTGGCCGCTTTTAGCAGGGCTTGCTGTTCATCGTAGTGGCGGGTTACGGCTTCCAATGCGGCTTGGGTCTGTTTCCAGTCGGCTTCCAGCTGCGCCAGGTCTGGCTTGGTTTTATCGGCCAGGGCTGTTTCCTGTTGCTGAATAGACCAGGTGAGTTTTTCACCGGCCTGGCGATGCTCGTCGATCTGGCGTTGCCATTGCTCAAGTTCGGCTTCGTCGTGACGCGCTCGGGTGAAGTCAGCTTCCGCGTCGAAAGGGCTGTCTTCCAGTGCAGAGTGCCAGCGCTTGGCGGCCTCTTCCAGGCCCTGTTTGGCCTCTGCCAACCGGTTGGTCTGGTCCGAAACCCGTGCCTTGGCTGCGGTGAGTGTCTCACTGAAACGGTTTTGCTTTTGCTGGGCCTGCTCCCAACGCTGGCTGATCTGTTCGATGTTCCGGGCAACCTCGCCCAGCCGGGCCTCCAGTGCGCCCGCGACTCGATAGGCTTCGGGAATGGCTTGTTCGAGGCTGTCGACCGCCTGCTCGGCGGCGGCTTTTTCGCTCACGGCCTGCTCGCGCAACGGCCTGGCTTCGGCGTCTTGCTGGTCGATCTGGCTGATATTCTGGCGGGTACTCTCCAGCTGGGTTTTGGCGCTTGCCAGTGCTTCGGCCTGTTGCTGCAGTGTTTTGAGGGTACGCTGGTTTACTTTGTAATCCTGCTCCAGGTCTTCCATCGACCGGTCGGCGTACTCTTCCAGATCTTCCCGCAACCGCTGTGCTTGCTGGCTTGCCTCTTCCGCGCTGTGGCGGGCCCGATCTCGGGCTTGCTGGGCCTTGCTGACGGCGGCCAACTGGGTTTCCAGTGCGGTGCGCGCTTGGGCAACCTGCTCCCGGCTAACCGGTTCGGCATCGGCTTGCGCCGGGTGTGGGTGGGCTTCGCTGCCGCACACCGGGCACGGCTGCCCTTCATTTAACTGAGTCGCCAACTGAGCCGCTTGCCCCAAATGCCAGGCCTGCTCCTGCTTCAGCGCCTCCGTTCTCAGGGCATCGGCGCTGGCTTCGGCGCTGGTCAGTTCCTGCTGCCAGCGATCGGCCTCGGCGTGCTGCTTGGTCGCCGTTGCATCCAGCTCGACCCAGCGGCGTTTCAGCTTGCCCAGCCGAGTCAGCCGCTCCAGCAGATGCTGCAACCGCAACTGCTCGGCAGAAAGATCACCGGATTCCGCGATCTGGCGTTCCAGGCTTTGTAGCTGGGCGTTCAGGCTGGCCTTCTGCTCGCTGCGGGCCCGGGTGTCTTTGTCGAGCTGTTCAACGGTTGAACGGGAGCGCGCGAGGCGCGCTTGACCCGCTCGCAATTGCTCGCTCTGGCTGCGCAGCCGGGTCAGGGTGTCCTGTTCCGATTTCAGCGCATCGAGTCCGCCGTGGGCGTCTCTGGCGGCGGCGACTTCGGCGTCGATGGCCGGTTTTTGCTGTTCCAGGTCGGTGACTGCCTGCGTCAGTTGCGCGAGCGTTTCCTGCTCTTTGGCCTCGTTACGCTGGCTCTGCTGCTGACGCTCCCAGACCGGACCCAGTTTTTCCGCCTGTCGGGCCGCGCTGATCAGAGCTTCTTTTTCTGTGATTGCCTTGGCCTGGGTTTCCCAGTCGCGCCGGGCCGCCTGGTCTTTGGCCAGTTGCTCGAACTGCTGTTGCAGTGCCTGGCTGTCTTCCTGCGCGCGCCGGGCGTTGGCTTCGGCCTTGAGCGTGTCGGCTTGCTTGGTGCGTGCGGCTTCCACGACGGGCGCAAGTTCTGCCAGGCGTTCATCCAGCGCCTCGGCCGTCTCCACGCCTGCCGAATCGAGATGCCCGGCCAGGCGTTCGGTGAGCTTGTCACGTTGGTTGCGGATCTCAGCCGCCTGCTCTTTCAGCCGGTCTTCAATGGCTTTGAAGGTGTGGGTCTGGAACAGCTGACTGAATATGGCTTCGCGGTCGTTCGACGAGACTAACAACAGTTCGCGGAACTTGCCCTGAGGTAGCACCATCACCTGACGAAACTGGTCGGCGTTCAGGCCGGTTAGGGTTTGAATCTCGTCATTGATTTCGCGAATGCCTTTTAAGGGCAGTAAATCAGCTTCCTGCTCGTCAAACGATGACGGCAGCAAGGCCGGGGGCATGCGCCACAGCTTGGCATCGGCCTGTCGCGTCGTGACGCCTTCGCCACGTTTCTTGGCGACTTGCTGAATGGGCGTGCGCTCGATCCGGTAGAGGGTATCCCCGAGTTGAAAGTCGAAAACAATGCAGGTGTCGAGGTCATCGGGTGCCTGGTCGGAGCGCATGCTGGCGGCTTCGCGCTCGCCGCCGGTGGTCACGCCATAGAGGGCGAAGCAAATGGCATCGAGCAGACTGCTTTTACCGGCGCCGGTCGGGCCGTTGATCAGAAAAAGGGCCGACTCGCCAAAGCGGGTGAAATCGACCACTTCTTCGCCAGCGAAGGGGCCAAAGGCGCTGATGCTGAGACGCTGTGGCTTCATGCCTGGCCCTCACTCTGATGCACCGATTGAATGACGGTTTTCAGCGCCTCACGCTGGGCGTCGTTCAGGGCTTCGCCCTGAGTTTGTTCAAAGAAGTCGGCGAACAGTTCCAGTTCGGTGCGCTTCAGTTGCTCGCGGGAGGCCAGCTGTGCCGGGCGGTCGGGCGCCAGGCCCGGTTTTTCCAAATGCAGTACGTGGGGGTAAACCTGGCGCAACTGATTCAGGGTATCGAGTATGGCGCGAGTATCGGTAAGGCGTACCAGCAGGTAGTCGTCGTTGCGGGGGTCATCTTTACCCTCGGCCATCAGGGTATCGAACTCGCCTTCTACGATGCGCAGATCCCGCTCTGGTGTGAGTGGCAGGGCCGTGATGGTTGCTTCGCCTTGTGCTGGCAGCTCTACCCGGGTGACGCCTTTTTTCTGCGTCACTTCCGAAAAGCTGTACTTCATCAGTGAGCCGGAATACCGAATGTGAGCTTCGCCCCGGAACTGAGGCGCGTGCAGATGGCCGAGCGCAACGTAGTCGAAATCGCGCATCGGTTGCCAGCGAACGGTATCGGCCCCGCCCAGTGACAGCGGCCGTTCCGAATCGCTTTCCTCGGCGCCGCTGACAAAACAGTGGGATAGCAGCACCCGTCGCTGGCCCGGCTGAAACGCCGCTTTGATGCGCTCGACCAAAAACGTATGGGCCTCGTCGAAGCTGCGTACATTTTCGTCGAAGACAGACCGAACATGCTCCGGCTGACAATAGGGAATGCCGTAAAACGCCACGTCGCCCCCGGCGTGCGGAATGATGACGGGCGTATCCACCAGCGCCAGGTCGCTGAGAATGTGCAGACCCGCACCCTGCATCAGCCCGGCGCCGAAGCCCAGACGCTCGGGGCTGTCGTGATTGCCACTGATCATGATCACCGGCACCGCCAGGTCGACGCAGAGCCGGCGCAGGGTCTGGTTTAGCAAGGTGACGGCTTCGGCCGGGGGCACCGACCGGTCGTAAATGTCGCCGGAAATCAGCACGACGTCGATCTGTTCCGCTTCCACATAGTCGATGACCTGATCCAGCACCCCGGCCTGATCGGCCAGCAGTGACTGGTTGTGAAATTGTCGGCCCAGGTGCCAGTCGGAGGTGTGCAGCAGCTTCATTGCGTCGGTTCCGGATTCGGGTCGCCAACCTTAGCCGGTCTCGTGACCGGATTAAAGCCGTCCCTGAACGAAGTCGACGCTGTTCAGCGCATTTTCGCTGTCATGTTCGTTCGAACCACAAGATGTATAAAGCGATGAAAATAAATCTCAAACGATCATAAAACTGTCATTTTCTGCCTGTATGGTCGAATTCGCTTGTCAATTATTTTCGTTCGATGCTATTTTTAATGCTCGTTCGAAAAAACATGAACAACAAACTCAAGTCACACTAAAAAGAGTGAGAACGTCTGATGAACAAGAAACTGTTAGTCCTCGCGGTCAGCGCCCTGGGCGCAAGCCAGGCTTTTGCGGCCACCGAAATCGAACTCTGGCACGCCATGGGCGGCGCCCTGGGTGAGAAAGTCGATGAGATCGTTGCTGAATTCAACGGCTCCCAGTCCGATTACGTGGTCAATGCCACCTACCGTGGCAACTACAACGACACCATGACCGGCGCCATTGCGGCCTTCCGTTCCGGTGAACAGCCAGAAATCGTGCAGGTTTATGAAGTCGGCACCGCCACCATGATGGCCGCTGAAGGCGCCATCTACCCGATGTACCAGATGATGGATGAGCTGAGCGACGGCTTTAATCAGGAAGACTATCTGAGCAGTGTTACCGGCTACTACGCTGATGAAAATGGCAACATGCTGTCCATGCCGTTCAACAGCTCGACGCCGGTGCTGTACTACAACAAAGCCATGTTCGCCGAGGCTGGCCTGCCCGATCGCGGCCCGCGCACCTGGGAAGAAATGGATGAGTTCGGCAACAAGCTGCTGGAAGCCGGTTACGACTGTGGCTTCACCACGGCCTGGCAATCCTGGATTCACCTGGAAAACCTGTCGGCTCGTCACAACGTGCCTTTTGCCACTAAAGCCAATGGCTTCGGCGGCATGGACACCGAGCTGGTGTTCAACTCCGACGTTCAGATTGCCCACATCGAGCAAATGGGCGAATGGCAGCAGGAAGGCATTTTCAGCTATTCCGGCCGCACCAATGAAGGCTCTGCCAAGTTCTACAGTGAAGAATGCGGCATGTACACCGAGTCTTCCGCTGGTTATGCCGGTATTAATCGCAATGCCCAGTTTGAATTCGGCGTGAGCCAGTTGCCGTACTGGGAAGCAGTCATCGACACCCCGCAGAACACCATCATCGGTGGCGCCACCCTGTGGACACTGCGCGGCCATGACGATGCCAACTACGAGGCGGTTGCAGCCTTCTTTGACTATCTGTCATTGCCGGAAGTTCAGGCCGACTGGCACCAGTTCTCCGGTTACCTACCGGTTACCTATGAAGCCATTGAGCTGACGAAAGAACAGGGTTTCTACCGTGAAAACCCGGGCACCGATACCTCCATCAACCAGATGACCTCTGTTGAGCCTACGGCCAATTCACGCGGCCTGCGCCTCGGTAACTTCCCGCAGATTCGCGGCATCATCGATGAAGCGCTCGAATCCGTCTGGAACGGCGAAGCGACGGCTGAAGAAGCGCTGAACACCGCAACCGATCGCGGCAATGACCAGCTGCGCCGCTTCGAACGCGCCAATCGATAATGTAGCGTTGCAACTCAAGTTCGAGTTGGGGTTTGCCTGGGTGGCATTGGTCCGCACTGGCCACCGGATGTACCCCTGTGGGGTCGGCGTTAATCCGTCCATGGAGCCTAGGCCGCAGCATCCCTGCTGCGGACTACCCCACAGAGGTACATCCGGCACCCGCCGCTTGTCTCCTCGGCGAAGCTTAATACTTGAGACTGCATGAAACAGCAATGGAGCCCTCTAGCTCCTTTTAACGCCGGCACCCAATTATTTTTCATAGGATGACGGCGTCCTTTTTCACTTTTGCGCAACGAGCCAAACCATGCACGACAATGCGGTTTTCAGCCATAAAGTGCTGCCCTTTTTTTTGCTTGCCCCCCAGCTGATTATCACGCTGGTGTTTTTTATCTGGCCTGCGGGTCAGGCGCTCTATCAATCGTTTCTGATTGAAGATGCCTTTGGTTTCTCGGTGGAGTTTGTCTGGTTCGAGAATTTCATCTATTTGCTGGAAGACCCGGAATACTGGAACAGTGTCCGCGTTACCTTTGTATTCAGCGCCATGGTCGCACTGGTCGGTATGATTCTCGCGCTGTTGCTAGCCGCCATGGCCGACCGGGTGGTGAAAGGCGCTTCCGCCTATAAAACGCTGTTGATCTGGCCCTATGCGGTGGCACCGGTTGTTGCTGCCGTGTTGTGGTGGCTGATGTTTAACCCTTCCATGGGTGTGTTGCCGTTCTGGATGGACGCCTTCGGTTATGACTGGAACCATTACGTCAATTCCGGTGAAGCGATGACGGTGGTGGTGATTGCCTCGGCCTGGAAGCAGATCAGCTATAACTTTTTGTTTTTCCTCGCAGGCCTGCAGGCCATTCCCCGCTCGCTGATTGAAGCGGCGGCCATCGATGGCGCCAGTCCGTTCAAACGCTTCTGGCAAATTGTGTTTCCGCTACTTTCGCCTACTGCTTTCTTCTTGCTGGTGGTGAACATTGTGTATGCCTTCTTCGAAACCTTCGGTGTGATTCACGCCACCACCCTCGGCGGGCCTGGCAGCTCGACCAAGACACTGGTGTACAAGGTGTACGAAGACGGTTTTGTCGGGCTTGATCTTGGCGGCTCGGCGGCCCAGTCGGTCATTCTGATGATTATTGTGATTACGCTGACGGTTGTTCAGTTCCGTTACGTTGAGAAGAAGGTGCAATACTGATGGTTGAGAATCGCCCCTGGCTTACCGTAACCCGGCACCTGGTTCTGATTCTGGGTGTGTTTATTATTGGCTTCCCGATCTGGATTGCCCTGGTGGCTTCCACCAATTCGTCGAGCGAATTTGTCTCTGGTCTGATGCCGTTGTGGTTTGGCGAGGAAGGGTTTGGCAACTTCCGACGTGTGCTGTCTAACGAAGAGCGCGTGCTCGGTGTCAGCGTTTCGGCCTCCTGGATGATGTGGAACAGTTTCATCATGGCTATGGTAATCGCCGTCGGTAAAATTGTGATTTCCATTCTATCGGCCTACGCCATCGTCTACTTTCGGTTTCCGTTTCGCAAAACCTGCTTCTGGCTGATTTTCCTGACGCTGATGCTGCCAGTGGAGGTCCGCATTCTGCCAACCTATGAAGTGGTCGCCAGCTTGGGGATGCTGAATTCCTATGCCGGCCTGACCATTCCGCTGATCGCCAGTGCTACGGCAACCTTTCTGTTCCGGCAGTTTTTCATGTCGGTGCCGAGCTCGCTGATGGAAGCGGCACGCATAGACGGCGCCGGCCCGTACAAGTTCTTCAAGGATATTTTGTTGCCCTTGTCGGTCAACAACATTGCTGCCCTGTTTGTCATCTTGTTTATCTACGGCTGGAACCAGTACCTCTGGCCATTGCTGATTACCACCGATGAGGATTACTACACCATCGTCATGGTGATCAAACGCCTGATGTCGGCCGGTGAAGGCAACATTCCGTGGAACATCATCATGACCACCACCATTCTGGCCATGCTGCCACCGGTTATTGTGGTGCTGGGCATGCAAAAACTATTCGTCAAAGGCCTGATAGAGCAGGAAAAATAAAGGGGATTGAACGTGGCCACAGTGTCATTGAAAAACATCAACAAAACCTACGCCAACGGTCATCAGGCGATTGAGAATTTGAACCTCGACATTACCGATGGCGAAATGCTGGTGCTGGTTGGGCCTTCCGGTTGCGGTAAATCCACCTCGTTGCGCATGGTCGCCGGGCTGGAGACCATTACCGGTGGCGACCTCTACATCGACGAGGTGCGCGTGAATGATCTGGAACCCTCTGAGCGCGATATCGCCATGGTGTTCCAGAATTACGCACTCTACCCGCACATGACGGTGTTTCAGAACATGGCCTATGGCCTGAAAAACCGTAAAGTGCCCAAAGACGAGATTCAGAAAAAGGTCGAGAAAGCCGCCGAGATTCTGGAAATCACCAATTTGCTGCATAACAAGCCCGGCCAGCTTTCCGGCGGGCAGCGCCAGCGCGTTGCTATGGGCCGCGCCATTGTGCGCAACCCCAAGGTGTTTCTGTTTGACGAACCGCTGTCGAACCTCGATGCCAAACTGCGGGTACAGATGCGCATCGAGATCAAACGCCTGCAGCAGGAATTTGCGACCACCGCTATTTATGTAACGCACGATCAGGTTGAAGCCATGACCCTGGCTGACCGTTTGGTGGTGATGAACGAAGGCAACGTCGAACAGGTTGGCCCGCCAATCGAACTCTACGAAAAGCCGGCCACGCAATTCGTGGCAGGCTTTCTCGGTTCACCGGCGATGAACTTTCTCGACGCCAGTCTGAACGGCAACCGGCTGACTCTGTCGCCTGATGTGGTGCTGGAACTGAACGACCCGAATCTGCCTGGCGATGCGCACGACCTCGACGTGGTGCTGGGTATTCGCCCGGAACACATGGAAGCCTGCGAGGAAGCCGAAGCCGACTTCACGCTCAGCGTCGACATGATTGAACCGCTGGGTGCGGATACCCTGTTGTACGGCTATTTTCCGGGCACGGAAGCGCTGATCACCTCGGAGCAGCCTGGCAAACAGCAATTCAAGCGCGGCCACCGGCTGCCCTTGCGCGTCGACCGGGAGCGGTGCCACCTGTTTGAAAAGGCCACCGGCAAGAGGCTGGGTTCATGATTGCCAGCCGCCTGATCGCTCATCGCGGTGCCTCGTTACTGGCACCGGAAAATACCCTGGGGGCGATGACCAAAACCCACGAGATCGGCACACCCTGGGTGGAAATCGACGTCAACCGCCTGGGTGATGGCACTCTGGTTATGTTTCACGACGACCAGCTCGGCCGGCTGACCTCGGCCCGGGGCCGGCTGTGCGACCAGCGCTGGGAAGATGTGAAAGCGCTGGATATCGGCAGCCATTTTTCGGCTGACTACAGCGGGGAACGCATAGCGACCCTGAGCCAGGCGCTGGATCATATACAAACACTGGGGCTCGGCCTGAACCTGGAGATCAAGGTCTACCCGGAGTTCACGCCCGAGCAAATTGTGTTCGATACCATTAAGGTGCTGGATACTCAGTGGCGCGACACAGACAAACTGCTGATCTCGAGTTTCAACTCCGAGGTGCTGAATTTGTTGCACCATTGGCGGCCTGACTGGCAATGCGGCCACCTGTGGGAGCGCATTCCCAACGATTGGGCAGAGATCGCGGAAGAGCTGAATCTGGTGAGTGTGCACTGTGACCACCGTTATCTTACGCTAGAGCAGGTACGCCAGATTCGCGCCAGCGGTCTCGACCTGTATTGCTACACCGTGAACGAGCCTGAGCGGGCAGCGCACCTTCTGCAGCTGGGTGTTGATGGTATTATCACCGACGACCCACTGTTGCTCGGCGCCAGCCGGTAACACCACAAGGGGTCACTGGCGACCGTTGTGGCCAGCCTGAACCCTGTTTTTGCACCGGAACCGTGAGCCGATGAAAATCACAGAACGCCAACAAGCCATTCTCGACTGGGCACAGCTGCAGGAGCATCTTGAAGTGGATGCCCTGGTCGACCGGTTTGGGGTAACGCCGCAAACCATTCGACGCGACATCAACCAGCTGTGCGAGAGCGGGCTGTTGCGACGCCGCTATGGTGGCGTCAGCCTGCCCTCGTCGGTATCCAACTTGTCGTTCACCTCGCGCCAGGTGCTGAACCAGTTCGCCAAACAATCCATTGCCCGCAAAGTCGCGGCGATGATTCCGGACAACTCCTCGGTATTTCTGGGCATCGGTACCACCCTGGAGTTCGTGGCGCGGGAACTGTCGCAACATCAGGGGCTGAAGGTGCTGACCAACAACCTCAACATTGCCTCGCTGTTGTGCAGCTGTCCCAACATCGATGTCATCGTCTCCGGCGGTCAGTTGCGCCACAACGACCACGATGTGGTCGGCCAGGAAACCACCCGCTTCTTTTCCGATTACTACGCCGACTATGGCCTCATCGGCACCGGCAGCCTCGACCCGGAGCGTGGCCTGATGGATTTCGATATGCGCGAGGCCCAGATCAGCCGCGCCATTCTGGATAACAGCCGGCACCGGGTGCTGGTTGCCGATGCCAGCAAATGGGAACGCCAGGCGCTGGCCCGGGTTACGCCCTTTACCGCCCTGGACTGGTTCGTGACCGATCAACTCCCCGACGGCCGGGCCGACTGGCGACCCACCGCACTGACCGTTTTTGAAACCGGCAACCCGGCCGATGATTCGCACGCAGCACCTACTGACACAGAGGTCACCCCCACCGAATGAAAACTCTGGATTTTAGCCAGGCGCGGTTCCTGTTAACCGACGTCGACGACACCCTGACCACCCACGGCCGACTGCTGCCGCAAACCTACCAGGCACTCTGGGCACTGGCCGATGCCGGCATCCATATCATTCCGGTGACCGGTGGCTGCGCCGGCTGGTGCGACCAGATCATTCGTACCTGGCCGGTGGCCGGTGTGATTGGCGAAAGCGGTGGCTTCTATATTGTCAAAGACCCGGAACAACGCACGCGCTGGCACTACTGGCAGGACCTGGCGACCCACCGGGCGGACCAGGCAGCCATTGTGCAGACGGTCGATAATTTGGCGCTGCCATTTGAGGTGAAGTACGCTAAAGACCAGTCGTTCCGGCACGTCGATGTCGCGATCGATTACAATCAGGACGCTCGTCTGACTCCGGTGCAGGCCGACACCGTGGTACACTCACTGCGCCAGGCTGGGTTCAGCGTGAAAAAAAGCTCGATCCACATCAACGTCTGGCGCGGTGCCTTCGATAAAGGTGCCATGGCTCGCCGCATGCTGGCCGAGCAATGGCAGCTGACCGATACCCAGATGCAACAACAGGTCGTCTTCGTCGGCGATGCCCCCAACGATGAAAGCATGTTCGAGTTTTTCCCGAACTCGGTGGGCGTTGCCAATATTGCCCGACACCTTGAGCACATGACGCACCACCCGAAAGCCATAACGCCCTCTGCCTCGGGCGATGGGGTTACTGAACTGATACAGACCTGGCTGGCAACCAAAGGCCAGGCAACAACATTGGGACAATAACGGAACATGGGAGTTCTGATTCAACTGGCCGGCGCCATTGCCCTGCTGCTGTGGGGCATACGCATGGTCCAAACCGGTTTCAGCCGGCTGCTGGGCAGCCGCATGGAACGTCTGCTGCGTAAAACCACCCGCAATCGCCCACTCGCCTTCAGCAGCGGTGTCAGCGCGGCGTTTCTGTTGCAATCCTCGACGGCGGTTGTGTTGATGGTCGGCGGGTTTACCGCCTCCAACATGATGACGCTTACGGCGGCACTGGCCACCGTACTCGGCGCTGAATTCGGCGCCAGCCTGGCGGCGTTTCTGCTCAACCTCGATGTTCAGGCGCTGGCGTTACCGCTGGTACTGCTCGGTTTTGTCTTCTTCAAAAACAGCACAAGCAGGGCCTGGAAACACACCGGACGCATTACCATTGGTGTTGGCCTGGTGTTGCTGTCCCTTGATCTGATTGGCCAGTCCACCTCGATGCTGAGCCACAGCGATATCACGACGCTGATCATCAACCGGGTAGAATCCGACTCGGCGCTGGCCATTACCATGCTGGCCATTCTGACCTGGCTGATTCACTCCACCCTGGCCAGCGTGTTGCTGATTGCCCAATTCGTCAGCGACGATGCGATCAGCATGAATGCGGGGCTGTTTATGTTGCTGGGTGCGAACCTCGGTGGCGCCATGCCCGCGCTGGTCGCCGGCTGGTCACTGAACCGCAAGGGCCGACAGGTGGTGATCGGCAATCTGATCTTCCGCGGTATCGCCATGGTACTTGGTTTGCTGATTTTGACGCTGACGGCCGGGCATCTGAGCGACTTCCTGCCCGGCGGCTCTGTTGGCATTGTCGTCGCGCACAGTCTGTTGAATCTGATCAACGGTCTGCTGCTCCTGCTGTTCCTACCCTGGTTGCTGCCGCTGATCAGCCGCACTGCCCCCGGCGAGGAAGAAGGCACCGATTTGTCGCAGGAAGACGAGATGCCCATTTATCTCGCCATCGACGATATTCACAATCCGCGCCGGGCAATCGCCAACGTGCGCAACGAGGCGATGCACATTGCCGATGTTGTGTTTCGCATGCTGAACAACAGCATGGATGCGTTTGACGACAAGGATCTGGCCCGCCAGATCAGTGAACTCGACGACGACATCGACCGGCTGCATCGCGAGGCCCTGAATTACATTCTGTCGATCGATAAGTCGGATCATTCCCATTCGACACAACCGCTGCGCCGTGAAATCATCATCTACATGACCAACCTGGAACACATTGGCGACA
Organism: Saccharospirillum alexandrii; assembly: GCF_043641555.1. Lineage (GTDB taxonomy): Bacteria > Pseudomonadota > Gammaproteobacteria > Pseudomonadales > Natronospirillaceae > Saccharospirillum > Saccharospirillum alexandrii_A. The sequence goes on along the minus strand of NZ_JBHZRJ010000001.1, from coordinate 773,336 downwards.
TCATCGATGCCAGTCTGATGCACCAGGCGCGCACCAAAGTGCGCAACAATGTGGAATTCGATGCTGAAGAAAAAGCCGTGCTCAACCGATTGCACGATGAGCTGGTCGATGCGTTTCGTCTGTCGCAAGCGGTGTTTACGAGCGATAGCCTGACCCTCGCCCAGGATTTGCTCGCAGTGAAGCGCCATTACCGTACCGAAATCATGGCCGCGCGCCATGCTCACCTCGACCAATTGGGCGGCCACCACTCGGAAAACCTTCTGTCGACTCAGATCTTCATCGACGTACTGCGCGATATGCAGCGCATCTGTTCCCACCTGACAGCAGTGGCCTACCCGGTGATCAAGCGCAAAAAAGCCGAAGTGGCTTCAGTTTCGAGCGAATGACGGTGTTGTGCCTTAATCCGCACGGGGAACCGGGTATGCCCCTGTGGGGTCGGCGTGAATCCGTCCATGGAGCCTAGACCGCAGCATCCCTGCTGCGGACTCCCCCACAGGGGCACACCCGGTGCCCCGTGCTAGTCTCCTTGCTCAGGCTTGAGCATCTATAAAACAACTCCTTATATCTAATAGTTAGTTATAGATTCTTTTTAATTCATTTATAGAATCATCGGCCTTGGTTACTCTTGGGGTTTTCCGAGCGGGAGCACCCCCTGAATGACCTGGCAAGGCTGCGCCACCATTGCACTGGCACTGTTCGCCCTGGCGGCGATGGCCAGCGGTCGTTATGCGCCGCATTGGGTGATGCTGGCGGTGATGATTGTGCTCAGCGCCAGCGGCATTATCAGCCCCGAAGCAGCCCTGGCCGGTTTCAGCAACACCGGCGTGATGACCGTGGCCGCCCTGTTTGTGGTCGCCGCCGGCATTCATAACTCGGGCGGAGTGGATGTGCTGGTGCACCGCTTTCTGGGCCGGCCCGCCTCTACCCGCAGCGCCCAGGCGCGCATTATCTTCCCGGTGGCGCTGCTCAGTGGCTTTCTGAACAACACGCCCGTTGTTGCAACGCTGATTCCGGCCATTCACGCCTGGTGCCGCCGTATAGGCATTGCTCCGTCCAAACTGATGATTCCGCTGAGCTATGCCGCCATTCTGGGTGGCACCCTGACGCTGATGGGTACCAGTACCAACCTGGTGGTCAACGGCCTGTATCGGGACCTGACCGGTGATACCTCGCTGTCGCTATTTTCCATTACCGCCATTGGCTTACCTGTGGCGTTGATTGGCCTGGTCGCCATTATCTGGGTCTTTCCCCGGGTTCTGCCGGAGCGGCAGGATGCCCAGAAATTTGGTTCACTGCGGGAGTTTACGCTGGAAGTGCGGGTGAACCCGACCGGGCCTCTGGTGGGCAAAACCGTTGATTCGGCCGGTTTGCGTAACCTCGACCGCTTGTACCTGGTCGAAATTGAACGCCAGGGCAGCGTGGTGACGGCGGTGCCCTCTGAAGAACGACTGATGGGTGGCGACCGTCTGGTGTTTGCCGGTGAAACTCAGGCCATTTCCGACTTGCTGCGCATTCAGGGCATTGTGCCTTCCACCCACGATGACGAACCCAGCCTCGACCAGCACCGGGCCGAGCGTCGTCTGGTTGAAGCGGCTCTGTCGCCCCGGTCTGATGTCATCGGCCAGACCATTCGCGATGCCCGCTTTCGGGACCGCTTTGGCGCCGTGGTGCTGGCCGTGGCCCGCCATGGGAAACGGGTACAGGGGAATCTGGGCAATATTCGGCTGCAAGCGGGCGATGTGCTGTTGCTGGAAGCCCGGCCCGCCTTTGTGAGCCGCCAGCACTACGCACAGGATTTCCTGCTGATTAACGATCTCGAAACCGAACGGCCGCGCCACGATAAAGCGGGCCTCGCCTGGGTGATACTGGCTGTTGTGGTGTTAAGCGCCACCTTCGGCTTGCTCAGCATTCTCAATGCTGCGCTGCTGGGTGCCTCGGCCATGATCGCCACCGGCTGCCTGCGCGTCAGCCAGATTCAGAAAAGCCTCGATGCCCCGGTATTGCTGACCATTGCCGCCTCGTTCGCGCTCGGCAACGCGCTGCAGATAACCGGTGCCGCCGGAGTTATCGCCCAGTGGCTGGTGTCACTGAGTGGCGGCGACACCTTACTGATGCTGATCATGGTGTATTTCACGGTATCGGTACTGACCGAAATCATCACCAACAACGCCGCAGCCGTGGTGATGGTGCCGATTGTGCTCTCGATTACCAGTGCCGCGAACGTCGCGGCCGAACCCTTCATCATCGGCGTGATGATGGCCGCCTCGGCCAGCTTCGCCACCCCACTCGGCTACCAGACCAACCTCATGGTCATGGGCCCGGGCGGCTACCGGTTCAGTGATTACCTGAAAGTCGGACTGCCAATGAATATGCTCATCGGCGCTTCTACCCTTGTGGTGATCAGCCTGCGTTATGGGTTGTTTTAGTCGGACTCATGCCTTGCGCATCAGGCTCAACCAAACGATGCCACCTAACACGACGGCCCCGCCTACCAACTGAACCGGGGCGAGTACCTGCCCCAGAACCACAAAACCAAACAACAGCGATGCCACCGGCTCCAAATTCATTACCGGGGCATTTCTAGACATGTTGAGCCTGGGCACCAATACAAACAACACCGTTGAGGCGGTGCCATAAAGAGCGGCCAGGCTGACCAGGGCAACCCAGCCGGACTGACTTTGGGGCAAATCCAGACCGCCAGGCAGAATGCCCAGCAGGCCACCTACCGCCATGAGTGCCAGAACAGCCATCATCGTAAAAACACTGCGAACGGCTCCTGGTAGACGGGAAAGCCGGTTCTCGGTGACCCAGATAGCCACGGCAAAAAACAAGGCCGCTGTTTCCGCCAACACCACACCCGATAACCAGTCCGGCCCCATGGCTGTGGGGTCGGATAGCCAGGTGCCCAGATCCAGCACCATGATCAGGCCAATAAGTATCACCACCATAATCGCGGTGAACCGAACGCTAGGCCGCCGTCCACCCAGTGCCCAAGTCAGCAACGCATAGAGAATGGGCCAGGTGTTCACCAGCAATAGAGCCACCGCAACGGGAATACGCGCCACGGCGGAATAGAGGCACAGGCTTTGTCCGGCGATCATCACGCCCAATATCAATTGCCAGCGGCGTTTGCCAGCCGGTATTACCAGGCGGTGTCGTTGCGCGATCACCAGGCTAACCATCATCAGAAAAGCGATACTGCCACGCGTCAGAATGGCCAGTAACACGCCGGTGCCATCATCGAACGCCACTCGAGCGGCAACGTGATTGGCGGCGAACAAACAGGCCGCCGACAGCAGGATGGTTATGGCCAGCGGCCGGGACAGAGGTTGTGTGACGTCAGACATACGCTGATGTTAACCCATTTACGGCGAGCCCCTGCCCCTATTATTAACTAAAAGTGATACTTCACAATTATCTGGTGTTTTTCCACTAGTACCAGACGCCACATCCCCCTAAACTGACCAAAGCACCCATTAATACGCTGTGCCTAGAGAGGCCAAAACCGGGCACCTGCCTGCAGTAGTCATGACCAGCGTAACCACAATAATGACCCGGAGGATGGGGATGCCGACCGTACTGAGTTTTGACGACCTGGACAACCTGATCGAAGGCGCCGCCTTTATGGGCAGCGGCGGCGGTGGCCCGCTGCCACTGGCGCGCAGCCTGCTGGCCACCATGAAGCAGCAAGGCATGAACCCGACGCTGGTGGAATGGGCTGAAATACCTGGCAATTACCGGGTGGCAACCACCGCCGGTATTGGCTCGCCCAACGCGGCCGAGTCGGTTCAATCCCCCTTTACCATCGCACCGAAACGCATGATCGAAGCCCTGGAACAGGCCCTGGGTTACTCGATCGAGTGTCTGATTCCCGGCGAAACCGGCCCCATGAACAGCCTGATCCCGATGATGGCGGCCGCGCAACTGGGCATACCTGTGCTCAATGGCGACGGCGCTGGCCGGGCCATGTCTACGCTGGCGATGAGTACCTTTAATGCCGTCGCGCCCACACAGCCTTATTTGCTGGGTAACGAAACCGAAACCCAGACCGATCAGGTCACCGCCCAGCTTACCGTGCAAACGCCAGAGCAAGCCGATGCGCTGACGCGCGGCATTGTCAGCGAGGCCAGTTTCGGCTCAAGCGGTGCCTTTGCCACCTGGCCTTCGACCGCCGGCCAGCTGGGAAAAGTGGCGGTGCAAGGCTCGGTTGGCCAGGCGATGGACGTCGGCCGCCTGCTGAAACAGGTACGCGCACTGGGAGCAGACCCAGTACCCGCCTTACAACAGTACTTTGGCAGCAGGATGCGTTGCCTTTATACCGGCAAGCTCACCCAGGTCGACAGCCACACGGCCCAGGGCTTTGATATTACCCAGGTGCGCATGGCCAGCGCTGGCCAGCCGGGGCTGACACTCTATGCCTTGAACGAATCGATGATGGCCTGGCGCGACGATCTGGCTCACCCCCTGGCCGTCGGGCCAGATAGCCTGTGCTGGGTTACCGAAGACGGCGTGCCCTTCTCCAATGCCTCCCTGAATGACTACCTGAGCCCGACAGCACCAACCCTGCACCTGATTGGGCTCAGTGCCGTTCCCCAGCTGCTGACACCCAGTATTCTGGCGGCCTATCGGGCTGCGTTGCTGCCTATGGGGTACCCCGGCCCGTACCAGCCGTTGTCTTACTGGGAAGAAGCTGAACATGGACATCATTGAGCAGCTTTTTTTCCGGGGAATGTGGCAAAACACCCGGGACACCATGTTCCTGATTCTGGTGAAAGACGATGACTTTTTCATCCACAGCATCAACCCGGTGCTAGAATCCGCCGTTGGTGTAACCAGTGATCAGTTGAGGGGTACCCGGGTTGCCGATTTCCTGCCGGATCACAAGGTGCAGATTGAACGCTACCGCAAATGCCAGCGTGAAGACAAAACCATTTATTATGAAGAGGCCGGGGTCGCCCCCGATGGCTCGGTTCACTACTTCCACACCATGCTGGTGCCTGTGTGGCACGAGGGTAACCAGTACCTGCTTGGTTCCTCGCGCAACATCGATGACATAAAAGAAGCCGAAACCATTCTGGCTCACGCCAAGGAAGAAGCGGAATCAGCCAACCGGGCAAAGAACCTGTTTTTGGCCAACATGAGCCACGAACTGCGCACGCCGCTGAACGGCATTGTTGGCACCGTCTCATTGCTGCGCGCCCGCAGCCAGGACCCGGAATTGCTCGAAAACCTCGACCTGGTGGAGCGCTCTGCCGCCGCTATGGAACGGTTGACCGCCGATATTCTGGATCTGTCGAAGATCGAGAATAACCGGCTCGATATTGATCTGGCCCCCTGCAATCTGCGGGAACCCGTTCGTGATTCCTTTGTACTGGTGCAACAGCAGGCGGAAGACAAGCACCTCGAGTATTGTTGTGTGGTCGACGACAATCTGCCCGGCCTCGTTCTGGCCGATGCGGCGCGCATTCGTCAGATACTGTCCAACCTGCTGACCAATGCCATTAAATTTACCGACAGCGGTAAAGTGGAGCTGGCGGTTCATTACGAGCAAAAAACGCCGGACACCGGCATCGTCAACTTCAGGGTGAGCGACAACGGCATAGGTATTCCGAAAGAAAAACTGGCCAACGTCGGCATTCCGTTTTACCAGATCAGCCCGGAGCGCAACCGCGGGCATGAAGGCTCGGGCATTGGGTTGTCGGTGTGCAAATCACTGGCGGAACTGATGGACGGCCGCTTTCACATCGAAAGCCAGGCGGGTCAGGGTACCGAGGTCAGCGTTCACCTGCCGGTGAGTATGGTGCAAAGCAGCGCAGACTCAGACCAGACGCCGCAGTTTGGCATACCTGGCGGGCTGAGCATTCTGGTGGCGGAAGACAACCCGGCCAACCAGATCATCATACGGCGCATGGTTCAATTCCTGGAGGCCGATGTGGAGGTGGTGAATAACGGGCTGGCCGCGATCAACCGCATTCAGGAAAAAGCCTTCGATCTGGTGTTAATGGACATCAACATGCCAGAGATGGATGGCATCACCGCCACCCAAAAACTTCGCGCACTGGGCTACACTCTGCCCATTGTCGCGCTCACGGCAGCGGTTATTGATGAAGAGCGCCGGGCCTGTTCTGATGCCGGCATGAACGGCTTCATTCCGAAACCCGTTCGTATCGAAACCCTCAGGGCAGCGATTCGTAACGCTCTTCCCTGACCAACCCGGTATGGTACCAAGACCACATAGTCATGCATTGGCGGCTCGCCAGGGGTGAGTTTGAACGGGGTTCCCGGTACAGTAGAGATACCCGTATGACGCTCAGGATTCTGCATCATGTTGCGACTGTTTAAGCTCGACCAGAACACCATTCACCAGTTACCCAACGATGAACTCACTGAAAAGACCATCGCCGGTGCCGACTGGCTGGACGCCCACGAACCCGACTCTGGCGAGCGGGAACTGATCAATGCGCTGTTGCGTTCGGACTTGCCACAAAGCAGTGATGTGTCACAAATTGAATCGTCCGCCCGTTACTTTGTAGACGACGAGGGCGTTCACGTTCACTCCCTGTTTTTAAGCCACTCGGAAGGCCGGCACAAAACTGCGACGGTCGCGTTTATTCTGCAACCCAAACGTCTGATCACAGTGCGCGAAGGCAAGCTCGCCGACTTTCGCCTGTTGCGTTTGCGTGCCCGGCGTGGCCAGGTAGAAGCCTCCTCTCCGTCCGAGTTAATGATGACCATCTTTGAACAGAAGGTGGAGAACCTGGCAGACTTTATTGAGGACATTCACCGGGACCTGGAAAGCGTCAGCAAAGTGGTTCTGGAAGAAGAGGATTCCGACCTGGAATGGGCCATTGACCAACTGGCCAAGCTGGAAGACAGCAACGGTAAAATTCGCCTGTGTCTGATGGATACGCAACGCTCACTGACCTTCCTGCAACGCCAGGTGCGCAGCCGGCTCTCCAGCTCGGAACTGTGCAATGAAGTGCTGCACGACATCGAGACCTTGCTGACTCACACCAGTTTCCTGTTCGACAAGATCAACTTTCTGATGGATTCCACCCAGGGGTTTATCAACATCAATCAGAACAAGATCATCAAAACCTTTTCCATCGCGGCGGTGGTGTTTTTGCCACCCACCCTGGTGGCCAGCATCTACGGCATGAACTTCAATGTCATGCCAGAATTGAACTGGATGCTGGGCTACCCGATGGCTCTGGCGCTTATGCTCGCCTCCGGCATTGCGCCGTACTGGTTTTTTAAGCACAAGGGTTGGCTGTGAGATGACCAAGGCCGACCTCAATCGGATGCCTGCGCCAGCCTTGTGAAAACGTCTCAATCAGCTGAACACAGTGCTGACTAAGTAACCGGTGTACGCCATGTAGGCAGCTAACAAAGCCCCACCTTCCAACCGGTTTATTCGACCCGGCCCACGCAAACCATAACCGAATACAAACAGCAACAGGGTCAAACCGGCCATAACCATGATGTCTCGCGAGAACACCTCCGGGCCAACCGCCAACGGGCCGATCAAACCCGCGATGCCGACCACCGCCAGGGTGTTGAACAGGTTTGAGCCGATAATATTGCCGATGGCAATGTCATGCTCGCCTTTGCGCGCAGCGATGATTGAAGAGGCAAATTCAGGCAGGGAGGTACCAACGGCAACAATGGTCAGCCCGATAATCAGATCGCTCACGCCCAGGCTCTGAGCAATAGAGACGGCGCCCCACACCAGAATTCGGGAACTGACAATCAGCAATACGAGCCCGACGCCCAACCACATCAGCGCACGCTTGAGCGGCATGGGTTTAGTCGGCTGTTCTTGCGCCACTTCTTTCGCCAGCGCATCCGTTGGCTGATGCAGACTCTGCCGAATGGTCCAGCCCATCAGACCTGCAAACACGGCCACCAGCACCAGTGCATCCAGCCGGGTCAATTCTCCGTCCCAGATTTGCCAGGCTGCCAGCACGGTGACCGCCATTAAAATAGGCAGCTCTTTGCGCAGTACCTGAGAGTGCACGGCGATCGGGCTGATCAACGCGGTAACGCCCAGAATCAACGCAATGTTGGTAATGTTCGAGCCATACGCATTACCCAGGGCGATGCCCGGGTTTCCCTGACTGGCGGCCAGCGCCGAGACCACCATTTCCGGGGCGGAGGTGCCAAAGCCGACCACGACCATACCGATCAATAACGGCGGCATGCCGAAATGACGCGCCGTTGAGGACGCGCCGTCGACAAAACGGTCGGCACTCCAGACGAGCAGAATTAGGCCGAAGACGATGGCAAGAATGGGTAGTAACATGTTGATTCCCTGGTGTTCGTTTGCAGAGGCAGGCTCGAATGAGCGCTACGTGGCCGGGCAACCCGACAAAGGGCAGTGTAGTCAGAAAAACGGGGTTTCACAGGTGGATTTATCTGAATAGAACCGCCAGCGTCGGTTAAAAAAAAGAGCCTGCGTTGTCAGCGCTGGCCCTGTTTGCTGGTTCCCATTGAGTTCGCCTTGATGGCGACACTGTCAACGCGGGTCAGCCAACATCGCGGCTGCCGTCCGCCCGGCAATGCCACCCATCACAATGGCATGCAACAACCCGTTACCCGACAAATACCCGGTGTCGTTACTGCCAGAGACACCGCGTGCGGCGCCACCGGCTGCCAGGAGATTCGGCAACACGCCACCGGTTTCATCAAGCACCCGGCCGTCGGGGGTGATCTCAAGCCCGCCCTGGGTATGGAACAGGGCTCCGGTTACCCGAATGGCGAAGTAAGGCGGTTTTAGCAGATCCTGCGCCGCAAAGGTGCGCCCGAACCGATCGCTCTGGCCACTCTCGGCCAGACTCGCCATCTCAGAAAATGTGGCTTGTAGGACGGCCAGTTCCATGTCCAATTCACGAGCCATGTCTTCAAGGGATTCGAAAGTCTTGACCGATCGCGTTGTCATCGCATTCTGATAGTCCTCAAACCGGGTCAGGTAATCATGAATACGGTCATCGTAGACATTCCACGCGTATTGAGTCGGCTGCGACAGTACCTTGGCGGCTTGCTCGGAATACCCGCCGTGTTCATTGGAAAAGCGCTGACCGTGAATATTGATCTGAATACCGCCTTGCATCATTACCGCCCAGGAAACAAGGGTTTGCGGTGGATCAGCGAGCGACCCATGCCCCTGAAAAGCCCCCAGGTCTTTCAGACTGGCCCCCAGTTGCTCGCCCCAGCGAAGGGCATCGCCCTGGTTTCCCTCGTGCCCGTAGTACAGAGCGTGTTCCATCTGTGGCAGGTATTGTTTGACCAGAGACTGATTGCCGCCATACCCGTTGCAAGCGAGCAAGAGCGTATCGCAGCCCAACGTTTCACGAGAGCCATCCGGCTGTTCATAGGTCAGGCCGGTAATCCGACCGTCGGTATTCGCGTAAAGATCCGTCACCAGCGCATCCGTAATGATGTCGATACCCGCGTTTTCAGCGGCTGTCAGCAAGGCGCCCATCAACTCTTCGCCGGTACGGCGAGGCGTGCAATGCATGCGTTCGGCGCTGTGACCCGGGTACAAAAACCCTTGCACCAGTTCGAACGGAATATTGTGACGGTCGGCCAGCCACTCGATGATGCTCGCAGACTGTTCGGCAAGGGTATTCACAATGGCCGGGTCAGCTTCGTTACCATTCTTCTTTTGAATGTCGCGGGCCATCACCTCAGCAGAGTCAATGACACCGGCGGCCGTCTGAAAGCGGGTGCCTGCAGCGGGCACAAACCCGGATGACATGGAGGTACTGCCCCGGGGAAAGGCATCACGCTCAAGCACCACCAGCTCAATGCCGGCTTCCCTGGCCGCCAGTGCCGCCACCAGCCCACAGGCACCGGCGCCGACAATGACCAGCGGCATGCTGAAGTCGAAATCTGTCGATTCAGCCCCGGTGTGAACTGCACTCATGACGATGCCTCGCGACCTGAACCCTGTTGTGCCTGAAAGGCCGTCAGTATTTCGCCCGAACCAGCCTGCCAGACAGCCTCATGCCCGGAGATGTACTCCAGCACCTCTTCGAGGCATCCAATGCGATGCGGTTGCCCCATCATCCAGGGGTGAATGTTCAGGCCCAGCATCCGCCCACCCTGAGTGGCCGACTCTTCCATCAGAAAATCGAAGGCGTCTTTTACCTGTTGCACCCAGGAATCTTCCGAATGCAGGTTATTGCCAATGATGAACTGATCTTCCAGCTCAGTGGGCAGTGGCATCATCATCAGGTCGCCCTGTTCGGTTCGAAAGGGATATGGCATGTCGTCGTTGACCCAATCGCAACAGTATCGAACGCCTTCAGCGGTCAATAAATCCGGCGTGTTCTCACTCTGGTTCTTGGCCGGACTCAGCCAACCCTCGATGGACTGACTGCTGTGTTTGCGAAGCGTGTCGAGCGTGCGTTTGATCTGCTCCGCTTCCTCGGCTTTGTCCTGCCCACCGTAGTGCAGATGGTCCATGTTCCAGCCATGGGCCAGCAGCTCTGCACCGGTGTCGGCTAGCCGACTCAACAGGCTTGGGTACCGCTCGGCTATCTGTCCGTTCAGCGCGAAGGTGGGCGTGATGTTGTATCGGTCAAAGGCTTTCAGAAAGCGATAAATGCCTACCCGGTTGCCGTAATCGCGCAATGAATAGTGCCGCAGATCCGGGTAAGGCATGGTCATACCGTTTGGAACTTTAAACGGAATGCCGCGCTGGTTGAGCGGATAGAACTCAACCGATACGTTCACCCACACCGCCAGTCGTTTGCCATTGGGCCACTGAACCGGGGGGCGATCGGTCAACATCGACCAGTCGTAGCGGTTGTGGTCATTGCCGTACTGGCGCCAGGGGTAGTCGAGGTAGTCGTCTGGCAAGCTCATCAGCGCTGCCCTCCGTTTTGCTGGGTGATCGCAGTGCGGGCGTCATCATAACCGTTGGCCAGATAATGCTCGGCAATCTCCCGCCCGGTTGCCACCCACACGTCCGAATGTCCGGTGATGTACTCCAGCGCTTCTTCAAACGCCTTGATCCGGTGCGGACAGCTGATCTGGTAATTGTGCGTTGGAATGCACATGACCGTGCCTGATTCGGCCCCTTCTTCATACAACCGATCAAAGTGCCGTTTAAGCATGTTGAGGTAGTGACGCGGCTCTACCTTATTCACGGCGTAGACAATGGTGTCGTTCATCTCAAGCGAATAGGGCATGGATATAAAGCGTTTTCCCGACCGTACATGCACCGGCGTGGGCTGGTCGTCATGAAACAGGTCGCAGGTGTAAAAACCGGCGTCGTCACCGAAAAGTTCAGTGCCCACTTCGGCGAATAGATCCAGGGTGTGCTCCGAATGCGACAGCGCCGGCGCCAAATACCCCGCACACTTTTGGCCGGTGTGGCGATGAATGGTCTCGATGCTGTCGCGGATCATTGCCCGCTCCTGATCCTCACTCATGTTGTAGGTGTAACGCGTGTTGTAGATGCCATGACTGAAAAACTCCCAGTCGCGTTCCAGGCAGGCGGCAATGATTTCAGGGTGGTGGTCGCACAGAGCAACCGATAAGGATACCGAACCGCGTATGCCGTATTTTTCCAGCAGGTCCATCTGACGTTTATGGCCGACCCGATTGCCCCAGTCACGAATACTATAGCCGGGCACAGCCGGGTTCGGCTGCGGCCAGGCTTTTCTGGATGGATTGGGTGGCGGATTCAATTCATAGAATTCAATATTGGGTGCCACCCAAAACGCGACTCGCGCACCGTTTGGCCAACGTATCTTAGGCCGGTTCTCGTAAGCGTAATACTCGTACGCGTTCAGTGATTCCATCATACGGAGCCCCTTTTACTTGGCGATTTCCTGATCCAGCCAGGTTTTTACATCTGCAACGGTCATCACGTCGGCGTACTTCAGATGCAAATCCGTCAAATTCGCGTAATGGTAGCTTTCGTGTTTGTCCGCCACGCACTCTTCCGGAACAATGGTTCGGTAACCGCGAGACAGGCTTTCCACCGCTGTAGCGCGAATGCAGCCTGATGTAGAACCACCGGTAATAATCACGGTGTCTACCTGGTGCCAGACCAGCAGTGACTGTAACGGTGTTTCGAAAAAGGCGGATGGCATGCGCTTGGTGTAAATCGGCTCTGTAGTCGGGTCGATGTCGAGCCGGTCATCAAACTCGGCCCGTTCTGAACCGTGCTTGATGTTTTGCAGCGAATCCGGTGTGTCGGTTCGGGTTCCCCAGACACCGGCGTCATCGGCGTTGTCCATAAAGGCGACATGCGTCCAGACGACCGGCCAGCCGAGTGTCCGAAAGCGCTTTACCAGGTCCATGACGTACGTCATTTGGTTGGGGTCATGTTCATACGCGGTCTTAAACAAATCGGTGCGGGTATAGGCTTTTTGCGGATCCACATTAACCAGCACCGCTTTCTTGCCAAACCCGAAGGGTACGCGCTGCGGATTGGCCATCACTTCATGGAAAATTTCTTTTGCCGTCTTGTCGGTGGTAATCATACGTCGCCTCCTGATCGATTCATTGCCTCTGCTCCTAGCGCGAAATGTCTTCGTACTGCTGACCCAGTTCCAGCATGGACTGAGTGCCGAGATAATCGTTCAACTCGGTAAAGTTCAACATCTGATCCCGAAAATTATCCGTGGTGCCATCCCGTTTGAGGGTTTCAAAAAACCGGCTGGCCATAAAGGTAAACGCACGGACCAGTGCCCCCGGGAAAATCACCATGGAAAACCCCATCTTCTGCAGCGAGTATGCATCCTGCAAGGGAGTGTCCCCGCCTTCGACCATGTTGGCCATGATCGGCACCTTACCCTGGAAGGCGTTCATCACCTGGGCAATCTGCTCGGCTGATCGAATTCCTTCTACGAACACCATATCGGCTCCGGCTTCATAATAGGCGTGCGCCCGCTCCAGCGCGATATCAATACCGTCGGTGGCAATGGCATCCGTTCGACCGATGATCAGCGTCTGGTCACTGTCGCGGGCATCAACAGCAGCCTTAACTTTTCCAGCCATCTCACCGGCACTGACCAGGCTCTTTCCTTTTAGGTGCCCACAGCGTTTGGGGTATGTCTGATCTTCGAGTTGTATCGCGTTGGCTCCGGAACGTTCCAGCAGGCGCACACTGCGCATGACGTTCAGGGCGTTACCAAAACCGGTATCACAATCCACCACGATGGAGACGTCGTTGCGTTCACGAATGTGTCCCAGGGTGTCGTTCACTTCCGACAAGCTCATCAACCCAATGTCTGGCCGACCAAGCTTGGTGTAAGCCAGGCTGGCGCCGGAAAGGTAAACGGTGTCGAACCCGGCCTGCTGTGCCAGAGAGGCACTCAACGCGTCGTAAACACCCGGCGCGACGACGATATCAGGATGGTGTAACCGAGTTTTGAGGCTCGAAGCGTGCGAGGTGCTCTGGTCTGCTGTCATAAGTCATTTTATCCAGATAAGTGCATTGTCATTGTAATGTGCGAACAGGCGCGATAAGCCAACGGCGGCTTGTCGCAGTGTGTCTCAGTCGGAACCGGCGGCGCCGGAGTTCCATTTCCACGTCATGCGCGTCGAAAGCCTATCCACGGCGGTCTTACTCATTCGCAATGGCCAGATCGTTCCAGACGTCCTGACGAACCAGAAGTCCCGCCTGCAGTTCAAAGCGGTCGATGAACCGAACCCCGCTGAAAGCGCGTCCATCCGGCCATTCGCCGGCCAGGGTACCGTGCGTGGTGACAACGGTGGTGTCCATGCCGAAGGCGACATCGGTCGCGATGATCGTTTTGTTGACGTACCGGTAGCGCCCCCTGGCCCAGTCGACCAGTTGCGCCAGTGAGCGGAGTTCACCGCTGCCGGGAAACGACATGACGAAGTCGGCCGCCAGATAGGTTTCTGCCTTTTCGAGGTCCCGTGCCTCCATAGCAGCCAGAAAATCGGCGACCACGGCGGCAGCATCGGGAGCACCCGCACCTGGCTGGCGCGACTCTCCTCCCCGGCTATATTGGTCGGACCCGACTTCATGAATCCAAACCGTGATGGCGTCGGGTGTGGCTTGGGTGATGCCTCTGACCACGCCAGTCAGCGCGCGCATCAGACGGTGCTTGATCTCCGGGCTATAGCCTTTAAGCAGGTTGACCTGAAGCATTGGCATAGTGGATTCTCTCCAAAGCGGCCGTGGTGATGCAGCGGGCATCCGCAGCCTTTGTCTTATTCTAATGTACTATACTTAATACATTTATATGTGCTATACCTGTGACCTGTCAAGTAAAGACAGTCTCAGTGTCAACGAGGAACTTCCATGGATGCACCCCTTCACTCAGGCGGACCTGGCGGCACCAAGTCGCATCAGTTGTTTTTACTGCTCAAAGACGCGATCGTGAATGGCCGCATGGCACCCGGGACCAAGTTACCTGGCGAATTGAAGCTGGCAGAAGAACATCGAGTGTCGCGCGTCACCGTTCGCCGGGCCATGGACGCCCTGACCGAAGAAGGCCTGATTTACCGAAAACCGGGCATTGGTACCCGCGTGTGCGAGCGCCCTGTAGGCGCTACGGTGATGACGGCGAGCGTTTCCAATTTACTGCCGAACATGGTCAAGCTGGGTGAGAACTCGCGGGTTCGACTGCTTGAGTTCGTGTATGAGCAACCGTCTGAAACGATTCGCGAACGGCTCGGGCTCGGCGATAACGATCGAACCCAGCGCTCCATCCGGGTGCGTTTGTCAGAAGACAAACCCTTTTCTTATCTGGTCACCAACGTCCCTGAACGAATTGCGCTCAATTACAGCGAAAGCGACCTGGCCAGCACCCCGTTATTCGTCTTGCTTGAACGCAGCGGCGTCCATGTAGATCACGCTTCCCAAAGCATTTCGGCAACGCTGGCCACCAAAGACGTGGCCCGTGCTCTGGATGTTTCAGTAGGTTCTCCCCTTATATCACTCACCCGGGTTGTGTTCGATAAAGCCGGCAATGGGGTTGAACACCTGCAAGCCCTCTACCGCCCCGATCGCTATCGAATTCAGATCGACCTGAACCGGGCTGGCTCGGAAGACGACCGCTACTGGCAGACCATTGACCCTCTCGACGGTTAATTCACTCGCCCGTAACCCCTGATTGCAATGAGAGAGTTGACAGACCTGAAAACCTTGGTATACCTTTAATTGTACTATTTCTAATACATTTAAATGATCGCCTTGATGGTCTCAGCCTGTCGGGCAAGTGATTGGCGATCAAAGTAGCCTGGCCTTTCGGGCAGCGTGGAAGCGACATGAGCAGACAGACCTTGTTCGATAAAATCTGGCAAAGCCATGAAATCTGCCAGAATGATGAAGGCCAGAGCTTGCTGTGGGTCGACCGGCATCTGGCTCACGAAGGGTCGTTTCACGCCTTCAACAAATTGGCCGAGCGCGGCCTGTCCGTGCGTCACCCCGAGCTGACGCTGGGCATTGCCGACCACTATGTGCCAACCCATTCACGCTCGCTGACGAGGGTGAATGACAAGACACGCAGCGTCATCGAACAACTGATCACCAACACCGGGACCCATGGGGTACCTCTGATTGGGCTGGACGATTCACGCCAGGGCATTGTCCATGTTGTTGGACCCGAGCTTGGGCTGACGCAGCCCGGTCTGGTGATGGTGTGCGGCGACAGCCACACTTCCACACACGGTGCACTGGGTGCCCTGGCGTTTGGTATTGGCGCCTCGGAAGTGGCGCATGTCCTAGCGACTCAGACCTTGTGGCAAAACAAACCCAAACAACTGCGCATTCGCATCAATGGCACCCTGTCGCCAGCCGTAACCGCCAAAGACATTGCCCTGGCCTGGATATCACAGCTGGGGGCGGATGGCGCCCGGGGCTACGCCATCGAGTACGCCGGTTCGGCCATCGACGAACTCAGTGTTGAAGCCCGACTCACCCTGTGCAACCTGTCCATTGAAGGCGGTGCCCGTTGCGGCATGATCGCACCGGACGACAAAACCCTCGCTTACCTCAAAGACCGCCCACTGGCGCCGAAAGGCGACGAGTTTGAGCAGGCCGCGGCCTGTTGGCGAACTCTGGCTACCGATGCAGATGCGGTCTTTGACCGTGAGGTGGAACTTGATGCCACCAGCATCGCCCCTCAGGTCACCTGGGGAACGTCGCCTGAAGAGGCACTGCCGATTACCGCCCGGGTACCCAACCCGGATGACGAGCACTCTCCCGACAAAGCCCGGCAACATCGCGACAGCATTGACTACATGGGCCTGACACCGGGCCAGGCTTTAACCGACATTGTCATAGACCGCGTATTCATTGGTTCATGCACCAACGCTCGCATCGAAGACCTTCGCGCGGCAGCGGCGGTACTTAAAGGTCGTAAGAGCAAGGTACCCGGTTTGATTTCTGCCGGGTCAACTCAGGTAAAGGCACAAGCCGAGGCCGAGGGGCTGGATCACATCTTCATTGACGCCGGGCTGGAATGGCGCGAATCGGGTTGTTCCATGTGCGTCGGCATGAACGGCGATCAGTTGGCATCGGGTGAACGTTGCGCCTCGTCCACCAACCGGAATTTCAAAGGCCGCCAGGGTCTGGGTTCCCGCACGCATCTCATGTCGCCCGCCATGGTCGCGGCAGCGGCTGTTGCCGGGCACCTCGCCGATGTGCGCATCTTGCTTCAGGAGTTCCCCCAGTCATGACACCGTTTACCCAATTGACGGCCCCTGCTTGCCCGCTGGTGAGAAGCAACGTCGACACCGACCAGCTGATACCCGCCCGATTTATGAAAGAGCCGCGCCGGGTGGGGTACGGTCAGTTCCTGCTGTACGACCTGCGTCACGATGACAGAGGCAGACCGTCAGACGATTTCATCTTAAACCAGCCTGGCGCAGAGCACTTTGAAATCATGGTCACGCGTCGCAACTTCGGCGCGGGCTCTTCGCGTGAAGCGGCCGTATACGCCCTGGTCGATTATGGTTTCCGATGTGTCATCGCCCCCAGCTTTGGCGATATTTTCTCATCAAACGCGGTAAATAATGGGCTGTTGCCGGCGCTCGTGAGCGAAGCTGACGCCGATCGATTGCTGAAAGCACTCGAATATGAACCAACCCCCATCAGCATAGATCTGGTAAGCCAACAGATTCGCTTTGCTGACCAGATTATCCCATTCGACATCAATGCGGTGTGGAAGACCAAATTGCTGAACGGCTGGGATGATATTGATCTGACCGAAGGATACAGGTCGAAGATTGACGACTTTCTGTTGACGTATCAAACACGGTATCCCTGGACTCAGGGCCAGCCGGAAGGAGCACCCGGGCTGATCGCCCGCGACAATCGATGACGCAAACCCCAAAAAAACCGGACCATGCCAACCTAGCCAGTATTCCGGCTAACAGAACAACAGGCAGCCCCCGGATTCATAACAACGAGAGGTAATAATAATGAAGCAGTCATTCCTGAAAAAAACAGCCCTGGCCATTGGCCTGGTGTCGTCCCTGTCGGTCACAAGCATCGCATCGGCTGAAGAGCGCATTACCGCTGTTCATGCCTTCAACACCTCGCTGATTTACACCCGCAGCTTTCTGCAGTTTGTCGATATGGTGAACGAGCGTGGCGAGGGCGTCATTGAAATTGATGTACGTGGTGGCCCGGAAGTCATTGGCCTGAGTGAACAACCCGATGCAGTGCGCAACGGTATTGTCGATATGGCGTATACAGCGGCCAGCTTCTACGGCGGTACCGTACCGGAGCGCGACATCATGGTTGCTTCTAATACGAACGCCATTTATGCCCGTGAGAGCGGCGGCATCGATCTGTTGAATCAGATCCACCAGGAAAAAATGGGCGTCTACTATTTAGGTTGGTTTGAGAGTGGTGTGAGCTACAACCTGTACACCGTCGATGAACCCACTATTGGCGACGATGGCCGCCTGAGTGTCGACGGGCTGAAACTGCGCTCCAACCCGGTATACGATGCATTCTTTCGCGACTACCTGGGTGCCGAACCTATTAGTTTGCCAACGACCGATGTGTATTCAGCGCTGGAGCGTAACGTGGTAAACGCCACAGGCTGGACTGAGATTGGCCTGGCGGACCTAAACTGGGATCGCTTCCTGAACTACCGGATTGAACCTTCGTTTTTCTCGACTGACATGGGCGTCATCATTAACCTCGACAGCTGGAATGCTTTGAGCGAAGAAGCCCAGACCATCCTTCAGGAAGTAGCTATCGAACATGAGCGCAACAGCGCCCTGACGTTGCAGGAAGATGCCAAAGTACAACGCGAAGAAATGATCGCCAATGGCATGCAGATTGTTGAACTTGAAGGCGATGTGCGCGCGCAATTTTCTGAATCTGCACGTGAAGCAACCTGGAACCGGATGCGCGGCCTGATGGAACGCCACCCAATGGGACTGGAACACTACGATTCACTGGTAGAAATGTTCAACGAACTTTAATTCGACCCAAGCCATAAAAGGCACGGCAGTCATCTGCCGTGCCTGTTTCTAGGTTGCTAGCAGGTGAATACCATGCGAATTGCCAGCAAGGCTTACAAAGCCCTGATCGATTTTCTAGCCATCATCGCCGGCGCTATGCTGGTGTGGCTGATGGTGGCCATTGTATTGACGGTCGTTTTACGTAACCTTGGCCTGCAGCCTTCAGCCTGGTTTTTCGTATCAACCGAATACGCCATGTTCTATCTTACCCTGCTCGGCGCGCCCTGGCTGGTTAGAGAGAAAGGGCATGTCTATATCGAATTATTCACGGCAACACTGCCCAAGTCCTTCCTGAACATTCACAGCCGGGCAGTCTCTATGTTCTGCGTCGTGGTGTGTCTGGTTCTGGCCTGGAAAGGCTATGACCTGGTCGTTCAGAACATCACCCGGAGCGACTACGATGTACGGGCATTCTTTGTACCCAAATGGATACTCACCATCGTCTTTCCTTTTTGTTTTTTCCTGATGGCCACCGAGTTCTTTAAATTTGTTGTCGGAAAAGACATTTTGCACAGCGGTGAAGCGGGGATCAAAGAATGATGGAATGGTATTTTGCACTCGGTTTTCTGCTGTCACTTATCGTTCTTTTTATGGGCATCGGTACGCCCATCGCGCTAGCATTCCTAGCCGCCAACGTGATTGGCTCCTGGTATTTCATGGGAGGCCAGAATGGCATTATTCAATTGCTTAACAATGGATTCGGCTCCCTCTCCAAATTCAGTCTGGTTCCCATTCCATTGTTTCTCTTAATGGGTGAATTGTTTTTCCGCTCGGGGCTGGGCATGAAGATGTTCAACGCCATCGATCAGCTTATGGGTAAGGTGCCCGGGCGGCTTTCTTATGTCACCGTCGTTGGCGGTACGGCGTTCAGCACTCTGAGTGGTTCATCCATGGGGTCAACCGCATTGATGGGCTCGTTGTTGGTACCGGAAATGACCAAGCGAGGCTACAAAAAGCACATGTCGATCGGCCCCATCCTGGGAACCGGCGGGCTGGCTATCATTATTCCACCCTCAGCGCTGGCCGTACTGCTAGGTACTCTGGCAAAGATCGACATTGCGCAGCTGCTCATTGCCGGCATCATACCGGGCTTGATACTGGCACTTTTTTACATAGTGACCATATGGGTACGCACCCGACTCGACCCCGACGCAGCGCCAGTGTACGAGTTGGAACCAGTCCCTTTTCTGGAAAAAATCAAACTGGTACTAACCGACATCATCCCTATGGTAGGCGTCATGGTTATCATCGTCATGATGATGTTGACCGGCTTGGCAACCCCATCCGAGTCCGCCGCCTTCGGTGCTCTGGGTGTCATCATTCTGGGGTTCGTCTATCGCAAGATGAGCTGGGCCGTGTTCACCCAATCCGTCAGCGGATCGCTGAAAGTTACCCTGATGGCCTATTTGATCGTCTTCGGTTCTGCCACGTTCAGCCAGCTACTGGCATTTTCGGGAGCCTCCAGCGGTCTGATCGAGTGGGCAACCTCCTACGACCTGGCCCCGATTTACATGCTCCTGGCCATGTTCGGTGTGCTGTTGCTGCTCGGCACCTTCATGGAGCAGATTTCCATCATGATGCTGACCGTCCCGTTCTTCTTTCCGCTGGCAGAAACCCTGGGGTTTGACTTGATCTGGTTTGGCATCATCATCTTGCTGGCCCTCGAAATCAGCTTCACTACCCCGCCCTTTGGTTTACTGCTGTTTGTGATGAAAGGCGTGGCACCGGCCGGTACCAGCATGAGGGAAATCTACACAGCGGCGATCCCCTATATTCTGTGTTCCATGCTACTGGTGGCACTGATGATCATTTTCCCGCCGATTGCGACCTGGTTGCCGGGCATGATTAATTAAGAACACCAATAGCAGTAACCTAGGCGCGGCCTATTTGCCACAATCAGTGATATTCGCCTATTCACTGGCCAGTCCTCTCGGCTTCCCCTGGCTGCACACAATGGTGTAGCCAAAGATGACTGCTGGATCTGTGCTAACGACGCTTTGGCAGCCAGAACTGAACCCCAATGGCGGACAACAGCATTGAGCCCGAGACAAACACAAATGGCATCACCATGCTTTGCGACCACTGTGCAAGAACTCCCATAAGCAAGGCTCCAAAGGCGTAGCCGGAATCCCGCCAGAACCGGTAAATGCCGACCAGCGATGCCCGGTACTGAGGCGGTGCAAAATCGCCGACTGCAGCGCCCAGATTCGGATACAGCATCGCCATGCCAATTCCCGCCAGAGCCGCCTCTGCAGTCCACAGACCGACCGTTGACGTCAGGGGTATGGCAAGCACGGCAATTCCGCAAAAAACCATGCCCCAAACGATTAGCCCTTTCCGGCCAATCCGGTCAGACAGGGGCCCGGTTATCAGCTGTAAAACGCCCCAGGTCACTCCATAAACGGCAATGATTGAGCCGGCCTGAACCAGCGTCAGCCCCTGCTGCAGGAAAAAAACGGGCAAGAAAATCCAGATCAGGGCGTCGGTAAACTTCTCAACCAGACCGGCCTGATTCAGCGCCATCAAAGGCTTACTTTCGAGGCTAGCGTAGCGGAACAGCTGGCCCAGTGACTGGTCTGACACATCAGAAGATGGTTGACTATTAGCCTGATGTAGCTTTGACCAGGGCAGTGTTTCCACCACGGTAAACAGAGCCAGCAACAACCCGGAACTGATCACCGTCAAACTGAAGACCAGCAATCCCAGCCGGGTGCCTAATGCCTCGACGACAACGGCCGTTACGACCCCCGCAATGCCTACCGCCGCATAACCGGAAAACTCGTTGATTCCGTTGATCACGCCCTTTTGAGATGTTTTGGCCAGATCCAGCTTACTGTTAAGGGCCATAGACCATGCGAGGCCCTGGTTAAACCCCAACAGCACCGTTACCACAATGATCCAGTTCCAACTGGGCGCCCAATACAATAAAAATGGAATTGGCAACGCGATCAGCCAGCCCGCAACCAAAACCCGTTTGCGACCGAAATGCTCACTCCACTTACCGGCCAACAGGTTCATAACCGCTTTGACAGCACCGAACACAACCACAAAGGATGTGAGCAGGAAAAACGACTGTGCCTCTAGGCCAAACTCGACCTCTGCCAGCCCAGGGATCACGACACGCGTCATCCCGATGGTGAGGCCGACCAGGAAAATTTGTATGAGTTGCAGGGCAATCTGTGAGCCGTTAACTCTGATTCCCAACTCGATCCTGGCCTCCATTGTTCTCTCCATATTCCACCAAGCTGGTGATCAAAACATCTAGTGCACGTGCTTCAGGTGGGGAGAGGGATTCCCCCATACCCAGCATGCAATAGGTTCATTTAGGCACAGACGAGCTTAATTTATTTTTCTCTAATATAACCAGGCTAACTATAACGATCCGGGCAGGCCCGGGGCAAGCCAGGGCTTTAAGAAATTGTTGACGGGCCCCCTCTGGAAAGAGGTTTATTAGATGGCCGGCATGGCGCTAAGGCGGGCCCATTCGCTCCCTGCGAATGGTCAAACCCGGCGCTTTAGCGAACGATACGCCCCGCTTCGCGGATCAAAAAAAAGGGCCACCCTTTGGGGTATGGTTTATATCTTCCTTAAGGCACGGCGGCGGGAATGATTCGGCCCATCCATGGGCCTCACCCCTACGGGGCGCCCTTCGGGCGTCCAAATCGGCTTTCCTGCCGATTTGTCGAACCCGGCGCTTTAGCGAACGATACGCCCCGCTTCGCGGATCAAAAAAAAGGGCCACCCTTTGGGGTATGGTTTATATCTTCCTTAAGGCACGGCGGCGGGAATGATTCGGCCCATCCATGGGCCTCACCCCTACGGGGCGCCCTTCGGGCGTCCAAATCGGCTTTCCTGCCGATTTGTCGAACCCGGACGCTTTAGCGAACGATACGCCCCGCTTCGCGGATCAAAAAAAAGGGCCACCCCTTAGGGTGACCCTTTTTTTGATTGGTGGAGGCGGCGGGAATCGAACCTTGAATATCTTCTTTCATATCAGTACCTTACACTCTACCACGCTCATTCTGTGTCATTTCCATCAACCTCTAAAGGGCGATGCAGAAACATCGATATTAACCATTTGCTTCCTGTTTGTCCTCATATACAGCTCTATACCATTCTTTTGCTCTTGTTGATGCTGACTAGGTCCTATAACAATTTTGTTTAATAAAAACTGATCACGCATACTCAATAAAGGCACTTCTATATAGGGAACAACACCTCTTGGACCGCTCCTTAGTTTTACTCTATACGGCTCATGAACATCTTCGATGGCAATCAATCGCCATTCCTTTTCTTCTTTAAATGATGGATGCTTACAAATAGAGGAGGCACTCAACATTTCAAAAATGAAATTGGTTTCTTCATCCTGACTACTCTCACTATTACATACAAGTTCCATAAGGAGGTTAACTAGCTTACTGATCTTTTCTTTCACTACCTCAGGATCATAAATTACTTTTCTCAACATTATTCCATTATCATTTGGTGCAACGACATCAGTTGAAGCTTTAGCTTTCATAACCTCATCATAGGATATACCCATTAGCTCTATTAGATCCTTTACAGCAAAGCCTAGGCTATAACCTGAGCCATTAGCATACCCTCTCCATTGACTCAATTGATCACCATCCTCACAAAAAGAGGCAATATAAAGCTGAGTAGAGTTTTTTACATTCTTCAATACGTCAAGAATCTCTGTACACTTATCTACCCGTTCCTTATCCAACTGGCGATAAGATTTTTGAAATTCTCGATTAAATATCTCCATAAAATAGGTGAACTCTTTTTCATCATTTAGATACCTAATATGAGTCATTCTAATTGACTCAGACGCTAAAATACCTATCAGGCCTGCAGAGTCGGTATAATGATAAAATACGGAGGAGCCTAAGTCCTCATTTAACCCATCTTCCGTATACACTTCTAATCATCCCCCAGTCTTTGTGCCCCATCTGATAAGCTACCTTAAGCGGGTTTTCTCCCTGTGACAATAGCCTAGAGGCATATGTATGGCGAGTTTGATATGGGTTTCGATATTTAACGCCCGATGCTTGAATAGCTTTCTTCCAGACTCTTTTACGTATTATCTGATCACCGCCCCACCTCTTCATAGACTTAGGGTCGTAAAATACAAAAGAATCATGGTTATACCTCTGAAATTGCTGGCTTATTAAAGACTCATATGCGCTTGGGGACAAAGGAACTGATCGCCAACCTGAACTTGTTTTGGTCTCTTTAATATGGCCCCTGACACATGCCCTACGAACATGGATTTGTTTACTTTCTAAGTCAACATCTTTCCACATAAGGGCAATCAACTCTGAGGTTCGCAAACCGGTTTCAAATGCGAAGCATATGAGATTTCGCTCTACACCAGCCAATACCGATAGAATTCGATCTACTTCATCCTGATTGAATGGTCGAGGCTCGGATCGTTCGTGCTTTGGATTCCTGACCCGAAGCATAGGGTTCTGTTCTATAAGGCCGTCGAATACGGCATCTTCAAACGCTTGTCGTAACGGAATCAGTATATTTCGCTTTCGTTTCCCTGAAATATCAAGGCTACTGAGCCACTCTTCAACCTGACTAGACTTAAGTTCCATTACTTTTAGCGTGCCAAACTGAGGTATGAGGTGATAAGTGACGGCAGAAGAATAGTCTCTCAAAGTACTATACGCTGTCCTTTCTTTTACCCTCCTTAACCAATCGTTTAGAATTTGATCAATAGTTACAGATTGTTGCAAGCTTTGGCTCAGTCGCATTGCATGCTTGCTTCTTGGGAAGTGAAGACCATAGTCGAACTTGCCCATAGCAATATCATGCTGAATCGCAGCTAGCTTTAGCTCAGCTGCCTTTATATTAGGCTTGGTATCTGGCATTCGTAGTGACTCCCTGAATCGCTGTCCCTGGTAAGAAAAGCTCAATTGCAGGCTGTTGCCTCGCACTGTTACGCCTCTGGGCAGTTTTCGATCCATTTTTCAATCTCCTCTACATTAATCATTAAACGACCATCTGGTGCCTTGCGAACGTGTTGAGTCAGCCTCCACACTCCCTTCTTAATCTTTTGGCGTATGGCTTCCTCTGAGTAGCCTGAAAGCTCTGCGTACCGTTTAACCGTGACAAACCGTCCCATATGTTGCTCCTGTGTGGGTTCGGTTATAGTCTCCACTGGTCTGAGCCGGTTTAGACCGGTAAGCACCGGTAAAGTACCGGTCACATATCAGCAACCATGCGGGTTTCAAGGAAATGAGGAATGAACAAGTCAGCCACTTTTGAAGCTCTGTCAGTAGCAGAAGCGACCCTTAGCACACTGGAAAACATTGAAGACTTGGACCCGGAATCGAGACCGATTGCAGTTTTGCGGACCCTAATCGAAATGACCCGGTCAATGATTGAGCAAGGTGTCCCGGAAGAGAAAATCATATTCACGGTCAAAGACGTTGCCGATCAGATAAAACGAACTGACAGCACGGAAGACGCCAGAAGGTTCGTAAACCGGCACCTCAAGAAGTTGACAGAAATCCTAGACAGTCTCCGGCCTTCACTAGATAGGTCCTTAATCAAAGCAGATAAGCGACAGCGGTTAAGGATCAAGTCGAGCACACAGGACAAACGAAAGTACCTCTGCCTGGACACAGAACCGCTAGAGCCGGTACCAACACCTCAGATAACCGATAGAACGCATGAAACGGCAAATATTAGATACGAACTGTTCTCAATGCCTAAGATGCACGGCTTATCAAAGCTACTCGGTGAGCTGGCAATGACTAGCACAGTGAGGTGGTCGTTTGGTTTAGCCCCGTTCGTGATCATCTTTTTGACTGGAATTCTGACTTCAGTTGCGGTCGTTCTTGAAATGCCGCAATTGGCGGCTGCGGTGATAGTCACCGGGGTAGCAGTCTTTGCCATAGTGTTGAGTGCTATTTGGCCATTCATCCAGGCCAGTGATCAGGGGATCGTTGAATCGCCGTTCTGGCTTACGCCCCAATTCATAGATAGAACCTATCTGGTGGTAGAACCGAATAGCTTTTCTAAAAGCGGCTCCAAGGCAAAAAGTGTTATCCGAATAAAATCCTATACCGCGGTATGCCCCATTTGCGAGGGAAAGGTATACGTGGAACCAGGTACAAAGCGACACGGAATGAAAGGTAGGTTTGTTGGTGCATGCCGATACAGCCCTGAGCATATATTCACATTTGATCATATGACGCTATCAGGGCGGCACGCATTGTCTTAAGCTGCTTGTTAAAGAACGAGCACTGTTACTCGTGCAATGAGTAAACTTGCCAAACAGGGGCGGATTGCATATCGAGCAGTTGCTCTTCGAATGCCAACCGACCATCTTTGTCGTAGACCCGACCCTTAAGGAAGGGTTTGAGCTGCTGATCCATGTTCAGCTTCCCTGCCCGCTCTTGCTCAATGATATCCATCATGCGAACACCCTTGGATTGCTCAGGTGATCGATAGGAAATCCCAGTAATTTCAAATACCGGTTTTTCTAGTAGCCAGTTACTGGTTAAACACTGGAGCGATGCCAGTTTTTCACCATGAAGGTTCATCAAATCCTCCGGTGTTTTGCCGTCTCTCAATTTTTTCGCCATCTCATTAATTCCTTGGTGAGTGGGTGACAACCACCCTTTGGTTTCAATGTCGTGAATCGCCAGAACCGTGTCGGGCTGGCCTTCTCTCTCACAAGCAAAAGCAGATGTTCCCATCAGATTTCGTTTACTTGAACGCTGAACCCATCTGCCTTTCGCGTCTTTTTCAATGAAGAGCCAGCCAGTTACTCGGACTTTTGAAGGCCCGTGATATTCAGCGTAAGCCCATGAGGCGATCCAAAAAGGAAACTGTGCTCCCCCTGCCAAAAACAGCTCCAGGGGAGTAAAGGTGTCTTCCCAATCGGCAATTGGCTCAATCATTGACGACCTCAAATCTAGCCGTGAACTCAGACCGGGTTAGCTGCTCAACTCCGTCTGCTATTTTGATGATGAGCTCCACTTCATCGTTCATTGTTAATACACCCACGATGATTCCCAGCTCTGCTATTTTGTAACGCTCAGAAGCAGGCTTTGCCTTGTCAGCAACTGGAAAATTCACGTAGGTCACTGCCTCTTTAAGAGTGAATCCGTCTATGGGTAATTCCATGATTTGCGCCATCTAGGCTGTCCCGTACAGTTATTTACACAAGTCCAAGTTACCGCTGAAACTGACAGGGTTGCCGGCTACGCCGGCAAGCCCTATCAGTTTCAGCGGTTCGAATTGTTGACCCAGCCAATGCCGTGTCCGCGTCGGAAGTCGTAAGATGCCACTGCACACTCCAATGACCTTTCCGCGCAGGGGTTCACCAAACCGGTTGGTGTATGAAGTCACCACTTCACCCGTTACCCGGTTAACGGTTTCGGTGTGTGCCCGCATCAGCTCCACACCACGACCTTCACCACATAGCTGCTTTTGCTGCATGGCCTCCATGAAACCAAACCAATCACCGGTGTCAGCGGCTTCATAGGCGGCCCCCATGGCATAGCCCCGACCATCCCGAAGACGCCTTAATTCCCGCCAGACGCCCACAGCCGGGCCACCAATCGTTTGAAACTGGCGGATACGCCAGGTGCTTGCCCAGGCGCGAATGCGGGTTGGTGTATCAAGGAGGGGGCGCCCGGCCTGATCGGTTTTCAAATTGGCGCCGTCGATGTTCTTGGACACGTATTTGGCCACGTATCCGGCAGCACTGCCCCGGGCGGGGTCGATATGGACAATCTTGAGGCGGTGCTTTAACAGATCCGGCCGTTCTGAGTCCTTGAGCACGTACTCACGGAAGATACTCACGAGGGACTGCTCAGACCCTCTTGGCGTAAACAGCATCAAATGCCAGTGAGGGGTGCCATCGTGGTGGGGTTCAACTACTCGCAGGCCGAATGGGTTGATGTCGTTTCGATGGACTTTAGCCCGAATCAGGGACCACAACTTGCCCAGGTGATCGTTTCCGGCTCTGGGGTCGCTGCCATCGTATCGGGGGTTCACGAAGCCTTTCTTTAGGGAAGCGTGAAACTCAGACGGCAGGGTTAAGGTGATGAACAGACCCGCACAGTCATGGGCTTGAGCATATTCTTCCATGCCTCGCACTCGGGTCATCAGCTCCGCCCGCCGAACCGCCGGGTTAGACACCGTATGCTCACTGACTTCAGCCAATGACAGGCGTTCACCGTCTTCACTTTCGATAAAGGTGCGCGCCAAATAGGCTTGGCTCAATTCCTGGGCGTGGAGGTATTCGTTGAAGATGGGCTTAGCCAGGTAGGGGCTTGAGCCGTGCCTTACCTGACCTAATGCCCGGTGGCTATTGTCTATGGCCTGCCGATAGTGCCGCTCTAAGTGTCGACGCCACCAGGCTGACTCAGACAGGCGTGATGCGCAGCCGACGGCCGTGCGCCCCTGGTTGGGGGTGGGTGCGGTAAGGTTTAGATACTCTGCAAGCCGTGTGGCTTGTTGGAGTGCTTCGGTGGGGGTGTCGGTCTGTTTCAGAAGCCTTGTCACGAGCCGGGCAAGGAAGGCGGCCATCAGCTTGATGGACGTGACACCAATCAGGCTTGTGCCCAATTTGTGCCATTCTGGAGACCTTTGGAGACTTTCCGAGACCAACTGGCAAAACTGCGCTCTGGTCTGGAACCCGCATTCTAGCGGGGTTTGAAGGGGGTGGGGCTGGTTATTACCAGCCCCGGTATTGGTGGAGGCGGCGGGAATCGAACCCGCGTCCGCAAGCCCTCTACTCTCGGTCCTACATGCTTAGTCACTTCTTTAATTTACCCTTGCCGTTACCGAAGGACAGGTGCGACTCGGGGAGCCTGGAATTAGGTTTTAGCAGCTCCGGCCCAGACAACCTTACACTGCGATCCTGAATTATTGACAGTCAGCAGCCCCGTTCAGGCACAGGACAGTGACCGCCGGACCGGTTAATGGGTCCAGTTTGAAGGATTATGCGGCTAGCGCGTAACCTTCGTAGTTGTCATCGTTTGCAACTATGAGTTTGCAGCTTTGGTTTTACGAGATTGGCTACCATCTCGGCATGCACCTTGAGCTTTGTAACCCGCGTCGAAGCCATGTCGCCCCCGAAACTGGTGTGTCATTCATCCGTGATGACCAAACTCTGGTGGTTCTTCCTGTTCTTCTAAAACGCTTAATACAAGCTTCTCTACAACCCGTTAAATGGTGCCGAACCAACACAGTTCAAGCCCCTTTCAACGGCCGTACAGTTTAACACGAAGGCGTCAGGTATTATACGCCTTCAGCACCCGCTGTTTCTGCCGGCCCCATTCGCGTTCCTTGATAGTTGCCCGCTTATCGTGCAATTTCTTGCCTTTTACCAGGGCAATGTCGGCTTTGACCTTGTTTTTCTTCCAAAACAGGGACAAACAGACAGCGGTATAGCCATCCTGCTCGGACTGGCGGGAGATTTTATCGATCTCCTTGCGATTGAGCAGTAGCTTGCGAGTGCGCGTCGGATCGGCAATCACGTGGGTTGAGGCGGCTTCCAGCGGTGAAAAATGGGCACCAATCAGCCAGGCCTCGTTGTCCTTGAAGATGACATAGCTGTCAACCAGCTGTGCCTTGCCTGCGCGCAGGCTTTTCACTTCCCAGCCCAACAGAACCAGCCCGGCCTCATACTTTTCTTCGATATGATATTCGTGGCGGGCTCGTTTATTCTGGGCGATGGTACCGCCTGTGTGGACGGTGCTTTTCTTGGATTTGCTCATGGCGCGCATTATACCGCCCTTCCCCCCGGCGGGCGCAAGCGCTTGATGAGAGGAATTCATTCTGTGAATCAATCAGTTGCGGCATTTGCGCTGATCCGATACCGGGTTTCAGGCACACTGACCCCGGATCGACTGTTTAAAGGGTAAGACGATGGTTCTGGGTTTTCTGGTATTACTGGTCTATTGGCTCGCGGGCGAAGCGGTATCGCAGTGGATCGGCTGGCCAATTCCGGGCAACGTGGTCGGGCTGGTGCTGCTGTGGGTCACCCTGACCATCATCCGCAAGGTGCCCAAACCGGTGGCCGAAGCCAGCAAAATGCTGATTCGCTACCTGACCCTGCTGTTTGTACCTGCTGGCGTAGGCCTGATTGAACACTGGGACCGGCTGATGACCAACGGTCACTGGATGCTGCTGATCATCGCCGCCAGCACCGCCCTCTCGGCCCTGGCCATGGTCGGCATCTTTCGTCTGTTTCGGGTTAAAAACACATGAGTGTCTCCATTGATCTGTTGCTGGCCATCAGCATGACACTGGGTATCTACCTGTTGGCGGAGCAACTGTACCGTCGGGCCGGTCGGTCGGCTCTGGTGCACCCGGTGATCGTCAGCATTTTCTCCATCATGGGGCTGATCACCCTACTCGGCTGGGATTACCCGCAATATCAACGCGATACGCAGATGATCCACTTCCTGCTCGGCCCCGCTACCGTGGCCCTGGCGGTACCACTGCACGACAACATGGCGCTGATCCGCAAAATGGCCATGCCCCTGTTGGTCGCCTGTTTCACCGGTGCTCTGGTAGCCGCCGGCAGCGCGGTGATCCTGTCGGACCTGATCACAAGCGATGATGTCCTGTCTCTGAGCATGAGTGGCAAGTCGATCACCACGCCGATCGCCATTGGCATGGTCGAGAACCTGGGCGGCAGTGGCTCCCTGGCAGCCGGGCTGGTGTTACTGACTGGCGCTATCGGCACGCTGATGATCCCTACACTGATGCGTCTCTGCAAACTGGACGATCATGCTCTGTACGGTTACGTGCTGGGCCTCACTGCCCATGGCTTCGGCACCGCCCAGGCGTTCGAAAAGTCAGCGACCTGCGGTGCTTTCGCGGGGCTTTCGATGAGTTTAACCGGGGTAGTAACGGCTTTTCTCGTGCCACCGTTGGTGCCTTACTGGATGATCGGGTTTTAATCAGGGTTAACCTAAGCTGGGAGACTAGCAGCGAGTGCCGGGTGTGCTCCTGTGGGGTAGTCCGCAGCAGGGATGCTGCGGTCTAGGCTCCACGGACGGATCCACGCCGACCCCACAGGGGCACATCCGGCATTCGGTGCGGGCCATTGCCTCCCAGACTCGAACGTCGAAAAGTGAGGTGGTACCCGAGTTAGCGCCTGGCTTTCAGCATCAAACCAGCACGCTGGCCCACCGGCACTTTGGGGTTGGGGAACACAATGTATTCGGGTTCGTCGCCCACCCGGTATTCCTGGTCGCCATCGCGCCAGATCAGAGTTCCGGGGTCGTAGTCGGTAAAGTTGAGCGCATCGTCCGGGATGAAGAACTCCCAGGTGTCACTGGTAACGTCTATGGAATGGCACACTTCGAATTCGGTGACCGGTCGCTTGGGTTCGGCTGGCAGGGGTTCGCCAGCCACCAATTCACGTAACGCGTAGTCGATGCCACTGTAGCGGCTGAGGTCGTTTTCGCCAAAGGGTTTGACCGACCCCAGTTCCAGCGTGAAACTCTCGGCGCCGTAGCGCAGCGATGAGAAAGAGGAGAAGGTGTTGGCTTCTTTCTGCTGCAGCAGAACGGTATCTATGTCAGAACGCGCCAGAAACGCTCGCTGACTGGCAGGCAGCTCGCGCCCTTCGACATAAGGGTAAATACCGAAGCGTTCTCGCTTACTCCCCCGAATGGCGGTGTGCAGATCGTAGTGGAATCGTTTGGTGACGGTTACCGGCTCTTCAGCAAAGAAATTGGCAACGTAGGCCTCCAGCTTGGCAGCACGTTTTACTTCTTTCAGTGTGGTGTCGTACTGCTGCCAGTCACCGGCGAAGAGGCGGTTCATGTTGACCTCAACAAAGCGCTGGGCGATGTTCATTGACCAGGGGTTGCCCATAATGAACAGCACCCGTTGCCCGGCTTTTTGCTCCTCTTCCAGAATATCCCGTACGATGTCGCGCACCAGCTCAATGGGAGCGGTTTCGTTGCCGTGCACGGCACAGGAAATAACGACCGATGTGTCACAAGCCGTATTCGGCTCAACCCGCAACACGCCACAGTCGAGCAGGGTAACTTCGGTACCCGCTGACAGAATAGAAAACTCGGGGCTGACGGTGTCGTCGGCCGTTGCCAGGGTGTGCTGCAGAAAATCGGTATGAGCCCCGAACATGGAATGGTTGTCTCCGGTGAATTGCAAAAAAGGCCGCATAGGCGGCCTGGTTTCAGATAGTTGTCGGCACGCTCAATAACCGTCAGCGCGGGCGCAAATGCCCCAGCAGACGTTTTTCCAGCTGCTTGAATACACCCAGAATACCGAAGGTCAGTATCAGGTAGATGCAGGCGACAAAGATAAAGGCTGGAAATGGCGCATAGTATTGCGCGTAAATATTACGGGCAGCGCCCAGCAAATCAATGATGGTCACGACCGATGCAATGGCACTGGCGTGCAACATGAAAATCACTTCGTTGCTGTACGCCGGAATGGCTCGGCGGAAGGCACTGGGCAGCACAATGCGGCGCATTCTTCTGGCCCAGCTCATGCCATAGGCCTTGGCGGCTTCAATTTCACCCCGCGGTGTTGCCTCGATGGCGCCGCGGAAAATTTCAGTGGTGTAAGCCGCCGTGTTCAGAACAAAGGCAATCAGCGCCGGGTAGAAGGCACCCCGGAAGATTTCCCACCAGAAGGTATCCTGAATACCGTCAATCAGCGTGACCCCGTAGTAGATCATGTACAGCTGTACCAGTAAGGGTGTACCCCGAAATACGTAGGTATAGACCCAAACCGGACGGCTGATCCAGGGGTTGTCGGACGCCCGCATAATGGCCAGCGGCAACGCGATGACCAGACCAATGATGAGCGACAGGAATACCAGCTGGACCGTTGTCACCAACCCGCCCCAATACTGCATCAGAGTGGCGGGAGTAAAAATATCGTTCTGTTCGAGCAAGGCAATCAATGCATCCATGATCAGCTGCCTCCCTTAACAACGCCAGCGCTGTATTTGTTGTTGAGCAATTTGAAAATGATGTCGGAGAGAGCGGCGATGGCCAGGTAAACAATGGCAACGGGTATGAGGAATTTGAAGGGTGATCCGGTCGATTTTGCGGCTTCACTGGCCAGCCTCACCATGTCTGCCAGACCGATCACACTCACCAGCGCAGTCGTTTTCAACAGAACCTGCCAGTTGTTGGCAATGCCGGGAATTGCGTGACGCATCATCTGTGGAAACATGATGCGTGAAAATACTTTCCAGCCGCTCATGCCGTAGGCTTTGCCGGCTTCAATCTGGCCATGTTCAACTGCCATAAAGGCACCGCGAAACGTCTCGGACATATAGGCACCAAAAATAAAACCAATGGTCAGTACGCCCGCAGTAAATTCATTGAACTGGGGGTATGGCAGGTTGAACCCCAAATCATAATTCAAGTAGTCCAGAATGCTGTTCAGGGCGATCTGTCCACCAAAGAACAGCAGCATCATCCAGACGAGGTCGGGTACGCCACGAATCAGCGTGGTATAAAAGGTTGCGACTCCTTTCGCCAGCCGGTTGTGGGACATTTTGCCCCAGGCACCCATTAAACCGAGAAACACGGCCAGAACCAGCGAGAAGACAGCCAGCTCCAACGTAATGATGGCGCCACCAAATATGGAAGGGCCATAGCCTTCGAAATCAAACACAGGCGTTACTCTTCGTTGGTTGTTGTTTTACTGAGTTGCTTGGTCTGCCTACGCAACAGCATCATTCAATCCTGTTAACGGACTGACACCCTGTGAAGCAGGCCGAGCAACACATGAAGGGCCGGCTGACACCGGCCCTTCGCACAAACACAAAATGAAAACGTCTTGTCAGACGAGTTCGTTACAGTTTGATGTCGATGTCAAAATACTTCTGCATGATGGTGTCGTAGGTACCATCGTTCTTCAGTTGCTCAAGTGCCGCACTGACTTGCTCTTCCAGAGCGGTATCGCGCTTACGGAATGCAGCGCCGACGCCTTCACCAAAGATGCGTGTCGGCTCCTTGATGAAATCGCCAACCTGGGATACTTCATCGTTGCCTTCCAGCATTTCGATGCCAACCGGGGCATCGATGAACATGGCGTCCAGACGGCCGCCTTGCAGGTCAACAATCATGTCGTCAGCGGTGGTGTAACGAACCACTTCAGCATCGGTCAGGAATTCAGTGACGTAGGTGTCCTGAATGGTGGCCCGCTGAACACCAACGCGCTTGCCGTCGCTGCTGTCGGGGTTAAAGCCGTTGCCATCCGGTGCAAAAAACGCAGAGGGAGTTGTGTAGTAAGGGTCTGAAAACAGAACGCGCTTCTGGCGCTCTTCGTTGATCGACATGGATGAGAAAATCATGTCGTATTTGCGAGCCAGCAGACCCGGGATAATACCGTCCCATGCCTGAACAACCCACTCACAGTCGTTGCCGGATACGATCTGGCACACTTCATTGCCCAGTTCAATTTCGAAACCGGTCAGTTCACCATCGGGGGCACGGTATTCAAACGGCGGGTAAGGTGCATCCACGCCCACACGAATGGTGTCCCAGCTTTCGGCCGATACGGCAGAGGTCATTGCGAGCATACCCGCAACAGCAATTAACGTTTTTTTCATTATGGTTGACTCCAGTGTTGTCATTCGATCAGGTGGTTCCTGATTCCTAGTATGAGATGGCTTGCGCCGCCTCTCTTTCATCATCCCATCGTCCATGATATTGGGCACAACCGAACAGGTTGCGTTGGTATCCGGCGCGATCGGATACCGGACACATCCTGTGTCCATACCAGCTAACGCTGATCATACTGGTTAACCGCCCCAACATGCGGTGCGGCCAATGCACTCCAGTCGCCGCTAAAGGCGGCGCCCGGAATCAGTAATTCGGTGCAATAAATTGCTTGAAGCGTTCCGATTTCGGGTTGGTGAACACCTCTTTAGGGTCGCCATACTCTTCGATCTTGCCCTGGTGCAGATACATCACCTTGTTCGAGACATCCTGGGCAAACGCCATTTCGTGGGTAACAACCACCATGGTGCGCCCTTCTTCTGCCAGAGCCCGCATTACCTTGAGCACTTCACCCACCAGCTCGGGGTCGAGGGCCGAGGTCGGTTCATCAAAGAGCATCACCTCCGGGTTCATTGCCAGCGCCCGGGCAATGGCGGCCCGTTGCTGCTGGCCACCCGACATGTGGGCCGGGTAGTAGTTGCGACGATCGTACAGGCCAACCCGGTTCAAATGCTCTTCGGCCCGCTCGATGGCTTCTTTCTTACTGATGCCAAGCACATGGACCGGAGCTTCTATGATGTTTTCCATCACCGTCATGTGGGCCCAGAGGTTGAACCCCTGGAACACCATGGACAGCTGGGCACGCATCTTTTCAACCTGTCGTATGTCGGCAGGTTCACGCTCACCGCGACGGTTGGTCTTGAACGCCACTTTCTCACCATGCACCTGAATGTCACCTGAAGTAGGGATCTCAAGCATGTTGATGCAGCGCAAAAAGGTACTTTTACCCGACCCGGAAGACCCAATGACGGAAATAACATCGCCTTTGTGCGCTTCCAGTGAAATGCCCTTGAGGACTTCCAGCTCACCAAAACACTTGTGTATGTCGGTGGCTATCAGCGGGGCTACTTGCTGACCCATTGTGGTCTCCTGATCCGTTCCTGCCTGCGGTACCTGCCGAATGTCTGTGCTTTGGTGGCACTGGACATCTGAGGCCGGCAGAACTGATTACTTTTTATGCGTTTTTGTTGCTGGCATTTTGAATAAGCCCGGGGGCCAATGCAAAACAT
The DNA here is from genome assembly GCF_043641555.1 of Saccharospirillum alexandrii. Classification (GTDB taxonomy): domain Bacteria; phylum Pseudomonadota; class Gammaproteobacteria; order Pseudomonadales; family Natronospirillaceae; genus Saccharospirillum; species Saccharospirillum alexandrii_A. The sequence continues at coordinate 738,106 of NZ_JBHZRJ010000001.1, read as the reverse complement.
AATCGCACCCGGGGTTGTGGTTGTGCGACATGCGCTTGACTTCGGAGGATTCACCGGCCTGTTTCGCGACAGCCAGACCAGCGTGAGCAAGGCTACTCGTTAAACCATTCGCTCAGCGCGTGCCGGGAGGCAGCATAGAAACCGCGCTGGCTGGTCCAGGCATCGGCCATGGCAACACCCGAAAAAAGATGGCAGGACGGGGCCGATGCTTGATGCAATGTTTGATTCCGCAATGGATTCGCCTCTTGAACGCTGTGCGCCCTATTCAAAACACCACTAACAGAGCGCTGTTACTGCAAAGTCACCAAAGCGTCGTTACCGACTGAGGGGTGACCATGGTCCCAATCACTGCAACGTTTCGCAATGTCGGTTCCGTATCCGGGGGGCCAGTACCCTGTAAACCCGCTCTAATTAGCATGAATCTTCGCCACTTTGGCCAAAAATTCAATGCTGCCAGTTTACCCCTGCCTCGTCCCGTCTCAGACAAAGCAAAGTGCGGACCACATCCCGGACCTTTTAACCTTAGTCGAAAATTGGCCGCTAAAACACTCCAGAGCCCCTTAACTTTTACAGCTTTGAGACATAAATGCGGCAATCTGACGTGACGGTACCCGGAAAAACTTAGCATTTCCTGACTGGTTGCCCTATTTTAAACCCTGCTTTATGCTCAAGCACCACAGTTGACCATAAGTACGGTTATATCGACCACTGGGGTCGGTTCTGATTTGACGTGTAAGGTACACGCCAAAGCCTGACCCGCGCGGGTTGCGGGAACCCGTACGGTGGCTGCAACACCAACTGTCAGCCTGTGCCTCGGCGTGGTCTCATTCTTGCTGAAGCGATGGTTCCCCGGCGCTCTTCCTCACAGAGCGACGGGTCAAAGGCCGCTGATGAACATAGTCATGATCAACAGCGGCTTACATAATAAAAGGAGAGAAATAACAATGAAGAAAAGTCTGTCACTCTTTGCCGGCGCCGCACTTGCCACGGCAATGGCGTCTACCGCTGCTGCGGACACCTTTGTGTATTGCTCGGAAGCGAGCCCTGAAGGCTTTAACCCGGCTTTCTACACGTCTGGCACCACCTTTGACGCGTCTTCGCGCACCATGTTCAACCGCCTGGTGGAATTTGAGCGTGGCGGCACGGCAGTCGTACCGGGTCTGGCTGAGACCTGGGAAATTTCAGACGATGGCCTGACCTACACCTTTAACCTGCGTGAAAACGTCAAGTTCCACGCGCGTTCAGATTTCCGTCCGAGCCGTGACTTCAACGCAGAAGACGTGCTGTTCAGTTTCGAGCGCCAGATGGATGAAGGTCATCCATTCCACGGCATCAGCAACCAGGATTACGCCTACTTTGGTTACATGGGCATGGCCGATGCAATCGAGTCGATCACCGCACCCGATGACAGCACCATTGTCTTTCAGCTGAGCGCCCCTAATGCCACCTTCCTGGCTAATCTGGCCATGGACTTCGCCTCCATTCACTCGGCCGAATACGCCGATGCGATGATGGATGCGGGCACCCCGAACCAGGTCGACATTACGCCGATCGGTACCGGCCCATTCATTCTGGCTCAGTATCGTAAAGACTCTGTGATTCGCTATGTGCGTCACAATGCCTACTGGGAAGGTGCGGCTGATATCGAGCGCCTGGTGTTCTCCATTACTCCTGATGCCAGCGTTCGTTATGCCAAGCTGCGTGCCGGCGAATGTCACCACATGGTGTACCCGAACCCGTCTGATGTTCAGGCTATGCAAGATGACCCGAACATCAATGTACTGTCCCAGCCTGGCCTGAACGTCGGCTATCTGGCCTTTAACACCCAGAAAGCCCCGTTCGACAATGACCTCGTTCGTCAGGCTTTGAACATCGCAACCAACAAAGAAGCGATTCTGGATGCGGTCTATCAGGGTGCTGGCCAGGTTGCCAAAAACCCGATCCCACCAACCATGTGGTCGTACAACGAAAACGTCGTCGATTATGACTACGATCCGGAATACGCCCGTCAGTTGCTGGCCGAAGCTGGCTTCCCGGACGGTTTCGAAACCGACATCTGGGCAATGCCTGTACAGCGTCCCTACAACCCGAACGCTCGCCGTATGGCCGAGCTGATTCAGGCAGACTGGGCAGCTGTCGGTGTTGACGCTGAAATCGTATCCTTCGAGTGGGGCGAGTACCTGCAGCGCACCCAGGATGGCGAACATGAAACCATGATGCTTGGCTGGACCGGCGACAACGGTGATCCGGATAACTTCCTGAACACCCTGCTGGGCTGTCAGGCGGCTGAAACCGGTGGTAACCGTGCGTTCTGGTGTGACGAAGAGTTCAACTCTCTGGTTGACCAGGCTCTGCGTACACCCGTCACAGAAGAGCGGACCGCTCTGTACGAAGAAGCTCAGGTCGTATTCAAGGCTGCAGCGCCCTGGATCACCATTGCTCACTCGGTGGTCTTCGAGCCAGTTCGTCCTGAAGTTCAGGGCTACGTCATGAGCCCGTTCGGTTCGCACTCGTTCTACGGGGTTAGCCTCGCAGACTGAGTCAACACCTGACAGTTAAGACGTCTCTATCAGGGCGGCAGACCATCTGCCGCCCTTTCTTGTTTAATAACCGCTGCCGTCACCGCTGGGTGATGCAGGCACCGGCACCTACCCGGTACCGGCTCAAGCACTGCTCCGGGCCGTGATCCCCGGTTCATTGTATAAAGCAGAAACCAGCTCGCCTGACCCTCTGGTTTCATTCCCGAAATGGCCAAGCACCCATTTCAGGTTGGAGAATAGACTCAATGCTACAATTTTTATTACGCCGTCTGGGCATGGTGATACCCACCTTCATCGGGGTATCGCTTTTCACCTTTGCGCTTATTTATCTGATCCCCGGTGATCCGATCACCATCATGGGGGGCGAACGCGGATTCGGGCCTGAACAACGGGCGGAACTTGAGGCCATGTTGGGCCTGGACAAGCCGATCTGGCAACAGTATTTCATCTATCTGGGCAATGTACTTCAGGGTGACCTGGGCACCTCCTATGTGACTCGCCAGCCGGTTATGTCAGAGTTTATGTCACTGTTTCCGGCGACCATTGAACTGACGGTATGCGCCGCCATTTTTGCAGTCATCACCGGCCTTACCCTGGGTATCCTCGCAGCTATCAAGCGTGGCGGGCTGCTCGACCACACCGTTATGACCATCTCGCTCACTGGCTATTCAATGCCGATTTTCTGGTGGGCCCTGCTGTTGATCCTATTGTTTTCCGTCAACCTCGGCTGGACACCGGTTTCTGGCAGGCTGGACGTTATGTTCTGGGTCGACGAAGTAACCGGGTTCATGCTGATCGATACGTTGCTATCGGACGAAGACGGTGCCTTTATCTCGGCGTTGAGCCATCTAGTGCTGCCATCCATTGTACTCGGCACCATCCCTATGGCGGTTATCGCTCGCATGACTCGTTCCTCCATGCTCGAGGTACTGGGTGAAGACTATATTCGGACCGCTCGGGCCAAAGGCTTGTCGAAGCGGCGCATCATCGTCAAGCACGCTTTGCGCAATGCCCTGATTCCAGTCATCACTGTGATGGGCCTGCAAGTCGGCTTACTGCTCAGCGGTGCGATTCTGACCGAAACGATTTTCGCCTGGCCGGGCATCGGCAAATGGCTGGTCGAATCAATCGGTCGGCGGGACTACCCCGTGGTTCAGGGCGGCCTGCTGCTGATTGCCACCATCATCATTCTGGTCAACCTGCTGGTCGACCTCATGTACGGCGTGGTTAACCCGCGCGTACGTCACAGCAAGTAAGGAGCCAGCACATGACAATGACTTCCGAAACCCAGACGACGGTGCGCGTGCCACAAACACCGTTTGCCGAATTCTGGTCGTACTTTATACAGAACCGGGGCGCCTTGATTGGCCTCTGTTTTATCGTCTTTATCGTTTTTCTGGCGGTTTTTGCCGATTTTGTCGCACCGCATCATCCGCATGAACAGTTCCGGGACTTCATTCTGGTGCCCCCGGCCTGGGCCGAGGGCGGCAACGCCCAGTTCTGGCTGGGTACCGACGGTGTAGGCCGGGACATTCTGTCGCGGCTGATTCACGGCGCGCGCCTCTCGCTGCTGATCGGTCTGGTGATTGTGACGGTCTCGCTCGTACTGGGTATTTGCCTGGGGCTGATTGCCGGTTATTTTGGCGGCTTTGTCGATGTCGCCATCATGCGCTTTGCCGACATCCTGCTGTCGATGCCTGCCCTGCTGCTGGCCATTGCCATTGTCGCGATTCTCGGCCCCAGCATCGTCAACTCCGGGCTGGCGCTGTCACTGGTGTACCTGCCGCACTATGTGCGGCTGACCCGTGCCTCGGTACTGACAGAAATCAACAAGGACTATGTGATCTCTTCCCGCGTGGCGGGCGCAGGTGCTTTACGCCTGATGTTTATTGTTATTTTGCCGAACTGCCTGGCCCCGCTGATCGTTCAGGCGACGCTCGGCTTCTCTAACGCCATTCTCGACATGGCGGCACTGGGCTTCCTCGGTCTCGGCGCCCAGCCACCGCTGCCGGAATGGGGGTCAATGCTGGCCACGGCTCGTGAATTCATTCAGAGCGCCTGGTGGGTTGTGACCTTCCCCGGGCTGATCATTCTGATGACCGTTCTGGCGTTTAACCTGATGGGTGATGGCCTGCGCGATGCCCTCGACCCGAAACTGAAACAATAGGAGACCGACATGACAGAGACTGATAAAAGCCTCCTGGTTGTACATAACTTGTCGGTGGCCTTTGGTACCAAAGACAATCCGTTCAAAGCCGTCGATCGTGTCAGCTTTCACGTTGAGGAAGGCGAGGTGCTGGGCATTGTCGGGGAATCCGGCTCGGGCAAAAGCGTCTCATCCCTGGCACTGATGGGGCTGATTGATTTCCCCGGCCGGGTAACCGCCGACGAGTTGCGTTTCAAAACCACCGACTTGCAAACCTTAAATGAAAAGGCCCGGCGCAAGATCACCGGTGACGAAATCTCGATGATCTTTCAGGACCCAATGACCTCCCTGAACCCCAGCTACACCGTGGGCAATCAGATCATGGAGGCCATTGAAGTTCATCAGGGTGGCAGTAAAAAAGAGCGCCAGGCCAAGGCCATTGACTTGCTGCGCCAGGTTGGTATTCCAGCACCGGAAAGCCGCATCAACAACTACCCGCATCAACTCTCTGGCGGCATGAGCCAACGGGTCATGATCGCCATGGCGATCGCATGCGATCCGAAATTGCTGATCGCGGATGAACCCACTACCGCACTGGACGTCACCATCCAGGCGCAAATCATCGAACTGTTGCTCAAGCTGCAGCGCGAGAAACAGATGGGCCTGATGCTGATCACCCACGATTTGGCATTAGTCGCCGAAGCCGCTGACCGGGTGGTGGTGATGTATGCCGGACAAATCGTTGAAACCGGACCGGCCAGCGACATTTTCAAGGCACCCAAACACCCATACACCCAGGCACTGATGAACTCCCTGCCTGAGTCGTCTGAAGGTAAAGACCGGTTGAATGCGCTGCCCGGTGTTGTACCCGGCGCCAACGACCGGCCACAGGGTTGCCTGCTGAACCCGCGCTGTCCTTATGTGACCGATCGTTGCCGGGCCGAAGAACCTGAGCAATATGGCCCGCGAGGTCGTCAGGTGAAATGTTTTTACCCGCTGGATGAAGCCGGGAGGCCCACGGTATGAGTGAACAGCCAATGACCCAACAATCTTCCGAAACACCAGCGGCTAAACCACCGATCATGAGCGGTATCGGCCTCAAGCAACACTACCCGGTCAAACAGGGGTTCATGAAACCACCGGGCCTGGTCAAAGCTCTGGATGGTGTTAATTTCACCGTTGAAGCAGGCAAAACACTGGCCGTCGTCGGGGAGTCCGGCTGTGGCAAATCAACCCTGGCGCGTTTGCTGACCATGATTGAGCTGCCCACCGAAGGCGAGCTGAACTTCGAAGGCAAAAACCTGCTGACTCTGGACCGGGAAACCCGCAAGGAATTGCGCCAGCGCATTCAGATTATTTTCCAGAACCCTTACGGGTCGCTGAACCCGCGCAAGAAAGTCGGGTCCATTCTGGAAGAGCCATTGGTGATTAACGGCAAGCTGACCAAGGCAGAGCGCAAAGAGCGCGCCCTGAATTTGTTGCAGAAAGTGGGACTGAAGCCTGAACACTACGATCGCTACCCGCACATGTTCTCGGGTGGGCAACGCCAGCGTATCGCCATCGCTCGGGGGTTGATGATGAATCCCAAGGTCGTGGTGGCTGATGAGCCGGTGTCGGCCCTGGACGTGTCGGTACAGGCGCAGGTGCTGAACCTGATGATGGACCTGCAGCAAGAGCTTGATCTGGCTTACGTGTTCATCTCTCACGATTTGTCGGTGGTCGAGCACATTGCCGATAAAGTCATGGTGATGTATCTGGGTAAAGTGGTGGAGTACGGTGCGACCGAAGACATCTTCACACACCCCCAACACCCCTACACCCGGGCACTGCTGTCATCAACACCGCGCATCGACCCTGAACACCGGATCGACAAAATCCGGCTGACCGGTGAATTGCCTTCTCCGCTGAACCCGCCCAGTGGCTGTGCCTTTCACGGCCGGTGCGAGTTTGCCAATGAACGCTGCAAGGTTGAGACACCGGTGTTGAAAGACAAGAGCGGCGAATCTTCCGTCGCCTGCTTCGGGATCGACGAAAACCGCCTGCCTTACATTAACCGCTGAACCACCGCGCCGCAGCCTTTCGGCTGCGGCCTGTTCAGTCACTCGGGCTGAACAAACCGCTGTAAACCTGCCGCAAGTTCGCTGCCCGCTTCCGCATAGGTCAGGCCTTTGCGCGCAATCTGCGTGGCGCCGGCAGTATCTCCCTGGCGGGATTTGAGTTCAGCCATCTGCAAATACAGGTCTGCTGCCTGGGGTTCGATGCGCAATGCCCGCAATAGCAGGGCTTCGGCCTGATCCCATTGGCCAACAGCCGCCCGTTCATGCGCTGAACGCTGCAGTGAATCCACCAGGCTGCTGCGAGTGGCGATGGGGGTTTCGATAGGCTGACCGACCCGTTCTTCCTTTCGTTCCCAGGTACTCAGCCGGGGATCATCGGGCTGCTCTACCGGTACCGAAACGCACCCTGAAAACCAGAACACAGTGAGCAACACCCAAACCAAACGCCCATAAAAGGAACAAACCCGGCCCCGGTATTTTAATTGAACAGCCGTTGCCACCAGCCACCTCCTTCGTCTTCGCTGGACGGGTCGGGGCTGCCAGAGCAACCACGCCGTTCGGGGGGTTCTGAACCGGCTAAAAAGGGCAATACCCGCTGGTTATCACAGCGTTCGCTGACCTGAGCCCCCTGCGCATTCACCGGCACCCGAACCACGGTAGCCGGCTGCCCGCGCCGCTCCTGATTGGGTTTCAACCCGGCCATAATGTCAGCCCAAATAGGCAAGGCCCCGCTCGAACCCGTCAGTGGCGTTGGCTCGTTGCCATCGCGACCAACCCACACTACCGCCTGGCGATCGCTGCTGTAGCCGGCAAACCAGGCATCCCGGTTGTCGTCGGTGGTGCCGGTTTTGCCGGCCAGCCACCAGCTTTGTGGCAATCGCCACTGCAAGCTGCGCGCCGTGCCTTCCAGGGTGACCCGGTGCAGGGCCTCCTGGATCAAGTACATCTGTTCGGGCGCAAATCGTTGTTCTACCTGAAGGTCAAAACGCTGTAGCACGCCGTTATTCGGGTGCACCACAGCGCGAATGGCGTTTAGCGGACTGTAGAAGCCATTACCCGCAATGGTCTGGTACATCTGGGCGACATGAAAAGGTGACAAATCCACGGCCCCCAGCATCACCGATGGGACGGCGGGCAAGCGTTCACTTACCCCCAGCCGGTCGATAACATCGAACACCTCGGCAAGGCCCACTTCCATGCCCAGCCGCGCCGTCGCCTGGTTATAGCTGTTGGAAAAGGCGTCCACCAGCAGCGGTGAACCGTGGCTGTCCATATCGAAATTTCGGGGCTCCCACAGATCACCATCGGCCGACGCCACCTGCACCGGTGCATCGCTGACCGGTGTGGCCAGGGTGTAGCCCGCTTCCAGCGCAGCCAGATAAACTGCCGGTTTCATCAGCGAGCCTACCTGACGGCGTGCATCCAGCGCCCGGTTAAAACCAGCCAATTCGGGTTTGCGGCCACCGGTAATCGCCAGCACATCCCCGGTGGAAGGCCGGGTTACGATGGCCGCCCCCTCCAGGGTGTCATTATTCAGGTTGTAGCTGGTTTCCAGCGCAGCCAGGCCGTTGGGCAACACGGTCTCCAGGTGGTTTTGCGCCAGTGGATCGAGGGTGGTGAAGATGGTCAGCCCTTCGGCCAGTAAGTCCTGTCGCCGGTAGCCCTGGTCGAGCTGCCTGCGCACCAGATCCATAAAGGCCGGGTAACTGGCATCGCCGGGTACGTCGCTGATGTCCAGACCAGACGCCAGGGCGCGATCGTATTCAGCCTGAGTAATCACCCCGGCTTCACGCCAGACCGACAACACCACATTGCGGCGGGCCATGGCCTGGTCCGGGTTGCGCCGTGGGTTGTAGTAGGATGGCCCCTTGATCAGCCCCACCAGCAGGGCTTGCTGATGAATGTTGAGCGAGCGCAGCGGGCTGCCGAAGAAAAACTGAGCGCCCAACCCAAAGCCGTTGATAGACCGCCGCCCCTGCTGACCGATGTAGATCTCGTTAATGTAGGCTTCGAGTATCTGTTCCTTGCTGTAATGCCACTCCATCAACAAGGCCATCAGCGCCTCATTACCCTTGCGCCACAGTGTCTGGTCGGCGGTCAAATACATGTTCTTGACCAGTTGCTGGGTTAATGTACTGCCACCCTGGGCAATGGAGGCCGAGGTGACATTGGCCCAGAGCGCGCGGGCGATGCCGACCGGTGAGATGCCCCAATGCTGATAGAAACGCCGGTCTTCCACCGCAATGAGGCCATCAATCAGGGATTGCGGCACTTCATCGAGCGGTAACAGCAAGCGGTCTTCCCCGCTGCCGGGGTAAATCTGACCAATAAACAGCGGGTCGAGACGGGCGACCAAAACCGGTTGCCCGGCAGTGGTTACCATATTAGCCAGACTGCCCTGACTGAAATCCAGTTCAAGGCGCCGGGCGGGCTCCGGGTTGTCCCAGAAATCGAAGCTGCGAGTGTGTACCGAGAGGGTTTGCCCGCGACGCAAATACCGGCCAGACTGACCAAGATCGCCCGTTTGCCGGTACCCCAGCGCCTGCAACAGGGACTCGACCTGATCGGCACTGACCGGCGCTCCGGCATAAAGCTCCTGGGCTTCGCTGTACACCCGGGCCGGCACGGTAAAGCGTTGCCCTTCAAAGCGTTCACGCACCACGGCGTTCAGATAGAACATCCAGGCGATCAGCACGGCTGCGCCAATGATGCTTAACTGCAATAAACGCCAGCGCCACAGAGCGCCCCGGCTCTGTTTGCGAGCCTTGCTGCTTCGGCTGGAACGGGGTTTGGGTGCTGCGCTGCGGCGAGTGCTGCCGGAGCGGGATCGAGTTGGTTTCTTTGCCATGGCGCGGGAGTATAAAGGGCGAAACAGTCGCTGTCTTTGGCCTTGTTGGCAGATTTACCGTCTGCCCAAGTGTACTTACGATTCAAGCCTCGGAGTTCGGGTCAACTCTAGCTTTTGGCCCGCGGCAGATGCCGGGTATGCCCCTGTGGGGTCGGCGTTAATCCATCCATGGAGCCTAGGCCGCAACATCCTTGTTGCGGACTACCCCACAGGGGCATACCCGGCACCCGCCGCTAGTCTCTGAGGTAAACGCCGCATCGTCTGCTACATCACACTCGTAAAAACAATTTGGAGGATTTGACTGAATGATCAGGATCGGTACACTGCCCCGCCCCACCCGGTCGCCGACGTTGACTGACAGACGCTGGCCGTTCGTTATTTCTCCGGTACCCACCGGACTAACAGGCAGTTATGCGAATGAGTCATCTTGATATTTACGCCGTCGGCCAGGCGCTGGTAGACGAAGAATACAGCGTCGACGAGGCCTTTCTGGCCACCCTGGGTGTGGCCAAGGCGCACCGGACCCTGATTGATTTTGAACGCAGCCGCACACTGCGCACCGCCGCCTCGCGCGAAGGCACCTTGCTCAAACGCATGAACGGCGGCAGTGGCGCCAACAGCCTGACCGCCAGCGCGCAACTGGGGGCAAAGTGCCACTTCTCCTGTCGACTGGGCGATGACGCCGACGGTGACTTCTATATTCAGCAGTTGACGGATTCCGGCGTAACCACCGACCCGCACGACCGCGTCAAAGACGGCCATACCGGCGTCTGCCTGATCATGGTGACACCGGACGCCGAACGAACCATGAACACCTACATCGGCATTACCGACGACATTGGCATCGACAACGTCAATTTCGACGCCCTGGCTGCGGCCGACTGGCTGTTTCTGGAAGGGCACCTGTCCATCTCCAACCTGGGCCACCAGGCAGCCCTCGCCTGTCGCAACCGGGCACGCAAGCTGGGCAAGAAGATCGCTGTAAACTTCTGCGACCCGGCCGTGGTGCGCCTGTGCCGTGAGGAAATGACCGAACTGCTCAGCGACCGCTGTGACCTGCTGTTTTGCAACGAAGAAGAAGCGCGCATCTGGAGCCATAAGCCGGATCTGGAAGACGCGCTGTCGAGTCTGGATGACCTGGCCGATACATGGGTGATGACTCGCGGCGACCAGGGTGCCATTGCCTTCGACGGCCACACCCGCTTTGAGATCCCGGCGCACAAGGTTAAGGCGATCAATACCACCGGAGCAGGCGATACCTTCGCTGGTGCCTTTATGTATGGGCTGTCGCAGGGTCACAGCTACCAGACCGCCGGTGCACTGGCGAGCCTGGCCTCGGCGGTCAAGGTTCAGCACTCCGGTGCCCGCCTAGACCAAGCCCAATTGCTGGACTGCCGCAAGCGCATTCTGGGCCACTGACCCGGGGCGTCAGCCAACGGATGGCCCCTTGCCAGCAACCCATTGGGAGAAGTGTCGAGCGGGTCACAGCAAAACATTCACTTTCTGGGCGCCAGAGGGTTAAACTAATCGAAACGGTTTGGCATGCTCTACACTGCTGCCGATGCTCACAGTTTAAGGAATCCTCATGAAACAAGGCTTGCTGTTAACAGCTTCCCGCCTGACGCGCTCAGCACTGGTTGTGGCGCTGGTCGGCTTTCTTGCAGCCCAGGCTGGCCCGGCGCTGGCCGAAGGCAAGATTTACACCTGGACCGACGAAGAAGGCACGGTGCATTACGGCGACCGCCCACCGCGCAATGCCCAGGCCGAGGAAGTCAGCATTCGTGGCCAGCGTCAGGAGGCCATCGAAGTCAATGCCGCTCAGCTTAACGGCACCTGGTTTGGCCGTGGCGCAGACGGCGGTGAAACCCGCATCCGCATTCAGGAAAACGGCGCGATACGCTTCACCCAGACACGCCCGGACCAGTCCATCTACAACTACCAGGGCATCTGGCGCCTGGAAGACCGTACCCTGAGCGTCATTACCGAGTTCATTGAAGAAGGGGGTGCCGGCACCGGCATGCAACGTTCGGTAGAGCCCGTGCAGCTGACCTACACCTTCACCGCCTTCAGCCCGGAAAGTTTTACGTTGCGCAGCCAGGGCCAGGACATCAATGTGAGCCTGGTGAACTGATTCAACGTCGTCATCAGAATTCTAACAAGGCTCCTGTTCGGGAGCCTTGTTTTTGGGTTGATTTAAAACAACGTCATCTGCTCATCCACCAGCGTCGCGAAGTCCATCCCCAGAAAATGCAGAATGCCATCGGCAATGGGCGCCAGCTGCTTGTCGAGGTAGTGGTCGTAATCGAGCGGTGACTCAATAAACGGCTCGGGTTCCACGCCATTGAGCGTCATGCGATAGCGGATTTCACGTCCGCTCCACTGCGGTTGTCGTTCCTTGCGTTTCAATGCGGCCTGAACGTGCGGTGGCTTCTGTTTTTCGTAGGAAGCCAGCGACCGCCGCAGCCGGCGCCGGTAGGTCAAATCTTCATCGCGCTGGCCCGCAAGCAAGGCGGCCACTTCGGCTTTTACAAAGCGAGTAACATCTTCCTTCATAAACACCCGCCGGTAGAGCTCGCGCTGAAAAGTCTTAGCCAGGGGCGTCCAGTCTGAGCGCACGACCTCGAGACCTTTGAACACCAGCTCGGGCTCGCCGTCGCGCATGATCATGCCGGCATAGCGCTTTTTCGAGCCAGTTTCCTGTCCGCGAATGGTGGGCATTAAAAACCGGTGGTAATGGGTTTCGTACTCCATCTCCAGGTGAGATTCCAGGTCGAACTCGTCGCGCAGGCGGGACTGCCACCAGCTGTTCAATTGGTTGGCCAGCTTATTGCCCAGCACCTCCGGGTCCGCATGGCGGTCGACCCAGACGAACACTGAGTCTGTGTCGCCGTAAATAACCTGATGCCCCTGCTGTTCGATGTAATCGCGACTGTCGTTCAGAATCTGATGCCCGCGCAAGGTAATCGAACTGGCCAGGCGCGGATCAAAGAACCGGCACAGGTTGCTGCCGAGCACGCCGTAGAAGGAGTTCATCAGAATCTTGATGGCCTGAGACAGCGGTGCATTGCGGGCCTGTTTGGCCTCATCCCGCGCCAGCCAGAGCTGATCGATAATACCGGGCAATAAGTGCCCGGTGCGGTGAAAGCGCGCACCGAGAAACCCGGGTACCGACTCGGCCTCCGGCCCTTCCAGGCCCAGGTGCAAACCGAGCGGGTCGATCAGAAAAGTGCGGATGATGCTGGGGTACAGGCTTTTGAAGTCGAGCACCAGCACGTTGTCGTAGAGACCGGGCTTGCTGTCCATAACAAACCCGCCGGGGCTGTGCTCGGTCAGTTGCTGATCGCCTACCGAGGGAGCTACGCGCCCGGCTCTGTGCAAGCGAGGCAGGTAAACATAGCTGAAGGAAGCCGCCGAGGCGCCTATTCGATCCAGTGTCAGACCGGTCAGGTGCGCCCGTTCGATCAGAAAGCCCCAGAGATCGGCAGTTTTGAAGATGTCGAGCACCAGTTGGGCGTCTTCACGGTTGTAGGTATAGAGCGCCACCGGGTCGTCGCGATAGAGCCGTTCGATTTCGCCGACCCGGTCGTCGCTGTCGGCAATGGCCTTGCCACGCCCAAGCAGCGCGCGCGAAACCGCCTCGAGCGAGTAGCTTTCAAGTGACCAGGCTGCAGAGCGCAGCGTGCCGGGGCCATCGACGACCTGGCGGCCCTCCAGCTCAATGCGCTGACGCCCCGACTCCCGCCCTTGCCAGCGCGCCGGTTGCCGGTTGCGGCCAATGGCCAGTGGCAAACCCAACTGATCGCAATGTTGCTGTAACACCCACAGATCAAAATCAACCACGGCCCATCCCACCAGCACATCGGGGTCGGTCTGATGCACAAAGTCGAAAAAGGCCTCTAGCGCGGCGCGCGGTGTCTCAACCCAGTGAAAATCGTCGGCCGTTTGGGCGGGCTTTTCCTGCCCCCGGTCAACGACCCAGACCGCGCTCGCGGTTTCGGTGACCGCCGCGATGCTGTAAAGGTCTGGCACCTTGCCCGGCACAAACCAGGCGGTTTCGATATCGAGCGACAGTACGCTAAGGGTCGGTCTGGCCCGGGCCGGCCGCGGCCGCTGGCCATCCAGTTGCACTCCGGCGGTGATCAGCCGCTCCATCAGAAAACGGTCGGCGGGCACAATGTCATCTTCCCAGACCCGCAGTTGCTGATCGCGCCCGCGCCGAACCCACTTGCGCTGGGCGCTGAACTGAAGGGAATAGACGGGTACAACCGGTTCGCCACTGAGCAGTTTCAGCTCGGCATCGCCTACTTCAGGCACCGACCCGACGGCCGACCAGACCCGACCCCAGGCCGCTCGTTCAGCCACCGGGATAAAACAGACAGAACGCTGGTTGGCTACCTGCCAGCACTGCACCTGATCCCCCGTCTTCAGCCAGTAACGCAGCTGTATGCCCTGATCGTTTTCCGACCAGTGTCGGCTGAGCACAAAGGCCGATGGTAATGACTGGCTGTTCTGAGGCATGGCAATTGCTATACTGATGGCAGTGACTTTGAAGGAATTGTATATGCTTTTACTGGGTGAGCGGTCGCCTGTTGCCGATCAATTGCAGGAACGCCTGAGAATTCTGGCCGACAAGCTGTTCGAAGACCGGCCCGAAGGCCAGTTATTGTCGCTCGACTCAGTCACCGACCTGTACGCCAGTCATACCCGCGAAACGCTGTTCATTCTGCGCAGTGGCACCCTTCAGGGGCATCAGGAGGAACGTCACTGCCTCTATTACGAACCCGGTGATGTGGTCGGCCTTTCCGATTGTTACCAGCTACCCTCATTTCGCATCAGCAGCGATGGCCCCGTGGAACTTGAAGCCTACGCGGCTGACGTTCTGCTGCAACATTGCCTGGAGAACCGCCAGCGCCAGTCGATCTGGACCAGCTACCTGATCTCTCTGTCGGCCCTGTTCATGCACGCCTTCGGCCGCTACCTGAGCGAAGCCGACCAGCAACCGCTAACGGGCTTTCTGAACTTTGCCTCCGGCGAAACCATCATCGCCGAGGGCGACCCGGCACATGAGGTGTTCACCATTCTGACCGGCCGGGCTGAAGTGACCGTGGCCGGGGCCCCGGTAGGCGAGGTACTGAAAGACGAGATTTTCGGCGCCATGGCTGTGTTCACCGGCGAACCGCGCTCAGCTACGGTAATCGCCGCCGAACCCTGCACAGTATTAGCTGTACCCAAAGACCAGTTCATCTCGCTGATCAAATCCCACCCGGATACCGTGCTGACACTGATCGAAAACATGGCGCGCAGCATTCAGTCGCTGAACACCCAACTGACCGAAGCAGGGTGACCTTTGTAGTCAATTTCCTACACGGGGTGTCACCGATGACGCCTTTTACCGACACCCGGGCCACTGCATAATGCACTCATTGCTCAGGACGAGCTGGGGTGCATTGGACGCACCCGGTGCAGGACGCCAAGACCACATACTGGTTTTATGAACCTGATTCGCACGACCCAAAGGACTCCTCAGTGGGCAGCTGAGTCGGCCAAGGCAGGCTGTTTCCCCAACCGGTTACCCTTCATCCGCGACGGGATCGGCTCTGCTTTCAGGCTGGCGAAGCAGCGACGTATCGCAACGGCTGGTTACCGACCTGTTGCCCGCGCCCCAACCTTCCCTGCGACACCACTGCACTACAGCGCCAATACCACCAATTGTCACTCTCGCCCCTGGCTTGACTTCCCTGCCATACCCCCCATCCTCGTTGCCATAGTCCGTAATGGTTAAGCGCCCATGCCTGATGATCTGGTTACCACCGTGCAGTTTGACAACCGCTATCAGCGGGAGCTGCCGGACACCTATGCCCGGGTCACACCCACACCGGTGAAGAATCCGCGCTGGGTCGCCTGGAACAAGCCCCTGGCACGCGAGCTGAATTGGCCAAATCAGCCCGATGACGATGTGCTGGCCGCTTTCTCCGGCCACGGCCAACTGGAAGGCACCGACCCCATTGCCCAGAAATACGCCGGACACCAGTTTGGCACTTTTAATCCGGACCTCGGCGACGGCCGTGGCCTGCTGCTGGGAGAGTGGGTTGATGGCCAGGGTCAACACTGGGACTTTCACCTCAAAGGTGCCGGGAAAACGCCGTTCAGCCGATTCGGCGATGGCCGGGCCGTGTTGCGATCATCCGTCCGCGAACTGCTGGCCAGTGAAGCCTTGCACGGGCTGGGCATTCCCACGACCCGTGCCCTGGCGTTGATTGGGTCTGACGAGCCCGTCATGCGCGAGCGGCTTGAGAACGGCGCTATGCTGCTGCGCGTGGCCAAAACCCACATTCGCTTTGGTCACTTCGAATGGTTTGCCTTCAGCGGCCAGACCGAAAAGCTGGAGCGTTTGCTGGCGTTTTGCCTGACCCACCTGTTTCCGGACTGCAAAGATGCCCCGGACCCCACCGCCGCCTTCTTCGACGAGGTGGTTACCCGCACCGCCCACCTGATCGCCCATTGGATGAGCACCGGCTTTTGTCACGGCGTGATGAACACCGACAACATGAGCATCATCGGCGATACCTTCGACTATGGCCCCTACGCCTTTCTCGACGCCCTGCAACCCGGCTTTATCTGCAACCACACCGATACCAGCGGTCGTTACGCCTACAACCGGCAGCCGGACATTGCCTTCTGGAACCTGCAATGCCTGGCCCAGGCCCTGGCGGGCATCGCCGACCAGGGTGCCTTGCGCGACAGCCTGAGTCGCTTTGCCGAACACTACAACGCCCGGTTCTCAGGTTTGATGGGCGCGCGTCTGGGGTTGTCGAACGTATCCGGGGAAGATCAGTCACTGATTCGGGACTGGATGCAACTGGCTACCGCAGAGGCGTTAGACTTTCATCGTCCGCTGCGCGCCCTGGCCGAGACTGCGATGCCCGACTGGGCCAGGCTCGACGACGATTACATCGACCGCGATAGATTTCGTCGCTTCCGTCAGGCACTGGCGGAACGCCGCCAGCAGGAACCCGAAGGCCAAACCCTGGCACTGGCCAGCAATCCGGTCTCAATTCTACGCACTCACCATGCCCAGGCAGTGATCGAGGCGTGCGAGGAGGGCGACGATTCACTGCTGCACAGTTATCTCGCCGCCCTGCAATCACCCTTTGAAGACCGGCGGGAGTGGCAACGCTGGCGCATGCCACCTCCGGCAGAATATCAGGCGCAGCCACTCAGTTGCAGCAGCTGAGCGCTACACCTTGAACCGACCCACCACATCACTCAGCTCATCGGTACGCTGCTTCAGGTTATCTGCCAGTCCACTCAAATTGCGCGACTGATCAGAGCTACGACTCGAGTAGTCAGAAATCATCTGCAGGTTTTTGTTAATCTCCTCGACCACATGTGTTTGCTCTTCAGTGGCGGTGGCAATCTGCATCGACATATCGGTGATCTGAGTGATAGCCCCCTCAATCGACCTGAAAGATTCAGCAGCGCTCGCCACATCGGTTACCGTGAGATCAAGCACTTCAATCCCGCTCTTCATCGAGCCCACGGCATCGTCCACACCCGCCTGCAGGGTTTCAATCCGTTTTTGAATGTCCTCTGTGGACTGCTGAGTCTTACTCGCCAGCGCACGAACCTCATCGGCGACCACAGCAAAGCCTCGACCCTGCTCGCCCGCACGCGCCGCTTCGATGGCCGCGTTCAACGCCAGCAAATTCGTCTGCTCGGCGATACCGCGAATCACATCGAGAACCGAGGCAATACTGACGGCCTCTTCAGCCAGGCGACCAACGGCTTCGGAGGACCGGTTCAGACGATCAGACAACTGCGCTACGCGTTCGTTGGCCTGTTGTGAAACCTCGGTACCCTGCCCTACCGAATTTTGTGCTTCATTCGCTGCATCAGCACCGGAGTTCGAGTTATTGGCGATCTCTCTTGCGGCACCGTGCATTTCCTCCACCGCCGTAACCACCTGATCAACCGTCTGGTGTTGCTCATCGGCCAGATTGATGTTGCCGGCCGCCGCTTCCCGCAGCGAGGAAGCACCTTGCTCAAGATGCACATTGACTTCCTTGACCACAGAGATGGACTTCTGCAGTTTTTCGATCACTGCATTGAAAGCCAGGGCCAACTGACCCAGCTCATCCTGCGAACTGGCGGTTAAGCGGGCCGTCAAATCACCCTCACCCTGGGCGATGTCGTTCATTTTATCGCGCAGTGACTCGATCGGCCGCACCAGCATCATGGGCAGCGTAATCCCAATCGCAATGAAGACCACCAACAAAAGAATGACCTGGAATAACTGGAAATTCGTCTGTTGACTCAGTGTTTCGGAGGCAGCCGAAGCGGCGGAGTCGGCCAACTGATCCAGCCGCTCACCGAGCAGGTTGAGTGAGTCTCGCGGGGCATTGAACAGATCTAGGTTGTCATTCGGTTCGTTGTTGGCGATGACCTGGTCGCCATGGGCCAGCCAGGCCTGCATTTGAGAACGGTATCGTGCTGCCGTATTCGGCTCGAGCTGGTCACCCATCATCTCAATGGCATTCAACCCCCGGTCGAGGGCTTGCTGATAGTTTTCAATTCGCTCGGCGTTCAGCGCCTGCCGCGTCTGCGGATCACCACTGGCGCCCAGCTCTACATACCCACGCATGGCCACCAGCGCCTGGTAGAGATCGCGATCGGCATTCAGGGCTGCGGATATGGCCGGGAAGTATTGCTGATCAAAGGCAGCAACCTGTGAATCGATGTCAGTCATCGCCCGGTACGACTGGAACGACATCCAGAAAATGAACAGGGCAAGCACCAACAGAGGCAGGCGGATCTTGTTCTTTAAAGACCAGTGTTTAAACGATTTCATGCAATGCTCTCTCTTCCAGTTAAATCATTACTTCGCGTGCTGGTTCCCTGAACACGATCGGGCCTACGTTCTGACGACGTCAATTATCCAACTTATAGCAAGTACTCCGTCCATGAGCACCGGTTAAACGTTAGTCTAGATCAGACTTATCGGACACATTAGAAAAAACTGAAGGGATATTCGACTAAACTTCGACACTTGGGTACCAGTGTCACTGGCCACAAACAAGAGAGAGGGGTATGAAAATCAACGAGCCCGCCAATGGCGGGCTTGAAGTTACCGGACCGTTAAAAGGCGTCGGCCGGCGTCGTCATCAGGGTGTCGCTGCCAGCCAGTACCTTGGCGTGGTAACCCAGCGATTCGGGCAACAAACGCTGCATGAAGAACCGGGCGGTTTCCAGCTTGGTGCGATGGAACTGGGAATCCTGTTCTTTGGCCGCCCTGGCCATCATCGACCACATATAAGCATAAGCCGTGAGACCAAAGAGGTTCAGATAATCGCAACTGGCTGCGCCAATGGCGTTGGGGTCGTCTTTCACCTGATTCAGCACCGCTGCGGTCGCATCTTCCAGACGGGCCAGTGCATCGGCGAGCGGGCCAGTAAACTCGGTCAGGTCGGAAGTGCTATCAATGAACGCCTGTACTTCCTGCTTGAAACTCTGGAAGAACGCACCCTGATTAGCCGCAATTTTCCGACCCATCAAATCCAGCGCCTGAATGCCGTTGGTGCCTTCGTAAATCTGGGCGATGCGAGCATCGCGCACGAACTGCTCAAGGCCCCACTCACGAATGTAACCGTGGCCGCCCAGTACCTGCTGGCCCAATACCGTGGCATCAAGCCCGCGGTCCGTGAAATAGGCTTTCGCGACCGGCGTCAGCAAGGCCACCAGGCCTTCGGCTTTGGTGCGTGTCGCGTCATCCGGGTGGCCCTTGGCCATATCCAGCCACATACCGACATAGGCCGCAAAAGCACGGCCGCCTTCGGTGTAAGCGCGCTGGGTCAGCAACATACGGCGCACATCCGGGTGCACAATAATAGGGTCGGCCACCTGATCCGGCTGCACCTTGCCTGCCGGCGACCGGCTTTGGATCCGCTCCCGCGCGTAATCGCGCGCCAGTTGGTAGGAGACATCACCCAGGCCAATGCCCTGCAAGCCAATCGACAAACGCTCATAGTTCATCATGGTGAACATCGCCGCCAGACCGCGGTTTTCCTCACCGACCAGATACCCTTCAGCGCCATCGAAATTCATCACGCAGGTGGCTGAACCCTTGATGCCCATTTTGTGTTCAATGGAGCCACAGGCCAGCAAATTACGCTCACCCAGCGAACCATCGGCATTCACTTTGAACTTGGGCACAACAAACAGGGAAATGCCTTTCGGCCCGGATGGGGCATCCGGCAACTTGGCCAGCACCAGATGAATGATGTTCTCATTCAAATCGTGCTCACCACCGGTAATAAAAATCTTGGTACCGGAAATCTTATACGCGCCCTCACCTTCAGGCACCGCCTTGGTCTTCATAATGCCCAGATCCGTACCACAATGCGGCTCGGTCAGACACATGGAACCCGACCAGCGGCCTTCGTACATCGGCGGCAGATAGGTTTGCTTCAGCTCATCGCTGGCATGGTGCAACAGGCACAAACAGGCACCGGCGGTCAGCGCCGGATACAGCGCAAAAGAGGTATTGGCCGCGTAGACCATCTCTTCGAACATCACCGTCAGCATTTTAGGCATACCCTGGCCACCAAACTCAGGGTCACCGCCCAGGCTCAGCCAGCCGCTTTCGGCGTAGGTCGCGTACGCTTCCTTAAAGCCCGTCGGCGTCGTTACTTCGCCGTCTTTCCAGGTGCAGCCTTCCTCATCGCCCTGACGGTTGATGGGGAACAACTCGTTTTCACAAACGCGAGCGCCTTCTTCAAGAATCGCCGACACCAGATCCGGCGTCACTTCTGACGTAGTAGGCATACTGGCCCACAGGTCGTCGGCTTTGAACACGTCGTGCAGTACGAACTGCATGTCCTGAATGGGTGCTTTGTAATTTGCCATGATCGGTTACCTGAATATCTGAGTCATGAAGTAAGCAAAACGAACCGTGGTCTTACGTCACTAAATTTTGAAATTAGCACTGGCTAAGTAGCAGGTGCCGGGTATGGCTATCCGGGGAAGTTCGCAGCATGGATGCTGCGATCTAGGCCCCATGGATGGGTCCACGCCGACCCCGGATAGCCATACCCGGTGCCTGATACGAACCCCTGGCGCAACAGCAAACCCAACCGGGTGCCACTTAACAAAACGGGCTCATCAGAGCCCGCTAGAAAAGGTTTAAAACGCAAAGTGCGCTTCATCCAGTGCCATGGTGCTGTCGACACCGGCCAACATGCAGCCTTTGTGTCCGGCGGTGCGCGGCAGAATGCGGTCGAAGTAGAACTGAGCCGTGGTCAGCTTGGCCTGGTAGAAATCGACTTCATCGGTGCCGGCGGCCAGGGTTGCCTGAGCTTTTTCAGCCATCAGCGCCCAGTAGTACGCCAGCACAGCGTAGCCTGAGTACATCAGATAATCGACCGCTGCGCCGCCAACTTCCTCGCGGTTCTGCATGGCTTTCATACCGATCTGCATGGTCAGGTCGCCCCACTCTTTGTTCAGCGTCGCCAGTTGCGTCACCATCGGTTTGATGGCCTCGTTCTCCGCATTGGCCTTGCAGAACTTGTGCACGATCTTGGTGAAATTCTTCAGCGCTTCGCCCTGAGTCATCAGCACTTTACGGCCGAGCAGGTCGAGTGCCTGAATACCTGTAGTGCCTTCATACAACTGGGCAATGCGGTTATCGCGAACAATTTGCTCCATGCCCCACTCTTGAATGTAACCATGACCACCGTAAACCTGCACACCGTGGTTGGCGGCTTCGGTACCCACTTCGGTCAGGAAGGCCTTGGCAATCGGCGTCAGGAAGCCAAGCAGATCATCGGCTTCTTTCTTCTGAGCCTCGTCTTTGCTGTATTTGACCAGATCGACCATTTGGCTGGCGTGCATCATCATCATGCGGCCGCCCTCGGCAAAGGCTTTCTGGGTCAGCAGCATGCGACGCACATCCGGGTGAACAATGATCGGGTCAGCCGGCTTTTCCGGTGCTTTCGGGCCAGTCAGGCTGCGCATCGCCAGGCGATCGCGAGCATACGTCAGCGCGCCCTGGAAGGAGAGCTCGGCTGAAGCAACACCCTGCATCGCCGTACCCAGACGGGCAAAGTTCATAAAGGTGAACATGCACTTCAGGCCCTGGTTCGGCGGGCCGATCAGGAAGCCTTTGGCGCCATCGAAGTTCATAACGCAGGTGGCGTTGCCGTGAATGCCCATCTTGTGCTCGATGGAGCCGCATTTAACATCGTTACGGGTGCCATCGGGCAGGACTTTGGGCACGATGAACAGCGAAATGCCCTTGGTGCCTTCCGGAGCACCTGGCAGACGGGCCAGAACGATGTGAACGATGTTCTCGGCCATATCGTGTTCGCCGGAAGAGATGAAGATCTTGGTGCCGCTGATGGCGTAAGAGCCGTCGGCGTTTTCTTCGGCCTTGGATTTCAGCGTGCCCAGGTCAGACCCACAATGCGGCTCGGTCAGACACATAGTGCCGGTCCACTCGCCTGACACCAGCTTCGACAGATAGACTTCCTTCTGCTCATCGGTGCCGTGCAGTTCGATGGTGTTCATCGCACCGTGCGACAGACCCGGGTACATGCCCCAGGCCCAGTTGGCGGTAGAGACCATTTCAGAGACCACATTGCCGATCGAATCGGGCAGGCCCTGGCCGCCGAATTCGGTCGGTTGCGCCAGTGACGGCCAGCCGTTATCGACCCACTGCTGATAGGCCGCTTTAAAACCGGTCGGGGTGGTCACTTCGCCGTCGTTCCAGGTGCAGCCTTCCTGATCGCCCACCTGGTTCAACGGTGACAATACTTCTTCACAGAACTTGGCGGCTTCACCCATGATGGCATCGACCATGTCGCGGGTGGCATCTTCGGCACCGATGGCCTGGTAGTGGGCTTCTGCGTTAAGCATTTCATGCATGACGAACTGCAGATCGCGCAGGGGGGCTTTATAAGCTGGCATTGTGTTCACCTCAACAGGGCCCGTAGGCGGTAAGCGGCCAGCTCAGTTCAACCATAACGTAAGCGGGTAGAACCGAACCGACTTCAGTGTTCAAACGATCGTTTGAAACATACGTTCGCATTCAAGCCAAGTCAAGCGCCATTCGCACTGTGCTCACAGGTTTGGGCCCGGCCTGGGGTATTGCTTCCTTCCCGGCATAAACTGTCTCATTCCTGTCGCGATTGACCCGGGAAATCGAAGGCTCTGTATAGCATGGTTTCTTTACTTTCTAACGACATCTGGCGGACTGCCAGCCCGTATACGAGGGTCAATATGAACTGGTTTGACGGAATATTTTGCGCAAGACACCCAGTTTTGCTTAACAAACCGGTTGATGAACCAGAAGCGTATCTAGGGGGCAGTTCGATCTGTCGAGTGCAGATCCTAACCTTGAAATCGCCGGATACCGTTTATCCCGCGAACCGATAACGCACGACAGGAGCTTTACTGATATGAACGTGATCAAACGCGCTACCATTACCCTGGCTTCCGTAGTCTTCGCAGCAACGGCGTTTGCCGGCGCTCACATGGCCAGCAAAGACATAGTTGAAACTGCCATCGAATCCGACGACTTCAACACCCTGGTCGCTGCCGTTCAGGCTGCTGGTCTGGTCGAAACATTGCAGGGCGACGGACCTTTCACCGTGTTTGCCCCTAATGATGCCGCCTTCGACAAGATCCCCAGCGCCACTCTGAACAGCCTGCTGGAAGACCCGGAAGCCCTGGGCGCCATTCTGGGCCTGCACGTCGTGGCCGGTAAAGTGATGGCCGAAGACGTCGTCGGCCTGAGCAGCGCCGAAACCATTACCGGTGAAACCCTGACGATCGAAGTCATGGGCGGCAAAGTCATGGTTAACGGCGCAACCGTTATCGCCACCGACATTGAAACCTCAAACGGTGTCATTCACGTGATCGACACCGTCATCACCGAGTAAATCTGTGCTATTCAGACATCGCTTTCAGCGTGATGCGTTAACGGGCTTAGGCCCGTTTTTTTTTACCAGTGCCGCTCACCCAAAGCCTGTCGAAGCCCCTGCTCAATACTCCCGGCTCAGATCTACCGGGTACCGGGGCGGCCCGCCGGCCCGGACCTGGCGCAGATTATCAATCGCCAGCCGAATCACATCCGACGGATCGCTGATCGAGGCAATGTGCGGCGTGACCCAGATGTTCGGGTGCGACCAGAGCGGGCTCTCCGGTGGCAGCGGTTCCGTCTCGAATACGTCCAGAATGGCACCGCTAAGCAGCCCGACTTCTAGCGCGGGTATCAGATCATCTTCAGCCAGCGACGCACCTCTGCCCACATTCATGACCACAGGCTGGCGCTCGCACCGTGCCCAGAGTTCGCTGCCGAGCAGCCCGCGGGTGGCGGAAGTCAGTGGCAATAAATTGATCAGATAATCCGCC
The DNA here is from genome assembly GCF_043641555.1 of Saccharospirillum alexandrii. Lineage (GTDB taxonomy): Bacteria > Pseudomonadota > Gammaproteobacteria > Pseudomonadales > Natronospirillaceae > Saccharospirillum > Saccharospirillum alexandrii_A. The sequence continues at coordinate 714,109 of NZ_JBHZRJ010000001.1, read as the reverse complement.
CTGGCCAGACCGGCGTTCAAACCGGACTTCCCGGTCAGGGATTCAACTTCGCCGAGTTGCTTCGGCGACTGGCTCCAGCCACTGACCTTGTAGCCCTGCACCACCAGCGCTTTCGCCACAGACTGGCCGAGTTCACCCAGGCCAAGAATCAGCACCTGCTCGCCCCAGCGGCCATCGTGCCAGTCCCAGTGCTTTTCGTTTTGGGCATGAACCAGTCGAGGCATATCCAGCTGCCAGTTGCTCAACTGAGCACAGACATAACGCACCATCCGGTCTTTCAGAGACTGGCCCATAAAACGGGCCACCGGCCAGTCGGCGGGAAAACCAGCATCCAGCAGGTGATCCACTCCGGCGCCCCAGCTCTGCACCAGCTTGACCCTTGTATAGGCTGACCAGTCACGGACCTGCGGCTTCCAGGCAAGCACCAACTCAATGCTGGCCGGGTCATAGTCTTCACCCGGTAACCAGACCGGATCGGTAATACCCAGTCGCTTGAAATCGGTTTTAATCGCATCGAGCCGGCTTTCGCTGCCGGTCATATCCACCAGAATGGCCATACTGCGTCTCTGTACTCGGAGTGAACTCGCTACCCTACCACAGAGTTCAAACGCCGGGCAGGCGCTGATTTTCCTGCTCGATGTACTGGTAAAACGCCACATCTTCCAACTGGCTGGCCGCCGCCCGGTCCAGTACCAGCGTGGCTTTGGGGTGCATCTGCAAAATAGACGCCGGGCACCGTGCCGCGAGTGGGCCCTCTACCGTCGCCCGCACCGCCGCCGCCTTGTTCTCACCAGTCGCCAGCAGCAGAACCTGCCGGGCTTCCATAATGGTGCCAATGCCCATGGTGATCGACAGATGCGGCTGAAACTCACAGTCATCAAAAAAGCGCTGGTTGGCCTTCACCGTATCCGGCGTTAGCGTCTTAACCCGAGTGCGCGACGCCAGGCTGGAACTGGGCTCGTTAAAACCAATGTGACCATTGCGACCAATGCCCAATAACTGCAAATCGATACCACCGGCGGCCTGAATCGCGACTTCATACGCATCGCAGGCGGCCAGTGGTTCCTCGGTAGCACCATCAGGCACGGCCGTATTGGCCAGATCAATATCCAGATGCCGAAACAGATGCTCATTCATAAAGTACCGATAGCTCTGTGGGTGTGTACCGGCCAACCCCAGGTATTCATCCAGATTAAAAGTACGAGCTTTGGCAAAGCTCAATTCGCCGCGCTTAACCCGCGCAATCAATGCGTTGTACAACGCAATTGGGGTTGAGCCGGTAGCCAGGCCCAAAACAGAGTCTGGCTTGTTATTTAACTGCTCTGCGAACCGGTCTGCACCATAGCTGGCGACTTGTTCGGGTGTATCCAGAATTACGATTTGCATGTCAACGGCTCGAAGATGATTAAATGAAATGTTTGCTATGAGTGAAACGGTTACTAAGGGTTAGAAATTCGTACGGTTCAACCACTGACTATCCAAGGATCGCCGGGTGTGCCGACTGAAGGTCGTGAGACAGCATGGATGCTGTCTTCGAGCCCCCACGGATGGGTTCACGGCGTACCTTCAGTCGGCATACCCGGCGATCCGATTGCCACAATTCCTCAATCAACCACCGAACCAAATTCGGCCGCAGAATTTCGAACTCATGGCACCAACCTACTACCAGCCCGCCAGAGCCCCTTCACGTTCATGGCGTCATCGAACCAGGTCAGATCGGCCATGCGCCCCGGCCGCAGACTACCGAAGCGGTCGTCGATGCCCAGATATTCAGCCGGGTAGCGGCTGGCCATCGCAATGGCCTCATCGACTGGAACCTGCAAGTGCTCGCAGCAATAACGCACGGCATCGACCAGGGAAATGGCACTGCCAGCGAGTCGGCCCGCCGCATTAACCAGGCGGCCATCGACTTCGGAAATCCACTCACCATAGAGCCTGAATTGCTTGTCGACCGATCCGATGGTCGCCATCGCATCGCTGACCAGATAGACCTTGCCTCTGGGCTTGGCTTTCAAGGCCAATCGCAAAGAGGCCGGGTGCACATGAATGCCATCGGCGATCACGCCGCACCAGGTTTCATCACTGGCCAGAGCAGCCCCGACCACACCGGGTTCACGACCGGTTTGCGGGCGCATGGCATTGAACAAATGGGTAAAACCGGATAAGCCAGCATGGATGGCTGCGTTTACCTCATCAAACACCGCATTGGTATGTCCGGCGCTGACGCGCAAACCCAGCGACGCCATACGCTGAATGTCGGCAACCGCTACCTGCTCTGGCGCCAGCGTAACGATGCCCGGAATGGTCGACGCCCGCTCCAGCCACTGCCAGTCGGCTGCCTCAAGTTTGCGCAACTGATCCTGATGGTGCACCCCGTTGCGTTCGTTACTGAAAAACGGGCCTTCAACATGAATGCCCAGAATACCAAAATGCGGATCGGCACTGGCAGCAATGGCGGCGTCTACCGCCTGCTCGGTCACCATTCGGGTATCGGAAATTACTGTCGCCAGAATGCGGGCTACGCCTTTGCGGGCATGGCCTTCGGCCATCGTCTTCAAAGTCGATAGACTCGGGTCATTGTTCAACAGCGCGCCACCGCCACCATTGGCCTGCAGGTCCAGCAGACCCGGTGCCAGCAAGCCGCCCTGCAAGGTTTCTGCAGCGTAATGCGAGGGGATGTCGCTTGGCGAAACCCGACCCACCAGGGTGTCGCCTTCAATCAGAAGCGCACTGGTACCCAGTCGTTCAAAACCGTCAAATACAGCGGGGGCAATTAATGCCGTATGCATACTCTGTCCTTCCTGGCCGAACCCGGTACAAACCCGGGTTAATGACTGATTGTTCGGTCTTGTTCGGCCAGGCCAACAAGCTCAGGCCGGCATCGCCGATAATTCAGTCACGAAATCGTAGATGTCACCCCGGTACCAGGACCGGGTAAATTCCACCGGGCGGTTGCTGCTATCGAAGCCCTGGCGTTCGATGTACAGCACCGCATCACCCGGCGCGATGTTCAGATGCCGCGCCACTTCGGCATCGGCGTTGTGCGCAGTCATGGTTTGCAGGGCGCGAACCGGCCGGGCATTGGCTTCATCGAGCGCCTGATACAGCGACACGTTCACGTCTTTAGCGTCAGCAATAATGCTGCCGGGCACCGAGGCAATCTCGTAGGCCATGGGGGTTTCACTGGCAAAGCGCACCCGGGTGTAACGACCAACCCGGCTTCCGGGCGACAGATTCAACGCCATGGCTTCGCGTGGTGAACTTTGCACCGTTATCCGGCTTACCCATTCCGACGAGGGCTCAAGGCCTCGGGTAATCATGTCTTCGGTAAAGCTGTTCAAAACCGAGAGGTTCTTGTGAATCGACTTGCGTTCGCCTGAGGTCACTACCGTGCCTGCACCCTGGCGCTGGCGCAGCAACCCCTCATTCACCAGTGCTTCAATGGCTTTGCGCACGGTGACCCGGGAGACACCCAGCGCAACTGCCAGCTCACGCTGGGGCAATAGATAGTCGCCGTCTTTGAGAAGGCCTTCGTGAATGGCCTGACTCAGGGAGCGAGACAGTTGCGTATAAAGTGACCCGGGGCGATCCGGGTTCGGGGTCAGAAAATCGATCAGGTCCTGATCGTTAAGCGGTGCTGTGGCCATCAGTCGGGACTCCTCGTCTGGGCCAACCGCAGTGCCCCGTCCAGTGCGTCGCCCTGCGCGGTGCGCAGTTGCAAACGATGTCGCTCTGCCAGCAAAGGGCTAACCCGGGCGGCCAGGCCGCCCATCACTGCAAGTGGCTGGGGGGTCGGGCTCAGGGCGTCCAGCAGTCGATTCAGGATGTCGAGCTGGTCAGAGACGATCTGGCGGGCAATGGGGTCGGCCTGGTCATACCAATCCATTACCAAAGGCGCCAGCTTACCATAATCGACGGACTTGGCCTTTTGGGCCCAACCAATAAGACCACTGGCAGAATCATTGTGCAGTTTCCAGATTGCCCGGGTCAGTTCACTGCCTTGAACCAGGCCGTCCCGCTGCCAGAGGGCATGTCGCACGGCTTGCAAACCCAACCAGGCGCCACTGCCGCCGTCGTCCAGCGGAAAGCCCCAGCCAGAAACCTGACGCCACTGCCCTTGCAGAAACGACACACCAATCACGCCGGTGCCAACCACCAGCAAGGCACCGTCGTCACCGTCATGGGCACCAACACAGGCAATCTGGCCGTCGTTCAATAACTGGAACCGGGCAAAGCCATGGGGTCGTGCCAAAAACGCGGACGCAGCAGACTCGATTTCAGAACCCGCCAACCCGGCCACAACCACCAATCTTTTCCGGTCCGCCGGTTGCAAGCCACTGGCTTGCAATACAGTGGCCGTAGCCTGATCAACCGAGGCCCAACTGGTCTCAACGCTCTGATACACATTGGCACTACCGGCACTGGCTTCAGCCAGCACCTGGCCATCGCCATCTGCCAGCCGAACCCGGCAGGAAGTCCCACCCCCGTCGATCCCCATAAAAAGAGGCGAACTCGTTGCGGTTGTCATTTTCCGGCGCCTCCTTTTTTTGTGGCTTAATCCGTGCTGGCTACCGGGTAGGCTTCTCCGGGGTCGGCGTGAACCCGTCCATGGGGCCTAGGCTTCGGCATCCATGCCTCAGACTACCCCGGATAAGCCTACCCGGCAGTCAGCACTCGGTATGTCATCAATTTGGGAATTTAAAACCATTAATGACAGTCGTTCAGGTTAGTTGTTGTTGCTACTCTGATCTCAAGTTTTGACAACATGGCGGTCAGAATTATTTCGGGCAAGAATACGACCTTTCACTGGCCATGACAATACCAATATAATACCTTTAAGAAAAACATTAAGGACTCAGACATGACATTAACGGCCGAACTCGCCATCACCGCCCGGGATGGCCACTATCATTTGATTCTGACATTGCCTCAAGCGGTAGCCAGGGAACCGGGCGCAACCGAACTCTGTTTCAGTATCGCGCACCCTATGGACCTGTCGAGCCTGGAAGGCGCCCGGTTGCTGGATGCCCAGGGCGACTGGCATCGCCTCGAACTGGAGACACCCTGGACAGGCCAACAGGCGGTGACCGTGAGTTTTTCAGGTAAGAATGAGCTGAAAAAGCTGACCGATCGCCCCTACGGTGTATATCTGGTTCAGGGTGAGCAACGCCTGCCGGTTCGGTTCGAAGGTGAAGCAGAGCGACACTGTATTAAACCCGTTGCGGTGCCCCCCGATACCCTGAGTTTTATTCCCAGACCCAGTCATTTAAGCGCTGACTCGCCTTCGATTCCCTGTCCGATCGCTCTGCGATTTATAGCTGCAACCTCTGGCCCAGCCTGGAACACTGGCTGGTATCAGCGGCTCATTGCCCGGTTCAATACTTCCAGCCCAGCGCTGGCTGATGATGGTTTTCCCATTAACGCCACGCTCGCCAGCGACCTTGCCGAAAGCTTTCGACTGAAAGTTGATCATCAGGGCGCTGAATTGAGTTATCGAGATGAATCAGGCTTTTACGCTGGCCAGGCGTATCTGATGCAGTATCTGCTGCAATGGATGCTGGCCGGCTCGCAACCGGGCGTCACTCTGGCTGGTACATCGGCTTTTGCGTACCGCGGTGTGCATCTGGATGTGGTACGGCACTTCTTTCAGGCCGGTACTGTCCAGGGTTGGCTGGATATCCTGGCCCTGTTGCAATTCAATCACTTTCACTGGCACCTGACCGATGACGATGGATGGCGTGTGCCGAGCGAGGCTTACCCGGAACTGGCCCGCATTGCGGCCTGGCGGGGGCACGACCTGCCTGTGTGCCCGCAAATGGGCTCCGGTTCCGAGCCCTACGGCGGGGCTTACACGCCTGATGAAATTCGTGAAACCGTGAGCCTCGCACGGGATCTGGGCATCACCGTGGTGCCGGAACTCGATATCCCCGGCCACGCCCGGGCCTTGCTGATTGCTTTGCCAGAACTGGTTGAGCCAGACGATACCTCTGTTTACACCAGTGTTCAGCACCATCGCCGCAATGTGATCAACCCCGCTTTGCCGAAGACGTCTGAAGTGATGAGAACCCTGCTCGACGAGTGGTGCTCATTCTTTCCCGGACCCTTGTTCCATCTCGGGTCGGATGAAGTACCTGACGGCGTCTGGCAGGGGTCACCGGCTGCCCAATCCTGGTCCGAGCAGAGCGGTCAGCCTGTTGATACCTTGCACGGTGCTTTTATGGCAGAGATGGAGCGAGAAGTTCAGGCACGGGGGAAGACCGTTGTCGGCTGGGAGGAAATTCGTACCGGGCAGGCCGTTTCCACCGAAACCTGGGTGATGTCGTGGCAAGGCATTGAGGCGGGCCAGGCCGCCGCCGAGGCCGGGCACCCGGTGATAATGACCCCCGCCCACCATTGTTATTTCGATCTGGCCGTGACGGATCAGCCTCTCGACCCCGGCTACTATTGGGCCGGAACCGTCAATCTGAAAAAAGCCTGGGCGTTCGATCCACTGGCTGGCCTCTCTGACGCCGCTAAGGCAAAGATCAAAGGGGTTCAGGCCTGTCTATGGACCGAGATCGTCGAAACCCCACTTCATGCCGAGTACATGTGGTTTCCGCGCCTGCTGGCAACCGCCGAGGTGGCCTGGGGCACCGGCGCAGAGCGCACTTTTGCTCAGTTCGAACGGGATGCCCGGGTAACGATGAACCTGTTGGCTCACCTTGGTATTGCCGCTCGTGATGAAACCGCGAGCTGGTAAGCAACTGATTTGTTTGATTATTTTGAGAGAGGCTCAAAAAAGCAACAAGAAAAATCCGGCTGGTTATTGCTTGGTACTACCATTGGTATTATATTGGGCTTGCCCTTATCGAAGCATTCATTAAAAAAGATCACAGGCTGTGATCTGCCAACAATAAAGAGGTTCATATGAAACTCATCAAAAAGACCCTGGTTCTGGCGACTGCAGCGGCCACACTTGCTACCAGCCACCTGGCCTTCGCGGAAAGCACAACGGTAGAAATGTACAGCTGGCGTATTCAGGACGAGGCGCTGATTGATTACATCAACGAGAAAAACCTGATCCCGGGTGTTCAGATCAACCTGAACGTCTATACCGAAGACATTGAATCCAAGCTGCGTATTGACATGCAGACCAACCGGCCAGACCTTTACCATGCCAAAGCCGGCTCTGCCTGGATGCAACCCTGGATCGACGCGGGTGTTGCGGCTCCGGTCAGCGACCTCGGCATTGATATGTCGGCCTTTGGCGAGGCTGCCCTGGCGGGCGCGACCGGCAGCGATGGCCAGGTTTATGGCGTGCCTTTTGTGATGCAGATGGAGTCCATTCTGTACAACAAGTCGGTACTGACCACGGAACCGACCAATCTGGAAGAACTCGAAGCCACCTTTGAAGACCTGAAAGCTCAGGGCATCGTGCCTCTTCACGTCGATGGTCGTGATGGCTGGTACCTGAACCAGGTACTGCACGAAACACTGCTGGCGGGCCTAACCAGCGATGAATGGGCCCAGGGTGTTGTGGAAGGCACGGCCTGCTTTACCGACGACATTTATGTTGACGCCATGGCGCGCTTTAAATCCTGGCAGGACAAAGGCTACCTGAACCCGAACCCGATGGCGGATGACTACGGTGCCATGCGCACCGGTGTAGCACTGGGTACCTCGGCGATGATGATCGACGGCATCTGGTCTGCAACCCCGGCCTCTCCTATGTATCAGATAGACCCTGAGCTGCAATTGGGCTACATGGCCATTCCGGGCTCGGCGAATAAAGTCTATGGCTTTACCGATGCGCACCTGGCCTACAACCCGCAGTCTGACGACATTGAAGCGGTTGAGAAGGTGCTGGAATTTTACGCCTCGCCGATGTTCGCACAGTTGTTTGCCGACCTGGTCGAAGCCGTACCTGCATCGAACTACCCGGTTGACGTAAACAATGAGCGCGTGCAAATGGCCTCAGAGATGATCGCCAACAACTCTCTGGTCGCCCAGCCGTTCTTTGCCGATTCACTGATCAGCGTCGACCCGGGCTATCGCCCATTGGTCTCGGAAGGTCTGCAAGAGTTACTGGCGGGCAAGATTACCCCGCGCGGTCTGGCTGAAAAGATCCAGTCTGGTCTGAACCAGTCGGATTACATAGGCGCGGCTAACTGCGCACTGTGACTCGAGTTTCGGTGGCCATGGTCCGCGTCGGCTACCGGTGATGCTTCTGTGGGGTCGGCGTAAACCCATCCATGGGGCCTAGGCCGCAGCATCCATGCTGCGGACTCCCCCACAGAAGCATCACCGGCATCCGCCGCTTGCATCCCTGCCAACGCCAAAAACTTGGGCAACACATGCTTGAACGGGTGCCTCTTTTAGGCTCCCGCTCCCTCTTCTCTACCGCCTGCAAATGTGACTATCATGACACGACATGCCCCCGCTGAGCCTTTGGCTCCACTGAGCACCGCCGACATGCCAGACGACAAACAAGCCAGCCGTGTAAAGCTCAGCTATCGCACGATTGAAAAAATTCAGCGCACGCTGCTGCTAACGCCCGGCGTACTGCTCTACAGCGTGTTCAATTTTATTCCGTTGCTGATGCTGTTTTACCTGAGCCTGGTCGACTGGCCCGGTATTGGCCCGAAAGAATTTGTTGGCCTCGACAACTTTGCAAAAGTGTTGACCCAACCCTATTACCGCGATCAGATGATCAACGCACTGCTTCAAAATGTGATCTTTTTTACGGTCATCATTGGCTGCTTTTTGATTATTGGTACTGGCCTGGCGCTACTGCTGAGTTTTCGCACTTACGGTCGGAAAACCTATCAGGTGTTGTTCTTTTTGCCCTACCCGATGGCTGGTGCTGCCGTTGCTTATTTGCTCGACTTATTTGTACACCCGCGCGGCCCACTGAACGCGGCACTTACCCAGTGGGGCCTGGCCGACGCGCCTATTCCCTTTTTAGGCTCGGAAGACACTTCGTTGATTACCATGGCGTTGTTTTACTCCTGGCACCGCATGGGGTTCGCCATCATTCTGATTTTGTCAGGCATTCTCGCGGTTCGAACCGATCTGCTCGAAGCCTCAATGCTCGATGGCGCCAGTCGCTGGCAATCGATCCGTCATGTCGTGTTCCCGGTGCTTGGCCCGGCTTTTATTCTGATCACGGTGATCGTGCTGGTCGATGTGTTCAACAACGCCGATTACATTCTGCTGATCATGGGTCCGGAAGCCGGCCCGCTGCGCTCAACCGACATCATGGGTACCTTTTTGTTCCGCACCGCTTTTGGCGGCAGTGCTGACACCACCGACACCAATTTCGGGCTGGCAGCGGCCATTGGGCTGCTAACCGCACTGATGATTTTACCGGCGGCCATCTTCCTCGCGCTGCGTAATCTACGGAAAACCTGAGGCCGTTATGGACAAGATTTTTAAGCTCAACAAACGTGAACAGTTGCTGGTGCAATTCATCATGCTCGCCTGGGTAGCGGTGGTGCTGATTCCCTTCGGCGCAGCCGTACTCAACGCACTGAAGCCCAACGTCGGGCAGGTATTTCGCGAACCCTTCGGCCTGCCAGACCCCTGGACCTGGAGCAACTTTGCCAAGGCCTGGGTCAACGCCAATTTTGCGCAGTACTTTGCCAATTCAACCATCATCGCGGTCAGTTGCGTCGTGCTGGTTACCTTCTGCGCCAGCACCACCGCCTTTGTGCTAGCGCGGATGCCGTTCAAAGGCAGTACCTTTATTTTTATCTGCTTTTTATTCGGCGTCATCATCCCCATCCGGCTCGCTCTGGCACCGCTGTTCGACATTGTGCGGTCGCTCGGATTGCTCGATTCGCTGCTTGGGGTCATTCTGGTTCAAAGTGCCAGCATGATGCCGGTGTCGGTATTCATTCTGGTCAGCTTTATGAAAGGTATTTCGACCGAATTGGAAGAAGCCGCCAAGATGGACGGCGCTCTGCCCTTCACCCTCTACTGGCGCATCATTTTCCCCCTAATGCGACCCGCCATCGCCACCATTGCCCTGCTGACCTTCGTGCAAGCCTGGAACGAGTACTTCTTACCGCTGATCTTTTTGCAATCAGAAGCCAACTACCCACTCACCCTGGGCCTGCAACGCTTCAACCAGCAATTCTCAATCCAGTGGCACATGATGTTTGCAGGTATCCTAATCATGATGGGCCCCACCATCCTAGCCTTCATGCTGGCCTCCAAGCAGTTCATTGCCGGGCTTACTCAGGGTGGCGTTAAGGAGTAAGTGGTTGCATTAACTTCCGGTTGCTCTGCCTCTGAGTTTGGGGTGAGGAATCGGGTGTTCTCGTTCGGGGTCGCTGTAAATACTTCCCTGTAAGCTTGGCTTCGGGATATGAACCCCATCCATGGGATTCACCCTCCGGGCTCGCTGCGCTCGTGCTAAAACGCTCCCGGCGCTTTAGTCCATGCCTTAGACAACCCCGAACGAGAACACCCGACCCCACACCCCTCGCACCATTCGTGGTTTCTCAGACTCAAATAAAAAATCAAGAGTTCCTTTCGAACATCCAGCCAATTGCATGATTCATAACCTTCATGGCAAATGGCTTCCTAACGACCGAACTTTTAGCTGATCAAGTTGCTTGTGCCGCTGCAAGCGCGAGTGTCGGGTAGTGGGTTGTTCTTTCGGGGTAGTCCGAGGCATGGATGCCGAGGCCTAGGCTCCATGGACGGATTTACGCCGACCCCGAAAGAACAACCCACTGCCCGACACCCAAACTCCCAGCCCTTTAAATTCAACCACCGACGCATCCACTGCCACATAGTTAGCCCCACCTCTTGACCTTCCTCCCACTGACCCCTCCAGACTGCCTCCGCACAAATATTTACACCGTATATTTCTAGTGATAAGTTTGCATCGTTAACTTAACACCATAAACATAATGAGTGATCAACACAGGAGCATGACAATGAACGGATTGATACGGGGTTGGGCACGATGGGTGGTGCGCGGTCGCTGGGCTGTACTGGCCCTGGTGGCTGCGGCTATGGGCCTGGCCTTTGTGCCGATGGGCAACCTTTACTATGACAACTCCAATGAGCGATTCTTCCTTGAAGATGACCCAAACCTGGCGACGTTTAACAACCTGTTGTATCGCTTTGGCGATGTCGAATACCTGTCAGTCGGGATTGAAGCCCCGGCTGGCGATGCCGACCTGTTTACGCCGGAAACACTCGGTGTGATCGATGAGCTGACCCGGTTTCTGGAGGACCGGCCAGAAGTGACCCAGGTGCGGTCGCTGAGCAAGTACCAGTACACCCACTCGGGTGGCGGTATGTTAAGTACCGATACCGTATTTGAAGAGATTGATAACCCGACCGCCATTGCCGACGGCCGCGAGATCATGCTCGGTGAAGACATGGCGCTGGGCAGCCTGCTGACGGAAGACCTGCGCCACACCCGCATTGCGGCTCGGGTGCAGTATGAGTCGGGCACCAGCGAATTGAAAATGTCGCTGATGGCCTCGCTGCGCGATTTTATCGCCAAACAAGGCTATGAGGCACAGGGCTATCCGCTTCGGTTGAGTGGGCAGCCGGTGTTCAATGAACAGTTCGAAGTGTTGTCGAAAAGCGATCAGGCCTGGATCAACCCCGCCATGGCCCTGGTGATGATTATTATTCTGGCGTTTAGTTTTCGTTCAGTTACCGGCACGCTCGTGCCCTGGGTCTTGATCGGCAGCGCTATTACGCTGGTCACCGGCATTCAGGGGCTGATGCGCTGGCCGCACTCGGTGGTTGAATCGGCCCTGGTGCCTGCGCTGATTATCATTGGCGTGGGGGTTTCTGTGCATGTACTGGTCGAATTCTACCGGTTTCGTGGTGAGGGTCTGTCGCCTAAAGAAGCGGCTCAGCGCACCATTGAACACCTTTGGGTGCCAGCGTTTTTTACCGCCTTTACGACAGCCGCAGGCTTTATGGCGCTGAGCGTTACCCAATTGGTGCCTGTTCAGCAATTCGCCTGGTTAGGTGCCATTGGCGCCATGATGTTGTTCTTACTGGCGATGACCCTGCTGCCGGCGGTGCTGAGCTTTATTCCCTGGTTTTCCGACCGTACCCGTCACAGTGTCGATACCGGTCTGGTGGCGCGCATTACCACGGCGGTGCCCGACTTTACGTATCGCAACCGTCATCTGCTGACGCTGCTCGGTGCCACTTTACTGGCCATCAGTTTGGCTCTGATTCCGCGCATTCAGGTCGATTCGAATTTCATCACCTACTTCAAGGAATCCAACCCAACCCGGGCGGACCTGAATTACTTCGATGAACAGTACAACGGCATTCAAAACGTTGATCTGATGATCGACAGTGGCGAGGTACGGGGCATTCACAACCCGGCCTTTCTGAGCGAAGTAGACCGCCTGCAAAGCTGGCTGGAAACCCAGCCGGAAACCGGTGAAATCAATTCCCTGATCGATTTTCACAAGCGCATAAATCAGTCGTTGAATTTTGACGACCCGGCCTACTCACGCCTGCCCGACTCCCGCGAAATGGCGGCTCAGTTTCTGTTGTTGTACGACAACAGCGGCAGCGATGAAGACCTGACTGACGCGAAGGATTTCGACGAGCGCTGGCTGCGCATGTCGGTGCCGATTCGCAACATGGCCGCCAGTGACACCTCGGCATTTCTCGACCGTTTGAAACAGGAACTGCGCGATGAATACCCCACACTGACCACTGAAATAAGCGGTAGCATGGTGATGTATAACGCTCAGGATGAATACATTAACCAGGGCATGTTCCAGTCGTTTCTGGTCGCACTCGGCATCATGGCCGTCAGTTTTATGGTGCTCTTCCGCTCGCTGAAATATGGGTTGATCGCGCTGGTGCCGAGCATTGTTCCGATCCTGATGACCGGTGCTCTGCTGGTGATTCTCGGCATTCCGCTTAACCTCGGGACTATGGTGGTCGGTGCAATGACCATGGGCATCGCGGTCGATGATGCCATTCACATGATGAACCGCTATCTGCGTGCCCGTGCACGTGGTATGACAGCATCGCAAGCCATTACCGCTGCCAGCGATCAGGCCGGCCGAGCGGTGATATTCACCTCTATCGTCCTGGTCCTCGGCTTCAGCATGATGCTGCTTGGCTCCTTTATTCCTTATATCTACACCGGGCTGTTTGCGGCCAGCATCATGGCGCTGGCCCTGCTGGGTGATCTGATTTTCCTGCCTGCCCTGCTGCACCTGATCGACGGCCGCAAGGTCGTTGAACCCAGCCCAAGGGCCACGCTTTCAACATCGTCTACCGGAGGAACCCTGTAATGTCTGTTTTTAAACTTATCACGATCACGTCGCTGTCACTGGCCGCCTTACTGAACGTTGCCCAGGCGGAAACCCTGAGCGCCCGCGAGATCATGGAACGGGTTGATGACCGTGACACCGGCGACTCTTCCGTCTCCGACGCCAACCTGATTCTGATCGATCGCAACAACCGCGAACGCGTGCGTGACCTGCGGCTGTACTCGCTTGAAGAAGCAGGTGTTACCAGGGCGGTTACCTACTTCCTGGCGCCGACCGACGTCGCCGGAACCTCCTACCTGAGTTACGACCATGACAACCAGGAAGACGAAGCCTGGCTGTATTTGCCGGCGCTGAAACAGGTGCGTCGGGTCGCCGCTGGTGATCGTTCTAACTCGTTCATGGGCAGCGATTTCAGCTATTCGGACCTCAACGGCACCACACTCGAATGGTACGACTACGAGCTGCTCAGTGACGACGAAAGCGTCGACGGCCACCCTGTCTGGAAAATCGAATCGCGTCCCAAACCCGAGTTCGCTGAACAGGTTTCCAACGAAACAGGCTATGAGCGTTCCCATCTGTGGATTCGCAAAGACAATTTCATGCAGGTTCAGGGGCAGATTTGGGTAGAGCGCGGTGGGCGAGTTAAGTATTTCAGTGCCCGCGATATTGAAGAGGTCGATGGCATCTGGACAGCCCATCGCATTCAGATGATCACCACCCGCAATGGCGAGCGCGAGCATGGCAGCGTATTCCAGATCAACGAGGTGACGTACAACGACCATACCGACCCTAGCCTGTTCACGACCCAGGCGATGCAACGAGGGTTGAACTGATGGCCGCACTCCCCTTTCCAGGGGCCGTGTTGGGTCTGGCATTGACAATGCCCGGCCTGGCGCTGGCCGAGGATGACTTTTTCGGTGCCCTTGACACCCAGGCGACCGCCACCGAACCGGCCTCACAAAGCCCGGTACAATGGCTCGGCTGGGTTCAGCAAAAGGTCGCCTATGGTTACCGGGCACCCGAGCCCGGCCCAAGCCGGGACCGGGCCGCGCTGACTCGCCTTGAGACCCAGCTTTACGGCCAGATGAGCGCCAGCCACGAAGCTTGGTCCGTTCGACTCGCCGGGTCACTCACTTACGATGCCTTGCCAGACTTGAGCGAAGCGGATGCATGGGAGACCCACGATTTTACCGACGCCCAGGCAGAAGAACGCCGCTGGCAGGCCCAATGGGCCGATAGTTACCTTGGCTGGCAAGACGGCAACTGGTGGCTGAAGGCCGGTTACCAAACGCTGGCCTGGGGCCAGGCGGAATCGCTGATCGTCACCGATGTGCTGGCCCGTCGTGACCAGCGCTGGCCTGGCCAGCAAGACTTGGAACAGACCCGCCTGCCGGTGCCTGCCCTCACCCTGAACTGGGCCGGCAAACTGGATGTGGCGGTGCTGGGCTGGGCTGAAACCGACCTGACTCCGGCCCCCTTTGACGACTTCGATCAACGCGCTGGCCTGCGTGCCAGCGGCATTGAAATCAGAGACGAAGAGGCTGAGAACCCGCTGGGCGTTGCCGTGCGCTGGCAACAGCGCTGGCCCGGGCTCGACCTGACCTGGCTGGCGGCCGATGTGAATGCCTTCGAAGCCACGCTGAGTGACGTCAGCTACAGCGGTGCTATTCCCGAAGTCGCCACCTTTCAGCCGGAACGACGCCGGGTGCTGGGCCTGAGTGCCCAGCTCGCCCGGGGCTCCTGGCTACTGAAAACCGAGCAAGCCTGGCACCAGGGAGTGCAGCACGCGACGGACAACGCGCTGGAACCCTGGGTCGAGTCCGATGAATGGCGCGCCATAATCGGGGCCGATTACAGCGGCTTTCGCAATCTGACGCTGACGCTGGAAGTCGGTAGCCAACTGTTGCTGGACCCGCCAGACGACATCGACGATGACGAAATACGGCTGTCGCAATCGGCACGCGCCCGTTACACCACCTGGAATGACCGGTTGGAACTGACCGCTCAGGGCGTGAACTTGCCCGGTGACTCTGGGCAGGTTGTGCGACTCGCCGCCGACTGGCAAGTCAGCGACCCGCTCTCAGTCGGCCTGAGCGTGGTTGACTACCTCGCTGAAAAGTCAGACCAGGCCCTCTACGGCGTGCGCAACCAGGACGCAGCGATCTTCAATCTGCGGTATGGGTTTTAGAGAGTGATACTGCAGGCTCATAACGGGCGAAACACCGGCCTCATTCTGGTAGAATGGCCGGTGTTTCGGTTTTGAGTATCCACATGAGTCGTCAAAAGAAAACCAGTTACCATCACGGCAATTTGCGGGTCGCGTTAGTGGACGCTGGCTTCCGGTCGCTGGAAACCGGCCACCTGGAAGACCTGAGCTTGCGCGCGCTGGCCAAAGAGGTCGGGGTAACGCCAACGGCGGCCTACAATCACTTTGCCGACAAGATGGCACTGATGGTTGAAATGAAGACGGAAGGCTTCCGCCGGTTCGATGCGTTTTTAGCCGAACATCTGGAAGCCTTTAAAGAGGCATCGGCGGAAGACAAGGTACGCTGCCTCGGCCGCGCCTACATGGCCTTTGCGGTCGAGCATCCTGGCATCTTCAACCTGATTTTCTTCTGGACGCCAGAACAGAAGTACCTGACAGACGCCCTGGCTCATGCGGCTGCCTGTGGCGAGAGAATGCTTCAGGATATCGTCGCCGATATGTTACAAGTCGATGGTATTGAGCTGAACGATTATCAAAAATCAGTGGCCTGCTTCAGCGCCTGGTCGATGGTTCATGGCATTACGCTCTTACTGCAAACCGGCGTGGTCGATGCTGTGACCTATTGCGGCAACTGGCCCCAGGAATTCTCCAGCCAGAACCCGGAATCCCAGGCACATATCCTGGAGCACCTGTTGGAAATTCAAATCGAAGGCCTGAAACGAGTGCTGCCCGGCGTTAAGCCATAAACCTACTTTTTACCAAGCCACCACAGGAGCAGAGCGACAGCAATGACGACCGTCTCCATACAATGGCAACAGGCCCCCGTCGGCTATATTCAGGGTGACCCCAACCTCACCCTGCATCAAAACCTCGATAACCAGGGCATCACCCTGCGCAAAGCCTGCGACAATGGAGCTTGCGGCATTTGCCGCTGCCGCCTGACCTCCGGCGCCATCGATTACCGCGGCCGCCACCCCTACGGATTGAACTCCGGCCTGCAAGCCGACGGCTGGATTCTCCCCTGCATCGCCTACCCCAAAACCCATGTAAAACTGGCAGACTTGCGGTTTACGAGTAAAGCCTGAGGTTCGTTAACTGAGTTAGAAATTCAGCGGTCAATTGAACCTTTGGTTAGTTGTTCTTCGGTGGGAGGCGGACTACCGGGAGTGTCTATCCGGGTGGTGCGACACATCGCTCGGCGTAAACCCATCCATGGGGCCTAGACCGCAGCGTCCCTGCTGCGGACTACCCCGGATAGACACACCCGGCAGCCCTCTGTTGTAGCCGAGGTTAAATATGACGAATTTCTAACTCAGCTAACGAACCCAGCACTGCCTCAGCCAATCTTTCCCTACTCCACATTCAGTTCCGTTTCCGGCCAGTTTTTTGTGATTCCCGGGTTACACTGATGGTCATGAGATGAGGAAACACCTGTGACCGACCGCCACTACCAACAAGCCCGACTCGCACGCGACCACCGCTTCGATGGCCGGTTTTTTGTTGCGGTTAAAACCACCGGTATCTACTGCAGGCCGATCTGCCCGGCTCCAGCGCCGAAAGAGCAGAACGTCTGCTATTTCGAAACGGCCATCGCTGCCGCCAACGCTGGCTTTCGCCCCTGCTTGCGTTGCAGGCCAGACAGTGCACCGGCATCCTGGGCCTGGAAAGGCACGGATACCACTTTGGAGCGAGCTTTGCGTTTGATTGATGACGGGGCCCTGATAACCGGCAGCGTCACTGACCTTGCGGATCGGCTGGGCATTACCAGTCGTTATCTGGGCCAGTTGTTTCAGCGTTCTGTCGGCACCAGCCCGAAGCAATATGGGCTTTACCAGCAAGTGCTGTTCGCCAAGAGTCTGCTGCAACAGACCGATATGCCGATCACTGAAGTGGCACTGGCCTCCGGGTTCAACAGCGTACGCCGTTTCAATGACTGCTTTGCCAGCGTGCTTCAAATGACACCGCGTTCATTGCGACGTCCAACGGGCAAACGAATTCAGGAAACCGGTATCCGGTTGTTGTTAAGTTACCGCCCCCCTTACGACTGGGCGGCGTTGCGCGATTTCCTGCAGACCCGGTTAATTGACACCCTGGAATGGTGTGGTGATGACCACTACGGTCGCACCTTTCGCCTGGCCAATGGTGCTTCCGGCCGCTTTACGGCCCGGCACCGGCCTGAGCGATTCGGGTTTGATGTTTCGCTTCAGTTCAGTCAAGCCGTACCCTTGCTGCCGGTGGTGCGGACCATCCGCCGGCTGCTGGATCTCGATGCCGACAGCAGCACCATCGACGCTCATCTGGCGCCGATTCAGGCTGAAGTTGGGCCGGAACGGCCGGGCTTGCGGTTGCCGGGCACCTGGGATGCGTTCGAAGCGGGTATTCGCGCCATTCTCGGGCAGCAAATCAGTGTGGCGGCGGCGCGCAACCTGGTGCGCCAGCTTGTGGCTGAGCAAGGGGAAGTGTTGAGCGGAGCGGACGATGAGCATCGCCTGTTTCCCACCCCGGCGGTGCTGGCTAACAGTGATCTGGCCAGCCTTAAAATCCCCGGACGCCGGCGCCAGACGCTGATCGATTTCGCCCGTTTCTTCGACAACGAGCCCGACCAGGCCGCAGACCCGGAGCATTGGCTGGCGCTCAGCGGCATCGGCCCCTGGACGGTGAATTACGCCCGCATGCGCGGGTTGGGCGACAGCGATGTCTGGCTTGGGTCTGATCTCGGGGTGAAGAAAGCCCTGGGGCAGGCGAAAGGTGCCTGGCAACCCGCCGATGCCTCACCCTGGCAAAGTTATCTGACCTTTTATATGTGGAGTCTGCTATGAAACCGGTTTATCAGAGTTTATTGCCTACCCCGATCGGCACGGTGCGCATACTCGCCAATGACGAGGCTATTACGCGCATCGATTTTGTCGACGAAGCTGACGCTTCAGCTCATGCAGAGAACGACGTAACTCGTTTGGCCCGGCAGCAGTTGACCGATTATTTTGAAGGCCAGCGACAGGCATTTGATTTGCCGCTGGCCCCATCAGGTACCGAATTCCAGCAAGCCTGTTGGCAGGCCCTGGTGCGGATTCCCTATGGCGAGACCCGCTATTACGCCGAGCAGGCCCGGGTGATCCAGCGCCCGAGCGCGGTGCGGGCCGTTGGCGCAGCCAATGGGGCCAACCCGATCTCCATTGTGGTGCCCTGCCACCGGGTGATCGGGAAAAGCGGTCAGTTGACGGGTTATGCGGGTGGGTTGGACCGCAAGGCCTGGTTACTGGCCCTTGAGCGGGGTGCTGTAACCACTGGTCAGTGATTCGGGCAGGGCCACTGCGCCCACGGTGCGCTGATAGAACTCAATCGGGCCGGGGTCACCAATGAACGCATACACATACCCCCGAGCCCTCAGCCGATGCAGTGCATCGAGCAACAAGGCCTTGCCCAGCCCCAGGCCGCGGGCCGATTCAGCCACGCCGGTTGGCCCGAAAAAACCGGGAAAGGTCACATCGAAACAGGCAAACCCCAGAATCTCGGTGCCGCGCCGGGCAATCAGTACCCGGCAC
Organism: Saccharospirillum alexandrii; assembly: GCF_043641555.1. GTDB lineage: Bacteria > Pseudomonadota > Gammaproteobacteria > Pseudomonadales > Natronospirillaceae > Saccharospirillum > Saccharospirillum alexandrii_A. Next base: position 695,102 of record NZ_JBHZRJ010000001.1, on the reverse strand, counting down.
GGGTGGTGACCCAGCCCATTGGCCACCTCGCTCGACCAGAGCGTGCCAAAATGGTCGCGTACCCAGTCGACAATCACCTCTCTGTCCCAGGCTTTGGCTGGCGTCAGCTCATACCCTTCTACCAGGGGCGGTATGACGGGCAAGTCTGACAAACCAACAATCATATCGGTCATGCTCGGTTCCTGCTTGAGTCGAAGTCGACAATTTAACAGGCTGAGAGCCTGGTTTGGAAATCCGGACCATTAGAAAGCCGATGAATTCAAGATGAACGCCAAGGTCAAAAAGGCAAAAAGGTGACCAGTTGCACTCGCACCGGCTATTCGCCTGCCGGATAATAGCCCTATTGACACAGCACCCGGCCCTCACTTTTTTTGCCGCCGGGCGACAAGGAGAGACCGACATGCGCGCCACCGCTTTCGTTTTAATGCTGGCCATGCCCCCCTGGGCCTGGAGCGAAACCCGGCCCGAGCCGGTCAGTGTTATCAGCACGGCCTTTGCCGACACCCAATCCGCCGCCTGCCGCCTTGCCTTTGAACAGGCTGAAGATGACGCCCGGGCACAACTGGGCACTGGCGACACAGACCGCCTGGAGCTGGTCAGCCGCACCGATGAACGGCTCGGCACCACAGAAGACGAGCGTTTTGAATGCCAGGTCGAGACCTTCTGGCTTGAACGACAGGCGCTAACAGCAGAGCAGCCCCAGCCAGACAGCATCCGTGAAGACCCGTTGCGTTTGGGTGGCCTGGAATCCATAGAAGGCCGGTACCAGGCCGATTGCCGGGCCAGCCGTCGAGGTGAAGCGTGCCGCGAGCAGATTGAAACCGAGGCTGGTGAGGCGCTGCTGAACCGGCTGTTACAGCGTGAAGGCTTGTCAGACGACGAACTGGCACTGGAATCCGACGGGTTCGAAGGCAGCCAGACGTTCGACTACGACCAGTCGGACCTGACGCTGACCATGGACGGCACCTTCTATTTCATTCGGGTCGCCCCCGAGCAGCAAGCCACTGACTCGACGCCAGCCCCTGAACCCGCAGGCACCCAGGGTGAACTGACCCGCGCCAAGCCAGCCGAGCCTGGCCCAATGGATAACCTGGACGTGACTCTGTTCTACGTTTGGGATGGCAACGACAGCGCCAGTGAAGATGACCTGGCGCTCAGCGCTCGCCGCTGGGGCGTGGGACTTTGGGTCGATAACCGTATCGGTGTCTCGGCCTTCTGGGGCGATGAACGAGCCGGCATCGCCGATTCACGCGGTAACGTTCATAACGCGGGCGACCGTTACGACATTCGCGGTGTCGGCATTGGTTATCGCGTGTTCGACAACCGCTCGGTCACCCTGGAAAACATGATTCACTACGTTGATGCCCAACCCTACTCAACCGCCAATCTCGACCCGGGCTGTGCCGCTTGCACACCCCGCAGTTACGAAGCGGAAGATTACTTCCAGGCGTCCGTAAACCTGAAAACCAACAACGAAGGCCTCAATCTGGGCTGGATGCTGACCTGGAAACTGCGCGACGACGTCACCCAATTCGACAGCCTCTCCGGCGGCTGGTATGTGGAGTTGCAGTTTTAAGCTTTACTCACCCAGCACCAGTCGCTAGCCTAGCCCGCTCATTTTAGGCTACTGGCGAGCAAGTGATGTCATCTGAAACCCGGGCGCTGTGTTATGCACTCGCTGCTGTACTGCTCTGGTCAACCGTCGCCACGGCCTTCAAAGTTGCCCTGGGGTTTGTCACCGTCAGTCAGTTGATGTTCGGTGCCTCGGTATTTTCGGTGATCGCTCTGGCGGCGACGTTGCGGGTTAGGGGTGAACTGCGCCAGGCCCTGCAGCGGTTTTGGTCTGATCGCGGTGCGGCCTTTCGACTGGGGCTGGTCAACCCGGTGCTCTACTACGCCGTTCTGTTCGAAGCCTACGACCGTTTGCCCGCTCAGGTCGCCCAACCTGTGAATTACACCTGGGCGATTACCCTTGGTCTGCTCTCGGTCCCTTTTCTCGGCCATAAACTGACCCGCTGGGACCTGATCGGCATGTTGCTGGGTTATTCCGGTGTGGTGTTCATCTCGCTGGCGGGCAAAAACATCTCGGGCACACTCGATGGTTTCGGGCTTTTTCTGGCGTTGTTTTCCACCCTGCTCTGGGCCGGCTACTGGCTACTGAACGCACGCGACCCGCGACCGCCGATCATTGGCCTGTTCCAGAACTTCAGCTACGCGCTGCCATTACTGCTGATCTGGATGCTGGCTACCGACGGCTTCCCCGCCATGAACAGCTGGCAACCCTGGGCCGCCCTGGCCTATGTGGGCGTGTTTGAAATGGGCGTCACCTTTGTGTTCTGGCAACTGGCGATGCACTACACCAACAACGCCAGCCGCATCGGAACGCTGATTTTCCTCTCACCCTTTATCAGCCTGTTCCTGATCCACTTCGTGCTCGACGAACCCCTGCAACTGATGACCTTCGGCGGCCTCGGCCTGATCATCGCGGGGCTCTGGTTGCAGCAGCAGATGGCACGGCGGGAAGCACCCTAGCCTTCATCAACCGTCTTAAACAACTGAAACCCGCGCGCTTCATAATTGGCGCGTGCATTGGGGTGATCGCCCGAGCAAGTATGCAGCCAGACTCGTTTTGGCAGATTGCCCTGTTCATCAGCGAACGCCCAGGCCAGGTGCAGTGCCTCAGTCAGAAAGCCACTGCCCAGACCCTGGCCGATGAAGGGTCGCGCCAGACCAAAATTTTCTATCTCGATCTGATGGCCCTCGCCATCGATCAGTGGCTGACGCACCATCTCTACATAGCCCGCCGGACTGCCCTTCAGGTAGAGCACCCAGGTGCGGACTTCCGGGCGTTCAACCTGGGCTTGCCACTGCTCGAGCGACCAGCTGTTCTTTTGGGTCCAGTCCCAGTCTTCGCCGACCAGCTGGTACAAAAACCGGTTAAACGCCGCCTGGCGAATTTCAGCCTCAGCCAGCACGGCATCCGCATGTTCCAAACGCTTGCCGGTCACTGCCTCGGGCGAGCGCATTTCCAGGTGCCAGACAATCATCCGAACAGCTGCCTTTTGCTGACCACAATGCCGGTTTCATCGGCATAGAGGTACATTCCCGGCTCGATCGTCTGACCCGCAAAGGTGACCGGTACATCGACATCGCCCAGACCTTTCTTTTCGGTCTTCACCGGAATGCTGGCCAGGGCCCGCACACCAATGGGCATGCGCTGCAGTTCGTGAATGTCCCGTGCGCAGCCGTTGATGACGACGCCTTGCCAGCCGTGATTAACGGCATCGAGCGCGATCTGGTCACCGATCAGGGCTTTGGCCAACGACGCACCCCCATCGACCACCATCACTTTGCCATCGCCATCGGTACCAGCCAGCTCTTTGACGCGGGAGTTATCTTCAAAGCACTTGACCGTCACCACCTGGCCAAAAAACGCTGGTTTGCCACCAAAGTTTTGAAACAGCGGTTCGAGGACAAGTACGTCATCGGGGTTGTCATCACATAAATCAGGTGTATTCCACATGGGCTCTTGACTCGCTTTCTTTGGCAATGAATGATCATGAACGTTTTAACCGGGGCGCTCATGGCATGACAACAGGCCCCGATCCAGGTTAACAAGAGAATGAGTGCCGACGTGACTTACCGTGACATCCAAACACCCGAATCCAAAACCGGCTCAACATACGAGGCAGCGCCATGTTAACCACAGAGCGCCTCGTTCTGGTAAGCCCCGAGGTCATCAAAGCCCCGGTACTGCTCGACTTTCACTTACAAAACGCTGACCATTTTGCCCAAGCAGGCGGCACATTGCCAGAGTCGCTCCGTATCTGCCGGCAACGCCTGAAAGCGGAAACCACGCTCTGGAAAAACGATCGGTCCTACCGGTTCTATGGCTTGCTCGAAGGCGAGCTGATTCTGGATGTCAGCTTGAGCAATCTGGTGCGCGGTGTGTTCCAGGCCGCGCATCTGGGCTACAAGATAGCGGAGCATCACACTGGCCAGGGCTTAATGACAGAAGCCGTCGATGCGGTGGTACGACACGCCTTCAATCGGTTGCGCCTGCACCGGATAATGGCCAACTACCAACCCTGGAACACCGCAAGCGGCCGAATACTCGAAAAGCTCGGGTTCGAACGGGAAGGGTTTGCCAAAGACTATTTGTTCATCAATGGCCAATGGCGAGACCATGTACTGACATCGAAAACCAATAAAACATTCCAGTTCAAACTATGACCACCTCGCGCCGAATGTGCTGATTGATGTCATGATTTATATACAGGATCATCAAACGCCATCAATTGAACATTTGTCTACTCGATCACAAATTCAATCACATCGGTTTGTACGAAAAAAATTCTGCTGATATCTTCGATCTCAATTGACAGCATGCGACATTCGTCGCAATGCTGATGGAAAAAACCGCCAAGGACGTATTCGCCACTCATTACCGACCAAACAGCATCCGCTGTTACTCACTGATTTCACCCGTGCCATTTTTGTGTTGCGCTTACACATTAGCGACAGACTTTTAGTGCCGGAAGAAATTCAGCGGACGGCTGACAGCGACATACTGACAAATGCAACTCACCCTGGATGGACCCAGACAGTGTTGAAATCCCTTATTCTTTCACCACCCCGGCAGTTGATCGAAAAACTGCTCCCGACCTCAGACAACGTCGTCGTTACCCTTTACGACAAGTTTGGTCATTCGCATACGGGCACCGTCTTATCCGTGTCGGCAGAACGAGGCCTGATCGGCCTTCAGTCCGGTGGCATTAAGGGCAAAGATATTTCCCTCAGCGTGCTTGCCCTGAACGATATCGTGTCGTTTATGCTGCATCAGGCAGAAACACACCTGGAGCACCTTACCGTCGCCAAACCCCCCAGCCAGACTACCTCAAGCGCGCCCTATGGCTTTGATTTTGACGACTATTTGCTTACACAGCAGACCATGCTGAAGACAAACTATGGGTTAACACTTGAGCTTTCTCTCGATCAGGCAGACATCGAAGACGAGGCTACCGAGACCCGGGTCAAGAACATGGTCGACAAACTGGTCGACCTGATTGCCAAAACCAGTCAGGACGAGTTTGGCCTTCAGATGGTCGCCACCCTCAGTACTATCCACATAGTGAATAACGAAGCGCAGTTGATCTCCATAAAAAGAGCGGAATCAGCCCTTCGGGTCCAATACGATTACCGGGCCAGTTCGGGCACACAGGCACAACTCGCCGACAAACTGAAAGTCTTGTTTGAACGGGTTCTTTAAGTTCGGCGCTTCCTCAATGGTTGAGAAAGGCCGTTTTTTATACCTGACCAATAACCAGGTGACGTTAAGAAGGAGCAAGTAATGGGTTTAGCAGAAAAGAAAGCCGCGCGTGAGTTTCAGAACAATCGTTTCGAATCTCTGAAAAAGCAGATCGACAAGGAAGCGGGCTTCGAAGTAGACGTTGAAGTGAACTGGGAAACATTACAAGTTGAAAAGTACTCACACCTTTTTGATGAAACCTGGCCCAAGGTTTACTTTCACCCTCTGATCAAAGCGCTGAAGGAAATGTGCTCGGAAGATTTTGCACAGGAAGCCGTTCAGGAAGGGCTCAAAAAAGTCGTTATCCAGAATTACAGCGATAACCACAACTCTGATCGTTTTGCTACGTTCAAAAACGGCGTTTTGACGTTGAATCACTCACCGATCTTCAACGTAGACCAGATCGACGATCGGGCTCACAACATCCAAACCGTTGTCGAGAAAGAGCTTTGAACTAAGAACCACCATCTGTACTCCCACCCTTGCCGTCTTTACCTCGGGTGGGAGCCTTCAGCACACAAAGGGAACACTCAGGGTCCAACCCGGAACGGCTGTTAAAACGCACGTTAATCTGGCCGTGCTTGAGTAACAACTCTCCCCCGACCTACTCGGTGTGCTTTGGCTGAGCTTTATGACAACGGATAAAATGACTCACCATCTCTACCGGTACATCCCACAACTGAAAAACCAGACGGTCACAGTACGGTCCAGGCATTGAGTGGGAGCTGACCAGGGAGCCTATTGCTCCAGTCAGCCTCCAGTGTCAATAATGCGAGATCAATAACACTCGATCACTATAATCTCTAACCCTGTGTCTGTTAAACAGACTCGACATGCTGTTCAACAAAACGATTCAGCTCAGAAACGGACCGAATAACATACAGCGATTTATCTGCCGACATACCTTCCAGCTTGCTGACAAACCCATCATTCCAGAACCTTGGGCATTGTGTTAATACTCTATAGCTTTCTAGGGTTCCCTTTAACACTGAACTCCCTTCAGGCCAGCCTTCCGGTCTTACAACCAAGCCTTTCAAACAACGCTTTGTCACCAGCCAATAGCTGACAAAATAGGGCAAATCGATGTAGATCAATGTATCCGCCATGTGCAACCGACGATAGAATGACTCGATGGGTCCAAAGCCATCAATGAGCCAGCGCTCTGACGACAGTATCGATTCATGTTTGTCTTCGTAAACTTCCCGATCGACCAGGCTTCCATTGCTTTCATATAACATTGAATCCAATGGATACAAAGTGACTCCGGTAGCGACTGCCAGGCGCTTGCTTAAGATGGACTTACCACTACCCGGTTTACCGAAAACGGCTATCTTCTTCATTCTACCTCCATTAAATGAGACTAAGCCCAAGAGGCAGACACAAAAAACCCGCCTCTTGGGCGGGTTTGATCAATCACGAACGCATCAAAAACCCACCATTCCTATGGAATGATGATAATTCGGGCTGTCTGTTGCGTAAGGTTTGTATTCATTATCGATCATACTATTGATGATGTTTGCACGAGCTCAAGTCTCGCCTGAGTCAATAAGTCTATACTCCCTGCACTGTAAAGGGAACTTCAATAGACTGCAGACCGTATTACATGCCAGGAACCCTTTCTATCGTATATACCCAGCTCGATCACCGCGTCTCTTTTTTCGTAGATGCCTTTCCAGACCGTCCTGTATACATCCAATTCATCAACCCTCTGATTCCTTAAAGTACCCAGAAACTCATAACCCGTATTCATGCCATTTTCTTCGTGCATCTGTTCAATGTCGCTTTCAAAAACGTCTCGCGTAAACCCATCGAGATACTGTTCTTCGTAGCGCTTTGTGTACAACTCAAAATTGCCTGCGTCATCGGCCGCCAGCATTTCTTTCAAGTACTCTTCTGCAACCACTAACGCTTCAGGATGTTCATTCATAATGGTACTCCCTTTATAGAGATTACTGGTTTATAAAAGGCAGGCTGTACCATCACCATCGACGCTCATCATACTTCTGAGCGGCCCAGCGAATACACATGATTTTCATGCAGCTCACCTTCGAGATTAAATTCAACATTTCCGATCTGTTCGAATCCCAATTTTCGGTAGAAAGCGATTGCACTATGGTTTTCAACCCAGACAGATAACCAGCAGGGCAATCCATACTGTAACTTTGCCTCTTCAATCAATGCACGCCCAATACCCCGGCCATGAAAGTGTTCCGACACATAAAGCCTGGCAATCTCGTAGCCACCGACCCCACCCTTGAATCTTGAGTCCAGATCGATGACCACGAAACCAACCAGGTGATTATTTTCTATAAAGAGCAGTATTTCATGACCACTGGCATCTATAAGCTGCTGATAGTGCCCTTCGGTAAATGTTGCTAAAGCGTACTGCGAAATCTTGTCCCTGAGACCCTGTGTCGCGTAGGTATGAAGCCAGACCTGCAGCGACAACGCGGCCAGATTCTGGCAATCATCCTGCCCTGCTTTCCTTATCAACTTTGAACCTCCGACGTGAGCGACTGTTAAAACCATCTGTTAACTTGGAATAGGTAGCGTCGATATGCCCTAGTGAATACCCTAGTCAAAATTTATTCAGTCCGATACAGCCAAGTCCGTTTCAGCAAATAGAAAAGTATTCAGACTAGACGATTTCCTTGCATCCAGGGAACCTTAGAACATATCCCCCTTGCACCACCCGCCAGGAAGAGGAAAATAGCACCCAATCACACCACCGTCACGAGGGCCCACCCCATGTCATACCTTATGCCAGGCTTAATCGGTCACCGGGGCGTTGCGAGCGAAGCCCCCGAGAATACAGCCATTGGCCTGAAACGCTGCAAGTCGCTTGGCATCAAGTGGGTGGAGCTGGATGTCACCCAGGCCGGGGATGGTAGCCTGGTGATGATGCACGATGAGACCCTGGAACGGTTCGGCGGTCGGCCGGAGCGGATCAGTAATATGGACCGGGAGGCACTGATGAAGGTGGATGCGGGCACCTGGTTTTCGCCCGTGTTTGCCGGTGAACCTTTATTGTTTCTGGAAGAAGCGCTGGATCTGGTCAAGACCCTGGGGCTGGGGCTTAACCTGGAAATTAAAGTAAACCCGGATTTGCCAGTGGCGCCGTTGGTCGATGCGGTGGTTGCAAACCGAGGGTTGGATGCGTTGCACAATGGAGAACGGCTGGTTATTTCCAGTTTCGATCATACCGCGCTTGCCCGGGTTGCACAGCAAAAGCCAAACTGGGCCTTAGGCGCTTTGTATGAAGGGGTAACGGAACAATGGGCCGAAAGCCTGACTGACTTTACGCCCTACAGCATTCATACCGATTTCGAATCACTCACGGCTAAACTGGCAGCGGAGATTCGGGCTCAGTACCCACTGTATTGCTACACAGTAAACGACCCCATTACCTTCCAGCGCCTGCTGGATATGGGCGTAACCGGGGTCTTTTCAGACCGCGCCCACGCGCCGGATATGCGGGCTTTGGTAAAGGCTGGCTGATGCCCCTACCTATCAGACTTTGAAACGATCGGCCTGTTCGCGCAGGCGCTCGGCGTCTTCGGCCATGGTGCGCACACCAGCGACGGTTTGCTGGGCCTGTTCCGCAACCTGAGCAATCAGGGTCGCAATGCTCGTTACGCTGTTGTCGATGGAGTCGGTTGCTTCAGCCTGCTCCTGCGTCGCCTGGGAAATGTGTTCGTTGGTGGCGCGAATATCCCCCACTACCGTTACCACTGAACGCATCGCCTCGCCGGCGCTGGCACTGAGCGTACCGGCGGAGGCGGCGGATTCCACGGCACGTTGCATGGCCGCCACGGTGGTGTTCACTTCGTTGGAGAAGTGCGCCACCATCGTTTTAATCTCCTCGGATGATTGCTCGGTTTTTTGCGCCAGAGTACGTACTTCATCGGCCACGACGGCAAAGCCCCGACCCTGCTCGCCGGCGCGCGCAGCCTCAATGGCAGCGTTAAGGGCCAGCAGGTTGGTTTGCTCGGAAACGCCATGAATCACATCGACCATGGCGTGAATGTCTTTGGTGCGGTCGGCCAGGGCGTTCAGGTTGCCGGAGGCGGTGCGAATCTCCTGCTCCAGGGCCGTTACCTGCTCGCCGCTGGCGACGGCTTGGTCGCTGCTGTTGCGACAGGCAGCTTCGACATCCATGGCACGGCTGGCCGCCTCGGTAGTGTGTTCGTTGATGCCGCGCACGGTGGCTGACAGCTCGTTAATGGCGGCGGCGACCAGATCTACCTCGGTATTCAAACGGTCGAGTATCTGACGGATGGATTCATTGGCCTGTGAATTCTCCGAGACTTTTTCAGCCATTGACTCGGCGCTGCTGCGCACATCCTGAACAATGCTGCTGAAGCTGGTCAGCATGTTGTTGAAACTCTTGGCAATGCGGCCCACTTCGTCGCGGCGCTTCAGGTGCACGCGCTGGGTCAAGTCGGCGGTTTCATCAATGCGTTTAATGGCTTTTTCGAGTTGTAGCACGGGCTGGCTGACCGAGCGGGATAGAATAAAGCCGACCACAATGAACAGTACGCTCACCACAGCCGCTGTCAGCCACCCCTGCCGCTGGGTGGAACGGCCCCGATCGACCATGGTTTCAATACCGGCTATCAGGGTTTCACTGCCGTCGGCCACTCCGGCCGCTGCGCGTTCAACATCCAACACCGACGTCTCCAGGCTGCTCAGTGCATCGGTCACGCTGCTATTGGCCGCGACCACCGCCTCAGATGAGAGCATGGCCACCACTTCCATCATGGTGTTCATTGAAATGAAGTTACTCTGGGTGCTTTGCACAATGCGCTGGCCCTGCTCGGCATTGCCCTGTTCGAAGGCTTCCAGAGCGCGTTCAATGTTGCTGTTGAAGTCATCCAGATCGAGCAGGAACACATCAATGGCCTCGGCCAGTTCCTCATCGAGCTCCCCCAGGGCTTGCACCGCGTCGCGCAGTTGCACTTCGGCCCGGTCACCTTCGCCAATATCCGTGGACGACAGCGAGGCCGTAGAAGCCAGGCGCCAGAACAAAAAGGCCGGGTAGCGTTCCAGCGCAACCGCCGTTTGCTGCTGCACCTGAACCGCCTGCAACTGGTCTGCCAGTGCTACCTGTTGTTGTTCAAGCTGGCGTTTTTGCTGCTGCAATACCTCACTTTGCCGGGTGAGCGTGGTGCGCTGTTCGTCTACCAGGTCGGCCTGGCTCTCGCTCTGCGCCACCAGATCCTGAACACCGGCCATCACAAAGGCAAAACCGAGCAGCAGCAATATGACCAGCACGCCCACCAGCACCTGAGTGCGCACGAACAGCGTCCAGTTACGGGGGTTGGCCTTGGCAATTAGGGACATCGTTCAACTCCAATGGCACGCCAGCCTGAGGGCGCGGGGTATATTTATGAATCTCAGTATAGCTTTAAAAACAGGCGCCTCGTTTTCATCATTGCGGCCTGTGGCGCTGCCTTGCCTTGGTGCAAGAGCGGCAGCCACGTATGATGGCCCGACACATTCCTACAAAAACATTCAGGACAGGACACCGACTCGATATGCTGACTTTGATCCGTGGCGCCCACCTTCTGGCACCGGAAGACCTGGGCATTCAGGACGTACTGATCGCCGCTGGCTCCATCATCGCCATCGGCACAGATCTGAACCTGTCGGGCACCGTTGATATAGAGGTTATCGACGCCCGGGGCCAATACTTGACGCCCGGTCTGGTCGACACCCTCACTCACATCACCGGCGGTGGCGGCGAAGGCGGCTTTCACACCCGCACCCCGGCCATGACGTTCAGCGACGCGATTGGCGGGGGCGTGACCACCGTAACCGGCGTTCTGGGCACAGACGCCATCTCCCGAACACTGCCCGACCTGCTCGCCAAGGCCGCCGGACTCGAAGCCGAAGGCCTCACCGTGGTATGCCACACGGGCTCTTACCAGGTACCGGTGCGCACTCTTACTGGCAGCATCCAGCAAGACATTATGCTGATCGAGCGGTTTGTTGGTGTCGGCGAAGTCGCGATAGCGGACCACCGCGGCAGTCAGCCTAGCTGGCAGGAACTGGCGCGCATTGGCGCCGAGGCCCGGGTGGGCGGCTTGCTCAGTGGTAAGGCGGGGATCGTCAGCATTCACGTCGGCGAGGCCAGCGAACAACTGTCGTTGTTGTTCGATGTCGCCAACCAGTCGAACATACCCCTCAGCCAATACTACCCAACGCACATGAATCGGTCTCCCGAACTGCTGCAGGACGGCCTGCGCTTCATCAAAGGCGGTGGCAGCATCGACTTCACCGCCAGCCATACGCCCGAGATTCTTGACGCCGGCGAAATCAAATGCGCCCACGCCCTGAAATACGCCCTGGACCGGGGCGCCGATGAAAACCGCCTGACTTTCAGTACCGATGGACACGCCAGCCTGCCTCATTTCAATAAGGAAGGTATACTGGAAAGCCTGAAGGTCGGTGCCATGGATGCCATGCTGAACGAATACCGCGATGCCGTACTGGAAGAAGGCATACACCACAGCACCGCCCTGAAAGCAGTTACTGCCAACCCGGCCCGAGTCTTGAAACTGCCCAGAAAAGGCCGACTGGCTCGCGGCTGCGACGCCGATCTGCTGCTGCTGGATAAAGATACCCTGGCGCTGCGGCGCGTAATGGCCAAGGGCGACTGGTGCCTGGCCGACGGGGAAACCCTCAAAAAAGGCACCTTCGATCGTTAACCGACGGTTTAATCAGTAACTCTGGTTTCCATACAACAACGCCCCACCGCGGAGAGTAACAGGTGACACAACGCATTGGTTTTATCTTACTGCCCGGATACTCCTCTATGGCCTACGTATCCGCCATGGAACCACTGCTGGTGTGCAACGAACTGACCGGTGAAGACGCCTTCAGCACCTTTACCGTGGCGCTTTCCGGCAATAAAACCTTCTCCAGCCTCGGCAACCGCATGGACACCGATTTCAACCTGGACGACGCTCCGGACGCCGATGTCTGGGTCGTCGCCGGCACCTCACCGGCGCGCCACCCGGCCACGCCGGGGCTGGATGACTTTTTGCTGGCACTGCCCACCCGCTGCTCCCTGGGCGGGCTCGCCTCCGGCACCTACGTACTGGCGCGGCTAGGCCTGGTGAACGGCTACCGGGCCGTGGTGCACTGGCTGAGTTACGACGAACTGCTGAAAGAGCACAAGTCCATCCTGCTGGCCTCAGAACAATTCTGCATCGACCGCGACCGGCTCACCTGCCGGGGCGGCAGCTCAAGCCTGGACATGATGCTGATGTGGATTGCCCGCAACATCAGCGCCGAAACCGCCGAAGCTGTTTCCCGCCATTTCGTCAACGAACGCCTCGGCATCCCATCCGACACCGTGCCGCAACAACTGAGCGAGCGCACCCGCGCCGAACAGCCCAAGCTGGCTGAAGCGCTGGAGCTGATGGATGCCAACATTGAAGAACCACTGACCACCGACGACATCGCCTTTCACGTTAAAATCAGCCGTCGCCAGCTGGAACGTCTGTTCAAAAAGCACCTGAACGCCGTGCCAAGCCGCTACTACCTGCAAATTCGGCTGGAAAAAGCCCGGAACAAGCTGCTTTCCTGCTCGGAAAGCATTGCGGAGATAGGCCTGAGCTGTGGCTTCTCTTCCGGCGCCCACTTTTCCACGGCCTATCGCAACCAGTACGGTCTTACCCCATCGGAAGACCGCAGCTTGCATCAGAAGATGTCGATCGATAAATAGATATCCACAGCCAATACCGTTAAGAAATTCCTGTTAATTTTAGCACGGGCCCTCCAAGGGCCACCGGGTGCGCCTACTGGGGGCCGTTAGACAACAAGGATGTTGTCTCCGAGCCCCCATGGATGGGTTCACGGCGTGCCTCCAGTAGGCGCGCGCGGTGGTCCGTTCGGCACACGACTAGGGTAGCCACCGAACCGAATTACCCTTGGGAATTTCTGACTCATGGCACCAACCCCGGTTCGGACGATATAACCTCGTGTCGCACCCCCGTAACCTTTCAGCCCCGACTTTCTCTATGATAGTCACCATAGCGTTCCCGCCGACCCAAACCGGTCAGCAGAGAGAACGGACCCGATAATCGGTTGTACCGCCCGACACAGAGGGCGCCAGCCTCAACCAGTGGAAATCGAGATGAGCGATATTACCAGAGCACAATTTGATGACGTCATGGTCCCGAACTACGCCCCGGGCAAAATCATTCCCGTCAAGGGCAAAGGCTCGCGCGTCTGGGATCAGGACGGCCGCGAATTCATCGACTTCGCCGGCGGCATTGCCGTAAACGCCCTGGGCCACGCCCACCCTGCACTGGTAGAAGCACTGACGACACAGGGCCAGAACCTCTGGCACCTGGCCAACGTAATGACCAACGAACCGGCCATTGCCCTGGCAAAACGCCTGACCGAGCTGACCTTTGCCGACAAAGTCTTTTTCTGCAACAGCGGCGCCGAAGCGAACGAAGCCGCCCTGAAACTGGGCCGTCGTCACGCCTTCCTGAAGTATGGCCCCCAGAAAAACGAGATCATCTCCACACTGAGCTCCTTCCATGGCCGCACCCTGTTCACCGTATCGGTCGGTGGCCAGCCCAAATACAAGGAAGGCTTTGAGCCAACGCCAGGTGGCATCAGCCACGTACCTTACAACGACCTGGACGCCATGGCCGCCCAGATCTCCGACAATACGGCGGCCGTCATCATCGAACCGATTCAGGGTGAAGGCGGCGTTACCCCGGGCAAGAAAGAATACCTCGAAGGCGTGCGCGCCCTGTGCGACAAGCACAACGCCCTGCTGATCTTCGACGAAGTACAAAGCGGTGTTGGCCGTACCGGCGAACTCTACGCCTACCAGAAGTACGGCGTCACACCCGACATTCTGTCGACAGCCAAGGCCCTTGGCGGCGGCTTCCCGATCGGCGCCATGCTGACCACCGATGCCTGCGCTGAAAGCCTGGGCATCGGCACCCACGGCTCCACCTACGGCGGCAACCCGCTGGCGTGTGCGGTCTCTCTGGCGGTGATCAACGAAATCACCAAACCAGGCGTACTCGATGCGGTTGAAACCAAATCACAGCGGTTCCGCGATGGCCTGAAAAAAATCAATGACCAGTACGGCATCTTCAAGGAAGTACGCGGCATGGGCTTGTTGCTCGGCGCAGAGCTGACCGAAGACTGGGCTGGTCGCGCCAAGGACTTCCTCGGCGCGGCACTCGACGAAGGCCTGATGATGCTGATCGCCGGCCCGAACGTGTTGCGTTTTACACCGTCGCTGATCATCCCGGATGCAGACATCGACGAAGGCCTGGCGCGTTTTGAAAAAGCGGTTGCCAAATTGGTTAGCTAAGTAAAACCTCAAGTTCGGAGTTTGGGTGTGCGTTGGTGCCAGGAGTTCGTGTCAGGCACCGGGTGTACCTATCCGGGGCTGGCGTAAACCCATCCATGGGGCCTAGACTGCAGCATCCCTGCTGCAGACTTCCCCGGATAGGTACACCCAGCACCCGACACTCAATTGGTTGCGAACTCCTATACTTGGGTTCGCGAAAGCAGCCCGGTCATCCGTCGCGGGTTCAAGGTATAAAGCCAATTTGACCTCCGAAACTTGAGCTATAAGCCTTTAATGAGAGGATTCACCATGCTCGTTGTTCGCCCGAGTAACTTCGTGGACCTGACCAGCATCGAACGATTGCTGAATGCCACCGATGCCCGCGTGACAACCCTGCCAAAAGACAGGGACAAACTGTCGGAAAAAATCGGTCAGTCTGACGATGCCTTCAAAAGTGGCATTGATCAGGATGGCCCGGCCTCGTTTCTGTTTGTGCTGGAAGACACCGACAAACAGACGCTGATGGGCACGTCGGGGATTGATACCGAAGCCGGCGGCGGTTATCCGTTTTTTAACTACCGGATGGATGCCGTGGTTCATGCTTCGCATCACCTGGATGTGAGTTCCAAGGTACCGGTCTTGTTTCTGTCGCATGAGCTGACCGGCAAAACGTTGTTGCGCTCGTTCGCCATCGACCCGGACCATAAAAACTCCGATGCATTTGATTTGTTGTCTCGCGCGCGGCTGCTGTTTATGGCCTGTCTGCCCGAGCGGTTTCACCGCGAAGTGATCATTGAAATTCAGGGCATATTCGACGACAAGGGTGAATGCCCGTTCTGGGATGCGGTTGGCCGACACTTCTTCGGCATCGACTTTAATACAGCCGATTACTACTGCAGTGTGAAAAGCAAAACCTTTATGTCGGAGCTGATTCCACAGCACCCGATTTATGTACCGCTGCTGCCGGAAGTGGCACAGGGCAACATTGGCCAGAATCATGAAGCGGCTAATCGCGCCTGCCAGTTGTTCTACCGCGAAGGTTTCAGCAAAACCGTTTTTATCGACCCGTTCGACGGTGGACCGGTGCTTACCGGCGAGCTAAACAATCTGTTCACGCTCAAACAGGTGCGCCACAAAAAAGCGCGGCCGAGTGATGTGGTCGGCGGCTTGAAATACCTGATCAGCAATCGTTCACTGAGCGATTTCCGCTGCACCATTGGGACCCTGGTAGACGGCATTGGCGAGACCATTCGCATACCCGAAAACGTCGCCGAGGCCCTCAACGTCAAAGAAGGCGACCCCATCGCCTACGCGCCGCTATAAGGAAGGAATACGACTATGTACATTCGTCCGGTAGCGCCAACTGATATCGATGCGCTGTGCACCATGGCCAAAAACTCCGGAGTGGGGGTCACCACCCTGCCGGATAACCGCCAGAAAATGCAGGCCAAGCTCGATAAAGCCGTGGCATCGTTTAAGAAAGAACTCCCCGAAAAAGACCGGCTTTATTTGTTCGCGATGATCGACCCCAGCAACGATGAGATTGCCGGCATCTGCGCACTCGAAGCCAGCATCGGGCACGACGACATCTGGTACAACTACCACGTTGGTAAAACCGTGCATGCCTCCAAAGACATTGGCGTGCACAAGATCACCAAAACGCTGTATCTGAGCAACGACCTGACCGGCAGCTCCGAAATCTGCACCCTGTTTCTGATGCCGGATTACCGCCAGAACCAGAACGGCCAGTTGCTGAGCAAAAGCCGCTATCTGTTCCTGGCTGAATTTCAGGAACTGTTTGGCCGGGACATCATCGCTGAAATGCGCGGTTTCAGTGACGAAGAGGGCAAATCACCGGTTTGGGAAAGCCTGGGGCGGCACTTCTTCCAGATGGAATTTTCCGATGCGGACTACCTGACTGGCCTCGGCAACAAAGCCTTTATTGCCGAACTGATGCCCAAGTTCCCAATCTATGTCCCCATGCTGTCGAAAGACGCCCAGGAAGCCATCGGCAAGGTCCACCCGGATACCGAACCTGCTCTGGCTATGCTGAAAGCGGAAGGCTTCGACTTCAACGGCTATGTGGATATCTTTGACGGGGGGCCTACCGTCTCGGCTCGCGTTACCAACGTTCGTGCCGTTAAAGACAGCCAGCTGTATACCGTTGCCGTGCAGGATGAAACACCGGCACCCGACCTGACCCGAAAAGACGGCTTAACCCTGGTCTCTAACCGCCGGTTCGACGACTATCGGGTCAGCTTGATCAATACCGCGGCCATCGATGGCACCACCCTTCACCTAAGCACGGCCCAGGCCAGCAACCTGCAGGTTACTGCAGGCGATTCTGTCCGCGCCGTCGCGCTGAGACCCCGGAGACCCTCCGATGACTGAAGCAAGACTCTTTATTGGCGGCCAGTGGCACACTGGCCACGGCGACCACCTCGACTCCATTAACCCAATCGACCAGTCGGTTGTCTGGGCAGGCAATACCGCCAGTGCCGACGATGTGGATCAGGCGATTAACGCCGCCCGTACCGCCTTTGCCGAGTGGAAACACCGCTCACTGGATGAGCGCATCGCCATCTGCCGCAAATTTGCCGAAGGCTTGAAAGAGAACCAGGAAAAACTGGCGCGGGTAATCGGCAGCGAAACCGGAAAACCCCTGTGGGAAGCGCGCACCGAAGTCGGCGCCATGGTTGGCAAGATCGAAATCTCGATCAGGGCTTACCACGAGCGCACGGGTATCACGCGCAGTGAACTGCCTGACGGTGAAGCCGTATTACGCCATCGCCCACACGGCGTTGTAGCCGTATTTGGCCCCTACAATTTCCCCGGCCACCTGCCCAACGGCCACATCGTACCTGCCATTCTTGCGGGCAACACCGTTGTGTTCAAACCCAGCGAGATGACGCCGAAAATGGGCGAGGAAACCGTTCGCATCTGGGACGAAGCTGGTTTGCCCCAGGGCGTCATCAACCTGGTTCAGGGTGCGAAAACCACCGGTGTAGCGCTGGCCGGACACCCCGGCATTGACGGCCTGTTTTTCACCGGCTCCTCGACCGTCGGCGAGATCCTGCACAAACAGTACGGCGGCCAGCCAGGCAAAATTCTGGCGCTGGAAATGGGAGGCAACAACCCGCTGATCGTCGATACCGACATCGACACCGATGCGGCCCTGCACCATGTCATTACCAGTGCCTTCATTTCAGCCGGGCAACGCTGCACCTGTGCACGTCGCGTCTTCATCGCCAACGGCGAACAGGGCGATGCCTTCCTGGCCCGCTTGATCGAAGCCACTCGCAACCTCAAGGTCGGCCACTGGGACGCCGACGACCAGCCTTACATGGGTTCCGTGGTATCACTGCCCGCCGCCGATGCCTTGCTGGAGGCCCAGAAGATGCTGGTCAGCAAGGGCGGCCGCAGCTTGCTGGAAATGACGCGTCATGAAGCAGGCACGGCCTTGCTGACACCGGGCATCGTCGATCTGACCGACGCCAACGACGTGCCGGATGAAGAATACTTCGGCCCGCTGCTGAGCATCTACCGCTACGACAGTTTCGACGACGCCATTGCCGGGGCAAACAACACCCGCTACGGCTTGTCGGCTGGCCTGCTGTCAAATGACCGGGCCCGTTATGAGCAGTTCATCGACGAGATTCGCGCCGGCATCGTCAACTGGAACAAGCCGATCACCGGCGCCAGCAGCGGCGCCCCCTTCGGCGGCGTAGGTGCCAGCGGCAACCACCGCGCCTCTGCCTATTACGCGGCAGACTACTGCGCCTACCCGGTCGCCTCGATGGAAAGCCCGACGCTGACCAAACCCGAAACCACTGCGCCGGGAATGAACCTATGACCGCCTTTGAAATGAACCTGGATGGCCTGGTTGGGCCAACCCACAACTACGCTGGCCTGTCTTACGGCAACATCGCTTCGCTGAGCAATGAAAGCGAGGCGTCCAACCCGAAAGAAGCCGCCAAACAGGGGCTGCGCAAAATGAAAGCGCTGTCGGACCTCGGCTTGCGCCAGGGCATTTTGCTGCCGCACGAGCGCCCCGCCATCTGGGCGTTGCGTGAACTGGGGTTCAGCGGAACAGACGCCCAGGTGCTGGAGAAAGTCGCCAAACAGAACCCGGCGATTTTAAGCGCGGTCAGCTCAGCCTCCTGCATGTGGACCGCCAACGCCGGCACCGTATCGCCCAGCGCCGATACGGCCGATGGCCGGGTGCATTTCACCGCCGCCAATTTGAACGCCAAGTTTCACCGTTCCATCGAGCACCCGACCACCACCCGGATGCTCAAATCAATCTTTCGGGATGAACGTTACTTCGCCCATCACGATGCCCTGCCTGCCGTCAGCTTCTTCGGCGACGAAGGTGCCGCCAACCACACCCGGTTCTGCGGGCAGTACGACAGCGCCGGTGTCGAGTTGTTCGTTTACGGCCAGGAAGCCTTCAACCAGAATGCGCCGCGCCCACAGCGGTTTCCCGCGCGTCAGACGCTCGAAGCCAGCCAGGCCGTGGCCCGGTTGCATGGTCTGGGTGACGATCAGGCGGTTTTCGCATTGCAGAAGCCAGAGACCATCGATGCCGGTGTGTTCCACAACGACGTTATCGCCGTGGGTAACCGCAACGTGCTCTTCTATCATGAGGAAGCCTTCGCCGATACCGACGCAGTGCTGGACGAGCTACAACGCAAGCTGGGCGACGTCAAACTCATTGCCGTCAAAGTTCCGACGGCCGAGGTCTCCATTCTGGACGCCGTGCGCTCATACCTGTTCAACAGTCAGTTGCTGAGCCTGGCCGACGACAGCATGATGCTGGTGGTGCCCGGCGAATGCCGCGAAACCGGACCGGTAGCCGATTTTCTGGACCGGCTGATGGCTGACACCAGCAACCCGATCAACCGGGTGGAAGTGTTCGATCTGAAGCAATCGATGCAGAATGGTGGCGGCCCGGCCTGCCTTCGTTTGCGCGTTGCGCTGACGCAGACCGAATACGAGGCCATGCACCAGGGCATTATTCTCACCGATGCACTGTTCCACTCGCTCAACGACTGGGTTGACGCGCACTACCGCGATCGCCTCAGCCAGGCTGACCTGGCCGATCCAAACCTGCTGATCGAGAGCCGCACCGCGCTGGACGAACTGACCCGCCTGACCGGCGTCGGCGCCATTTACCCCTTCCAGCGCTGATCACTCGCGCGGGCTCAACCGAGCCCGCAATTTTCCCCAGAGATAAACCCTGAATATCGTCAAATTGCCTTTGCATTGTTCAAAAAAAGCACTATCTTTAGTACTAACGACTAAGGATGGCAGCCCCTGCCCGGGTGAAATTCAGCACCGGGGGGTATAGCAGAGACGAGGCTTCAATGGCATCGATGAATTGGCTAGACGAAAAGACCAGAAACGGCGAAGAACCTCCGAATGCTGGTTGGCAAGTGCTGGTCGTAGATGACGAACCCGAAGTCCATGCGGTGACCCGCCTGGCCCTGCGCCGCTTTACCTTTGAAAACCGCCCCCTAGTTGTCCACACGGCCTCCAGCGGTCAGGAAGCCCTGGCCATCGCCCATGAACTGGGCGAAGAACTCGCCATGGCCATCATCGATGTGGTAATGGAAACCGACCGCGCCGGTCTCGACCTGGTCAAAGCCATTCGCGAGGAAGTCGGCAACCACCTCACCCGCCTCGTTTTGCGCACCGGACAACCCGGCAGCGCCCCGGAAACCGATGTGGTCCGCGATTACGACATCAACGACTACAAAGAAAAAACAGAACTCACCGCCCAGAAGTTTCAGACCATGATGTACGGCGGCCTGCGCAACTACCGCGATCTGCGTTTAATGCAGGATGCAGTGTCGGCTAAGACTCATTAGTGGCACGAGCCAGTGTCATGAATTGGAAATTCGTCGCTCAATCTACTTAGGTTTCAACCATTCCCCAGTGCCAGCTGGACTGTCAGGTACGCCTGCTGAAGGTACGCCGTGAACCCATCCATGGGGGCTCGAAGACAGCATCCATGCTGTCTAACGCCCTTCATCAGACGCACCTGACACTCCTTGGATAGTGAGCGGTCAAATAAACGCGAATTTCCAACTCATGACACAACACTCAGGTTACTTTTACCAGGTAACCAACACTTCGCGTGGAAAACTTCGATTCCTGAAGATGTAAAGCAGCGGTTAGCACCCAACCAAGTGCCGGCTGCCGGGTAGGCCTCTCCGGGGAAGTCTGAGGCATGGATGCCGAAGCCTAGGCCCCATGGACGGGTTCACGCCGACCCCGGAGAGACCTACCCGGTGGCCGGCACGAACCCCAGCCACCGTAGGCACCCGAGCCACAGTAAACGTCAGCCACCGAAGCAAACCAATCAGTAGTCGTCTGTACCCTGAATGGAAAGCTTGGCGGCCTGGCCAGTGAGATGGCCCGGGTCGGTTTCCTGGTCCAGCTTGATCATCAGGCGCAGGTCGTTGGCGGAGTCTGCGTAGCCTAGGGCATCTTCGTAGGTGATTTCGCCGCGTGAATAGGCTCTGAACAGCGCCTGATCGAAGGTTTGCATGCCCTGCTCTGTAGACTTGGACATCAGATCTTTGAGCAGGTGAACCTCGCCCTTGCGGATGTGGTCGGACACCAGCGGAGTGTTGACCAGCACTTCGATAATGGCTTTGCGGCCATTACCGTCGGGCGTTGGAATCAATTGCTGGGCGACGATGCCTTTCAGGTTCAGCGAAAGGTCCATCCACAACTGGCGCTGCCGGTCGGACGGGAAAAAGTGCATGATGCGGTCGAGTGCCTGGTTGGCGTTGTTGGCGTGCAGTGTTGCCAGGCACAGGTGACCGGTTTCGGCAAACGCCATGGCGTAATCCATCGTCTCCTTGGTCCGCACCTCACCAATCATGATCACATCCGGCGCCTGACGCAGGGTGTTTTTCAGGGCCACTTCAAAACTGTCCGTATCGAGCCCCACTTCGCGCTGGGTCACGATGCAGCCTTCGTGCTGGTGAATAAATTCGATCGGGTCTTCAATGGAAATGATGTGGCCGCGCGAATTACGATTCCGGTGGCCAATCATCGCCGCCAGGCTGGTCGATTTGCCCGTGCCGGTTGCGCCGACGAAGAACACCAGGCCGCGCTTGGTCATGGCCAGTTTTTTGATGATATCCGGCAGGCCCAGGTCTTCAAGGCGTGGAATCTGGGTTTCAATGCGCCGCAGCACCATCCCCGCCAGGTTACGCTGGTGAAAGGCACTGACCCGGAAGCGACCAATGCCGCGTGCCGATATCGCGAAGTTGCATTCCTGGGTATCTGAAAACTCGATTCGCTGTTTGTCGCTCATTACCGACATCACCAGCTCTCGGGTCTTCTCCGGGCTGAGCGGGTTTTTGGTGACGTGTACCACCTGGCCATTCACCTTCATGCTGGGCGGTACGCCAGCGGTAATGAACATGTCAGAGGCGCCTTTTTCGACCATCAGACGCAATAAACGATCAAATTCCATACTCAATCCTGTTGTGGCTTAGCACCCTATCGGGCTTGCCTCGTTGGTCGGGCTGCCCCAGTGGTTATGGTCCGCGGTGGCTACCTGGAAACGTCAAACTTTGGTTTAAAAATTATCCGGCTGTTTCGCTTTCTCACGCGCAACCTCACGGCTGATTAGCCCGCGTTGCATCATGTTCTGCAGGCACTGGTCCAGTGTCTGCATGCCCAGTTGAGCGCCGGTCTGGATGGCGGAGTACATCTGCGCCACCTTGTCTTCACGGATGAGGTTCCGGATCGCGGGTGTGCCGATCATGATCTCATGAGCTGCGACCCGGCCGCCGCCGTTCTTTTTCAGCAGGGTCTGGGAGATCACCGCCTGCAGCGACTCCGAGAGCATCGATCGCACCATCGATTTTTCTTCAGCCGGGAACACGTCGACCACCCGGTCGATGGTTTTTGCAGCTGAGGTGGTGTGCAGGGTGCCAAAGACCAGGTGACCGGTTTCTGCCGCTGTCAGTGCCAGACGAATGGTTTCGAGATCCCGCAGCTCGCCGACCAGAATGATGTCCGGGTCTTCCCGCAGGGCCGAGCGCAGGGCTTCCGAGAAGCCGTGGGTGTCGCGGTGCACTTCACGCTGGTTGACCAGGCATTTCTTGGATTCGTGCACGAATTCGATTGGGTCTTCGATGGTCAGGATGTGTTCGTATTTGGTTTCGTTAATGTAGTTGATCATCGCCGCCAGGGTAGTCGACTTGCCTGAGCCGGTCGGACCGGTCACCAGGCAGATGCCACGGGGCACCATGGCAATGTCTTTGAATACCTGGCCCATGCCCAGGTCGTCCATGGTCAGTACTTTGGACGGAATGGTCCGGAATACCGCACCGGAGCCCCGGTTCTGGGTGAAAGCGTTCACCCGGAAACGGGCCACACCAGGTACTTCGAAGGAAAAGTCGGTTTCCAGGAATTCTTCGAAGTCCTTGCGCTGCTTGTCGTTCATGATGTCGTAGATCAGCGAATGGACTTCTTTGTGCGACAGAGCGGGGAGGTTGATGCGGCGAATATCGCCATCGACCCGGATCATCGGCGGCAAGCCCGATGACAGGTGCAAGTCGGATGCGTTCTGCTTGGCACTGAACGCCAGTAATTCTGTAATATCCATGAGACTCCTCACTGCCAGTCTGTCACAGCGGCCGGTTGGCATGCCGTCGCTATCGTTCGTAGGGTCAGGTCACGCTCGAGGCGCCTGCCAGGCCATAAGATACATTATTCAGACGGTGCCAAAATAGGTATGCTGTCGGCTTTTGAGACTCAGCCTTCAAAATGACGCCGTCGAACTCGACAGTCGCCCGTTTGGCTGATCTGCAATCAGTGTAACCGAACGTCGGTTTTTTGCGAGCAACAGACACCAGTCGTGCCCGCCACCACGCCGATTCAGCCCGAGGACACCATGACTGCCACCCAAAATACGGCCTTCAGTGACCGGATGGCCAAAGTAAAAGCCCGCATTGCCGCCGCCTGTGCCCGCAGTGGCCGCTCGCCAGAAGAGATTACCCTGGTCGCCGTCAGCAAAACCTGGCCACTGGCCGACCTGGAATCCGCCACTGCAGCTGGCGCAACGGACCTGGGTGAAAACTACTTGCAGGAAGCGGTCGACAAGATCACCCACTGGCAGGGGCCAGCTCCAGTCTGGCACTTTATTGGCCCGCTGCAGAGCAACAAAACCCGCCAGGTCGCTGAGCTGTTTGACTGGGTGCACAGTGTCGACCGGTTGAAAATTGCCCGTCGTTTGAGCGAGCAGCGCCCACCCGCCAAAGGGCCTCTGTCGGTATGCATTCAGGTCAACATCAGTGACGACCCGGCCAAGGCGGGTGTGGTACCCGCCGACGTGGCAGATTTGCTTGCCGACATGGCTGGGCTGGAGAACCTCACTGTAGCCGGTTTAATGGCCATTCCCGCGGTGGATCTCAGTGAGTCTACCCTGCGCCAGCAATACGAAGAATTGAAAACACTGCGCGACACCCTTATTACGAATTATCCGGACTGCAAAGCGCTGTCGATGGGCATGAGCGGTGATTTTGAACTGGCCATTGAATGCGGCGCCACCCACGTTCGGGTGGGCAGCGCCCTGTTCGGGCAACGCCACTACTCTGCACAGAGCTGACGCTGATCAGCTACTGTATTTAACCTGGTTACGACAAGGAGACCCCATGCAACAGCAGCCCATCATCGGATTTATAGGCGCCGGTAACATGGCCGGAGCCATCATTGATGGCATGCTGGCCAGTGGCTACCCGGCCGATCGTATCTGGGTGTGTGACCGCAACGCGCCCAAGCGCGATGCCTTCGCCGCCAAGGGCCTGCAGGCCACCGATGACAACAATGCCCTGATCGAGACCTGTGAAGCGGTCGTGCTGGCCGTGAAACCCCAGGTACTGAAGCAGGTTCTGGAACCGCTGCGCGACGCCTTTCAGGCGAGTAAACCGCTGGTCATCAGTGTGGCCGCCAGTGTCACGGCAGAAGCCATCGATCGCTGGCTCGGCGGCGGCTTTGCCGTCATCCGAACCATGCCCAATACCCCCTCTCTGGTCATGACCGGCGCCACCGGCCTGTATGCCAATGAAGCCGTCGAGGCCAGCGAACGCGAAGCCGTTGAGGCCATCTTCAGTGCCATCGGCGTCGCAGTCTGGGTGACAGACGAAGAGGACCTGCACTCGGTAACCGCCACCAGCGGCAGTGCCCCGGCCTACTTCTTCCGCTTTATGGAAGCCATGCAAAAAGCGGCCGAAGACGCCGGGCTCAATGCAGACACCGCGCAGCGTCTTATTGTACAAACGGCTATGGGCGCGGCGCGCATGGTTGAGCAAACCGGTGAAACACCGGCACAATTGCGTAAGAAGGTATGCTCACCCAAAGGCACCACCGAGCAGGCTATCTTCAGCTTCGAACGCGACGACCTCGACGCCGTTGTAGCCCGTGCGATGCAAGCCTGCATGGATCGGTCGCGGGTGTTATCGCAGGAACTGGCTGACTAGTCACATCACAACAGGCATCACCCTGCACCACAGGGTATGATTAACACAGACTCATCAAAGGAGTGTCCGAATGCTGGGCCCGCTTATCGTACTCATTTTGAAAACGGCGTTTGGTATTTTACTGATCAGCCTGGTTGCCCGCTTTCTGGCACAGATCGCCCGGGCGGATGTGCGCAACCCGCTGGCGATGACGGTGCTGCAAATCACCGACCCGGTGCTTAAACCCATGCGCCGCATCATTCCCGGCCTCGGCGGGCTCGATCTGGCGTCATTGCTGTGCATCTGGATCGGCCAGTTCATTCTGGGTTGCCTGATCTTCGCCGCCATGGGCGTAAACCCCATGGCGCTGGTTGGCCAATTGGTAGTCTGGTCACTGCTCGGTGTGGCCGGCATTCTGCTGACTGTGCTGCAATGGAGCATGATCATCGTCGCCATTGGCAGCTGGATTGCCATGGGCCAGCAAAACCCCTTGCTGGGTTTCCTCGGCCAGCTGGTCGAACCTTTTGTTGGCCCGTTCCGTCGCCTGAACCTGAACATTGGCATGCTTGATCTGTCGTACATCATCGCCTTTCTGGTGCTGATTATACTGCGCGACTTTATTCTCGGCGGCATGATTCTGCCCCAGACCGGGTACTCCACCGTCGGTGGAATCAGCCCAATTCTGGGGCTGTGAATCAGGGGTTAACACACCGAATTGCTGACTCATTACCGGCTAGCCTGACTGGCCGGTCTCCCGGGACATAGTAAATGCCAACAGAAATACCCGCCGACAGCGTCGGGCTGATTCAGCCGCAGTCGGCCTTTTTTGAAGACGCCCTGCCTTTGCGCTGCGGACGCAGCCTGTCGAACTACACCCTGGTGTATGAGACCTACGGCAGCCTGAACCAGGATGCCTCCAACGCCATTCTGATCTGCCATGCCCTGAGCGGACACCACCATGCGGCGGGCTACAACAGCGTTGAAGACCGCAAACCGGGTTGGTGGGATGCCTGCATCGGCCCCGGCAAGGCCATCGACACCAACCGCTACTTTGTCGTCAGCCTGAACAACCTGGGCGGCTGCCACGGCTCCACCGGCCCGATGAGCCAGGACCCGGAGACCGGCCGCCCTTACGGACCGGACTTCCCGATCATCGCCGTCCGCGACTGGGTGAAAAGCCAGGCACGGCTGGCCGATCGCCTGGGCATTGACTGCTGGCATGCTGTGATCGGCGGCAGCCTCGGCGGCATGCAGGCACTGCGCTGGTCGATCGATTACCCGGACCGCCTGAAAGGCTGTGCCGTTATCGCTTCGGCACCCAAGCTGAGCGCCCAAAACATTGCCTTTAACGAAGTGGCTCGCCAGGCCATCGTCAGCGACCCGGATTTCCATCAGGGCCGGTATTTCGATCACGATACCCGCCCCAAACGCGGTCTGATGCTGGCGCGGATGCTCGGGCACATTACCTACCTGTCCGACAGCAGCATGCGCGAGAAATTTGGACGGGACCTGCGCACCGGCAAGCTGAATTTCAATTTCGATGCCGATTTCGAGGTTGAGTCCTACCTGCGCTATCAGGGTGAGAATTTCTCGGACCAGTTCGATGCAAACACCTATTTGCTGATGACCAAGGCGCTCGATTATTTCGACCCGGCCGGCGACCACGACGGCGACCTCGCGCGCTGCCTGAGCCAGGCCCACTGTCGCTTTCTGGTTACCTCCTTCAGTACCGACTGGCGTTTTGCCCCGGAACGCAGCGAAGAACTGGTGCGCGCCCTCACCCGGGCCCGCCGCCAGGTCAGCTATCTGGAAATTGAAGCTCCCCAGGGCCACGACGCCTTCCTGTTCCCCATTCCCGAGTACGTGGCGCTGATCGAAGGCTTTCTCGGCTCACTGGCCAACGGAGGGACAGTCTGATGCGCCCGGATCTGGACTATATAGAACGCTGGATCACCAACGGCAGTCACGTGCTCGACCTGGGCTGCGGCGATGGCAGCCTGCTGGCCCTGTTGCGCCAGCGCAAACAGGTAACCGGCTACGGCATGGAGATCGATACCCAGAACATTCTGTCCTGCGTGCGCCAGGGCGTGGACGTGATTCATCAGGACCTGAACGAAGGGCTGGACGACATTGACGACCAGAGCTTCGACACCGTGATCATGACCCAGTCGCTGCAGCAGACGCACAAGCCGGACCGCATTGTTGAAGACATGCTGCGCATCGGCAAGCAGGCCATCGTCACCTTTCCCAACTTCGGGCACTGGACGGTGCGCTCCTACCTGGCCCTCCACGGGCGCATGCCGGTCTCGGAAAACCTGCCGTACACCTGGTACGACACCCCCAACATTCACTTCTTCACCTTTCGCGACTTTGAGGTGTTATGTCGGGAACGAAACATTAAAATACTGGAACGCACGGTGGTGGACCGCAACCACCAGGCCAACTGGAAAATCAGTCTGATGCCCAACCTGATGGGCGAAATCGCGCTCTACCACATTACACGGTGACCCCATGTTATTGAGATACACCACAACGCTGATGCTGAGCCTGGCGCTGCTGTTCAGTACCGCCCAGGCCGACCAGAAAGTCACCTTCAACGGCTATGAACTGCATTACATTGCCTTCAACAGCACCATGCTGACGCCGGAAATCGCCGGGCAATATGGCCTGACACGCTCCGGGCAGCGTGCCCTGCTGAACCTGTCGGTACTGGAACAGCGCCGCAACGACGTTGCCGTCCCGGTGCCGAATGCCGAGGTATCGGTACGGGTACGCAACCTGCTGGGGCAAAGCAACCGGCTCGAGATGCGCGTGATCGAAGAACAGAACGCGCGCTACTTCATCGGCTCGGTACCCTTTGATGACCGCGAAGTGCTCTGGTTCGACATCGAAGTCAGCATTCCCGGTGAGCGCGACTTTGAATTCAGCTTCAGCCAGGAACTCTGGGAGGAAGACGCATGAGCCAGTGGGTCCTCGCCTCCGGCAATGCCGGCAAACTGGCTGAATTCAGCCGTCTGCTCGAGCCGCTGTCGATTACCGTGCGCCCCCAGGGCGAGTTCGGCGTCAGCGATGCCGATGAAACCGGCTTGAGTTTCATTGAAAACGCCATTCTGAAGGCACGCCATGCCGCGGCAGCGACCGGTTTGCCGGCCCTGGCCGATGATTCCGGTGTCGTCGTCGACGCCCTGAACGGCGAACCGGGCATTTACAGCGCCCGCTTCTCGGCCAGAGCGGGCGGTGAATCCGGCGACAGCGCCAATATCGACTATCTGCTGGAGCGGCTGGCAGGCGTGCCCGAACCGGACCGCGGCGCCCATTATTACTGCCTGCTGGCCTTCGTTCGCCACGCCAGCGACCCTACCCCCCTGATCGCCGAAGGCCGCTGGGATGGCCGTATTCTGACCGAACGGGTCGGTACCGGTGGTTTCGGCTATGACCCGGTGTTTTATCTGCCAGAACAGGATTGCACCGCCGCTCAGCTGGAATCGTCCCTGAAAAATCGCCTGTCGCACCGTGGCCAGGCCATGGCCGCCTTTATGCCGCGGCTGCAAGCCTTGCTGGCGAAATGACGGAGATCACCACCCCCAGAACTCACCTGCCACCGCTGTCCGCCTATGTGCATGTTCCCTGGTGCGTGCGCAAATGCCCCTATTGCGATTTCAACTCGCATGCGCTCGATCCCGGGCAGATTCCGGAAACGGACTATCTGGCGAGGCTGTTCGAAGATCTGCAACAGGATACCTCACTCGCCTTGGGCCGGCCGTTGCACAGCGTCTTCTTTGGCGGCGGCACACCGAGCCTGCTGTCACCGTCAGCTATTGGTCAGATTCTGACTGAGCTGGAGCGCCGCATTGGCTTCAGTGACGACTGTGAAATCACCCTCGAAGCCAACCCGGGCACGGTCGACGAAGCGCATTTTCGCGGTTTCAGAGACGCCGGTGTCAACCGGCTGTCGATTGGCATCCAGAGCTTCAACGATGCTCACCTGCAGCGCCTGGGCCGCATTCACGACCGGAACCAGGCGCTGCACGCCGGTGACCGGGCCCGCGCCGCCGGTTTCGACAATTTCAACCTGGACCTGATGCACGGCCTGCCCGACCAGACTGAAGCCGACGCCCTGGCCGACCTGAACCAGGCAATCGCCCTGAACCCCAGCCACCTCAGCTGGTATCAGTTGACCATCGAACCGAACACCGAGTTTTACCGCAAGCCACCGGTACTGCCGGAAGACGACACCCTCTGGGCCATTCAGGAGGCCGGCCAGTCAAGGCTGGCTGAAGCGGGGTTCAGCCAATACGAAGTCTCCGCCTACGCCCAACCGGGCAAGCGCTGTCAGCACAACCTCAATTACTGGGGCTATGGCGACTATATCGGCATCGGCCCGGGTGCCCACGGCAAGGTCACCCGAACCAGCCCGTTCGATATCATTCGCACTCGCAAAACGAGACTGCCGAAAGATTATCTAAACCGCGACCGGTTACTGATTCGCCACGAAGAAAGGGTTGCCATCGAGGACCGGCCGTTCGATTATTTCATTAATACCCTGCGTCTGGTCGAGGGCCGCCCGGCCGAAGAATTCAGCCGGGTCACCGGCCTGGCCTGGGCCGAGATTGAACCCACTCTTATCCGGTTGCGCGACCAGGGTATGCTGGAATGGGAGCACGGATCGTTACGCACAACCGACCGGGGTTTCCTATACTTGAATGACCTACTGGCGCATTGGCTGACATGACACGACTGCTGTTTACCGCTCTGCTATATTGCCTGACGCCGGCCCTGCTGCTGCGGCTGTGGCTGCGCGGGCGCACCTTGCCGGGCTACCGGCAGCGCTGGCGCGAGCGCTTCGGGCACTGGCCGGCCATGCCCGAAGGTGCGCTCTGGCTGCACAGCGTCAGTGTGGGCGAAACCATCGCCGCCCGGCCTTTTGTCGAACGCTGGCTGGCGCGCCATCCGGACATTCCAGTCATCATCACCACCATGACGCCGACCGGCAGCGAAACGGTACAGGCACTGTTTGGCGACAAAGTTCACCATGCCTACCTGCCATGGGATTACCCGCACGTGTATCGACGTCTGCTGCCCCGGCTGAACCCCAGAGCCCTGGTGATCATGGAAACCGAGCTCTGGCCCAACCTGATCAACGCCTGCGACCGGCAACGGGTGCCGGTGTTTCTGGTCAACGGTCGACTCTCGGAACGCTCGGCTCGGGGCTACCACCGCTTCCGAGCGCTAACCCGGCCCATGCTGCAGCAGCTGACCGGCATCGCTGCCCAGCACTGGCCCGACGCCGAACGTTTTCAGGCGTTGGGTGTACCGGCAGAGAACATTGAGGTTACCGGATCGATAAAATTCGATTTGAGCATTTCCAGCAAGCTGACCGGCGACATCGCCGCCTTTGCCCGTGGTATCAAAGGCCGACCTGTCTGGGTGGCGGCCAGCACCCATGGTGGCGAAGAGGAAGGCTTACTGGAAGTACAGCGGCGCATCACCACGGTGCTGCCAAATGCCCTGATGATTCTCGTACCCCGCCACCCGGACCGTTTCGAAACCGTCTCCGATATCGTTGCCGCATCGGGCCTGCGTTACAGCCGCCGCAGCCAACGCAGCCAGCCACGCAACAACGACCAGGTATACCTGGCCGATTCGCTGGGTGAACTGATGGTTTTCTTCGGCGCTGCCCAGGTTGCGGTGATGGGCAACACCTTCAACGACGGCGGCGGCCACAACCCGATTGAACCGGCGGCATTGGGAAAGCCGGTACTGGTCGGCCCCAGTTTCACCAACTTTCAGTCGATCATCAGCGCCATGCAAAAGGAACAGGGTATTATCGTCGCCGATACGTTGGAAGCGCTGGAAAAACGCCTGCTCGGATTGCTCAAATCCCAGGACCTACGTGACACTTTCGGCCAGCGCGCCTATGTGTTTTACCAGCACCAACAAGGCGCTTTGCAACGTCTGGAACACTGGCTCGACCGTCATCTGAATCTGGTCGACCCCGGCACCGATTCGTCTCGCCGCGCCCTGCCGCCCAAAATCAGCTCGGATCGCCCTTAGCCCATATAAAAAGACCCGGCACAAGGGCCGGGTCTTTTAGGGTTCTGCCAGAGCGTACTCAGAAATCGATGCTTACCGAGGCATCCACGCTGACGCTCGCGTTCTGGGTACCGGTAAAGGTCAGGGTGTCCGCTGCTTCCGGATCATCCTGATCCGCATCACAGGTAAAGGCAACGGTGTAGTCACCCTCAGTCAGAAAGGCAACGGTATAATCGTATCCGGTAACACCTGTGCCGGAGGTATCAACCAGTGCCGTTACCAGCGGTTCATTGCCTTCGCCACCGACATCGCCGGGCGATACATCGGCACCCTCGTATACGTAGACGGCGCCACTGCAATTCTCTGTTACCGCTGTTGAGCTAACCGTGCCGGAAATAGAGCCCACTTCACTGTTATCCACCAAACGCAGGGCCGGTTTGAGCCGATAAGATCCATTGGCTTCGACGACTGATTTGCGCAAGTCAAAGTCTATGGTGAACGCCACGCTGCCGTCGACTGGCACGGTAAAGCCGCTCACCAGTTTCAGACCGGTCTGAGCGCCACTGGGGATAAACAAGTCATGTTCTTCACCCCCGTCCAGTACAATGTTTGAACCTCCGGCTTCCTGGGTGGCGTCCACGCGTAACCGAATCCATTCGTAATCACCGGCGGCCAGGGTTTCATCGTCCAGCAAAGATGCCGTAGTGCCGCCTTGCAGATCGAGTAGGTTGATGGTTCTAGGCTCATCATAGGTGATTTCAACCAATGCACCGCTTGCCGAACGAATATCGACGCCCTCGAACACCACATTGACTTCACTGGCCGAGTCAATGGGGGCGTCTGTAATATCCAGGCTCATTGAGCCGCTTCCGGAGCTGTCGGAATTACAGCCCGATATTGCGAATGCCACTACACTCATAGCCGCGATAGTCGCAAAGGTACCTTTGGATTGTGGCTGTTGTTTCGTTAGCCGATACATACGGAATCACTCCTTATTTTTGGCTAATACCAATGGCAGGCAAACTGACTGCCGACTCTTACTGTACCGATTACCGCTACCGCCTGTGTTCTGCGAACGTATTGCGATTGTCAATGTATGTTCAAACGTGATCCGCTTGGCATCACGCACAGAAGACCTAGCGGCTGACAAAACAGTCACCCACAAAAAAGGCCGCTAAACAGCGGCCTTTCTCATATTTAATTAGGTACCAAATCAGCGATTCGAACTCAGATCAGTTCGACATCGGAGGCTTGTGGGCCCTTTTGGCCGTCGGTAATGGTGAACTGCACTTCCTGGCCTTCTGCCAGGGTGCGGAACCCGTCGCCCTTGATGGCACTGAAGTGCACAAAGACGTCTTTGCCGCCTTCAACTTCAATAAAGCCAAAACCCTTGGTTTCGTTGAACCACTTCACCTTGCCGGTTTGTGTCGCCATGTTGTTCTCCTGCTTCGGATGCGATTGCAAATAGCCTGCGTCGTGCCGGTCATTCCCGGCCAACGCTGCCGGGTAAAGATCATAACGTCTACTTACGCGCAACCTGTTCAGGAACAGCCTGGTTGTACTTTCCGCGACACATTGATTCATCAATTACGCCTGGCAAGCACATGGTTCATAGCGTCTAACTGGTCTTGCTTATAAGTATTGCGAAAATCTTTAACACCTCTACTTTAGCCCAGCACTTGTGTATGTAAAGTACTTTTTAGGCCGATTTTTCCGGAGATTTCAGGACGATGACAGGCCATCCATGACGATGTAACCCAGTCGCTTTGCGCTCACCAGCATGGCAACCGTCACATCTTGATGCATACAGCCTGAACAACCGCACCCAGGCCGGTGTGGCCTCGCCCTTCATGAATCGGCCGGTCCATTTCCTGCAATTGCTCGAAATGAAGCGGTGCCAGTTCCTCCTGCAATTGCTCGGCGGTCATCATCCACTCGGCGCGGGGCGGTCCGCCGGTTTTAAACAGCAGTTGTTCCGGCCGATAGGCTTCCAGCACAAAGAGCCCGCCGGGCTTGAGCGCGTCGAACACCTTCTGGTGCAGTGACTGGCGCACGTCAGGCGGCAAATGGCAAAATATTGAAACAATGCCATCCCATTGCTCCTGGCCGAGGTCGATATCGGCCAGATCAGCCGTTTGCGTCTCAATGGACACTCCCCGGGCCTGTGCCAGGCGTTCCGCCTTTAACAGACCCACGGCCGATGCATCCACCGCCACTACCTCCAGCCCCTGCTCCGCCAGGTAGACGGCATTGCGCCCCTCGCCTTCGGCCAGACACAGCACCCGGGCGCCGCTGGCGAAGAGGTCAGCCTGGGCTCTCAGGTAATCGTTCGGTTCGGTGCCGTAGACATAGTCGTCCCCGGCATAGCGCTCATCCCACATTTTGCGGCCTCTTTCACATTCCTGATGGCAATGGGGGCATCGATGGCCGGTTCAAGCCGGGAAACGCAGACAGCCGGGAAACGGGCCTGTTACAATCGCTTCCCTAAACGTTTGTTCAATGGTCTGAGCGTTCAGGAATTGAACGGACTGTCCGGTGCACTGTTGGGCAGAGCACCCTGTACTTTACTTACCGATGGAGCCTTACATGAAAGGAATGATAACGCGCGTGCTACTGACCCTGGCTGTGGTCACTGCCAGCGTGAGCAGTGCCTACGCTTTTAATCTGTTTGGTCTGTTCTCCTCCGACCAGGCCGATAATTCAATCAACACCCTGCTCAGCCATACCCCGGCCGACACCGTCCTCTTTGTGGGCGGGCACAATACTCTGGTGGGCCGGGATATCATGGATTCCTGGTCTACGGTCAACCAGTCTGATATCGATGAACTGCAGACTCTGCTGGCTGAAATAGGCAGCGACGACAGCCCGGTGCTCGGCCTGTTCGAAGCCTTGCTGGTGAATTACACCGCCGCGGCAGCCGGCGGCTATAGCGAACTGATCGCCCACTACGGTCTGCCCGATGAAGGCGCCGGTGCCTTTTATTTTCATGGCGCCATGCCCGTTGCCCGCTTTGCCCTGGACAACCCCGACGCGTTCAATGACGTACTGAACCAGGCCATTCTTGAATCCGGTGCTGCACCGGTCATGAAACAGGTAGATGGGGTCGAAGTCCGCACCTGGCAGCTGACGCCCGAAGGCGACGACGAACGCTTTGATCTGGCCATCGCCGTCGACCAGGGGTTTGCCACCGTTACCCTGTTCAACCATACCGATACCGCCGCGATTCAGGCCGAGCGCCTGGGCCTGACCGATCTGTCCGACTCTCTGGCCGACCAGGGCGATTGGGAAGCCCTTGGCGACCAGTACGACTACGATGAAACCTTGCGTGGCTATATCGACCTCGATGGCCTGGCAGCCACCCTGCTGACCGGCACCGAGACCCGCCTGCGACGCGACCTGGAAGCCCTGATTCCGGACGAAATCGAGCGAATGGACACCCAAATGGCCGACAGCCAGTGCGGACCGGAAGGCTATGCGCTCGCCCGCCAGGTGCCCCGTTTCGCCTTTGGCAGCGAGGACATCTCATCGACGTCCGACAGCCTGTCACAACAGGTTGGCATGATCCTCGAACTGACCAACACCGACCTGACCGGTCAACTGAAGCGCCTGCCCGGCAGCCTGCCCGCCTATGCCACCGATGGCAGCGATAAGTTGCTGGCCCTGGCGCTGGGTGTCGATGTCAATGCCCTGGCACCGGTAGCGACCGCCCTGTGGTCACAGCTGCCACAAACGGAATACAAATGCCCGGCACTGCGTGACATGACCGCCGATCTGCGTCAGAACAACCCGGCCATGCTGGGCATGGCGACGGCCATGGCACAGGGCGTCAAGGGTGTCGGTGCCGCGGTTTACGACATCACAGCCAACGACAAGAGCCCGTTTGGGCTGGCGGGATCGGCCCTGGTCACAATGAGTGCCGATAACCCGAGCGTACTGGCTGGCCTGATCAGCTCCAGCATCCCTGGCATGGCCGGCGTTACCATTCCCGACGACGGCACCGCCGTGCAAGTTCCGGTACCCATGGCACCGCAGCCTGTATTTGCCGCAATCAAAGGCAAGCACCTGGTGGTATACACCGGTGACGCCGCCAAGGCACCGGCCGATGCAATGGCCAGTGAGCCGCTGAATACACGTGGCAGCACCGCCATTGCCTTCAACTATGAGCGTTTCGGTGAAGCGGCTCTGGTGGCTCTGGAATCACCCATGGTGGCCAGCAATGCCCAGGGCATGGCGATGGCGACCGGCAGTTGTGTCGACGCCTACGCTGGCATACTGCAAGCGGCGGCTCTGCCGCTGGAAGGCAGCTACCGGGATACCCTCACCGAGCGCGGCTGGGAAGCCAAATTCGAAGTGACACTGGGTGAAATGAACACAGACCTCAGCGTACCGACCGGTACTTTCCAGTCTGAAACCCTCGACTACGACTGCACCTGGTACGACTCTGGTGTTGAAATCATCAACGCCGACGGTACTGGCCAGTTCACCGAAACCGATGACAACGGCCAGTGCGCCCTGTACCAGGCTGATTACACCTGGACTCAGAACGGCAACGTCATGGAGCAAACCACCACGGCGCTGCGCTCACGCGAAAGCTGTGACGCTGCCTGGGAAGACCAGCCGCAAGAGACCTTCACCTGTACACTGCTCGGCAGCCACAACGGTAACCTCTACTGCCAGTATGGCACGGGTATGGATGCCTACCTGATGCGCTACTTCCAGTAACCGCAACGCGTTCCAGTCTGGAAAACCCGGTGCCTTCACCGGGTTTTTTTTGGCCGGTCATCTTACCCACACCTTCTGTGGACAAGCCTGTGCACAGACCCGGGAAAACCGATGCCGGGCCCTCCCCGCTGCCGTCGCTTAAAATACGTTAAAAAACAATCAGTTAGTTCATACACCAAGTCACGAAAATGTCATATTTGAGCACTATCCTCCCGGCACTTCGCCCATTGGTTGTACGGGAGCACACCATGACCCTCATCGCATCACCTGCCCAACCTGCGTCCAAAAGCAATCTGGTCGGCCTTTTGTGGACATTCCGGGAGCGTCTCGCTGCCAAGCCTCACCAACTCGACACCGACTTCGAACGCTTGCTGAGCGAACCGGACTACCGCAACGATCTTTTTGACCGGGCCAGAGCGATGGAGGACCCGGGTATTCAAAATCTGGCGCTTCGACTGGCGCGCACCGAGATGCCTGACTCCCTGCTTGCGGATGCCCGTCAGCAAGGGCTCCTGCCCAGAGCGTTTAAGCCAGTGCTTGCACGCCCCTGGCGGCGCCTGCTTCTGGCGCTGCTGGCCTTTGCCCTGGTTGCCACCGGCGTTTACAGCCAATGGGAGCGCCTGCTGGAAACCCTGACCGGCACCGTCGTTGTTGCGACCGATATCGATACCGACACCCGCTGGCGTGCCGACCGAACCTATCGGCTGGATTCCGACGTCTTCGTTCACAATGATGCCGTCTTGCGCATAGCCCCCGGCACGGTAATCAAAGGTCGGCCGGGTTCCTCACTCGTGATTGCCCGGGGCAGTCAACTGGTTGCCGAAGGCACCCGGTCAGCACCCATCGTCTTCACCAGTGCCCAGCCAGTCGGGCAACGAGAACGCGGTGATTGGGGTGGCGTGGTATTGCTCGGGGACGACCGTACCAACGAAGCCTTTGCCCGTGTTGAAGGGGTCGACGTGCGAGATATTCGTGGCCACTTCGGCGGGCAAGAGAGGAATGGCAGCTGCGGTAGCCTGCGCTTCGTGCGCATTGAATACGCCGGGTACGAAGCCTTTGTCGACAATGAGTTGAATGGTCTGACCGTTGCCGGGTGCGGCCCGCAAACCACGCTGGAGTACCTGCAGATTCACAAGGCACTGGACGATGGTATCGAATTTTTCGGCGGCTCGGCCAACGTACGCCACTTGCTGATTACCGGTGCCAGAGACGACAGTCTCGACTGGGATCTGGGCTGGAACGGCAAGGTGCAGTTTCTGATCGCTCAACAACACCCCAACGTTGGTGACCGGGCCTTTGAAGGCGACAACTCACCGGAACGCGACAATGCCCGGCCACGCTCCGAACCACAGATCAGTAACGTCACCCTGGTCGGCACCGCACCGGACCATACCGCCATGGTGCTGCGCAGTGGCACCGCCGGTCAGTTCAGCCGCATTCTGCTTTCGGGGTACGGCAACAACCCGATCGACTTGCGGGATCCGCTAACCGAAAGTCTGATCAGCCAAGAGGCTTTGAGGTTCAGTCATCTGGTCATCGATGGCGAGTCCGCAGAAACGTCACCCTGGCGTCCGGAAACCGGCGATCGGGATAACGACGCAGGCTTTGCCGAGCCGGACTACTTCGCTCCCATCAGCCAGGTAATTCCCGGTTTACTGGGCAACCAGGCCAGC
Organism: Saccharospirillum alexandrii; assembly: GCF_043641555.1. Lineage (GTDB taxonomy): Bacteria > Pseudomonadota > Gammaproteobacteria > Pseudomonadales > Natronospirillaceae > Saccharospirillum > Saccharospirillum alexandrii_A. The sequence goes on along the minus strand of NZ_JBHZRJ010000001.1, from coordinate 657,554 downwards.
AACCCGGTAGCACCAGACTTCAGACCCCGCCAGCCAACGGGCAGTTCGACCGCCTGGCCGGATAACGACCCCTTCTGGGATCAGACCGCCACCTACGCCGGCGCCGTTAACCCGGCCACGACGACCCCCTGGTATCTCGGCTGGACTGACTTCAGTGAGCACTAGACTGAAGACAACCATTGAGCGATCAGGACTCAATCCTGTCATCGAATCGCTATCAAACTGACATCCCGTCGTCACGCCTCTGTCACGTCGGTTGGCAAAACTGTCACACGATTTCCGTGCAGACCAACCGACCTGACAATAAGGACCTGACCAATGTCTAACCACATCCCCGATGCCAGCCTGGAACCTGATTACAACGAAAACCCCGTTGAATTCGATCGGCTAATCAGCAAAGCCATTTCACGCCGCAGCCTGATCAAGATCGGCTCGGCTGCCGGTGCGGCGACCTTCCTCGGTGGCACGTCCAGCCTGGCCATGGCCTTCAGCCAGGCCACCACCCTGATGAGCTTCAACAACATTCCCGCCAACACGGCTGACACCATTACGCTGCCTGCTGGCTACAGCTACGATGTGCTGATGTCCTGGGGTGACCCGGTGCTGCCCGGTGCACCCAACTTCGCGCGTAACAACGACGCCGATGCCCAGGCAGGCCAGTTTGGCGACAACACCGACGGCATGGAAATGTTTCATCTGAATTACGCCGACGGCAGCGTCAATCCAGACCGGGCTATCCTTGCAGTCAACAACGAATACTATAACGACGAATTCATCTTCGAGCATGGTGAAGCCGCCAAAACCCTGGCCGACGTGCGCAAAGGCATCGCCGCGCACGGTGTCACGCTGGTGGAAATGGAGCGCAAACCTAACGGTCAGTGGGTTTACCTGAAAGACGCTCCCATGAACCGCCGGCTGCACGGTTACGCGGCCTTCGAACTGACCGGTCCGGTCGCCGGTTCCGAGTACGTTAAAACCTCAACCGACCCAAGCGGTCGTCGCGTGCTGGGTACCTTTAACAACTGCGGCTCCGGTCGCACGCCATGGGGTACCTACCTCACATGCGAAGAAAACTTCAACGGCTATTTTGGTGCACCGGAAGGCACTGAATTGAGCGACGCCCAACGCCGCTACGGCCTGAGTGAAAGTGGTTTCGGTTATAACTGGTGGCCGTATGAAGAACGCTTTAATCTGGCCAAGGAACCGAACGAAGCAAACCGCTTTGGCTGGGTTGTCGAAATTGATCCGTACAATCCGGACGCACGCCCGAAGAAACGCACCGCCCTCGGCCGTTTCAAACATGAAAATGCTGCCATGACCATCAACCGGGACGGCCGTGCCGTGGTGTATTCGGGTGACGACGAACGCGGTGAGTTTCTGTACAAGTTTGTCTCGCGCGATGCCTACCGACCCAATGACCGTGCCCACAACCTGACCCTGCTGGAACAGGGCACGCTCTATGTCGCCAAATTCCACGATGGGGGGGCCGGTGAATGGATCGAGCTCAGTTACGGCCAGAACGGCCTGAACCAGGCAAACGGTTTTGAAAACGAAGCCGATATTCTGGTGCGGGCCCGCGACGCAGCGAGCTTTGTCGGCGCGACCACCATGGACCGCCCGGAATGGGTTGCCTGCCACCCCTCCTCACCCATGGTCTTCTGCGCCCTGACCAACAACACCCGGCGCGGCACCACCGACCAGCAACCGGTCGGTGGCCCGAACCCGCGTGCCGAAAACCAGTACGGACAGATCGTGCGCTGGATGCCGGAAAACCGCGATCACGCATCACGCCGCTTTGGCTGGGACCTGTACGCCGTTGCCGGCAACCCGGTGGTTAAAACCGGCGCCTATGCCGGCAGTGAGAACATCACCGCCGACAACATGTTCAACAGCCCTGACGGCCTGGTGTTCGACCGCTTCGGCCGCCTTTGGATTCAGACCGACGGCAACTATTCGAACGAAGGCGACTTCGCCGGCCAGGGCAACAACCAAATGCTCTGTGCCGACCCGGTCACCGGCCACATTCGTCGCTTCCTGGTTGGCCCACAGGGCTGCGAAGTCACGGGGCTGACCTTCTCGGATGACCATCGCACCATGCTGGTCGGCATTCAGCACCCCGCCGGTCAGTGGCCCAACGCAGCACGTGACGGCGTTCCCCGGTCGTCCGTGATTGCGGTTCGTCGCAACGACGGTGGCGTTATCGGCGCCTAACCGGCCCTGCGCAACAGCCGGGTCAGTGCCTTACCGGCCTGACCCGGCTATTTCCCCACCCTGCTCAGGCTCCCTGAACAGGGTTTCATTGCCTTTCGCATCGAAAATCGATGCCTGCACAATGGCACCCGCCTCATCGATCAGCACCCGCCCCAGCGAACTGCCGTTTACCAGATTCTGGATCGGGTCTGCATTCGGGTACCGGGTATCGATCGACATGCCACGCCGCTTGGTAAACGCATTCAGCGGAGAGTAGCGTCCATACAACCAGGCGTTGGCCCTGTCGAAGCGGTGCAACAGGGTGGTGGGAAAGCCATTTTTCAGGCCACTGCTCGTGACCTGCTGAATATGCGGACTGCTCTTGCTGTGACGAATGCGAATGTCGTACACAAAGGAGTAATGCACATCGCCACTGAGAATGCCGAAATGTACTGGTGTTTTAGCGTGTCGAAAAATATTGAGCATCACATGAGCTGCACCCGGGTGCGCCATCCAGTTTTCAGCATCAACGGTTAATGCCCGCCCAAAAAATGTAAACACGCGCTGCATCGCCTCAATCAGCTTCACACCAAACACCGGAGCCGCCGATACCATCAGCACCGATGGTTGATGGATGAGTTGTTGTTGCAATTCGGTCAGGGCTTCCCAGTCCATCAACCCGGAAGGTCTGTCCGGGTCCGACTCCGAACGCCAACGCTGAGTTCGCGTATCCAGAACAATCAACGGCGGGTGGGTGGGCACCTGGTAATGCCAGTGTTCCCAGTCGAGCAACTGGTCAATCATCCGCTCGTGTTGCTCCGGGTTATAGCCCCGGGCTTTGGCTTCCATTACCGGCTTGATCTGTTCACGAATCAGCGACGTCAATTGGTCGGGGTCGTTGCCCCATGCCTGGCAGAGAGAGTACCCAACCAGCGCATTGCCAATAATGCGTCGTGAAAATGGATGACCGTAGGCAGCGGTTTCCCAGCCCCGGGTGAGGTTCCAGTCGTCGGTAATGTCGTGATCATCAAAGATCATGTAACAGGGAAGATGCGCCAACGCGCGCTGGACCCGCGGCAGGTCGGCGACGAAGCCGGCAATAATGCCCGCTTCGCGATCATACTGTTCCTGAAAGTCCGGCGACATGCTGGCCGGTGATGACCGATCAATCAGTGGCCAGAGCCGGTCCGACCAGACCAGGCAATACATGGCCAGCACTTCCGACAAGCCCACCAGATGGTTCTTGGCCGCTACCGAGGTAAAAATAGGCTTGCGCGCTCCGGAAATAAAGCGTTTGTACAGGGCGCGGTTTTCTTCCGTCTTGGGCAGCAGCGCTTCACGGCGATAGTAAGAAAAGTCAGAGGATTGCAGCGTTTCGCTGTCGTTAATCTCGGCACCCTGCCAGCGTTCCGGCCAAAGACCCAGCAGCTCACTGGTGGCGTGAATGGCGCACAGCATCGGGCCAGCCACATCATCGGCATACACCTGATCGCCGGTCATCAGCAACACATCGGGACGTTGAGCGTCGGCATTGACGAACGCGTTCGCCAACCGGTCGTCCAGTTGAGCCAGGGCATCGTCGCCATCGTAATGCGGTTTCCGGCAGGAGCCGTGCAGTACTTCGCTCAGTGTCTTTTTCAGCCGTAGTTGCGGGCGAGACTGGTTGGGATACAGCAGCGAAGGGGCCAGTTGCATCAGGCGTTGGGTGTGACCGTTCTCAGTGACTACCCAGTCGTACTCGATGAACTCACCGTTGCTTTGCGGCTCATCAAACCGGGCGTCAATCAGCACCACCCAGGCACGCGTGCCGATCCGGACGGTTTCGGCCACGTCGGCCAGGTCAGTGTCCAGCAAAACGGCCTGATCCCTGCTCCGGATCACTTCAAACCGCCCGGCTGGCTCCCTGGTGACGACCATCCAGAGCACACACCGCTCCAGCGTTAGGCGCCGAACCACGGGCCCGGCAACCAACAAGGGGACTGTGACGGACGCTGCTCCGGAAGTATTAGTCAACACCTGTCCTTTGTTGAATGCTTTGAGGTACCTGCCAGCCTTTGTTGAATGCTTTGAGGTACCTGCCAGCCTTTGTTGAATGCTTTGAGGTACCTGCCAGCCTACCCCGTGCTGACGCAGGCCTCCAGACCAGCGCTCGTAAACTCTGCGTCAGGGTAAATCAAACACCAGCGCTTCGGCACTTGAATCCCCGGTCAGCGTTATTGATCGGTCATTGAGGGCAATGCCATCACCCGGATTCAGGGTATGTCCCGCCACCTGAATCTGCCCACTGACACTGTGGACATAGAGCTGCTGCCCCTCAGGCACCAGCGTCCAGTCTGCGCTACCAGAATCGCTACTGCCCAGGTAACGCCACAACCGGGCGTCCGAATGCACGTGCATTGCGCCAGGCTCCCCGGGGTGCAAAATGGCGGTGCCACCGGGACGACGGGCAAAGGCCCGCTGGTCATAGCGGGGCGTTACCTGCATGGCATTGGGCAGCAGCCAGATCTGCAGAAAATGCAGAGGCTCGGTGTCTGATGCATTGTATTCGCTGTGCATCACCCCGGTACCGGCACTCATGATCTGAAAATCGCCCGCCGGAATGCGCTTGATGTTGCCCATGCTGTCGCGGTGTTCAATTTCACCTTCAAGCACGTACGACAGTATTTCCATATCGCGATGACCATGAGCACCAAAGCCGGCGCCCGGATCAACCCGGTCGTCATTGATAACGCGCAGCACCGATACACCCATGTGGTTCGGGTCGTAATAATTGCCAAAGGAAAAGGAGTGGTGGCTGTCGAGCCAGCCAAATTGGGCGCGACCGCGTTCGGTCGCAGGTCTGACGTAGGTCATGGGGGAATCTCCTCACTGTTTGGCACAGACTAAGTCAGATTCACCCGTGCAGATAGCGAGGGTTTCTGCAGTGACTGCTCAAAAAAACTGAACGGCCACGGCTCCCCGGGCCAGGCCGCAGTTACAGCCCGTGCCAGTCAACTTCGGGCAGGGTTTCAAAACCCGGTTTGGCAAACCAGTACCCTTGAAACAGATCGACGCCCAGGTTCTGCAGAAAGGCAAACTCGCCCTCGCACTCAATACCCTCAGCCAGAGGCCGGCAGCCGATATCACGCAGCATTTGCACGGTAGACCGTACGATGATCTGGCGGGTTCTATCCTGATCGATACCGCGAATGAGCGCCATATCGAGTTTCACGATGTCCGGCTGAACCTTGGCCAGCAAATTCAGCCCGGAATAACCGGAACCGAAATCGTCGAGCGCGGTCAGAAAACCCTGTTTCTGGTAGTAATCGAGGATCGAGACCAGATGATCCTGATCATCAACCCGTTCCACTTCGGTAATCTCGAACATGATGCGTTCTATCGGAAATTGCGCTTCGTTTGCAGCATTCAGGGTGGTGCGAATGCACAGCTCGGGCCGGTAAACGGCATTGGGTAAAAAGTTAATGCTGAGCATGCCTTGCAATTGCAGCCTGGCCGCCAGCGTGATGGCTTTCACCCGGCAGGCCTGATCGAAGCGGTAGCGATTGGTGTCATCAACCTTACTGATGATGCTGTAGGCCGACTCGCCCTTCAAGCCCCGTACCAGGGCTTCATAACCGTACAATTCGCGCCGGGAAACATCCACCAGCGGCTGGAACGCCATACTGAAATCAAATCCCAACAGGTTGCCATCGCGGCAGGCCTGACAACTCAGTGTTTGAAAATCAACGGGCTGTTCTGTCATTGTCTAACTTTCCGGTCATTTGTCTAAAGAGTCAGGTTAGCAGTCCGACCCCATTCGGTGAAATGCTTTTACAGTGACCCTGCGCCGAATGAAAGAAAAGAGGTGCAATGCACCTGACAACGCACCGTTTCAGTGCTTTAATTTGAGAAACAGTAGACATTTGGTGACTGCAGCGAAGTAGAGCCTGGCACAAATTTCGCTTAGCGATTCAGTAATGACCAGCGTCGACTCGCTCAGAGTTTCATCAAGATTACGCTGGCACAGCCGATACACCACCCAATACCGGGTTGTTGCCATCAAGGAGGAGGCAATCACCACTCAGCAAACGCCCCAGGGCCAAAGGCATCGCAGATGATCAAACTTTCGCTTACTTACAAAATCAGCCTACTGGTCAGTGCGCTTATTTTGGCACTGATACTGCTCGCCGGGCTCTTTGTCACCAGCTTCAGCGGCATTATTGCCAACAGCCAGACCGACGCCCAGTTGCGACGCCTGGAAAGCCAACTGGTTGAAAACTGGCAAACCCTCAACCGACAATATACAGAAACGTCAGACCTTGGACCGCGCTATTTCGCCGATGCCATCCCACTGGCCGAGCTGGAAGCATCGGTGCAAGCCGCACAAGCGACTCAAAACCGCCTGCTCGGCGCGACGGAAAACCTCGACCCGGCGCTGATTGAAAGCTGGAACAAGGTACTGGTCCCCATCACCGACCTGCCCCTCGAAGACCTGATGAACACCCTGAAAGAACACCAGACAGCGCTGGCAGCGGCCTTCAACGACGCGGCCGAGGTGTGGATTACCAAAGGCGGCTTCAATGTAAGGCGCGCAGCGGAAACGGCACTGGAAGAGCGCACCCAGCCCGTAGAGGAAAGTATTGGTTTGTTCACCGAGCACTACAACATCCTGGTGAGCACCCGATCCAACGATTTGATCGAATCGCAGCAAAGCACCGTGCAAAACCTGGTCATTGGCTTGACGCTGATCATTCTGCTGGCCGTTGCCGTGGCGTTTTTCGTGCTGCGCAAACTCAAGCGCGACCTGCATTCGGTGGTCGATATTACCCGCCAACTCGCCAGCGGCGACCTGACCGGCGTTATCGATGCCCGCGAACAGGGCGATGAAGTCGATGAGGTAAAACTGGCTGTTAGCCAGATGAACACCAAACTCAACGAGATTTTCACCTCGGTGGTGGAGCTTTCCGAACACCTGGGCACGTCGGCCGGCAGCATTATGGAAGACACCGAAGCCCGCTTTAAAGACGCGGAAAACCAGCAGGAGAAAATGCAGCATCTGGCCCATGCCATTGGTGAACTGCAAACCGCCTCGCAGCAGGTTTCCGAAGCGGCGGTCGAATCGCTTAACGTGTCCGAAAGTGCCAACGAAGCCGCCGCCCAGGGCAACGACACCGTGACCGAGACCATTACCGCCATTCAAAAACTGGCCGGTGACATCGAACAATCGGTGGAGGTGATCAAAAAACTCGACGGCCAGGCAGAAAACATCACCACCATTATTACCTCGATTCAAGCCATTGCCGAGCAGACCAACCTGCTCGCGCTTAATGCTGCCATCGAAGCCGCCCGCGCCGGTGAACAGGGCCGCGGCTTTGCCGTCGTCGCCGACGAAGTGCGCCAACTCGCGCACCGTACCCAGCAGTCGACCGAGGAAATTCAGCAAACACTGGAAGAGCTGCGCCAGGGTACCCAGGCAGCCGTGAGCGTCATCAATGACAGCCACGACCAGTCAATCGCGTCGGTCGACAAGGTCAGCGAGGCCGGTGAGGCCATTCAGCGCTTTGTCGTCGCCGTCGAAAAAATTCGCGACTGGACACTGCAAACCTCGGCCGCCGCCGAGGAGCAAAACGTTACCCTCAGCACCCTGTCTGACACCGTCAACGACGTGAACCAGATCACCGAAGACAACACCCGCCGCGCTCAGGTATCGGTCGGTTCAACCGAATCGCTGAATCAGCTGAGCAAGGATCTGCTGCACTCGGTCTCCTACTTTAAGCTGAAGTAACGCCCAATACTTTCTGCAACCAGGCCGAGATCGTTTTGATCTCGGCTGCATTCACGCTGTGCTCCATTGGGTAGGTCTGGTATTCGGGCGAATACCCGTTTTCGGTCAGCGCCATGACAGCCTGGCGACCCAGCACCTCGGGCACAACCGGATCCATCACCCCGTGACACACCAGAATGGGCAATGCCTGATTTGCCACTGACCGTTTGACGGTCTTTTGCGTCGCGAAATAGGTCGATAGCGCCATCAGACCGCCCAGAGGCTCGGCGTGCCGCAGAGCACATTCGTAGGCCACGGCTCCGCCCTGGGAAAACCCCGCCACGATGATGCGCCGGCTGTCGATGCCGCGACTGCGTTCACGCTCAATAAACGCATCGATTGCCGAGGCAGAGGCTTCCAGCAGTGGCGTATCGACCTTACGGTCGATCGACATTTCCAGAATGTCGTACCAGGCGGGCATCACAAAGCCGCCGTTGATCGTCACCGGAATTTGCGGTGCATGCGGAAAGATAAACCGCACCGACATGGATGCCGGCAACTGCAACTCCGGAACGATGGGTTCGAAATCGTGACCGTCGGCTCCCAGGCCGTGCAACCAGATAACGGTCGCATCGGGCTGATCGCCCGTTTCTACTTCCAGTGCCGGTAACAGCTTGGTTGCCTGTTCTGGTGAAGATGCCATCTCACTGAGCCTCAATCGATTAATCATGTAGGTACGGAGTATACCGGCTTGTCTCACGCCTCGCAGTGCCCCCGGGCATTCCTGTACTACCCTGAGTGCGACCTGACCGCCCGAATCGGTCCAGTATGGCAGCCTGGCCGTAGGTATTACCGCTCGGCCCGACGGTCTTAGCCTGGCAGTGCGCCAGTACCGGGCCGGTCACTCTTCACGCTTCAGTAACCACAACAAAGAGAGGACGCGATATGAAACTGCACCACAGTCTCGCCACCCTGGTGGGTACGACCCTGTTTGCGCTGTCGGCCCAGGCCGAGGTGATGGGCCAGGCCCATACCTACAGCGTCGATGGCATGGAATTCGAAGGCTATGTGGCTCACAACAGCAATCTGGATGAATCTCTTGGCACCGTGCTGATCATTCACGACTGGGATGGCGTAACCGACTACGAAAAACGCCGGGCCGAAATGCTCGCCGCTCAGGGTTACACCGCCTTTGCCATCGATGTATACGGCGCTGGCCGCAACCCGACCTCGATGGAAGAAAACCAGCAACGCTCGGGCGAAATGTATGCAGACCGGGCAGAATTCCAAAAACGCCTGCAGGGCGCACTGGCAGAGGCCGAGTGGATTCCCGGTGCCACTGACGACATCGTGGTCATCGGCTATTGCTTCGGCGGTGCCGGCGTTCTGGAACTGGCGCGCACCGGAGCGGAAACCGAAGGCTTTGTCTCGTTTCACGGCGGTCTTAACCTGCCCGATGGCCAGAACTACAGCCAGGTTGCTGCCCCGGTGATGGTACAGCACGGTTCGGCCGACCCGGTGTCGGGCATGGCCGATGTCGCAGCCCTGCTCGACAATCTGCAGGCCGCAGGCATTGAGCATTCTGCTCAGATTCACGGCGGTGCACGCCATTCCTTTACGGTATTTGGCAGTGGCGATTACGATCTGAACGCCGATCGGGCTTCCTGGGAAGCGCTGCAGGATTTTCTCGCTGCCCGTCTGGATTGAACCCGACTATCGAACCAAACGCCTGCCTCCCGGCAGGTGTTCGAACGCCCTGCTGGTTTTGCTGAACACCCCGCCTGACTGAACTTTTCATTGCCAGAGTGTCAATCTGGCGAGATACCCGCTATATTTCCATAATAATAAAAACCCCAGTTGTCCCATGAACGCACCCGCACTCTATGCCGCGGTAGACCTCGGCTCGAACAGCTTCCATCTGGTGATCATGAAATCGGATGGACACTCGCTGCAATCGGTGGATTGCAAACGCCAGCTGGTGCGCCTCGCTGCGGGCGTCGACATCAGCACCGGCCGTCTCAACCGGGATACCAAAACCCGCGCCTTACGCTGCCTGACTCAATTCAGCAATACCCTCAAAAACCTGCCCGACGTTCAGGTCACTGCCGTTGGCACCAGTGCCTTTCGCCACCTCAGTGGCGACGCCCAGTTCATTAAGCGGGCCGAGTCGGCCCTTGGCCAACCCATTCGGATTCTCAGCGGCGAAGACGAGGCTCACTACATTTACCGGGGCGTCTCTCAGGGCCAGCCAGAGCAGGACCGTCGTTTCGTGCTGGACATTGGCGGTGGCAGTACTGAATTGATCGTCGGCCATGGCAGAAAGCCTGAAGTGGTGGCAAGCCTGGAGCTCGGCTGCGTCACTCTGACTTCCCGTTTTCTGGATCACGACCGGCTCGACCCCAAACATCTGGCAGCCTGCGAGGCCTATGTCGATGAACAGATCGCAGCCATCAAACCCCGCTTCGAGGGACACGACTGGACCGATGTGATGGGGTCTTCCGGCAGCATCAAAGCGGTGAGCTGGGCACTGAGCAATCTCGGGCTGACCCGCGATGGCAGCATCAGCCGGGCACAACTCGATCGGCTGTACCCGGTGCTGACACAGGCCGACAGCCAACAGCAATTATCACAATTACTCGAGCTGAACCCGCGTCGAATTGCGGTCTTCGCCGCCGGCTATATAATTCTGCACCGGGTATTCCATGCCTTCGATATCGACAGCATGCGGCTGTCGTTCAAAGCCATTCGCGAAGGGCTGATCGACGAGATGATTCGCGATGAACTGATGACCCAGCCCATCATTTCATCCGAATCGCAGACCTAAAAAACCCGCCTCGGCGGGTTTTTAAATTCAATTTCCGGTGTTTAACTAGGCCTTGGTGCCAGGAGTCCGTGTCAGGCACCGGGCATACCCTACAGAAGCACCCCAGGTAGCCGGCGCGGACCACTGCCACCCAACCCAGCCCAAACTCCGAAGTTTGTGGCTTAGGCTGGTTCCGCCACCTCAACCTTTTCTTCGACCGTCGCAGCTGGCACATCCGAGCGAATCAGGTGATCGAAAGCACTCAGGGCAGCGGTAGCACCGGCACCCATTGAGATCACAATCTGCTTATACGGCACTGTCGTCGCATCGCCGGCGGCGAAGACGCCGGGCATTGAGGTTTCACCGCGCGCGTCAATTTCAATTTCACCGAAGCGGGTCAGCGCAAGGTCGCTGTCTTTGAGCCATTCTGTGTTAGGGACCAGGCCAATCTGAACAAAGACGCCGGCCAGTTCGACAGAATGAGACTTGCCGCTCTCCCGGTCGGTATATTTCAGGGAGGTGACGGTCTTGCCATTGCCTACGACTTCAGTGGTCTGAGCATTGGTGATGATGTCGATGTTGCTCATCGAACGCGCCTTGCGTTGCAGCACGTCATCGGCACGCAGGGTGTCAGCGAATTCCAGCACCGTGACGTGGCTGACGATACCCGCCAGATCAATCGCCGCTTCGATACCGGAGTTTCCGCCGCCAATGACGGCAACGTGTTTGCCCTTGTAGAAAGGGCCGTCGCAATGGGGGCAATAAGCCACGCCCTTGTTGCGGTATTCGGCTTCGCCCGGCACACCCAGTTCGCGCCAGCGCGCACCCGGGGCCAGAATTACCGAGCGGCTCGACAGGGTGGCGCCGCTTTCCAGTGCCAGTTGTAACTGGCCACCGCGTTTTAGTTCGGCGGCACGCTGCCCGGTGATCAGGTCAACGCCGTATTCTTTCACGTGCTGCTCAAGACCGGCGGTCAGTTTCGGACCTTCGGTGTAAGGCACTGAAATGAAGTTCTCGATGCCCACGGTATCCATGACCTGGCCGCCAAACTTCTCAGCCACCAGCCCGGTGCGGATGCCCTTGCGCGCGGCATAAATCGCGGCGGCTGCGCCCGCCGGGCCACCGCCAACAATCAGCACATCGTAGGGGTCGCGCTCGTTCAGTGCTTCGGCCTGGCGCTCGGCGGCGCCGGTGTCGAGCTTGGCGACGATGTCGGTCAGTGTCATCCGACCCTGGCCGAAGTGCTCGCCGTTCAGATAGACAGAAGGCACGGCCATGATCTGGCGTTGGTCGACTTCGTCCTGAAACAGGGCACCGTCGATCATTTCGTGGGTGATGTTCGGGTTCAGAGTCGCCATCAGGTTCAGGGCCTGAACCACATCTGGGCAGTTCTGGCACGACAGCGATATATAGGTTTCAAAATGGAACTCACCGGTCAGTGCACGCACCTGGTCGAGCACCTCTGGGTCGGCTTTCGACGGGTGACCGCCGGCTTGCAACAAGGCGAGCACCAGGGAGGTAAATTCGTGACCCATGGGAATGCCGGCAAAGCTCACCCGGGGGGTTTCGCCCGCCGGCGCAATGGCCATGCTCGGCGTTCGCTGGCCCGTGAACTGGCCGCGGCTGATGTTGCCTGAAAGATCAATGATCTCTGTGGCCAGGGCGTCCAGTTCTTTGGATTTGGCAGTATCATCGGTGGACACACTGACTTCGATTGGGGTCACAATCTTTTGCAGGTAGGTGTCCAATTGCTGTTTTAACGTGGCGTCCAACATCGGTGTGTCCTGTGTGTTTGGAAAAGCGGAAAACGGGGCGGGTACGCGATAGAAAAAGGGGCGAACCCGCCCCCTAATGAAGGTCGATCTGGTTATTCAGCCAAGAGGCTGTGCTTAGATCTTGCCTACCAGGTCCAGTGACGGAGCCAGAGTTTCTTCGCCTTCTTTCCACTTGGCCGGGCATACTTCGCCAGGGTGGGCAGCGATGTATTGAGCTGCTTTGATCTTGCGCAGCAGTTCGTTGGCGTCGCGGCCAATGCCGCCGTCGGTGATCTCAACCACACGGATGATGCCTTCCGGGTCGATTACGAACGTAGCACGATCGGCAATGCCGTCTTCTTCGATCATGACGTTCAGGCTGCGCGTCAGCTTGCCTGTCGGATCCGCAATCATCGGGTACTGGATCTTGTTGATGGTTTCTGACGAATCGTGCCAGGCTTTGTGAGTGAAGTGTGTGTCGGTAGACACTGAGTAGACTTCTACGCCGCGCTTCTGAAACTCGTCGTAGTTGTCGGCCAGGTCGCCCAGTTCAGTCGGGCATACAAAGGTGAAGTCGGCCGGGTAGAAGAACAGTACCGCCCACTTGCCTTTCAGCGTCGCTTCGGTGACTTCAACGAATTCACCGTTGTGAAATGCCTGGGCGGTAAACGGGGCCAATTCGGAATTGATGTAACGTGCCATGTGTCAAGACTCCCTAGTCTGTGGATGTAACGGTTAGAAACATTTCGGCGATGCGCCGACTACGGAATCAATACTATGAGTAGCCTGGTAACAATTAAACACCCCTGTGCCAATCATGCTGATAGCTATAGGCAATGGCTTTTTAAAAAGTGATTAGTTTTGATGCAAAACGGACGTGATGCGCCCTATTGGGGCGGCCAGAAGGCAGAAAACAGGGCAGCGTCGGTGTTGGCTGAACGATGAGGGCGTGGTTAGCTGGCTTGGGTGGTAGCGGCCGTCATTTCCTGGTCGGCACTGGCCATCAGCGATTGCAAATTGGCTTTGATGCCGGGAAGCATCGCCGCCCGCCCAATACGGACATCCAGCGTCAGCGGCGGCTCGAACTCGGCTTCAATCTGTGCAACCGAATGCTGTAACCGCTCTGCAAGGTGGTTGAGTACGTTCTCTTCACTGTCGAGTATCAACAGCGCAAATTCATCGTCACTGTAACGACCGAGCAGATCGGAATGTCGAAACGTCTGTGTCAGCAGCTCGGCGAACCGCACGCGCAAGCGGTCACTCCGGTGCTCCGGCTGGCTTGCCAGGCTGCTAAGCCCATAGAGCCGAAACACCATCAGCGACACCCCGGTTTCAAGCTGGCTGGCCAGGTCGAGGAACGGCACTGCTCGTTGTTCAAAGGCTGACCGGCTAAACAGACCGGTCAGTGAGTCCAGCGCTGTCTCGGGTGGGACAGCAATTTCCAGCTCTACCATATGCCCCAGCGTTTGCAGCACGTCTCGCTGAACGGTTGCCAGGCTGCGAGGCTCCGTATCGAGCACACAGAGCGTACCCAGACGACTGCCATCGGGGGCGCGCACCGGGTAGCCGGCATAGAACCGGAGATGGTCCGGGCCAGTGACGGCCTTGAGGTCTCTTAACCGCATGTCCTGAGTGGCGTCTTCCACCATCATGATCTGACTGTCCAGTATGGCGTGTGTGCAAAACGATTCACTGCGCTGGGTCTCCCGCCCCGCCAGACCCAGGCTCGACTTAAACCACTGACGATCCCGGTCGATCAGAGTAACCAGAGCCATGGGTACGTCGAACAGTCGCTGTGCCAGTCGGGTTATCCGGTCGAACCGGGCTTCGGCGGGGGTGTCGAGCAACTGCAGGCTGTGCAGGCTGGCCAAACGTCGCGTCTCATCATCTTGCGCATAGGCCTGCAGCCAGTTTTCCAGGTCGGCCGGGAACAGGGGCCTGGCGAACCAGTAACCCTGCGCCAGATCACAACCCAGTGTCTGCAGGTAGGTCAGCGCTTCTTGCGACTCCACACCTTCAGCAACGGTGAGCATGCCAAGGCTATTGCCCAGTTCAACGATGGAGCGAATAACCTGACGGGACTCTTCAGAACTCACCGAAGAAAATACAAAGGAGCGGTCGATTTTCAGTTCAGTAAAAGGCAGTCGAACCAGTTGAACCATGGAGGAAAAGCCGGTTCCGAAATCATCGATACTCAATTGAAAGCCACGCATTCTTAGCCGGGTGAGGGTCTCCAGTGAGACTACTGGATCATCCATCGCACTGGATTCAGTCAGCTCGAACGTAATCCACTCGGCTTTGAGTTCCAGCTCAATACAGCGCTGATAGAGGCGCTCGAACAGGTCGAAATTGGTCAGTGACAGTACCGAGACATTCAGTGACAAATGCAAATGCTCTGGCAACTGCACCGTCGAGTGCCGGGCTGCATTTCCCAGGTAGCGGGCACGAAAGTCTGCGAACCATGCCAGACCAGTCATGACTACCCAATCGGTCAACGCGTCGATCAGCCCGCAGGCTTCCGACAGCGGAATAAAGCGATCCGGTCCAACCCAGCCAAGCCGCGGATGCTCCCATCGTACCAGCGCCTCAAAACCATTCAGGGTACCGGTCAGACAATCGACCTGTGGCTGGTAGGCCAGGCTTAAGCTATCAGTTGCAATGGCCTGACGCAGTTCGTCGGATGTAGGCCATTGCTGAGTACCGGTTTCAGCCGATGCCGAGCGCCCGGACGTTGCCACCGGCTGCATCAGCAAAGCGCGAAGCTCAGCGGGCGAAAATGGTTTGGCCAATACGCCCGAGATGCTCAGGCCATGTTGCTGGGCGGCACGGCGCGCCGCATCCAGCACCCGGCTGCCGACCCCGCTGGTGATGATAATGCGTGCCTTGCAACCGCGTTCGCCCAGGCGAGCCAGTACCTGTACACCGTCCATGGCGGGCATGATCAGATCGAGAGCGATCACGTCGGGCTGCCAGGCATCCAGCCGTTGAAAGAAGTCATCCGGTTCTGTCGTAAACTGAACCGCGAGACCGGCAAATTCGGCGATGGTCTGAATGGTTCGCCCGGTCAGTACGTCATCTTCCAGCACCAGCAAGCGGCGTTGTCCGGTCGGTTCACTCATTCTATTGCTCCGCTATTTCGGCAAAGGCGTTGGCGACCAGGGCGCGCAGGGCATCATCGTCCCAGGGTTTGGTCAGAAATTTATAAATAGCGCCTTCATTAATGGCTTCGGTCACCGTCTTCAGATCGGTATACCCGGAAATGATCATCCGGATGGTATCCGGGTACAGCTTGCGGACTTGCTTCAGAAACTCCGTGCCGCTCATCACTGGCATCCGCTGGTCTGACAGAATTACATGCACCTTGCTGACAGCCAGCAACTTAAATGCGTCTTCGGCGCTTTCTGCCGTCAGAATCCGGAACCCCTGGCCGCGCAGACAGCGGTTCAGCGATTTCAAGACATAGGGTTCATCATCCACGATCAACAGAGTGGGTTCATCCTGACCGGCTTCCCGATATTCGATAGCCCGGTCTGGCTGACGCAGGAAGTGCAAAAGCGCTTCCAAAGGAATGGCCGGGCTGCGCAAATAACCCTGAAAATCATCGCAATGCTCCCGGCGCAAGAACGCCGCCTGTTCGTCGGTCTCTACCCCCTCGGCAATGACCTTGATGCCGAGGTTCCGGGCAATGGAAATAATGGCGCGAACAATGGAGGCATCGTTCTGGTTGTGAATAATGTCCTGAATAAACGACTGATCTATTTTCAGTTTTTGAATAGGCAGATGCTTCAGATAGCTCAGGCTTGAAAACCCCGTGCCGAAATCATCAATCGACAACCGAAACCCGGCTTTGCGCAAATCATTCAATGTATCAAGCGATTCCAGCGAAGTACCCACCATGACACTTTCAACAATTTCAAGTTCAAAGTCGCTGCACGACAGCCCGGCTGCCTTGACTTTGGATTCCAGCCAACGGCTCAGCCCCGCATCTTTAAACAACACTGGCGACACATTGATTGCAATGGGCTGATGAAAGCCACTGTTGCTTAGTACTTTACGATCCCGGCAGGCTTGCTCCACCACCCATTTGGTAATCGCGCGAATCTGGCCGCTGTGTTCGGCTACCGGAATAAACCGGGCCGGTGAAATGGCGCCCATTGTCTCGTGATGCCAGCGTATCAGCGCTTCAAAGCCAACGACCTGACCTGAAAGCAAGCTGAACTGCGGCTGGTAATACACAGTAAACTCCTGACGATCCAGTGCCGATTGCAGTTCACTGCGCAACCAGACCGACTTGCTGACATCATCGCTCATCTGATCTTCGTACCAGCGGTACCGGTTGTGCCCGGCTTGCTTGGCCTGATACATGGCCATATCGGCCCGCCGGATAAAACCCAAGGCGTCACCCGGGGTACCGTCGCTGAGCGCTATGCCTATGCTGGCCGTCAGGTGAACGCGTTCAGATTTGCCAATATCGAAGGGTTGGGCAACCGACGCCAACAGCGCCTCTGCAATGGTGACCACATCATCTGCCTTGGCCAGGTCGGGCAACAACACGACGAATTCGTCGGCAGAGATTCTGGCCAGGGTATCTCCGGCCCGAATCTGGCTTTTCAGTCGACTGGCAGTCTCAACCAGAATACGGTCACCCAGAACATGCCCGAGTGCATCGTTAATGGGCTTGAAGTCATCGAGATCGATGTAGAGCACAGCCATGGCTCGCTGGTATCGCTGAGCGACGGTTGCCGCCTGGTCGATTCGATCAATCAGCAAGGCGCGGTTGGGCAGATCGGTCAGTACATCGTGACTGGTGTTATAAGCCAGGGTGTGTTCCATCTCCCGTTGTTCGGAGATGTCGTTCTGAACGCCAATAAAGTGAGTGACCTCACCCTGTTCATCCGTCACCGGGGCAATAAACAAATCGTTCCAGAATGGGCTGCCGTCTTTTCGATAATTGCGCACAACGACGTTACAGGCTTGCTGCTTCGACAAGGCGTCTCGAAGTACCGCCAGGCTGGGTTGATCGTTGTCCTCTCGCTGCAGAAACCGGCAATTTCGGCCAATTGATTCTTCTGCGTCATAGCCGGTTATCCGACAAAAAGCCGGGTTAACATAAATTATAGGGAAGTCGTCTCGTCGGGCGTCGGTTATTACTACACCGTTGCTAGAAGACTCCAGACTGCGCTCGAAGAGGCGCAAACGCTCATTGGTGCGGCGTCGTTCGGTGATGTCGCGCATGGTCAGCATGATCATGCGCTGTCCATTCCAGCGAGTATGGGAGCGTAAAACCTCGAACTCGCGCTCGACCCCTTTTTTAACTAGCGTCCAGTCAAAATTATCGTCACCGTCCATGGGCACACTGAGCCGTCCCCATTGGCTGGCTTCCAAGCCCAATAATCGTTCCGCCGCCCTGTTGGCATAGTGAATGGTTGTGGTGTTGTCCAGCACGACAATGGCGTCGCGACTGTCTGACAGCAGTTGCAGCAGCGCACGTTCCGATTCCCGGGCTTCGCGGTCAGCTTGAATTTGAGGGGTCCGATCAGATACCACCAGCAGTTGCGCCGCCCGCCCCTGATAATCCAGCGCGGCTTCAAGCAATTCAACTTCCAGCTCTTCACCAGAACAGGTTCGGTGAGTCCAGACGGTTGCCCGGCGCTTGCCGGTCGTGGCCTGTCGCATTGCAGCAAACACCTCAAAGTCGGTGCTGGGTCTTGCAAACAGCTCCTTGAGGGGTTTCCCGATCAGTGCTGCCCGCTCCTGCTCATAGAGCTGACTCGCAGCGCCATTGGCAGCCAGTATTGTCTGATCAAAACGGTCGTATACCAGGCAAGGTGATGGGTGACTTTCAAAAAGGTGGCGATAGTAATGCTCGCGCCGGGACAGAATGTCGTAGGCGCTTTGTCGTTCAATAGCGTACCGGATAGCCCGGTTCAAACTGTCTCCGGTCAGGTCTTGTTTGACCAGGTAATCCGCCGCGCCTGAGTCAAGCGCATATTGATCGGCCGTGTAATCGCCCTGCCCCGTCAATACCAGAATGGGCATCGCCGGCGCCTGATCCGCGATAAGGTTTACGTAGTCGGTTCCCAGTACATTGCCCAGCCGATAATCAATGAGTACCGCGTCGAAGCGCCGGTCCGACAATTGCATCAACCCATCGTCGATGGAGTTCGCCCAAACAATGTGATACCGCTGATCGATCACATCGCTTAGCAGATCACGAACGATAAGCACATCGTCTTCATCGTCATCGATCATCAGCACCGTTAAACCAATGGCCGACATCATCATTGCGGCCTCAACTCAGTACACGCTGACTGTCGATCAGTGTCGCCCGATACACTGTTTGACTACGTTCGTTCCTTCCAATAAAACAACGCTTGGTTGCTAACATGTTAACCTCGCTTCCCATCGACAATACGATGTCGTTATGCACTCCCTGTGTCCTGGGTGAATTTAGGAATTCGTCCGGTGAAAATGGTACCCTGCCCAGGCTTGGATTCAAACGTCAGGGTTCCACCATGACGATGTAAAATGTTGTAACTGAGCGACAACCCGAGCCCGGTACCCTGGCCAATCGGTTTTGTTGTGTAGAACGGTTCAAAGATGTGTTTCTGAACCTCAAAGGGTATTCCGCTTCCATTATCTTCAACGGCAAACCAGACGCTCGCGTCGTCTTCACCGGTTGCAATCCGGATCGTACCTTGCTGTTCAATGGCTTGTGCAGCATTAACAATCAGATTCATTGCGACCTGCTTTATCTGATTTGCATTACAGTATACTCGCGAAACCGACTGATAACTTTCCTTTACATCACAGCGGTATTTCACCTCGTTGTACACCAGCTTAAGGGTCGATTGAAACACCTCTTTCAAGTCGCACTCCTCCATACGACCATCATCAGCGTGGGAGAAGTCCTTCAATGCGGCGATAATATCCCGCACCCGGGTGGCCCCTTCAGTTGATTCGCGAATGCAATCCTGAATATCGTCCCGTAAAAAGCCATAGTCGATAACATTCAGTTGTGCCTTTACTTCATCCAGACTTTTGGCGGTCTCAATCATGTTAGCGAGCCCCGTCAACTGATTGACGTAATGTGACAAAGCGTTAAGGTTGGAGTTGATGTAGCCAATGGGGTTGTTGATTTCATGGGCAACGCCGGCAGCCAGTTGGCCGATAGCCGCCATTTTTTCCGATTGAATCAACTGCTGGTTACGCGTCGACAGGGTGTTTTGCACACCGGCTACCGCATCGCCTTGTGCCATGAGCCAACTGAACACATCCGCGATCACTTCCGAGTCCTGTTCCGTTTCGCTGTCAACATCCGACAACAGGGTCAGCACCCAATACTTACACTGTGATCGCGTTTCTATGGGCATTAACAAGCCACTTCCCGGGTGATTCTTCAACGGCACTCTCAGTGCATCGCCCTCGAAGGTTGTCAGCTCAGGGTGGTTAAACAGCTCGGCAAAACCCAGTGAAGCCAGATCATCCACCGTCAGCCCGGCTTGCAGTGAGGCACGATCGCCGCTCCAGCCCTGTGCGGGCTCATTCCAGTAGCGCAAGGTTCTGTGCAGATCAAAAACGAACATTGGTGCTTCCGGTCGTTGTAACCAGTTGGCAGACATGGCGTGGTGGTCTCTTGGACGGGATGACTGCAGCCGGTATAGCAAAGGGACTTAAAAGGTGCAAACGATACGCTGTCGCAAGCGAATGCTTTAAGCTACGATGACTGCAGGAACCATCACTAGCCGGCGCCCATCCAATTGCGGAGTGAGCATGAGCCAAACCACTGATGCAACCACAAACACCCCTTATGACGTCGCACAGGCGTGCATACTGGTCGTGGACGATGACGACAATGTCCGGCGTTCACTGAAACGGCTGTTGCACCGACACCAGTATCAGGTTGTCGAAGCCGACAATGTCGATCTCGCCATTGAGCTGTTAGCGGGAAAAACCGTCGATCTTGTACTGACAGATCTGCGCATGCCCGGCAAGGATGGCATCGATCTGCTGCGTCACGCGTACAAACACCACCCCAATGTCGCCCGTATTCTGCTGACCGGCCATGCCGACCTGGAGCATACCTTGCGAGCCATCAACGAAGGGGCCAGTGGCGTTATTCTGACCAAACCCTGGGACGACAGCACTCTGCTAAGAGCCGTACAGGAACAACTTGAACGAGCCCTGTTGAAACGAGGCAACGAGCAGCTGCTGCGCATAAACCTCGAACAGAATAAAAAACTGCTGGAGTTGAATCAGTCACTGGAGAAACGCGTTGCTGAACGAACCCGTGCCTTGCAAACGTCGCATCAGTCTCTGGAGAAATCGCATAACTCTCTGATGCAAACATACCGTTCCACTATTCGGCTCTTGCTGGAAGTGTCAGCGGTTAACCCGGGCATAGACAGCACCCTGGCAAAAAACATGGCCGAAGTGAGTGTCACCTTGTCGAAAGCGCTCGAGCTTCCACCCGCCGAGGTTACTGCCATTCGCTATGCCTGTCAGTTGCACGAGATCGGCAAATTGGCCCTTCCATCCGAATTGAACCAGGCCCGGGAATCGCTGCTGACGTCCAACGCCTGGCGCGACTACAGCATGTACCCTGAACGCGGTGCACAGTTGCTGACCAGCGTTGATTACCTGGCAAAGGTCAGTCTGTACATCAACCATCATCGTGAACACTGGGACGGCACCGGCTTCCCACACAAGCTAAAGGAAGAAGAAATTCCACTGGGCAGCCAACTGGTGTTGCTGTGCCGGGATTACACCCTGGCACTCGAAAAATACCGCGAAAAGAAAGCCCGACTGGGTAAGCGTGTTGGCAGCATGAATATCCAGATCGAGGCGCTGAAAGACATTGAACCCTGGGTTAATTTTCGCTATCCGGAATCACTGTACCTCACGCTTAAAGAGTCGATGGCCGTTGAAGAAGTGGAGGTCGAAGATGACGATGAGTCGGCCGATAAAAAAGGACACCTGGTTTCGGCTCGCACGCTGGAACCTGGCATGGTGCTGGCGCAGGATGTCTATACCAACCAGGACATACTGATGCTGACCCAGGGCCAGAAGTTAACCGCCCGACACATTGAAAAACTACTGGCGCTGGAATCGGAATTTGGTCGCGACCTGAGTATTTACATTCAACACTGACCCGAAACTCCAGAGGTGTTTTTTAACGGACAATGTCCGGTTTCAGTTACTCTGCATCACCCACAACCGGAAAACAAAGCCTCATCCGGGTGCCGGCATTGTGTTCCGACTGTATCTGCACTTCACCGCCCGATTGAGTAACAAACCCAAATACCTGGCTCAACCCCAACCCGGTGCCCCTGCTGGCCGACTTGGTGGTGAAGAATGGCTCAAACGCACGCTGCCTGGTTGCGTCGCTCATGCCATGGCCAGTATCCGTCATCTCGATGATCACCCAGTCGGTTCCCTCTGCGGTTTGCCCGTCGCCAAAGACCGCTTTTTCATCCGCTCTGCTGACAGTCAGCTGAAGTGAGCCACCATCGGGCATGGCGTCGCGCGCGTTAATTGCCAGATTCAACATCGCATTTTCCAGCTGCCCCTGATCCAGTACCAGTGCCGGCAGGTCCGGTTGTAACGACACGCTAAAATGGATGGCCGCGCCAACACTGTTGCGCAATACAGGCTCCAGCGATTGAATCAGGCTGGTGAGCTCAAGGCGCCTGGGTGTCAGCGACTGGCGCCGGGCAAACGCCAGCAAACTGTCGGTCAAGCGCTCACCGCTGTCGGCCGCTTGCAGAACGACATCGGCCAGCTCCCGGGCCTGGGGGCGGTCGACCAGCATATCCCGCAGCAACCCCGTGTTGCCGGTTACCACCGCCAACAGATTGTTAAAATCGTGCGCCAGACCACCGGTTAGCTGCCCAATCGATTCGAGCCGCCGGGCCTGATTCAATTGTTCATGCAACTGACGATACTCGTCCATGTCAGTGGCGGTGCCATACCAGCGCAGGCCTGCTTCCAGATGCCCAACCGGTTTGGCACTGACCAGAAAATGACCATAGTGGCCGTCGTGCCGGCGAATGCGAAATTCCATGGTGTAAGGCTGACTTGTTCTTACCGCGCGTTCCCAGACGGCCATGGTCGGTTCCCGATCATCGGGGTGCAGCAATTCCAGCCAGCCATCCGGCAAGGTGATGGCTGAAATTGGAATGCCGGTATAGTCGGCCAGTGCCTGATTCAGAAAATCGACCTGCCCCTGATCATCCGCCATCCAGACGATGACCGGCAGTGCATCAGTCAGCTCTGTGAACAGTCGTTGCCGGTAACGGGCGTTGCTCTCCTGTTTCAAGCGGTCGGTGTCGAGTCGCTCAATGGTCAGTCGACGGGCGGTCAGCAGGGCATTCTGCCGGGCCAACAACACACTGACAATTACCACCAGCGCCAGACTCACCAGTCGATTGGTCCAGAACACCGATGGCCGCACCTCGGCCGAGCCAGAGGTATAAACCCCTACAATAATCAGCAAGGCAGACGCCAGACCAACGCCCAACACCCAGCGTCGGCTATCCATAAAGACCGTGAGAATCAGCACTGGCAAGTACAACATGCCATGAGCAAAACCGAGCGGGGTGTACGCATCGGTCACAAACACGACCAGCACCGCCAGTACAGCAACCCCTTTCAAGCCAAATAGTAGGTTCATGGTACAGTCCAGTGCCTGGTGCCCATCGGCTTACCCGCGTCTTCCGGCCATTCAATAATAAACCGGCTGCCTCGATTCGGTGTGCTCTCGACCCGAATGGTGAGGCCATGCTGGTGCACAATTTTCTCGACAATGGCCAGACCAATGCCCGTGCCTTCAACATCCGGTGACTGGCCAACCCGGTAGAACGGCTTGAACAGGTTCGGGTTCTTAGTCACATCAAACCCCAGGCCATTGTCGGCAACGATTAATTGCAAATGGTTGTCGTTGGAAATTTCCGTGTGAATGGCGACTTCCAGAGCAACTGCCGGTCGACGAAATTTAAGGGCATTACCAAGCAGGTTGAGTAAAACCTGGCGCCATTGACTGCTATACCCTTGAATCTGTGGCAGTGGTTTGCGAACGATGCGGGCCCCAGCTTCATTTAGCCTCAATTCGAGGTCAGCCAGAACCTCATCCAGCAGGCGGTCGAGATCTACGGGTTGCTGTGGCTCGTCAATTGCGCTGAGCTGGGCATACCTGAGCAGCGCTTGTATCAGGTTGCGCATCCGCACGGCTGCTTGTTGCATACGAACCAGGAAATGGATCTGCTGTGTACCGAGGTGTTCCGTATCCCGTTGCAGACGTTCGGAAAACATCTGAATTTTACGTAGCGGTTCTTGCAGATCGTGGGAGACAATGGCTGCGAAGGATTGCAATTCATCGTTGCTGCGCCGCAGGTCCGACAACAGACCATCAATACGCTGCTCGGCCGACTTTCGCGCAGTAATATCGCGCGCGGTGCCAACAATACGGATCACCTGGCCAGCATCGTCTTTGACCGGGAAGGCCAGATCCTCGATCCAGCGGATGCCTCCGTCTGGCCGGCTGATGCGGTATTCAAGCTGATAGTGACCGCCCGATTGCAACGCCTGTGCCTTGATCACCCGGTCACGATCGTCAGCGACCACACAGTCAACCCACACCCATGGCTGTTGATAAAGCGTTGCTACCGGCACACCCCAAATTCGCTCGAACGCGGGGCTAACGTACAACAGGGTGCCATCCCTCTGCGTTAGCCAGAACACTTCACTGACCTGCTCTGCCAGTTGCTGAAACCGTCGGTCACTGTCTTCCCGGGTGCGGTGTACCTGGTCTTGTTCCAGTGCCAGTCGAACCAGACTGACCGCTCGTTCCAGAACCCGTCGCTCTCGCTGCCCGTCTTCGAGTTGACTGAACCCAGGGCAATAGAGTTTGGCCAGAAGCCGACCGGCGTCATCTCTGACCGGCCACACATCACCACTCGATTTCCCGGAGAGTTCGGTCGACTCACGGAGTAAATCATCGCACGCCCGGGCCGTAAGACTGACCGTGAATATCGCCTTGCCTGGCTGGGAGCTGGAGTCAGACAACACCAGCGCACTCTGACCACCGGGTGTTAGCACATCGAGCCCGTTTAGTATGGCCTCGATCAATGCACTTAGGCGGGCACCACCAGACATCAGGGTCAGAATGGAAGCTTCCCAGGTATGCAACTGCTCCGTCAGCAAGTCGGCGGTCACATCAACAAAGCTGATCACCATGCCCGAAGCCTGGTCGTCGGCCACGGGCAGGCAGTCGTAACTGACTACGCGGCTGATACCATCGAGCCCAACAAAACGGTCGCCTTCGATACGCCGCTCGCGGTTATCAGACAGTGCCTGGCGAATCGGGCTCTGGCCCGGGGCATAGCGACGCCCATTGCTCATGCAATGGTCACACACCGCCTCCCAGGCCTGGCCGTACAGGGCATTGCCATCCCCACCAAACAGTTCGCAGGCGGCCTTATTAATCAGTTCAATACGACCCTGCGCATCCAACTGGACAATGCCTTCACGCAATTTATCAATCAACGCCCAAGCGACCGCCGCATTGGGGGATGGCCGGGCACTGTGCGTTTTATTGTGTTCAGGCATAACCGCTCAAATCAGAAAACAGAGACCGGAAGTATAGCCAAATACGTGGTTACACCAGCGCTACAGGGTGACCGGTCCACCCTTGTCGATAGCCACCTGATACGCCGGGCGTGCACGCAACCGTTCCAGATAGGCCGTCAACGCCGGATAGGCATCGCCCAACCCATAGCGACCGGCTGCCGCTTCCAGGGGGTAGCTGAGCTGAATATCGGCACAGGTAAAGCGGTCGGCAACCAGCCAGTCACGGTGCTGCAAGTGATCGTTCAACACCTGAAGCTGGGTATCCACCTGGGGTTGAATGTAACTGCCAATCACGCGACGGGTGATGTTTTTCGCCACCGGTTTGGCGAAAAACGGCATGCGGGACTTGGGCACCCGCCGAAACACCAGCGTCATCACCAGCAAGGGCATTAGTGTGCCTTCGGCATAGTGCAGCCAGTACAGATAGTCGGCCCGGTCAGGTTCCGCCGCTGGTACTGATAATGCCTTCTCGGGATACTGCTCCGTCAACCACTCCAGAATGGCTCCGGATTCCGCCAGAGTCATATCGCCCGTCGTAATCACCGGCGATTTACCGAGCGGATGCACGGCTTTCAATTCAGCCGGAGCCAGCATGGTTCTGGGGTTGCGCTGGTAGGTTTTTAACTCGTACTCCAACCCCAATTCTTCAAGCAACCACAGCACCCGGTGCGAGCGCGATTTTTCCAGGTGATGAACCGTCAACATAATTCAGGGACTCCTGCCTGATGCAATCTAAACACAAAAAAGCCAGCAAACGCTGGCTGGCTTAACTAACGGTATTCTGTGCCGGAATTGAGTGGATGGTAAAAAAAGCCAATCAAAAAACCAGGATCTGCCTTAAAAACTAACCAGATAAGACTCAATTTGTTCCAGGTCACTCACTGACAACTGACCGGCCGACTGCTTCAATAGTAACCCACTGATCACATAATCGTAACGGGCATTGGCGAAATCCTGCCGGGCTGCAAACACAGCCTGCTGGGCGTTCAGTACTTCAACAATGTTCCGCGTTCCGACTTCGTAGCCTACCTCAGTCGCTTGCAAAGCGCTCTCGCGGGATTCCACGACGCGCGCCTGGGCATCGATATTCTGCGCCGCTGTGCGCAGCTGCCGGTAATAGGTGCCCACCTGAATTCGGGTATTGCGCTTCAGTTGTTCAAGGCGCTGTTCCGCAATGTTGTTTTGCAAACCGGTTGATACGATTTGTGCCGAGGTAGCGCCACCGGTGTACAGCGGAACCGACAACGACAGGCCGATTGAACTGCCCAGCCGGTCGTCAAAGTCGACACCATCGCTGGCGTTGTCCTGATAATTGACCGATGCACTGGCACTGAGCACGGGCAAACGGTTATTGCGCCGCGCCTGCAGCTCACGCTCGCCGGATTCCAGGCCTTTCTGGGCCGCGAGAATGCTCGGGTGATTGTCCAGGGCGTAATCGATCCAGCGATCCTGACCATTCTCGACCGGCATGTTGATCGGCAGACGGGTACCAATGGCCATGACCGAATCCGGCACTTCACCGGTTAATACCGAGAGGTTCTGCAGGGCGATGTCGTACTCGCTGTTGGCGCTGATCAGGGCCACGCGGGATTGATCCAGCGTGGCCTGAGCGTCCAGCACATCCGTCACGGTAACCAGACCCACTTCATAGCGTTGCTCGGTTTGTTCAGCCTGGCGCTCCACAGCGCGCAGTTGCGTCTGGGCTGAATCGAGGCCTTCTTTGGCGCGCAACACACTGATGTAAGCCTCAGCCACGCGCACAATCAATGACTGCTGGGCAGCAATGGTTTCGATTTCAACGCGCGACGCATTCAACTTCAGGGCTTCATAGGCGTCTATTGCCGCCAGCGCAAAAATATTCTGGCTCGCCGTCACCCGGGCGCTGACGCTCTGGCCATTGTCGAAATCGGGGCCGACACCATTGCCAGGTGTGCTCGACACGGTGTAACCCGCCGAGGCATTAACGCTCGGCAACAGTTCGCTGAAGCCCGAGTCTACCTGCACGGCCGATACTCGCTGGTTGAGCGACTGAATCGCCAGTTCCGGGTCGTTCTCGAGCGCTTGCTGATAAACATCCATCAGCGACACCTCAGCCCAGGCTCCGGCGGAAGCCAGCGCCAGAGTGATGCTTGCTACAAATCGATTCACTGCCATTGTTCCTGTCTCTTGGTTATACGTTTGTCGGCGAACCCGGTTATTGCCGGTACACCGCCGTGACGGGCACTGTTCTGGTATCGAACCGCCATTATGCCGCCTGGGGCGCAGGTTTACAGTCGTCGGCCCGGGCTTTACGGATTATTGCACCAGTGTGACCCGAATCCCCCCCAACCAGAAGCCCCAAAAGTCACCATCGCCCGGGCAGCCAACTCGACGCCGGTGCTGACTGTGCCATACTGTCGCGCCATACCCGTGCCGACCCAACCGGCCTGAATCACGACGCTGACCCAGAGGATGCCCATGAGCCGTGACACCCTGACGTTCCACCACACCATTGACCAGGTTGAGCATCTTTACGAAGGCTTCTACCGCATGGACCGCTACACTCTGACTCACCAGACATTCGCGGGCCAATCCCTGACCATACAGCGCGAACTGATGGACCGTCACGATGCGGTGTGCGTGCTGCCGCTGGACCTGGCCACCGACCATGTGGTGCTGGTCGAGCAGTTTCGGGTCGGCGCCCTGCGCCTGGCCAACCCCTGGTTACTGGAACTGGTGGCCGGGCTGATTGATAAAGACGAGGTTCCCGAACAGGTTGCCCGCCGCGAAGCCCAGGAAGAAGCCGGGGTTGAACTGGGTCGGCTACACCCCATCACCCAATATCTGCCCTCGCCGGGCGGCACCAATGAACGCGTGTTTCTGTTCGTTGGCGAAGTCGACAGCCAGGGCGTCGGCGGCATCCATGGCCTCGACGAGGAAGGCGAAGACATACGCGTCCACCGGGTGCCGCTGGAGCAAGCCTTCGCCTGGTGTAAAGACGGCACCATCAACAACGCCGCCAGCCTGATCGCCCTGCAATGGGTGCAACTGAACCTGACCTGGCTGAGAGACCACTGGTCCGCTCAATGAAACCTGTACCACCCGGAGGCCATCGCCACCTTGATCAATAAACGCTACATCCCGGATTTGCCGGAGCAAAATGCCCTGTCCGAGGCCAACTTCCTGCGCCTGGAACGGCTGCTCGGTGATATGAGCAAAAGCCACTACGCCTTTCAATGGGGCGGCGGCAAGGGGCAGACACCGGTGCGCGTGCAAATTGATGTGCAGGAGCGATTCAAGTTCACCACCACCCTCACCCTGAGCAAAGACAACCCCGCCCTGCCCGAACCGCTCAACCAGGTGCAGCTGACGCTGCGCATGTACCACGATGCGCGTATGGCTGAAGTCGTCACCTGGGCCAAGGGCAAGCAAATGTCGGGCGTATACCCCTACCCGAACGAACAGATGTACCAGATCGATGAAAAAGCCCAGGCCAACCAGTATCTGGGCGAATGGCTGGCGCACCTGATGCAGCACGGCGTTACCGAAGAGCGCTGGCAGCCTACGTCGCCGGAGCAGTAACAGAAAGAAAGCTCACTTCATTCTGTGCGGTAAGTGGGCTCAAGCTCAAATTTCGCAGTTCGCTCAGGAGACTAGCAGCGGGTGCCGGGTATACCCCTGTGGGGTAGTCCGCAGCAGGGATGCTGCGGTCTAGGCTCCACGGATGGATTTACGCCGACCCCACAGGGGTATACCCGGTGCCCGCTGCGGACCAATGCCTCTCAGGAAACCTGAACTCCGAAACTTGAGTTTAAAAAGAGAGCCAGGTCGCGAAATGCACAGGGCGTGTTACATTTAGCCCGAACTTTGTGTAAAAATGGATTTATAACCGTTGACTGCGGATTGACATGTTGAAACAGCAGACAGTACGAGTGGTGCAAATCACCGATAGCCATCTTCATGCCAGCCAGGAAGGCACTCTGCTGGGCATGAACACCCTGAACAGCCTGGACCTGGTGCTCGACCGCGTGGTCGCGGAGCGCCCGGAGATCGACGTTGTGCTCGCCACCGGCGACATCGCCCAGGATGGGTCCGTCGGCGCCTACACCACCTTCATCGGGCGGATGGATCGCCTCGGCGCACCCGTATTCTGGACCGCAGGCAACCACGACGACCGCGAGCATATGAGCCAGGCCCTGGCACTGACCGGCCGGCCGTCCATGGCACGCAGCGTCTTTACCACCGACGACTGGGTCATTGTACTGCTCGACAGCACCGTGCCCGGCAAGGTCTACGGCCACCTCGCCGCCGACCAGCTCGCCCTGCTCGACCGAGCCCTGACCCAACACAGCGACAAACACGCCCTGGTGACCTTTCACCACCACCCAAAATCAATGGGCAGCCGCTGGATCGATAAGATCGGCATTCACAACGAATCGGAACTGATGGCCGTGCTGGGCCGCCACACCAACGTGCGTGCCCTGCTGTGGGGACATGTGCACCAGAGCAGTGATGAAGTGCACGATGGCCTGCGATACCTATCAACGCCTTCGACCTGCGTTCAGTTCGAACCGAAAAGCAAAGATTTTTCGATCGACACAGAAGGCCCTGGCTACCGCTGGCTCGACCTGCATGCCGATGGCAGCATAGACACCGGCCTCACCCGCGTTGAAGGCGTCGACTTCGAGATCGACTACTCCGTCAAAGGCTACTGACCGGCCCGGTATTGCCGGTCTGTAGCCCGCCTGGCAGCGGTTTGGTCCATGCTCGCCGTGCGGGCAATACCCCCTGGCACTCGACGCCAGTGCCGCTTAGCCATTATCCTAACCCCATTCTTCAGCCCCTTCCTGGCTGACTTTCAGCAAGAACCTTGCGAGACAGATTGATGAGGCACTCCCGAGCATGAGTCAGAGCAATTATTCGGCCGACGCCATTGAAGTCCTGAGCGGTCTTGACCCGGTGCGCAAGCGCCCCGGCATGTACACCGACACCACCCGCCCCAACCACCTGGCCCAGGAAGTCATCGACAACAGCGTCGACGAAGCCATCGGCGGCTATGCCACCAGTATGGAAGTGGTGCTCTACAAAGACGGCTCGCTCTCGGTTGCCGATAACGGACGCGGCATGCCGGTGGATATTCACCCTGAACACGGCGTACCCGGCATCGAACTGATCATGACCCGGCTGCACGCCGGGGGTAAGTTCTCTGGCAAGAACTACCAGTTCTCGGGCGGTTTGCACGGCGTGGGCATCTCGGTGGTTAACGCCCTGTCGACGCTGCTGGAAGTCTCGGTAAAACGCGACGGCAAACTCTACCGCATGGGCTTCGCCAATGGCGACAAAGCCTCCGAGCTTGAAGAGATCGGCAATTGTGCCAAGCGCGACACCGGCACCACCGTGCGCTTCATGCCCGACCCCAAATACTTCGATAGCGGCAAATTCCTCGCCAGCCGTCTGCGCCATGTACTGCGTGCCAAAGCGGTGCTGTGCCCCGGCCTGAAAGTCACCTTCTACAACGAAGAGAAAGACGAAACCGACACCTGGCATTACGAAGATGGCCTGCGCGATTACCTACACAACGCCACCGTGGTCTACGACCCGATTCCAGCCGAACCCTTTACCGGCGCGTTCAGCAGTGAAGACGAAGCGGTCGACTGGGCCGTACAATGGCTGCCCGAAGGCGGTGAAGGCGTACAGGAAAGCTACGTTAACCTGATTCCGACTGCGCTGGGTGGTACCCACGTCAACGGCCTGCGCCAGGGCCTGCTCGACGCTCTGCGTGACTTTTGCGAATACCGCAACCTGCTGCCGCGCGGCGTCAAGCTGAGCCCGGAAGACGTCTGGGACAAATGCCACTACGTGCTGAGCTTCAAACTGCGCGATCCGCAGTTTTCAGGTCAGACCAAAGAGCGGCTGTCGTCGCGCCAGGCTTCAGCCTTTATTTCCGGCGTGGTTAAAGATGCCTTCAGCCTCTGGCTGAACCAGCACACCGACATCGCCGAACAGATCGCCGAACTGGTGGTCAGCAACGCCCAAAGCCGCCTGAAGCAGGCCAAGAAAGTCGCCCGCAAGAAAGTCACCCAGGGCCCTGCCCTGCCCGGCAAACTGGCCGACTGCTCCGGCAGCGAAACCAGCCGCAGCGAGCTGTTTCTGGTAGAGGGTGATTCAGCCGGCGGCTCAGCCAAACAGGCCCGCGACCGCACCTTCCAGGCGATCATGCCGCTGCGCGGCAAAATCCTGAACAGCTGGGAAGTCGCCAGCGATGAGCTGCTGGCCAGCGAAGAAATCCACAACATTGCCATTGCGCTGGGCGTCGACCCCGACACCGACAACCTTGAGGGTCTGCGCTACGGTAAGGTCTGTATTCTCGCCGATGCCGACTCGGACGGTCTGCACATCTGTACCCTGTTGTGCGCCCTGTTCATGCGCCACTTCCGCGCCCTTGTCGACAACGGCCACGTCTACGTCGCCATGCCCCCGCTGTACCGGGTCGACATCGGCAAGGAAATCTATTACGCCCTCGATAACGACGAACGCGACGGCATCCTCGACCGCATAAAAGCCGAAAAGAAACGCGGCAAAGTTCAGGTCACCCGCTTCAAGGGCCTGGGTGAAATGAACCCGCTGCAGCTACGCGAAACCACCATGGACCCGAATACCCGGCGCCTGGTGCAACTGCGCATCGACGACAACGACGTCGCCGTCGAAATGATGGACATGCTGCTGGCTAAAAAGCGCTCCGGTGACCGTAAAAACTGGTTGGAATCCAAGGGTAATCTGGCTGACATCGCCGTTTGACGGCTACTCCGGCTTGAGTGCCTTGAGTACGCGTTCCCGACCGGGTATCCCTGTCCGGGGTCGGCGTAAATCTATCCATGGCGGTCCGACGCTTCGGGCTTAGACCGCATGATATGAATCCCCTCCATGGGATTCACCCATACGGGCTCGCTTCGCTCATGCTAAAACGCTCCTGGCGTTTTAGTCCATGTTACGGACTACCCCAGACAGGGACACCCAATCGCCAACGCTCGCTCAGCATCGATTTTTAGATTGCCTCCAAAGGCTATAGATTTACCAACTATTAAATGCCCACATCAAAGGTATCTCGGCATGTGTGGTCTATCGTTCAAAACCGGAGATCTCATTTGACTGTGCACCTGATCCTCGGCGGAGCCCGTTCCGGTAAATCAAGTTATGCCGAACGCATTGCTCTTGCAGCCGACGGCCCACTTCACTATCTGGCCACAGCCGAAGCCGGCGATGCAGAAATGGCAGACCGACTGGAGCGACACCAGGCCCTGCGCTCTCCCCGATTCGAAACCTGTGAATGCCCGCTGACGCTACCCGAGGAACTGGCCAAAAGAGATCAACCTGGCCACACTGTTCTGGTAGATTGTCTGACCTTATGGCTTAGCAATTGCCTGCTAACCGAGACTGCATCCTGGTCTGAACGGCGTGCCGCCCTGTTGGACCAATTGCGACAACCACAGGCTGATATCCTTCTGGTTAGCAATGAAGTCGGCCAGGGCATTGTGCCCCTGGGCGCACTGAACCGGCGTTTTGTTGATGAAGCTGGTTGGCTGCATCAGGCTATCGCAAAGCAGGCTGATCAGGTCACCTGGGTTGTGGCTGGGTTACCGCAAAAATTGAAATAACTGGATTGTTTGACTTGGTTTTTACCATGGCTACAACTCAAGTGTCAGCTGCCGACGAGGCAAACCCAGCGGGCAACCAGGGATCCAAACTCACCCACCAGAGGGAACGTCAAATTATGCCGAAGGATCGATTTACCATTACCGCCGCAGACAACAGTCTTGATGCTGTTATCCAAAATACGCTCGATAACAAGACCAAGCCGCCCGGTTCTCTGGGTCAGTTGGAAGCAGTGGCGGCGCAGATCGCTCGTATTCAGCAAAGTTTAAGCCCGCAGCTCAGTCGGTTGAATCATTGTGTATTTGCGGCCGACCATGGTGTTTGTGAGGAAGGTGTCAGCCCCTACCCCAGCGACGTGACGCGCCAGATGGTGCTGAACTTTATGGCCGGTGGTGCCGCCATCAACGTGTTTTGCCGGCAGCAGGACGTTCGGTTGACCGTGGTCGATGCCGGGCTCAAGGGGGATCCACTGCCCGCCCACCCTAACCTGATTGACGCCAGGCTGGGCGACGGCAGCGCGAACTTGATGCGTCAGCCCGCCATGAGCCGCGAGCACTACCAGCTAGCGGTCGATAAAGCCGCCGACATCATAGAAATGCAACTGGCCGAAGGCGCCGACATTCTCAGCTTCGGTGAAATGGGCATTGGCAACACCACCGCGGGTGCGGCGCTGATGGCCGCCTGCCTGAAGCTCGACCCGGCCGACTGCGTAGGTGCCGGAACCGGGGCCGACGCCACACTGATTGAACACAAAACCCAGGTGGTTCGCCAGGCACTGGCTCTGCACCAGGCAGGCCTTACCTCGGGTCGCGCCATCATGCAGCACCTGGGTGGGTTTGAACTGGCGATGATCGCCGGGGCCATGGCGGCCACGGCAGAACTGGGCAAACTCTTTATTGTCGATGGCTTTCTGGCAACGGCCGCCCTGCTGACTGTCTGGTACGACCACCCGGAGATCCTCGACTACGCCTTGTTCAGCCATGTCTCCGGCGAGCAGGGTCACCAGCGCATGCTCACCGCTCTGGGTGTAAAACCCCTGCTGCAGCTCGACTTGCGTCTGGGCGAAGGTACCGGTGCGGTATTGGCCTGGCCGCTGATTCGGGCCGCCGTTGCCATGCTCGATGAAATGGCCAGCTTCGACAGTGCCGGCGTCGATACCGCTGGGGGTAATTGAGCGCAATGCCATCACCGGATACCCCCCGAACGGAACCCTGGCTCGTCACCCAGTGGCACAGTTTCTTCAACGCCTGGATCTTCTTCTCCCGCCTGCCGCCGCCCCCGGGTATCCGCTTTGACGACGCGCTGCTGAACCACAGCAGCCGTTATTTTACCTGGGTCGGGGCGATTCTCGGCCTGATGTTGGCGCTGGTCGTGATGGCCGCAGGCACCTTATGGACCTGGCCCGTGGCGGTTGCACTGATGCTGGCTTTCAGCCTGTTGCTGACCGGCGCCTTTCACGAAGACGGCCTGGCCGACACCTTCGATGGCTTTGGCGGTGGCTTCACCCGCGAGGCCGTGCTCACCATCATGAAAGACAGCCGCCTGGGCACCTATGGCGCGGCAGCCCTTGTAGTCACCCTGCTGATTCGCTGGCTGGCCTGGACAACCCTGTTCGAGCAAGGCCTGTCGCCCTGGTGGGCGCTGCCACTGATCGCTGCCTGGAGCCGGTTCTGGGCCATCTCAACCCTCTGGACGCTCCCCTACGCCCGCGACGACAACAGCAAAAGCAAACCCCTGGCCACCCGCTTTGGCACAGGCGCCTCGGTGCTGGCATTGGTACCCGTAATGGGGTTAGTCTGGTGGCTAAGCCCGATGCAGCTGCTCGGCCTAGCGCTTGGAGCCCTGTTGCTTCGCGCCCTGTTGAACCGCTGGTTTATGCGCCGCATTCAGGGCTACACTGGCGACTGCCTGGGCGCTGCCCAGCAACTGCAGGAAACGCTGGCCGTGCTGATCTTGCTGGCGTTCATTGCCTGAGCAGGGATAGAAAACCTAACCGTCATCATGGAAGGATACCGGTGATACTGATTCGACACGGCGCACCGGCCGAAACCGGTGTCTGTTACGGGCACAGCGACCCGACTCTGGCAGAACCGGCGGAACAAACCGCCCGGTCGCTGCCTGCCAGGTTCGCGCAGCGACCAGGGCCCTTGTATTGCAGCCCGTCACCTCGCTGTCTGGCCATTGCCCTGGCCCTGGCCCCGGCTGATCAGATAATGGAGGTCGAGGCGCTGCGAGAACTGAATTTTGGCGACTGGGAGCAACGCCCCTGGTCCGATATTGATCGCGACGCTCTGGACGACTGGGCGAAACAGCCGCTCGATTACTGCATGCCGGGCGGGGAATCCGGCCGCGATCTGTTCAGCCGGGTATATGCCTGGGCGATGCAAACATCACTCGATGAGCACAGCATCGTGATTGCCCACGCTGGCAGCCTGCGCGCCCTGGCTGCAACGCTGTTGGAGCAGCCATTTGAGCATACCTGGCAGTGGCCAGTACCCTACGGCATTGCGTTAAAACTGAATTCCCGGGGCACCGGGTTCGATTTATGGGAGCAGGATGACTAGTCCTCCAGAATTGAGAACAGCCCCGAACCGATTATTCATGACCAAAGGAGTCCAATGTGACTCAAAACACAACCACTCAGCCGGAGAACATTGTCATCATCGGTGGCGGTGCCGGTGGCCTTGAACTGGCCACGCGCCTGGGCAAAAAGCTGGGGCGGCGCAAGCAAGCGCATATTACGCTGATCGACCGCAACAACACCCACCTGTGGAAACCGCTGCTGCACGAAGTCGCCGCCGGCTCGCTGGATGCGGGTGTCGATGAGGTAAACTACCGGGGCCAGGCGCGCCGTAACGGCTTTCATTTTACGCTGGGCACCGTCTGCGATCTGGACCGGGAAAAACGCGAGGTAATTCTGGCGCCCCTGGTCGACAGCGAAGGCACCACCGTGCTCAATGAACGCCGCGTCCCCTACGATCAACTGGTCTTTTCTCTGGGCAGCGTCACCAACGATTTCGACATTCCCGGCATCAAGGAACACTGCATGGTGCTCGACGCCCCGGCCCAGGCCGAGCGCTTCCACCAGCACCTGCTCAACGCCTTTCTGCGACTCGACCGGGCCCGGGCTCAGGGTCTGGATGAACGCTTAAAACTGGTCATCGTCGGCGGCGGCGCCACCGGGGTTGAGCTATCGGCCGAGCTGTACAACGCTGCCAGCGTACTGAAAGACTACGACCTCGGCCACGTAGGCCCGGAACATCTGGACGTTACCCTGGTCGAAGCCGGGCCGCGCATTTTGCCCGCCCTGCCCGATCGCATCAGCCAGACGGTCACCCACGAACTCGGTCAACTGGGCGTCACCGTCCGCACCCAGACCAAGGTCGTCAAAGGCCATGAGGGTGCACTGGAAACAGACGATGGCGAACGCATTGAAGGGTCGATCATGGTATGGGCGGCCGGCGTGCGTGCTCCGGGTTTTCTCAAAGATCTGGCCGGGCTGGAAACCACCCGCAACAACCTGATGCTGGTCAGTGCCACGCTGCAAACAACAAGAGACGACCGCATCTGGGCCCTTGGCGACTGCAGTGCCTGCCCGCAACCCGGTGATCGCTGGGTACCGCCCCGCGCCCAGTCGGCACACCAGATGGCCAGCCATGTTTATAAAAACATGCTGCGTCAGCGCCAGCAGAAGCCTCTGCTTGAATACCGGTATAAAGACCATGGTTCGCTGATCAGCCTGAGCCGCTTCAGCACGGTGGGCTCACTGATGGGCAATCTGACCCGGGGCAGCATGATGATCGAAGGGCGAATCGCCCGGATGGTCTACATCAGCCTGTATCGGCAGCATCAGGTGGCACTGCATGGTGTGGCCAGAACGGCACTGCTGACGGTAATCGACCGGTTAAATCATGCGATTCGGCCGCGGTTGAAACTGCACTGAGATCGAACTATCTGCACGCAACCTGGTTTCATACTGAATCGGGTTGCTCGCTAACTCTAGTGTTGGAGTTCGCCCGGGAGACTAGCGCCGGGTGCCGGGTGTGCCTCTGTGGGGAAGTCCGCAACATGGATGTTGCGGCCTAGGCTACATGGACGTATCTACGCCGACCCCACAGAGGCATACCTGGTAGCCGGCGCGGTCCATAGCCTCCAATGTGACCCGAATTCCGTAACTTGGCTACTAACTTAAAAACTCAGTACGCAACCCGGCGTCTTTTTTGAATACCCCTCCCAGCGCTATGGTCTCGGTCTGGGACTGCTCATCCATTACGCCGCGTGCTTTTACACAGTAATGCTTCGCATCAATATGCACGGCCACGTCATCGGTGCCGAGCAGCACTTGCAGCGATACCATTATCTGACGGGTCAGACGCTCCTGCACCTGAGGCCGTTGGGCGAAGAAGCGTACCAGGCGGTTCAGTTTCGACAGGCCAATAATCGTATCTTTGGGAATGTAGGCAATGCGGGCACAGCCATCGATGGTGATGAAATGATGCTCACAGGTGCTGAGCACGCCAATATCCCGCACTTTAATCACCTCATGCAGGCCCATCTTGTTCTCGATCTGGGTGATCTTAGGGAAGGTGCTGTAATCGAGACCGGAGAAAATCTCTTCAACGTACATCTTGGCGATGCGCGCCGGGGTTTCCATCAGGCTGTCGTCGGTTAAATCGAGCCCGAGGGTACCTGCCACTTCCGCCATCAGCCCGGTGATGCGCTCTCGTTTCTGTTCATTGCTCAGGCCATTGTCGACCATGGGGGTCTCCAGACCCTGGTGCACCAGTGCTTCACGGACAGCTGCGGCTTCGTTACTCAACATGGGCGGGCACTCTTTGCAATTAGGTGGGGTTACCGGGTTGTACGCAGTCAACCCGGGGCCAGATGACAGCCCGATGACGATTTCTGGCAGACTCAGTCTGCACCGGACGACCAGTCCTGCAGCCACTGCAGTGTGAGGCGAACACCAAAGCCAGTCACATCCGTTGGAACATGGGCCAGGCCTCCTTTGTGGCTATCGGCCGCCAGATCGACATGCACCCAGGGTACGCCCGCCTCCACAAACCGGCTCAGGAAGCGCGCTGCGTCAATATGGTCGGACGACTTGCCCGGGTTGCACTGCTGAATATCGGCAATGTCGCTTTTAATCTGGTCATCGTAATCCGGGTCGATCGGGAAAGGCCAGACCCGCTCTCCGCTGCGCTGGCCGGTACTGATCAGCGGCATCCACCAGGCATCATGGTTGGTAAAAACGCCACTGTATCGGGTAGAGAGGGCAGCAATGCAGGTGCCGGTCAGGGTGGCGTAGTCAAATACCCATTTCGGCCGTTCGCGCGACGCCAGCGTCAGGGTATCAGCCAGAATCATCCGGCCCTCGGCATCGGTATCCACCACTTCAATGGTGGTGCCGTTCAACGCCCGCACCACCTGATTGGCATGATAGGCATTGGGCCCCAGGTGGTTGGCTACGAGGGCCAGCCAGCCGGTCATGTTGAACGGCAAACCCAATCGGGTGGCTGTCAGCAGGCTGCCCAGCACTACCGCGCTGCCGCCCATATCACCGTGCATGCCAAACATGCTGCCGCTGATTTTCAGGTTATAGCCCCCGGTATCGAAACAGACGCCCTTGCCGACCAGGGCCAGGGTGTCGGTTGATTCCGGTTTGCCGCGATACTGCACCCGCACGATGGAAGCATCCTGACTCTCCGAGCCCTGGGCTACGGCCAGAAAGGCGCCCGCGCCCATTTGCTGCAGCTCTTTATAATCGTATACCCGAAAACCCCAGCCTTCGGCTTCGGCCAGGTCTTCCACCCAGTCTCGATAGGACCAGGGCGTCAGCTTGTTGGCAGGCATCGTTGACAAAAACCGGGTCAGGGCATTGCCTTCGGCCTCGGCACAGCGAATGCGCACGTCAGCATCGG
Organism: Saccharospirillum alexandrii; assembly: GCF_043641555.1. Taxonomy (GTDB): domain Bacteria; phylum Pseudomonadota; class Gammaproteobacteria; order Pseudomonadales; family Natronospirillaceae; genus Saccharospirillum; species Saccharospirillum alexandrii_A. The sequence continues at coordinate 618,884 of NZ_JBHZRJ010000001.1, read as the reverse complement.
CGATCGGCCCAACCAGCGTAATACGCCTCACCGTCGGTGCCGGGGCGGGGTCCTGCTTGAAGGTAGGCAACACATACAAAGCCGCCAGTGCCGCACTGAGCAAGGCGTCTAGTGCTTCGGCACTGTCGGCCACCAGCGTCAGATGCTGATCACCCACCTGCCAGGCACCAGACATCGCCTTACGCGCCTGAGTCAGGCGCTCGAAAACGGAACTGGCCGTCGCCAGCTTAACAAAGGTCCACTGCCCCTTTGGCGCTTCATCTGGCGCCAGCGTTTGATCCCGCTCGCGATTTCGGTCGGCAATGACAGTCAACACACTGCGTTCACGCCATTCCAGCACAGCATCACTGTCAGTTGGTACTGAGGCGGCGATTTGGACATCAAAAACGGGATAGTCGAAGGCTTTCATAGTCACCTTGGTTAGAAGCCTCTATGGGCTGCGGTAATCGTTGTCTCTGAGGTTGCTCGAGCTTGGCTTGCTTGGTTGCCAGTCGTCCGTGCCTGGGGCCGGGTAGTCCGGCACTAGGCACAGTGCCAAGTAATGACATTAATAAACAGAAGGCTCGCCCTCAGGCCGGGTTTTAAAACGCTTGTGCAACCACAAATACTGGTCTGGCGCTTCCCGTACACAGCCTTCCAGCCAGGCATTAAAACAGGCCGCATCGGCGATGTCATCTCCACTGGGGATCGGCAGCGGCGGGCCAAAGCGGGCGCCGTAATCGAGCAGTGACGGGTTGCGGTAAAAGAACACCGGTATCACCCGGGCATTGCCCGATTTGGCCAGCTTGCTGGTCATGGTGACGGTTGCGGTCTGCATATTGAAAAAGGGCACAAACTCGCTCGCCTTGCGGCCATAATCCTGGTCGGGTGCGTACCAGACGATGCGGCCTTCGCGCAATGAGCGGATCAGGCCTTTCATGTCGCGGCGTGCCAGGGTGCGTTCGCACCAGCGCTCGCGCGAGCGGGTCATAAAGTAGTTGAGCAGGGCGTTATCGTGTTTGCGGTAGACCAGATCGTAGGGTTTGATCAGACCGAACAGTGCACCGGCCATATCCAGAATAGCGAAGTGCCCCCCAACCAGCAGAACGCCCTGGCCGTCTTTCTCGGCCGCATCCAGATGCTCCACGCCTTCCCAGTGCACGCGCGAGCGCATACGCTCTATCGGGCGCACCCAGGAATCGGCCGTTTCGAAAAAACCCAGTACATTGGCGAAAAAAGTATCACGAACCAGTTTCTTGCGCTCTGCTTCGGTTTTCTCCGGGAAACACAGATCGATGTTGGTTTTGGCAATGTGATGCCGGCTGCGGGCGAGGCGCATGGCCAGGGGCGTCAGTATATGGGCCAGGCCAATGCGAACTTTACCGGGTATATACCCAATCACATACATAAAGCCGATGAACAGCCAGGCTCCCCAGTATTTGGGCGCCAGAAAGTCGCTATACTGGGTGCCTTCGGTAACACGCGAGTCGCGCTGACGGCGCCCCGGCCGCTTGGGCGGGGTCGGTGGTGAGGGGTTCGCTTGACGCATCGGGCTCATGAATCGTTAAATGGACCAGCAGTTTATCAAAATTATCCACTAACCTTCGAACAATTCCCGTCAAGGATTCGCCAACATGGCCAAAGCATTGCCCAAGTTCCTAACCCGCCGCCGCGCTGCCCACAAGCTATTAAGCTGGCTGGCCGCCATGCAGGTCAGATGGCAAGGCTATAAAGACGCACGCAGCGCGCTGAAGGCCAAGCACAAGCGGGACAAACACCAGTAAGCTTTGGTGCCTCAAGTACGTGCCAGCCACCGGATATGCCTCGCCGGGGTCGGCGTGAACCCATCCATGGGGCCTAGACCACAACATCCATGTTGTGGACTACCCCGGAGAGGCATACCCGGCATCTGTCACTCAATTGGCTGCTTACTCGCATCATTTGATAATGAGTGACTGTCTCAGGAAAGCCCCATCACCCCATCCATCTCAACCTGGGCATCTTTCGGCAACTGGGCCACACCAATGGCCGCACGCGCCGGGTATGGAGCCACGAAATACTCTTTCATGATCTCGTTTACCGTGTTGAAATGGCCAAGGTCGGTCAGGAAGATGTTCAGCTTCACTATGTGCTGCAGGCTGCCACCGGCCGCTTCGCAGACCGCGGTCAGGTTCTTGAACACCTGGTGCACCTGGGCTGCGATGTCGCCTTCGACCAGCGCCATGGTTTCCGGGTCGAGCGGGATCTGGCCCGACAGATAGACGGTGTCACCGACTTTAACGGCCTGTGAATAGGGGCCAATGGCGGCCGGGGCCTGATCGGTGCTAATGATGCTCTTATTCATGCTCGGTCACTCCATTTCATCAATTTACGCAGCCCGCCATTATGATTGATTGCGCGCTGAGCACAACGTTCTACAATCGCCTCTTTTCGAACATCCCGGTGAATGCTGCTAGGCTGCCAATACCGATTGCCGTTATTTGATCATAAGGAAAACGCTTACTATGAGTTGGTCCGTTGCCGACGCTCTTGAACTGTATAACGTCAGCCGCTGGTCGGAAGACTACTTTGGCATTACCAGCGATGGTCGTGTCAGCGTCAACCACGCCGCCCAGCCGGTTCCGCTCACGCGTATTGTCGACGCCGCTCGCGCCCAGGGTTTGCAAATGCCGCTGCTGGTGCGTTTCCCGCATATTCTACACGACCGGGTTGGCACCATAGTGGATGCCTTTCACAAGGCCATCGCCAGTGAAGCCTATCAGGGCCAGTACCAGCCGTTGTATCCGATCAAGGTGAACCAGCAACGCCGGGTTGTTGAGGAAATCATCAACGGCCAGCAACAAGCCTGTAACGGTCGCATTGGACTGGAAGCCGGCAGCAAGCCGGAGTTACTGGCGGTGATGGCCGAGGCTCATAAAGGTGAGACCACCATTGTTTGCAACGGCTACAAAGACCGGGAGTTCATTCGACTGGCGCTGCTGGCTGAAAAACTCGGCCACCGGGTGTTTCTGGTGGTGGAGAAAGCCAGCGAAGTCGATTGGGTGATTCAGATCGCTCAGGAGCTGAACGTGCGGCCGCGCATTGGCGTGCGGGCCCGGCTGTCTTCCATTGGTAAGGGTAACTGGCAGAACACCGGTGGCGAGAAATCCAAATTCGGGCTGACCGCTGCCGAAGTGCTGCGCGTGGTCGATGCCTTGAAAGCCGCTAACATGACCGACGCTTTCCAGTTGCTACACTTTCATCTGGGCTCGCAGATCGCCAATATTCGCGATATTCAGGTCGGCTTGCGTGAGTGCGCTCGCTTCTATGTTGAACTGCGCCAGTTGGACGTTCCGATTCAGTGTGTTGATGTCGGCGGTGGGCTGGGTGTGGATTACGAAGGCACCCGTTCGCGCTCGACCTGTTCGATGAACTACAGCACCCAGGAATACGCCAACAACGTTGTGTTCGCCTTCCGGCAAGCGGCCGAGCAGGCGGAGCTACCGCACCCGAACATTTTCAGTGAATCCGGCCGGGCGGTTACCGCGCATCACGCTGTGTTGCTGACCGATGTGATCGAAGAAGAACGCGCCGACACGGCCAATGTGGGCAAGCCGGAGAGTGACGAACAACCGGCCCTGCTCGAACTCTGGTCCTGCCTGCAGGATCTGGATTCGCGCAAGCGGTCACTGGCCGAGCTGTATCACGATGCCAGCTACTTCCTCAGCGAATGCCACCAGGCTTACAACCTGGGGCAATTGTCGCTGCATGGCCGGGCCCAGGCCGAAGAGCTGGCGCGCAGCCTGAACCAGGGTATTCGCAGCCGTTTGAACCCGAGCAAGAGCAGCCACAGAGGCATGATTGACGACTTGAATGAAAAGCTGGCGACCAAGTTGTTCGTTAACTTCTCGGTGTTTCAGTCGGTGCCCGACATCTGGGGCATCGACCAGATCTTCCCGATTCTGCCGCTGACCGGGCTAGACCGGGAGCCAACCGAACGCGGCGTGATTCAGGACATCACCTGCGATTCCGATGGCCGCATCAACGCCTATGTCGATGGCGAAGGCGTCGAAACCACCCTGCCCTTGCCGGACTGGACACCCAATGAAAAACCCTGGCTGGGCTTGTTTATGGTCGGTGCTTATCAGGAAATTCTGGGTGACCTGCACAACTTGTTTGGCGACACCGACAGCCTCGACATCTTCTTTGAAGAGAATGGCGACCTGCGCCTGAGCAACGTGCGCCGCGGCGACAGTATTCAGGGCGTGCTGAAAACCGTCGACTTCGAATTCGACATGCTCAAGGCCGCCTTCGACAAACAACTGCAAGCCGCCAACCTGACCGACGCCGAACGGGCCGACATGATGCAGCAATACATCAACGGCCTGAACCAGATCACTTATCTGGAAGCGCGCCAGGCAACGGCGCCGCAGTAACCCCGGCATAATCTAAAGAGTACCGACCATGGCCGTGCAGTGTCCGTTTTGCAGCGCACCCTTCACGGCTGACTACCCGGCCAAAACCGAAGGCGTGCACACGGTCAAATGTGACCAGTGCCGGCGCGCCTTTATTATCTGGGTCAGAAAGGGGTGGTTGGGGTGGTCGCGGGTTGTCAAAGTGAGGTAACGGACAGCCTTTTAAACCGCCGTTTTTCCGGCGCTGTCAGCAAGCCAGTAATATTTTGTATTTAACTGATAAAAAGTGATTTTGGCGATTGATCTTGACCGGTCGGATAAGCATAATCCGCGCCGCGATCTGCCTACTAATTGACCAGACCGTATACCCTTACATTTGCTGTTTTACCGGAGAACACCATGACAGCTATCGGTCTCAACACCCTCGTTCAACTACCTGCCAAAGCACCGGTACCCGAATTCTATATGCCGTCGATGCCACCGCTGCACTTGTTTGCCGCGGCAGGTCGCCTTTACCGTGCCTGGCAATACCGTAACAAGCTGATCAGCCTGACACGATACGATGATGCCACGCTGGAAGACATTGGCTACACCCGTGCAGAACTGAAGATGGCCATTGCCATGCCGCTGAGCCAGGACCCGCGCCCGGTGTTGAAGCAGTGGCGTGCGCAGCGTCGGATTACCGGCTAAACCCGAACACAACGGTCTGCCTGGTCCTGACTTTAGCAGGCAGACCGTACCTGAAAGATCCCAGCTCTTTTTGCAAGAGCCTCTCCCCAAACGACTTTATTCAGCTCTGCTCATTTTGAGTCACAAGGCGATTCGGCACCCCTGGAAACAACACTGCCGATACCGCCACTCTCCGACCATTCGACTTCAAACCAGCCCTTGCTGGGCGCTGTCGGAATGGTGTACTCGAACAAACTGCCATCACATTGTTCAAACACAGAGTTTTCTCCTGCTATCGCTTTCAGAAAGCGCGGCTTTAGCGCTACAGTTTCTGACTGCAACGATTCAAACTGCAAAGCCCGGTCAGCCATCATCACGGGCGCATCAGACCCGGAGGGTTCACTCTCCGCCGGTTCCATACGCCGCGTCTCTGCCTTGGGAGCCGGTGCTGGTGCACTGCGAGCGGGTTCAGGGGGCGCTTCACCGGTGGTCAATTCAGACAAAAAAGACTGTGCCGACTCAGTCGCTTCCGTATCGGCCATTTCCGAAACCAGACTGACGTCTTCGCTGAGTGAGAGCACCGGATCTTGCAGCCAGTTCATACCCAGCACGAGAATAACCACAGCGGCGGCGACCGAAGATAAGGCACCTTTCCAGCCATAACCTCGCCCATGATGGTCTTTTTCAGCCTTGGCAGTCGCTAACACCGCCTCGTTCAAGCGCTCGGGGGCCGGGTGGCGCTGCTTGCGCTGCCGGTAAAGCGACGACAGGTCATCATCGTGCGGTGCTGAGCGGTCGTCGTCATGCGGGGCCATGATGCGCCTCCAACTGTTGCTGTAGGGTTTGACGGGCAAAACGCAGCCGGCTTTTAATGGTTTCCTGGCCGATGCCGGTAATGTCGCTGATGTCTTTCAGGCTAAAGCCCTCCTGTTGCAACACGAACGCCTCGCGCTGGGCAAAGGGCAACCCCAGCAACAACCGGTCAAAGTGCTGGTGAAGGTTATCTTTAGCGATGGTATTTTCCAGCGGTTGTGTGTGCAGTTCTGCAAGGCTCGCCGGGTCGGTTTCTGCGTTGTCCAAATCCGTCGTTTGCCAGCGCCGCTGCCGCCGTAATTCGTCGATCATCAAGTGCCGGCCCAGGGTGAACAGCCAGGTTTTGAACTTGGCCGACCCCGGCTCATACTGATGACGCCGCTCCATCACCCTGAGCCAGACGCTCTGGTACAAGTCTTCGGCAAAGGCGGCATCGGTTTGGGTTAACAGGAAATGGTAGAGGTCGTCCCCCGTGTTGCGCATCAGACGGGCGAGCAGGTCGGCACTGCCGGATTGACGATAGCGCCACATCAGTTGGCTGTCCGGGTCGGCCGGGGCTGCATCACCCCGGCCGGTGAACCAGCCCTGTACGTTGGATAACAGCGTCACGGCAACCTGCGTTCCTGTTTCAATGGGCTTCTAACGCCTCGGCGTTCTGCATCAGTTGAATCAACTCCTGGCGGTAACCAAAGGCATCGTCACCCACAGCCGCTTGCGCCAGTTGGCGGGCATCCGCGATTGACCAGTCGTCGACATAGTAACTGCCGCGCAACAACTCGCCAAATCCGGCAACGGCGGCGGCAAACTGCATGGCGTTATCCATGCTTTGAGTCTCGGTCGCCGCTCCGACCGGTTGGGTCATCAGAATACTGCGGTCCTGATCCGGCTGTTTGTAGCGCAGTTTCACAAAGGCCAGTTCCGAAGCCGTGGCTTCAACACCCGAGTGCTCCTGAAAACGCAGCGGATCAGTAAACCGGAAGTCACTGCGGGCGGGCACCACTTCGTATAGTGCTGTGACCGAATGCCCAGCCCCGACGTCACCGGCATCGACCCGGTCGTTATTGAAGTCTTCCCGGCGCAGCTGGCGGTTGTCGTAACCGATCAGCCGATATTCGGCGACCTGGGCCGGGTTAAACTCGACCTGTATTTTGACGTCTTTGGCGATGGTGTGCAGCGTGCCGGTCAGGTCTTCGGCGAATACCTTACGGGCTTCCCGGAACTGGTCAATGTAATAGGCGGTGCCGTTACCAAGGTTGGTCAGTTCTTCCATCAGCTGATCGTTATAATTGCCGGTACCAAAACCGAGCGCACTGAAGAACACGCCGCTGTCACGCTTGGCCTCAATCAGTGTTTTCAGGTCATCCAGGTTGGTCACACCCACATTAAAGTCACCATCGGTGCCCAGTATCACCCGGTTGATGCCACCTTCCCTGAACTGCGCTTCCGCAACCTGATAGGCCAACTGAATACCCGCACTGCCATGAGTACTGCCACCCGCCTGCAACTGGTTCAACGCATGACTGATACTGACGCGATCGTCCCCACCGGTAGGCTCCAGTACTACCCCGGAAGCACCGGCATACACCACAATGGCAACCTTGTCTTCGGGCCGTAGCCTATCTACCAGCAATCCAAAAGCACGTTGCAACAGCGGCAATTTATTGGGCTGGTTCATGGAACCGGAGACATCGAGCAAGAATACCAGATTCATCGGCGGCAGTGACTCTGCTTCAACCTCGTAACCCTGCACCCCAATGCGCAACAACTGGGTATGTTCGTTCCAGGGTGTGGGTGCCAGCTGAGTATGAATGGCAAAGGGGTGGTCACCCTCGCCAGGCCCTTCATACTGATAGTCGAAGTAATTAAGCAGTTCTTCAACCCGAATGCTGTCTTCGGGCGGCATCACGCCCTGGCTCAGAAACCGGCGCATGTTGCTGTAGCTGGCCGTATCCACATCAACACTGAAGGTAGACACCGGCGTCTCCAGCACACGGTGGATCGGGTTGACCGCTGCCGCCTCATAGCGCTCCCGATCGGCCTCAACTACCACCCCAGGCACTGGGCTTGGAGCGGGCAACACAAAGCTTGCGATGCTTTCAGAGCGCGCAATGGGCTGTGCCTGAATGTGGGTACTGGTGACATCCGCAAGCGTCGAATTGAGTTTAGTTGTCTCACGCAACGGTTCTGGCTGCGGTGCCGGGCGAATGTCAGCCGATGACGGTTCCGATTGAGTCTGCCCAGCTTCCAGAGTATTGGGCTCCTGAACGCTGGAGCAGGCAGTGAGTATGGCGGTGCTTAGCCAAAGGCCGTGAGTGCGATTGATCATGTGGATTCCCCTTGTATCGAACGACCGCCTAATGGTCGGTCTTGGGGGTTAAACGTCTGAGGTTGGGAAAAGGGGTAAAAATAATTTGAGTGCACTGCGCCCAGCGCGCGGAATACCGGTGAAATTACAAATTGATACTCAATTTCATTCAGGTTTTGGCTCAGCCCGGCCGATACCCACTGGGTATCGTTACGTCTGAGGGATTATTATGCGTATCATCAGCAGTGATGTGGTCAGCCAATCGGTTCAGCAAAAAACCACCGAGCGACTGCAACAGCGGCGTGAGCAGGTCAGCACGCTGGATCAGGACACACTCCAGCAACGGTTCAACCGTGGCTCGGACATTATGGATATCGGTCAGGGGCACCTGATCTTTGAACGCAAACGGCAAGCCGATCGAGAAGCCAGCGTCACACTGGAACTGACCACCACGCACTCAGAACGGCTCGCACTGCAAGCGGCCTCAGTCGTCACCGGGCCGGACGATACCGTCAGCAGCCATTTAAGCCAGTCAATCCTCGAAGCGGTCACGGCGTCTTCGCAACGGGCCGAGTTCACGATTACCCGCTCACTGCCGACGGGTAGCAATGGCAGCCCAACCGACGCAACCTTTATTGAGATCAGCACAGTCGAAAGTGTTGAAACCCATAATTCGGTACAAATGAATACTATGGGCACGGTAACGACCGCAGACGGGCGTGAGATTAGCTTTCTCATGCAACTCGACTTTGAACGCCTGACACAACGTGAACAGATCAATACCTTCGTTGGGAATGTTGACCTGATCGATCCGCTCGCCATCAACCTGAACGGTGAGAGCGTGCAGTTAAGTGATGAAGTGTTCGACTTCGATTTGAATGCCGACGGCGAACTGGACAGCGTATCCAGAACCGCCAGTGGCTCCGGCTACCTGGTATTCGACCGCAACGGCAACGGGAAGATTGATGACGGCAGTGAGCTGTTTGGCCCGTCGACGGGTTATGGCTACCAGGAATTGGCCGAACTCGATGACGACGGCAACGGCTGGATAGACGAAGGCGACGCCGCTTTTCAACAATTGGGCTTCATGCAGTTCGATGACCAGGGTCAGCCCGTCATCCAGTCGCTCTCTACCGTGGGCCTGGGTGCCATATCGCTCACCAGTGCCGAAACCCAATACGACTTGCTCGATAGCGAGGGCGATTTGCAGGCCCAGGTGAAACGAAGCGGGGCCGCCTTAATGGAAAACGGCGCCGTCGCCGTTGTGCAGGAACTGAACCTGCGCAACTTTGTCTCCGAATCCAGCCTTGGGTATATCGATGACGACGGGCAGGAAGACACCCGAATAAACCCGCTGGCGTTCTTTCAGGAATCCATAGATGTTCGGATTCAGGAGCGCAATGAGGAAACCCAGGTCCAGATTCAGGGGAACAACCTGTTGGCACAAGCGTCAACCGAGCCAGTGCTGCAACGACCCACCAGTGAAGAAGCCCCGGTAGTTACCATCGCCTTACAAGGCGAAATAACTCAACGCGCCGAGGCCTCCGTGAGCCGACAAGAGCAAACCTATGACAGTGAAACCCGACGGCTAGCCGTAGAACGCATGCAGGCCAACCTGGATTTCAGCACAACGATGAACGTCCGCCAGACCTACGTGTATACGCCCGAGGCGGCCGAACACAGATTTCTCAATAACCTGCCGACCGGCTGGCAGTTCGATAAAACGCCTCAAGACGGTGCGCTTGAACGATTAAAGAACTTGGTTGAGTCTCTGAAAGAAATGCAACAGCATCAGAAAGAGTCGCTGGAGAAGTTGGGGTTGTATGAGCGTGTCGGCCGTTTTAATTGAAAGGGAAGCGCGACCTTATTACGGCGCTCCCTGGCAACCCGCTTGGCCGATGTCGATTTAAACCCCATTCGCGACCAGATGGCCTACTCACCTGACACGTCTGACGTTACGACAGTCAAAGAACGTATATATACGGCTCAAACTGAATCTGAAATCTCTAAACCAAAGCAACCGAAGAACTTGTTTCAACTCGTAGGCTACCCCGCAAAGCGGCAGTGCCTAAACCGTGCTGACCAGACAAGGTAGATGCCCGGTCAAACTACTATTGTTCTTTAACAGGCATAACGTCAGGATCATTGAGCAATGGGTCGTGCATCTCGGGAATAAGCTGACCCTCCTTATCCTCACATTCTGAGACGTTCGGAAACCCATCGGGCCAGCGTAGGTTGTTGGCTGCTAGCCATTGCTGAATCGTGGTTTGCTCCGTTGCCTGTCTTTGATATTCATCGGCTTGTACGTAATGCTCAAAGGATGTTTGATCGAGATAAAACCCTTGATTGCTTGAGCCTACGGGATATGGACTGTAGCGTTTGCGCCAGACGATCAGTTCGTTAGTGGTTTCGGCATCTCCATCAAATTCACCGACAAACACTTTGGCGTAGATGCGCTCCGCTGGATATGGGCTGCGCATGTCTATTTCTGACACATACTCATAGCCGGCTTTGTTGGGGGATTCAGCTGGGAACGAATCCTGAAATGCGGCACGCATACCAAAGGTCACAGTTTCTTGCTCAGGTGAAAACACTAATATGTCTAAGGTTCGATCAACATCGCCGAGCAATAACACCAGTTCATTAGTGCCGTCATCCTCTATATCACCGTAACGAAGCGGTGCATCGGTTAAGCAACCAATCCCTTTTCGGTCTACCCAGGTATCGAGTGTTAATCCATAGTCGTACCAATCGCCGGAGTAATTAGACGTAAAGGCATCCAGTGACTCGTCATTCACTTCGGTTGGCCAGCGGGTGAGGGGCCAATTTCCGATAAACGCATCTGATGCCAGATCGGCTCCTGCCAAGCTCAAATCCTTTTTCAGTACGAAAAAGCTATTTCCAGATTCAATATAGGTAAGAACTCTTGAACCTTCAACACCAAATTCTGCTAGCCTCCTAGTTTGCATAGTGAATTCTACAAACTCTTTATCTGACATTTCTCGCGCATTTGTTATTCTTGTTTTTTCAAGTGCCTCAAATGCTGCATATGCAACAGGATGAATCTGCAAAACAATAAACAAATAAATAAAATTTTTCACTGGCAATTTACCTCGTAGCTCACGTCATCTACATTTGGAATACCAAGTATTACTCTTCTCGTTTGCATATAAGCATCATCGAATGTCACACCACCCATCCACTCTTCCTCCCCATACACATAACACCAAGCCACTTGTGCTTCATCTGCTTCAGCATCCGGGTCATCCTCTTCCGCTTCTGCACCCTGCCAAATATAGGTAACGTAAGGCAAATAACCGTCAACGGTGTTTAAGGTTTGCGTATGTTCTTTAATGCGCATGGCGTAGCCAAAGGCGGTGGATCGGTATTCTCCATCACTGATGCTTGCTCGGCTACCCAACAGTAGATTTGAAAAATAATGATGTGTATTCAACCCAGCAGTCCCACGATTATAAGCGACCATGGCTTTAACCAATAAGTTTAAGCCCGTATCTTCTTCGGCGGTAAACTCTCGTATATTACCGTCATCGGTATTGTCGTTGGCACAGCTTTCTTCGCCCCTTGGTACCGGCTCGTAGCAGTACGCCTCAGGCCGCTGGTTGTCTGGTATGGCGGTGGTGTAGCTGGGGATTTCAGAGAATGCCCGAAACAACCCATTGGATGAACCGCAGTCTTCGTCAGATGCGGCCATAGCAAAACCGAGCAAGCTGTTTTTGGGGTGGTACATATTAATATTTTCGGCACCATCGGGATGTCCATTATTCAGTAAATACCCTCGAATGCTGGCACAGTCGTTTTCATCGCCATACATGCGTTTCCAAACAATGTGATTGAAACCCATACTGCCCTCTTCGTCGGCCCCGCCTTCCGCAATGCGGAAATCCCTGGATGCCGCATCATTTGGGTAGCTTCGAGCCCCCCAATGGTCGCCACCGTTTTCTTGGTAGATCCATGCGCGAATAATACCTTCTCGGGTGATACTCGCGGCATCTTGTGGCAAATCATTCGTAACGATCTCATGGTCTGCGTCTGAATAGGTCGCTTCGATCTCATAACCCGGCCAAACTGGACACCCATCCTAACACTTGACCTACCGAAATCCATACAGTACTTTATACAGCATCATCAAAACGGGCCGTCAAGGTTAGACACTATGCCACGTTCAAGGAAAAGCCAGATCGCCCTGGAGGCGACACCCTACTACCACTGCACTTCCCGGTGTGTGCGCCGTGCCTTTCTGTGCGGCCGTGATGAATACACCGGTAACGACTACGAGCACCGCCGTGGATGGATTGAGCTGCGCATGATGGCGCTAGCCGAAGTTTATGCACTCGATATCTGTGCCTATGCCGTCATGTCCAACCATTACCACATTGTGCTTCACATCAACGCCGAGAAAGCCAAAGCCTGGTCGGACACCGAAGTTATTCAACGCTGGCACGCCCTGTATGCTGGCAATTTCCTGAGCCATGAGTATCTGGATGGCAAAGGCCTGTATGAAGAGCAACTCAGAGTCATTTCAGAGCTGGTTAAAAAATGGCGCGAACGCCTGATGTCGATCAGCTGGTTCATGCGAGCCTTGAACGAGGACATTGCACGACAGGCCAACGCAGAAGACGGGTGCACTGGAAGATTCTGGGAAGGTCGCTACAAGTCCCAAGCGTTACTCGATGAAACAGCGCTGGCAACCTGCCTGGCTTATGTCGATTTAAACCCCATTCGTGCCCAGATGGCAGACGCTCTCGAGACTTCCGACTTTACTTCGATAAAAGAACGCATCAATACCGCTCAAAGCGAACCCGACAATGTTGAACCAAAGCAACCGAAGCCATTGTTTCCATTCGCAGGATACCCCCGCCAGGACATGCCTTCAGGCTTACCCTTTCGGCTCCAGGACTACCTGGAACTGGTTGATTGGACGGGTAGACAAATTAGAGCAGACAAGCGCGGGAGTATCGACCAGAAGGCTCCCCCTATTCTCGAACGCCTCAATATCGATACCGACCACTGGGTCTACAATACCCAGCATTTCGAGAGTCAATTCAAAGGTTTAGTGGGAACGGTCCTTTCGATCAAAGCTCAGTGTCAGCGGTTTGGGTACCAGCGAACACCGGGGCTAGCGGCTGCGACACAACTAGCTTAATCCAACCCCTCTAAATCGATTGTCAGGGCTGCCTGAGATTTTCCCGTGGCTGAAAAACCATAGTTGATGGCAACACACTCCGACTTTCCATTCACGGACCGTCTTTCACCATATGCCGCCAAAAGACTTTTCACTTCAGAGATCAAAGTGTTTTCAAAGTTCACTAACTTGGGTGTCCTGTTTTCCCTCTCATTTTCAAAGTTCACTAACTTGGGTGTCCTGTTTTCCTTCTGTTTTCCTTTCCCCTATATATGTCCTGTGGAGTCTCATTTCCATCAAAGCCAAGTTTCAGCAGTTTGGTTATCGGCGAACCCCGGGTCTTGGGCTGGCAGAGCTGCTAACTTAGATTGATCCCCAGTTTATAAAAAATCCTCCTCACAGGGCAGCCTGAAGCTTTACTGTTGCTGAAAACCCTGATTTCTGAGCGACCCAGTAACTCCGGCCGTTACTTTCCTTTTTTACGCAGCCTGTTGTGTGACTTTATGTTCGCTTTCATCTCTTTACGCTGTTATGGCTGCCCTATTAGCCCTTTGTCCTATTAGCCCTTTCTATTAGCCGATACTGCTATAAACCTGTTATTGCAATACCTCCGGGTCATTCAGCATCGGATCGTGCATCTCCGGGATCAGCTCGCCTTCTTCTCCATCACACTCACTTGCAGAAGGAAAGCCATCACTCCAGGTCATGTCTTCTTCAGCTAACCAACTGCTGACCATGGCTGATGTAGAGTCTGTTAACTGATATATTCCATCTTGCTTGGTATAGTGAACTAGACGATCAGCAATCTTATGAAATCCTGGCAATTCAGAATTACGGTTGGCATCGTAAACTTTGCGCCATAGAAGTATATCGAACCCCTCTACGCCATCAAATTCTCCGATATAAATCTTTGTTAGGGAGTGCCAAGCTGGGAATATAGCATCGATAAGCACATCCGTCCCGCTGGAAGCCACAAACTGTGGAGCGTTTGAATTTGAAAGCTCTCCGAACCAACGCTGCTTTTCTTCCCCAGTTAATTCATCGCTTTGCCAGAAATGTGAACTAAAAATAACCTCACCTTCTTCTGGAGAGAAGACTATAAAGTCATATCCCATAAAAAGAACCAGTTCAGGCTGCCCATCACTTTCTATATCGCCGTACCGCAAAGGGGTTAATTGAAAACAGCCTACATTATTATTAGCAGCCTCAATAAAGGAATATGCAACCTCTCGATCTTCCACAATAACATCAGGATTTAAGCGACGACGAGATTCATCTCTTGCTCTATTTGGAAATTCATCATCAGCCGCAATATATTCTGCGTTGAGATACAAATGATAACCAAGCCCTTCTACAAACCAACTATCAACTACACTTCGGCTATTTTTATCAATTTTCGCCAAAGTTTGCTCATCAGACACTGAAAAAATATATGTTGTTGTTTCGAAAAAACCTTTAATAACATCTTCGTTAAAATTTGCATGGCCTTGCCTAGCGATCGCGTAGGGAATCGAACTATAGTACAGCTCCTCTTCATTACCAGCATGCAATCCAACACCCGCATCAAGGTCAATTGCATGAACAACGGGGCTCATAATCACGGTAAAAAAAACTAGCATCTTATTCATAAAATAACTCACTAATTTAACAATCCACTCTTCCTGTTGGCTCAATTGGTGGTAGAGCCAAAGGATCTCCCCTAGCAGCTAACAACCTAGCCCTCAACCCAATACCAGCCAACCAGTGGGACTCGCTATAATCAAAACACCATACCTGCCCTGCTCTCGGATCGGGAGCCCCATTTTCAAGAACCAAATCATCAGCATAAGCCCCGCCTTCGAATATGTATGATCTTGATGGCAAACTTAACTTATTATCATCGTGCATGATTGTCATGGCATAGTCCATGGCCTTTGATCTGGCCATATATTTTTTTTGCGCTGGAGAAGGCTCCTCTAGTCTCGAGTATCGGACAAATGTGGCCGAGCTAGGGTTACTAATATCAATAAGGTGATTTAACCAACTGTTCCCCTGCCCCCTCGAAAACTGAGGAGACCCTTGATTATAGCCGCCGAGAGCCTTAGCCAAGCGTTCATAAACATCATCATTATGAACTCCGCCTGCAATGATTGTGCTTTCACCCCCAGTCTCAATACGTCTTAGAGTGACACCTCCTGATGATACATAGCTTCCGGCGTATCTTGTTCTTCCATCATCGTCATTGGGATCAACGACAAAGGCTCGCCAAAAGCTGTCACCACACCCTTGTCGAGACAACCATACGGCTTTAGCTATCAAGTTTTGTCCAGGATCATAATGATGGGCCAAACTGGACACCCATCCTAACACTTGACCTACCGAAATCCATACAGTACTTTATACAGCATCTTAAAAACGGGCCGTCAAGGTTAGACACTATGCCACGTTCAAGGAAAAGCCAGATCGCCCTGGAGGCGACACCTTATTACCACTGCACTTCCCGGTGCGTGCGCCGCGCCTTTCTGTGCGGCCGTGATGAGCACTCCGGTAACGACTACGAGCACCGCCGTGGATGGATTGAGCTGCGCATGATGGCGCTAGCCGAAGTTTATGCACTCGATATCTGTGCCTATGCCGTCATGTCCAACCATTACCACATTGTGCTTCACATCAACGCCGAGAAAGCCAAAGCCTGGTCGGACACCGAAGTTATTCAACGCTGGCACGCCCTGTATGCTGGCAATTTCCTGAGCCATGAGTATCTGGATGGCAAAGGCCTGTATGAAGAGCAACTCAGAGTCATTTCAGAGCTGGTTAAAAAATGGCGCGAACGCCTGATGTCGATCAGCTGGTTCATGCGAGCCTTGAACGAGGACATTGCACGACAGGCCAACGCAGAAGACGGGTGCACTGGAAGATTCTGGGAAGGTCGCTACAAGTCCCAAGCGTTACTCGATGAAACAGCGCTGGCAACCTGCCTGGCTTATGTCGATTTAAACCCCATTCGTGCCCAGATGGCAGACGCTCTCGAGACTTCCGACTTTACTTCGATAAAAGAACGCATCAATACCGCTCAAAGCGAACCCGACAATGTTGAACCAAAGCAACCGAAGCCATTGTTTCCATTCGCAGGATACCCCCGCCAGGACATGCCTTCAGGCTTACCCTTTCGGCTCCAGGACTACCTGGAACTGGTTGATTGGACGGGTAGACAAATTAGAGCAGACAAGCGCGGGAGTATCGACCAGAAGGCTCCCCCTATTCTCGAACGCCTCAATATCGATACCGACCACTGGGTCTACAATACCCAGCATTTCGAGAGTCAATTCAAAGGTTTAGTGGGAACGGTCCTTTCGATCAAAGCTCAGTGTCAGCGGTTCGGATACCAGCGAACACCGGGGCTAGCGGCTGCGACACAGTTAGCTTAACCCAACCCATCTTAATCAATTATCAGGGCTATCTGAGATTTTCCCGTGGCTGAAAAACATGGTTGATAGCAACACATTCGTAATTTCGGTTCCTAGATCGTCATTCACCATACACCGCCATAAGACTTTTCACTTCAGAGATCTAAGTGTTTCAAAATTTACTAGCTTGGGTGGTTTGTCCTGTTTGCTGTTTACTCTCTTGCTTGTTCTCTATTGCTTGAGACATCTCGGAGTGTAGCCGTGGCTTAACATAATCTACTGGTCAATGCTAAAAAGGAGCACCCAACGGTGCTCCTTTCACCAAAAGACAGCTACTTAACGGAAGTCTGCCTGAAAACTGGTTGTATGCCAGTTGTTAACATGTCGTATCTCGACGTCGGTCACACCGGGTTGAATAACAAAACTGGTGGTATGTACAGAGCCAGCAGTACTCCATGAATCGATAACAACTCCGTTAACCGAGACTTCAGCGCTTGCCCAGCTCAAAGTAACATCCAGATGTACTAACTGGTCTACATTTGCAGTCTCTAGTTTAGTTTTCCAGACAGCCGAGTATTCAGGGGAGTCAACACCATATAAGTAGTCCCACGGGTAGTCTAGATCGACGACACGACGATACTCTGTGGTCATCAGGTGACTACCAGCATAAATATCCCATTGAAATGGATAAAGGTCATACGCGTTGTTGATCCGCGTAGGGCCTCCATTGTCTAGAGTATCCACAGAATCATCGATACCGTCGAAATCTGAATCAGAGCTCGCATTGGGGTCCAGTGAGAAGTCATCAGCAACATCCGGTACACCATCATTGTCATCATCGGTGTCAATTGAGTTGCCTAAACCATCATTATCACTGTCGAACGCTTCTGACGAGTCCAGAGGGTATTCGTCGTTGCGATCTGTTACTCCGTCATTGTCATCATCCTGATCGGCGTTATTGCCAATTGAATCGCCATCTGTGTCGACCCATTCCTTACTGTCCAACGGAAAGTCGTCATTGGTGTCGGGATACCCATCATTATCATCATCGGTATCGACGTTATTGAATATCCCATCCCGATCACTATCCAATGGTTCGTTGGGATCCAAGCCGCAATAGTATTCACACCTCTCAATCGTCAACAACTGATTGATCTCTGGATTCCACCCCAGTATTGCTTCATTGCCATAGTATAAGTGTGGCTCAGTACCAATCATGTTCTCAATGTGTATAGCATCATCACTCAGTTCATTACTCTCAGCGGTTAGAAAGCTGTATTGATATATTGGCACATCCTGATTCACCGTCACCTTCGGGGGGGCCATATTGGCGTTTGCAACAATTGCAGCAACCTCAACGTCGTCAGGAATATCGATGTCCCAGCCCATCCCTTCAAAAGTGCTTAGGAACAATATCACCGGGTATTGTGTTGCCTCAAAGGTAACGTTTATGTTGCCGTATTTGTCCTGTGGATGGTTTGCGCTTGCGTAAATCACGGCCGTTTGGTCAGTCATCAATTGTTGCAACACTGCAGCAAGTTCCTGATCTCCTGGCGGATTTTCACTGGTATCATAGAACTGGAATTGGAAATTGCTGTCACCCTGCAGCCCATCGATTACCAAATTGAAGTCGTAGGTTCCAGCACTCAATTGAAGTGGATTGTAAACCAACGCAGGTCCGTCGAGGTCGAATTCAACCACATTAGCAATATTGCTATATGGTCCTGCAACATAGATCCCGGGACGGTTCACGACCAGCTGACCACTCCACTCAACCGTCAGGCTGTTGTAGTCAACCCCATCAAGGGCGGGGTTGTTGTAACCAAACAGCCCAATATGGTCAGATACCTCAGTGTGAAACGGGCCAGTCGCATCAATAAACGTTACCTGAAGGTTGACCAGCTCATACGGAGGGATATAAGCGCCAGTATCCGGCGTCAGGGGGTTCGCATCATCGACATCCGGAATGCCGTCATCGTCATCGTCTTCATCGGTATTGTTGCCAATACCATCATTGTCCGTATCTAACCATTCGCCGGGGTGGTTCGGAAATGCGTCCCCGTTGTCGCCATAGCCATCGAAATCACTATCAGCCCATTCTGTGGGATCGGTAGGGAACACGTCACCGTTGTCGCCTACGCCATCAGAGTCTGAATCCTGCCATTCATTCGGATTGCCAGGAAACACATCGGCATTGTCGCCTGTGCCGTCCCAGTCAGAGTCTGCTATCTCAGTAGGGTCCGTCGGGAAGACATCCGAGTTGTCACCCGTGCCATCGCCATCTGAATCCACCCATTCACTTGGATCATCGGGAAATGCGTCGATCCCGTCGTGGTAGCCGTCGCCGTCAGCGTCTGGCTGGGCTACCGGATAGCCAGCAATGCTGATTTCATCTATGGCGATATCACCCATGAAACCACCCTGAGCAATGGCGAGGAATCTCAATTGCTGAATCTGACCCAAATTGCCCAACTCAACTGTTTCCTTGCTGAATGGGTCTCGTGATGACGCATGCTGCTGACCTTCTTTTGCCCAGACCTGCACCCATTCGTTATCGACTTTTGCTTCAAGAATCAGCGAGCCAGTGTTGGAGCCATACATGTGGTACTGAAATTCAATCAGCGCTCCTTCAATCAAAAAGCTGTTGCTCTTTAAGGATGAGGAATTACCAATAGTGTAGGCATACCCGCTCGATGTTTCGAAGTATACATATTGATCATCTGCAGGAGATTTTTCTGGCCCTGTATTGGCACTCGACGTATTACCGATTTTGTACTGCCAAGCATTTGTATCACCGTCTGAATTAAGCGTCCAAACTGGATCTACTCCTTCGCCAAAGGACTCGCTGCTCACCAACGTGGGCGCTACTCTATCCACTACATCTATCGTAATAGGCAAAGCTATAGCGCCGTATTCATTCTGTATTTCTATCTCGTCCTGGAGCAACCCCGGCATCGCATCCACACCACTGCCAGACAACACATTATCTGCTTCCAGGGAAAGCCATGCCGGGATATCTGGCCATGATACGAAGTATTCACTTCCACTGGTAATGTAGTCGTCCAGATCGATATAAACACTGGTATCCTGATAAACAATTTCGTTAACGCCACCTTCTGACAGACTCGGGGGAGTGGTATTCGGACCTGAGGTGTAAAGTGCAATATCATCTATAGCAATGTCACCTTCCCACCCTCCTGCCGCAGTCGCTTTAAATCGAATTCGGTCGATCTCATAAGTCTCAAAAGATACGGAGTGTTCTAGCCATAGTTCTGAACTACTCGTTTGGAACTGACCTGTATCTGATATCCGGGTAACCCACTCCCAAGTACCAGTGGCGGCTTCATACGTCCGCGCTTGCACTTCAAGTGTGCCAATATCTGACCCGTACCGATGGACCTTAAAGTCCAAACGATAGTGTCCTTCTTCTAGTTCAGGGCCCTCAAGGATGGCAGTACTCCCGGCACTATATGCTGCGCCAGAAGAGGTTTCCAAGTACACGTAACCATCAGCCCCTCGGCTTGCACCGGATGACGGCCCGGTATTGGAGGAAGGAGTTCCGTAGGTATTGAATCGCCAATCATGGGAGTCATCAGCAGTATTATTAAACCACTGGTTACCGAATGACGCGCTAAAGGACTCTTCAGAGATCATATTTCCGGCCCAAGAAGGCGAGAGAGTCACGCCTGCGGTAAGCCCGATAACAATATGAGCCAGCTTAAAACTACTCTTCATATCTAATATCCCTAATTTAGTATTGTTTGGGTCCTAACTTATCCCTACTTTGAGTAAAGACCCTCCCGGACTTTAGCAAAGCAGATCAAAAAGCTGAAGCGCGCATTTGTGCTAAAAGAAAATGGTGGGCACTAGATAAATAGAGCCAACAGTGTATCGGTGGACACCCATCCTAACGCTTTCAGCCCTCACTACACTAATCCGGCAACTTTCCGTTTATCTGGTTCGTTGACGCAAAAAGTTCCGCTTCAGAGGCTAATAGACATCGGAACACGGTTGAAACCATACCGTTTTTTAACAATACCCAGGAACCCTAGTGCATAGTGTCAGACAGTTTGAGTTTGAAGGATCGAACATTAAATTGGCACAACGACACCCAGATAACGCCATTTTACTAACGGCGCGCTCGATCTTGCTGACTGGCGGCAACAAAACCCCACAAATTATCTAAGTCTACTCAGCAAGAAATGTGACGCAACTCACACTATGAAAATATTAATAGTGAGCATTCATAGTGCCGTTAAATACTCCGCCCGCCCAATATACTTCCTGAATTCATTTATATACTTGCTTCAGGGTCTAATGAGAGCATTGATGACAAAGAAATACTGGCATAGCCGGAAAGTGCAGACACCCCATTTTTTGCAGAAATATATCAACCTACGGCACAAACTTTCTCTAGCTATATTGCCAACCTCCCGCAATCAAGAATTCATGCATTAGCCCGAAGCGTGTTTAGCCATAGCAACCCGCGCCATAGTTGAAAAGATACCCGGCGATACGAGTGGTCTGATTAAACAAACCTTGCTTGGTCTTGCCGATAAAGCAGCATCAGAATCTGGAGGGATTTTCGAGTTTGGGTCGAAAACAAACAAGGAAGAAAAATCGAAGTTGAAAACTATATGAGCATATCTTGAAGTGTAGTTGCGCTAATAAAAACCGATCTTTGCACTGGCTCCACCAGGTTGCGCCCTAGCGTTTTTGCTCAACCAGAATTAGAGAGGACCATAAGCTTTAGACCACACAACAGAAGCTTAACAGGTCGTACCAGCCCCTTTAGGGCTGGCTTGATTGCCGTGTTTGACACAGAACAGCCACCGAAGGTTCTGTGTCTTTTACCTACAACGCCGCCGCTTCACTCCCCGCCTGGCGTTTATCATCTGCACTGGCCAACTGATACCGGCCAACCGCATTCAACAACGCCTGCAAGGTAGCGGTAGTCGTATCACCGGCCAGCGAAGCTGCTGTCACCGGCGTTCCGCTCACACTCACTTTCAAACACGCCAGTGCATTGGCCCGCGTGCCTTCCGACAGGGCGAATTCGTCATAGGCATCGACTTGCAGGGTAATCTCGTAGCGTTTTTCCAGTGCCTGTGCCAGCGCTTCAACGGCGCCCTGGCCATAGCCTTGCAACAACGCCCGGTCGCCGTCGTCACCGAAATCAACCTGGGCTTCCACGCCTTCGTCGGTGCGGTGCAGGTCGTAGGTGTGCAGACGCCAGCCTTCTGGCGTGGCCAGATAGTGGCGGTCGAACAACTGATGAATGGTATCGGAATTGATTTCGTCGCCGCTGACTTCAGCGGCACGTTGCACGACCTTGGCAAAATCAATCTGCAACCAGCGCGGCAGGGTGATGTCGTAATCCCGTTCCAGCACATAGGCGACGCCGCCCTTGCCGGACTGGCTGTTGATGCGCACGACTTCTTCGTAGCGACGGCCGAGATCGGAAGGGTCGATCGGCAAATAGGCGACGTGCCACATGTCGTCGTCAGCCGTGCGGCGGTTCAGGCATTTGCGAATGGCATCCTGATGGCTGCCCGAGAAAGCTGTGAATACAAGCTCACCGGCGTATGGGTGGCGCGGGTGAACCTGAATTTCGGTGCAGTATTCCACGGTGCGAATGATGCGCGCCATGTCGGATAAATCGAGTGTCGGATCAACCCCCTGTGAATAGAGGTTCATCGCTGCGGTCACCAGATCCATGTTACCGGTGCGTTCGCCATTGCCGAGCAGTGTGCCTTCGATGCGGTCGGCACCAGCCATCAGACCCAGTTCTGCTGCCGCTACACCGCAGCCACGGTCGTTATGGGTGTGCAGACTGATTACGATGTGTTCGCGGTGCTTAATGTTGTCGCACACCCATTCGATCTGGTCGGCAAAAATGTTGGGGGTCGACATCTCAACAGTGGCAGGCAGGTTAATGATCATCTTCTGGCCCTGCTCCGGATGCCAGACGTCGGATACGGCGTCAATCACCTCCACCGAGAAATCCAACTCAGTGCCGGTGAAGCTTTCCGGGGAATACTGGAATGTCCAGTCGGTTTCCGGGTGCAAGGCGGCGTGGCGCTGCACTTCTTTTGCACCGTTGACGGCAATGGCTTTAATGCCTTCGCGGTCGAGCCCGAACACCTGCTCGCGCTGCACGGTCGAGGTGGAGTTGTACACATGCACAATGGCACGCGGCGCACCGGCCAGGGCTTCGTAGGTACGCGCAATAAGTTCCGGGCGCGCCTGAGTGAGCACCTGAATGGTGACATCGTCCGGAATGCGGTTCTGTTCAATCAACTGCCGGCAGAAATCGAAATCGGGCTGGCTGGCCGAAGGAAAGCCAATCTCGATCTCTTTAAAGCCACAATCAACCAGCAAATCAAACATCTGCTGCTTCTGCACCAGGTTCATCGGCTTGACCAGCGCCTGGTTCCCGTCCCGTAGGTCCACCGCACACCAGATCGGGGCCTGCTCGATGACTCGATCGGGCCAGCGGCGGTCGGTTTTGCGAATGGGGGCAAAGGCCGGGTATTTGCGGTGGTCGAAGCTCATGATGGTTTCCTGTTTTAGGCTGTCCTGAAAAGGCTGTGCTCATTGATCAGTCGTGCTGGATTCAGCAACTTTCTTGTTTGTTTCTGCAAGAAAGCTGACAGGCGGCTTGCACCGCCTGGTCAGGGACTCAGCCCAATGATGATGGGTCTGGCACCTGCTGAGCCGGCAACGGGGTCGTCGCTGGCACTGTCTGGCCTTGTGAGCCAGGCAGTCGGGGTCTGCAACAGCGGTAACCGCTACTCACCCGAGCAATGACCTTATGATACCCAGGCCATTGGGCAATGTGTTTGCTAAATTGACTCAATATCGCTATTTTTAAGCAGTTAATTGCCAATAATCTATTTTTCGAGCGAGATTAAGCCACTATGATCGAAAAGCTGGTCAGAATTGATAAAACAGACCGCCGCATTCTGGATTGCCTGCAACAGGACGGCGGCCTCACCAATCAGGAACTGGCCGAACGCGTTGGGCTGTCGCCCTCGCCCTGTTTGCGCCGGGTGCGGGCCCTGGAAGAGGCCGGCGTCATTCTGAAGCGGGTCACACTACTGGAGCGCAAAGCTCTCGGGCTGTCACTGACGGCCGTAATCATGATCAGCATGGACAGACACATTCCCGAACGGTTCGACGAGTTTCAGCGCCAGATCGAAGCCTGCCCGGAGATCCAGGAATGCTATCTGATCACCGGCCACGACGCCGACTACATGCTAAAGGCGGTGGTACCGGACATGGATGTGTTCCAGGAGCTGCTACTGAACCGAATAACCCGAATCCCCGGCGTTTCCGGTGTTCACTCGAGTTTCGTACTGAGGCGGGTGGTGGATAAAACGGATTTGCCGCTGGGCTACATAAAAGATCTTTAAAGCAGTAACGTCAACCAATGCACTAAGCACTGGCTGCCGGGTAGAGCTATCCGGGGAAGTCTGAGGCATGGATGCCGAAGTCTAGGCCCCATGGATGGGTTCACGCCGGCCCCGGATAGGTCTACCCGGCGGCCAGTGCAAACCCATGCCCCAAAAGCAAACCCTACCGCAGGAATTTGACCGTCTTCTGGAACCACATCAACAACATGGGGTCGCCTTCGACGGCCAGGCGTTTGTCCTGAATGGCTTTCATTACGGCGTTGCGGTCTTTGCCGGTGGCCATGGCCCAGAGTGTGCTAAAGCCCTCTGAAGCGGTGGTGAAACGCAGGGTGATGTCGGCGTGCTCGGCCTGACCGCGACGGGACTTGAGCCGCTGGTCGCGAAACGCCAGATAGCGTGAGACCTTGCGCTCGTCGGTGGTGAACTGGATCGTTCGGTCGATGTCTTGCAGAGCTTCGCGAAACGCAGGCTGACGTCGAAGGGCGCGCTTGAATCGCACTGCCATCAACCAAAGTAATAACCGATATTTCATGACATTAGCCTCACAATGCAGGGGAGGCGCATCATGCAGGGCCACAGACAGATTGCCAAGCCTAAGCGGGGATTCATGCAGTTAGAACGAAAAACGGGGCCAGAAGGCCCCGTTTCGTGACTAAAACCCCTTCATTGGTGGTTAACCGGATTGAAGGCAGCTTGCGTCTCTCTTTCTTAGTTAACCGCGTCTTTCAGCGCTTTACCGGGCTTGAAAGCAACGGTGTTGCTGGCCGGAATCTGGATGCTGGCACCGGTTTGCGGATTCTTGCCAGTACGAGCGGCGCGAGCGCGTGCTTCAAAAGTACCGAAACCTACCAGAGTGACGGATTCTTTCTTGGCAACGGTGTTGGTGATCTGATCCAACATAGCATTCAGCACTTCATTGGCTTTTTCTTTTGAGATATCCGCTTTTTCAGCGATGGCAGCGGCCAGTTCTGGTTTACGCATAAGACTTTCCTTCTGTTTATTTCGGGTTCCGCATGACTGAATCAGCATACGCGACGGTATTTGGATTGCCAAGCGCCGCACAGGCCCATGGCAACCCCAGGTTAGCTAGCCAGCAAAGGTGGTACGGCCTTTAACCAGGTATTGCGCTCTTTGATGCGCTCACCGGACAAAGCAAAGCCCACAATCAACTCACCCTGACGGCACACAGCCGCTAGATTAGCGCCACTGCCGTCAATTTGCCATGCCCCAGTGCTCCGGGGTGGGTACGCGATCACAGGACAGGCCGGGGTTTTTACCGTAACCGGCATCGCCGGCCACTGTACGGCCGTCGTCTCTCCGGCCAGTGTCTTCGCCAGGGCGCGGGCTGCATTCATCAGAGGCATCACATACATCAGTACCTGGCCTTCCACCTCAGCACAGTCTCCCAGCGCATAAATCGATGGGTCCGAGGTTTGTAAGTACTTATTAACAACAATACCCCGATTAACCGCCAGCCCAGCCTTGCGAGCCAGATCAAGCCGCGGCTGGAGGCCCACGGCCGAGAGCACCAGGTCGGTCGGCAGTTTTTGACCATTGGTCAGACTGACCTGCAATTTTTTATCATCGGCCCGGTCTACCCGGCTTACCATTGGCCCAAGATGAAAGCGAACACCCGCCTCACCAAGCGCCTGTTTCAGCGCCTCGCCTATTTCAGCGGGTACCAGGCCCGACAACAGTGTCTCGCTGGGGGCTACCAGGTCGACCTCGAAACCCGCACTGACCAGGTCGTTGGCGAACTCGCAGCCAATCAGACCGCCGCCCATAATAACCACCTGCCGCGCCCCCTCCAGTTCAGACTGGAAGCGGGCAAAATCGAGCCGGTCGTTGACGCTGAACACCCGGTTCAGGGCATCGCCTTCCAGCGGCGCGCGGATCGGTTCAGCACCCACAGCCAACACCAGCTGGCCCCACACCAGCGTAGAGCCAGTATCGAGATGCAGTGTTCGGGTGGTCGGGTCAATGTGCAGCACTTCGGTTCGGGTCAGCAACTCGGCCTGGTAACGCTGTGCCACTTCATCGGCCGTCAACTGAACCAGATCGTCAGCCGATTGCCCCTTGCTGTGTGCGTTGGACAGCATCGGCTTGGAATAGCCCGCACCATCATCAGCGGTAATCAGCACCAGGGGGGTATCGGGGTCGGCCTTGCGCCATTCGCGGACCAGGGTGTAGGCCGCCAGGCCAGAGCCAACAACAATCAGCGGTGGGGTAGGAGCAGGCGACGCCTTCAAAGCACAATCATCTCAAAATCGTCTTTGGTGGCGCCGCAATCGGGGCAGGCCCAGGTGTCGGGTACGTCTTCCCAGGCGGTACCAGGCTCGATGCCCTCTTCCGGAATACCCTCGGCCTCGTCATAAATAAAACCACAGACAATGCATTGCCACTTTCTCATGTCGATCCTCTCAGATAGCGATCTGCTTTACCGGCCCGGGCAGGTAAACCCCGGGGCTGATGAAACTACTGACACTGCCAGTCAATTGCAAGAAAGTCACCGACGCTGAAGCCGGAACGCCTCTGGTATTCGCGGGTGCCCCACTTTACACTGCGCCTTTTACAGCAGACGGATTGCACGGTTGTGACCCTTGCACACCCCCAACCCGCCACAGCATCCCGCGCCGCGCCTGAACCGGCCGACATGCGTCAGTACGACTGGTACGACCTATCGACCGTACCAGACCAGCCCTCTGCAGACTGGCGTTACTGGCTGCAGTTGCCAGGTAGCCTTACGCAGGCGCTGCGCGACCGGACCCCGGCTTTTTCGGTTCGGGTTCTGGCCGAAGGCGAACTGACACTCGAAACACCGCTGGCGGCCTTTACGGAACAAGCCGATGCCTGCCACTGCTGGTCTCGCCAGGTGGCCTTGTGCCATGGCGATACACCCTGGGTGCTGGCACATACCCTGGTTACCCGGGCCAGCCTGAACGGCTCTCTGTCGGCCCTGTCGCAATTGAAAACGCGGCCACTGGGCGAGTTACTCTTCACCACGCCCGGGGTGCGCAAAGACCAGCAACAGATCACCCGGACCCAGGACGGCTGGGGCCGACGCACCCGTTACTGGCTGCATGGTGCCCCGGTTCTGGTCGCTGAATTTTTTATGGAAGCCTTACTCAGCCATGAACATCAACGCCTTACCGCACTACCTTAAACTGACCCGTCTCGACCGGCCCATCGGTATTTACCTGTTGCTGTGGCCAACGTTAACGGCGCTGTGGCTCGCAGCCGAGGGCTGGCCGCCGCTGCACCTGGTGGTCATCTTCATACTCGGCACCACCCTGATGCGCAGCGCCGGCTGCGTAATCAACGACTACGCCGACCGCCACCTCGACGGCCACGTAAAACGCACCAACCAACGACCACTGGC
This sequence comes from Saccharospirillum alexandrii, assembly GCF_043641555.1. Classification (GTDB taxonomy): domain Bacteria; phylum Pseudomonadota; class Gammaproteobacteria; order Pseudomonadales; family Natronospirillaceae; genus Saccharospirillum; species Saccharospirillum alexandrii_A. Next base: position 591,401 of record NZ_JBHZRJ010000001.1, on the reverse strand, counting down.
CCGGGGCCTGGTCACCGAACGCGAAGCGCTGCTGCTGGCCGCCCTTCTGGCACTGGCTGCCTTTGGCCTGGTGCTGTTCACCAATACCACCACGGTTTATATGTCGTTCGGCGGGTTGTTTCTGGCGGCGCTTTATCCGTTCATGAAGCGTTACACCTACCTGCCCCAGGTCTTTCTCGGCGCGGCCTTCTCCTGGGCGATTCCCATGGCCTATACCGCCGTTGGCGCGCCACTCACAGAAATTACCTGGCTGCTGTACACCGCCAACATTCTCTGGACCGTGCACTACGACACCCTTTACGCCATGGTCGATCGCGACGACGACCTTAAAATCGGCATAAAATCCACCGCCATCCTCTTTGGCGATGCCGATAAACTCATGGTCGGCCTGCTGCAACTGCTCACCTGGCTCGCCTGGTTCATGCTGGGCATACAGGCCGAATTGAAGCTATTCTGGTGGCTGGGTCTGGCCGTCGCCACCGGCTGCTTCCTCTATCAGCAATGGCTGATTCGCCACCGCGAACGCGACCCTTGCTTTAAGGCCTTCCTAAACAACCACTGGGCCGGCCTGGCTTTATTCATCGGCGCTGTATTAGATCTTTTGTGAGCTTCGAGCTTCGAGCTGTTAGCTGTTAGCTCAAAACTCGCAGCTCGTAGCTCGTAGCTCGCAGCTTGAATTTTGACAATTCAATGACGGCTGTAACACTTCTGTCATGGAAGCGGCGTTAAATGATCACAAAGGTGACATTAAGGTGAACCATGAACTCTCGCAGCATTCTGATCGTTGACGACGAATCGGCCATTCGTGAAGTGATCGCCGCAGCTCTGGAAATGGCCGGCTACCATACCCTGGAAGCGGGTGATGCTACCGAAGCCCACAGCCTGGTCGTCGACCAAAAGCCCGATCTGATCCTGCTCGACTGGATGATGCCCAACGTCAGCGGTGTCGAACTGGCGCGCCGCCTGAAGCGGGACCCGATGACAGCGGAAATCCCCATCATCATGCTCACGGCCAAAGGTGAGGAAGACCATAAAATCACCGGCCTGGAAGCCGGGGCCGATGATTACATCACCAAGCCCTTCTCACCGCGCGAACTCGTTGCCCGGCTGAAAGCCGTATTGCGTCGCACCACGCCCGCTGGCATTGAAGAGCCCATCGACATTCAGGGCCTGCGGCTCGACCCGAACAGCCACCGCGTCAGCACCGGCGAGGGCGAACTGACCATGGGGCCGACCGAGTTCCGGTTACTGCAATTTTTCATGAGCCACCCCGAGCGCGCCTACACCCGTTCGCAACTGCTCGACCAGGTTTGGGGCGGCAATGTGTATGTGGATGAGCGCACCGTGGATGTTCACATCCGGCGCCTGCGCAAAGCCCTGGGCGAGCCCTTCCAGGCCATGGTTCAGACCGTTAGAGGCACGGGATATCGCTTCTCGACCAAAGTTTCGGCACAATCGGCTTCATGATTCGAGACATACGACGCCCCTATTTCCGAAACCTGCTGCTGGCACTGACCGGCGTATTCGCTTTCGGCGTCTATATTGGCCAGCCGATCCTGTTATTACTGATTGCCGTCAGCGGTTATCTGGCCTGGCAGCTGTTCCAGCAAAGCCGTCTGATCAAATGGCTGGAACAGGGTGCCAAGTCGGAACCGCCGGACTCCAAAGGCCTCTGGGGCATGGTGTTCGACCACCTCTACAGCGAACAACGCCGGCGCAAGAAGCAAGTCCGCCATTACCAGAACGTGATCAACCGGGTGCAGAATTCCACCGAGGCCCTGCGCGATGGCGTTATCCTGCTCGACCATCACGGCGCTCTGCAATGGTGGAACCAGTCGGCAGCCGACCTGCTCAAGCTGCAACCGCGCGACGAAGGCCAACTGCTGATCAACCTGGTGCGCGAGCCTGCCTTTCAGAAGTTCTACCAGAACCGGGAAGTGCGCGAGAGCATCCGCATCGATAACCCGGCCTTCCCAGACAGAACCCTCGATGTCTCGATGACCATCTACGGCAAGGGCGAACGCCTGCTGCTGATTCGCGACACCACCCGGATGACCCAGCTGGAACACATGCGTCAGGACTTCGTGGCCAACGCCAGCCACGAACTCAAGACCCCGCTGACCGTGCTCAAGGGCTATTTGGAATCGATTCTCGACTTCAGCGATGACCTGCCTGCCCCACTGCGCCGGGCACTGGGCAGCATGAATGGCCAGACCCAGCGCATGGAAAACCTGGTAAACGACTTACTGGTGCTGACGCGGCTGGATGTGGAAGTGAGGGAGTCGGTGCGCCAACGCATCGAGGTGAGTACCTTGCTGAACAGCATTGCCGACGACGCCCGCGCGCTGTCGAGTGAACGCAACCACCACATCAGCGTTCGCCTCGACAGCGATAAAGACCTACAGGGAGACCCCTCGGAACTGCGCTCGGCCATCAGCAACCTGGTCTACAACGCCGTCAACTACAGCCCCGATGGCAGCGATATTGAACTGCACTGGCACGAATCACCGCAGGGCGGCTATATCTCGATCAGGGACAACGGCATCGGCATCGACCCGCGCCACATTCCGCGGCTGACCGAACGCTTCTACCGGGTAGACCCAGGCCGCAGTAGCGAGCGCGGTGGCACTGGCCTCGGCCTGGCGATCGTCAAGCACATTTTGCATCACCACCAGGGCCGGCTTGATGTCGCCAGCGTGCCGGGGCGCGGCTCCGTATTCACCTGCTGCCTGCCCGCCGAACGACTGCTACCGCCCGCCAACGCACCGGTCACGCCAGATTCAGCGCCGGATCGACGCCACAAGCCGGCTTAAGACTTCCATCTTCTGCGGATCATCATCCACGAACTTCACGCCCAGGCGCACGCTGCGGGCATCCATTGAGGCTTCGCGCAGCGCAAGCTGGGTGACAAAACCGTTGATGCGCGCCAGGGAACTGGGCTGATCCGGAACCTGCAAGTCAATCACCACCTGCTCAAACAGGATGGGCGGCGGCGCTTCTTCCAGCAGAATGTCGACGGAAATCTCAATCAGGTTCAAATCACGCACCGCGCCCTTCCACTGCCCTTTCGATGACCGGACCAGAACCTTGGTGAGCGCCTTGCTGTTGGCTGCGGCGGCGGCTGGCTTGGGTGTTGCGGGTTTGCCGCCGGTAAGCAAGCTGGCACTGTCGCTGAGGTTCTGTGCCGGGGCCGGCCGGGGTGTCGCCTGAGAAGACGTCAGCAGGCTGGCCGACTCACCCAGCCCACCCTCTGGCTTCGACATGGTCGCCTGGCCCTTCAAAATACTGCGGATCAGATCCCGGTGGTTCACCGACAACGCCTTGAGCACCTTCTTCAGAATCTGCTCGTTGCTGAACGGCTTGCCGATGTAATCACTGACACCGGCTTCCACCGCCTTAACCACATGGGATTTGTCGCCACGGCTGGTCACCATGATGAACGGCGTCTTACTTTGTTCGCGCTCGGTCTCGGTCGCACGCAGCCAGCCCAGTAATTCCAGCCCCGACATTTCAGGCATTTCCCAGTCGCAGAGCACCAGATCGTAGCGATTCCGGTTCAGCAACCCCTGTGCCTTGCGCCCATTGGGGGCTTCATCGATCTGGCACTGGGCAAACTGGCTCTTAAGCGCGCGCTTGACCAGATCCCGGATAAAACCGGCATCATCGGCCACCAGAAAAGAGAGTTTCTGCATGTAGTTAATCCTGTACCGGGCCTGCGGGGTGGATGTCGAAACAAGTCGGTTTTTATTCTAGCAGTCAATTCCTGCCTTTACTCGCTGACCGGCTGCAACTGCAACTGCCAGCGCCCCGGATCCGGTATGACCTGGCCCAGGGCCACCGACCGAAAGCGCATGTCGCGGGCAACCAGCTGGCGAACCTCGGCAATCGTTGTTTCCGGAGTATTGACCGACCAGTAGATTGCCGTGACCAGCCCCCGCTGAATCGGCAGCACCGGCTGTGGCTCCCGGTCGGGCCCGGGTTTCAACGGCACCGTTGTCTCCGGCATCAGCAGGCGCCATTCATTGTTATCCGTACAGGCGGGGTGATCGACCAACAAGCCCGGAAAGGGGTTGGTTGCGGTCACCTGGTAGCGGTGTTCGCCCCCATACTGAACCGGCGCCAGCAGTGCGGGCCGCCCTTCCCGACTGGCCAGAGACGCGTGCCGGCTCTGCACCGCCACCGCCAGACCGCTGAACCCCTCTGCCAGGTCTCGCCAGGCCAGATAGCTCAGCGCCGATGGAAACAACCGGGCCACCCGGGCTTTCGCCAGCCGGTTCAGGTCATAACCGGGCAAGCGCCCGTGTTCACGCTCCCGGGCCGCCGTTTGTATGGTGCTGGCCAGCTCGCCGGACTGGGCGCGAAAGTGCTCGAAACTCAACAGCCCCTTAACGGCCAATGGCAGCGCCTCATACTGGCGTTGCCATTCGCGCTCCATTGCTTCGGCACTGACCGGCTGCAGCATTCGCGCCTGCTCTGGCACCGGCTGAACGAAGGGCTGCGCCAACGGCAAACCCGGACTCAAGGGTATTACCCCCTGTTTAAGCCAAAAAACCATCGGTTTTCCGCCAAAAAAATGTAAGGTTCCAGAAGGTAATGTCTTTTTTTCTGACATGATTTGTACGAGATTTCCTACATTCGATGTGAGAATAAGAGCGACTTGCACTAAGAGTCGTCCCACAAAAAGAGCCCACCCCCAGCATGGCTGGCTTTGCACTTTGTCACACTTCTTACAATTCAATATGACAACAAATTGACGCCCAAACCAGGGGGCCTTACCCGTATCATAGCCTGCGTTCAGGGAGCAGGGCCAAGACTTGGCCTGAACCAAAAGGAAACCGGAGACTACGGACAGTCAGCTCTAAGGATGGCCAGAAACAGGGAAGCCGACCAGGACGGTCACACCAGGGACAACGCACGGCTCGGCAGCAGCCGTCACAGGGATGCGCAAGGACGAACCGACAGGGATAACAGCGCCGCAAGGAACGCCCGACCGGGGACGGTCACACGGAAGAGCATGCAAGAGCCGGGATGGTTCACAGCAGCAAGCCAATAGCATCACACTGGCAAGACCCGGAAGGGCAGAGTCATCTGCCCTTCCACTTTCACCGTAGCAATGAGGTTGAGTAAACCGTCAGATTTGCCCGGGCACACACCAGACCAGATACCCTTTCTTACACAGTACACAGGCAGCCACCCGCCGACACAGGCTCTACAAGCGCCTTGGCTGACGTTTAGCTGACCGTTTCACACCTTGCCATTGACGTTCAATTTCCCGTTTTCCTCATCTCTGTGTAAGACATTTCCTACACGGCACGTACGATGTTTCCACTTATTTTGTGACGAAGTTCACTAAAAGCACCCGCCAAGCCGCATCCAACCGTCTGCCTATGAGGCAAAACTGACCAGACCCGGCTCTCAGAGCGCTAACTGCGTCACAAAGCAAACTGACATTCGCTATACTTCTCTCGTGTTCAGGAAGAACGCCAACGGACAAAACAGGGGCCAGGCTGGCCAGCCATAGGATGGCAACAGGAGCATCGCACCACGCGACACAGCACGGATGCTGACGTCAGAATACGCAAGTAGCCTGATAGCAGAATTGACACACCAAAGGCGCCAGGAAGGAGCCAATGGTGCGGCAACGGAAGCTCTCAGCAGTTCAGTGGTCGACACGGATGGTTAAAATGATCGTAATAAAGAAAGGCCCTCGGATGGGGCCTTTTTTTATGCCTGCAGGGAACCCAGCCCCTTCAAAAAACCGCGTTCAGTACCCCAGCCAGCCGCACACTGGCCTTGATCATCTGCGTCTCAAGCACCGGCATCGCTGCCTGACGGTAGGCGGCATCATACTTACCGCGCTCAGCAAAGGCATAGGCTGTCTCCAGCGACAGCTGATGCGTTTCCAGCGCCCAGTCGACTGGAGTCGTAGACTGCTGCCACTGCGATACCGGCAGTTCTGACAGCCGACGCCGATAGCGCTGGGCCTGCACAAACCAAGAATCACTCACTCGGCTGTACAGATCCTGATTCCACACCCAATCCAGTGAGACATCGCGCAGGTCACTCGCCGTGAGGGTCAGCGTTTGCCCGCCCTCATCCGACAGACGCCCGGCATTGACCGGCACATGCAACTCGGTGACGAAATGCATCAGATACTGCAAAGCCTCGCGCTTGCGGATCACACTGTACGTTTCATCTTCAAGCACCCGACGGCTTTCCAGAATGGCCGCCACGGCACACAGATTTCCCGGGCAATTCTCAACCAGATCAAAACCCGTCGCGCCTTCGGCAAACAGTACCTTGCTGAACCGCGGCTCGGGCCGGGCCTCATCGGCCCAGTTCGCCAGGGCGATCAGATCGCGCTGCCACTCGGGGCCATACCACTGTGCCAGCTGCTCACGGGCGCCCTCCTCCAGTTGCATGATCGCTAGCTGAAGCACCGCCTGGTGCGCCGCCTCATTTAGGGCCCAGGCCCGTTGCAGCGGCAGGAGCGACAAAGCAAGCGCAACGCTCAGACCCAGTCGGCGCAACGGTTTGAGACAGGTGCCAACCACCCTCATCACCCCCGCCGACTGTGCTTTTCAGCCAGCCAGCCGACCAGTATAAACACCAGCACTACAATCAACCCAAACCAGACCGAACCCGCCATTAACAGCAGGCGGGAAACAAGCGGCACCAGATAGACCGCTATCAGGCCATACCCGATGGCACACAGCAGAATAAACACCAGAGTCCGAACGATAAAATGAGCCCGGCGAATCAGCGCCCAGACGGCACGGTTAACGTCATTGCCATAAATAACCAGCAACGTGGCCACCAGGGCCGAAGACACAAAGGTAAGGTGCGGGCGGATCAGCCCCGAAAGCGACAACAGCAGATCGGTAATGAAGTTCATGCCAGATTCCAAAGCAGTACAACGGACGAACCGCTGACTCTACTGAATATCCGGGCAAGCCGCCAGTGAAGGGAACTGAAAGGATCAGTCGAGGCAGATTTTTGCATGATTGATGGCAAACAGGTGCCGAAGCGGACTCATGGCACCCAGTGACAGCAACCACCAAACCCCAGAAACGAAAAAACCCGCACGAAGCGGGTTTCTTTGAATATGGTGCCGGCACCAAGAGTCGAACTCGGGACCTACTGATTACAAGTCAGTTGCTCTACCAACTGAGCTATGCCGGCAACGGGTGCGTAATATAAGGAAAACCCCTGTGCTCGTCAACAACCTTTTGATTCGCAACAAGTTTTTTCGCCATTATTTTTTCTTGATCTGGGCTTCCACCTGATCGAGCTTGATGTGGCGCACGTCTTTGCCCTTCACCAGATAGATGACCGACTCAGCTACGTTGCGGGCATGGTCGCCGATCCGCTCCAGTGAGCGCAGCGACCACATCACGTTCAGTGCCCGGGTAATGGTGCGCGGGTCTTCCATCATGGTGGTGACCAGGGTGCGAATGGCCGTACCGTATTCCAGATCGACCGCCTGGTCTTGTTGCAGCACATCAAAGGCACTGTCGGTATTCAGGCGGGCAAAGGAATCCAGCGACTGGGAGACCATCTGGCGGACTTTCTCGCCAATATGGCGCAACTCAACGTAACCCTGCGGGCCCGAGCCGGTGTCGGCCAGTTCCAGCGTGTGCTTGGCGACTTTTGAAGCCTCGTCACCCATTCGCTCCAGATCGTTTACGGCCTTGGTGACCGCGATCACAAAGCGCAGATCCGAAGCTGCCGGGTGGCGCAACGCCAGAATGCGGGTGCATTCCTCATCGATCTCCAGCTCCATGTCGTTTACCGTTTTGTCGGTCTCGATCACGCGCTGGGCCAGGGCGGTGTCCATTTCCATCAGCGCTTTGAGCGCGTCTTCGACCTGTTGCTCAACCAGGCCGCCCATTTGCATCAGGTTCTTGCGCGCCTCTTCCAGCTCGGCGTTGTACTGAGCGGAGGTGTGGCGGTCGAAATGTGATTTATCCATGGTGTCTCCCTCTCCGGTCAGCCGAAGCGACCGGTGATGTAATCTTCAGTCAGTTTGTGATCCGGCGAGGTGAAAATCTTGTCGGTGTCACCCACTTCAATCAGCTTGCCCAGGTGAAAATAGGCCGTACGCTGCGAAACCCGGGCCGCCTGCTGCATGCTGTGGGTCACGATCGCAATGGTGTAGTTCTCAGACAGCTCGGCGATCAGCTCCTCGATGCGCGCGGTGGCGATCGGGTCCAGGGCTGAACAGGGCTCGTCCATTAGAATCACCTCGGGCGATACGGCGATGGTGCGGGCAATACACAACCGCTGCTGCTGACCACCCGACAGACCGGTCGCTGGCTTGTCGAGTCGGTCTTTCGCTTCATCCCACAGGCCCGCTTTGCGCAGAGCGGTTTCCACCACCTCGTCCAGTTCCGCACGACGCGACACCAGGCCATGAATGCGTGGGCCATAAGCGACGTTGTCGTAAATGGATTTGGGGAAGGGGTTCGGCTTCTGAAACACCATGCCGACCTTGGCCCGAAGCTCTACAACGTCCATGCTTTTATCGTAAATATTGCGGCCGTCGAGAATGATCTCGCCTTTGACACGGCAAATGTCGATTGAATCGTTCATCCGGTTCAGGGTGCGCAAAAACGTCGACTTGCCGCAACCGGACGGCCCAATCATCGCAATGACTTCGTTCTTGCCGACATCGAGACTCACATTGTGAATCGCCTGATTATCTGCGTAGAACACATCTACATTACGGGCACTGAGGCGCGGGTCATCCAGCAGCGGATCGCCCACAGTCTGGGTCCAGTCGCCGATGTCAAATTGATCAGGTTCGGTTTTGGCTACGGTCACGGTGTCGGCCTTATGTTCTGTGTACTGATTGGTAATGGTCATCGTCTACGGTCTCCCCGAAATCGCCTACCAGCGACGCTCAAATTTACGGCGCAGCAGGACGGCCAACAAATTCATCAGCGCCAGGAAGCCCAACAGCACCATAATGGCTGCGGATGTCTTGGCAATAAAGGCCCGTTCCGGGCTGTCCGACCAGATATATACCTGAACCGGCAGAACCGTGGCGGCATCAGTGAACCCCTGCGGAATATCCACAATGAAGGCCACCATGCCAATCATCAGCAATGGGGCTGTTTCACCCAGGGCCTGAGCCATGCCAATGATGGTGCCGGTCAGCATGCCGGGCATCGCCAGGGGCAATACATGGTGCAGCGTTACCTGCATTTTTGAAGCACCCAGCCCCATGGCTGCATCCCGAATCGACGGTGGCACCGCCTTTATCGATGCACGGGCTGAAATAATAATGGTCGGCAAGGTCATCAGCGTCAGCACCAGGCCACCGACCACCGGGGCGGAGCGCGGCAATCCGAAGAAGTTGATAAACACCGCCAGACCAAGCAGGCCAAACACAATGGACGGCACCGCCGCCAGGTTGTTGATGTTTACCTCAATGATGTCGGTCAATCGGTTCTTGGGCGCAAATTCTTCCAGGTATATGGCCGCGGCCACCCCAATCGGGAACGACAGCGCCAGTGTCACCACCAGGGTGTAGAAAGAGCCGACTACAGCGCCCCAGACACCGGCGGTTTCAGGATCGCGCGAGTCGCCCCGGGTGAAGAAAGTGGTATTAAATCGACGCTCGATATCACCATTGGCCATCAAGTCGTCAATCCACTCCAGCTCCAGATCGGACACCCGGCGTTCATCCGACGGCAAATTGCGATCGATGGTGCCGTTCAGTACCAGGTCCAGATCATCATCGGCCATGAGCCACAGTGTTTCTGTTTGACCCAACAGATCGGGGTTTGCAATTAACCGATCTCGCACGGTATACCCGGCGGCGGTGCTGACTAGAGACATCAGCTCACGCGTGTCATTCCGGCCCGACACCTCGGGGAAGCGCTCCAGCATCGACTGGCGCACCGCGTTGTCGAAGTCGGCAAACCGCAGCTGCTCTGGATCGGAGGCGTCATCGATGTACAGGGCATCCGGATCATAGGTGATGTCGAGCTTGATGAAGGAGCTCTGAAAGGCCGGTATACCCTGGCTGAAAATGGTGATCAGCAATATGGCCAAGAACGCCAGACCTCCGGTGATGGACGCAATGCCATAGGCCTTGAAGCGGCGCTCACGATTATAACGCTGCTTCAGTCGGGCGTTCAGTCGTTCCTGCTTGACGGTCGCCATCCGCTCGATGGCATTCAACGATTGATCAGTCATATTGTTCACGGAACCTCTTCACGATCGACATGGCCACAATGTTCAACAGCAGTGTGGTAATGAACAGCATCAGGCCCAGGGCAAATGCTGCCAGGGTCTTGGGACTGTCAAATTCCTGGTCACCCACCAGCAAGGTGGCAATTTGCACCGTTACCGTAGTGACCGCCTCAAGCGGGTTCACCGTCAGGTTGGCGGCCAGACCTGCCGCCATGACGACAATCATGGTCTCCCCAATGGCCCGGGAGGCCGCCAGCAGTACCCCACCCATGATGCCCGGCAGAGCGGCCGGAAAGACGACCTGGCGGATGGTCTCACTTTTGGTGGCTCCGAGGCCGTAAGAGCCATCGCGCAAACTGTTCGGGACGGCATTGATCACGTCATCAGACAACGACGACACAAAGGGAATGATCATGATGCCCATAACCAGGCCCGCGGCCAAAGCCGATTCGGCGGAAACGCCATCGAACCCGATGCCCTGAAAAAAGTCGCGGACCAGCGGCGCCATGGTCAGTGCAGCGAAAAAGCCATACACCACCGTGGGAATACCGGCCAGCACTTCCAGTAGCGGCTTAACGACACCGCGCACTTTCGAATTGGCGTACTCCGATAAATAAATGGCCGACATCAGCCCAAGTGGGACGGCCACCAGCAAAGCGATAGCTGCGATCAACAGCGTGCCGACAAACAACGGAATGGCCCCAAAGGCGCCAGACGAACCGACCTGATCGGCGCGAATCGCAATCTGAGGGCTCCACTTGGTACCGAACACAAAATCGAAAAATGGAATCGACTGGAAAAAACGGATGCTTTCAAACAGAACCGACAAAATGATGCCGATCGTGGTAAAGATGGCGATGGTAGAACAAAGCAGGAAAAAGCCTTTAAGCACGACCTCAAACTGCGGGCGGGCTCTCAGCCTCGGGCTGGTGCGCAACCAGGCATAGGCGCCACCCAGAACCGAGATGACCAGGGTCAACGCTACCTTGCCAAACTGACTGCTCTCGGTTAAGCGTTGCAGCAACTCACCCGCCTGAACCAGGTCGGGGAACTGACTCCCATCAATAGTGCCGAGTTGGATGTTGCGAATGCGGCTGAAGGTCAGGCTTATTTGAGATTCAGAGACGTTGGTGTAGGCATCCGGCAACGTCGAGAGGACAGTACCGGTGATGACGGTTGTTTCCATCCCCGACCAGACAGCCACGATGATAAGGGCTGGAATACTTGTCCAGACGGCGGCCATCAGTCCGTAGTAATTGGGCAGGGAATGCAGCCGCTTAATCCCGCCAAGTGGCTGGGCCAGCTGCACCGAGCGTTGACGGCCGAGCACGTAGGCGACGACCGTCAACGCCAGTACGAACAAAATCAGGGTCGATGTTTGCATCCAACCACTCCTCAGAACATGAAAAAACGTCTCGGTCACTGCTCTGTTGCCCGGTTGAAATACACCGTGCAGAGCGTTGACCGGGACATTCCATTATCGGTGTTAACAGAACCGGGCCTAGGTTGCGCATTCTCTCAGAAAATACCGCCAGAAGAACCCGTACCGTTAAAACACCAAGAGGAGGGCCAGCCAACTGGACCTCCTCCGATCGGGCCCGACGCTTGTCCGGCCCCTTACGACTATCGCTTACAGTGAGACGTCGCGCAGGTTCTCTGCGTTGTCTTTCATGCGAGCGAATTCGGTATTGGACAGCGGAATCAGACCACGGTCGATCAGGTAACCGTTGGCGCCAATGGACCGGCGGCTGGTGAATTCAGCCAGGTACTCTTCGATACCCGGAATCACACCCACGTGTGCCTTCTTAACGTAGAAGAACAACGGGCGGGACACTGAGTAAGAGCCGTCAGCGATGGTATCAAACGTGGCTTGAACGCCTTCAACCGAGACTGATTTGACCTTGTCTGAGTTCTGATCCAGGAACGAGTAACCGAAGATGCCCAGTGCGTTCGGGTCGTTCTCCAGACGCGACACGATCAGGCTGTCGTTTTCACCGGCTTCAACGAAAGCACCGTCTTCACGCATGGTAGCGCAGACTTCTTCCATCTTGTCTTCATCCGTGTCTTCCAAAGACGCTATCGCGTCAAATTCCATGCAACCTTCTTCCATGACCAGCTCAACGAACGCATCACGGGTACCAGATGATGGCGGCGGACCAAAGACGCGAATGGCGATGTTCGGCAGGCTGCTATCGATGTCGCTCCAGGTTTCGTATGGGTTGGTTACCAGACCGGAACCGTTCGGGCTCGGCACGGTTTGAGCCAGTGCCAGGAACAACTGGCCCTTGCTCAGTTCAAGCTCAGCACCCTCAACGCTGTTCGCGATGGCAATGCCGTCGTAGCCGATCAATACTTCAACGACGTCTTCCACACCGTTGCTGGCACACAGGTCGATTTCGGATTGCTTGATGCGACGAGAAGCGTTGGTAATGTCTGGCGTGCTTTCGCCAACGCCCTGGCAAAACAGGCTCAAACCGCCGCCTGAACCGGTAGATTCAATGGTCGGCGTTGGGAATGAAGTAGTCTGACCGAAACGCTCGGCAACCACCGACGCGAATGGGAACACAGTAGAAGACCCTACAATGCTAATCTGGCTACGGCCTTCGGCCGATACCGTTGCGAAGCTGGTAGCGGCGGCGGCAAGTGCCAGGGCGCCAATCATTTTCTTGTTCACTGGTAAACCTCCAGTCAGTCTTTGGTTTTTCTCGGCCTGCCCAACTGCGAATTGGCAACTGGGTCACAACCTCGAAGCTCGAGAGGCATGCTAGAGCTCGGATATGACAAGGATATGTCTTTGATATGACAGTATTGTTACAACTGTCATAAATATCGCATACGGACCGATCAGCGGCCCACCAGCATAGTCAAAAGCGGTGCTTTTCCCGTATACTCCAAACCAGTGATGTATTGCCGCTACCGGCCGGACAGCCCCGCCCGGCCTGACTTTCCAGGCCAGAACGACGCTAGGGACCCCATGAAAAAACTGGATGAAAAAGACCCGACGCCCCGCGGCGAACTGCAATTGCGGGTCGTCGCCCAGCCCAAAGACACCAACACCAATGGCGATATCTCCGGTGGCTGGCTGGTCACCCATATGGACATGGCCGCCAGCATCGCCGCCAGCCGGCTGGCGCATGGCCGTACCACCACCATGGCCATTGGCGAGATGTCATTTGTGCGGCCGGTCCGGGTTGGCTCGGTCATCTGCTGCTATACCCGCATTCTGGGCATGGGCCGCAGTTCAATTCGCATCGGCGTTGAAGTCTGGTGCCGGATGCCCGAAGACGAAGAACGGCAAAAGGTCACGGAATCGGAGTTCGTTTACGTCGCCATCGACGACAAGCGACGCATCCGGGCTCTGCCCCAGCCCAGCGAGGGCGAACCACTTAACTGACCGACGCGTCGTTCAAACCTGCCCGGCGGCCTGCCGGGTAAGTAATCACTCTCCATGCAACCCCCGGCCCTGCCACCTCGTCGCCACGCCAAAACACCCGCTGGTCAAAAAAATGTGAATTAGCCCGCATGTGACGTTTTTATTACTGCGCCGGGTCTCTATAATGCGCCCCCACTTCATTCGACGATGCAACAGAGGAAAGCGACATGGCGGCTGATAGCCCATTGATGGCCCTCTTTGGCCGTTCCCCGGTCAAGCCCATGCAGGAGCACATGCAGAAGGCGCACGCCTGTGTGGTTCGACTGATCGACTTTTATGATGTGGCCGCTACTGGTGACTACCAGGCGGCCGAAGCCATCCGTCAGGACATCGCCAAACTCGAAGGCGAAGCGGACCGGATGAAAAAAGACATCCGCATGCACCTGCCCAACAGCCTGTTCATGCCGGTCCCCCGCTCTGACCTGCTCGAACTGCTGACCCACCAGGACAAACTCGCCAACCGCGCCAAGGACATTGCCGGGGTGATGCTGGGCCGGGAAATGACCATCCCGAACCCCATACAGCCGCTGATGCGCGAGTATCTGGAATCATCGATCAACACCAGCCAGAAAGCGGCTGATGCCCTGGCCGAACTGGACGAACTGTTTGAAACCGGCTTCAGCAGCCGCGAAATCAAACTGGTGAGTGGCCTGCTCAACGATCTGGACGATCAGGAGCACCGGGCCGATGAACTGGAAATCCGCGTACGCCGCGCCCTGCGTGCCGTGGAAAAGGACTACCCCCCCATCGACGTGATGTTCCTGTACCGGGTAATCGAGCTGATCGGTGACCTGGCAGACGTGGCACAACGCGTCGGCTCTCGTTTGCAAATTCTGTTAGCTCGCTGATACGCGCCCCAATCGGCTTGTGTCACCCCATGCTCACCGATAAGAGGAATACCCCATGACCGTCATTGCAGAATACGGCCAATGGTTCGTCCTGCTTGCCTGCCTGTTTGGTTTTTTCATGGCCTGGGGCGTTGGCGCCAACGATGTTGCCAACGCCATGGGTACATCCGTCGGCTCTCGTGCCCTGACCGTTAAACAGGCGATTATTATCGCCATGGTGTTCGAATTCGCCGGCGCTTACCTGGCCGGTGGCGAGGTCACCGGTACCATCCGAAAAGGCATCATCGACGCCAATGTGATGGCCGGCTCGCCGGAATTGCTGGTCTACGGGATGATGTCGTCTCTGCTGGCGGCGGCCATCTGGCTGGTCATCGCCTCGATGATGGGTTGGCCGGTCTCCACCACTCATACCATCGTCGGCGCCATTGTTGGCTTTGCGGCCGTCGGCATCGGCGTTGAGTACGTGCAATGGGGCAAGGTCACGTCCATTGTGATGAGTTGGGTGGTGTCACCGGTATTGGCCGGAACCCTGGCCTTCTTTATTTTCCGCAGCGTTCACAAGCTCATCCTCAACACCGACGACCCCTTTGGCAATGCCAAACGCTACGTGCCCGGCTATATGTTTCTGACCGCTTTCATGATCACCATGGTGACGTTCACCAAAGGCCTGAAACACGTCGGCGTTGGCCTCTCGTTTGGGGAAAGCGTACTGATCAGCCTCGCCGTCAGTTTCGCCGTGATGTTGCTCGGGGTCGCCTTACTCAAACGTGTGACAATCGACGAAGAGGCAGACCGTCATTTTCGCTTTGCCTCGGTCGAAAAAGTGTTCGCTATTCTAATGATCTTCACTGCCTGCGCCATGGCGTTTGCCCACGGCTCCAACGATGTGGCCAACGCGGTTGGACCGCTGGCGGCCATCATCAATGTGGTGGCCAATCAGGGCAATATTCTGGCTGAATCGGCCATGCCCGCCTGGGTGCTGCTGCTTGGTGGCGGCGGTATTGTGGTCGGTCTGGCCACCTTTGGTTACAAGGTGATGGGCACCATCGGCCGGAAGATCACCGAACTGACCCCGAGCCGGGGGTTCGCCGCCGAACTGGCGGCCGCTACCACGGTCGTGCTGGCCTCGGGCACCGGTCTGCCGATTTCCACTACCCACACCCTGGTGGGCGCCGTGCTCGGCGTGGGCATGGCACGCGGCATCTCAGCACTGAACCTCAGAGTCGTGGGCACCATCTTCGCCAGCTGGATCGTCACACTGCCCGCCGGTGCCTTCCTGGCGATCATTTTCTTCTTTATGTTCAAGGGCATTTTCGGCTAAGCCGCTTTCCCGCAACCGCCCTACCGGGCGGTTGTCTCTTCCTCGCCAGCCCTTCAGATGGCAACCGCACTTTCCGTGTACGCGACAGGCAATGGCAGCATACTCTTTCATGACAGTTGCAAGGCTTGCTTTTGGGGTAAACTGGCCACTTATTTTTCTCTGATCATCGTGGATGCGTGTGCGTTTCAACTTCACTCCCAGGCGCTGGTTGCGCGGTTTCCTCTGGCTGACAGGCGCCCTGTGCCTGTTGAGTGTTGGCCTGACCTTGCCGCTGGCCGTGTTTAACCCACCTACCACGGCGTACATTCTGCAAGATTCGGGCGACCGGTCGCCCTGGCTAACCCGGTGGACCCCACTGGAAGACATTTCCCCGCATCTGCCCCTGGCCGTCGTTGCCTCTGAAGACCAGCGCTTCCCCGACCATTTCGGCATTGACGTCGCGGCCATTCGCAAGGCCCTGAATGAAGACCGTGACCGGTTGCGCGGCGGCAGCACCATCAGCCAGCAACTGGCCAAAAACCTCTATCTCTGGACCGGTCGCAGCTTAGTGCGCAAAGGCATCGAAGCCTGGCTGACGTTGTGGATGGAACTGCTGTGGAGCAAGGGCCGTCTGCTCGAGATCTACCTGAATGTCGTTGAGTTTGGGCCGGGCATTTATGGGGTGACCGACGCCAGCGAGCATTTTTTCAACAAGACACCGGCGCAGCTAACGCCCTACGAAGCCTCTCTGCTCGCGGCTGTGCTGCCCAACCCCAAGCGCCTGAACGTCGGCCAGCCATCGGCCTATGTGTCGCAGCGCAGCCGGACGATTCGCACGGCCATGTCCTATCTGGGCGGTCACAGCTACCTGGAAGGCGTGATTCGTTAGTTGGTTTCAAGGCATGAGCTTTGGCGTAAAAACCCGTACAGTAGGCGCCCCACAGTTCTGATACGGTTCCGCCATGCTGCCACCCCGCCACGCCTCTCTGACCTTGCTCGCACTGCTCGCATTCGCCGCCAATTCGGTGTTGTGCAGGCTGGCGCTGGGCACCCTGAGTATTGATGCAGCGTCGTTTACCGCCGTGCGGCTGGTGTCCGGAGCGCTGACGCTGGTGGTCATTCTCGCATTGCGGCATCGCCAGGAGCGTCTGTCGGCTCTGGTGCTCGCCGGTTCCTGGCGGGGGGCGGGGTTTCTCTGGCTGTACGCGGCGAGTTTCAGTTTCGCCTACGTGCAACTCGATACGGCCACTGGCGCCTTGCTGCTGTTTGGCACGGTGCAACTGACGATGATCATCACAAGCCTGCTACGGGGTGAACGCCTGACCGGGTTGGAGTGGCTGGGGCTGTGGATGGCAGTGGGCGGCTTTCTGTACCTGATCGTTCCGGGGCTGACGGCTCCAACCCGGCTCGGGTTTATGCTGATGGTCATCAGTGGCATTGCTTGGGGGTTCTACACCCTGAACGGACGAGGCTCAAGCCAGCCGCTGGCCGATACGGCCGGTAACTTCGTGCGGGCGGCGCCGTTCGCCCTGCTGTTGTATCTGCCCTTTACCGATTCGATTCTGATTTCATCGCACGGCTTTTGGCTGGCCGTTGCCTCGGGTGCTCTGGCCTCCGGTATCGGTTATGCGCTCTGGTACAGCGTGCTGCCTGCACTCAGTGGCATCCAGGCCAGCGTGCTGCAGTTGAGTGTGCCGATTCTGGCGGCGGTGGGTGGCGCCGTCATCGTACTGGAACCTCTGACCACGCAGTTACTGATCGCCACCGGGCTGTTACTGGGCGGCATTGGAGTGTTCCTGACGGGCCGGGCAAAGCAGCCAGCCCGCCCACCGCGTTAGCGGCCCTGTTCGGCGGTGCCAGCCTCTGCGGTCTCATTGTCTGGCACTGGCCGGTTCACATCGGTATTGAATTCTTCCATGAAAATATCCCAGAAGGTCAGGAAGACGGCGGCGATCAGCGGCCCGATGACAAAGCCATTGATGCCCATCAGCGCAATACCGCCCAGGGTCGAGAACAACACCAGGTAATCCGGCAGCTTGGTGTCCCGTCCGACCAGAATGGGGCGCAGAATGTTATCGGCCAGGCCAATGATGATGACGCCATAAAGCACCAGCACAATGCCCGCCACAACATCGCCCACAGCAAACAGGTAGATGGCCGCCGGCCCCCACACCAGGGCTGCGCCGACGGCGGGAATCAGCGACAGTACCATCATCATCACCCCCCAGAGTATAGCGGCGGGAATGCCCAGCACCCAGAAGATGAAGCCCCCCAGCGCACCCTGCACCATGGCCACAACCAGGTTGCCCTTGACTGTCGCCCGAGTGACTTCGGCGAACTTATCGAACAGGCGGCGTTCGCGCTCATCGCCCAGGGGCAGAGCTTTGACCATCAGATCGATCAGGGTATCGCCATCGCGCAGCAGGAAGAACGTGAGGTAGAGCATCATGCCCAGGTGCAGTACAAAGCTGATGGTGCTCTGGCCAAAGGTCAGGGTTTCCTGCGCCAGGTAGCGGCTCGCAGCCACGCTGAAATCGGAGATCTGCTCGCGCAGATTGTTGGTATCGATGCCCAGTGTTTCGAGGGTCTGCGGAATGATCGGAAAGGCCGTCCGGATCTGGTCCAGATAGCCGCCCGGCGACATATCGCCCTCTTCAATCGCCTGATAGAGCCCTATGGCCTCGCGCACCACTTGCGACAGCACCAGCAGCACCGGTATCACCACAATCAGCATGCAGGACAATAAAGTGGTCATAGCGGCCAGATTGCGACGCCCGTTAAACCGGTGCACCAGACGGCGTTGCAACGGATAGAAAATAACGGAGACGGCAGCGGCCCAGAAAATGGCCCCCCAAAACGGTTCGAGCACCAGCCCGAACAGCACCGTAACGATCAGTAAAAACACCAGAAACGAGCGCGTTTCCATCGACTGCTTCATGTTCCAATCCCTAATCCCTTAACCCAAGGTCGGCCAGCTTACCCTAAGTGGCGCTAAAACCTAACACCGGGGCGTCAAAATGCCCAACGGGTCACAGCTGGGCCTAGCAACCCGGCTAAAGCGTCGTTTGCAGTACCGCCAGTTCGTCGATGAATTCGTCGCTGTGCTCAACCAGCGCCTGCAGAACATCCTGTTCCTGATCGGTCCAGTCTTGCTCCAGTGCCTCCAGAATAACCTGACGCCACTGGGTCTCTGCTTCGGTCAGGCGGCGGATCAGGCTGCTCTCGTCGGTCAGTTGGGTATGCACCCAGTCCGCAATGGCCTCAAGCAGCGCACGTTCGGTGTTGGCAGCCTTGGGCAGGTCGCCACGCTCGCGCTCGAGCATTTCGACATCCAGCAGCAGGGTTTCGCGGCGCACCGCGGTGGTTCTTAACAAACGTTCAATCGGAGCCGAGAGGGTGCTTTGGTCGAGCACATCCTGAATTCGCTCCAGCAGCTCGCCGCCCTGGGCATGAATACCTGCCAGCGCAGCGGTATGGTCGTCTCTGAGTATCGGCATAATGGCGCTCCCGGGGGCAATATGTAGGCCCTGTTCGCCATGAGTATGGCATTGTTCAGTGATTATGCCGAAACCTGTATTTTAAAGGGGCCGGTAAAGAACAATTCACCGGCCCTGAAACGCCCCCTTGTTTCATTGCCTGACCAGTTGCGCTGAGTACAGCACCTCCGTCGGCTGGCCGGTGGGCGAGCCACCTTCCGGCTCCCGGCTGACCGCCAGCACGTCAACAGTAGCCGTATCAAACAGCGCACTGCGCGCTAGCTGGCGCTGCCCCGTTTCCGGCATAAGGCCCAGAGAGACAGGGGCTCGACCGTCGGCCGCCACCAGCCAGAGTTGGTAGTCGCGATCGGTGCTGGGCGTTACCTCGCGGGTGCTGGTAACCACCAGATCCTGTTCAGTCAGGCTAACCGACCAGAGCGCCCGGGCGCTGGCGTCCTGAATAACGGCGACCTGCGTCGGGGCCGGTTGCGGTACCTGCCAGGTATTCCAGCTCACCATGACCAGTACCAGTGCTGCCGCAATAGCGGGCCAGACCCAGTGCTGGAACGGATTCCAGCCTCGGCTTGAACCGACCCGGGAGGGTCGCGGCTCCGCCCTGGCTGAGTTGGCCGTGGCCTGACCAGCCAGGCCCAGCCTTGCCTCAATCCGCTGCCAGACGACCGGGCCTGGCTGAACATCGTTCAGGCTGGCACCCAGTGCATTCAGCTCCCGCTCCCAGCGCCAGACCGCTTGGCGGGCCCGGTCGCTGGTCATCATCAGGCGTTGCAGTTTGACCCGGGTTTCAGCATCGAGTGTTCCGAGTACGTATTCCGCGGCCAGTGTATCGAGCCGTCTGTCGGACAGTTGTTGGGTCATTCCAGGCACCGTTTCAGTTGTTGCAGGCCACGCCGAATCCAGCTTTTTACCGACCCCAGCGGCAAGTCCAACTGACCGCAGACTTCCTGGTGGGTCATGCCGCGAAAGTAGGCCAGTTGAATGGCATGGCGTTGCTGGTCTTCCAGTTCATCCAGACACTCGTCAATCCGTACCCGGTCACGACCGGCATGCAAGGCGCCTTCCGGGGTGGCATGGTCTTCCGGCTCATCGGCCAGGTCCATATCGCCATCGGTCAGGTGCTCGCGTCGCGCTTTTGCAGACCGCAGCAGATCCAGGCACCGGTAACGCACAATGCTGATCATCCAGGTCAGCACCACACCTTTTTCGGCCCGGTACTCACCGGCGTTATGCCAGATCCGGACAAATGCATCCTGAACGGCGTCTTCAGCCAGATCGCGGCGTTTCATCATGCCCAGACTGACGGCAAACAGCTTGCCGGAGGTTTGGTCGTAGAGTTGGCGAAAGGCCAGGGCGTCGCCTTCAGCCGTTCGCATCAGTAGCCTTAGGGAATCGGACTCGGTCATTGCAGAGGGTCACCGTTGCTAATTGATAAAGTGTAGAGTTAGGGTAAATACTCTGCTAAACCGCATTCGGATGCAGAAGGCTGGTTGAAAAATAACCAAACACCCCTAAACTTTCCATAAGACATTCAACAATCGCTTGGGAGGTTAGCAGATGTTGACGGACATAACGGGTAGCAATGCCACCCTGGGTTCGATCAATCGGCCGGAGCCACGTGCGCCCCAGGGGCCGACGCCTGCCCGGCAGGAACCCTCACCCCAGGAGCGCCAGACACCTGCTCCCGATGTTCAGGTCGATACCCGTATCGACCGACGCACCAGTGCCGAGCGCTCTCTGGTTCAGGAAGCCTCGAGTCTGGCCATTTCCCAGCAAAGCCGGGGCGAAGTGGTCGACCAGCTGCGCAGCGAACGCGATCAGATCGCTGAAGGCGGCAGCACCGAGCTTACAGAAGGCCGGGAGCAGCTGAGCGCCCAGGCTGCAGAAGCCTTGCAAGCGCTGCGTGAACGGGCGCTGAGCGACCCCTTTGGTCAGGGCATTGAGGATTTGGGCCCGCTGCCCGATAGCAGCTTTTTCGTGCGTGACCGGGGCGACACGCTGTCCACGTTGAATGGCACCATCTCTGCACTGGAACGCTTCTCGGAAGCGGAATCGTCACAGATCGATCAACTCCAGCAATCGTTCAATGCCATTCAGGATGAACGGCTGACACCGGGGAACCCGGCGATCGACTCAGCAGAAGAAGCCGATTCGGTGACCACCGCCGTGCAGCAGCAACTGGCGTTTGAGAACATCACCGATGCCAATGGCCTGACCAGCATTGAAGCCAGCCCGGTGCTCGATGCCCTGCAAAGTGACCGGACACCGACGCTTTAACCGGCGCAACGCATGGGCGGTGTTTTAACCGGGTATATCGGATAAAAGCGGCTGACTCGTCAGCCGCTTTTTGGTTGTGCAGGCATATTAAACTGCAAATACAGATTGATCTGGTTCGCCACCAGCTGCAATTCCTCGAACTGGCGTTCGGTAAGTGACGCACCATCGTTATCCGCGTAGATCACCCCCACCAGCCGTTCCGGGGATTGCACCGGCACCATCATCCCGTCGACAGGACCAAGCAACCGCCGCATGACGCCGTCGGTGGGTGTTTTGCGGCGGTACCACCGGGGTTCCGGCGCTTTCAGGAACAAAGTCAGTGATTCATCCTGCTGCAGGGTGCTCAGATCGAGCTTCAGCACATCGCGCCAGCGGGCGACATCGTCGCCGGCAACGATGACCGGTTCGAGCCGGTGATCCCGCGCGGAATTCAACCACAGAGCCACCCGCCCAAAACCGGCACCGCGGTGCAAGGCATGAACCGCCAGTTGCAGCAGGCGTGGCAAGGGTTCGACATCCATAATGCAGCGGCTGATGCGGTTCAGAAAGCGCTGCATATCGTGGTCGGTCGCTTTTACCTCGGTGGCGTCGCCCTCTATGGCATCCCGCTGTGGCAACGCCTGCAACAGCCGCTCGGCCCCGTAGGTTGCCGCCACCGAAGAAGCCTCTTCTGCCATCAGCAGAATATGCTCGCGAACATCGGTACTGCTGCGTCCCTGAAACTGGCTGATGCGCTGAATGACCTTGCGCATCTCAGGATGGTCGATGCCCAGATGAATGGTCTGGCTGATTTCATCGCCAAACTGAACCGAGCGCACCCAGGGGTCGGTACTGTGGGTGTCATCACTGGCTTTCAGCACCAGATCGCCCAGCCCCCATTCCTGAATCAGCGCCCGGTTCAGGGTTTTGACACCAACACCCAGATGCTCCAGCGCCAGGCTGTGTGCCTCGCCCGGGCTCTGGTCGCGTGCGGCCATAAAGGTTTCAACTTCGGGCCGACCCGTGGCCAGCAGGGCCAAATCACCGAGGCGCAGCAACAGGGCCGCAATAAAGACTTCTTCATGATCGTCGCTGTTCAACTGCTGCGCGATGGCGCGCGCTTGCACGGCGGCATGGAAAGAGCGGGCCAGGTTATTGATCAGCCGGTCCCGGGGCTTGCCGTCGAGAAAGCCATCGATCAGCGTTGTGGCCAGGGCAATGTTCTTCAGATCCAGATAACCGATCTGAACAATGGCGCGGGAGACGGTCTTGATCGGGCTGAAGCTGCGGTTGTAATGCACCGAATTGGCGACTTTGAGCACCTGCGAGGTGAGGTCGGCGTCGCGCAGCACGATCTGGGTGAATTCATCGGCGCTGCTGTCGTCGTCATCGCTGAGTTCACAGATGGCCTTCACCACCGAGTTTAGTGATGGCAAGTCGAGCTTGGCGATCACTTTCAGCCAGGCTTTAAGGCCTCGTACGTCAGTCATGGCGGGCCCTGTTGCAGTGGATATGGCTGGGTGTCTGCCTGCCAGTGGCAGCAAACGTTAAGCGGGTATCCCTGCCCGGCCCCGGGGTTGGTGGTTCCAACGACCCGGGAACACAGTCTTGAATCATCAGTATAGCCGGATTATGGCGCTTCCGGTGTGGTACCGGACTCCAGATAAGCGTCCGGGTTCATGACTTCGTCATACATCGGCACCAGCCGCGACAGCAGATCGTTCTGCGCGCCGGTCGCCACACCGGCTTCGTCCATGGCCACCACCAGGTCGGTTACCAGGGCGTTGAAATGACGGTCATCCAAGCCCATACCCGCATGCACCTGCGCCATGCTGTCGCCGGTGTACTCACAGGGGCCGTCGCTGACCTGGCACAGCTGTTCGATCAGTTTTTCCCGAAACCGGCCGATGTCGGTCTTGGCAAAAAACGGCAGCAACGTATCGTTACCACCAATTTCGTACAACAGATTATCGACAATGGTGGTAATGCCATCCTGCTCACCCAGGCGCTCATACAGGGTCGGCTGGGTGGGCGCAGTGCTACAGGCCGCCACCAGGGCCACCAGGGCCACCAGGGCCACCAGAACGATGGAGGTAATCAGTCGCATGAATTCAGTCACCTTCAGTTATTGATTTGAACCGACAGATACCAGCCCGTCTGGTCATCCCAGAGGGCGACCTTGCCGAGGTCGGTATAGGCTCCGACCACCGTTACCTGCTTGTTGGGAAACCAGGCGACAAAGGCATCGCGCCAGTCCGATTCGCCCAGGTCCAGCCGGTCTGGCTTTTGACGATATTCAACGCCCAACGCCCAGTTCGCATTCAGAAAAAGGCCTGCGCTGGCTTCGGCCATAATGTGTGGATCGGCGCCCGCCCCATCTCCGAACCCGAGAAACCCGGTCTCATTGGCATCGGTATAGCGAAAGGTGCCGTTCAACAGAACATTCCGTTCGAACAGAGCATGCAGGTACAACTTACTGGCTGACAGGTACCAGTCGGTTCCGCTGTCACTGTTAGCGCCGAGCACGGTACCGGCGGCCGGGTTCAGATTCACCTTGTGCTGGGCACCCAGGCTGATTTGCGGCCAGGGCTCATAAATCAAATCACCCCACAGGCGGGCCTTGGCGCCGTAAACATGCTGCTCAATTACGCCATCGAGAGGGCTGCCAAGCACCGACGCCAGGTTATCCACCTGCAGCGTCTGCTGCGCGAAGCTGAACTCAAAGCGGTTGTTAATTCCGGCGTGCACCGCTGCCGTACCCAGCTGAAAGTCCGGCAGGCCAACGCGGGTCAGGCTGGCGGCACCAGCCCACTCACCGTCGCTGCCATAGCCGCCAATCACGGCCCAGGGCACCAGACCACCGCCGGCGGCCCCTTCAATCTGAGTGGCGGCTGAGGTGGCCAGTATTTTACTGCCAGCCCAGGCCGGAGCCAGTGCCAGCAGCGACAGCACTGCACCGGCCAGCAAAGCCCGATTCAGGTACCGGTTAACCATAACTAGACTCCAGAGTGGTTTCATTAAAGGCGGCCAGCCAGGCTTTCAGATCGGCAATCGCCATCGGCTTGCTCAGGTAATAGCCCTGAATGGCATCGCACCCCATCTGTTCCAGCAATTTGAGTGCGGCCTGGTTTTCGACGCCTTCGGCAATAACGGTCAGCCCCAGGTGATGTGCCATCTCAATGGTAGAGCGCACGATGTTCTGGTCATCCTGATCTTCATCGAGCTTCAACACAAAGGACTTGTCGATCTTGAGTTCGTGTATCGGCATGGTTTTCAGTTGCGCCAGCGACGAATAGCCAGTGCCGAAGTCGTCCATCGCCAGGTCAAAACCCGCATCATAGAGGCGTTTCAGGTGAGCCAGAGCCAGCTCTGTATCGGTCACCATGGCACTTTCGGTAATTTCCAGCATCAGGTGTTTGCGCTCAAAGCCCGCGTGCGCGGTTCGCTCGATCACCCGGTCGATAAAGTGGCTGTTGAGAATATCCCGGGCCGAAAGGTTTATACTGACGCCAAGGTCATACCCCTCTTCTCGCCAGGCGGTCATGCGGGCAATGGCCTCGGTGACAACCCATTCAGTAATCTGGGTGATATCACCCGACTGCTCCGCCAGCGGAATGAACTCATCCGGAAACATTCGGCCCAACTGATCGTCGTGCCAGCGTAACAGCGCCTCGGCTGAATGAATGCGGCGGTTGCGCAGGTCGTATTGCGGTTGAAACAGAAGCTCGAAACCCCCGTGTTCGATGGCGTGCTGCAACCGATTGGTGACAGTTAATTGCCGCAGGTGTGACTCATCGCGCCCGATTTGATACCGCTCTAGCGCCTGGCCATGCACTCTGGCATCACCGACGGCGATGTTGGCACGACGCAAGGCATCTTCAAAATTGCTGGCCTGTTCGGGGCACATCACCTGGCCCATGCGAACATCGAGCAACACATCGATGTCCTGGTGTTCAATGGCCTGGTCAAACACCGCCAGATACCCCGCCAATGCCTGATCACACTCCCCGGCAAGCTGCGCATCGGCCAACACCAGAAACTCATTGGCGCCTACCCGGCCCACAATGTCGCCGGGCCTCAAACGGTGCACCAGACGCTCGGCGGCCAGTCGCACGATCTCGTCGGTAAAGGCGAGGCCATAGACATCGCTGAGCGCACTGACGTTCTCCAGGCGCACCAGCACAACCACCAGCGGGTGCTGATCGTCCGGCGTCAACTCGGCAAAGCGCTGCGCCATTTGTTCCAGATTGGGCAGGCCTGTTTTCAGGTCGTGCCGGGCCTGGTAAAAAATATGCCGCTCACGTTGCTGGATATCGTTCTGCATGGTGTTGAGGGTTTGCCCAAGCACGCCGAACTCATTGGTGTTTTTCAGTGACACGCTGTGCTGGTAGTCACCGCTGGCAATGCGTCTGGCGGCGGCCACCAGGGTGTCAATCGGCCGGGTAATACCACGGGCTATGAACAGAGTGACAACGGCAGCGGCCACCAGCGCCGCCAGGGCGATTAGCAGCATTTGAGTACGCAGCCGGGTATTGGCCGCTACCGCGTCGGCCAGCGACACCGTCAGCAAGGCACCCAGGTGCACGGGCGGTTGATCGAGCAGGGTTGTGTAGCGACTTAGCAGGCCCTGTTCACGCAACTCCCGGGATGCCTCACTGAGTACCTCATCGTAAGGGCCGAGCAAGTCAACATTAGCCAGAGGCTGAGTAGGCAAAGTGCTCAGCGTTTGTATGTCCGAGTTGCTGCCCGTTTCCCGTTCGCGGTAAATGAGGGTGACATTGGCGCTGGTAATGTCGCGAAACCGGCTCAGCAGATCGTTGTCCAGCAGGAACCCCATGCCCACCCAGGCGACCCGCTGGGGCGCATCCACCGGCACCATCACCATCTGATAGGGCTGATGCTCGCTCAGGGTTAACAGTGAAAACGCCGATGCCTGATTGCCAAGGCCCGCACGCACCCGGCCAAGGTCGGCGCCAATGTCGTGGGTGCTGATCAACACTTCGCCCTGCGGCGACATCAGCATGATCAGATCGGCACCAATGCGATCACCGTGGTTGGCCAGCACGCTGATGATGGTGTCTTCTTCGTTAGTGGCAATGGCCTCACGGAAGCCGAAATCCTCCGCCAGCAAGGTGGTTCTGTCGGTCAGTTCGCGGCTGTTTTCATCGAGCAGGGTCTGAAACACGCGCTCGGCCACCGCCAGCTCACGCGTCGCGTTCGCCCGGGTATTGGCATCCGTTGCCCGCAAAGCAGACAACGTAGTCGCGGTGAGGGTGACAGCCAGTACGGCGGTAAAAATCAGCAGCAACCGGGTTCGAAAGCTAATCGTCATTGGACTTGTATTGTTGCAGTCGGTTGCGCAACCCGCCGGCCGCACCTGATGCAGGCTCTGGCTGGCTCTGGGTCATGGGCAGCTCAATTCGCAGAAGGTCTCCGGACGTATCAAGCCCGGCCAGCGGCACTGCCAGCGGGTCGTCCATATCTGGGTGCCAGATGAGCAGTTCAGCTGACTCGGGCGCTGTGAAGGTGGGCAGCATCAGGCCACCGTCGGCATCGGTCACGCCATACACCTGGCCATTGGTAACATAGATATAGCCGACCATGGCATCGTGAATGTTGCAACCGATGACCACCAGGCCGGCCTGGTCAAACTCGACCGGTGGCGCTTCGTTACCGCGAAACAGCCGCAGCTCGAAGGTTTTAGCGGGCGAAAATGAATAGACATGGTGGCGGGTCTCATCGCTGTTGGGAAACTGCACCCGGGTTCCGGTGCTGATGGCAATGACCTTGGGGCTGAAGCTCAGTTCAACCTGATCCATCACCGCGACCGCCGGGCCTTCCTGGGCAGCGGAGGTTTGTGACTGCTCAATGCGTGCCACAGCGTCGCTCACGGGTTGCCCGGCCTGATCAACTAACTGCAGCGGAGGTAAGGTGGTGGCAGCAGCGGAAGCCGCCGCGCCCAGAATGAGGGCCAGCAACGCCAGGCTGGCTGTTGGCCGCCTGCCCGAACCACGAGCGCGACGAACGCAACGCAACGCTTCAAACGGATTTTGCGTGAGGAACCGGAGTTGCCGGTGGCACCAACGTCGCAATTGGGAAACACACTGCATGATGCACAGCCATTTAATTACCATGGCCTTTCACTATAGTCGACCCGGTCACGGTTTGGCGACTCAAACAGCGGGTTTCCGGTGTTTTTTTACAGTGATGGCCAGCCTGTGGCCGGGTTCGCGACTGTCAGCGAAGCTGGCTCCAGTTCAGCCCCTCGGTAGCGGGCGTGATGCGATAGACCGCGGCGCGGTCCTTCCCCTCCAGTATCGACAGTTGCCCGTCACTGACCACGACGGCGGCACCGTCTGTCAGCGCCAGCGTCTGCACCGGGTTGGCCAGTAAATCCTGCATCAATGGCAAGGCGCGTTGCTCGCTGTCGAGATGTGGGCAGAGCATGCCGGGCAACAGCCCCAGCCCCTCGACCCGGGTATAGGCCCAGTCGCCGCGCGAGTCGAAGCGATTGGAATCACTGAACCCGACGTCGAACCAGCATATCGCGCCCGCACTGAGGCCACACAGCACCTTGCCGCTGGTCTCGGCTTCGATCAGCAGGCGGTCAAGCCCGTGCGCCCGCCACTGGTCCATCATGGAACGGGTATCCCCGCCGCCCACATAAATCAGATCGGCCCAGCCAACCAGGTCGGCAATGGCCGACGGAGAAGGCGCCCGGCTCAGGCACAGTGCCCGGGTGTCGCACCCGAGCAAGAGCCCGTAAATTTGATCGAAGGCTTCAATGTAGCCCGGTGCATCGCCGCTGGCGGTGGGTATAAACAGAGCGCGGGGCTGGGCTTTCTGGGTTTGCTTGACGATGAACTGATCGAGCAAGAGGGTTTCCTGATCCTTCAGTTCACCGCCGCCAATGGCGATGATCGGCATGGCGTTATGATCCTTCACATCCGGGTGGTTCGGTAGGGGTTTTCTTCCCCGCTGACGCCCTTTATACCCACTAAGTGGGTGCCGGATCAAGACTAACGCTGTAAGACCACCTTTTTCATGGTTCGCCCGCGAATCTCGATCGACTCCCGGTACTGTCGGGGTGTCATACCCTTTATTTTGAGGAAGTGCCGGTTGAAGTTGGCCACGTTGGCAAAGCCGGCGTCGAAGCATATTTCGGTGATGGGGCGATCGGTCACTTCCAGATGCTCGCAAGCGCGGCTGATGCGCAAGCGGGTCAGAAAGTCGATGTAGCGGTATCCGGTGGCCTTTTTGAACCAGCGTGAAAAGAAGGTCGGCGCCAGGCCGAGCACACCGGCCACTTCTTCGAGGCTCAGTTCCCGGGTGCAATTGTGGATGATGTAGTTGACCACGGTATTGACCCGACCCTCCATCAACGAGTCCGACTCTTCCTCGAACGAGCGGCTCGACAGCGGCCAATAATCCTGCGACTGCGCCAGTTCCGACATGATGTTCAGGAAAGACAGCACCCGGGCCGGGCCTTTAAGGCCAGCGATGGTGGCAAATTCATCCATCACCCGGGCGCTGGCTTCCTTGGAGAATTCGATGCCGTAGCGCGAGTCGGCCAGCATGGTTTGCAGCGACTTCATTTCCGGCAGAATCTGAATCAGCGATTGAATACGCTCATCGGAGAAGTTGATCACCCGGTCGCGAATACCGGTTTGAAAGTCACCCAGCGAGACCCAGTTATGCGGCAGGTAGGGCCCGCACAAAAACACCGAACCGGGCGTAAAAGGGCCGACGTAATCGCCAATGAAGGCATTGCCGTGGGTGGTCAGAATGAGGTGCAGTTCGTATTCGTTGTGGTAATGCCAGCGCACCAGAGAACTGTCGGCACCGTGCGCCAGATACCGAAAGCTATTTTGAGCTTCATAAACGGCTTCGTATTCCGGTTTGATTGCACTCATACAGTTCCTCCAGTCGCCTGCACAGGATACCCTCCAACCCCAAAATAGCCACCCTGCTGTGCGGTAACTGCGCTACCCCTGCATCATCCGCTGTAAGTAGACGTAAGCACCTCGGGCACGAATGCCTGCCAGGTGGCTGGCTACATCTTCCAGAAAGCGGGTGCGGTTATCGTCGGGGCGCTCGCCGAACAGGGCATCCACTTTCAGCAACGACAGACGATCTGCCGAGCTGGCCTCGCGTTGCGCCTCACTGAGATTGAATTCGATGATCGGCATCGGTTCGCCTGCATCGTTAACGCCGTCCAGATACTTCAAAAAGCTGGCAAACAGCAAACTGAGACGACGGGTGTCACCACCGGTTGTCATGACATCCCCGAGCACCGGCATCAGATAATTCTTCAGCTTGGAATAGCCATCGGAACAGATACGCTGTTGCTGGTCGGCAATTTTCGAGTTACCAAACCGCTCGATCAATTGGAGCTGATAGTCATCCAGCGGCATGTCGGCGATTGGGGTCAGGGTTGGGGCTGCATCCAGCGTCATATAATCGTTAACCAGCTGCAGGATGGCCGGGTCTTTGATGGCATGGTCCACCCGGGTGTAGCCCGCCAGATACCCAATAAACCCCATCATCAGATGGCTGCCATTCAACAGCCGCAATTTGGCCGTTTCATAAGGCGATACGTCGGCCGTGAACTGCACACCAACCTGTTCCAGGGCCGGGCGACCGGCTTTGAAGTCATCTTCAATCACCCACTGAATAAAGGTTTCGGCGCCCACAGCACAGGGGTCGACAACGCCATGGCGCTCAAGCACGGCCTGCTGGTCAGCCACGCCGGGCGCCGGCGTAATGCGATCGACCATCGAGTTCGGAAACGACACCTGCGCCCTGACCCAGTCGCAGAGCGTTGCGTCAGCCTGTTCAAGAAAGCTGAGCAATGCTTTGCGAAACACATCGCCATTGTGCGGCACGTTATCGCACGACAGCAGTGTTACTGCACCGTCAGCGCCCCGTTTCGAGCGTGCTTCGAGCGCCTGCCACAAGTAACCGTAAATGGTTTTCGGCTGATCCCGGTTGCTCAGATCGTGTTGAACATCGGGGTGATCGTGAAAGAACCGCTGCTGTTCGAAGTCGTACAAATATCCGCCTTCGGTGATGGTGGTGCTGATGATGCGGATGGCTGGCTGCGCCAGAGTGTCTACAACCCGCTGCGGATCGTCCGGTGCAAACAATACGTCGGTCAGCGAGCCGATCACCCGGTCGCGAATGACGTCATCATCTTTCTCTGTCAGCGTATACAGCCCGTGCTGACGGGCCAGGGTATCCAGAAAGCCTTTATCGGCCGGGCGAATGCCAATGCCGCAGATGCCCCAGTTCAACTCGCCCGTACGCGTCATGTAGTCATCCAGGTAGAGCGCCTGGTGCGCACGGTGAAAACCACCAACACCAATATGGGCGATACCGGGCACCACATCAGAACGATTAAAAGCGGGCCAGTGAAGCGCTGGCGGGCAAGTCTCTGCCGTCAAATCCGCGATAGCCAGGACATTCGATTGCGACACGAAAAAACTCCTTAATCACCCGCCGGTGAACCGACGGGTTGCAACTGATCTGGAAAAAGACGGAGCCCGAAGGCTCCGTTAACGAGGACCCACACTACTTAACAGCACCAAAGGTCAAACCACGAACAAGTTGTTTCTGACTGATCCAGCCGAACACCAGAATGGGCGCAACCGCCAGGGTTGAAGCCGCTGACAACTTGGCCCAAAACAACCCTTCAGGGCTGGAGTAGGAGGCGATCAGAGCAGTAAGCGGCGCGGCTTGCGACGCGGTCAGGTTCAATGACCAGAACGCCTCGTTCCAGCTCAGAATCAGCGACAATAAAAAGGTGGATGACAGGCCACCCATGGTGATCGGAATCAGCACATGGCGAATCTCCTGCCACAGGCTGGCGCCGTCCATCCGGCAAGCTTCGAGAATGTCTTTGGGCACATCCTTGAAGTAGGTGTAAATCATCCAGATAACGATGGGCAGGTTGATCAGGGTGTAAATAATGACCAGACCGGTGCGGGTATCGAGCAACGAGGTATCCCGTGCCAGCAGATAGATCGGCACCAGCACACCCACCGGCGGCAGCATCTTGGTCGACAGCATCCACAGCAAGACGCCCTGGGTTCGTTTGGTGGGGAAGAACGCCATGGAATAGGCCGCCGGAATACCGATGACCATCGCCAGAATGGACGAGACAACACTTATGACCACCGAGTTGAAGGCATAACGCAGATAATCGCTGCGCTCAAACACCACCAAGTAATTCTCCAGCGTTGGCCAGAAAAACAGACTGGGCGGCGAGGAAAAGGCGTTCAATTCGGTTTTGAAGCTGGTCAGTATCATCCAGAAAATTGGGAAGAAGATCAGCGCCGCAACCAACCAGGAGACGATGGTTACCACCGTTAGTTTAACCACTTTTTCAGTATGTAATTTCATCTCGAACTCCTATTCCCCGGCCAGCGATTTGCCGACAATGCGAATCAGAAAAATCGCCACGATATTGGCCAGTACCACGGCGACAATGCCGCCTGCCGAGGCCATGCCAACGTCGTACTGAAGCAGTGCCTGGGAATAAATCAGATACGCCAGGTTGGTGGTCTGGGTGCCAGGGCCACCGCCGGTGGTCGTAAAAATTTCGGCGAATATGGATAACAGGAAAATGGTTTCGATCATCACCACCACCGCCAGCGGTCGTGCCAGGTGCGGCAGTGTGATGTGCCGGAAAATAGCCACGGGGCCAGCACCGTCCATACGTGCGGCTTCAAGCTGTTCCTGATCGAGCGATTGCATCGCCGTCATCAGAATCAGAATCGCAAAGGGCAGCCATTGCCAGGAAACGATCAGAATGATCGCCAACATGGGCACGTCGGTGAACCAGTCGATCGGAGTCATGCCAAACGTTTTTGACAAAAAGGCAAAGAAGCCGCTGACCGGGTTCATCAGCAGGTTTTTCCAGATCAGGGCATTCACCGTTGGCATAATGAAAAACGGTGAAATTAGTAAAATTCGCACCAGGCTTCGGCCCGGAAAGGGGTTGTCGATCAGCACCGCGATGAGTGTGCCAAGCACGACGGTAATCAACAGGGTAGAACCCACCAGCACCAGGGTATTGGACATGCCGGCGAAGAAACTGGGGTCGGTAAAGAAGAAGATGTAGTTTTCGAAACCGACGAAGTTGCGCAAACCCGGGATCGTTAAATTGAAATTGACCGTCGAGTAATAGAGCGTCATTGCCAGTGGCACAGTCATCCATGCCAGCAAGAGCAGTACCGAGGGTGCAACCAGAAAGCGTGCCGCTCGGGCATTTCTAGAAAGCTGAGACATGACTAGGGTACGTCCACGTTAAGGCCTGGCCGCCTTTTCGGGCGGCACTCATCAATCAAGAGCCGGAGTTCACTTAGTTGGCTTTGGTCCGCAGCGGCTACCGGTAACGCCTCTGCAGGGTCGGCGTGAACCCTTCCATGGGGCCTAGGCCGCAACATCCATGTTGCGGACTTCCCTGCAGAGGCGTCACCGGCATCCGCTGCTCGCTCTGGACAACAATTCGAATACCGGCAATTTAGTCGCTACTGCCGGTTCAGTCTTGATATCCAGCGCGGCGCATTTCACGGTTCACAACGGTATTGGCATTGGCCAATGCGCGATCAACCGTTGAACTGCCCGCCAGGGCACCGGAGATCTGCTGCCCTACCGTGGTGCCAAAGCCGCTGAAACCCGGGATGGCCACAAACTGAACGCCAGTGTAAGGCGACGGTTCCAGGGTTGAATCATCCGGGTTGGCTTTGCGCATTTGCGTCAGCGTCATGCTGGCGAATTCCGCAGCGTCCAGGTATTCCTGATTTTCGTAGGTGGAAACACGCGTACCAGGGGGAATGGCGGCAATGCCGTGACGGTCCGCTACCAGTGCTGAGTACTCTTTCGAGGTGGCCCAGGTGACAAACTTCTGAGCGGCGTCTTTCTGGTCTGAGCTGACCGGTATGGCCAGGGCCCAGGCCCACAACCAGCCACTGCCTTTCTCGGTTACCTGGCTTGGTGCGGCGGCGAAGCCTACTGAATCGGCTACGTTAGATTGGCTGTCGTCGGTAACGAAGCTACCGGCGACGGTGGCATCGATCCACATACCGCACTTGCCGGTGTTGAACAGCGCCAGGTTTTCATTGAAACCGTTGCTGCTGGCACCCGGAGGACCATAATTGCCAAGCAGGTCGACGTAGAAATTAACGGCGCTCTTCCATTCGTCGGTTTCCAGCTGGGCGTTCCAGTCCATATCGAACCAGCTGCCACCAAAAGCGTTGACCATGGTGCTTACCAGCGCCATGTTCTCACCCCAGCCAGCTTTACCGCGCAAGCAGATGCCGTACTGTTCGTTCGATGGGTCGTGCAAGGCAACCGCAAATTCACGCACCTGATCCCAGGTGGGTGCCGCTGGCATGCTCAGGCCTGCGTCTTCAAACAGGTCGGTGCGATAATAGGTCATCGAGCTTTCGCCGTAGAACGGCAAGGCGTAAAGCTGGCCATCAGCTGACAGGCCGGCTTTTACCGACGGGAACAGGTCGTCTTCGTCGTAGCTTGCGGGCAGGTTGTCCATAGGCTCAAGCCAGCCGTTGGCTCCCCAGATGGGGGTTTCATACATGCCGATGGTCATTACATCGAACTGGCCGCTGTTGGCGGCGATGTCTGTGGTCAGACGCTGACGCAGGACGTTTTCTTCCAGTATGACCCAATCCAGTTCAATGCCCGGGTTGGCGGCTTCAAACTCGGAAGACAGGGCTTGCATACGGATCATGTCACCGTTGTTTACGGTGCCAATGGTAATGGTTTCTGCCAGTGCGGCGGTGGTGCAGGAAACACCAATGGCGAGCGCACTCAGGCGCAGCCAGGTCGTTGGGGAAGCGTTCATTGTCATTCACCTATCGTTGTTTTTGTATGTCTGCGATTTCGGGAATCCCGTTACGGACAACACCATTAAACGAGTAAGGCGAACAACTCACCAATACTCCAACAGAAAGTTTCTGTACTTTTTTGACCTCTTGTAACCGGGCACCCAAGTTCGCTTATTGGCTATGGCCCGCGTCGGCTACCGGTGGTGCCTCTGCTGGTTCGGCGTGGATCCATCCATGGAGCCTAGACCGCATGATATGAATCCCCTCCATGGGATTCACCCTTCGGGCTCGCTGCGCTCTTGCTAAAACGCTCCCGGCGTTTTAGTCCATGTTGCGGACTACCCCGCAGAGGCACCACCGGCAACCGACGCTCACATTGTGCAACTTCAGAAACCTGAATTAGTAACCTTTTACCAGCACTGATTCACCGCTCCCAGAGACCGTGATAAGGTAACCCGACTCTAATAACAAACGGCAACGCCATGGACTCCAAAGAATTTGGGCTGGTTTTCAGCCAGCAATTAACAGGGATGGAAGATTTACACTATGGGTTCTGGGACGACACCATTCCCGAGATCTCCGTGCTCTACATGAAGCAGGCGCAGTTGCGCTATACCGAACAGATAATAGAAACCATTGAAGCCCATGGCCCTGGACCGCAGCGGATCATCGATGTGGGGTGTGGCACCGGCCAGGTGCTGGTAGCGCTGAGTGAGCGCGGTCATCAGGTCGATGGCGTGATTCCCGCGCCGCACCTGGAAGCCCGGGTTCGCGAGAAAGTCGCCGCCGGTCATCTCAAGAGCACCGTCTGGGGTTGCACCCTGCAGGATGTGCCGGTCGATACGCTGACGGGCCAGTACGATACGGTTCTGTTCAGCGAGAGTTTTCAGTACATTCCTTACCAGAAGGCACTGGCCGCCGCGAACAGCCTGCTCAAACCCGGCGGCCACGTTGTCATCTGTGACTTTTTCAAAACCGACCACACCGGTGATGGGCAACCCGGCGACAAGAGTTTCGGCGGCGGTCACCCTTACACCAAATTCGTGAAAGACCTGGAAGCCTCGAATTGGGAAGTGCTGGAAAACAGCGACATCACGGCCAACACCAGCCCGAACATTCATCTGCTCGACCTGCTGTTGCGCGAACGCATCGGGCCAGCAATGGGCACGCTCGATCAGTACCTGGGTGAACGTCACGGTTTCATTTTGAAGTCGGTCAAGTGGTTATTTCGCAAGAAACTGGCCAAGCTGAAGTTCAAGTACCTCAGCGGCCATCGCAGCCAGGCGGTGTTTGAGCGATACAAAACCTACCGGCGCATTGTCTTAAGAAAACCGGGCTGAAACCTCGCCGACAGGCTCAGCGGGAGCGGGGTGTGAGGTTAGACCCACGCCCCATTCCGTTCGGGGCGAGCCTGTCGAACCCCATGGAGCGTTAAGCAGCCGCCAGAGTCAATCCCGCCAGATCACACAGAACGTCCGATAACCCAGAACCGTGTCATCAAACAAAATCTCACCGGCATGCCCTCCGGCTGCTGCCAGGCACACAGGCAATGGCAACAGGTGCTCTTCACGCGGGTGGCTGAACCGGGCTCCTGGAGCCTGATCCCAGTCGATCATTTTGGCGATGCGCTGCTCTGGCGTCAGCTCCGGATGAGTTAGGGTCTCGGCCAGCCAGTCATGAAACTCGCTGTTAATGGCCCTGGCCTGGTCGTTGCCGTTGCGCATCACACTCATGTTGTGAAACGAAAACCCGGACCCGAGAATCATCACGCCGTCATCGCGCAAGGCAGACAATGCCTGACCCAGCGCGATGTGCGCTGCGGGGTCCAGCCCTTCGATCAGCGACAACTGCAGCACCGGAATGTCCGCCTGTGGGTGCATCAGCATCAGCGGCACGAAGACACCATGGTCATAGCCACGCTTTGCATCGGTATCGACCGGCAACCCTGCATTTGCAAGGCATTCCTTCACCCGGGCGCGGATATCAGCCGGGTTGGTTACCGGGTAGCGATAGTCATAGGTTTCAGCTGGAAAGCCGTAGTAATCGAACAGCAAAGGCGGTGTGTCGGCATCCAGCAATGTCGGGTGCGGCGCTTCCCAGTGCGCACTGATCACCAGTATCGCTTTCGGTCGCTCATAATGTTGCGGCAATTGCCGCAGGAAGTCGGCAAGGGCTTGTTGGCTGGGTTCGTTCAGCAGCGGCATCGGGCCGCCACCGTGTGGAATAAAGACCGCGGGTGCCCGCTGGTTGGTTGCGGTATTCATGGTTGGCTCCTCATCATTATGGCGCCAAGCATAGCCCTGCGAGCCGGGCGGCAACCATCAAAATAAGTTGTTCAACATCTTCACCCTATTTGATTAAAACGGCTGCATTGAATTTCAATGCCGGCGATCCGGTTCATTGGCTTCCCGCCAGTGTTGCACTTCGCCCACCAGGGCTCTGATGTGGCGCTGCACATCTTCGGGCCAGTCGGCCATTTCGGTAAACATGGCGCCGTACTGATGGCGATAAAACTGGCGCAACGCTTCTTCATAGCGGGGCAGGTCACCGGCCAGAGTTTGCATAAAACGGTCCACCGCCAGTGATGCCTCTTCCAGTTGCACCACCGGTGACTTGCGCGCCGCTTCCACCATGCGCCGCAAGGCGGCCGATGCACCGCCCTGCTGGCGGTTCAGCCATTCCCAGTGGCGTGGTAACAGCGACACTTCACGCGACTGTACGCCCAGCTTGGGTCGCCCCCGTCCCTGACGTTGCTGCACTGGCGCCTCGCCTGCCTGGTAGGCCAGGCTGCGGGTAATCAGTTCATCCGGTTGGGTCCAGTCGATCTCCAGGACTCTGGACGTTTGATGATTCAGCACCAGCAACGAAGCAGCCTGGTCGGCCTCAAGAAAGGCTCGAATGGCAGGCAATGCCTGTTCTGGCTCGCCTTCGGCGACCTTGAGGTTTCCATTGAATGCGATGACTTTCATAGAGTTCCCTTTTATTTTTACCCGGAATAAATACAGTGTATCCAGATTTCTCACGTTCGAACAGTGCTTTTGTCGTCTCTTTACAGCCGGGTGCTCCAAAGGGTTAAATGCGGGCTTTACCAACTGGAACACGGAATGATTGCCAACGCGCTCGGGCCCGTCTTTTTGCTGATTCTGCTGGGCGTCGCGCTGCGACATTGGGACCTGCCGCCAGCCGCCACCTGGCCTGGCATTGAACGCCTGACCTACACCGTGTTGTTTCCTGCACTGCTGGTTCACCGGCTGGCACTGGCCGATTTTAACCTGCGCACTTTCGGTCAACTGGCACTCACCATCTGTTCGGCCCTACTACTGATCAGCCTGCTCTTCTTTCTGCTGCAACGCTGGCTGGCCAAAAACGGGCCAGACCTGACTTCGGTGTACCAGGGAGCGGTTCGGTTCAATACCTACATCGGCCTGGCGGTCGTCAGCGCGCTGTATGGCGAGCCGGGTCTGGTGATTGCCGCCATGGCCATGGCGGTGATGATTCCCTCTGTGAATGTATTGTGCGTGCTCACTTTCGCGCTGACCGGCACAGGCTCGCAAGTATCGGCCCGGGGCATCGTACGTGCCCTGCTCAGCAACCCCCTTATTCTCGGCTGCCTGGCCGGCGTTGCGCTGAACCTGAGTGGCATCGGCCTGCCGGGCTGGACGGCCGACACCGCTCGCCTGCTCGGCTCCACGGCCTTGCCACTGGGCCTGCTGGCTGTCGGCGCGGCACTGAACCTGAGCACGATCAGTGCCGATGTAAAACCCGTTCTACTGGCCAGCCTGGTGAAATTCGCCCTGTTGCCGCTGGCACTGGTCGCACTGGCGACTCTGTTAGGCGTGAATGCACTGGGCGTGTCGGTACTGCTGATTCTGGGCACCTTACCCACGGCCAGTTCTGCCTTCATTCTGGCGCGCCAGATGGGCGGCAATGCCAACCTCATGGCCAACATCATTACCCTGCAAACGCTGATGGCCTTTCTGGTGATGCCCGCCTGGCTGGTTCTGGCCGCCAATACCGCGCTATTCTGAAGCGCTTCTCAGGTTGACGGGGTAGCCCTTCCTGATTGCATTATTAAGAATTGCCCTTATTACCCTACAGACTCACATTACTGCGGATGTGTCCGCCGACAAGGAGTGACCTGATGAAGGGTGATTGTACGATTGGCCTGATAGGCCTGGCTGTCATGGGCCAAAACCTGGTGTTGAACCTGCTCGACCACGACAACAAAGTAGCGGTCTATAACCGCACCGCTCAGGTTACTGACGACTTTGTTGGCGAAGCCAAGCATGACAATCTGGTAGGCACCCACTCGCTGGAACAGTTCGTTCAATCATTGGCCAGGCCACGTAAGATCATCCTGATGGTCAAGGCCGGTGACCCGGTCGACGCCGTGATCAACGACCTCAAACCCCTGCTCGAAGACGGTGACATCCTGATCGACGGCGGCAACTCCCTGTTTACCGATTCCCAGCGTCGCAGCGACGACCTGACGCCGCAGGGCATCCACTTTGTCGGCTGTGGCATTTCCGGTGGGCAGGATGGAGCGCGCTTTGGCCCGTCGATGATGCCCGGTGGCGATGAATCAGCCTGGTCCGCTCTGAAACCCATTTTGCAGGGCATCAGCGCCAAGAC
The DNA here is from genome assembly GCF_043641555.1 of Saccharospirillum alexandrii. GTDB lineage: Bacteria > Pseudomonadota > Gammaproteobacteria > Pseudomonadales > Natronospirillaceae > Saccharospirillum > Saccharospirillum alexandrii_A. Next base: position 552,393 of record NZ_JBHZRJ010000001.1, on the reverse strand, counting down.
AGAGGCCGGTGAACCCTGTTGCGAGTGGATGGGCAACGGCGGCTCCGGTCATTTTGTCAAAATGGTGCACAACGGCATCGAATACGGCGACATGCAGATGATTGCCGAGATCTACGACCTGCTGCGCCACAGTGGCCGCAACAACGAAGCCATCGCCAGCCTGTTCGATACCTGGAATCAGGGCCGCCTTGCGTCCTATCTGGTCGAAATTACGTCCGACGTACTGCGCATCAAAGACGACGACGGCAGTGACTGGGTCGACAACATCTGGGACAAGGCCGGCCAGAAAGGTACCGGCAAATGGACCGCCATTCAAACGCTGGAACTGGGCGTACCGGGTTCCATCGTCACCGAAGCCGTGTTCGCACGGGCGCTTTCCTCGCGCTGGGAAGAGCGCCAGGCCGTGCATGAGAAATACGCAAAGACGACCTCAATTGCCGGTTACCAGGGCCTGGAAGACGATGCCGAAGCAGCGCTCTATGCCGCCAAACTGCTCGCCTACGCTCAGGGCTTTACCCTGCTCACCGAAGCCGCCCGCGAATACGGCTGGAAACTGAACATGGCTAACATCGCCCAGGTCTGGAAAGCCGGGTGTATCATTCGCGCGAAAGCACTCGACCCGATTCAGTCGGTCTTTCAGGCTGAACCCGACCTCGATAACCTTATGCTCAGTGATTTCTTCGTCGACGAACTCAAAGGCTGCGAAGCCGCGTTGCGCCGCTTGCTGGTTCGTGCGATCGAAGGCGGCGTTCCGGTACCCGCGTTGTCCAATGCACTGGCTTACTACGACGGCGTGCGCAGCCAGCGTTTGCCCGCCAACCTGATTCAGGGCCAGCGCAACTTCTTTGGCGCCCACGAGTACGAGCGGCTGCCTGGCTGACTTTTCAGGATGTTGCTGCTGACGCGCAGTAGCGTGTCGGCGCAACATCCCGCTACACTTCCCTCCAAACGCTTCACGCAAGGCACCCCGACTATGGCACAAATTGGCACCTTCAACTCGATGGAAGTCGTTTCCCTTACCGACTTTGGCGCCTTTCTCGATGGCGAGAATCTTGGCACCATTTTGCTGCCTAAAAAACAATGCCCCGAGCCCATTCACGAAGGCGATTTCATCAACGCCTTTATCTATCTCGATTCTGAAGACCGGTTGATCGCCACGCGCATCAGGCCAAAAGCTGAAGTTGGCCAGTGCGCACTGCTTGAAGTCAAGGAACTCACGGCCTTTGGTGCCTTTCTCGACTGGGGTTTACCCAAGGATCTGCTGGTGCCGTTTGGCGAACAACGCAAACCGATGGAAGCGGGCCAGAAACACGTGGTCTATCTGTTTGTCGACAATCTCACGCAACGCATTACCGGCAGTGCCAAGCTGAGCAATTTTCTGGCTGAGGAAACCGACGCCTACCGGGTCAACGACCCGGTCGACCTGCTGATCGCCGGACGCACAGATCTGGGTTACCGCGCCGTGGTCGATCAGCGCTATCTCGGTATGGTGTTTAACGAAGATGTACTGCAGCCACTGAGCATTGGCCAGCGCATAAAAGGCTATGTAAAAACCGTTCGCGACGACCATAAGATAGACCTGATGCTGCAGCTGCAAGGCCATGAAGCGCGGGTAGACATTGCCGACCGGATTCTGAAAAAGCTGACTGATAACGGCGGCGTTCTGGAACTGTCGGATCGCTCCACCCCGGAAGCCATCTACTCGGCTTTTCAGGTCAGCAAGGGCAATTTCAAGAAAGCCATTGGGCGCCTGCTCAAGCAGGGAAAAATAACCCAGGAGACCCATCGAATACTGTTGCAGGACGACCGGTCTCCAAGCAATTCTAAAGGGGGTTAACAGACGCCGACCCGGCCAGATCCTGATGTATAACGGGCCGGCCCCGGTATCGAATACTGGCGGCTCCGGCCGCATCCACCCGCAAGGCATCCTCTGCCCAGACCCTTACCGAGGCACTGCCGGCCGAATCGATAGCAACGTCCCGGGCAACTAATGCCTGGGCGTCAATATCGGCCGACCCTGAAGAGTCGATCGAGAACCGATCGGCCCGGCCAGCCAGAAGAGCATCCACACTGCCCGCTGTATCGAGCTCCAGTTCATCGACCGTCAATACCATGTCGATGTCTGCACTGCCGGCGATATCAAGCCTCAGCCTGGGCGTCTGAAAGCCATCGGAAACCAAGTGAGAGCTGCCACTCAGGTCCAGCCTTTCAAGCTGGCTGAGGTAGAGATCGTAGCTGAGCGGTGAGCGAGAGGAGATCGTCACACCCCGGCGTGGTCGTATTTCCAGCCTGGTACCGGTCAGGTTAATGTACAGCTCATCAAGCACGTTCTGCTGAGCGTGAACCACCAGTTCATTGCGCTCAGACTGGTGCAAGGTGACAGTCGACCGGCCACCGATGTCGACATGCAACACATCACCCAGGGCTATTTCCGTGACAACCACCTCCCCCTCTCCGCGTACTGTATTGTTGTAGGCGCAGCCCACCAGTGCAAAGCTTGCAAAGGCGGCCCAGAGGGCCCACCGGCTATTCCTGACCTGCATATCGATTTCCTTACTATTGTGATTGGTGGCGTTGCCATAGCGAGAGATGTGCCAACCAGGCATTCGGCGCTGCAAGCCAGGCACCGTGGGCCCCCGATGTGTTCATAGGCCACATGACAAGCATGCAATTAAGCAAAAATGCTATTTGTTTTAGCGATATCGACCAAACAGATCAATTATTCTACTGCGGAAATGCCTTAAAACGATCACGGGCCTTCGGAGTATCGACAGCCCTGCTAGGAACGGGACATCGAGTAAATATCGGATCTTTTCCCATTCACCGTCAATGTTTCCCTGAAGGACTCGCCAATCCGCATAGCCACTCTCTTGGACGCCTCATTCTCCGGGTGAATCACGCTAATCAACTCGTCCAGATCAAGGGCCTGAAAGGCCCAATCTCTTGAGGCCCGGGCTGCTTCAGTCGCATAACCCTTCCCCCAGAACTTGGGAGAGATGCCCCAGCCGATCTCAATGCCTGGCCAACCATCCGGATACCAGATACCTACCCTGCCGACGAAACGCCTGGTTTCCTTTTCCTCCACAAACCAAAACCCGAATTGCCGTACCATCCAGTGTCCAGCCAGCATCGTTAAAACGTTCCAGCTCTCCCAGCGCGATAGAGGCTCACCCGTACCAAAGTATTTTGCAAAGTCGGGACTCGCGTTCATTTCTGCGAAATCGTCCAGATCTTCAGCAGATATACCCCTAAGACGCAGCCGTTCAGTTTCGATGACCGGTATGTCCATAAAACCCCACTCATTTATAGCGTTCTAATTTATTTCGAAGACCGCCGCTATTCATGCTTAACAGGGCCGTACTTCATAGTAGAAAAAGTGCATATCTGTCGCACGGTAAAGTTCCCGTTTGACAGTCGGCTCTTCCACCGCCACTTCCGATATCACCTTTTCCCAGAATGTATAAGCACTCTGATTCCCAGCAAGCACTCTGGTAACCCACTTTCCAGGCTGCATGGCAACTGTCATGTTAAATGCAGAGCGGCCAACCCCAGCACCCTTAAACTTTCTCAGCACAAAGAACTGGCCAATATCAAAAGTATCTGTGCTGCCAGGGTATCTTCTGATCAAAGAAAAACCCGCCACTTCGTTATCAACCATGATCAAATAAGGATAGTGCTCTGGCGTGGACCAGTACTCGGCCAGATTGGTGAGCGACTTATCTATCTTGTAGGTACCGTCTTTGTCTGGTGGCCACCCCATATACTCAGACATATCGTACAGATAGTACTGAAACAGGTTTTCTACATACTGGTAATGTTCTGCAGGCACTAGCGATATCGACAAAAAAGACCACCTTAAATATCAAGCAAAGTAGCGTTAACTACTATATCCCAAAGCTTTTTATACGTCTGACGAGAGCATGTCTCCGATCAATATACTCTCTTAAATCAGGGCTTAAAACCTGGTTAAACACACAACCAATCGTACTCATGATTCACAGTCTACGCTACTGCAAACCGCCTCCTCGCCTTCCATTTAACAAAGAACTTATTGTATGGGAACAACCTTTAAATCCGTGCTTACAGTAAAAATCAAAAGACCGACCGTCATCCACTAAAACTTCCTATCTAACGGGTTCACCTATAAAACTTTCACTTTAAAATACCTCAGTAGTTCAGAAGCCAACCCCTGATTTCGGTAGGCACGAGCCGTGAATAGCTGCCGAAGATAGAAGCAATCACCGTCATTTCGATACAATGCATAGGCAATTGGTAGACCGCTTCTGATAATACCGCAACATCGATAATCTTGCCGAAGCCACTGGCGAATCCGAACAGTCAACTCCTGGCCATTCATAGAGTTGCTGTGACCCTCATCCGATATTAACTGCTCATTCAACGCCGCAAGCGCTTCAGAATAACGTTCATCGAGCTCTATTACCTTGGTCAATGGCTCTTCCCCTGTTTACCGGAAGCCATCCTTTCGGCTTCAACGTCACAATAGTAATCTGGCCCGTAATATCTAGTTTTCACTAAGATACTCCATAGGCTGGAAAGACACACCATCCTTGCTGCCGGCAGGGCCTGATTCAAGAAAACCAAACCGCTTGTAGACAGGCACTGCGTAAACAGACGACCGAACGCTGAACCTACTGCACTGACTCTGCCTTCTAACATGCACCCAGAGACTTCGGGATATCCCCTGCCCCTGGAACTCCTCTGCGACAAACAAATGATAAAGATGCCCAGGTTCCTTTAGAGATATATAGCCAACTATTAAGCCAGATACTTCAAAAACGAGATTCAAATAATCAGTATCTGCTATTCTCGCTAAAAATGCTTCGTGAGTTAACGTATCTTCCAGCCATGAAGGTAGTGTTCCATCTGAGCCCTCCAGATAGTAGTGCGCCAGTGACGTTACCAGACTGGAAATTTTCGGTACATCCGTATTGCTTGCGGCACGAATACTCATCGTCCTCTCCGAACCTCTTAAGTCATCACGCCTGATTCAGGTGGTGTCAAAAAGCTTTAATAAGCCGATACAACTCATTACTCAGCGTTGGAGGTACTCATTAACAACAGGTCACCGGTAGACTCTGACTCTACAACGGAGAATCCTAGGCTTGAGTATAATGATAGCGCAGGCATATTATCCCGATAAACACGTAACGTGACCATTGCTGCACCAGTTTCTTGCATGGCTTTCGCTAAGAGCTTTTTACACAACAACCGGCCTGCACCAACGCCTCTCGCTTCCGGTGAAATGATAATCCGGCCAAGGTGAACTGTCCCTTGTCTAACGACCCAGAATTGACCAAAGCCTATGCAGCTATTGTCACTATCAGATAAAGAATAGCTTGAGCCGCCTTTTACTGACAGCAGCTCAGGTAATTCTCTGGCTGAAAAAGGGAACGGCACCCGTGGGCCCGCCCAACGGGAACATGAGACGGCATCTTCTATCCATGTTGCAATGGTATCGTAATCAGATTGTTCAGTGGCTCTCAATTCGAAGTCCATATAACTATCGCTCCTGGTTAGCGTGAATCAGGAGAAACCGATACGCCTTCTTGGCACTTGATTTCATCAAGCACCTTCCCTGATTAATGTTTTGATATCGACATGTATTCGTGTTCTCTCTACGGGCGTATCTTTCAGGCCCACAGGCTCTCACCACAATGGAGTGCGGCCCTTGGCTAGGGGTTTTTAACCCAACCAATACTAAGAACATAACGACGTCCCTTTAAAACCTTGCCAACGGAGTGCTCTGAAATATCAGACCTGAAGTACTTAATGCGCTTACTTTCATACAGTGGCGAACTGCAAACAAACTCGCCTCCTGATGTCGGCGCTTTCAGGATGATATTCAGCCGATAGTGCTCGCCCCGTGCCACCTTGTCTACGTGGGGAGGGATTTCCTGGCCCTCACTGAACTTCAAGATATAGATATCAAACGGATAGGGCCATAGCCCGCCACCAATCAGCATTTTGTCGTAACCGGTATTCTGACGCCCTTTTTGCCATCTGAATAACCTTGAGAATATGCCCTTACGCTCCAATTGCGGGAGTCCTCATGACCTTGAAAGCGCCCCAACCTAAGCGGAAGCGCATATCTGGTCAAGCCAGCGATATGGTTTGGAGGCCATGGTTGCCCCTGCAAAGGCTGGTGAAAGGCAATGGCGGATAGGGCCGGGTTTTAGATCGCGCTGGGTTTGGCACTTGGATTTGCTCCCTAGGGGTCTTCGATGGGCTCAGGCCAAACGGAGTGGGTATGAGGGCAAAATAGGGCACGTTTCCTGCTACAGGTTACCCATTCAGCCCCAAAACAGGGCTTTTACTCACGATCAGGCTGATTTTTTGGGCTTTTGCGCTCGTTATTGAAGCGCTTGGCGCACCAGAATTGATCATAACAGCGGGTTCGCGGGCATGGCCGCCTCACAAAAAATATTCAAGGTCCGCCGGCACTACAATAAATGGGTCGCCAACCAGACACTGGAAGACTATGCGCTGCGCTTTACCGCGCGGGCGGGTCGCACCATGAGTATTCAGCGGGTGGGAAATACCGCTCTCGGCGCTACCGCGTTTCTGGCGCTGGAAGGGATTGCGGCGGCGGTAACGCTGAATTACGGTTTTATAAACACCGTAACTGCCATGGTTGTGGTGTGTGTGTTGTTCTTTATTACCGGCTTTCCCATTACTTACTATTCGGCCAAACACGGGCTGGATATCGACCTGCTGACCCGGGGAGCGGGCTTTGGGTATCTGGGCTCAACGCTGACCTCACTGATCTATGCCTCTTTTACCTTTATTTTCTTCGCCATCGAAGCGGCGATTCTGGCCTCGGCACTGAAAGCGCTTCTGGGCATCCCCCTGCCCATTGGGTATTTTCTGTGTTCCGTTGCGGTCATTCCCATTGTGACTCACGGTATTAAAGCGATCAGTAAGTTCCAGGTGGGTACCCAGTCTATTTGGCTACTGCTGCAATGCTCGGCGTTGCTGGTTGTCATCGTTCACGACTACCAGTCGATACCAGACTGGACTCAGTATGCGCCCGCCAAAACCCCGGGCAGCGATGCGTTCAGCTGGGTATTGTTCGGGGCCGCGGCATCGGTATTTTTTGCACTGGTCGCGCAGATTGGCGAACAGGTTGACTACCTGCGGTTTCTGCCCACCAAGACACCTGAAAACGCACGCCGCTGGTGGTTCTGGCTGATCCTCGCAGGACCGGGCTGGGTGTTGTTTGGGCTGATTAAAATGTTGCTGGGCTCGTTTCTGGCGTACCTCGCCATCAGTGCCGGTATTCCTGCTGAGGTTGCATCTGACCCGACCCACATGTACCAGACCGTCTTTCTGTATTTAACCAATACCCCCGCCATCGCGTTAATACTCGCGGCGCTGATGGTGATTATCTCGCAAATGAAAATCAATGTGACCAACGCCTACGCGGGCTCGATCGCCTGGTCGAACTTCTTCTCGCGACTCACCCACAGTCACCCGGGGCGAGTCGTCTGGCTGGTGTTCAATGTCACCATCGCCCTGATTCTGATGGAGCTGGGCATCTATCAGTCACTTGAGGCGATACTGAGTATTTTTGCCATTGTGGCCGTCAGTTGGCTGGGGTCTTTGTCGGCCGATTTACTGATCAACAAACCACTCGGGCTCAGCCCTTCTTATGTTGAATTCAAGCGGGCCCATCTGTACGACATCAATCCCGTTGGTGTCGGTTCCATGTGTCTGGCAACGGCCATTGGCATGGTCAGCTATCTTGGCGCTTTTGGTGAAGTGGCAGCCAACATGGCGCATTTTATCAGCCTCGGCACCTGTTTCATTGCCGTTCCCGCCATTGCCTGGCTGACCGGTGGCAAATATTATCTGGCACGCCAGTCACCCGAGCTGATTCCCTTATTACAACCGGCTGATGCGGATCATCCGGTGGCCGTGCTCACCTGCGGCGTATGCGAAAACCGGTTCGAGCAGGAGGACATGAGTTTCTGCTCCGCCTACGATCTGCCTATCTGTTCACTCTGTTGTTCGCTTGATGTCCGCTGCCTGGACCATTGCAAACCCAAGGCCCGGCTGTCACAACAATTGATCGACAGCCTGCGTCTGGTATTGCCGGTACGCGCCGTGCGCTGGGTGAATTCCCGACTTGGGCGGTTTACCGCCTTACTGCTGGTAATCACCGTGCTGCTGTCGGCGTTGCTTGCCCTGGTGTACCGGCAAATGCAGCCCGCGACACTGGCTGAAACGGCCTTGTTGGAGCAGACGCTGTGGTCACTGTTTTTTACGCTGTTTATTGTCTCCGGAGTCATCGCCTGGTTGTTTTTGCTGGCCCATGAAAGCCGGCTGGTTGCGCAGCGCGAATCCAACCGGCAAACGCACAAGCTGATGCGCGAGATCGATGCGCACCAGGCGACTGACCTGGCATTGCAACAAGCTAAGGAATTGGCAGAACGGGCCAATGCCGCGAAGAGCCGTTACCTTACCGGGCTCAGCCATGAACTGCGCACACCGTTGCAATCCATTCTGGGCTACGCCCAATTGCTGGCCGACCGGCCCGACACGCCGGATCGACACCAGGATGGCTTGGCCATTATCGGCCGCAGCGGTCAGTACCTGACGGACCTGATCGAAGGCTTGCTCGATGTCTCTAAAATTGAAGCCGGCCGGCTCGAGCTGTATCGCAACCGGGTTGCCCTGCCAGAACTGATCGAACAACTGGCCCAGATGTTTGCCATGCAGGCCCGCGACAAAGGCATTGATTTCGATTTTCGCTTGCACGATCCCCTGCCCAAAACCGTTATCACCGATGAGAAACGGCTACGGCAAATTCTGATCAACCTGCTTTCCAACGCGATAAAATACACCCAGGCTGGCGGTGTCTTGCTCGATATTCACTACCGCAACCAGGTTGCGGAGTTTGTGATCAGCGACACCGGTTCGGGCATTCCCGAGGCCGATCTGGAACGTATTTTTGCACCTTTTGAACGCGTGCGTACGGCAGAGTCGCCCAACCTGCCGGGCACCGGCCTTGGCCTGACCATCGTGAAATTGCTGACGGAAATCATGGGGGGGCAGTTGGGGGTGGAATCAAAACTCGGGCACGGCAGCCGCTTTACCGTCAACCTGATGCTGCCCTGGGTTACGCTGTCGGATGCCGATGCGTCGCAACCCCGGCGCATTGCCGGTTATGAAGGCCGCCAGCGCACTCTGATGCTGGTCGACGATGACCCGGTGCTGCGCGGCTTGCTGTCCGATCTGCTAATCCCCCTCGGCTTCACCACCCTGGAAGCCCAGGACGCCAACGCTTGCCTCGGAATGCTCAACCAGATTTCACCGGATCTGTTTTTACTCGATATCTCAATGCCCGGTATGAACGGGCTCGACCTGGCGGCTACCCTGCGTGACCGGGATATTACCGCGCCGATCATCATGCTCTCGGCTGATGCCAAGGAATACCAGAGCACCGGTCATGCCACACCGGCGTACAACGATTATCTGGTTAAGCCCGTCACTAACCAAAACCTGCTCGACAAACTGGCGCATCACCTCGCGCTGACCTGGACGTATCAGCTGCAGGAACCGTCAGACCCGGTGAACGCCTCAGCCGGGCGCACACCAAAACACAACCCGCAACGGCCAAACCCACTGGTAATACCCGACCACCCAGTGGTACGCGAGTTGAAAGCCTTTGCCGAAATCGGCTACACCAAAGGTGTTCGCGCCACACTCAAACAGCTTCGCGAGTCGGATATTATTCAGAACGATACCCTCACCTACCTTGAACACCTTACCCGCAAACTCCAGTTTGAAACGCTGGTGCACTGCCTGGAGCTTGATACACCATGAACGCTAATGCCTCTTCAGCGCCGTCCCAGGTTCATCGCCCCGACACTCCCGACGTGGTGCTGGTGGTCGATGACTCGCCCGATGCCCTGAGTATGATTAACGACGCCCTCGAAGCCGAAGGCATGGATGTGCTGGTTGCACTGGAGGGCAAACAGGCGCTTACCATAGCGCGACGCATCCGGCCCGACATTATTCTGCTCGATGCCGTGATGCCGGTACTCGATGGTTTCGATACCTGCACTGCGCTGAAAGCCGACCCCAGTCTCTCGTCCATTCCGGTTATTTTCATGACCGGCCTGAGCGACACCAACGATGTGGTGCGCGGCCTCGAATGCGGGGGTGTCGATTACCTGACCAAGCCCATTCAACCCGGCGAACTGCTGGCTCGCATGCGCGTACATCTGAACAATGCGCGCCTGACCTCAAGCGCTCAAACCGCACTCGACAGCACCGGCCAGACTCTGTTCACCGTGAATGCTGATGGCGCCATTCAATGGGCCACACCGCAAACCCATGCCCTGCTGGCCCGTGCACGAGCGGTCGAACGCTGGCAGCAAAATGAGCTCGCTTCGCAATTAAGACATTGGCTCGGCCATGGGCCCGAACCCAGCCACCAACTCACTCTGACGGGCCTTGATCACGCATTGAGTATTCGTCTGATCGCACAGCACACCCATCAGGAAACCCTGCTCAAACTCGTCGACGAAGAGCGAGCCGCAGGCCCGGCTCTGTTAAAAAACAGTCTGGGGTTGACTGAACGTGAATCCGAGGTGCTCTACTGGGTGGCCAACGGTAAATCGAACCGGGAAGCAGCCCAAATATTGACTATGAGCCCGCGCACGGTAAACAAACATCTGGAAACTATTTTTCAAAAACTTGCAGTCGATAACCGGACCGCGGCAGCCGGAATTGCCCTACGACAATTGGCCGAATGATCGGCTCATTTCGACTGATCTGCGCCGTCATTTTTCTGACAACACACGCCATGAGCAACAAAATACTGGCGGCCACTGATTCAACCAACCCAGCTAAGTTGCTGTGTTTTAAGCATAAACAGAGTTTGGCACAGCAATCGCATAGAGCGCCAGCACGGTACCGAAGGTGCCACGTCAATTGACTGACTGCTGGAGTGATGTTCGCCGAACCGCCCACTCCGACGCTGACTAACCGTTAAACGGAGTAGAAAAAAATGAATGCCGCACCCACTCTCAGTATGGAACACGACGCCCTGTTTCGTGATACAACACTCGGCTTTTACCTCGACGACAAAGCCGACCCAATCTTCCACCTGGGTACTGTGACTTACCTTGAAGCAGACGCCCCTTTGGAAAACCCGTCGCCTTATCGTCTCTATACGGTCCTTCAGGGTCGCTTGGGTCACGCGGCAGCCTGGCACGGTCCCGGCAATCATTTCATGGCTGCACTGTCCGACGGTCAGCCACCACTGACGGCCTTGGGTGACACCGTTATTCTATGGCACCTGGATCTAGCCAGCGATGCCTGGCAGGCACCAGCCGCCATGCCACTGCGCCGGGCGATGACGCTGGCCATGCTGGCTGCCGATGCCGCCTACAAGTCCGTTGCACCGGTACCCGATGCGCAATTGCCCGATAAAACGACGCTGTGCGATTACCAGCACCCTGCCATTCAAAAATGCGCCCGGGAACTCAAAGGCAACACCCCGGCCGACACTGCTCGTAATATTTTCTATTTTGTTCAGGCGATTCCCTACCGCTTCGGCACCTGGCAGGAAACGGCGTCAACGACCCTGGCCAAGGGCGTTGGCATGTGTACCACCAAAGCCAACTTGCAAGTGGCCCTGTGCCGCGCCAGCAACATTGAAGCCGGCTTTATTGAAGCGCCACTGGAGCTGAGTGTGTTGGGCATTATCATGCCGCCAAGCTGGCGTTTGCTGATGCGTTCTTCGTTCAAACATTATTACGCCGCGATGAAGATCAACGGCCGCTGGCACTCTGCCGATGCGACCTTCAACGACGACGTCTGCGACGCCTTTGTTGAAGCCAACCCGGAATTCGCTCAACTGGTGCCGGTTACCTTTGCCGATGGCTTCCCGTACAGCCCATCAGCCCTGATGAACCAGACTGACCCCTTTCTGAAAGACGAAGAAGTGCTGACGAATCTTGAAGAAGAAATGAGCAAAAAAAGTCGATTCTCTATGCAACATTTCGAAGCCCTGAACACCAGCCTCGACCGCATTCAGTCGGTTTACATGCCGCTGGTTAACCAGGCACAGCAGCAGTTCCAGCCGGTTCAGACTGCCCGCCGCGAGGAGTTGGTGGCATGACCTCAAGACCCACCGCCGCTGGCCTGTTTGACTGGAATTTCCAGGCTCCGACGCCGAGCGACATGGGCGACCACGATGTGCCGGTAATCTCCAATCGCCTTGCCGGCAAGCGCGTTGCCCTGCTGGTTACTGGCGGCATTGCCGCCATGAAAACCCCGCAAATTGCGCGCGGTTTGCGCCGGCATGGCGCCGAGGTTGTCGCCTTCGCATCGGACGACGCCCTGCGCTATGTGGCCCGGGAAGCCCTGGAATGGGCCACCTGCTCACCCGTGGTCAGCACCCTGACCTGGGCGGCGGAACATTTATCCGACAACGCCCCTTTCGATGCTTACCTGGTGGCTCCGGCCACCCACAACACCATTGCCAAAATGGCCAACGGCATCGCCGATACCGTCATTACGTCGGCACTGGCGTCGGCACTGGGCAGAATGGAACAGGGCCGCACCAAGATCCTGATCGCCCCGACCATGCACGGCACCCTGCACAACAGCGTACTGGTTGAGAACGCCCGTAAACTCAGCAACCTTGGTGTGCATTTTGTTGCCCCGCGCGACGGTTACGGCAAACACAACCTGCCGGATACCGATGTACTTTGCACCAGCGTCGGCCGCATTCTGAGCGAATCTCCGCTGCGAAATAAGTCCATCATGGTTACCGCTGGCCCTACCCCGGTACCGATCGACGGCGTTCGCAGAATCGTCAACCGCTTCCGTGGCCGCCTCGGCGCTGCCATTGCCGAAGAGCTCATCTGGCGCGGTGCCGATGCCGAACTCATCCTCGGCGACGGTGCCTGGCGACCAAAGACAACCCTGCCACTCACCATCACCCGCACTTTCGATGAGTACCGCGACACCGTCGTAGACCGTGCCCGGTCGGGCCTCTTTGCCGGTGTATTTTCAGCCGGTGTAGCCGACTACCGACCGGCCGAAGCAGTGCAGGGCAAAATCACCTCTGGCCAGGCCAGCCTGCCACTCAACCTGGTACCGACCGAAAAAGTCATCGACCTGGCCTGCGAAGCGGACTCGTCAATGCACTGTGTTGCGTTCAAGTATCTGGAACAGGTGACCGAAGAAGAGCTCATCAACGTCGCCTCCAAACGCCTGAATCACGCCAGCCTGGTCGTCGCCACTCGCGGTGAAGACACCAAAGGCAAAGAGCAACGCGCCCTAATGGTCACCAAAGCAGGCGTCACCCCCGTCGAAGGCAAATACCAAATCGCCGGCGCCATAGCAGACCACCTGGAAACCCTGACCTCGGAGGTAAAATAGACGCTCTTGCCATGAGCCCGCGTCGACTACCGGTAATCCCTCTGCGGGGTCGGCGTAAATCCGTCCATGGAGCCTAGACCGCAACATCCATGTTGCGGACTCCCCCGCAGAGGGACTACCGCCACTCGACGCTCGCAATGTGCTTACCCAAAACATAAATTGAAACCAACCTACCAAGGCCCCTGCCGGGTTCGTCTTCCACAGCGAGCATGGATGCTCGCGGTAGGTCTTGGGCACAGGGATATGCCTGCAAGACCGGGTGGAAGACGAACGCGGCCGGGGCCGACTTGTGGCTAGAACTGAGCTCAACGGTCGTCCACAAAACCTACGACTGGCACCACAAAAACAGTAACCTCCCACTGTCCATACGTTAAATGACGTAGGGGCCACCGCCATCCTCCCCATACCGTCTGGCACCCCGCTGTTCAACAATCGATCGTGCTGACACACCGTCATCGATCCGAATCGAACACACACCAGGGGGAACACAGCATGACACTCAAACCCATACTCCAGGGCCTCACCTTTGCCGTGGCGTCCACCGTACTGAGCACCGCCGCCATCGCGGAAGACCCGATTAAAGTCGGCGTACTGCATTCACTGTCCGGCACCATGGCAATCAGTGAAACCACGCTGAAAGACACCGTTTTGATGATGGTGGAACAACAGAACGAAGCCGGTGGCCTGCTCGGCCGTCCGCTGGAAGCCGTTGTTGTTGACCCGGCCTCCAACTGGCCTCTGTTCGCTGAAAAAGCCCGGGAACTGCTGACGCAAGAAGAAGTCGATGTGATTTTCGGCAGCTGGACGTCGGTATCGCGCAAATCCGTGTTGCCCGTGCTCGAAGAACTGAACGGCCTGATGTTTTACCCGGTTCAGTATGAAGGCGAAGAGTCTTCCAAAAACGTTTTCTACACCGGCGCTGCACCGAACCAGCAGGCGATTCCTGCGGTTGACTACCTGCGCAACGAGCTGGGTGTAGAGCGCTGGGTACTGGCGGGAACCGACTACGTTTACCCGCGCACGACCAACAAGATTCTGGAAGCCTACCTGCTTGATCTGGGTGTGGCCGAAGAAGACATCATGATCAATTACACGCCGTTCTCGCACTCAGACTGGCAGTCGATCGTCTCCGACATTAAAACCTTCGGCAGTGCCGGTAAAAAGACCGCGGTGGTTTCTACCATTAACGGTGATGCCAACGTTCCGTTCTACAAGGAACTGGGTAACCAGGGTGTGTCTTCTGCCGACATTCCGGTTATCGCCTTCTCCGTAGGTGAAGAGGAACTCTCCGGCTTCGACACCACGCCATTGGTTGGACACCTGGCAGCCTGGAACTACTTCCAGAGTGTGGATGCCGATGTGAACTACGACTTCATCGATATGTGGCACGCCTACATTGGCGATGAAGACCGCGTCACCAACGACCCGATGGAAGCGACTTACATCGGCTTCAAGATGTGGGTTCAGGCGGTTGAGCAGGCAGGCACTACCGATGTCGACGCCGTTGAACAGGCGATGATTGGCCAGACCGTTGCCAACCTGTCTGGCGGTACTGCGGTAATGAACAAGAACCACCACCTGAGCAAACCGGTTCTGATCGGTGAAATTCAGGATGACGGTCAGTTCGAGATTGTCTGGCAGACCGCTGGCGTAGTACCGGGTGATGCTTGGTCTGATTACCTGCCCGGGTCGAAGATGCTACTGGCTGACTGGTCCGCTCCGTTGAAGTGTGGCAATTACAACACTGAAACCGGCACCTGCTCCGGCACCGTGTACTGAGGCTTAAATCGACTCTCCCTTGGGGCGGTTCTGCCGCCCTTCTTTTATTGCACTTCATTGATTGCCTGCGGAGGATGCCGTGAAACAAGCCTTGTTGATGTTCGGGTGCTGGCTGGCGTTGTGGTCGACCCCGACGATGGCCGAAACCGATACCACCTCGTCGTATGACGACTTGTTGATGGCGCTGACCGAGGCCGACCTCAACACCACCCAACCCATACTGGAAAAAATAGAGGCGACCGGACACCCTGAGGTTTTGCCACTGTTTCAAACCTTGCTGGATGGCAATCTGCACTTTCGCAAAGCCGACCAGGTATTAGTATCCATTGTCGATGTCAACGGCACCGACCAGTACACCGAATTTCAAAGCGGCACCGCGATTGAGCCTTTGGGACGGCGCGATGTTAGCAAGATACGCGTAAACAATAACCTGCGAAACTTTCTCAGCAGCGCCATAGGCCGACTGCAACTTCGCAGCCCGGAGCCCGCCTTGCGCAGTGCGGCTGTTCTGTCTTTGTTGACAACGCTGGACGCTGCAACCGCTGACGATCTGGCCGAGCTGCGCCGCGAAGAATCCAACCGTACCGTGCTGTCATCCATTGACCTGGCGCTGGCAATGTACAGTGCACAGTCTGGAAATACAGTCGAGGCTCAGATCACCGCCATCGACACGCTGTCGGATCGCCTGCAACCCGAAGCGCGCAACCTGTTGTTCGATCTGGAACGCAATGCCGACAACCCCGCCGTGCGCGAAGCCGCTACCGCTGCCTTGCAAAAAATCGACGGCAAGGTGACGTTCTACGGCTACATCGACCAGTTGTTCTTCGGGCTTAGCCTGGGCTCGGTACTGTTACTCGCCGCCATTGGGCTGGCCATCACCTTCGGTGTCATGGGTGTCATCAATATGGCCCATGGTGAAATGCTGATGCTCGGTGCTTACACCACCTACGTGGTTCAGCTTCTGATGCCGGGCTTCATCAACTACTCACTCTGGGTCGCCATACCGGCCGCCTTTATCGTCGCGGGGCTGTTCGGCATTCTGATCGAACGCTGCGTTATTCGTTTCTTGCACGGCCGGCCTCTGGAAACGCTGCTCGCCACCTTTGGTATCAGCCTGATTCTGCAGCAACTAGTCCGCACCGTGTTTTCGCCACTGAATCGTCGCGTCGCTGCACCGGACTGGATGAGTGGTTCACTGGAAATCAACCCGGTGTTGTCACTGACCTATAACCGGTTAACCATTCTGATTTTTGCGCTGATCGTGTTTGTCGCCCTGCTGGTGATCATGAAAAAAACCGCCCTCGGTTTATACGTACGCGCTGTATCACAAAACCGGGACATGGCCAAAGCCATGGGCATTAAAACCGACCGGGTCGATGCCCTGACCTTTGGTTTGGGCTCGGGCATCGCGGGCATTGGTGGTGTCGCGCTCAGCCAGCTCACCAACGTTGGGCCAAACCTTGGCCAGGCTTACATCATTGATTCCTTTATGGTCGTGGTGTTCGGCGGAGTCGGCAATTTACTGGGTACGTTAGTCGCGGCCTTTACGCTTGGCATCGCCAACAAGTTTCTGGAACCGGTTACCGGTACGGTACTGGCCAGTATTCTGGTGCTGGTGTTCATCATCCTGTTTATTCAGAAACGACCCAAGGGTCTGTTTCCGCAACGCGGGAGGGCGGCTGAATGACCCTGCTGAACACCTTTCTGTCTCGCCGTAACAGTCTTGGCAGTCCGGTATTGCCTTTCGTTACCGTACTCATGACGCTAACGGTGCTGGCGGCGATTGGCAACCTGTGGATACCGGCCGACTCGGCGCTGCACGTGTCCACCTACACCATTACCCTGCTCGGCAAATACCTGAGCTTTGCCATGCTCGCTCTAGCGGTTGATATTGTGTGGGGCTATTGCGGCATTCTAAGTCTCGGTCACGGCGCCTTCTTTGCACTGGGCGGTTACGCCATGGGCATGTACCTGATGCGCCAGATTGGCAGTCGCGGTGTTTATGGCGACCCAATCCTGCCTGACTTTATGGTGTTTCTGGACTGGGATGTTTTGCCCTGGTACTGGCTCGGTATGGACCAGTTCTGGTTTGCCATGCTAATGGTCTTACTGGTACCGGGCCTGCTCGCCTTTGTGTTTGGCTGGCTCGCCTTCCATTCCCGCGTTACCGGTGTATACCTGTCGATCATCACCCAGGCGCTTACTTACGCACTGATGCTGGCTTTCTTCCGCAACGAAATGGGCTTTGGTGGCAACAACGGGCTTACCGATTTCAAAGACCTGCTTGGCTTCAGTTTGCAGGCCGACACCACCCGGGTTGCGCTGTTGCTGTGCACAGCCGGGCTTCTGGCCGCCATTTTCATGCTCAGCCACTGGGTGCTGAAGTCTCGACTTGGCAAGGTGATCGAAGCCATTCGTGATGGCGAGCCCCGTGTTCGTTTTCTGGGTTACCGGACCGACCGCTACAAGGTCGCGCTTTTCGTCTATTCCGCCATGATCGCCGGTATCGCCGGTGCCCTCTACGTGCCCCAGGTCGGCATCATCAACCCGGGTGAGTTTGCGCCACTGAACTCCATTGAAATCGTCGTCTGGGTAGCCGTGGGTGGCCGGGGTACGTTGTATGGTGCCGTCATCGGCGCTCTGCTGGTTAACTACGCCAAAACCCGCTTTACCGCAATAATGCCAGACGGTTGGCTGTTCATGCTCGGCGCACTCTTTGTTCTGGTTACCCTGTTTCTGCCCAAAGGCCTAGCCGGTGTCTACGGCCAGTTAACCACTTCATGGAAACGCAGCCGGAGCAGCGATGAGCCCCCGCAACACAACCAGGAGGCCACCTCATGACGGCATTTTCCAATACCGCCGAACTGATGCGACGCGACCAGGTCTGGCCTTTTTTACAACCGCCTGCTGCCAGCATCAATGTCGATAAAGACATCCTGCTGTACATCGAAGACTTGAACCTCAGCTTCGATGGCTTCAAGGCGCTGAACAACTTGAACCTCTACATCAACGATGGCGAACTGAGATGTCTGATCGGCGCCAACGGCGCCGGTAAGACCACCCTGATGGATGTGATTACCGGCAAAACCCAATGCGACTCAGGCAGCGTGTTCTTTGGCCAGACCATCAACCTGCTTAAGTACAGCGAAGCGGACATCGCCGAACTCGGCATTGGTCGAAAATTCCAGAAACCGACCGTATTTGAAGCCCAGAGCGTATTCGACAATTTGGAACTGGCACTGAAAAGCAACAAGCGGTTGCTACCCACCCTGCTGGCCCGCCTAAGCCCCTCCGAGATTGACCGGATCGACACCGTACTGGCCACCATTGGCTTAACGGATCATCGGTTTCAATTGGCAGGCGCCTTGTCTCACGGTCAAAAACAATGGCTGGAAATCGGCATGTTGCTGGTCTCCGAACCCAGGTTGCTGCTCATCGACGAACCCGTCGCCGGCATGACCGCTGAGGAAACCGAGCGTACCGCTGAGTTGCTGACGTCACTGGCCGGTAAACACACCGTGGTGGTGGTGGAGCACGACATGGAATTTGTACGCAGCATCGCACGCACCGTCACAGTATTGCACCAGGGTTCGGTATTGGCCGAGGGCAGCATGGATCACGTTCAAAACCACCCCGATGTCATCGAAGTCTATTTGGGAGAAGCGCCATGATCAGCGTAAACGGCGTCAACCAGCGTTACGGCGGTACTCATATTCTTTGGGATCTCGATCTCGACATTCCCGAAGGTCGCTGCACCTGTATCATGGGCCGCAACGGCGTCGGCAAAACCACCCTGCTCAAATGCCTGATGGGCTTACTGCCGATCAGCAGCGGCGAAATCACCCTCGCCGGCGAAGCCCTGCACAAGAAACCCGCCGATGCCCGAGCCCGGCTTGGCATCGGTTATGTGCCTCAAGGTCGCGACATCTTCCCGATGCTCAGTGTCGAAGAAAACCTGCGCATTGGCCTCGGTGCACGCGCTGACAAAGCCAAAGCCATCCCCGACAAAATATTTGAGCTGTTCCCCGTGTTGCACGACATGCTGCACCGACGCGGCGGCGACCTATCCGGTGGACAGCAGCAACAACTCGCCATCGGCCGTGCTCTGGTCATCGACCCCAGGGTTCTGATTCTCGATGAGCCCAACGAAGGCATTCAACCCAACATCGTTACCCAAATCGGCGATGTGATTCAAAAGCTGAATCAGGAAGACGGGCTGACCGTTGTGCTGGTTGAACAAAAACTCGGCTTCGCCCGCCGCGTCGGCCAGGAATTCCGATTGATGGAGAAAGGCCGCGTCGTCGCCAGCGACCAGATGGCCAATCTCAACGACCAACTCATCCGACAGCACCTGGCCGTTTAGGAGACGCAGTACCATGAACAGTCGGGCACCGTTACCACCAACGATACAAGCCTCCGAATGGGCCGCCTGGTTAAACCTGGGTTTTACCCACGGCCCTCGAGGCACGCAATTATCGCGCTGCAACCACCAGGGCCCACTCTATGTGCAGAAACCTTTCTACCCGGAAGGGTCGGACTGCGCCCATGCGTATTTATTACACCCGCCTGGCGGCCTGGTTTCCGGCGATCACTTACAGATTGCTGTCAACGTTGACCAAAACGCCCACGCCCTGCTAACTACGCCCGGCGCAGGCCGTGCATACCGGGCACGTCCCGACAGAACACTGCAACACCAACACATATCACTCAATGCCCATGAAAACGCAACACTTGAATGGCTGCCCCAGGAAACCCTGCTCTACCCCGATGCCCGCGCTCGCCTGGATACCGACATTCACCTGAACGACGGTGCCCGGTTCATCGGATGGGACATTACCTGCCTGGGGCTACCGGCCAGCAAACAACCGTTTCAGTCGGGAGAATTAAGCCAACGCTTGCAGGTCATTGAAAACGGCCGGGTCGCTCTGCGCGAACACCTGCACCTTACCAACGCCAACCGAAAAGCACTCAACGGCCGCCTCGGTTTTCGCGACCACAGCGTCAACGCCATCATGATTGCCGGACCATTTCACGAACCACTGGAACCCGATGCAATGAAACAGCTGAAACACCATTGCTCGGAGTTTTCAGAGCTGGCAGGGGTATCACAAGTCGACCGGTACCTCGTAATCCGAGCGCTGGCTAATCGTGCGGAGCCGGTTAAAAAATTGCTCACACAGTGCTGGGCACCAGTGAGGCAACAGTTATTTAGTCGCTCAGTATGTGAACCGAGAATCTGGGCAACTTAGTTAATGCAAATTTTCGTGAAGGTTGCCAGGAAAGTGAAAGCGGCCCGGAGTACTCGATCGGGGATATCCGAGACATGGATGTCGAGGCTAAGCCTACATGGAAGTATTCACGGCGGCCCCGATCGAGTACTCCGGGTCGCTTGCACGGACCACTGGCACGTACCTAATGCAACCAGGAGACAAAGATGGAATTACTGCCAAGAGAGAAAGACAAGCTGCTGGTTTTTACCGCCGCCCTGTTGGCCGAGCGCCGACTCAACCGTGGCCTCAAACTGAATTATCCCGAGGCGGTTGCCTATCTCAGCATGAATATTCTGGAAGGCGCCCGGGATGGGAAAACCGTCGCCGAACTGATGGGTGAAGGAAAAACCTGGCTGACAGCAGACCAGGTGATGGATGGCATCGCTGACCTGATTACCGAAGTCCAGGTGGAAGCCACATTTCCGGATGGGACCAAACTGGTCACTGTTCATAACCCGATTATTTAGTTGACCGCAAAGCGCAACGTACACAGGAGCTCCTAATGATGATACCAGGGGAAATTCAGGTCGGCGAAGGGTCCATTACCCTCAATGCCGGGCGCGCCACCTTACAGCTGACCGTAGAGAACACCGGTGACCGGCCGGTGCAGGTTGGGTCTCATTATCACTTCGCTGAAACCAACCCCGCCCTCTCATTCGACCGTATAGCCGCGCGCGGCTTTCGCCTCAACATCGCCGCTGGCACGGCCGTACGCTTTGAACCCGGGCAAAGTCGCACTGTCGAACTGGTCGCCTACGCCGGGCTCCGGAAAGTTTACGGTTTCCGGGGTGATGTCATGGGCGCATTGGATCAGGGAGCCCAACAATGACAACAATGGATCGCACCACGTACGCCCAGATGTTCGGACCGACTACCGGCGACCGCATTCGCCTCGGCGATACCGACCTCTGGATCGAAATTGAATCCGACAGTGCCACCTATGGCGACGAAGTTAAATTCGGTGGTGGTAAAGTCATTCGCGACGGCATGGGGCAAAGCCAGGTCAGTTGCGATGTCGCGATGGACCTGGTGATCACCAACGCCGTGGTGCTCGACCACTGGGGCATCGTTAAAACCGACGTTGGCATCAATAACGGTCGCATCGTCACACTCGGCAAAGCCGGCAATCCGGATATTCAGGACAACGTCGACATCATCATCGGCCCCGGTACCGAAATCATTGCCGGTGAAGGCTCAATACTCACCGCTGGCGGCATCGACGCGCACATTCATTTTATTTGCCCGCAACAAATCGAAGAAGCGCTGATGTCTGGCGTCACCACCATGCTCGGTGGTGGCACTGGTCCGGCCACCGGAACCAACGCCACTACCTGCACACCGGGCCCCTGGTACATCGGTAAAATGCTGCAAGCCACCGACGCCATGCCCATGAACCTGGGATTTATGGGTAAAGGCAACGCCAGCCAGCCTGTGGCGCTGGAGGAGCAACTACTCGCCGGCGCCTGCGGATTAAAACTTCACGAAGACTGGGGTACCACACCAGCGGCCATCGACGCCTGTCTGAGCGTCGCTGACCGCTACGACGTTCAGATCGCAATTCACACCGACACCCTGAACGAAAGCGGCTTTGTCGACGATACCATCAACGCCTTCAAAGGCCGGGTCATTCATACCTACCACACCGAAGGCGCAGGCGGTGGACACGCACCCGACATCATCAAAGCCTGTGCCTATTCCAACGTATTGCCTTCATCGACCAACCCAACCCGGCCTTACACCGTCAACACGGTCGATGAGCACCTCGACATGCTGATGGTCTGCCATCACCTCGATTCGAAAATACCCGAAGACGTGGCCTTCGCTGACTCGCGGATTCGCAAGGAGACCATCGCTGCCGAAGACCTGTTTCACGACCTGGGTGCTTTCAGCATGATCGCGTCAGATTCACAAGCCATGGGTCGGGTCGGCGAGGTGATTACCCGCACCTGGCAAACCGCCGACAAGATGAAAAAGCAACGCGGCCTGCTCGCCGAAGACCTCGACCGGGGTACCGATAATTTTCGCGCCCGGCGCTACATTGCCAAATACACCATCAACCCGGCTATCACTCATGGCATCGCCCATGAAGTGGGTTCCATTGAAGCCGGAAAACTGGCCGATCTGGTGCTATGGAAACCCGCCTTCTTTGGCATCAAACCGTCATTAATCATCAAAGGAGGCATGATTGCAGCAGCCCCAATGGGCGACCCCAATGCGTCCATCCCAACGCCGCAGCCCATGCACTACCGCCCCATGTTCGGCAGCTTCGGCCAGGCACCCGCTCAGTTGAGTGTCACCTTTACCAGCCAGGCAGCACTGGATGCAAACATCGGCGAACAACTCGGCTTGCAGCGCACGCTGGTCGCCTGCAAGAACACCCGAACCATCAACAAAGCCGACATGGTTTTGAACGACTGGCAACCAGACATCACCGTCGACCCGCAAACCTATGAGGTACGCGCAGACGGAAAACTGCTTACGTGCGAGCCAGCAACCGAACTGCCACTGGCACAACGTTATTGTTTGTTTTGATTACCGAGGTTGAGATTGGCAACCAGTTGAGTGCCAGGTGCCGGGTAACTCTATCTGGGGAAGTCTGAGGCATGGATGCCGAAGTCTAGGCCCCATGGATGGGTTTACGCCGGCCCCAGATAGGGTTACCCGGTGCCTGACACGGATTCCTGGTACCAACGCAAAAACGAACTCCGAAACTGGATCATGAGGAAGACACAATGTTAACGATTCATCAACGGCTGGGTACCGTATCACCGGTTTCAATAGATGCCCGCCTCACCTTAACGCACGACCAGCGTGAAAAAGGCCGACTGCGCGCAGTCAGTGATGCCGGCGAAGAAGTTCAGGTATTTCTCGAGCGAGGCAAGGCGTTACAGGTCGGTGAGTTTCTGAAGAGCGACTGTGGTAAACACATTCAGGTTGCGGGGGCCATTGAGCCCATAACCGAAGCCCATTGCCACGATTGGCAAACCTTTGCCCGCGCCTGCTACCACCTGGGTAACCGGCACGTAAAAATCGAAGTGGGTGATCGCTGGTTGCGCATTAAACCCGATCATGTGCTCGAAGCCATGCTGATTCAGCAGGGGCTAACCGTTGTCTCTGACAATGCCGTCTTCAACCCGGAATCCGGCGCTTATGCACCGGGCACTTCTCATGGGCACGCGCACAACCATTCACACAACCACGAAAGCGGGCATTCTCACAGTCACATCAACGGCCATGCCCATGCTGACTGATGTTCATCAGCTGCGTTTGTTGCAACTGAGCAGTGTCAGCTTACCCGTTGGAGGCTTTGCTTTTTCACAGGGCCTGGAAAGCAGCATTGATCTAGGCTGGGTGCGCACCAAATCCGATACCTTCGAGGCGCTGAGCCTGCAACTGAGTGAAGGCCTGGGCCGTCTCGACCTGCCGCTGCTGCAGCGAGCGATGCACAGTTTCGGCCAAACCGATTTAATGGCGCTCACCCAGTGGAACGACCTGGCTTTGGCTTGTCGTGAAACGCAGGAATTGCGACTCACCGATACCGCCATGGGTAAAGCCCTGGCTCGGTTACTGCGCAGCCTCGACATCGAACTGCCCTTTTCACCCGCCGAACCGCTGAGCTTTGTCACTGGCTATGCCATAGCCGCTTCGCATTGGGGTATACCATTTCACAGTGCGGCTTTGGGTTTCAGTTGGGCCTGGCTGGAAAACCAGATTGCCGCTGCAACCAAACTGGTGCCGCTTGGCCAAACCGATGCACAGCGTTTACTGGGTGAATTGCAGCCGCTGATACCAGAGGCCATCGCCCTGGCCACCACCCTGGAAGACGATGACATCGGCGCGTGTCTGCCTGCGCTCGCCATCGCCAGTTGTTATCACGAAACCCAATACAGCCGCTTATTCCGATCCTGAGGGGAGAACCAACCATGATCAATCACACTCAAACCACAACAACACAACCCAAACAAACCTTGCGCATCGGTGTCGGCGGGCCGGTTGGCTCCGGTAAAACGGCGTTACTGCGTTCGCTGTGTTCCGCCATGCGCGAGCACTACGACATCGCGGTGGTCACGAACGACATCTACACCCAGGAGGATGCGAAATTCCTGACCCAGCACCAGGCGCTCAGTGCCGATCGCATCATCGGCGTCGAAACCGGCGGCTGCCCGCACACCGCCATTCGCGAAGACGCCTCGATGAACCTGGCCGCTATCGATGAACTGACCGCCCGGCACGGCGACCTGG
Source organism: Saccharospirillum alexandrii (assembly GCF_043641555.1). Lineage (GTDB taxonomy): Bacteria > Pseudomonadota > Gammaproteobacteria > Pseudomonadales > Natronospirillaceae > Saccharospirillum > Saccharospirillum alexandrii_A. The sequence continues at coordinate 527,683 of NZ_JBHZRJ010000001.1, read as the reverse complement.
ACCTTGTGTTTGTTGAAAGCGGTGGCGATAACCTGAGTGCCACCTTTAGCCCGGAGCTTTCTGACCTGACGATCTATGTGATTGACGTCTCGGCCGGCGACAAGATACCGCGCAAGGGCGGGCCGGGCATTACCAAATCCGATTTGCTGATCATTAATAAAACCGATCTGGCACCGCTGGTTGGCGCTGACCTCGGCGTGATGGATCGGGATGCCAAAACCATGCGCGGCGATCGCCCCTTTGTATTCAGCAATCTTAAAGCGGCTCAGGGTCTCGATGACATCATCGCTTTCATCGTGCGTGAAGGCATGCTCGAAGCCAAAACGATGCCGCCGGCCAAAGCCGTTGTTTAACGTTTCATCTACTTCCAAAACAGGAGATTGATCATGCACCGACTCAATAAATCCATCGTTACCGGCAGCGTTTTGGCAACCGCGTTACTGCCCGGCCTGGCCCTGGCCCATGAAGGCCACACCCATGCCTCAGGCTTTGCCGCCGGTCTCGCCCACCCACTTGGCGGGCTCGATCACCTGTTAGCCATGGTGGCCGTCGGATTCTGGGCGGCGCATTTGAGCGGTAACGCTCGGTGGCAGTTACCTCTGGTGTTTGTGGTTGCCATGGTCCTGGGCGGCACCCTGGCCATGACCGGGATGGTCGCACCGTTGCTGACGCTGGCGACGGAGCCGATGATAATGGCCTCGTCCGTTGTTATTGGTCTGGTGCTGGCAGTGAACGGCAAATTGAATGCAACCGCTGCGGCAATGCTCTGCGCAGGTTTCGCTGTTTTCCACGGCCTGGCGCATGGCAACGAAATGCCGTTAGGCAGTTCGGCCATGGGGTATGCACTTGGCTTTGTCCTGGCAACGGGGGCCTTGCATGGAATTGGCATTCTTTCAGGCTTAACAGCCAGGGGGCTGCCAGGTTTGTATCGCTGGGCGGGTGGGTTCATAGCATTTTCAGGTCTGGCGCTGAGTTTAACGTAACCCGTTGTTGAGCAGACGAACGGGACGCAGATGAATTTAGCTCACCCATGGCTCAAATATTGATCGTTTGTGATGCATCCGGGCTCACCCTATTGTGGTCATAACAGGGCGGGGATGCAGACGGCACCCCCCGACCCCTGACTTGTTAAGCCACACAGGAGACGCCCAAATGTTTATTGACCCGGCCATTTTGACCAACTCAACCCACCACTCTGAACTGCTGGAAGGTGACCGCAGGCTCAACGTCTACGACGCAGATGTGGCCTACCATATCCGTAACGCCGAACGCATGCGTTCCGAAGCGTTTCGCGCCGCCAGTCAGCGCTTTGGTCAGTGGGTGCGAAGCAGCGCACAAAAAGTTTTCCACGCGCCGTCTTACGTGCGTCATGCCTGAGCCGTTGTTGCTCAGACATCCGGCCTTTAATGACCGACCGTCAGGCTGACCGAATCTCATCCGACATCAGCCTGACTCTGCTTTCCTGCGCAACCACCAGACCCCATTATTTCACGCCTCAGGTTACTCATCCGACCGCACGTATCTTTCCCGCTATTCCGGTTCTGATCCGAGCAGGAAACCGCTCCGTAATGGGTTGAATGCTTAAAACCGCTTGTACCATGTCCCTTGCACAGAGCACAACGCCATGAGCCAGCGACGCTCTCAACTCTGGAGCCGTTTTCAACAATGGCCTGCCGATGAACAGTCACGCCTGATCGAAATGGCCTGGGAAGACAGAACGCCCTTCGATGCCATCGAGGCACAGTTCGGCCTGCCTGAAGCGGATGTAATTCGCCTGATGCAACGGCTGCTCAAACCGACCAGTTTCCGCAACTGGCGCGCTCGAGTGAGCCAGCGTGCCACCAAGCACATTGCCCTGCGCAATAGCCAGGTGTTACGCAGCCACTGCCCTACCCAATACAAGCACCGATGACACTGAACAACCCCAGCAGCGAACCGGGTAACGGCATCAGCGTTGTGTGGTTCAAGCGTGACTTGCGTTTGCACGACCACGCGCCACTGCAACAGGCGATCGAATCCGGAAACCCGGTTCTGTTGATGTACATTGCCGAGCCAGACTTGCTGACCGACCCGCATTACGATGCGCGGCACTGGCGTTTTATCCGACAGTCTATTCAGGACATGAACCGGCGCCTGAAACCCTATGGCAACCGGGTCGTAAAACGCAGTGGCGATACCTTGAGAATACTGGCGCAACTGCACAAAGACCATCACATCATCAGCCTGCACAGCCACGAAGAAACTGGCCTGGCCATTACCTTTGAACGGGACAAAGCCGTCGCCAGCTGGTGTAAAAAACACGGCATTGACTGGCAGGAAACACCCAACGGTGCGGTCCAGCGTGGCCTCACGCACCGCCACAACTGGGACAAACACTGGCAAGCCATCATGCAAGCTGAACCGGTCACTCCCGACTTGGCCCGACTGGTGCCGGTAAACAGCGTAGCGGATGACTGGCCATGGCCGGCCGACTGGCCCCAACAAGCGAACCTGTTTCAGACCGGTGGGGAAACCGCAGCCTGGACTACTCTGAAATCGTTCTTTGAAGCGCGCGGCCAGAACTATGCGAGACATATTTCCAAGCCTGATCTGAGCCGGGAAAGTTGCTCCCGCTTGTCGCCCTACCTCGCCTGGGGAAACCTGAGTATTCGACAGGTCTACCAACGGCTACTGCAAGACTGGCAACGCCCGGGATGGCATCGTGCATTGCAGGGGTTCTCGTCCCGCTTGCATTGGCAGGGCCATTTCATTCAGAAGTTCGAAAGCGAATCGCGAATGGAATTTGAACCGGTAAACCGGGGCTATAAAGACATGGATTACCGGCAAGGGTTTGAAGCCAAAGAGGACCTTATCGCCTGGCAAACCGGGCACACAGGCTACCCACTTGTGGACGCCTGCATGCGTGCAGTCATCGCTACTGGCTATTTGAATTTCAGAATGCGCGCCATGCTGGTCAGCTTTTTAACGCACCATCTCTGGCTCGACTGGCGGTGGGGTGTGCACCATCTGGCCAGACAGTTTCTGGACTTCGAGCCGGGCATTCACTACGCCCAGTTTCAAATGCAGGCGGGTAATACCGGCACCAATACGGTACGGATCTACAACCCGGTCAAGCAATCTCAGGATCACGACCCGGACGGTCAGTTCATTCGCCAGTGGGTGCCAGAGTTATCCGAACTGCCCGACCCTTACCTTCATACGCCCTGGGACTTGCCACCCCTGGAGGCTGCCATGATCGGCTTTCAACTGGGGCGCGATTATCCGGAGCCCATTGTCGACATCACCGAAACTGGCCGCCATGCACGGGAACGGTTATGGCAACATCGCAAAGCACCGGGCGTGCAGGCCGAACAACAACGCATTCTGGCCACTCATGTCAGACCGGACTAGACGTTACTCGCCGACATCCAGATTTTCCCACCCGACCTGTTCAACCAGTTGTTCCAACTGCTTTGGCCGATACGTCTTATCTTCCAGATAACGAGTCTTAACACTCGGGTGGATTCGAGTGGGTTTGTCGCTCTGCATCAATTCCCGGTGCAAGGGTTTCTTAAAGCGGTATACGTGTTTCCTAGACCGGTGCAATTCGGCCTTGCTGCCATCGGTAAGTGCGTTTTCAAGGTGCGTTTCAAGGCTTAACCCGGCCGATCTGGCCTGTTTTAACATCCAGGCCAGGGGGGCATCTGACGCCAGCAGTCCGGTGTGTTTATCCGGCGGGTAGGAGCCTCCCACGTCAGAATGGGAACCGGCAAACCAGACCTGCCTCAGATCCACACCGGGCTTTGGTGTCCAGACGGTGGGCTCAAAATCTTCCCGCTGTTCGTCGATCGCCAGAGCGTGGCGGGCAATGGTGACGTTGGACCCCATTTTGGTATCGTAGAATTCATCGTGGCTGTCGAGCAGGCCCATCAGGCTGAACGGGATGCCAAGTGCGCCGACCGTATCCCAAACCCCGACAAAATGAACATTGCGCGCAGGGTGAGAATGATCTTCCCGGAACTTCTGAGCGCCGGCACCGCTGGGATGATTCTTTTTCAGAGGGCTTTTATAAATTTTCCAGGCTTCGGCTATCTGCGAAGCAACGGCTCGTTTGAGAATGCCGCAATTATTGATCAGCCCGCTCAGAGCCCGAACGGTATAGGCACCGCGACTGAAACCAAACAGATAGATGTGATCGCCCGGGTTGTAGTTCTGAACAAGGTACCGGTAGCCATCGAGAACGTTCTTGTGAATGCCCCGGCCCGTAGCGCCGGCAGACAGACTGTTATGATAGGAGCCCAGGCCCCAGTCGTAAAACACGTGCTGCCGGTCAGTTCCCTGGGCAGGTTTGATGGCCCGGGCCAGCCTTAACACATTACTGGGGAAATCTTTTTCGAGGTCTTCTTCCGGACGGTTCCATGTGCCATCTGCGCACACGATGATATTAGCCATGGCGTTGCCTCCCAGCTATTACGGACAGTTGAACTTGGTGCGTACTGCCGTAACCGCCAAAGCTCAGCAGGGAGTATAACCAAGAAACCCCTATTGCCCATAGTTGGCGGCGCCTGATGAACAGGAACTTGCATTGCCTGCGCTAAATCACATCCCGCAAGCGGTGGTACAGCATGCCCAGTGCCAGAATAGGAGACCGGAATTTGGGGCCACCGGGAAAGGTAATGTGTTTAACTTTCTCAAAAATATCCAGGCGCTGAGTTTCCTGATGAATGCTTTCGGCAATCAGGCGACCAGCCAGGTGGGTCACATTCAGTCCGTGGCCGGAATAGGCCTGAGCATAGTAAACATTGGGTTTCAGTCGGCCGACCTGCGGAAAGCGGTTGGCGCCAATGCCGATCATACCGCCCCACTGATAATCAATGCGCAGTGACGTGAGATACGGAAACACCCGGTCGAGATGGGGTTTGATGGCCGCTTCTATCGAAGCCGGGTCGCGACCAGAATAGTTGCACAGACCGCCAAACAACAGCCGACGGTCTGCACTCAGCCGATAATAATCGAGCGCAACATTCAGGTCGCAGACGGCCATGTCTTGCGGCAAGGCCCGCTTGGCCTGAGCTTCCGTCAACGGCTCTGTGGCAACGACATAGCTGCCAGCGGGGAGCACCTTGCCGGCCAGGGTATCGTTTAGGCCGGCCACATAGGCGTTACCACACAACACCAGCCGGTCTGCACGCACCTCGCCTTCGGTCGTACGAACACTGACCCGGTCGCCATGCTCAACAGACGTCACCAGGCTGTTCTCAAAAATGCGAACACCCAACTGGCTGGCCGCAGCAGCCTCGCCGGTAATCAGGTTCAAGGGGTGCAGGTGACCCGCACCCCGGTCAATCAGGCCACCGATGTATCGGTCAGACCCAACCACCTCGTGCATGCGGTCTTTGCCGATGCGTTCAATCTCGTGCGGGTAACCGGTGGCTTTCAGTTCTTCGTAATCGGCATCCAGATCCTTAAGGTGACGCGGGCGCAAGGCCAAATCGCAATAACCCCACTTCAGATCGCACTCAATACCAAAACGGGCAACCCGCTCCCGAATGATATCGACGGACTCGTACCCCATCTGAGTTACGGCATCGATACCTTCTTGTCCCAGTGCCTTGCGAAAGGGCTCCAGGCCATGGCCAACCCCCCGAATCAGTTGACCGCCGTTACGGCCACTGGCGCCCCAGCCAATGCGACGCCCCTCCAGCAACACCACACTGTAACCCCGGTCTGCCAGCTCCAGGGCGGTGTTCACGCCACTGAAACCACCGCCCACAACGCACACATCCGCCTCCAAAGCCTCGGTCAGCGTCGGGTACCGGTGCTGTGTAGCCGGGTTGGCCGTGGCTACATAGTAGGAGGCAGGGTAATCATCGGTATGGGTACTGGGGTTCAAATAACTGCTGCTAGTGGCTTTCATGAAGTCGGGGCCGTCAATTATAATCATCGAATGTTCGGTATTTTTGACATAAATGGCAATGATTTACAACTCAAGTTTCGGCGTTCGGTTCACCTCATAGGCATTGGTCCGCACCGGATGCCGGGTAGTGCAACTGAACCAGATAGACATATCTAGGAGTTGCCAGTATTTGCTACACTCTGTAAAAAATAATGAATGGTCGGCATCAGGTGACTTATCATGCCGCTTTCCATGGAATTACGCTCGTTACCGGAGGAAACAACCCTTGGACGTGGGTGAACGACTCAAAGTTATACGCAAACAAAAAGGCTTGTCGCAGCGCGAGCTGGCCAAGCGTGCCGGTGTCACCAACAGCACCATTTCGATGATCGAAAAGAACAGTGTTAGCCCCAGTGTCGGCTCGCTGAAAAAGGTGCTGCAGGGCATTCCGATGTCGCTGGTCGAGTTCTTTGCCGAAGAGGCGGAAACCGATGCCAGCCAGCCGGTGGTTTACAGCCCGGATGAGTTCATGGATCTGTCGGTCAACGACGTCAGCATGAAGCTAGTGGGCAAGGCCTATGGCCGCCGCGCCCTGGCCTTTATGATCGAGACCTACGAGCCCGGTTCCGATACCGGCGCCGACCTCTACGTGCATGAAGGCGAAGAAGCGGGGCTGGTCATCAGCGGCCGCTTTGAGTTGACGGTAGGCACCGAGGTGTACGAACTGAAAACCGGCGATGCCTACTATTTCGACTCGACCCGGCCACACCGCTTTCGAAACCCGTTCGACGAGCCCTGCCAGATCGTATCGGCCACCACACCCGCCAACTTCTAACTCGAGTTCGGATTTCGGTAACACAGAGTTAGCGCCGGATGCCAGGTAGGCCTATCGGGGGTGGTCCGCAGCAAGGACGCTGCGGTCCAGGCCCCATGGATGGGTTTACGCTGACCCCCGATAGGCCTACCTGGTAGCCGGTGCGGGCTACTGGCAATACAGCATCCGGGAACTCCAAACTTAAAACCGAAGGCACCCAAGCCCTCGACGCAGTCGAAAATGGTCTATTCTGCAGACGGCAGCGAATAAAGTGCTGCAACGGATGGAGGTACCTGTGATGAACTGCGTCCGCCACACCCACTGGACCTGGCTGATGGCAGCGGTGCTGTGGGTTACCACAGGCGTAAATGCTGACCAGAATGACGAGCGACTCGACCCCCTCTTCGACGAACTGCAATCCTCGCCCGGGGTGAATGTTTCCTCGGTGATTGAACAGCAAATCTGGGTGCTGTGGAGCCGGGGCCCTACAGATGAAGCGACACGGCAGCTGCGCCGGGGCGTTCGCGCCATGCAGCGGGGTGAATTTGATATGGCCCTGGGGCTGTTTGACCAACTGATTGACGAAGAACCCGAGTTCGCAGAGGCGTGGAACAAACGGGCTACCCTGCACTACCTGCGCGGCGACATCAGCCAGTCGATGGCCGATATCGAACAGACCCTGACGCTTGAACCCCGCCATTTTGGCGCCCTGGCCGGGCTTGGGTCGATTTTCGCGCGTCTGCAACAACCGGCCGCAGCGATACGGGCCTACGAACAGGTGCTGGATATCTACCCACAATCTACCCAAAGCCAGCGCAACCTCGAGCGCTTGCGCCAGGAGATCGAGGGACGGGCCATCTGAGCCGCTGTTCATCCAGATTGACGGTTTTACGGGGGCTGGGCATCGGTTTAGCGCCCGGCAATGGTAGTGTCATATGAAACAGCTATGCTTGGGGTTCACGCTAACTGCACGTGGGGGGTAAATCGTATGCTGACACCCTTACCGGATATGACCACGCTATTCGACCAACTGGGGCTCGACAGCAGCCAGGACGCCATAGAAGCCTTCTTCCGGCATCATCATCTCGGGCAGGATGAAGATGTGTCAGAAGCGGACTTTCTAAGCTTCGAACAACGTCTGGCGCTGACCCGGATGCGCGATGACGACGCCGAATGGGCTGAGCTGGTCGATACGATGGAATCCCTGCTGCACAAGAATTCGTAACCCGTTTTGCAGGAGCACGCTATGCCTGATGTTCAGCATCAGCCCGAACACCATCGTTTTGTGATCGAGATGGATGGCGAAACGTCGTCTTTGACCTATCACCATCCACAGGGATCCAGCCAGGTCGACTTTGACCATACCTTTGTCCCGCCTGCTCTGCGCCACCACGGTCTGGCCCGGCAGCTGGTGGATGCCGGGCTCACGTGGGCACGGGACCAGGGCTATGACATTAACGCTTCCTGCAGCTATGTGGATGCGGTCATAAAGCGCGGAGGCTGACCCTCAGGTCGGCTCCAGCAGCATCAGCCCGGCGCCGGTATTAGAGACCGGAATGTGGTAGTTCTGGTGCAGCAATTTCACCGACCCTTCCAGCGCGCCACGCATTGCCAGCCACATCGCCAGTTCAACGCCCTGGGCACCGGCGGTTTCGGTCAGGTCGGCGTTGGAATATCCCAGCAGAGCCTCGGGGTTGGAGACCAGTTTGTCCATGCAGTACAGGTCAAACGCTTTGTTGATGAAGCCAGCGCGGGCACCATCGAGCTGGTGTGACAGACCACCGGTACCCAGCACAACCACCTTCTCATCGCTGTCCCACGACTGAATCGCCCGCCCGATCGACTGACCCAGCTTGTAAGACCGGGACGGTTTGGGCATGGGGTGCCGCTCGCAGTTAATGGCAACGGGAATCACCTTGATCTTGCGGTATTCCTCGTTCGGCCACAGCAGCGTCATCGGCACGGTGAGGCCATGGTCAACCCGCAATTCCTGGCAGACGGTGACATCGAATTCGTCTTCTATCAGGTTATTAATGATGTGCCAGGCAAGCTCGGTTTCACCGGTGATGGGCGCGATGGGCTGGATACCCCAGCCTTCGTCGGCATTGGTGTATTCCGGCGCTGCGCCGATCGCATACGTCGGTTTTTTATCAAGAAAGAACGACAGCCCATGGTCGTTGTAAAACACCACGGCGATGTCCGGAGCCTGCTCCTTCAGCCAGGTGCGCACCGGCGGGTAGGCATCAAAAAAGTCCTTCCAGTACGGCGTTTGCTCCAGCCCCTGGTCCATCGCTTTACCGATCGCCGGAATGTGTGACGTGCCGACGGCACCTATAATCTTTGCCATGCTCAGTCTCCCATCCGCACCAGTTTTTCTTTGAAGGCTTCAGTACTCATGCCGGTTTGCAAACCCCCAACGTCCTGAACCGACAACCCCAGCAAGCCCGCGAACTTGGCCAGGTAGTAAATACTGCCGCCCAATTCCAGCAGGCGCAGAATGTCGCGCTGTTGAATGGCCGCTTTCTGTTCGGCGGTCAGACCAAAGCGATCGCAATAAGCGGCTTCATCCGCCTTAAACGCTTCACGGGCACTGGCTTCATTGAAGGAGTAACACATCTTGTTCAGGTTATAGCCCTGAGTGGCTTTGGGACCATCAAAGGTGACGGTATCCAGCGGGTTCCTGGCGGGGTTCATGGTGGGTCCTCTGGCTGCCTGTATCTGTTGGCCAAAGGTAATCGCTGATGGGCTAAAAAGACTGATCTGGATCAATTTTTGGTCGGGCTGATGCCCAGACAGTACGTTCGCGTTATTGCAACGACTGCGAGAATTGCCTTGAAGTGTTCCACTTCCAGGCATCGGGTTTCGGAGTTCGCACCAACTGAGTGTCAGGTGCCGGGTATGTCTGTCTGGGGAAGTTCGCGACATGGACTAAAACGCCAGGAGCGTTTTAGCATGAGCGTAGCGAGCCCGGAGGGTGAATCCCATGGATGGGATTCATATCATGCGATCTAGGCCCCATGGACGGGTTTACGCCGACCCCGGACAGACATACCCGGTGCCTGACACGGACTCATGACAATTCAACTTACCCGAACTCCGAAACGTGAAGCCAACGGCTATTTAACCGCCACATAAACCGTAGCCGTCGCTTCGTTATTCTGAAAAGGGTTATAAAACCGAATGATATGCGACTCAACCCGGCTGAAAGCCGACTCCAGAACCGCCACAAAATCGGGGGCTGGCGGTTCATTGGACCAGAGGGCAAACACGCCCTGATCGCGTAGCTGGCCGGCCATGGCGGCTAGCGTGTCGGGCTGGTAGAACGAGGCGTTGCCCGCATTGAGCAAGGCGCTAGGGGAATGGTCAATATCCAGCAGAATGGCATCGAAAACGCGGCCCGGCTGCTCCGGGTCGAAGCCGGTGGGCTCGCCTTTGGCGAGGTCGAAAAAGCTGCCCTGAACGTAGCGGTTACGCGGGTCGGCGTTCAGTATGGCACCCAGTGGCACGTCTTCGGCCTGGTGCCACTCGATAACCGGTTCCAGTAATTCGACCACCAGCATCGAACGCACTTTTTCGTGCTTCAAGGCTGCAACAGCGGTATAGCCAAGGCCAAGACCGCCGACGACAATGTCGGCTGGTCGATCATCCAATGCGGCTAACCCCAGATCAGACAGCGCTTCTTCGGCTTTAACAAACAGGCTGGACATCAGGAACTCTTCGCCGAGCTTTACTTCATAGATGTCGTCGTCCGTTAGACCGGGAATACGCCGGCGACGCAGGGTAATCTGGCCGATGGGAGTTGGGCGGGTATCGATTTGTTCAAACAGGGGGCGCATTGAGGTGCCTCGTTTTTGCCGAAGCCCCATGCTAACAGAAGTTGCGCCCCGGAGGGCGCACAGACGTTACAGATCCAACACCAACAGCGGTGATTTGGAGCGGGAACAACACACCGTCATCTGATCGTTCGCGGCATGCTCGTCGTCATCGAGATAACGGTCTCGATGCTCCGGCGTACCTTCCAACACTTTGGTCAGGCAGGTACCGCAAATGCCTTGCTCACACGATGTTAGTAAATCGATGTCGTTGTCGATCAGCACATTGGCGATGGTCTCATCAGCCGGGATATCAAACTCCTCACCGGTGCTCGCAATCCTAACCTTGAAGCTGCCATCAGCTGACGTATCAATGTCTTCTGCCACAAAGTATTCGGTGTGCAAGTGATCGACAGGCCAGCCGGCGTCTTTAAAAGTTTTCAGAGCACTGTCGGTAAACCGCTCCGGGCCGCACACATACAGATGCGTATCCGGTTCGACGTTTTTCGCCAGTGCCGCCATATCGATGCGACCGGTATCCGGTTCATCGCTCAGGTAGAAATGGCACTTATCGCTAAACGACCCATCTTCCAGTTCATCCAGAAACGCCATGCAGCCACGTGACTTGGCGGCATAGTGACATTCGAATTCCTGACCATCGCGATCGAGTTGCTGGGCCATGGAATAAATCGGCGTGATGCCAATGCCACCGGCCAACAGCACGGATTTCCTGGCCGCCGGACGCAATTCAAAATGATTGCGCGGCGCACTGATTTGCAACAGGTCACCTTCGTTGAGTGCGTCATGCACTGCCGTAGACCCACCGCGTGATTCCGGTTCGCGCAGCACACCCAACTGATACCGTTTATTATCCCAGGGGGCATTGCTCAGCGAATACTGGCGAATGGTATCCGGTGCAACCTGCACATCGATGTGGCTGCCCGCGGTAAACGCCGGCAGTTCACGATCGTGCGGGTCGACCAGTTCCACTCGCACAATGCCATCGGCCTCGGCGACTTTTTTGTTGACCTTGACGATCATCGACAGGGTGGTTTTTTTACTCATACCAACTCCGGTAGACAGTGCGCCCGGCCAAAGTGGCCGGGCACTGTTCGGATTAGCTCAAGCCTGGAGTTCACTAAGTGGCTACATTCCGCGAAGGCTACCGGTGGTACCTGTGCGGGGTCGGCGTAAATCCATCCATGGAGCCTAGACCGCAGCATCCATGCTGCGGACTCCCCCGCACAGGCACCACAGGCACCCTTCGCTCGCACGTTGCGAACTTCAAATCTCGAAGATTTAAGACGCCGACGCTTCCTGCTTGAGGATCTTGTCGATCATGCGGCGCGCCAATACACCACCGCCGTCGATGTTCAGTTTCAGCAACTGACGGTCAGGGTTATCGATCAGGTTCTGTTGCTGGGCTTCCAGCATCTCCAGATCTTCCGAGAAAATCTGGCCCTGGCCTTCGCGAATGGTCTTGGTCAGTTCCTGATCCTGCGGCTTGAAGTTACGAGCCATGCCCCAGTAGTACCAGATCGAGGTTTCGGTTTCCGGGGTAATGAAATCGACCACAACGCTTGAAGCCTTCTGGTCGGCCGGGGCATCGAATCCACCCTGGCCGGCAACAGCCACGCCGACGTTGATCATGATGTGGCTGGGCGGCGTAAAGCGACTGATCTGCCAGCGGTCGACATCGGCGGTTGGTTCCAGATCGTTGAATTTCAGAGCGTTTTGCCAGAACGGAGGCGCCTTGATGCTTTCCATGGTGCGCTTGGTGACCACGGTATCGCCGTCCTTAAAGGAATCGGGTGCTTCGTCTTCGATCTCGGGCTGACCAATGCTGGACGCGTGCACATAGGTCTCGTGCGTCAGGTCCATCAGATTGTCGACCATCAACTTGTAGTTGCAGTTGATGTGATAAACACCGCCGCCGTAAGCCCAGTCCGGGTCATCAAAGAAGTCGAACTTGGGAATCAGATCGGTATCGGCCTTTTCGGCATCGCCCGGCCAAACCCAGATAAAGCCATAACGCTCTTCGACCGGGTAAGCAGTAATGCCCGGAAACGCATTGACGCGCTGGCCCGGCATCGACTTACAGTTGCCATCGCAGTTCATCACCATACCGTGGTAACCGCAGACCAGGTCACCTTCATCGTTTACATAACCCAACGAGAGCGGCGCACCCCGGTGCGGGCAGAAGTCGGCCAGGGCAACGATTTTCTCGTTCTGGGTGCGGTAGAACACCATACGCTGGCCACAAATCTGGCGGCCCTGTGGCTTGTCGGTTATTTCATCGGACGAAAAGGCAACGTACCAGGTATTGGTCGGCCAGGAGGCTTGCACGGTCATGGCGGTTCTCCACTGCATCGGGTCGTGTGGTTGGGTCGGTCGACTCGCTTGTTTTTATCCGTCGACATCAGTTATGGATCCAAAAATAGGTTTCATACCCCCGCTTGTCAATAAAAATATCAGTTTTGGATCCACTCGTGCCTATTTTTGGATCCAGGATGTACCTGAAAGGCTTGCGCAATGCCCCCATTGGGCCGAGAATGCCCAGCACGAATGACTCACTGGATCCCGTTTTCATCATGACCCAGATCAGCCACACCGCCATTACCGCACTGCGCAAACACATCCGCGATGGTCGCTACCAACCCGGTGAAAAACTGCGTGAAGTACAGGTCGCCGAGCTACTGGGCGTCTCACGTACACCGGTCAGACTCGCCTTTCGCACCCTGGAACAGGAAGGCCTGCTGGAACGTACCGGCAAGCAAGGCTATGTCGTACGTGAAGTGTCGGCCGACGACGTCTTGTGCGGCGTCGAAATACGCGGCGTACTGGAAGGGCTGGCAGCGCGTCGGCTGGCCGAGAAGGGTTTATCAGCAGAGTTGAAAGACCAACTGGAACGCTGCGTTCAGGAAGGGGATGCGCTCATAAACCAGTCGCAGCTGAGCCAGGAAGACATTGAACACTGGGGCGACATCAACGCGCGCTTTCACGCCCTGATCGTCAACAACGCGGGTAGCCGGGCGATCAGTGATGCCATCACCCGCAACAACCACCTTCCGTTCGCCTCGTCGGACTCCATCACCATCGACACCGACCACCTGGCCCAGGAGCAACGCAAGCTCCAGGTCGCGCAACTGCAGCACCAGCTCGTAGTGCAAGCCCTGGTGATGAGAGAAAGCACCCGCGCAGAAATGCTGATGCGCGAACACGCCTACATTGGCCTGCGTTACGGCCCGCTGTTTGGGGTTCCTGAGGGAATGGCTTTGTGAGCTGCGAGCTGAGAGCCGCGAGCTTTTAGCTAATAACTCGCAGCTCGCAGCTCGCAGCTCTCAACTCTCTTACTTCTCAAAAAAGCTTAAGAACGCCTGGCTGGCCTTCGACAGATAGTGATTCTTCTTCCAGCCCCAGGCCAGCTCCAGTGGAATCGGCGGATCGAAGGGTCGGGTGCAGAGCAGGGGTTCGTTTTTAACAATCATCGACAGACAGGTCGCCAGCCCCATCTCGTTTTTGACCAGGTTCATCAGCAAGTCGACCAGATTGGTCTCAAACTGCACATTCAGACTGAGCCCCTGAACGCGAGCGCGTTGTTCAACCGAGTCGCGCAGGTAGTAACCACTGCGAAACATCACCGTCGGTTGCTGGCAGAACGCCTCAATACTGACTGACTCCTGCTCAGCCAGGTGATGATGCCTGGGCATGCAGGCAACCACCTGCTCAGACAGCTGCGAGGCATAACGAATCTGGTCGTGCGGTTTTTCCGAGCGAATCAGCGCCAAATCCAGTTCGCCATTAATGACCAACTGCTCAAGCGTATCCGTACCGGCTTCATACAGCCGGAGGCGAATGCCCGGGTAGGCTTTTTTGAACGCCAGCAAGTAGGGCGGAAGAAAATACGTCGACAGCATCGCCGACGCACCCAGCTTCACCTCACCCTGCTCCAGCCCCTGCAACTCGTTCAGTTCTCGCGTCGCGTCGGTCAGGCTTTCCAGAATGCGCCTGGCGTGAGTGAGCAGTACCTCACCGTCCGACGTCAGCGTCATGCGCCGGTCGGCCCGGTTAATCAGCTTCAGCCCGGTCTCTTCCTCCAGCTTTTTGATCGCGATACTCAACGCCGGCTGAGCAATCCCCAACCGCCGGGCCGACCGGGAAAAACTGCCGGTTATGGCGATGTCGTTGAAATACCGCAACCGGCTGATGCTGTCTAACCGCATAAACGTACCTCTAGCTCACAGCTCACAGCTCACAGCTCACAGCTATATTTTAAATATATAGAAAATATAAAAACAATATAATACGGATATTCAAGAACTTGAGCTATCTTTAACCCCACTTAAAACACCCGGTCTGGAGTTGGCAACAAGCCAAGTGTCAGGTGCCGGGTGCGCCTATCCGGGGAAGTCCGCAGCATGGATGCTGCGGCCTAGGCTCCATGGACGGATTCACGCCGACCCCGGATAGGCGCACCCGGCGACTGACACGAACTACAGACACCAAAACAAGAGGCACCCTCATGGCTACCGCACATTTTGACTGGAAAGACCCCTTTGCACTGGCTGCTCAACTGAATGACGACGAGCGCATGATTCTTGATACCGCCCACGCCTACTGCCAGGACAAACTGGCCAGCCGCGTGCAAATGGCCAACCGCAATGAAAGCTTCGACCCGGCCATCATGCTGGAATTGGGCGAGCTGGGCATGCTGGGGGTGACGCTGCCGGAAGAATACGGTTGCGTGAATGCAAGCCACGTCGCCTATGGCCTGATCGCCCGCGAAGTTGAACGGGTCGACAGCGGCTACCGCTCAGCCATGAGCGTGCAGTCCTCCCTGGTCATGCACCCTATTTACGCCTACGGCAGCGAAGAACAGCGTAAGAAATACCTGCCCAAACTGGCCACCGGCGAACTGATCGGCTGCTTTGGCCTGACCGAACCCGATGCTGGCTCCGACCCCGGCAGCATGCAGAGCAAGGCCGTCAAGACCAACAATGGCTACGTTCTCAACGGCGCCAAAATGTGGATCACCAACTCACCCATTGCCGACGTGTTTGTCGTTTGGGCCAAGCTCGACGGTGAAATCCGCGGCTTTGTGCTCGAGCGCGACATGAAAGGGCTGAGCGCCCCCAAAATTGAAGGCAAATTCAGCCTGCGTGCCTCGATCACCGGCGAAATCGTGATGGAAGATGTCTATGTGCCCGAAGCCAACATTCTGCCCAACGTCAAAGGCCTCAAAGGGCCGTTCGGGTGTCTCAACAAAGCCCGCTACGGCATCGCCTGGGGCGCCATGGGCGCCGCCGAAGCCTGCTGGCTGGCCGCACACAGCTATGTGATGGACCGGGTTCAGTTCAACCGGCCACTGGCGGCCAACCAGCTGATCCAGAAAAAACTGGCCGACATGCAAACCGAAATCAGCCTCGGCTTGCAGGGCTGCCTGCGCATGGGTCAACTGATGGATAACGACGCCTGCCCGGTCGAACTGATTTCTCTGATGAAACGCAACAACGCCGGCAAGGCGCTCGACATCGCCCGGGTCGCCCGCGACATGCACGGCGGCAACGGCATCAGCGATGAGTACGGCGTGATTCGCCATGTCATGAACCTCGAAGCCGTTAACACCTACGAAGGCACGCACGACATCCACGCCCTGATTCTCGGCCGTGCCCAAACCGGCATTCAGGCGTTCGGCTAATGAGCGACACAGCAGTAAAAGGCGCCCTGAGCGGCATCCGGGTCATCGACCTGAGCCGCATTCTGGCCGGCCCATGGGCCACCCAGATGCTGGCCGACTTCGGCGCCGAAGTGATTAAAGTAGAACGGCCCGGCCAGGGTGACGACACCCGGGGCTGGGGCCCGCCGTTTCTGGGCGAGGGCGACCACCGCGTCGCCGCCTACTTTCACAGCGCCAACCGGGGCAAAGAGTCCATCGCCATCGACTTCACCAAACCGGAAGGCCAGCAACTGTTACGCGACCTGATTCGCGACGCCGACGTACTGGTCGAAAACTACAAAGTCGATGGCCTGAAAAAATACGGGCTCGACTACGACAGTCTGAAGACCATCAACCCGCGTCTGGTGTACTGCTCAATCACCGGCTTCGGCCAAACCGGGCCTTACAAACACCGCGCCGGATACGACTTCATGATACAGGGCATGAGCGGCCTGATGAGTGTCACCGGCGAACCCGATGGCACCCCGATGAAAGCCGGTGTAGCACTGTCCGACATTTTAACAGGCCTCTACGCCGCCAACGCCATTCAGGCTGCCCTACACTTTCGCGCCAGCACCGGCCTCGGTCAGCACATCGACCTCTCCCTGCTGGATGTTCAGGTCGCGGCCATGGCCAACCAGGCGATGAACTACCTGGCCACCGGCAACTCACCGGGGCGCCTCGGCAACGCCCACCCCAACATCGTGCCCTACCAGGCATTCGCAACGGCTGACGATTACCTCATTCTCGCTGTCGGCAACGATGGTCAGTTCCAGCGTTTCTGCGACGTTGCCGGCCGACCCGACCTGGCCACCGATGAACGCTTTGCCACCAACCAGGCACGCGTTGCCAACCGAGAAACCCTGTTACCGGTGGTTATCGAGCTGATGAAAACCCAGACCCGCGACTGGTGGCTGGCCCGCCTGGAAGAAGTCTCCGTACCCTGCGGCCCGATCAACACCCTGGAGCAAGTATTCGCCGACCCCCAGGTTCAAAGCCGCGAACTGAAGCGAGAACTGGACCAGGCTGAACTGGGCAAGGTGCCCTCAGTCGCCAACCCGATCCGGTTCAGCGAATCGGCGGTTCAGTACGACAAGGCGCCGCCGTCACTGGGTGCCGATACCGACCGGGTTCTAACGGGCCTGCTGAATTGCGATGCAGAGCAATTGGCGCTTTGGCGTGAGCAAGGGATCGTTGGTTAAATCTGTTCGACAGCGTCATGAGTTAGAGGTCAGCTTTTGAGTTTGCACTATGCGAGCGGCGGGTGGCAGGGTTGCTTTTGCGGGGGTATCTGAGGCATGGACTAAAACGCCGGGAGCGTTTTAGCATGAGCGCAGCGAGCCCTTAGGGTGATTCCCATGGAAGGGATTCATATCCCGAAGTTAAGCCTACACGGAGGTATTCACGGCGCCCCTGCAAGAGCAACCCTGCCATCCGTCGCGGGCTCAAGGCGTTGTAGCCAGTTCAGCCTCCGAAACCAGAGCTCTACCTCATGACGCGCCCACACTCCTTTGACAACCCCAGCCGTTCAACTAATCTGCGGTAAGGCTTGTCGTTGTAGGGTGACCCGAATGGTGCGAACTCTGGTGATGTTATGGTTTGTGACCATCGTGACCAGTGTTCGCGCTGAACTCGCTGTGGTTTACCCCGCCAGTGAATCTGAACTGGATCGTCGCTTTGACGACCTCACACTCATATTGCGCACCGCCCTGGAAAAAACCGAAGCCGACTTTGGCCCCTTCGAGATGCACGCCGCGTCGACCCCCATGACGTCCATGCGCTATTCGCAGGAGCTGATGGCCGGGCGCACCCCGAACGTGATTTGGACCTCAACCTCCCTTGAACGCGAAACCTTCCTCCGGCCTATTCGTATTCCCTTGCGCAAAGGCTTGTTGTCGTATCGCATCGCACTGACCCGGGCCGAAAGTCTGCCCAAAATTGACCAGGTACAAGACCTGGAAGACCTCGCGCAGCTTTCACTGGCGCAAGGCATTGGGTGGGGAGACATACGGGTATTTGAAGCCAACGGGTTGCGGGTATCGACCAGCGAATACGAAAGCCTGTTTCGCATGATCGATGCTGGCCGGGTGGATATTTTTCCGCGCGGTATCGGTGAGGTGTTCGACGAATGGGAAATGCGGCGGGAGGTATTGCCCAACCTGACCATTGAGCCCAATCTGCTCTTGTACTACCCCTGGCCCTATTATTTCTTCGTCAAGAAAGACAACGTCGCTCTGGCAGAACGACTGGAAACCGGGTTGCTGAGAATGATCGACGATGGCAGCTTCGATGCCATTTTCTGGCGCTTTCACGGTGAATCCATCGAACGCGCTCGCCTGCAGGAGCGCCGGGTCATAGAACTGACCAACCCGCTGTTGCCTCCCGAGACCCCGCTTAACGACAGCCGGTTCTGGTACCAGCCTTCCTGAGCGAAATACGGCTGTTAATCTTGTATGAACAGGCGCATCGACAGATCGATTGCGGTGACATCCTTGGTCAGGGTGCCCATCGAAATATAATCCACCCCGGTTTCAGCAATGCCACGCAGGGTATCGGCGTTCACATTACCCGAGGCTTCCAGACGAGCCCGGCCAGCCGTGGTTGCCACCGCTGTGCGGGTATCCTCAAGACTGAAATTATCGAGCATGATGACATCCGCACCGGCCTCCAGCGCTTCGGCCAGTTCAGACAGGTTTTCGGTTTCCACCTCAACCGCCTTGCCCGGGGCCAGGTCACGGGCCACTGTCACCGCCGCACCTATACCGCCACAGGCCAGGATGTGATTTTCCTTGATCAGAAACGCATCGTAGAGGCCCATCCGATGGCTTTGGCCACCGCCGCAAGTCACCGCATACTTCTGCGCCAGGCGCAGCCCGGGCAGTGTCTTGCGGGTATCGAGCAGGTTTACGCCGGTGCCTTCGAGCATGGCCACGAAATGCGCCGCGCGCGTCGCTGTGGCCGACAACAACTGCAGGAAATTCAGAGCCGCTCGTTCACCGGTCAGCAGCGACCGGGCTTTGCCGTTGATCTCTACCAGGGTGTCATTGGCCGCTACCCGGTCGCCATCCCGAACATGCCATTCCAGCGTGACGTCGGGATCCAACTGATGAAACACCTCATTCACCCAGTCGACACCGCAGATGACGGCCGTCTCACGAGTAATCACTCGCGCATGGGCTTCGCTTTGCTCAGCAATCAAAGCGGCATTGATGTCTCCGCTGGCAACGTCTTCGGCAAGTGAAGCCGCCACATTAGCCACGATGGACTGGCGCAGATCATTCAGGTCGATCGGGTACATAACACCTCGGAAATCAGCGATGCAATAAACAGGAAGGGCTTGAAGAGACGGGATTATAGGGGGTCAGGCGGCAAAATGTCATGCGCAGGCAGCACAAAACAAAAAAGCACGGCCCCGAAGGAGCACGTGCTGGAAACTAACAACGATAAAGCAAAAATAGGTCGATCAGGCGCTGTGCGTGCGAGACGGGGCGCTGAACCAGGAGACCAGAGTCTCTTTGGCAGATGCCAAGCCTTTCAGGGCAGCCGAGCGCAAGTATTCGTTACGCATTCTCATCGCTTCGGCTTCGTAGTAAGCCACATCCGGGTTGCCCCAGGAATCGGTTACGGCTTTGAATTCGGTCTCGTTTGAGTGTGCCATGTTTGCCTCCAGACAATGTCATGTGCGTGTACGGTTAGGCGCTGAGGCCTTCAATGACACCCATGATAGGGAGGCTTACGATCGGTAACAAACGATGGGTTTTCATGCCACAGGTGAATTCAATTCATGCGTGATTCACCTTCCCAGGCCGAGCCCCACTACTCGCTGCCGGTTATATTTCAGCGTTGTCATCACTTGTTAATATTGTTTAGTATTGACTGAACGAACTAAACATATCAAACTAAGGTCAATTGATAGGGGACTGCCATGAACGACCCAATTGAAAACTTCATCGAAATGATGGGCCTGATTTACCAGGCCGATGGCGCGCCGCGCATTGCAGGCCGCATTTTCGGGCTGCTGTTGGTGGAGGATGAGCCTCACTCGCTGCAAGGCATTGCCGAACGGCTGCAGGTCAGCAAAGCCAGTGCCAGCACCAATGCCCGCTTACTGGCCGAGAAAGGGGTTATCCGGCTAACGACGAAGCCCGGCGTTCGCCAGGATTTCTACGAACTGGTGCCCGATGTATACCGCCAGATGGCGATTAAAGTCAGCGCACGTATGAAGCAAGTCTCTGATCAGATCACCGGAGCACGGGATGCAATCCCTGCCGAACAAAGCGTCGCGCGCGAGCGCATCGCCAACCTGGCTGAGTGTTACCGGGTTGCTTCGGAAACGTCTCTGGCCTGGGCCGAGAAGTTGCCTCCTTCAAAATAACAGTCTGTCCGCTTCCATCCGTTTGCCTGATACGCCACCACTGACCGATTCACTGATTCACCGGATTCAACCATGACTGCAGATACCCCTTCAAATGCCAAACCCGACTGGGCAATGAGCAAACGCGAACTCATGAACGCCGAACGTCAAAGACAGGGGCTAGCGCCCCAAAAACGCCGCCGCTGGCCCTGGCTGCTCGCCCTGATTGTCATTGGCGTCGCCTTGCTGGTGTTTGCCATGCAGGCAAGTCCGGAGCCCGCCGAAGCCGGCCCGGCTGAACCGGAAGACACCGAACCGGTGTTACAGATCAGTGCGACCGAGACCACAACGCTGGAGCCTCAGCGCCTGGAACAGCGGCTGCGGGTAACGGGCACACTGAGCCCGGTGGAAAAAGCACAGCTATCGTCTCAGGTGAATGCCCCGGTGCTGCGCATTGCGGTTCGCCCTGGGGATACCGTCGAACAGGGTGACGTGCTGGTTGAAATGGATGCCACCGATCTGACCAACCAGTTGAACCAGCTTACGAACACAGCGCGGGCAACTCAGGCTCAGCTGACCCTGGCACAAAACAGCCTCGACCGGGGCGTGCGTCTGGCTGAGCAGGGCCTGAGCCCGGCGTCGTCCATCGAAGAGTTGCGTGCCAATGTCGAAGCTCAGAGTGCCAGCCTGGCCACTCAGGAATGGCAAATCCGCGCCGCAGAGCGGGCGGTTGCCAATGCCGTTGTTCGTGCTCCGTTCAGTGGCCAGGTGTCGGCCCGGTCGGTTGAACCCGGGCAATATGTATCGGTCGGCACACCGCTGGTGACGCTGGTTGATCTTGCCGCTCTGGAAATGCAGGCCAACCTGCCCGTCAATGCCGCTACCCTGGTTAAAGCCGGTCAGGCTGTCACCATTGAAGTCGACAGTGCCGAACCGTTCAGCCTGCAGGGCACGGTTGACCGCATCAACCCGGTCGCGCTGGATGCAACCCGGACGCTGCCGGTGTACATCCGGGTCACCGAGCCAGATGCACGCCTGCGCGGCGGCATGTTTGCAACCGGATACATCGTGATCAATGCACGCGACAATGCCCTGTCGGTACCCGCCGAATCCGTCCGGTCCGATGCTGAGGGTGATTTCGTGCTGCTTCTGGAAGACGACCACCTGGTGCGTCAGCCGGTAACCGTCGCTGGCGAGTGGGAATCCGGTACCCGCCTTGAAATCGCCGAAGGCCTTGCCTTGGGCGATACCCTGGTTTCAGCGCCCCTGCCGGAATTACGCGCGGGCGATCGCATTAGCGTCGCAGGAGGCAACTGATGTTTCTGACTCGCATCAGCGTTAACCAGCCCGTGTTCGCGACCATGATCATGGTTGCCATCATGGTGTTTGGTTTCTATTCCTATCAGCGTTTGCCGATCGAGCAATTACCGGACGTCGACTTCCCGGTGGTTGCCGTGGTGGTCAGCTACCCCGGTGCCGCGCCAGAGGCAGTTGAACAGGATGTGATCGAGCCAATTGAAGAATCGGTCAACACCATCAGTGGCATCGACTCCATTCAGTCTACCGCTCGCGCTGGCCAGGCATTAATCATCCTGATGTTTGATATGGATGTTGCCTCCAGCGCAGCCGCCCAGGAGGTCCGCGACCGACTGGCGACGCTTGAAGGTACTTTGCCAAGCAACGCCAACGACCCAATGATTCTGCGCTTTGACCCTGCTCAGTTGCCGATCATGTCACTCGCGGTGAGTTCCGATTCGCTGTCCGCAGGCGAGCTGACGGCACTGACCGAAGACATCATCGCCCAGCAAATCTCCATCATACAGGGAGTCGGTGAGGCCACCGTTATCGGTGGCATCAACCGGCAAGTCAGTATTCTGATTGACCCCAACAAGCTGACCGCCTTTAACATCGGCATTGGCGAGGTAACCGCCGCCCTGTCTCAGGAAAACCAGAACCTACCCGCCGGGTCACTGGAATTTGAGCAAACCGTTCAGGCCATTCAGGTTGAAGGTCGAATTGAGCGAATGGATGATTTTCTCGACGTTATTGTCGCGCGCCGGGGTGGCCAGCCGATTCGGCTGGGCGACGTCGCCCGTGTAGAAAGTGGCCAGGCCGATCGGGAGAGCATGGCATTGCTGAATGGCACCCAGGCACTGGCGATCGACATCATCAAGACTCAGGGCGCTAACACCGTCGGGGTTGCCGAAGCTGTTCGAGCCACCGTCGCTCGACTGGAAGCGGAACTGGCCAACGAGAATGTCCATCTGGAAATCGTGCGCGATAACGCCAGGCCGGTTGAGCAATCTTTCCACGCTGTGCAGAACATGCTGGTTGAAGGGGCCGCGCTGGCGGTACTGATTGTATTTTTGTTTCTCAACTCCTGGCGCTCAACCATCATTACCGGCCTGACGCTGCCCATCTCCATCATCGGAACCATGATCGCGCTGCACTTTTTTGGTTTCACTTTGAACATGATGTCGTTAATGGCCCTGTCGCTGGCGGTTGGTCTGTTAATCGATGATGCGATCGTGGTCCGTGAAAACATCATGCGTCATTTGCACATGGGTAAAGGTCACCGCCAGGCAGCGCTGGATGGCACCAACGAGATCGGACTGGCAGTTCTGGCAACGACCCTGTCGATCATCGCCGTCTTCCTGCCTGTCGCCTTTATGGACGGCATTCTCGGGCGTTTTTTCCTGCAGTTTGGCGTAACTGTCTCGGTGGCGGTGCTGATTTCCATGTTCGTGGCCTTCACGCTGGACCCCATGCTGTCGAGCGTCTGGTATGACCCGTCGGCAGAACCCAATGCGAAGCGTGGCCCGCTGGGAAGAGCCGTCGCGGCGTTCGACCGGTTGTTTTCCCGCCTTCAGAACGGCTACCGGACTGTCCTGCGCTGGAGTTTGCGCCATCGCAAGTCGACACTGGCGCTGGCACTGTCGGCTCTGATCGGCAGTTTTGCCCTCTTTCCATTGGTCGGGGTCGAATTTGTACCGGCAACGGACACCAGCGAATTGCAAGTCGACCTCGAAACCCTGGATGGCTCAAGCCTCGAATACACCGCGAGCAAAGCGCGCCAGGTCAGTACCTTGCTGCAAGGCTTGCCCGAAGTCACCGGTACCTACACCACCGTCAACGCCGGCACCAATGCACAGGGCAGCAACGCCGCCACGGTCATGGTGTCCCTGGTACCGCCCTCGGAACGCAGCCGAACCCCGGTTGAACTGGCCATTCCGATTCGCGAAGCGCTTGAGACCATTCCCGGCATCGATGTCAAAGTCGGTACCGCCAATGGCTTTGGTGGAGGCGTCACCGCGCCGGTGCAGGTCAACCTGTATGGCGACGATTTCGGCACCTTGCGTCGACTGTCTGACCAGCTCAGTGCCGCCATGGTGGACATTGACGGACTGACCGACATCGAATCCAGCCTGACCGCCTCGCAACCGGTGCTGGGTGTCCGGATCAATCGTGATGCCGCCAGTGACCTCGGTGTCAGTCTGCAGCAAATTGGGGCAACCCTGAGGCCCATGCTGGGCGGCGAGGAAGTCGGTGACTGGACCGACCCGGCAGGCAGCAGTTTCAGCCTGGTGGTTCGTCTGCCCGAGCCCAGCCGAAACGATCGCGATGCTCTGGCAAGCCTGCCCATTTCTCAAAGCGGGGCCACCGGTAGCCAGTCGATTGTAAGGCTGGATCAGGTCGCTGACATCGTCGAATCGACCGGCCCTTCCGAGATCAACCGGTTGGATCTGTCGCGCCAGGTAACGTTGTCGGCCAATATCGCTGGCGTACCGTTGGGGAACGTGACACCTCAGTTACAGCAAGCGATTGACGCTCTGTCACTGCCCACCGGTTACCGTGCCAGCATGGGTGGCGACGCCGAGCAGGTTGCAGAAACGGCGGCGGCTGCCGGGTCTGCACTGTTGTTGGCCATCGTCTTCATCTACCTGGTGCTGGCTTCTCAGTTCGGCAGCTTCCTTCAGCCCATCGCGATTATGGCCGCCCTGCCGCTGGCGTTGGTCGGTGTCTTGCTCGGTTTGCTGGTCGGGGGCACCACGTTGAACATGTACTCGATGATCGGGTTCATCATGTTGATGGGGCTGGTGGTGAAGAACGCCATTTTGCTGGTCGACAACGCCAACCAGGGCCAGCGTGAAGGCCTTAACCTGTACGATGCCCTGGTTCAGGCCGGCACCACCCGGTTTCGACCGATCATCATGACTACCCTGGCGATGACCTTTGGGATGTTACCGATGGCCCTTAACCTGCACGCGGGCAGCGGCCAGAACGCGCCCATGGCACACGCGGTCATCGGTGGCTTGCTGAGTTCAACACTGCTGACGCTGGTGGTCGTGCCGGTGGTGGTGACCTACATGGATCGACTGGGTAGCCTGAGCCAGCGTATCCTGCCCAAAGCACCACTCGACCACGAAGTGGCGTAGCCCATAACCTCGCTCATCGGATGCATAAACACCTTCTCCGCATTCGATGGGCGCTAACGCCGGTTCTAAGACTCTTTTATACACACTGCTTCATAGATAAGCCCGGGGTGCTATACCCCCCGGCACTGTCCAGTATACTCAGCCGCTATTCACTGACCGAGTAGGCTGATTCATGCGCAACCTCTTCTTTCGCCATCCATTTTTGTTTCGCTGGGTCATGAACCTCTGGCCACCGTTTTTGTTCACTGGAGTGAAAATCGTGACCATTAGCCCCGACTTTCGCTATGCCCGGGTGGATCTGAAATGGCGCCCCTGGACTCGCAATATCAACAACACGCAGTTCGGTGGCAGCCTCTATGCGATGACCGACCCCCTCTATGCCCTGATGCTGTTTGGCTGCCTGGGCTGGGACCGTTACCTGATCTGGGATAAAAAAGCAGACATCGAGTACATTGCTCCCGGTAAAGGGCGATTGACCGCCGAGTTTCATATTGAAGACGACCAGTTGCATAGCATTAAAGCGGCCACGGCCAGTGGCGAAAAATGTTTCCCGGTGTTTACCGTTAATGTGCGCGACCGAGAGGGTAACCTGGTTTGCCACGTGGAGCGCACGTTGTATGTAAGACTGAGACACCGCTATCGCCCCGCGTCTTAAACGCAGCGGTTCTACTGACTTAAATCAGCCTGGCGTCGCTGGCCGATCTGTTACACTGAGGCCACATTCCCTTTCGTCAGTCTCGCCATGAATGCTCTGTCGTTGCCAGAACTTCCCTCTGCCTACTCACTGTTCCTGGTGGGCGTACTGATGATATTCACCCTGCTCGTCCGTGGCGTATTTATTCGACGATTTATGCCGTTAATGGTCATCTATATTGGGGCAGGCACTTTATTGGGCTGGCTGAACACCCAAGTGCCACTGCTCGATCAGGGCAGCCGACACAGCCTGGGGTTATTGGCCGAAGCGGGTCTGGTATTGCTGGTATTCAAGGTCGGCCTGGAAAGCGACCTGAGCGGACTGCTGAAGCAATTACCCAATGCCTCCTGGATCTGGTTGTGGAATGTATTGTTCAGCGGTGCCTTCGGCTTTGCGGCAGCTTATTACCTGGTCAGTTTCTCCCTGCTAACCAGTATTTTTGTCGGCGTAGCCCTGACCGCAACCAGCCTGGGAGTTACGGTCACCATCTGGCAGGATGCCAAACAACTGACTACCGAGCGCGGAAACCTCTTCGTCGATGTAGCGGAGCTCGATGACATCAGCAGCATCGTGCTGATGGCCATTCTGGTTGCTCTGGCCCCGCTGCTGGCTAGTGGTGAGAGCATTGCAATGATGGACGTGGGGCTGACCCTTGTTAAAGTGCTCAGCATCCTGATCTTGTTTGTCTCTGCCTGCTGGGTATTCTCGGTCTACCTTGAAAAACGCCTGACCCAGTTTGTCGAACGCTATGAAACCCGTCATGAACCCATGGTGTTGATGCTGTCGATCGGGTTCATCATTGCGGCGCTGGCTGAAGTCAGTGGACTGTCGCTGGCGGTAGGCGCCTTTCTGGCCGGGCTGGCGTTCAGCCGGGATACCGCGGCCGCCAAAGAGCGGGTGGTGTTTAACGGCCTCTACCTGGTGTTCACCCCCTTCTTCTTTATTGGCCTTGGCCTGCACATTGATCTGACGGCCTTTTCCAGTGCGTTCTGGCCCGGAGTGGTGCTGCTGGCAGCCGCCATCGCAGGCAAGATGCTCGGTGCCTGCCTGCCCGCCTATCGCCGCCTCGGCGGCTACGGGGCGTTGCTGATCGGCGTCAGCATGATCCCAAGGGCCGAAATTGCCATGGTCATCATGCAAAAGGCTCTTGAAGCAGGCGCCGATCCCCGGGCGTTTACCGCCATGATGGTGGTAACCGTCGGCACCGTGCTGCTCACCAGCCTGACCTTGCCCTGGCTGATGCGTCACGAAAAATAATATCTGGCTCGCACAGCATTCGACCGCCTGGGCCGCCCGGCCATTGCCAGCATAAAATACTTTTTCTCACCCATAGCCTGAAATTTGATCGTTTGTGACCAGACGGTCAGGTTCTTATCATGCGCCGCAATTGAAGAGGGCACCCAACGCCGGTCTCCCCTCCCACCCAGAATGGCATAGCGCCCAGGAGCATGAGATGACCAACCCGACAGCTGAAACCGCAATCGTGACCGACCGTTTTGGCAACGTTGATGTTGCCTACTACGAACGTGAAGCCATGCGCTTGCGCAACGAATACCTGCGTAAGCAGGCAAGCGACTTGTTCAAGTCCTTGCGCGCTGGTATCCAGAATGTTCTGGGCTCGCGTGCCACGCCAAGAAACGCCTGAACACTCCAATTTCATGACGGCGTGGTGACCTGACAAACACCACGCTGGTGCAAGCTCTCCTCTTTGTCGTTGTTGTTGTGTTGTTATTTTGCACGGGCCGAGCGATCGTCCCGTGCTTTTTTTTGCCTGCCCCTTGCCCATCGGTTCGCTGAAATACAGTCCGGTTTCCTTTCTGAACGCTCAGTTTCACTGCTGAGTCTGCCCAGTGCGGATAAAGCTGGCTACACTGACGGCCACACCAACTTCACCAGGAAATTGATCATGTCACAAACTCAGGAACTGTCCGCCAGCGACCAGCACCGTTTTAAGGCCTACGTCGCGGAGCCAGACCATACCCCGCGGGGCGTCGTTATTGTCTTGCAGGAAATTTTCGGGGTGAACCGTCACATCCGCTCGGTTTGCGACCGGTTGGCTGACGCAGGGTTTATCGCCGTGGCACCGGCGTTGTTTGACCGGCTAGAGCCCGGCTATGAAACGGGCTATGCCCCCGAAGACGTGGCTCGCGGCCGTGCCTTGCTCGCTAACTTCAGTTTCGACACCGCCCTACTGGATGTCACCGCTGCGATCGACCATTTTAAAGCGCGCGGTCCGGTCTCCGTCATCGGTTTTTGCATGGGTGGTTCATTGGCCTACAAGGTCGCGACCCAGAATACCGACCTTGCCAGTGCGGTCAGCTATTACGGCGGTCGCATTCCGGAATTCGCCGACACCTCCCCCCTGTGCCCAACCATCCTTCACTTCGGAGAGCAGGACGCGAGCATTCCCATGACAAACGTCGACACCGTACGCAGCAAGCAACCCAAACTCCCGGTCTACACCTACCCGGCGGGCCACGGTTTCAACTGCGACATTCGCGATTCCTATGAGCCGGTTTCAGCCAAGGTTGCCTGGGAACGCACCCTAAAACTGATCACTGAGGTATCCTCTTAACCGGTCGTGTCGCTGACCAGCCAGACGAAGCCGAAGGCCGGCAACCCAATCGGCCCGATGACAGTCTGGTTCGATGCCAGGTCGGTCATCGGCTGGTCGATCTCAACCTCAACGGGCGTTGCCGAAAGATTGTGCACAATGACCAGCCGGTGACCGCTGGCGTCTCGTTCCAGGCTGTAAACCGCCGGGTTCGGGTTCGCTAGAAAACGGGCACTGCGATGAAAGCAGGCCGCAAACCGGCGACGCCATTCAATTAATTGTTGAACGCCGTGAAAAAGTTGATGTTCGACCGACCCGGGCTGGTTCAGGGCCGCGTCGACCTTGCTCCAGCTCATGTCACCCCGGTTCATAAAACGCGCGTCCTTAAAACCGGTGCGGGCACTGTTTTCCCGATAAAACGTCTCATCGTTGGTCATGCCGACTTCATCGCCGTAATACAAAATGGGCGAGCCTTCGGTCGCAAACAGCATGGCGTTCAGCAGCAGGGCTTGGGCCGGGTCTTCTTTCACCAGGTAGAACAGCCGGCCGGCCAACCCTTCCCCTTCACGAAAAGTACACTCCGGATTGTGTAGATAGTAGCGGTTCATTTTTTCGCGAACCTCAGGCGAGACGAACTCCAGCGTCAGCTCGTCGTGGCAGCGCAGAAACGACATCCAGCAGGACTTCTCCGGTATGGCTGGCGTGACTGAAGGTGACAGCGCATCTTCAATGTAGCGCCGGTTGCCCTCGGCCAGCGCCATATAAAACTGCGGCATCAGGGGAAAATGATAAGCCGCCTGACATTCATCGTCGTTGCCGAAATAGCCGACGACATCCTTGGGTTTCATGTTTGCTTCCGCGATCAACAGCGTGCCCGGCTCGCAATAATCAAGCCCGGCTCGAATCAGTTTCAGTAGCGTATGCGTGGTGGGCAGGTCTTCACAGTTGGTGCCCTCCTCCTTCCAGATAAAGGGAATGGCATCCATGCGCAACCCATCGACACCCTGAATTTTCCAGTACAGGAAATTCTCCATCATCGCGATGAGCACATCGGGGTTGCGATAGTTCAGATCGGGCTGAAACGAATAGAAGCGATGAAAATAATAATCATCGGTCGCCTCGTTATACGACCAGTTGGAATTGACCATGCCTTTAAAAATCAGCCGCGCACCCTGGTAACGCTCGCGGTCGGGATGCCAGATGTAATAATCCCGATAGGGCGAGTTCCGATCTGCTCGGGCGGCCTGAAACCAGGGGTGCTGATCGGAACTGTGATTCACCGCCATGTCGAACAAAAGCCGAATGTCACGCTGGTGCGCGGCCTGAATAAAACCAGTAAAGGCCGCGTTGCCACCCAATTCCGCCCGAATGGTTTTGAAGTCACGAATATCAAAGCCCTGGTCACGCATCGGCGAATCCAGAATGGGCAATAGCCACAGGGTATTCACGCCCAACGTCGCCAGATAGTCGAGCCGGTCAGTCAGGCCGGTAAAGTCACCGGCAAAGGCATCGACGTAGAGCGAATAGACAATGGCGTTGCGGTACCAGTCCGGGTCGGGCGTCGTTGGTTGCTGCGCCAGTGTTTGGCGGCTGGTTTCCAGCAGTTCGGACAATCGCGACAGCGCTTCAGGATGATCCGCGCCATAGACGTGATGCCAAAGTGTTTCTATTGTGGAATCCATAATGGTCGCTCTCTTAATCGCTGGCGTCATTTAAGTTCCGGAGTTCGGTTTTACCTCGGAGCCATGAGTCCGTGTCAGGCACCGGGTAACCCGATCTGGGGTCGGCATTAACCCATCCATGGGGCCTAGACTTCGGCATCCATGCCTCAGACTTCCCCAGATCGGGTTACCCGGCACCTGACACTCAGTTGTTTGCCAACTTCGAAACTCCAGACTTAATTAATGTTCGATGATCGGACAAGCCTAGTACCTGGGCACCACCTGAGCCAGTGCTGCGGTGAAACTCAAGGTTGTCTGCCGGGTCCGAGCTGATAAAGTACCGGCTTCTTCATTGCCCTCACTACTCAGGCCTCTTGCTGTTATGTCGCACTCACGTTTTCCGTCCGAGTTTGCTGTCATCATCGCTGGTGTTTCCGCAGCGCTTCACCTGGGGAAATTGCCGCCGGCGATTACCTCCCTGGAGACGGCACTTGGCCTCACCTTGCTGCAAGCGGGGTTTATGTTGTCGCTGGTGCAACTGGCGGGCATGACAGTGGGTTTACTGGTGGGTATGGCAGCCGATACGGTCGGTCTACGGCGCAGCATGATAGCCGGGCTGATTATCCTGGCACTGGCCAGTTTTCTCGGCGCTGAAGCGACGTCGGTTTCGGCGTTGCTCACCTTGCGTGCGCTCGAAGGGGTTGGCTTTTTGCTGGTTGTACTGCCTGCCCCGGGACTGATTCGGCGCCAAGTACCGGTCGAGAAACTGAGCCAACGCCTCGGGCTATGGGGCTGCTACATGGGGTTCGGTACCAGCCTGGCGTTATTAACCGCACCCTGGGTGATCGATGCAGTCAGCTGGCAAGGCTGGTGGCGAGTGCTGGCGCTGATATCGATGCTGATGCTGGTTTGGGTGTGGTACGCAGTGCCCACCGACCAACCGCAATCAACGTCAGCCAGCACCACTTCGCCATCGGCCCCTTGGTGGCAACGCCCGGCCGATACACTTGCGGCGCCTGGCCCCTGGCTGATTGCCATTATCTTCGCCATGTATTCCAGCCAGTGGCTCTCGGTCATCGGGTTTTTACCATCCATCTATCGTCAGGCCGGTTTCAGCGCCCTTTTGATCGGGCCGCTTACGGCGCTGGTGGCGCTTATTAACGTTCTGGGTAACCTGGCCTCCGGCTATCTGTTGCACCGGGGCATTCAGGCCCGGCAATTGTTGTACACCGGTTTTGGTGTGATGAGCCTCGGCACTTTGTTCGCGTTTTCCAGTTTGACCGACACGGCGCCTCTGGTTCGCTACGGTGCTGTTTTGCTGTTCTCCATGGTCGGCGGTGTGATTCCCGGCGTGCTGTTTTCACTTGCCGTTAGGCTGGCACCCAGTGAGGATACGGTCTCAACCACCGTCGGCTGGATGCAGCAATGGTCATCTCTGGGTCAGTTTGCTGGCCCGCCTCTGGTTGCACTGGTCGCCAGTCGCAGCGGAGGCTGGGAATGGACCTGGGTAGTCACCGGTGGTTTGTCGCTTGTCGCTGCAATGGTGATCAGCCGCTTGCCCCGATTTTCAGGTTGAGGCCTACGCTGTTGGGAAGCCAAGGCCAATTACACTAGACTCAGACTGAACTCACCCTTCACAGGCTGACCGAATGTCTGAAAAAATCGAAGCCGGTAACGCCTTGCGTGCCTTCCAGACCGTGATCGACAACGGCACAAAAACCGACAAGGGCTATGAGCTCGATGGCCTCACCGCCGATACCGGTTTTGATGGTTATACCGTCTCACTGAGTGACGGTGCAGTGACGTTAACGCTGATGTTTCACCAGACGTTTTCAGTCGACAGCCCAAATTCCCGCGCTACTGACAACTTCATTAAGCGCCTTGATGGATTACTGGAAAAGTATCAGTAGCACACCAGGTATTACCCTGAATAAAGGCACGCCGGCTTGGCGTGCCTGCTGTCTGTCAGAACTGACGCCAGCGCTGACCGTCGCTCGACGAACATGTCTGCTGCTCAAGCGTAACGCCATTGGCGGATCCATTGTTCAACAACCCCAGGCACAACTGGCTGTGTCGCGCCTGCAATTGAAAGTAGCCGTCGCCGGTGGCTACCGTTCGCCATTGCTGGTTGGCCCCACCGCTGCAGGTCCATTGGTGCACATTGGCGCCGGCCAGCGAGCTGTTGCCATCCACATCGAGGCAGAGCCCACTGTGTTCAGCCGTCAGTTCCACATATCCTGCACTGGTCGGCTCGACCTGCCAGCGCTGGTTGGCATCGTTGTGGCAACTCCATTGCAGCACATCGTCTCCGTTGGTTGTTCCCGCCGCCTCAACATCAGCGCAGCGGCCACTGAGTTTGGATTGCAAACGAGCCGTACCGGACAAGCCCGTGTCCGGACCTTCTAACTGCAACAGATAGGCAGCCATTTGATCGCGTTGCTGCAAGGTCAGGGTATCGGTGCCGCCGTGGTTGCTGCTGTTGAGCACGTCCTGAAGCGTCGCTGCCTGGCCGTTGTGCAGGTACGGCGCCTTGAACCAGAGGCCCAGCAAGGATGGCGTATCAAAGCCCACACCCGTCAACGACTGGCCACTGCCCTGTCCGGAACTGGCCTGGATAGTACCCACATCCCAGCGCTGACCATCGGTAAAATAGTCGCCGCTGTGGCAGGAGGCGCAATTGAGCGTGTCGAACAACACAGCGCCGGCCTGTGCTTCGGTAGTCAGACTGCCATCGCTGTTGCGATACGGGCTCGGTGGCGTTTCGGCCAACGAATCGACATAGGCAACCAGCGCATCCAGATCCGCATTCAGGCCCGCCTTGGGTGCCCCCAGCGGATCTGCTGTAGCGGCAAAGTCAGACTCTGAGAGGAAGCCGGTGCCACCAAAGGCCGACCGAATGTCATTCTCAAAATCATGGATCTCATCGAAGTTCGCGGTCCAGTGCACATTGCCATCACGCGTGCCGGCGGCGCCAATCAAACTGCGGGTATTGCGCAGCCCTTCACCGCGATCGGTAAAGTCCCATACCCGGCGATCGGAATCACCGTCGAGGTGGCAACTGGCGCAGGCCATGTAGCCGTCGAGCGCCATGCGCGTGTCTTCCGCATTGTAGAAAATGCGTTTGCCCTGCAAGACGTTGGCGGCCAGTTGCTCTGAACTGACGGTTTGAATCTGCGCGATGGTAGGCGCGACAAAGTCACTGCCGTTGACAATATTGCTGGTATCAAAGACTTCGACGCTGCGCCCCATGAAATTGTGCACAAAGAGTCGGCTGCCATCGTCACTGAGGGCGACGGCTTTGGGTGCCCGGTCTGTCGTCAGTGAGCCCATGGCTGAACCCGAATAGGCGTCCAGAATGTCGACCCGGTTATTGGCCTGTATCGCCACAAAGACGTAGTCGCCGAGTGGCATCAGGGCGGCATCGCTGGCCAGATTGCCATCGTTGAAGTCAACCTGGGCGGCCGCGTCTTCGGTGTCGGTGGTCAGGTCAATTTGCGAGACGATGGTACGTGCTGTGCTTTCAAACGTCAGCGGTTGCCCGGAGACGAAACTGCCCCGATCGGTATTGACCTTTTGCGACGGCACCCAGGCCCGTGCGCCGTCCGGAGACAGGGTGATGGCACTCAGGTAATTCGGGTGCCCGCCAGACCGGTCTTCGCCATCGATGGTGGTGGTGTCGTTCTGCAGGCTGATCACCTGGGCAACCGTAAAGCCTGCCGTCTCTATTTTCCGCACTTCGCCCTGAGGAAGCTGGGGCGAAATAAAGCGCGTGACATACAGTGCCTGGGAATCGGCGGTAACAGCCAACCCGCGCGGATCCGGCCCGACCGCCAGCGTATCGATCACCGTGCCGGTACCGGTATCCAGAGAAACGACCTCGCCTCGCCCTTCAAGTGACACGTACAAACGCGTCGCATCCGGGCTGAAGACGATGCCATAGGGCTGTGAGCCGCGAGGCAAGGCGATGGTATTGAGCACAGACCCGCTGCTGTTCAGTACCGACAGGGTTGCGTCGCCCTGGTTGGTTACCCAGAGGTTACCGTTATTGGCAACCGCCAGTGTGCGAGGCTGATCACCCACGCCAACTTCCCATTGCTTGACCAGTGTCTGGCCGTTGATGGCGGTGACACTGTCGTTGTCGGTATTCACGACATAGATCGACCCATTGGCTACCTGCAGACTGCTGGACCGGGTCGGTGACTGTGCTGTCAGAGGCCGGTGCACGGTTTGCAACCGGTTGGCGGTATCGGTTTGGTTGTTGGCGTCGCGAACCGTTACGATCACCGGATAGTGACCTGCCTGGCTGTAGGTGTGCGTTGCGCTGGCCTGGTTGCTGAACCCGGTCGAGCCGCTGCCATCGCCAAAATCGAAGGCGTACTCCAGCGTTCCCGCACCGCCCTGCCCCTCAGCCGTGTAGGTAATGCTCTGGCCGAATTGAACCGCACCCGGGTACGGCAACGCTACCGACAGCGGCTCTATGGCTTCATCAAAAAGGGCGGTCTGTTCAGTGGCGTTGTTGGCGAAGGTACCACTGGCCACTTGAGTCCAGTCGGTGCCATTGGTACTGGTTTCTACCCGGTAATTGGCAATGCGACCATTGACGCCCGTCTGGCGCGGCAGATAACGAAGTCCACCCAGCGTTCTTGCCTGATCCAGTTTTAGCGTGAGCTGATGCGGGTGCGTTGGTTCTGCATTTTGCCATTCGGTATGCCAGAACGTCGCCGCATTGCCATCGATAGCATTGAAGGCTGAACCGTCTTCCCCAGACAGCTCTTCGCTGTCGACAGAGTGCACATCCACCGATGCGACCGACAGGGCGTTCAAGTCACCATCAAGTACCCTGAGTTCAGCGACTGAGGTCCAGGCTTCGCCGTTGACTTCAGAGTCAGCAATGAGTTTCACAAAACACACTTCACTACCGGATGGAGTGCAGCCCGCTACCGGCGCCAGTGCCGAGAATTCATACAGCGCTGCCCAGGAACCCGATGGCAAACCGGTAAACCTGATGCGCAGGTACTGCGCGGTTGTTGGCGTGAACGTCAGGGTTTGTTGAATGCTCGTTTCGGTGTTGCTGGAACGATCCGCTACCTGAGTCCATTGCGTGCCGTCAGTCGAGACTTCAATCACGTAGTGATACAACCGGTCACCAAATTCAAAGGTCATGGTCGCGCCGGACAGTTGCAACGGCGTGCCGTAATCGACCTGATACCACTGCGGAACCGAGCCATCGCTGGCTGTCCAGCGAGTCGAGAAATCACTGTCATTACCATCTGCTGCCGGGTGCCCGGCCTGGCTGGTACTGGCACTGGCGGACCCTCCGCCAATCGGGCAATTCACGCTGCAATCACCCGAACCTGAACCATCCCCGGTGGTAAAGGTGGATAAGAAGGCGGTGTCGACCGAATTGCCCGCCCAGTCTTCCAGGCCGCCAACCGGCACCACCACTTCATAGGTGGTATTGGCCTGCAAAGGTGTGGCTGGTGAGAAGTTGATGATGTCGCCCTGGCCACTGTAGTGGCCGGCAATGGGCTGGGTGCTGCCTTGCTCACGCACGATAAAACTGCTGCTATCCATAGAGCGGATTAAAATGCTGTCACTCATCGACAAACCCACCCGACTGAGCAGTCCGGCCTGGGTTGAGCCATCGCGAGGGCTGACCTGAGTCACAGCAGGCCCCTCGGTATCCGGTGCCGTCTGATGCACGATAAACCCATTGCCATTCCCGTGATCGTTACCCACATACACCAGGTTGCCAAACACAGAGACCTGTCCGTGATCACTGCCACTGCCGATGTTCAGCGACCCCTCTCCGATCAATACCGGATTCGACGGATCGCTCATGTCGACAATGCTGACTTGCTCCTGATTGCCAGAGAAATACCGGTCGCCCTGGGTCGCGCAATAGAGTGCCTCGTTCAGTTGCACGGTGTCCCGGTTGAGTTCGACGAATTGCGTCGGGTCCGTGATATCCACCACTTGCATGTAGGCCGGTGTGCCGCGGTTGGTGAACATCACCTGGGAGCCGTTAAAACAGGTGGCATAAAACTGTTGGCCAGCGGCGAATGTGGTCAGTAATTTCGGCTGAGCCGGATCGCTGATATCCAGACTGGCGGCGCGTCCGTTGGTTTCCATGCTCGACACGATCATGTGATTGCCCATGGCGAAGATCGGACCTATGCGAAAACCACCGAGCAAGGAAATCGGCGTTTTACTCAGCAACACCGGATTGTTGATGTCGCTGGTATCAATAACCGAGATCCCCTGGTTGGCATTGGCGACGTACAGGTATGGCGCTTGCCAGGTCAGTTGCCAGGAGGTATCGGTGTAGTTGCCCGCCGCAATGCCGGGAATGTCGAACCGGGTCGTTTGCACCGGAGGAATGCCCGGTCCAACATCGGTGAAATCCCAAATTTCAATCCCGTAGCCAGTCGGAATGGCCGCGTAATACCGGCCATCCTGAATGGTGAAACCCATGCCATGCACTTCACGGAAATCACCGGTATTGCCGACCCAATTCGGATCCTGATTGCCATTGCCGTCATAACCGTTGTAGGCACTGCCATTGCCCACATAGGTTGAGTCGTATTGCCGCACAACTTGGACTAAATTGCGCGGATCGGACACATCCAGCACCAGCCAGCCGCCGGATGAATGCCCGTGATCGGGTGCGAACACCCCGACGAAATAGCCATTGAACATATAGCCCATGGTCAGGCCAAAGGGCGCCGCCGGATCTCCGCCATTACCTGGAATACCCATGCTGCCATCAATGATGGACACCGGTTCAAACAATTCATTGGCGTTATACGTCAGGTTACCCAGGCCCGGGCCGTTCTCTGCGAAGGCGATCGGGATGAGCGCGAGCATCAGCGCAGCCAGCGCCCCCCGCAGTCGTGTGGTTGGTTTCATCGAGTTGGTCTCCCCTGTGCAACCTGGGTTGCCACAGTGCTTTACGGAAAGCGGTTTCGCTGCACAGGTCAGCCCGCCGGTTTATTGTTTTGATGGTTCCGATAAAGAGTTACTTACTCAGGGTGCGGTTCCGTCGCTCCGGCTAGCTTGGCAGTTTGCCCGCCTCAAAAGCCGGCTCGGGCAACCCGGTCCAGGGTACCCGTACGGTAAAAACACTGCCCGCGAGGGGCTCGTTGTCCAGCGCCGCTTCGGGCAGACCGAATCGGGCTGAACAGATGAACAGATCACGCAAGTCCGGGCCGCCAAAAGTACAGCGAGTCGGTTGCGACACCGGTAACTGGAGTCGGTAACTGAGCTGGCCCCGGGCATCAAAGCGGCTGACACAGCCACCGCCCCAGTGGCACACCCAGATTCCGCCTTCGGCATCGCAGCACAGGCCATCGGGCTTGCCTTCGTGTTCTGCCAGTTGCACAAAGACCCGGGCCGGACCCAACTCACCGGTTACCGGATCGTGGGTGTACTGGCGAATGCTGTGATTAAACATGTCGACGGCATAGAGTGTGCGATTGTCCGGGCTGGTGCAGAGCCCATTGGCGACCGCAAACCCTGCGTCCGATTGGGTGCAACGCAGATCCGGATCGAGCCGAAACAGACGACCGACCGGTGCGTCCAGTCGGTCGTCGCAGAGAGACCCGGTCCACAGCCGGCCCTGGCGATCGGCAATGGCGTCGTTCAATCGAATGCCCGGACGATCCGCTTCCGGATCGAGCAGCAAATAGGCGGTTTGAAAATCAGGGGTTAACCGATACAACCCGGTCCGGCTCGCGGCAATCCAGTCGCCCGACGACGTGGGGACCAGGGCCGTTATGCCGATATCAACCGGGAACTCGGTCAGGTGGTTGGAGGGGATGTCGAGTTGATAAACCCGTTGCTGTTCAATGTCGGCCCACACCAGGTGTTGCCGGTCGGCACACCAGACCGGGCTCTCTCCAATAACGTTGTTGAGGCGGACCAGACACCGTAGTGATTCACAGGAATCCCTGCTGGTGTCGGGTAACGGTATGGAAGCAGCAAAGGGCATTGAACGCTCCGGTCTTTTTTATTATCCCCGAAGCGTACCGTCACGAAACAATAAAGTCAAAATAATGAGACAAATAGTCTCACTATTGAAATATATTTCACTTTTCGCCCGGTGCACTGAGCACCTGGCTCAGCTCTTTGGCAGCGCGCTGCAGGGCCGGAATGTGGCCTTCCAGCTCCTCAAGAGAGCACCGGATGACCGGCCCGTGGCTGAACAGGCAGGCAATCACCTGGCCGTTCTCGCGCAACACCGGCACCGATACCGCCACCATGCCGTCGATGAATTCTTCATTGTCGGTCGCATAGCCGCGGGCTTTGATGCGGTCGAGTTCAGCATTCAGTGCTTCGGGGTCGGTTATGGTATGGCGCGCGCGTTTTTCCAGCGGCAAGTTACGAATCACTTTTTGGCGGGCAGCTTTGGACAGCGACGACAGATACAGTTTGCCACTGGCCGTGCAGTTGATCGGTACATGACTGCCAACCGGCAAATGCACCTGCAAGGGCCAGTTGGCCTGCACCCGGTCGTAATACAGCATGTTGATGCCGTCGGGGATGGAAATGCCGCAGGTCTCGTCCACTTCCCGGGCGAGGCCCTGCAAAATGGCCTGGCGCTGTATCTTAACTTCATTGCTGTTCAGCACACCCAGGGCAATGGCCTGCATCTGACTGCCCGGTACCACGTTACCGCGCAGGTTGGTTTGCAGGAAGCCAGCCTCTTCGAGCTGCTGCACCAGGCGGTGCACGGTGGCTTTGGGAATATCCAGTTCTTCTATCAGTGCCGGCAACGACACGCCACGCTCGGTCAGGCTAACGGTTCTGATGATGTCGAGGACTCGCTGGATGGACGATCCCTTTTCACGTCGCTGGTTAGTCATATCGGGTCGGTCGGCTCACTCGGTTAGATTGCGCAGAATTCTACCATAACGCCGCCCATGTCTCTGACCAAACTGACCGGCCCGGCAACCGATAGCTATCGGCGCCGGACACTGTGCGATGAGTTAATTCTTAAGTATCGGAGTTCAGTCTTGCTTGGTTGCCAGGAATACGCGTCAGCCACCGGGTATGCCTATCCGGGGTCGGCGTAAACCCATCCATGGGGCCTAGACCGCAACATCCATGTTGCGGACTTCCCCGGATAGGCATACCCGGCACCTGACGCTTAACCTGTTGCGAACTCCAATACTTAAGTTACTTCATGGTTGGCATCACGAAGTCAGCCGCCTGTTTCTGCTGATCGGGCCAGCGAGTGGTGACGGTTTTCATCCGCGTGAAAAAGCGTACGCCGTCGGGTCCATGCATGTGCAAAGGCCCGAACAGAGACCGCTTCCAGCCACCGAAAGAGTGAAACGCCATCGGTACCGGAATCGGTACGTTTACGCCGACCATACCCACCTGAATGTCTTCGGCGTACTGACGCGCGACATCGCCGCTGCGGGTAAAAACAGCGGTTCCGTTGCCGTATTCGTGGGCGTTCACGAGGGCCACCGCCTGGTCATAATCCGCGACGCGGACAACGCACAGCACCGGGCCAAAAATCTCTTCCTGGTAGATGCTCATGTCAGACGACACATGGTCGAACAGGCAACCGCCAATAAAGTAGCCATCCGGATGACCGGGTACCGTCAGATCGCGACCGTCGACCACCAGGTGCGCGCCCTGCTCGGCGCCTTCATCAACGAACTGCCGCACTCGTGCCAGATGCTCAGCCGTAATCAGCGGCCCCATGTCGTTTTCGGTGTCGACGCCATACCCGGGGCCAACGCGCAACGCCTCGACCTTTGACTTCAGTTTGGACACCAGCGCATCGCCCACCGCGTCGGTCACTGCCACGGCCACCGAGATCGCCATGCAGCGTTCGCCGGCCGCGCCATAGGCGGCACCCATCAACGCGGAGACCGCCTGGTCGATATCGGCATCGGGCATCACCACCAAGTGATTCTTTGCGCCGCCCAATGCCTGTGCCCGTTTGCCATGGGCACTGGCGGTTTGATAAATGTACTCGGCCACCGGGGTGGACCCGACAAAGCTGACGGCCTGCACCCGCTCATCGGTCAGCAAGACATCCACGGCTTCCTTGTCGCCGTTGACTACGTTAAAGACCCCGGGTGGCAACCCGGCATCGCGCAGCAATTCGGCCAGTCGCAGGCACAGCGATGGGTCTTTCTCAGAGGGTTTTAAAATAAAAGTATTGCCAGTCGCCAGTGCGATGGGAAACATCCACATCGGTACCATGGCCGGGAAATTAAAGGGAGAAATCCCCACACAGACCCCCAACGGCATCATCAGTGAATGTGAATCGACACCGCTGCCCACGTTGCGACTGAACTCACCTTTTTGCAGGTGCGGCATGCCGCTGGCAAATTCGACCACTTCCTTGCCCCGGGTCAGTTCACCGCGTGCGTCCGACAACACCTTGCCGTGTTCACGGCTGATCAGTTCGGCCA
This sequence comes from Saccharospirillum alexandrii, assembly GCF_043641555.1. Lineage (GTDB taxonomy): Bacteria > Pseudomonadota > Gammaproteobacteria > Pseudomonadales > Natronospirillaceae > Saccharospirillum > Saccharospirillum alexandrii_A. Next base: position 487,334 of record NZ_JBHZRJ010000001.1, on the reverse strand, counting down.
GCTCTTCCTCGTGTTCTTCCAGCAGCGCCTTGAACCGGAACATGACCCGGGCCCGGGTCAGCGAGGGAGTTTTCGACCAGGCTGGGAACGCCGCCTGGGCCGCAGCAATAGCCTGGCGCGTGTCATCGGCCGAAGACATCAGCACCCGAGCGCAGGGCTCTCCGGTCGCCGGGTCATGCACGTCGAGATACCGTTCAGACTCGCCTGATACACGTTCGTTGTTTATAAAATTCAGTTGGTCCTGCATGCTTTTACTCCTGATGCCAAACGGTTTTATAGAGGTCGATGATGTCTTCCTGAACGGGCACCCTGGGGTTATTGCCCGGTGAACCGGAGGCCAGTGCCTGCTCTGCCATAACCGGCAGCAACGCCATGAACTCGCTCTCCTTAACGCCAAACCCGGCCAGCGTCGGCACCTTCAGTTCGGCGTTCAGGGCGCGCAATTCCGCCAACAATCGGGTATTGGCGACGTCGTCGCTGTCGGTCTCCCGGGCCAGCCCCATGGCGCGGGCACAGGTGGCATAACGCGCCGTTGCGGCACTGAGTGAATACTCGGTGATGGCGGGTAACAGCATGGCGTTGCTCAAGCCATGGGGTACATGAAAGTGCGCGCCGATCGGCCGGCTCATGCCATGCACCAGGGCGACCGAGGCGTTGGAGAATGCGATGCCGGCCAGGGTAGAGCCCAGCATCATCGCTTCCCGGGCGGCTCGGTCGTTGGGGTTGTGATACGCCTTGCGCAGGTTCGGCGCCAGCAACCGGATGGCGGCCAGTGCCTGCTCATCACTGAACAGGCTGGCTTTGCGTGACACATAGGCTTCAATGCCATGCGTCAGGGCATCGATACCGGTGTCGGCAGTAACGCGCGCCGGGACCGTCAGTGTCAGCTCGAAATCAATGATCGCCGCCATCGGCATAAAGCCCAGGCCCATGCACAGCATTTTCTCATCGGTACTGGCATCGGTAATGATGGTTACCCGGGTCGCTTCGGACCCGGTGCCAGCCGTTGTCGGAATGGCGATAACCGGCAAACCCGGCTCATCCACAATGCGCGGCACTTTGTAATCGGCCATGCAACCGCCCCGGGCCTCGAGCAAGGCCAAAGCCTTGGCGGTGTCGATGGCGCTGCCACCGCCGAGCGCGATCAGCGCATCGAAATCGCCGCTTTTTAACTGTTCGAGCGCCGGTTGCAAGGAGTCTTCCGTCGGCTCCGCCATGGTGTCGGCGAACACCGCGCAGCTCAGCCCTGCTGTCTCCAGGATGTCGGTCAGACGCCCGGCATGACCTAACTGAACCATCATCGGATCGGTGATCAGCAAGGGGCGCTGGCAGGACAGCACTCCCAGAATATCCGGCATTTTCTGGATGGCACCCGCCCCGATCTCCATGATACGAGGCAACACAATTCTATGAGTCATATCCCGACCCTCCCAAGGTGCCGACACGCCGGCCCACACCCTTTTGTGATGTCTTATTTCTCAGGCGTGAGCCAAAGATCAGCCTGAACGCCGATGACCAACCCAAGGGGTAAAGCCATCTATCAGACAAACATTAACACCATAATGAGACGTTTTGTATCATTTTAATAATTCTGGAACGATAAAAAAGATGCAGGCCGTCTTCAGGTGAAGGGCCATGGCGTTACAGAAGGGATGTCACCGTGGAATAGAGGAAAACGGGGCCTCAGCCCCGGGCCATACGACGCCAAACCGGATCCAGGGTGTGCCACAGCTCGACAAACCACTGGTAGCGCTGGTCAAAATACGGTTTCAAGTCGGGGCGGGGGGTAAAGCTCTCCAGGCGGTTGGTCATCGCCGCACAGCCGTCTGCGTAGTGGGCGAACACGCCGCTGCCGGTACCTGCGGCAATGGCGGCGCCCAAGGCACCGGTTTCAGAGCCAGCGGCGGTATGAATCTCGATGCCGAGAATGTCGGCAAACAGCTGCGTCCAGTAACGGCTGCGAGCCCCGCCACCGGTCAGAGTGGCCGATTGAAACGGAACCCCGGCTTTCTGGAGTCGTTCGATGTGCTGGCGATGCCCGAACACCACGCCTTCAAACAGGGCGTACAACAGAGAACCCCGGTCATGCCAGCCGGTGATGCCGTAAAAACCGGCACGTGCCTGCGCCGCTTGCCCGGCACCATAGAGGTAGGGATGAAACAGCGGCTGATCGGAGGGTAATTCAATGCGTTTCAGTTGCTCACTGATCACGTCGTACACCGAGCAGCCTGCGGCCTGTGCCTGTTGCATTTCCGCCGCGCAAAATTCCCGAATAAACCATTCCAGATTGGCGGTTGAGGTGGCGCTGGATTCAATGGCCAGAAAACGGGAGTGATCAAACTGACTGGGCATGAAAATCGACCCGGGCGGTGGCAGGCTGTCCACCACCGCCTGGTTACAGCTCCAGGTGCCGGCAATAATGGACGCCTGACCGGTCCGTTCAACACCCGATCCCAGGGTGCTGGCGACCACATCGAACAACCCGGCAACCACCGGAGTTCCGGCCTTCAGGCCGGTAAGCTCCGCCGCAGCCTCCGTTACCCTGCCCAGCACGTCGGTGCTGTGCCGCAACGGGGGCAAGCTGGCTTCAGCGTCGGCCAAATCGAAACACGACAATAAACGGGAAGAGTAGCTGCCTTGTTCAAAGTCGAGCAACCCGCAGCCGCTCATGTCGGTGTAATCCGAGCCGCGCTCCCCCGTCAGGCAGTAGCCGACGTAATCCTTGCATAAAAACGCGGTTCCAATCTGTTGGTAGGTCGCGTGTTCAAACGTCTTCAGCCAACGCAACAGGACTGGCGTCTGCGCCGCCCAAATCCCCTGATGGTTCAGGGCAAGAATGGCCGCATGGTCCAAATCACCGGTGGCTAGTTGCTGCTCGGCCCGAGTATCCATGGACTGGATGGCTTTCAGCGGCGCGCCTTCCCGATCCAGCGTATAGAGCCCGTTGCCATGCCCCGAGGTACCAATACCAACGATACTCGCCGGATCAATGCCCGACGCTGTGAGCACTGCCCGAATCGCCGAGCTGCACTGCCGCCAGTGCATCTCCATGTCGGTCTCCGCGAAACCCGGCGCCGGGCGCAGGGTGTCCACCGATTCAGCATGCACCGCCAGTTCCCGCCCCTCGGTGGTAAACAACGCAGCCTTGATCACCGTGTTGCCGCAATCAATGCCCAGCAAACAGGCGGGTTGGGCTAATACGTCTGGCATGACAATTATCTCTTTGGTTCTTAGTACTCAAAATTCGAAGTTTGCACAATGCGAGTGTCGGCGGCCGGTGGTGCCTCTGTGGGGAAGTCCGCAGCAGGGATGCTGCGGCCTAGGCTCCAAGGACGGATTCACGCCGACCCCACAGAGGCACCACCGGTTGCCGACGCGGGTTATGGCAACTTGGGTTGCTGTAACGAACTAGGGCTTAGCCCCGGTACATCGCCAGCGCCTGCTCCGCAGAGGCACCCTCATGAATCATCGCCATCAACGCCTGAACCACGCGACGCGGATCGGGGTGCTGATAGATATTACGACCGTATACCATGCCGTGAGCGCCCTGGCGCAGCAACTGTTCGGCTTTGCCAAACACCGCCTCAATGTCCTCCTTACCGCCACCTCGCACAAGCACCGGGCAGCGAGCAGCTTCAACCACTTCGTGAAAATCTTCGGCTTGCGTCGTCGGGTCGGCCTTGATGATATCAGCCCCCATCTCACGAGCCAGTCGAACCAGAGTCACAATCTTTTCGCGATCACCATCAACCATGTACCCGCCCTTGCCATCATGAGCCTGCATGACCAACGGTTCAATCATCAACGGCATGCCGTATTTGTCGCAGTCGTTTCGCACCTTGCCAATGTTGCTGACGCACTGGCGAAACAACTCCGGCTCATCCGGCAGCATAAACAGATTAACCACAACGCAGGCGGCATCCATTTGCAGAGCGGCTCGAATGGGTTCGTCTTCACTTTGCAACATGGACCACATCGAACGGTGCCGAATGAGGTTGTAAGGGTTGCCCATGTCGGTTCTCATCACCAGAGCCGGCTTGTCCTTACCGGGCAGGGATTGCAGCAAATCGCTCTGACCAAAATTCATTTGAATGGCATCGGGCGCGGCGGCGACCAGCTGCTCTACAACAGCAACCATGTCTTGTAGACCGTTCAGGAAAGACGGTTCATTACAGACGCCATGATCGATGGCAACATCCAGACACCGACCGTTCTTCAACAACCGGTTTATGCGTACTTTCTTTTTATCAAACATCGTGTTTTCTCCAGAGGTGTGCCAGTTAGGCCGACTGTGCTTTGTGGTGCTCGGGGTCCGCCAACTGCCGGGGTGTTAATCCGTGAAAGTGGGTCAGATAATTTTGGGTTTCTGCCAGCATGAGCTGCGCCTGTTCAGGCGTCAGGCCACGCATACGGGTCAAATGCGTTTGCAACTCCACCAGTGTTTCCCCGGTCAGTTTGCCGGCGATGGCCAGCGACGTACGGCGCAGTACCAGATCATTCAAGGTTAATACCGCTTCCTGCACGATCAGAAACTCAATTTCCCGCTCACTGTAATCCGCCTGACTGGACAACGGCCGGTCCGGCCCGCCCGCCAGATAGTCAGCAACCTGTTCTGCCCGGGTACCGTAACGCTCAAACAAGTCCGTAATGCGCGGTAGCGGGAGTTGGTAGTGATTCGACCACCGGGTGAGCAAGGCGTTAATTCCCACAGCATCGGCTGGGTAATCACGCCCCCCGCCGATGGCCATCTGGCCGGTGGAGACGGTGCGTGGCTGGCCCAACCGGGCCAGCACCTGGTTGGCAACCTGCTCGCCAAATGCTCGAAAGGTTGTCCATTTGCCGCCGATCATTGAATACACCGGAAACGATCGTTGCTCGGTAGGCGGGGTGAGACGGCACAGATGATTCCGGCTGATCTGGCCGGTCTGGTCGGCATCGCTGCGCGGCAAAGGCCGTATGCCACTGAAACGGTAAACGATCTCGTCCGGTTTAATCCGAATATCCGGAAACACAAATTCAAGTGACTTGAGAATGTAGGCTTCTTCCTCGGGTGTGCAGTAATTCCCCTCCGGTGAATCGACTGGCAAATCCGTTGAACCGACCAGAACATTGCCCATAAACGGAAATAAGATGCAGACCCGGCCGTCGGGAGTTTCATAGAAAATCATATGATCGCCCGTTGCCTCACGCAGCCGTTCATTGGCAACAATCAGGTGCGACCCCTTGGTTCCACCGATGAAGTCCGTTGGGTCGGTCAGCGCCTCATTGGTCAAATCAATCCAGGCACCGGTGGCATTAATCACGATGTCTGGCTTTATACGGCATTGTTCACCAGAGGCTTCGTCGTGCAGTACCACCTTTCCGTCTTCAAACCCGGCAACCGATACATAATTCAACGCCAGCGCTTGCGGACACTGCTGCACGGTATCCAGAACCATTTCCATGCCCAGGCGTTCCGGGTAGCTAATCCAGGCGTCGTAATAGGTGGCGCTGCACACCAGTGCTTTGTTCAGTTCGGGCCAGCGTTCATGAGTTGCTATCTGATTGTGAAACTGATGTCGGGGCAACACTTGCTGACGCCGGGTGTAGAAATCATAAAGCCACAACCCCAGCTTGATGATCAGCGCTCCGCGGCGGGAAGGTTTGGCGGCCCGGCCCAGCACCCGCGAAATGGCAGAACCAACCCCTGTCAGCCAGGAAAAGATGGGTATAGTGGTCGGTAGCGGTTGGACAAAATGGGGCGCATTGCGCAGCAGGGCATTTCGCTCAGCCAGTGATTCGCGCACCAGATCCGTTTCGCCGCTTTCCAGATACCGCAAACCACCGTGTATCATCCGCGAAGGTGCGGCACTGGCTCCGCCGCAGTAGTCAGCCTTATCGACCAGTATCACATCAACACCCTGCAAGCTGAGTTCGCGAAACACGCTGATGCCGTTGATGCCCGCCCCGATTACAATCACCGAAACGCTGTCCCTCGCCGCCAATTTTTGCCACAGCACTACCCTGCTATGCTCGTTCATAACATCGTTCCCAACGTAGAAAGTGAACTCAGCTACCCGGCATGTGTTGTTACCGGGTGCTTTTTCCTGCTTAGCCGTTCAGGCTACATCAGCGAGGTGCCGCTTAATGGCCTGGTCGATGGCGTTCAGGTCATCCATGGGCAGGTCAACTTCACCCGCCCTGGCGTTCTCAATCGCCTGGTTGGCATTGCGGGCGCCACACAGTCCGTAAGTAATGCCGGGCTGGGCGACTGTCCAGGCGATGACCAACTGCGCCGGGGTCACCTGGTGGCGATTACACAGCGGCTCGATATCGGCAAAGAAATCCGCGACTTTCTTGCGGTTGTCGACGCTGAATCGGGGGTCACTGAGGCGCTGGTCATCGCCTTCAAACTGACGGTCCGGTGTCATCTTCCCAGACAGCAACCCCAGCGACATAGAGGAATAACTCAAGGTGGAAATACCCTGGCTTTGGCAAATAGGCAGTAACGTGGATTCGATCTCCCGGTCGAGCATCGAGTACCGTTCCTGAATGGCATCGACCGGGCCAAACTTTAGATACTCGTTCAGTTCATCGGCGTTGACGTTGCTGACACCAATCGCCCGGATCTTACCGGCTTGCTTTAACGCCAACAGTTTCTCCATGGTTTCCTGAACCGGGGTGGTGGCATCCTGCCAGTGCGTAATGTACAGATCGATGTAGTCCGTTTTCAGACGCTTCAGACTTTGCTCAAGCTCGTACTGTATCGACTCCGCACCCAGATACCGGTGAACCGGCTTGCCGTGCTCCTCGACAAAATATTCGCCTTTGGTGTCGTGCCAGATCATCCCGCATTTGGTCGCCAGAACCACCTTATCCCGACGGCCAACGAGCGCTTCGCCCACCAACTCCTCGGCACGCCCCAGCCCATAGGCGGGTGCGGTATCGATCAGATTAATGCCCTGGTCAACCGATGCCTGAATGGCCGCGATGGAGTTTTTGTCATCGTGACCACCCCACATCCAGCCACCCATAGCCCAGGTACCCAAGCCGACAACGGAGGTTTTGATATCGGTTGAACCCAATGTTCTGTATTTCATGTTCAGACTCCTTTTTCGAGTAGTTTCAGGACCTGTTTGGTGGTGACCTCATCGGTGATCAGTGCCTTGAAGAAATGGCCGCGCAATGCCCCCAGTATGGGGCTGACCTTATTGCCCGATGCCGCTACGCCGACTGACAGCGGTATGTCACGCAGTTCACTTAAGGTCAGGCCGACCAGTTTCTCGTTATGTTCCTGCCCAACCGTCTTGCCGTTCACATCGAACAGGTGTGCAAACACATCACCGGTAGCGCCCTGTTCAATCAGGCGTTTGCGGTCGGCTTCAGACATGGACCGCAGATCAAAATAACTGGATGAATCCGGCACAATGGAGCCGATGCCCATTAACGCGATATCGGCGTGCCGCGCCCGGTCCAACACTTCCCGTGTCTGTCGCATGTTCATCAGCATATTGCGCTCTTCAACACTGTCGGCGAACAGTGGTGCGTGCAATTGCAGGGCCTGGCCACCCAGCCGTTTGGCAAGCTCCATGGCCAGGTGATTGACATCGGTGTAATGCTTGCCCTGAACGCCGCCGGTCGCCGGAACAACAGTGACATCAAATTTTCGCTGCGGATTGAGCGCATTCACGATTTCGGTGACCTGCTTGCCGCCGCTGATGCACAGAACATCGCCGTCGCGCAGATGCTGCAGCAGATAGTCGGCGGCAGTGGCCCCCATGGTGCGAAGCACGGTGTTCGGATCATCAGACAAAGTCGGGCACACCAGCACTTCGGGTATCTCAACCAGGCTGGTCAGCTTCTGCTCAAGATCAAACAGCGACTGAAACGGCGTTCTGATATTGATCTCAAGATACCCCTCATCTCGCGCCTGGCGAATGATCCGGTTTACCTTTGCCGTCGACAAACCCAGCATGCGGGAAATGTCGGACTGGTTGTGTTGTTCAATGTAATGCATGGTCAGTATTCGACTGAACAGGCGTGCCTTGTCATAGTCCATGCGTCCGTTGTCCTCTTTGATAAACCGTTACTCAGATCACGGGGTTTGGCGTTGCCCGGGATCAGGATTGTTGCACTGTTCTGTTGTGTAGAATGTGATCTACGGCGACCGCAAACAGCAGGATCAGCCCTTTGATCAGGTCTTGCCAGTACACCGAAATGTTCAGCAGGATCAGCGAACTGGACACCACCGACAACAAGGCAATACCCAGAATGGCGCCAAAAATCGTGCCTTCCCCACCCTTTAAGCTCGCGCCACCGATCACGGCTGCAGCAATGATGTTCAGTTCCAGGCCGACCCCGAAATTCGGTGTGGCCGCACCAAACTTCGACATATAGATAATGCCGGCGACGCCGCAGAGCGTGGAGCTCAGAACGGTCACGCCGATTTTAATGCGGTCGGTCTTGATGCCTGAAAATTGCGCCGCCCGTTCATTGCTGCCGGTATAGAAAATTTTGCGAAAGGCGGTGGCATGACGCAGCAGATAATCGGCAATGATCACGACAATAAAGAAGATTACAATCGAGAACGGTACGCCCCAGATGGTTCCCTGGCCGACAAACTTGAATTCCGGTGGCAGCGAGAATAACGAGATCGGCGTGCCCTGGGTAATCACCAGCGACGCGCCCCGGGCAATGCCCATGAAAGCCAGGGTGACAATAAAATGGTGCATCTTGATGCGCGTCACCAGATTGCCCATGATCAGGCCGATTACCCCACACGCGCCGATCGACATCAGGCTGGCGAGCCAGGGGTTGGTGCCCAGAACAAACAGCTTGGCGGCCATCACCATGGCCAGACACATGACGGCACCAACCGACAAGTCGATGCCACCCACAATCAACAGCATCGTCATGCCAACAACGACAATGCCTTCTGTCGAGAACGACAACATCATGGCTTTCATATTGGCCCAGGTCAGAAAATAGGGCGAGGCGAAGCTCATGACCACGAACATGGCAATGATGATCAGCACGAGCGTCAGCTCGCGCATTTTTCGTATGTCCTGAAACAGACTCTGTTTTCCGGGTTGCGAGGACACCGTCGGGTTATTCGCGGTCATTTGGGCTACTCCTATTCCATTTTTGTTGTTGGCAGCACGTTATCAGTGGGTTGTTACCCGTCAGGTCGCCTGTGCGAATGCCGATACTGGGTGAACTCTGGTCTCGGTCACTGGTGTATCTGTTAGAGACACCCCCGAGGCCAGTCGGATAATACGATCTTCGTTAATGTCATCGCCCGAAACGATGCCCTGGCTTTCACCTTCACACATCACCATTACCCGGTCACACAAGCCAACCACTTCAGGCAATTCGGACGATATGACGATCACGCCGACGCCCTGCGTTGCCAGTTCCCGCATCAGTTTGTGGATCTCGGATTTGGCACCAACATCGATGCCGCGTGTGGGTTCGTCCATGATGATCAGCTTCGGTTTCACCGACAGCATCTTGGCGATGGCCACCTTTTGCTGGTTACCACCGCTGAGCGATGACACCGGGTGGTCCAGGCGGCCGTACTTGAGGTTCAACTGTTCCGCCAGCGTTGCGGCCTGGTTGTATTCGAGGCGGCGGCTGACGATGCCGTGTCGCGAGACCTGCTCAAGATCAAGCGCCGACACATTCCCGGCGATCGACAGGTCCAGAAAGACACCGTTTTCCTTACGGTCTTCCGACAGGTAAACAATGCCGAGCTTAATGCTGTCCTGATAGGTGTTGATTGTTACTGTCTCACCCATGAAGCTCAGTGTGCCGGCTTTTTTCGGGTACAAGCCACAGATGGCCTTGACGACTTCACTACGGCCCGCGCCAATCAGACCGGCGATGCCAAATATCTCTCCGCGGTGAACATTAAAACCGATGTCTTTGAATCGTTTGGTGTGTGTAAACCCTTTCACCGAGAGCATTACGTCTCCCGATTCTGCGGGTGTGGCCAGCTTTGACGGGTACAGCTTTCCAAGCTCCCGACCCACCATGTTGCCCACCACTTCCTGAGGCGACGTTTCAGCCACAACGTCAGTACAGACCCACTGACCATCACGCAAAATAGTGATCCGATCGCATTGTTCGAACACTTCAGCCATACGATGGCTGATGTAAATAATACTGATGCCCTGTGACTTTAAGGTCTGCATAATGCGAAACAGTGCCTTCGATTCGCTTTCTGTCAGAGCAGCAGTCGGCTCGTCGAAAATCAGGATGTCGCATTTCAGTGTCAGCGACTTGGCGATTTCAACGAGCTGTTGATTGGAAATACTGAGATCACACAGCTTTGCATCAGGGTCGATGTTGGCCAGCGGTTGAATCGCTTCGCGGGCAATGCGTCTGATCTCTTTAAAATTCACAAACCATTTCTTGCTGGCATTCAACATCGGCATGGAAATGTTTTCAGCCACGCTGATGTCGGGACACAGCGCAATTTCCTGATGCACCAGCCCAATGCCGAGTTTCTGAGCCTGCAATGGACTGGCGATTGTGACGGGACGACCGTGCAGCAATATCTCTCCCCGATCCGGCTGATGGATACCATCAATCACCTTCATCAGTGTCGATTTTCCCGCACCGTTTTCTCCGGCCAATGCATGTATCTCCCCTTTGCGCAACGAGAAGTTGACGCCTTTTAACGCATGCGTCGCGCCAAAAGCTTTCTCAATGCCTCGCAGTTCCAGGACGATATCGGCTGCCTTGTCCGTCATAACCACTTCCTCTGAGCACACTGTTTCTGGATGAGTGCGTCGCACCATGCGACCCGTTGTTTCCGTAATCAGGCAACTCCCTTGCCAGTGAATCTGGAATCCTTACCGTCTGTCGTTAGCGGAAACCCGACTTACTCGTTGATGCCCCGAGTGCCGCGGCGTTCGAGGTAGTCGCCCCAGTAAAAGTCATCGGCGTTTTCGGCGGTTACTATGGAGAAGCCATTGTCAACGAACGGGACACCCATCGGGTTAAAGCCACTGCGCTGATAATCGTTCATCGGATCGATCATGCCAGGGCGCGATGCGAGGTAAAGCATCATCATGCCCATATAGCCCTGGATACCCTGGTTCGGGTTGACCGCACCAAAGATTTCGCCAGCCTTGATCATGTCGAGGATTTTGGCGTTAACGTCAGCGTTGAACACCTTGATATCACGATCCAGTTCTACCGCGGCCTGGGCAGCACCCAAAGCAGAGTTCGCTTCCGGCATAAACACAGCACCCAGGTTCGGGTTGGCTTGTGCCATCGACATTACCGCATTGTAGGCGCGGGTTGGGTCCTGGTTACTGGCGGCACGGGCGACCAGTTCCATGTTTGGCCAGTTCGACTCCATCCGGGCGATAAAGGCGGCAACACGCTTGTCGTGGTTATCCTGACCGGGGTTTTCCAGCACCGCGTATTCGCCTTCGCCGTTCATGGCTTCGGCGATTGCATCAGCCGCGTACTTGCCTTCTTCGTTGTTGTCGGAGGTGATGAAAGACACACGGTTGCTGTTCGGGGAGTCGGCCGCAAAGGTCACGACCGGGATGCCCATTTCGGCGGCCCGGTTGATCGGCTCAATGAACGGATCCGGGTTCATCGGATGCAACAGAATGCCCGCAGGATTGCGCGCCAGAATTTGCTCAAACGAGGCCAGTTGTTTGTTGACGTCGTATTCGGGTGTACCGGTATAGACGGTATCGCAGCCCATTTGCTCAGCGGCCTGCTTCATCATTTCATACACCGGGAACCAGTATTCAACGCCCGAGACCATGACGTTCATATAGAACGTTTCACCGGGCTCGCAACGAAACGGCAGTGGATTCTGATCTTCCGCCTGAACACCGGCAGCAAGGCCAGTACCCATCACGATAGACAGACCGCAGATAACCCCTTTCAACTTCGAGAACTTACTCATTAGCACTCTCCTTATTTTTATGGGTGCATCGAGATGTTGAGATTCAATGTGATGATCTGCCCCTGGTACACAGCCAATCATCCAGCTGAAATATATTGCACTAACTTGGAACATATTTCATGCAGTGATAGTAGTATCAGCCTGAATGCGGGGTCAAGGTCTTTTTGGTACTTTATGTCTCATTATAAGTAAGTATTTGATTGGCCTTGGTTTTTTCAGTCACTGGTTGAGACTCAACCCAAGCTGAGTATCCGGCATGCCGTTCGACCGGGTCCGGAGGTACCTGCTGACCCAGCGATCGGGTGAACTCAGGAGACCTTGCTGACCAGCGTCTGAACGCTGGCTTTGGCATTGCCAAACAGCATGGCGCTGTTGTCGCGGTAGAACAGCGGGTTGGCGACACCGGCGTAGCCGGGGCACTGCAATATTCAGTGGCATGATGACTCTTTTGTCGTGTGGTGAATGGAAAACACCACCATGGGCGATGACCAACCTGTTGGTTTTATTAGGATCGGTTGGGAGGATTGCTCAGTGAGTAAGTCGGGCCAGCTGGCAGGGCCGTTGCGAGGACAGCCTATGAGACTGCTTTTAATTTATTTTGATGAGCATGGGGTTTCTTGCGGACGCAACCAACCCCTACCCGGAGGCAACTGAGGGGTTATGGATCAGAACGGGAAATGAGTAAGAGACGATACGGTGAATAGGCCAATCAACTCGCACCGGCCAGCATGGAGGGCCTGCCATGAACCACCGCCTGCTGAAACTTCCGGCGGAACTGGCGCGGTGTTACGCCTTTGTATTGCTTGAACAGCCTGTTGAAATTGGACAGATTGGCGAAACCGCTCTGCTCAGCCACCAGACTGACCGGTCGCTCGGTCCGAATCAGATCAGCACAGGCATGTCCCAGGCGAATGTGGGTTAAATACTGGTGCAGGCTCTGGTTCATTTGCCGGCGAAACACCCGGTTCAGTGTACTGACGCTCATATGGTGCTCACGTGCCAGCACGGGCACCCGCAGTGGCTCGCGAAAATCACGATGCAGGCTATCCAGTATCGGGCTCAGTTCCCGCTGCGCGGGTTCGGCCAGCGTCTCGCCATGAAACCGAGCAGACGCCAGCGTACGCGGGGCTTCTTCCTGAAGGGCGATAAGAATATCGAGCAATAACGTCAGGCGACGAGCCGCACTGGCCCCAGGTAATTGCTCAAACAACTGTTCCAGGTCACTGGCCAGCTTATGCGACCAGGCAAGCCCCCGCCGCGACCGGTCCAGCCAGGTGGCGAGTGACGCGAATTCCGGAAATTGCCGGGCCAGGCCATCGACCCAGGCCTGGTGAAACCAGAGCACATAAACCCGATGCGGGCCGGCTTGCTCGGGTGTCTGGCTGGCCCAGCTGTGTGGCAAATTGGGGCCAAGCAACACCAGGTCACCGCTCTGGTAGGCTTCGATATGATCACCAATATAACGCTCCCCCTGGCTGTTCACCGTCAGCGTCAGCTCGTACTCCGGGTGGAAATGCCATTCAAACGGCAAAGTATCGAGCTCACGCAGAAAGAACCGCCAGGAGGCATCCTCCGGGTGCTGAATGCGTTCGAATTGGGCTTTCATGCACCTGATCCCTTAATTGCACTATCTATTCGATAATGCCATTCAAATTGAGCGAATAGTATTGGTTTATGCTCAAAAGTCACCGCCCGGCCCCCTGTCATGGCGCTAGGATGTGTCCATGGACTCACAGGAGAACCCCATGACCACAATAAAAAACCGCTACGGCTTTGGTGACCAGCAACCCGGCAACAACAGCGTTGGCAATCAGGAACACCCGCCGCTTGCCAGTCTCGTTAAACAGACACCATTGCGTGTGCTCAGCGAGGCTGACTGGGCTCACTGGCAGCGTTATGGCTACGTCGTCATCTGCCAGGCGATCGCACCTGAACAGGTAACCGCCACCGCCGACTTTCTCTGGGAATTTCAGGAAATGTCGCCCCAGGACCCAGGCAGCTGGTACGCACCCCAGCGGCGTGATCATGCCATGGTAGAACTGAACAACAGCGGTATGGTGGAGGCTTACAACCACCCTCTGCTGTGGGCGAACCGCCAAACACCCCGGGTGTACAACGCCTTCGTCGATATATGGGACCGCGAAGACCTCTGGGTCACCATAGACCGGGCCAACCTGAACCCGCCCAACCGCTCTGGCCGGGCCTTTTCGGGTTTCATTCACTGGGATGCCAACACCACGCTCGACCCGTTGCCAGTAAACGTTCAGGGTGTGCTGGCGCTGAGCGACACCACGCCAGAGACCGGTGGATTCCAGTGTGTGCCCCAGCTGTTCGAACACTTTGAAGCATGGCGAGGCCAGGCCCCAGCCGACCGGGATCCGTTTTCGCCCGGTCAGGATTGTGGCTACCCAACCGAGTTCGTACCGATGAAAGCCGGCGACCTGCTGATCTTCAATAGCCTGCTCGCCCACGGCATTCGCCCGAACCAGTCGGATGCCGTACGCCTGGCACAATACATCGCTATGGTGCCCGCCGAGGAAGACAACACCGAGGTGCGCGACTGGCGCATAACGTCCTGGCGCGACCGCCTTCCCCCTCAGGGTTATGCCTTCCCCGGCGATCCACGAGGCTGGGAGCAGACGCGTTACCCGAGAGCCGAGTTGTCGGAGCTTGGGCGCAAGCTGCTGGGGCTGGATTCCTGGCAGTCCTCATAGCGGCACCCGGGCAGTTAGTTGCAAATGAAACCAAACAGAGCTACCCTTGGCCCATATAGTTTCATTTGCAACCATCATACTCAGAGGGCCTGATCATGACGGCTTCACTCGACTACCAAAGCGGCTTTCGCAACCAGTTCTCAACCGAAGCCTTACCGGGTGCACTGCCCATCGGTCAGAACTCGCCCCAGCGCTGCCCCTATGGTCTATACGCCGAACAGTTTTCCGGTTCCGCCTTTACCGCACCGCGACACCAGAACCTGCGCACCTGGATGTATCGGATTCGGCCATCGGTGCTGCAATCGGCCTATCGGCCACTGCCAGGTCACCTGGTTGAAACCGCTCCACTGGCCGGTGCGGCTGACCCGAACCAAATGCGCTGGGATCCGTTACCCATTCCGACCGAACCCACCGATTTTATCGACGGTTTGTTCACCGTGGCGGTCAATGGCGATGCCGGTACCCAAACCGGTTGCGGTATTCACCTCTATGCCGCTAACACCGATATGACCCAGCGGTTTTTCTACAATGCCGATGGTGAATTGTTGATCGTGCCGCAACTGGGTACCCTGATACTGCGCACGGAGCTGGGCGTACTGGAAGTCGCCAGCGGTGAGATCGCGGTAATACCACGTGGTATTAAATTCCAGGTTCGTCTGGGTGAGGGGTGCGAGGCCGTTCGTGGCTATGTCTGCGAAAACTACGGCAGCCCGCTGGAATTACCGGGTCTCGGGCCTATTGGCGCCAACGGCCTGGCCAACCCGAGAGACTTTTTAGCGCCGGTGGCGACCTATGAAGACCAAACCGGTAATTTTGAGCTGGTTGCCAAATTCTCCGGCCACCTCTGGGTCGCAGACCTGAGCCATTCACCACTCGATGTCGTTGCCTGGCATGGCAATGTTACGCCCTACAAATACGACCTGGCGCGGTTCAACACCATTAACACCGTCAGTTTCGACCACCCTGACCCGTCTATCTTTACCGTGCTGACCTCCGCTTCCGACACCCCGGGCATGGCCAATATCGATTTCGTGATCTTCCCGCCGCGCTGGATGGTCGCCGAGAACACCTTTCGCCCGCCTTATTTTCACCGCAATCTGATGAGTGAATTCATGGGGCTGATTCACGGCGAATACGATGCCAAAGCCGAAGGCTTCGTGCCCGGTGGTGCCAGTTTGCACAACTGCATGTCGCCACACGGGCCAGATGCCGACACCTTTGCCAAAGCCAGCGGGGCCGACTTAGCGCCCCAGTACCAGGGCAACACCCTGGCGTTTATGTTTGAGAGCCGCTACGTTTTTCAAGCGACCGAAGCGGCCCTGAATACCGAACACCGTCAGCAGGATTACGTGCACGTCTGGTCGACACTGACCGCTCAATTCGACCCCGGCCAACGCTGACAGAAAGCCACTCTCAGGCAGACTACGCTTTTCGACTTACAGGATTGAACCATTATGAAACTTGCCACTCTGAACAACGGCCGCGACGGCACCCTGATCCTGGTCTCACGGGACCTGACCCAGGCCGCGCCAGCCAGCGACATTGCCAGCACCCTGCAACAGGCCATCGAGAACTGGGCAACGGTTGCACCCAAGCTGGAAGAACGTTACGCCGCTCTGAACGCAGGCACGGCCAAAGACGCCTTCGCACTGGATATGAGCGCCCTGCACTCGCCCTTGCCGCGCACCTACCATTGGGCCGACGGCTCCGCCTATCTGAACCACGTCAAGCTGGTACGCCAGGCGCGCAATGCCGAGATGCCGGAAACCTTCTGGACCGACCCGCTGATGTACCAGGGTGGTGGCGATTGCTTTTTATCACCCACCGAAGACATCGAAGCGGTCAGTGAAGAGCACGGCATTGATTTCGAAGGCGAAATTGCGGTCATCACCGACGACGTGCCCATGGCCGTCACGCCCGAACAGGCCGCCAGCCACATCAAACTGGTCATGCTGGTCAACGACGTCAGCCTGCGTGGGTTGATTCCCGGTGAACTGGCCAAGGGCTTTGGCTTTTTCCAGGCCAAACCCGCCTCCAGTTTTTCCCCGATCTGCGTCACGCCAGATGAACTCGGCGACGCCTGGAAAGATGGCCGCTTACACCGGCCATTAACCGTTCACCTCAATGGCGAAAAATTCGGCGAACCCGATGCCGGTCCGGATATGATTTTCGGCTTTCCCGAGCTGATCGCCCACGCCGCAAAAACCCGGTACCTGGGCGCAGGTGCCGTCATTGGCTCCGGCACCGTCTCTAACCCGGATGCCAACGGCGGCCCCGGTAAGCCAATCGGTGACGGCGGCGTTGGCTACAGCTGCCTGGCCGAATTGAGAATGGTCGAGACCATACTGCACGGCGCCGCAAAAACGCCTTTTATGCGCTTTGGCGACCGGGTTCGCATCGAAATGTTCGACGCTGACGGTCAGAGTATTTTCGGCGCTATCGACCAGAAAGTTACGCAATACCAGGCGTAAAATAATCGACTACACTGGCCAGATCATCCGATAAGGCGCTCCCCATGCTTACATTACACAGTTACTTCCGCTCTTCAGCGGCTTTCCGGGTGCGCATTGCCCTGAACCTGAAAGGGCTCGATTACGAACAGATCCCGGTCAACCTGCTTAAGGGCGAACATCGACTGGAAGCCCACCGGCGCCGCAACCCCCAGGGGCTGGTGCCGGTGCTGGAAACCGAGCAAGGCAGCGCGCTCACCCAATCAATGGCCATCTGCGAATACCTCGAAGAGCGCTACCCGGAACCACCGCTGTTGCCGGAAAGCCTGGAAGCGCGCGCCCGGGTTCGCTCGCTGGCCCTCTTGGTCGCCTGCGAAATGCACCCGCTGAACAATGTCTCGGTGCTCGGCTATTTGACTGACACAATCGGAGTCGATGAAGCCACCAAGCTTGCCTGGTATCAGCACTGGGTGACCAAAGGCTTTACCGCCCTGGAAGCGAGACTGGCCCGGGAGCCGGAAACCGGCAGCTTCAGCCATGGCGACTCGCCCACCCTGGCGGATGTGTTCCTGGTACCACAACTGTTCAACGCAGAACGATTCAACTGCGATCTAACCCCCTACCCAACCCTGGTGCGCGTCGCTACCCACTGCAGAAACCTGCCAGAGTTCAAGCAAGCAGCACCCGCCGAGCAACCGGACGCTGTTTGATGATCACCAATCCTGCTTTGCCCCTATCGAAATCCTGCCTCCCATATTAAACTGGCGCCCCTCTGCCCAGCCGCTCAAAAAACAGGACTCGTCATGACTTTTTCGACTGAACAGTCAAGAAATGTCGTTGTTGTCAGCAACGTCGCCGATAACCCCTTCGCCATCGACATTGCCTACGCCGTCGGACAACTGGAAGACATCGCTGACAAGATCAGCATGAAACAGTTCATGAACTCCGAATTCTGCCCACGGTTTATTTCCGATGAGCAGGATATGGACAACATTGGCCATACGCTGGATGGCAAGATTGTGGTCATCGTCAGCACCAGCAGCCACCTGAAGAGCCGACAGGAATTGGCCATGGCGAATTTGATCATCGCCCGGGCTGCCAAAGAGAACGGCGCCAAGCAAGTCGTACTGGTTGAACCGGACTTGTTTTACAGCGCTCAGGACAGAGGGCCAAGAAAGGATTTGGGTGAAACCCATTTCGAACGCGACATCAAAGACATCAAGAAATTCGACGGCCAGCCCTTCACCGCAAAACTCTACGCACAGCTACTGAAACTTTCCGGGGTCGATTCCGTACTCACCGTTCACAACCACTCCAGCTCTGTTCAGAAAATCTTTTCCAGTGTGTTCGAAGGCGACTTTCACAACCTGATTCCCTATGAAATTTACGCCCACTATTTATTAAATTCCGATATTTTGAATTATGGCGACAGCGGCGAAGGCCTGGTGCTGTGTGCACCCGACAAAGGCGCACGCGATTTCGTAAAAGAAATGTTCGATACTCTGGGCCTGAGCAAAGCCAAGTTCATCATGCTCGATAAAGAACGAACCGATGAACGCAAAGTCGAAATCACCCTGCACAAAGAAAGCGAGCACACCTTCGAAGGCCTGGAAGAAGCCAGCGTCATCCTATTCGACGACATGGTGCGCACCGGGTCGACCGTGGTTAAATCCTGCCAGTTCCTGAAACAGATCAACCCGAAACGCCTGGTATTTGCGGTTTCGCACTTTTACGCCAGCGATGAAGGCCGTGAACGCATGGCGCACCCGGCCATCGACGAAATTCTTACCCTGAACACCCTGCCCACCATTCTGAACCGCGACGAACAGGGCCGGCTGCGCAAAAAGCTGGTGGTGTTGAAAATCGAAAAATGGTTGGCGCAGGAATTGTGTCGCATTGTTGGTTTTCCGCAAGCCGAAGAACTCAACCCCTACAAGATCGACATGTCATCGAAAAACCCGCGGTTCAAGCGAAAGATCTGGTACAGCGACGAACTGAAAGAGCTGCACCAAGCTGCAAAGTAATCGCCAGTTGCCCGCACGAACGGGTGATGAATTGCCAGCGCAGGACATCACCCATTCAAAACGCCAGCCCCGGTTTCAATACCTGCCCACTGCTGAAGCGATTGAACGAAAACGCCGTTAAATCGTGACCGACAGCCCGTTCCGTAACCAGATCTGCCACCACCCGACCAATAGCCGGGCCGATGCCAAAGCCATGGCCGCTGAGGCCGGTGGCGATCACCAGGCCGGGTACATCTGGCACGCGATCAAGAACGGGAACCTCATCAGGCAAGGTATCGATCATCCCGGCCCATGCCTGCCTTATTGTGGGTCGGCCGAGCGTGGGCCAGGTGTCGGCAAAACGGTCCAGCGCGGCATTCAGGGCGCGCATGTTGGGAGCCGGGTTCAGTACTCGCAGTCGTTCGAACGGGGTTTCTTCGCTGGGAATCCAGCGCCTTGCCGTACCCCAGGCATCGGGAAACCCAGTGGGGGCCGCCAGACGCAAGCGGGTGGTTTTTAGCCCGGATTTCACCTGTTCGCGAAAGGCACCGAAATACCTGAAAGCATCTGGCCCCAGGTAAAAGTCGAGCGAAAAACCATGGGCAATGCTGTAGCCGCCATCGGCACGTGGCCTGAATGCCAGCGCCGGGTCTGCGGCACCGCCCGGAAACACAGCCGGCATGGGGTTCGTCGCCATGGCCGACGCCAGCACGCTCAGCTGTGGTAAGACAATGCCTTGGGCGCGTGCAAACAGGGATGACCAGGCACCCCCGGCCAGAACAACCTGATTGCACCGCACCCTACCGGCCTCCGTCCAGACGCCAGCTACCTTACCACCGGCTATATCCAGTGAGCGCACTGCACAGTGTTCGCGCAACAAGGCACCGGTCCGCTTCGCCAAGCGGGCCAGTGCCGGCACGGCCAGCCAGGGTTCGGCCCGTGCATCGCTGGGGGTGTACAAGCCGCCCACCCAGTTCGCGCGGGCGCCAGGCAGATTATCGGCCAGCTCCTGCGCACTGAGTGCCCGGCTGTCTACCCCGGCCTGCCTGGCATAAGGCAACCAGCGCTCATAGGTTTCAAGCTCCGCCTGATCGGATGCCATGTACAGGATGCCGGTGGTTTTAAAGCCGATGTCTTCGCCGACCTCATCCGCCAGTTGATGCCACAACCGGTTTGCCTCCACCATGATTGGCAGTTCAGCCGGATGACGACCCTGCTGACGAATCCAGCCCCAGTTACGGGAGGATTGTTCGCCGGCAATACGGCCTTTCTCACACACCACAACCCGCTGACCCTGCTTCGCCAGGAAGTAGGCGGTCATCACACCCGCGATGCCGCCACCGATGATCAGCGTATCGCACGCCTCGGGCAATGCGTCCTGATGTTCCAGGCGGGAAAGATCGGTAAAGGGAAAATCTGACATGACGTAAGTAACCTGATGAAGTGACACAAAAACCAATGAGCGATCAGGTTACTCTATCACAGGTGCTTTACCCGAATATCACCCGGTTTACCCGGTTCTCTAGCATTTCCTGACCGCTGGAAACCGGTTGCGGATTCAGATTCCGGGACACGGCATGATCGGATACAGCAGCCAGATCCAAGGTTCCATTCAGGATGTTTTGCCCCAGCTCACCTTGCCAGCGGGCATAGCGCGCCTCGACAAAATCGCTCAGTACCTTTTGCTCATACAATTCGGCCGCTTTCATGAACGACAGCGCAATGGTATCCATAGCGCCTACATGGGCATGAAAGAAATCCTCGGGTGCGATCGAGGTGCGACGAAGCTTGGTGTCGAAGTTAAAGCCACCGGTGGTGAACCCGCCCGCCTTGATGATTTCATAACAGCCCAGCGTCATCTCTTCGACACTGTTCGGAAACTGATCGGTATCCCAGCCATTCTGGTGATCGCCACGGTTGGCATCGACCGAACCCAGAATACCCAGTGCAGCCGCTGTAGCCACCTCATGCTCAAAGGTATGCCCCGCCAGCGTGGCGTGGTTTACCTCGATGTTCACCTTAATCTCTTTTTCCAGGCCAAACTTCTGCAGAAAGCCGAACACCGTCGCTGAATCATAATCATACTGGTGCTTGGTCGGTTCCTGGGGTTTGGGTTCAATAAACAAGGCGCCCTTGAACCCTATCTTATGTTTGTGTGCCACCACCATTTGCAAAAAGCG
Organism: Saccharospirillum alexandrii; assembly: GCF_043641555.1. Classification (GTDB taxonomy): domain Bacteria; phylum Pseudomonadota; class Gammaproteobacteria; order Pseudomonadales; family Natronospirillaceae; genus Saccharospirillum; species Saccharospirillum alexandrii_A. The sequence continues at coordinate 466,076 of NZ_JBHZRJ010000001.1, read as the reverse complement.
GCCCAGCTGTTCCTGCTCACGCTTCAGGTCGGTGTTGAGCAGGGTTTCATACCCTTCGCGCCCGCCCCAGAGCACGTAATTCGAACCACCCAGCCGATGTGTCGCATCCAGCGCCTGCTGCACCTGCGAACAGGCATAGGCAAACACCTCCGGATCCGGATTGGTGGCCGCGCCGGCCATATAGCGTTTGTGGCCAAAGTTCTTAGCCGTGCCCCACAGCAGCCGCACACCGGTCTCTTCCTGCTTCTGCTCAGCCCGGTCGACCATGCGGGCCAGGTTCTCCCGGCTCTCGATGATGGTCTGACCTTCCGGGGCGATGTCGTAATCGTGAAAGGTCCAGAACGGAGTGCCCAGCTTCTGAAAAAACTCGAACGCCACGTCCATTTTCTGCTCGGCCAAAGCCAGCGCGTCGGCCCCGCTGTGCCAGGGGCGCTGAAAGGTACCCTCGCCAAACACATCGGCACCGTCCCAGCAGAAGTTGTGCCAGTAACAGACGGCGAAGCGAAGGTGATCTTTCAGTGGCGCACCCAACACGATGTGCTCCGGATCATAATGATGAAACGCCAGCGGGTTATCGGAACCCGGCCCTTCAAAGCGTATCGGGTCGATTGCACGGAAGAAATCCGCCATGGGTGGCCTCCTGGTATCGGCTTGAGTAGTTGTCTTTTATTTTGGTAGTCGAATTTATTATGGATTAGAAGTGTGGGGAGGTCAAACATTAGCGATAACACACTAAAAATGGGCTATTCAGGAAGGGGGTCAGTGTCTGGCAGGCACTAAAAGACCCGCACATGGCGGGTCTGGCTAGGTTTCGCGGGTCGGAAGGGACTATTAGCTTGAATGCACCGATAAGGTGATATGGTGGATGTCTTAAGTGGCCAGTAAAGGGCTAGGTCGCACCTAATCTCGTCTCAAGTCTGCAACCGAACTCGGCTCTGATCGTTGTGAGCGTGCGCCATTTTTCCGAGCAAGCGGATCAATTGCTCGCGTTCCGGCTCGGTCAGTGGTGCAACAATGTCTTCCTGCACCTGGCGAACGGCTGTCTCCGCTTCTGCCCGCAACGTCGCCCCAGCTTCAGTCAGTGTCACGATTACCGCACGACGATCCTCAGGGTTGCGCACCCGGGTAACGGAACCGCGCTCTTCCAGCTTGCGCACAACGAGAGCAATGGTATTGCGGTCCATAGCGGTGTAGCCGCCCAGGGTAATCTGGTCCAGTGGGCCCTTTTCTTCCAGTGCGACCAGGGCCGCATACTGCAGTTGGGTCAGGCCCAGGGCCTCGCAATGTTTTAAAAACAGCGCCACGCTGATCTGGTGGCATCTGCGCAGCAGATTACCGGGCATGGCGTTGGCATCGGCCAAAGGTGCGCGTTTCATATAGGCAGGGTACCGCAAGCGTGTGTCGTTCTTTTATAGAAAGCACCCGGCAGCGTCAAGGCTGGCGGGCGCTGCAGAGTGCTCAGAACCGGTCGGTCATGTGGCGTGCGGGTGATTTTCAGGCAGGGCATCGACAAAGGCTGGTAATGCCAGGCAGGCCTGGTGAATGGCCTGGATCGTCGGATACGGCGACATATCAACCTCAAAACGGCGGTTGTTGGTCACCTGGGCAAAGAGCGACAAATCAGCATACCCCGGTGTGTCGCCATAACAGAACTGGCCGCGCCGGGCGTCCTTGGACAGCATAGCTTCCACTGGGCCAAACGCCTCAGCTACCCAGTGCTGAAACCAGGCTTTCACCTGGGCATCGTCGGCACCGAGCTCGGTCCCGATATAGCCGAGCACCCGCAAATTATTAATCGGGTGCACATCGCAGGCCAGGCTGTAGGCCAGTGACCGCACCCAGGCACGGTCCAACGGGGTTTTGGGCAGAAAAGCCGGTTCCGGATAGACCTCATCCAGGTAATCAATAATCGCCAGCGACTGGGCGATGACCGTTTGCGAATCCAGCTGCAGCGCCGGCACCAGGCCTTGGGGGTTCAGCGCCAGAAACGCTTCCGAGTGATGTTCGTTCTCGCGCAGCACATAAGACACCTGATCGTAGCTGATGCCCTTCAGGTTCAATGCGGCGCGAACCCGAATCGATGCCGAACTGCGGAAGAAGTTATGCAATATCGGCTTCATACTCCCTCCCGGGGCGCCACAATCTGAATGCGGTGCTCGCCCACGCCGTCTATCCCGCCAGTGACGGTGTCACCGACCGACATTGCCCCCACTCCTGCTGGTGTACCGGTGTAAATCAGATCGCCCGGTTGAATGCGCATGGTGTGCGACAAAATGGATATGATTTCTTCAACATCCCAGATCAGGTCGGCGATGTCCTGGTCCTGTTTTACTTCGCCATTGACCGCGATCCAGATCCGACCTTTGGTCGGGTGGCCGATATCACTGGCTTTCTGAATGGGTCCAATCACCGCGGAATCATCAAACGCTTTTCCCCAGTCCCAGGGGCGGCCTTTTTCACGGGCTTCGAGTTGCAGGTCACGACGCGTCAGGTCATTGCCAACGGCATAGCCATATATATAGTCATGCGCATCTTCTGTTTTTATTTGAAAGCCGGCCTTACCGATTGCGACAACCAGTTCCATTTCATAATGGAAATTTTCGGTCTCGGGCGGGTACGGTACGTCACCGCCATCGGGCACGATTGCATCAGCCGGTTTGGTGAAAAAGAACGGGAATTCACGGCTCGGGTCACGCCCCATTTCGCGGGCATGGGCTTCGTAGTTGCGGCCAACGCAAAAAATACGACGAACTGGAAAGCGGCTTGATTCGCCCGTAATTTCAACGCTGGGGGTTGGCATCGGCTCGAAGATATAAGCGGTCATTAGTAGGTCCTCTTGTGTCGTTTTTTTCGTAGCGTCTGTTTGTTTATTGTCGACTGTTTAACTGCCGCGGCGTTCGCGCCAGAAGCCCAGTTTTTGCTGGACGCCCCGGTCTGAAAAACTGAACAGAATAGCGTCGTCCTGTGCCTGGTGAACCACCGGTGCCCAGCTTGGCACCACGAAGTGATCCTTGGCTTTCCAGTCAATGACTGTGTCGCCAACGGTTGTGCGACCCTGACCTTCCACCACACTGAAGACCGTCGCATCAGTCGACCGGTAGACATCGGTAATCAGGCCTTTGGGTAACAGCTGCATCGCTGTCGAGATCGTCGGCATGGCGTCTTCACCGTTAACCGGGTTCACATAACGCAGTTTCAAGCCATGGCACGGATCCCATTCATTGCGCAGCCGCATGTGTTCCAGTGCGTCACGCGTCCGGTCGTACGGGTAATTGAAAATGGGTGACGCCAGCCCCCGCTGCTCATGCCCAAAAGGCATCAGATTAGCGCCGTAGCGGGCCAGACTGTCGCCACGGGGAATCGATTCCGGTTGGGATTCGGCGCCATAGCCTTCAGCAAAGGACGCATCAAAAAAGGAGGCCATGGGGATGTCCAGCCCATCAAGCCAGATCATCGGCCGGTCTGACTCATTACCATGGTCATGCCAGGCCCAGGGCGGTGTGATGACAAAATCGCCCTCATGCATCAGGGTACGCTCACCCGCCACATTGGTGTATGCACCGTCGCCATCTACCACAAATCGCAAGGCCGACTGGCTGTGGCGGTGCGCCGGGGCCACTTCGCCCGGCATAACCAGTTGCAAGCCGGCATACAGCGAGGTGGTAATACGGCTCTGGCCGCGCAGACCCGGGTTTTCCAAAATCAGTACCCGCCGCTCAGCCTCCTTGGCAGTGATTAGACTGCCGGCTTCCATCAGCAAGTCGCGGGCCTCATCGAAATCCCACTTGAATGGCTGGCAACCGCTGCGCGGCGTCGGTGTGATGATATCGCTGAGTACATTCCACAGCGCCGACATGCTGCGCTCATCCAGTTTCTTGTAATAAGCATCCCGTGCGGGCGATGTGGCTGGTTTTTCAGTCAGAGACATGGTGAGCTCCTAGCCTGGGGTGATTAATATTGTTCCACCGTGCGATGCAAGCAGGCACAGGCAGTAGACCCTTCATTCACTTTTTTATTTAATCACTATTGTGATCATCATTATAGTGATGATTAACTTATAACCCTGACTCACTCGTTGCAGACCGCCCTATCGAACCAGGCTTTCGATCGTCGTGCCCTTGCAACAGAGGGCTTAGCCCGGCCGCCTCACCACCATGGAACGCTGCGTTCAGTTAGCGCTGTCTGTCAACGGCCGAAGCTCACGAGTCTGAGCCAGTAGAATAGACATCAGCTGCCGCATAGCTATCGGCATTTCCTGATCCAGCCGCCGGACGAGCCCAACCGGCTCACGGGTACTGTCAAGCGGCTCCGCAACCAGTGCCAGCACCCCCGCCTCAATCAAGTCGCCCACCACACCGTAAGAAATCATCCACAAACCATCCGACTTTGGCAGATAGGACCGGCCGAAGGTGTTGGAGACGGTCTCAATTAATGTACTGGGCAACGGTATGTTCAATGTCGCGAAGGATTGCTCAATGATCGGCCGTATCCGGGTGTCTTTCGGTGCCAGCAGAAACGGATAATCCTTAACCGCTCGCATTCGGCTGGCAGCGGGTAAGGCCAGTATCGGATGACCGGCCCGGGCCACCAGCACCATCGGCTCGGCATACAAATGGATAAAATCCAGCTCATGCATCATTTCAGGCACGCCAATCCGGGCAATCGCCAGGTCAATCTTGCCACCGTGCAGTAAGTCGAACAGGTGACGGTTGTAGCCCGTCTGCAGCGCAAAATTGACCGGCTGGGTGGCTTGGGCAAAAAACGTATTCATTGCCTGTGGCATAAACCGCGCGGCTACCGTTGGCAAAACCCCAATGCGCAATTCGATACTGGGGGCATCGCTAAGACCGACCAGCCCTTCGTAGCCTTTTTCAAATGATTCCATGCCAGCGGCTGCGTAGTGATAAAACACTTCACCTTTGGGTGTCAGCGACAGTCCCGAACGATCACGCAAAATTAACTGCATGCCCATGATCGTTTCCAGTTCGGTCAAGGTTTTTGACACCGCAGCCTGTGTCACGTTCAGCGACCGGGCCACCTCAGTGAGGTGATGGGACTTGGCCGCTTCAAGAAAACACTGAATGTGCCGGAACTTAAGTCGTCTATCCACAAGCAGAACTCACAACGGGGGTGGGCCGTCGATAGTGCCATGAAGCCGTGTCCGCAAGAACCCCGTTGATCATCAGACCAGCGGTACTCGCGTGGGATCATAAGAGAACAGCCAGGCCGTTCGCTCGGCGTTCATATCCCGCTTGGCAAACGCCTCGCGAAGCGCCTTGACTGAATCGAGATGAAACAGATTCCGGTTATCAGACGACTCATTGACGATCTTTGCGGTCCGCTCAAGCCGGTTGCGCTGGTACAGCTGCAATGCCTCAGTAGGGTTGGACTCCTGAACCAACGCCCGGGCAAGTACTGCCGCATCTTCAACCGCCATGGCCGCACCCTGGGCCATGTACGGCAGGGTTGGATGAGCCGCATCGCCAAGGAGGGTGACTCGCTTTGTACTCCAGTTTTCGACCGGCATACGATTGTTCATCGCCCAGCGGTAGCACTCATCCCGGTCAGCTGCCTCAATGATGGCGGTAATGGCCGGATGCCAGCCAACAAAGTCAGCCTTTAATTCTTCCCACGGGCGTTTGGTCACCCATGATTCATCGTCCCAGTCGTTTTGCTCCACACAACCGACGAGGTTCAGCAACGTGCCTTCACGCATCGGATACGTGACCGCGTGTTTGCCGGGCCCGACCCAGATATCGACGCTGGTCTGGCGGTACTCTTCGGGCAGGCGATCCATTGGCACGATGACACGCCAGGAGGCATCACCCGTGTAATTGATCGGCGTGTCGCCCAGCACTTGCTGGCGAATGACCGATTTGATGCCATCGGCACCAATTAGCACGTCGCCCCGGGCGGAACGGCCGTCGGAGAAGTGCACGGTGACACCACTGTCGTCTTCGGTAAATTCTGACACCGCCGCATTCAGGGTAATGGCATCAGCCTTAAGCTCGCGCACCCGATCAACCAAGACGCGATGTAAGTCAGCCCGGTGCACTGAAAGGTAGGGTACACCGTGACGTTCGACATAGGTTTCCCCTAGCGGGATGTTTTGTAATACGTCGCCTTCGTCGAACACACGAAAGCGATACTGATCTGGTTGAAAGCCCAGTGCCTTGAGCTGATCAAGTACGCCGATCTCTCGATACACCCGGCTGGCATTGGCGCTGACTTGAATGCCAGCACCGACCTCACCCAGTGTGGCCGCTTGTTCAAACACCTGCACATCGACACCGGCCTGTAACAGGCAAGCTGCAGCGGTCAGGCCGCCAATACCGCCACCGGCGATCAGGACGGTTTTAATACCCTCGGAAGGATAGGCTGTCATAACGTTGTCTCCCGTGTCGCCCTCGAGCGACACCTATAAAGGTGAGTCCGACTAGGGGCTGGGCTGGCCAGCCGCCAATCAGTCTTCGGCAAAATAGACGGTCTTGGTTTCCAGAAAATCATCCAGCCCCTGCATACCGTGCAGCCGGCCCAGACCCGAATGCTTAAAGCCACCGGTTTCAGTCTCGGCAGCGAGACGATTGTGCGCATTCACCCACACTGAACCGGAGCGAATGCCACGCGTCCAGTGCTGCGCCCGGCGAACACTCTCTGTCCAGACGCTGGCTGCCAAGCCATAACGGGTGGCATTGGCCCGGGCCAGCATATCGACTTCATCGGCCGCGCATTCGATGTTAAGAACCGGGCCAAAGAGTTCTTCCTGTATCAGTTCGTGTTTCACGTCCTGAATCTGCATCAGGGTCGGGGTCAGGAAGTTACCTTTGGCCAGAGGGCCGAATTCGAACGTCTGGCCCTGTAACCAGACCTCTCCGTCTCGTCGAGCCAGTTCCAGACTGCCCAGCAGGCGGTCACGACTGCGCGCATCGATCAACGCTCCCATGGTCGATTGCGGGTCATCACCGCGCCCGGTTCTGATGGCGGCTAGCGCGTCTCTGAGCCGCTCGGCGGTTTCCTGAAAGCGGGAAGGATCGACAATCACGCGGGTAATGGCAGTGCACATCTGACCGGCGATAATGGTGGCGTGACGCGCGATCTGCGGAATGGCGATATCAAGATTGGCGTCACTGGCGACCAGCGTAGGCGCCTTGCCGCCCAGCTCCAGAGACAGCCGCTTCAAGGTACCAGCAGACGCAGCCATGATGGCAGCACCGGTACTACTTGCGCCGGTGAAAGAGATCACATCAACGTCCGGGTGCACACTGAGGCGCTGCCCAACTTCAATGCCATTTTCATTGACTGAGTTGACCACCCCGGCGGGCAACCCGGTCACGGCAGCCAGGCATTCCATCATCACCCGGTTAACGTTGGCGGTTTGCGGCGCCGGCTTGACCACCACGGTGCAACCGGCCGCCAGCGCTGGCGCCAGACTGCGTATCAGTAGGGTTGCTGGCGCATTCCAGGGCACAATAATGGCGACCACGCCGGCCGCTTCCCGGGTAAAACTGACCCATTGCCCGGTGTCGAGTTCGGTGCTGCGACCCATTATGGTTCGGGCGAGCCCGGCGTAATACCGGCACTCGCTGATGCAGCCCAGCACCTCGCCCTGTGCTTCGCTGTGAAGCTTGCCCGATTCCTGAACGATCAGGTCGGTCAGTTCGTTCTGACGCTCAGCGATGCGGTCTGCATAATCGAGCAGCACCTGAGCCCGCATGCGTGGTTTGGTAGACCACTGACCACTCTCAAAAACCGACCGGGCAACGTCGATCGCCTGATCGGTCAGTTCCTGGCTGCCCAGCGCATAGTAACCCACCAGGGTGTTATCGGCCGGGTTGAGTGTCTGTCCGAGCGCATCGCCATTTTCGAGCCAGCGACCGCCTATCCAATGATTTGCCTGCATCATGCTGTGCCCTCTATCTGACCTGTACATCCATAGCCCCGATTTTCTCGATTTCGGCGTGCATCACGTCCCCACGCTGTATCGGCGCGACCCCTTCCGGTGTCCCGGTAAAAATCACGTCTCCGGGGTGCAGGGTGTAGGCATGGGAGGCAACTGAGATCAGCTTGGCCACGCCCCAGATCAGATCCCGGGTATTGGCATTTTGACGCGGCTCGCCGTTGACTTGAATGGTCAGCCCCAGTGCATCCGGCGAACCCAGTTCGTCAGGGGTAACCAGCCAGGGGCCCAGCACGCTGAAGGTGTCGAGCGACTTTCGATAGCTGCGATCTTCCGTGCCGCGAATGGTGATATCCAGCCCTATGGTGTAACCCGCCACATAATCGAGTGCTTCGGCCTCCGACACCTTGCGTGCCGTTTTGCCTATCACCAGTGCCAGTTCAACCTCATGGTCGGTACGGCGACCGTCATCGTGATGAATCTCAACACCCTCACCGGCACCGACCAGCGAGCTGGTCGCTTTCAAAAAGAGTGCATAGCGGTCAATAAAGGTCACATCGGAGCCGAAGTTGATGCCCGCATCTTGCTGCGACTCTTCAACATGCGCCATGTAGTTAACTGGTGCGGCAATCAGCTTGCCTGGGTTGGCGACCGGGCTGAGCAACTTAGCGTCAGCCAAGTTGAAACGAGGCGCTTTTTCGGCCGCACTCATAATAGCCGGGCGAAGGTCCGCCAAAGCATCAATCAGCACATCATGACGAGGCAGTGGCCAGCGAAAGGCCGGCAATTGATCCAGTACCGGTGTGACATCGGCAATCTCATCGCCTATGACCAAGCCCAGTCTGTTGTCGTTAAAACGGCATATACGCATCGTAGTTTCCTTAATAAGCGGCGGGCACTAGGCCGAAAAGCGTTGTTCGCGGTAAAAACCGAGTTTCTCGTGCACGGCACGGTCGGAAAAGAAAAACAAAAAGCAGTCTTCACTTGCCACCAGGCTACGACGTTGCCAGCCTGGCAGGGCCACAACGTCTTTCGGACCAAAGCTGAAGGTCTGCTCACCCACGGTCACGGTGCCCCGCCCTTCCACGACGTGCATCACCTGACTGTCGGTCGAGCGCATCGGCAGCGTCGACTGACCGCGCTTCAAGTGGGTCATCCAGGTCGCCATGGCGGGCATCGCCCAACCACCATCAATCGGATTGCTGTAGCGCAACGTTGTCGCCAGATGCGGGTCAGGCTCTGCCCCCTGGGCGCTTCTGACAAGTGCCTCTCGGGTTCGGTCGTAGGGGTAATTGAAGATGGGCGACGCCATGCCGTAGGGGCTGGAGGCGTCCATAGGCAACAACCCCTGGCCAAACCGTGCCAGTGAATCGCCCTCGGGACGGCTCAATGGGTGCTGTTCCTCCCCATATGGGTCTGAAAAAACCGATTCAAAATACTGCAGAATCGGAATGTCCAGACCGTCCATCCAAATCACAGGCTCGTCGCCTTCGTTGCCGTGGTCGTGCCAGGCCCAGGGAGGCGTTATGACAAAGTCACCCTCCCGCATGGTGGTGCGCTCACCACCGACCTGAGTGAAACCCTGTTCACCTTCAATCATGAAGCGCAGCGCCGATGGTGTGTGCCGATGCGCCGGTGCTGTTTCACCGGGCAATATGAGCTGCAGTCCCGCATACAGCGTTGACGTGGTTCTCGACTGGCCAATATAGGCTGGGTTTTCCAGCACCAGGACTCGGCGCTCTGCTTCTCTGGCTGTTAGCAAAGATCCAGCCTCCAGCAGCAGTGGCCGCAAGGCCTCATAGCGCCACAGATGGGAGTCGGCTTTTGACGTTGGTTCCCGCGGAACAATGGTTCCCAGCACTTCCCAAAGGGGAGCGGTGCTCAAAGGTGATAACTTATCGTAAAATGCGCGTCGTTCTGGACTGGCCGATTCATAAGCCATGGATTATTAGCCTCTTCTGTCCGTCTTGTTATTCGGGCTTGAACCGAAGTGATGACACAGGGGAATCTGGCTATGACTCAATGATGAGCCGAACTGATTCAGCCAGACAAAAGCTACTGCATCACTTGCTAGGAGGCTCAGTCTAGGCCTCGCATTTACTTAATTAAATTGAATATTGCGACCTCTTAGTTAACTTTTTGTTAATCATATCGCTAAGACTAGGCAGGACGGCCTTGCGGCATCAAGTTAACTTTTAGTTAAGTATTTGCAGCTAAAATTCAATTTAATAAACCAGCCAGCTTCCTATACTCGATTCGCAATGCCCTGATCTGTGCCATTAATGGTGCAGCCATTAGAGCTACCACTGCTGCGGCCATAACACCAATAAACGCCGCCAGCACGTCATTCTTCGAGTTACATCCGATCCACCAGAGGTATTCACAATGATAAAAAATCGCTTCTCTGCACTCGCTGCGGGCCTAATTGCCAGTATTGGCTTGTTAGGTACCACCCAGGCCGAGACTGTCGGTGTCGGTACCATGTCACAAGGCACCATTAGCTATTCAACCGGTTCAGCACTGGCCAAAGTGATGAATGAAGAGATGGGCTTGCAGGCTAGAGTGCAGCCCAATTCCGGTGAGACCACCCTGCTGCCTTTGATCAACAGTGGTGATTTCGACTTCGGTATTGCCAACGTGCTGGAAGTGTATGAGGCCTACCACGGAGAAGGCACTTTCTCAGGCCGTGAACAGCCAAATCTGCGCGTCGCCGCCTCCATGTACCCGCTGCGCACGGCAATGTTTGTGCGCGAAGACAGCGATATTTACACGCTGGATGACCTGAAAGGCAAACGCGTCACCTTTGGCTTCTCAGCCATGGGTTCAATCAGTGTGGTGATGGAATCTCTGCTGGCCAACGCGGGTCTGACACCGGGTGATATTCAACCCGTGATGGTGCCAAACGTCGTCGCCGGTGCCGAACAATTGCAAAACGGCCGTGCCGACGCCTTTTTCTTTGCTGTTGGGGGGGCCAAAACAGCCGAAGTGAATGCCGTGATCCCACTGCGTGTCATTCCCATGAATACCGATGCAGCGTCAGTCGCTCGTATGCAGGAAGTGTTTCCTGAGGGTTACATTGCCACGGCACCGCCGCTGCCCAACTTTGCCGGTGTATCCGAGCCGACGCCGGTGTTGACCTACGACAACATGCTGGTTACGAACGCTTCAGTTTCTGATGAACGCATTCGGGCTGTGCTCGATGGCATGGTCAACAACATCGATGCGCTGGCGGCTGGTATGCCACTGTTCCGTGGCCTTAACCCCGACCAGATCTACAAAGAAAGCATCCAGACGCCGTACCATCCGGCCGTCATTGAATGGGCCAGCAACCGCTGAACCCAGGAGGCCAGCCCCATCAAGGCTGGCTTGATCGCACACTTTTGCCTGTAACCGCCCCCCGGCAGCCATGCCTGTCTGAGGGGCAGTTTACAAGAGGATCTTTTTAATGCTGACCGGCATGAACCGAATCACCCACGGCCTACGCTCCCTGATCAATACACTCCTGCTCGTGTCAGTCGTCGTATGGATTCTGGATCTGCCGGCCAACTTTGGTTATTACCTCTACAACGAACAATTCCTGGCTCTGGCGGCCGGGCTCGGCACCGCCAGTGTATTGCTGGCCACGGGAGGACGATTCAATCGGATTGGCCAATGGCTGAACCTGGCCTTCACCGCCCTGGTGCTGATTCTGTTTGGCTATGTCGCCCGAGACTTTCCCAGTCTGCAACTGGATGTAGCCGCAGCGCCACCCCAGGCAGCTGTGATGGGCACGATCATGGTACTGGCTATTCTCGAAGGCGTTCGACGCAAAACGGGCCTATTTCTCCCGATCCTGGTAGCCCTGCTGGTCGTTTTTGCCTTTATCGGCCCCTATTTACCAGCTGATTATCAGACACGTCCGGTATCGTTCAGTCGAGTCGCTGTTTATCTGTCTCTCGACACCAATGCGTTGCTGTCAACCGTGCTGGCGATTGCCTCCATTGTCGTCGCTCCATTCATACTGTTTGGTTTCTTGCTCAATACGTTTGGCGGTAGTGCTGTGTTTTCCCGCTTTGCCTCCAAAATGGTGGGGCACTATACCGGCGGGCCCGCCAAAGTCTCGGTCATTGGCTCCGGTGCTTTCGGAATGGTCTCCGGCAGTGCTGTGGCCAACGTCGTCGCGGTCGGGTCCGTCACTATTCCAACCATGGTTCGGGCCGGTTATTCACGTCCTGTTGCCGCTGCGGTTGAGGCCGTATCTTCAACTGGTGGCCAGTTGGTGCCACCTATCATGGGCGCCTCGGCTTTCCTCATGGCTGAACTGCTTGAGATCCAATACCAGACCGTTGCCATCGCCGCTATCGTGCCCTCCATTCTGTTCTACCTGGCAGTATTATTATCGGTCGACTTTGAAGCCCGCAGGCTCAACATCAAGGGCGACAAGGATATTGACCTTGATCTGACCGACGTTGCCAGTGACGGCACACCGGCTCCGAAGCAGGCTTTTCCCGGACGCTACCTGTTGGCTGCGCTTTATCTTATCTACCTCCTGTTTGTCGAAAATCGTTCGGCGGAATACGCGGGCTTAATGGCCACTGGGGCATTGATTGCCCTGCACATGATCGGGCCACTGAGTACACTTTGGTTCCGGATTCGCCAGACCTTCTCTGGCTTGCTCAGCTCCGTAGACGCCATCGCCGACATTATTGTATTGGCCGGTGCTGCAGGCCTGGTTATCGGCATTCTTAACCTGACTGGTGTCGCCTTTGCCATTACCCTCCAAATGCTGGCACTGTCCGGTGGCAACCTGGCCATCTTGCTGGTTATCACGGCCATTCTAAGCATCGTGCTCGGGCTCGGCATGCCTACTGTTGGGGTATATATTCTGCTTGCTACGCTGGCGGCACCGGCGCTGGTCATGCTCGATGTTGTACCACTGGCCGCACATCTCTACGTACTATATTTCGGTATGCTATCGATGATCACACCGCCCATTGCCATTGCCAGTTTCGCTGCTGCCAGTGTTGCCAATACCAGTCCGTGGCAGACGGCTTTCGCCTCGCTGAAAATCGGCGCCGGTGTCTACCTGGTTCCTTTGGCTTTCGTGGTACAGCCATCACTGCTGTTCGCTGGAGGGACGACAACTGACTTTGTTACGGCACTGGTTCGCATCATTCTCGGTATTGTACTGATTACCATCGCTGCCATTGGCTACCTGCGGCGGCCGGTCCCTATGGCCATGCGGGTGTTCATCGGCCTTCTGTCACTGACCACAGTGATACCGCTGGGCAGTACGATTGCCGACAGCCTCTTGTGGGCAGGCTTTGCTCTGGGGATCGCCCTGATAGCCTGGTTGCTGTGGCCGGTCAGTCGGACCGGGGCACTGATTAATAACACTCAATGATGTTGCGAGCAGCCCAGTGAGCCGATTGATCCAGGCGGCCATAGCCCCGGCCGCCGGAGCTCCGTTGACAGTACGTGAACTGACCCTTGCAGACCCGGGGCCAGGAGAGGTTATTGTACGTATTGTCGCTTGCGGCCTATGCCATACCGACGAAAAAGCCCGGCACGGTCAGATGCCCTTGCCACTACCCGCCGTACTCGGTCATGAAGGCGCAGGGATCGTTGAGGCTACAGGACCTGGCGTTGAGCGTTATCGAGCCGGTGACCGGGTTCTAATCGGCTGGCCCTTTTGTGGCCAATGTGATGCATGCTCATTGGGCGAACCTCGATACTGTGCAGACCTTAAGTCGCTGGCGTTTTCCGGCCATCGACCAACACCCAATAACCACACTGCCTCGGCTTATCAGGAAACGTCCGGCAAGCCTATCTACGGCCATTTTTTTGGACAGTCATCATTGGCCAGTCACAGTCTGGTGTCCGCCAACGCGCTAGTGCCTGTGCCGGAGGACTTTCCTCTCGAATCAGCCGGACCACTAGCGTGTGGTCTAGCTACCGGTGCCGGGGCAGTGTTTAACAGCCTGACACCACGTAAACGCATTGCTATCGTAGGAGCCGGAGCTGTGGGGTTTGGCGCCTTGATGGCTGCTCGCGTGGAAGGCTGGCAGGAAATCATTGTTATTGACCAGCATGCTGACAGGCTAACTCTAGCCAGAGAACTGGGGGCAACCGAGATACGACTCGCCAACGGCTCTGACCTCCCTACACTGATCGGCGACAAGGTAGACGCCATTATTGACTGCACCGGAAACATCAGTCTGATCGAACAAGCGATTGACTGCATCGGTCCATTGGGCACTTGCCTACTGCTTGGCGGAGCTCCCGTAGGTGAATCCTTCCGGGCAGAACAATTCGGGGTATTGTGGGGCAAACGAATTCAAGGCGTGCTCGGCGGTGGAGGTACCAGCGAAGCATTGCTGGGTCGATTGATGGCTTTGCATCTGGCCGGTAAGTTCCCCTTCGAGCGGCTGCTGACGTATTATCCCCAAAGCCAGATCAACCAGGCCATCGAAGACAGCCAAAAAGGGAGCGTAGTAAAACCAGTCATACGTATGCCATGAACTTTAGGTGAACCCCGAAGCCCCATTTCCCAGCAATGGTATAAAGACTGGCCTAATCTATCCATATCATAATGGACCGATTTAGATCACACCAAAGAAGCGAGCGTCACTCGGTATAAACGAAATCAGTATAGTTTCCGACTCAAGTTAACCCGATTGACTGCTATTAAGTTTGTCACACAAAAAATAGGTGTCGGGCAGCAGCTAAGCCCGACACAAGCTAAGCCCAAATTATCCTGCATGCAGTGGGTTGTGCTAGATACACAAGTCTATTCAGGTGCTGGCACGTCATACTTTATAGACATGGCCAATTGCTGACTCTGATACGCCGAAAACCCGGATTGATGCACACTTTTATCTCCAGAGTACAATCTCACTTGACTGATATCACTCTGACTATACCCCTCATTAAAATGGATATCGGCAAATGGAATGCTATAACTGCCCATCCCACTCAACGTCAGATTCTCACTACCGACAATGACAGCCTGACCAATGTAGTCATCATTCATGTCATAGAAGGCGAACGTAAGGTCATAAGCACGCTCATCATTGATGTAAACGTCGATACCAATGCCAGTCGAGTCAACAGTGATTGAAGTAGATGAAGCAAAAGGTCTGGTCATTCCTTCAATGTAATCCCCACCACTTGACACGGGATAATCATCTGGGTGTACTAGGTAAGCCCCCAAAGGTACTTCGACACCGTCAAAGCCAAGCAAATCAACGGCTTGCGTATCCGACTGGCCGCGCTTGTCTATCAAGGTCACCTCGTACCCTGTCATTAAGAGCTCTTTACCATTAGCCCCAGCCGCCACATCAACGAGACTGAATGAAGCAGAAAAGCCAGTTTCACCATTCCGTTCGTATAAGCGTTCGGTCAGGTCGATATCGTAGCTTTGTCCGGTGGGGAATCGCACAGTTGCTTCCGCAATATCTGAGTACCCGTCCGGATCCTCAACCACCACATGAAAACTGAGGTGCATATCAATTTCGTCTTCCAGGTCAAAGGGTTCGATATACACCATAGGGTGAACTTGCTTGATACTGGGTGCTTCACTATTAGACCCGCTGGATGAGTTACAGGCCACCAGCGCAGGTAGAGTGACAGTCATCGCCATCCAATAAAGAGTTATTGTTTTCATATCGATCCTTGGGTGCGAGGGTTACCATATCCACGCTACTAAAAGAGTAGAGTGACTGACAACTTACCTAGGCCATACCGGAGTGAAGATGCTAAATTTAGCGGGATATTGATGGAATTTTGACGCCAATTAAGAGGAAACAAATATCAAGTCAAATATTTGGCCATTTATTAAGCTGCCATTGCTATTCGTAGGTCGTGGTAAAAGCCGGCAGTTATGATAAAAGCAGCGGGTAAGTCAGCCTATTGTACTCGGCAGTTGTATCAGCTTTTCTGGAATGGGCCGGTTTAAGTATCCACGGAGCATCATCCATCGCTTGCCTGGGTACTTCTACTTTCGCGTGCCGATCAGGACCTCTGACACCAGCTCGTAGTCCACAAAGTGATCTATCTGCTCGTTATTACTACCCGACCGGTAGTTGAATAGCTCTTTTCCGCACACCCCAGGGGTTTCATCAATATGCATCAGTAGCCTCAGCTTCGCAAATGAGTTGATCCCGTTATTCCTTAGTAACATGAGCCACCTCAAAAGATGGCCTCGGTCATCAAACCCAGTTGTGCACGGCGATAGCAAGATCCAGTACTGTAAAGCTCATCGACCATCAGTGGCTCTTCTGCGTCAGATAACCTGAATAGAACTTGTAAGACCCACAGTGCCGCCAGGTAATGCATGTCCAGATAGTCTCGATTGGGAAAGCCGATCATTCACAAAAAAGCATAGGCAAATTGTTGGTAAGAAGTGCATCCTCAATCAGTCAAGAGCTGCGAATAATCGTGGTCCGCGTGGATACAGGCCTAAGCAAAGCCAGTAGCTCTGCGTTAATCGCTTCCGCAAAGCACGATTAGCACGGCCTGCCTCATCCGTCGTCTCTTGTCCGGTCTCATATAATATGAAAACCACTGTCCCAAGCGTGGGACCTTTAACACGGACGTGTCTCTAACCCATTCATTGATTTCATAGATCGCTTGGCACAACTGTCAAACGCATCGACAAGTCGATCGCCGCTACATCCTTGGTTAATGTCCCCATAGAAATGAAATCAACACCGGTTTGTGCAATGTCAACCAGTGACTCGTCGTTCACCCCTCCGGACGCCTCTATTTTTATCTGTCCTGCTGCAAGCGCCACCGCTTTTCTGGTTTCATCCAGAGAGAAGTTATCCAGCATGACAATGTCTGCACCGGCGTTAAGAGCCTCTTGAAACTCCACCAGGGTTTCCGCTTCGACTTCAACAATAGTCGTTGGGTTCATTGTGCGTGCCAGGGCTACTGCCTGTTGAATACCACCACTGGCAGCAATGTGATTCTCCTTTATCAGGTAGGCGTCATAGAGTCCCATCCTGTGACTTTTTGCGCCACCGCATGTCACGGCGTATTTCTGAGCAAGACGCAAGCCCGGCAGCGTTTTTCGAGTGTCGAGTAACGTCACACCGGTACCGGAAACTCTTTCAACAAAATGGGCAGCCCGCGTCGCCGTAGCAGACAGCAGTTGCAAAAAATTCAAGACCACACGCTCTGCCGACAGCAAGGACCGGGCGTTACCCTGAAGCGTCAGTAGTGTCTTATTGGGCTCCACCCTGTCCCCCTCTTCTACATGCCAGTTGACCGTAACCGAGGGGTCCAACTGAGCAAACACCTCCTCGACCCAGGCCGTACCACAAACAACCGCTGACTCACGCGTAATAACGGTAGCCTTTGCAGTGCTTTGCTCCGGGATCAGTGCTGCGTTGATATCACCACTGGCTATATCTTCGGCCAGCGCATCTGAAACATTGGTTTTAATGGCAGCGACAAGCGCTGCCGGTTCAATCGAATACATAAATCCTCACACTAAGCATGAATATCTGACGACGTCAGACAACGATGAGCTACCACAGCAAACTCCTGCACATAGCCCCCCGGTGCCGATTCAGACTTGCAATGATCGCCTATTTTAGTAACACTGCCAATATTCTTAGATATATAAGTTTATTTGGAGATTGTATCCCATGGCACATCCGCCCCTCGATCTAGCGGTTACCCTCTCAGCCAGGACGACGATTGCCAGCGGCATTGTTCAGTTTGAGTTTACCGCCCAAAATGATGTCGAATTGCCGGAGGCCGAAGCGGGTGCGCACATCCGGATTCAAGTACCCAATGGCGAAGAGCGGCAATACTCCCTGTGTCAGGGACCCGACACAACAGACCGTTATATCATCGTTGTTAAATATGAAGCGGATGGCAAAGGCGGCTCGCGCAGCCTCATCGATGACAGTCAGGTCGGAGATCACTTCATGATTTCTGCACCGATCAACGACTTTCCGCTGACCGGCAACCCAAGCCGCTATGTTTTTATCGCCGGGGGTATTGGCATCACTCCGCTATACTCGATGATTCAAACACTGATCCAGACCAGTACCAAGCCCTGGAAACTCTATTATCTAAGTCGCCATGCCGGGGAAACCGCCTTTCTGGATGACCTTGGCAGTCCCGAGTTTCGTGGAAAGGTCACCCTTCACCACAGCGAGGGAAAAGCAGATAACCGTTTTGACCTGTGGCCGGTCCTTGAGCAGCCCAAAGGGGCCTATCTGTACTGTTGTGGCCCGCGTGCGTTGATGGAGGAAGTCCGCGACATGTCCGGGCACTGGTCGCCCAGCAGTGTCCATTTCGAAGATTTTGGCGCCAGCGACGCCGCTCACCAACCCGATGATCAGCCTTTCGAGGTGCAGATTAAGGGGCAGGAAGACGTCATCACCGTCGGTACCGACCAAACACTGCTCGAGGCCTTGGCCAAGTACGGGCTAGACGTGCCCTCGTCCTGCGAAAGCGGTACCTGCGGTACCTGCCGCTGTGACTTGCTAAAAGGCGAAGGCGATCACCGTGATCTGGTATTGAGCGAACAGGAGCAGGAACGCTACATCATGCCCTGCGTTTCCCGGGCTCTCAGCCCGCGCCTGGTCATCGGCTTACCAGAATGACGGCGGTTGAACCACTGCGCGTTGGCATTGCGGGCCTCGGACGGGGCTTCATGTTGCTGTTACCGACTCTGGCAGCCCACCCTAACATCCGTCTGGTCGCCGCGACCGACCCCAGAGACGATGCTCGGGCCCGATTTGAAGCCGACTTTCAGGGTCGGACCTACACGTCCTTTGAGGCCCTGTGCAAGTCCCCGGAGGTTGAGGCCATTTATATCGCTTCGCCTCATGCACTGCATCGGGAACAAGTCGAATGCGCTGCTCGCTGGGGCAAGCATGTCCTGGTGGAAAAACCCATGGCGCTGTCACTGACCGACTGCCAGGCGATGATCGATGCCATGCACGATGCCAAGCGATGGTTACTGGTAGGGCACAGCCACAGTTTCGACACACCTTATTTGCGCACGGCAGAATTGATACGCTCAGGCGAATTCGGGGCCGTGCGCATGATTCAGGCCATGAACTTTACGGACTTTCTGTACCGGCCGCGTCGCCCGGAGGAATTGGACACCACTCAGGGCGGTGGTGTCGTATACAGCCAGGCGGCTCACCAGGTGGACATCGTACGATTGCTGGGTGGCGGTGAAGTCACCCGGGTAATGGCACAAACCGGGCGCTGGGACCCTCAGCGGCCTACCGAAGGTGCTTACAGCGCCCTACTGACGTTCTCTAATGGCGCTTTTGCCTCCCTGACCTACAGTGGTTATGCACATTATGACAGCGACGCCCTGCTCGACTGGCATGGAGAACTGGGTCAGCAACGTACTACGGGGGACTATGGCAAAGCCCGCAAAGCGCTGGCTATGATTGAATCACCCGAAGCCGAAGCAGTACTAAAAAATCAACGCGCTTACGGCAACACCCTGGGCTTGTCTGACACCTCCTTGCAAGGCATTGGTCACAATCATTTTGGCTTTGTGCTCGCCTGCTGTGATTCAGCAGACCTGAAACCCGGACCGAAAGGCGTTGAAGTCTATGGTCACACCGCGCACCGTACTTTACCCTTAGCCCAACCCGATATTCCGAGGCGAGAAGTGCTCGACGAATGGGTGGCCGCAGTGCGCGACAACCAAGCACCCATCCACTCCGGAGCCTGGGGGCTGGCCACCATGGAAGTATGCTTCGCGCTGCTCGAATCGGCGAGAACCGGTCAGGCAGTCGATCTGTTTCACCAGTGCCCCGTCGCCCCTCAGAAGGGGTAATTCACCTGTAAGGAAGTACGAGATGGCAATTAACAGTAGCCGGGAAACGCAGAGTGTTTTGCAACATTGGCATCGCGACGTACCCAATGACCGCATGGCTCACATGGTGCGGGATGCCAGTCGCTTGCTGGCAAAAAGCTTGCAAAGTCGCCTTGCTAACCATGGTGTAAGCTTTGGACACTGGTCATTCTTGCGAATTCTATGGGTGACCGAGGGGCTCACGCAGCGCGAACTCAGTGAAGAAGCCGGTGTGATGGAGCCGACTACGTTTACCGCACTTAAAGCGATGGAAGCCAATCAGTTGATTGAGAGGCGTCACCTCAATGGCAATCGGCGCAAGCTGCACATTTTTCTCACCGACAAAGGGCGAGCGCTGAAAGACGTACTGACACCGCTGGCCGAAGACGTTAACCGGGTCGCTCTGGCAGGAGTGTCCGAGGCCGACCACACGACCACACGCAATACGTTGCTAGCAATGATCGACAACCTCGCCATCGACAATGCAGCCGACAGTGAGGTCAACGGCCATGAGTAACCTCGGATGTTATACCGAACTAACCGGTTGCCGGCCTGCTGCCCGAACACTGCAACCTTAACCCTTGCGTATCGGGCCTGGCGGGCCTTTCCCTACTGGACTCCGGACGACTACAGCCAAGAGGCACAAAACAATGAAAAACCACTCAGCTACTGTGCTGGAACTGCTCGATGACCTGGTTGATGCCAACCTGATTCTATTCAACGAGGGGGTGGTCGACGCCTTCGGTCATGTCAGTGTGCGCCACCCGGATAACCCAGAAAATTATTTTCTCGCTCGCAACATGGCACCCGGACTGGTTAAACGCGAAGACATCATTGAATTTGATCTCGACGGTGAAGTCGTCGATGGTGATACCCGGAAAGTCTACCTGGAGCGCTATATTCACGGTGAAATATACCGAGCCCGGCCGGATGTCATGGCCGTTGTACACAGTCATTCGCCTTCTGTCGTGCCATTCAGCGCGGTAAAGTCCAACCCATTGCGCCCTCTATGCCACATGAGTGGTTTTATCGGACGCGAAGCGCCCATCTTTGAGATTCGTGATGTCGCCGGCGATGCCACCGATTTGCTGATCACCAACGCCAAACTCGGTGCTGCCCTGTCTTCAACACTGGCCGACAACACCGTCGTGCTAATGCGTGGGCATGGTTCAACCGTGGTCGCACCCACGCTGAAACAAGCTGTGTACCGAGCCATTTATGTGGAAGTCAACGCCCGGCTTCAGGCGGAAGCAAGCCGCCTCGGCCCGATCGAATTTCTCAGTGAAGGGGAAATGGAAACCACGCAGAAAACCATTGAAGGCCAGGTCGAACGGCCCTGGCAGTTGTGGAGAATGCGAGCTCGTCATGCCCAGCAGCAATGGCTTGACAGCGGCCTGTAACGGCTAAACTCGATACCTCTCTGACTCAGCACTTCCCGCTAGTGAAGTGCTGACTGGTTGCAGCAATTAACGTTGATATCAAAATGCCGTCATCAGGCTAACGCCAATGACGGTGACCAGCGTACCGGTTAACACGGTTCGGCTGAACAGTTCTCCCTCCCGCGACAGCACCCAGGTTGCCAGCAATACAAACAGAGGAGTCGTCGCGGCTAAAGGCGCAACAACGATCAATTCGCCCCGCTGCAACGCCAGATAGAAAAACACGGGCCCCAAACTCGACAACACACCGGCGGCCGCCAAATACCCCAGTTCGAACCTACTGCAGCGAATGCGCTGCCACTGCCAGCGCAGTGTTACAAACAGTGTCACCACAACCCAGGAAGCCGAGGTTGTCACTGCACTGGCGGTGACCGCATCGGTACCAAGATCGATACCCACTTTGCGAAACACCACCGAGATACCGTATGCCAGAGATGCGGCAACCGGAAACCAGAGATAGCGTCGCTGTTGGCCCTCCAACACTGACGAAAGCGCAGTCGCCGAAGCACCCTGAGAGCCAACCGCAAGAGACCCTATCAAAACCAGGACACCGCCCACGAGCTTGGTGAACGTGACCGGCTCACTAAGAATCACCACCGCGATCAGAACCGTCACCAAAGGGTGTGTCAGAGTGATTGGGGTCGTTATGTTAGCGCCTAACCTGGCCATTCCAATAAACTGAAAGAGTCGACCCAGTAGGGGAGCAAACAACCCCGCCAATGCAAAATAGCGCCAGCCCCACCAATCTGTAAAATCAACCGGTTGAACCGTTAGGCTCCAGAACCACAAAATAACCACATTGAACGACAGAGTGATCCACAGTGTGGCGACCGTAGTAACCGTGCGTCGTCCCAGCTTGACCAGGATAAAGGTGCCAGCAAACATCATTGCCGATAACAAAGACCAGAACACGGCCATCAGACTGCCCGCCATTACGTCATCCAAAAAACGAAAGAGGAACTATTCGGGTTCCTCTGTCATGATGAAGCTGGATGCCCGACTAACTAGGGCGAAAACTTCAGGCGCGTTCTCAGGTGCGGCGTCATCATCGTTGAGCCCAATGCAATCACAATCGCAGCGACAATGGCGATCACACTGGGGAAAATAAACAGCAAACCGGCAATCCCAAAGCCCAGTCGTGCCGTCGTATTGAGCCGTTCTTTCCAATACCCCTCGACACCAATACTGAGCAAGATCACCCCAACCACCGCTGTGCTGCATGAGATAATGATGTTACTGACAGAGCCATTTAGCAGTAGTCCATCACCGTAGACAAACGCAAAGGGGACGACAAAGGCTGTGATCGCCAGCCGCACAGCCCCTACCGCTATCTCAAGCGGTTTGGCATCGGCAATGGCTGCCGCCGCAAAGGCCGCCACCGCTACCGGTGGTGTCATCGCAGACAGGACCGCAAAATACAGGATGAACATGTTGGTCTGCAGGACACCGATCCCAAGTGCCAGCATGGTCGGGCCAACCAGCACCGCTGACAAGATGAACGCAGAGGGAGTCGGCATACCCATACCCAGAATAATGGCGAGAATGGCTGAGATAGCCAGTACCAGAAACGTACTGTCTCCGGCCAAAACAAACACAAGCTCGGCGAATTTGCCGCCAAGGCCAGTCATTGAAATACCACCGATGACCAGGCCTGCCGCTGCACAAGCCGCCACGACAGACACCATGCGCAAGGTAGACTCACCCAATGCCAGCCAAATGGCAACCAGGCCCATACGCGTCGACGGCCTGACCGCAGCCACCAGCAACACGACCGCGGTCGCGACCGCTGCCACATAGGTTGGGGAATAACCCATGACCAGCGCCGTCGATAACGCCAACAAAGGAACAATAAACAGACCGCCATTTTTAAGCGTTGCTTTCAGCTTGGGTGTTTCGTCATCGCTGAGGCCCTTGAGCCCCATCTTCTGTGACCGCAAATGCACCTGAGTATAGACACAGAGGTAGTACAACAAAGCCGGAACGACGCCAGCAATCACGATGTCGCGATAACTGATGCCGGTGTATTCAGCCATAATAAAGGCAGCAGACCCCATCACCGGTGGTAACAGACTGCCCCCGGTTGAGGCGGCTACTTCAACACTGCCCGACAGTGCTTTGCTGTAGCCCAGACGTTGCATAATTGGAATGGTGATCGAACCCGTGGTCACAACATCCGAAGTTGGACTACCCGACATGGTGCCGTACAAGCCTGAAGAAATAACCGCAATTTTCGCGGGTCCGCCGGCCTTCTTGCCCGCAATGGCGGAGGCAAAGTTATAGAAAAACTCGGCACCTCCGGCGCGTGACAAAAAGGTACCAAACATAACAAATAAAAAGGCGTAGGTCGCCGCTACACGCAACGGAACGCCAAAAAGTCCGTCTGTGGTAAACATCATGATATCGAGAAAATGGTTGTAACTGACTTGCCGAAAGCCAAATCCGGCCGGCAGGTTATAGCCAAAAAGATTGTAGGCGACGAATACTGACACGACACTGGTAAGCCCGAGGCCGACAGTTCGTCGCGTAGCTTCTATGGTCAGAACCAACAACACTGTTGCCATCACCAGGTCCATTGTCTCCAATGGAAATAGCAAGGTGATACGCTCTGTAATCCGTTCGCTTTCAGTCGCAAAGTACACGCCAACGACCAAACTGGCGGTCGCGAATATCCAGTCCAGAACACTGGGCCTGTCTTGCCTCGCAGCAGGACCGGCGGTATACATTAAAAATAACAGAGCCAGAATGGCGGACAGAAACACTACCGTCATCACATACAGGTCGATGTATACAATGGTGGTTGTATATATCACGCCAATAGCGATCAGCGCGGCGCAACTCTGCACTCCGGTTTTCAACGCTCCGGAGAGAACGCGTCGGGTTCCCGTCTCAATCAGCGCACTCAGGAGTTGACTCATAGTCCAATACCCTCTTTATGGGTCCAAAAACATGAAAACAGAACAATCAGCAGGAAGTCTTTATTAAAAGCACTTTAACGCGTCAGGCGGGGCCCCTTCTGGGCCCCGCAACAAAGTTCAGCGCAAGCCAACCTCTTCGAGGTAACGCAAGGCGCCTTCATGGAAAGGCACAACATCGATCGACGCCATCACTTCCTGGGTCAGAGCTCGCATTGCCGGGTGTACACTGGCGATCAGTTGATGGTTTTCGAACAACGCTTTGGTCAAGTTGTAGGCTGTCTGTTCGTCCATGTCAGAACGCACCGCCAGAGCGGCACCCAGAGATACTGTGGGTGCGGCAGCAGGAGACCATTCGTAAGATCCTTCGGGTATCACGAAAGCAATGGTACCACTGGCTTCATTGACAGTTTCAATCGTGCCATCGCCCACTGGCAGTAAGGTCAGGTCCACACTGTTCCCAGCCTGCATGATCGAGCTATGACGAACAAAGAGACTGTTGAGAATCATGTCGGCACGACGGTCCTGGATCAAGCTCATTTGCTCGTCAGATGCGGCATAGATCAACTGCCCGCCCCAGCTCTCGATGTCTTCTTCGGTGACACCTATGGCCGCGAGCATTTCCTCAGCAACACTAGAGGCAATGTTTCCACGACGGTTAATGGCTACCGTAATGGGAGGCTTGACCCGGGCGATGTCTTCAAAGGACTCGATACCGTACTCTTCGGCAAAGCTATCCCGCATCAACGGCTGCATCGGCGCCCATGTATACATATACGCCAACACTCTGATGCTATCGATCGGCTCACGGAAAGGCGCACCGCCATTTTTGGCCAACAATAATTCTGCGTCATGAATCAGCGCCATGTCAGCCTGATCACGTTGCAACAGAGCAACGTTGGCAATACCTCCACCTGACGTTTGATAGGTGATGGTCGAGCCCGGATAGGCCTCGCGGACGCCGGCATCAATACCGGCACCGAGCAAGGTCCAGAGGCCACCCGGTGAGGCACCGGCAACATTCATTGTATACGGTTCAGCGTGCGCTGGAGTGGCACTCAACAATGCACCGGCGGTTGCCAGCGCAGCAATGGACTGCTGGATAAATTTTTTCATGTCGGACCTCTTATTCTTGTAAATGGTTCTCTTTTTTTGAACTAGCAAGATTGCATCGTATTACTGACAGTTGTGATTAAGGTTCAACCAATCGTCCGCGAGCAAACGGGCCGATAGGCTCTGCACCGGGTATCTGAAGCAGTACTGGTCGATGCCCCCCCCAGTACTGCGGGCACTCAGATTTTGAAACTCTCCATGCTGGCGGGATGAAACATCTCTTCAGGACTGACCAGCCGACTCGACAATCCTTCGGCATGATGCTGTGCAAGGAAGCGTGACAGTGTTTCCCGGTTAGCCGGAAAACCGTAGGACCAGAAGTCCTCTCCCATCAACTGACGGGCCGCACGCAGCTGATCCTCGACAAAGGGCAAGGTTACCTTGGTCGCCGAAGTATCCGTCAGGTGAGTCATGGCTTTCTGTTTCGATGCTTCAAATGCTTTGTATATTGAGAAAGGCAGCCAGGGATGCGCTTCAACCAACGTTTTTCGAATACCCAGAAGATGCATGATTGGAAATAACTTCGTACGTTGATACCAGGCTTTTGCTTCAGCCATCGGATCGGAAAAAAGGTAGCCAACGTTCGGATTTCCCCGCGTAAAACAGCTTGGTGCACGGGGTCCGATCACGGCATCGATATCACCGTTGGCAAGCATGTTTGAAATAGTCTCACCTTCAGGCGCATTAACCACCTCGACACCGTCGGTCAAATTCAAAGTAATCTTTTCAACTCGACCAGCTTCTTCATACCCACCTCGCACCCAGGTCATCTCGTTAGGCTTGACACCATAGTCCTCCTCCAGAAACAACCGAACCCAGACGTTTGCGGTCAGCTGATACTCCGGCACACCAATGCGCTTTCCACGCAAATCCTGAGGCGTATTAATGCCTCTATCAGTTCGAATATATATGGAGGTATGACGAAACGCTCTCGATGGAAAGACAGGCACGCCAATGTATGGGCAGTCGTCATTGGCGGTTTTTACGGTATAGCTGCTCATCGACAGTTCAGTGATGTCAAAATCAGCATGTCGAAAGGCCCGGAAAAATATCTCCTCCGGGTCATGCAGCATGAATACTGGGTCCACACCATCAATCTGAACATCGCCGTCAATCAGTGGACGCATCCGGTCGTAATTTCCGACGGCTACCGATAGATTCAATTTACTCATAGGTTATTCTCGCTCGGCTATTCAGGCGTTGGTTGCTTCAGATTCAGCCAACTCGGACTCCTCGGGGGCTCGACCAATGGATTGCCATTCCGTGCCTTTGGGTACAATGCCCTCGAAAGACTTCAGCTTGCTATGCGCAACGCGAGGTTCACTGGTTCCAATCACAGGTCCACCGTCAGCAACCGTTTTGGCCGCCCGCACCATCTGACGACGGAACTCCACGATTGCCAGGTCACTGGCTCCCAGACGGTCTTCAGAACGGTCAGCGATAGGGCCCATGGTTTCCCACATCGCTACATCCTGGTTCGGAATTCCACGGATGCCGGTGAAACTTTCACCCGTTTTCATAATGATTCGGTCCTGACCGTAATTCTTTTCATAGTCATTAAACCGGTGGAATGACTCATCCACATCGATTCCCACCTGCAAAGCGAGAAACTTACGCCAGCTCTCGGTATCGGGCGTCGTTTCCGGCTTACCCCAGGCGATAAAGTGGAAAGCAGTATGAGTATCGTCGATTGGTACATGAACAATGGCGATGTTGTACCGGTTGTTCGGTGGAATTTGTACCGTATGCGGCGCTATAAACAATGTGGTTCTTACGTAGTCGTGTGTCTTGGCATCCTTTATTGGCCGACGTATGGCGGCATAACGGAAGCCAAAAGGCGTGGTTTCAATCTGCAGGCGTGGAGCCCTGTCAGTAGACGGGCGGTACCAGAGTGACTCATCGGCTTCCGCATTGGTTTTGCGTGCAGGTACCATATCGGTCGAATGCAGCGTCGACGAATGCGCCGAGTCGATAGCCCCTTCCAGAATCTGCGCCCAGTTGCAATTAATAATGGCCTTGCCTATCGCAATTTTGGTGTTTGTCTCAGGCTGAAAAACAGGCGGCTCAAAGTCCGGAACGCTTGACTGATCGCCCATGTAAACCCAGATGAAACCGGCTGCTTCATGCGTTTTGTAGGCTTTGACCTTTACCTTTTCAGCCAACTTTGACTCAGCAGGTTCTGACGGCATTTCCACGACATTGCCATCGACATCAATTTTCCAGCCATGGTAGAGACACCGCAGGCCACATTCTTCGTTGCGTCCCAGAGCCATCGACGCTTTCCGATGCGGACACTTTTCATCAACCACCCCAACGCGCCCTTCACTGTCACGAAACGCCACCAGGTTTTCACCCAGCAAACGAACCCGAATAGGCTTACCATCGATTTCAGGCACTTCTTCCGATAGACAGGCTGGCATCCAGTGGCTTCGCATGATCTTGCCCATTGGGGCATCGCCTTCAATGCGACACAGCAGTTCATTGTCTTCGTGGGATAACATTGGCCCCTTACCTCTTCGTCTTGTTGTCAGGGATTTTCAATACCTTGATCTGAATCAAGAAAATAAAATTAGATATCTAATATTATTGAAATTTGGGCCAACTTGACGGGATTGTCAAGGCTCTCCGATTCAGGAAGCTGAGCCTCAAGACGGACCAAAACTGTTTAAAGTGGTGAGAATAAAAATGGATTTAAGCTCTTTTAGGTATACTTTATGCGTATTTAGAAGATCTTAAGATACTTTAAAGGATCAGCTTAAACTGACCAGAAAGTGATCTCCCGCCTGTAAATACCCAAGCCCGTTCCATGGATTCTGCGTTCCACAGCTTGTTTATTGTGACGATGTTGCACCTTCAGACCGTACTTGCACTGCAGAATCAGGACAGTCTGAACAGGTTATGCGTTTGCGGTCTAAGTGAGTGATAGGGGAGAGGCACACAAGAATCGGTCATAGAACTCGGCAGTTGTAATAAACCTCATTTAAACCCGAAACTAGGACTGACAACGTTCTTGGGCGAAGGCAGCCTCGCCTGGAGCAAACGTAGCCTGACGTCCGAAAGACCCCCTCGAAGTCGTCTGTCCATCGATTTTAGGCCACGGCCCACCCCGATAGCATAGCCCCTGAATTCATCGATATTCAGAGGCCACATGACCGCCCAGACTGACGACAGCTGCCTTGGCCAAATCGAACTGCTGGGTAGGCCACCATTGTTGACACCTTAGACCATAACCATACCCAAACGACCCATGAGATCGGTCGCTTGTCCGAGGAAGTTGTAGCAAGCATGTCTGCCCAGATACTAAGCAACTGTTTGGCCATATCGGCCGCCAACCTTGCCAATACAACCTCGCCACCCGTCCAGAAGCATTCTAATTATTAATCACATAATTAAAATTATTTACCATTAGCTATATTCTTTAGTGCTTGTACCATCGCCGCTGGTGTCGCCAACCCCTTTCCTGCAATGTCAAGAGCACTCCCATGGGCAACAGAACCAAACAAAACAGGTGTCCCTATGGTGATTGCCGATGCCTGTCTTGGTGAAGCAACCTTAATCGGAATGTGCCCCTGGTCATGGTACATAGCGAGATAGGCATCAAACTCACGATCGGCAAAAAGCGCATCTGCGCCATAGGGCCCATAGGCGTTAATACCCTCTTCAACCGCATCGCCTATTGCCGATCGAATGAAAAGTCCCTCTTCTGCCCCCATCAAGCCACCCTCACCAGCATGGGGGTTTAATCCACAAACGCCAATGCGCCCCCCTGGCAAGCCAAGGGCAATAAGCGCATCTCGTGTCGCACGCAAAGCGTTGAGGATTAAAGGCCCATCCAATCGTATAAGAGCCTCTTTCAAGGGCTCGTGGAGCGTAACGTTGACCACCCTATAGACCGGTGACATCAACATCAGGAACGTCTTGTCAGCCGGAGTACCCGTCAATTCCGCTACCAAGCCTGGATAGCCTCGAAATTGAATTCCAGCGGCGTTAACAGCGGCTTCTGTGTGAGGTGCTGCAACAACAGCGGTTACTGACTGGCTCTTCGCCATTTCAATCGCGGCTTCCGCATAGCGATAGCAGGCCAAGCCCGTCACGGAGCTCACTTTCCCAAACTGCCAGTCCTGGTCTTCGAGTGCCGGAACTACCTGAAGCGGAACCTGTAAACCATTAGGCAGGGAAATAGTGTTTTCACTGACCGATACTGGCAACCGGCAAGCTTCTATATGGCGCTTCAGTGGTTCAACCTCACCGACAACGATCAGGTCCATTTGTCCATACAGTGACTCTTC
Source organism: Saccharospirillum alexandrii (assembly GCF_043641555.1). Lineage (GTDB taxonomy): Bacteria > Pseudomonadota > Gammaproteobacteria > Pseudomonadales > Natronospirillaceae > Saccharospirillum > Saccharospirillum alexandrii_A. Next base: position 436,608 of record NZ_JBHZRJ010000001.1, on the reverse strand, counting down.
CAGTAGAGCCTTCAAAACAACCTCTGGACCAATGCCAGCGGGGTCGCCTATAGGCACAGCTATGGTCCGGCGCTGAACCTTCACAGCGGAATCGCCAGCAGGGTATCAATTTTCTGACTGTCGCAAACAACGATGCGCTCTTCGAACAAGGCCGTGTCTCCCTGGATGCGAATGCGATCAAGGTACATGCCCGTAGCAAACAGATGAATATCCCCGGTGTGCATGGTACGTACTACCATAAAGTTAGACTGAACCGTTACGATATCGTTGTCCAACGTGATCAGCCGAACTGCATCACCAATATGCCGATAGACTTGTTCTTCATAAATATTGGCTTCACGCAATGCACTTACACGGTCTTTCAGCATGCCTTTAGAATTGGCCCATATCGCTCCATGCGCATACCCCTGGGCATGGTTCTCGCGATTCGTAACGCTGTAGAGACATTTGTCAGTAAACAGGTCTGGCCAACGCTCTAGGTCATCATTATCAATACGTGAGACATATTCAGCCATCAGGTTTTCGATGAGGTTACGAGTTTTTTCGTTCATTCGAATCTCCTTGGATTCAGCTTCAGGCATTGGGAACCTGGCCTTCTATTAAGGTTCTATACTTTTTCCAGAAGCCTCGAACCGAGGTTTCAGTTGCACGGAAGGCCTGACTTTCTGCCGTCTCGCCCCCCATCATAACCACACTGGTATCTTCTTCAGTCCCGTTGATACCGCGCTGAACAAAGTTGCCCACAGCGCCATCTTCCATGGAGATGAACCCGGCTGGTCCCGCCAGGTTGGCCTGCTTAAGGCGGCGTTCAACCATGGCTTCGTCGTCATCCTGGAAGCCCAGATAGGTCCAAACCAACTCGGTTGTTTCGACTCCTGTGGGCACGATCTGACGTATCGCGATGGCATTTTGTATCTGTTGTAAAACCAACCCAGGGAAGACGGTCAATATCTGAAGCGTAACGCCATCCCCGTATTCATCCACACCATCAAGCAAGCTGGGGTCTTCAAGACGATACTCATCTTTACTGGAACGAATATTCTGACTGCCATAGTCATCGTTCGACAAGCTGGGATCAATCTTCGAGTAAGAGACATGGTTGCCGCCGCTCTCATCTACAATGATCCCGCCTTTCTGGTTGAGACGGTTAAGCTCGAAGGTGGTAAAAAAAGTATGAAGAATACTGGCATGATAGCTGTCTTTCGTATTCTCCATGTAAAGCTTCCAGTTGTTGTTCAGAATTTGGGTATTATGCCCCAATATCCGCACTGGTCGATTCAGCACCCGACGAATTCGGTCCGCTATTTCGCTACCCAGATACGACTCGATGTCTGGCGCATCGTCCGAAAACGAACCAAATACCAGGCCGGAAAATTCGGTGACGTGGATTTTCCGAAGGTTATGGTCTTCTTTCTTGAATTGTTCGGGCATTCCACCCTGACGCTTCACACCTCGCTGAAAGGCAACCCCAGTCAGGTTACCTTTGAGATCATAGCTCCAGGCGTGATACACGCAGGTCAGGTTCTCGGCCTTACCTTTGTGTTTCAGACACAGCAAGGATCCGCGATGCGCGCATCGGTTAACGAAGCCATTTAACTGACCCTCTTCATCGCGGGTAATAACGATGGGTGTCTCACCGATCCTTGAGACAATAAAGCTGCCTGGTTCTGGCAATTCAGCGTCAAGGCACAGATAGTTCCAGGTTGAACCCTTGAAGATTCGCTCGTTTTCAATTTTGTATTGATTCTCGTCCGTATAGACCTGAAACGGAATCGTAGATACCTTGTCCGAAGGCCATTTAACACCGCCTGAGGTCGCAATTATGTCAGTCATGTTCTGTATCCCCTTAGCTAACCTTCTTGAGTAATTTCTTTACGATGGGCACCAGAGGCTGGTGCTCGTCTTTAAGCTCATGATCCGAAACGGATAACACCTGCCCAACCAGCTTTCCCATGGCGTTGACATCTTTCGCGGCATCAATCCCCAGTACGGCTTTTAGCACACGATCCTGATCCAACAGGAAGCTGACATGAGCGCCGCTTTCATACAGTCGCACCAGCGTTGAGGCTATCTCGTCATAGATCAAACCCACGCCCTGAATCCGGTTTTCATATTGATCTGACCAAAACGAAGCGTGAGCTTTGTATTCAGTTTGCTGTCCAGCAGCATTCATCCCGACACACCGCCCATGATCCTGTGCATGTCGCCAGGTTTCGAGTCGAGTCAGGCAATTTTGCCCCTGTATAGGCAGGCTGGCACCATCACCAGCGGCATAAACATTGAGAACATTTGTCCGCCCAAAACCATCAACAACAACGCCATTATCAACGGCAATACCCGCTGACTCTGCCAGGTCTGTATTGGGAATCACGCCAATACCAACCACCATGAGGTCTGCTTCAAGGGCAGTACCATCAGACATGTGCAATGTGACCGACCCCTGGGCTGACTCAGAGACTGATTCGATGGATTGTCCAAGGTGCAGCTTGACTCCATTCTCGGCATGTAAGCTGGCAATACGGTCGGCGGTGTATGGGTCGCAACTGCGCTGCAGGATTCGTGAGCCCGCTTCAATAACGTCAACGGTTATACCTCTGGCTCGAGCAGCGGCGGCCACTTCAAGCCCAATCAGTCCCGCACCGACAATGACAAGGCGCTTTGAATCATCCAATGCACCCTGAAGACGAAGAGCGTCCTCCGCGCTTCTCAATGTATGTATACGGGTTGATTCAATCTGTCCCAGAGAGGCCGGAAGCTGTCGGGCGCGGGTCCCCAATGCAAGCACCAACGCATCGTACTGAATGGTTTCACCCACACTGGTTGAAATTGACTGAGCGGCAGTGTCAATGTACTCAATACGGGTATTCAAAATGAGCTGTATGTCATTCTGATCAAACCACTCTGACTCCATTAGGCTGGACGCTTCTAGTCGTGCCTCTGGTTTTAGCATCTGCTTTGACAGGTGGGTTCGGTCATAGGGTGGGTAGCAATCTTCACCAATCAGAGTAATTCGCACCTCTGGGTCGACCTCCCTGACACCCTGTGCCGCAGACAAACCCGCAATACCTGTTCCGATGATCACAATGTGATTTGAAGTCGACATCAGGAAGCGTCCAGTTCACTCGGATCGGTCAGAATGATTTCCCCACCCTCAACTTTCACCGAATACATTTTCATAGGCTGGGTAACAGGAGACGCACATGGCTCTCCGTTCGTTACTTTGAAACAGCCACCATGAAGAGGACACTCAATTACATCGCCATCCAGAAATCCTTCAGACAATTTTGCATTGCCGTGGTTACACCGATCATCCGATACGTAAAAGGTTCCATCGACATTGTAAACAGCTAGATCATGCCCTTCGATTCGAATCGCGATAACATCGTCGGCTGGAACATTCGCAACACTGGTCAAGACCAGTTGATTTGAGGTAGTCATAACGGCTGATTCCTCATCCACTAACTTGAATGGATTTCATTTTAGTAACATTTGTTTATGTAACGATCGTATCGTAAAAAAAACCGCTCCAGAAACCCGCTTTGGAGCGGTTTTTCAAGCACTGCATTCTGATCAGTTGTTTAGTAACTCTTGCTGGCGCGCCTCGAGTTCATCGGACCAAACACCTTTTTCACGGAAGAACTCGATAGCCACCTCGTGATAGGGAATAACCACGTCGGTGCTGGCATAGCCTTCCGGAACCCAGGTTGACAGCGTACGGGTGATACCCGGAAGTTCATCGGCATGATCCCAGAGTGCGTTCATCACTCGCAGAATGGCTTCCTCGTCCATATCGGGACGCGCATAGAGCGTGGTTGCGTAGCTCAGTACATGAGTGTCAGTGTCGATGCCTACTGGTCCGGCACTGGCCAAGTAAGGGACAAAAGCAGGGCCAACTTCCTGCGAACGTGCCATCGCTTCACTTGAAGGATCAATTGGGAGTAAGTGAGCACCGGACGATGCATCCAATTCCTGTAAGATGCCGCTACCCACTGATCCTACGGCTGCATCCGCGCGTCCTTCCATGACAGCGCGAACACCTTCAGGGTAACTCGAAACCCGTACTACCTGGATGTCGTCTGTAGTCAATCCCGCATTGGCAAGCGCTGCCAAAGACGTCTTGGTGGCCCCTGCAAAAGCGCCGTAGTCGGCTACAACACGACGACCCTGCAAGTCGCTGATTGATTCTATGTTGTCGTCTTCCCGAGTCACCAATGACAAGCGATTTATGGAACCAAGCATCAGGGTACGCATGGCGTATCCTTCGCCGCCATTGGCGCCGTCAAAGGGTGCTTCTGCGTCATAAGCCAGCTTCGCTTCAACCGGGCTGGCAATCCCCAGGTCGGCTTCCTGTGTCATAAACATCGGGAAGAAAACAGTGCCAGGCTGTGGCAGTACGTCTACCCGGTCACCAGTGTGCTTACTGATCGTTGCGGCGAGCGCCTGCGCCTGGGTGTAAAAAAGACTGCCCGCCGGGTTTCCACCCATAACGAGAATATCGGCTGACGCAACGGTTGCGGAAACACCTGCAAGCAAGCCTATGAGTGTTCGGGACAAGGTGTTCAGGGTCTTTTTCTTATTCACGGTAATTACCTCCTGAAGATGGCCAATGGCCAGGTTTGCCGAAATTGCTAGATTCGGCGGCGATTAAACGTAACGTCTTTAAGCGATGGCCGTATTCACACGGTTGCGTCGTTGTAAGGCATAAAGCGCAACGAGCGCAAATAACGTAAACAGCAAAACGATCCACGATGTGGCACCCACCCAGAACGCGAGCAAACCAGCCACCAATGCCACCAGTCGCAGTAGGGGGTGCACAGGCTGAACCCAGTGACCTACCAGGCTGACGGCCAATAGAAAGACGCCAACAATACCTGCCAGCACAGCGTGAACGATGCCTGCCACACTACCCTGCATTAGAAAGGCATCGTTAAATACAAAAACAAAGGGAATTAAATAAGCGATGACCGCAAACCTAAGTGCATAGAGCGCGGTACGCCAGGGGTTGGCTTCAGCAATAGAGGCAGCTACAAATACCGCCAGACACACGGGTGGTGTCAGAAAAGAGAGTGTTCCAAAGTAAAATACGAACATGTGCGCTGACAGCTCGTTCACGCCAACCTGCACCAGAGCTGGTCCAACGAGGATAACCAGTATGATGTAGGTTGCCGTTACCGGGACACCCATGCCCAGAACAATACAGCCCAGCGCAGCAAAGAGCAGCAGTAACCAAACATTGCCCCCGGCTATCGCTACCAGGTTCTGGGACAGGCTCGACCCTAAACCAGTCAAACCAAGGCAACCCACTACCAAACCTGCCACAGCACACATAACGGCAATAAAGATAACCGCCTCGCCCGCACTGGCCAGCACCGTCAGGTATTTAATAATACTCCGACGCATCGCCGGTACGACCAGGCTGATCACCACAGTAGCGGCCGTTGCTGCGAAGGCCGAATTTTCGGGACTTTGCATCATGCCGAACAATACATACAACAACACACCAAATGAGAGCGCCACAGGAATGACCTGTTTTGCCGACTGCATCATCGACGGTAGCTCATTCGATTCCCAAGCCGAAATCCCCCCTTTCCCTGCTTCAAGATCCACCTGCAGGTAAACGCACAGATAAAACAATAGAGCAGGAATTGCCGCTGCAAGCGCAATTGTGCTGTAGGGCACGCCGAGAAACTCGGCCATTAGAAAGCCCGTTGCCGCCATAACAGGGGGCAACACCAGGCCGCCCGTAGACGCCACCGCTTCAATCGCCCCTGATTGTGTGTCTTTGTAGCCGACCCGCTTCATCATGGGGATCGTGATCATACCGGTTGTGGCGACATTGGCAGATGCACTGCCAGACAGCGACCCGAACAATGCGCTGGAGAATACGGCCACTTTGGCCGGGCCACCACGGCGCTTTCCCATTAAAGCAAAGGAGAAGTTAGAGATCGCATCGCCACCGCCCACTAAAAACAGTACCTGCCCAAAAAGAACAAAAGCGGTCACGATGGTTGCCGCTACATAGAGAGGCGTTCCCAGTACCGCATCCGTACCCAGGTAGTTATATATAAGCAAACGCTCAAACGGAATGTTGCGAGTTTCGAACATGCCTGACAGAAAATGGCCAAAGAACGCATAAGACAAGGCGGCTAATCCAACCAGCACCATTGTCCAACCCGCCAACCGTCGGGCCGCTTCCAATAGAACCACCAGTCCAATGGCACTCACGATAACTTTATCTTGCGTGATGAGACCCATCATCCCGACCAGTTCGTGATACCAGAACGCGACATAACCACCCGAACCCAGGGTTGCGATGATCAATAACGTGTCATACCAGGGGACCCTATCGTTTGCCGCTCCCGAGTACGCCGGTTTGAGCATAAAGGTCAGCACCAGGCACAACGTAAGAAAGAAGGCCAGGAATTGTTCCTTATAAATCACCAAACCGAACTCTGGCAGTATCCGGAGTCCAAAAATCAGCGCCGAGATCGGGACTAACGCCGCGAGCACCATCATTAGAAGCGCTACGAATCCGGTAAGCTCGCGTCTGTTGCTATTCATCTGTGTCTCCACCGCTCACCAAGACAGACAGAGGCACGACTTCCTGGCAACAATCACCGGGCTTACTTAGCCCTGAACGCTTTATGGAATGATGGTTTTCCGAACTCACAGACACCTCGATAATTTCATTTTAGGAATTATTGTTCTCATAACGGTAGTTTTAGGTGTGAGGGGCTGTCAATGACAAACCTTGGTTTAAAGATCAAGCTGAGTGATACCTACAAACCAAAACGCCCTGAAACCCATTAATGACGCAGATCAAGGGAAGTGTGGATTTTTGTACATCAAACGGAACGGTGCGTACGCAAAGGGGTTCGTTTTACAACAAGTGGAGAGTGGGATGAAAATTGTGTCATTATACGAACAAATAGATTGGAAACTGGAACCTAAAAAACATGACAAAGGACATGCTGGATAAGTCCTCAGACCGCGCTCAATCCCTCTATAAAGGGCTTGTGGTCTTACAGTGCTTCTCTGAAGGCCACGCGACGATGACGCTGAGTGAAGTTGCCGATACCGTTGGAATGAACCGGGCAACCACCAGGAGATTTCTACTAACACTGGTTGATCTAGGGTATTTATCGCTTGAGGGTAAGCGCTATACACTCACGCCCAAGGTCATGACCCTCGGCTACAACTACCTTTCCAACCTGCCCTGGTGGCAACTGGCCAATCCGGTCGCAGAGGACATCTCCCGCACGCTCAGCGAATCCTGCTCCATTGGCGTATTGTCTCGGGATCAGCTCATTTTCGTTGCCCGGGCTCAGGGACCCAGAGCTCTCACAATAAACCTGAGTCCTGGTCGGGTTGTGCCGGTTCATACCGCAGGGATAGGCAGAGTTTTGTTGGCCGATCTCAGTGACGATCAACAACAGCAGTTTTTCGAACGGAACCCACCAACAGGCCTCACACCCTATACCGTCACTGACGTCCCAAAGATCCGGGAGGCCTTGGGTGAAATAAAAAAACAGGGGTACGCTATTGTTGATCAGGAGTTGGAAGTCGGCCTGTTAGCAATTGCTGTTCCGGTCCGTGACAGCCGCGGCAAAGCGGTAGCCGCCATAGGCATCAGCACCCAAGCTCAGCGTCGCACTAGGGACGAACTGGTGAATGACCTATTGCCGGTTCTGAAAGAAGGAGCTTCTAGAATTAGTAAACTGATTTAATGATACGTGATGTGGTCAAGTAATACAGGACACAGTTTAATAACTTTTTAAGCAACGCTTAACTTATAGGCTGTCTGGGTGAAATAACCTTTACTGCTGTGTGGTCTTTTTTAAATGTAATAGCCTATATGGCGCGGAAAAGTTAAGGCACAACGTTAAAATTGTAAGTAGTTACTAACAGGGAAATGCAGGGGCAATAGGCGCGACCCAAAACGCTCCTGGCGTATTGTCGACAAAATGGCCGGGAGCCATTTTGCACGAGCGAAGCGAGCCCGAAGGGCAGCCTCCAGGGAAGGAGGCTGTCACCTGGAGGTTCTCATCTAATCGCTCGGGCGCGCCAGACACAAAAAAACCCGCTCGCAGCGGGTTCTTTTGTGTCTGGCGCGCCCGAGAGGATTCGAACCTCTGACCTCTGCCTCCGGAGGGCAGCGCTCTATCCAGCTGAGCTACGGGCGCGTAACGAGGCGCAGTATACAGATATACCACCACAAGTCCACAATTGGTTGTGATTTCAAGGGGTTAGCGTCATTCAGAGGAGGCCAATCGAGCAGACGCCCGCTCAGCCAACCCCATGCCGGCACTGTTCATGGTCAGGAAGGTTTCATCTGCACCGGCCGCTTTCATGAGAATGGCGGCGTCTTCGTAGAGAGCGTGGGTAACCACTGGCCCTTGGAACCCTTGCCTGCGAATCTGCCTGGCCGCCACGACTACGCCTTCGGTATCCGGCATCGCGATAACGAACGCCTGGATGCACGACAGATCTACGGCATGCCAGAAACTGATGTCTTCAGCATCGGCATAAACGACCGTACGGCCTTTTTCCTGTTGGCGGGCGACTTTATCGGGGTCTGAATCGAGACCGACAACTTTGTAACCACGGTCTTCCAGCGCCAGATAGGCGGCGGTTCCAGTTCGCCCCATACCCATCACAATAATGGTCGCATCGCCGAGCGATGCGGGTTGCTCATCCGGATGCATGCTGTGACGTTCAAGCGGGATCAGCTTGAGCTCCAGCCACTCGAATATCGGGTGCGCCAAACGGTTCAGCGGCGCGGCGATAATAAACGACAGCGCCACGGTAATGGCCAGCGGCACCAGCCACTCTTCCAGCACGCCAGCGGCAACAATCAACCCGAACTCACTGTAACAAGTCAGACTCAGGGCACCGAGAAAGGCGTTGCGGGCGCGCAGTCGGAACAGAATCAGCAACCCAAAAAACAGCAAGCCTTTCAGCGGCAATACCAGGGCAAAGACGGCCGCAAATATCAGCGCCTGGGCATCCGGCAGGCCGTTCATGCCGATCTGCAGAAAAAAGCCGATCAGAAAGACTTCTTTCAGGCCCCACAAGGAATGGGACAGCTCCTGCGAGCGTGTGTGGCCAGAGAGCAGCACCCCCATCGCCAGTGCGCCCAGCTCAGAGCTGAGCCCCAGTGTTTCAAACCCCATGCCACCAACGGCAACGGCGAGCACCATGCCCATCAGCACCATCATTTCGTCGTGCCCCGCCATATCGAGCAACCAGTACAGCACGGGCCTTAACAATGGCAGTGCGAATACCAGCAATGCCCACCAGGAGGGTGAATGCCCCCCGGCAACGCTCAGCACCAACAGCGCAATCAGATCCTGGATGATCAGAATGCCGATGGCGACCCGGCCATGAAAGGCACCGAGTTCACGTTTTGCCTCAAGCGTTTTAGCCGCCAGGACGGTCGATGAAAAACTGAGCGCGACGGCCAGTAATATCACGGTCGCGATCGGCAGGTCGGTAAAGAACGCGATGCCCGCACCAAATACCACCACCGTGATCCCAAAGTGCAACAGGGCCCCACCAACCACCACGGGCTGAACCAGGTTCTTGAGCTTGAGTTTCAATCCAACCGTAAACAGCAGCAACAACACACCCAGGTGCGCAATGTGTTCCAGCACCGGGCCGGTATAGGAAGGCAGGCCGACATAGGGCCCCAGGGCGTTCAGACCAAAACCCGCGAGCAAAAAGCCCACCAGGGGCGGCAGACCTATTCGCTTCACCAGTAGGCCAAGCACGAATGCCAGGGATAAACCGACAACTTCAATCACAACTTGGGTCCTTTAAACCAGATTTCAGTGCTGATCTCGCACCGCAGGGTCATCGTACAACGTCAGGTTAGTATACCGGTGATCAACCTGGCCTTGTATGTTTGTGATGCCGCCCCTCAACCGAATACGGTGCTCTGTGCCTGACCGGCAGACCTCGTCCGGGTTGAAGCTGCTTGACCTGTGAGCCACGATTCGTCAGCATTCACCTATCTTTCTGCCGGATGTCACCGCCCTGTTTACTCTAACGCGGCCGCGCTGTCGGCAGTGAAAGCCCCCTTCCTGGTCGGGTACGACCTACACACTGGAGTCCTGTCATGTCTGAACGCACTGCTTTCCGTCGCGGTTCGATCGTTCTGTTGTCGCTGTTGATGACTGTATTCACCCAGGCTTTTGCCGAAGAACGAACGACCATGGACCCGCGCCTGGTCACGCCCGGCAAACTGACCGTCGGCACCGGCGATCCGGTTTACCCACCCTGGATGCTGAACAACGACCCGGCCAGCGGTGAAGGTTTCGAGAACGGCCTGGTGTACGAACTGGCCGCAGAAATGGGCTTCGATGCCGACGATGTGGTGTGGGTCGGCCAGACCTTCGACCAGGCGATTGCCCCAGGCAACAAGCCCTACGATTTCGCCATTCAGCAAATTTCCGTCACCGAAGCGCGCAAGCAAATCGTCAGCTTCAGCCGGGTCTATTTTCAGCCTGAAAAAGCCGTGCTCGCCTTACCCGGCAACACCCTCGAAAACGCCACCAGCTACGAAGACCTGCGCGACGCTCGCTGGGGCGCGACCATTGGTACTACCGATAACGACTATCTGGTCAACGTACTGGGCGTTACCGAAGCGGCCATCTATAACGAGCAGGTCGATGTGTTCCAGGCCATGCGCGCCGGCCAGATTGACGGCACGCTGATCTCTCTGCCCACGGCGTTGTACGTCACCGCCGTTCAAGTACCGGAAGCCAGCATCGTTGCGCTGCTGCCGCCGGATGAGAACGACCGCGGCCATGGCCTGTTGTTCGAATACAACAACCCACTGATTCCCTGGGTGGATGACGCCTTGACGGCGGTTATCGACCGCGGTGTGGTCGAAGACCTGAAAAACGAGTATCTGATTGCCGACCCCGATCTGCCCATCATCACCGAATGACCGACTCTCAATCGCCCCAAACGGGCTCGCTGGGCGGCGCCGAACGGCGCCCGCCCCCGCCTCCGCCCGGCCGCTCTTATAATTGGCGGGAAGCCCTGGCTCCCAGTCTGATCAGCCTCATCAGTATTCTTGTCGTGTTTGGCGCACTGGCCTGGGTAATCACCTCGGCCGAGCAGTGGCCGCGCATCAAGCTGCAGTTTTTCAATGTCGACGCCATGATCGCCGCCTTCCCGCGGGTGTTGCAGGGGTTCTGGATCAACATGCGCATCTGGCTGATTGTGCTGGCCTGCATTCTGGTACTGGGCATTGCCCTGGCGGTCATCCGATCGCTGCGTGCGCCCTGGTTTGCACCCTTTCGGTTAATGGTGATTCTGTACATCGACCTGTTTCGCGGCCTGCCGGTGTTGCTGCTGGTACTGCTGTTTGGTTTTGGCATACCAGCACTGAACCTGCCTGGTTTGCCCTCGAGCAGTCTGTTCTGGGGCGCCGTTGCCATGGTGCTGAGTTACTCGGCCTATGTCTGCGAAATCTATCGCTCAGGCATCGATGCCGTGCACGAAGGCCAGTGGGCGGCGGCCAAGTCGCTCGGCCTGACTGAATGGCAAACCATGATCTATGCGGTTCTGCCGCAAGCAGTGCGCAATGTGATGCCAGCGATGATGAACATCGTCGTCGCCCTGCAAAAAGATGTGGCGTTGCTGTCGATCATCGGTGTGCGCGATGCAGTACGAGAAGCGCAAATCTATACGGCCTCGACCTTTAATTATTCATCGCTGATCGTCGCAGCCGGCTTGTTCCTGCTGGCCACCATTCCGATGGCACGACTGGCTGACTACGTTACCCGGCGCGATCGCGCCCGTCGTTTGCAAGTAGGAGGCTAAGCGGTGCCGCGTGTCCAATTATCGGAAGTGACCAAGTATTTTGGCGAGAAGCTGGTGTTGGATCAGGTGGATCTGTCGGTTGATCTGCACGAGGTCATCTGCCTGATCGGTGCCTCCGGATCTGGCAAATCAACGCTGTTGCGCTGCATCAATCGGCTGGTAAAAGCGGACTACGGCGACATCTATCTGGATGATGTGCCGGTCACCGATCAGCGCTTCGGCAAGGTCGGGCTGCACAAGCGCATCGGCATTGTGTTTCAGTCGTACAATCTGTTTCCGCATTTGACGGTGCTGGATAACTTAACGCTGGCACCGCGCAAGGTGCACGGCAAGAGCCGAAAAGACGCCGAAGCATCCGCACTGGAACAGTTGGACCGGTTTGGCATGAACAGCTTTGCCAAAGCCTACCCGGAACAGTTATCCGGCGGTCAGCAGCAGCGTGTGGCCTTCGTGCGCGCGCTGATGAACAAGCCGGATGTATTACTCCTCGATGAAGTCACCGCTGCGCTCGACCCGGAACTGGTTGGCGAGGTGCTCGGCATCATCAAGGAGCTGAAAGCCCAGGGCATGACCATGGTCATTGTCACCCACGAGATGGGTTTTGCCCGCGACGTCGCCGACCGGGTCTGCTTTCTGGAAGGCGGCCGCATTCTCGAAGAAGGCGACCCGAACCGGATGTTCAGCGACCCGCAACACGAGCGCACCCGGGCGTTTCTGGACCGGATTATTGAGGCTGGGCGGTTGTAGTAGCTGGTGTCATGAGTCAGAAATTCGCGGTGTAAGCTACTTCACTGGTTACTCTGTATTTGGTGCCATTCGGACCACCGCGCACGCCTACTGAAGGCACGCCGTGAACCCCTCCATGGGGGCTCGGAGACAAGATATGAATCCCCTCCATGGGATTCACCCTTCGGGCTCGCTTCGCTCATGCTAAAACGCTCCCGGCGTTTTAGTCCATGTTGTCTAACGTCCTTCAGTAGGCGCACCCGGTGGTCCTTGGGTATCTCCGCGGTTTGTACTGGCGAATTTCTGACTCACGACACCGAAGTTAACTGTTGTGGCTAACTGGCATCGCTCTCGAACTGACTTGCCCACTCTGCCATTTCTTGAGCAACGGGCTTATCGTGCTCGCCCAAAAAACGCAAAAAGCGCGGTGCGGTAGCGTTAACGATGCGCGCTTCCGGAAAGCCAATACGCTCGGCGTGTGCAGTGGCATGCTCGAAGTCACCGACGCTGTAGGCGATGTGTGAATCCGAGCCGAAGGCAACTTTCCAGTCGAGCCGGTCGATCAGTTCCATGATGTGCACGCAGTTCGATTCGCTGCCTAGGCGGGAGTGCGAGAAGGAGGAGTTGTTGATTTCCAGCACCACGTTGTGGTCTCGCGCGGCCCGGATGACTTCTTCGTAATCGAGCGGGTAATTCGGGTTGCCAGGGTGGCCGATGATCTGGCATTGGCCGGCTTTGATGGTGTTGATCACCGCCCGGGTCGATGTCGCCTTGTCGGCCGGTGCAAACACCGGTTCGTGAAAACTGGCGATGGCAAAATCGAGAAACTGGGGCAGTTTGTCGGGAATATCCAGGCCGCCGTCCGGCTCCAGAATATTGGCTTCGATGCCGCGAAGCATGCCGACATTACCAATCACACGAGGAATCACCTTCATATTGCCAAAGTGCCAGTAGTGCGCGCCATCGGGCATGGTGGGCGCGTGGTCGGTGATGCTGAACAGTTGCAGGCCCTTGTCGCGGGCGATCTGGAAGTAGTCGTGCACAGTGCTGAAGGCGTGATCGCTGGCGACGGTATGGGCGTGGGTGTCGGTGAGAATGCGCATTGAAGGCCCTGTGTAGTGTTGAAGACCAAATAGCATAGCATAGGGCCGATGACGCTTTCATGAAGACGACAGCTTCGCATTCCCGGGCGCGACGACTTACACTGTTAAGCTTACTGCAACCCCCGAGCGGCCTGATGTTACTGGAACGTTCCCTGGCTTTACCCCTGCTGGCTACCGTGCTGACCGGTACCTTGCTGTATCAGTTGGCAAACCTCGAACCGGCGCTCTGGGTTGCTGGCGTTGCGCTCATTCTGTTTATTGTTGTGCGCTGGCAACGCTTACCCCAGTCGCCCCGCATTCTCGTCGGCCTGGCACTGTTCAGCGGCGTTTTTCTGCCCTGGGCGGAAGACCCCTGGAGCGTGTTGCGCACCGCGTTCGATCGCGCCGGTTACTTCTCAACGTTTTTGATTGCCCTGAGCTTTCTGCGGTTGGCCGCCCAGCGGTCGCGCATGGTACGCCGCTGCGGTGCCCTGGCCGTGAACCAGCCTCCCGGTCGGCGCTACGGCATTCTCAGTTACACCACCGCCCTGTTCGGGCTGATTCTCAATTTTGGTGTGTTGCATTTGCTTGGCTTGATGGTAACCCGGGGCAATACGCTGGCCGCGGCCAATGGCCAGGTGAGCATTCAACGCACCCGACAGCGGCGCATGTCGCTCGCCATGTTGCGGGGGTTTGCCGCTCTGCCGATGACGTCGCCATTCTCCATTACCCTGGCCCTGTTGCTGACCATCATTCCCGGCCTGCGCTGGCAGGACATTCTGCCCATTGGCTTTGTGACGGCCGCCTTGCTGATTCTGATCGGCTGGATTCAGGATTTCCGCCACAACCCACGGCGAGCCCCGCCCGGCATGGCAACTGACACCCGCCATTACAGCTGGCGACCGGCCGTGCAACTGGTCGGCTTAATCGGCCTGCTGACCAGCTCTGCCTTTCTGCTGGAAACCCGGACGGATCTTTCACTGACGCTGGCGGTCATTCTCACCAGCCCGCTGGTGGGCATTGGCTGGCTGGCCTGGCAAGGCAACCGCGCCGGAATGCCGGGCGCTCTGGTCTTGCTCGGCCGACGCCTGAAATCCGACATCCCGAATCAGGTCGCGCCGTTAAGTGGTGAGGTCAGCCTGCTGGCCGGGGCTGGGTTTCTGGGGGCTGCCATTTCCGGGCTGGTGACTGAAACCCAGGTGTTGTGGCTGGTCTCGGCGCTGCACCTGGATGGCTATTTTCTGTTAATCGCCGCCATGGTGCTGACGGTCGCGCTTGGCCAAGTCGGCTTTAACCCGATTGTCTCTGTGACGCTGTTAGCCTCAGCGCTACAACCAGTGGCCGCCTTCGGGCTGACCAATGAATTGCTGGCGCTGGGTTTGATGTCGGCCTGGTGTTTAACGGTGAACTCGTCACCCTTTACTATCTCGGTATCGATTGTCGGCTACCTGAGCCAGGTCTCACCGCGGCATCTGGCCTGGAACTGGAACCGGCGTTATCTGCTGGTGAGCTTTGCGTTCTTAAGTGTCTGGCTGTTTGGATTGCAGTGGTTGTATTAACACCGCCTAACCAGGCTCTTTGTCGGTCATCCGACGCGCAAACGCCTGGCTGACAATCTGTATCCAGCGCCGGTCGAGGTCTTCTGCCCGGTACCAGAGAAAAATATCGCGGCGGCCGAAATCAGCATCCACCGGCAGCACCATCAGGTTGTAATCCCGCTCGACCCGCAGGGTCAGTTTTTCCGGCATCAGGCTCAGGTGCCGGCCCTCTCGCAGCATTTTCAGCGTAATCGCCGCATCGCCCGACAGGGCCACAGGCGTGCGAATACCGGAGACCCCCATCGCTTGCAACCGCTCAACCGGTGACTCCTCGAAACGGGCATAGGTACCCATGTTGATCCAGGCTTGATCGTTAATGTCCGACAGCGCCAGCGAGCCGTTCTGCTGAGCCCTGATGGCCAGGGGGTGCTGGCTGGAAGCCACCACGACCAAACGGTCTTCCAGCACCAGATCGCACACCAGATCCCGGGTTTGGGATTGCACCTTGGGTGAAAACACCAGATCGAGCTCTTCGTCGTGAATCTGTTCGATCATCCGGTACGGTGTGTCCACTCGAATCAGCAGCGATAAGTCGTCATGCTCTGCCATTAGATCCTGAGCCATCTCGTTCATCAGGTTGTTGGCCAGCAACGGACCCACACCAATGCGCAATTCCTGCTTGAGCCCCAGCCCATGACGCACCGCCACTTGCTGCGCCGACCAAACCGCCTTGGCAATGGCCCGCCCATGCCGCGCCAGGTCGGCCCCCAATGGCGTTTGCCGCACACCGTGCCGGCTGCGGGTAAACAGCGGACCACCGGCCTGCATCTCCAGCGTCTGGATATTGCGCGTTAGCGTCGGCTGGGTAACGTTCAGGCGGGCCGCAGCGGCGCTGATTGAGCCGCTGTCTAGAATAGTGGCCAGTTGTACCAGATGTTTTGATTCCATAAGCCCTCACACTCACCGAGTACTGTCTGATGGCGTAATCATTGGATGTCAGAGTCGGCAACAGCACAAGCATCGGCTGCCTGGGATGCCTCTGTGGGGTAGTCCGCAACAGGGATGTTGCGGCCTAGGCCCCATGGACGGGTCTACGCCGACCCCACAGAGGCATCCCAGGTGGCCGATGCGTACTCCTGCCACATAAGCATACGAAAATGCTTGTTTAAGAGTTTAAAAATGAATTATACGAATGCGATTAAAGATTGCACACTTTGTGGACGTCGAACACCCACACAACTCCAATAACAACCTGAACACGACGAGGTCGATATGAAAAAATCACTGTCTCTGGGCCTGGCCACGCTGGCTCTGACGTTCTCTGCCAGCTTCAGCCAGGCTGAAAACCTGCAAATGGACGCCGGTGGCGCCGCCTCGGTTACCGGTATGTTGCCGCAGGCCTATGCCCAGTACACCAGCCGCGAAGGCATTAACCTGCAAGTCGTGCTCGGGCAAACGCTCACCCGCTCAGTCATGATGCTGGGCGCTGGCCAGCTGGGTTCCTCCGTGGTTCCGCCACCGGCGTTCAGCGCCATGAAAGCCGGCGTCGGCCCCTATGCCAGCAATGCCGACCAGGCAAAAGAACTGTCTAAAAATGTACGCGCCATTACCGGCCTGCCCGGCAGCACCTATCACGCCATTACCTGGGAACGGGACGGCATTGAAAGCTGGGATGACATTCGCGGCAAACGCGTCTTTGTCGGCCCACCGGCCGGTGCCGCCAACATGCAGATCATGGGCATGATCGAAGCCGCCTCCGGCCTGGTCGATGGCGACTACGAAGCCATTCGCGCGCCCTGGGGGTCCGCCGTTCAGGGCTTTCAGGATGGTCAGTACGATGTACTGGTGCTGTCGGCGCCCGTGGGCCAGCAATCGATCAACGAAATGAGCCTGCAGAACCCGATTCGCATACTCGGCATCCCCGAAGACCGCATTGGCACCCCGGAATGGGCGGACTACACCGAAGCGGCCGCCATGTCCTTCACCGTGATTCCAGCTGGCACCTACCGCGGCCAGGTCAATGGCGACCAGGATATCTACACCGCCTCGAACATCATGTGGATGGGCGTGGGCGCCTCAATGTCCGATGACGTCGCCTATCGACTGGCCAAGGCGTACTGGGAAAACATCGACGAGTTGAAAGCCTCCAATGCGTTGTTGCGCACCATCAGCACCGACAACCCCTTTGAAGGCGTCAACGCACCACTGCACCCCGGTGCGGTTCGCTACTATCAGGAAAACGACATCGCCATTCCTGACACCCTGATGCCCTGATAGGCCTGACCCGGTGCGGTCGTCAGACCGCGCCGCCTGTTAAACCAGGGTGCCTGATCCCGGGCGCCCGGAGGACTTTCCCATGTCGACACCGTCCATGACGCTAGCCAATCGTTTGCAATACGCCCTCTGGGTCGTCGGCGGACTGCTGGCGCTGGTTGGCCTGATTAATGTGCTGCCCAGCTACGGTTTTCTGCCGCGTCTGGGGCCCTTTGAACTTCAGTGGTTCCGGCCATTCTTTTTTACCCTGTGTGTGATCATCGGGATCTTGTATCTGTGGCGCGAACAGGCACTGATCAACAGCGTGCCGTCGACACCACGCATCCTCTTCGACCTGACTCTGATCGCCCTGACGGTGTACAGCAGCATCCGTTATTTTCAAGTCGCTCAGATCATGGAAATGTCGATCATGTTCTTCACCACCTGGGATGGCCTCACCGCGCTGATGGCCGTTCTGGTGGCGACCGTTATTTGCTGGCGGCTCTGGGGCGCGCCAATCGCCATCATCGGGCTGATCGCCGTCTTGTATCTCGGCACCGGCGAGTACTGGCCCGGGGTACTGCAAACCGCAGGTGGCAACGCCATGGACCGCCTGGCCGCCAACCTCTGGTTCGGCAGCGACAACGGCGTGGTCGGCTCCATTTTCGCGGTCATCCTATCGACCGTTCTGCCCTTTATTATTCTCGGCGGCATACTGGAAGGCTGCGGCGCCGGCTCATCGATGATTCGTATTTCCTTCGCACTGATGCAACGCTTTAGGGGCGGGCCCGCCTATGCGGCCATCATGGCGTCAGGCATGTTCGGAACCGTGTCCGGCAGTGCCGTGGCCAACGTCGTCGGCACCGGGGTGGTCACCATTCCGATGATTCGCAAACGCGGTTTCAGTGGCGACTTCGCCGGTGGGCTTGAATCGTCGGCGTCGGCCGGAGGGCAGATCCTGCCACCCATTATGGGGGCCGCTGCACTGGTGATGGCCGACTATGTGGGTGTCTCCTATCTGACCGTCATCGTGGCGGTGATGATTCCGGCCATCGCCTACTACGCCAGCCTGTTTCTCGCCGTGTATTTTGAAGCGAAGAAGCTGGGCCTCAATGCCGAACCGGAAGGCGACCTGCCGGAACCCATCGAACGCCAGGACTGGATCAACCTGCTGCTGTTGCTGGCGCCACTGGGCACCATTGTCTGGCTATTGATCGAGGGGCTGTCGCCCGCCGGTGCCTCCATCAGCGCCATCCTGTTGCTGCTGGTACTGAGTTTTCTGAACCCCGCCGTTAGACGCCAGCCCCTGTTGCTGCTCACCTCCCTGGCCGATGGTGGGGTGACCGTTGGCCGACTGTCGATGGCCATCGCCGTGGTCGGCATTATTGTTGCGACGCTGGCGGCCACTGGAATACCCACCACCTTTGCGGTGCTGCTGTCGAATGCCTCGGACTATTCACTGCTGGCCGCTTTGTTGATTACCGCGCTCGGCTGCATTGTGCTCGGTATGGGCATGCCCACCCTGCCCGCCTACATCGCCAT
The DNA here is from genome assembly GCF_043641555.1 of Saccharospirillum alexandrii. Taxonomy (GTDB): domain Bacteria; phylum Pseudomonadota; class Gammaproteobacteria; order Pseudomonadales; family Natronospirillaceae; genus Saccharospirillum; species Saccharospirillum alexandrii_A. Next base: position 417,635 of record NZ_JBHZRJ010000001.1, on the reverse strand, counting down.
TATTTCGGTGATGGGGCCCACCTTGCAGGCCTTTGGCATGGAACTGCTGACCGCCCACATGTTCGTGTTTTTCTTTGGCGTCGCTTCGGTCATTACCCCGCCGGTGGCCATTGCCGCTTACGCCGCGGCATCCATCTCCGGTGGTAAGCCCATGGCGACTGCCATTGCAAGCACACGCATTTCCGCCGTGCTGTTTCTGATTCCCTTTGCGTTTGCCTACAACCCGTTAATGCTTACGACTGCCGCTGCAGGGGCTGATTTCTCTCTCGGTGCCTACGCCTGGCTGATCGCGCAACTGGTACTGGCGCTGTACCTGATTACCAGCAGCCTGGCCCGGTTTGACCGCCGCGTTTTAACTCTGCCAGACAGCGGTGTTCGATTTGCGCTGGCACTGGGGCTGCTGTCGCCGTACCTGATGGTGAGCATTGTTTGCCTTGGGCTGGGTTTGCTGCACCTGGTGGTGCATGCGATCCGCCACCAGACCGGACATCGACCCAACGCCAACCCGCAACTGGCCAAAGGATAAGCGAATGAACGCCGTCAAAAATACGCTCTTCATCATGATCGACCAGCTGCGCTGGGATGCCCTGTCGTGCTATGGCAATACCGTGGTCGATACCCCCAACATCGACCGGTTGGCCAAGCGCGGGGTTCGATTCAACAACGCCTACACCCAGGGCACCAGCTGCGGCAATTCGCGCGCTTCCTTCTACACCGGGCTGCACATGCGCTCGCACGGCGCCACCTGGAACGACTGGCCGTTCAGCCTGAGCGAATGGACGCTGGCCGACTATTTAACGCCGCTGAACCAGCGCGTTATTTTGCTGGGCAAAACGCACATGAAGCCGGACCTGGACGGCATGGACCGGCTCGGCATTGAGCCCGAGTCTGATCTCGGCCAACGCTTGTACAACGCTGGCTTCACCGAGGGCGAGCACGACGATGGCCTGCACCCGGAAGGCCCGCTGGGCAAATACTCAAAACGTGAACCACGCTACAACGACTATTTGCGCCAGAACGGTTTTGAAGGTGACAACCCCTGGCTGGAATGGGCCAATGCGGCGGAAAAAGAAAACGGCGATATCGTCTCCGGCTTCTATCTGGAGCACGCACACCGGCCCGCCCGCATTCCCAAAGAGCATTCGGAAACCGCCTATCTGACAAAGCGTATCATAGACACCATCGATGACATGGGCGATGACGCCTGGTGCCTGCACGCGTCTTACATCAAGCCACACTGGCCGTGCATTGCTCCAGACCCGTATCACTCCCTGTACCGGGATGCCGACTTTGGGCCGGCCGTGAAGTCGGAATCAGAGCATCAGGACCCGCATCCGATTTACCGGCAATTCATGCAACTGGGCGTCAGCCAGACATTCAGCGACGATGAAAAACGCGCGCACGTTCTACCGGCTTACTTCGGTCTGGTGAAAGAAGTGGACGACCACATCGGTCGCATTCTGGACCACCTGGACGCCAAAGGCCTCACCGACAATACGCTGATCGTACTGACCGCCGACCATGGTGACTATCTGGGTGATCACTGGCTGGGTGAGAAGGATCTGTTTCATCAGCCTTCGGTTAAATTGCCACTGATCGTTGTCGACCCCCGCGAGGAAGCCAATGTAACGCGTGGCCAGCAATGCGATGCGCTGGTGGGTGCCATTGATGTGCTGCCAACACTGATTGAATGTGCGGGTGGCGAGATTATCAGGCACGAACACCGATTGGAGGGGCATTCGCTATTGCCTTTTCTGCACCAGTTACCCAGCCCGTTTGAACGTGAGTTTATCGTCGCTGAAGACGACTACGGTCGCCTTCCCGTCGCCGCGCAGTTGGGTGTCGATGCACTGGCCGCCCGTATGACCATGGCGTTCAACGGTCGTCACAAACTGGTGCATTGCCCGGGCTTTCCCGACATGTTGTTCGACCTGCACAATGATCCGGACGAACTGGTCGACCTCGGGCGTGACCCGGGTTACCAGAATGTACGACGTGCCCTGCGCGATCAATTGCTCGACTGGAGCGCAACCTTGCACAATCGTCGCGCAGTCAGCCGTGAAATGGAACAGAACGCCAACGGCTTGTCCCGGCGTCAGGGGATTCTGATCGGATTCTGGGATCGGGAATCGGTGCCGGAGGCAATGAAACCGCCGTTGAGTATTGGGGTGAAGTAACCCAGCAGAGGGTTTCAGCTAAAAAAAAGGCAGTTCTCCCGACCTGCCTTTTTTGTACCGTCAGCGCATCGATTATTTATGCAACTCATCCCGGTTGCCACTGCGCACAGCATCCAGACTGGAATCGAAACTCACGCCCAGCTCTTCACCCAGCTTCTTCAACGCCGGCAATTGCACCGCCATGCTCATGATGCTGTCGAGCGCCTGATTGACAGCGGGCCGCTCGCCAACGCGATTACCATCGCTGCCCAGCGGCTGCCCCAAGCCGGTGATCTGGTGAATCTTAATCGACTCGATTTTCTCGGCCGGCTTCACCATTTGCGCAACAATGTCAGGTAATGCCTGCAGTCGGGATGCTTCAGTTTTCATCGCCATCAGGCTATCACTCATGCCGTTTTCGGCAGCAACCATGGCGCGGCGACCTTCCGCTTCGGCCAGCAGTTCAGCCTGGTGCGCATTGGCACTGGCGACTCGGGTGGCAGCGGCTTCTTCAGCCTGAAGCGTTGCCACTTTCTTGGCGCGCTCGGCATCGCTGACGGCTTTGCCAGTCGCCACTTTATCTTTGGCAGCAATGACCTTCGCTTCGGTTTCTTCCAGCTTAATCTGCGACTCGCGCTCTTCTCGCTGCTTCTCATGCAGCTCGATATCCCGCTTCAGGGTGGCTTCGCGAATGGCGCGTTCCATCTCGATCTGGCTGGTGGCAATGGCGCGTTCGCTTTCCGCTTTATAGGCGGCGACTTCGGCCATTTGGCGAGCCTTCAACACTTCCATCTGCTGGGTTTGCTGAATGCGTGCCTGGGCTTCTTCGAGGTCGAAATCGAGTTTGCGTTTGGCCAGGGTTAATGCCGACTGGCGCACCGCTACCTCGGCATCGGCGTCGATATCGGCGCGTTCTTTGCGCGACCGGGCGATCAGCTCGGAGAGCTTGCGCATGCCGGCGGCGTTGAAGGCGTTGTTTTCATCGAGCGCGTCAAACGGGGTCTGGTCCATGTCGGTCAGCGACACGCTTTCAAGCGCCAGGCCGTTGCTGGTCATCGTCGGTTCCAGCAGCTCTTTTACCTGGCGCACGAAGTCGCCACGCTTCTCGTGCAGGTCGTCCATGGTGAACCGCGCAGCCACCGAACGCAGCGCGTCGATCAGCTTGCCTTCAATCAGGTCACACAATTTGCCGGCATCGAAGGTGCGGTTACCGAGCGTTTGCGCGGCCCGTGATACGCCTTCTTCGGTGTCGATGACCGACACGTAAAACTCGACGCCCACATCGACCCGCAGTTTATCCTGGGTAATCAGTGAGGCATTGCCGGCGCGTTTCACTTCCAGGCGCAGCGTCTGCATGTTCACCCGGGCGACGTTGTTGAAGTACGGAATAGCGAGTACGCCACCGTCGAGCGATACCTTGCGGCCACCGAGACCGGTGCGTACCAGGCTCACCTCCCGGGTTCCACGTTGATAGAATTTAGCCAGAATGGCGATGACAATGGCCAGAACGATCAGGCCCAGAATCACCCAGATAATAGCGTTAGCCATGCCCAATCTCCCACTGACGCTTGTTATTGTTCATTGTAAGTCTCCCAAACGCCCGACATTCCGAAGCCTGCCGGGCCATGCGGTTAAGTGCGGTATCAGAACACTGGCGGGTAGGGACGACCGCCCCGGTCCAGTGTGATCCAGCGGGTTTGTGAAAAGGTTTCGACTGACCAGCGACCGCCATGGTTACCCAGACCAGACGCCTTGGAGCCACCAAAGGGCACGTGGGGTTCATCGTTGATCGATGAACAGTTCACGTGGCAGGAGCCGGTTTCCAGCAGCCGGGCCATGTGCAACGCCCGTTCTTCATTGGCGGTGATGATGCCGGATGACAGGCCGTATTCGGTGTCATTGGCAATGGCGATGGCTTCGTCGTCGGTCGAGAACGGAATCACCGGCACCACCGGGCCGAAGGTTTCATCCTGATAGAGCTTCATATCCGGCGTGACGCCGGTCATGATCGTCGGCTCGACAAAACGCCCCTGAACACCGCCACCCAGAACCACTTTCGCGCCTTTGGCCACCGCGTCGTCGATCTGGTCTTTTACACGAGCCGCCTGGCGGTCATTAATCAGTGGCCCGATCACATTCGACGGATCGGTTGTGGTGTCGCCCATTTTCAGCTTTGCCGCCCGGGCGATGAACTTGCGCAGAAACTCATCGTAGATTTTTTCGTGCACCAGTACTTTTTCTACTGACATGCAGATTTGGCCCTGGTGCATGAAGCTGCCGAAGTTGGCGGCCGACAACGCCCGCTCCATATCGGCGTCGTCACAGACAATCAGCGAATCCTTACCACCGAGTTCGACACAGGCTTTCTTCAAATGCGCTCCGGCCTTGGCCGCGATAAAGCGACCCACCGGGGTTGAACCGGTAAAGGAAATGCCCTTGACCGCCGGGTTTTCAATCAGCTCGTCACCAACCGCCGTCACCGATTCCCGCGAGCACGTCACGACATTCAACACACCGGGTGGCACGCCAGCTTCCTCGAATATCTCTGCGAACATCAGTCCGCCCACGTATGGCGTATCTTCCGAGGGCTTCAGCACTATGGTATTGCCGGTCGCACAGGGAAACGACAAACCGCGCGAGGTCAGAATCAGCGGCATGTTCCAGGGGCTGATCACGGTCACCACGCCCATGGGCTGGCGCATGGCCATGCTGACCTTGCCGTATTCGGAGGGCAACACTTCACCGATCGCGTTGTAATTCATGGCGGCCGCCGCGCGGAAAACTCCGGCGGTATAGCCCACTTCAAACATGCCCTTGCCAAACCAGCCACCGCCTTCAGCTTGCACGGCTTTCACGATGTCGGGTTTGCGCTTCTCGAAAATGTCCGCCACTTTCAGCATGTAGGCCGAGCGTTCGGTGTAGGGTAAATCACGCCAGGCCGGGAAGGCTTCCTGAGCGGCGCGAATCGCGGCGCGGGTTTCGGCTACGCCGGAATCCGGTGCCTTGCCCCAGATGTCACCGGTAGACGGATTGATGTCATTAAAGGTGCGGTCGGTGGGCACCCACTGGCCGCCGATGTAATTGCCCTTAAACGGATGCATGGTTAACCACCCCGGTTGTTGTTTGATAAATCATTATTTGATAGATCATTGTTTGATGAATCGCTGGTTGATGTATCGCCGTCGGCCGACGAACGCCGGGCGGCCTGTTCCATTCGCGCCAGCATATCGGCCAGGCTACCGGACGTGTTGTCGCTCGGCCCGGCGATCACTCTGCGGTTGGCGCGCACGCCGGTTTGCCAGGCGGTGCGTTGCAACACCTCGGCACTGCGTATCCAGTCCTGAATGTTGCCACCGGCCAAACGATCGGATGCCAGAGGAGCCCGTTTGTCGAGCCCTGCCGGTTGAATGTGGCCGGGTACTGACGCCGCCGGCCGGTTGACCGAAACCGACTCGCCCGTGTGATCAGCTGCGGGTTTTGTGTGCTGAGTCACGGGCGCTTCTTTACTGCCCGCGCCACCCAGGTAAGCCTCGCGCACAGCCGGATCATTCAACAGGTTCTGCGCGTTGTCTTCGGCGGTAATGCGCCCGTTTTCCAGCAAATAACCGCGGTCGGCAATCGACAAACTCTGTTTGGCGTTCTGTTCAACCAGCAGGATGCCCAGCCCGGTTTCCCGGACCTTTTTCAGGGTTTTGAACACATCGCTGGCCAGCAGGGGCGACAACCCCAATGACGGTTCATCGAGCATCAGAATGCCCGGTGCCGACATCATGGCACGGCCAATGGCGACCATTTGCTGTTCACCACCACTCATGGTGCGCGCAATTTGCTGGCGTCGCTCGATGAGTTTCGGGAACAACTGATAGACCAGTTGGCGTTGCGTTTCTTCACGCTCACGGGCGAATTTTGAATAGGCGCCGAGGGTGAGGTTTTCTTCAACAGTCAGGTCGCCAAAGATGCCCCGACCTTCCGGCACCAGGGCCAAACCAGCGGCAACAACCTGATGTGCTTTATAGCCTGCGGTGGCGGTGCCATTAATGGTGACTGACCCGGCACTGCGATCGACCAAACCGGAAATGGTGCCCAGCAACGAGCTCTTGCCTGCGCCATTCGCCCCGAGAATCACCACGATCTCACCGGGTGCGACCGAGATAGACACGTTGTCCAGCGCCTGGTGCTTTCCGTAAGCGACGCTGACGCCGGTGACCTGAAGACCCTGCGAATCACTCATAGTCTTCTCCCAGATAGGCTTCGATAACCTGCGGATCTGCCAGCACTTCGGCGGGTGTACCCTGGGCAATGATGTTACCGGTGCTCATCACTACGCAGCGGTCACACAGGCTACGAATGGCATCCATGACATGCTCCACCAGAATCACCGTACGCCCGTCGTCACGCAGCGAGCGAATCAGTTCAATACCGGTTTGCAGCTCGGTCGGGTTCAGCCCCGCCAGCCACTCATCAAGCAGAATCACCTTGGGGTCGGAGGCTAGCGCCCGGGCAAGCTCGACCCGCTTCTGATCGATGTAGGTCAGATCGGCCGTTAGCTTGTGCGAAACACCAAAAAGACCAACGCGTTCCAGCTGGCGTTCGGCATAGACCGCCAACGCATGGCCCCAGAGTTTTTTGTGGCCAAAGACGGCACCGGCCATGACGTTTTCGAGCACCGTCATCGACGGAATCACCTTCACCAGTTGAAAGGTTCGGGCAATACCGGCGCGGGCAATCTTGCGCGTTGGCAGATCGGTCAGCAGTTTGTCGTCCATGGCGATGTAACCATCGGTCGCCGGCAGCGCGCCGGAGATCAGGTTCATCATGGTGGTTTTACCGGAACCGTTCGGGCCAATCAGCCCCAGTACTTCGTGTTCGTGCACATCGAAACTGACGCCGTTAATGGCCACCAGCCCGCCAAAGCGTTTTACCACCTTGCGCACTTCAAGCAATACCGCACTACTCATGGCTCACCCCCTGCCTGGCTCGCGCCTGGTGATACCAGCGAAGCAACACGCCGCTGATGCCGTTGGGGATGTAAAACACCACCAGCAAAAAGGCCAGACCCATCAACAAAGTGGTTTGAGCCGGGAAGTTGGAGGCAATGATTTCCCACACCAGCGCAAAGGGGATGGCGCCCATCAGGGGGCCCCACAACCGTTGGGTTCCGCCCAGCAAGGCCATGATCACTACCATAAAGGACAACTGAGGGTTAAAGGCCATGGCCGGTTCGATGTAGACGAAGCGCGGGGCCAGAATGGCACCTACCACCGCCGCCACCGAGCCGGACACCATAAACAACACGATCTTCGACCAGGCGACATTGATACCGCTGTGTTTGGCGACCGACTCATCACCGCCGATGATGCGAATGGCAAAGCCAAGACGCGAACGGTTGATCAGCCAACCGACCAGATACACCAGCAACGCCAGTGCCAGCAACTGCCAGTAAATGTGGGCGTCGGTGAAGTCAGTGAACACATAACTGCCCCGGGTGCCGCCCATGTTGTTCTGATACCAGGTAAACACCTGTCGAATCAGTTCGGCCAGGCCCAGTGTGAAAATCACAAAATACACACCCGACAATCGCAGCGTGGCCCAGCCAACCAGCGCCGCCATCACGCCACCAAGCACTGCCGCCATCAACAACAGCAACGGATACGGCACACTCTCAAGACCAAGCGCCAGGGTGTAACTGCCCACGCCAAAGAAGGCGGCGGTGGCCAGCGATACATAGTGTGTCGGGCCTGAGAAAATAGCCCAGGAAGTGGCCAACACGGTGTACATGGTGATCGGCACCACGATCGACAGCCATCCGTCGGCACCCGGCACCGCCGGTAGCCAGGCGAGCACAAAAAACACCAGCAGTATCGCCACGCCCCGCCAGACATCGGTTTGCGTCAACTTCATGTTTGCGCCCTCCCGAACAAGCCCTGGGGACGAAACAGCAGAATTAACAGAAACAGGACGTAAGCAGCCGCCAGCGTGAGGCCGGGGTCAATCAACCGGGCAACAACGGTCTCGGTAATGCCAAGCACCAAAGCGGCCACGATGGCGCCGCGAATATCACCCACGCCGCCCATGATCACAATGACCAGCGCTTTCAACGTGAACACAATGCCGATGGAGGCATCGAAGGTTAAAAAGGTACTGAGCACCATGCCACCGGTCGCAGCAATGGCACCCCCGAGTGCAAAGGCAAAGTTCGAGGATTTTTCCACATCAATGGCCACCAGGCTGGCGGCGCGGGTATCGACCGAAATGGCGCGCATCGACAATCCCGAGCGAGTGTGGTTCAGCCAGATCCACAGGGCCGCACACACCACAAAGGCAATGACAAAAGCCAGCACCCGGTTTTGCCCGTAGCGCGAGTCGAAAATCTCGACCGGTACCGACAAGAAACTGTAATTGAAAAACTGGCCACCAAAAGCCCACAGAAAAATACCCACCAGGGTGAAGCTGAGGCCAAAGGTGACCAGAATGGAATCTACCTCCAGCTGGCCCCGCGTTTTGGCACGGCGCACCAGCGGCAATAACAGATACCGGTAAATCAGCCAGTTGGCACAGAAAGCCACCGGTATCACCACCAACAGTGACAAATAAGGGTTCAGGCTCTGGGCCGTGCTGAACCAGAAAGCCGCAAAAGCACCCGCCACCAGCATTTCACCGACCGCCAGATTCATGATTCGGGACACGCCGTACTGCAGCGACAAGCCCACTGCAATAATGGCGTACACGCCCCCGAGGAAGATCCCCGTGATTAAGATTTGCATAGCTAAACTACCTGAAGAGGCCCGTAAGAAATGCGATTAAAACGAAAGACCAGAGTGGACTTGCAACCGGAGAGCCAAATGAGATGAGCCTCCGGTTGCGCCGCGACCCGTATTACATCGGGTCGGCTGTTCCGTCCATGCCCTCGGTGGAGCCCAGGCCATAGAAGTCGCCGTTCTGCCATTGGCCAACCGTCCAGTAGTTGGTGATCTGCTGGTTTTCGAAGGTCCATTCGCCCATCACGGTATCGAAGCTGTTGTTCTTCAGATACTCGGTCACCGCCTGACGGTCCAGCGTGCCCACGCCTTCGATGGCTTGCTCGAGCACCTGCAACGAGGAATACATGACGGCACTGGCCCAGTAATCCGGCTCGGCACCGGTGACTTCCATATGCGCTTCCTTGTATTCGACAAAGGCCGGGTCTTCCGGGTTCACACCACCGACGCCATAAACACCGTTGATGCTGTCACCGAAGCGATTGCGGTAAGCCGGGAAAGCGTTGGCCACGGCGGTATAAAACACGTCAACTTCATCCATCAGGCCAGACACCTGCGCCTGCTCGGTCAGAGCAAAGGTGTCGGGCGGGTAGGAGAACGCCACGAACAAATCAGGGTCGGCATCCAAAGCTGAGTTGATAATCGGCGTCACATCCTGAATCGTCGGTGGGTAGGAGGTGCTGTACACAATCTCGAAACCCGCTTCTTCAAAAATACCGCGCGCCGCTTCGGCCAGTTCAATACCGAACGCATCGGCCACGTTCACCATGGCCAGGCGATCACCCACTTCGCCATTGGCTTTCATGTCAGCAGCCAGGCGAGCAATGCCCTGGGCCAGTGGCGTAGTTTTGCCAAGGGTGAAAAACACACCGTCATAGCGATCGGTCAGCGCATCGGTCTGGTCGGTAATAGCGGTTACGTTGATCATCGGGTAACCGAGGCGGTCGAAGATCGGCGCGGTGGCCAGTGCCATACCGGTGCCATAAGGCGGGATGATAAAATCAACACCATCACTGGTCGCCAGGCGCTGAACCGCACGAATGGTTTCAGTTGGGTTGGTGCGGTCATCGTATTCGATAATTTCGACCGGGTGGCGCTCGCCGTCGCTCAGCAGAATGCCGCCACGCTCATTAACCTGGTGCGCCCACAGCTCTACGTTGGGCCAGTAGGTCACTGCAGCGCCGCCAGCCAATGGACCGGTTTTGGGGGCTGCCGCACCAATGCGAATAGTGTCTTCTGCCAGAGCAGAACTGGAAAATACGGCCGCACCGGCCAGGGTAACAGCGCCCACCAGGGTGGACAGAGTTTTGATTTTCATGGGTCGTACCTCTTTTTTATCGTTGTTTTGGTCGTGCAACTGGCTCACCGGAGTGAGCTGTACTTAATGGGGTATTTGTTATTGGGAATGTCTCACTAAAACGGATAATGCCGGTCGCCCGCCTGGTTGGTCACCCAACGCAATTCGGTAAACTCTGCAATGGCGGCCTTGCTGCCAAAGCGGCCATAGCCACTGTCTTTGACGCCGCCAAATGGCATTTGGGCTTCGTCCTGAACGGTAGGGCTGTTGATGTGGCAGATGCCGCTGTCGATGCGTTTGGCCACGGCCATGGCGCGGTTGTAATCCTGACTGAAGACCGCTGATGACAGGCCATAGTCGCTGTCGTTGGCAATGCGAATGGCGTCTTCTTCATCCTGCGCGCGAATGATCGACAACAGCGGCCCGAACGATTCTTCCTTGTAAACCTGCATTGAACGCGTCACCCCGTCGATCAGGGTGGCATCCATCAGCACCGAATCCGATTGCCCGCCAGCCAGAATCTGGCCGCCTTTCTTTTCCGCATCGGCAATCAACCGGTTGAGCCGATCCAGTGCTGCCTGATTAACCACCGCGCCCAGAATGTCGGTTTGCGATTCAGGCGCAGCTGCTTTGATGGTTTGAACCTTAGCGGCCAGCTTGTCGACAAGTTCGTCGGCGATCCCAGGTGTCACGATCAGCCGTTCGGTCGACATACAGATCTGGCCCTGGTTCATGTAGGCACCAAAGGCCGCTGCGTTTACGGCGGCATCGACATTGGCATCATCCAGCACCACCATCGGCGCCTTGCCACCGAGCTCCAGCAAAGCGGGCTTCAATTGTTCAGCACACAACCGCGCGATAATGCGCCCCACTCTGGTCGAACCGGTGAAGTTCACGCGGCGAATGGCCGGGTGTTCAATCAATGCTTTAACAATGTCGGGCGCGTCTTCCGGAGCGTTGGTTACCATGTTGACGACACCGGCTGGCGCACCGGCTTCGACCAGTGCTTCAACGATTAACTGATGCGTCGCCGGGCAAATTTCCGAGGCCTTGAACACAACCGTGTTGCCACAGGCCAACGGCATGGCAATGGACCGAACGCCTAAAATAATGGGCGCATTCCAGGGCGCAATGCCCAGCACAACACCGACCGGCTGTCGCACGGCCATGGCGGTCATACCGGGTACATCGGAGGGTACAATTTCACCGGTCAGCTGTGTCGTCATGGCGGCGGCTTCGCGCAGCATCGACGAAGCCAGATGAATATTAAAACCACCCCACATCGGCGTCGCACCCATTTCCTGCATCACCGTTTGCGCTGCCTGGTCTGCTTTCGCGGCCAGGCAGTCAGCGGCTTTCAACAGCACGGTTCGGCGTTCATTCGGTGACATCTCAGACCAGACCGGAAACGCTTCGGCAGCGGCATCGGCAGCGGCACGCGCATCGGCAACAGTGGCCGCCGCCGCCCGGGTGACGACCTCGCCGGTAATCGGATTTTTGCATTCAAACACACGGTTGTTGTGTGCGGGCGTCGGCTGGTTATTAACCAGCATGGCAACGTCAAACATGGTGCGATCCTCGAGTAGTTTTTATATGGGATCGAAGCATTAGGCGCTTTGATGGATGAACGATAGTCAAAAGGAGAACAAGGTGGAACTGCTTTGCATTGCACTTTTACAACAAAAAATTGTACATTAGCCCAACAAAGAGGTTAATTAATGAACGATTCAGCGCTGCAACAGCCGATACAGCGGCACCTGGACCTGGTGGACATCACCTACCCCAGAACCGCCCTGACCTGGACGGCCCCCAAACAGGACTGGCGCCATTTCGCCCAGTGCATCCTGCTGTTGTCGGGCCGTGGGAAGGTGCGTTTCAAAGGGGAGCATCTTGAGCTTGTGGCACCCACCTTGCTGTGGGCACCGGCCGGTATGATGCTGGGGTGTGACTTTGCCGCAGGCAGCCATGGTGTGCTGTTAACGGTGTCGGAAGACTGGTTGATTCCTGCGGTCAGCCGTACCCTGGATGCGCAGGTGCCCTTCCGTTCAATGGCCGATGCATTGCACGAACTGCCACTGACTGACGATGTATTGCTGGATCGCTTATCGCCCTGTTTCAGTGCCATTCGCGCTGAGCTGTCCGACAACGAACCGGGCGCACAGACCGTCGTTGCTGCGCAACTGACCACCCTGCTGGCACTCATACATCGCCAGCATGCAGAACAGTCAATCGCACCCGAGACCGACCTGATTCGCTCAACCCTGTTTCAGCGTTTTCTGGGGCTGATCGAACTGCACTTTCGCGATCACTGGAAGGTGTCCGATTACACCCGGCACATGGGGGTCAGTGAACGACGACTCGAATTCGCCACCCACAAAGACGTTAGCCAGACCCCGAGTATGATCATTCAACGCAAACTGATCAGCGAAGCCTGCCAGCGCCTGGCGCATTCACCGCTGTCGGTCGCCGAAGTGGCTTACGGGCTGGGCTTCAAAGACCCGGCCTACTTCAATCGGTTTTTTAAACGACACATGATCGATGCCCCCGGCACCTGGCGCCGAAAAATTCGCAAGCAGGCACCGAGTGAAGACACGACGTTCGCGGCGTGGCCGTGAAAAGGAAAGCTGTGAGCTGCGAGTTATGAGCTGTTAGCTTCGAGCTTCGAGCTTCGAGCTGTTAGCATTGGGGTTGTCTTTTACTCGCAGCTCATAGCTCGAAGCTCTTAGCTTTCTCCTAAAACAACACCGCAAGAACGATTGAGATTGATACAAAAGACATGAGCGTCGCTACAACCAGTGTCGCCGCGTAGCGGGCCGGGTCGAGGTAATTGCCGGCAACGACCGGATAGATACTGAGCATGGGCATTGAGGCGATCAGAATCGCAATGACCTGTAACTGGCGGTCGAACGGCGGCAACAGCCAGATCATCAGAGCGACCAGCAGGGGATGAATACAGAGCTTGCCCACCGTGACCCAACTGATTTTCCAGACATCGCCTTTTATACTGATGCCTACCAGCGAGCCGCCGATGACAAACAACGCCACACCGGCCGAGGCATTGGCCAGAAAACCCAGACCGCTCGACACGACATCCGGCAACCTCAACCCGGTCAGGCTGAAAAGGCTGCCGAACACAATGGCCAGCAAGATCGGTTGAGTTACCAGTCGGCGCACAAAACTGCTGATTACCTGACGAGCGCTGCCCCCTTCAGACAAAGCGCGCGACAGCTCCAGCACCATGAGCGCGAGCGGCATGATCAGCAGGTTTTCAACCAGCAAGGTCATGGTAAACGCAGCCGCAGGCAAGGTACCGAATACCTGCAACAAAACCGGATAGCCGACAAAAGCACTGTTACTCAGGCTCATGCCAAGCGCATTCAAGCCGGCTTCAGAGGTCGTGGATTTCGACACGCCTTTTGAAAAAGCAAAGCCAAGCAGATACGCCAGCAGTGAGCCCGCGCCATAGGCAATCAGATAATAGGGCGTGATGGCGGTGACGATCGAAGTCGTGGTCAGGGTGGTAAAAATCAGCGCTGGCAAGCAAAAATACAGCACGAAACGGCCCATGCCCGGAATCACTGATTTGGGCATCAGTTCGGTGCGCACCGCCAGGTAGCCGATGCCGATGACCATAAAAATCGGAACGATGACGTTAAATACGGAAATGTCTTGCATGGCGGAAAATCACCCGGGCGGTTGTGTGCAGGTTGGCGGTATTGGCTAGTAGATGAGCGGTTGCCTTCAGTCCGCCATCAATTCTGGCTTCACAACATACCGCAAGACCATATCGATCACATGGCTGGCGAGCTTTTCCTGGTTGGACGCTGCGTTCTGGTCCCAGTTGAAAATTCGCGAAAAGGTATAGCGGTTGGAGACATTGAAGAACGACAGCGCACTGATCAGCCAGTGCAACTCCAGCGCTTCAAGGCCGGGCCGAAACTGACTGGTTTCCAGGCCACGACGATAGACTTTCTGCAGTTCATCCACCGCGCCAGCATTAAGCGATTGAATCAGTTCGGACTGCTCAATGAACCGGCCATGATGAATGTTCTCGATCATCACCATTCGAATGAAATCCGGGTTTTTGATGTGGTGCTCAAAGGTAAAAGCAACGAGTTTGCTCAGGGCCTGAATCGGCTCCAGATGATCGAGTTCGAGCTCCCCTTCCTGCTGTCTCACTTGCTGATAGGAGCGTTCCAGCGCCTTCAGATACAGCGTTTCTTTGTCTTTAAAGTAATAATAAATCATCCGCTTAGACGTTTTTGTTTTCTCAGCGATTTCGTCGATGCGCGCGCCAGACAGGCCTTTTTCAGAGAACTCCCGGGTCGCAACCCGCATGATATCGGCTTGTACGCGCACCGGGTCGTTCTTGCGCGTGCGCTCTTTACCGTTAGCGGCCACCTTGTGTGTGGTCATTCTGACTTCCCTCCGTCTGCGATGCGTTCAGTATGCCACAGGTTGACTGAACGTACCATTTCGTACATTATGAATTTGACCATCATCGCCTGGCTATACTTTGCGAAGTTGCCGGCGTCTCGTGGCCCGATTTAAACAACTCAATGAACTAGCAAGTGGTCCATGCGTGAAGTTCTGTCACTAAGGAACGACGCCAGCAGGTTCAGAGCGAGGCGGAAAACCGCCGGAATAGCAGCGCTATTTCAAGGTTTGACAACGAAGCTCTGGACTTGCTGGCAAAGTGAACAGTGATAGAACTTTCGCATGGCCCACTGCCAATACAACAACAAGAGGAAGTAACCATGAAGCGCTTATCCTTTCAGGCCAGCGGCCTGGCTATCGCTCTGATTGCCGCCGGTGCGGTATCTGCCGAGAACCTGCGATTCGCCCACGTAGACCCGAACGACTGGACAACCTCCAAAAAGGGCGCCGCCAGTCAGGTGTTCAAAAACCTGGTGGAAGCCGAAACCGACATGACCGTCGATCTGTTTCCGGCCGGCTCGCTCGGCAGTGAAGACGACCTGGTGCAAGGCACTCAGGATGGCACCATCAGCATTAGCATGGTCTCCGGCTCCTACGCCAACTATTGCGCCGCAGCCGCGGTCACCGACATCCCTTACACCTTTCCTTCAGCACCGGTTGCCTGGGAAGTGATGGACGGTGAATTCGGACAGGCCCTGGCGGATCACTGCCTGGAAGAAACCGGCCTGCGCACCCTGGCCTACGGTGAAACCGGCTTCCGCCATTTCACCAACTCGGTACGCCCGATTGCTTCGCCAGCCGATATGGAAGGCCTGAAATTCCGGGTGCAAACCATTCCGCTGTATCTGGAAATGGTACGTGGCCTGGGCGCCGAACCCCAGGGCATTGCCTGGGGTGAAGTCCCGACTGCGCTGGCTACCGGTGTGGTCGATGGCCAGGAAAACCCGATCTCGGTGATCTACGGCAACAGCTTCTACGAGTTCCAGAAATACCTGACGCTGGACCGCCACGTCTACGGTGTTGATCATATCCTGATTAACGAGGACCTGTTCCAGTCGTTGTCCGACAGTGATCAGGCCGCGCTGCAACGTGCTGCCGTGGTCGCCGGAACAGTGGGCCGTGCCATTCAGCAATTCGGTTCCGCTGAAGGCGTCTCCAAGCTGATCGAAGAAGGCATGGAAGTCACCCAGCCGACCGATGCACAGATGGCCGAATTCCGTGCCGCTGCGCAACCGGCCGTTCAGGCCTACCTGCGTGACGAACTGGGCAGCGATGCCGAGTGGATCGATCGCCTGGCCGATGCGGTAGACAACGCCACCGCCAACTGATCAGCGCACTGGCGCTACTCTGGAGCCGGGCCTGCCTGAGCAGGTCCGGCTCCACGATTTTCTGTCGCACTTCCTGCCACACGTCCGGGGCCCGAGTTATGTCCGCAACCCTTCGCCTGTTTCGTCGTCTGCTGATCGGTATTAACGGTACCGGCGCCGGTCTGATGATGCTGACGGTATTCTCCATCGTATTTGCCAATGCGTTCTGGCGCTACACCGCTGGTCGCTCCCTTACCTGGGGCGAAGATGCCGCCATTTACGCCATGATCTACGGCATTATGTTTGGTGTTGCCCTGGCCTATTTACAGGATCGCCATGTGCGTTTCTCCATTGTGGTCGATTTATTGCCGGCCTCGATCCGGCACTACAACCTGATTCTGATCGACGTTCTCGTACTCTGTGTCGGCATCGGCTTTGCCATTTCCGGCTACGAATTCATCGAAAGTCGCGGCAGCCGCAACTCGCCCAGCATCGGTTTACCCCTGTGGATGTTTCAGTTCTCCACGCTGATGGGCGGCATTTTGCTGTCAATATCTGCACTGACCATGGGCGCCTGCCGTCTACTGGGCATGACCGAAGCGGAGGTTGACGCATGATCTACGCACTGCTGTTAATCACCCTGGTCATCGGTGTGCCGTTCGCCTTTGTTATTCTCGGTACCCTGCTGGTGTTCATGGCCGGGGCTGATTTTCCCTATCACATTCGCATCGTCGCCCAGCAAGCCTTTGGCGGTTTGCATTCCTTTCCGTTGCTGGCAGTACCGCTGTTTATTCTCGCCGGTGAAGTGATGAACGAAGCCGGTATTACCCGGCGTATCATTGCGCTGGCCAATGCCCTGGTTGGGCATATGAGAGCGGGCCTGGCGCAGGTTAATATCTGGGCGTCGGTGATGTTCGCCGGCCTGTCCGGTTCCGCCATTGCCGATACCTCGACGCTCGGCCGGGTGTTTATTCCCGAAATGGAAAAGGAAGGTTACCCGCGTGATTTTGCGGCGGCCTTAACCGCTGCGTCTTCGGTCATCGGCCCCATCATCCCGCCGAGCATTCCGGTCATTATCTACGCCCTTACCGTCAGCGGTGTGTCCGTTCCGGGTTTGTTTATGGCCGGTATTATTCCGGGTCTGCTGCTGGCCACGGGCCTGTCCATTTACGTCTTTTTCTTTGCCGGCCATTTCGGCACCAGGAAGACGCATGCGCCCGGCACCCGGCGAAAAGCGGTTTTCAACGGGCTGATTCCCTTGTTTATGCCCATCGCGGTTATCGGTTCCATTCTGCTGGGCATTGTTACGCCAACGGAAGCGGCGTCTTTTGCCGTGGTTTATGCCCTCATTGTTGGTCTGGTGCTGTACCGCTCCATTCCGGTATCGCGGCTGCCGCATATTTTCACCCGGGCGATGCGCGACAGCGCGGTGATCATGATCATTATGGCGGCGGTCTCGGCGGCCAACTGGTTACTTACCTACAACCGTATTCCGAACATCATTACCGAGTGGGCGTTGTCGGCCATCGACTCGCAGGTCATTTTCCTGCTGGCGGTCATGCTGTTGCTCTTACTGGTTGGCCTGGTGCTGGAAGGCATCGCTGCCATTCTGGTGCTGGTCCCCATTCTGCACCCGATTGCCGTCGGGCTCGGCATCGAGCCGTTGCACTTCGCCATTCTGGTGATTTTCAACCTGATGATCGGTTTGATTACACCACCGGTTGGGCTGTGTTTGTTTGTCGCTGATTCGGTGGCCCGGGTTGGTTTGTCAGCCATTGTACGACGACTCATGCCCATGTTGCTGGTCGAGGTTCTGGTGTTGGTTGTCATCGCCTTTGTACCGGATCTGGTGACCTTCCTGCCCAGAATTACCGGTTATCTCTGACAGCGGCCAGTCCGTCAGACAACCATGCCGAACGGAGAAATGACATGTATTCATCCATAGCCACGGTGTGCCTGAGTGGCGCACTGATCGATAAGATCAATGCGATAGCCGATGCCGGTTTTGAAGGCATCGAAATTTTCGAAAATGATCTGACCGCCTTTAACGGCACAGCACGCGAAGCCGGGCAGCTGATTCGCGACCGGGGTATGACACTGGTCACGCTGCAACCCTTTCGCGATTTTGAAGGCCTCGAAGGCCGGGATCGCCAGCGTGCCTTCGATCGGGCCGAACGCAAATTCGATTTAATGGAAGAACTGGGCACCGACCTGCTGATGTGTTGCAGCTCAGTGCACCCCAGTGCCAAACCAGGCATAGCGCGTGCCGCTGAAGACTATGCCGAACTCGGTGACCGGGCGGCCAGGCGCGGCCTGCGTGTTGCCTTTGAAGCACTGGCCTGGGGCACTCATATTCACGATTACCGCGACAGCTGGGAAGTGGTGCGCCGTGCCGACCATGCTTCCGTCGGCCTGGTGCTCGACACCTTTCACATTTTCTCACGCCAGACCGAGCTGGATACGCTCGCCAGTATTCCCGGCGACCGGATTTTCCTGGTGCAAACCGCCGATGCGCCACGGCTTTCCATGGATCATCTCTCGTGGAGTCGTCACTACCGCTGCTTCCCGGGCCAGGGTGAATTGCAGATGCAGCAGTTTATGGAAAGGCTGAGTGAAACCCGTTACGACGGTGCCCTCTCGCATGAAATTTTCAACGACGTGTTTCGCATGGGCCACTCGGACCAGACCGCCCGCGATGGCATGCACTCCTACCGGTTGCTGCGCACCATGGCCGACCAGAGCTCGGTGCCGGCACCGCAACCGGTTGAACGCCTGGCGTTTATCGAGATCGCCATTAACCCGGACCGGGCCGATGTGTTGCGCACCGATCTCACTGCCCTGGGGTTGCGCTGCGTCGGCAAACACGCGCAGGTTGCGGCCGAGCGCTGGGCCATGAATGACTTGAACGTCGTCATCAATACCGAGCGTGATTTCGCGGGCCGGGTACCCGGGCGCGAAGCGACCTCGGTCAGTGCCTTTGGCGTGCAGGTCGATAACGCTTACCAGGCGATCAAGCGTGCCCGAAAGCTGGGGTACGACCTGGTCGAACCCAAAGATGTAAACGCCAGCCACGACATGACAGCTATGCGCAACGTCGACGGGTCCCTGGCGTACATTGTCGACGCCTCGCAACTGAGCAAAGTCTGGGATACCGAATTCACCGTCGATACCCAACCGGTTCCGGAAGGCCCCGTGGTTGAAGTCGACCACCTGAGTCTGTCGCTGTCGTATCACGATTACCTGTCGGTAATGTTGCAATACCGTTCGGTGTTTGCGCTGGAACCGACCGCCTCCTTTGACGTGACCGACCCCAAGGGGCTGATCCAGAGCCAGGTGCTGCACAACAGCGGTGAAGCGAACCAGAGCCGCCGCTTCCGCCTGGCACTGAACGCCAGTGCCTCACCGGAGACCACCAGCAACCGGCTGGTCAAAAAAGTGGGCGGTTCCGGTGTGCAGCACATTGCGCTGCGCACCCAAGACATGACCGCTACTGTCGCAGGTCTGGCCGACGCCCATACACCCACGCTGACGATTCCGGTGAACTATTACCGGGATCTTCTAGCGCGCTATGAACTCGGAGAATCCGAGGTTCAGTGGATGCAGGATCACTCCGTATTGTACGACGAAGATGGCACTGGCGAGTTCCGCCAGCTCTACGTGCGGCCCGATCATCAATCCTTCTTTTTCGAACTGGTGCAACGCGATGGCTACCAGGGCCTCGGTGCACCCAATGCGTTCGTCCGTGCCGCCGCCCAGCAACAGGCGGATGCCCTGGCCAACCCGTCTGCAGATACCCATGGAGATCTCTTATCATGACATTGGCCATGAAACTGGCACTGATTGGCGAGGGCATCGCCAAATCACAATCGCCCGACCTGCACCGGCGACTGGGCAGCCTGGTTGGACTGGACACGCAATACGACCTGGTCGATTCGCTTGGTGTTAATGGCTTCGATTTCCCAGCCACGGTCGCGCGTTTGCAAGCCGAAGGCTATCGCGGCAGCAACGTCACTTTTCCGTTCAAGGAAGCGGCCCGCAACCTGGCCGATACCCTCAGCGAAGGCGTTCAGCGCGTGGGCTCGTCCAACACCCTGATCTTCGAAAACGGTAAGATACATGCGGAAAACACCGACTACAGCGGCTTTATCAGCGCCTACCGTGGCCAGTTTTCCGACCGCCCGGCAGGTCGGGTATTGCTGATTGGCGCTGGCGGCGTTGGTCGCGCCGTGGCCTGTGCTTTGGGAGCGCTCGGTGCCACCTCGATTGGCCTGGTTGAGCGCGACGCCGCCCGAGGTGAGGCGCTGAGTGTCGACCTGAACAAGCAAGGCATTACAACAACCACACTGTCGGCCGATGAAGCGGAGCATCAAATGGCGAGCTTCGACGGCGTCGTCAATTGCACACCGGTCGGGCACATCAATCACCCGGGGTGCCCGATCAAAACCGATCAGTTGCACAAGCGGCAATGGGTATTCGATGCCGTGTACATTCCTGCCAGAACCGAACTGTTGGTGGCCGCTGAACAACAGGGTGCGGCGACGCTCTCTGGCGTCGATCTGTTCGTGTTTCAGGGCATTGATGCGTTCCGGTTTTTTGCCGGCGAGCAAACTACCAGCGCGGCCATCGATGCCCGGGTAGCGTCAGTGCGCGATCACTATTTCCAGCAACTGGTGCTGAACGGGAATTCCCGGGCGTCGTGAATGACTGATCCTAGCGGACTATTCGGGTCGTACGCGCCAGCGACTGCGCCAATGAACGAACAATGGAGATAAACAGCCGCTGAGTGGTCGTCGGTTGCCAGTCTTTGCGGGTGGTGATGCCGATAGGCCGTTCGACCGGCGGCATATCGATGTTCAATACCGTCAAAATGCCCTCCTGCTGTTCATGTTCGATCTGGTGGCTGGAAATGAAAGTCAGGCGGTCGCTGCCCAGCAACAATTCCCGAATCACGATCTGTGAGCTGCACTCGATCACACCGCTCAGGGCAGACGGGTCCTGAGCAGCGATCAACCGGTTGAACAGTGAGCGGGCTGGCGTGCCCTCACGCGGAACCACCCAGGGGTAGCCGTGCAGATCATCGAGTGTCAGTGTGCCGCGCCCTGCCAGCGGGTGCTGTTTGCGGGCGACGACCGAGATCGGGCTGGTCAGCAGTTGCTCCTGCTGAATGTCCGAACTCGGTGCCGGGTCGCGCAGTGCGCCGATCAGCAAGTCGAGTTCACCATGCAACAAGCGGTTCAACAGGTCATCGTAAGGGCCTTCGAGCACATCGACCCGAATTTCCGGCTTCAGCGTCGATATACGGTTAATGGCCGCCGGTAACAGAAAGGTGCGCGCCAGTGGCATCGAACCGACCCGAATCAGGGTCGAATCGGCCCCCTGCATTTCCTGCACTTCGAACAGGCCCTGTTCGAGTTCGCGCAACCCCAACAGGGCAAAACGGGCAAGGCGCAAGGCGGCACGGGTGAGTGAGATGCCAATACTGGTTTTTTCGAACAGAACGGCGTTAAGCAGCCCTTCCAGCTCACCGGCGGCGCGATAGACCGCCGGTTGTGAAATACCCAGCGAGCGAGCGGCGGTGCTGTAACTGGTCGCCGTTTGCAGGGCCAGTAAGGCGCGCAAATGGGCATTGGTCATCTGATCGGAGGGGTGAACCGAGGCACGTACCCCGTCTTGCTTGCGATCCGCGATGCGCACCGCCTCACGTGTGCCCGTGCGCAAAAAAGCCATGCAGCGATCCACCCGGTGCACCAGTAATTCACCGCTGTCGGTCAGGTACATGCCGTTGTGGCGACGCACAAACAAACTGGTGCCCAGACGCGCCTCCAGCTTGCCAATGGCCTGGGTAACGGCCGATTGCGACAGAAATATACGCTCGGCGGCGGCGCTGATGCTGTGCGAACGAGCCACCTCACTGAAGGCCCGCAAATGCCGTAGATTGGGGATTTTATCGAGCAATACCGGGCTCCCGCTTGCCTTGAAAGTCACATAAGTTTAACCAAGTTATAACATAAACTAATACCTTGTTAAGGAAAACTAACTGGTTCACCCGGACCGGGCTGTGAATACTGGCTTCAGGACGGTTGCAGATTGCCTGAGCGTTCAGGCGAAATTCAGGATCTGGATTACACTCTGTGCCAATGGTCGGCAACTCCCGCGTCACTCGCGCAGTTGTTGATTGGAACTTGCAGTAGTCTTGCAGTAATAAGCCGCCTGGCTGGTAAGACCAGCCGGATACACCGCCTCATGGCCCGGTGTATTATTAAAACAACGAGGTAACTGAATTATGCTTAAGCACGTTAAGACAACATCCCTAATTGGCCTGATGGCCGTCTCGGCCGCCTCTGTGCAGGCTGAAGAAGTCACACTGCGCGTTGGTCACCTGTGGCCTTCTGTTGCTGCGGCTCACACCGACGTGGTCCAGGCTTGGGCCGATGCCGTTGAAGCCGATTCCAACGGCCGGATCGAAGTCCAGGTTTACCCAAGTGGCCAGTTGGCTGCCCCGCCGGCTCAGTACGATGCCGTTAAAAACCGCATCATGGACGCCACCGCGACCGTTCAGGGCTACACCGCCAACCGCTTCCCGCTGACCCAGGTGGTTGAATTGCCCGGCGTCTCCGACAGCGGCAAGCAGGGTGCCTGCATTCTGCAGAACCTGATGGACGAAGGTCACATCGACCAGGAATACGATGACACCAAGCCGGTCTTCATTTTCACCCACGGCCCGGGTGGTTTCCACGTCTCCGGTACCAGCATCGAAACGCCTGAAGACCTGCAAGGTCTGCGCATTCGTCGTCCTACCACGGTCGTGGGCAACATTCTGACTGAACTGGGTGCCCAGCCAGTCGGTATGGCGGCACCGGAAAGCTACACCTCCATGCAGCGTGGCGTTATCGACGGCGTTGCTCTGCCCTGGGAAGGTGCGTTGTCTTTCCGCCTGAACGAGCTGTCCGATTCGCACACTGAAATTGGTGGCCTGTACACCCTGGCGTTCATTCTCACCATGAACGAAAGCGTCTATAACAACCTGTCTGCCGAAAACAAAGCCGTCATCGATGCCAACTCTGGCATGGACTGGTCAGTGCGCGCGGGCGAAGTATTTGACGCACAAGACGTAGCCGGTCGCCAGCAGGCGGTTGATGCCGGTCACGAGATCATTCAGATCGAAGGCGGCACCAGCAACCCAGCCTGGGCCCCGTACATTGAACGCGCCAAAGAGACCTACCTGTCTGACCTGGAAGGCCGTGGTCTGCCAGCCCGTGAAGTGTACGAACGCGCGATGGAGTTGCGTTCACAGTGTGAAGTCTAAACGGCTTCCTATCAGTGCCTTGCGTTCGGAGTGAACGCAAGGCACTGCTTTCCTGATTCCCTGGAGCGATCCCTGTGCGTAACCTGATTGACTGGATACGAAAGCTTTCACTCGGCTTCAATATTATCGGTGGTACGGCCCTGATCCTTACCATGGTGATCGTACTGATAGAAGTCCTGACCCGTACCATTTTCGGCCTGACCGGCGGCGCTGTTGACCTGACGTTCAATGGCAGCTTCGAGCTGGTTCGCCACGGTATGATGATTACCTTTGCCTATTCCATGCCCTATTGCCTGGCCCGGGGCCAGGTGGTGGTGGATATTTTCACCGATAGATGGTCCGACCGAATCAAGTCGGTCATGTCCGGATTTTACACCCTGTTGTTTGGCATTTTCGGCTTTCTGATGACCGTTCGCCTGTTCGAGTCAGCCCATTCGGCCTCGATGTCCGGTGAAACCACTCAAGACCTGGCCTTGCCCATGGATAACATTTATTACATCGCCGCGATCGGCATGTTCATGCTCGGATTGCGCGGTTTTGCCCTTGCCTGGGAACAGATGTTTTTCGACGACCACTCTCAGACCACGGGTGACACGCTATGAGTTCCCAATTGATCGGTTTTATCTGTGTTGCCGGCATGCTGGGCATGATCGCACTGCGCATGCCCATTGCCCTGGGCATGGCCATTGCCGGCTTCGTCGGCTTTGGCTGGATCGTCGCCTTTGACCCGGCTATTTCTATTCTGGAAAGCGGCGCTTTCGAAACCATTTCCAATTACGATTTCAGCCCGATTCCGATGTTTATTTTCATGGGCGTACTGGCCTCCAAGGCGCGCATGTCAGCTGAGCTATTCCACGGTGCCAAAACCCTGTTCGGGGCCTGGCGCGGTGGCATGGCGCTGGCGGCGGTCATGTCCTGCGGTATTTTTTCGGCGATTTCCGGTTCTTCACTGGCAACCGCTGCGAGCATGTCGAAAGTCGCGCTGCCGGAGATGAAGAAAAACGGGTATGCCGACTCACTGGCCACCGGAACCCTGGCTGCAGGTGGCACCCTGGGCATTATGATTCCGCCGTCCATTGCCTTGTTGCTGTATGGCTTGCTGACCGAGCAATCGGTAGGCGACATGTTCATTGCCGGCATTATCCCAGGTTTTATGGGCCTGCTGCTGTACATGGTTGCCATCGCCATTACCGTGAAGATCTTTCCGCAACTGGCCACTCCTGGTGAAGCCACGACACTGCGTCAGAAATTGTCCGGCCTTAAAGGCCTGATCCCCTTCGGCGGTATTTTCGCTCTGATCATTGGCGGCATTTACGGCGGCATTTTCACACCTACCGAGGCGGCATCAGTCGGTGCCTTTGGTGCCCTGATCATCGCGCTGTACCGGGGCATGAACCGCAGAGACTTTATTGAAGCCGTGGCGGAAACGCTGGTCGTTTCCACGATGATTTTCTTTATGGTCATCGGCGCCGAGATTTTCAGTGTCTTCCTGTCGGTATCCCAAGTATCCAACAGCCTGGTCAACACGGTGAACGAGCTAAATCTGTCGCCCATCATGATTCTGATGTGCATTCTGGCGTTTTACATTGTACTGGGCATGGTGATGGACAGCATCGCCATGCTGCTGCTGACGGTTCCCATTGTGTATCCGCTGGCCATGGCCGCCGGTTTCGACCCGATCTGGTTCGGCATCGTCACCGTGATCACGGTTGAACTGGGCCTGATAACGCCGCCTATTGGCATGAACGTATTCGTGATCAATTCCGTCGCCAAAGACGTGCGTATCACCTCAATTTTCAAAGGGGTTATTCCCTTCGTGCTGTCAGACATTGTGCGTCTTGCCTTGATTATCGGCTTTCCGGTACTGGCACTCGGGTTGTTGTAACGCTTTTCTCCGCAAGGGTCTGACAATCGGACCCTTGCCTAATAACACAATTCATCGGGGCTGACTTTCCAGCCTTCGATGCGATGAATTATGGAGGCTGCTATGTCTACCCTGTCCCATCCCAACGTTGTTGTACAAAACATTGAGCGTGCCGACCAGGCCATTATCGACGGACTGGCTGAATGTGGCGTGGCTACGGTACACGAATCCCAGGGCCGCAAAGGTTTGCTGGCCGACTATATGCGCCCTATCTACAAAGGGGCTCAGGTAGCCGCCTCCGCTGTCACCATTTCAGCACCGCCCTGCGATAACTGGATGGTGCATGTGGCCATTGAACAGGTTAAGCCAGGCGACATTCTGGTACTGGCCCCGACATCGCCCTCCAACGCCGGTTACTTTGGTGATTTGCTGGCCACCTCGATGCAGGCTCGTGGAGGCATTGGCCTGATCATCGATGGCGGTGTGCGCGACACCAAAGACCTGACTGAGATGAACTTCCCGGTCTGGTCCAAAACCGTCTTCGCCCAAGGCACCGTTAAAGAAACACTGGGCTCAGTCAACGTGCCGGTTGTTTGCGCCGGTGAACTGGTTAACCCGGGCGACATCATCGTCGCCGACGACGATGGCGTCTGCGTGGTGCGTCGCGAAGAGGCCGCTGAGGTACTCGAAAAATCCCGCCAGCGCATGGCCAACGAAGAAGCCAAGCGCCAGCGACTGGCCGCCGGTGAACTCGGTCTCGACATTTACAACATGCGCGAGCGGCTTGCTGAAAAGGGCTTGAAATATGTCTGATATCGCCTGCATGTGGATGCGCGGCGGTACCTCCAAGGGCGGCTATTTCCTGGCCGATGATTTGCCCGAAGAAACCGCCAAGCGCGACGCTGCCCTGTTACGCGTCATGGGCTCACCCGACCCGCGCCAGATAGACGGCATGGGCGGGGCCGACCCGCTGACCTCCAAGGTGGCCGTGGTCAGACAATCCGACCGGGACGACTGCGACGTTGAATACCTGTTTCTGCAGGTCTACGTCGATCAGGCACTGGTGTCCGATGCGCAGAACTGCGGCAACATGCTGGCCGGCGTTGGCCCCTTCGCGATTGAGCGCGGGCTGGTCGGCACCACCGGCGATGAAACCGACGTACGCATCTTTATGGTCAATACCGGCCAGGTAGCGGTCGCCCGGGTTATGACACCCGACGGTCAGGTGAGCTATGACGGCGATGCCGCTATCGACGGTGTGCCCGGAACCTCCGCACCAGTGTTGATTACCTTCAAGGACACAGCCGGTTCCAGTTGTGGCGCCTTGCTACCAACGGGCAATGCCTACGACACCGTCGAAGGCACCCGCATCACCTGCATCGATAACGGCATGCCCTGCGTGATTCTGCGCGCCCGGGATTTTGACATCACCGGCACCGAAACCCGCGAAGAACTCGAAGCCAACGAAACGTTAAAGACGCGTCTGGAGAAGATTCGCTTGCAGGCCGGCTACCTGATGAACCTGGGCGACGTAACGGATAAAACCGTACCGAAAATGACATTGGTTAGTCCGCCAACCAAGGGTGGTGTGCTTTCGACACGCACCTTTATTCCGCACCGCTGCCACGCCTCAATCGGCGTACTCGGCGCAGTGTCCGTTGCAACCGCTGCTGCTATCGAACACAGCGTTGCAAACGAAGTGGCCGAGTTGTCCGGTGATACCATGGCGATAGAGCATCCAATTGGTGAAACAACAGTTGTACTGAAGCGAGATGCCCAGGGCGACGTTGAAAGCGCAGCAATTCTGCGCACCGCGAGAAAATTAATGGACGGACGGATTTTTATTTAACCACTGGCCGAGGGTTGGGTGCTGGCTTTCCAATAAGGGGGTGTTCGCACATGGACTAAAACGCCAGGAGCGTTTTAGCATGAGCGAAGCGAGCCCGGAGGGTGAATCCCATGGATGGGATTCATATTTTGCGATCAAGGCTACAGGGATGTATTCATGCCGACCCCGTTTGGGAAGCCAGCGCCCAACCCGAACCTGTGCCAACCGATTAACCACGGCTGCTGACGAATGCCGCAGCCAGGAGATCAGATTATGACCATGAGCGAAGGCTATTTGCCGTTTCATCCGAATCCTAAAAAGCCGGATTACAAAGCGCCTGAAGGTGCAGTTGACGCACACTGCCATGTGTTTGGCCCGGCTGATAAATTTCCCTATGCCCCAGAGCGTAAATACACGCCTTGCGATGCTGGAAAAGACCAACTTTTTGCGCTGCGCGACCATTTAGGCTTTAGCCGCAATGTGATCGTACAAGCCTCTTGCCACGGCAAGAACAACGATGCACTGGTTGATGCATTGGTCACTGCCGGCGACAAAGCTCGCGGTATTGCCTTTGTGGGCAAAGAAGTCACCCATGAAGAACTGAAAAAGATGGACGAGGCCGGCGTTCGTGGCGTTCGGTTCAACTTCGTAAAGCGCCTGGTCGACACGACGCCCTGGGAAGATTTTCTGGAAATCGCCGAGAAGATCAAACCCTTTGGCTGGCACATTGTGGTGTATTTCGAAGCACCGGATCTCGAAGGGCTGAAGCCTTTGCTGGCCAAGTTCGACACCACCATTGTGGTTGACCATATGGGCCGGCCCGATGTCAGCAAGGGCGTCGACAGTGCCGAGTTTGCCTCTTTTGTAAGCCTGCTGGCCGACAACCCCAATATCTGGACCAAAGTCAGCTGCCCGGAACGCCTGACCATCGACGGACCGCCGTATACCGATGTCATTCCGTTCGCTCGCAAACTGGTAGAGACTTTTCCGGACCGTGTGCTTTGGGGGACCGACTGGCCGCACCCGAATATGTCGTCTCATGTGCCCGACGACGGTCAACTGGTCGATGTGATTCCGCACATTGCACCTACCGAAGAACTGCAGCAAAAATTGCTGATCGACAACCCAATGCGGCTGTATTGGGAACGCTGAGTGTTAACCGGGCAGCCGAGGGAGAAGACCATGAACACGACCGATCTCAAGCTTTGTTTTATTGGCTTCGGTGAAGCCGCCGAAGCGTTCTGGAGTGGTATGGATCACGGCCCGGTCAGTTCGGTTAACAGTTACGATAGCCTGACAGAATCGCCGGGTACGGCCGCACACGAGGCCATGCAAGCTCGCTGCAACGCATTGGATGTACCGGTGTGTGCCAGCCTGGGAGCAGCGGTCAGTGAGGCCGACATTGTGATCTCGGTGGTGACGGCCGATCAGGCATTTGCCGTGGCTGAGGCCACCGCACCGCTGATGAAAAAAGGCGCTCTGTTTCTCGACTGCAATTCCTGTGCGCCACAAACCAAACAGACTTCCGCCCGCGTCATTGACGCTGCCGGTGGTCGTTATGTCGATGTCGCGGTAATGGCCCCGGTCAACCCGGGCAAGAATCGAACGCCCTTGCTGTTAAGCGGCGCCCATGTCGAAGACGCCAAGGCCGTGCTCGATGCTCTGGCCATGAACGCGACCATTGAAGCGGGGCCGGTCGGTACAGCTTCGTCCGTCAAGATGGTGCGCAGCATTATGGTCAAGGGAATGGAGGCGCTCTTTGCCGAATGTGTTCTGGCTGGCCGACTGGCCGGTGTTGACACTCAGGTACTGGCCTCACTGGAACATTCCCACCCCGGTTTCGACTGGGAAAAACGCGCCGGTTATAACCTGGAGCGCATGACCCAACACGGTATTCGCCGCGCCTCCGAGATGGAAGAGGTGTGCCTTTTTCTGAACCACCTGGGCCTTGAAGAACCCTTGTCGGCGAGCACCGTTCGCTGGCAGGAGCGCCTGGGACACTCGGGCATCGTTGCGGACCCGGCCGACTACGCTGGCACCACCGATGCCATGATCAAGACCTTTAAACTCACTCCCATGAAGGAGGTTCAATCATGAAAATTTGTATCGCAGGCGCGGCTGGCGCCTTTGGCATGAAGCATCTGGATGCCGTCAGCAAGATTGATGGCATCGAAGTGCTCTCTGTTGTTGGTCGCGATGCCGACAAAAACGCGGCATTCGCCAAAGAGCATAACATTCCGCATGCTTTCACCGATCTTGACGAAGCGCTGGCTCAGCCTGAGCTGGACGCCGTCATTCTGGCCACACCGACTCAGGTTCACGCCAGCCAGGCCATAGCCTGTTTAAAAGCCGGCAAGCACGTCATGGTCGAAATTCCGATGGCCGATAACATCGACGATGCTCGCGAACTGGTTAAGGTTCAGAAAGAGACCGGGCTGGTCGCCATGGCCGGTCACACCCGTCGCTTCAACCCAAGCCACCAGTGGATTCACGATAAAATCCAGAAAGGTGAGCTCAAGGTTCAGCAGATGGATGTGCAGACCTACTTCTTCCGTCGCAGCAACAAGAATGCGTTGGGCCAGGAGCGCAGCTGGACCGATCATCTGCTGTGGCACCACGCCTGCCACACCGTCGACCTGTTCCAGTATCAGGTCGGTGAGCGTGCCAGCAAGCTGCAGGCATTGCAGGGCCCAATTCATCCGACGCTGGGCATCGCGATGGACATGAGCATCGGCATGAAAGTACCCAGCGGAGCCATCTGCACCCTGTCGCTGTCTTTCAATAACGATGGTCCCTTCGGTACCTTCTTCCGCTACATCTGCGACAACGGCACCTATATTGCCCGCTACGACGACCTGGTCGACGGCAATGAAAACCCGGTGGATCTGAGCGGTGTTGCGGTATCCAACAACGGCATCGAACTGCAGGATCGCGAGTTCTTCGCGGCCATCCAGGAAGGCCGGGAACCCAATGCCAGCGTGGCCCAGTGCCTGCCGGCCATGGAATCCCTCAACACTCTGGAGCAGTTGCTCGAAGCCGAGTAATACGGTCTGGCCAGACAACCTGGCCATCCCTTTTTTCTGGTGACCCCGCTACACGGGGTCACCGCAGCTTAATGTCGGAGTTTAAGTCGACTGGCTTGCCATGAGTTCGCGCCTGATGGCAGAGATGCTCCTGCGGGGGCGCCGTGAAAACATCCATGTTGGCTTAACTTCGGCATCCATGCCTCAGATACCCCCGCAAGAGCACCTCTACCACCAGGCGCTATCTTGTTCGTCAACTCCTAAACGTAAGTAATTAAAAACGTTCACCTCTCAATCCAGTGTTGGGATACAAATCAGGTATGATAAGCGCCTGTTTTTGGTATCAGGTTGAGAGTAAATGTTAGCGTCCCCCGATTGGCTGAGTAGCCTGTACCGCCGTGTAGGCGCCCTGGTCATTGATGCCGCTGTACTGGTATCGGTCGGATTTATGCTGGGCTGGGTATTCGAGTCCTATTTTGTTGAGCTGTCTGTCTGGGCCCGCGCCATTGGCTTTGCGATTGCACTGCTCTATTTCGGTATTCTGAACAGCGAGCTGAATAACGGCCAGACCATTGGTAAGCGGCTGCTTGCCATTCGCGTCGTGAATCTGCATAACGAGAGCATCAAGCTCGATGTCTCGCTGCTGCGCAGCCTGATTCTGATCACGCCATTTTTTGTGCAAGGTTCCGGATTACCCGGTGCGCTGTTGCACAGTTTCTGGATTTACCCGGTGTCACTGGTGCTGTTTGGTGGCCTGGTATCGACCGCTTATTTGATGGTGTTCAACCGCCGCACCCGCCAGGGCCCGCACGACTGGATCTGCAAGACCTTCGTGGCGAACGTGGAGAGCGACCCGCAACGGCCCGAGCCTATCTGGCTCGGTCATTCGGTAACGGTGGGGTTTGTTTTGGTTCTGTCGCTGGCGTTGCCGGCGGCGGTGCAACAATCAAACATTGCCGAGCCACAGCCCGACCTTGACCGCAGTGCGGCCCAATTGCTGCAGCTCGACATCGCAAATCATGTGCAGATAGCCCGGGTAGATTCGCGGCGTGATGACGTCGAAAATCGATTCACCAGCGCTCAGGTTATGCTCACCGAGAACCGGGTAGAGGATGAAGATTTGGCGGCTGACATTGCCCGTCAGCTACTGCAAGGGAACGATCGCATCCGCACCCAGGGGCCGCTGATGATCAATCTCACCTACGGGTATGACCTGGGAATCTTCAGCAGTTGGGATAGCAGGATGCACCGGTTTAATTGGCCAGAAGAATGAGCTGTGAGCTGTGAGCTGTGAGCTGTGAGCTGTGAGCTGTGAGCTGTGAGCTGTGAGCATTCAGCGTTTCCTGCCTAGCAACTTCGTTGCAACAGGTTTTAATCTTTTACTCACAGCTCGAGGCTAGAAGCTCTCAGCTCAAAAAACTCCAGAAAACGTCAGTCATCGCTTTGGGCTGTTCCATGGTACTCATATGGCCGGCGTCTTCGATGATTTCCAGTCGACTGTGTCGAACCTTATCGGCCATCGCCTGGTGCTGTTCCGGCGTGCTCCAGGCATCCTGACGACCGACGATGAAGGTCGTCGGGCAGTCGATGTTTGCGAGTACTGAGGTGGCATCAGGGCGTTCGATCAGGGCTTTGATCTGAGCTTCGAAAATTGCCGGCGTTTTGCGTTCGAACATTGTAACGATGGCGTTGATCAAGGCCGTATCATGCAGCCGGTCCGGGTGCACCATGCCGGTTACCCAGTCGCGGGCCATAGCCGCCACACCCTGCTCATGGGCAGTTTTTACCCGGGCCATCCGGCCTGATACTTCTTTTTCACCCGCTTCGCCGTCGGCCAGGGACGCATATCCCGTATCGAGCAGAGCCAGGCGTTGCACTTTTTCCGGGGCCAGACGCATTACTTCCAGCGCAACGCGCCCGCCCATTGAGTGGCCGGCCATGGCGAAGGAATCCGGTGCGTTGTCGAGTACGCGTCGGGCCATGGTGACCAGGCTGTCATCGTCTTTATAGTCTACAACAACACAATGCCAGGCTTCGCTCAGTGCGTTGATCTGGTGCTCATAGACGGTGTGATCACACATCAGCCCAGGCAATAACAGTAATGTCGGTTTCATGGTTGCTGACTCGCTATCGGTTGGTTCAGTACAAACAGAGCCCGGCGCTCCTTCAAGCGCCAGCCATCGTCGGTTAACACACAGTGGTCATGGTACTCGCCAACGAGACTGCGGTGAACCGGTGCACCGAATACGTCAGATTCCCGCTCGCCGGCTTCACTTGAATACAGCGTCACATAGGCTAGAGCGCGGGCTTCAGTATCTGACAACAGCGTGACGCGCTGATTGGTCACCAGATGCCGGTTCAGCCGGTTGGGCGGGTTGTTCAGATAGGCCTGCAAAATCGCCTCGCGACCGACCAACGGCTCGGGTGTGGTCGGCCGGTAGAGTCGACCCTCCGGCACAAACAGCTGCACAAATTCGTCGAACGCTTTGGTATCGAGTGCGTGCTGGGCATCGAGTACCAGACGGTGAATGGCGTGTTCTGCCAGCAGGGTGTCCAGTGCTGCGGTGTCCGTCGTCATGCCGTTATCTCTCTCAGGTAATCATGGTGTTGGGTAAAAACAATACGATCTGCGGGAACATGACATAAAGCGCAATGGCCACCAGCATCATCAGCCAGAAGGGCGCGACCCCGATAAAAATATCACCCAGCGGTACCTTGGGTGCTACCGACTTGACGATGAACACATTAATGCCCACCGGCGGACTGATCAGCCCCATTTCCAGCGTCAGCACCACCAGTACGCCAAACCAGATCGGGTCGAACCCGAGCGCGGTGATCACCGGAAAGAAGATCGGCATGGTCAACACCAACATGGCGAACCCTTCCAGGAAACAGCCGAGCACCAGGTAGGTTAGCAGTATTAACAGCAGTATGCCGTAAGGCCCCAGGTTCAAGCCCATCAGCATTTCGCCTACGGCGGTTGGAATATGGCTCAGTGCCAGAAACGGATTGAGCATATGGGCGGCAATCAGAATCAACATCACGGTGGTCGTCGTAATCACCGCACCGCGGGTCGACCGCCACAGCGTGCCAGGCGTTAAGGTGCGTGTGGCAAAGCCGTAAACAATCACCAGGCCTGCACCGACGGCCGCCGCTTCAACCGGCGAGAAAATACCGCTGTAGATACCGCCGATGGTAAGCATAATCACCACCGTAATGGGAATGGCGCCAATTAGCCCCCGTGCTTTCTCCTGCAAGTTGGTGCGCGGCCCTTGGGGCGCCAACTGAGGCTTTATGTAGGCCAGAAAGGTGATCATCAGCACGAACAGCAGCATCAGCACCAGGCCTGGAACAACACCGGCCAGAAACAATTTGCCGATCGACTGCTGGGTTAAAATGGCATAGATGACAAAGCCGGTTGACGGCGGAATCAAAATGCCCAAGGTGCCGCCGGCCGCCACAGCACCGGTCGAGAGCTTCGGACTGTAATTAAAGCGTTCCATCTCACCGATGGACACCCGGCCCATTGTCAGCGCGGAGGCCACTGACGAACCACACAGTGCTGAAAACCCGGCACACCCAACAACGGTAGCCGAGGCCAGCCCCCCGCGAATGGAACCGATGACCGCATAAGCTGCATCGTACAATTTGCGGCTCATGCCGGTTTCAGTCGCGACGTTACCCATCAGAATAAACAGGGGAATGACGATCAGTTCAGCGTTTGAAGCAACGGTGTAGGTTTCACTGGCCAGCAGACTCAATGCATTTCCCGGCGATGCCAAAATGGACACCCCGACAAACCCCACCGAAAAAATGGCAAACGCGACCGGTATGCGCAATAACAACAACACCAGCAATGCCAGAACACCCAGCCCGCCAATCAATTCATTACTCATTACAAATCACCTGGCAGAGTGTCCAGAACCCGGTCCCGGCCGAGCAAAATTAACACCACCCGCAACACCATGGATACACCAGTCAGTATCGAAAATCCGGCAATGATGTACTGGAAAGGCGCTTTGGGAATGTTCAGGATATTGGTGCTTAAATTCAGCATCGTCGAAATGGCTGCACTGTCGATCATCGTCCAGGCGATGCCGAAGAAAATCAGTGCGCCGGTCAGTCGCCCCGCAACGGTCAACACCCGATTAAGTATTGGCGAAAACTGATGCTCCAGCAGGTCGACCGCCACATTGGCGTCTTTGCGATCGACCATCGCAACCGAACCAAAAATAATGACGATCAGTGCCACCTGTACGAGATCCTGAGTGCCCCGTAACGGAGCCCCCAGCAGGTTTCGGCCAGCCACGTCGAACAGAATGGTGGCGACGATACCGATCAGAGCCAGGGCGGCGATAACCGCCGAGGCCCTGACCAGATGATCCGTCCAGACTTGCAGAAACCTCAGCATAGTGGCGTGCTCACCATCAGTATAAACCCCAGGTTCAACGATTCTGCATGTCGTTCAGCACATCGCGGGTCTGCTTAGACGACAGCTGACGGCTGAGGAAACTGCCGGCAATGTCTTCAAACGTCGCCACTTCGTCGTCACTCAGGTCAATGACGGTATTACGGTCGTCGGCGCGCACGCTTTCCAGTGTCCGGTCGGCCAGCGCATTCCAGGTTTCTTCACCGCTTTGCGACAAACCGCGACCGCTGTGACGATCGATAATGGCCTGGTGTTCTTCCGAGAGGCTGTCGTAACGTTGCTGGTTCATCACCAGATAAAACATGATGTGACCGAGCGGCGCACCCAGGGTATAGCTGTTCGCCACTTCATCGAGTTTGAAATCGGTAATGGCACTGGACCCGGTGATAATGCCGTCGATCAGACCGGTTTGCAGCGCGTTGTACATTTCACCGGCTGGCATTTGCACCGGCGTGCCGCCCATCTCGTTAACGAAATCACCGGCAACGCTGCCAGATACCCGGATCTTCAACCCGCTCAAATCGGACGGTGAACGGATTTCATGATCTTTCATAATGAAGACGTTGGGCTCGCTGACCCAGAGTGCCAGGGGTTTTGTGCCCGGGAACTCACTGCTCAGGCTCGTATCGAAAGCGTTCCACAGCATGTCGTAACCGGTCATACCTTCGGGAATGGCCCCTGGCAGTTCCACCAACATCGATTTGCCAAACTGTGAGGAGGTATAACCCGCCAGGCCCCAGGTTATGTCTGCCACGCCTTGCAACGCGCGAACGTATTGCTCCATCGGGCCAGCGCCCAATTCACCACCGGGGTAAACACGGACCGTCAATTCGCCGTTGGAATCCGCTTCGATGCCCGTTTTGAAGGGTTCAACCACCGCACTGGTCACCACGTGGGCCGGCGGTACAAAGTGAGCCAGCTTCAGTTCTTCTTCAGCCTGCACAGACATGAAAGGAGCGGACAATACGAGGGTGGCAGCAACGGCCTTGATGCCGTTTTGCAGAGAATGGGCCATGGGGAGCCTCCTGTGATCGTGATCATTATTGGTGTTATTAAGGTCGATCTCGGGTCAATCTGTCTGTCGGTATGGAACATGGGTTCATACGACAATGTTTGTATTTATGGATCCCAAGATAGTAATTCACTTGATCATGGTCAATGAAATTAAATTTTATGGATCCACAAATATCGAGTAAGGTGATTGCATCGATTGCCTGACCAATCACAACAACAGCCTGCGGCAATCGGCTTATTCAGGGGTATAGCGGCATGAGCCAGGTTAATCAGACGGTCATCTCCCAGTTGCGACGGCTCATTCGAGACGGAGCGTTCCAGCCCGGTGCCAAAATGCAGGAACTGCCGGTTGCCGAGCAGCTCGGCGTATCCCGTACACCGGTCAGAATGGCGTTCCGGGTACTGGAGCAGGAAGGGTTGCTCGAACGCAGCGGTAAAAAAGGCTTTGTAGTGCGCCGCATTTCCCGGGCCGATGTCCTGTGCGGCATCGAGATTCGCGGTGTGCTGGAAGGGCTGGCGGCGCGACGCATGGCGGAGAACCCCATCAGTGATCAGCATCGCGACCAGTTACACGCCTGTCTGCAAGACAGTGAAGCCCTGGTGCGCAAAGGTGACTTCACGGAAGCGTTAATCGCCGACTGGAGCGACATCAACCAGCGTTTTCACAGCATCATTCTCGACGGTGCCGGCAGCCGTGCCATTGCCGATGCCATAGCACGCAACAACCACATGCCCTTCGCATCGGCCGATTCGATCATCATGGACACCCAGCGCCTGGACGCCGAATTCAAAAAGGTGGAAATCGCACACCTGCAACACCAGCTAATCGTTCAGGCCATCTGCGAAGGCGACAGCGTACGTGCTGAAATGCTGATGCGCGAGCATGCCTATATTGGCATTAAATATGGTGCCTTTCTGGGGCTCGAAGACGAGTTGCTGACAAGAACGTAACCGGGCTAATCAGACAATCCGCTCCGAGCGTCTAACCGGAACTGAGCGGTTGGAACCCTGCCTGCGATTTTTCCAACAGGGTTTTTAGGGGCACCAGTTCAAAGTGCCGCTTGGCGGTAATCGCATAAAACCGTTCGACGATGCTGTCGAGCACCCAGTAGGTTTCCAGCCGGCCACTCTCAAGTTCATCCTGAACCACCACTTCCGGTACTACCGCCAGGCCTCCAGAGTCCCGGGCCAGCAGGCGCAGCATCGCCATGTCATCGACCTCGGCAAATGGGTCGATTTCAATGCCAAGCTGACTCAGCAGAACATCAAACTGGCTACGAATGTCGCTGCTTGGCCCCGGCAACAGGAGCTTGGCGTTCACCAGATCGTCCGGGAACCGAAACGCCTTTGCCGCATCGCCGGGCGGCCCCACGATGCACACACTCTGCTCGGCAATTTGCTGACAGCGCCACGAGGTTGACGAATCAGCCGAGACGGCCCGGTTAGAGAGAATCAGGTCGAGTTTGTGAATGCTCAGCAGTTCAAGCAGCTCTTCGAGACTCGCAGACCGCATCAATAACTTAACTTCGGCCTCGCCAATGACCGGCCGCAAAAAGTTCTCCTGAAAATTCCGGGACAGCGTCGCCACCGACCCGATGCGAAGTTGTTGCAGCCGCTGCAATTCGCCGCTTTCGGTCAGCGACAGCAGTTCATTACCCAGATTAAAAATACTCTCGGCGTATTTCAGCACCACCTGTCCGAATTCGGTCAGTCGCAATGCCCGCCCCTCACGCACAAACAGGTCACGCCCGAGTTGTTCCTGGAGCTGCCTTATCTGGGACGACAAAGCCGATTGGGAGACATGCAGCTGCTGGGCGGCCCGGGTTAGATGGCCCTCTTTGGCAACGACCCAAAAGTAATGCAGGTGGTGAAAATTCAGGTTTCTCATTCGTATAGTTCCATAAAAGAGAACAGTATCTTCTTAATCATATATTTTTAAAAACAATCAGGACAGGGCAGGATAGACGAAATGACCCATGTTGAACGCACAACCCAGGAGGTGACCGATGCACACTCTTACCAGCGGCTGGCTATTACCACTTGTGTATACGATTGGCTGGCTGCTGATCGTCGCCCAACCCCGCCAGCACTGGGCCATCGCCCGCGCGGCGGGTCTGGGTGGCCTGCTGGTAGCCTTGCTCTCCGTCATTGCTGCCACCGCCGGTGCGCACTTTTCCACCCTCGATGCTGACACTCTGGGGCTTCTCGGAGCCATGCTGGTGTCGTTGCTGGGGTGGGTGATCATCCAGTTTTCGTCCCGATATCTGACTGGCGATGCACGCCAAAGCCGCTTTATCGGTGCCATGCTGTTCACCCTGGCCTCGGTCGGGGTGTTGCTACTGAGCCGCCATCTTCTGGTGATTGTGCTCGCCTGGTCCGGTACCAGTGTAGGCCTGCACTACCTGCTCACCCATTACCCGGAGCGCAAGGCAGCGCAAATTGTTGCCCACAAGAAATTCCTGATCAGCCGCTGCGCGGAACTCTGTTTGGCCATCGCCCTGTTTCTGGTTTACCAGGCGACCGGCACCCTCTCGCTTGATGCACTGGCCAGTTACCTTGGCACCCGGGAGTCGTTGCCCACTGGTCTGCACGTGGCCGCTGTTCTGATCGCCCTGGCCGCCATTCTCAAAACTGCCCAGTTGCCGCTACACGGCTGGCTGATTCAGGTCATGGAAGCGCCCACTCCGGTTTCGGCGCTGTTGCATGCCGGTGTGGTCAACATTGGCGGCTTTGTTCTGATCCGCCTGGCCGAGCTGATCTCCCTGGCACCGGCTGCACAAATTGTGCTGGTCATTGCCGGCAGCACCACGGCGGTACTGGCCAGTCTGGTAATGATGACGCGTATCAGCATCAAGGTCCGGCTGGCCTGGTCTACCTGCGCGCAGATGGGTTTCATGTTGCTGGAAATCGGTCTCGGTCTCTACGAGCTCGCCCTGCTTCACCTCGTTGCTCACTCGCTGTACAAAGCCCATGCCTTCCTGAGTGCCGGCAATACCGTGGAAGAAGCCCGTCACCGTGATTTCACCGGTGCCCGGATGGTTCCGGCCTCACCCTACTGGTACCTGACCGCCGCGCTGGTCACTGGCGCGTTGATCGCGGCGTCGGCTTGGGTCTGGCATCTGTTTCAACCCACACTGACCCTGCCGCTGGTGACGATCCTAATCCTGGCGTTCGGGTTGGCCCCGTTGCTCTGGTTTGAGCAGGGCCGCAGCGCGGCTCTGCTGGTACGCGGCCTTGGCCAGGTCGTCGCGTTGACGCAGCTGTACTTGCTCTGGCACTGGCTGTTCGGGACTGTGGTACTGCCGGCTGAAACCGTCTCCGTTGCGCTCACCGTCTGGGTTTCGCTGTGTTTCCTTGGCCTCTACATCGCCCAGTTCTGGCTGCGGCGCAATCCACAGGGTCGCTTGTCGACCCGGCTTTACCCCTGGGCCTATAACGGTTTTTACCTGGATGAAACCTTTACCCGGGTCACCTTTCGGGTATGGCCAGCGACGCTGAGCCCCTCTCAGGCGCAAACACGGGTCAATCGATTCTCGTCACAACCTGGAGAACTGTTATGAGTCTGTCAGCCACTGCAGCATTGATTGATGATGAGACACTGGACGCGGCCATCGATGCCGCCGTCGAGCGCATAGCACCCACCTGGCCACTGGACCGGATGATCGCGGTAAACCCCTACTGGGGCTATGTGAACCAGCACTTTACAGAGGTGGCAGCCTCGCTGGCACAGAGCGCGGGTTCGCCCATGGCGATGTCGGCTTCCTGGTATCGCGCCGCCCGGGCTTCAGGTGAGATCACACCTCAGGCCCTTGAGCAGGCCCGGCAGGAGGCATCGTCAACGCTGACCACTGAACAGTTGATCCGGGTACTCGACGAAGACGATTCGATCATGCCCGCCGCCCCGCTGCTGTCTGACAGCCTCGACGGTCAGCGGGATCTTCAGCACGAACCGGCCTGGTGCGACACCATCACCCACCAGATCGCCCAGTTCTGTGCGGCCTACTTTGACACTGACCAGGCGGACTGGCGGCCCGATCAATCCCAGCCGTTGTATGCCAGCTGGCGCTCTGTCCTTAAGCACGATCACAGCGTCGCATTGCTGATGAAAGCGTCTGCAATCCCCGCCAAGGCAGCTCGGCTGGCGGACGACCCGCGCGAGCAAATCCGCCTGGCACTGGCTCAGCTGGAGCTACCGGCGAGCGAGGTACCCGCCTACCTTCAGGCCGTGCTGATGCGCATCAGCGGCTGGGCCGCCTGGTGTGCCTACTTGCGCTGGCAGGCACGGCTGGCCGGCAGCGATGACATGACCCTGGTCGATCTGCTCGCCATTCGACTGAGCTGGGAATGCCTGATCGATGATGGTAAACGCCATAGCGGATCTGTCTGGTCACTGTGGCAATCGCAATGGCGGTCGCAGTTTCAAAGCACCAGCGAGCGGCCTGATCAACCGCTGCTTGTCTGGCAGCGGGCACAGGAAATCAGTTACCAGCAAAGCCTGATCTCCCGGCTGGCTGCATCAGCCGACGCACCCGACACTCCGCTTGCGGATGTTCAGGCAGCCTTCTGCATTGATGTGCGTTCCGAAGTGTTTCGGCGGCACCTCGAAGCCCAGTCACCTCGCGTTCAGACGCTGGGGTTTGCGGGCTTTTTCGGGTTGCCCATTCAGTATCAGCCGCTGGGCACTGAGACCCGCCGCCCGCAGCTACCCGGGTTGCTCAGCCCGGCGCTCACCGTCACTGACAGCAGTGGTGATACGGCGCGTGACAAGACCATCAGCCAACAGCGCCAATCCAACCTGCAGGGTGTAAAAGGT
This sequence comes from Saccharospirillum alexandrii, assembly GCF_043641555.1. Taxonomy (GTDB): domain Bacteria; phylum Pseudomonadota; class Gammaproteobacteria; order Pseudomonadales; family Natronospirillaceae; genus Saccharospirillum; species Saccharospirillum alexandrii_A. The sequence continues at coordinate 377,403 of NZ_JBHZRJ010000001.1, read as the reverse complement.
TGGCGCACTTTCCAGTCTTTGCCGCTGTCGGCCTTCGTACTGGTCGAATCGCTTGGGCTCGGGTATCTGGCCAAACTGGTCAAACGGACACTGCCGGGCACCGATGCCCTGGCCTCCGATAACAGCACCGGACTGAGCCAGCAGGCGGCCTCGGCTCTCGGCCCCATTCTGGATGCCCAGGCAGCCGGAGGCGTTGAACAACAAGCGACACTGGCGCATCAGATTCTGACCGCCATGGGGCTCACCGGCCACCTGGCTCGCCTGGTTCTTCTGGCAGGCCACGGCAGCCAGACCCGAAACAACCCGCACCGCGCCGGGCTCGATTGTGGCGCCTGCTGTGGCCAGCGCGGCGACGTTAACGCACGCGCGCTGGCCGGTTTGCTCAACGACCCTGAGGTACGTTTGCGGGTCCGCGATCTGGGCATCGATATTCCGGACAGCACCTGGTTTTTAGCGGGACTGCACAACACCACGACCGACGAAGTCGAGCTGTTTGGCCTGCAAAACCTGCCAGCCAGCCACGCTGACGACCTGGCATCGCTGCAAGCGCTATTGCAGGGTGCCGAGGCTGGAGCCTCACGGGAACGCGCAGCGAGCATCGGGTTAGCCGCCTTTCTAGATCGCCCCAAATCACTCGCCAAAGCCCTGCGTGAACGCGCCAACGACTGGGCTCAAACTCGCCCGGAATGGGGGCTCGCCAACAACGCGGCCTTCATTGCCGCACCCAGAGCCCGAACCCGGGAGCTCGACCTCGGTGGCCGATGCTTCCTTCACGATTATGACCAGCGCAAAGACCCTGAAGGGGCCTTGCTGGAACAGATCATGACCGCGCCCATGGTGGTCGCCAACTGGATCAACCTGCAATACTTCGGCTCGACCGTCGACAACCACCGTTTCGGTAGCGGCAACAAAACCCTGCACAACGTGGTGGGTGGGCGACTGGGTGTGTTCGAGGGTAACGGCGGAGACCTGAGGATCGGACTGCCGCTGCAATCGGTGCACAACGGTGAACAATGGCAGCACACGCCACTGCGACTGACGGTTGTCATCGAGGCATCGCGAGAGGCAATCGACGCCGTTATTCGCAAACACGACACCGTGCGCCAACTGGTCCACAACCAGTGGCTGTATCTGGTACGCCTGGAAGACCAGCAAGTGGAACACTACCGGCAGGGCCACTGGCAGGCGTCATAAAAGGCAGAATAGGCCCAGAACAACCGCCGCCGGAAGACCAAAACCAACCCGATCTGGAGAGAGCCATGAACAACGAGCCCACCCCCACCAACTTCCTGTTAATCGACGGCGTCTTCTCAACAGACGACGCCCGAAACGTACTGATGACACTGATCAACAACAAGATTCAGTTCCATGAACAAGACAGCTGGAGCCGAAAGGAACGCTTCGGAGACAGCCACGCAGCCGGCTCCCGGCGAGTTGACCAACTCTTGCAAACCCGGACCGACCTGGCCACATTAATCGACCATGCACAGTCCCGGGGCGAGCGACTGTCGATAAGCTGCACCATCGAGGTCACTCGCGTACCGGAATAGAAGGTCTGTACGGTATTCACAGACGCGTCCTCCTTCCACTGATAACGGGGTGAATGCGCGCACCCCACTGGCATTTTTCTCCCCTATCGGGGGCCGGACACGCGCCAGGCATCTGTCGCAAATATTCGTTCCCATGTCGTGCCCGAGCAGTCGTGCCGGTGTGAACCGCCTTACTATCCCGCTGGTTACTTTCAAGTACGCTTGCCTGTTTCGTCAGGTCTGGTGTCATAACCCGGGAATCGCAGCCATGTTCAGCAAAAATAAAACATTGTCCAACTACGACGAAACCCTCTGGGCGGCCATGCAGGACGAAGCCACGCGCCAGGAAGACCACCTGGAGTTGATCGCCTCCGAAAACTACACCAGCCCGCTGGTGATGGAGGCCCAGGGTTCCTGCCTGACCAACAAGTACGCCGAAGGTTACCCGGGCAAGCGCTACTACGGTGGCTGCGAACACGTCGACCGGGTTGAACAACTGGCGATCGATCGCGCCAATGCCCTGTTCGGCGCCGACTACGCCAACGTGCAACCACACTCGGGTTCCCAGGCCAACGCAGCGGTATACATGGCATTGCTGAACCCGGGCGATACCGTTCTGGGTATGAGCCTGGCCCATGGCGGCCACCTGACGCATGGCGCCCACGTCAGTTTCTCCGGCAAGATTTACCACGCCGTACAATATGGCCTGAACGAGACGACGGGCGAGATCGACTACGACCAGGTTGAAGCCCTGGCCAAGGAGCACAAACCCGGCATGATTGTCGCGGGTTTCTCAGCGTATTCACGCGTTGTTGACTGGGCACGCTTTCGGGAAATTGCCGATGCCGTCGGCGCCTACTTAATGGTCGACATGGCTCATGTGGCCGGTCTGGTTGCGGCAGGCGTTTACCCGAACCCGGTACCGCACGCGCACGTCGTTACCACCACGACTCACAAAACCTTGCGCGGACCGCGCGGTGGTTTGATCCTGTGCAAGGGCCAGCCAGACCTGGAAAAGACATTCAATTCGGCCGTATTCCCGGCCAGCCAGGGTGGCCCGTTAATGCACGTCATCGCTGCCAAAGCCGTTGCATTCAAGGAAGCGGCCGAGCCGGAATTCCAGAGCTACCAGCAACAGGTGGTGCACAACGCCCGCGCCATGGCCGATGTCTTTATTGAACGCGGTTACGACGTCGTTTCCGGTGGTACCGATAACCACCTGTTTCTGCTTAGCCTGGTCAAACAGGGGCTAACCGGTAAAGAAGCCGATGCGGCACTTGGCGAAGCGAACATCACCGTCAACAAGAATGCAGTACCGAACGATCCGCAATCGCCTTTTGTTACCTCCGGACTGCGCATTGGTTCACCGGTTATTACCACACGCGGTTTGAAAGAGCCCGAATGCCGAGCGCTGGCCGGCTGGATTGTCGACATTCTGGATGCGCTGCAAAAAGGCGACGCCAGTGCTGTAATAACTGAAACCAGAAAACAGGTTACCCAGTTGTGCCGGGATTTCCCGGCGTACGGGTGAAGGGAAAGCTGTGAGCTTCGAGCTGAGAGCTGTTAGCTAGGAACTCGCAGCTCGCAGCTCACTACTGATAACTGTCTTTAAAGAGCATTGCCTGTGGCCATTAGTCTGTTTGATATGTTGAAAATTGGCATTGGCCCGTCCAGTTCGCACACGGTCGGGCCGATGCAAGCGGCCCACCTGTTTGTTGAAGGGCTGTGCAAAGCCGGGCACCTCACTGAGGTTACTCGCATCGATATTCAAATGTACGGGTCACTCGGTGCGACGGGTAGAGGCCACGGCACCGGACCTGCTGTCATGCTCGGGCTTGAAGGCCACCGACCGGATTCCATAGACCCCGCCATGCTCAACCCCCGGCTCGACGACATTCGCACCCAGGGTGAACTGTGCTTGCACGGTGAACACGCCATTGCCTTTGCCGAAGCGACCGACCTGACCTATCACCGCAAGGAATCGTTGCCCTACCATCCCAATGGCATGATGTTTACCGCCTTCGGTGCCGATGGCGAAGTGATTCGTCAGCGCACCTATTATTCAGTGGGTGGTGGCTTCGTGGTTGATGAGGAAGCCGCCGGGGCAGACCGTATTGTGGAAGACACAACCCCCTTGCCCTACCCGTTCAAAAGCGGTGTCGATTTGCTGAATCAGTGCAGGGCCAGCGGGCTGAGCATCGCCGGTGTGATGATGGCCAATGAACAATCCTGGCGCAGTGAAACCGAGATTCGCGAAGGCATTCTGCACATCTGGCAGGTGATGCAGGAGTGTGTACAGAACGGTATAAAAAACGAAGGTATTTTACCCGGCGGACTCAAAGTGCGGCGGCGGGCAGCAAAACTCTACGCGTCGTTAATGGACATAAACCGCCAGGATATGATCTCACCATCACTAAGCGCCATGGACTGGGTAAACCTCTATGCGCTGGCCGTGAATGAAGAGAATGCCAACGGCGGTCGAATGGTGACTGCGCCAACCAATGGTGCCGCCGGTATTATTCCGGCCGTGCTCCATTACTACTGGAACTGGTGCCCCAATGCCAGTGAGGAAGGCGTTGTTGATTTCCTGTTAACTGCGGCTGCCATTGGCATCCTGTTCAAGGAAAACGCGTCCATTTCCGGTGCAGAAGTGGGGTGCCAGGGTGAAGTCGGTTCGGCCTGCGCCATGGCTGCTGCAGGCTTGGCAGCCGTAACCGGTGGCACGCCGGAGCAAGTTGAAAACGCCGCGGAAATTGGCATGGAACACCACCTCGGCCTTACCTGCGACCCCATCGGGGGCCTGGTTCAGGTACCCTGCATTGAACGCAATGCCGTTGGCGCCATTAAAGCCATCAACGCCGCCGTGATGGCATTGCGTGGCGACGGTGAACACTTTGTCTCGCTCGACAAGGTCATTCGCACCATGCGCGACACCGGGCGAGACATGCTCGATAAATACAAGGAAACCTCGCGCGGTGGGTTGGCGGTGAATGTGATCGAATGCTAGGGAGCCTCTGACCATTTTCTCCAGAGAGATGTGTGCAGAGACTCCTTACAGGTCTATTGTTAACCGCAATGCATCATATATGGCTGCATGGATATTGCGTGATTCAACCGCATCGCCAATGCGGAACAATTGAAAACGCCCGTCTTCGTTACGCACCACAGTTTGCGGTTTGCCCACAATCAAATCTTCATAGTTCACTTCGCCGCCGTTGCTGGCGTGCGGTTTAAGATCGAAGTAAATGTCTGCCATGGGAGTAATGCCGTAATTAACGACAACCTGATCGACGTGACGTTCGTGGTCCAGATCGAGGTAGTCGCTGGTGATTCTGGCAAGCAGGTTATTCCCATTGCGCTCTACCGATTTCAACCGATAGGTCGGTGTAAACGTCACGTTAGGGCGCTGCAGCGCTCTCATGTAGGGCACCAGATTCATTGCCATAATCTCGGCCGAAAAGGTTCGATCCGGTGTCATGATCTCGAGTTCGGCACCGGTTCTGGCAATGATTTCCGCCGCCTGAAGTGCCGGGTGGTCGCCCGCATCGTCGAACAGCAGAACGCGATGTCCGGGCTTGATGTGACCCGATAAAATATCCCAACTGTTGACGACCAGGTCGTGCCCCACCCCGGGCTTATCTTCAATCGGGTATCCGCCGGTGGCAACAATCACGACATCCGGGTTTTCCTGACGTACGTCGTCTGCCTCGGCCCAGCAGTTGTACCGGATCTCGACGCCCAGTTTTTCACATTGCGCCAACCGCCAGTCGATGATGGCGATCATCTCGCGCCGGCGTTCACTTTGTGCGCTTAACCTCACCTGGCCACCGGCCTGGCTCATGGCTTCCAAGACCACCACGTCATGCCCGCGTTCGGCGGCAACCCGGGCCGCTTCCAATCCGCCCGGCCCGGCACCGATGACCAGAATGCGACGCCTCTGCCCGGCCCTGGGAATATCGTGCGGCATGGTGGTTTCACGCCCGGTGGCGGCGTTGTGAATGCAATAAGCCGCGCCGCCCTGGTAGATGCGGTCGAGGCAGTAATTGGCACCGACGCAGGGTCGTATTTCTTCCTCGCGCCCTTCCATGATTTTTCTCACAATGTGCGGGTCGGCCATGTGCGCGCGGGTCATGCCGATCATATCGACCTTGCCGGATTCGATGGCGAAGCGTGCGGTACCCACGTCCTGAATCTTGGCGCCGTGGAAGGTGGGAAAGTCGACCTGGCGTTTTATCTCGCCGGCAAAATCCAGATGCGGGGCGCTGGGCATGCCCTGAACGGGTATCACGTCGGTCAGGCCCGGGTCGGTATCAATGTGACCGCGCACCACGTTGAGAAAATCGACCATGCCACTGTCTTTCAGACGCCGCGAGATATCCAGCCCCTCATCGGCGTTCAAACCACCAGGCAGTTGTTCGTCGCCGGTATACCGCACGCCCACAATAAACTCGGGTCCGACCCGCTCGCGAATGGCCCGCAGTACATCAAACGTGAACCGTAACCGGTTATCCAGGCTGCCGCCGTAAGGCGCTTCCAGGGTATTCGTCAGTGGCGACCAGAACTGATCCATCAAATGCCCATAAGCCTGCAGTTCAATGCCATCGAGCCCGGCGGCGTGCATACGCTCTGCGGCGTCGGCGTAGTCACGAATCAGACGGTCAATGTCCCAGTCCTCGGCTTGTTTGGGAAAGGCGCGGTGTGACGCTTCGCGATGGTGGGAGGCGGATACGGCCGGCAGCCAGTCGGCTTTGTCCCACCGGGTGCGTCTGCCGAGGTGGGTCAGCTGAATCATTACCGCGGTGCCATGTTCGTGGCAGGCGTCAGTCAGTTCGCGCAGCCAGGGCACGACTTCATCTTTGTAGGCCAGAATGTTGTTGAACACCGGCGGGCTGTCTTTCGCCACGGCGGCCGACCCGGCGGTCATGGTCAGGCCGATACCCGCTTTGGCGCGCTCAACATGGTAAGCCCGGTACAGCTCGGTAGGCATGCCGTCTACCGGGTAAGCCGGTTCATGCGCGGTCATCATAAGACGGTTTTTGATCGTCAGATGCTTGAGCTGGAAGGGTTGCAACAACGGGTCTTGAGCCATGGTCCGTCTCCTGTCGAATACCGGCTGGTTAAACACGCTATCGCTCATGTACACTTGTGTCAATTAAAATGACATTGGTGTACATTCAAGTAACGCCAGACGACTGAATCGTTCATTTTCATCAGAGGGCACCATGACAACCGATACCGACAAAGGCCGCGCAGAAGACTGGCTCGATGCCGCCTACCGCCTGCTGATCCAATCCGGGGTGGATGCGGTGAAAATACTGCCGCTGGCCAAAGCGCTGAACACATCCCGCACCAGCTTCTACTGGTTTTTCAAAGACCGGGAAGCCCTGCTCGACCGCCTGATCGACCGGTGGAAGGCTCACAACACCGAGGGCCTCATTCAGCAGACCGAACGCTATGCCGGCACCGTGGTTGAAGCCACGCTCAATGTGTTCGATTGCTGGCTGGATGAGCAGCTGTTTGACTCGGAATTTGAATACGCCGTGCGAAACTGGGCCATGCAGAACGCCCAGGTGGCCAAAGAAGTCGCCACCGCCGACGAACGCCGGCTGCAAGCGCTAACCAATATGTTACTGCGCTTCAACTACCCACCCCATGAAGCCGGCGTCCGCGCACGCACTATTTATCTAACGCAAATCGGCTATATTTCAATGCACACTCACGAGACCAAAGCCGTGCGCATCGGTCGCTTTGCCGACTACATCCTGATTTTCACCGGCCACCCCTGCGAACGGTCTGACCTTGAACGTTTCGTCTCGCGTCACGCACCCAACCTGCAAGACTGGTTGCAGGCTTACGATCAACGGAGAGCGGCGGAATATCCAGATAGCCTCTGAATAACTCCCCCTGTTTCGCCAGGCTTACAATGGCGGACCGTTTTTTTTTGACAATAATGAACCGGTTCATGGAAAACCTGCATGAACCTACCAGTATGTATTTCCCAACTTGGTCTAGGGAGGCTCTGAATTGTTCAGGGCCTCCCTTGCAGTACAAGGCGGAACGACTGTCTGTATTGATGGAGTTATAGGCAAAAGACAACAATAACCAACCAAGGGAAAAACCATGAAATCAATCCAACCTGTAACCCTGCTGGCGGGAGCAATAGCCACGGGCGCTTTACTCATCGGCAATGCCGCATTAGCAAACCCCTTCCATGGCAATTCGAATAATGCACCGCCACCGGCCCTGTCGTACTTTCTGGATGCCTACTGGAGCGGAGCCTACATGCACAAGAATGAGTGCCGGGTGATCCGCTGGGCAACACCCATGCACATGCCGCGCTGCATGCAGGCCGAGAACATCGTGCCGTATCTGGAGACGTTCCAACGCCTGTCCGACGAAAACAATGGCAACCGGGCCTCAGGCCTGCCTGGCTACGATGCCTCAGTCGCCTTCGTGGCTGAATCGCTCGAAGATATGGGTTACAACGTCACCCTCGATGCCTTCGACTTCACCGCGTTCTACGAGCTGGGAGACGGGCAGCTGAACTCCCTGGCTCCAACGCCGACCAGTTATGTCTGGAACGAAGACTTCACCTACCTCTCCCAGACAGAACCCGGCAACGTATCCGGCACGGTTCAGGCGGTAGACCTCGATCTCGGTGATGGCAATGCCTCAACCAGCGGCTGTGAAATCGAAGACTTCGACTCGTTTCAGTCGGGCAATATCGCCCTGGTGCAGCGCGGTGCCTGCAGCTTCCAGCAAAAAGCTGAAAACGCCGCCACTGCCGGAGCCGTTGGCATCATTATCTTTAACCAGGGCAATGCCGATGATCGCACAGGCCTGATCAGCGCCACCCTGGGTGAAGAATACAGCGGCGGCATACCGGTCTTCTTCGCCACCTACGACAACGGCGTTACCTGGGCTGAAACCGATGGCCTGGTCTTGTCGATGCTGGCTGATGTATTGCGCGAGACCCGGTCGGTCGACAACGTCATTGCCGAGAGCCGCTGGGGTAACCCGGACAACGTTGTGATGCTCGGCGCTCACCTCGACTCCGTTGCCGAAGGCGCGGGCATTAACGACAACGCATCAGGCAGCGCCGCTCTGCTGGAAATGGCCAACCTGATGAAGAAAGCCCGTACCCGCAATAAAGTCCGCTTTGCCTGGTGGGGTGCCGAGGAGGCCGGCCTGGTTGGCTCGACTCGTTACGTTCAAACCCTGGGTGAAACCGAGCTTGAGCGAATCAAGGCCTACCTGAACTTTGACATGATCGCCTCGCCGAACTTCATTTACGGCATTTACGATGGCGACGGCTCCGGGTTCGGGCTTGAAGGTCCGGCAGGGTCTGCGGCCATTGAGGGCGTGTTCCAGAAGTACTTCGAGTTACGTGGTGAATCCTATGTCGACAGCGAAATCAGCTTCCGCTCCGATTACGCCGAATTCTTCGTAGAAGACATTCCCTTCGGCGGGCTCTTTACCGGTGCTGAGGTTATTAAAACCGAAGAGGAAGCGTTGATTTTTGGCGGTCAAGCCGGTGTGGCCTTCGACGAGTGCTACCATTCGGCCTGCGACACCATTGATAACGTCGATCTGCGCGCGCTGGAAGTCAATGCCGATGCCATAGCCTTTGTCACCTCGGTTTTTGCGCACTCTACATACCTGATTGACGAGCAAATAGACGCCGTTGATACCGAGCCCTCGATTCAGTCGTTCATGAGCAATATCGCTCAGTACAACATTACCCACTGGGGCAAATATTGGATTAAGTAAACAATAACCCGGTACCACAGAAAGAGCAGGGCTTTGCCCTGCTCTTTTTTATATGAATACCTTAAATGGCTACCTAAAGCCGTTGTTTGTGAATGAACGCCTCTTCAAAGTATCACCTCATTAACGCCTGACGACTTCCCTGGCCTGTTTTGATTTTGGATGACTTCTGGCCTCTTGTCGGGTTAACGGATCAAGAGCAGCATGATGCAACCAGCTACAATGGAGCAGGCCAATGGACCAAGGGAATGCGAAAAAGCCTAACCCTGGTTTTACAAATCAGACGCGGTCAGATGCTATCTCGGTTGCAGTGCCCTCCCTGGCGCGCGCCAACGGACTCCTCATGTGGGTTTGCGGCCTCTTTTTGTCGGTTGGCCTTACTGCATGCTCGTCAGTAAACACCATTCACCCGCCCATAATGGCAGACGAGCCGTTGCCTATCGGCACACCAGAGTCGGTAGGGCTGGACGCAGCCCGTCTGGACAATGTATCAAACCAACTAGCGGCCATGCAGAGCCATCAGCTTCACAGCATGCTGGTTTTACGGAGTGGCCGCCTTGTGTTCGAGGAATACTACAATGGCTACAGCAGGGATAACCCTCATGATCTGCGCTCTGCGACAAAAAGTATCACCTCGCTATTGACGGGAGCCGCATTGGATCAAGGCGTTATAGCCAGTGTGGAAAGCCCCATCATGGACTTTCTTGCAAAGAGCTACCCCAATGTCGACAACAAGGATGATATCCAAACCCGCCACTTACTTACGATGAGCTCCGGCCTTGATTGCGACGACTTTAATTGGCGCTCGAAGGGCCAGGAAGACCGCCTCTACCGCACTCAGGACTGGGTCGCATCCTTTCTCGCCTTACCGCCCGTTCACGCCCCGGGCGAAGTCGCCCGTTACTGCACCGCCGGTGTCATTGCCCTGGGGGAGGTCATCGCCCAGGCTTCGGGTAGGGATTTTTCCGACTTTGCCGATGACGCCCTGTTCGGCCCTATGGGTATTAACAACTATCGCTGGGCGAGGTTCGATAACGACGAAAAAGTCGACACCGGCGGGCACCTGTTGCTCACACCCCAGGGCATGGCTAAGCTGGGGCTACTGGTGCTGCAAGAGGGCCAATGGGAAGGTCGCCAGCTGATATCTCGTGACTGGATTCAAGAGTCAATCCAGCCCCAAACTCAGGTGCGAGAAACACCCTATGGGTACCTCTGGTGGATAGATACGCTGTCTTACGGTGAAAAGAGGGTTAAAGTGATCTGGGCCAGCGGAAACGGGGGCCAGCTTATATTCATCGTGCCCGAGTACGACCTGGTCGCCGTCTTTACTGCGGGGTTTTACAATTCGGATAAAACGGCCGTTCTGTTCGATATTTTCTACCGAAGTATTTTACCCTCTGTGATTGAGCTGCAGAGCCACCTTCGGGAAATGAGCAGTAGAGAGGGATGAATAATGGCAAGCCAGCCTACACTGCCGGGTTCAATAATAAAGCTTATGGAGAACACCTCATGGCCAACAAAACCCAACCTACCTCAACCTCAATAGCGGAATTTATAGAGTCGCTCGACGACGAACGCCGACAAATCGAATGCAACCAACTGGTTGAATTGATGCGAGAGGAATCCGGCCAGGAACCGGTGCTTTGGGGACCGGCCATAATCGGCTTCGGCCAGTATCACTATCGCTATGAAAGTGGTCGGGAGGGTGATTTCATGCGGGTTGGATTTTCGCCCAGAAAACAGAATCTGTCGATTTACATCATCCCCGGCTTCAAGCCCTACCAAGCTGTGCTGGAGCGCCTTGGCAAACACAAGCTGGGTAAGTCTTGCTTATACATCAAGCGGCTGGAAGATGTGGATATATCAGCGCTTAGGGAACTGGTGCGACAGTCACTGGCTGATATGAACGAACGGTACCCTGAGAAGGGGTGAGAAGTCAGTGGACCAACCCAGTGACCCACACTATTAGGGGCCACATCAGCGCGCACCCTACACCTCAGTAAGCCACCGTCACTACTATGTCATCGGTATAGTGCCCGGGGTAGGCTCTGGGCTGAGCGGGCACCCTGCCGTACACCCCGTGCTCGGTGTTTACCCCTTCGCCAGTCAGCATCCGGGTATCGCCGGTGCCGTCCCCGAAAATAAACAGGTGTTCCTGATCGATGTAGAGGTTATAGGCCAGCGTCAGCTCCCCAACACTCATCAGGCGCTGGTTATAAGTGCCTTTGCCCGGCGTAACGCTCAGGGTGTAAGCCATGCTTTCGGGGCATTCCACGGTGAGGCTGCCGACACTGTCCGTTGGCTGATCCGCCAGCGGTTCGATAGGGCCAAACGCCAGCGGTGTTGCGCTGACCGTGCAGGCCGCCGCACTGGTCACCAGGCTGCCCAGCACCACCGGGCCCAGGTAGGTCAGAACGGTTTTTGCGGTTATAAGGGTTCGCATTGTACGGCTCCCAGGTCTGCGGGGTAGGCTTCCACCCCGCTCAGTTCCAGTTCAAACTCACACACTTGCTGATCGCCCAGCCGGGCCTGACCCACCCAATAAGAACGCAAGCCAACGTCGGTATAGAGCAAACCTTCGTGGCCCACCGTTAGCGCTTCGGGCTGCCCTTCAAAGCGCACGGTGGTGCCGGCTGGCAGGGGGTTCTGGTCCTGGCCGATGAGGTACGCGGTGATACTGCGGTCCAGAACAACATCAAACGGTGCCGTTAATACCTGGCGGTTTCCCGGCACCAGCTGCACCGAGGGTTCCGCCAAACTGGCCGCAAGTGGCAGGTCTTCAGTTGCCAGGCGCAGCCGGTTGTGGGTGTAGGGCTTCAACCCCGACACCAGCAAGCGGCCGCTGTTATCCGTTTCCCCAACCAGGCGGTTGTTGCGGTAAACCCGCACATCGGGGACGCCGGCATCGACGAGGGCATAGCTGCCCGCCGGGTTACGGCTGAGGAAGGCACCGGCTTCATTGATAACCAGGGCGCCGCTTAATTCCGCGGCACCACTGAGCTCACCGTTGCGTCGTTCAGCATTCAAGCGCAACGTTGCCAGCCTGCCATCCAGCTTCAGTTCGGCATCCTGCACACTCACCTCACCCTGTTCGCCGGTATGCACCCGGTACCCATAGCCGCCATCGCCGGGCGACCGGTACTGGTAACTGACACCGCGATTCTCCAGTTCCTCACCCGACATGGCGGCCGTCATCGAGCGGCCCTTGCCCAGCGTCAGCGTAAAGCTGAGGTTGTATTGTCGCCGTGGCAGCGGTTCGATCACATCCAATGCCGACAACCGCACAGTACCACGGCCCGCCCAGCTCAGCCCCAGGGTGGCGTTATTGGCCAGGTAGTCGGCCCGGGTCTCGTATTCCCGCTCCAGCCGACCTACCGACAACGACACGCCCCGGCGCACCGACCAGCCCAGTGTCAGTTGTTTTTCGACATCCGGTAGCCGGTTGGGCACCGTACTGCCGAACTGAATGAATGCATCGTCGGTACGCTGCTCCCGGTACCGGAGCGACACCTTGCTCGCCCGGCGGGTAACACCCCATTGCCAGGTGGCACCGGTATCCTGAGTGTCTTCGTTGAAGCTCAGCGCGCCGCCAACATCGAGCATGCCGAGCGGGCCCAAGCCCCAATAGCTGGTGCCTGCGCCAACGCGCCCGGTTTCGAACAATTCAGCCCGCGCGCCGAAGGTCACCCGGTTGGTCAACCCGTAACGACCGGCCACCAGAGCAAAAGGGAATTCGTCGTACTGGATTTGCCCGTCGATGACACCCGTCCGACGATGCCCGTATGAAAGTGACCATTCACCAAGCCCCCGGGCAAGTAAAGAGGCATCTGAATAAAAAGCAAAGCGCTGGATAATGGGCATGCCACTGCTGTCTTCAATGCGACTGAGAATATCACTGACGCCACTGGCAGCTGGCAAATCGTAAAGTTCAAACTGACCGGGTGGCAGTTGCTCCTGAGTGACCAGGTTCTGATTGATCCAGACTTCCAGCATGGCCGGCGTCAACACGGCACCCCGCAACGAAGGCCGTGGCCGCGTTACCCAGGAAGGCGCCAGCTTGGTATTGGTGCCTACTTGCACTCCGCCATACGCAACGGTTTGCCCGAGTACCGAGTTGGAGGTAAAGGTGTCCCCCAGCGTTACAGACAGCAATGAGCGCGGGCGATCCAGCACGCATCGGCTGCCCTGACGGGTAAAACGTTCAGTGTTGGAACGGTACTGATGCTGGGTTTCGCAATAGGCCGTGCCCAGGCTCACGGCTGCATCAAATACACCTGTGCGCCAACGCTCATCGTCTTCATCGATGCCTTCGGTTAACTGGTAATCGAGCAAGAACGAATAACCGCGCTGCGGCACCAGAGGGTCGGCTCGCTTGCGTTCAATCCGGTAAGGTTTAAAGCGGCTCGTGGGCATCCACAAAGTGAGTTTGGGCTGAGACACATCCAGCCAGTAAAACCCCTCGGTCAGTTCATTCAATGAATAAAGGCCCGCGGCATTGGGTACAATAGCTGCGGGAGAAATACCCAGAGCTTCCAGGGTATGCGCCGGCAAATAATACTGCCCCGCTTCCCGCACCAGGGAGTGGGGCTCGCTGACTTCCTGACTGTTCAGCGACATGGGCAGCAGCCACTCGCTTGTGGTTTCGTCATCGACAACGCGCAGTTCCTCTGTCTGCAGGCTCACATAGCCTTCGCGTTCATTCACGCGAGCGACGGTTTCAGGCAGCGCATCAACCGGAACGTAACGTCGCCCTTCCTGTTCGAAAACTGGCAGCGAGCCGACATTGGGCATCGCCCAACCAAATGCAGTCAGGTCAGAGATCGGCAGAACCCAGGTGCCATCCTCCTGCTGCAACTGAATTCTGAGATTGCGCGGTCGGTCATCGCCTTCGTCCATAGGCGGCAACAGGTCTGCCCTCGCCACTGCCAAAAAGAGCATTCCCAGCAGCAGTATTGCGCGTAAGCTGATGTGCCCCATCATCATCGGGCTATTCAGTGTTGTTCAAGGGTTGAAACTGAACCTGGCCACCCGACACAACCTGCAACGAAAGCCCGCCCTGCACGTCGACATCAGTCAGGCCCAAGGGCCAGGCTTGCGAAGCACCGGGCAAAACGTAGAGTACGCCCTCCACAATGGGCAGGCGTCGACCGCCCTCGGTCTCCACCACCAGCCGCGTTAACTGGCCGAACCGGGTCCCTGCGTTCAGTACTTGTAATTGCCAGCCTTCAGCCTCTTGCTGCACACTCCATTGAAGATCGGTTTGCGGCTCCCGGGCCTGAAAGAACAACGGCGTATCCAGCCTGATGAGCGTTCTAACACCCGAGTGCAGAGTTTGAGCCGTTTCCGGTACCTGGCTAAAGTACACCCGGAAGGCTTGCTCTTCATCGGCACGATCACTCATTAACGCCACCCGCACCCACTCATCCTGACCGGGTTCAAGCGATATCAACGGCGGGTTGGTTTGAATGCTGTCGGTATCCGAGGTAACCCGCTCTCCGTTGTCCTGTTGCCACAACTGGGCACTCACCTGAACCGTTACGGCTGCCTCTCCGGTATTGCGTACCTGGTACAGGGCCGTCGTTTCCCCTCTGGGAATTTCCTGCAAAATTGGCGTCACCTGCAACCCCGCCCCCAGGCAAAACGACGCCAGGCTCCAACCGCTTAACACGAGCAACGCGAACCAACGCATCAGTACACCAGCGTAATGGTTAGCGTATCGGAGAGAAAACGCGAGCCATTCGGGGCTTCGGCCAGTTCACCATAGAGCGTTAACGCCTGGCGTTTGCCATCACTGACCAGCATCGGCAATCCGTTTTCCCAGTCGGTTTCCGCCGGTGCGCTCTCCGCTTTCTGATGCTGAAGCCGATACCCGAGAACCGACTGTGCCTCTTCACCGGCAAGCTGGCGCACTCCGGTTTCCGGGTGAGCGTTCTGGCCCTGATCGAGCATCATCCCGACATAGGTACCGCGCGTGCAATGCACACTGAGTAACGCTGATGTATTGAGGCGTTCGACGCCCGCTTCATCGAGAGCGGGAAAACGCAGATCATCCGCCTGAACCCGACAGCCGGACTGAACCTGAGCGCCCACCTGAAAGGTGGTAGTGCTGGTCGTTTCCGCCTGCACCGGCAACAAAAACAAAGCGGGGAAGAGTGTGAAATAACATCGCATTCGGGGGCTCCAGAACGAACCGCGCCGGTTAGACAGTACTGCAGGGTTACGACGTCATGCGGCGACACTCACGCATCTGAAACCCGTACCGATCACTCGGCGGCGGGTGGCTGTTAGGTTCCTGATCGAACGCCAGTGTAACCCCCGTACCAGATCACTTCCTGATACCCTGATCACACTCGATGTAAACATTGCGCAAGCGGTGTGTAAGTCTGTGCTTTCTTAAGACGTAACTTTAATGCCCAAACACCGACCAACCGGTTTCCTGCACCAGCATTTCCAGAGCACGAGTTCCCAGCAAGCTGTTACCGATCTTATCCAGCCCGGGCGACCAGACGGCGATGGAGGCCCTGGCCGGTGCAACGGCCAGAATGCCGCCACCCACACCACTCTTCCCCGGCAAACCGACTCGAAATGCAAACTCGCCCGAGCCATCGTAATGCCCGCACATCATCATCAGTGAATTGATTCGCCGGGCGCGCTGAGCCGACACGACTCGGGTGCCGGTAACCTGGTTCACACCATCCGACACCAGAAACAAACCCGCCTGTGCTAACTGCACACAGTTCATTGCAACCGCGCACTGGTGAAAGTAAGTACCGATGACTTTATCCACATCGTGGTGCAATCGCCCAAAGGCTTTCATAAAATGCGCGAGCGAAGCATTACGATGCTTATGCTCAAGCTCCGACGCCGCCACCTCGTGATCGAAATATAAACGTTCGTCGTTTGCCAGAAAACGCACGAAGCTTAACAACTCAGCCAGCACTTCCTTGGGCTCGTGCCCCATCATGATGGCATCGACCACCGCTATGGCCCCGGCGTTTATGAACGGGTTACGGGGTTTCCCCGACTCGTGTTCCAGCTGAACAATGGAATTGAACGGGTCCCCCGAGGGCTCTCGCCCTACGTATTGCCACAAACTGTCGCCCTGCTTGCCCAGCGCAAGCGTCAGCGCAAACACTTTGGAAATACTTTGAATGGAAAAGGGTTCGTGAGCATCCCCGGCGGTAAATAACTGGCCGTCGGGCGTTGCCACCGCAATACCAAATTGCTGTGGATCGACATGGGCAAGCTGGGGAATGTAATTCGCGACCTGGCCGCGCTCGGTGGCCAGCTTCATTTTGCCGGCAATGTCGTTCAGGAGATCTTGCATTGGGGTCTCGGCTTGCGCTGTTATTGTTTTAGGCGCGCAGTGTAACGCCATTGCAGCAAACCCGTCGACCGGCCAGGTTCTGACTGCAATGGCTTAGCGGATACGATGCCGATTGGGACGGGTTTATCGACACGACCCGACTTATTCCCGAAGGTAGATTTGCCCTTGCTGATAAAGTGTACGGCAGTCATTGGCATCGTGAAAACGGTGTGCCGTGGCAGCCGCTGATGAGGTACCGGGACCGGCGAATCTTGGGTCATCACACTCACCATCATCGGCCCAATTGCTGGTATTATCGCCCCACTCGATGCCAGTACCTGTGCTATTGGACGTGTTTTGACTCCATGGCAAAGCCAATTCCGTTACACTCAGCTGGGAATCTTGCAAACCGCCCGACTCGTAGGTGCCAATCCATATGTTGTAATTGCCGGAGGGCGGGTTGGTCCAGCGAATGGCTGGGTTTGTGCCACCCGCGCTGGAGTAATCATCATTGCAATGCCAATTACCGGCGGCATCATAAACGACGAGGGTTACATCGGCTGACGACTCAACGTAGATCGTCAGGGAAGTAGACCCCGCGTCGTAGTTCAGGTCCATGTCCGGGGCATTGCTGATAAAGCCACGGCAGTTATCCCCGACAGTGCGAGCAGACTCTGCTCCCCCGGCTCTGACTGACGTAGTGTAAGGGTCCGGACGAAAGCCAGCGTTCAATTCAATGGTGCCGTAGTTCGGCTTGGCACGCCAATCCACCGCCTGCGTTGTGCCCGCAATACTCAAACCAACCGCAGCCACCACGACCGCCATTCGAACACTCATTTTCATAAGTAAGTTCCTTTTACCATTATCTTTACACGAATCCAATATAAACAAGGCATGGCAGCATTGCACTTAAAAATGGCAATTAAATGAGCCCAAAAGTACTTACGCCACTCCCCACCACTTTCCGAACAGCATCGGGTTTAGCAGCGCGGTTTACTGCAGCAACAATATGACACTGGTTACCACCAGCACCATGCCCCACCCCTGATAGCGGTGAATCCGCTCGTGGAATACCCACCGGGTGATTGCCAGCGTCATCAGGAATTCGACCTGCCCCAGTGTTTTAACCAGGGCCGGGTTATGCAATGCCATGGCCGTAAACCAACCAATAGAACCCAGAGCACTGGTGATGCCGATAAACAACGCCAACCGGCGATACTGCCACAATCGCTGCCAGGGTTTCGTTTCGGTGGTGCTCACCCAAACCGCACAAATGACCGTTTGCAACATCACCATACTGCTCAGTGTTAACGCTGCGGCCAACAACGTATCGACCTTCAGCGACAAAGCCGCCGTGCGCAAACTGAGCGAGGCAACAGCGAACAGCGCCCCAGCCGCCAACCCGTACAACAACGCCGGGCTACGCCAGGCATGTTTGTTACTGAACAGGGTTTTGGGGTTACCCATGACCAGCACACCCAAAAAACCGACAACCAATGCGAACCAGCCAAGCATGGCCAGCGGCAAACCGAACAGCCACCAGCCGATCAGTGCGGTTTGTAAGGCTTCGGTTTTGGCGAGGGTCGTACCGACAGCAAAGTTGTTAAATCGAAAGGCTGTTACCAGACACCAGGTTGCCCCTATCTGAGCCACCGACGCCAGGCCCGCCCAAAACAGAAAACTCCCCGACCACTGAGGCGAGGCATTGGGCTGCCAATACCACAGCGCCGCCGTATACAACAACGCAACGGGTAAGCCGAACAGATATCGGCTCAGCGTCGTACTCATCGCGGTTAAATGAAGAGAAAGCTGCTTTTGCCCGGCGGTTCGTACCGCCTGCATAAACGCCGCCAACAGGGTAAAGCCAATCCAACTCATGGTTCGCACTCCTTTCGAACCGCCAAGTTAGAGGAAAGGCATGCATTCCACCAGTGAATGATTGCTATGCGATCTATTCCAAACGGGAATTAGAAAGACTCATCAGCCAAGCAGCGAACGCAAGTCCAGACTGCCGGTCTCCAGCGGGAAGGTTGAGTTGTAGTTCTCTACATTGGCCCAGTAGCGCAGCAGTTGCTGCAAATGGGCTGGCCGGATGATGCGTGATTGTTCGGCGGCTTGCGGATCGGCGTTCAGGCTCAGGTCGGCATTGAGGCTGAGCGCTTCAACGTCGTCGCTGGTACCACCCACTGTGTGCTCGGCAAAGCCGCCGTCGCGCATCAAAATGGCACTGCCCAGAGGCCAGTGGTCTTTGCCATCGCCGTCGTTATACCAGGGTGTACGGCTGAAATCGGACGCGACGACGACGCGCAGGCGGCTCACCAGGTTGGTGCCAAAGCTTTGATCCATCGCTGCTGCCTCCTGCCACAAATAGATCAATCCGTCGCTGAGCTGGCTAAGAGCGATCTGCTGCGCGGCATCGTGGTTGGCGTGGGTATCGAACCCCCACTGCACCAGATCAGCCGACACCGTTAACCCGGCGGCGGCCGACACCAGTGCCAACTGGATCTGGCGCAGAATGGGGTGCCAGCGGCCATCGGCGTCGGTGGCCGGTGCCAGGGTCTCGGGCAGAAAATCGTTCAACGCCGCCAACTGGTCTCGCCCGGCCCGGCTCGATTCCATAAAGCGCGCGGCATCGCTCAGCCGTTGCGTGAGCTGGTGCTGGCCCATCAACCGGTCGAGCCGCGATTGTCGTGCCGCGGCGATCAGGTCGAGACTGTCAGCCCGGTGATAGTGGCTGTCGATTCCGTTGGGCTCGTTCGGGTTGATCAGGTTGTTCAGGGTGCTTGGGTCCTGCATCAGCGTGAACTGAGTCAGACCTGCGGTCTCCCGGTAACCGCCATTGCTGAGAAAGGCCAGTGGTAAGCCTGCACCATGTTGGGCGGCGGCCAGCGCTGTCTGGGCCGGGTAACCATCGGCAAACCGGCCGCTGAAGGTATGGCGCACCCCGGCATTGTGGGCGTTGGTCTGGGTATCGAGGCCATTGATGACCATCATTTTCGAGCCCAGGGTATGAAACAACCGCTCGTTGTCAGCAAAAGGCGCGTAACGCAGGCCATTGGCGGTGCTGGCAATGCTTTGGCCGGCCTCGGCCCAGTGGTTGATCCACACGTGTTCACCGCTGGCCGGGTTCAGCCGCTGGCCGTTTTTAGGGTCGCACAGGCTGGTCACATCCCAGCCGCCCTCGGCAAACACCGTGATGTAAATCGGGCCGTCGTAACGCATCGCCTCCGCCCGGGCAAAAGGGGCCAGAGCGGGGGCAAGCCCGGCGGCAAACAGCGCTTTGAGCAGGTCGCGGCGGTCCATGATCACTCCGTCAGAAACTGGATGTCGGTTAACAGATAGACCAGCACACCGACCCAGGGTCTGAGTGTCTGTTCGGGATTGAAGAAGCTACCCAGGTGCGCGCGCACCGGCTCAGGGTTGCCGTTGTTGGCAGCCACCCAGTCGCTGTTGGTGATGCCGTCCCAATTCAGGGAAATGGCGACACCGTCGTTGGGGTCCCGATCCCGCACCGGGCAATATTCGTCTTCTTCCGGGTCAGCGTCGGCGCCGCTCCAGATCGCCACTTGCGACAGATAAGGAGTGGGTTCATCCCAGCTCAGTCGTTGCTCATATAGCGCCTTGTACAATGCCCAGGCCGCGTCCACCTCGGCCGGTTCGGTGGTGCCCCACAGCCGCCACATCAGGTGCTGCAAGTTAGTACGAATGGCGGTTTCGCCCGCTTCAGTGGTCGGGTCGGTGGTGATCTCGACCAGCGGAAACAGAGTGCGCGGCATGCCCGGCCAGAACTCCTGAAACACCAGTTCGCAGGCGAGCTCGTTGGCCATGCGCTCGGTTACCGAGACCATCATACTGTTCAGATATTGGGGGCGTTCGGTAATGCCATCGGAATCGATGCCGCCGTAAAACAGGTAGTAGTTTTCCAGCAGTTGGCCGCGTTGTTGCCAGTCCAGTTTCCAGCTTTGGCCGAGCACGGCGGTCAGTTTATTATCCAGTTGTTCGGGCGTCAGCAACTGGCCGATACCCAGTTCGCGCAGTGCTTCGCGACGAGCGTTAGACGCCTGGTCAAAGCGTTCACTGCGAAACAGCGGCGACATCATCATTTCAACGAGAAGCGATTTCAGGCTTTCGTTGTTGTCGCGGAAATGCTGGCCCAGCTCCCGGATCAACGTCTGTTCGGCTTGCCAGGCTTCGAGGTCCGCACTGTAATTCGGGTCACTCGGCGCTAACGGCTGCAACAGGGGTTCGCGGCCCAGCAAACCCTTGAACCAGAACTGCACGGTGCCGGTGGCGAAGCGGTCGTCAGCGACGATCTGCCCGGCCAGCCAGCGCAAGCCGTCGTCGTGACCATTAACCGGGCCGTAAGGCGCAAAGGTCGGCATGCTTTGTTGATTGAAACCGGCGGGCAACTGTTGCCGGTACCACCGGTCATTCGGTTGGTAATGCTCCGAACCGATATAACTGGGCGGCAAAGCATCGTACCCCTGACGATCCAGAAAATGGCCATCGTTGCCCCAGTTCTGGAAGGTGGCGGCAACCGGGTCGAGCAGTGAATGACAGCCGAAACAGCTGCTGCCTTCGGCTCCCGGGTTGGTCACCTGTTTAAGCTCTTCCGGATCCATAGCCCGAACGGCCAGACGTTCGATATCGACCCCGAGAAAGAACTGGTACGTCCAGCGCGCTCTCGCCCGGTTGCGGTTGGTCTCTGTCGACGGAAAACGGGCCAGAAACACCGGTGACGAGAGAATGCCGGCCGAGGGCAAATAGTCGCGTCCGGTTCGCGCCTGCAAGGAGACGCCCCAGTCCACCCGGTACCGCCGGATCTGGCCAGGCCGCCAATCGGTCGGGTCCAGCGGGTCGTAGCCGCTTTGCCAGCTGGCACCGTCGAGCACCTCGTAGGTGAAGGGGTTCATCATCCGGTAATCGGCAGTGAGCACTTCCCGGTACGGACGATCATTGGTAACCACGTGCCGAATCAGTTCCAGTGGCTCTTCGGCCAGAGCCCGCTGGGTTTCCCGGTAGATCAGGTTGGCTCGCTGGCGTTCGGCGCGTGCCTGGGCACATTCGCTGGTGTCGGCATCCAAATCACTGCCGCACGCGGTGGCGGCGGCATCGGCAGAATCGAAGGCTTTGGAGGTTCGCTCGTACAGTGCTTCGTAGTAGGTTCCGCCCAGCGTTTCCTGGGCTTCGCTCATGCCATCGAGGTATTTGCGGCTCAGCAGGCGATCGTTGGCCCCGCTTTTCAGCCAAGCCTCGAAGTTGGGGCCTTGCATTAAGGCGTTCAGCTCATCCCGCAAAGCGTCATCATCGTCGCGTACGTCGTTCAGCGTGCTGGTATCGGGCAACTCGGAGCCGAGCATAATGGCTGCCTTGCGCAGCGTTCGAGTGCGACTGATCAGGCTGACATCGCGGTAACCCGGTTGTTCGGCAACGGGCGATTCATCTTCGCTGCATTGCGGTGCGCTCTGGCTGTAACGCAACACGGCTTCTGCGAGGGTAGCCGCTTCAGGGCTGCTGGTGCTGAACAAATGCCCCCCGCCGTGGCTGACCTGGTACAGGGTCGGCTTGTTAACCAGGCGGTCGCCAGCCAACGCAATGTAGTCGCGCAGCAGGCCCTGGCTGGCGCTTGCGTTGCCAGGGGCCACGGTGAACCGCGCACCCTGGTTCACAGCCACACCACCCTCGACATGACAGCTGCTGCATTCCCGGAGAATCGGCCAGACTTTGCTGCTGAAGAACTCATCGTCGTTGGCGTTGCAGTCGATGCGTACATCGGCAACCGGTGCCGTGGTAGGCGAACCAGTACCAGGCAGCTCCTGGCTGCACCCGGCAAGCAGGCTAATACAGCCAAGGCTGAAGACAATGAATGACCGGTGCACGGCTGGCTTCCACAAAACAGTGAACCCTGATTATCTGCGAAACAGACACCGAACACTGTGCCGGAAGACACGTTTCTGGTAGAGAATTGTTGGCCGATGCCCGAAATTAGCCAGAAAAATGACGTTTTATGGCTATTTCAAGGGCATCGCAAACCTGACGAATCAGGGTTTCAACGTACGCGGCAACTCGCCCGACTGCCACAACCCCAGCCCGAAACCATCCGGGTCCAGAAAATCGGCACTCCACCCACCCGGCGCTTCTGACACGGGCGTAACAATGGTGACGCCTGAGTCCGCCAGTTCGGCGACAATGTCGTCAATTCCGCCATCGCTCACTTCGAATACAATGGCGGGCGTATTGCCCCGTGAGCCCTCCATCTCGAAGAATATAAGATCCAGTCCGTTTTCCAGCTGCCCTTGCAGCCAGAACGGGTCGGCACCTTCCATCCGTTCCAGGCCAAGCCCGAAGGTATCGTTGTAGAAGGTTTCCGTACGCTGAATGTCGCTAACGTAGTAAACGATGCTGGCACTTTTGGGTTTAAAGCTCATGGTGTTCTCCTTTTTGGTTTATCCACCTGTTAATTGCCGCCGAGTTCCCTTTTGTGAGCCACTGATGACAAAAAGATGCCCATCGGGGTCGTGACTGGCCAACACACCGCCCCGATGCGACAACTTGGACAACAAAGCACTGCGAAGTCGACCATAGGCCAGCCCCAGGTGTAACCCCGGCAGTTCAGTCGGCATTACCATCTCTGCCCGGGTTAATTCACGTTTCAAGGTGCGAATACGCTGGCGCAGCGTTACGTCCGTCAGATTCAGTAAGTACGCGATTTCTTTCCGGTTGTGGCCCGATAAGGCCAGCGCGGCAACAGCCTTGAGCGAAGGCGACAAACTGACTGGCAACGCCTGGTAACCGTTGG
Source organism: Saccharospirillum alexandrii (assembly GCF_043641555.1). Lineage (GTDB taxonomy): Bacteria > Pseudomonadota > Gammaproteobacteria > Pseudomonadales > Natronospirillaceae > Saccharospirillum > Saccharospirillum alexandrii_A. The sequence continues at coordinate 354,002 of NZ_JBHZRJ010000001.1, read as the reverse complement.
CAGAGGGGTCGGACTGAACGTGCTGTGCACCCTGCCACTGGCTTTCGCGCTCCTGCCGACGCACGGTGCCGCGCAGTGACATGCGGGCCATATTCCGCACGGTGCCCACCAGCCACCGCCGGGTTTCGATGGCCTCAAAATCGGTATGCCCTGCCAGAAATGCGGCCAATAAAGCTTCTTGCGCAACATCTTCCGCTTCTCCGGTATCATGAATGATCCGGCGGGCGATGGTACACAGTTGGGTATATTGACTAGGGCGCATCGGCAAACTCCAGGCCTGAAAAAAGGTGTTGCACGATGCTCACACCCTGGGGCGATGTTCCGTTCCTTCGCCTTCGGTAACAAATAGCGCCAGCGCCCCTTGCGGAACATTGGCCGTGTGCCAGACATCACGAGGCACGATCAGGTACTGACCCGGGCTTGTTAATGAAACGGACTCTTCCCGGCCATCCACAGACAAAACGAAGTCCATGGCGCCCGTGAGCAGAATAACCAATTCCTCGCCCGCCGGATGTTTCTCCCAGCCAGACCAGTCTTCTTTGAAATCATACGTTGATACCAGGCGCCCCGGCCCGAGGCTTGAGAAGGTACCTGAAGTAAGGTCTTCCCAGAAAGTACTGGTGACTTGCAGCGGTACCGCCGAGCCATTCGTCCCGAGGTGAACGTAGGTTTCGACGGCGTTATACGTATCGACTTTACCGGACATAACCGCTGGCCTCCCAGACCTTCACCCTTCCAATGCCTCTATTTGCTGTCGCTCTTCATCACTCAATGCTTTATAGCCACGCGGATACGGCCAGCCATACCCCCAACGAAACATCGTGGGTAAATAGGGCGTCCCACCGACTCTGACACCCGCCAGCATCAGACGTGCGATCTCGGGTTCACCAACGGCACTGACACAGGCTTCCAGCTCCTGGTCGGCCTGCAAGCGCTGCTCAAAGGTGCCCCCCTGCCAATAGGCATAGTCGTGGGCGGTACAACACGCAAGCCACAACTCGTTTTGCCAGAACGTTCCATTTGGGAAAGAACTGCAGCCGTCTGAGGTAAAGGGTCGCAGCTCGCTGGCCGAAGCGCTTGCCAGCAACAATAACGATAGAACGGACAGTCTCTTCATTGTTTTATACAACGTTGTCTACACAGGATCGGCAATGATTTGACCTTCGATACTAACCCAACCGCTGCGCAATCTGTAGATTCAGGTTGCTCCAGCTAACTTTGTTTTGTAAAGTACTTGGCCAACAACCTATAAACCGGGCTCCACCCGCTATGACAGACACCCAACCCAGGGCCATCCCGCCTGAACCGACAAGCTTGCACGAACACGCGGCCGATAACCTGCGCTTCATCCGTGAGACCATGGAAAGCACCGGCCGCTTCACCGAGCTTTCCGGCCTGGGTTATTTACTGATTGGGGTTTCGGCAGCATTAGCCTGGTTGGTGTCACTGCTGGCACCCGAACTCGAATTAGCAACCTGGTTTGCCGAGTTTGTGATTGCGACGGTACTTGGCCTTTGGTTTACCGCACGCAAGGCGGCCGGTGCGGGAACGACCTTGTGGAACCGCTCTGCCCGGAAATTGCTGCTGGCCTTTTCACCGCCGATGGCCGCCGGTGGCTTATTAACCTTCGTGCTTTACCCAACCGGCAACCTGGCATTGATTCAGGGCATTTGGCTGAGTTTGTATGGCGTCAGCGTGATGACCGGTGGGTTGTTCTCGGTGAGCATCATCCCCGTGATGGGCATGACTTTTATGGCAGCAGGCGCGATTGCGTTGCTATGGCCAGACACCACAAGCTGGATGATGTTGCTCGGCTTCGGTGGCCTGCATGGCCTGTTCGGCCTGTTGATTTGGAGACGATACGGTGGCTAAAGCAGTTAAGAAAACAGCGCAAAACGTCGCGCATAATAAGCCGACCGCCAAACCCGCCCCCGCACCGGCGGCGGATCTCGACCGGTTGATACACGACCGGGTGCGTCTGGGCATTCTCAGTGCACTGGCGGCCGATGCCAGCCTCAGTTTCAGCGAACTTAAAAAAGTTCTAAAGGCGACCGATGGCAACCTCAGCGTGCACGCCCGCAAACTGGAAGACGTCGGTTATGTGGAATGCAGCAAAGGCTATGAAGGCCGAACGCCCCGCACCGACTACCGCCTCACCCGCGAAGGCCGCAAAGCACTGGAGCAGTATGTGGCCCACATGGAAGCCATTATCAGCCACGTAAAAGGCGGCTGATTTTTTTTGCCTACTCACTTTGCAATATAAAGTACTTTCAAAAAATCGGAGTAATCGAAATGGATAACGACGCCGCCGTCGAACCGGCACACCTGAAACGCAAAACGCTGCTGTGTGCCCTAATGCTGGGTGTTCTGGGAGATCTGCTACTGCGAGCCGGGCCTATAGGGCCTGGGCTGGTCGTGTGGATTGGTATGGCGGGCACCGGAACTACCTGGCTGGCCTGGCGAACCGGGGCCACTCGTTGGCGGCCGGTTGTGGCCTGGTCGACCGTGGCTTTGATGGCGGCGGCACTGATGGTGGTGCGTCACAACGGATTCATTCAATTTTTATTATGTCTGCTGCTGCCGCTTGCGGTCTCGCAAATCATCATGCTTGGCTGGGGTGCCCGACTGGGCCGGTCGTTACCGCTCGATCACCTCTACGCCATGGTATCGGTTCCCTTTCGAGCCCTGTTAGGGGCCGTGCCGTTACTGGCCGGGGCGACTCGGGGCCGCGCCCCTGCTTTACGCCGCCTGGCCGGTGTTGGCCGGGGCCTGGCGCTGGCCATCCCCCTTATTTGGGTATTTACCGGGTTATTGTCTTCAGCGGATGCGGGGTTCAACCGCGTCGCAGACCGTGCTTTCGATGTGTTCACCGTTACCGAGCTGAGCAGCCATCTGATCGTTGCCCTGTTAATCGCCTGGGCCGTAAGCGGTTGGCTGGCCGCCGTGGTCGACCACGACCAGGAAAACCGATTCCGAAGAATACCGCTACCGAGCATTGGCCGGGATGAAACCCTCATTGTTTTAGGTTCACTCGCACTCCTGTTCGGCGGGTTCGTTGTAGTGCAACTGGGTTATTTGTTCGGAGGCCAGGAAGCAATACAACGCATCTCCGGCCTCACAATGGCCGAGTACGCCCGCCGCGGATTTTTCGAACTGGTGACCATTGCCGGTCTTACACTGGGCCTATTGTTGTTCGCCGGTGCCGTGAGCACCAGCCAACGCCTGTACCTCAGTCTGGCATTGGTGCTGGTCGGCCTCGTGCTGGTCATGCTGGTTTCCGCCACGCAACGGTTCGTGCTGTATATCGACGAGTTCGGTTTGAGTTTGGACCGGTTAACGGTGTTGGCCATTCTGCTTTGGCTGGCATTCACCCTGCTGCTGTTTTCAGCAACGGTGTTACGAGGGCGCCTATACTGGTTTGCTTCCGGGTCGACTCTGGCGGGCGTGGTAATGGTGTTGGTGTTCGCGCTTATGAACCCGGCAGGCTGGGTAGCAAGCGTGAATCTGGAGCGCACCATTGACCAGCAACAATCGCTGGATACAGATTACCTGATGGCACTGGGGGCCGATGCCGTGCCAGTGGTTTTGGAGCGACTGGATGCATTACCGGAAGCTGAGCGGTGCACGCTGGCTGCCAACCTGATCTGGCGTTGGTCACCCGTGGTGGAATACAGATCTAACTGGCGCGTTTGGAGTTGGGCTGAAGCTAAGGCTCGCGAAAGGGTAAGTGACCGGGAAAGGATGTTACGGGTAATGGCCAGGGGGTGCCTTGCTGGGCGGTAATATTGAACTGTCAGCCTCATTACCTCGCCAGTCACCTATTAAGCATGACCGATCAAGCCCAGTTGCTCCAGGCCATCGAGACAACCTTCCCAGCCTGCTGTGTGGTCCTCGACGGCCGCTTCACTGCCAATTCGCTCGTGGACTACAATCACTTCGGTACCCTCACTCACCGGTTTGAAGTGAACGATTACTCGCTCTGGCGCTGGTTGCTGGTCACTGGATACCCAGGAGTACACCAGTTTTTCATCGGGTACGATTTCCTCAAAGATCCCTTCTATCCAGAGTAAACGACCGTCCGGCAATTCGTTGGCAATGCGGTATTGCCCGCCAACGGTCAGGTCGACGTGCGCATCAGGGCAGCGGACACCTTGCGGGCCCCACCACACTTTCAGCGCCTCAGGTGATGTCCACGCGGCAAAAACCCGGCTGGGGCTGGCTTTGATCCGACGCCTAACGACGAGGCTCAGGTCGGCTACGGTCATGAGGGGTCACTCTCAAGGAAGTGTTGCAGGGTGTCCAACTGATCGTTCCAGTACGCCCGATAGTGGTTCAGCCAGGCGTCGGCATCTGCCAGCGCCTCAGCTTGCAAGGCACAGTACTGCACCCGACCGGATTTGGTGCGTTTAACCAGCGATGCATTCTCTAGCACGCGAATGTGCTTGGACGCTGCCGGCAACGACATGTGCAGAGGCGCGGCCAACTCGCTGACCGATGCATCGCCCCGAGCCAATTCGGCCAGCAGCTTACGCCGGGTACGGTCTGACAAGGCCTTGAAAACCAGGTCGAGCTGATCGTCATTCAGCGTCTGAGAAGGGGCGATTTGGTCAGTCATCATGGAAGGATTGTTAACCTTTTAGTTTATCATTGCAATAGTTAACCATTCGGTTTAGCATCGAATTACTAAACCAAATGGTTTAGTTAAACGGTGATGAGCCAAACCCACCTATAAGGAACTCGATCATGTCCGCCTTACTTGAGCAAGACATCGTCTTTGACACCGACCCGGCAACACTCTACAACGCTTACCTGAATGCCAAGCAACACAGCGCTTTCACCAAGGCACCGGCCACAATCGAGCCATCTGAAGGCGCCGCCTTTACGCTTTATGGAGGAGGGGTGGAAGGCCGTAACATAGAATTGATTGAGAACCAGCGCATTGTCCAGGCCTGGCGAGGAGCCGACTGGGCCAGTGGCCACTATTCACTGGTCACCTTCGAACTGACACCCCATAAAGGCGGCACTCAGTTGCACCTGACGCATTCCGCCTTTCCGGAGGGTGCCGGTGACCACCTGGACGGTGGCTGGCACAAAATGTACTGGGAGCCAATCAAAGCCTGGCTAGCGTCAACACGCTGACAGGTTGGCTTTTGGCGTACTGAACGGCATCGATGTTGGGGTGGTCCGGTCGCGCAACTCCGCCAGATCTGTTCAGCCCAGAACGTAGTCAATCGCTGCACACACTGCAGCCACTTGTGCCGAATTGCATTGCTCAGGGGTCGCCCTGGGGCTGTCCGGATACACCTCAGTGGTGGTTTTAAACGCCGCACCGGTCATACCGGCACACAGGCCAAGCTGAGTGAGCGGGTACTCGATGACGCCCCGGGCCACCGCTGTTGAGCCAATGATCTCACCGCGCTTGTCAGCCGGAGCGATGTGTGTGACTTGTTCAACAGCGCGGATCACCGCCTGCTGGAATTCCGGCTGCGGGTTCTCGCTGTCGTCGACCACATAAAATCCATCGGGGATCTTACCGGGCTTGAATGGCTCGCCGTCGCGCGCTGCCAGTGCGGGACGAAACTCGGTTTCGTCGGTATCGGTGGTCTCGTGCAAGTCGATATGCATCACGACGCGATCCCCCACGGGCGCCACTAACCGCATAAGCGCCGCCGACTCCTCAGCCGGGCTGTCTTCGCGGAACGACCGGTTCGGATCGATCGCGTTCGCATTCCAGCGATGAATGCGCTCATAAGCCCAGGGGCTGACACAGGGCGCGACCAGCACATTGGCACGGCCCGCGTATTCCCCCGCATGCTGGTCCACGAACTGCAGCGCACCATGCACACCGCTGGTTTCATAGCCATGCACGCCGCCGGTCACCAGCACAACGGGCAGATCATCTCGCCAGCCCCGACTGCGGATGGCCATCAGCGGGTACTGGTCGGCACCATAGTCCAGGCTGCCATACTCCTCCACGTCGAAGCGCTCATCCAGACGTTGGATAACGCTCAACACATCGGCTTCATAGCTACGGTGCCGGGTTTGCCCGGCCAGCCACTCGGCGCGTTCCGGGTCGCCCCAGGGAGTGCCTGGTGTGCCAATGGGATAGTGTGTAAGAGCGCTAGTCATGGTGAGGGTTCTCCGGGGATAGCGAAAGCAAGCAGGCATTCTAACAGGCACTGCCAGGTTGGCAATCGGCCTTGCAGTTGCCTGAATATCTGTATTCTGGATGTCTGTTACTGAACGGCAGAGAATGTCATCAGACTGCTATACTCGTGCTAACTGCCGCTTAATTGGCCGGATAACCCATGAAGACGAAGCCCACTACATTTTTCGAACAACAGCTTGAGCAGGTAGCCGAAAGCTCACCGCTAAAAGCCTACCACTATGTGCGCGTCAGGCAGTCCAGAGCGTTTATGGAGCGGTACTATTCAAAACGCGTCAACCTGGACACCATTGCCGCTGCTGCGTTCATGTCGCGCGCTCACTACATTAGAATATTTCAACAGGTCTACGGTGTGACCCCGAGGCAACACCTGAGAAGTATCCGAATCGAGAAAGCGAAAGCACTTTTGAAAACAGGCCTTCCTGCTACCGACGTTTGCCTCGAGGTCGGGTATGACAGTTTGCCGACGTTTTCGAAGGTGTTTAAAGATGGCACCGGGCATTCACCCAGGGCGTATCAAAAAGCCAATAAAAGCAATCCGGAATAAGTATCCCCCGCTGGCCCTTGCTATGTTTACCCCTCACTTATCGCAATGAGGCATCTTCAATGATCAGAATCCATGTAACCAGCGTCCCTGTTGATGACCAGGAGAAAGCACTGGCCTTCTATACCGAGAAACTGGGGTTTATCAAAAAGACGGAGATTCCGCTGGGGGAGCACAAGTGGCTGACGGTAGTCTCCCCTAAGGAGCAAAACGGAGTGGAATTGCTACTCGAACCCATGGCATTTGCACCCGCCAGGGTGTACCAGAAAGCACTGCAAGAAGCAGGCATCCCCTGGACTTCCTTTGCCGTAGAAGACCTGGAACAGGAGCACCTACGACTTTCAGGCCTTGGGGTTCAATTCACAATGGAACCAAAAGTCGTAGGCCCAGTAATGATGGCCGTACTGGATGACACATGCGGCAACGCCATTCAATTGGTGCAGATGTTATGACTGTCCAAAGGCCTGAGCGAACATAGCCATGCGTTCCGTCACCGCTATGGAAAGTTCAGGCTGATCGGCGGTTCCGGGCAGCGAGTGTTCTATTTCACTATTATTTGAACAACCACATTAGAATGGGTAATCAAAAACCACTATGTCGTCCAGCAACGGCCCAAAGACATCCTTCAATGCCTGATGCTCCGGATGCGGAAGGTAGTTTTTGCGGCCTGCTTCGTCTGCGAACGTCATCAGCACAGAATGCGTATAGCCCTGGTTTTTGCCTTCAGGGCTATCATTAACGCCCCATTCAACTGAAACCACACCCTCGACTTTTTCAGGCATGGCCATAAACAGGTTTTTAATATGCTCGATGTCTGCCAACGTTGAAGCAGCTTTAAACTTGATCAGTAAAATATGTCTAATCATGCCTTTCTGGACTCTTGTTCAGACTTGATAGGTTGACCCCATTGAACTCCGGTAAACGAATTACTCCACCCAAACCCAGTCGAGATAGATCAGCGCCCTGGTAGCGGAGGACGGTGTAACGACTGCATTGTCGGCCGCATCATCCGATAGCGTGACTGTACCACCATTTACCACCACATAATCGTCGGGCTGCAGTTCGGTGTCGTCAATATTCAGTCCTTCATCCAGCCGAACATAAGTTCGTGATACAGCATAGCCATCTTCATCCATCAGCCAGACGTTATGGGTATCGTCTTCTAACTCGACGGTTTCACCCGTAGTGTTTGTCCAGGTTACCTCCAGGGTCGGGTAACCCAGGCCTCGTTTCCCCGGGTTTAGCCAGGTCATTTCAGCATTCAATACGGGAGCCTGGCGATAACTGGCTGATTTCTTATCCAGTCTAAGCTCACTCATCGTTGCCGAAGCGACTGAATTAAAGGCACTTTCAGACACCAGTGAAGACGACGCGATGTAATAATGAGTTTGGCCCGGTGGCAAGCATCGAAACGTTGTATCAGCGATGCTATGAAACAAAGCACCACCAGAGCGGGATGTCGACCCCACTCGCTCAACCACTACGTCACCGCTGGCGTTCTTCAATTCAATGTCGTCCGGCCGGTAACAATAGTATTCACTGGAATTGTTGGCCATGGTGAGGGAAGCGTAAAGCTCATAACCACCAAAGTTGAAACCAGACTGACGAAGCAACAGCTTAACCGTAGCGTCAACGGTCAACTCCGGGTCGACTATGGAGCCATCTCTTATGTCGATCGTCGAAATGGAGAATGGGACTTCCTTTCTCAGCGCAGGGCTTTCCACCAAACCAAAACACGCGGGTGGCTCAGCATCAAACACATAGACGTTCCCCGTGTTAGACGTCATAGCCGGGTAATTTTCTTCGCAATAATCCGCCGTTTGTGGGTTAGAGCCACCGCCACCAGCATTACCGCCAGTGTCGCTGTCTTCAGAAGAACCGGAAGGGCCGCAGCCGACCAGGAAAATACTAATGGCAAACACAGTTGCCTGAGGGAGCAGAATTCCTTTCATTTAGTCCATCCATCGTTTCTGTTAGATTTCAGAGTAAATGTCGAAAACTGCCATAAGAATGTTTCGAACAATTCGATCAGAGCATAACCCTAGCTCGAATTCAAGTAGGAACAGCGGTGCTCGCAGACGTGCCACAAACGATAATACCGACCTACGGACCTCTCACTTTCGATAGTTGACCAGCTAGCATGGCTGAATCGACCCTAACCACAGGCGGCTAGGGAGCCTCTGAACAACTCCCCCAGGGCTCTGCGCGAGCTAAAAAGTTCTGCCACAAGGCGCACTTCGCAGCGCAATGGCCGTAGCCCTTGTCAAGAAGTGCAACGCCGGGGCAGGACGTTTTAGCCGCGCCCTGCGGGTGGTGCGGCATTCCGACTTTCCGAGGAACGCTGCCACTGCGTTGGACTCATTTGAAAGGTCTAGACATTCCTGCATGAGTCCGCCTTGTGGCAACGTCCCTCGGATAAGCCAGAGCCCCGGGGGAGTTATTCAGAGGCTCCCTAGTGTTCGATGCTCGCCCGGCGCTATTGCGACTAGCCTCCAACCAGCATATGACCGATAACCCCCAGCAAAAAACCCGCAACCGCGCCTAAAGGCGGCGCCCAGTGACTCCTCAACCTGGCCTGTGGTGCTATGTCCTGGAATACGATGTAGAGAATACCACCGGCAGCAAACACCATGATTCCCGACACCACACCCGGGTACTCTGCCAGTAAAAAATAACCGATCAGGCCGGCTACCGGGCCCAGGAAGGCCATTACTGTAAAAGCACCGATAATGCGCCCTTGGCTGTATTCCGTAGACTCACTGATTTCCCGGTAGGCGTTAAACCCTTCAGGCAGGTTTTGGAGTGCAATGATGCCCGCTAGCAGCAGCCCCGCTTCGCTGGACACAGTGAAAGTCGCACCCAGCGCAAGGGCCTCGGGTACGAAATCCGACAACATTGCAGCCAACTGATTAAACGGTGTCTTGTTAGCGGCCAACCAGATGTCGAGGGCCATAAACAGTGCACCGCCCGCCGTAAAGCAAACCGCAACGGTGAAAATCGATAAGTCAGCCACCCCTTCTGGTACCAGTACCAGCGCTACCGCCGACAAGAGTGCTCCACCACCAAATGCAATGACCCCGTGACGGACTTCCGTTTCCAGCCAGTGCGGACTAATGCGCTCAATCGCGGCAAGGGATGCACCCAAAGGCATGGCAATTCCGGCCATTAAGGTCAATGCAACGATCTGAATCACGTCACTCATACACGCTCACTGTTCTCTGGGGAAAATGAAGTCAGATACTGCCAAGTACTACTGGGGAGCCGTCGTTAACGCTTAAGGTAAAACCAGAAAAGAGCACAGAGCGTCGGCACCAGAATGAGGGTTACCCCAACTGGAAACCCCTCTGGTTGATGCTTACAGTTCTACTGTGCCTGTAACGCTAGTGTCTAACAAACACTGCCCTACTTAATCGCTAGGTCACTGCCTACTTCCGGTGCCTAGCAAACAATATCATAAGTAATCGAAAAATCACCGCCCGACAGGCCATCCCGGTCGCCATCAATGGGCTTACCATGGGTATCCTGGGGTGCCAGCTCGCCTGTGCCCAGGATTGTGAAATCGAGGCCGCCTGAAAAGCAGGGGCTGATGGTCGTGAAGTCTTCTATCGTGGTGAATATTAACGTGGAATAATTATCGGTCCAACTGATGCCTCCACTGCCGACGCCGCCCGCGCCGGTAACCGTAACATTCGTGCCCGGGTTAAACGTCAACGGATCTACCTGAACGTTAAATTCAACAGTGAAGACCCCTTTCCCGTCGTCCAATGAAAAATCCTGAAAGTTCGGACCTTCTCCCCGTGGAAAGACTGGCATCGCAACAGCTGTTGGTTCCGCATTTTGCAGTTCTTCCAGTTGCTCCAACAGACTCTGGTTTTGCTCGACCAACTCATCAATTTCAGCCTGCATTGCTTCAATTTTTTGATGATTATCATCAACCGCCGTCTCCAGCGAACTGAAATTTTCATTCACTTCCGAGGCGACAGCGGCTGTTCCCGAGGTAAAACTGTGCGGTACATCAACCTCGCTTGCATGGAGCGTGACGGAACAGCTGAATAAGACAAATACTGTCAAAAGGTTTATATTTTTCATATAAATACTCTCACTGAAGCCGTTTTGTTATAAGGCTGTGACGACCTACTTCCCATCACGCTTTGATATTACTGCTACTGCCACTTGGTTTCGTTCCAGTTGCCCGTGCCCCACACTGCGCTTTCCAGGGTTGTTTCACTTGGCGGCGTGTCGCTGTCGCCACAGGCACAGAGCATTAGAGTTACTAGAAGCAACATGCTGATTTTGTTCAGAAAACCACTATTATGAGCCCTGTCTTTCACCATCTTCCCTGCCTCTGCTGCCCGTTAACGCGCTGCGACGAATACCGCGATGGATACAATAATAGAGTCTGTTTGACTAAGTTCAATATTTATAGAGAAGTTTAGAAATAGCTCACTTACCCAGCTCGCGGGGCTTTTTTCAGGCCTGTTTCCACCCAACGGCAAGCATTAACGCGAATACCGTTGAACTGGCCAACCGGGTAACCTGAACTCAGCTGCTAGCGTTCGACTCATCATTGTTGTCTACGGTTGGTTTGCTGAAACCCGCTCTATCTAGAAAGGGGTCGGTGCAATTCTTTCGATCTCATAGCTCACCAGGACAAGGTCTTTGTCTAGTGTGATCGCTATACCATCTCCGCCGGTATCCATGTCTTTAGGGCCTACGTATATCTCCCAGCCGGTATTGTTCATTGTGATGGTAACCGTGTGGATTCCAGTATTGATTTTTTGATGTATCAATCCATTCGGGAGGCTGTTTATCCACTCAACGGAATCCAAATGGTCTTTAAAATCGAAGTACTCGGTAATCACAAAATCGTCCTTCATCGTTCAGAATCCACAACGCTTGCTCTAAACCGTACCATTGTCGCTGACAATTCGCTTGCGACACACGTCGCTGAGTACCCGTAGGGTTTGGGGTGCAATATGGCGCAGAAATAATAGAAATGTAGCACTAGGTGTCTATGACGGTACTTGGCCGGTTCGGCCGAGTGACCCTGGAGAAAGAGGCAACTTCTCGAACAAGGGCCAGATCCTCTGGTAGATCCATCTTTCTCTCTGCGCGAGCGAGTGCCAACCGGGAGTGTTTCAACGCGGCCTCACACAGCGCCGGATTGCCGAGCGCTGACAACACGTTCAACGCCTTCTGGAGACGCAGCATCACCTCAACGGTACCCGCGCCATCGCGAGCAATGGCTGTAAAGGCGTCGTCAAAGAGGTCATGCGTTGACAGAAGAGGAACGTCAACGTGATCGTACTTTGTCGCCTTCGGCCCCTCCGTTTCGTCATTCCAGGACACGAACAGCCTTACCAGCGACCCTACAATGGTGATCGCCGTACCAGGGTCATTCACCGCTGGAGACAAGGCTCTGCCAGCAATCTCCGACAGCGTTACGAGCCCGAACCGGGGGTCGTCTTCGAAAACCCGATCGGTACCGATCACAAAGGCGTTGGCCACTGCGTTCAAATCAAGTTCAGCCATGCTGGCCGCATCGAATTCCACATACGCCAGAGCACGCCCCGGCACCGCAAACGCGCCTGGCAGGGTAGCAACGGCGACTCGGGTGTTGGTCTTCACTGCCCAGGCTTGCAAGGCATCCACATCGACGTGCTGCACATAACCCACCGTCGTTGCATACACGGCCTGCCCTTGCGAGTGCTGCCGTGCAGAGGGTAGACCACCAACGCCCGAGCCGAACCGACGGTGTTTCATGGCAGCCGCAGTCGCCGCTTCGACCTTTTCAACGGAGGCACCCAAGCGCCCCAGTCGCGCGATTTTGTCCACCCAACGAACGAACGTGATGATCACCGCACCGAACACAAACACGGTCAGCACGAACAGTGTGGCGAGGCCCGTTTCTTGGAAAAAACCATTCTTGGCAGCGGTCAGAGCAACGATACTGTAGATGAATGAGCCAATGAATGTTGAAAGCGCGTTCTGTGACACATCGTCCGCGATAATGAGTGTAAACGACCTGGGCGTTGCGGCACTGCTTGCTGACGCGTACGCGGACACCATGGATGCCACCGCGAAGGTGGCAATCACGAGCATACTGGCCGCCAGTATCGCTAAAAGAGTCTCAACGGAGGCAGCATTCACTCGCGGAATATTCCGGTCGAGCCCCAGATAATCCGCCGTTTTGGCGATGAATACCGCCCCGATTGACAGGAGACAGAAGAGCAGAGGCTTGACCCAAAGCCGCTCTCCAAGCCGCCACGACATGAACTTAATTCTGTTAAAGACCTTCATGGATGCTTTCCCAAGTCGAGTGCCATGCCGCATTACGCTTTGGCTATGCGTCGTACCGGAGTTCCAGCTTGAGCACGCTAGCGGGACATCCAACTCTTTTATTAACGCCTATGCATCATAGATGGTCGTATAGTATGTCGCCCAATGTGTATGTGCGATTACTGCACTGTCAACGCTCTTGACGGATACCAAAAGGTGTTTCTTTACGTAAATCGCGACGTCAGGACGCCAGGTATTTGAACGGTGTGCCGTCTTATTTCTCTCGTAGAATCATCCCGTTAAACAACGCTTCAACTTCGGCGTCTCTGATGCCAAACAGCTGAAACTGCCGAGCAATGTTTCTGAGGTAGTCTGCGCTGTCGCCCAAAAATCCCTTTCCTGTCACCAGGTACTCGAGTTGCTCGGCCCGGCTCAGTTCCGGCTCTATCAGCTCCGCATCATAGTCGGCAACGAACGTCAGGGCATTGACCGTGCCCTCGCTCATTTGAGCGGGAACAAACACCGGAAAGTAAGCTGGCCCGACGAACTCACGACGCCAGAGGATATCGGTCTCCACTTCAATGGCGTGCTGATCGATGCGAAACAGCAACCCCTCACACTCACCGCCCTGGTCCAGCGCGGCCATCAGGCCAGGCGATTCGCGCGTCCCACGGCCGCCATGAATGTCTTTCAATATGAACCGGCGCTGATAGCCCTGAACCCGAGCTCGCCGGACCTCCGTAAACCGAATGGCCGGGTCCCACATCAGCGATCCATACGCGAAGACCCAGAGGTCCTCCGAGCGGTGTTCACTGAGTGCTGCTTGCCTCATCGCATTTCGTTCTTCATCGCTATGCCACCAGCCGGTCGGTAACCCTCTGTCGGTCAGTATGCTGGCAAGCTTGGTGATTGAAAAATCCCGGAAGAAAGAGTCTTCTGGCTTCGTGATCAGATCGGCGAGTTCTGGATGATGAAAGAAGGGGTCATTGGTCATGACTAAACCTGACAAAAGTGAATAGAATTCCAGGGGCGCCCTTGTGCTGGCGCGGTCTCCAAAGGGCTACACCCGACGCGCAGCCTCTATAACGCTAACACAGAAAGCGACCGTCTGCCTGCCGACGCTGCCTCCCCCCTCAAGCCTTGTTCCAACCACTGTGTTTGAAATCGCCAATAACGGACCAATCAAGGTCACCGTATCCGTTTAGAACCCGATTGGGGGTACCGTTTCAACGGACAATGCTCAAGAGAGGAGATTCTCATGACAGAAGGTATCGAAAACAAAGTCGTTGTTATTACCGGCGCCAGCAGTGGCCTGGGCGCCGAGACCGCTCGCCACCTGGCCAAAGCCGGCGCCAAACTGGTGCTCGGCGCACGACGCATGGACCGCATGACCGCCCTGGCAGAGGAAATTGGGTTAAGCCAGGAGGCCCTGGTCAAAACCGATGTCACCGACCGCACCCAGGTTCAGGCGCTGGTGGACCGCGCCATATCACTCCACGGACGGGTGGATGTGATGATCAACAACGCCGGTCTAATGCCCCTGTCTCCGCTGGAGATGCTGCGCTACGACGAATGGGACCAGATGATCGACGTCAACATCAAAGGGGTTCTGTACGGCATCGGGGCGGCTCTACCGCACATGAAAGAGCAGCAAAGCGGCCAGATCATCAACGTCTCTTCGGTGGCAGGTCACAGCGTTGGGCCTGGCAGCGCCGTCTATTCCGGCACCAAGTTTGCCGTACGGGCGATCTCGGAAGGCCTGCGCAAGGAAGTGAAACCCTATGGCATTCGCACCACCATACTCTCTCCGGGAGCCGTCGATACGGAATTGCCATCGTCGGTAGGCGCCGAAGGAGTCTCTGAACGGGTGGCGGGTTTCTACAAAGACCATGCAATTTCGGCCGATAGCTTTGCACGCTGCGTCATCTTCGCGATGAGCCAGCCTGAAGACGTGGACATTAACGAGATACTGTATCGCCCTACTCGTCAGGAATAATCCTGAACCGTGCATCGGGTGTCGCTGGGAACCGGCACACCCGGTGCCTGTTCCCCTATTGTTTGTCTAACCGGGTTTCATTGGGCTACCCTGAACGGCTCATCAATCCAGTCAACGACGTCCAGCGAGACCAACCATGCCCGAAGATCCCTTGGAACTGTTATCTGATGCCGTCAGCGATGCCCATGCCCGCATTCAGGCCAGTCATGAACACATCAACCCCGTCATTGAGGTCCGCCGCAAGATGCGGGATGCCGGCATTCCGGCCGATGTACTGACCATTGACTGCCATCGGACCGCTCGCCATATCATGCTGATTCTTCATGATGGGCAGCCCGGCCAGTTGTTGTATCAGTTTATTACCATCGAACAGGAGGTCGGTGATGATTTTCAGAGTATGGCGTTGTCTGAATTGGACACCGGTAAACTGGTGCAGTGGATGGAGGAGTATTTCGGCTGAGTCTCGTCTTTGAGTTGGGGGGTTGCTTTCCAAGTCGACGGCTGGCCGCTGCCAGCCTCAATCAACAGCTCTCTGGACACACATTACAAGCATCCAATCAGCTAACGCGAACGACTCTCGGCCTCAGCATCAGTCGTTTTAAAGCTTGCCGCATTGATGCCACTCTTTTTTAACCTGGAGGCCAGTGTAGTCGGTTTAATACCCAGCAAAGCAGCCGCACCATCTTGTCCCGACACCCGCCCCCCGGCAGCGACCAGTGCGCGTACCAGGTTATCGTGCTCAAGCTTCTGCATTTCCTGGAGTGTCTTGACCTGTGCTCCGGAATGCCGGGGGGGTGCATCACTGGCAAGCGCTTGCTTTGTTCCGGCTGTATCGCGGCCGACCAGGTCGAAATCGAGCCTGCCATTGGCGGTGATGACTTGTCGCTCAATGACGTTTTCCAACTCACGGACATTGCCTGGCCAGTGGTAATGTTGCAGCTGCTCAACATCCCGGTTCGTGAGTGTCAGCCCGGGTCGGTTGAAGCGGGTGCAGGCTCGCTGCAGGAATTCCTGTGCCAGCATCGGAATGTCTTCGGTTCGTTGCCGCAAAGGAACCGATTCAATCGGGAACACATTGAGTCGGAAGTAGAGGTCTTCCCGAAACAGTTTCTCAGCTACGGCCACTTGCAGGTCCAGATTGGTCGCCGCGATGACTCGCACGTCAACACGGCGTGTCAGGTTTTCACCGACTCGCTCGAATTCCTGATCCTGCAATACCCGAAGCAGTTTGCCCTGCAGTTCAATGGGAATCTCACCCACCTCGTCGAGAAACAACGTTCCGCCGTCGGCAAGTTCAAACCGACCGATGCGGTCATTGATCGCGCCGGTAAAAGCACCCTTAACGTGCCCGAAAAACTCACTCTCAAACAAGTCTTTCGGGATAGCCGCACAATTCACGCGAATCAGTGGTCGCTCCTGTCGTGAGCCAGCATGATGAATGGCTCGGGCGATAAGCTCCTTGCCGGTG
The DNA here is from genome assembly GCF_043641555.1 of Saccharospirillum alexandrii. GTDB lineage: Bacteria > Pseudomonadota > Gammaproteobacteria > Pseudomonadales > Natronospirillaceae > Saccharospirillum > Saccharospirillum alexandrii_A. The sequence goes on along the minus strand of NZ_JBHZRJ010000001.1, from coordinate 337,549 downwards.
CCTGACTCACCGGTTACCAGAACATTCGCGTCAGTGGGCGCTACTAGCCCGATACGCCTTACAATCGCTTTTATGGCGTCACTTTGCCCGACAATTTCGTGAAAGTGATACTCCGCACTGAGCTCTTCCTGTAGGTAAGCGTTTTCAATTTCCAGTTTGTGTTTCAGGCTTTCAACTTCCTCTAAGGCTTTTTGCAATTGTTTTTGTGCCTGGTGGCGCTGGGATACATCGCGGAAAACAAGCACCGCACCGACGGGGTGGCCGTTATCCATAATGGGTGTGCTGGTGTACTCAACCGGGAACCCAGATCCGTCTTTCCGCCAGAACCAGTCCTCATCGACCCGCATGACACTGCCGTTACGAAAGGCCTCGTAGATGGGACACTGGTTTAACGGGAACAGGCTGCCGTCCTCATGGGAATGGTGCATAACCCGGTGCACGACCCGACCCATCAATTCGTCACTGCGCCAGCCCAGCATTCGCTCGGCTGCCGGGTTTACAAAGGTTGCCCGGCCTTCGGCATCTACGCCGTAAATACCCTCTCCCACCGCATGCAGAATGAGTTGATTCTCTCGCTCCATATCCTTGAACAGCTCTTCGATTCGCCGCCATTCCAGCAGCCCTCCACGATGGCAGTGATTGGCATCATGCCGCTCCCGGCGAACGCGCAACCGATTGCTGTCTCTCAGGAGTAGGAGCATAACGTGCTCGTCGGGTTCGCCGGCCCGAGAGGCTGAAATTTCAAGCTCTACAGTCTGTCCATCGCGATGCGTGAGGCTAAAGTCGCGGCTCCAGGCGCTGCCCCGATAAAGGGTTTCTTCGGTAAATGCAATGAGCATGGGACCTTGCCCACGGAACAGGCGGGTACAGGACGAACCCGTCAGGCTGCCTCGACTGACACCAAGCAGCCGCCCGAGCGCCGGGTTCAGCGCAAGAATGACATCCTGTTCGGCATCAACCAGCAATGCAGGCTCCGGCAGTTGATCAACCCAATGCCGGGCAGAGCTTGAAGTGTCGGAGGCTGAGTGCGTAAGCAGTTCAGTCATGAAGTGTCATCCCGTCAATGGCCATCCCGGAGTAGGCACAGCCTGCCTGAATGACACTTCAAAACTTATGCCAGCTCACGAAATATCGTTAACTGATTTACGAATCTTCGTAATTTACGAATATTCGTAAGTGAACCAAACGCTTGAACATCTATTAAAAACCTTAAAAAACAATGCGTTAAAAAAGTTGCTGGGGTTGGCACAACTTCTGCGTTAAGCCTCTACGCCAGATGCGTTACGTGTGGTCGGGTAGCACCAATTTCTGACCCGACTTAGTTAGAGCCCCTGCCACCGCACCCGACTGGTGCGATTGGAGGTGAGAAGGCAAAGATTGAGGACCGGGCGATGGGTTTCTGCGCCCCAAACACATTACGGGAGATACTTCGATGACCATTAAAAGCTTGGGAAATCCATTTGACGGTGACCAGTCGCTGATTCACAAAAAAGACTGCGGTTGCTCCGACTGTATGACCTCCACAAACCCACCAAATGAACGTGACCCTTCCTTTGCTCAGCTGGAGCAGGCTTCTGCCGATACCATCGCGCAGAACGGGAGTTCCGAAGACTTGCTTGATCGGGCGATTGAAAGCGCTGTCGTGCGTTCAGTATTCGGGCACAACGATCATAGCCGTCGCAGTTTCATGAAAATGGTGGGGACCGGCAGTGCAGCTGCGATGATTGGCAGTGTATTCCCGTTAGCTCAGGCAAAGGCCGCCGCTCATGAAGCGATGGGGCAGCTGGAAAAGACGAGACTGAACGTTGGCTTTGTCCCCATTACGTGCGCCACCCCGATCATCATGGCAGACCCGCTGGGCTTCTATGAAAAGTACGGTCTGGACGTAACTGTCACCAAAACCGCCGGCTGGGCTGTCGCGCGCGACAAATCCCTGGCGGGCGAATACGATGCCTCTCACATGCTGACGCCGATGCCACTGGCCATGTCGATGGGGGCCGGTTCTACTCCGGAACCTTACATCATGCCAGCGGTAGAAAACATTAACGGTCAGGCCATTGTGTTGCACGTTGACCACAAAGATAAACGTGATCCCAAACAGTGGAAAGGCTTCAAATTCGGTGTGCCGTTTGAGTACTCGATGCACAACTTCCTGCTGCGTTACTACCTCGCCGAGAACGGTATTGACCCGGATACAGATGTACAGATTCGAGTGGTTCCACCACCGGAAATGGTCGCTAACCTGAGAGCCGGCAACCTGGACGGCTATTTGTCGCCCGATCCGTTCAACCAGCGGGCTGTATGGGAAAAAGTCGGTTTCATCCACATGCTGACCAAAGACATCTGGGAAGGTCACCCTTGCTGTGCTTTTGCCTGTAGCCAGCAGTTTGCCACAGAGAACCCAAATACGTACGGCGCGCTGCTGCGCTCGATTCTTGATGCAACCCAGTACTCGAACGATTACAACAACCGATTCGAAATTGCTGAAGCCATTGCACCCACTAACTATCTGAATCAGCCAGTTCCGGTCATTCAACAAGTACTCACCGGCCGCTATGCCGATGGTCTTGGCAACATCATGGATGTGCCAGACCGTATCGACTTCGACCCGTTCCCCTGGCACTCGATGGGCGTATGGATTCTGACGCAAATGAAGCGCTGGGGTTACATCGAGGGCGACGTCGATTACCGGGGTATTGCCGAGCAGGTTTACCTGGCGAGTGATACCGGACGCATCATGAGAGAGATGGGTATGGAGGTCCCTAACGAGACCTACAAATCACACGTCATCATGGGTAAAACCTTTGACCCGGCGACGCCAGAAGAATACACGCGAAGCTTTGCTATCGGGAGGGTCTGATGATGTCCTCTTTGAACGTGAGGGCGGCTCTGCTGTCGATTTCTATCCTGGCCGCCTTGCTTGGCCTGTGGGAACTGTCGACTCAACCGCCTGAAGCTCAGGAGAGTATGACGGAATACGAAATTCTGATGGGTGGCGCGGAGCAGGAATCCCGGGTGCCACCGCCCTCGGCTGTTTTAATTCGGGCCTGGGAAGAATTGTCGAATCCGTTTTACGACGCGGGTGCCAATGACAAGGGGATTGGCATTCAACTGGCCTACTCGGTGTACCGGGTATTGGCCGGTTACCTGGCGGCCATGGTGATTGCGTTGCCCATTGGGTTTCTGATTGGTATGTCCCCATTGATGTATAAAGCGTTCAACCCCTACATTCAGGTGTTGCGGCCAATATCTCCGCTTGCCTGGATGCCATTGGCGCTGTTCATTATTCAGGACTCCGACGCATCGGCCATATTCGTCATCTTCATTTGTTCGATCTGGCCCATGTTATTAAACACGGCATTTGGCGTAGCAAACGTGCGCCAGGACTGGATAAATGTAGCGCGAACGCATGAGCTTAGCCAAATTCGCACCGCGCTAACCGTTATCCTGCCAGCCGCTGCCCCCACCATTCTGACCGGCATGCGGATTTCGATCGGCATCGCCTGGCTGGTGATTGTTGCCGCAGAAATGCTGGTTGGTGGAACGGGCATTGGTTACTACGTGTGGAATGAATGGAACAACCTCGACCTGACCAGCGTGATTTTCTCCATTCTCATGATTGGTTTGGTCGGGATGGTATTGGATATCGCCCTGGGCAAAGCCCAGAAGCTGGTGGAATACACCGAGTAAAACACCGCCCTCACGGTGTGAGGGCGCTGTACCACTCCGAACGGAGGCTGATATGAGTAAGTCATTTTTGGAAGTCGAAGCGCTGTCGAAAGTCTACCCGGACGGACAGGGCGGCGAGTTCACCGTATTTGAGGACATTCGTCTTGCACTGGAGAAGGGCGAATTTGTGTGCATCATCGGTCACTCCGGATGTGGCAAATCTACGATCCTAAACGTGCTGGCCGGTCTGGATGAAGCCACGACCGGCAACATCGTCATGAATGGTAAGGAAGTAAAAGGGCCCAGCCTTGACCGGGGCGTGGTCTTTCAAAACTACAGTCTGCTGCCCTGGAAAAGTACCCTGAGCAATATTACCTTTGCCGTGCGCGCGCGCTGGCCATCCTGGACCAAGCAACAGGTTCTGGAGCACAGCGAGCGCTACCTTAAAATGGTCGGGCTCGATCACGCTTTTCATCGCAAGCCATCACAACTGTCGGGTGGTATGCGTCAGCGGGTGAGTATTGCCCGAGCCTTTGCCACCCAGCCTGAACTGTTGTTGCTTGATGAGCCGTTTGGTGCGCTTGACGCGCTGACCCGCGGCGTTATTCAGGATGAGCTGGTTAAAATATGGCAGGAAACACGACAAACCGTCTTTATGATCACGCACGATGTGGACGAAGCCATCTTGTTATCTGATCGAATCTTCCTGATGTCCAATGGCCCTAACGCACGGATAGCGGAAAGCGTAAAAGTCGGCTTGCCACACCCACGTGCACGATCGACCATTTTCCAGGAACCGTCCTACCACAAAATCCGCGACTATCTCGTCGATTATCTCGTTAACCGAAGCGACTCCGCAGAGCCTGAAGTCGATGGAAGTCCGCGTGTTGTTGAACCGGGGCTCACTGCCGGGTCAGTAATCGGCAATCAAGAGAGTAAGCCAGACACAGTAAAGGCCGTTAACGCTTGACCAATCATTGAAATGAGGATTTAGCCATGATGACCAAAGAAATGATGACCGCAAAAATTTTCGAAGCCAAAGCGACCAAAGGGATTTCCTGGGAAACCCTTGCAGAGAGCATTGGCATGTCGCCGGTATTCACGACCTCGGCGTGTCTTGGGATGAACACCATGACAGAAGACAAAGCCTTCGCCATCTGTGACCTACTTGGTCTCGACAAGGACGTTGCGGCAACCCTTCAGGTATCGCCCAAAAAAGGCTGGGACGATGCGATTCCACAAGACCCGGCTATTTACCGCTTTTATGAAATTGTTGGTGTATACGGCGATACGTTGAAAGAACTTATCCATGAAAAGTTTGGTGATGGCATCATGAGCGCCATTGACTTCACCATGGACGTCGACAAGGAAGAGAACCCCAAAGGCGACCGGGTCGTGATCACCATGAGCGGTAAGTACCTCGCCTACAACCGCTGGTAAGTTCGAAGCAGCTTGCACCTATAAAAAAGTACCCGGCCTACACGGGCCCGGTACTTTTAACATTCTATCGCAGCAACATCGACGTTACAGTCGGCGCACTTCAGTTCACCGACCACAGACAGGAAATACCCCAGTATTCACGCTGTACTACTACATTTTTCGGGTGAACCCCGGTGTTTGGGAATTCTGGTAAGGTCTTGCCTCATTGAGGGTCAATATTGACTACACTTGGCCACTGGCAATCACCAAGACGGAGCTCCCAATGATTCACAACCCTGACGGGCGCATCACCCTGACACCCCATTCTGCCCCCGTTACTGTGCGCCTGGGCGACGACATTATCGCCGAGACCCGCCAGGCCGTTCAATTGAGCGAGAAAGGCTATCCCGACCGCCAATATCTGCCTGGGGATGCCCTGCTCTCGGGAACCCTCCAACCTTCGGGCACCCGAACCTACTGCCCGTTCAAAGGCCACGCCACCTACTACGACTTCGTAACGGGCGACCAGGTTATCAAGGATGCTGTGTGGGTTTACGAGCAACCAACCGACGCCATGACCGCGATAAGCGGGCGCATGGTATTTGACCCGGCCCACTTTGACGAGACCGTCGGGGAAAACGACTGATCTGAATTGGCACAACCGCAGCCCGCTGCGGCGTTAACACTTAGGATAACCCGATGTCTGGCTTGCCGCCCCTGGTGCACCACCCCGACTACAGTTTCCCGTTCCCGCCCAAACACCGGTTCCCGATGGCAAAGTTTGGAATGCTGGCGGACTACCTGCGCGGTCAGGGACTGCTGACCCCCGACAACACCTACCGACCGGGCAAGTGCCGTTACCACTGGCTGAACCAGACTCACTCTCCGGCGTATCTGGCCCGGTTCATCAACAACACACTATCACGCGACGAACAACGCCAGATGAACCTGCCCTGGAGCGAGGGCCTGGTCAAACGCACCTTACTGGCGCCTTCCGGTACCGTGCTTACCGCCCAGTTGGCACTGCATCAGGGTCTGGCCTGTCACCTGGCAGGCGGCACCCACAATGCGCACTACGACCACGCCTCCGGTTTTTGCATTCTGAACGATCTGGCCATTGCCACGCATGTGCTGCTCAGGCAATCCGATATCCGACAAGTACTGATCTTTGACTGCGACGTGCATCAGGGCGACGGAACCGCGGCCTTGCTGAAGGATGATGAAGGTGCCTTTACCTGCTCCATTCATTGCGAAACCAATTTTCCCTTCACCAAGCAAACCAGTGATATGGACGTAGGTTTGCCCAACGGCATGGAGGACGATGACTATCTGGAGGTCGTAAACAACACGCTGGACGAGGCACTGCGGCGTTGCTCACCGGACATCGTGTTGTACGACGCCGGTGTGGACGTGTTTACCGGTGACCCGCTGGGGCGCCTGAACATTTCAGAAGCGGGCATCCGGCAGCGCGACCGGCTGGTGCTGAGCAAGTTGCTGCAGCGGGGCATTCCCGTTGCAACGGTTATCGGGGGTGGCTACGACGACGACCGCCAGGCGCTGGCCAGGCGTCATGCCATTGTTGTTGAGGTGGCGGTGGAGCTCAGGCGCTGAACCCGGCTTCAGCAGCGGCGGGTCATCTGTGAGCCATCCTTAAGCGTGCCGTCATATGCGGAAGACGACAACAACTCGCTAGAAACCCATTACAAGCAATAGCATAGACCTATGAATTCTTTAGCTCTGATAGTGGACTCTGTATATGTTCTATTAGGCCACTCTGGCCTGTTAGACTAACGTTAGTGCAACGCTACTTTATCAAAGGGAGCAATTGATGGCTGATAGAAATACTTTCTGGAAATTGTTCCTTTCGCTCTACATCTGCGCATTTTCCATTCTCTTCATCAAAAGAATCCTGGTAGGGTTTGATCCAAAACACATGGTAGTTACCCTATTACTAAGCGTCAGTAGTTTATTGATAATCAGACAATTTACCTTAAGAAAAACAATGATCTTTGCAGGTTTTCATCTAGGGATAGAAAGAACTTTTTTGAGGGCGTTCTTTTTAGCGTTTGCATTGTATATGATTGCTTCAGTTTTCGTGATTCTAATCTATCCATAAACTGAAGAAGTAAATTGTGGATACCCATCACAGCCGATAGCATCTAACCATGGGCTTAGTTTGTTTTAATAGACGACTAATGTGCATTTTCTATTAGGTGGCCTCTTGGGACATATATTGGGCCTCTTGAGACACCCACCTGAATACTTGACCCAACAACGCATATCCAGTAGTTTATACAGTTATCGCATACCGTCAGGGTTAGACATTATGCCGCGTTCAAGGAAAAGCCAGATCGCCCTGGAGGCGACACCTTATTACCACTGCACTTCCCGCTGTGTGCGCCGCGCATTCCTATGCGGGCGCGATGAGCATTCCGGTAACGATTACGAACACCGGCGCGGATGGATTGAGCAACGCATGCTACAGCTCGCCGAGGTGTATGCGCTCGATATCTGCGCCTATGCCGTCATGTCCAACCACTACCATGTGGTTTTGCACATCAACGCTGAGAAAGCCAAGGCGTGGTCGGATAGCGAAGTCATACAGCGCTGGCACAGCCTGTATGCCGGTAACCATCTCAGCCATGAGTATCTGGCCAGTAAAGAGCTGTATGAAGAGCAACTCAGAGTCATTTCAGAACTGGTAGCAGAATGGCGCGAACGCCTGATGTCGATCAGCTGGTTCATGAGGGCTCTCAATGAAGATATAGCACGACAAGCCAATGCGGAAGACAGTTGCACAGGCAGATTCTGGGAGGCAAGATTTAAATCTCAGGCTTTGCTGGATGAAACAGCTCTGGCAACCTGCTTAGCCTATGTAGACTTAAACCCCATTCGGGCACAAATGGCCGCCACACCAGAAACTTCAGAGTACACTTCCGCCAAACAACGAATAGTTACGGCCCAAGAAGATCCGGAATCAACAGAGCCACATCAGCCTTCATTACTATTCCCGTTTGCAGGTTACCCGCGACAGGACATGCCTGCTGGCCTCCCCTTCCGGCTGCAGGATTACCTGGAACTGGTAGACTGGACCGGGCGACAACTTAGGGATGACAAGCGTGGGAGTATCGACAATGGCATACCGCCGATTCTTGAACGCCTAAACATCGATGCTGAACATTGGATCTACAACACCCAACACTTCGAGAGCCAGTTTAAAGGGCTCGTGGGTACCGCCATTTCAATAAAATCCAAGTTCCAACAGTTCGGCTACCAGAGAACTCCCGGGCTTGGGTTGGCAGAGCTACTTACCTAAACACCCACTTATTAAAAATATCTTGTCACAGGGCAACCTGAGGCACTTCCGCGCTTGAAAACCGGAAATTTGATAGGTTTTCGTGCAGATTAGCCCTATTCACTAATTTTCTTGCAACCCACCTAAAACAAATTTCTATGACCGAGGTATTTCAAACTTATTACTACGGTGCCTGTCCTGTTAGGCCCGCTATTAGGTCCTACAGATTAACCCTATCCACTAATTTTCTTGCAACACTCCTCAAACAAATCTCTTTGACTGAAGCATCTCAAACTGTTTTTACTATTGTGCCTGTCCTTCTAGTCCGTGATTAAAAAAATCGTGTCACAGGGCAACCTGAGGCCCTGCTGCGCTTGAATACCGGGAATTTGGCAGGTTTTCATGCAGATTAACCCTATCCATTAATTTCCTTGCAACGCATCTAATACAAATTTCTATGACCGAGTTATTTCAAACTTTTTTACTACGGTGTCTGTCCTGTTAGGCCTTGCTCAGCAAGCCTCCCTCGGAGATTTTTTGCTACCACCCTAGCTTCATCTTTACCCATTGGGTCGAGGTCCAGGAGAGGACTGAGTGAGTCCATTGGCGGATCTTTAACGTCACGTAATGCCACACTAAACCAAGAATATGCATGTACGTCATCCCTCGGGATACCTTGGCCGTCAGCATATAAAAGAGGCGCAAGCTGGACACCCATCACAAAAATAGCTAAAACCTATGGACAATATGATCTTGATAGTCGAGCAATGTGCATGTCCTATTAACCTTTTCAGTCCTATTAGTCATCTCGACAATATCGGTGTCGGGCGTCTATCGTCTATATATGTCTCGATAATGCTCGATTGTGCCTGTCCGTCTAGTCTTTAGTCTCGGTTAATCCTGCTTATCCATTGCAGATATAAACTCATCAAGCTGTTTGGTAACTTTTTCGACGCTACTTAGCGTCTGCTGCTTATAGAATTCGACATCTGTTTCAATATCTAATTCTTTACGTATACCGACCATAACATGGGTTTGAAGCAGTGATATTGCTTTCAATTCTTGGGCTACTTCTATTGCAAATTCCCTTGTGAGTTCATTTACTTTGTCCCAGTGCTGACCTCTTTCTTCTGTTAGTTCTTTTGATCTATTGATATGAAATTCAAAAGACTTGTTCAAGGCCTCGAATACAGCTTTACTTGGTTCCCCTGACTCATTTTGATTGTTCATTGCTGCTATAATTCTTTTAATTTCTGTTTGAGACTCTTCATAGTGGCCATCTATGATATCTATATCAACTCTCAAATTAGTAATAGGTGACACTTTTGCTAGCAACCTAAATGACAGAGCACTATATGCCAACATCAAATCGTTTAATGCTTTTCCAGTTTCATGCTCGGCAATTAACCCTAATTTGGCTGCCGATATGAAGAAACCTTGAATACCCTCAGCGATATTTGTTTTGGTAAGATCTACTTGAGCAAGAGACCCAAGATAATTATTTGCTTTGACTAACTCTTCAACCGCACTTAAATAAACTTCGCGCCTAATTGAGACCTTTCTTTCTATTGCTTTAAGCTCTCTATCATGGCTTAGCTGGATTTCCAATCTCTTTCTATTGTTTCTATTAGAAACTAATACCCCAAGAAAAGTAATCAGAGAACCCAATGTTACCGACCAAATTACCGTTGGAACACTTCTTAAAAACTCTACCAATGTTAAACTCCCGTACCAAGAGGCTTAACTTCGCATTTGCTAAAGCAAGCGAGGCACCCATCACAACAAATAGTCAAAGACTATGCTCTAAATGATCTTGATAGTCGAGCAATGTGCATGTCCTATTGGGTCGTCCATGTCCTATTGGGTCGTCTCAAACTGTTTCTACTACTGTGCACTGTCCTGTTAGGCCCTATTAGACCTTGATATGCGTCCATTATACAATCATCGTGAACTCTTCTCCGATTCTAGTCTTGTTGCTTTCTCTAGACTTGCTAATATTGCCCCAGCTAAATCACTACTTTTAGAATCTATATCTTTTTTAGAAAATGCACTACTTCCACTGATATTCCAGTTTTCAAACGCTTCCTTGAGTTGTTCCCACTCTGCATCAGCTCCATATGCATCTAGGTAAAACTCTCCAAACTTAATAGCATGCAGCCTTTCGCCACTTTTTAAAGATTCGTGCATAAATGAATTGCTGAGAACAAATGCATACCTAGATAAGGCTCCAAAAAGACTAACAACAATAAGACCACGAAAGAGTGAATATAAATAGTATGAGAGGCTGTTAGATGCTTGGTGGAACAAATCAGCACTATTTATCATCGTATACACTGCAAAGCCTATTCCAAATACAATTGAGAAGGCACCGACTATTGACCAATTTCTTGAAATATCATGAAACTTCGTCTCCTTCTTGCTAAGCAACTGAAGCGCTGAATCTACAAACTTTTGGGACTTTGACTCAATAGATTTTCGACTCTCCTCACGATATCTTTCTTTCTCACGTTCAGCTTCAATAAGAAGATTATTTAGTTCGGCTTCCTTTTGAATAAGTTCATTTTGAAGCCTTTCACGTAACTCTTCTGTCTCTTCAAATCTTTCGGAAAACTGCCGCTCCATTTCTTTTTGACGAGAATACAATTCCTTTTCGCGGAGCTCTATTAGCTTATCCCGTTCACTAAGCTCATTTCTAAAATATCTTTCTCTTTCAATTTGATCTTCCTTCAACTGGTTCTTATATAGATCTAGCTCTTGCTCCCTCGCTCTTAACATCTCTCTGTATTTCGAAAGTTCCGACTCTCGTTCTTGAAGTTCAGCGTACATGGCATTTTGCTTGTCCACGCGCTCACGCCTCTCTCTCTCAACATACTCCATCATTTCTTCATTCATATAAGTTCTACCAATTGAGGCGTGAGTTCAGGTTCGAGAATGCTGTGTGGACACCCGTCACAACAATAGCACCAACCTATGACAATTGCATTTTTGATAGCTGGCTTCCGTGCATGTCCTATTTACCCAATAGTCGACTAATTCGCCTGTCCTCTTAGGCTCCTTAAGACTGGAGCGGCTTGTTAAATCATTTGTTGAGTATGTGTAAGAATTCAACCAACTCAGGGTATTTAGGCCCTTTTAGTAAATCTATATCGCCTTTACTAGCAACTAAATAACTATTCCTAGCCTTGTTAAAACGCTCTAATAGTGGAAGAACTAGACTATTTACCCGCTCAACAAAGTCATAGAGATCTGAGTAGCTGCTGGGTATTTTGTAACCCTGATGACAACTAGCTATTATCACATCTTTATCTCTTAGCTTTGATACGATCTGGGATCTGATGGCGTACTCTGATACGCCCCTAAAACCACAGTTTTGCAAATGTTCCAGCAATCCCTTAGTTGCAATATAACCGTCATCGGACGATAGTCGACTATTAAAAACTAGATGGCTTAAAACACACACTTGGATCCTTGTCTCTTCGTCATTGTACTCCCGGTACTTTTCAATATATATTTCTGCTTTATAAAGCGCGTGAGAATGAATGAAGCGATCATACTCCTTGGTCGTTTTGTCTGGTTCGAAATATGCCTGATACTTAGTTGGCCATTCTTTTACATCTAAAGCCTTTGACTTTAGCAACGATCTATAACTTTCTAATAGAGCCGGATTTGACTTACCTTCGTAAACTTTCGCAAGCGTTCCAACAAGAAAATCAGCTAGTTGAACAAGTACATTGTCCTTACTTGAAACCAAATTTAACTCGGACTCCCAAAACAGATCTGGCTTATGATTATTTTCTATATATTTTCTAATGCTTAGCTTAAACTCGTCACCACCATGCTCGTCGGCGAATACCAAAATACTGGGAAAGTTTTCAAATAACTGTTTGTATAGAAGGCCATTAATAAATTTTAAAAATGATTTTTTATACTGTAAACCACCATCACGGCTTAAAGAATCTTTCTCTATTGCTACTGCGTAAAACTTGAAATCTAACTCTAATATACTATCGAGTATTTTTATGCGTCGCGCATGACCATCTCTATCTCTAACACTACTCGATTTTATCTCCCCTATTTGGAAGTATTTTTCACGAATAGCTTCAACCCCCTGTACTAACGAATCAAATTGAACGTCATCTATAACGACAGCACACACGATAAAATACTTAGATACGTCCAACTTGGAGGTATCTAAGTCTGTATTTCCTGACTCATCAATGAACGCTAGAGTTTTGATAAAGCTCTGACTCCTTGGAGTACTTTAACGCAGAGCGCACCGGCGACCTTGAAGTAGCGAAGCGGAGACAAGGGCGTCCGAGTGACGCGTTTTGTTAACTGGTTTGTTCGATATTGGCACGGCGCTTCCGCTCCTGCTCAGTCATTTGTGCCTGGCGCTTCTCCAAGGAGTTTAGCCCAACGCGCGCACGACGTTCATTGACAGTATCAGAGTCTTCTATGGGAAACGGAGTTGGCCACCCATTTTCATCACGGTCAAACTGGGTCCCGTAGTATTGAGGCTTGCCAGATAAAGTACGCACCCGATCCTGAAGAAATGCAAGCTGCCATCCTGCCACATTGTCTCTTGCAACGGCATCCTCCAGCAAGCAGGCACACTCGGCCATGAAGTCAGTATCTGAAACGGAATGCTGACCGATAAGCCATGCAGCTTCGGCAGCGTCTTCCCCGACCAACGCAATGCCGGGCCAGCCGTGACGGCCAATAACCTCTTTCAGACGGGAAGAATTATGCTCATGCAGGGTTTTCATTTGAGGATGATAAGACTCAGAAGGCAACTCACCTGAATCGAAGAGCTGCCGCAGCACAAGCTGGTCTTCCTGCATCATGTCAATCAATTCATCTGCAAGGCTTTGATCCATGCACTCCTCTCCAGTTAACAGCTTATTCATTGCTACCAAGACATATATCCCAGCAAGCCCTTCAAAAGACTTACGAGAGAAAATGCTGCGAAGCCCCCAAGTAGTGGGCTTATAGCCATTTTTTCCACCCTCACCACCACCTGATATCAAATCCTACAAATCAGTCTGTTCCGACAACTATCTCCGATATCAGGGTCGCAATGGCAACCTGGGAACCCCAAATACGCGATCGAAATCACAATCAACGAGGCAGTAAAGCAGACCATGAAGGTTCCGGTATACACACACTAAAGTTACTACAGCCCGGCCGGTTACAGGGCACACCAAGTCAAATTCAGCTGTCAGTTCACCATGGCACTCTGTGACGAAGTTGGCAAGTATTTATCTGCTGAGGGGTGTCATTCGCGCCCCCTCGGTTTATGGGGGCTCAGGTAGGTTTGCTCCCCAAGGGCCTTCGACAGGCTCAGGCTGAACGGGGTGGGGGTCTGGGGTTGGTTTTGTTATCGGTCGCGCAGGGGACTGCCCTCCCACTAGAGTTGCCAGGCAGCCTGTTGGGGCTGCCTGGCTTGGTTGAGCAGGCGCTGTCAGCTGCGGAACAGGTCTTGCTCTATGCCTGCGGCTTCAAACAAATAATCCCGACTGGCTTCCAACTGCCCACGCAGGTGGTCTACATCCACATCCACCAGCTTACCCTGCCATTTGCGGATTTTGCCAGCGACCAGCACGGTATCGACGTTGTTACGCTCCATTAGCGTTACTACCGCACCGGGTACGTGGTTCAGTGGGGTTACATTAATAGCTTCGGCATCCAACAGAATGATGTCAGCTTCTTTACCCGGGGTAAGGCTGCCGACTTTGTGGTCGAGCTTCAGGCCTCGGGCGCCTTCGAGGGTGTGGAAGCGGATGCAATCGCGGGCGGTGAGCAGTCCTGGCAGGTTGTCTTCACCGGCCAGGGCCTTTTCGTTTACGAAGGCGCGTTGCAGCGTCATGGTGGAGCGCATTTGGGTGAAGGGGTCGGCGGTCATGGTGCATTCCACGTCGCTGGAAAGCGAAGGTTGCAGGCCCATGTCCAAGCACTTCTGGATGGGTGGCATGCCGTGGCGCATGGTCATCTCGATGGGTACTGAAAGGGATACGTGAGAACCCGCATCGGCGGCGGCCTGCCACGCCATGTCGCTCATGCCGGTCATGTGAATGAAGATGTTATCGGCACCGAACTGGCCGTCGCGCGCCAGTTGGTCGAAGGTGTCGGCCATGCCGAAGGTGCCTACCACGTGCAGGGCAATCGGCAGGTTCAGTTCGCGGCCGATGCGCCAGGCTTCTTCGTAACCCGGCAGGTAGATTTCACCGCCCATTACCATGCTGGTCAGTTGGTCGTCGGAGGCAAAGTGCTGCTGGCGAAGGCGGGTGGCATCCTGCGGGTATTGGGCGCGGTCGCCCCAGCCTTCGAAGTAACCGAACACGCCGCGGCGGCCGGCGTCTTTCAGGCCCAGAATGGCCGCGTCGGAATGCTCCGGAGAATGGTGGATCTGGCTGACGTCCATCACCGTGGTTACACCGGCGTCGAGTTGTGACAGGCCGGCGAACAGTTCGTTGATGTAGACGTCTTCGGTGCGGTAGTGCATCGAGAAGTTCTGCAGTATCGTCTCGTAATAGTTGCGCTCGCTGTGCGGCTGGCCATCGTTAATGAGAATGCCATCGGCCAGGAAGCTGCGCAGGGCGGTTTCGAACTGGTGATGGTGTGTGTCGATGAAGCCTGGCATGACGACTTTGCCTTTGGCATCGATGACAGCAACGTCTTCTCCCACGCTGATCGACGGGGCGATTTGCACAATGCGCTTGCCTTCGAGCAGTACGTCGCCCACCGGCAGGTCGCCTACTGATGGATCCATCGACATCACCGCGCCGCCTTTGATTAGGGTGCGGCGGCCTTCGTTGCCGATGCCGGTGGGCATTTGGGCTTGGGGTGAGTGGGCGTCGGCTTGTGCGCCCCCGGCCAGTAGCGGCATGGAGGCGGCTACAGCGCCGGTGGCGGCGGCCATTTTCAGGAAGTCTCTGCGGCCTTCGGAATGGCCGCTGGCTTTGGTGGCGTCACACAGTCTGCACATTTCAGAATCCTCTTGTTGTTCTTGTTTGTCGTTGTTTGTTGGTTCGTCACCGTTGTGACGATGTCTACATCTGTTCACGTTTGCGTTAAACGCCGGCTTACAACAGCCGGCAGCTTTCTTCAAAACTCAGGCGCGGGCCGCGCGCGTGCAGCCGGGTTTCGTCACCGTAACCCAGGTTGCAAATAAAGTTGCTGCGCAGGTGCGGGTTTTCGGTACCGAAGAAAATCTGGTCGACCTTGTCGTTATCGAAACCGGAGATCGGGCCGCAATCGAGCCCTAACGCGCGCGCCGCCAGTATGAAATAGCCACCCTGCAGGCTGCTGTTGCGAAAGGCGGTTTCTTCGCGCAGGGGTTCGTTGCCAACAAATAATGACCGGGCGTCTTTGTTGTGGGGGAACAGGGTTGGCAGGTTGTCGTAGAAGCGGCGGTCGTAGGCCAGTATGGCGGTCACCGGGGCCTGGCGCACTTTCTCTACGTTACCTTCCTTAAGTGCGGACACCAGTTGCTCGCGTGCTTCGGCCGAGCGCAGAAAATAGATGCGCAGCGGGTTGCAGTTCATGCTGGTCGGGGCCAGGCCGGAAAGCTCGGCCAGTTGGCGCAGCTTGTTGTCGTCGACGGGCCGGTCTTGCCAGTAGGCAAAGGTGCGGGCGCCGTAGAACAGTTGGTTGAGCGCGCAGTCATCCAGCGGGGTGTGGCGCGCGTCTTCCAGGGGTGCGGTCGACATTGATGTCATGGCAGCAGATACCTCTAATATAGGTAAGCCAGCGTGGTAGAGAGCGCTGGAAACACCGTGAGCACGAAGAGTGCGAACAGCATGGCGATGAAGAAGGGGGTTACCCCTTTGAAGATTTCTTTTACCGAGACGGTGTCGTCGTTCAGGCTGGCTTTTACTGTGTACACCGAGATCCCAAACGGTGGTGTGACCAGGCCAATCTCAACGGCAACCACGGTAATCACCCCAAACCAGATTAAGTCGAGCCCGAAGAACTGGGCAATCGGCAACACGATCGGCAGCACAATCAGCATGATCGACACCGAATCGATGATGCAGCCCATCAGAATGATGACCAGCAAATACACGAACAGAAATTCATACACGGCCAGGTCGAGCGAGGTCACCCATTGCGCGACGGACATCGGCAAACCGGTAAGCGCCAGCATGCGGCTGTACAGAGAGGCCGCCAGAATCAGGAACAGAATCGACACCGCTACATGGCCGGTTTCACCCAGCACCTTGTAGAAGGATCCCCAGGTTAAGCGGCGTTTTGCCAGCGCCAGAACCAGCGCACCACAGGCCCCTACGGCACCGGCTTCGGTGGGTGTAAAGAACCCGGAGTACAAGCCGCCCAACACCAGCAGCATAAGAATCAGAATCGGGATGAGCTTGCTCGCCAGCTCCAGGCGCGAGGGGCTCACACCTTCGGGATCTACCACAGGCTGGTGCCCTTCCTGATTCATGAACGACGGGAAGGCGTAAGCCAGCACCATGATGGTGATGCAGAAGCTGACCGCCAGAATCAGGCCGGGAATAATGCCGGCAATGAACATCCGGCCCACCGATTGTTCCGCCAGTACGCCATACACAATCATCAGCAATGAGGGGGGAATCAACATGCCCAGCACCGAGCTACCGGCGACCACGCCCACCGAGAATTTCGGGGTGTAGCCATGGCGACGCATTTCGGGAACCGCGACCTGGGTAAACACCGCTGCCGAGGCCACACTGATGCCGGTAATGGAGGCGAAAATGCCATTGGCACCCACGGTCGCCAGCCCGAGGCCACCGCGCACTTTGCGCAGCAGGCGCTGAAACACATCGAAGGTATCGCGCCCCACACCGGAGACCACGACGAGCAGGCCCATCAACACAAACAAGGGCACTACGCCGTACAAATAACTGCCGAGCGAATCGTTCGCGGCGGCGGCGACCATGCGCGTGGCCAGGCCGGAATCACGCAGGGTGGCAATGGCGCCGAACGACACCAGCATCAGCGCGATGCTGATGTGCATGCCGATGTAAATCAGCACCAGCATGACCACAACGGCGACCAGGCCAATTTCCAAACCGGTCATGAGGGTTCTCCTGAACTAGAGGTGGCGTTGGCCTTGGCGGCGGGTGCGTTAATCGGCGTACCGCGCACCACGCAAATGGCTTCGCGCACGGCCAACACCAAAAATTGCAGTACGGTCACGGCCGCGCACACCACCACCACGGTACGAATGGGCCAGACGGGGAAGGTAAACACACCTTCCACACCAAAGAATTGATTGCGATCGATCGCGCGCATCAGTACCGGTACGGTGCCCTGATACACCACGCCCAACATGGCGGCGCCCGCCAGGTAATACAGGGTGGTCAGGCTGCGCCCAATGCGAGGGAATGAGACGGTAAAGCCGTAAATAAAGATGTCGGCCTGCGCCAGGCGGCCGTGGCGCAGTGTGCTGGCCAACTGCAGAAAGACGATCATCACGATCGAGGCGGCGACCATTTCGGCCACGCCATCGATGGGTTGGTTAAACAGATTGCGGGATAACACATCGGCACAAATCAGTGCCATGATGGCAAAGATCAACAGCGACCCGGCGGCGTTCAGGCCGTCCACCAGGTAGCCAAACAGACTGTTACCGGTGCCCTGGCCGAATACTAGCGATTTAACGTTCATGGCTTACTGCTCCAGGGAGTGACCGTGGTAACGGCCGGGAGATGCCCGGCCGTTGCGTCTAAGTGGGTACCGAACTCAGAGTTCGTCCCAGGCGCGTTCCGGTTGAACGCCACGCTCACGAATGGCGTTCATGTAGGCTTGCAGAATGTCGCTCGCGGGCAGGTTGCGGGCTTCGTTGTTATCGACCCACTGCTGCGCCAGGTCGGGCATGCCATCAATCCACTCCTGGCGCTGGGCGGCCGTGAGGGCGGTGATCTGCACCGGGTTGTTGCCCTCGGCACTCAGTTCCACCATGCGGTCGAGCGAGCTCTGGTAGCGTTCGGCCAGGTCGCGGCCGTGGGCAGCGGTGTAAACAGCACCGGCTTGCTTCATCGCATCCTGAACTTCCTCAGGCAGGCTTTCGAAACGATCAAGGTTGATGGCAATACCGCCCGAGAACACCACGCCCAGGTTCACCTGAGTGATGTACGGGGCCACTTCGTAAATGCGCGCGGGCAAAGCACCGGTGGCCAGAGTGACAACACCTTCCGACACACCGGTCTGAATGTCGGTGTAGTAGCTGGCCAAGGTGCCATCGACCGGGGTGGCGTTCACTGGGTCGAGCCAGACACCCAACACACCCGGGGCGGAAATGCGACGACCGTCGAGGTCGGATAAATCGTTAACCGGGAAGTTGGTGTAGATGTCGTAGGTGT
The DNA here is from genome assembly GCF_043641555.1 of Saccharospirillum alexandrii. Classification (GTDB taxonomy): domain Bacteria; phylum Pseudomonadota; class Gammaproteobacteria; order Pseudomonadales; family Natronospirillaceae; genus Saccharospirillum; species Saccharospirillum alexandrii_A. The sequence continues at coordinate 318,823 of NZ_JBHZRJ010000001.1, read as the reverse complement.
CAGACGCGGTCGCGCCCAGGAACACCACGTTGTTGCCTTCCCATTCGTCGGCCAGTTCAGGCTGGTCGTTAATGAGGTCGACAAACACATCCAGAATCAGTTCCGGGTCGCTGGTGGTAAACGGCGTGTAGGCACTCAATTGGCTCAGCGGCATGCGCGAGCCTTCGAGGTAGCTGAATACCCAGCCGATGTCGGCAATACCATCGCCCACTGAGGTGAGTGTGGCGTTGGCGCCATACAACTGGCCGGCGTAGGCTTCGGTCCAGTTGATTTCATAGTCGCCGCTTTCGGCCAGAATGCGGTCCACTTCGGGAATGAACACACCCGGAATCATACCGACCCAGGGGATGGTGGTGGGGTGGCTGGAACCGACCGTGAGGTTAATGGTTTCTTCGGCGTTTGCCAGGGTTGGCAGGGTGGCTGCCAGCGTCAGGGTGGCCGCCAGAGCGCCCCGGGTAATGGTTGTTTTCATGGCTTCGTCTCTCTCTTGTTTTGTTTTTAGAGTCTTGCGTTAACAACGGGTCGTTTGTTTGTCGTCAGGCATTGATCGGTGATTGCGGCAAGCGCGATTCACCGGGTGATAAATCAAAGGTCAAATCCAGTGTGCAGTAGGCGCCGGTTACGTCGTCGTCCGGCGCTTTGCCGTCGTCGTGCATCGGGAAGTCGATGGCCAGGTCGGCACTGGTGACACCGAACACACAGTCCGATTCCACGAACAGATCGTCTTGCGGGAAGATCTGCGTCACCAGGGTGGCGTGGTCGTCGGCAGAGACGGTGAAGTGCAGGTGCGCCGCACGGAACGGGTGGCGGCCCTGGGCGCGCAACATGTCGCCGACCAGGCCGTGGGTGGGAATCGGGTAGCTGGCCGGGCGAATGGTGCGGAAATGAAACTGGCCGTCACCGTCGGTGCGGAATTTGCCGCGCAGGTTGTTGGCCGGCATGGTTTCATCCTGGTTGTCGTACAGGCCTTCCGGTGAGGCGTGCCAGACTTCGACCAGGGCATTGGCCAGTGGCTTGCCGTGTTTATCCTGCACACGGCCGCGCACGAACAGAGGAATATCGCTTTCTTTGGGGGTATCCCGGGCGATGTTGAAGCCGTTTGGGTATTCCGGATCTTTGCGGGTATAAAACGGGCCAAGCAAGGCGGGCGACATCTGATCGGCATCGCGGTTCTGGTTCAGAATCATCACCAGGGTGGAAAAGCCGAGCGCATCGGACATCACCACGGTTTCGTTGTGCTTGCCAACGCTTAAGTGCCCAAGGCGGGTCACAGCATCGAGCGCCTGGGTGAATTCCTCATCGTTCAGTTTTACCTCGCGGCCAAAGGCGTGCAGGTGCTTGACCAGGGCGGTCAGAATCTCGCGCAAGCGCGGGTTCCCGGTCTGGCCCATGGCTTTGATGACGATCTCGGTGATGTCATCCGGTGTGGATGGAATACCGTGGTTGAATATGTCTTCTTTTTTCGGCAATTCGAACATGGGGTTGGCCCTCACTGTTTCTTATTTTTTGCGTGCCTGAAGTTCAGCGACGATGGCGTCGCGGTGTTCGTTCAGTGTCGGTGGTGCGGTAATGCTGACCGGCCGCTCTCCGTCGTAGGATACGGGCGAGCGCACCGACCGGAAGGTGCCCATTTCGGGATGCTGCGTTGAAACTTCCAACTGCAGGTGTTTGAACTGAGCGTCTTCGAGCACTTCGTTCGAGTCGTACATGGGCGCGTGCGGCACGTCTTCGGCTTCCAGGCGCTGACACCAGGTGTCGCGGCTGTGCTGCCGGAAGATGGGCTTGAGCACCTCGATCATCTGGTCCTGATGCTCGATGCGCCCCTCGCGGGTGCTGAAGCGCGCATCCTGCAGCAGTTCCGGGTAACCAAGGGCATTGGCCAGGCCCTGCCAGAATTTTTCGGGCGACGACATGTGCAGCGCCACCCACTTGCCATCGGCGCATTCCATCACGTAGCTCTGCGATACCTGAGGCCGACTGTAGGGCCCCATAATCTCGCCTTCGGAGAAATAGTGGGTGAAGGCATCGAGGTTGAAGTGGCACATGGCTTCGAGCATCGAGACTTCGACTTTGCGGCCTTTGCCGGTTTGGCTGCGCTCATACAACGCGCCCAGAATGCCGTAGGCAGCGTAAAAGCCAGACATCGCATCGGCCATGGCCGGGCCGACCACGCGCGGGTTTTCCGGGTTAATCAATAGCTTGAGAAAGCCACTGGCGGCCTGGGCCACGGTGTCGTAACTCGGCCGGCCGGCATAGGGGCCGTCCGGACCGAAACCGCTGATGGAACAGTAAATCAGCCCCGGGTTCAGTTCACGCAGGCGGTCTTCGCCCGCACCCAGGCGGTCGGCGGCGCCGGGGCGAAAGTTCTGGATGTAGACATCGGCATCGCGAATCAGGTCGTCGAAAATCGCCAGGTCTTCCGGCTCTTTGGTGTTCAGCGCGATGCTGCGTTTGTTGCGGTTGTAGGTCTGGTAATGCGGGCTGTACAGGCCGCCTTTGAAGGCGCGAAAGGGGTCGCCAGAGCCGGGCATTTCTACCTTAATGACGTTCGCACCGAGATCCGCGAGCAACATCCCGGCCGCCGGGCCGGTAATGAAGGTGCCTTGCTCGATCACGGTAATGCCTTCGAGTACTTTGATCATATGCAGTCTTCCTCGGTGATCAGGCTGAATAGCCGTCTGGCGTCTCGCCGGTGTAGTCCAGGTTTTGGGTTGCCTGGTAGGAGAGCGCAAAGCCGCTCGGCTGTTCGGCTTCTTCGGAAAGATGCGCGATCAGGCTGGCGGTGCGTGCCAGAATCGGTATGCCACGCAGGGCCGAGACCGGGAAATCAACGCCCAGCAACACGGCGGGAATGGCGGCCGATACGTTCAGTTTGAGTTCCTTGCTGATCACCTGGGGAATGGCGCGCTCGACGGCTTCGGCGGTCGCAATAAAGTCGAGGTTCGCACCGGCCTCGCGGGCAACCTTGAACAAGGCATCGACACGGGGATCGCGGGACTTGTGCAGGGGGTGGCCGTAACCCGGAATCGGCTGGCGTTCGGCGCGCAGGGCCTGTACTTCGGCCAGGGCGGCATCATCGAGGCTGGTGCCGTCGCTCATGCGTTCACGGATGCGCACGAACATTTTCCCGGCGGTTTCCGAGGCGCCCAGGATGACCGGGCCACAGCCCAGAATGCCGGCGGCGACCGCGCCTTGCAGGGCATCCGGGGCTGCGGCATAGGTCATGCGGCTGGCTTGAATGCTCGGTACAAAGCCGTGCTCAGCAATGGACACCAGCGTGGCGTCCACCACCTTGCGGGCGGTATCGGTGGGCTGTTTACCGGTCAGCAACAGCAGGAAATAGTCGGTAAAGCTGGTCTGGCCGATCAGGTCCTGACAGAGGTCCTGGCCGCGCACCACGATGGTGTGCTCGTTGGAGGTGCAAATGGCCGTTTTCGGCGTGGTTTCGCGCCCTATCTTCATGGTCGGCTCCGATGTTTATTGTGATTGTTGTCGAGTTGCCCTCACGTTATCCCCACCGAACCATTTACAAAAATGATATATTTCGATATTAATGATCGATACCATCGATAGATAAACGCACAGCCAATCGGAGCGACCATGGAACTGAGGCACTTACGTTACTGCGTGGCGCTGGCCGAGGTGCAAAACTTCACCCGGGCGGCTGAGCGCACTCACGTCACCCAATCGACGCTGTCGCACCAGATCAAACAACTGGAAGATGAACTGTCGGTTGCCCTGTTTAACCGGGATGGCAAGTCGGTATCGCTGACCCAGGCAGGGCGTGATTTTGTGGACACCATTACGCCCATTCTGAAACAGGTAGACGCCGCCGTTGGGGCGTTGAAAGCGCCGCCCGATCAACTGACCGGGGAATTGCGCATTGCGGCCACACACAGCTTCAACGTGCAGCTGATTCCGCAGTGCCTGGCCGCCTTTATGGATAAGTTTCCGCGAGTGAAGGTGGTGGTCGAGGAATTGTCCGGCGACCAGATCGCCCAGGGCCTGGAGACGGGCACGCTGGATCTGGGCATTTCCTACCGCCCTGCGGTGCCGCGTGGGCTCTGGTTCGAGCCCTTGTTCAATGAGGAATTGAAACTGATCATGAGCCCGAGCCATCCGCTGGCGAAACGCAAGCGGGTGCGTATGGTTGAACTCAATGGCTTGCCGCTGGCGCTGCTGACCCGCAATTTCTCAACCCGGCAGTTGCTCGACGAGTGCTTTGACGCCGCAGGGGCCGAACCTCAGGTGGTGGCGGAGATGAACGCCATTTCCCCCATGGTGGAACTGGTGCGACGCACGCGGTTGTGCAGCATCGTCTCCGACAATGCCCTGAGCGGCGAGCCGGATCTGGTTGCGGTGGCGCTGGAAAACCCAACGCCGATTCGCACCCCTGGCCTGCTCTGGAACCGCAACCGTGAACGCCCCCTGGCCACGCGGTATATGGCCAATATTATTCGCGAACTGGCATTGCAGGGGCAGCCTCGCTGATGGTGTGTCGCCACTTGCGGCACGGCCATCGGTAAGAAAACCAGACCCCGCCTTAACAATCCACAGGCAGATGCGGGCCTCTGTACTACACTTTTCTCCATAAAGGGACTTTCCTATGGAGTACACCATTGAGTCTGAAGTACCGTTTCATCTTAATAACGGCCGGGCTTATTTTTGTCTCGTCATTGATTGCGCTGTATCTGTTTAACCGCTCCGCCACGACGATCATTGAGCAGTGGGGGCAACGAATTGCAGAGATACAGGTGCTCTACGACAGCGCCCGCCTGTCACAACCACTGGACCGGGAAATCGCGCTGTCGCAGCAATTCGCGACCTCAAGCGTCATTAAGCGCTGGGCCACAAACCAGAGTGACCCGGATTTCACCCGCGAAGCTGAACAGGAGATGGAACAGTACCGGCAGAGCTTTCGTGACCGCAATTTTTTCATCGCCCTGGAGAATACCGGCGCCTATTACTTCAACAATGCAAACAATGATTACGCGTCGGCACTGCATCGATACACTCTGGATGAACAAGCCGCCAAAGATGCCTGGTTCTATCAGTTGGTAGCGGCCGGGCGGGATTTTCACCTCAACGTTAACCCGGACCCGGAGCTGGGCGTCACCATGCTGTGGATCGATGCCCAAATTCGCACTGACGCGGGCGAGATTGTCGGCCTCGCCGGAACAGGCCTTGAGCTGGCGCCCTTTCTGCGCGACATCGTCGACCTTAACCAACCCGGCATCACCTCGTTGTTTCTGGACGCCAACGGCGCCATTCAGCTCTATCGCGATGCGTCGCTGATCGATTTCGCCACCCAGGTTAAACCCGACGGCCAAAAGAACACCATCGACCGGCTGCTGGATACCCCGAAAGACGTGACGGCGGTTGGGCAGCTAATGCGCGAACTGAGGCAAAACAGTCAGGATGAGACGCAGGTTGAAACGGTCTTTGTGACCCGGGAAGGGACACGCCACCTGCTCGGCATCGCCCACCTACCTGACATCGACTGGTTTGCTGTCACCCTGATCGACCTGACAGAGCTAATGCCAGTAGAGCCCTTTTTTCGAACCCTGGCGCTGATGTCGGTGATGCTGATAGCCAGCCTGGTCATGATCTACCTGCTGCTGAACTACTGGTTTTTGATCCCCATGCAGAAGATGGGCGGGTCTATGCTCGCCTTGCAGAATGGCACCTTTAAGGTTGAGCGCTTACCCAAAGGGCGGGTAGAGGTTGGCCGGTTGATTGCGTATTTTGGGGAAATGGCCGAGTCGATTCTTCGCCATACCGATGAGCTCGAAGATCGCGTACAGGAGCGCACCCACCAGTTAGAAACCCTGGCCCGCATCGACCCGCTCACCAACCTGCTCAACCGCCGGGGCATTACCGACACCCTTGCCACCTGGCTCGACCGTGCCCGTCGCGAGAACACATCGCTCGGAATATTGTGGATCGACCTCGACCACTTCAAGGAACTGAACGACCAATACGGCCACGCCCGCGGTGACCAGGCGCTGATTCAGGTAGCAACCGTGTTGCGAGACAACCTGAGAATCTATGATCAGGCAGCCCGCTGGGGTGGAGATGAATTCTTAATTGTTATGGTCGACTGCGATGCCGACACTCTGATGCAACTGGGTGAGCGAATTCGATCAGCGATTGAAGAAACCATGCATGATGACTGTCATATCATGCATGATGACTGTCATATAACGGTCAGCGTCGGCGGCTACCTGACCCAGCCTACCGATACAATCGACTCCCTGCTGAACCAGGCAGACCAGGCCATGTATCGCGCCAAAGGCTTGGGCAGGAACCGGTTTTACTATCACTCTGATTGACTCGGCTACGGAACGAAGTGGCGGTTCCAGTACTCACGGCAACGTCCACTCAGGCACCGAAAATAGAACGCACCATTCCACCTTTGTCATCACATTGGCAGGTATGATCGGCCTGATGCGCACCGCATTTCATGAGCGGTTCGGCGTGGCGGGCCTTAACAAGCACAGACGGGGCAATTGACTATACTCAACCCGCTCCGCAGGCTGCCTTCCCCCCAAGACCCGCGCCGCCATTACTATAAAAACGATAAGGAGACGACCATGTTGAAAAAAACGCTCGCTACCCTGGCAACCGCCGCTCTGTTGAGCAGTGGTATGGCTGTGGCCGAAGACCGGGTATCCATTGGCACTGGCGGTACCGGTGGCCTGTTTTACGTGATCGGTGCTGGCATGGCCGATGTGATCAACCGCAACCTGGAGGGCACCACTGCCCGGGCAGAAGTCACTGGCGCCTCGGTTGAAAACATTCGCCGCGTCGCGGCAGGCCAGATGACCTTTGGTTTCTCCTCATCCTCGACGTTGTACGAAGCCACCGTGGGTGAAGGCCCATTCAATGGCCAGCCGCTGGATGTAGCCGCCATGGCCTATCTGTACCCGGCCGTTTTGCAGGTCGCGACGATTGAAGGCACAGGCATTACCGACATCAGCCAACTGGCTGGCAAAAGCGTCAGCATGGGCCCTCCGGGCAGCAACGCCGCAGTTTTGGCTCAGCGCTTGCTGACCGCATACGGCGTGCTCGATGACGTCGAGCAACAGTTCTTGTCGTACAACGAAGGCGTCAGTGCTTTGAAAAACGGTCAGGTAGAAGCGGCGGTTGTATTGGCCGGTGCACCAACGGCCTCGCTAATCGATCTGGATGCACAGGAAGACATGGTGCTGCTGTCGGTCGATGCCGATACTGTCGCCGGAATGCTTGAAGACTACCCGTTCTATCAGCTGTATGACGTACCCTCCGACACATACCCAGATCAGACAGGCCCGGTTACCATGATCAACGATCCGGCCACGCTGTTCACGGCGACCACTGCCGACGAGGTCACGATCTTCAACCTGGTCAGTGTCCTGTTCGACAACCTGGATCAACTGGCCGAAGTGCACCCACAGGCAGCGGCGATCTCGGTTGAAACCGCCACTCAGGTTCCAGTTCCCCTGCATCCCGGTGCTGCGCGGTATTTTGAGTAACCCTGTTGTTTAAGAGGTAGAACATCTTGTTCATTTCTCTGACTCGGCTGGATATTCCGAACAGTCTGCAGTCCTTCTGGGAGACCCGTGTGGTCTCCCTGTTATTTGTGGCCATGGCGGTGTTTACCGCTGGCCTGGTTGTCTATGGCGCTTACTTTGGGGGCATCACCGCCCTGCTGTTACGCGCCCTGTTCTTCTCGGCGGTCGCCTCGGCGGGGTTAATGGCCTCGGCCCTGAGCATTCGGCGGCTGCCCGTTCGTGTATTACTCTATGCGCTGGCACTGATCGCCTGGATTCCCGGCCCTCACCTGTGGCAATCCTACATGGACATCATCATGCGGGGGGCCATGTCAATTCCGCTCGACCAGTGGATTTTCGTCGGTCTGTTGCTGGTGGTCGTCACGCTGGTGCGCGTTCGAGTCGGCTGGGCACTGGTTGTGCTAATGGCACTGGCCCTGGCTTATGCCACCTGGGGCTACCTGATTCCCGGCAAATACGGACACGGTGGGTACGACCTGCCGCGATTGACCTCCACGCTGATGCTCTCCACCGAAGGCGTGTATGGCGTGCCCATGGGCGTTGCCGTGGAATACATCTTCCTGTTTGCGCTGTTCGGTGCCTTGCTGACTCGCATCGGTACCGGTGAAGTGTTTGTCGACCTGGCGCGTGGCCTGACTGGCCGGGTTCAGGGCGGGCCTGGTCTGTCTGCGGCGCTGTCGAGCGCCATGCTGGGTTCACTGAACGGCAGCGCGGTTGCCAATGTAGTCACCACTGGCACCTTTACCATTCCGCTGATGAAAAAGGTCGGCTACAGCCCGAAACTGGCCGCAGCCATTGAGGCGGCTGCGTCGTCCGCCGGGCAGATCATGCCCCCGGTGATGGGCGCCGCCGCGTTCTTGATGGCGGAGATCATCGGCATTCCCTACGGCCAGATTGCCCTGGCGGCTCTTGTGCCGGCGCTGCTGTACATCCTCGCGCTGATGATTGAGGTGAGGCTCGAAGCCGGCCGCCTGAACCTGGAACGCGACTCGGCCGGTGGCCTGATGTTTTTAGGCAAGGTGCTGAAATCGCGCGGCTATCTGCTGATTCCCCTGTTCATTCTCATTGGCTTTATGGTGGCCGGTGAATCCCCCACCCGAGCCGCCGTGCTCGCCATTGTCGCGGGCTTGCTGATCAGCCCCTGGCATAAGGATACCCGGGTAAAACTGACGGAATTACTGCAGGTATGCCAGGAAACCCTGCTCGCCACCTTGCCCATTGTGGCCGCAGTGGCGGCGGCCGGTGTTGTCATCGGCGTACTGAACCTGACCGGAATGGGGTTGATGGTCTCTGGCCTGATCGTCGACGTGGGCGGCGGCAGTTTGTGGGCCGTGCTGCTGCTAACGGCGCTGGCGTCCTTCGTACTGGGCATGGGCCTGCCAACCTCGGCAGCCTACTTGCTACTGGCAGTTTTGGTTGCCCCGGCCCTGACACGGCTGGGCATGCCCGCCTTGTCAGCACACATGTTCATCTTCTATTTCGGACTGGTCTCGGCGATTACACCGCCCGTGGCGCTGGCGGCCTACGCCGCTGCCAGTATTGCCGGCTCTTCCCCCAATGAAACCGCTGTCGAATCCATGCGGCTCGGGTTCGTGAAACTGCTGGTACCCTTCCTGTTCGTCACTATGCCGGGCCTCTTGCTCATCGGCAACGCCTGGGAAATTACCGGCGCGATTGTGCTGGCGACCATTGCAACCACGGCGCTGTCGATTGGCCTGTCAGGCTGGCTGGGCAGAGGCATGGCGGGCTGGGAGCGCTGGGTGTTCATCATCGCCGCGCTAATGGTCGCTTGGCCCACCAACGTGGCAAACCTGGACCCAGTGATTGTGGCGATTCGATTGGTGGGGGTAGTGGCAACCGTCGCGTTGGCGGTTCGGTTTTGGTTGGAGTTGCGGCGGCAGCCGCTTTCGACAGCCTGACCCCGTTAAACGGATCAGGCACCGGCTGGTGCCGGGTTTTAAGACAGGCGGGGATGGCTCGATAGGTATTTCTTTACTGAAGTGATTGTTCAATGGCACGAAGCGAGGTCCCTTGAACCCAACTCTATTTCATTAATCTAAACTATTATAAACAGGATTTTTATAGCCGCTTAGTGTCGGTATCTTGGTAGGCCGTTGGTGTCCTCTAAAGCGGGGAAAGTTCACGATGAAAGAGTGAAAAATTGACCCGTCTGACGCCGTTTGTTATGTGTTTTCACTCTTACTTAGCTTAATTGCTGCATACATGATGTTGCTAATTACCGGGTCCTTAAGTGCTTGGAGTTTGCGAATTAAGGATGGCCTTTCTCTAAGCTCAACGGCCAACAACGCTGCATACTTTGGTTTGTACACGGCTTTCCAGTTGCCGTCTGCATGGGCACGGAAAACATGACAGAATTCATTAATCAACGCAGACAATCGTGAATTAAGCTCATTATCATCGCCGAATGAGTATTTTTGATCATGCCAACCATTGTTTACCACTCAATCACCTCTGACACATAACGCAGAGTGCAGCGGCAGTTTGTGGGGTGGCGTTTTGTGCTAGCGTAGCGTTCAGCACAAAAAAAGCCGCGGAACAAATTGTCCGACTGGCACGTATTCTTATGAGCAGTTTTTGCAGTAAATACACTCATCATAATATACGCCATTTTTAAATATACCCTTAGTAATAGTCCCCTCTAGCTTAAAGCCATTTTTAATAAGGACTTTCTTTGACCCCTCGTTTGAAGAGAAAACTGGAGCATATAGTTGAACTATATCTGTTTTATTGAAGATATACTGGCACATGATTTCTATTGCACTCGTTGCAATACCTTTCCCCCAAAATGGTTGTCCAAGCCAATATCCAATTTCTCCACGATGTGATTTCTCGAGAATATCTCTACGCACGCCGATAATTCCAACAAAATCATCATAAAAGGTTATCGCACGTACAATTTCAGCCTTTGATCCTTCATTTATCCACCAAAGAGCGTCTTTCTCTGTATACGGAGTCGGAATACGAGATGACAAAAAGCGGACAACATCTTGATTGTTCAGGTGAACAATCAGTTGGTCTTTGTCGTCTTCAGTTAGTTCACGTAGTTCGATCATGTGGACTCACAACGCTCGCATAAATGGCGAACAACTTGTTGCGAGTCCAGCCCGTACCGCAAGGCGGTGAAATTAAACGCGCGATATTTCATGCTATTGTTATCCATTCACATTACCAAACTGCTTATTTCCACTAGACTTTAATTTTTAGTGCTTCTTTCAATTGCTGCTTCTAAAGCTTCCTGAATACGTTTCTCCCGCGTGACGGGCTTTGCAGCTTCACCAATCCTCCGGATTAAGTAATTTTTCTTTCCTGGAGGAAGATCTATGAAACTATCTACCATTCCACTAATCTCTAGTAATGCTAGTAAATCATCAGGAACATCTACGTCGTCAGGATCTATAACTACGATATCAAGTTTAATTTGGTCGCCAATATTAGTTTTCGTAAACTTTCGGACCTTTGATTTGATACGGATAAAGTGCTTGCCACCACCAACAGGAAATAAGCTAATTTGAAATGGCTCTGAATTATTTACACAAGCACGAACAAGTACGGGCCCTTTAGTGCCAAGTGACGACGTTATGCTCGCAGGCACCCTAACAGCGCAGTAATCCATACCCTCAGCCCAGTTCTCTAATTTCGCACTAAATTCAAACTGTCTTCCGATTAAAGACTTATCTACCATGAATTGTTCTCAATATTGCATAACGCCAGCCATAAGCGGCGCCCTGACAAGGGCGCCCGGTGTAGGGCCATCGGCCCGGAACAACCTTAATGGCTTTGTTATGTATTGTCATACCCGATGTAAGCATCTGCACCATCAAAACCATGTGCTAAGGACTGCGCCTGCTCTTTGCTTACGTGAAACTGCTTTACATCGCCATTTTCGTCAGTGACTTTCAGGTAGATTTGGTGGTCACCAAAGAAGTTACTTACATACACTTCAAATGTTGTTGAAGCCTCTGACTTGTTGGCCTTACCGCTCTCTTTATCGACCGGGTAAAGTTCTTCTTCCGCATACATGGTAGTAGCCATCTGCTCTCCTTAATTGCTGAGGCAATATTCATACATAACGCTGACAGCAAAGGCGCGGTCTTTTTCGCGTCCATTGCCTGTGATTGTTATGCTTTGTCGCGCTATTCGATGATATTGTGTTTTTCCAAGTATTTTATACCTTCTTCTTGAATCCAAATTTGACCCCCACTCCTATGTAGCAACCCCTGTTCAAGGGCCAATCTAAAATACTTATCGAATGTCAATCGACGCATAGTGGTTCTTTTAAGAATATGAGGGAACCAAACAAATGGTTCTGACGAAGAATCGTATGTATCGGAGACTGCTATCATTACAGCCTTAATTCCATCCGCAACCCTATCTGGTTTTGAACCGCCCATTGGTTTGAAAGAGTTTTTGCCTATTTCGGGCTTCTCATAGAGTGGTGAATTCAGTAGAACTCGTAATAATTCATCAAGACTATATTCAACTTCTGAATCATTTGAAAAATTGACGTACAGTTTTGTTTTTAAAAACGTAGGCGTCTCATTAGTTCCTGATTGCCTAATAATAGGAATAACCTTATTACTATCTATGCGAGACAACAAAGTCGAAGTAACAATCATTTTCTCATAACCAACTCCCCCTTCTCCGGAGTTAGCTTTTTCTACGTATTTATCTGTACAGACTATTAGGACGAAATCAGATGAAGCTAGCTGTGTTTCCATGAAATGAGGCAAGTCATCGCCAGGCTGCAAATCCCACTGGTCCAGGATTGCATCTACACCTCGATTCCGTAGCGTAGTTGCGAATTCGAGCACCCACTCCTTGTGTTCTGCTGAATCATGAGAATATGAGATAAAAACTCTAGGTGGATTCACGCTTTCTCCTTTATGCATAACGATTGCAGCATGCACGCCCATGGAATGTAGCCGGAGGCGCAATGTAATGGGCGTCGCCGTGCCTGCCCTGGTTATGCAGTTTTACCAACGAACGGGGTCCGATTCGAATTCGCTCTGTTCGAGCCGCTCCAAGAATGAAAAAGATCCGGGAACGTTGCTTTTCACCTCGCACCATATACCCGAAATCAACGATTTCTCAAGGTTGTCTTTTATGCCACTTTTCCACTCAGCCCAACGCGCCTTGCTAACCCGCCTTTTTGATCTCTGATAAACCTGCTCGTTACAAAGGTCAAGGTAGTTATATATTGCTTCACGTGCTTCTTTATGACTGTCTCCATTTAGCTTTTTGCCAAGGAGAGCATCGACCGGAACTCTGTACATTAACTCCCGGTACTGCTGATCGTAAGAATCCTCAAAAGATGCGCCAGCCAGCTTCCTGGACTGCCAGATTTGCCAAGTTGCGATAAGAACACCAGCCGCTGTAGCTGCTGATGCAATACTATTTAAATCCATGAGCTACCTTCTACTGTATAACAGCTAATTCATCGTCGACTCCGCCCCTTATTCCGGCGGAAGTTTCACATAATCCATACAGTACATTCGCTAAGGCCCAGCTACACAGGGCTTTAAGCGACATTGCGCTGCCACACCTAAGTGATATCAAAACCAGCGAAACCGTCGCTTCAGACGATGATTCCAGGCATCAGCGTCGTCTGCGACGCATATTCCGGTTTTTCACCGGGATATGCGTCGCGATTCAGTCTCTGATTGCGATGAAGTTCACACAGTAATAATTCAGTTAGTCGTGGCTAGCGTCGGTTCAACGGAATACCGGCGTTTAGTGCACGACTGAATGGAACAATAACGTTAAGCGTGAGAATCGATCAGATTCGCTACCGCCCGGCCGGTTACAGGGCACACCAAGGCAAAATAGGTTGTATTGACACCATGGCACTCTGAGATGAAGTTGGCAAGTGGTTATGTGGTGAGGGTGTCGTTTGCGCCCTTTCTCCTCACACTTGCCCTGGTTTGGTTGGGTTTAGGATCTTGAAAAAACCCCTCTCCCCAGCTCTCTCCCATGGGATGGGAGAGGGAGCGTTTAGTGGGTGGCGAGTCGCACCCCTGAGGGAGTTTGCACGGGCTTGTGGTTTAAGCGGGTTCGAAACCAAAGCCGTTGTTGGTGATGCGCATGGTTTTGCCTTCCTGAGCGGAGGCTTGAGCGGCCAGGCCGAGAACGACTGCTTTCAAGCCGTCTTCTACGGTGACTTCTACCGCAGCGCCTTCGGTAATGGCTTTGAAAAAGCCCAGGTGCTGGTAGAACGTAGAGCCGTTGTGGTCGCCGGCCTCCAGCAGGGCCGGGTCGACCGGGATGTCGGATTCTATTGGGCCTTTGGGGTCGCGCGGGCTCACAATCACCTTGGGAGTTGGTGGCTCGCCCAGGTGGTCGGGCCAGAAGCGGCCGGGGCCGGGCACCAGACATTCGACCTTGGCGGTGGGCCCTACGGCGCTGATCTCTTCCTGGTAGCGCGAGCCTTCGGCGAACATGCACAGTTCCAGCATGGCGCGTTTGCCGTTGGCGAAGTTCACGATCACGTAGGCGTTATCGAGAATGTCGGGTGTTTGGCCGTTGTAGGCTTCATCGAGGTGGTTAACATCCTGACCGGCACTGGCCATCACCGAGATCGCTTCGCTTTCGAGCAGCAACCGCATCAAATCGAAGAAGTGGCAGCATTTTTCGACCAGGGTACCGCCGGTGTTGGCATTGAAACGGTTCCAGTCGCCCACTTTCGGCAAGAACGGAAAGCGATGTTCGCGAATGCTAAGCATCGATACGGGCCCGGCATCACCCGCTTGTACGTGTTCGCGCAGGCGCGTCACCGGGGGCATATAGCGGTATTCCATGGCCACCCAAACCGGGGCCGGGTGCGCCGCCACAGCCGCGCGGACGGGCTCTACGTCGTCGATGCGGGTGACCAGCGGCTTTTCGATGAGAATCGGCAGTTGGGTGTGGGCCAGCAGGGTCAGTAACTGGTCGGCATGGCAATGGTTCGGGCTGGCAACCAGCAGGGCATCAAGATCGGACCGGGCACACAGTGCCTCGACCGAGTCGACAAAGCTCGCACCGGGCACCAGTTGAGCACAGGCATCGCGCATGGCTGCGTCGGGTTCAAAAATTGCGACCACCTCAGCGCCTTCTATTATCGCCAGATTACGCAGGTGTTCCTGCCCCATCATGCCGCATCCCAAAACGCCGTATCGAACCTGTGCCATTGCGTACTCCACTGTTGTGACTGTTTACTGAGACTAATAACTGCATTCAAGTGATGTTCAACCGTCGCCCACAGGCAACATGAACCATTCAACAGAACGGCCTGTTACCAAACGCCTTATGACAAACGGGAAATGTAACGAACCACGGCCGGGTCGAACCAGGTGTAGGAAAATTCTTCAACCCGATCGTTGCTCGACCAGCTCAGCCGTTCAACAAACCCCAGCATCGTATCGGGCGCTTTGCCGAGCAGGTCGGCCACCCAGTCTGGCGCGCCGGTGCAACTGATGCGGTCTTCAATGTGGGTGATCCAGAAATCGAAATGATCGCGATAATGTTTGTACAAACTTTCCAGTAGCTTCTCGGCGCTCAGTGCAGGGTCGTGCTGCTGATCGAGCCATATTTCCTCGGCGGCCGCCGGTGTCTGGTTCAGGTAACGCAACCGGCGGATACACCACAGCGGTGTGTTACTCTCCAACCCGAGCTGACCGGCCACGTAGGGGTTCTCGGCTGCTGTTACGCTGAGCGTATCGGCATTGGGCATGCCGCCGCCTTCCAGCAATTCGAGCCGGAACAGTTGATACACGGCCCGGTTATTCAGCGTGGCTCTGACATAGGTGCCCGAGCCCTGGCGACGCTCAAGCATGCCGTCGCCTTCAAGTTTGGACAGCGCCTTGCGCAGGGTTCCAATGGCCACCCCCAGCTGGGTGGCGAGATCGGCCTCAATCGGCAGGCGTTCGCCAATCTGGTAATGGCCGGCGGCGATTTCGCGGTGCAGCAATTCGCTGATCTGAATATACAATGGCAGGCGTTTGGTCTGCTTCTTACCGGACGATGCACTGCCTGACATTTTCGGGGTTGTTGTGGTCATTGTTATTACCCTGATCAGTGAAATTCATTCACTATTCATTTACATGTTGAGCATACCTTGTTAGGGTGCGAATGCCAACATTTCTGACTCATTGCCAACAATAAGGGCCTGATCGCCCAGTGGAGAACACCATGCAACGCATTCACCTTCCCAACACCGACGTCGAACTGAGCCGGCTGGTTTATGGCGTCTGGCGCCTGGCCGATGATCAGGATACCTCGGTCGACCATGTTCGTGCCAAAATCGATGCGGCTCTGGCCGAAGGCATCACCACGTTCGACCACGCCGACATCTATGGCAACTACGAATGCGAGATCCTGTTCGGCACTGCTCTGGCGGCCGACCCCGCGCTGCGCGATAAAATGGAACTGATCAGCAAGTGCGACATTGCCCTGGCCACCGACAAGTTCCCGAACCGTCGCGTCAAACACTACGACACCAGCGCCGGATACATTAACGCCAGCGTCGAGAACAGCCTGAGCCACCTGCACACCGACCACCTGGACCTGTTGCTGATTCACCGGCCAGACCCATTGATGGACGCGGCCGAGACCGGTGCCGCCCTCGATGCGCTGATCGACAGCGGAAAAACCCGTGCCGTCGGCGTCTCCAACTTTGGGGTTCACGAGTGGCGTTTGTTGCAGGCGAACATGAAGCACCGTCTGTGCGTTAACCAGATCGAGATGAGCGTACTGGAACGCAGCGCCTTCACCGACGGCACCCTGGCCGCGATGCAACTCGACCAGATACAGGCCATGGCCTGGTCACCCCTGGCCGGCGGCCAGATCTTCGGTTCCGATGACGCGGCTAAACGCGTGCGCCCATTGCTCGAAGACGTCGCCCAATCCAAAGCCCAGGGCCGCGTCGACCTCGCCGCGTTCGCCTGGCTGCTGGCTCACCCGGCTGGCATTCTGCCCGTTGTCGGCACCAATAACATCGAGCGCATCAAAGGCCTGGCCCAGGCCATGGACATCACGATTGATCGCGAAACCTGGTACGAAATCTGGACCGCTGCTGCGGGGCAGGAAGTGCCTTGAAGGTTGCTTTTTAACCGATAAAAAAGGCGCGAACACTCGCGCCTTTTTTATGGATGGGTATTTCTTCAACGACACCCAGCGTTCGGCAAGAACCGCTGTTTCACTGAACAGCAGGCAGGGCGCAACAGAACCCGCCGCTATTAACGCCCAAGGCTTATTTGTAGGAAATAGACGCCAGAATACTGCGCTCGCCTTTAAAGGGCTGGCGCGCGTGGAGGACGGTGTAGTTGCTGATCCAGAGCACGTCGCCATCTTGCCATTTGAAGTTGACGCATAACTCATCCATGGCTTTAACGGTGGCATCCATGACTTCGGGGTCCATGTACTCGCCGGAGCCGGTAGTAACCGCCTTGGTGCCTACGTTGCGGCTGTCATTCCAGCCGGTATAGACCGCCAGCACGGCGTTGAAGAACACCTTTTGGCGGGTTTCCTGGTCGAATTGAATGGCTGGTAGCACGCGGGTGCGCGTCAGCAAATTGCCATTGTCGAGCCACTCCCAGTCCATGCCGGCCTCGGTCATCACGCGTTCGGCGTCTTCGCGAGTCTGCACCTGGAAGGTGTCTTTCCAGGAGCGGCCAATGGCCGAACCTTTATCGGTCACTTCCGGCATGACGCGGTTGTAGCGCACGCCTTCTTTTTCCAGGCGCTCGGCGAATTCCGGGTTGATGTCGCTAAAGGCGCGATAGATCTCGCCCGAGTGCAGAATTGAGGTTGCACCGCCCTCTTCGGCGGCTTTTTCGCAGTAGAAAAAGATGTAACCCGGCGGGTTCGGTACCTGGGCCATTTCATGGTGAAACGGAATGGTCTCAGACGCCGGTGATTCGTTGGCCGTTACGATGCGCGACGCAGTGACCTGGTTGCGCGGAGCCGCACCGCCGACGTAGGGCATGTTCTTGAAGGAGGTGTGATCCAAGTGGCGCTCAAAGGCATCGGCATCGGTGACCGGGAAACCGCGAAACAGGATGGCACCGTGCTCAATCAACTGGGCTTTCAGGGCTTCCTGCTGTTCAGAGACCCAGGCATCGAATGCGCCGACGTCGCTGGCTACGGCGTCGCTGTGCGGTGTTACCACCAGCGGAAAATCCCGGCCATTGACCTGTTTTTGTTCGGGTATGCGATCGATTTTTATTGTCATGCTGCCTCCTGGATGGACGGTCGGGCTGCCTGAAACCGGCACGCACCGCACTCTGAGCCTGTGATAACACCACTCTAGCAACCTGAATTTAAAAAGTAAATCAATAGTGAATGAATTTATTCCGAACGCCATTCGTGAAAAAATTCATCTACTATTGATTTACATCAAGTAAAAGGGCTGTTAACGTTTTCACTGCCCTGATGAGAGAGGTTCAACAATGACAACAATGAACCGGCATCCGGCACACTCAGGTGTTCTGCTATGAACGCCCTGCTGTTGCCGTTGAAAGCCCTGATGTTTCTGAACACCGCCATTGCCTCGGTCGGCAAGTTCCTCGCGTGGATCTGCGTGACCCTGATGGTCTCGTCCATCCTGTTTCAGGTGGTGATGCGTTATGTGTTCAATAACGCCCAGCCCTGGCCCGAAGAAGTGGCCCGCGCCTTTATGATCTGGATGATGGCGCTGGTGGCTGCTGCGGCTTACCGGGAAGGCTCATTCGTTGCCATTGAAATGCTGCACGATTTTCTGCCACGGGTTGTCGCTGCGCTGCTGAAAATAGTGCTCTACGTCGCCGCACTGATCATTCTGTATTACCTGTTCACCATGGGGCTGGAGTTTTTTCAGCGTGGTTTTCGCACCCGTGCAGCCAGCTTCAACCTGCCACGTGCCTGGATCTACCTGGCCATGCCCGTCTGTTTTGGCACCATGATTCTGGTCAATATTGAACTGCTGCTGAAAGAAACCGGCGCTCTGCTGTTTCGTGATTTCAACGACCGGCTTGGCATTAAACCCAAACACGGCAGAGCCCAGCTGGCGATGGAGTAAGCAGTATGTTGATTCTCTTTTTACCTCTGTTTTTGATCGTGCTGCTAATTGGCATGCCGGTGTTTTTTGCCACCCTGTTTGCCCCCGGTTTTATGCTGCTGTGGGAAGGCATGGACCGTGATCTGCCGCTGTTGTTTCGCAACATCTATAACGGCATCGACTCCTTTCCACTGATGGCAATTCCGTTTTTCATGCTCGCTGGTGAGCTGATGAACCGGGGCGGCATTACTTTTCGGCTGGTGGATTTTTCGCAGGCGTTCATCGGTCATGTTCGTGGCGGCCTGGCCCACGTGAACATCATGTCGAGCATGTTGTTTGCCGGCCTTTCCGGCTCGGCCGTCGCCGATACCTCGGCCATCGGTTCGATGATGATTCCGGCGATGGAAAAGAACGGCTATAAACGTAAGTTTGCGGCCGCCATCACCGCGGCCTCATCCGTCATCGGGCCGATCATTCCGCCTTCCGGCATTATGATTATTTACGCCTACACCATGGAAGTATCGGTCGCTTCATTGTTCGCAGCCGGTATCGTGCCAGGGGTGTTGATGGGCGCTTCGCTGATGCTCATCACTGCGTTGATGGCCAAGCGCTATGACTTTCCCACCTCTGGCCACAAATACACCTGGCCCGAGCGTGCCGTTGCGACGAAGAAAGCGATTCTGCCTCTGCTGACGCCGATCATTATTCTGGGTGGCATTCTGGGCGGTATCTTCACGCCCACTGAAGCTTCGGCCGTCGCTGTTGCGTATGCCCTGATACTCAGTGTGTGGGTCTTGAAGTCAGTCAAGTTAACCGATTTGCCGCAGGTCTTTGTGCGTAGTGCCATGGGCTCGGCTGTGGTGTTATTGCTGGTGGGTTCGGCCATGGCATTCAAGACCGTCGTAAGCCTGTCGCAGTCTGCACAGATGTTGGCCGAGTGGATGCTGACGCTGAGCGAGAACGCCTACATCTTGCTGTTTCTAATCAACATCATGCTGTTCATCGTCGGCATGTTTCTCGATGCCGGCCCGGCGATCATTATTCTCGGCCCCATTCTCGCGCCGATCTTCACATCGATCGGGGTCGACCCGGTGCACTTTGCGATGATCATGAGCGTTAACCTCACCGTTGGGCTGGCGACACCGCCAATGGGGCTGGTGCTGTTTGTGGCCTCAAGCGTTTCCGGTGAGCGGGTGGAATCGATCGCCAAGGCTATCCTGCCGTTCCTGGCCGCCGAGATTGCGGTGATTTTCCTGATCACCTTTGTACCGGAAATTTCACTGACCGTTCCCCGTCTGCTGGGCCTGATGCCGTGGCCCGCATGACGAACGGTGCAACGTCTGTTGCACACTGAAAGCAAGACCGAAAGCACAACAACCAACAATAAATAACACTACAACGACAAAAAGAGGTAAGAGCCATGCGTTTGAATCGCAAGCAAAAACTCATCGCAAAATGCGTTGGAGCCGTGACCGGTACTCTGTTAACCCTGGGCATGGGCATTGCCAGCGCGGAAGACTACCGTCTGCGCGCTGTCTCCAACGCCAATGAAAACGACGAAGATTACGATGGCCTGGTCGTGTTCAAAGACTTCGTTGAAGCCCAATCCAACGGTGCCATTGAAGTCGACATTTTCCTCGGCACCCAACTGTGCGGTAACGGTACCGAGTGCATGCAAGCCCTGGAAGACGGGTCGGTCGACATCTACATCTCCACCTCCGGTGGTGTGGCCAACATGTATCCGTACGTTCAGGTGCTGGATCTGCCCTACATTCTGAGCAGCGACCGCATGGCTGAAACCGTGCTGCGCGGTGACTTCACCCGTGAAATGCGCGATGCCATTCTGGAAGATTCCAACGACCAGGTTCGTCTGATGACCATTGGTAACACCGGCGGCTGGCGCAACTTTGCCAACACCCAGAGAACCGTGCGCACCCCGGAAGACCTGGAAGGTCTGAAGATTCGGACAGTGGTTGCCGACCTGCCGCAGGCACTGACCCGTGGCCTGGGCGCCAGCCCAACGCCGATCCCCTGGCCAGAGCTGTTCACCTCACTGCAAACCGGTGTGGTTGAAGGCTCCAAAAACGGCATCACCGACATCATGTCGATGAAATTCCCGGAAGCCGGCCTGCAGTACCTGACGCTCGACGGTCATGCTTACATGGCGGCCCTGTGGTACATGAACAATGACGTTTTCATGGACATGCCGGAAGACATGCGTCGCGTCGTTGTCGATGGTTTCGATGCCCTGCAGCAAGCCACTTTCACGTCACCGAAGCGCAAGTCGATTCAGGCATATCGTGACTTCGCAGCAGCCGGTGGTGAAGTCTATGTACCCACCCCGGAAGAGAAAGAACAATTCCTGCAAGCGGCCACCCCGGCGTTTGACTGGTTTGTCGAGAACATTGAAGACGGCGAAATGTGGCTGGACCTGCTGCGCAGCGAAGCCGAGAAAGCGGATGCCATGATCAACGAAAGCTACGAGCGCGATCTGAACTAAGAACTCATTATTGCTGCTTTGCCGCCAGTGCCTTATGGGCCTGGCGGTTTTTTTATGGCTGATGCATTGGGTTCAATGCCTTCATAAACGCCTGCACCAGCGGTGATTTAATCGCCTCGGGCGAACACACCCAAGAGAAAGACCGCACCAATGTCAGGTCCGTATTGAGCGGCACAAAACGGCCCGACCCGTCAGCATCAAGCGATAGGTGAGATAAACACCCTGCCCCAAGCCCGCTGAGCACAGCTTGTTTGATGGCCTCCTGCCGACTCAGGGTTAAGCGTATTTTCGGCTGAATGCCCGCTGCCTGCATGGCAGTATCGAACACCTCCCGGGTACCGGAACCGGGTTCGCGGACGATCCAGTCCAGGGTTTCCAGCTGTTCGACCGATACCGGCTTTTCATCGGCCAGTGGGTGACCCCGGGTTACAAACAGCGCCAAGCGGTCTTCCTGCCAGCGCCGAATCTGCAAATAATCATGCACGGCCGGCCCTTCGATCAGGCCAATCTGTGCCTGGCCGGTTTCCAGTTGCTGTAACACCCCCCGGGTGTTCTGAATATCGATGGCCGGGCGGATGCCCGGGTATTGCTCCGTCAGCTTGGCCAGCACCCCGGGGATCACATAGCAGGCGATGGTGGTGCTGGCAGCAATGCGCAACTGACCGGCCAGGTCATCGCCCGACCCTTCCGCCAGCCGCTGGCAATCGCTGAGAATCAACCGCACCTGCGGTAGGCGGTCGCGCCCAGCCGACGTAAGCACTAACTCCCGGCCACGGCGTTCAAACAGCGCCAGCCCCATCTGCCGCTCCAGCTCCGTGACGGCCTGGCTGGCGGCAGACTGGCTGATGGCCTGTTCTTCGGCCGCCAGGGTGAGACGCCCGAGGCGAGCTGTTGCTTCGAATATGGCCAGTTGACGCAGGGTGAAATTCATAAGCCAGGCCGAACTATCAGTTAAGTTATATCCATTATACTTATCATAAGCACCAAACTACAGTAACCGCACTTGAATGGGAGCTTTGTCATGGTGTGGATACTGGTAGGTTTGGCAGGCGCAGCCTTGTTGCTGTCTCAACTGCCGTTGCTGGCGGGCATTGGCCTGAGCGCCCTGCCGTTGGCCGTGCTGATCGGTGCACTCTATGGCAACTCACCGCTGGCGACCGAACCGACCGCCAAAACCAAGGCCGTGCTGGGGTTTGCCCAGCAAAAGCTGCTGCGCCTGGGCATCATTCTGTTTGGCTTCAACCTGAGTCTTGCCCAACTCGTCGCCGTCGGCTGGCCTGCCCTGGTGGCCGATGCGATCATGATCGTGGTGGTGCTGAGCTTCGGCATCTGGTTTGGCATTCGGTGCCTGAAAATGAGCCCCGAGCTTGCTTCGCTGGCTTCAGTCGGCAGTGCCGTCTGTGGTGCCGCTGCCATTATGGCCGCCAACCCGGTGATTAAAGGCCGAGATCAGGATGTGACCCTCGCCGTGGCGCTGGTGGTTATCTTCGGTACCCTGGCCATGTTCACTTACCCGCTGCTGTTCGCCTATTCCGGGCTCGACCCGGCCTGGTTTGGCATTTACATCGGCAGCACCGTGCACGAAGTCGCCCAGGCTGTCGCCGCGGGTCAGTCGATGGGTGCGGAGACCATGGAATTTGCGGTCGTCACCAAGCTGGTGCGCGTGATGATGCTGGCCCCCGTGGTGCTGGTGCTGGCTCAGGTTTTCATTCGTTTGCGTCAGCATGAAACGACTGACGCTACCAGAGCTCCATTGCCAATCCCCTGGTTTGTCTTCGGTTTTATGCTCGCTGCTGGTATCGGCAGCCTGGGTTGGTTGCCGCCGGCTGTTATCACGGCATTGCAATGGCTGGCTCAACTGGCACTGGCACTGGCTATGGTCGCCCTCGGCATCAAGGCGCGCTGGTGTGATCTCAAGACCGCGGGTTGGCGCCCGGTGGCTCATGCGGGGGTTTTGTTTGTGCTGCTGCTGGGTGGCGGGCTTGGTTTGACGTCGGTTTTGGTAACGATGTTCTAACGGGCTGTTGAAAATCATCGAGCCTTCCTGTCACGCCGGGCATCCAATCAACGCGTCTGTGAGTATACTGATGTATACATGCTTGCACGGACTGGTTAATGAACGCTTTGGATCCCTACTGGCGGCGGCTCTATGAAACCCGCCCCAATCTTACTGAGCACGCTGACGACCTGCCTGTAACCGCCCTAAACGCGGACCTTACCCAACCGGCCATCATCAATACCGAAAAGGCCCAGTGGGTGCCTTCCCCGGCCCCGGGTGTTCAGCGAATATTGCTGGAACGCAACGGTGGCGAACAGACGACGCGGGCCACCAGCCTGGTAGCCTATGAACCAGACAGCCAGTTTGCAGGGCATGAGCACCCGCAGGGTGAGGAATTTCTGGTATTGGCGGGGGTGTTCTCTGATGAGAACGGGGATTACCCGGCTGGTACCTATGTGCGCAACCCACCCGGGTCACAGCACAAACCACACAGCCAGCCTGGCTGTCTGATTCTGGTGAAGCTGCAGCAGTTCCGGCCCGATGATCGGAATCACCTTGTGGTCAGTCCGAGCCAGTCAACCGAATCCACCATTCTGTTTAATGACTACGAACAGGTGCATTGGTTGCGCGCGCAAGACAACCTGAAACTGACCGCAGAAGACCACCCCGGTGGCATTGAGCTGCTGTTGCTGAGCGGTGCCTGCGACTACGCAGGGCGCCCCTGGGGTGCCGGCACCTGGATTCGGTTGCCGGCGACCTCAATATCGACCGTGGAGCTGGCGGCGGGTGCTGAAGCCTGGGTCAAGACGGGGCATCTGGGTCAGTAACTTCATCTTGCCATCCGGTTTTGGGGGTCGGTGCAGGCCAGCGCCCTGTAGCCAACGCCCAAACCCATGTCAGTAGTACTTCAGCTCGGTCGACTTACCCCAGAATACGCGGTAGGCGAATACCGTGTAGGCCAAAATGAGCGGCAACACGATGGCCACCCCTACGCCAATAAACTGAAGCGAGGCGGTCGCGCTGGCGGCTTCGACGGCCGTTAACTGCCCGGGCACGACGTACGGGAAAAAGCTGTACGCCAGACCCAGAAAGCTCAACACAAACAGCAACGCCACGGCGACAAACGGAAACCAGCAACCGACGTCATCCCGGGTCGGTACCTGCTTCAGATATTGGTCAACCAACACCACCAGCGTTATGCAGATCAGTGGAATGGGGATCAGCAAAAACACCGCGGGCATGCTCAGCCAGCGCTCAGCCACATCGGCACTGACCAGCGGGTTCATAATACTGATGGCCGCAATACCCAGAGCCGCAAACCACCCGGCACGGCGCGACCAGTCCGCGGCCCGGCGCTGCAAGTCACCTTCGGTTTTCATCACCAGCCAGGCACCGCCAATGTAGGCGAAGGCGGCGGTCACACAGATACCACTGAGCACCGCAAAACCCTGCGCTACCCACCCTGTCTGAAACGCCAGTACGTACCGACCTAGCATATACCCCAGGGTTAGCGAGGCTATCAGGGAACCCACTTTAAACGCGTAATCCCAGAGTCGGCGGTGCCCGGTCACGGCTTTTGCACGAAAGTCGAAAGAGACACCGCGCAGAATAAGACCGATCAGCAAAAAGGCGGCCGGCAAATACAGTTCGCGTAGCACCAGACTGTGCGCCTGGGGAAAGGCGATCAGCAGAATACCGACGGCGAGCACCAGCCAGGTTTCGTTCGCGTCCCAGAAGGGGCCAATGGAGGCAATCATCTGGCTGCGGTGAAGCTCACTGTCCATCGGCAGTAGCAAACCGACGCCAAGGTCATAGCCATCGAGCACCGCGTAGATCAGAACGGCCAGTCCCATCAGCACCAGAAATATTTCGGGTAACCAGTTTGATATGTTCATCAGCGAGCCTCCTCAGGCGTTGCATTACCCTCTGCCGCGGCACGGGCTTCAAGCTCGTCGAGATCCACATCCGCCTCGCGTTCAAACTCCTCGACTTCAACGGACTTTCTGGCCATGTAGAACAGAGTCTGCAAATAGGCGAACAGCAATACGGCATAGAGCGTGAGGTACATTGCCAGGGACACACCTACCTGGGCACCCGGTACCGTGGTCACCGCCTCCGAGGTGCGCAGCACGCCTGACACCAACCAGGGTTGGCGGCCAATTTCGGTCACGTACCAGCCTGCGAGTGTGGCGACCCAGCCCGAGAAGGTCATACCGACCAGGGTACGCTGCATCCAGACCGGAACCTCGCCGCGCCGCCACAGAAACCAGGCACTCAGCCAACTTACGGCCAGCATTAACAGACCCAGACCCACCATGATCCGAAACCCAAAGAACAGGGGTTTCACCGGCGGGTGACCCTCGTCTACAAACTCATTCAGCCCTCTGATCTCACCGTTAATATCGTGCGTCAGAATGAAACTCGCCAGCCCCGATACGCCAACCTCGAGCGCGTTGGAGCGTGTTTCTTCATCCGGCCAAGCGAAAAGCAGCAAGGGTGCATTGCGCTCGGTTTCCCAGACCCCTTCCATCGCGGCAATCTTTTGCGGCTGGTGCTCAAAGGTGTTCAGGCCATGCAAATCACCCACGAAAATCTGCATCGGAATCAGCAGGGTGGCAACCACAATACCGGCACTCATCGCTTTGCGCGGTGCCAGTTTGGTATCGCCTTTCAGAAGCCGGTAGGCCGACAATCCCGCCACCAGAAAAGACGCCGTCAAGCCCGAGGCAATGAGCATGTGAGTCAGCCGGTATGGCATGGACGCATTGAAGATAATGTCCCACCAGCTAACCGGATGCGCCACGCCATTGATCATTTCAAAACCATCCGGCGTGTGCATCCAGCTGTTCAGCGCAATAATCCAGAAGGCAGAGAGCGAAGTGCCAATGGCAACCAGAAACGTTGATAGCGTATGCAGCCAGCTGGGCACCCTTTGGCTACCGAACAGCATGATGCCGAGAAAGGTCGCTTCCATAAAAAACGCGGTCAGCACTTCATAACCAAGCAACGGCCCGGCAATATTACCCACGGTTTCCATAAAGCCCGGCCAGTTGGTGCCGAACTGAAAGCTCATGGTAATGCCGCTGACCACACCCAGTGCAAAGCTCAGCGCAAACACCTTCACCCAGAACCGATAGATCCGCATCCAGACCGGATGCCCGCTGATTTCATGCCGTACTTTGAAGTAAACCAGAAACCAGGCCAGCGCAATGGTGATGGTCGGGAACAAAATGTGAAAGCTGATATTGGCGGCGAACTGAATGCGCGACAACATCAATACATCGGCCAATTGTGACTCCATATATCCTCCGGAAAACAGTTAACACTCAGTCATTGCCGATGGCTTTCTTTTTTGTTTTCGGTCGCAACCGGTCAGTCATTTCCAACACCTTGCCAACGCCCGACCCCAACCGCATCAGCGCCTGCAGATGTTCGGGTTTCATGTGCTGCATGTCGTCGAACCAGTGGTTAAACAGTTCCAGCAGGTCGTGAATTTCCTGCATCTGCTGGCGGGCGTGGTGCGGCATTTCATCCTGCTCACTGGCCATCAATTGGCTGCGCAGCATAGACAGGGTTGGGTCCACCTCCCGTTTTTTGCGTTCTTCCAGCACCTGTTGCGACAGCTCCCAGATGGTTCCGTTGGCCAAAAAGTAGTCTTTGCGGTCGCCCGGCTCACGGTGCGTGCGAATCAGCCGCCAGGAGTGCAGTTCCTTCAACGCCATACTGACGTTGCCGCGCGAGATGCTCAGCGACGCGGCAATATCGTCAGCCGACAGAGGCTCGTCGCTGAACACCAGCAACGCCAGCATCTGCCCCACGGTGCGGTTAAAGCCCCAGCGACTGCCCATTTCGCCAAAGTGCAGAATCATGTTTTCCAGTTCAGTGGTCAGCTTCATCGCGCCCTCTATCAGAACCCCGATCCCACACCTTTGATGCAGATCATCAGATTATTGAAGTTTCAGTATTTTCTGAAAGTTTAGAAAGATCTGAGCAAGATGCAAGAATTTTCAGGAGGCAGAGACGTAAAGGTGGCGGGATGTGCTGGGTCTTTAGCCATGGCCAGCTTTGTCCACGCCCGATGGTAGCCAGAGGGGCTGCCGGGTATGCTCATTGGAGGCACGCCGTAAATACATCCATGTAGGCTCGACAGCCCGCGTCCTGCGGTCTGAGGGCCTCCAATGAGCATACCCGGCAGCCCGAAGCTACTCCGTGCCGATTCAAATAGAACCAAATTCAAAGGCCCTGGCACCTAAGCAGAAACAACAGGGTCCTTCTGCTGCTGTAACTCATACATATGGCGATAGAGACCTTCTTCGGCCATCAGCGTCTTGTGGTGACCCTGTTGCTGGATGTGGCCCTGGTGGAGCACGACGATCTGGTCGGCTTCCATGACGGTGCTCAGGCGGTGAGCGATGGCGATGATGGTGATGTGGCCACGCAGCGCCATCAGCGACTGCTGAATCAGGGCTTCGGTGTGGCTATCGATGTTGGCGGTGGCTTCGTCGAGAATCAGAATGTCTGGCTTGCGGGCCAGGGTTCTGGCCAGGCTGAGCAACTGGCGCTGGCCATTGCTGAGGTTGCCACCGCGTTCGGTCAGTAGGGTCTGGTAACCCTTTGGCATGCGCATGATGGCGTCGTGCAATTGGGCCTGACGGGCAGCCTGCTCTACTTCCGCATCGGTTAGGTCCCATTCCAGGCGAATGTTGTCGGCAATGGTGCCCATGAAGATGAACGGGTCTTGCTGCACCAGGCCCATGCGCCGGCTGCGCTCGGCCGGGTCGATACGGTCGAGCGGGATCTCTCCGACGCGTACGGTGCCGAGTTCAACCGGGTAGAAGCCCATCAGCAACGACATCAGCGTGCTCTTGCCGGAGCCGGTGTGGCCGACAATGCCGACAAACTGCCCGGGTTCGATGGTGAGGTTAACATCGGTCAGCACCGTGCTGCGGCCATCGTAACTGAAGGCCTCGATTTCGAATTTAACCGACGCATCGCGCGGGCTTTCCGGATGAGTAGGCACGGGCACCGTCGATTCGTCGAGCAGTTTGAACACACGATCG
Organism: Saccharospirillum alexandrii; assembly: GCF_043641555.1. Taxonomy (GTDB): domain Bacteria; phylum Pseudomonadota; class Gammaproteobacteria; order Pseudomonadales; family Natronospirillaceae; genus Saccharospirillum; species Saccharospirillum alexandrii_A. The sequence continues at coordinate 290,682 of NZ_JBHZRJ010000001.1, read as the reverse complement.
GCCGAGACCAGCGCCTGCTGAAACATGTTCAGCCGCGAGATCATGTCGATGACCGGCTCGGTCAGGTTGCCCAGGTAATTCAGAAAGGCGTAGATAACGCCGACCTGAATCGCCCCGGCGGGGCTGAGGAAATCCCAGCCGAAGGCGAACAGCAAGCCAGCGAGCAAGGCCATGTAAACCAGGTCGACCAGGGCGCGCAGCATCAGGCCGTCGATCATGACATTGCGGATCTTGGCCTTGTAATGGTCGGTGCTGGTGGTTTCAAAGGCTCGGCTGAAGCGGCCTTGCTGATTCATCAGCTGAATCACCGACATGCCCTGAATGCCTTCATTCATGCGCGCGTTAATGTCACTGAGCAGGGTACGCACTTGCTGGAACACCGGCGTCGACAGCTTCTGATAAATCAGCATGATGCTGATCACCGCTGGCACCAGAACCACACAAATCAGCATCAGTTTCAGGTTCAGAAACGCCATTGCAATCAGAATGCCGGTCATGCGGATGCTGTTTTGAATCACCACGGAAATGACGTTGACGTACAAGTCTTTGATCGCTTCGGTGTCGTTGGTGATGCGGCTGATCAGGCTGCCGGTCGGGGTGTGGTCAAAAAACGCGAGTGGCAGGCGCATCACTTTGGCGAACACCTGCTCGCGAATGGTCTGCACCACGTTCAGCGCAATGCGGTTAAAGCGAATGGCCTGCTGGAAGAAGCACACCGCGGAAATCAGTTGTGCGGTCAGGTACGCCAGCACCAGACCCACCAGCGGTGTCACCGCCCAGTAACCCGGCGTCAGGAAGCTGTCGATAAACACCTTAATCAGGTAGGGGCCGAGCACGTTACCGGCGGTTGCCAGGGTGAGCAACAGCACGGCCTGAATCAGCATGGGCCGGTAGGCCAGACCGTAGCGCAACAAGCGGGTAAAGGTACCTTTCATTGGCCAGCCTCCACCACTTGTTCCAGTTGCTGGTAGGCAAAGGTGCGCTGGTACCAGCCCCCCAGTGCCAGCAGTTCCTGATGCGTACCGCGTTCGATGCAACGCCCCTGGTCCAGCACCAGAATCTGGTCGGCTTCTTCGATGGCGGTTAACCGGTGGCAGCTGATCAGCGTTGTGCGTCCGGCGCGGGCAGCTTTGAGGTGGGAGAGAATGCCTTGCTCGGTGCGCACATCAACAGCAGAGAGCGCATCGTCGAGCACCAGTACCGGGGCGTTAGTCAACAGGGCCCGGGCAATGGCAACGCGTTGCTTCTGACCGCCAGAGAGCGTTACGCCGCGCTCACCCACAAGCGTTTCATAGCCGTCGCTAAAGCGCAGAATGTCTTCGTGAATCTGGGCAATGCGGGCCGCTGCTTCGATCGCATCGCGGCTTGCAACCGGCTGACCCAGCGCAATGTTTTCCGCCACGGTGGCGGTAAACAAAAACGGCGTTTGCGGCACGACCGACAGATGCCGGCGCAAGTTGTCGAGTGTGAAGTCGACGACCCGCCGGCCACCCAGTTGGACGTCTGCACCCTCGCCTTCTTGAAGCCGGGCCAATAAATCGAGTAGCGTTGATTTGCCAGCACCGGTTGGGCCGACGATGCCGATCAGCTCACCGGCTTGAACCGATAGTGACAGGTCCTGTAATACCGGCGCCTGTTCAGGCGTGTGCTGAAACGCGTGAATGGTCATGTTAATGGCGGCATCGGCATCGCCGGTGAAGGTGCCGTTGTCTTTGATGTCCGGTTCGGTATGCATCAGTTCATCGATGCGTTCGTAGGCCGCCTGCCCACGTTCCACCAGGTTCAGCATCCAGCCGACGGCGAACATGGGCCAGATCATAAAGCCCAGGTACAGCGTAAAACTGGTCAGCTGCCCCAGGGTTAACTGGTCGTTCACAATGAACCAGGCACCGCCGGCTACGCTCAGAAAAAATGACATACCCACAGCCAGTGAAATGGCCGGGTCGTATTTGCTGTCGGTGCGCGCTACCGCGAGGTTAGCGGCATTGGCTTCGCGGGCAATGGCGTTGAACTGAGCGTCTTCGACGTTTTCGCGACCGAAGGCACGAATCAGCCGAATGCCGGAAATGCTTTCCTGGACCTTGTCGTTCAAGTCGCTGAAACGGGCTTGAGCCAGCCGGAAGGAGGCATGCAATTCCTGACCGAAACGCCACATGAAAAAGCCGACAATGGGCCAGGGCACCAGCGCAATGAGCGTGAGTTGCCAGCTGATTTGAGTGGTCATCACTGTTAATACCAATATGCCGGTCAGTGCGCCATCGAACAAGGCAAGTACGGCTTCACCGGCCGTCATTTCCACCGCCTGAATATCATTGGTGGCACGCGCCATTAAATCGCCGGTATTGTGTTTCTGGAAAAAAGACGATGACTGGCGGGTCAGGTGCCGGTATATATCGCGACGCAAGCGGTTCGAGAGTGCATAACTGGCACCGAACAACGACACCCGCCAAATGACACGCATCACATAACTGACGACGGCAACGCCGAGTACAATACCGACATTCAGCCAGAGCTGGTTTAGTGTGAGTGTCCCTTCGGCAATGCCATCAACCACCCGGCCGGTGATCCAGGGAGGAATCAGAACCGCAAAGCCGACGATGACCAGTGCGCTCACTGCAATGCAGTAACGGCGCCATTCGACTTTGAAAAACCAGCGTAATTTCCCGAAAACCGACACAGTAACCTCAATAACCGGGTTAGGCAGGCGGGCCAGAATAGGCAAATGCAACGGTTTTCGCTACTGCCGGAAGCACTATTTAATACACGCTTCACGTTCTGATTCTGTGACGCCCGCCGGGCAAGGGTCAGCGGTTTGTACCCCTACAATGATAAAGCCGATAATTTTTCGTCAAACAGGTCCATCCGTTAAATCGCGTGGCGTAAAACTGTGCACTCTGTCGCAGCCCCGGATATCCGTAGCCTTGTATTGGCGAACATCCCTTGGGTTTTGCAATCAGGCCCTCAAATGAGTGACAGGTCATCGATTCATCAATGTAAAAATGGAGTGCTTATGAAAAGCCCAATCTTAACGACGTTACTGGCCCTGATGTTTGCACTGGGTCTTGCCGCTTGCGATGAACCAAGCGAAGGTGAACAGGCGGCCGATGCCGTTGAAGAAGCAGCCGACAATGCAGGCGATGCATTGGAAGAAGGTGGCGACGCGATCGGCGATTCCATCGAAGAAGCTGAAGACGAAATTGAAGATTAACTGGTTTCTAGTGTGAGTTCGGCGGCCAATTGGCCGCCTTTTTTATGCCTGAATTTATTCTGGAACCTCTGAATAACCCTGACAAAAACCTCGCTATCAGTAATCGTTTTTCCAGTTCAATTCAACGCCACCGGCACCAAATTGCCCGCGGGTATAGAGTTCAGCGTTGATGCGAGGCGTAAGTTGAAATTGCAAGCTGCCTTCCAGGCCTTGTTCGGCCCCCACTCCCGATTCCACTTCCAGGTAAATGCGGTCGCTAAGGTACTTGCCCGCTTGCACATTCACACCCGATTCACCTTCCTCGTTGGTGCCACTGTCGAGTGTCAGCGCATCGAGGCCGAGCAGATCGCGGGTGGTGCCAAAGACATCCAGCCCACTGCCAGGGTTGCGTAGACTGTTCAGTGCTGCCGCCAGTTGCACCGCTTGCAAGGCCGACATTTCAGCAATACTGCGACCAAAGAGTAATCGCGCCAGCAATTCATCATTCGACAGCGACGGGGTTGATGTCAGGTTCAGGCTTAGCTGACTTTGCGTGCCCTGAATGTTCAGGTTGACGGTGAGGTCGGGCCCTTCGTAAACGGCGAGAATATCCAGCAACAACTGACTGCCCTGCACTTGAATGTTGCCACGCTCAATCTCGAAGTTTTTCCCGAATGCGGTATAGGTACCGCGAATAACCTGAAAGCGCCCGCCTATCTGCGGGTTCGCCAGGTCATCGGTAATGTCGAGTTCACCCGACAGTTCCGCCGCCAGGCCCTGGCCGTATATTTGCGCACGGCGCTGGGCCCGGAGCCGAACTTCCCATTGCCCGTCTGGCGCGAAGGCACTGCGTTGCCGCGCTTCTTCCTCGGCGGCTTCCTGCTCGGCATCACGAATGACATTGAGCGTGGGAGCGCCACTCTGCAGCAGTGAATTAAGCTGGATAATCAGTGGTGAGACATCGAGCAAGCCTTCGATGCGCAAATCACGCCAGGGGCCGGTGACGGTAATGGCACCGTCGATGGTGGCATCAACATCGGCACGGCGCACCAGGCGCGCGTTGTTGGCGTCGAATTCCAGATCCAGTTCCGGCATCCACCAGACGTCGCGATTTTCCGGCCAGTTCACATCACCGCCCAGAGTGACGTCGCCGCCGTTGGTATCGTTGGCGTTCAAGTTGAACTGCAGTGTGCGATTACTGGCCGTGAGCTCAGCACTCATGTCGGCCAGCACGGCGCCACTCGCTGCGTTTTCATAGCGGCCATCGCTGAGTTGAATGCTGCCCACCCATTCCGGACGTTCCAGTGTGCCAGAGACCGACAATCGGCCATCTACATTGCCGGTGAAATCCTGATCGGGGCGGTTGCGCAGCAGCGGTTCGAGCACGGTGGCATTCAAGGCCAGCTCGGCCTCGGCGGTAAAGGGTCTCTGGTAAAGAGGGCCTGCCCAGTCAGCCAGTGCGGTTTGCTCGGTACTCAAATCGAGCAGCAGACGCTGCACTTGTGATTCACGAACCCGTGCCTGCAGGTGGTGGCGACCCGAGTCGGTTGACACGTCTACTTGCACGTCCAGTGGCCACCGGTTCGATGCCCATTCCAGGTCGGCGGACACCGCTGGCTCATCGGGGGTTCCCGACACCTGCAAGACGCCCTCGATACTGCCAGCCCAGGTGCTGTTGGTGCCCAGCCAACGCTCGGTTTCGGGCACCGACAGCTCGGCCTGCAGGTCGACTGAACGACGCGTGCCCTTGCCGCTCACCCGAACCTCACCGCCCGGGCCAAGGTCTGCATAGGCGGTGGTGATCTGCCAGTCATCCATTCTGCCGGCAGCCACCAGATTTAGCTTCCAGCGATCGTTGCCACTGCCGTTCACCATAAAGCCGGCCCACTCACCGCCGGCGTTCAATTCGACATCGACTTCAGGGTCGGTCATGGCACCTGAAATACTCGCCTGCCCGTTGATTTCACCATTGAGTTCGTCATTGAGGGGCAACCCCAGGACGCGCAGCCGTTGCAACGACACCCTCGACAAACGGGCATCGCCGTCAATCTGATCGCCCTGGTTTTCCAGGTCCAGTTGCAGCAAGGCCGCGCCCCAGGTTACCTCGGCCTGATGCATGAGCCGGTCGCCCAGGGTACCGCTGCCCTGCCAGTCGAGGTCGTAGTCATCACCCAGATACTGACCGCGGGACTGAACCTGGCCTTCAATGGCGAGGCTCGGCCAGCTACCTTGCACGCTGACGCGGGCAGAGCTCTCGCCGCTCAGGGATTCCAGCGCCAGGCTGTCACTCTCTGGCAGCCAGGGCGTTATCTGGTCCCAGCCGAGGTTGGTCAGCTCGGTGTCGATATCGAACGTCAGTGGCGACAGCTCAATCACACCGGAGGCCGTTAACTCGCTGTCACCCGATTGCAGCGCCAGCGAAGCGAGTGTCAGTTGCTCGGGCGTCAACTCGGTGACCGAGGCCGTTAACGTCAGCGCCGTAGCCTCGAACTCGCCGTCGAAGTTCAGCTCGGCGGTAACCCTGGGTGCGGTTAAATCGCCTTCAATGCGGCCTTCTGCACCGGCACGGCCGGTCAAAGAGGCCAGGGTTTCAGGCAGGGTAAAGGGCAGGCGGCGAACATCGTCGAGCGTTAGATCGCTGATGGCATAGTCACCGTCAATCTGGCGGGCAAAGGGTTGCAGCTCACCGGTAAAGGACACACCGAGTTCCGACCAGTCGAGACTGGCCTGTCGAATCTGCCAGCGCTCACGGTTCTGTGCGGATATATCGGCCGCTGCACGGACCGGCTGGTCGAGCCAGCGACCCTCGAACACCAGATCCGCCGTTACCGCCGGCTCCAGCCAGGCGCCCGATACCTGAACCTCGCCGGTGGTGTTGCCGGTGAGGTCAGCAAGCGGGTCGGGCAAGGCAGGCAGAAAGGGGCGAAGGGTCGCCAGGCGCAAGGCGCCGACCCGGGCGTTCAAATCCAGTGACTGCTGCTGCCAGTTAATCTCCCCGGCCAGTTCTGTTTCGGTGTCGGCCAGTTGTATCCGGCTCTGACCGAGTTGCACCCGGGTCAGGTCGAAGCGCTCTATCTGCAACGCCGCTGCCAGTGTCTGGTTTTGCCACCGGCCTTCCAGGTTCAGGTCGCCGCTGGCGACCGGGTCGGTCGCGGTGCCGCTCCACTGCAGTTGGCCGCTGACGCCCCAGTCCTGTTCAACGGGCAGATCAACACCGGCCACTTGCAGCCAGCTGGAGCGTATATCGAGCAGTTCGGTCGTCGCATCCAACGCCAGGGTATCCAGCTGCAGCCGGCCCTGGGCGTTGATGTCGCCCGCCTCGGTGGCCAGGCGGGTACCGCTCAGTTCAAGCTGTTCCCGGCTGGCGCTCAGGTCGGTTGATAATTCGAAGGGCTCCTGCTGGTAGCTCCCCGCGGTTTCGATACGCCCACTGAACTGCGGGTCGTCGAAGGTGCCGGTCAGGCGGCCCTCGCCCCCAGTATTCAGGGTCAGAGCCTCCGGCCAGGCAGCTACCCAGGGCTGCCAGCGGCTTTGATCGAGATTTTCCCAGGCCAGTGTCAGATCCAGTTCCCGGGAAGCCCATTGCACCTGTCCTTCGGCTTCGACATTGGCCTCACCCCAGCTTATTTCGGCGGAGTCGATCTCGACCCCGGTGGCCGTAGCGCGGCTTTCCGTGTGAATGCTAAGCGGATCACCGCGCAGACGTCCCTCCAGCTGTGCATTGCCGTCGAACTGGGGTTGCTGCCAGCCACCGGTTAATTGGCCGGCAACGGACACCGTGCCAGAGAGGTCGGATACCGGAATGACATCGTTCAACAGCGCCAGCGGCAATGCATCGGCCTCGATGTCGAGGTCGGCCCGACGTGGCCCGACGTAGCCGCTGAGCCGCGCTGTCTGACCGTCGACATCCGCATTCAGTGGCGACAGATACAGGCGTGAATCGGCCGGGCTATAACTGACCTGGCCGTTGATGCCCAGGCGGTGTTCGCGCCAGGGCAGTGTCAGCGTTTCGATGTCTGCACGCCACTGGGATTCGACCTGGCTAAGGCGAAGATCCCATTCACCGACCAGGGGTTCGTCCAGCGGCCAGTCAATCCAGCTTGCCCAGGAGCCGTCAGCGGCGGCATTCAGATCGCCCCGGACGCTGAGCGAATCCACCGCATCTACGGTGACCGATGCCGACACGGCCTGATCATCGCCTTCCGTCAATGCCAGCGACAGGCGCGCCGGCCAACTGCCCCAGTTGACCTCTGCATCGGCCTCAATGGCGGTGCGCACCGGCTCCCGGCCAGGCAGGTGCAGTTCAAAGTCGGCAATCGACAGTTGTGCCAGCTGAATCGGCGGAATGCGATTCCAAACCGCCTGTAACTGACCAAGCGGATCGGCGGGTGCGGCAGCATCCGGTTCCGGTTCGGTGCCTGCGCCCCCGGGCACCTCAACGCGCACCTGGTCTGCCGTCAGTGCATCGATCCAGACCCGGCGCTGCCAGCTGTATTGTGGCTGCCATTGCAGGTTACCGGCCACGACGTCAACGCTCAGGCCGTCTTCGCCGACTTGATAGGTGAGGCGATCGAAGCTCAGTTCATCCAGCGCCGCCCAGTGTGGATTCTCGATCCGCAGTGTCTGGCCGACGAACACCGGCAACCAGCGCTCAGCTTGCGCCAGCAGCGTTAACCGGCCGGTCTCGGTGCCGAGTAGAAACGCCAGACTCAGGGTTAGAATCAGAACCAGGCCAGCAAGCGTGCCCAGGGCAATGAGCCAGGCGCGACGGGCAACGGTGCGCAGTCGAATCGCCATCAGAACGACTGCCCGAGGCTGATGTAGATCTGAAACGCCGGATCGCTGTCGCGCCCGTTAATGGGGAAGCCCAGGTCAAAGCGAATGGGCGCAAAACGGGTAAAATAACGCACGCCAAAGCCGGCGCCGTAGTACCAGTCGGGCTGTTTGGCCGGGTTCCAGTCTTCGCTGATGCTGACGGCATCGCCAAAGAGGACTGCGCCCCAGTTCTCGCTCAGCTGACCGCGCAACTCCAGGCTGCCCTGCCATTGATGGGTACCGCCCACATCACCGCCTTCAAGACCAATAGAACGGTAGGGGTAACCCCGCGCGGAACCGCCACCACCGCCCAGCAGGCGATCTGAGGTGGGAATGCGGTCGAGGTCGGCCGAGTCGTTGAAGGGCCACAGCGATGTCCACTCCAGCCGGTTGGCGAGCACCAGCTCATCGGTCAGGTCGCGAAAACTGGACCAGCCCAGGTTGCCGACGTAAAACGGGTCGCTTGAACCGTTCAGACTCCAAACCGGCTCAAGGCCAACGCTGTAGCGCAACCCTTTCTGGGGGTTAAAGTCGTTGGGGACTGAATCGTATTCATAGGCCAGCGGGATCCGGATCAGGCTGAAGGTATTCCATTCATCGCCGACCCGCTCATCACTGCGCCGGTAGGCCACGCCGTAGCGGTAGGTATCGTTGCGCGAGGCGCGCCGGTCGATTGTGGCCCGGCTCTCGCCGATGTAGAACTCATCGTCGTCCGGTGTTTCGTGGGTGAGGGTGTTGTTCCATACCAGGGTGTTGCGCGCGTCCAGAAAACCGGGCAGCGTCAGCTGAATATTGCCGCTCTGGCGATCCCGTTGCCATTCGGCGCCCAGTTCAAGCCATTGCGCCCGCCCCGCCAGGTTGCGGTGCTCCCAGCCGGCCCTCAGGCCAATGCCCTGGTCTGTATCCCAGCCGATACCGGCGCTGAGCGTTCGGGGCTCGCGCTGGGTCAGCTCAAAACTCACATCGACTGAGCCATCCTCAGAGCGGTTCAAATTCCGCCGGACTGAGGCGAATAACTGGGTTTCATAAAGATTGATGATGGCCTGGTCGATATTGGCGCGGCTAAAACAAACGCCCTCCCGCAGGGCCGTCTGACGGCGCAAAAACGCTTCATCGACCCCTTCCTGACCAGTAAAAGTTACCTTTCCCTGAGTTGAGGGGTCGGCCGCACTGACCTGGTAGGTAACCTCACCGCCGTCATTCTCTGGCTGAAGACGCACCTCATGGCCGACGTTCAGGGTGAAGTAACAGCTGTCGTTATCGATGATGGTCTGCAATTCGGACTGGTCGGCCAGAATCGCCTCGGCCACGAGAGGCTCGCCCTCGCCGGACAGCGGCCAGGTGTCGGGCAAGGTCACCTCAACGCCCTCAACCCGAACACTCAGCACCTGATACTCCGGGCCGGTATCAATGCGGTATTGCACCCGCTCCTGCACCTCGCCTTCGGTCTCTCCGGCTTCTTCAATGACCCGATGAATGATCTCGGCTTCATAGTAGCCGTTAGACTCCAGCACCTGGCGCATCTGCTCGCGTTCGCCCTGAGCCAATCGGCTGGCACGTGGGTTCAGGCCAATCGAACGCAAGGAGTCCCGATAGCCCTGTAATTGATCGCGCAGGTCGTTACGCAGGCCCCGGTTACCCGGTGACACCTCGATATCATTGCGCGCGACCGTGGGCAGTTCAGCTGCCTGAGTCGGTACCAGCGCCGCAAACGACAGCAATGCGCTCACTCCCAGAGCCCGAATGCTGCTGTATCGACTGTTGTGTCGACGATGAGAAATAATGTTAGCTCCTGAACCAGAACGCCCGGCACTCTGAGCATTGAAACACAGCTACCAGCCTACCAGGCTGTGCTGAACCCCGGCTGAAGCACCTGCTCTCGCCGGATGATATAGCGGCTCCCTCTTGCCATATTCTTAAAAGTAATTTCACGCCAATCATTTATAACCTTAAACTTCGATGCCTTATACTCTGATGGGCCGGACCGGTTACCGGCGTACCGGGCCATACACTCTCGATGTCGAGTCCAGAGACTGCGACCGCTGCGCGCTCCCTGGCCAAACCAGCAAGGACCTTTCATGAAACGCGATAAAAAACGGGTTGAAGGTGAAGTCTGGGGTGAAGCCCACCTTGAAGACTACCTCAATTTCACTACTTATGATGGCACAGACCCGGATTTCCACTGCCTTTACCGGGCTTATACTCGCATGAACGAGGAGACATTCGAACGCTTTGTCACCCTGTTCCGGGAGCGGGGCCGCAACCTGAATGCCACCAACCTGGAAGGCCAGACCCTCGCCGACATCCTGCAAGACCACACCCAGGCACAAGCCTACCGGGATGAGCTGCTGAAGGGTTAACGCGGTTACACATCCGCCCAGGCACTGAACACTTCATCCAGCCGATTCGCGCCGATTACGGTCATCCCCTCGATCGGCTTTTTCGGCGCGTTGGCTTTCGGAATAATGGCTTTGCGAAAGCCATGCTTGGCCGCTTCGGTAATCCGCTCCAGGCCATTAGGCACCGGCCGCAGTTCTCCGTTTAACCCCAATTCGCCGAACACCACCCAGTCTTTGGGCAGGGGTTTGTCGCGCAAACTCGATACCACCGCCAGCAGCGTCGCCAGATCCGCACTGGTTTCGGTGACGCGAACACCACCGACCACGTTCAGAAACACATCCTGATCACCGGTAAACACCCCACCGTGACGGTTCAGAATGGCGAGTATCATCGACAAGCGGTTGGTATCGAGCCCCACGGCAATGCGCCGTGGGTGGCCCATGCTGGTACCATCAACCAGCGCCTGCAGTTCGATCAGCAACGGCCGGGTACCTTCCCAAACCACCGTCACCACCGAGCCGGGCGATGGCTCGCTGCTCTTGTTCAGAAAAATCGAGCTCGGGTTTTTCACCTCTTTCAGGCCCACGTCGAGCATGGCGAAAACACCCAGCTCGTTGACGGCGCCAAAGCGGTTTTTGATGGCGCGCAGGGTACGAAAGCGGCTGTCGCCGGAACTCTCCAGCATCACAGATGCGTCAATCATATGCTCCAGCACCTTGGGCCCGGCAAGGCTGCCATCTTTGGTGACATGACCGACCAGAATCAGCACGGTACCGGTCTGCTTGGCAAAACGGGTCAGCCAGGCGGCCGATTCACGCACCTGAGACACACTGCCCGGGGCCGATTCAACATCCGGCGCATGCATCACCTGAATGGAATCGATCACCAGAATCCGCGGCCGGGTTTCCTGAGCGGTTTCGGTAATGGAGGCCACCGAGGTCTCAGCCAGTATCGACAAGGCATCCATCGGCAGATTCAAGCGCTGGGCGCGCAGGGCAATCTGCTGCACCGACTCCTCACCAGAGACATACAGCACCGGTAACTGGCGCGCCAGATGACAGAGGGTTTGCAGCAACAGGGTCGACTTACCCGCCCCGGGATGCCCGCCAATCAACACCGCGCTGCCACTGACCAGCCCGCCACCCAGCACCCGGTCGAATTCGCCCATACCGGTCGGAATGCGCGCCTGCTCTTCCAGACTGACATCCGATAACTTCTGAATCTGGCTGCGACTGCCACTGAAGCCCGTGCGCTTGTCGTCCTGAAAATTAGGCTGACGTGCCGCCGCACCGGTGGCTTCACGAAACTCCTTCAGTGTATTCCAGGCCTTGCATTCACCACACTGGCCCTGCCATTTGGAATAATCGGCGCCGCATTCGGAACAGACGTATTGTGTTTTCGATTTGGCCAAGCCTTTGCCTCTTTGCTAACAGTATGAATGATAACGCGTGTGAATGATGAAGCTGTTGGGCGCTGCACGGCTGACGATGATACCCTATCTGCCGTCAACGACCACGCACAGGATAACCAGATGGAATGGGCACAACTGCTAACCACTGAACGCTACGGCCACCAGGCACTGGGCGCCGAAGAAGTGGGGCGCAGCCACTTTCACAAAGACCACGATCGCATCGTCTTCTCCAGCGCCTTTCGCAAACTGGGCGGTAAAACCCAGGTTCACCCGCTGGCCAAGAACGACCACGTTCACAACCGGCTGATTCACAGCCTGGAAGTCGGCAGCGTCGGTCGCAGCCTTGGCATTCGTGTTGGCGAGCGCATTCGCAGTCAACTGCCCGACTGGATCGAACCCGATGACCTGGGTGTGATTGTACAGAGCGCCTGCCTGGCACACGACATCGGCAACCCACCCTTTGGCCACGCCGGCGAATACGCCATTCAGGACTGGTTCAAGCAACCGGAAAACGCCTACCTGCTCGAACCGCTCAAGGCGACAACCAAGCGCGACCTGACCCACTTTGAAGGCAACGCCCAGGGCTTTCGCATCATCGCCCAGGTTGAATACCACCTGAACCGGGGCGGCCTGCGCTTAACCCACCCCACCCTCGGCGCCAGCATCAAATACCCCTGGACCGCCGAACACGCGACCAAAAAAGGCAAGTTCAGCGTGTTCGAACCCGAGCTGGCGATCATGCAAAAACTCGCCCACAGCCTTGGCCTGCAAACCTCGGAATCGAATCGATTCCAGCGACACCCGCTCAGCTACCTGATGGAAGCGGCCGACGACATCTGCTACGCCCTGATCGATCTGGAAGATGCGGTAGAACTGCACATCATCGACTTCGAAGAAGTCAGCAAGGTGTTCATGAACATTCAGGGCGGCTCCGGGCTCGACCTCGACGACGGCGACAACGGCATTTCACCTAATCGCCAACTGGCCGCGCTGCGCGGCAAAACCATCGGCATCATGGTCGATGCCGTGGTCGATACCTTTGTACGGCACCAGTCTGCCATCATGAACGGCATTTTCGACGGCGACCTGATCAGCCAGTGCCCGGACCACATCCGCAACGGCATTGCCCAGGCCAAAGCCCTGGCGCACACCAAGGTGTTTCTCGATACCCAGAAAACCGAAACCGAAATCGGCGCCTACGCGGTGCTCAGCACCCTGCTACAAGCCTTCATGACCGCCGGTTTCGAATTGCACAACAAGCAGGATTACCAGCAACTGAGTTACCGCGCCAAACGGGTTTTCGATCTAATGGGCATGGAAGCGCCGTCAGCAACCTGGTCTCCGGATGAGATTTACCACCGGCTGATCGATCACATCGCAGGCATGACAGACAATTACGCCAGTTACCTGGCCAGACAAATCGGCGGGCCTTCGCAGCCGCATTTTGTATAGAGGCTCAAGTTTGGGAGTTCAGGTTTTACTTCCTTCCCGGCACCCAGGTGACTGGCTTCTTGTGAAAACAAATTCGATGGCAACCACCGAGCCGAGTGACGGCTGCCGGGTTAGCTTATCCGGGGAAGTTCGCAGCATGGATGCTGCGATCTAGGCCCCATGGATGGGTCCACGCCGACCCCGGATAAGCTAACCCGGTGGCCGTCACGAACTCACAGCACGATCTTAACTTTTGCCGTGTTTGAGGACTTCGGCGAGGCCGGCGACGGCGCCGCCGACGTTGGACAGTTCGGCGGGCAGGATCAGGGTGTTGTTGGTTTTGGCGAGGTTGCCGAATTCTTTGACGTACTGTTCGGCGATGCGCAGGCTGACAGCGTCTTTGCCGCCCGGTGTCTGAATGGCTTCGGCGATTTTGCGCAGGCCTTCGGCGGTAGCAGTGGCGATCAGCTGAATTTCTTCGGCGCGACCTTCCGCTTCGTTGATCTGCTTGAGTTTCTCACCTTCAGACAGGTTGATGACTTCCTGTTTCTGACCTTCGGAGACGTTGATCATCGCCTGACGTTCACCTTCCGACTTGGCAATGGCAGCACGACGTTCACGCTCGGCGCGCATTTGCTGTTCCAGTGCGTCTTTAATGCTGTTGGGCAACTCAATGTCGGAGACTTCGTAGCGCAGTACCTTGATGCCCCAGGGCGCAGCGGCTTCATCCAGCGCGCGTACGACTTCCTCGTTGATCTTGGCGCGTTCTTCAAAGGTCTTGTCGAGATCGGTCTGGCCGATGACCGAGCGCATGGTAGTCTGTGCCAGCTGGCTGGCTGCGTTGCGATAATTATCGACACCGTAACTGGCTTTGTGTGCGTCGATGACCTGAATGTACATGACGCCGTCGATGCCAACCTGAATGTTGTCCTTCGTGATACAGGCCTGCTGCGCCACGTCGATCACTTCTTCTTTCAAAGTGTGGGTATAGGCTACCTTGTCGATAAACGGAATCAGCAGGTGAAAACCCGAGTCCAGCGTGCGTGAATACTTACCCAGACGCTCGACCACGAAGTTGCTTTTTTGAGGCACAACCCGAGCTGTCTTGAAAATGACAATGATCACGGCCAGTGCGATACCGCCCGCAAACCAGGTTCCAAAATCTGCAAAAAGATCCATCTTACTTTCCTTATTGAGTGTTAAAAAACGTTAGCGTAACGCGAGTCTGTTTCAGCGGTGCGACTTGTTGCGAGAGACGGTCAGGCGGATGCCTTCGTTGGCAATCACCCAGGCTACCTCACCCGCGCGCAGGTCATCTTCCGACAGGGCATCCCAGGCTACGCCATTAAGAATCACCCGGCCGGCACCCTGATCGAAATCATGTTCCACGGTTACCCGTTCACCCAGCTCTTGCTGGAAGCTGTTTTGCGACGAACCGCGGTCGGCGGTCGAGCCGTGAAACCATTGCTTCAGTTGCTTGCGCGCCAGAACCAGGCTGAGTACGGACGCCAGGCTGAAAGTCAGCAGTTGCACGGGAACCGATGAGATCAGCCCCATTTGCAGCAGCAGCCCGGTAACGATTGCACCGATTCCGATAAAAACAGCCACGATGCTGGTGGCGATCAATTCTGTCAGTATCAGTACGATGCCGGCAATAATCCAGACGAGGGCGGCACTCATGGTGTTCTCCTTATGATTACAGACCCCGGGCCGGGCCTGGTCGGCTGCCAGTCTACCCCATCGCTCTGGCCCTGGTCATGCCTGATTGGCGTGAGACGACCAGACTGATCGGTGCATCACAGGCCCCCGCCTTTACTGGCGATTAATTGATCCGCAGTTAAGCGGTTTCAACCAGTGTTGGACGGCCCGCGTATCTGGTCCTAGACTCCGAACAATAATCGCTTACATCCAGCCAGGGACGTAGTAACCAAGGAGTCCGCAACCATGGATGCCAGTCGACTGAAGGAGGTACGCCGCAAGACGCGTGACGTTCTGGGTGACGCCCCCGAGGCATTTATTAAAGCCTTCCCTACCCTCGACAGCCAGCAGCTGGGCCAGGTCTTCAGTGAAAACCTGCGCAGCCGTCGCACCGCACTGGGCCTGTCACAATCAGCCACAGCCCACTGCATGTCGCTGTCGCTGACGGCGTTCCGGCGCTATGAGACCGGGCATTCATTGCCCAAACTGCACACGGCCATTCGCTGGTCGCTCAGCTGTGGCGTGCCCACCGAGTGGCTCCTGCTCAACCCGCGCCAGTTGCCAGAACTCCCCCCGATTCATGCGTTGAAATGGCAGCCACTGGTCAGCTACATCAGCCTGGCCAACCCGGATCAATTGCACAGCCTGACCACCCTGATCCGCCACCAGAACCCCGACTTCCCGGCGAACCTTGCGGCACCCGATGAAAGACCTCTGGCGCTCTTTCCCGATGCCCCAAACTACTATCGTCTGGTTGCCGAAAACCTCAAGCCCTTTCGCCTGGCTATTGGTTTGTCGCAATCGGAAGCGGCCAGTCTGATCGGCATCAGCGAGGCCAGTTACCGGCTCTACGAATCGCCCCGGCACAACACTGCCATTGGTCTGCAAAGTATGTACGGCATGGTATCGGCGCTGAATATCGACCCCACCACCATGTCCATCAATTCCAGGCTGTACGATTACCGGTGCCAGCAGCGCGACAATCTATGGCAACTGAACGACTGGGTATCGGGCCTTAAGCCAACACAGGCCGACGCTGCACTGGCGCTGGTGCGCAATTGTCTGAACCACTTTGAGCTGCTGCAGGCCGATGAGCTGACTGACTAGCTCCATGAAATAAACTCATTCTGCTGCCAACTGCGCGCGCTTCATCTGGCGCAGATAGGCGTGCATCAGCTCGGCATCCAGACCATGCAACATTAACCGGAAACCCGAATGCAGGGTGATCACCGGCACCATGGGGTGGCGGTTATTGACCAGGCCGACCGGCAAGGGGTCATTCAACAGGCGGCTCAGGTAGATGGCGATGGTCTCATCGAGCTGCAACGAATTGGCGGCGCGCCAAAAGTCGTGATCGGTCAGCATCAGTGAGTACATGGGCACGTAGGATTCAATGGCCGTCTGCAGGTCGATCACGTTAAAGCGCCCCTGTTTGCCCGGGTCCATCTCGAACTCGCCGTCGGTGATGGCGTCGAAATTCAGCCGTTCCGGGGGTTCCAGTACCCGGCCTTCGGTTTTCAATGTGCTGTTCAGTTCCAGCAGGAAATTGTAGATATTCAAGTCGTGCACCAGAAAGGCGTCTTCTTTCAGATCGGCCAGGGTGCGCGGGCGCAGCGGGTCTGTCGTGGTGATGGTGACCCCGGCGTTGTCGGCGATAAAACGCAGTATTTCCGTGCCGATGTGAAAGTGGCGCAGGATCAGGTAGTTGCTGTCGCGCCGCACAAAGTGCTTCAGGCCCCAATAGATGGTGCGGTGCAGCGCACGCGGCCAGGCCCAGTGCTTGGGTAGCACCATGCGCACCAGTTTGACCAGAATAATGCTCAGCCGGGCGAAAGGACGGACCAGCGGCAGCAGATACCGGCGGGATTTGGAATTATAGCCGCGCAACAAAGCCCGTTTGGCGGGTTCGTGCAGCTCGAGGCTTTGATCCAGATACAGCGCCAGCCAGGGGTTGGGGTCGTGCGGGTCGATGCGCTGATGTTCAAAATCGAGATCCCAGTTCATCCGTAGTGCCCCACTTCTTCCAGTTGCAGCAAATACAGCCGTGCAGTCACTGCTGCGGTTTCCACCAGGGTGTCGGCCATGCCCGGAAGATCGAGCACGCCACTGCCTAATACGTCTTCCAGTTCGGCCAGATGGTCCGGGTCGTGATCGGCGTGGTAGCGATAGAACCCAGTCTGGGCGTCGCTCAGCGACAGGCTCTGCGTTACCGCATCCGCAAAGGAGCGGGCAAACCACTGGCCCAACCCTTCAATGATGAACATGGCACCGAGCAGGTCGAAGGGGTTGGGCTGACTGGCTCGGTGGTACATCCAGGCTGAGAGCGCCATTGAGCCGAGGTTCTTGCGGGCATCGGTGAGTTCGTCCGGGTTTCCGTCACAGGCGGCGTAATCCCGGGCCAGCATTTCATAATCCCGGTGTTCGGTGACCGCGTGTCGCAGAAACAATGAGCGCTGCTCCAGATAGGGCCGGCTGACCGAGGAGGCGGCCCGGCTGATCCAGCCGCTGCCCTCGATGACCTGGGCGTAGTGGTCTTTGAGCAGGGTGCGGTAGTCCGACAGTCGAATCCGCCCGGCGTGAGCATCGGCGATGATGGGCACTGAGCGCAGGCGACCTTCAAAGTCACCCCAAATACGTGTCAGTTGACGCATAACCTGCTGCACCTGCGCATTGGCGGCGGGCACGTGTGTGTCGGTAGGTTGGGTTACAGTCATGGTAGGCTCCCGTTTCAGACCACGGTCAGATGCATGAACGCCGCCAGTGCACGGCCACTTTCCGGTACAAAACACAGCAGGCGTTGGCCGGGTTGCGGGTCGGCCCGGTCCAGCCAGTCGTTCAGCATCACAAACAACGATGCAGACCCGGTATTGCCACGCTCGCTCAGGGTGTTGAACCAGCGCTCTGGCGGGATCATTGCGCCAGTCGCCTGCAACAGGCGCTGCATTTCCTGCCCGAGAGACTCGGCCGAATAGTGCGGTAAAAAGACGTCGATGTCGTTCGGGCTCAACTGGCGCCGGTCGAGCAGTTCCAGGTAGTAGCCGATCCAGACCGGGAACAGTTCGTAGAGCAGTTTGAAATCCTGTTTCAGGGCGATGGCACCGGCCTGGTGCGCTTCGCTCGGCGAGGCATACACACTCCAGGGCGTGGCCTCTGCCCCATTGGTGGCTGCCCCGGCGTACATGCAATTGGGGAAACGGTCGGCGAAGGAGCGCTGTTCGATCCAGTCGATGCGCAATGCGCGACGACCGGGTAACGGCTCGGGCTCAACAATGACGGCGGCACCGCCATCGGACAGGGTATAGCGCAGGAATTCGATGCCCGGATCCGGGTTATTGCGGTAATCATCCGCGTAAAACGAGGGTTGGAACCAGCGACTGGAATACTCGCTGCCACTGACAGCAGCCGCATCTGACTGACCGGTCTGCACGGACATCATGGCGGTCTTAAGCGCCATCAAACTGCTGGCACAGACCGATTGAAACGACGCCACTTCCAGGTTGCTGATGCCCAGTTCAGCCTGAACAGCACTGGCGAAGCCCGGCACCAGCAAATCGCCCTGGGTGGTACCGGTGCAGAGCAGATCGAGCCGGTTATCCCGGCACCGGGCCGAGTGCAGCGCCGCGCGAATGGCGGCCGTGGCCAGTTGCGCATTGCTGTGGGTGGTTTGCCCCTCGGCGGTGCGCGCGTAATGGCGCTGCTGTATGCCATTGTGGCGCAAGGTGGCCCGGCCCAGCCGGCTGTGCACCGGGCTGAGCGTACCAATGTAGGTTTCCATGGCATCGTTGCCGATGGCCGGTCCGGGCAGGCAAGTGCCGGTCCCGGTGATGTAGGCGGATCGCATCCCTGGCGTACTCCTGTTCACGGGCTAAGGGCTTAATGGATAGCCTGACTATACCATTTAAAGCAAGCATTCGATAAAGAGTGATATTGAGAATACTATTGTGCCAAAAGTCCCGTCCAGTCGCACAGGCCGGATCAGGTGTGCTGGACCTGTTCGATCTCGTATTCCACATCGCCACCCGGCGTTTTAACCACCACAACATCCCCTTCCTCTTTGCCGATCAGAGCGCGGGCAATGGGGGATGTGACCGATATCTTGTTCACCTTAACGTTGGCCTCGTCTTCACCGACGATCTTGTAGGTGACGCCCTTGTCGGTATCGAGGTTCAGCAGGGTGACCGTGGTGCCAAAGATGACCTTGCCGGTGTGCGGAATATCGTGAATGTTGATCACCTGAGCATTGCCCAGCTTCATTTCGATTTCCTGAATACGGCCTTCGATAAACCCCTGCTGTTCCCGTGCCGCGTGATATTCGGCATTTTCTTTCAGGTCACCGTATTCGCGTGCTTCGGCAATGGCCTTGATTACCCGCGGCCGCTGATGGGTCTTCAGGTCGCGCAGCTCATTTTGCAGAGCCAGTTCGCCCTCTAGTGTCATTGGATAGCGTTGCATACAGTTACCCTGCCTGATGAACCGGCCGCCTTGGCCGGTATGGTGAACTCGGGCGGACAGGCGAGTAGGCTCTACCCGACTGTCCGGTTGTTAACAGAATAAAAAAAGGGCGCCGTTAAGCACCCTCTTGTAACGCCAGCTCGCCGGTCAGGCGGTTGACGTTTGGGTGGCGTGCAAGTCCTGCAGCCGACGTACCGGTGTATTCTCGGCAAGGCGCATGGCCATTACAGACGCTTCAGCCCCTGCCATCGTCGTAGTGTAATAAACCTTGTGCTGCAATGCACTACGACGAATTTCAGAACTGTCGATGATCGACTGACGCCCTTCTGCGGTGTTGATGATAAACGCCACTTCGTGGTTTTTGATCATATCCACCAGGTGCGGCCGACCTTCCTTAACCTTGTTGACCACCGACACCGACACCCCGTGCTCTTCGAGATAACGCGCCGTGCCCTGGGTAGCGCGAACATCGAAACCCAGCTCGCTGAGCGATTGGGCGACGCCGAGTATGGCTTTTTTGTCGCGGTCTTTCACCGAAAGGATCACCGTGCCTTTCTGCGGCAGGGTGGTGCCTGCACCCAGAATCGCCTTGGCAAAGGCTTCGGCAAACGTATCGCCGGTACCCATGACTTCGCCGGTCGATTTCATTTCCGGGCTGAGGATCGGGTCGACCCCCGGGAACTTGTTGAACGGCAGCACCGCTTCCTTGACCGAGTAGTAATGCGGGATGATCTCGGTGGTAAAACCGATTTCAGCCAGCGTTTTGCCGGTCATCACCTGAGCCGCCACCTTGGCCAGGGAAACACCAATGGCCTTGGACACAAAGGGCACCGTGCGCGAGGCCCTTGGGTTGACCTCGATGATGTACAGCTGCTCATCCTGCCAGGCCATCTGCACGTTCATCAGCCCGATGACGTTCAGTTCCAGCGCCATGTCGGTGATTTGCTGGTGAATCAGATCCAGCGCTTTTTGCGGCAAACTGTACGGCGGCAGTGAGCAGGCTGAGTCACCGGAATGAACCCCGGCCTGTTCGATGTGCTGCATGATGCCGCCGATGACCACCTGCTGACCATCACTGACCGCATCGATGTCGATTTCAATGGCTGAATCGAGGAAGTGATCGAGCAGTACCGGCGAATCATTCGAGACCTTCACCGCGTCACGCATGTAGCGCTCAAGCTCGGCCTCTTCATAGACGATCTCCATTGCCCGGCCACCCAATACATAGGACGGTCGCACCACCAGCGGATAGCCGATGCGACGGGCAATGGTCAGCGCCTGCTCCAGGCTGCGTGCGGTGCCGTTCTCCGGCTGCAGCAGGTTCAGCTTTTCGATCATTACCTGGAAACGTTCGCGGTCTTCCGCCCGGTCGATCGCATCTGGCGAGGTGCCAATGATGGGTGCGCCAGCGGCTTCGAGTTCACGCGCCAGTTTCAGCGGAGTCTGGCCGCCAAACTGAACGATCACGCCCTTGGGTTTTTCCAGATCGATGATTTCCAGCACATCTTCGAGCGTAACCGGCTCGAAATACAAGCGATCGGAGGTGTCGTAATCGGTCGATACGGTTTCGGGGTTGCAGTTGACCATGATGGTCTCGAACCCGTCTTCACGCGCGGCCAGGGCAGCGTGCACACAGCAATAATCGAACTCGATGCCCTGGCCAATCCGGTTCGGGCCACCGCCGATTACCATGATTTTATCGCGGTCACTTGGTGCCGCTTCGCATTCCTCATCGTAACTGGAATACATGTAGGCGGTGCTGGAGGCGAACTCGGCCGCACAGGTATCCACCCGCTTGTACACCGGACGCACGCCCTGAGCCCAGCGCTTCTTGCGCAGTTCTTTTTCGCTGACGCCCATGAGGTGAGCCAGCCGCTCATCGGAGAAACCCTTGCGCTTGAGGCGACGCATCGCATCGGCATCCAGGTCTTTCATGCCGGATTCCTGCAGGGCTTTTTCTTCGTTGATCAGGTCTTCAATCTGCACCAGATACCAGGGGTCAACGCCAGTCAGACGGTGAACTTCTTCGACGCTGAAATCAGCCCGGAAGGCATCGCCGATGTACCAGATACGCTCGGCACCGGGTTCTTTCAGTTCGCGCACGATGATGTCGTTGGCTTCGTCGGTATTCAGGTCGACCTTGCTGTCAAAGCCGGCGGCGCTGACTTCGAGTCCGCGCAGGGCTTTCTGCATCGATTCCTGAAAGTTGCGGCCAATCGCCATGACTTCACCAACCGATTTCATCTGGGTGGTCAGGCGGTCGTTGGCTTGCGGGAATTTCTCGAACGCGAAACGTGGAATCTTGGTAACCACATAGTCGATGCTCGGCTCGAACGACGCCGGAGTCACCCCGCCGGTAATGTCGTTCTGCAGTTCATCGAGGGTGTAACCCACCGCCAGTTTGGCGGCGATTTTGGCGATCGGGAAACCAGTCGCCTTGGATGCCAGCGCCGATGACCGACTGACCCGCGGGTTCATTTCGATCACCACCATGCGCCCGGTTTCCGGGTTAACGCCGAACTGGACGTTGGAGCCGCCGGTTTCCACACCGATCTCACGCAGCACCGCCAGAGAGGCGTCGCGCATGATCTGGTATTCCTTGTCGGTCAGCGTCTGGGCCGGAGCGACGGTAATGGAGTCGCCCGTGTGCACGCCCATGGCATCGAAGTTTTCGATGGCGCAGACGATGATGCAGTTGTCCGCTTTGTCGCGCACCACTTCCATCTCGTATTCTTTCCAGCCGATCAGGCTTTCGTCGATCAGCAGTTCACGCGTCGGCGACAAGTCGAGGCCGCGCTCGCAGATCTCGACAAACTCTTCGCGGTTATAGGCAATGCCGCCGCCGGAGCCACCCATGGTGAAGCTGGGGCGAATGATGCATGGCAAGCCGATGTCTTCGAATATTTCCCAGGCCTGTTCAATCGACCGGGCGATGCCATGACGGGGCGTTTCCAGACCAATGGCAATCATGGCGTCGTCGAACCGTTCGCGGTCTTCGGCCTTGTCGATGGTGTCGGCGTTGGCACCGATCATGGTGACGCCGAATTTCTCCAGCACCCCTTCGCGCTCCAGATCCAACGCGCAGTTCAGCGCGGTCTGGCCGCCCATGGTTGGCAGCAGGGCATCGGGCCGTTCTTTTTCGATGATCTTGGCAACTTCGCTCCACACCACCGGTTCAATGTAGGTGGCGTCGGCCATGGCCGGGTCGGTCATGATAGTGGCCGGGTTGGAGTTGACCAGAATGACGCGATACCCCTCTTCACGCAGGGCCTTGCAAGCCTGGGCGCCGGAGTAGTCGAATTCACAGGCCTGGCCGATAACAATAGGGCCAGCGCCGAGGATCAGAATGCTTTTGATGTCAGTACGTTTTGGCATGATTCGCTTCGCTCATAGCAGATGGCTGGACGGAATACGGGAGACGTTTGCTTGCGTCTGGCGTGAACCGTTCATCGGCGATCCGCTTGCATCAGTTCGATGAAGTGATCAAACAAAGGGGCGCAATCGCGCGGCCCGGGGCTCGCTTCCGGGTGCCCCTGAAAACTGAAGGCGGCCTTGTCGGTGCGGTGCACACCCTGCAATGAGCCGTCGAACAGTGAGCGGTGGGTGGCAACCAGGTTGTCTGGCAGCGTATCACCGTCGATCGCGAAGCCGTGGTTCTGGCTGGTGATCATCACCGTCTTGTCTGCCATCACTTCCACCGGGTGGTTGGCACCGTGGTGGCCGAACTTCATCTTCAGCGTTTTGGCGCCACTGGCCAGGCCCAGCAACTGATGGCCGAGGCAAATACCGAACACCGGAATGTCGGTTTCCAGCAGCTCGCGAATGGCCGTGATGGCGTAGTCGCAGGGCTCCGGGTCGCCCGGGCCGTTGGACAAAAACACGCCGTCGGGCTTGAGCGCCAGCACATCGGCCGCTGGGGTTTGCGCCGGTACCACCGTCAGCCGACAACCGCGGTCGACCAGCATGCGCAGAATGTTGCGCTTCACACCGTAATCGTAGGCGACAACATGCAGTGGTAATTCATCGTCGCCGCGCACCTGGTGACCATCGTTCAGTGACCAGCTGGTTTCCCGCCACTGATACGTCTCCCCGGTAGTGACTTCTTTGGCCAGATCCATGCCCTTGAGGCCGGCAAAGCCGCGCGCCAGTTCCAGCGCCCGGTCTTCATCGAGGTTATCACCGGCCATAATGCAGCCGTTTTGCGCGCCTTTCTCCCGCAACAGACGGGTCAGGCGACGGGTGTCGATGTCGGCAATGGCCACCACGTTATTGTCGAACAGGTACTCCTGCAGTGACTGCTCGCTGCGAAAGTTGCTGTGCAACAGGGGTAGATCGCGAATGACGAGACCGGCGGCCCAGACATGATCCGATTCTTCATCTTCGGAGTTGGTGCCGGTATTCCCGATGTGCGGGTAAGTGAGGGTAACGATTTGGCGGGCATAGGAGGGGTCTGTCAGAATTTCCTGGTAACCGGTCATGGCGGTATTGAACACCACCTCACCGACCGATTCTCCCGGGGCGCCAATGCTGACCCCCCGAAACAGACTGCCGTCAGCTAGTGCGAGTATGGCTGGCGTACTCAAAGATCCGTTCCTCTATCTTGCAGTGCGAGTGGGCAATGACACCAGGGTCATTGGCAAGGCGCGGCCTGGTCTTTTTCGCGGGCGGTAACCGCTAAACTGACCAGTCAGACAACTCTCCCAGCCCCTTTCGCAAAAAAGCGAGATGAAGAAACCCTCATCTCGCCCATCAATCTATTCTGCGTTTTCGAAACTGAGACGCTGTCGTTTACGTTCGTCATCAACAGGGTTCTTGCAATAGCAACCGGCTGGACCTGACTATAGCAGTATGCTGATTTTGTGCGTTAAACGATCTGGGTGCCGTGCCCAAATTTCGGGGATTTTACCGAACAAGCACCGGCAGTGTCCAGGCAATTGACTGCCTGCGCCTGAATCAGGCAGCCACCGCAAGCTGGAGTCGCCATCGCAGCGACTGATTAATCGAAATAGTTCACCATGCGTTCGCGCACCGAACGCGACCCTCCGAGCTCATCCTGTTGCAGAATGGCGTCGGCCAGACGCCCGAGTGGCTGCAACCCCATAGCGATCACGATGCCATACAACCAGGCCCAGGGCCCGAGAAACACCGCCAGTGACACCCAGATCACGGCATGGTTGATCAGATACAGCGGCCCCAGCCAGGCAATCTGCCGCTCGATACGCCATTGCTGGGCACTGTGACTGACGCCATAGGCAACCAGCAACGGCACGGCATTGAACAGGGCCGAGATCAGCGCTCCGGGTAACCAGAGCCAGGCGACCGGTTTGGGCCAGCGCCAGCGACGCTGCGCCCGAACCTCGTGCCAGGACAACAACAGGCTGGACGGCACCCGGCCAGACTGGGATATCAGCGGCCATTGCGGCAGTGTCTGGTAACCCTTGATCGACCAGGCCAGCTTCTGCAAACGTTGCAACTCTTTCAGGATATGCAGCGGCTCAACCACCATGTCAATGGCACCGGGACGCCAGATCCAGTGAATTGGGCTGCCCAGCGTGTGGCGGAAATCGTAATTAAAGGTCAGCACCTGCACCCGCAAATGGCGGTGATGATCGTGCAGACCACGCAGCAGTCGCTGGGTGTCGTCTATTTCTTCGGGCGACTCGCCATTAATGGAAATCACCAGACAGCGACCCGCATTCAAAAATGCGGCAAGACGCTCTTCCATAATGCCCCCGCCAGTACGCGGGTTACGTCCACTCAACCGCCACCAGCGACCCCAGCCGTTGGACGTCTGACCATTATCCACAAAAAGCGGCGGGCGCTTCAGGCGGGACCAGAACAACCAGCCGTCAGCGGGGCTCAGACTGCGCGGCATCAGTATCACATCCACATCGGTTGCTCTCGGGTCACTGCCATGCACATGCACCGGGCCCAATAAGGCACGACTGATCAGCCGCCCCAGCCCTGTCATTATTTTTAGTTTCAGCATGGTTCACTCCGTAAGACCTGCCGGTCGCTCGCAGACGGCGCTGTCCGTTGCCGCCTGGAAAATGGGCCTACTTTTTTTGTTGCAACCCGTCATGTCGGTGCTAGAGCCATAGTAGGCGCGTTCTGGGTAACCACAAGCGCTGTACATGAAGTTGAAAGATGTGCGACTATTGGTAGCATATTGCGCTACCTTCACCAAGGACGTCATGTCTCAGACTGTACAACTCGTCGACACCCTTAAGAAACTGCTGCGTGAGCGAAAAATCACCTACGCCGAGGTTGCCGAGAAACTCAATCTCAGTGAAGCCAACGTTAAGCGTATGTTCTCCAAGCGCCACTTTACGCTGAATCGCCTGGAAGAAATCTGCGACATGGCCGGTGCCGATCTCGGCTACCTGATGGCCCGCATGCATGAAGGCACCATGGTGCTGGATGAGCTCAGTGAAGACGACGAACGGGAGCTGGTATCCGACCCCAAGCTGTTGCTGGTGGCGCAGTTGCTGGTCAACCGGTGGGAATACGAAGACATTATCTCGACCTATGTAATCGACGAATTCGAAGCGACCCGCTTACTGGCCCGGCTCGACCGGCTCGGCATCATAGAACTGCTGCCCGGCAACCGGGTGAAAACCAAACTGTCACGCGATTTCCGCTGGATTCATAACGGTCCGGTATACCGCTTTTTCGAACAGAATGTGGCGCGCGACTTCTTCAACTGCAAGTTCGACCCCAAATCCGGGGAGTTGCTGGTGTTTGTTGCGGGAATGTTGTCGCGTCAGTCGAACATGCACCTGCAAAACAGCATTCGCCGGCTGGCCCGGGAATTTGACGAACTGAGCAAGGAAGACGGCAAACTGCCGCTGGAAGATACCTTCGGCACTGGCATGGTATTGGCCATGCGCCCCTGGGAACTGAGTATTTTCGCGGAAATGCGACGTGGACCCAACCTGAAGAAATTCTGAACCGGCCAGCTGTACCCGGTAACTACACCATGAAGTCGAGTTGGCGGCCCAGAGTGTCGGCCCGGGACTGAGCCTGATATTGTGCATCCAGCAAGCTGCGGGTCACCGCCGCCAGATCGGCACCCGTACGCGCAGTGTCGGCTTCGCGTTCAGTGGTGTCTTCATCGCCACTCGCTTCCGACGCAGAACGCTCAGCACCTGAAATGGCTGGCGCACTGTCATTACGCTCAGAAACGGCATCGCCCTCAGCCTCGGTCTCTTGCGGTGCCAGGTCTTCTCGGCGTTCCTGGCGCACGTCTATCTGGGCTTCCATTTTCAGCTGCATCGCAGCGGCCGCGACCGACCGATCCTGCGCTGAGGGTTCAGCCGGTGCCAGTGCCGCCCGGCGAACCTGCTCGGCTTTGACCAGGGTGGCTTCCGGGTTACCAGGCACCGGGCTGATATCGATCGGTACTTCACCGGCCACCGCATAACGCTTGCCATCCGGCCCGCGCTCGAACGTCAGGGACATACCACCGGCATACTGACCGCCAATGGCCTGGTGCGCCTGCTCGTGCGCCCGAACCTCCCGGTCGCGCGCTGCCAGCTCGCGGATGGTTTCCAGATCCTGATCCAGCTGGCGTTGTTCAGCCTGCTGCCGTGCCGCCCGGCCTTCCTCACGCTGGCGTGCAAAGGCACTGGTGTCGTCGGCTGGTGTTGTTTCGCCGGAGGGCTGCATCTCGCCTTCTGACGGGGAAGACGAGGCTGTATTGGCGCTAGTGGCAACGTTGGATGGCGAGCTTTGGCCAGGTTGAGGCTGGTTATCGCGCCGGTCTGAACGATTCTGCCCTGGTGCAGTTGTTTCGGCTTCTTCAACCGGGGCAAACACCGCCGCGTCGTTATCCCGGCGCTGTTGCGCGCGCTGGGCCATATCCCCGAACGGACTGACCGTTGGGGTGATGGCGTTGGGATAAAGACCGCTGACCGTAGACATCGTTATCGCTTCGCTCCGCTAGACCCGGATATCAATTAGGGTACCCAGGGTTTCAGAGCCCGCTTCAACCACGCGCGCACTAGCCTGAACCTGATTTGTCGCCTGAATCTGATTCACCAGAGGTTCCACAATCGACTCGGGCCCGCCTTCACTCGGGGGCACATTCGCCTGGGCGATCTGCTGACCACTGCGGTTCAGTGAGTACAAACCTCCCTGAATGCCGGCAACCCCTGCGTTCATGACTGAGCTGATCATTCCACCTCCACTGGCCCGCCCAGACCGGGGCGAACTGACTTCCGTTCCGTGGCCCTGATGCAGGAAACAGATACGGTCATTTAATCGGATAACATGGTTACATTTTAACCAACCCAACCCATCAAGCTGTAACATTTTGTAAAAACTGTTCACAATAACCTGCAGGTGGCCGACACCTTTGAAGCTTCGCCCCCATTTTACGGGCGGAAACAGCCACCGGAGGTCAGGGAGCACCCCGGAATGCCAGGGATTCACGTCAAACTTCGGCCTTTCACAGCGGCCTTTACCCCCTTGCTGGAACAGGTAATGAGCAGCCTGTGTCCGCTGTGCGAGCAGCGCTCGGCCAAAAGCCATCTCTGTGAGGTGTGTGCCGGCTGGCTACAGCCTTTGCCTGACCCTTGCCCGGGCTGCGCCGCGCCCGACACTCTGAGCACCCTATGCGGCCGATGCCAGCAACGACCCCCACCCTGGCAGACAGCGACGGTCGGCTGGGTTCTGGAAGGGGCGACCCGTTTCCTGATTCATCGCATGAAATACCACCGGGATCTGGCCAGCGCCCGGGCTCTAGCACGCCAGTGGTGGCAGCATCAGGGCATGCATGCCCCAGGGGTTGACGCCCTGGTACCGGTTCCCCTGCATCGGGCCAAAGCCCGCAAGCGGGGCTTCAACCAGGCAGAATGGCTGTCAGACTTTTGGGCCAGGCAGGCTGGCCTGCCGGTCTGGACCAGCCTGGTCAAGCAACACCCAACCCCACCCCTGGAAGGCCTCAACCGGATTCAACGCCGGCAGACTCTCAGAGATGCTTTCTGTGTTCTGAAACCACCTCCAAAACGGGTCGCCATAGTCGACGATGTGCTGACCACCGGAGCCACAGCCGCCGAACTGACCCGTACCCTGCAGCGCGCCGGGGTCATTCATGTCGAACTTTGGGCGCTCGCCCGAACACCACTGGGAAATCAATAAGCGCACACCAGAGGTCCGCTGGCCAGAGTAACAATGACAGGCAGAGTAACAATGACAGGCGCTGCAAATACTCTACAATGAGCGCTCTTTTCAGCCTGGGTTCATCATGTCTACCTCTTCACACCCGTTCGACACCCTCAGCCAGGATCGCATCATCGACTGGCTGGAATCGCTCGGAACCCTGTCCGATTACCGCATTTACCCACTTAACAGTTACGAAAACCGGGTCTACCGGGTGGGCATTGAAGATGCCAAACCGGTGGTGTTGAAAGCCTACCGGCCAGGACGCTGGAGCGAGGCGCAAATTCGCGAGGAACTGACCTTTACCGAACAATTGTTCGAGGCTGAAATACCGGTGGTCCCGGCGATGAAACTGGGCGACGACATCGTCCACCTGCGCGATGGCTTCTGGTTTGCCTGTTTCGAAATGCGCGCCGGCCATGCCTTTGAACTGGACAACCCGGACCAGATGTACCGCATTGGCCAGCACCTGGCCCGACTGCACAATGTTGGCGAGACGGCGGTCTTCAAGCATCGGCCCAGCCTCTCGCTGACCGAGCCCATTATTCAGGCACAACGTTTCTTTGCCGACAGCCCGCTGCTGCCCGACGACCTGCGCGCCAACTACCTGGCAACCCTGGCCCCCATTGCCGAGCTGATTCAGCGCCGCTTCGAGCCGCTGTTTCGACAGGCTGCCTCCATTCGCATCCACGGCGATTTTCACGCCGGCAACATCCTCAGTCGAGACGACCAGTTACTGATCGTCGACCTCGACGACACGGTCATGGGCCCTGCAGCCCAGGACATCTGGAAGCTGCTGTCGGGTGACAAGCAGGAACAGGCAAGGCAGATCAATGAACTGGAAGAAGGCTACGAGCAATTTCGGCCCTTTCCGCGAAAAGAGCTGTCGCTGCTCGAGCCCCTGCGTACCGTGCACATGATCCGCCACACTCTCTGGATAGCCCAGCGCTGGGACGATCCGGCTTTCCCGCGCGCCTTCTCCTGGTTCGACAGCCAGCGTTTCTGGAGCGACCACCTGCTCGCTTTGCGTGAGCAATGGGCGTTATTGCAGGAATAAGAAAAATGAGAACCACTGATCGAACCTGGCCCGGGCGACTGGACCCGGCTTTAAAAGCGCCCTATAGTGCCGATTCTTGCCCGGTGGTGCTCCGACTGCATTGGGTTGTCCGGTTTGAGCGTGTGACCAGGAAGTCAGACGAACTCCTTACCCGGCAGCTGGCTTGACCGGAGTGCCGACTGAACAGGCAGGTTTTCAAGTAACGTATGGAGACGTAATAGTGACTCATTCTGCACCTCGATTATTCCCTGGCACGGCCCGCTGGCTGCCCGCACTCACCGCCCTGGCAGTGGCCAGTGGTTGCGCGACCACCGGTTCGGACCGTTTTGTGGATGCCCCGGCACTGGTCAGCGGCGAAGGCCTGCAATCAGAACTCAATACCGCCAGCCCCGCCAACCTGAACAATGGCGCTCGCTACTCGGCACACTGGTTTTGCGCCACCGATGCCGAGCCCCGGGCTTTCTATCGCTTCCAGGCACCCTTTGCCGCCGAATTGACCCTGTTTAACGAACAAGGCTGGTTGATTGACCACGCCAGCGTCGATCCGGCAAGCAGCGAATCCGTTAATATCCTGATGGGTCCGGACGCGGGCCAGTGCTCGCTGCTGGTCGTCAACGGCGTCAGCGATGAAGCCTATGGCCCCTACCGTTTGATCGACCAGCCCATTGCCGGGCGCAGCGATACACTGAGTGCAGACCAGTCACTGGTCGGCGCGCTGGCCTCAGACAACAGCCCGACCCGCTACCCGCTGAGCATCGACTCGCCCACCCAGATCAGCTTCACCCTGAACGATGCAAGTCGCTCACTGGGCATGCAACTGACCGGACCGGCCGTCAATACAGAAGCCACCGCCTGTGGCGACAGCACCCTGACGCTCGATGCCTATCTTGAGCCCGGTGAATACGAACTGATTCTGCAGCCCGGCCGGCGGCCGACGTCTGAATTTGAAGCCTACAGTGAATACGACTACTACGAGTCCGAATCGCCCCTGTGTGCCGATGCCCTGGTCGATGAAGGCCAGTTCTATCAGCTGGACACCGCCAGTACGACACTGCCGGATGGGATTCGCAACGGCGGCCTGCTGGAAGCCGGTGAGACACTGACTGGCCTGATGCTGTCGGCCGAAGGTAACCGTTACACCCTTGATCTGGAGCACCCGTCAGAAGTCGTCGTCAGCCTCGCTTCCGAGGATTTCGACACCATGCTGTCGATCACCGGTGACGACGTTCAGCTCGACAACGATGACTATGGCGACGGCACCGATTCACAACTGTCATCCATCCTGATGCCGGGCAGCTATAGCGTGACCGCACTCAGCTATGACAGCTACCCGGTCGACGGCATCTACACCCTGAACACTCAGGTCACACCGTTCGAAGGCGACCTGCGCAACAGCGGCATTATCGCTCCGAACAGCAGCCTGATTGGCATGCGCGCCGACTACGATAACACCTATTCACTGACCATCGACGAGCCATCGGAAGTCAGCATCGCGCTGAACTCTGCCAGCTTCGACACCACCCTGGCGCTGTCGGGCAATGGTGTGGACTTCAGTGATGATGATGGCGGCGGCGACACCAATTCGCTGATCACCACCCTCCTGCAACCCGGCACCTACACACTCACCGTCGGCGCCTACTCCGGCAACGGCCTGTATGACCTGACGGTCAACAGCAGCGCTGTCGAGGGCGAGATGATGAACAGCGGTGACCTGAGAGCCGGAGACATCGTCTATGGCAACCTGGAAGCGGGCAGCAGCCTGACCTACACCATCAGCCTGGACGCAGCGCGCACCGTGAGCATCAATGCCTCATCATCCTCCGTTGACACCCTGATCTCGCTGGTCGGCCCGGGCCTGTCACTGGAAAACGATGATGGTGGCGACGGCACCAACTCACGCCTGGAAGAGTACCTGCCAGCAGGCACCTACACCCTGGACGTGCGTGGCTACAGCGGCTCGGAAAGCGGTCAGATTCGCGTCGAAGTACAAATGGATTTGTCTGACGCCCAGTCCTGATTAGCAAAGCGTCAGTGCATTAAAAAACCGCCTTTTGGCGGTTTTTTTTGGCTAGTCGTTTAGGTTGGGTAGGTGGCAGGTGGTATTGGACCGCAGCGGCAACCGGGTATGCCCGGTTGCCAACACGCACACACTCAATCCCGAGGAGCCCGGGAGGCAGTTACTTCCGTCGCCCGAAGCCGCTGCGACAGTTTGTCCAGCACGCCATTGACGTAGCGGTGGCCCTCGCTGGCGCCGAAGAGTTTCGACAATTCGACGCCTTCGTTGATGATGACCTTGAAGGGTACATCGATGCGGTGCACCAGCTCGTAGGCACCCATGCGCAGAATTGACAGCTCGACCGGGGTCATCTCACGAACCGAGCGATCGGTGACGGATTCAATGTAGCTATCGAGTTCCGTCAGCGTGCTGGGCACGCCGCGCAGCACTTCGCTGAAGTATTCCTGATCGACCTTGGCCATATCATGATCGGTGATGAACTCGGCCTCAATCTGATTGACCGGAGACGACGACAAATGCCACTGATACAAAGCCTGCATGGCCAGTCGGCGGGCCTTGCGGCGGGCTGCCATGTTGGGACGCTGGGTCATGCCTTAACCCTCGATCTGTTTGAACAGATTGACCATTTCCAGCGCCACCAGGGCCGCCTCGGCGCCTTTGTTACCGGCTTTCGTGCCCGCACGCTCAATGGCCTGTTCGATCGAATCGACGGTCAGCACGCCGAACACGACCGGCATGCTGGCCGTCAGCGCCACTGAATTGAGCCCGCCAGCCGCTTCACCGGCCACGAAATCGAAATGCGGTGTGCCGCCGCGAATCACCGCGCCCAGCGCGATGATGGCATTATAACGCTCTGTTTCCGCCAGTTTCTGGCAAACGATGGGCAGTTCATAGGCACCCGGCGCACGGATGACCGTCAGTTGCTCGTCCTTAATGCCGTGGCGCTTGAGCGCATCGAGTGCACCGTCCAGCAGACTTTCAACCACGAAGCTGTTCCAGCGGCCCACCACGATCGCGTACTGGGCGTCGTTGGCGGAAAAGTCGCCTTCCAGGGTAGTAATGTTTGAAGTCATAGCAGTCATTGTCTGATCCTGTCTGAACGACGACCCGACCCGGGTCGCCGTCGGTTAATCATGAGTCGGTTGTAAACAGCTTAGTCGCCTTCAGGCTTCATCGCCCGCGGCCGGAATGTACTCGACCACTTCCAGGTCGAACCCGGAAATGCCGCCGAATTTGATCGGTGAACTGAGCAGTCGCATCTTGCCCACACCCAACTCGCGCAAAATCTGCGAGCCGGTACCAATGGTGGTGTAGGTGCCGTACTTGTCGACGTTCGGGTTACGCGTGTTAGCGCGGTCATCGCCCTGCATCATCTTCAGTTCGGTCATCACATCGGGGGCCTCCTGAACATCCAGCAAGACCACCACGCCTGCGCCTTCTTCAGCGACCCGGTGCATGGCGGCATCCAGTGTCCAGCCGTGGCCACGGGCCGGGTTAACCCCCAGCAGATCGCGCAGAGTCTGCGCCACGTGCACCCGCACCAGTGTGGGGTTCTCGGGTTTGAAAGGCCCGCCCAGCGTCAGTGCAATGTGAGTGCCGCCACAGAGGCTGTCACGATACACCTGGACGTTGAAGTCACCGGCGCGGGTGCTCAGTGACCGTTGCTCGACTTTCTCGATGGTGCGCTCGTTCAGAATGCGGTAATGGATCAGGTCGGCAATGGTGCCTACCTTCAGCCCATGCTCTTCGGCAAAGGCTTCCAGATCGGGCCGGCGCGCCATGGTACCGTCTTCTTTCATGATCTCGACAATGGCCGCCGCCGGAATCAGACCGGCCATGCGGGCCAGATCACAGCCCGCCTCGGTATGGCCAGCCCGGCTGAGCACGCCACCTGGCTGGGCGCGCAGCGGGAAAATATGCCCGGGCTGCACGATATCGGTGGGCTCGCTGTTCGGATCGACCGCAACCTGAATGGTGCGAGCCCGGTCAGCCGCAGAAATGCCGGTCGTGACCCCTTCAGCCGCTTCTATCGAGATGGTGAAGGGCGTGCCGTAGGCCGAACCGTTGTCTTTCTTGACCATGGATTCCAGGCCGAGAAAATCGCACCGCTCGCCGGTCAACGTCAGGCAGATCAGCCCTCGGGCCTTGCCGGCCATGAAGTTCACGATCTCAGGGGTGATTTTTTCCGCCGCGACGATCAGATCGCCTTCATTCTCACGGTCTTCATCGTCCATCAGGATAACCATCTTACCCTGACGAATGTCTTCAATAATGTCTTCGATGCTGTTCAGCGCCACGTTCAATTCCACTGCCGGGTCCATCGTCACCGCCGGTGCAGACAGCCCGGCGTTCACAAGTCGTTATCATACCAGAAGCGCAGGCGATTCGCCGTGCCAGGCTGCGTTTTCCGGTGTTCTTACCGTGTTACAGGTTAGAGGGCGTTGGCCGTAACTGCAGGCGCAAATCCGGCCCGACCGCCCGGGAGTCCACCACAGCAAAGGACAGACCCTCTGACAGCTTGCTCAGACTCGCCGAAAACAGCGGCCGGGTTGCGGCCCCCAGCAACACGGGCGCCTGATAAAGCCACAACTCATCCACCAGGTTCATCTGCAGCAGAGTGGCAGCCAGAGTAGCGCCAGGCTCAGCCCAGACCTCGTTGAAGGCTTGTTGGCCCAGCCAGATCAACACTGCAGTCAGGTCCAGATGCCCGGCCGCATCGCGCGGCAAGACCACAAGTCGGGCGCCTGCCTCTGCGAGGGCTGCCTTGCGCCCTTCGGGGGCCTCATTGCCATGCAATACCCAGGTCTTGCCGGGCAGGGACAGCATTTTGGCGGTAGCCGGTGTGTTCAGGTGGGTATCGAGGATCACCCGGTCCGGCTGCCGGTCGATGCCCTCCAGGCGAACCGTCAGGCTAGGGTCATCTGACCGAACGGTGCCGACTCCGGTCAGAATGGCGCAACGTTCGGATCGGGCCCGTTGCACATCGGCGCGGGCAGCCGGGCTGGTTATCCACTGGCTTTCACCACTGGCCATCGCCGTTGCCCCATCGAGACTGCTGGCCAGTTTGAGCGTCAGCCAGGGCCGGCCGGTGCGCATGCGCTTCAGAAAACCACGATTCAGTGCTTCGGCATCCTGGCTCAGTACGCCGGAGCGTACCGCCACACCCGCAGCCTCAAGTTGGGCAAGGCCCCGGCCGGCAACCTTGGGGTTAGGGTCTTCGATGGCGCAGACAACACGCGCGACCTTCGCGTTTATCAATGCCTCGGCACAGGGCGGCGTGCGGCCATGATGACTGCAGGGTTCCAGCGTCACATAGGCGGTGGCGCCACGCGCCCGATCACCCGCTGCAGCCAGAGCATGCACCTCGGCATGGCCGGTACCGGCCAGCACGTGGTACCCCTCACCGACGTTCTGGCCATCGCGGACGATTACGCAGCCAACCCGTGGATTGGGCATGGTCGTGGTGATACCGCGGGCTGCCAGCGTCAGCGCATGGGCCATCCAGAATTCGTCAGACTGAGTCTCCGTCACACTACCCTCACTCGGTCCGCTTTTTTTCGAGCCGGTCAATTTCACTTCTAAATTCGTTTAAATCCTGGAAACTCCGATAAACCGACGCGAACCGAACATAAGCAACCTGGTCCAGTTCACGCAGCTCATTCATCACCACCTCGCCCAGCCGGCGTGACGGCAACTCACGCTCACCGGTTGCCCGCAGGCTTTGTTTGATGCGCGCCAGCGCCGCCTCGACTTCCTCAACACTGACCGGTCGTTTTTCCAGTGCCCGCTGCAGGCCGGCACGAAGCTTCATTTCGTCGAAGGGTTCACGGTTGCCGTTTTGTTTGACAATGCGCGGCATCACCAGTTCAGCCCCTTCATAGGTGGTAAATCGCTCGCCACACTGAAGGCATTCGCGACGACGCCGCACCTGCTCCCCTTCGGCAACCAACCGGGAATCGATGACCTTGGTGTCTTGTGCTTTACAGAATGGACAGTGCATCGGTTAGAACTCATTCGGACAAAAAGGAAGGACGGTGTCTGAACCGTGTTTCAAGCCGCTAAAGTGTACTCTGCTACCGACTATTTGGCGACACGCCTACTGCTACAAAATCGTTGACTTTTTAGAAAGCTGATAACCACGCGGGTTCCGGAGAGGGTGTTTATTCACAAAACCGAATGCACTCAAAACGGGCACAGCGAACCAGGCCACTTGACCAGAAAACAACCAGAACACGACTATAACTGATTGTTTTCATTAGTGTTTTTTTAATGTGTCTATTTTTTAACCAAGCCAGGGTAACATGACTGTCATGCCGATTCGGGACAGCTGTAAAGAGTATACCCACAGACTTATCCACAGTAACTGTGGGCACCTTAGTGGAAGCCAGAGCCCATCAGGCCGGGCATAAAAAAGGGGCGCCAATGCACCCCCTGAGCTTAAGTTCGATAGTTACAAAAAATACCGCAAAAATACGGCCCCTGTCTTTAACCGCCAGCGGGCAAACTCGCATAGTAGGCGGCCAGGTTGGCAATATCCTGCTCCGACAGTGGCGCCGCAATGCCCCACATCACCGCCGCATTGGCCCCCTGGCGTTCCTTGGATTTATAGGCCGCCAGCACATTGACCAGATACGCCTCTTTCTGTCCTGCCAGATTCGGATAAATGGGCACCGCCGATATGCCATTAGCTCCATGGCATGCCGCACACACAGCTGACTTGGCCTGACCGGCCGCCGCATCCCCTTCAGCCCAGGCACTGGCTGCCGCCAGAGCCGCCACACCCACCAACATCGCCTTTACAGATTTCTTCATCAGTACTCTCTCTTATTGCCTGAGCGCTCTATCACTGCGCTGGTTGAAGGTATACTTGTTGTGCTACAGAGCAGGGTCGCCACTCGGGCCAGTCTTCGCGCCGGCATCGAGTCATTCGTTCCGGCCCCTGGCACTCGCGTGATTGCCTGCCCTGCTCCTAACCCCAATAAAAAGGCCAAATATGACGCAATTTAGCGACAGCAATGCTCCAAACCTAGAACCCGGTCACCGTTTCGAACTCAGTAAAGCATACAATGACTTTACCTTCATACCTTGATGTAGAGCATGCTTACCATGTCTGATCGCCCTTACTTGCTGTCTAAGGCGTCTACCCTGGCCATTTCAATGACCGCCCTCCTGCTGGCTGCCTGTGGCCCTGAATCCAACAGCCGTTATGGCGATCAGTACTGGGATCCCTGGACCACCAAAGACACCTTCGACCCCATTGTAGCCCCCGAGTTTTCCGTAGAATTCGTCAGAACCAGTGCCGAAGGTGACGACCCTGAAGTGTACGAGGCGATGATTACTCTGGATGCCAGCGAAACCTACGAACGGCTCTATGCCTACAGCTGGGGCTTTCAGCGCGGCAACAAGGAACGCGAAACCTTCAGCTCACTCGGAGCCAGCAGTGATTTGCAGCTGGTCTATGCCGAAGACCCCGATGACCCGGGCAACGATGAGCGCCTGGAGGCAACAGTACCGGGCGATTACCGCATTTTTCTGATTGGAGAATCCGACGGGCCATTGGGCAAAGTGACTTTACGATTCGACGATATGGCGTTTGCACTGCCTGGCTGTCCGACCACGGGCAATTATTACGAAGACTACATCGACGATACCCTGGAAGTCTGTGCCGAGTGCCATCAAAACGGTGATGCCAGCGCTCAGCTCAACCTCCCGACCAATAGCCTCAACAACCGGCGCAACAATTTCATGCAGCACGTCAGGAACCGCATCAATGCAGCCGACGGCGACCCAGGCCTTACGTTGCCGGAATGGATAGTTAACCCCAGCCACGATGGCAGTAACACCATCAGCGCCTCATCGGAAGCCTATCTGCGCATTGCCGATATGGTGGCTATGCTGGAGACTATTGAAGCGGACCCGGATGAGACCATTGCCAATAACGGCAGTAACACGGTGCCGGCCGACTTTTGCATCGCCAAGCCAGCGGGTTTTGCGTTCACCGTTGAGTAATGAACCGGCATAGTTATATAACGATTGGTCTAAAAATAGGTCAGAGCAACCATTAAACCAAGTGCAGGCTGCCGGGTAGACCTGGCCGGGGTAGTCCGCAACAGGGACGTTGCGGTCTAGGCTCCAAGGAAGGATTCACGCCGACCCCGGCCAGGTCTACCCGGTAGTCAGCACGAGCGATAGCCACCACCTTTCAACAAACCACCACATTGACCGCAAGGCCGCCCTGGGCGGTTTCCTTGTATTTGGAGGCCATGTCTTCGCCGGTCTGGCGCATGGTTTCGATCACCTCATCGAGCGATACACAGTGATCGCCCGGTTCCCGCAAGGCGATGCGTGCGGCCTGTATGGCCTTGACGGCGCCAAAGGCGTTACGCTCGATGCAGGGCACCTGAACCAACCCCCCGATGGGGTCGCAGGTCATGCCCAGGTGATGTTCCATGGCAATTTCCGCCGCATGCTCAGCCTGGGCCGCCGTGCCGCCCATCACTTCAGCCAGACCAGCCGCTGCCATTGAACTGGCTACGCCAATCTCGCCCTGGCAACCCATCTCGGCTGCGGAAATCGACGCGTTGCGCTTATAGAGCCAGCCAATGGCAGCCGCCGTCATCAGAAAGCGGCGCTCATCGTCTGCGTTTAATCGGGGCATATGATGGTGAATGTATGCCAGTACCGCAGGGATAACACCGGCTGAACCGTTGGTGGGTGCCGTAACCACCCGACCGCCTGCCGCGTTTTCCTCATTGACCGCCAGCGCATAAACACTGACCCAGTCGATGACACCGAGCTGATCTTCTTCGGCCTGCTTGCGCAGCGAGCGGGCCATGCGGGCCGCACGGCGTTGCACCTGAATACCGCCCGGCAAAGGGCCTTCCAGGTCCATGCCCCGGTTCATGCAAGCGACCATGGCCTCATTGATGTGATCGGTCCAGGCCAATACCTCCCCTTCCGGCGTGCCCAGCCCCACTTCATTGGCCAGCGTAATATCGGCAATGGTCAGGTTATGAGTTTCAGCCTGATGCAATAGGTCGGTCGCATTAAAGAACGGATAGGGCCGCTGATCCGGAAACTCCGTCAGCAGGTCGCGCTTGGCCGAATTTTTCGCCAACTCATTGGCAATGGCACCGCCGCCCACCGAATACCAGGTTTCACTGAGCAGCACGATACCGTGCTCGTCTTCAGCCGTAAAACGCATACCGTTGGGGTGTTCGGGCAGAAAAATATCGGTGAAAAAGCGGACGCATTCCCCCATGGTGAAACGCAACACCGGCCCACCGGGCAAAGGCAGCCGCTCATCTGTTTTCACCTGCAAAAACGTATGGTCCGCCACTTCGGGATCGACGGTCGCGGCATCCAGCCCGCACAGACCCAACACGACCGCTTTATCAGTGCCATGGCCAATACCGGTCAGCGCTAACGAACCATAGAGATCCGCTCGAATCTGCACGACCGCTGCCAGCTTGCCCTGCTCTTTCAGGTGTTGCACAAAACGTTCGGCGGCCCGCATCGGGCCGAGGGTGTGTGAGGAAGACGGCCCCAGGCCGACTTTAAACAGATCCAGTACTGAATAGGGTTGCACGCTGTCATCTCCGCCGATTGGGTCGAGCCCACCTAAGGTGACCCAGACCCTCCAAGAGGGCAATGCACCGGTGCTAATTAGCCGTGCCCGGCATTGTCCCGACGATTTTACAGCGCTTTATGGCAACCCGGTGGCTGGCCAGCTTAACCCGTCACCGGGGGTGGCACTTCAGGCGGCAACCGATGGTTGCGATCCTGACTGAGAATGACACCGACAAACACCAGCCCAATGGCCAGCCACTGGCTGAGCACCAACCGTTCACCGAGCAGCAGCATCGAAAAAAGCAGAGTGAAAACCGGCAAAAGATTGGTGTAACCGGCAGCGACCGTTGCCTTCAAATGCGTCAGCGAATAGTTGTAGAGACCATAGGCACCCAGAGTGATGATCAGACCCAGATAGATCAGCAGGCCGAAGGTCGACAGGGAAATCTGTTCCGGCCAGGGCGATGCGAGCGCCAGCGGGAAAAAGAACAGCGTGCCGACAAACGACTGCAGGGCGGTCAGCAGAAAGGCGGAATAACGCCGGGTCAGATGCTTGACCAGCAGGGTATAACCAACCGCACTGACCATCGCCAGAAACTCCAGAAAGTTCCCCAGCAACGCATTGGGAGCCTGCTCACTGTCTTCACCGGTCAGGGTCATCCAGATAACACCGATCACGGCAATGCCAAACCCCAGCCACTGGCGCCAGCCGCTGCGTTCTCTCAGAATAAAGAAGGCGGCGATGGCCACCATCAGTGGCAGCATGGCGGTAATCATACCGGCCTGACCAGCGCTGGTGTAACGCAGTGCCTGGGCTTCAAAGATGAAATACAAGCATGGCTCAAACAGCGCCATGCCCAGCAAGTATTTCCAGTCACCCGCCTGATACACAAAACCGTGGCGCAACCAGGGCCAGACGGTCAGAAAGGCCACCGCACCAATCGCCATACGCATGAAAATCACGATCATTGGCGACAGATCATTCACTGCCAGCTTCAGGGCAATAAAAGAACTGCCCCACAGCAGCATCGCTAACAGCAACGCCAGATGGCTGCGCAATACCAGGTTATCCATCGTTTCTCATGTCCTTGGTTCAAGTGACTCAAGTCCCGGAGCTCGGGTTAGCTGGGTGGCATTGGGCCGCGCCGGGCACCGGGGAAGCCCTTGCGGGGTCGGCATAAATCCATCCATGGCGGTCCGACGTCTCGGGCCTAGACCGCAGCATCCATGCTGCGACTTCCCCGCAAGGGCTCCCCCGGCACCCGCCGCTGGTCTATCCTGGCAAGCTCCGGAACTTGAGAAAAGCCACAATCAAAAAAGGGAGGCCACTGGCCTCCCTTCGCTTAACTAACCCCTGAGGCAGCTGATCAGCGATAGACCGGCAGTCGTGCGCAGATAGCCAATACCTTGGTCTTGACCTCGGCAATGACTGAAGAAGCATCGCCTTTTTCCAGGCCG
Source organism: Saccharospirillum alexandrii (assembly GCF_043641555.1). Lineage (GTDB taxonomy): Bacteria > Pseudomonadota > Gammaproteobacteria > Pseudomonadales > Natronospirillaceae > Saccharospirillum > Saccharospirillum alexandrii_A. The sequence continues at coordinate 250,085 of NZ_JBHZRJ010000001.1, read as the reverse complement.
TCGAGCACGTCACAGATCCAGCCGGCCAGTTCACTGGCTTCGGCTTCTTTAAAGCCGCGGCTGGTGATCGCCGGGGTACCAATACGCAGGCCAGAGGTCACAAAGGGTGAGCGCGGGTCGTTGGGTACGGCGTTCTTGTTGACGGTGATGTTGGCTTCACCGAGGGCGGCGTCGGCTTCTTTACCGGTGTATTCCTTGCCGATCAGGTCGACCAGGAATAGATGGTCATCGGTACCGTTGGAGACAATGTTGATGCCGCGTTCGATAAAGACACTGCACATGGCCTGTGCGTTTTTGACCACCTGAGCCTGATAGGCCTTGTAGTCATCCGACATGGCTTCTTTGAAGCAAATCGCCTTCGCCGCGATGATATGCATCATCGGGCCACCCTGGCTTTCCGGGAAGACCGCGAAGTTCAGCTTCTTGTTCAGCTCTTCGTCTTCACGCGCCAGAATCAGGCCGCCGCGTGGGCCGCGCAGGGTCTTGTGCGTGGTGGTGGTGACCACATCGGCAAACGGTACCGGGCTCGGGTAAACCCCGGCGGCTACCAGGCCGGCCACGTGAGCCATATCGACCAGCAGGTAGGCACCCACTTCATCGGCAATGGTGCGGAACCGGGCCCAGTCAACGATGCGGGAATAGGCCGAGAAACCGGCGATGATCATCTTCGGCTTGTGTTCGCGCGCCAGGGCTTCCATCTGCTCGTAGTCGATCTCGCCAGTGTCGGCGTTGAGACCGTACTGCACGGCATTGTAGATGCGGCCCGAGAACGAGACCGAGGCACCGTGCGTCAGGTGACCACCGTGTGCCAGGCTCATACCCAACACGGTGTCGCCCGGCTCGCACAAGGCCATGAACACAGCGGCATTGGCCTGTGAACCGGAATGCGGCTGAACGTTGGCGTAGCCGGCACCGAACAATTGCTTGGCGCGCTCGATGGCGAGGTTCTCAACCACATCGACGTGCTCACACCCGCCGTAGTAACGCTTGCCCGGGTAGCCTTCGGCGTACTTGTTGGTCAGTTGGGAGCCCTGCGCCTGCATGACTCGTGGCGAGGTGTAGTTTTCTGAGGCAATCAGCTCGATGTGCTCTTCCTGACGCTCGCGCTCCGCTTCCATGGCATGCCAGATGTCGGCATCAAAATCGGCGATGGTTTGGTTTTTCTCAAACATGTCACTCTCCACAAGTATAGATGGGCTGCCGATACCGACCCCGACCCGGGTCGCAACAACTCAATAATCACTGACTGAAACTGACCGTAAAGACAGCTTTAGATCAAGGATTTCAAGGGTTTCAGAGGGCGGCTATTGTACCTAAAGCGAAGCGGTTTCCCACCGCTTGGGCGGGAAATTGATCAAACAAAGACCAAAAAGTCAGCCATTCCATGGCAACCTGAATGGACTGACTTCCGGGAAGCTATTCGGCGGACAGGGATGCTGCCATATCGTCGGGCTCGACCACTACGCCTTCATCATCCTGGCTCGGGAACACCGCCAGTGCGATGCCATCGGCCTGCAATCCGGGCAACCAGCGTTGCTCCCAGGCAGCTGCATCAATGGCAATAGGGGTGCAATCAGCCCAGTCACCGTTAACCCAGGCTTGGGCAAACTCGGTATGTGGCCAGACGGGCAGGCAATCCTGACCATCACTGGACATCAGGACTGTGCCCTGGTCGCTGCGCAGGGACCAGATGCTCTGGCCCGCCTGCAACAGTTCGATCAGGTAATCATAACGCTCAGCGGCAGACAGTGCCTGGAGGTCGTGAAACTCTTCCGGGGAAAGGGAATGGGTCATGTGCAGAACTCTGATGGGCGAATGGAAAACGGTCAGTGTTCGCCGCCAATGGGCATCTCCACTGAAAGGCTGGCCATAGTAGCAGCACGCCTGGAAAAAGCCATGCCGGAACGCAGGACGAAAAAAAGGGCCGCACTTGGCGGCCCTTTCCATACTAAAGGTACTGAGTCGTTTAGCGACGAACGACTGACAGACCGGGGTTAAAGTTGGAAATGTTCAGCGGGCTGTTTTCCTGAATGAACTCAACCATGACATCCGCGTCAACAAAGCCGGTGTTCACATAGTTCGGGTGATCGGTAAGTACCGGGTAGCCATCACCGCCGGAAGCCATAAAGGCATTCACCGCAAGACGATAGGTACCGTTCGGATCAATTTCCCGACCGTTGACAATGGCCCGCGTTACTTCGCCGTTGTTGATGCGCAAGTTAACGCCATCAAACTGAGCAAAGGCGCCACTGCCTGCCTGCTTGGAAGCGGCCACGTCGAGGTAGTCCAGCAACTCGGAACCGCTCAGATCGACGTAGGAAACCATGTTGCCGAAGGGCTGCACGGTCAGCACGTCTTTATAGGTGAGCTCGCCACCGTCCATATCGGCACGGATACCGCCGGAGTTCATGACGGCCACGTCAGCCTGGGCTTTTACCCGCTGGGCGCGTGCGACCAGCACACCAAGATTGGTAGGCTGGTTGCGGACGACACTGCGGTCACCAATGAAATCACCATTCGCGGAACCGATGACGGTATCAAGCGCGGCACTGCCTGCTTGCTGGTACGGTGCCAGCATGGCAAGCATTTCAAGGTTCTGGGCAATTTCCGGACGCAACAGTTGGTCGTCTTCTTTCAGGTTGACCGGAATCAGGTCGTATTCGTAGTCGACGATTTCGCCATTGCGAATGGTCAGGTCCAAACGGCCAACATACTTGCCCCACTCATGAGCCTGCAAAATCAGCGTGTTATTAACAACGTCGGGTTCGAACAGTGGATTCTGGCTGTGACCACCGACAATGACATCGATACCGTCGACATTGCGCGCCAGTGTCACGTCACCCGGAGCGTTGCCACCGTAGTTGCCATTGGCATAGTGACCCATGTGGGTGACGGCGATAACCAGCTCGGATTTGGCATCCAGCTCGGGAATCAGCGTGCGACCGACCGTGGAAGGACTCAGAAAATCGAGGTCGCCGATGTACTCGGGGTTGCCAATTTTAACCGTATCTTCGGTGGTAAAACCGACAACGGCGATGCGGTTGCCCTGGACGTTGAACATTTCATAGGGTTCGAACAGTGCTTTTCCATTGTCTTTATAGACAATGTTGGCCGACAGGAACGGGAAACCGGCCCAGTCTGCCTGCCGCATCAGCACGTCGCGCGGGTTATCAAATTCGTGGTTACCCACGGCCATGGCGTCGTATTCAAGCATGGCCATGCCTTTAAAATCGGGCTCGGCATCCTGTAAATCCGATTCAGGCACACCGGTGTTGATGTCGCCACCAGACAGCAGCAACACTTCGCCACCTTCAGCAGCTACTTCAGCACGAATGGAATCGATCAGGGTTTTACGGGCCGACATACCGTATTCGCCGTCGCTGTTGCGCCAGAAACGGCCGTGGTGGTCGTTGGTATGCAGGATGGTCAGTTGATAGTCGGTGTCCGGCTCGTAGCTCGGACCCATCATGGCGCAGCCGCTAAGGAGGACGACCGTCAAGCCCAGCGAGGCAGGTACTAGCGTTTTCATGTTTGAGTCTCCTTTCATTCTTTTTTTTGGCAGGACCTGACCTTTTGGTCAACCCTGAATTTCCACTTTAACCCGTTCTTTGGCAAACCGAAACCCGAAAATGACGGCTTTGTTACCAGGCCTCAGAACAGTGCAAAGCATTCAGTCTGTAGCCCCAATGCAGTGCTGAACCCCGGCAAGGGTGACCCAGTGGGTGATCCCCTCTCGGGCACTCGCCCCAGGCCAGAGCCGTGGTGTACGATCATTCTGTCTTGTGCTGTTGGGTTGCAGCAACCAGAGTGCCGGGCCGCCTCCAGAGTGTAGGCAAGAACCCCGCCAGCGCCAGGGAGGCTAACCCCCTTTTATGTCAGCCTGGTGACAACGGTCGCCGGGCCGGAGCTATTCACATCAAGGGTGAGTTGCGAGTGCTTGCTTACGTGACCGGCTAAGTTTGCGCACGACGGCTTCCCGCTGGCCGGCGTGGCTGCGATCACGACAAGGCTCCTGGTAAACGAGAATGACCGGCCGGCGCGGCCGCGTATAACGGGCACCCCCAGCCAGTTCACCATTGTGCTGGCGCAGCCGACGCTGCGGGTCGGTGGTGATGCCGGTATAAAAGGTGCCATCGCGGCATTGAACCAGATAGACCCACCAGGGCGACGCCTGGTCCGGCTGGCCACACGTCAGTGTCGGCAAGGCTGGTTCATTCCAGTCATCAGGGACGTTAGAGGGACGGTCTACTGGCTTCACAACGGCACTCGGTGGTCTACGGCAAATGGTCTTCAGGCCATTATGGTTACCGGCACGAGCGCCGGCGTCAATTAACGGGTGCCAAAACGTCAATTGCGACTCTGTTTCAAGAACCAGGGGTTTCCTTCAAACGCTGCTTTACCCTAAACTGCGAGAACTCAATCACAAACTTGCCCAAAATATGGCAGTGAGCATTCACACCCTCCTGATTCAAATCGACACTGACGATGGCTTGGCTCAATTGGCCGCGCTTCAGAAAGCGATTGAGGATGACGCTCGCCTGCTTATTCTGGCTTTCTCCAGCGCACAACCAGACCATCTTGCCAGCCTCCTGCCCTGGGTCGAGGCGCTTTGGCCTATGGCTACCGTGGCCGGCGCTTACGGCCCGCAACTGATACACGACGGGGAAGTCTGCGAACAGGCCCTGCTGCTGCAGTTCATGACGTTTGAACGAACCGACTTGCGCCTGAACTACCTGCGCTGGGAAGGTGACGAACGGGAGCTGGGTGAGCGGCTGTTTGACCCGGTGTGCCGAACCGACAGCCGACTGGCGCTGACGTTTATGAGCGCCGAACATGGCGACGTGCCCGCCCTGACGCACTGGGTCAACCGGCAGTATCCGAATCTGGCGCTGATCGGTGGTTGTTGCTCCGCGGATGGCCAGGGGTGGCTCTATGCCAATGGTCAGTTTCTGCAGCACCATGCCCTGACCATCACCCTGAGCAATGAAACCCTCGACGTCATGACCCAATCCTACTCGGAATGGCACCTGATTGGTCGAACCTGGAGCGTCACCAAAGCCGTTGGCAATACCCTCTATGAGCTCGACCAGCAATCGGCACAGACACTGTATGAGCGCTACCTGACTGAGACACTGATCGATGACCGGATGACCAGCCCGGCGCCAGCCGAGGATGTGCAGTATGAAAACTTCCCGTTAATGCGCGTCAACGACAAACAAAACACCCTGAGCGCCCCGATACGCCGACTGGATGACGGCGGCCTGATCATGAGCACGCCCTTGCTGGAGGGCGATCGGGTCCGCTTTGCCTACAGCCACCCGTCGATGACACTGGAGCGGGTCAACCGCGGCGCCGAGGCGTTGCATTCGCGGCGTCCCGAGCTGATATTAAGTTTCAATTGCGCCTCCCGGCAACGCTTCGACCGCCGGGAGACCGCGCGGGAACTGCAACCGTTTCAGGCCATGGCCCCGCTCAGCGGGGTCTTTTGCTATGGCGAACTGATGCATGAAAAGGGGCGCACCCAATTGCTGCATCACAGCCTGGTGACGGTCGCCATTGCCGAAGACCCGGCAGTGGAACGCCCCATGCCGGTGCTAGAACGGCACGCCCTGGCCCCGCTGTTTCGGCTAATACAAGCCTCGGTCGAGGATCTCGACCAGGTCAACCGCAACCTGGAAGATGACATCCGCCGGACCACCCAGGAACTGCTGCGCAAATTCGAAACCGACAGCGTTACCGGGCTGGCCAACCGGGTGGCCCTGTTGCAGTGCCTGCGTGACGACGACCCCTGGCCCATCGTTCAGGTCTGCAGTCTCAAGATCAACAACCTGCGCCAGATCAACAACCTCTATGGGTACAGCGTGGGCGACCAGCTGCTGCGCAGTCTCAGCGCTTCCATCCAAACCGACATCACCGAATTACTGCCGACCACGGCGCTGGTGTTTCGCGGCTCACCCAATGAGTTTCTCATTGTGGCGCCCGATGCCTGCCCGATGAACAGTTTCTACAAGGGCATGGCCCAGCTCACCGAGCGCATGCAGAACCAATCGGATCTGTTCAGTGACAAGGTAGTGCAGAACGTATTGCCCATTCTGCTGACCGCAGGCACCGCCCACCGGGCTGAATTGCCTGCAGATATGACGCACAGCACTGAAGACTTGCTGATCAAGGCCTCCGAAGCACGGCGTCACGCCTACCGGCACCAACTCCCCATCGCCCGGGCAATCGATCTGCCGGGAACCGACCGGGGCAAACGCGACGGGCTGATCTGGCTGAGCCGCATTCGCACAGCGCTTGGCAGTGGCGACATTCTGCCCTATGTGCAACCGTTGTTTGATCGCCAGGGTCAGGTTCACCACGTCGAGGCGCTGATGCGGGTGCGCCACGAAGGCGTTATTTACAGCCCGGCCAGCTTCCTGGACCTGGTCAAACCGACACAGCTTTACCCGCGCCTGTCGATGGTGATGATCGACGAAACCTTCCGCCTGATGAAACCACACAATGTTGGCTTCACGCTGAATTTTACCGCTCGCGACCTGGCCAACGAGGCCCTGATAGACCGTCTAAAATACTGGTTAAAGGGGCGCGTTGACGCCGATCGGGTGACGCTGGAAATCGTCGAATCGGACAGTCTGCGCGATTTCGACCGCTTCACCTACACCTTGCATGAACTGCGACGACTTGGCTGCAAACTGGCGATTGACGATTTCGGCAGTGCCTACTCTAATCTGGAGCGGGTGATGCGGTTAAAGCCGGACTGGATCAAACTCGACGGCAGCCTGATCCGCCACCTGGTCGACAGCGAAGTGAACCGCATCCTGGTCAAGCGGGTGGTGCAGCTGTGTCAGGACCTGCACATTCGCACCGTAGCCGAACACGTTCACGACGAAGCCACCATGTCGATTCTCATGGGCATGGGAGTAGACTTCTTCCAGGGGTTCTATCTGGCCGAGCCGGAACCGGCCGACACCTTCAATGTGCATAAACTGAAACAACCGGGAACCGACTACGAGGAGAGCCTGGCATGAGCAGCGCCAGCAAAGGACAGCACCCGACAACAGCGCTGGTGGTGGGCGGCACCGGCCTGGTCGGCAACGCCCTTCAGCGCCACCTGACGCCGGCGCTGTTCGACCCGGTCTGGCTACTGACTCGCCGGCCCCAGCCCCAACGCCAGCCCCATTTGCACTGGGTTGACACCGACTTCAAGACCTGGCCCGATGCCTCGGCCATGGATCTTCAGGGCGGCACCCTGTTCTGCGCCCTGGGGACAACCCTTAAAAAAGCGGGCTCGCCCGATGCCTTTGTGGCGCTGGACCGTGATTTGGTGGTCAATACCGCACACTGGGCGCGGGATCTGGGCGTGCGCAAATGCCTGTTCGTATCCAGCCTCGGGGCCAACCCGCAAAGCCGCCAACTGTATCTGCGCACCAAAGGCGAAGCCGAGCAGGAGCTGATTGCCCTCGGGTTCGATCGCCTGGTGATCATGCGACCTTCACTGCTACTCGGCAACCGCGAAGAATTCAGGCTCGGTGAACGCCTGGGTGCGGCGTTCGGTGCGGTGATCAAACCGGCGCTGTCCGGCCCCCTGCTGAAGTACCGGCCCGTAGCGGCCGACCAGGTTGCCGCGGCCATGGTCGCTGCAGCCAGCTCACCCGGCCCGGCGATTGATATCTGGGAATCGGAGAGAATCAGTCGGTTTCGCAGCGACTGATCGAGGTCCAGCGCCAGTAGGCTTCGTCGGTGCCACGATCACGCAATGTCAGGCAGGTTTCACCCACCAGAAGTTCCCAGTGATCGGCAGCAACAACGGTCTTCTGCCAGTCAGTCTGTGGCAGGGCAAGCAACCTCCGCGTCAGCGCCGCCAGCAGCCCTTCCGTCGTTGCCACCAGCGAGACGGCCCCCGGCGTCAGCAACGCCACAGCCTGGTCCGGTTCGGGATGCGGCGTTTGCGACAGATCCTGTGCCAGCAACTGGCGGATGCGAGCCTCCTCCTGCGCCCGCAATCCGGCCAGCTCGAGATCCTCTGCCTGCAAGGTACCGTCGCCCGCCTGCACCGACATCAGCCGTTGCTGCAACCGCTCGGGTGCGTGGGTCTCCCGTTCAAGCCGGTCCTGATAGCGCTGAACACCCCAGACAACCAGCAATAACAACAAAACACCTGATACGGCGGCCGTCAGCCCCCATTTGATTGGTTTGGTCACAGAAATTCCTTTACGTCGGGGTGGAATACCCGCTGAAGTGAAAACAGGGGTCATCATACCAATGAAGGTCGACTCGATCACAGAGCCAGGCACCCTGACTTGCCGGCCCGCCCGGGCTGACGTAGCGTTCGGGCCAACGACCACCATTCAGCATAATAGTCAGGGAAGAAGATGACACTCGCCGTCCTGTACAGCCGGGCCCGCGTCGGGATGGACGCGCCACTGGTTACCATTGAAGTTCACCTGTCGAACGGTCTGCCCGCCTTCAATATGGTTGGCTTGCCGGAAACGGCGGTCAAGGAAGCACGCGACCGGGTTCGCTCCGCCATCATCAACAGCCAGTTCGACTTCCCGGACCGGCGGATCACCGTGAATATGGGACCGGCCGATCTGCCCAAGCAAGGGGCCCAATTCGACCTCGCCATTGCCCTGGGCATACTGGTCGCCAGCAATCAATTGCCAGCCGACAAGATAGAAGCATTCGAATTCCTGGGTGAGCTGGCACTGTCCGGCGACCTTCGGCCCGGCCCCGGCGCCCTGCCCGCTGCCATCGCCTGCACCGACGCCGGGCGCAGCCTGGTCACCAGCAAAGACAACGCCGCCGAGGCCGCACTGGCCAGCGACAGCGACGTGCGTTACGGGGAACACCTGTTGCAGGTCACCAGCCATTTCAGCGGCCAGAAGCCCCTGCCGCAGGCCCAGTATGAGCCAGCCAGCGAAAGGCTGCCGCAGCCCGACCTGGCCGATGTCAAAGGCCAGCACAGCGCCAAACGCGCCCTGGAAATCGCCGCCGCCGGACGACACAACTTATTGTTTTTCGGCCCACCGGGCACCGGTAAAACCCTGCTCGCCTCCCGACTGCCGGGCCTGTTGCCAGCCCTGAGCGAGCGCGAGGCGCTGGAGGTCGCCAGCGTACAAAGCATCTGTGGCCTGCCCCTGAACTGGGGCCAGCGTCCTTTTCGCTCACCTCACCACACCGCCTCGGGCGTCGCGCTGATTGGCGGCGGCTCCATTCCACGGCCCGGCGAGGTCACCCTGGCACACCGGGGTGTGCTGTTTCTCGACGAATTGGCCGAATTCCCGCGCACCGTGCTCGACGTATTGCGCGAACCCATGGAAAGCGGTGAAGTTCACATCGCCCGGGCCGCGCGCCAAACCAGCTTCCCGGCTCGCTTCCAACTGGTCGCCGCCATGAACCCGACCCCGGGCGGCTACAGCCCGGACGACCCGCGCTCGCAACGCTACACCCGCGAACAAATGCAACGCTACCTGGCCCGCCTGTCGGGCCCGTTTCTGGACCGCATCGACCTGCACATCGAAGTGCCGGCCCTGCCCAAGGCACTGCTGACCCGCAATACCGAGGAGGAATCCAGTGCCGTCGTCCGCGCCCGGGTAGAAAAGGCCTGGGCCAGGCAACTGGACCGCCAGGGCTGCGCCAATGCGGAGCTATCCGGCAAGCACCTGGAACAAGCCTGCCAGCTGGGCCCGGCCGAACAAACCCTGCTCGACTCGGCGCTCGACAAACTCGGACTCAGCGCCCGCGCCTACCACCGCGTACTCAAAGTAGCCCGCACCCTCGCCGACCTGAACGGCCGCCCGACACTGGAGCGCACCGATCTGATCGAAGCGCTCAATTGTCGGCAGCTGGAGAAATTAATGCGGGTTTAGTGGCTAAATAAATTGATTAGCCAGAATGTCGTGCTGGCCACCGGGTATGCCTATCCGGGGTCGGCGTGAATCCTTCCCTGGAGCCTAGGCCGCAGCATCCCTGCTGCGGACTACCCCGGATAGGCACACCCGGCAGCCAGCACTGGTCTCAGGTTTCATTGAATTAAGCAAAAAAAGCCCGTGATCCAATAGCTGAATAGCTAGAACGAACTATGTTGGACGTTGTTACAGTTGCAAGCGGCGGGTGCCGGGTGTGCCCTTGTGGGGGAGTCCGCAGCAAGGATGCTGCGGTCTAGGCTCCATGGATGGATCTACGCCGACCCCACAAGGGCACACCCGGTATCCGGTGCGGACCAATGCCGCCAAACCGAGCCGAACCCCTGGACGAGATTTAGAAATCGATGTCGTATTCGATGACTACGGGCAGGTGCGGCGAGATTCGAGGCTCGCGCAGAATGCCAACGTCCAGTACAAAGTCGGCAATGTTGGGGGTGATCATCTGGTAATCGAGCCGCATACCGTTGGCCTGGGCTTCATCGAAGGGCCACCAGGTGTGCTGGCGATCCTTGCGGTTCATCAGGCGGAAGGCATCGACAAAGCCGATGGGGCCGGTCACCTGGTCCATCCAGGCGCGTTCTTCGGGTAAAAAGCCCGATTCGCGCTGATGGGTTTCCCAGTTGCCCAGATCGATTGAACGATGAGCGATCTGATAGCTGCCCGCAAAGATAAACTCGCGACGCTTGCGCCGGGTTTTCTTCATGTGCTGCTGCAACACTTCCAAAAAGGCCAGCTTGTGTTCAATCTCATCTTCAGTCTGAGCGTAAGGCACGGCAATGGACGCGATACTCACGTTATTGAAATCGGCCTGAATAAAGCGGCCTTCCAGATCCCATTGCGGCGAGCCCAGCCCGCGGATAATGGCTTTGGGCATAACCCGGCTATAGATTGCAGTACCAGAGTAGCCGTCTTCCTCGGCATCGAAGAAAAAGGCATGGTAGCCCGGCACGTCGAGAAACGCCTCGGGCAACTGATATTCCTTGGCACGGACCTCCTGAACACACACCACATCCGCGTCCAGTTTTTCCAACCATTCGAAAAAACCGCGCTGGGCAGCGTTCACCAGGCCATTTACATTAAGGGTGACGACTTTCATCCTGTCTATCCAGTCAACAAGCGCGCGTATCATATCGGCGCAAACCCGCACTGTCACGGCTTTGAACGGCGATCGCGTCACTGATTTTAAAGGTTTTTCCGGCTTTTACCTTTTGTTGGGGCAAAACCGCCGTATGCAATCGGCATCGAGCCTGTCCCGGTGCCCTGGGACTCACTTTTTTTTTATTTTTTGCGCGTTCTGTCATTCTGCTTTTTAATCGAAACGGCCTTTCCGCTATACTGCCGCGCCCAGCGGGAGTCCAAAGCCTCTCGCCAGCAGGTCCGACCGGGCCTCTTTCGAGATCAGCCGATACAAGGGCCTAACACCATGGATAGACCATTTTCGACCGGAAGTACAGCCTCGACCCCTCAATGGCAGCAAGATTTCATCCGTTTCGCCATCGATGCCGGCGCCCTGACCTTCGGTGAATTTACGCTGAAATCGGGCCGTGTCAGCCCCTATTTTTTCAACGCCGGCCAATTCCAGACCGGCGAGGCACTGAGCCGGCTGGGCCAGGTCTATGCACGGGCGCTGGTCAGCTCCGGCCTCGATTTCGACCTGGTGTTCGGCCCTGCCTATAAAGGCATACCGCTGGCCACCACCACCGTTGTGGCATTACAGCGCGATCATGAACGCAACGTTCCCTATGCTTTCAACCGCAAAGAAGCCAAAGACCACGGCGAGGGCGGCCAGATTGTCGGAGCGCCGCTGGAAGGGCGCATCGTGATTGTCGACGACGTTATCACCGCCGGAACCGCAATACGGGAAGTTCAGGCACTGATGCAACAATTCCCGAAGGCGCAACTGGCCGGCGCGGTTGTGGCAATGGACCGCCAGGAAAAAGCACCCGGCGAAGAACGGTCAGCCATTCAGGCGCTTGAAGCCGAGTTTGGCTTGCCGATCATTCCGGTGATTACCTTTAACCAGGTCATAGACTACGTTGCCACCCAGCCCGATTTCGAAAGGCACCTGGCCGCCGTTGAAGCTTACCGGGCGCGTTACGGCGTGGTTTGATTCAGGATGAATTCAGCAGACTGAACTAAACTGATCAGGAAGCTGGAACCCGGTGACTTGGCCGACCGATGACAACGCCGGAACTTCTAGGCACAATGGAATAACCAGGCTCACCGGTTAACAGGCGTACAAGCGGTGTTTGCCACACCGACAGCCCAGCCCCTAGGGCCCGGTGGCCACCCATGATCTGAAACACACGAGTCAGTATCCTATGTCCAATCGACTGATCGCCCTGTTGCTGACGCTGAGCCTGATACCTCTGGCGGCGGAGGCGCGCCAGTTTTTCCGCTACAAGGATGCCGACGGCCAGACAGTCATCAACAGCAGCATCCCGCCGGAATTTGTCAAAAACGGTTATGAGATCATTGATGACAAAGGCGTTGTGTTACGCGAAGTTGCGCCTCAGCTCAGTGAAGAAGAGATCCGCAATCGCCGGGCAGAAGAGCAACGGGTTCAGGAAGAGCGAGTGCGTGACGCCGAGCTGGTCAAACTGTACCGCAGCCCGGGCGATGTTGACCGGGCCATGCGTACCTGGCTGAGCCGTCTGGATATGGAGATCCGGCTGAAGGATAACCGTATCGACATTCTGCGCACTGAGTTCAATGCGCTGCAATCGCAGGCGGCCAATCAGGAACGGGCCGGGCAGGCGGTGGATGCCGAATTACTGACGCAAATGGCCGGGATAGAAGCGGAAATCGCAGAGTATCAGGCTGAAATCGATCACGTTGAAGCGCGCAAAACCGAAGCCCGGGAAGACTTCGCGGCCGATCGCGAACGCATGGAAATCATCTACGAACGCCTGAACGGCCGCCCCTGGGAAGACACCAGCGCCTCAAACTAGAGCGTTGCTGCAACACGCCCTAGTAATGGTACTTCAACACCAGACCATGAAAATTCTGGCCATTGTTGGGCTTCTCGATACTGCCGTTGGAGATGTGCTGATAACGCCAGCCCAATTGCCAGTTCTGATAGACATACCCCACCCCCAAAATCTGACTGAAGTGCCAGTAGGTGCTGTACTGGTCTGGCCCCAGTGAGGTCGAACTGAGATAAGCCGCACCCAGACCGGTTTCCAGCACCGCATGGCCCGGCCCGGCCGGCAGTGACCAGTCAAACAGCGGCGTCAGGTTCGCCATGGGTTGCTCTTCGTCTTTATAGGTACTCGACCCCAGGGCCAGTTCCAGCCCGGTCGTGACTTGCAGTGGCCCATAGGTGCGTTCAACGGGCAGTGACCAGTTCAACAACAGCCGGGCGCGTTCCTTGCCGTCGTCCCAGCCGATATCCAGCCCCGCCTGGCGGGCGTTGACCAGGTTCACCACCAGGGCCGAACCGACCGAGGCGCCCACCGCCAGGTTGTACAGTTTGATTTCTTCAGCCAGTACACCGCCTGAGCACAGTGCCAGTGCCGTGCCCAGCCCGATCGCTGGCCGGGAAAAGCCCGTTTGCCTTGCCAATAGCATGGTTCGCTCTGCTCCATAACCCTTTGATACCAGACAGTATACCCGGCCCGGGCGCTGAAGGCGTTGACCTTGAACCCGAACGCCTCCGTAACCCGTTCTGACCGGGTTCCTATCTTAATCGTCAGGGTGGGCGAGGCCCGGGTGCTCGCGTATACTCCTGATTTACAGCCATCAAGCCAGTCTTACGCATGAAGCACCGGACCCTGACATTGCTCGCCGTGATTTTCAGCGCTATCGCGCTGATGGTCGGCTGCGGGCAAAAGGGTGACCTGTACCTCCCCGCTGACGACGCCCGGACCACCCTTACACTGACTTTGGACACTGACCAGCGACCATGACTCAAACAGCATCACCGACCAATCCCGTCTCTGCCTTCACCTATCAACAGGGTCAACTGACCGTTGAAGCGGTGCCGCTGATGCATCTTGCCGAGCAGTACGGCACGCCGCTGTATGTGTATTCCCGCACGGCCATCGAGTCTCAGTTCAAACAGTACCTGGCCGGCCTGGGCGAACACCCGGGGCTGATCTGCTACGCCGTTAAAGCCAACTCCAATCTGGCCGTACTCGATGCGCTGGCCCGGTGCGGCGCCGGCTTCGACATTGTCAGCATTGGCGAGCTGGAACGGGTGCTGGCCGCGGGCGGCGACCCCGCCAGGGTGGTCTTCTCTGGTGTGGCCAAGCAGAGCCATGAAATGCGACGGGCACTCGAGGTGGGCATCCATTGCTTTAACGTTGAATCCGAGGGCGAGCTGGAGCGGCTAAACCGCGTCGCGGGTGAAATGAACACCACCGCCCGTATTTCCTTACGGGTCAATCCGGATGTCGACGCCCAGACTCACCCCTATATTTCCACCGGTCTGAAACAGAACAAATTTGGCGTCGCCATCGACCAGGCGATACCCGTGTACCAGCACGCCCAGCAGTTACCCAACATCGAGGTTGTCGGCGTCGACTGTCACATTGGCTCTCAGATTCTGAATACAGCGCCTTTTGCCGATGCCCTCGGTCGCTTGCTTGCGCTGATTGACGACCTGGCCGAACTCGGTATCCAGATCCGGCATCTCGACCTTGGCGGCGGCCTGGGTGTGAAGTATCAGAATGACGATGTGGAACCCGATGTCGCTGCCCATGTCCGCTCCATTGTTGCGGCCCTGGCCGACCGGTCACTGTCGCTGATTCTCGAGCCCGGTCGCAGCATCGTGGCCAATGCCGGTGTTATGCTGACCCGGGTGGAATACCTGAAATACAACGGGGATCATGCCTTTGCCATTCTCGACGCCGGCATGAACGACCAGATTCGCCCGGCACTCTACCAGGCCTGGATGGACGTCAAGCCGGTGGTTGAAGCCCGCCAGGGCACCGAAGCTCGTTGGGATCTGGTTGGCCCCATCTGTGAAACCGGGGATTTTCTCGCCAAGGACCGCCGCATGACGCTGGCGCCCGGCGATGTGCTGGCGGTTATGTCGGCCGGTGCCTACGGCATGGTCATGGCCTCGAACTACAACACCCGGAACCGGGCGGCTGAAATCATGGTGCAGGGCAGTGAATCCCAACTGGTGCGCAAGCGCGAGACACTGCAAGATCAACTGCAACTCGAATCGCGGTTAAGCTGAGGGTCTATGCGGCTGAAATTCACCAAAATGCACGGACTCGGCAATGACTTCATGGTCATTGACGGCGTCACCCAGCCGGTTGAATTCAACGCGGCCGATATCGAGCGCTGGGCCGACCGCCATATGGGCATCGGTTTCGATCAACTGTTGCTGGTTGAACCCCCGACCCGGCCGGATCGAGACTTCCGCTACCGGATATTCAACGCCGACGGCACCGAGGTTGAAAACTGCGGCAATGGCGCCCGCTGCTTCGCTCGCTTTGTCGTGGACCACCAGCTGATTCACGCCGAGCGCATTCGCGTGGAAACTGCCGGAGGCGACCTCGAACTGATCCTGCACGCCGATGGCCAGGTGACTGTCGATATGGGCCGGCCACGCCTGTCGCCCGACCGCATTCCCTTTGAGGCCGACAATCGGGCCAACCTGTACCCGGTCACCCTGAACGATGGCAGCGAGATCAGCCTGGCCGCCGTCAACATGGGCAACCCACACTGCGTCATTCGGGTCGACAACGTCGACACCGCGCCAGTCGACACCCTGGGCCCGGAGCTGGAAGGCCACGCCCGGTTTCCGCAACGCGTCAACGTTGGCTTTCTGCAGGTGATCGACACCCATAACGCCCGCCTTCGCGTCTTTGAACGGGGCGTGGGCGAAACCCTGGCCTGCGGCACCGGTGCCTGTGCCGCCATGGTAGCCGGCGTGATCAACCAATGGTTTCAGGACCATGTACGCATCACCTTGCCCGGTGGTACGCTGCTGGTTGAATGGTCCGGTGAAGGCAACGTGCTGATGACCGGGCCAGTAGAGACCGTATACGAAGGAGTGATCGGGTGACTGAATCGGTGAATACCGAAACGCTGGACCTGGAGGCGATCGTAACCTACCTGCGTCGCCACCCCCGCTTTTTTGAAGATCATCCCAATCTTCTGAAAAAGCTGCATCTGCGCCATGAAAGCGGCGACGCGATCTCGCTGATCGAGCGTCAGAACCAGATATTGCGCCAGGAAAACCGGCAACTGATCGACCGTCTGAACCAGTTTATCCAGGTGGCGCAACGCAACGACCGCCTGTTTCTGAAGCTGCAACGGCTGATTCTCGAGCTGCTTCCTGAAACCCGTCTGAATGGCTTGCTGGAACGGTTACAACGGGGCCTGCAGCGCGACTTCGACGTTCATGAAACCACCGTCATACTGTTTGATCGCGCGCCCGGCGACGGTGATGGCTGGCTACAAACCTCCCGTGATCAGATCGCCGAAGCGTTTCCGGCCGTCGTCGACCAGGGCAAGGCGGTCTGTGGCGCACTGGAACCGGCACTGACCCAGTTGCTGTTCGCCAACACCGAGGTAGGCTCCATCGCGCTGGCCCCGCTCACCCGGGATCAGGCGGTCGTCGGTGTGCTGGCGCTCGGCCACACCAGCCCGGAACATTTCCGCAGCGGTACCGAAACCCTATTCCTGACCCATCTGGCCCAGGTTACCAGCCTGCAGATGGAGCGGACCGAGTAACCGATCGGAGGCTGACGTCAATAAGACGTCTCCCAAACCGTCAACTACACTCAGGGCATTGATGTTTCAGCGGCTCTGATGTGGCAGTCTGTTGCCTGTCTACCACCGTGCCCTTGCGTAAGGATCTCTGGTTTCATGCGACATCGCTTTACCCGACCCGCCGGACGCATCGCCCTGACCTATCTGGTCATTGCCTTACTCTGGATTGCCTTTTCCGATCAGGCCGCCGAAGCTCTGTTCAGTGACCCCCGGTTGCTCAATCGGGTGCAGACCATAAAGGGCGGCTTATTCGTACTGGCCACGGGCATGCTGCTGTACATCCTGATGCACCGCACCCTGCATCGAATTGAGATCGTCGCCCTGGAAGACAGCCTGACCGGTCTACCCAACCGGCTGGCCTTTACCCGGGAGCTGACTCAACGCTGCCATATCAGCGAGGCTCGTGATCAGCGCTTTACCCTGACCCTGATGGATATTGATCAGTTTACCGACCTTAATGACGAACAGGGCCACGCCCGGGGCGACGAGTTGCTCAGGCTGGTCGGCCGCCAACTCAGGCACCTGCTAGGCAAAGACTGGTACATCGCCCACCTCGGAGGTGACGAATTCGGACTCTTGTCACCCGCCGGGCTCAACACTCAGGAAACGCGCGAACGACTCGACTGGCTGCAACACAGCGTCATGCGCAGCAGTAGTCACGATTTGATGCTCAACCACACGCTCAGCGCCGGTTCCTGTGAATTCCCCAAAGATGCCCGCACCGGGCAAGACATGATGCGCCAGGCCGATATGGCGCTGTCACGTGCGAAACACCAGGGCCGGGACCGGCACTCGTTCTACCATGAAGAGCTGAAACGCACCTTGCTGGAACGCCTGTCGCTGGCAAAAGACCTGCGCGATGCCATTGAGCAACAAGCCTTTACCCTGGTTTATCAGCCGCAATGGTCGGTATCGACATCGCAATGGGTCGGCGCAGAAGTACTGGTGCGCTGGCACCACGCCGAACGGGGCTGGGTACCGCCCGACCAGTTCATTCCGCTGGCGGAGCGTGAAGGCCTGATCCACCGGGTCACCGAATGTGTGGTTGAAAAGGCACTGACGGAACTGCACCGGGCTGGGCTGGGCCGGAAGTCACTCCCCTCTCTGTCGATTAACCTGTCGCACCTGACGTTGCTAAACGACAACACCATGACGCTGTTGCACCACCTGATCGATCAGCGCACGGCGGATCTGCCCGCAGTGATGTTCGAAATCACAGAGACCGCCACCATGGAAAACCTGGATCGCACCCTGAAAGCCATGCGTAGCTGGCGAGAACGGGGCATCGATTTCTCCATTGACGACTTTGGTACCGGTTATTCCTCGCTGTCCCGGTTGAAGCAGTTACCGCTGACGGAACTGAAAATCGACCGGAGCTTCATTATGGACTTGCCCGGCGATCAGAACGACGCCGTCATCACCCAGGCGATTCTGGCGATGGCAAAAACACTGTCGCTGAATGTGGTGGCCGAAGGAGTGGAAACTCTGGAACAGTCGGATTTTCTGCAAACCCATGGCTGCACCATCATGCAGGGCTATTATTACGCCAGGCCCATGCCCATTCAGGAACTGAGTGCCTTGCTCACCGAGTCAGTGGATTCACCGGTACGCTGAGCCTTCCAGGCCCAGGTCGAGCGCCATGACCAGTGCATCTTCAACGCCGTCAGTCGACACATAATAACCGCGACGCTGACCAAGGGTGTCGAAACCCAGCGACCGGTAAAGGGAAATGGCAGCCTGATTAGACCGTCGCACTTCCAACAACAGGCGTTGCTGACCGGATAGCCGCTGCTGCGCCAGCCAGCCTTGCATCATCTGCCGCCCCCACCCCTGGCGCTGGTACTCACGGGCGACCGCCAGGTGCATCAGGGTGGTTTCATCCAGAACGGGCTGGCTGACCAGAAAACCTACCGTGGCAACGTCAGTGATGGCGAGTAACAGCTCTCCGGCATTAAGGGCTCGCCGGAGCGCCGATTCTGGCCAGGCATGGGGGCCAGCCCCGAGATCAATCTGCAACACCCGCTCGATCGACGCCGGGTCGGCGTGAACCAGTTGCATCAGGCGGGCCGGTCGATGGACCGGACCAGCGGCTTGATTCGATGCCAGCAAATGGCCTTTTTCATCGGTTCGTTCAGCATCTGGTACAGGGACGGTAACCCCACCCAGGGCAAATCCCCATAGTCGCCTTGCGGCTGCTGCCAGCCCTGTAGCTTCGGCATCACCGCGCCAAACGAGAGCATCATCGAGGGTTGATACTGGCGGATGAACTGGTCGAGTTTTTCATCCACGTACACCCGAGCCTGGTCCAGCCCCTGGTCCACCTTGCGGTTGGTAAACAGGGGCCATTGCACCACATGATGAGTACGCACGTCGGCTGCTCCCACCCCGAGTGTAGCCAGAATGTTCAGCAACAACTGCTGGCCGCTGTCGGTCGGCTGGCTGAGGCCCCGGGCCAGGGTATCGGCAATCAGGTAATCGCCAACCACGCTCAGCGACAAGGCAAACCGGGGTACCGGGGCCGCCTTGCTGCGCACCACCTGGGGGCCAGCAGGCTCTGCACCGGGGTCAGCAGCACTTGCCGGCCCAGTTGGGTTGGTCTCAATCGGTACCTCAGCCGGTTGTTGCGAGGTGGCGGGCATTGCTTCCGGCACCGGTTGAGCCGCCGCCGAACCGGTTTCGACGGGCGGTGCTGCGTAATCGGTGTCATCCAGATCAAATACCAGCGGCTCCGGCGCGGCCGGTAGCCGCACTCTGGGGTACCAGCTGTCGATGCCCATCGCCGACAGATACTGCTGACGACTGGCTTCTGGCAGGGGCGTAAAATCGGTCATACGGTGGTTTGCGGGTGAGGTTTGGCGGGGGCGTTGAGGATGAGGTTCAACGCCTTGATGTATGCCTTGGCCGAGGCCACCACGATGTCGGTATCACTGCCTGCCCCGTTCACAATGCGCCCTGCCTTCTCCAGACGCACCGACACTTCACCCTGAGCTTCAGTACCCGCGGTAATTGCATTCACCGAATACAACTGCAACTGGGTGCCGGAATGCACCAGACTGTCGATCGCCTTGAAGCTGGCATCGACCGGGCCGTCTCCGGCAGCGGTGGCCTCGTGCGACTCGCCTTCAATGTCCAGCACCACGGTTGCCAGTGGCGATTCGCCCATCACGCTGTGGCTGACCAGATGTTTCAGTTGAATCCGGTCGGGTACGGCGGTGTCCTGCTCCACCTGAGACATCAGGGCGTGCAAATCTTCGTCGAAAATGTCGTGTTTTTTATCAGCCAGCGTCTTGAAGCGGGTAAAGGCGTCGACCAGTTCGTCATCCGATTCAAACTGGTAACCGAGGTCGACCAGGCGGGTTTTGAAGGCATTACGACCCGAGTGCTTGCCCAGCACCATGCGGTTGGCGTTCCAGCCGACCGCTTCGGCCGACATGATTTCGTAGGTTTCACGGTGCTTGAGCACACCGTCCTGGTGAATGCCGGATTCGTGGGCAAAGGCATTGGCCCCGACAATGGCCTTGTTCGGCTGCACCGGAAACCCGGTCACCGAGGACACCAGCCGGGAGGCCGGAACAATGTGCCGGGCATCGATGCCGGTATCGACCGGGAACAGATCCTGACGGGTGCGCACCGCCATGACGATTTCTTCGAGCGCGGCGTTACCGGCGCGCTCGCCCAGCCCATTGATGGTGCATTCAACCTGGCGGGCGCCCTGCAACACGGCCGCCAGGGAATTGGCCACGGCCAGACCCAGATCATTGTGACAATGCACCGAGAACACCGCCTGGTCGGCATTGGGTACGCGCTGCAGGATGTCGTGAATCAGCTGGCCAAACGCCTCGGGCACGGCGTAGCCGACGGTGTCGGGGATGTTGATGGTGGTTGCCCCGGCGGCAATGGCCCGCTCGATGATGCGGCACAGAAAATCGAGCTCACTGCGCCCGGCGTCTTCGCAGGAAAACTCGACATCATCTGTGTACTGACGGGCTTTGGTCACCGCCCGCACGGCTTGCTCGACCACCGCATCCGGCTGCATCTTCAGCTTGTATTTCATGTGTATGGGCGAGGTGGCGATGAAGGTATGAATGCGCGCGCGCTCCGCCCCTTCAAGAGAACCGGCGGCCGCTTCAATGTCGGCGTCGAGCGCCCGGGCCAGGGAGCACACCGTGCTCTCGCGCACCGAGCGGGCAATGGCGTTAATGGCGTCGAAATCCCCTTTGGAGGCGGCCGCGAAGCCGGCTTCAATGACGTCGACCCGCATTTTCTCCAGCGCCCGGGCAATGCGGACCTTTTCGTCCCGCGTCATGGACGCGCCAGGGCTTTGCTCGCCATCGCGCAGGGTGGTGTCGAAGATAATGAGATTGGAAGTCGGGGCAGTCATGGCAACACTCCGGTCGGCCGGTTTACAGACCGCTAGTGTACACCAGAAACGCCCCACGCCTCATCGACTGGCGCGCTTTTTAGCCCATCACCGGTCGATGCCGCTGCCAGGCATCTTCACACAAATCGAGCAGCGATTGCCGGGTCCCGGCCGATTCACGGGTCCAAAAAAACGGATAGACCTTGCGGGCTTTCCGGTCGAACCAGAATTCGCCAGCGGGCAGTGCCTGGCCCTCGGCCAGGCACCAGTAGATGGTATCTGCTCCTTCTTCGCTGGTGCGCAGCCGGTCACCCATTTTATTGGAGAACCCGGGCAAGGCTTCACGCAGGGCCTCGGTGCCTACCCAGCCCGGATGTGAGGCGGAAAAGGTGTAGCTTGGAAATTGCCGGGCCAGTTCCTGGTTCAGAATGACCTGGGCGCGCTTGGCGTTGGCGTAGGACTTCACCTTGTCGTACGGGTGCTGCTGCCAGCACAAGTCGCCCAGCTCCAGTTTCTGCAAGTACATTCCGCCGCTGGCGGTCAGATGCACCGGCGCCCCTTCCGGCAACAGCGATTGCTCGATGCAACGGCGAATCAGCAAGTAGTGGCCCACCACCTGGGAGGCAAAGATCACATCGTAACGGTCTTCAACCAGCATCAGCTTGTCGGGCATGCCTCCGGCGTTGCAAACCAGGGCATCGAGTTCAGGCAGCGGTTGTGATAACACCTGATCAAACCGGGTCATGTCGAGCTCGATAAACTCTACACCGAGCTCGGCCAGGCCCGACTCGTTGAATTTACCTTTCCCCCGGCCCGTTACCAGCACCGTCGCACCCGCAGCCGCCAGCCGCTGCGCCAGCGCCGCCCCAATGCCACTGGTGCCACCTGTGACCAGCACTCGCTTACCCGCCACCCGCGCGTCGTCTATCTCACTGAAGTGCCGGGCATGCCGCTGGTAACCGGTCCGGTCAAATGAATAGACAATGCTGTAATCCTTCAGGGTGTCGAACATGCTGTCTTTCTCGCTCGTCGGGTTAAAATGGTTGCCCTACTTTACGAACCCGGGCCCACCGTGGGTCACTTTCCAGACAAGCAGCAATTCACACCGGATGGTGACCTTGTTATGGTGAGCCTACACTTGAACATCAGGAGGCTCCACCATGACAGAGGCCTACACACCGGTTGAATGCAAGTCTGAACTGGCCGCACTGAATACCGATCTGGAGTTCCCCTGGGAACTCGAAGACGACAAGCTGACCAAAACGTTCACCTTCTCGAATTTTGTCACCGCCTTCGGCTTTATGACGCAGGCGGCCATGGTGGCTGAGAAGAGCAACCATCACCCGGAATGGTTCAACGTGTATAAAACGGTCAAAGTACAGCTGACCACCCACGATGCCGGCGGCATCTCGGAAAAGGATTTTGACCTGGCCCGGCGTATGGAAAAACTGGCCACCGGGCAACGCTGAGATGGGGCTGACCTTGCACCTTAATTGCCTCGGTGAGATTGTCGAAGGCAATTATTACCGCGGTTACTGCCTGCTCAGTGAAGACCCCGATGAACCCGGTGCCCTGTTCCTGGTGGTCTACGCCGAGCCAGACCGAGCATCCGACGTTCTGTTGAGCGAGTGGTTTCCGTCGATTCAGGCAGTCAATCACTTTGCCCGGGATCAGAACTGGTCGATTGAGTGGCGTCAGTAACCGGTTCACACGCTTGGGGCCGGGTGTCGCAAACGGCTTCGGTAGCGATGCGCACATCGACCAGATAATACAATGAATCGAGCCCCAGGCTAATGCGCCCCATGTTGTGAAACACCAGCCCCAGGGCAATGTCCTCAGCGCTGTAACGTTCTGCATCGGCGGCAAACTGCTGGGCGGCGGTTCCCGGTTCTTCGTCTCCCAGCAACTGCATTAATCGCCCGATACCACCGTGGTAGGCCTGTACCAGCAGCAGTGAATAGAGCTGTTCACGCTGGGCGTCCGGCAAATGCCCAAAACGGTCATTAAAAACCGGCCGTAGGTTCCGGTCGTTTTGCTGATAGAGCCTGACGGCGCAATCGACCTGTGCCATGCGGTGCAGGTGAAACCGTTCATCAATTTCGCAATCGGCCAGCACTTCCGGCCGTAATTGTAACAAGCCAACGGCCCGGGCTGCTGAAAAGCTTTCTTTTCGGGCACCGCTTTCTATCAGAATCTGGCCAATAAACGACTGCACAACGGCCTCATCCGGCTGATAACCCTGACGTTCGGCCTTGTTGTTGAACACTTGCCGGACCAGCTCAATCAGCGGAATCGGCTCGTCTTCGGAGCCGGCCACCATACCATCCCAGGTGCCCCACACCCGATCCGCCGGGTCGGTTCCCAGCAGGCGATCTATAGCGGCGCTCAAATCAACGTGAGGCTGGTCGCAGCGCAGCGCAAAGGGGTAGCCCGTTTCCGTGGCCGACCCTCCGATCCACCGGTGTACCCGTTCGTCACGATACAGGGTTTCGCGAATGCGGTTTAACCGCTCCTGGTTTTCAGCGACCGTGTCTTCGTTCTCAAACCAGGTCAGGAAGCGGCCGCGCTGATCGAACAGGATATGCCGGTCAGGTTGCTCGCAGTAACTTTGCTCGAGCAACACCCAGCGTCGGATGATGGATATGTTCTGGTAAAAGCCATCGCTGAAAACATAGGGCGTGTCACGAATGACCTGCAACCAGGGCGCAGGCGGTTGCACGGCATCCGATTCAGCGTGCAGCATGCTGGTAGCAAGCACCAACATGAAGCCGACCAGCCACCGCTTTATAACCCCAAAAAAACCGTCACGCATAACACGCTCTCAAACCAGACAGAGTGAACAGTCTACTTGAGACGGCTGTGGTTGCCAGCGCCTACCAGAAACCAGGTAGCGTTCGCGCAGACCTGTTCTGATCGCACAAAAAAAACCCCGGCACGGGCCGGGGTCAATCGAGTGTACATCCTTACTCACTCACTGGGCTGTCACAAAATCACTGTAGATACCATTGCTGTCGAACGTTGCCACCTGAAACTCATAGTCAGCGCCGGGCAAATCTTCAATCAGGTACTGGTCGGTCCCGGCGTCGTCGATAACCAGTGTGACGAAGTCTTCAGTACCGGTTTCGCGGTAACGAATCTCATAGCCACCGATTTCATCGAGACTAAGCGGCTCACCATTGGCGCGCTCCATCGGGACACTCCAGTACAAGGTTACCGACAGTGTATCCGGCTCTGGTTCTGGCTCGGGCGCTGGTTCGTTCATGACCAGGGTCACCGTTGAATGGGCAACCACCGTGCCATTGACGCGAACCGTCAGGGTGTTGGTTCCCTCCTGCAACTCGTTCAATGGCAAGGCGTTGGCAGAGTCGTAATTGCCACCGGCGAAATCGTAGGGATACACCTCGTCTTCACCAAACCAGCCGCCGTTGACATAGAACTCTACATGGCCTGCGTCGATATCATTGGTCGTCAGCGTCAGGTAGTAGGCTTCGCCTTCGATCAGCGTCAACCCCTCAACTTCCTGACCGTCACTGCGTGACGCCTCCAGCGAATAGTCCAGAGAGTAGCTGATTGGCTCCGGTTCCGGCGTCGGTTCCGGTTCTGGAGTCGGCTCTGGTTCCGGTGTCGGTTCTGGTTCCGGTGTCGGTTCTGGTTCCGGCGTCGGTTCTGGTTCCGGCGTCGGTTCTGGTTCCGGAGTCGGCTCTGGTTCCGGCGTCGGTTCTGGTTCCGGTGTCGGCTCTGGTTCCGGAGTCGGCTCTGGTTCCGGAGTCGGCTCTGGCTCCGGCGTCGGTTCTGGTTCCGGCGTCGGTTCTGGTTCCGGCGTCGGCTCATCGCTCTCTACCACAAACCGAGAAGTCGCCACAATTTCCCCGTCGACGCGCGCCAGAACGATATTTTCGCCGGGCTCAAACCATTCCATATTCTGAACGTTGGCAGCAATATTATTGCCACCATTCAAATCATACGGATAACTTGAATCGGCATTCATCAATACATCATTGACGTAAAACTGAACGACGCCTAGCGCCGCGTCGTTCGATGTCAAATAGACGTAATAGCTGCCCGATTCATTCAGTTCTGCATTTTGCAAACTGGCACCGGATGCGCGATCTGCACGGACCGAATACATCAGGTCGAAGGATCGGGAATCTGTGTCTGAGTCATCGCCGATAAATTTAGAAGTTCCTTCTTCTAGTTGGCATCCTGCCAGCGCCATCGAGGCGACGACCGAACATGAAAGAGTGAACTTCGTCATAAGCTTTTCAGTTACCTTTGCGGTCATGGATGAAAGTGAGCGCATGGTAACGAGGCAGAACACGAATAAATGTGAGCGAGTTCCGGCCGAATTTTTTATTACAGTGACAGTATGATTTGACGGTTTACGATTAAAAAACCGTCAATTCGAAGCAGCATTTTTGAATATGTTCTCTCATAGAAATCTCTGTCACAGAATTCATCTCGACCCTGTCACACGAATAGATCAGTCCCTTCAAAGTTTTGACGGTTTTTAACCCGGCCAAGCCTTCGTACTGCGTTCAGCTCTTGCAGAGTGCCCAGGCAGACTGTGATGGTGATCACCAATTCACAGCATCTTTACACAGCGTCAGGCCGATTAACGACGATTGACCTTGCCCGGGTGATCACTGACAATCCTTGAAAACGTTATCAAAGCTCTGGGTACCCAGTCGGAAAACCATAACGAAGACGCTGAGTACCGGCATAACCCCTGAAGGAGTAGGCTCAATGAGTACTTTCACCGACCTGTTGTCTCGCCGCGACTGGGAAAACCCACTGGTTACCGGACAGAACCGGCTACCGGGCCACAGCCCGCTGCGTGCCTATGCAAGCCACGACGACGCCCGCAACGACCTGACATCGGCCCGGCAGTCGCTCAACGGCGACTGGGATTTCGCGCTGTACGACCGGCCAGAGCTGGCTGACGCCGCCTTCTTCGAATCACCGACCGCCGTGCCCACCGGCCACAGTGTGCGCGTTCCGGGCAACTGGCAATGCCAGGGGTACGACCGGCCCATCTACACCAATGTTCAGTATCCGTTTGCGGTCAACCCGCCCTTTGTGCCTGCAGATAACCCGACCGGGGGCTACGCTCGCACCTTCGCACTCCCGGCTGAAGCGATTGACGGCCAAACCCGGGTGGTGTTCGACGGGGTAAATTCCGCTTTTCACCTCTGGTGCAATGGCCGCTGGGTGGGCTACAGCCAGGACAGCCGGTTACCGGCTGAATTTGACCTTTCCGAGTTCGTTCACGCTGGCGATAACCGCTTGGCGGTGATGGTGCTGCGCTGGTCGGATGGCAGCTACCTCGAAGACCAGGACATGTGGTGGCTAAGTGGCATCTTCCGCGACGTCACCCTGGTCACCAAGCCCCGGCGCCAGATTACCGATGTTCATTTCGACACCGAACTGGATGCCTGCTACCGCGACGCCACACTGAACCTGTGCGCTGAAGTGTCTGACCCGGAAACCCACATCCGTGCCTGTCTCTACGACGGTGACCAGTTGGTCGCCGAGGTCAGCGACATCGCACCAGGTCAGCGTGAGGTTGACGAACGCGGCGGCTTCCGTTGCCGTGCCTATACCAGGCTGGCAGTAACGGCGCCTCACCTCTGGTCGGCAGAAACCCCTTACCTGTACCGGCTGGTGGTCAGCCTGAGCGACGCTGAGGGCCAGGAACTGGACCATGAGGCGTATTGGGTTGGTTTTCGCAGCGTGGAGATCAGCGACGGGCTGTTAAAGGTTAACGGTCAGCCCGTGCTGATTCGCGGGGCAAACCGGCATGAACATCACCCCGAGCGAGGCCACGCCGTTAACCGGGCGGATATGGAAGCCGACATCCGGCTGATGAAGCAGTTCAACTTCAACGCCGTGCGCACCGCCCATTACCCCAATCACCCGGAATTCTATGAGCTGTGCGACCAGTACGGTCTCTACGTGGTCGACGAGGCTAATATAGAAACGCACGGAATGAACCCGTCGAGCCAGCTGTCGGACGACAGTCGCTGGCTGTCGGCCTATATGGAGCGGGTGACCCGCCTGGTGCAGCGCGACCGTAACCATGCTTCGGTCATCATCTGGTCGCTGGGCAACGAATCTGGCCTGGGTGCCAACCATCACGCGGCCTACCAGTGGGTGAAACAATCCGACCCCAGCCGCCCGGTTCAGTATGAGGGGGGCGGTGCCGATTCAGCCGCCACCGACATCATTTGCCCGATGTATGCCCGCGTTAATACCGACATGCCACTGCCAGAATCGGTCCCCAAGTGGTCGATTCAGAAATGGATCGGCCTGCCCGGTGAAAACCGACCGTTGATTCTGTGCGAATACGCTCATGCCATGGGTAACAGCCTGGGCAGTTTTGATGAATACTGGCGCGCCTTTCGCCAATACCCACGCTTGCAGGGCGGTTTCATCTGGGACTGGGTCGACCAGGGCCTGAACCACACCAGCCCGGACGGCCACCGCTTTTGGGCCTACGGCGGCGACTTTGGCGACCAGCCCAACGACCGTCAATTCTGCATCAACGGCCTGGTCTTCCCCGACCGCAGCGTCCACCCGACGCTGTATGAGGCAAAACGGGCCCAGCAATTTCTGCAGATCAAACTGATCAGCACCGACCCGCTGACGGTTCAGGTAAACAGCGAATACCTGTTCCGCCACACCGACAACGAGCAGCTTAACTGGGCGCTACTGGAAGACGGCCACATCATCAGCCAGGGGCAAATGCCATTGAGCGTTGCGCCCCAGAGCCAGGCCCAATACACCATCGACGCCGTGCTGCCAGCGGCACAACAAGGCAGCGACTACCACCTCGATATCTGGATTACTCAGCCCGAGGCGACCCCCTGGTCTGAACCCGGGCATGAAACGGCACGCCAGCAACTCAGCCTGCCAGTTAGCGCACAGCTGGCTGATGCAGTAACAACGGCAGCCCCGGCGCCGGCTTACACAGAAACAGACGACCGGATCATCGTTGAGCATGAGGGTGGTCAGTGGCAGTTCGATCGCACCACCGGCCAGTTGCTCGACTGGCAGCACCAGGGCCAGCCACTGTTAATGGCCGCACCGCGAGACTGCTTCTGGCGTGCCCCGCTCGACAACGACATCGGCATCAGCGAGGCGGACCGGGTCGACCCCAATGCCTGGGCAGCGCGCTGGGCAGCGGCCGGACTGGATCGCCTGGCGACGACCAGCACACTTCTGGCGGTTACCCCACGGGCCGATTGTGTGGAAATTTGCGTTGCTCATCAGCACCGGGCAGACGACGAAACCCGACTGCGCAGCCACTGGCGTTACGGTTGTTATCAGGATGGTTCACTGACCCTGCAGGTCGAGGTCGAAGCAGCGGCCGGCGTGCCACCCCTGGCCCGGATCGGCCTTGAATGGGCGTTAACCGAAATACCTGAGACCTTCAACTGGTGGGGACGCGGCCCGCATGAGAACTATCCGGACCGGAAACTGGCGGCCGACATGGGTCGCTATTCGCTGCCGCTGAGCGCCGCTCACACGCCCTATATTTTCCCAAGCGACAATGGCCTGCGCTGCGATACCCGGTCACTGCAACTGGGCAGCCTGAGCGTCAGCGGTGACTTCCACTTCAGCCTGAGCCGGTATTCCCAGGCCGAGCTGGCAGCCGCCAGGCACCAATACGAACTCTCAGAGGAAGACGGAGTCTATGTGCACATCGATGCGGAGCACATGGGCGTAGGTGGGGATGATTCCTGGAGCCCGAGCGTGCACCCTGAGTACCAGATAACGCAGCATCGCCAGACCAAGCGACAGTATCGGTATGAGGTTACGCTTAAGGCGGGTTAAGTCAGTGGTTATAGAGTTCGGGTTGCTTGAGAGGCATTGGCCCGCAGCGGGCACCGGGTATACCCCTGCGGGGTCGGCGTAAATCTGTCCATGGCGGTCCGACGTCTCGGGCCTAGACCGCAGCATCCTTGCTGCGGACTACCCCACAGGGGTATACCCGGCACCTGCTGCTAGTCTCCTGAGCGAACCCTGAAACTCAAGCTCTTAAGTCGATTAGGTTAGCGCAACCAGGCGCCCCATCAGTTTACCCTTGGGGTGCCAGACCGGGGCTTTTTGCCAGCGCACGGCCGGTTTCGGGTCGCGCTCGATGCGCACCCGGGCCAGTATTTCATGCAGAATGCATTTGATTTCCATCTCCGAGAAATGCATGCCGATACATTTGTGGGCGCCACCGCTGAACGGGGCAAAGAGAAACGGATGCTGTTTGTCTTCCTGGCGTTCGGTTGAGAAACGTTCCGGATCAAAACGCTCCGGCTCGCGCCAGTATTCAGGCAGGTAGTGATTGTGCACCGGAGATACCGACACAATGGTACCGGCCGGAATTCGATACCCCTGGTAAGCCACGTCGTGCAGGGCGCGGCGTGGAATGACAGCCCCCGGGGTAAAGAGGCGCAACACTTCTTTAAACACATTGCTGGTATCTGGCAGCTGCCCAAGATCCTCATACGTTAAGGGCTTAAAGGCCACGTGTTCTTCCCGCAATCGCTCCTGCCATTCCGGGTATTCGGTAAGGGCATAGAACAGACTGGTCAGGGCACTGCTGGTGGTATCCTGAGCGGCCATCATCAGAAAAATCATGTGGTCGGCGATGTTCTGGTCGGTGAAATTGTGGCCGTCTTCATCCTTGGCGCGGCACAACTGCGCGAACAGAGTATCGCCACCCCGGGCCCTTACTTCGCTCACCTTGTTCAGGAAATACCGTTCCAGAAACGCACGCCCCTGCAAGCCGCGGTTGTACTTGGTGCCTGGCCAGGGTTTGCGCACCAGCGCCATGGTGGCTTCAACGTTGTTGCGAAACGCCTGTTGCAGTTGTTGCAGCTGTTGATGATCGGTCTCGCCGATAAACACCCGGGAAGCCATATCCAGCACCGTTTGCCGGGCCAGTTGCGCCAGATCGACCGGACTATCCAACGGCCAGCGTTTGACAATATCGGGCAAGGCACAGGACATCAGCGCCTGGTAGGCCACCATGGCGTCTTTCTTGAATGCGGCCTGCATGATGCGACGATGGTAGCGATGCTCCTCGCCATCCTTAAGCATCAAACCACGCGGGAAGAGTTCACCGACAAAGCTGGCCCAGCCCTGAGCGGTGGAAAAGTGGTTGCCGCTATCCTGCAACAGGAACTGACATCCCTCCGGGCCAGTCAGCCGAATCCAGGTTTCGCCCAGAAATTGCGTTGAAAACACCGGGCCGTAGCGTCGGGTTTTGCGATCGAAGAAGGCCTGAATATCCTGCAACACTTCAAGGGTATGGCCGACCAGGGGCAAGCCCTTGTCTCCGGGTATTTCGATCAGAGGTGCCTCTTCGTTGATATCGATCGGATCAACTGCCAAAGAGGCGTCCCTCATTGTGCGGGGTATTGACGACTGCGCCTTCATGCTCGGTCTCCGGCAAAGGCATCCAAAACCTGTCACCGTTTGCAGTGACGACTCACTCAGAGTGAGTCGTCCTGCGGCCAAGGTAAAGGCCTTCGCAACAGGAGTGTGAACTGGTTATCGTCAATATAGGCGGTAGTTCGCGAGTTGGTTAACTCTTGAGCTTATAGCCGGTCTTGAAGATCCACCAGACCAGGCCAACAAAGAGCACCAGAAAGCCAAAGGTCATACCCGTACTAACGGCAATATGCACATCCGACACGCCATAGAAGCTCCAGCGAAACCCACTAACCAGATACACCACCGGGTTCAACAGGGTCACCCCTTGCCAGAAAGAGGGCAGCATGTCGATGGAATAAAAGGTGCCCCCCAGAAACACCAGCGGCGTTACGATCATCATTGGCACAATTTGCAGTTTCTCAAAACCATCTGCCCAGATACCTATCACAAACCCGAGAAAACTGAACGTGATTGAGGTTAGCACCAGAAAGCTGAACATCCAGATCGGATGCTCAATGCGATAATCCACAAAGAAGGTCGCGGTGACCAGAATGATCAGGCCAAGAATAACCGACTTGGTCGCGGCCGCTCCGACGTAACCAAGCACAATTTCGACGTAGGAGATCGGCGCCGACAGCACCTCATAGATTGTGCCGGAGAACTTGGGCATGTAAATGCCAAAAGAGGCATTGGAAATACTCTGCATCAGCAGTGTCAGCATGATCAGGCCGGGAATGATAAAGGCCCCGTAGCTGACACCATCAATGTCAACCATGCGGGAGCCAATGGCCGAACCGAACACCACAAAATAGAGCGAGGTTGAAATAACCGGCGTCGCAACGCTTTGCAGCAATGTGCGCCAGGTGCGCGCCATTTCAAACATATAGATGGCACGAACAGAATAGAAATTCATCTAGGCAGTATCCTTTATTGACCGTGAACCAATCCCACGAAAATATCTTCCAGCGAGCTTTCCCGGGTGCGCAGATCCCGGAATTCAACGCCCTGACTGTCGAGCTCTTTCAGCAATTCGGAAATGCCACTGTGCTCCTGCTGCGAATCAAAGTTGTAATTCAGCTCGCGGCCATCATCACTCAATGTCAGTGGCATGGACGCCAGTGAATCCGGTATTTTCGTCAACGGATCACGCAGCGACAACGTCAATTGCTTTTTACCCAACTTACGCATCAGTGCGGTTTTTTCCTCAACCAGAATAATTTCACCCTGACTGATCACACCGATCCGATCGGCCATTTCCTCGGCTTCTTCAATGTAGTGGGTGGTCAGAATGATGGTCACACCCTGCTCGCGCAAGCCACGCACCATTTCCCACATGTCGCGCCGCAACTCGACATCGACACCTGCCGTTGGCTCGTCCAGAAACAGGATTTTCGGTTCGTGCGACAATGCCTTGGCGATCATCACCCGGCGTTTCATCCCACCCGACAGCGCTTTGATTTTCGAGTCGCGTTTATCCCACAGCGACAGTTGCCGCAGTATTTTTTCCAGATGCTCCGGGTTCGGCGCTTTGCCGAACAGGCCTCTGGAAAAGTTCACCGTGGCCCAGACCGTTTCAAACGCATCGGTCGCCAGCTCTTGTGGCACCAGCCCGATTTTGGCGCGGGCCTGACGAAAGTCGGTCAGAATATCGTGGCCATCGGCGGTCACCGTGCCCCGGGTGGGGTTGGCAATACCACAAATAATACTGATCAGGGTGGTTTTACCGGCGCCATTGGGGCCAAGCAACGCGAAAATCTCACCGGTATTGATGTCCAGATCGAGGTTTTTGAGGGCTTCAAATCCTGATGCGTAAGTCTTGTTCAGACCCTGCACAGAAATAATCGGGGGCATGAGTGCTCCTAGTGGTTAGCACTCAAGTTTCGGAGTTTGAAATGGTGGCTGTGGTCCGCATCGGCTACCGGGTGTGCCCCTGTGGGGTCGGCGTGAACCCTTCCCTGGGGCCTAGACCGCAGCATCCATGCTGCGGACTACCCCACAGGGGCACACCCGGCATCCGCCGCTGGTCACTTCAGCAAACTTCGAAACTTGAGCTAATAAAAGGTGCCGGTCACTTTACAGTAATCCGGCTTCTTCGTAATAACGCCTTGCACCCGGATGCAAGGGTGCTGACAAACCGTCCCGTATCATTGTGGCCGGATCCAGTCCGGCAAAGGCCGGGTGCAACCGGGTCAGGGTGTCGAAATTTTCAAAGACGGCCTTGACGATCCGGTAAGCGACTTCATCGGGCATGTTAGTTGTTGTCACTATCGTTGCCGCCATTCCAAGCGTTTGCACCGGCTCCGGATTGCCCGGGTACAAGCCACCGGGAATACTGACCATGCGGTAATAGGGTTTTTGATCCAGCAGCCGCTCAACGGCCTCGCCCGTCACCGGTACCAATACCGTCTCGCACCGCTCGGTGGCTTTCAGTATGGCCGGGTTGGGGTGGCCTGCCGCGTAGGTGATGGCATCGAGGCGATAGTCGCATAAGGCTTCGCCCTGACGTAGCGGCGGTAACTCGGCGGTTCGCTGGAAATCGTCATAGGTCCAGCCGTAACTGGCCATCAACACGTCCAGTGTACCGCGCTGGCCGGAGCCTGGTTCACCCAGGTTCACCCGGCGACCTTTCAGGTCGCTGAAAGTCGCAATGCCAGAGTCGGCTCGTGCCACTACGGTAAAGGGCTCGCTGTGCAGTGAAAACAGAGAACGCAATGAATCAAAGGCATCGGCTTGGTCGTATGCCGGGTGGCCGGTGTAGGCGTAGTGCTGCCAGTCGGACTGAACCACGACGAGGCTGTAGCGGCCTTCACGCAACCCGGTCAGGTTGTCGATCGACCCGCCGGTCGCCTCAACGTTGCAGCGTTCGTCAGCACTGGCTTCACGTTCATAAAAACGACAAATAGCCCCGCCTGTCGGGTAATAGACACCGGCAACCGAGCCCGTGCCAATCACCAGATTCGACTCAGCCTGAACACTGGCCAACACGCTGAGACTGCCCAGCACGGCCAGCAAGCCCACCCTGTTTAACGCATTTCGAATCACCCTGTTACCTCAGCGTTGAATCAACACGTTCAGTGTAGTGTATTCCCGGCATTATTCCGTTTTGTGCTCTTCACGACCGTCGGCATGCCGTGCGAAACGCCCGCGCGCCCGGTCGTGCACCTGGTCATGTCGCGGCCAGGGCCAGCCACCGAACTCGTCTTTGCGGAAGTCAGCAAAGGTCTGGCGAATTTCGGCTTCGGTGTTCATTACAAAGGGGCCGTACTGAACGACTGGCTCGTTGATAGGCTTGCCCTGCAACAGCAACAGACGCACTTTCTGCTCACCGGCTTGCAAGGTGACGGCCTGGTCCGGGACCAGGCGCGCGCCCTGCTTTGGTGACAATTCGGTATCGTCTACCTGAATCGCACCCCCTTCAAAACAGTAGAGTGTCCGGTTAACGCCCGCGCGGGTCGCAGGCAAGGTCCATTCGGCACCCGCGTCGACGTCGATGATCCACACCGCCACGTCGTTGGCTGCGTCCGACGCCCAGGAATCCGGTGGTGGCGGCGGGGCTTTGTGACCGTCGAGCTCGCCCGCCACCACGGTCACCGAAGTACGGTGGCCTTGGGCATCCTCCGTGGTCACCACAGGCGTCTCTTCGCGCCAGAGCATCGAAAAGTGCGGTGGCACCGCCTTATTCTTGCCTGGCAAGTTGATCCAGATCTGGAACAACTCCATCGGGTTTTCCTCAGCTTCGCTCAACAGCGGAAACATCTCGGAATGTTGCACGCCGTTACCGGCCGTCATCCACTGAGTGTCGCCGCCGCCATAGCGCCCGGCAGCCCCCAGGGAGTCGGCATGGTCAACCATACCTTTGGTGACAACCGTTATGGTTTCGAAACCACGATGCGGATGCGCCGGAAAACCGGGAATCCGGTCGCCATGGTACATGCGCCAGTCCTGGCTCCAGTCGAAATCCTGCCCGATCTGACGACCCGCCAGCGAAGCCTGTGGGCCCATCTCTGCGTTGCCCTTGGGGAACGCATCGTTGTGATGGACACAAAACAGAAAGGGATCAGCCGTCTGCCAGGGAAACCCCAGCGACAGTACTTCTTTAACCGCATTACTCATCAGACACCTCACTTGATCGGCTGGGTGCCACGCCTTTGGCGGCCCGGCCCCGAGTTTTTTCAGGCTGCATCGTCAACCCTGTTTACGACAATCACTATGGGGGCACACAAGCCGTATTTCACTACCCGCTACCAGGGTGACCTCCCGGGTAGCGGCGGCCAAACTTTGACAATAGTTAAACTGTCTACCATGGTGAGGTCGTCGAGAGGGCGCCTCTGGCCAATCTTGATGCAGATCAAGAACTGCACCGCCCAATAGTGCCAAAGTAGTTTCATCGACTCGACTCTACGGGCGTCAGCCACCACCGGATGACGCCTGCCAAACAGGAGAGATCACTATGAGCAAACTTATACTGGTTCCCGTTGACGGTTCAGACCCCGCAAAAAAAGCCATTGAATTCGCGGCCGACTGGGCCAAGCACCACGATGCAGGCCTGCTGTTATTGCACGTGCCCGAACCCCCGGTTGGCGATGAGGTCATGGTGATGGGCGGTGCGTCCATCTACATGCATGCGACGCCTGACGAACTGAGGAAGGTGGGCGACTCCATCGTTGAAGCCGGGGTCAAACTGGCCAATGAACTCGGCTGCAAAACCGTGGAGACTGCGGTCGAGATCGGCGATCCGGCCCGCAAGATCGTCGCCGTAGCCCAGGACCGCAAGGTCGACATGATCGTGATGGGTACGCGCGGCCTGGGTGACTGGAAGAGCCTGCTGCTGGGCAGCGTCTCCCACAAGGTTAGCAACCTGGCTGAATGCACCTGCGTGACAGTGCGCTGATCAACCGCAAGCGGCTTTTACGGTCGCTTGCATGGTCAATCCCGCCCGGGCTTTGTATCCTTAGGGGACATTATTCAGGCGGGGTTGCCCCTTGTCCGACCGGAAACTGACGACACGCTCCAACACTCAGGCGATTGATCAGTTCATTGATCAGGCCGCCAAACTCCCGGTTGCCAGCCGGCAACAGGGCCGCATACTCTTTGCGCTCGACGCCACGGCCAGCCGCCAACCCACCTGGGATATGGCCTGCAATCTCCACAGTGAACTGTTTCTGGCCACCGAATCGGTCGATGGCATTGCTATTCAGCTGTGCTATTACCGCGGGTTTCGGGAATTCAAGGCAACCGACTGGGTCACCCGGCCCGAGCGTCTGCTCAATGCCATGAATCGCGTTCAGTGCCTCGGTGGTCAGACCCAGATCGGGCGCGTGCTTCAGCATGCCCTGAAAGAAACCCGGGTAAAGGCCATTAAGGCGGTGATACTCATTGTCGACTGTTGCGAGGAAGGCGTTGACCCGCTCTGTCAGCATGCCGGTGAACTGGGCCTGCTCAACACCCCACTGTTCATTTTTCAGGAAGGCAATGACGCCCAGGCGCGCAACGCCTTCCAACAAATGGCGAAGCTTTCCGGCGGTGCCTGGATGCCATTTGATAACCGCGCCGCCGCGCAACTCAAAGACCTGCTCGGTGCCGTGGCGGTGTACGCCAGTGGCGGCCAGCGCGCCCTGGACGACCTGGCCCGCTCTGGCTCCGCCGATGTTAAACGTTTGACCCAACAGTTGAAGCGCTGACCGTGACACCCATTTCCATACTCTTTCTGTTTGTTATTGTGCTGGTCTTCGGCATCGCGTTGAAGCGCATGTCGCCGGCACAGCGCAAACGACCCCTCATTGTTGGTCTGATCACGCTGCTGATTGCGGGCCTGCTGTTTCTGGCGGCTACTCACCGCCTGTATTTGCTGGGCGTGTTGCTAGCCGCCCTGCTGCCCTGGGCCCGCCGCCTGCTGCCGCTGCTGATTCGTTTTCTACCCTCGATCCTGTCTCGCCGCCAGTCCGGCAAGACGACCGGCGCCACAGGCCAGACCTCTCGCGTTCAATCGGCGTTGCTCGACATGGAGCTGGAGCACGACAGTGGTGTCATGCACGGCACGGTGCTGGCGGGGCCCTTTGAAGGGAAAACCCTGGCCGACCTGGAGGAAAAGGAGTTCATTGACCTGCTCGCCTATTGCCGCCAGAACGATGCCGATTCGGCCCGCCTGCTGGAAACCTACCTCGACAAACGCTTTGGCGACCGCTGGCGTCAGGATGACCCGGGCGCCCGGCAAGACGATGCACAGCCGCCCCCGCAGACTGATTCGGGCGCGATGACCGACGCCGATGCCTACAACATCCTCGGCCTGGAACCCGGAGCAGACCGCGATGCGATCATCCAGGCACACCGCCGCCTGATGCAAAAGGCCCACCCCGACCGGGGCGGCAGCGACTGGCTCGCCGCAAGAATCAACGCGGCACGCAGTCACTTGCTGGGGGATTAGTGACTCAGGTTGCATCGGACTGGTGGCATTGGCCCGCACCGGCCACCAGGCAGACCCATCGGGGGTCGGCGTGAACCCGTCCATGGGGCCTGGACCGCAGCGTCCGTGCTGCGGACCACCCCCGATGGGTCTGCCTGGCACCCGGTGCTCAACCTGTGCCTGAATACTCCAAAACGTGAATTTATCAGATCACCTCAAAACTCAACGACAGCGCCGAGGCCGACTGCCCGCTAACCTGCTCAACATCGTGCCAGTGGCTGCTGGCAAAGCTGAGCACCTGCTGGAATCCGCCTTCCCGGTTTAGATCCGCCAGGGTGTAGCCCGTCTTTCGGGTCATATAGGGCCGCTCCGAATCTCGTCCGTCAGATTGTACGGTCGCCCTGACCTCGACCCGCTGTTCCGGCTGTGTCACGGCTGAACGTCCAATCCAGTTCACCTCCAGACGCGGCAGCGCCTTCTGCTGAAGGGCTCTGGCACCGGCCGCTACCCGGGCGGCATCGGCCAGCAGGGTCTCATCGAGCTTTAACAGGGCTGCCCAGCGGGCAATGACATTCGAATCCACACTGCCATTGAGAATGAAGTCATCCACGTCTTCCCGGGAAAAACCGTGATCGGGTGAAAACATCAGCCGGCTGCGTACCACGTTGTGGACGTTGTCCAGGCTGGCACAGCCCAGCACCTGAGCCAGAAAGTGGGAAAACAGCGTTGTCATGAAGCACCTCGGTCGCGTCGGCAATGTCGTAAAAGTGGGACCAGGGCTGATCGGGAGAGGATACAGGTGCAGAAAGGCTCGGAGCGGAGGCGCTTTAGCTGCATTTGTATACCGCTCGCAAGTTACACATTAAATCAGCGGGTCATCTGGGTGAAAACTATATCAATATTTTTTGATATAGCAACAGTCGCCGGTCGATGAAACAGAATTGTCATGGAAAAGTCATAGACTCCGGCTTCAACCTGTCCGGGAGTCTGATGTGCGCTTAACCGTTCGAGTTCGTCTGTTGCTGTTTTCCGGTTTGTGCCTGGCCGCCGTCGCGAGTGTGTCCTGGCTGGCATTGACCATCGTGCAGCGCACCGAGCAGGAGACCCAGTCTCTGGTGCGTGAACAACTGGCCGATGTGGTCTTGCTGGCGACGTTCGATCAGCACCTGCGTGATCTTCAGGACCTGGCGTACCGGATAAAGGCCCAACTGGTGTTCTGGGACGAGGTCGATAACCGTTTCGACCTGGTTACCCGGGGGCTGGCCAATGACTGGGCCAGCATCGAAGCCAACCCCAGACTGGCCGACTGGGCAGCCAATCATCAGGAAGCCTATCAGGGCGTGCTCGCCCTGAGTGATAACATTCGCTCCGGCATCGAACAGCGCAGCTACTATACGGTGGGGCAAGTCGTTGACCGCGACCTGTACCCGGCGATGGACCCCATTCTGTCGGCCATTCTCGACCGGCGGGACGCCGACGGCGCCCGCACCGGAGCCGGTGCTGACGCCCTGATCCGCTTCCTTGATCAGCAGCAACGCCGGGTCATACTGGGCGTTGTCGGCTTTGGTCTGCTGGTCATTCTCATGACGGTGTGGCTCGCCCGCTCGGTCAGTTTCCGGCTGCAGCGCATGTCGACTCGCCTGTCCTCTATTGAACAGACGAGCGACCTGAGCCAGGCGTTGCCGGTCACCGGTAACGATGAAGTCAGCCAGGTCGCCAGTGCTTTTAATGGCCTGATCCGTCAGTTTGGCGACTTCGCCGGGGATGTTCGCAACACCTCGGCCGTGCTGCACCGCCAGTCCGAGCAGTTGGACCAGCAAGCCGGCGCCGTCAACCGGGCCAGCCATGACACCGGCGAGAAAATTGGCGTTATGGCTGAATCGCTGGACATCATTCGCGAACGGACACAGCACATCGAGCAGTCATCCCGGGCGTCGTCCGAACGCATTCTGGCTGCGGTTGACAGCAATCAGGCCATCGAGATTCAACTGGCCGAAAATGAGCGTCAGACAAAACGCACGGTAGCGATTATTCGCGACGCCAGCAGCGCGTTGCAGTCGTTACGCGGGGCCAGTGACAACATTGGCCAGGTGGTCAGTGTGATCACGGAGATCGCCGACCAGACCAACCTGCTGGCACTGAATGCCGCTATCGAAGCGGCCCGGGCCGGGGATCAGGGGCGGGGCTTTGCTGTGGTCGCCGGGGAAGTTCGCAATCTGGCGCAACGCACGTCCGAATCGACCACCTCCATCCGCGCCCTGGTCGCCGAATTGACCGGCGAGGTAGACAACGTCGACAACTTGCTGACCGAAACAGCCCGGGCCGGTGAAGACAGCGAAATCACCCTGAATGCCCTGAAAGCACACCTCGATGGACTAAAAGACACCTTTGAAGGCCTGCAGCAGACCAGCCAGGATATCGAGCTGGCGCTGAGCCAGCAGCGAGATGAAACCGACCGCGTCGCCGCCCAGTCGAGCCTGCTGACCCGCAGCGCTGAAGGCTTGCGCCAGACGGTTGGCGACACCAGCCACATCAGCCAGAAACTGCGCGACGAGTCGCAACAGTTGCAGCGCATTTGCGGGCGTTTCAGAACCGGAGAGAGTGATAACGAGGTCATGATCACCCGGTCGTAAAAACTGCTTGTGTTACGACCGGTTCTGGCTATTATTTCGCCACTTCAAGCGATGAGCCACCATGAACCTGATCTCCTTTGATGTGTTTCGTACCCTCGGATTACCGGATATTCAGGTCATCAAGCCCGAGCACTTCTTTCAGCATAAAGACGCCATCCGCAGCGCCGACTGGGTGCTGTTCCCTCAATACTGGCAGCTCAATGCGCTGATCTATGGCCTGAACGCCCGGGTGTTCCCGAGCGAGGCCAGCTATCGCATCGGCCACGACAAGGTGGAGATGACCCGCGCCTTCGAAACCGTGGCCCCGGCGAACACGCCCTATACCCTGATCGAACCCAACGGCCCGCTGCAACAGGAGCAGCTGTGGGACCTGATGACCCTGCCGTTCGTCGCCAAAAACCCCAAAGCCAGCATGGGCGAAGGCGTCTGGCTGATCAAAGACCGGGCCGACTGGCGCCGCTATTGCGATCAGGCCAGCGTGCTTTATGTTCAGGAATACCTGCCGATCGAAAAAGACCTGCGCATCGTCGTGATCGGCGACCAGGTACTAACCGCCTACTGGCGCCACCAGGCCGACCAGGGTTTCTACAACAACGTTGCTCGTGGCGGCTGGGTTGAATATGGCGAAGTTCCCGAGTCAGCGGTTGAACTAGCCCTGACTGTAGCGCGCGACCTGGGCGTCAACCACGCCGGTTTCGACATCGCCATGGTCGGCGACCACCCCTACCTGCTGGAATTCAACCGGCTGTTCGGCAACCAGGGCCTGAACAAAGGCTCCGAGCTGCAGGATGCCATTCTCGGTTATCTGCGCGATGCCCACACCCCCAGAACCCCGGATGGGCCGACTACTCCACCGCGGACTTTCCCGGTCGCGGTTTAACCGGCCAGGTACTCAGTGACTGAGTCAGAAATTCGCGCTAATTTAACCACAAATTGATCGAAGGACTGCCGGGTGCTTCTACTGGAGGCCGTTAGACAACATGGATGTTGTCTTCGAGCCCCCAGGGAAGGGTTCACGGCGTGCCTCCAGTAGGAGTACCCGGCAGTCCGACTGGCACCACATTCAGAAAAACCTCCGAAACAAATTACCCGCCGAATTTCTGACTCATGACACCAACACCAGCCACCGGCCAGTTACCGTCTTGCCAGCCTCTACCCTTAACGGTGCCGTCTCATCGTACAGGCAGCGGTGCGGTGGCAGTGACGCCATCAATTCATCGCCATCGTGCTGAATCCGCCCCTGTTTGTGGATTCGTTCATGATGGCCCTGCTCCAGCGTTATCACCCAGCGGCAGCCTTTTGGCATTAGCGTCATGGCGTTGGCCAGCCACCGGCTGGCATCCGGGACATAGATCAGTACATCCATCAACAGCACCAGGTCTGGTGCTTGCTGATCGGCCGGCACGACATCAAACAGATGAGGGTCCCGGATATCCAATTGATGCAGCGCCCGGTATTGCCCTTTTTGCCTGGCCTGCTCCAGCATGGCGGCACTGAGGTCAAAACCAATCAGGTCTGCCTCGGGATAAAACTGTCTTATTGGACCGGCAGCCAAGCCCGTGCCACAGCCAAA
The DNA here is from genome assembly GCF_043641555.1 of Saccharospirillum alexandrii. Lineage (GTDB taxonomy): Bacteria > Pseudomonadota > Gammaproteobacteria > Pseudomonadales > Natronospirillaceae > Saccharospirillum > Saccharospirillum alexandrii_A. Next base: position 209,032 of record NZ_JBHZRJ010000001.1, on the reverse strand, counting down.
ATCCCATACCCGGTTTACCGGCGCCCACTCTGGCAAATGACGGGTGAGCCAGGCGGGTGCCTGATAATCCAGAGGGCCCAGCAAGTGCTGGTCAAACTGCTCCGCTGCGCCGTCAAACACGGCGGACACGTAGGCCGCATTCGCTTCCCTGGCCACCCGACCGGTCAGCGCTTCCAGCAAGTAGCGAGCACTGGCGTCGTCTGGGTGGCGCTGCAGATGCCGCTGGTAGTAGTCTTCTGCGGGCTCGAACTGGCCCGCCTTTACCAGAGCACCGGCGATGGTGTCCCAGTCACCCTGGCACCATGCTTCGGTGTGGGCTATGGCGGCCCGGTCACCGCTGCTATGAGCGAGAACCAGTGTTTCCGATAACACATCCGGGTCGGTAAGCGACAAAGGCGCCAGCGCGGCTCGTGCTTCGGCCCAGTGTTGCAACTGGCGACGCGCTTTGGCGATCGCCAGACCACACTCGTGCGGATCGGCTCCCTGCGCCAGCGCCCGCTCGAACGCGTCCGCCATGGCGACATAATCCCGCAGCGCTTCACAGGCGTAACCAAGGTTGGCCAGGAACCCTGGCTCGCTAGGCTGCCGGGCAACCGCCGCTTCCGCCTCCCGTCGACTGTCATCGGTCCGGCCCAGGCGCAGTAATACCAGCGACCGGTTATTTCGCGCGTAGGCATCCTCCGGCCTTAATTGGAGCGTTTGCTGCAGCGCGGCCTCAGCCGCGTTATAGTCGTGGCGGTGCAATTGAACGACACCGAGTAAATGCCAGGCTGGCGCACTGCCCGGATCTTTTTTGAGCCAGAGCTTCAAACGGGCCAGCGCCGGGCTTAAACGCCCCTGTTGTATCAGAGTCAGGATTTCGGCAGATCGATCAAGCATAGGCAAAGGCTCTGGCAGTCGGTGAGAGATTTAACTGTTTGTTTTTTAACGTCTTTTCGTAACAAGCACAAGCATCGCCTGAACCGGTTTGGCTACCAGTTTGCACACAGCCTTATCCACAGATTTTGTGGGTAAGCGCAACGCAAACACCCTTGCAGCAAACGCGAATGACCCCAATTGCCTACACAACATGACCAATGAGACCGCTGAATGAACCTACTGACCCCCACCAAGGGGTATTGGCTTACCCCGGCCATTATCTACATCAACGCTGCTTTGTTTGTACTGGTTGCCCTCTACACCCAGAGCATCATGTGGTTTCCCGCCCGGGAGCTGGTGGTGCTGGGCGGGAATTTCGGGCCACTGACGGTCGATGGTCAGTGGTGGCGTTTGCTGACCAGCGTATTTCTGCACGGGGGCCTGTTGCACCTGATCTTCAACGCTGTGGTACTGGCCAACATCGGCATTTTTCTCGAACCGCTGCTTGGCCGTGTCTCCTTTGCCATTGTTTATCTGATTACGGGCGTACTGGCGAGCCTGACCAGCCTGATGTTCAACTATGGCGTTGTCTCGGTCGGCGCTTCCGGCGCCATTTTCGGCATGTACGGCTTCTTTCTGGCCCTGCTGACCACCAAGCTGTTCAGACCGGAGTTTCGAACCACCTTCCTGAAAAACACCCTGGGTTTTGTTGCGCTCAACATCGCCATCGGCTTTTTCGGGCCCATCGACAACGCCGCTCACATGGGCGGGCTGGTCAGCGGGTTTATACTGGGCTTTGTCTGGCTGCCCTTTGTTCGTAAGCGGATGATGAAGATGGCCTAAATCTGGCTGCGCACCCAGCGGATGATGTCATTCATCCCCATCGCACCGGCCTGGCGGGCAACCTCGCGCCCGCCTTTAAAGACGGCCAGGGTTGGAATGCTGCGAATGTTATAGCGGGCACCCAGCGCCTGATGGGCTTCTGTATCCAGCTTGGCCAGCCGCACAGCAGGCTCCAGTGACTGGGCCGCCTGCTCATATTGCGGCGCCATCATCTTGCAGGGCCCGCACCAGGGTGCCCAGAAATCCACCACTACGGGAATGTCACTGCGCCCGATGTGTTTTTCAAAATTGGCGGCGGTCAGTGCCAGCGGCTTGCCGGTAAACAGCGCCGACTTGCACTGACCGCACTTGGGCCCATCGGCCAGACGCGCCGCCGGAATGCGATTCACCGCATCGCAACTAGGGCAGACGACATGGACAGCGTCACTCATCTTAACTCCTCCCGACTCATTCAACTAAAAAACACCACGCTCCAAACTCTCAGCTCTCAGCTCTCAGCTCTCAGCTCTCAGCTCTCAGCTCTCAGCTCTCACTTAATATCTCAACATCTCTGTCCACCACAGTGACCCAGGTCAATCCAGACGCTGATCAACTGAACGGCCTGTCCCGTCACCGCGCTTTGTCAGCATAGCTTAACCTGTGCTAACGTTGATCACTCTTCCGACGATGTGTCTCATCGTTTAGCGGTTAACCGCTGTATTCGCCCTCTGTGGCACTCATTATTCCAGGAATTTTCTCGTGATACGTGGATATGTTGACGTGCTTCGGTCGTACTGGCCGATGCTGGTGTTCGGTTTGCTGACGGTATTCTTTGGCAACTTTGGTCAGTCGTTCTTTATCAGCTGGTTCGGCGCGCCGATTCAGGAAAAACTCGGCCTGTCGGCATCGGCCTACGGGTCGGCGTATTCAGTGGCAACCCTGGTCAGTGGCCTGACCATCATGGCCATCGGCGGCCTGGTCGACAAACTGGCATTGCGGCTCTTTGTCACCCTGATTGCACTGGGCTTGTTTACCGCCAGCCTGCTAATGTGGCAAATGAACTCGCTGTTCAGCCTCGTTATTGCCCTGTTCATGCTCCGCTTTTTCGGCCAGGGCTTGATGCCACACACCGCCATGACCGTCATGGGTCGCTACTTCTCGGTGAACCGGGGCAAGTCGATCAGCATTGCCGGTAACGGCGTGCCGCTGGGTGAAATGATTCTACCCAGTCTGCTGGTACTGATCATCGCCCTGGTTGGCTGGCAGAACAGCTGGCTGGTGGTGGCGATCGTGATTATTGGCGTCTACTTGCCCACAGCCCATTGGCTGCTGCACCGGGCAGGCCCGAGCGAAGTCGAACGACTGGGCATGGAAAAACGACTCCGTCCGGATGATGCTCCCGATGGCTCCCGTCGCACCGTTCTAAGAGACAAACGTTTCTGGCTGGCCTTGCCACTGCTATTGGCACCCGGTTTTATCGTGACCGGCATCTTCATTCAACAGGCGTTTATTCTGAGTGAAAAAGGTTGGAGCACAGGCCTGTTCGCCACCAGTTTCATTGTTTACGGTGGCGTTCACTGGGTAGCGTCGCTGATAACCGGCACTCTGGTCGACCGTTTCTCGGCCGCACGCCTGTTGGTATTTCTCGGCGTTCCGTTGTTTGCTGGCTTGGCATTTGCCGGCACCTTTGAAGGCATCTGGGTCGTCTTCATCATGATGACCATGCTCGGCACCGGCATCGGCATGACGGGCACGATCATGAACGCGCTCTGGGCTGAAATTTACGGCACCACCCACCTAGGCGCCATCCGCTCACTGGTCACCGCACTTGGGGTGATGAGTACAGCGGCTTCACCGGCATTGTTCGGACTGATGATCGACGCAGGCATCAGTGCTTCTGCATTACTTTGGTCAATGGCAGCTTATGTTTTAGTCGGTCTGATTCTGGCACGACAATCGTTCCGATTTTAATCCGTGGATAAGGTAACCCCTATCCAAGTGACGGTGACCGGGTAGGCCTATCCGGGGAAGTCCGTAGTATGGATCGGTCCGACGCCTTGGCTACGGTCTAGGCCCCATGGATGGGTTGAGTGGGCGGCATCCCGCCCGACCCCGGATAGGCCTACCCGGTTGCCGGCACGAACGACAAGCACCCAGGCAAACCTCGCCGGTAGCAGAAGCAGCCTATCAAGCAGACAACTCCTCCGTAAACACAGCCAAAAACGCCTCCCCATAACGCTCCAGTTTGCTGTCGCCCACACCCGAAACCGCCCGTAATTCATCGAGGCTTTGTGGCCTCAACGCCAGCATGTCTTTCAGGGTTTTATCGTGGAAGACCATAAAGGGAGCCAGGTTGTGTTCAAGTGCCAACTGGCGGCGTACTTCGCGCAGGGCTTCCCATAGAGGTTGGTCTTGCTCGGCAACGTTGTCAGCGACCCGGGGCTTGCGTTCACCACTGGATTTGACCGGGGTGGCATCTCGTCTCAGTGCCAGGCTTTGCTCGCCCTTGAGGACTGGCCTGCACGCATCGGTCAGTTGCAGCCCGCCGAAGCCTTCCGGGTCAACATTCAAATAGCCCAGTGCTACCAGCTGGCGCATGACCGATCGCCAGTCGTTGGCGCTGAGATCTTTGCCGATGCCATAGGTTGAGAGCTGATCGTGGCCGAAGCGACGCAGCTTTTCGTTTTCACTGCCACGCAACACATCAATGATGTGGTTAGCACCGAAGCGTTGGCCCGTCCGGTAAACACAAGACAGTGCCTTACGCGCGGCGTCAGTAGCATCCCAGGTTTCAACCGGTTCGATACAGGTGTCGCAATGCCCACAAGGCTCTTCAAGATGTTCATCAAAATAGCGCAACAGCACTTGCCGGCGACACGTAGTCACCTCACACAGCCCCAGCATGGCATTCAGCCGTTGCTGTTCGTAGCGCTGATGTTCATCGCTGCCGGTTGACTGGGCCATCATCTGGCGCAGCTTGACTACATCTTCAAACCCATAGAGCAGCAAGGCCGTTGACGGTTCGCCATCGCGACCGGCACGACCGGTTTCCTGGTAGTAGGCTTCAATGCTTTTCGGCAAATCCAGATGCACGACAAAGCGCACATCCGGTTTATCGATGCCCATGCCGAAGGCGATGGTCGCCACCATAATAATGCCGTCTTCACGCAGAAATCGGGACTGATGATCCTGGCGAATATCGGCCGACAATCCTGCATGGTAAGGCAAGGCGTTATAGCCCTGGGTACGCAACCAGTCGGCGGTTTGCTCAACTTTCTTGCGCGACAGGCAATAGACGATGCCCGCCTGTTCTTCAGGTGTTTGCTTCAAAAACGCCAGCAGTTGTTTGCGCGGTGTTTGCTTGGGCTGAATCCGGTAAAAAATATTGGGCCGGTCAAAGCCGCTGATAAAGGCAGGGGCATCCAGCAGGCCAAGCCTCTGTTGAATGTCTTGCCGGGTGCGCTGGTCGGCGGTTGCGGTCAGCGCGATGCGCGGCACTGACGGGAATTCACGCTGCAACACATCCAGTTTGAGATAATCGGCCCGGAAATCATGCCCCCACTGCGATACACAATGCGCCTCATCAATGGCAAACAGGCTGATATTGGCGGCTTTCAACAACTCAAGCGTCCGCGGCTGCAACAGTCGCTCCGGCGCGATGTAGAGCAAATCCATCTCACCGGCGAGCAAGGCGGTTTCGGTTTGCTGCACCGCATCGAATGAGAGCGTCGAGTTCAAAAAGCCAGCTCGAACGCCCAGGGTGCGTAGAGCGTTTACCTGGTCCTGCATCAGGGCGATCAGCGGTGAGATCACCACGCCGGTCCCAGACCGAACCAGGGCCGGAATCTGGTAACACAGGGACTTGCCACCCCCGGTGGGCATCAGCACCAGCGCATCCTGCCCCGAGACCAGCGCATCGATCACGGCTTGTTGCGGGCCACGGAAGGCATCGAAGCCAAAGACGTGGTTGAGAACGAAGAGAGGAGTCTGTGTCATAAGGGCAGTATACCGAAAGCCGGAGTCGCCAACAGGGCCGCAACCCGGGTATTCGTGTCAATTCGATCACAGGACTATACTTAAAATTAGATTTGCAGAGGTCGCACATTGCGAGCATCGGGTGCCGGTGGTGCCTCTGCGGGGTAGTCCGCAGCAAGGATGCTGCGGCCTAGGCTCCATGGATGGATTCACGCCGACCCTGCAGAGGCACCACCGGTAACCGACGCGGACCACAGCCACCGAACACAGACGAGAAGGGTCATACCATGGGCATCGCAGGCGTAGGCGCCATCATGTTGGTCCTGGTGCTGATCGTGTATCTTCGATCGATCGGCACCGGGCCGAGCCGGAAGGATCGGGCTCGAAAAAACGATCGCTGGTTACTGGAGCAGGTCGACGCGCTCGAGGGGTTTGGCCGTCGTCAGGATGCGATCAAACTGCTGCAAAGAGCCCTGGTGTCTGATCCAGAGAATACGGTCCTCAAAGCCAGGCTAGAACTTCTCGAGAATGACTCACCCACCCATTCCTGAATTCGCCAAATGACCCATTTCTGGCATACTGCGGCCTTTCAAAGCCATCACCTCGTGGGTAGCCATGAAAGGACTCAATCCGTTTTCCCGTATTTCAGCCTCTCCAACGCGCCCTGCTGCAGGCAAGCCAAAGGAGGCAGCCTTTGATGTGACCTCTCTGGTCAGTGGCCCCTTCGGCCAGGCTGACGATGCGGAAGAAGGCATTACTGCCCCGCTTGATGAAAAACTGCGCCAGGCGTACTTCTGGATCGTCAATCACGCTGTCATCAGCCCGCATTACGACGTTGAATACAATGTGTCTGCGCCCCAGCCCATTCAATTCGGTGACAGCCAGACGCCGCTTTTCCTGCCGACGGACCAGAGCTATTCCAGCTTTATCCTGCTCCCGCTGCTGACCTTCGCCGCGCGCAGAAAGTGTCTGTTCATTGGTGGACCCGGTCGCGGCAAGACGGCCTCGGCCTTGTTGATGGGGTTGCTTGGCGGCTACAGCCCCAAGGAAGTCCGCCGCGCCATGCAGCACGGGCACCCGCAAATGACCGTCGCTGACTTGCTGGGCAACCCCATGCCAATGGATCTGATGCAGGCCGAGCAGGAATCCGACATCCGCATCAGCTGGCGCCGCTGGCTGAACATGCGCGTCAAGATCGTCGATGAATACAACCGCATTCCGACTCGCACCCAAAGTGCCTTGCTGACCGTGATGGGCGATAACTACGCCGAGATGTTCAATCAGATTCACGAGTGCCCGCCCGCGGCCTGGTACCTGACCGCCAACGACGATCAGGGCGGTGGCACTTACCCGGTAATTGAAGCGCTGAAAGATCGCATTGACGTCGTTGTGCAGGCACTGCCATTCAACCCGAGGTTTCTGGATGAATTGCTGTTGCGCATTGAAGAAGGCGTCGACCCGGCAGATTGCCTGCCCGATGCCCTGCAGTTTTCCGAGGCGGAAATGGACCAGATGGAGCGATCCATCCGCGCTGTTACCCTGCCCGCAGAGTTGCGCCAACGGCTGGAATTCTTCGCCAGCCAGTTCGAGTTCAGTGAGTACTCCGGGCAGCAGTTCGAATACAAAAGCAAAGATACCTCCCGGCTGGCCGGCGTGCCGAGACACCAGCTGGCCATGCTCGAAGACGGCCGTGACCGACTCGCCGATCTGGGCTGCCAGACGCGTAATGGCCTGTCGGTGCGCAGTCTGATGTCGCTGATTGTCTATGCCAAAGCCATGGCTTTTTTCCGGGGCAACACCGAAGTTGAACTCAACGACCTGACCCAGATGCTGCCTTTTGTGTTGCACTCGCGCCTGTTCGCCGATGCCGATGCACCCTTCTTTCAACAGCCCGAAAATGCCGCACTGCTCAGCGACAAAATAGGCTGGTTGCGCCACTTGTTCCAGCTCAGCTGTGCCGAGTTTGAGCGCCAGGGCCGGCACCGGAAAGATGAAGTGGCCGAGCTGAAAGCCGAACTCGACGAAGGGCTGGAAGGCGTTTCCGACAAGCAATGCCGCAAACGGCTGGAACAGATTGAACGCGCCCTGCATCAGATGGCGGCTGGCAACAAACTTTCGGGGGCGGTGCACGATGATGCGATGACGCTTAAATACCTGCACCAGCGCTACAGCAATTATCAGCGCTGGCTGAGCAGTCAGGGTTAGCTCTCAATGCATAACCCAGATATAAATTGGAAACTTCGCTCCACGGCGACACCGGTTCTGGATAGATGCCATGCAATCTGAGTGGCTGGCACACTACCTGACGCGGCAAGCCGACCCGCTTAATCAGGCTTACCGGCTCGCGCGCCAGGGTGATCCGGTGCAGTTTGCCAGCGCCTTTGGCCGCTTTGTTCAGCAAGATCTCGATTCGTTGCTAACAAGCCTGGATCACTGGTCGCCTTCAAACAAAGCCGCGTTGTGCGAAACCGCCTACCAGTGCGGCCTGACCCTGACTCGCCACGGCTGGCTAAGAGCCGAGCAACAACCGGTCACCGACCGGCTGTTTCAACAGCTGTTACCAACCTGGCTGGCGCCCTACCCGGATGCAGCACCCCGGCTGCTGACCCAACTGCTAAATGCACTGTCCCATCTGCCCGGGGCCGGTCAGCGAACCGGGCTGCTCGACCAATGGCAACGCTGTTTGCCTGCGCCCGACGCCACCCCCGATGCCCTGTTGGTGTTCAGCTGGATGGCCGGGTTGCCGCAGTATCGTGAAGCCGCCCTGCAAGCTTTACACCGGCATCCCGACTGGCTGGAAAACTTGGCACTGGGCGACCCAGAGGCGTTCGAACACCCCTGGTGGCAAGGGTCGACACTGGGTTGGCACAGCGCCCCGGTGCAATTCGGTGCTTCCCATTGGCTGGGCGGTGACTTTACCGCCAGGCCCCGGTTGCTGATCGCCCCTGGGCAGACGCTGGTTCAGGCAGGACGTGAGTTCTGGCATCTGTACATAGACGCCTTCGGCCAGGTGTTACTGCCTTCCACGAGCCACCACCCGATGCAGCTTCCCGTCCCTGAGTGCACGGGTCTTCCAACCGGTCTTGCCCACGTATCCCAGAGCACTGACACACCACGCCAATGCCTGGAGCGCCGCCATGACTGGGTCGTCAGTTTTCACGACAGCTACGCCCTGCGGGTGATCCCGAAAACCGGGGAGCAGCCATGAGCGAACTGGACACCTGGCAACACCACTGGCACCCGGCGTTGCAGTTGTGGAGCGAGCATCTGCAATTGCAGGAGCCGCTCTGGCTGTTCGATGTTAAAGCAACACAGTCAGCCGGGCTGACCGATAACATTGCCGCCATTCGCCTGGCCTCGCAACGCGTTATGGTCAACTTGCCCATGGTGATCGAACGTGACCTGACTGACTTCGCTCTGGAAATTTTGGCACATGAAATCGGGCACCATGTGTATGCCCCGGCCAACATGACCCGACATTTGCAGTTGCTCGCTGTCATTCGCCAGGCGTTGCCCAGTGTCGAGCAACAGGCGCCACTGGTGGCCAATTTGTACACCGACTTGCTGATCAATCATCGCCTGCAGCGCCACACCCACTGCCGGATGGACCAACTGTACCAGCGGCTGAACACCGGCCAGGGCAGCCCGCTCTGGACGCTGTATATGCGTATTTATGAGCGTCTCTGGCAACTGGCCCCCGGCACGCTGACACCAGCCGACATCAGCCCCGAAATGGAAGGGGACGCCTGGCTCGGCAGCAGAATCATCAAGGTCTACAGCAAGGATTGGCTGACTGGCGCCAGCCGCTTCGCCAGCCTGCTGCTCAGTTATCTGATCGACGAAGCCGAATCGGCCGCCGCCACCTTCGCTACCCTGCAGGATACCGCCGAGGCGGGTCAGGGGTATCAGGGTACCGGCGTGCTTCAAGTGCCGCGCATCGATACCCTGCACCCGAGCCGTGACACCGAACTGACCGACCTGCCAGCGACAACAGACGGGGAAGACCCGACGCACGATGGCGAACAAGGCGTAAGCTCCAGGGGCCAGGCACTGGAACCCCAGGATGCGTTCGAGATCCTCAAAGCCGCCGGTGTCGACATAACCCGGCATGATGCGGCCGTGCGTTACTATCGCGATGCGGTTCGCCCTTATTTATTGCCGTTTCCCTCACGGGTCACTCCCAGCCCGGGGGAGTTTCTGCGCGAAGGCGTCGAGGTCTGGCAGGCCGGTGACGACCCCGCCGATATCGACTGGTTCGCCACCTTGCTGGCAGGTAACCCGCCCATTCCGGGGTTTACCACCCAGAAAGCCGTGTACGGACAAGACAGCCCGGATGCGCAGCAACATCAACCCTGTGATCTCGACCTCTACGTCGACAGCTCGGGCTCCATGCCCAACCCCCAGCAGCGCATTTCCTATCCGGCGCTGGCCGGTGCCCTACTCTGTGTATCCGCCCTGAGAGCCGGAGCAGCGGTGCAGGTAACCCTGTGGAGCGGCGCGCATCAGTGCCTGGCCACCGAGGGGTTTATTCGCAACGAAACCGCTGCCTTGCAGGTGCTGACGGGTTTCTTCGGCGGTGGCACCAGCTTTCCGCTGAAACAGCTGCGCACCACCTACGCCCAGCCCCGGCAAACTCCGACCCAGGTGGTGATGCTATCCGACGACGGCATCAGTTCTATGTTCCAGGACGACGAAGCCGGCACTCCCGGCGAGCAGATCAGCGCCCGGACATTGCAACACTGCCAGGGTGCCGGACACTGGGTGCTGGACTTGCCATACGACCTGGATGACCCCCGGTTGCAGCAATCATCCTGGCTGAAATCGGCCATGGAACGCATTCAACTGGGCCAGCAACAGGGCTGGCAGGTTTACCGGGTTAACGGGCTGGAACCCATGCTCCAGTTCGCCCGAGAGTTTTCCAGACAATACTATGGCGCCGACGCCACATCACAGGGAGAGCGCTGAGGCATGTCTGAACTGCAATGTGGCCCATCGATGCATCGCCTGCACCAGCGTCTGCTGGCCTACCCCGAATCCCCCAGCCCACGAGGACTGGACCTGCTCGCCTTGTTGCACGATTTGGTGCGGCGGCTTGATTCTGAGGCCACCCCGGATGCTCTGGCCGCGCTGGCAGGCCTGCCGCTGTGTGAGTCCGGCACCGTTGAAAGCACTGTCGTCGAATTGGATGAAGCCGAGTTCGCCCGGCTCTATCAGCAATTCGAGAACCTCGATGACGTTACACTCGACGCCATTGAACGGGAAACCCAGGCAGCTCTGAAGCAGAACGGCCTGGCAAACACAAATACACCGCACCAGCCCAAAGCAGAAACAGCCGAGCCTCCCAGCGCGCTGTTGCAAATGGTCTGGCTACTGACCGATGACGCCTTTACCGGGGTCACCCTGTTCGCGTCAGATCTGGTCAGTTTACTGCACTCGGCCGACACCCTGATGGCGCAAGCCCACCCCAACCGGCAGGATGAAGACCAGCGCGAGGAACTGATTCGACTGGCACTCAATGGCCTCCGGTTAAAACCTCAGGGTGAAACCGATCGCGAAGCCCGGGACCGGCTGTTGATGGTCAGCTCAACCGAACGCGCGCGCGTGGTGGCTGCCTCGCGCGCCGCCGAGGAACGCGCCGAAGCCATCCGCCAGGCACTGGCAGAACAGCGTGCGCGTGAAGCCGCCGACAAGTACACCCGCGAATGACGATGAACCCGGATCAGCGCCACACAGAAGCCGCTCCCTGGGTCGACACCGAGCGCCTGCCCGGGCTAACGCCTCGGGCGGCAGCTCGCTTGCGTCAGTGCCTGGAGCACCCCGATGCGCCGCGGTATACCGGGCGCAGCGGTCATCGGCTCACGGCCCAGGCGGTGAGGCAATTACACGCCGACAAAGCCGCCATGCAGCAGCCTGATCCGCGCTGGATGGCGGCTTTTCTGGCACGTTGCCGGCAGCAGGTGCCGCACTACCGGCACTACCCCTGGCACAATGACGTATCGGCCCTGCCAACCACCAGCCGCCATGACCTGAGCCACAACCTCACCGACTTCGTTCCGGATGACATTGACCCGGCGCAGTTGATTGCCTATGAAACCAGTGGCACTACCGGGCACCCGCTTACGGTACCGTCATTGCCCCTGGTTGCAGCGCGCTATCACTGCTTTCACGAACGCATCCTCAGCTGGCACGGCATTGATCTGCAATCGCTTTCGGGCGACACCGGGGTGATGCTGGTCGGCGACCAGCAACGCTGCTTTACCTATGCCTCGGTGTTGCCCTACTGGGACGATAAAGTCCTGCTGAAAACGAACCTGAACCCGGCCGACTGGCCCGAGCCGAGCGCCCGGGGCCGCTACATCGATGCCTGCAAACCCCTGCTGATGACTGGCGACCCGCGCAGCCTGAGCACGTTACTGAATCTGGAGTTCAGCCATCGCCCGGCGGCGGTATTATCGACTTCCATGACGCTGCTGCAGGGCCTGAAAGATCGGCTGGTGCAACGGTTTCAGTGCCCGGTCATCAACCTGTATTCGATGAACGAAGCCGGCCCCATCGCGGCCGACGACGGCAGCGAATACGGCTTGCGCCTGGTTCAGGCGACGCTTCAGGTAGAGATTCTGGATCGACAGGGCAAGCCGGTAACAACGCCCACCGATCGCGGCGAAATCACCCTAACCGGCGGCTTTAACCCCTGCCTGCCTCTGTTACGCTACCGAACCGGAGATTACGCCTGCCTGATCGAAGATGCTCAGGGCCGACGCTACCTGCAGCAGCTGGATGGTCGCCCGCCGGTCCGGTACAAAACCGCTAAAGGCTGGCTCAACAACGTCGACATTACCCATCTGTTGCAGCCCTTCGGCCTGGCGCAGTATCAGTTGCATCAGGATCAGCACGGCGGATTGACACTCGGCGTGCGGGGAAACACCGATCACACGGCTCTGGAGCGCGCACTGGCCAACGCCTTTGGTACCGGTTTCCCAGTCCGCATAAATCACCTCCAAACCAAAACCGACAAACTCATTCAATACACCAGCCACTACCCCGGAGCCCACAACGGATGACCAGCCTGACCTTGCTGGAATACAGCGCCAACGCCTTTTTTCTCAGCAGTGTGTTTCTCGCCGCTCGCAACCATCGCCACACCTGGACACTCGGCATCATCGGTTGTGTGCTGTTTGGCGTGTTGTTCTATCGGGTGCAACTCTACGCCGATGCCACCCTGATGGTGTTCTACATCGGCACCAGTGTCATTGGCTGGCAGCAATGGCAACGCGGCGGTGGTGCTGCAGAGATTCAGCGCACGCCCTGGCCAATGCTCGGGGTATTCAGCCTGATTTCCATTGGAACCTTACTGGGCTACGGCTACATCCTGCACCTGAACACCGATGCCTATGCGCCCTTCGCCGACTCGGCTGTGCTGACTTTCAGTGTGCTGGCGCAGCTGTTGTTAATGAAACGCCGCCTCGAAACCTGGTGGTTCTGGCTGATCGTCAACACCGTGGCCGTTCCGCTCTACGCATCGCGCGGCCTGAGTTTGACGGCGATTGTTTACGTCGGCTTCTGGCTTAACGCTTGCTACGGCCTCTGGCGCTGGCACCGGGAACTGAGGGCTGAATGTATAGGGAGCCTCTGAACAACGCCCCTCGGATAAGCCAGAGCCCCGGGGGAGTTATTCAGAGGCTCCCTGGACGCTTCCGAACCGGCTTAGTCGTCGGCAAGTTCTCACCCCTGCACGCCGGACATCGCTACCTGCTCGAATGCGCTGAATCGGCTTGCGACCGGCTGATCGTGCTGAGCTATTCGCGGCCCGAGTTCGCGGGCTGCACCGCCGACTTGCGACGCCATTGGTTGGTACAGGCAATGCCTGAGGCCGGGCATCAGGTGCTCGATGCCGCCGATGCGGTTCGCCTTGGTCTGTCGATGCCCCGTAACGATGCGAGCGATGAGCACCAACGCCAATTCTGCGCTGACCTGATCGACCTCAGCCTGCAAGCACCGGTGGATGCGGTGTTCAGCAGTGAAGACTACGGCCAGGGGTTCGCTGATTTTCTCTCGACCCACTGGCAGCAGCCGGTCGAGTCTGTGGTGGTTGACCGTCACCGGGTCCGGTTTCCGGTCAGTGGCTCGTCATTGCGCAGTCAACCCAATACTGACTGGGTCGAGCCGGCCGTCTATGCGGCCCAGACCTGCCAGCGCATCGCTTTGCTCGGCGCTGAATCGACCGGAAAAACGCGCTTAAGCCAATGGTTGGCTGAACAGCGAGGCCTGCCCTGGGTCGCTGAATTCGGGCGCGAGTTCTGGCATGAGCGTGGCGGTGTTCTGACGTCAGATGACTTGCTGACCATCGCCCGCACCCAGGTAGACCGGGAGAACCGGGCCGTACAACAGGCCCTGGCCAAGGGCCAGGCAGGCATTATCTGCGACACGACCCCGTTGACCACGTTGATTTACCATCAACTGATGTTCGACCCTCCCCCACCAGCCGAACTGGTCGCGCTGGCCGAGCGCCCCTACCACCAGTTATGGCTCTGCGCTGCCGATTTTCCGATGGTGCAGGACGGCACCCGCAGCCCGGAAGCCTTTCGTCAGCAACAGCAAGCCCTATACCACAGGGAGCTGGCGGAGCGCGGCCTGAACCATCATCATTTGACCGGCTCGTTACCCGAGCGCCAGCGCCTACTGCTATCGTGACAAGGGAAGCGACCCGGCGTTAGGATGAACAGACCCGAGCCGATCAGCGAAGCCGACGATGAAGCGCCCAGATCCCCAACCCTTCAACCGCGACCACCACCTGGCTCAACCGGATACGCACGAGGTGTTCAACCAGCCTGCGCCCCTGGCTGACTACAACCTTTACCGCAGCGACCGCGCCCTGCACCACTGGGTTGGCGTCTTTGGCGGCCACTGGGCCGAGGCGGACTTAACCGCCTACGGCGACCGCTGCGGTGGTGATCTGATCGATGCCGGTTTTGCCGCCAACACCGTCGAACCAACGTTTCACTCGCACGACCGATTCGGCCAGCGCATCGACGAAGTCAGCTTTCACCCGGCCTACCACGAACTGATGAAAACCGCCGTTGAAGCGGGCGTTCCGTCTCTGCCCTGGCGCGAGCGCAAAGCCGGGGCTCACGTTGCCCGGGCCGGGCTCGAATACCTGCACATGCACGCCGATGCCGGTTCTGCCTGCCCACTGACCATGACCTTTGCGGCGGTACCGGCCATCGTGGGCACAGAATCGGTCGCCAAAGACTGGCTGCCGAAAATAACCGCCCGCCACTACGACCCGAGAAACGTTCCGTTTTTTGAGAAAGCCGGGCTGACCATTGGCATGGCGATGACCGAGAAACAGGGTGGCTCCGACGTACGCGCCAACACCACCCGCGCCTATCCAATTGGCGCGCGCGGTCCGGGCGAACGCTACGAACTGATCGGCCACAAATGGTTCTGCTCTGCTCCCATGTGCGACGCCTTCCTGACCCTTGCGCAAACCGAGGCCGGTTTATCCTGTTTCCTGCTGCCGCGCTGGCGGCCCGATGGCAACAAAAACGCCCTGTTTATTCAGCGCCTGAAAGACAAGCTGGGCAACCGCTCCAACGCCTCCTCGGAAATCGAATTCCGCGGCGCCGAAGCCTGGCTGCTCGGCGAGGAAGGCCGGGGCGTATCGACCATCATCGAGATGGTCGCCATGACCCGCTTCGACTGCACCGTCGGCTCCGCCGCCCTGATCCGCGCTGCCACCGCCCAGGCCCTGCACCACACCTCGGGCCGGTCAGCCTTCGGCAAAGCCCTGCATGACCAGCCACTGATGCAAAACGTACTGGCGGATCTGGCCATCGAATCCGAAGCAGCGCTGGCACTGGCCCTGCGCATTGGCCATTCACTGGACCAGGCAGCAGATTCTGAACACGAAGCCCTGCTGGCCAGACTGGCCAACCCGATCGGCAAATACTGGGTCTGCAAGCGCACGCCGCACCTGACCTACGAGGCCATGGAATGCATAGGTGGGGTGGGTTATGTCGAAGAAAACGTGTTACCGCGTCTCTACCGGGAGGCACCGGTCAACGCCATCTGGGAAGGCTCGGGCAACATTCAATGCCTCGATGTACTGCGCGCCGTGCAAAAATCACCGGATGCACTGACCGCTCTGTTCAAAGAACTCGAGCAGGCCCGCACCCAATCGCCCCGCTACGACGCCCATCTGGATCAACTAAAACGGGACTGGGCCAACACCTCAGACTTCGAATACCGGGCCCGCTCCCTGGTCGACCCCATGGCCCTGGCCCTCCAAGCCAGCATCCTGCTGCGCCATGGCGACGCCAACATCGCCGACGCCTTCATCGCCTCACGGCTAACACCGGGCACCCAGGTCAACCTGGGCGGGCTACCCACAGGAATCAATTGCAAGGGAATCATTGACCGGGCGGTGCCGGCGTTGAGCTAGTGGTTGCTTGCGGCACGGTTCTATTCGGTGCCGGGGAATTCATGCCGACCACCGGGTAGACCTGATCGGGGTCGGGCGGAATGCCGCCCACTCAACCCATCCATGGGGCCTAGACCGCAACATCCATGTTGCGGACTCCCCCGCTTAGGCCTACCCGGCAGCCGGCACTTGTCTTGTCGGTTAAATTTAGCTCGCGCATAGCCGCACTAGGCGGCTGACACAAGCCACTAACGAGTACAGGTCACCGTCGTCGCATCGGCTTCATTAGTCCGCTCAACCAGACGATTCCGGGTCAGTTCAACAATGGTGCTGACGGACTCGGACTCCTGCATCATGCCGGCTTCCATCTGCGGGATCATCATATCCACCATGGGGTTGGGTTCACCCAGGTTTTCGGCGCTGACTTCAGTCGTAGTCGTTGTGAGCTGATCGCCCTCAAGTGACCAGTTGCCGCTGCCAGCAACACCCAGGTTCATCGGGGCCATCGACGGCACTTCCATGTTCATGGTCATGTCATAGACAGCGGTCCGGTCAGCGCGATAATTAACCTTCAACTGCATATCGAGCTCCACGCCATCGGTGGTTTCCGAGTAATCACAGTTCCAGGTGCCCACCAGCAGATCAGGGTCGGGCTCAGCCAGCGCCAGAGGGGCCAGGGAGGCGATGAACAGGCCTGCGGTGAGCTTTGCAATCGGTTTCATAGGTCTTCCTTAACGGATAAATGAACCCGGAGTATACCCATTCAACTGTGATTTGTTCAGGACCCGCCTCACAATAGTCACTTTCGGATCCGCACCTTTAGATCACCCCTTATGGGGTTGATTCTGCACAAGGTTGAGCGATGGAGGCTTCATTTTCGGGGACTGCTTCATTACTCTGCGCTCAACTTGGCTTTCAGATCAGTCACCGGTAACCCTTTTTTTGAATTCTGGAGTTATATTTGGTGACGCTCTAAGTGACAAGCGCTGGGTAGGCCTATCCGGGGTAGTCCGCAACATGGATGTTGCGGCCTAGGCTCCATGGACGGATTTACGCCGACCCCGGATAGGCCTACCCAGTGCCTGGCACGATTTTCAGCCAACGGGCCAAAAGCAACCACGGGCCCCAACTTGTTTAACCTGCGCGCGTTCTTATCACCGGTCACTTAAACGCAACGCCATAACCTCACAGGAACACCACTTGAATACAGCTTTTCCAACTCAGACATCCGATCGCACCTGGTGGAAAGAAGCCGTGGTGTATCAGATTTATCCACGCAGCTTTATGGACAGCAATGGCGATGGCATTGGTGATCTGAACGGCATTATCAGCAAGCTCGACTACTTGCAGGAACTGGGCGTTACCGTGCTCTGGTTGTGCCCTATTTTCTCGTCACCGAACGACGACAATGGGTATGACATCAGTGACTATCAGGACATCATGGCCGACTTCGGTACGCTTGCTGATTTCGATCGATTGCTGGAGGAAGCCCACAAACGCGGCTTGCGTATTTTGCTCGACCTGGTGTTGAACCATAGTAGTGACGAACACCCCTGGTTTCTTGAATCACGCTCGTCGAAAACCAACCCGAAACGGGACTGGTACATCTGGCGCGAGGGCAAGAATGGCCAGCCGCCCAATAACTGGGAGAGCATTTTTAACGAATCGGTGTGGGAATACGACGAGAATACCGATGAATATTTCATGCACGTATTTTCGCGCAAACAGCCCGACCTGAACTGGGAAAACACCGAGATGCGCGCCGCCTTGTATGACATGGTGCGTTGGTGGCTCGACAAAGGCGTCGACGGGTTTCGCATTGACGCCATCTCCCATATCCGCAAGCAGCCGGGTTTGCCAGACATGCCGAACCCCAAAGGGCTGCCGACCGTGCCCTCCGCCGCCGGCCACATGAACGTCAATGGCGTGATGGATTACATCAGTGACCTGTGCGCTAACACCTTTGCCCACTACGACATCATGACCGTCGGCGAAGCCAATGGCGTCACCGTCGAACAGGCGCCCGAGTGGGTCGCGCCCGAGCAACGCAACTTCAACATGCTGTTTCAGTTCGAACAGCTCAAACTCTGGCAAACCGACGGTGCCGCCGGGCTCGATCTGCCGCACCTGAAACAGGTGCTGACACGCTGGCAAAAAGGGTTGGAAGGCCAGGGCTGGAACGCCTTGTTTGTCGAGAATCACGACATACCCCGCATCGTTTCAACCTGGGGGGACGACGAACGTTACTGGCGTGAAAGCGCCACCGCCATCGCCACCCTGTATTTTCTGATGCAGGGCACGCCCTTTATTTACCAGGGCCAGGAACTGGGGATGACCAACTACCCCTTCACCGAATTGCAGCAATTCGACGACGTCGCCATTCACAACCTGGCCCGGCAACGCCGCGAACAGGGCTGGGGCGAAGAGGATATCCTCACCAGCATTCGCGACAACGCCCGCGACAATTCACGCACCCCGATGCAATGGAACAGCAGCGAAAACGGTGGCTTTACCACCGGCACGCCCTGGCTGGCGGTGAACCCCAATACCCGGGAGATCAACGTCGCCACACAACAGCAGGACCCGAATTCGATATTGGCTTATTACCAGCAACTGATTCGTCTGCGTCGCGAACACCCAACGCTCATTTACGGCCAATACGACTTGTTGCTGGCAGAGCACTCGCAGATTTTTGCCTACCGCCGCAGCGGTGACGACCGCTTCATTGTGCTGTGCAACCTGAGCGACCGGCCAGCCGATGTCGACCCGGTACTGGATGTGCTCGACAGCGCGGCTCTAATGCTTGGGAACCTGCCAACCGACGCTGCGTCTCCTGCATTAGTATTGGCCCCTTTTGAGGCTCGGGTGTACCGGATAATCGACGCAAACAACGCTTAATCGTTGCGTTCATCGTTGAAAATGGCGCTATACTGACGATTGATCCGACTACGGACAGAAGTGAGCGCCATGTCAGACAACCGGACACCCAGCGCAATTCCCTACCCCAAACGTCTGCCCCGCCCTGCACTGGGGCTGGCTCTTTGCATTCTGCTGGGGTTTGCTCCGGCGGTTATATGGGCGGAAAACGCCCCGACGATTCGGCTGGTCACCGGTGACAATTATGCCCCGTTTTCCGATCAGAACCTGCCCGAAGGTGGCCTGGCCACGCACCTGGTACGCTATCTGTTCGAGCAAATCGATCAGCCGGTTGAAATTGATGTTACCGGGTGGGCCACGGGTTATCAGGCTGCATTGGACGGCGACTATGCTGGCACCTTTCCCTACATCGAATCGGAGCTACGCCTCGAACACTATCTGTTTTCCGACCCGTTGTTTACCGTCAGTTCCTACGCCTACGTTGATCAGTCGAGCACCATCAACGCCAGCAACCCGGAAGATCTGGCCGGCCTGACCCTGTGTCTGCCGGAAGGCTTTGCGCACGGACAGGCACTGAACCCCCTGGTGGAAAGCGGCTCGATCACCCGCATCACCCCCTCGGATATGCCAAGCTGCTTTGCCATGCTGCAGTCAGGCGAAGCCGATTTCGTTAAGATCAACCGCTATGTGGCACGCGAATTACTGCGCAATGCCGGTGTCCCTCACTCGGCCATACGGGCGCTGCCGTTTCCGGTAGAAACACTGTCGATGCATTTTATTGCACCGCGCAATCAGAGCGGTTCAGACGCCCTGATCGCCCGGGTGAACCGGGCCCTGGCAGAGCTGCAGCGGGATAACGAATACGCCCGTTTTATCGATGACTACCTGACGATTATTTATCCGCGTCAGATGCCTTCAAGCTCGGCCCCGTAATCTGGCCCCCAGCGTTTGCGAATCCGGTCCATAACCTCTGCCAAGGCCAGAGAATCGGCCCAGCTGTGTTCCTCGCATTGCAGTAGCCCCGCAGCCAGGCTGCGGTTTACCGCGCTGAATTCATAATGGTAGCCAGTACCCAACAGCGGGTACTGCTGCTGGCTGACCGGCGCCTGACCTACCTGCCAGCGGGCCGCCTGGCTGGCAAACCAGGGCGCCTTGATCTCGACCCAGCCGTCTTCGCCACTGATGGCCGCTTGCGTCGGCAATGGAAAGTCCAGGCTGTATGACAGCAATGCTCTGGCCCCGCTTGCATAGTGCAATACGAGATCGGCAGACCGATCCACTCCGAGAACGCCCAGTGTCACGTCACCTTCGATGTCGTCGGGAACGCCGAACAGGTCCAGAGGCAGTAGCAAGGGGTAGATGCCAATATCGAGCAGCGCTCCGCCGGCCAGTTGGGGCGCATTTAAACGATGCTCCGGGTCAGCCGGTGCTGCGAAACCAAAGCTGGCCTGGCAATGACGCACGTGACCAATTCGGCCCGACCGCAGATCCGCCAGTACCGAGCGGTAAACCGGGCTAAAGCGAGTCCACAAAGCCTCGACACACAATACCCCGCAACGCTCGGCGGTGTCGTACAGGCTTTGGGTCTGGGCGGCGTTCAGCGTTGCCGGCTTTTCCACCAGCACGGCCTTGCCCGCTTCCATGGCCGCCATCGCCTGTTGCCGGTGCTGGGTATGGGGGCTGGCTATGTACACTACATCGATGTCATCCCGCGCGAGCAGGGTGTCGAGATCGTCGAACGCCAGAGCAATGCCATGGCGGTCCGCAAAGCTCTGCGCACTGGCCTGCGAACGCGAGCATACCGCGACAAATTCGCCGCCGTTTCCGTGCCGGGCATCGGCCACAAACTGATCGGCCATACCGCCGGTACCAATCACGGCCCAGCGGTAGGTTGAAGATGTAGCGGAACTGTTCATAAAAGACACTCCTGTGGTCACGGCAGACCGTTCTTGTTGTTAGATTTGCTTATTGGTTCGGGTAGCGGCTCACTGCGTTCGGGTAACCCGGTTCATAAACCGCCGCGCCCGAGCTTCGCGTTCTTCATTCTGGCCTTTGTACAACACGGAGATTTTTACCCAGTCAGAGCCGACAACATAGAGCCGGTGGCGTTGGATCCGGTTTTCGGCATCGTACAACGCATAGCGGGCGGTCGATTCACTGCTTTGCAGGGGCTCATATACGCTCCCTGCCACCTGCTCGCGGTCGGTCTCCAGCATGCCAGCGGCCAATTCGGGCAACGGCTGCGTCAAGTCGCCGGTTTGCACCAGAAAATCCATACCCCGGCGCCGCAAAAACCAGGCGTCGTTGTCCGCATCCGGTTGGGCACTGGGTGCGGCTTCCCATTCCACGGCAATGGCGTCGTTGATCGTGGTCGTCACGTAGTCGGGCTGATCAAGCGGTTTCAGGCGGGTTGGCCATTGCAGATACACAAAGCCAATCAGCAATACGATGACGATCCAGAAGGTGGGGCGGCGTATGGCGTCTCGCCAGCCAGTAACCGGAGTGCGGTCGGCTGACGAATCATCCGGGCGGTGCGACACGGCAGGTTCTCTTTTGTGAGGTGAAATAAATAAACTGGCCGCACTTTACCGCAATGCACCGGTGCGGGCCAGTCGAACGACGGTGTGCGTCAATCCTGAATTTTGGAGAACTCCCGATCCAGCTCATAGCGCTTGGAGGTCACGTACTGTTCCATCCGCTCGACACGGCTCAGTGTCCGGTTCAGGCGCTCCCTGGCCGTACTGAGCCGCTCACCGGGGCTCTCTCCGTAGCGAAACAGATTACGTGGCCGATCCTGGTGGTTGTTTTCGTCGTACTGGTATTCCTGCTGCACCGGGCCCTTGGGGCGCGGCGCCATGGCGACGCAAGCGCCTACATAAGCCAGCAGGGTCAGGAACCCGAAGAACATAAACCCCGCCACGACGATCAGCCGGGCTATCCAGTGTTCAATGTTAAAATGATCGGCAAGCCCGGCACAGACGCCACCCACCCAGCCATCTTTCTTGTTCCGGTACAGATTCATTCCGAAGCCTTCGCGACGGCGCTGCCAGAATTCTTTCTTAGTCATTAGAGTCTCTCCGACGAGTTAGCGGTCCCGCTTCCAGCGAGGGCTGCGTTCATCCAAAATGCCTTCCAGCGCATCGACCCGATCGACCACCTTGTCGAGGGTGCGTAGCAGGTCATCCAATTTAACCTGGTCATCCTCCGACAGGCCCTGGCGTGTGCGCCCCTTGTGGCGGTAGTCCAATACCAGCCAGATCGGCATCACCACCACCAGAAACAGGATGGTCGGGACAAACAGAAATTCAAAAAAATGCATGCCTTACTCCTTGCGGGCCGACCGGTCAGTCGGCCCGGGGCTTAGTTTTGTTCCGGGCGGTTTTTCATTTTGGCTTTCAGGCGTTCCAGCTCAAGATTGATGCTGTCGTCCCGGACCAGACTGTCGATCTCGCCAGCCAGATCAGAGCGCTCACCCTTGCCCAGATCCATCGCTTCTATCTCGCTTTCCATCGAATCCATGCGCCGCTCATAGCGTTCAAACTTCTCGAACGCATCCTGCAGCGACTCGCGCGACAGTTGTTCTTTCGCCCGACGACGCGTCGATACCGTCTGATGCCGCATGACCATGGACTTCTGCTTCGCTTTGGCGTCGGTCAGTTTCTGCTGCAGCTGCCCAATCTCACCGGACAGCTGTTTCAGATGCTCATCCAGCGCCTTGAATTCCTGCTCAATGATAGCCTCTTCCTCCTGCAGCACCTGCTTTTCCGCCAGGGCTGCGCGAGCCAGATCTTCGCGGTTTTTCTCCAGCGCCAGAGTGGCCTTGGCTTCCCATTCGGCCACTTCCGCATGCAAGCGGTCGAGCCGGCGCTGGGCGTCTTTCTTGTCGGCGATGATGCGCGCTGAACTGCTGCGCACTTCCACCAGCGTTTCTTCCATTTCCTGAATGATCAGCCGAATCATCTTCTGCGGATCCTCAGCCCGGTCAAGCAAAGCGGTCAGATTGGAATTAATGATGTCGGTCAGTCTCGAAAAAATACCCATAGCTCATACTCCTGAGTGCCATATAGTCTTTAATAAGCCAGCTGAAACAAGTGGCCAGCGGTGTTCTAGCGTTCGTTGGTCGACCGCCCGACCAGATGCGTGATGCTCTCGTAGAGCATGGTCATCCAGACGAAGGTCAATAATCCGATGCCCAGGTGCGTCACGACGGCAAGGGCACTGCTCAGCGTAATCATGCCCATGTACAGCGGTGCGCGCGGGTTCAACATAAACATATCCTGTCCCTCTGCGGTTCGGTCCTGAAAATCCCTGGCTACGTCATATCGTCAGTGATTGTGTGCGTTACGCAGTACCTATTACAGATACCATGCCAAGTTCGTAACCTATTGATTTATAAGAGTTTAGGTTATTTCAGGCTAACCCAGGCTGGACTTTACTGGTGTTAATGGCTAATTTATTTAGCCATATAGGCCAATATAAAGAGCAAAGACATGACCGAGCGCAGCCCACAGCGAATCCTTGGCGAAAGCCCGGCCTTGTCGGACCTGTTAGACCGAGTATCCCAGGTCGCCCCGCTCACCCGCCCTGTGCTGGTCATCGGCGAACGGGGCACCGGTAAGGAACTTATCGCCGAACGGCTGCATTTTCTGTCGCAGCGCTGGCAACAGCCGTTTCTGAAAATCAACTGCGGCGCCATCAGCGAATCCCTGCTCGATGCCGACCTGTTCGGCTATGAACCCGGTGCTTTTACCGGCGCTACCCGGTTGCACAAAGGCCGCTTCGAACGAGCCCACGAAGGCACGCTGTTTCTGGATGAAGTGGGCAATATGTTGCAGGCGTTGCAGGAAAAATTGTTGCGCCTGATCGAATACGGTGAATTTGAACGCCTCGGCGGCCAGCAAACCCTGACCGTCGACGTGCGCATCATCGCCGCCACCAACGAACACCTGCCGGGGCTGGCCGCAGAAGGCCGCTTCCGCGCCGACCTGCTCGACCGTCTCGCCTTCGACGTACTCACCCTGCCGCCACTGCGCCACCGCCACGACGACATCACCCTGCTTGCCGATCAATTCGGCATTCAGATGAGCAGCGAACTAGGCTGGGAGGTGTTTCCGGGTTTTACCGACCGGGCGCTGGAACAGCTAACCAGTCACCCCTTCTACGGCAACGTCCGCGAACTCAAAAACGCCATCGAGCGCAGTGTCTATCGCTGGGGCAACGAAGCCGAACCGATCGACGACCTGGTGCTCGACCCCTTTCACTCACCCTGGCAACCCGCACCGGAAACCACAGAAAACGGCTTTGCAGCCAATCCAAACGAGAGCTTCAACGAACAGGTCAGTCGTTACGAGGTGGCATTACTGGAGGGCGCACTGGATACCAATGGCCGCCACCAGGGACGCGCCGCTGAAGCGCTGGGGCTGAGTTACCATCAGTTTCGGAGTCAGTTACGTAAGCATGGGTTGATAGAAAAGAAGAAATAACAGTAATGGGAAGGCAGACCGGTACCAGACCGGCCTGCAGTGGAGACAGCCGTTTAAACCGCGTCTTCGCCAGTCTCGCCGGTCCGAATGCGGATCACTTGCTCCAGTGACGACACAAAGATTTTGCCGTCGCCGATCTTGCCGGTGTTGGCAGCTTTGGAGATCGCCTCGATGACGGACTCCACCTTGGCGTCGTCGATGGCGACTTCGAGTTTGATCTTGGGCAGAAAATCGACCACGTATTCGGCGCCGCGATACAGCTCAGTGTGGCCCTTCTGGCGGCCAAAGCCCTTGACCTCGGTGACAGTAATGCCCTGAACACCCACTTCAGAGAGGGATTCGCGAACATCGTCGAGTTTGAATGGTTTAATAATGGCAGTTACAAGCTTCATGCTGAACTCCTCAGAGTAACGGAATAGCCGATAGATGCGATGAGCATACCCTACTGGTCTGGCCGTTAACAATTCGAGTATAGGAGATTTCAAACACCTGTCAAAATGGAAGCCCAGCTCATCCAGGCAACAAAAAAGGGCCCGAAGGCCCTTTTGGTGTAACGATCAGCTAACCGGAGATCACTTGGAGCCGGTGAATTCCGGGTAAGCGTCCATGCCGCATTCGGCAATGTCGACGCCTTCGTATTCTTCTTCCTCGGTGACACGAATGCCCATGACCGCCTTGAGGATTCCCCAGACAACCAGTGAGGCAACGAATACCCAGACGAAGATGGTCAGCGCGCCGATGATCTGGCCAGAGAAAGTTGCGCCATCGTTGGTGAACGGCACCAGCAACAGACCCAGCAGACCGACCACACCGTGCACCGAGATGGCACCAACGGGGTCATCAATCTTCATTTTGTCGAGCGTAACGATGCTGAAGACCACAACCAGGCCACCCAGGGCGCCGAACAGCGTAGCGAGCAGCGGGGTTGGTGTTGACGGTTCAGCGGTGATGGCCACCAGGCCAGCCAGGGCGCCGTTCAGGGCCATGGTCAGGTCAGCTTTCTTGAACCACAGGCGTGCCAGGATCAGGGCGGCAATAGAACCACCAGCGGCAGCGGCGTTGGTGTTCAGGAACACCAGGGCGACGGCGTTGGCGCTTTCGGCATCCGCAACTTTCAGTACGGAACCACCGTTGAAGCCGAACCAGCCCATCCACAGGATGAAGGTACCCAGGGTCGCCAGCGGCAGGTTGGAACCCGGAATGGCGTTGATTTCGCCGTTCTTGCCATACTTGCCTTTACGAG
The DNA here is from genome assembly GCF_043641555.1 of Saccharospirillum alexandrii. Lineage (GTDB taxonomy): Bacteria > Pseudomonadota > Gammaproteobacteria > Pseudomonadales > Natronospirillaceae > Saccharospirillum > Saccharospirillum alexandrii_A. The sequence continues at coordinate 183,354 of NZ_JBHZRJ010000001.1, read as the reverse complement.
CACCCAGCAGCAGAACACCGGCCAGTGCAGCAGACGCGCCTGCCATGTGCACGATGCCAGAGCCAGCGAAGTCACTGAAGCCCAGGTCGCCAAGGGTGTACATACCAAACACAGCCTGACCACCCCAGGTCCAGGAACCTTCGAGTGGGTAGATCACGCCGGTCATCACAACGGCAAACACCAGGAAGGCCCACAGCTTCATCCGCTCGGCAACCGCACCGGAGATGATCGACATGGCCGTGGCAACAAACACCACCTGGAAGAAGAAGTCGGAAGACGGTGAGTAGTAGCCGTCGCCAATTTCAGTAATGCCGGTCAGGAACAGGCCACCGTCGTACATGATGGCGTAGCCGCAGATCAGGTACATGGTGCAGGAAATGGAATACAGGGCCACGTTCTTGGTCAGAATTTCCGTGGTGTTCTTGGCGCGAACCAGGCCAGCTTCGAGCATGGAGAAGCCCGCTGCCATCCACATCACCAGAGCGCCACAGATCAGAAAGTAAAAAGTATCGAGTGCGTATTGTACTTGCGTCAATTCGTTCATTGTTCAGTCTCTCCCGTTAGTCAACCCGGCTCAGATCGCGTCGTTGCCAGTTTCGCCGGTACGAATGCGAATCGCCTGTTCCAGCGGGGTCACAAAGATCTTGCCATCACCGATTTTTCCGGTGTTGGCGGCCTTGGTAATCGATTCGATAGCGCGGTCGAGCAGTTCGTCTGAAATACCGACCTCAACCTTCACCTTGGGCAGAAAATCCACCACGTACTCTGCGCCGCGATAGAGTTCGGTGTGGCCTTTCTGACGACCAAAGCCTTTCACTTCAGTCACGGTAATGCCCTGCACGCCAATTTCTGACAGCGCTTCGCGGACGTCGTCCAACTTAAAGGGCTTGATAATGGCTGATACGAGTTTCATGTCGTTCACTCCTGTTGATTCCACCGTTGCGCTGAGAATCAGCACCGGCCCGAGGGTTTGGCCGCCAGCATCAGTGCGGCAGCCGATCACCCGAGTTACAATGTCCAATGCAACGGTTGGCTGCGATTGGTTTCATCCGTGGAGGGTCTATAGCGAAGCCCGTGCCAACTCGACTAAGCCTTTAATATCAAGCAGTTAGCTATTGAACTGCGTCACAAACCGCGTTACGACGCACTGATTTGGAGCGCTGCACAATAAGTGTGCGGCATGAAAGCACCCCAATGGAGCACAGCCATGAAACTGCCCGAAGACCTACTCGACCAGATCAGCCGCCAGGCGAGTGAACTGTTCAGCCAGGGCCAGCAGGCCCGCAGCGAGGTGCGCCAGAACTTGCGCAGCCTGATGCAATCGCAACTGAGCAAACTCGATGTCGTCAGCCGCGAGGAGTTCGAAGCGCAACAGGCCGTGCTGCAGCGCACGCGCGAGCAGCTGGCCGACCTTGAGCAACAACTGGCCGATCTGGAAAGCCGGCTCAAGCCGTGACTTCCGCCACTGGCCCGGGCCAGGCACTCGCCTACACTCACTGACATCTGGTTCCTAGTGGAGAGAGACACGATGCGCACCACCCCGTTGATCGCCCCGGCACTGGCCGGCACTGCCTTATTGTTGCTATGCCTGCCTGCCCAGGCATCTGACCACACAAAAACAGCGCTGATCGATATGGAAGATGCGCGTTCGGGGGGCTTTGGCGGGCCTTTGGTGAAGCTGGGAACTATTAACGGTGACAATGCCGTGATGATCGGTGGCGAGGGTGGAGCAACCTTCACTTCCGGCCCCCATTCGCTGATCATCGGCGGTGCCGGCTACGGCCTGGTCAATGAGCTGGAATGGGACGACACCGGGCGGAAACTGGAGATGGGCTATGCGGGCTTGCTGATGGGTTATACCCACCAGCCCGACCGGGTGGTCCACTGGGAAAGCAAGGTATTGCTGGGGGCGGGGAATGTATCCATCGTCGATAGCGGCGGCAGCAACGATGAAGATGCCAACTTCCTAGTCAGCGAATTCAGTCTCTCAGGCGAGGTCAATGTGACCGATTTTCTGGAAATCGGCATCGGCGGTGCCTACCGGCTGACCAGCGAACCACTGATCGACAACCTGGATGCCAGCGACATCTCCGGCCCCAGCGTATTCATCAGCTTCCAGTTCGGGCAGATTTAAACTCCGAGTTTAACTTTCCTAGGTACCAGAGATCCGTGTCAGGCACCGGGTATACCTATCTGGGGCCGGCATGAACCCATCCATGGGGCCTAGACTGAAGCATCCATGCTTCAGACTTCCCCAGATAGGCATACCCGGTACCAGACACTCGTTTCGCGTAGTTAACTCGGAAACTGCAGCCTAGAGCCACTTTTAACCCGGCAATGGGATATCAATCTTACGCATCAGGCTCAGCCCGATATGCTGATCATAGTACGCCGCTTCATTGATGAAGGCCCCGTACAAGGTTTCAGTGCCTTCATAATTCAGGGTTTCACCTTCCAGCGTAATGAAAAGCGGGTCGCCCGGTTGAATGGGCTGGTAATCGGTGTCTTGCCGATCGGGATGAATCATCGCCGTCAGTTCACCACGTTCGTTTTCCGGCAGTTTTAGCTTTTCGACAAACTGGAACCCTGGCAAAGACGCTGGCAATTCTGGCTGATTACCCGCGCGCACGGCCGCCAGGTAATCCAGCCCAAGGCGGGTAGCCTGGCGCGTTTTGTCAAACACATCCCAGCGCAACATGCCCTGAGGCACTGGCCCCACCTCCACCAGCAAACCATGATGTTTCGCCAGTGAGATCAGGAAATTATCGCCCAGGCGATCTTCCGGCTCATAAAACAACGTAACCTCAGGCATCTGCTGCTTGATGTAGAACGCCATGCCCACCACCAGCGCATCGTCTGATTTGATCACCAGGGTGGTGCCCATGTTGGCGGTGGTCGTATGCAGATCGATGATGAAATCGACGCGGGGGGCGTCTTTTGGGCCCAGCAAGGTGTTCAGTGATTTGGCCCGGTTTTGCTCGTAACCACAGAGACTGTGATCCGAAAGATCATCCCAGCTGAACTGCCGGTTCAGATCCTGATCCAGGTAGCGCCGGTTGCAGCCATTGGCCTTGGGGTTGGCCAGATGCAGCTCGGTCACCAGCCCGTCCCGGCAGATTTCTTCGGGGTTATTGCGCCAGTGCTTGAGCAAATGCACCCCGGTAAGTTCATTACCGTGAGTACCGCCAGTGATGGCAACGTGTTTGATCGGGGATGTCGACATGGGGCACCTGCTTGACTTGGCTGTATTCTCCCACCCAGTATGAGGTAGTTGGAGAAAAAGCCAATCCCCCACCCTATTCAGCCTACCAAAGGCGATTGGAGAGATGGGTCATACAGGGCGTTGGTGGGTATTACTCAATCTATAGCTCGGTGTTTACGACCAACAAAGTGTCAGGTGCCGGGTATGCCTATCCGGGGAAGTCTGAAACATGGATGTTTCAGTCTAGGCCCCATGGACGGGTTTATGCCGGCCCCGGATAGGCATACCCGGTGCCTGACACGGACTCCTGGCACCAAGGCATATGCCGACCATCGAAACGCCTGTTACTTAACCAGCCCGATCTCGCGTAACCGTTCCATCAGGTATTCATCGCTGGTGATCGGTGGGTAGCGTTTCGGGTTGTCTTCGGTGACGCACTGCGGCAGTGCATCCAGCGAGGTGCCCGGGTTTGGGTGGACAAAGAACGGAATGGAGAACCGCGATACCTTGCCGGCCTCGCCTTTGGGGTTAACCACACGGTGCGTGGTTGAAGGCAGCACGTGGTTGGTCAGGCGTTGCAGCATGTCGCCCACGTTGCAGATGATGGTGCCTTCAATCATCGAGATACCGACCCATTCACCGCGCATGTTCTTCACTTCCAGCCCTTCCTGCTCGGAACCGACCAGCAGCGTGATCAGGTTGATGTCTTCGTGAGCGCCGGCCCGCACGTTAGGCAGGTTGGGGTCAGTAATTGGCGGGTAATGCAGTGGCCGGAGAATGCTGTTGCCGTAGTTTACCTTTTCGTCGAAATAGTGCCGGTCTTCGCCGATAAACAAGGCAAACGCTTGCAGCAGTTCCTGAGACAGCGCATCCAGCTCGTAGTAAAGCCGCAGCATGGCGTCTTTGAACTCGGGCACTTCTTCCGGCCAGATATTCGGGGTCAGGTCTTTGTGCGGCGGTTCGCCTTCAATCTCGCGGCCCACATGCCAGAACTCTTTCAGGTCGACGTGTTCGGCGTTCTTGGCAATCTCGGTACCGAATGGGGTATAGCCCCGGGTGCCGCCATTGTTTTTGAAATAGGCTTTCTTGGTGTCATCGGGCAGGGCAAAAACTTTTTCAGCCGCTCGTAAGGCATTAATGGCCACTGACGAATCGATGCCATGGCCGGTAATGCCAGCAAAGCCCCAGGCCTGATAGGCCGCGCCCATTTCCTGAACAAAGCCTTCGGGGTCAGTTTTAAAACGGCGTAAATCGAGCGTTGGAATGGTGTTCATATCGGCAGTCTCTCGTTCAGGCGATGCCTGATAATACGGTTATCCCCCGCTACGGTGACAAGGCCGCAGCGGGGGATGGTCTCAGTGAGATCCCGAATCTTGTCGGGTGAGGCGTTTATTCGCCTTCTGATCTCAAGTGTGTGACTGGTCCGGCCAGGGATCACCCGGCCCAAGGATCAAGCACGTTCTTTCACGTAGGGTTTGCCAATGGCCTTGGGCGCTACCGCGCGGCCAATAAAGCCACCCAGCAACACAACGGTCAGAATGTACGGCAATGCCTCTACCAACTGAACCGGCACTTCAAAGCCAAAGATGATGGCCCCCTGGCTGCGGTCGGCAATGGCCTGCAAGGCCCCGAACAGCAAACAGGCCAGCATGGTTGTTTTGGGCCGCCATTTGCCGAAAATCAGCGCTGCCAGCGCCATGTAGCCTTTACCGGCACTCATGTTCGGCGAGAACTGAGCGGTCAGTGCCACGGCCAGGTACACACCGGCAAAGCCAGCCAGCACACCACACACCAGCAACGCCAGGTAGCGCACCTGCGTTACAGAAATACCAGCCGTATCGACGGCCTGGGGGTTTTCACCCGTAGCCCGCAGACGCAAACCGAAACGGGTGCGGAACAGCACGAACCAGCACAGCGGCACCGCCAAAAAGGCCAGGTACACCAGAATATAGTGCCCACTGAGCAATTCGGAGTAGATGCCACCGATAATCGGTACATCGGCCAGGGCATCGGCAAACGGGAACACGATCGGCTCGAAGCGGGCGTTCAGCTCCTCAGCCCGGCTGACCAGGTTGGGCGTATTGCCGCCCTGACTGAACCAGTAGTTCCCCACCGCAGCCGTCAGGCCCGCAGCCAGAATATTGATCGCCAGACCCGAGACCACATGGTCACCGTTGTGGGTGACGGTGGCAAAGGCGTGCAGTTGGGCAAAGACAACCGAGGCCATGATGCCCGCGAGCAGGCCCATCCACGGCGAGCCGGTGTAATAGGCCGCCGAGGCACCGGCGAAGGCGCTGATCAGAATCTTGCCTTCCAGAGCAATGTTCACAATGCCTGAGCGCTCGGAAAACATGCCGGCCAGAGCGGCAAAAATCAGCGGCGTGGCATTACGCAGAGTGGCGTCCAGAATCAGAATAATGCTGTCGAATAGTTCCATGATCAGGCCTCCGCCGCGAGTTCTTCAGAGGTCTTTCTGCGGTTGCTGGTTAACCGCAAATAGAGCCGTTCAATCGGATGCTTCATCATGTTTTGCAAGGCGCCCGAGAACAGGATAACCAGCCCCTGCAACACCACGACAATGCGCGCGTCCACCGAGTATTCGAACTGCAATTCACTCCCGCCCTGGGTGAGGAAGCCGAACAGCAAACTGGCGATCACGATGCCCACCGGGTGGTTACGCCCCATCAGCGCCACAGCAATGCCGGTAAAGCCCATCTGATTCACCAGGTTCAGCTTGATCTGGTGCGCTTCACCCTGCACCACGTTCAGCGCCATAAAGCCGGCCAGGCCACCGCCAATGATCATGATCATGATGACGGTTCCCGGAATGCTGATGCCGCCGTACTGGGCACCGGAGGCGTTGCTGCCCATGGCCCGTACTTCATAGCCCCAGCGGGTCCGCCAGAGGAAGAACCAGACGGCAAAGGCAACAAACAGCGCCCAGAACATCGACAGGTTAAGCGGTGAGCGATCAATTGAAATACCAATCAACGCCAGCGCTTCATGCATCTTCGGGATCCAGGAAGACGGATCAAAGACCGCACTTTCCACCGACATGGTGCCGGCCGGCTTCATGAAGTTGATCAGTAGGTAGTTCATCAGCGAGGCGGCGATGAAGTTGAACATGATGGTGGTAATAACGATGTGCGAGCCGCGCTTGGCCTGCAGCCAGGCGGGAATCAGCGCCCAGAGGCCACCGAACACAAAGGCCGCAATAATGCTGATCGGCAATAACACAATTAACGGCACATGGCCGCCCAAGCCCAGACAAACCAGGCCTACGCCCAGTGCGCCTATGTAAGCCTGACCTTCACCGCCAATGTTGAACATCCCGGCCTGAAACACCACAGCCACGGCCAGCCCGGTAAAGATGTAACTGGTCATGTAATAGAGGGTGTAGCCCCAGCCATAGGAGCTGCCAAAGGCGCCATAAACCATGGCCTGTAACGCATCGAGCGGATTAATGTTCAGATACCAGAAGACCAGAGCCGCTGCCAGGGCAGCCATGGCCACGTTGGCCAGGGGGATGACCCCTACGGTGATCCAGGCGGGTATTCGGTGTTGACTCATGCTGGTTCCTCCGCCTGCAACGCCTTGATTTCATCGGGAACAATGTTGGCCATCATCAGGCCAAGGGTCCGTTCGTCGGCTTTATCGGCCGGTACTTCACCGACGATGGTGCCGTCGAACATCACCAGAATGCGGTCCGACAGTGAGCGGATTTCATCCAGCTCAACCGAGACCAGCAAAATGGCCTTGCCCGCGTCGCGCATTTCCAGGATACGTTTGTGAATGGATTCGATCGCGCCAATGTCGACGCCCCGGGTTGGCTGTCCAATCAGCAGGACATCCGGGTTCTGTTCAATTTCGCGGGCAATCACCAGCTTTTGCTGATTACCCCCGGAGAAGTTGGCCGTTTTCAGATAGGGGTCTTGCGGGCGAACATCCCAGCGCTCCATCTTTTCCTTACAATCTTCAATAATGGCGCCTTGCTTCATTTGCAGAGCACCGTTGTATTCATGATTGCGGTGGTAGCCGAGCACAAAGGCTTCGTAGGCCGAAAACGTATTAATCAGGCCCATGCGATGCCGGTCTTCCGGAATGTGCCCAATGCCAGCCTTGCGCACTTGCGACGGGTTCATCGGGTGCTGGGCATCGAGGGTGTGGCCGTTCAAATCGATGGTGCCACTGTCGACCGGGGTAATGCCCGCCAGCGTCTCCAGCAATTCGGACTGACCATTCCCGGAAACGCCGGCAATACCAACGATCTCGCCGGCACGCACATCCAGTGACACATTATCGAGGCGTTTAACCCCGGCACTGTCGGTCATGCTCAGGTTACGCACAGACAGTTTTACATCACCCGGTGCTGAATCGCCTTTGTCGACTTGCAGCAATACCTTGCGACCGACCATCAGCTCCGCCAGTTCTTCCTGGTTGGTCTCGGCCGTTTTTACGTGGGCGACCATCTCGCCGCGCCGCATGACCGATACGTTGTCGGTCGCCGCCAGAATCTCGCGTAATTTGTGGGTGATCAGGATGACCGTGGTGCCCTGAGCCTTAAGCGAGTCGAGCACTTTAAATAGATGCTCTGTTTCCTGCGGGGTCAGCACGCCGGTGGGTTCGTCCAGAATCAGAATCCGGGCGCCGCGGTACAGCGCCTTGAGAATTTCGATGCGTTGCTGAAACCCCACCGACAATTCTTCAACGGGCTGGTCCAGCGGTACCGACAAGCCGAATTCATCCGATAACCGGTTCAGTTCAGTGCGGGCTTTATCGAGGCTGTCATCAATCAGTTCACCACTCTCGGCGCCCAGAACGACGTTCTCCAGCGCAGTAAAGTTCTGAATCAGCATGAAATGCTGATGGACCATACCAATGCCCGAGGCAATGGCGGTTTTGGAATCCCTGATCTTCAGCACCTGGCCATCGATGGCAATGTCACCCCGGTCAGCTTCGTAAAAGCCGTAGATGATGCTCATCAGCGTGGACTTGCCAGCACCGTTTTCGCCGACGATACCGTGAATGGTGCCTTTTTCGACCTTCAGATCGATGTTCTTATTGGCATGTACCGCACCAAAGTGCTTGTCGATGCCGCGCAGCTCGAGGGCGTATTCTGCAGCAGAGTGGGTCTGGGCAGTCATGGGTCACCCGGTCAGTAGAGGTTAATGGAAACGCTGTATGCTCTGAGAGTAGCCGAACATGCGTCGGGTCTCACTCGGTTCGGAAATCGTCCGAACCGGACGTCGCCCTCCCCGGGAGTCTGACAGACTCCCGGGGAGGGCGTTAATAATACATCGGCCGGAACCAGGACAGGCCCGGGAACCGGCCGAACGGGGTGTGACTGACAAGAATCATCACCCCAATAAAAAAGCACTTGCCGCCAGGCAGGTGCTTTTAACAGCATCGAGCTGTGATCAGATATCGCAGCTGCTGGTGGCAGTGTAGTCGTGAACGCTGATGGAACCGTCCACAATACCGGCCCGAATTTCAGCCATACGAGTCTGCATTTCTTCGGTGATCAGGTCTTCGTTGAACTCGTCCAGTGCCCAGTCAACGCCGTTGGCACCCAGATCCAGCACCTTGATGCCACCTTCCCACTCACCGGCCTGAGCTTCTTCCCAGGAGGCGTAAGCCGCAACACCCACACGCTTGACCATGGAGGTCAGCATGGTGCCTGGCTGCAGGTAGTTCTGGTTGGAGTCGACGCCGATGGCGTAAACGCCTTCGTCAGCCGCAGCCTGGTAAACACCGATACCGGTACCACCGGCAGCAGCGAAGATCACGTCTGCACCCTGGGAAATCTGTGACTTGGCCAGTTCAGAACCACGGGCCGGGTCGTTAAACGCCGCCGGGGTTGAACCCGTCATGTTCTCGAAGTACTCGATGTCGCTGTTCACATACTGGGCACCTTGCTGGTAACCACAGGCGAACTTGCGAATCAGCGGGATGTCCATACCACCGACAAAACCAACCGCGCCGTTCTCGGACGCCATGGCAGCCAGCGCACCGACCAGGAAAGAACCCTGATGCTCGGCGAAGACGATGGACTGAACGTTTGGCAGGTCAACAACAGAGTCGATGATGGAGAACTGAACATCCGGATACTCAGCCGCTACTTTCTCAACCGAAGACGAGTAGTTGAAGCCTACCGCGACGATCGGGCTGAAACCACGATCGGCCAGACGACGCAGGCCTTGCTCACGCTGCTCTTCGTTTTGCGGTTCAAATTCACGGACGGCAATGCCTTTGTCCATGGTGAACTGCTCGGCACCGTTGCGATAGACCGCTTCGTTAAAGGATTTGTCGAACTTGCCTGCTGTGTCATAGACGACCGCAGGTTGGAAATCTTCCGCTGCGGCGATGGCAGCAGAAAAGGACAGCACAGCTGCAGCAGCCGCTTTCAACATTGGTTTCATGGTGAATCCCCTTTCAGCGTTAATGTTATGGTTGTTTTGCATACGCCCAACGAACCCCTCAAGGGGCCATTGGAAGCACTCTAGGCAAAGCTGACCGTTTGGTCAACCCCGCAAAGCTCGTTTGCAACAAACTGTTGCATTATACACAGCCACTTCGTCGTTACATCGCTAGAATCACAGCTGATTCATCCTGGATTCATCTATCGCGATCAGGCCCGGCATCAGTAGCTTGCTCAGCCTTCCAGCAAGGGCACCGGGCACTGATTGTTCGAGGCATAGTTGTGCACCCGAATACGACCGTCAATGATGCGCTCACGCAGCTGGGTCATCTCTTTTTCCATATCCAGCGTGACCAGCTGGCGATTGAAAATATCCAACGACCAGTCCACGCCATTTTCTGCCAGGCCCAGCTGTTGCACCCCGGGCTGCCACTGGCCGTTCACGGCCTGCTCCCAACTGGTGAAGGCCGCCACACCTACCCGTTTGACCATAGAGGTCAGCATGGTGCCCAGGTGCAGGTAGTTCTGGCTGGAGTCGACCGCAATGGCCAGAGTGCCACTGTCTTCGGCGGCCCGGTATACACCAACGCCACTGCCACCGGCGGCGGCGTAAATCACTTCAGCGCCCCGCTCAACCAGTTCCAGCGCCAATTCATTCCCACGCTCGGGGCTCGACCAGGCCTGGGGGGTATCGCCGATCATGCGCACCATGACCTGGGAATCATCGTCGACGTACTGCGCGCCCTGGGCATAACCGCAGGCAAAGCCGCGAATAAAGGGCAGATCCATGCCGCCGACAAACCCCAGCGGTGCGCCGCCTGTTCTCATCGCTGACAGCGCTCCAACCAGAAACGACCCTTCCCACTCTTTAAAGATCAGGGACTGAACGTTTGGCAGATCAACCACAGAGTCGATGATGGTGAACTGAATATCCGGAAATTCCGGCGCCACAGCGGTCAGCGCAGGGGCATAGGAGAAGCCAACCGCAACGATCGGGCTGCGCCCCTGGCTGGCCAGGTCCCGCAGGGCCGATTCAAAAGCGTCGGCGGTGGAGGGGTTTACCTCCACAACATCGATATCGTAGGTAGACTGAAACCGGGTTACCCCTTCACGGAACACCGCTTCATTAAAGGAGTTATCAAATTTAACACCGTCGGAGTAGGCCACGGCGGGCAACACCTCGGCACTTGCCCAACTAACGCTTACAGCCAGAACAACACTGAATATACGAACCAATTTCATGCAAACCTCATATTTGACCTAGCGGTTAGTTTTTACACAGTATAAGGACTCTTGTCTGCCTGATCGAGCCTTGTCGACAACAATCATCAGCAGTACCTCCGGCAGATAAAGGGCGCACTCACATCACCCTCTCCCGGGTGCAGGAATCCGGGTCTATCCATTAGGTTCAGTCGGTTTTCAATAAGAAAGGGCCAGCCGATTGGCTGGCCCTTTCCGTTGGGCGGGAATTTTAAAGCGAGGATTGTACCAAGTTGACCAATGAGTCAGATGTGATGCCAAAATGGGCATACAGATCACCGGCGGGAGCCGATTCACCAAAGCTGGTCATGCCCAGCACAGCACCGTCGAGACCCACGTACTTGTACCAGTAGTCGGCAATGCCGGCTTCCACGGCAAAGCGCTTGATGCCGCGTGGCAAAACGGTGTCCCGGTAGGCGGCGTCCTGGGCGTCGAAACGCTCGGTGCAGGGCATTGAGACCACGCGCGTCGCCACACCTTTCGCTTCCAGGGCTTCAGCGGCTTCAACCGCCAAACCCACTTCGGAACCGGTGGCGATCAGAACCGCAGCCGGCGTGCCGTTGCTGTCTTTGAGCACGTAACCGCCCCGTTCGATGTCAGCCAGCTGCTGCGCTGAGCGTTTTTGGTGCGTCAGACCCTGACGGGAGAACACCAGGGCGCTTGGCCGGTCGCTGCTTTGAATCGCCGACTTCCAGGCAACGGCACTTTCCACCGCATCGGCCGGGCGCCAGGTATCCAGATTCGGCGTCAGGCGCAGTGAAGACAGCTGCTCAACCGGCTGGTGCGTTGGGCCGTCTTCGCCGAGACCGATCGAATCGTGGGTGTAGACGTGAATCAGCGGCTGCTTCATCAATGCCGACATACGAACCGCGTTGCGGGCGTATTCCATGAAGATCAGGAAGGTAGCGCCATAGGGGCGGAAGCCGCCGTGCAGAGCCAGGCCGTTCATGATCGCAGTCATGCCGAATTCACGCACGCCATAGAAACAGTAGTTGCCGTCTGGCTCGGCCTGGCTGATGCCACGCGCGCCGCTCCACAGCGTCAGGTTCGACCCCGCCAAATCGGCCGACCCACCCAGCAGTTCAGGCAGGTTGGGCGCCAGTGCTTCAATGGCGTTTTGCGACGCCTTGCGGCTGGCGATGGTTTCCGCCTTGTCGTTGACGCTGGCGATGTAGTCATTGGCGATCTTGTCGAAATCGGCCGGCAACTCACCTTTCACGCGGCGCTCAAATTCAGCCGCCAGGTCCGGATAGGCCGCTTTGTACTCGGCGAACTGGTCATCCCACTTTGACTCCGCCTTACGTCCCTTGCCACGGGCATCCCAGGCGTCGTAGATGTCTTGCGGAATTTCGAAGGCACCGTGAGTCCAGCCCAGCTTCTTGCGGGCCAGCTCGATTTCATCATCACCCAGGGGCGCGCCGTGGCTGGATTCCTTGCCTTCTTTATTGGGTGAACCGAAGCCAATGATGGTCTTGCAGCAGATCAGCGTTGGCTGGTCGGTGTTTTCCCGGGCGGTTTCGATGGCCTGTTGAATCTCTTCCGGGTCGTGACCGTTTACCCGCGGAATCACTTGCCAGCCGTATGCCTCAAACCGCTTAACGGTATCATCGGTAAACCAGCCAGCGACTTCGCCGTCGATCGAAATGCCGTTGTCGTCATAAAACGCAATCAGTTTGCCCAGTCCCAGAGTCCCCGCCAGTGATGACACCTCATGAGACACCCCCTCCATCAGACAGCCGTCACCGAGGAAGACGTAGGTATTGTGGTCAACAATGGTGTGACCCTTGCGGTTGAACTGAGCCGCCAGAGTCTTCTCTGCCATGGCAAAGCCAACGGCGTTGGCCAGACCCTGACCCAGCGGGCCGGTGGTGGTCTCTACGCCCGGCGTATAACCGTATTCGGGGTGGCCCGGGGTGCGTGAATGCAACTGGCGGAACTGTTTCAGATCGTCAATGCCCAGGTCATAGCCTGCCAGGTGCAGCAGTGAATATTGCAGCATTGAGCCATGTCCGTTGGACAGAATAAAGCGGTCGCGATCAACCCACTTCGGGTTGGTCGGGTTGTGCTTGAGGTGGTCGCACCACAGCACCTGAGCAATATCAGCCATGCCCATTGGCATGCCCGGATGACCGGATTTGGCTTTCTGCACGGCATCCATACTCAGGGCACGGATGGCATTGGCAAGTTCACTACGTGACGGCATCGAAAAGTCCTCGGCTGTTGGTTTTCGGGAGCGGCAAACACCCGGGTAAGCGGGAAAGGGCGTGAATTGTCCCAAAAATAACCGGTGGGGGCAAAGCGTCTGACGCATCCGTGCAGATTAATCGCACAAATCTATATCAAAATATATTGATATAGTTATTGAGAAAGCGGAGGGGCACTGCTAGTCTTGCCGCCATGAAACTAGACCTCGTACCGTCTTTCTTTAAAGCCATCGGTGACCCGACCCGCCTGACCGTGCTGCAGGCGCTGGGCCACGGGGCCTTTGGCGTGCTTGAACTGAGCGATCTGCTCGACGTTCGCCAGTCCGGTATGAGCCATCATCTGAAGATACTGAGCAAGGCTGGCTGGGTGGAAAGCCGCCGCGAAGGCAACAGCATTTATTACCGCCGGTCGCTCGGCGATGCACTCTCGATTCAGCAGCAACTGTTCCGGGAGCTCGATCAGTATGAACTGCCTGACGATTTGCAACGTAAACTCGCCGACATACGCGCGGCCCGCCTGAACGCGGCCCAGGCGTTCTTTGCCAACCACGCCGACGAGTTTGAACTGCACCAGGAGCGCATTGCCCTGTTTCATCAGTACGGCCCGGAAACGCTGCAGCTTCTGGACAGCTGCCGCCAGCAATCGCACCAGCGCGCACTTGAAGTCGGGCCCGGCAAAGGGGAGTTTCTGACCGCGCTGAACGACCGGTTTCGCCAGGTCGTCGGCATTGATATTTCAGCCGCCATGCTTGAGCAGGCCCGCATTCCGGCACGGCAGCTACGCCACGTCGAGCTGCGTGAAGGCGATACCGAAAGCCTGATGGCCGAGGACGAACAATTCGATGTCGTGGTCTATAACATGGTGCTGCATCACGTACCCGCACCCGGCCAGGAAGTGATCAATTGCGCACACCTGATGGCACCGGGCGCCTTGCTGGTGATTACCGACCTGTGCCGCCACGATCAGGAATGGGCGCATCACCAATGTGGCGACCAGTGGCTCGGTTTCGAGCCGGATGAATTGCACCAGTGGGCCGAATCGGCCGGGCTGGATCACGAACAGGGGCGCTTTCTGGCCCTGCGCAACGGCTTTCAGGTGCAAACCCAGGTCTACCGCAAGCCGCCGCAAACACCGCTTTTTACTGATACCAGCGAGGCAAACGCCGCTGCTGGACACCCACTCACGTCGCTGAACTGAGGAACACAGCCCATGAGCGAGTACAGCCTCTTTACTTCCGAATCGGTCTCTGAAGGCCATCCGGACAAAATGGCCGACCAGATATCCGACGCCGTCCTGGACGCCATTCTGACTGAAGACAAAAACGCCCGCGTTGCCGTCGAGACCATGGTCAAGACCGGCATGGCGATCATCGCCGGTGAAGTCCGCACCGATACTTACGTCGATCTGGAAGACATCGTTCGCGATGTGATTCTCGACATCGGTTACGACAGCTCCGACGTCGGTTTCGACGGCGCTTCCTGTGCGGTATTGAACGCCATTGGCAAGCAGTCGTCCGACATTGCCCAGGGCGTTGACGAAGCCGACAACAAAGACCTCGGCGCTGGCGACCAGGGCCTGATGTTCGGTTATGCCACCAACGAAACCGACTCTTACATGCCCGCCCCTATTTATTACAGCCACCGTCTGGTTGAACACCAGGCCAAGCTGCGCAAAAACGGCGTGCTGCCCTGGTTGCGTCCGGATGCCAAATCCCAGGTCACGCTGCGTTACGAAAACGGCCTGCCGGTCGCCGTCGACGCCGTCGTACTGTCGACCCAGCACAACCCGGAAATCAGCCTCTCCGATCTGCGCGAAGCGGTGATGGAACACATCATCAAGCCCGTGTTGCCGGCCGAGTGGCTGCACAGCGACACCCGCTACCACATCAACCCGACAGGTAACTTCGTGATTGGTGGCCCGGTGGGCGACTGTGGCCTCACCGGCCGCAAGATCATTGTCGATACCTACGGCGGCATGGCACGCCACGGTGGCGGTGCGTTCTCCGGCAAAGACCCGTCCAAAGTGGACCGCTCTGCCGCCTACGCCGGTCGCTATGTCGCCAAGAACATTGTTGCTGCCGGCCTGGCCGACAAGTGCGAGATTCAGGTGTCCTACGCGATCGGTGTATCTGAACCGACCTCGATCTCGATCAACACCTTTGGCACCAATAAGGTCGACGAAGCACTGATCGCCGACCTGGTGCGCGAACACTTCGACCTGCGCCCGCGCGGCATCATCGAAATGCTCGACCTGCTGCGCCCGATTTATCGCCCCACTGCCGCCTATGGCCACTTTGGCCGCGAAGGTTTCAGCTGGGAAGCCACGGATAAGGCAGCGGCGCTAAAGGCCGCTGCCAAGTTGTGAGCTAAGAGCTAAGAGCTACGAGCTACGAGCTACGAGCTGTTAGCTCAAAACTCGCAGCTCGCAGCTCAAAAAACTTTCTTTTCAGGAGATTACTATGACCACCGCCGTGAATCTGGATACCTTCACCGACTATAAAGTCGCTGATATTTCGCTGGCCGCCTATGGCCGCAAAGAAATCAACATCGCCGAACGTGAAATGCCGGCGCTGATGGCCCTGCGCAACAAGTACAAGGCCGACCAGCCGCTCAAGGATGCACGCATCATGGGCTGCATTCACATGACCATTCAAACCGCCGTACTGATCGAGACCCTGGTCGAACTGGGTGCCGAAGTGCGCTGGTCGTCATGCAACATTTTTTCAACTCAGGATCACGCCGCTGCCGCCATTGCCGCTGCCGGCATCCCGGTCTTTGCCTGGAAAGGCGAAACCGAAGAAGAGTTCCTGTGGTGCATCGAGCAAACCATTCTGGCTGAAAAAGAAAGCAGCGACGTCTGGAATGCCAACCTGATTCTCGACGACGGCGGCGACCTCACCGAGATGGTTCACAGCAAATACCCGCAGTTGCTGAACGACATCCACGGTATTTCGGAAGAAACCACCACCGGCGTGCACCGTCTGCTGGAAATGCTGGAAGAAGGCGCGCTGAAAGTACCGGCGATCAACGTTAACGACGCCGTGACCAAATCAAAGAACGACAACAAATACGGCTGCCGTCACTCGCTGAACGATGCGATCAAACGCGCCACCGACCACCTGCTGGCCGGCAAGAAAGCCCTGGTTATTGGCTACGGTGATGTGGGCAAAGGTTCAGCCGCGTCACTGCGTCAGGAAGGCATGATCGTAAAAGTCACCGAGATCGACCCGATCTGCGCGATGCAGGCCTGCATGGACGGTTTCGAAGTGGTATCGCCGTACAAAAACGGCATCAACGATGGCACCGAAGCCAGCATCAACACTGACGTTCTCGGCACCACCGATCTGATCGTTACCACCACCGGCAACACCAATGTCTGCGACGCCAACATGCTCAAAGCATTGAAGAACGGTGCTGTGGTCAGCAACATCGGTCACTTCGATAACGAAATCGATACCGCCTACATGCGCAAAAACTGGCGCTGGGATGAAATCAAACCCCAGGTCCACCAGATTTTCCGCTCCGACGACGCCGATGATTATCTGATTCTGCTGTCCGAAGGCCGTCTGGTGAACCTCGGTAACGCCACCGGTCACCCGAGCCGCATCATGGACGGTTCTTTTGCCAACCAGGTTCTGGCTCAGATGTACCTGTACGAGCAAAAGTTCGCCGACCTGCCGGCCGACCAGAAAGCCGAAGCGCTGTACGTGAAAATATTGCCGAAGAAGCTCGACGAAGAAGTAGCAGCAGAAATGGTGCGCGGTTTTGGTGGTGTTATCACCACCCTGACCGAAACCCAGGCCAAATACATCCGGGTACCGGTTGAAGGCCCATTCAAACCAAACGACTACAAATACTGAGTCGAGTTTAGCGTTTGGGTTGCCGGGGAGGTGTTGGCCCGCAACGGCCACCGGGTATGCCCCTGTGGGGTCGGCGTAGATCCGTCCATGGAGCCTAGGCCGCAACATCCATGTTGCGGACTACCCCACAGGGACACACCCGGCACCCGTCGCTAACCTCCCGGGCGGAACCTTGAAACCTAAAAACCCACGCTAGTATTTATTACTAGCACCGAGCAGAGTGGCAGCTGCCGGGTGTACCTATCCGGGGATGTCCGCAGCAAGGATGCTGCGGTCTAGGCCCCATGGACGGGTTCACGCCGACCCCGGATAGGTACACCCGGTGGGTGACACGGACTCCTGACTCTATAGCAAGAATGACCAGAGAACATAACTCATGCCTAATTCCGTTCCTGTCAGCTTCGAGTTTTTTCCACCGAAGACAGACGCTGGCTACGAAAAACTGCTGAACGTTCACAGTGAACTGAAGGCTGCTGATCCCGAATTTTTTTCGGTCACCTATGGTGCCGGTGGCTCCACTCAGGAGCGTACCATCAGCACGGTGATCGAACTGAACCAGCGCGGCGTGCAAACGGCTCCGCACCTGTCGTGCATTGGTGCGACTGAAGCGACGCTGACTGACCTGCTCGACCGTTACAAAGACGCCGGTATTCGTCGCATCGTTGCGCTGCGGGGCGACTTGCCTTCAGGTATGGGCGGTACCGGGGGTGATTTCCGGTACGCCGCTGATCTGGTGCGGTTTATCCGTGAACGCTACGACGATACGTTCAAGCTGGAAGTGGCGGCCTACCCGGAAATGCATCCGCAGGCGCCCAATTTTGATCGCGATGTCGACAACTTCGTGGCAAAAGCCAATGCCGGTGCCAACACCGCCATTACGCAGTATTTTTACAGCGTCGATGCTTATGTGCATTTCGTCAGTGAAGTGCGCAAGCGCGATTGTCACATCGATATTGTGCCCGGCATTATGCCGATCACCCAGGTATCAAACCTGATTCGCTTCTCCGACGCCTGCGGCGCTGACATTCCGCGCTGGTTGCGCAAGCAACTGGAAGCCTGTGGCGATGACAGCGCCCGTATTCAGTCGATTGGTTTGGAAGTGGTCAGCAGTTTGTGCCGCGAACTGATCAATGCCGGCGCCCCGGCCCTGCATTTTTACACCATGAACCGGTCTGAGCCATCGCTGGCGATCATCGACCGGCTGTAGCTGGCTCTCAGGCCCTCACCGCCGGTCGCAACAGTTCGACCGGCAGCCCCAGCTTAACCGGGTCTGCTGGCCCTTCCACGGAAATACCGTCTGCTTCGATATCGATGTCTCTGGGCGGCAGGGGCGACTGTTCGCTCAGCTTGTACAACTGGCGCACCCGGTTAGGCTGGTTTTTATCATTGTGCTGCAACACCAGCCCGGCGCAGCCATTGCTCAGCCGAACGCAGGACCCAAGCGGGTAGAGACCCTGAGTCGCAATCAACTGTTGAATCAGCCGTGCATCGAACGTCGCCTGTTTGTGCAGCGCGCCAAGCGCCGCCGTTGGCCGGTAATAAACCTGTTCATCCACCACCTTGTAGGCCAGCCGGTCCACCGCTGCGATCAACTTTGCCATGGGCTGCTCTTTGGCACCCAGCCTGCGCAACAGTGCATGCGTCATCCAGGGGGTGATGCCCGCATCGGCATAGGCGTTCTTTGAGGAAGGTGACCGAACCTGATGGTCAGCCTGCACCAGGCTGATCGCCAGGCGCTGTTCAATGTCGGAATTGTCTTCACTGCGAATTCGGCTGTGCACCAGCAAACCGAAGCGGTCCTGGTGCCAGACCTGACTGAGCGTTCGCAATGATTCAACCAGCTCGGTACTGGCCTCGGCCTTGTTAAGCGCCTGCTGTTTGCGCACGGCCGCCAGGGCGTTGCGCCAGGTCGCGGCGATGTCGAGCGTTACGGTCAGTTCCGGTGACTTTGAGGTTGCCCTGGGCGTGGTCGATGCTTTGTTGCTGTGCGGTTTAAAGCGCACCGGCACCTCGCCATTGGGCAACAGAAACCGGGCGGGTATTTCATCCCGGTTACCGCCGTTTTTAACAAAGTTGATGTGGTCGCGCTGCAAATCGGTAACGACCGCTGAAAATTGCACTTCGGTTTGCGGCAGCAGCGCGGTGTACTTGCAACCAATGCCGGTTACGCCGGTCGACTCATCGAAGTCTGAGCGCAGCATGTCAACCTGGAAACTCAGCTGCGTTTCGTTGGGAAAGGTCAGCTCGACCGACAGTGTTTCGCCCTGCGTGCCATAAAGCTCGGTCAGGTCGCCTTCAAACTCCAGCCGGCAGCCTTCCACCGACATATCGCGCAGTACACCGTAGCGTACTTCACCGGTTTCACTGAGCACCCGGGCATCGATGATCAGGCTGCGCCGGGCCAGCGCGCGGAAGCTCTTGCGGCGTTGTAGATAATACAGTTCGGTTGGCAGCGGGCACTGGTAGCGCGGGTCA
Source organism: Saccharospirillum alexandrii (assembly GCF_043641555.1). GTDB lineage: Bacteria > Pseudomonadota > Gammaproteobacteria > Pseudomonadales > Natronospirillaceae > Saccharospirillum > Saccharospirillum alexandrii_A. Next base: position 163,935 of record NZ_JBHZRJ010000001.1, on the reverse strand, counting down.
GACTCGGTACCGATCGATTTTGCCTGTAACTGACGGGCACGAATGCGCACGCCGTCGAAATAGGTTTCCAGCGTAAACGACTCGCCTGCCGCCAGGTAGCGGGCCATGACTTTGGGCATGGGCTCATCGAGTACCAGCACGCGCTCGCGGGGCCTGATCTCCACCAGGTAGGTGGTCAGGCTGCGATGCCTTTCGGGGAACACCAGCGTAACCGGGGCCATCTGCTGCTTCGCCTGTCGAAACATACGCAGAATATCGGTCTCTTTGGTTACGAACTCACCCTCTGTATCGGTTGTCACCGAAGCCTCTTGGTTTTATCACTATGTCGTCAGTCTACCACTGTCTGCGGGGTGGCAGAACAAGCAACAGACAGGCACCGACCGCCCGGTTTTGCGCGCTTCATTCACGATACCCGTCTACCCCCGCAGGCCAATCAATAGTACCCTTGGCGTCTGGTTCACTGGCACGGAATTCTCGCATGGCACACAAGGTATTCATCGACGGACAGTACGGCACCACTGGCCTGCAAATCCAACAGCGTCTGGAGGCTCACCCCAATGTCGACCTGCTGACTGTCCCGCAGGATAAACGCCGCGATGCCTTGCTGCGCGATGAATGCCTGAACGAAGCCGATGTCGTGTTTCTGTGCCTGCCGGACGACGCCGCGCGCGAAGCCGTCGGCCTGGTCACTAACCCCAATACCGTCATCATCGATGCCTCCAGCGCCCACCGGGTTTCACCGGACTGGGTATACGGCGTGCCGGAGCTGCCCGGTCAGCGCGAGTTGCTGCTCAACAGCAACCGCATTGCCAACCCGGGTTGCTACCCGACCGGCATGACGCTGCTGACCAAGCCGCTGGTCGATGCCGACCTGATTCCCAAAGACTACCCACTCGCGGTACACGCCATCACCGGGTACAGCGGTGGCGGCAAGGCCATGATTGCTGACTACAAAAGCCGCAGCGGTGCGGATCTTGAAGACATTGCCGCCCGGCCCAAAAACCTCGACCTGATGCACAAGCATCTGCCGGAAATGCAGCGCATACCGGGTTTCCAGTTCCCGCCCGTGTTCGTGCCGACCGTCGGTAATTTCGAACAGGGCATGATCGTTCAGGTACCGCTGCACGCCCGTTTGCTGGGTGGCCCGGCAACAGCCCTGCATGAGCGCCTGGCCGCCACCTACGGCGGTGAGCCCTTCGTGCATCTGTTCCCGCTGAACGACCAGTCGCAGCTTGAAGACGGCTTCCTGAAGCCCACCGCCTGCAACGGCACCAACCGGATTGAACTGTTTGTTTACGCGGCCGACAACGGCCTGATCATGCTGATGGCGCGGCTCGACAACCTGGGCAAGGGCGCCTCCGGCGCTGCGGTACAAAACATGAACCTGCGTCTGGGGCTCGATGAGACCACAGGCCTGCTGTAACGCGCCGACCATACGATGAGAATCTCGCGAATCTACCTGCCCGAAGCCGACGGCCCGGGCACCCAACTGGCATTGCCCGAGGGCGCCCATGGCCACCTGGTGCGCGTGCTGCGCCTGGGTGATGGCGCGCCTGTTGAAGTGTTCAATGGTCGTGGCGAGCGCTTTGCGGCCAATCTGACTGACGTATCCAAACGCAGTGCGTCGGTCAGCCTGGCACAACGGCTTGAGCCGGTAGCACCCTCACCGCTGGCAACGCACCTGGGCCTGGTGATGTCGAAGGGCGACCGCATGGACATCGCCTTGCAGAAAGCCACCGAACTCGGTGTCAGCGAGATCACCCCGCTGACCAGCGAGCGTTGCGACCTGCGCTTGAAAGCCGACCGACAAGATAAAAAACAGCAGCACTGGCAGGGTGTCATCACCAGCGCCTGCGAACAATGCGGCCAGGATACCCTGCCGGTTCTGCACCCCATTACCTCACTGCACGACTGGGCCAGCACCCGCCAACAGCCGCTTAAGCTGGTGCTGCACACCTCTGCCCAGCGGCCAAACTGGCCCGGCGAAGCCCCGGAATCCGTCGCCTTTCTGGTCGGCCCAGAAGGCGGGTTAACCGACGATGAAGTAGCCTACGCCCTGCAACAGGGCTTTCAAAGCTGGCAGCTGGGGCAGCGCATTCTCAGAACCGAGACGGCCCCATTGGCCATGCTGGCCATTTTGCAGCACCGCTGGGGCGATTTGTCGTGACCTATGGCGTCTGGCCGGGGTAGCGTTGCTTGGTTAAACTGACGGTTATTGACTAACAGGGAGGCACCCGCATGGATGTTTTTGTATTTATACTCGCTATCATCGCCATCACCACCATTGGCGGGCTGATTAAAGAACAGATGAAACAGCGGCGCAAGGCCGATAACGCCATGGGTGTCGACCAACAAGCGCGCATCGACAAACTGGAAGCCCGTGTCGCCACACTGGAACGCATTCTGACCGACGACAAATCCCAGCTACGCCAGGACATCGACGCCCTGCGTCATGGCTAACGCCATTCGGGCCTGGTTCGGCTTCTGCCCCGGGGGTAGCTCAGTGGCCACAATCCGCGTCGGCTACCGGTGATGCCTCTGTGGGGTCGGCGTGAATCCGTCCTGGCGGTCCGACGTCTCGGGCCTAGGCCGCATGATATGAATCCCCTCCATGGGATTCACCCTTCGGGCTCGCTGCGCTCATGCAAAAACGCTCCCGGCGTTTTAGTCCATGTTGCGGACTTCCCCACAGAGGCATCACCGGCACCCGCCGCTCGTATCCCTCAAAACCCGAAACTCAGGTATCAAGTTTAAATCACTGAAAAGCAAACAACCGGCGCGCATTGGCATAGCTCTGGCGCAGCACTTCAGCCACAGGCACCTGCTTCACGTCTGCAACCTTTTCAATGATAAACGGCAAATACTTGGGCGCATTCTCGCGGCCCCGGTAGGGTGCGGGGGTCAGGAAGGGCGCGTCGGTTTCGACAACCAACTGGTCCATCGGCGTCGCAGCCAGCACTTCGCGCACGTTTTCTGCCTTGTTGAAGGTGATGATGCCGTTGAAACCCAGCATAAAGCCCTGTTCGAGACAGAACTGCCCCAGCTCCAGGCCCGAGGTAAAGCTGTGAATCACGCCCTTCTTCGCCAGACTGGGGGCGAACTCCTTTAAAATGGCCTGGGTATCGGCATCTGCTTCGCGGGTGTGGATGACCACGGGCTGATCGAGCTCGGCGGCGATGGCTAACTGCTCGGCAAACACCCGACGCTGAACATCCCGGTCGGCGTGGTCGTAGTAATAATCGAGCCCGATCTCGCCAATGGCCACAATGCGCTCATCGCGACCGTGAGCGCGCAACTCTGCCGCTGTTTCGGCGGTGTAGGCCTCGGCATCGTGCGGGTGTACGCCCTGAGTAGCGTGGATCATCGGGTCGAGGTCGCGCAGCTCCCGCACTCTGGCCAGGTTATCCGGCGACACCGCGATGGTCACCACCCGCTCAACGCCGACTGCGCGCGCCTGGGCCAGCACCTCGGTCAGGGCCTCGTCTTTCAGGTAATCGAGATGACAATGGGTTTCGATGATCGGGTGATCAAACACCGGTATATCGCGCTTGTTTCGGCTCATCTGAGGCCTCGATCGGGTAGTTTGGTAGAGGGCCGCCAGTGTAATGATCCGAACACTGTAACGCCAACCGATAAACAGCGAATCATGGCACCGCCCAACGGGTATGCCGTAAACTGGGGCGTATTCTTATAATCTCCGTGTTTCAGATCCAAAGAGGCCTCATGACCCCGATCCAACACCTCGTTTTCGACATGGGTGGCGTTCTGGTGCGCATTCACTGGCATCAGGAAGTCAGCCGCATGTTGCAGCAAGACGTGCCGTTCGAGCAGATTCACGCCCTCTGGGGTAACGCCTACTCGACTCATGCCTTCGAGACCGGCCAGCTCGACTTTGAAGCCTTCACCGATGCCTTTATCGACGAATTCAAACCCGCGCTCGACCGGGATACTTTTCAGGCAACGTTTCGCAACATCCTCGATGACGACTTCCCCGGCATCACCGACTTGCTGCACAGCCTGCGCGAGCGCTACACCCTGAGCCTACTCAGCAACACCAACCCCTGTCACTGGCAGATGCTGGTCGACCGCGACACGTTTCTGCCATTGATTGAACATCACTTCACCAGCATGACCCTGGGCGTTATGAAGCCCGACCCGGCCATTTATCAAGCGGTGCAGGCAGCCTTGAAGGCGAACCCGGAATCCATTCTGTTTTTTGACGATGGCCTGAAAAACGTAGAGGCGGCCCGCGCGCTGGGCTGGCACGCCGAACAGGTTTTTGGGCCAGAGGACATTCGCCAGCAACTGAGTCGTTACCAGCTAGACTGAGAGCACCCACCTCAAAAAAGGACAGGTCATGGCTACGGTTCAATTTCTCGGTGCCGCTCAGGAGGTCACCGGATCCTGCCATCTGGTGACCATGCCCGGCATCGGCCGGGTTCTGCTCGATTGTGGCATGCACCAGGGTGGCGATGCCGTCGACCGACTGGGGGATGAGACCTTTGAGTTTGATGCCAGCCGCATCGATGCACTGGTGCTCTCTCATGCGCATATGGACCATTCCGGCCTGTTGCCTTTGCTCGCCAAACGAGGGTTTCGCGGCCCCATCCTGTGTACGGCAGAGACCGTTGAGCTGTTACCGATCATGCTCGAAGATGCCGCCGGGCTTTACGAGCGAGACCTCGAACGCAAGAACCGAAAACTGCTGCGCAAAGGCAAGCCGCCCATAGAGCCGCTTTACACCCAGGCCGATCTGGAGACTGTTTTCTCGCTGTGCGTCGGCCAACCCTATGATGAGCCCTATTCGCTACTACCCGGCCTTTCAGTCACCCTGTTCGATGCGGGCCATATTCTGGGCTCGGCTGTCGTGCAGCTTGAATTCAGCGAACGAAACCAGTCCAAAAAGCTGGTGTTCAGCGGTGACCTCGGCAAGAAAGACACGCCGCTGATGAACGACCCAACCCACCTGACGGACGCCAGTATTGTGTTGATGGAAAGCACCTACGGTGACCGGGACCACCGCTCCCTGCCCGATTCCATTGTGCAGATGGAGCAGATCCTCAAGGAAACCTGGAAACAGGGCGGCAATGTACTGATTCCGGCCTTTGCGGTTGGCCGCACCCAGGAAGTTCTGTACCACCTGGGCGCCATGCATCAGCGCGGTACGCTCGATGGCTGGCAAATCTACCTCGATAGCCCCATGGCCCACAAAGTGACAGAGGTCTATGACCATTGGTTGCACACACTCGATTGCGGCGGTGTTAAAAAGCTGTGCGACACCGACATCAGCTTCCTGAAAGACTTCCTGCCCAGGCTGTCGGTAACGTCCAGCACCGATGATTCCATGGCCATCAACCGGATTAAAAGCGGTGCGCTGATCATCGCCGGCAGCGGCATGTGCACCGGTGGCCGCATACGGCATCACTTTAAAAACAGAATCTGGGATCGCAAAACCACCGTTGTTTTTTGTGGCTATCAGGCCCGGGGCACCCTGGGGCGACTGTTGGTCGACGGCCTGAAAACCATCAAAATGTTTGGCGATGAATTCGCCGTTAACGCCCGCATAGAAACCATTGGCGGCTTCTCCGCCCACGCCGGTCAGCAAGAATTGCTGAACTGGGCCGCCAGCTTCACCAGCCAGCCGGACTTCTACCTGGTGCACGGCGAACCCGGTGCTCAGGATGCCCTGGCCAGTGAGTTGTGGAAACGCCATGAGATAGCGGCCACCATTCCGAAGCAGGGGCAAACCGCGGTTTTTTAGAAGGGAAGTCGCCCTTCGAGCGGAGATCAGCGCACCGGCCTCGCCTGAAGGGCTTAATGGGCAGTTAGGCTATTGCGCTTCCAGCGTCAGCATTAGCCGGCCGGGGTTGGTGGCATTGAACCTGAACCGGTAATCGCCGGCCACCGGGATAGTCGCGGCGATGTTAAGGCCACCGAAGCCGTCGTCAGCACCGCTCAGTGGCAGCCCGCCGTTTTGAACGACATCAGCAAACTGCACCTGCAAGCTCCAGTCGTCATTGACCAGTTTGAACAGGGCTTCGCCTGCAGGCAGTGTTAGCGTATCACTGTATTGAACCCCATCCTGCGCTACTGGCACGCCGTTACTCCAGCCATTGAAGTTGCCACGCAAATACATTGGCTGGCCAAAGCGGTCGCCGTAGGTGAACTCAGTGTTGGCAGAGAGGCTTAACGTGGGCGCACTGGCATTAGCCGATGCATCCAGCAACAAGTCGTAATAGCCAGGGCTGAGGCCAGCATCCAGCCTGTTGTTGCTGCCTACGGCATCACTCAGTGTGACGCTGTTGGTTGTCGTTAGCACATCACCCGCACCGGCCAGTTTGAACCCCCAGCCTGCGTTGGCAATGGCGAAATCGATGGCACTGGCATCGTCGCCGCTGTAATCAATATCGGCAGGATCAATACCGACGGTAGTGCGATACTGGCCACCCCCCAAATATGTAAACTGATAGGCAGGCACGTTAGCCCAGCCGTTCAACTCTCCTTTCAAATACAGCGCTCCCTGGGCCTGGTAGGGTGCCACTTCGCTGGATGTTACCGACAACACCGGATTGGCCGGGTCGCTGGCATCCAGCACAAAGGTGTAGTCGTTCACCGCCGGCACCGACAGGCCAATATTTCCGTTGCCAGGGTTGGTGATGCCGATTGAGTCGGCACTGACGGTTACGTCAGCATAGCCAAGGTTAATATCCGCCCAGTCGTTGTCGGCGAGTTTAAACTCATACTCGCCTGCGGCCAGATCGGTCAGTATCAGTTCATAGCGGTCACCACCGAGATGCGCCAGGCGACGTCCTTCATTCCAGTCGGTCAGCGTGCCACGCAAATACACAGGCTCTGCCAGCACACCGGCATCCATTGCCACAATGGGGATTATGCGATCGAGCTCACCATCGGCGTCTTCATCGGCACCAATCACCCAGAAATCGTAGACCGAGTCGGCTTCGAAAAAGCTGAGCAGATTGGCCGGGTTCGCACCCCAGCTTAAACCCGTCTCAGTCACCGGTGCACCGAGATTAATCGCCGCCCAGAGATCATCGGCAAATTTGAATTCACCGTCTCCGCGCAACACGAACGCTTCGGTGTGGTAGGTGCTGTATTCGGTGTTGTTCATGTCGACCGCACTGCCCTGATCCCAGCCGACAATGCCACCGCGCAGGTTAAGCCCATCGATGCTGTCGTCAGATACTCTGGCCTGTTCAACCAGTTGATCGACCTGGGTACCGCTCAGGCTCAGTTCTGGCTGAGCGTCTATCGTCAGATGAGCGGTTAAGTCACCCGCACCATCCTCTTCCGCTACTGCAAAGACGGCACTGCGCGTTAGCGCATACGGCTGGTCCAGTTCTGCTACGCCGGTGGCGTCGTTCAGGGTTGCCCAGGTCAGTGTTTGCCGGGTATCGGTCGGGGCCCATGAAATCGAATAAACACCCCCCTCTGCAACAATGGGTCCCTGAAAACGACCACTGTTGCTGACCGCGTACAAGGCATCTCGCTGGTTGAGGTTGGGGTAATCGAGCGTCACTGTTTCCGGGTAGCGGCTGTCTACCCGCAGCGTTCGGGTTGCGGTGCCCATGTCGCTATCGCCATTGCTGACGGTCACCTGCACTTGCACATCGGTGCCGTCTGCAAACTCATTCAGGCGGAAATAGGCACGGTAGGGCGCATCGAAATCGTCCGCAATGCGATGCCAGCTTTGGCCGTCGTCGGTGGAATACTCAAAGCGTGCTTCGTAGTCGGGCAGTGCAATGTCCTCAAGCCCGTCTATGTCAGCCAGTAAGGTGACCCGGCCGGTGAGCGGTTCATCGGAATTAAAACCCGACAACTCAACCTCGGGGGCGGGAGACACCGGCACGGGTTTGTTGGCCCGGTAAATGGCCATGCCAAAGGGCTCAAGTTCCAGCTCAACCTGGTCGCCATTGCGCCGTGCAGCCGCCCGCTCCGGGTAAACCCCCAGGTAAGCTTTGGCAACCGCAGGCAGGCTAACCACAACCGGTTCGGCCGAGGTGTTGAACGCCACCAGATACTCTTCACGTTCATACACACGGGATACGACAAAGGCACCTTTACCCCCGGTCTCGACATAACGCTCGTGCTGTACACCGCGCTGCAACGCCGGGTGGGCACGCAGTACTTCAGCGTATTCAGCGAAGGCCTGGTACAGTGGGTGTTCGGTATCGAAATTGTCATCCCCCGGCGTCGCCGCTGACCCTATGTTGTCGTTCGCCAGGTACTCATCCACCTGGGCGGGAAACATGTTCTGGCGCGATGCCTGGTCGCCACCGGTGCCGGTAAAACCCTGTTCATCGCCGTAGTAAATAACCGGTACGCCTCGCAGGAAATACATCATGGCGTGTGCCAGCTTCATTTTTGCGAGCGTGTCTGGCGTATCCGTTTCACCCAGAAAATGGCCGAAGCGACCCATGTCGTGATTGCCGGTAAACGTCATCAGCGTCGACGCATCGCTGTCGGCATCGCTGTATTTATCGTCATCGCGAAACAGGTTCGCCAGCGTAACCGGTGCGTCGCCGCCAGAGACGGTTGCGGACACCGCCGCCTGAAAACCAAAATCCAGTACCGACGGTAACTTGCCTTCGGTGGTGTACATGCTCAGCAGATCGGTATCGGCACTGTAGACTTCGCCAAAGAGCGTGAAGTTCTCGATGCCCTCGTTGCGAGCATGCTCGATGATCGCCGGCGAAAATTCTTGCCAGAATTCGGTATGAACGTGTTTGACGGTATCAATGCGGAAGCCATCGGGCTTGAAGTCAGTGACGATGTTTTTGAAGATCTCGGTCATGCCTTCTATGACCGCCGGGTCCGAGGTAGCCAGGTCATCAAGCCCGACAAAATCCCCATACACCGAGTTTTCACCCGAGAACAGGCTGTCACCCTGGTTGTGATAATACTGGGGGTCGTTCAACCAGGCCGGTACTTTGGCATTGGCTTCAGCGGCGGGCACAAAGGGTGTGTAGGTATCGCCTGCGGCCAGGTCTTCGAGGGATTTGTAATCGCACAGCGTCTGGCCTTCGGGGAGGTTGCCCTCGCTGTCGTGACACTCTTCGTACTTGATCACATCGGCCGTATGGTTGGTGATGATGTCAAAAAATATTTTAATGTCCCGCTGGTGAGCGGCATCAATCAGTTCTCTTAACTCTTCGTTGGTGCCCAGATGCGGATCAATCTGCGTGAAGTCGAGTGTCCAGTAGCCGTGATGCGCCGCACTGGCATTCGGCGGTGTGCCTTGCACCGCTTTGTTTTTAAGAATCGGGGTCATCCAGATGGCAGTAACACCCAACCCTTCCAGATAATCGAGTTTGTCGACCAGGCCGACCAGGTCACCACCGTGGTAAAACGCCTTATCGGTCGGGTCGAAACCGTGAGTGTATTTGTCGCCGCCCAGGTCTCCGTAATCGTTGGCCGGGCTGCCGTTACTGAAGCGATCTGGCATGACAAAATAAAACACATCGTCACGTATATCGCGTTCCTGGTAAGGCGCCAGGTCCTGCGGTGGCTTGCAGCCTGTCACTAAAATGGCGGCCGACAAAGCCGTTACAACGGCCAGTTTTCTGAGTAGTAGGGGTTTGCCTGAATCGTGCGTCAGCATGGTCATCCTGTCCCTCGTTTTTTTGTTGTTAGACGGTGTCACTGAGCGGCGCTCAGTAGAGATGGGAAATTACAGCTGGAACAGTCTTCATCATGCAGACGGAAAAAGGGAGGCTGAAAAAGAGGAGGGATGGGTTTCTTGCACGCCGAACAGGGTTTAAATGTGACCTGCCTGGCACTTTTTGGCCTAACAGTAGCGCAGATAATGCCAGATCATCTACAAACGAATTACCCGCCATTCTCCACCCCGGGCTAACTGGATCCCGGGCGCTGTGGCTGGCAGGTCAATTCAGCTTACCCCAGTAAAGCCACCAGCAACCCCAGTAACAAAGAAGCCACCATCGGCAAAATAACCAGACGCCATAACCGGGCACTCCCCAGCCATACCGTCAGCCCGGCCTTCACCAGGTTATTAACCGCCGAGGCGATCACAATACCCAGCACAGCCGTATCGAGCCCAATGCCATTCACAGACAAACGGGTCAGTGACAGGGTAATGGCATCGACATCGGCAACGCCGGAGGCCGCCGCCAGCAGATAAATGCCGGCATCGCCCACGGTGCTGCTCAGCCATTCTCCGAGCAACAGAATGACTGTAATCAACACGGCAAAATACAACGCCGCACTCAAGTCGAGCGGGTTGCGATCGAGCACGGGTTTTTCGAGGCTGACCGTCTGCTCAATGCCCCGCCAGATAAAAACAGCAGGCACATAAAGGGCAAGTGCCATGGTAATGACTGGCAACAGCAACAGGCTAATCAGCTCCGGGTTGATCAGGTAGGCATAAACGAGCAGGCGGGGAAACATGGTGCCGCAGGCGATCAACACACCGGCGGCCAGCAACCGGCTGGCTTCCGGCGCCTGGCGCGAGAGCCGGGCAAAGTTCAGGGTGAGCGCCGTAGTTGAACTGAGCCCGGCAAACAAACTGGTAAACAGAATGCCACGCCGCGCACCGGCCATGCGCACGGCGAAATAACCCACAAAGGAAATACCGGCGATCAGCACCACCAGCCACCAGATCTCATAGGGGTTAATCGCCGCACCCGGCCCGTAACCCTGGTTGGGCAGCAGCGGCAATATCACCACTGAAATCAACAGCAGTTTAAGCCCGGCATCCAACTCATGCTCTTCCAGTTTGGCGAGCAAACCGTGAATTTCAGCTTTGTAGTCCAGAATCAGTGCCGTCACCACCGCTCCCGCCGCGGCCAGGAAGACACTGACTGAGAGCGCAATGGCACCGAGCATGAAGGTCAGCAACAGGCCGATCAGGCCGGTAATGCTGAAATTACGTTCATGCTGCAAGCGGGCCCGGTAGGCCACCAGCGCAATGGCGGCCACGCCAAGAAAAGCGACCGGAAATACCCAGGGCGTCAGTACAGCTGACAGCACGGCCGAGAAACCACCGAGCAACCCCACCAGGGCATGCGTTCGAATGCCCGCTATGCGCTCACCCGCCGCCAGATGCCGCGCAACCCAACCCCGTTGCAAGCCAATCAGGGCACCGAGCAACAGGGCGGCGAGTAACCGAAACGCCAGGTCAGGTTCTGACAGTGAAGAGAGGTTGGCGAGATCCATGAAGGTACTTATCTGCAAGTCGTCTGCAGAGTGTAGCCAACGTCAACGGCTAAAACCATCGAACCCGATCAGGCCAGTTGCTCGTCTGCCACCGCCAGTTCACGATCCAGCCGGTCTTGCTCTTCCTGTTGCGGTTTGCTGAAACGCGCCAGCAGCAAATAAGCGACCGGCGTCAAAAACAACGTAGCCACCGACGCCATACCCAGCCCCAACACAATCACCCAACCCAACGCTTCGCGGGCTTCGGCACCTGGCCCGGTCGAGAGCACCAGTGGCAAGGCCCCCAGCACGGTAGACATCATCGTCATCATTACCGGGCGCAACCGAATGATGGCGGCTTCTTCAATGGCCTCACGAACCTCGTATCCCCGGTTACGCAACTGATTGGCAAACTCCACCATCAGAATACCGTTCTTGGCCATCACACCGACCAGCAACACCAGGCCTATCTGGCTGTACACATTCAGGCTCACACCCGACATCAGCAACGCGAAAATCGCACAGGCCAGTCCGAACGGTACGGTAAAAATCACTATCAACGCACTGACGAAACTTTCAAATTGCGCGGCCAACACCAGAAACACAATCAACAGAGCAAAGCCAAAGGTCAGCAGCATGGCATTGGACGTTTCATCCAGCGCGGCGGCTTCCGACAAGGGCAATATGCGCATGCCATCCTGCAGCAGGGGTTCGGCCAATCGCTCGGCTTGCAGTAAGGCATCACCCAACGCAAAACCGGGTGTCAGGCTTGCCGTAATTGAAACGGACCGCAACTGAGATTCCCGGGCCAGTGAGGGCGCCACGGCTTGCTCCTGCAACGAGACAACCGTCGACATCGGCACCATGCGCCCATCCCCGGTGCGCAGGAATATGCTTTGCAGGTCGCTCGGGTCGCGGACCGGGTGCGTGGTCGACAGCATCTTCACATCAAAGCTGCGGTCTTCGATAAACACCGACCCCACCTCGCGCCCTTCAAGCAACGCTTGCATGGCCTCGGCCAACCCATTGATGTTGATGCCAAGGTCCGCTGCACGATCCCGGTCAATCGTCACCGAGAGCTGTGGCTGTGTGGTTTCATAGGAAGAACTGATTCGGCCAAACCGGGGGTTCTCTTCCAGCGCAGCAATCAGAGCGTCGGCCGTATCGCTCAATCGATCGTAGTTACTGCCGACGACGGCGAAATTCAAACCACGGCCTCCGCCGCGAATACCCAAGCTGTTCGGCTGAATGGCAAAGGCGCGAATACCGGGTATGGTCGCCATCAAGCCGTTGATTTGCCCGACAATCTCCTGCTGGCTGCGCTCACGTTGATCCTGTGGCGACAACCCCATCACCATAAAGCCCCGGTTACCGGAACCAATGCCTGCAATCGAAAAGGTATTCTCTATTTCACCGGAATCCATCAGCGGCTGTACCAGCTCTTCCACCCGTCGCATTTGTTGCGTGGTGAAGTCGAGACTCACCCCTTGCGGCGCCGATACCGACAACAACGCCACCGACCGATCTTCAGGTGGTGTGACTTCCTGATCCAACTGACCCCACAGGCTCATCGCCAACGCAAACACCAACCCCGAGATCGTCAGAATGACCAGTGGCGCCCGCAATGAAAAATGCAAAATGGTCACGAACAAGCGCTGCAGCGCATCGCCCAGAACATCAAACAAACCCCGCTTTACCGGCGCAGCACCGGGCGATTCCGAATGCGCCTTGAGCAGCCGGGAAGACAACATGGGGCACAGCGTCAGCGCCACCACCGAACTCAACACCACCGCCATGGCCAGGGTAAAACCAAACTCTCTAAACAAACCGCCAGCCTGCCCGGGCAAAAATGACAACGGAATAAACACGGCCGCCAAGGTGGCCGTGGTGGTGATGACCGCAAAGAACACTTGCTGAACACCCAGCACCGCCGCCGCACGGGAACCCATGCCCTGGTTGCGTTTACGCACAATGTTTTCCAGCACCACAATGGTGTCGTCGACCACCATGCCGGTCGCCAACACCAGTGCCAGCAGCGTCAGAATATTGATGGAAAAGCCGGCCAGATAAATCGCCGCCAGAGTCCCGATCAGCGCAACCGGAATGGTAATGGCGGGGATCAGTGTGGCTCGCCAATCCCGTAAAAAAACAAAGATAATCAGCGTCACAATCGCGACGGCAAACACCAGGGTTTTAACCGCTTCCGAGATGGCGCCGCCAATGTAAGTGGCATCGTCACTCGACACCCGGATGTTGGCCCCTTCAGGCAATATTTCCTGAATATTATCCACTGCCTGTCGAACCGCCGAGGAAATTTCCAGGGTATTCGATTGCGCCTGCCGAATAATGCCGATGCCCACCCCAGCGGCACCGTTTGCCCGCAACACGCTGTCGCCCGGGTCTTCACCCAGGGTGACTGTGGCCACATCGCGAATGCGTATTTCCTGGCGAATGCGCAGGTCCATGAAATCTTCAGGCTTGCTGATCTGAGCCGAGGTACGCACCACCAGGCTCTGGTCGTTGCTCGACAAGGCACCCGCCGGTGAATCGAACGATACATTGCTCAATGCCTGGCGCACGTCGGCGACGGTTAAGCCAAAACTGGCCAGCCGGTACTGGTCAATATCTACCCGGAAAATGCGCTCGCGTGAGCCGAACACTTGCAAGTCGGCCACACCGGGAACCGCCGCTAACCGATCGAGCACTTCGTTTTCAACCAGCAGAGAAAGGTCCTGAATCGAAAACGTGGCCGACGTGACCGACAAACGCATCACCGGCGAGGCATCGGAGTCGGCCTTAATGATTTGCGGTTCATCGACATCACCGGGTAACCGGCCCGTAACGCGGCCAATGGCATCGCGAATGTCGGACGTCGCCGTATCGAGGTTCACGTCGCTGCGGAATTCGAGTGTGATGCGGCTGCGACCAAAACTGGAACTGGAGGAAATGGAATCGATGCCGGAGACACGGGAGACGGCGCCTTCCAGAATGCTGGTCACTTCCCGGTCTATGGTTTCCGGAGCGGCGCCGTTGTATGAGGTACTGATGGTGACGACCGGCGAGTCGACCGCGGGCAATTCTCGAATTTCAGCGCCAAACAAACCGGCAATGCCCGACACGACGATCAGCGCACTGACCACCAGGGCCAGCACCGGGCGGCGAACAAACAGGGCGGTAAACCCACCCATCCGCGCTATTCTGGGTTCTGCAGACATGATCAGCCTCCATCCGCCAGGCGTACTGTGGCACCGGCCCGAACCGACTGGACACCTTCGGTGACCACCGCATCACCCGGCTGCAAGGGCGCATCGACCAAAACGGCATCGGAGTTGCGCTGAATGATGCGCACGTTCACGCGTTCAGCGCTGTTATCGCTGTTAATTCGCCACACGTACGAGCCTTCCGACCGCCATTGAACGGCCAGCGGATTCACCGTCGGGAAGGTATCGCCCGGGAAGCGCATGTCCAGTACGAACGACATGCCTGGCCTGAGCAGATCGGCTTCGTTATCGACCAGTGCCTGGACCCGGAGTGTGCGGCTGTCGGGCTCAAGTCGGCTGTCTATCGCGGTGATCGACCCTTCCAGCGATGCGCCCGGGTTCGACACCGGCGTCACGGTGATGTCGCGCCCAACAGATATGGCCCCGACAAAGCGCTCTGGAACGCGGAATTCAACCAACAGATCAGAACGGTCATCGAGCCGGGCCACTTCATTCTGCGTACCCACCAGGGTACCCGGTTCCAGTGACACAATGCCCAGAACGCCGGCAAAGGGTGCTCGAATCGTGCGCCGGTCCAGTGCAAGCTCCGCTTCCCTGACCTGCAATCGGGCCCCTTCCAGGGCCGACTCGGCATCGCTGCGTTCAACCTGAGCAATGCTGTTGCCCTGCTGCATCCGGGTCAGTCGTTCAACCCGGTTTTCCGCATCGCGCAACGCAAGCCGGGCACGATCGAGTGCGATGCGCTCCGAACTGGAATCCATGCGCGCGATCACATCGCCAGCCGCTACCCGTTCGCCAGAGCCTTTCAGTACCTCAGCGATGCGCCCGCCCACTTCGGGGTTAATGGACACTGAGCGCAAGGCCGCCCCATCGCCAATCGCCGTCAGATGATCGTTGATCACCGCCTCGCCAACAGTATCGGTCACCACCAGCGTGGCGCCCCCACCAAAACCAAAGCCCGGACGACCGCCACCGCCGCCACCGCCTTCAGACGCCTCAGCCAGACCCAGCTGCACACGCGTGCCTTCGCCCGCAGGATGCCAGACCAACCAACCGCCACCGGCCAATGCAATTAACGCCAGCGTCAGCGCACTTTGTTTCCAGAGGGACATGCCAATACTCCTTAAAAATCGGATGAGATAAGTACGTCACCGGCCCGAAATCAGGCCAACCCAACCGAACACCTTATTGTTGGACAGTACAATTTATTAAAAGCACAACAGAATGCCCTGTTCCAGGATTCGCCACCAGATGCTGTTAGCCGTTTTTTTAGGTACGCAACGCTGGCTAGCCCCTGGCACTGGCTGTGCCCCTGCCGGGACGTCTGCAGCATGGACTAAAACGCCGGGAGCGCTTTAGCATGAGCGCAGCGAGCCCGAAGGGTGAATCCCAAGGATGGGATTCATATTCTGCAGTCGAGCCCCCATGGATGGGTTTACGGCGACCCGGCAGGGGCATGGCCAGTGCCAGGGGCGGGTTAGTACCACGGACAAAGCCACCTGGGCGGGCTAGTGCCACAGCCCCACACACCTTGCTACACTGCCCAAAACCCCACGAGTCTGCTTCATGTTTCACGTTCTGCCCGGCAACCAGCTCGACACCCTGATCGACCCGCTCGCCACCCTGCTGGCACTGCCGGTCGACAACCCGCTGCAGCCCGACATCATTCTGGTGCAGCACCAGGGCATGGCGCACTGGCTGAACATGAAGCTCGCCGACCACCCCAGCCGCCAGATCAGCATGAACCTGGCTTTTCCACTGCCCATCCAGCAAATGTGGACGCTGATCCGCCAGGTTCTGGGTGCAAGCGAAGTGCCAGAACAGTCACCCTTCCGACGAGAAGTATTGGTCTGGCGCCTGCACGACCTGCTGGGGCAAGCATTCATTACCGAAGACCCAGCCTTCGCCGAACCCAGCCGCTACTGGCAGAACCAATCCAACCGCCAGCAACCGCTGCGCCGCTTCCAACTGGCCGAGCAACTGGCCGACCTGTACGAACAATACTTAATGTACCGGCCCGACTGGATTGAAAGCTGGGAAGCCGGCCAGGGCGACCACTGGCAAGCCCAACTCTGGCGCCACCTGGTGCGAGAAAACCCGAACCACCCGCTCGCCCTGCTGCAGCGCGCCATGCAGCAACTCGACAGCCCGGCTGAGCCGCTGCCCGAGCGTCTGTTCATTTTCGGCATCAATAGCCTGGCCCCGCTCTGGCTCGATTTTCTGAAGGGCCTCTCCGACCAGGCTGGCCTGGACATCCACCTGTTCCACCTCAACCCCAGCGACGAGTACTGGGGCGAAACCCAAAGCGAAAAACAAGCCGCCAAAAAACGCGCCGACTGGGTACTGCAAGGCCACGACAGCGACGACCTGAACATCGAAGTCGGCAACCCGTTAATCGGCAACCTGGGCCAACAGGGCCAGGCCTTCGTCAACCTGCTCAGCGACCGTGCCGACATCGAAACCCCGGTGTTCGTAGAACCCGAAGGCGACACCCTGCTCAACCAACTGCAACGCGACCTGCTAAAACTGCGCGATGGCCGCGAGCATCCATATGAGCAGCCCAGCGATGTGAGCGATCACTCCCTGTGCGTACGCAGCGCCCACAGTGCCCTGCGCGAGGTTCAGGGCCTGCACGACTGGTTGCTGCACCAGTTCAATGCCGATAAAACCCTCACCCCGAAAGACGTACTGGTGATGTGCCCCAACGTCGAAGACTACGCGCCTTTTGTAGAAGCCGTATTCGCCCGCCGCTTCGACGACATTGGCGAAGACATACCGCCCTTGCCCTGCTCCATCGCCGACCGCAACTTAAAAGACGCCGACCCAACCATCGCCGCCTTTCTCGACCTGCTCACCCTGCCCGACGCCCGCTTCCAGGTGACGCAGGTCATCGGCTGGTTGCGCGTGCCCGCCATTCAGCAACAGTTTGGCCTGACGCAGGATGACCTCGACCCCCTCGCCCGCTGGCTCAACGCCGCCTGCGTGCACTGGGGGTTGGACGACGCCCACAAACGCCAGTACGTCCAATCCAGCGACAGCACCATCAACGATACCTACAGCTGGCAACAGGGCCTCGAACGTCTGCTCGTCGGCTTCGCCTGGGGCGATACCGAAACCGTGGTGGGCCAGCGCCTGCTGCTGCCCAACGTAGAAGGCAGCGACGCCCAACTGCTGGGCAAACTCGCCGGCTTCGTCGATGCCCTGAAGCGCCTGGCCACCGACCTGCACACCCCGCGCACCGCCCGCGACTGGCAAGGCTTTTTGCAAGAACGCGTGCGCCTGGCGCTGTTCGCCACCGACGCCCGCTTTGAATCCGCCCAGGACGACCTGCGCGATGCCCTGCGCGACCTCAGCGAACACAGCCAGCAAGCCGGCTTCACCGGCACCCTGCCGCTGGCCGTGGTACGCCACGCCCTGCAACAGATGTTCGCCAGCCCGGCCCGCACCGGCCGCCAGTTCATGACCGGCCAGATCACGGTGTGCTCCATGGTGCCGATGCGCTCGGTGCCGTTTAAGGTGCTCGCCATTCTCGGTCTGAACGACGGCGAATTCCCGCGCCAGCGGCCACCGCTTGGCTTCGATTTAATGGCCAACGACCGCCCTCGCCTGGGCGACCGCTCACGCCGTGGCGACGACCGCTACCTCTTTCTAGAAGCACTGCTCTCCGCCCGCAACAGCCTCTACCTGAGCTACCAGGGCCGGGATGTAAACACCAACACCGAACGCCAGCCCTCGCTGGTGCTGACCGAACTGTTCAGCTACATCGAAGGCGCCACCGGCTGGCGCACCAACACCGGCATTCAGGCGCTTCCATTACAGCCCTTCGCGACAGAGAACTACCTCACCGACCCGGCCTCAGACAACGCCACCCCCTGGCCCAGCTTCGACAGCCGCTGGCTCCGCCTGGGCCAACCGCTACCAACACCCAACAACACGCCGTTGCTGGCCGAACCAGACTGGCCCGAAGAACTGAGCATCGAAGACCTGGTCCGCTTCGCCGAACACCCGGCCCGTGCTTTTGCCCGCCACCGCCTGGGCTTATTCCTCGACATGAACGACACCCCCGAACTGGCCGACGCCGAACCCTTCGCCGCCAACCATCTGGACCGTTACCAGCTGCAACAAGACCTGATCGCCACCCGCTTCGACTCAACCCTGCCGGATGCCGACACTCAACTCATGGCCGCCCGCCTCTCCGGCCGACTGCCGGATAACCCCCTGGTCGACGATACCCTCGCCGACTGGCAAGCCCAGGCCGACGCCTTCAGTGAGCATTTACTCTCGCTCGGCGCCGCCCAGCTGGTCACCGAACCGGCCGAGCGCACCTTCAACGACACCCTGAAAGTAACCGCTCACCTACCGCGTCTACCCGGCGGCGAACTCTTGTTCTGGCGCCTCGCCGACGCCAAAGGCAAAGACCATCTGCGTCTCTGGCTGCACCATATACTGGCCAATACTCAATCAGAAACAATCACCATGGGTGTCTTCCGCGAGCGCAAAAAAGACGAAGTCTACGCGATCAACTTTGCCCCGATGACAGTCGACACCGCCAGAACCGAACTCAGCCACTGGCTCGATTTTTGGCGCCGCGGCCAGTGCGAACCCCTGCCCTGGCACACCGAGATCGCGATGGAAATGGCCAAACCGCGCGAACGCCGCGAGTACAACCCGGGCGATTTCGACAAAGTCTGGTACGGCGACGGCTGGTTCAGCAACGGCCTCAGCGAAGACCCCTACATGGCCTGGTTCTGGCCCGAACAACCCGAGCACGATGCGATTTTTGAGGGCGTAACTGCCTTGTACGCGCCGTTGTTTGAGCACCTGGCGCAAGAGAAGTTGCAAGTAGAGAAGGAATAACAACGAATAATAACGGCTCATGGCCATGGGCGAGTTATCGCTATTACGTCAACACCCGAAACTGCCAAAAGGAAACCCGGCTTTGTTCAAAACCATCGTTTTCGACCTCGACATGACGCTTTGTTACCCAACAGAGCGTTTTGATGATGTATTCAACACCGTGTTCGGCACGACGTTGGAATCGGTGATGCCCACCTGGATGGAGAAGGTCTCCATCAACGGTGCCTGCACCGGCATTGAAGCCATTGAGAGCTGTTTTCCCGAACGCGATCGCAAAGAGAAGGAGGCATTGTTTTCCGCCTTCGCCCAGCGCTGGGCCGAAGTGCAAACGCTGTATCATGGTGTTCACTCCCTTCCCGACCGGTTGCGGGAACAGTACCAGTGCCGGGTTGGCATCATGACAAACGGCCCCTCTGTTTTTCAGCACAGTGTTATTGAAGCCCTGGGTCTGAATAAGACGTTTGATTTCTGGTATTCGAGCGGTGACGCAAGTATTGCCCTAAGAAAGCCGAATAAAGCGCTGATCAAATTGCTGGAACAAAAAGAAAGGATCGATCCGGCTTCGGCCCTGTTTATTGGTGACACTCTGGAAAAAGACATCGCACCGGCCATTGCCTGTGGCTGGTCCGGGTTGCACGTAAACCCAACTGATTCTACAACGGAGCCGATTTCTTTTAGTTCGTTCGAAAAGCTGATGGACACTGGTCGCTGTGTTTCGGTCAACTGGTCACAGCTGTCGTAGGTCGATCAGTGGCAGTATTTGTCTATCCAGCGTTCACAAGTTAAAAATAATTTTTCATCCCCTGTCGATTTAGCGGCTTATGGTTCGACTACCTTATAAGAGGCGCAACGGGATCTGCCCGCCAATGCCCTGTCGCCATTCAGGTGCGGTGAAGCTGCGCTTGAATGCCCTGAACGGTCACATCAAGGAGATACACCATGAGCACACCAGCCAAAAACACAATCTGCCTCTGGTACGACGGCGATGCCGAAGAAGCCGCCCGGTTTTACGCCGAGACCTTTCCCGACTCGTCAGTCCAAGCGGTGCATCGCGCCCCGGCGGACAATCCGTCGAGCAAAGAAGGGGACGTTCTGACCGTAGACTTCACCGTAATGGGCATCCCATGCCTCGGGCTTAACGGTGGGTCCACATTCAAGCACAGTGAAGCTTTTTCGTTTCAAGTGGCCACCGATGACCAGGCCGAGACGGATCGCTACTGGAACGCCATTGTCGATAATGGCGGGCAGGAAAGCATGTGCGGGTGGTGCAAGGATAAGTGGGGCGTGTCGTGGCAGATAACTCCGGTCGCGATGACGAAAGCATTTACCAACCCCGACCCGGCAGTCGCCAAACGCGCCTTCGAAGCGATGATGGAGATGAAGAAGATCGACATCGCCACGGTCGAAGCCGCTTGTCGCGGCTGACTCATAAGGGCAGGCACTGTTCAGGCAAGTTCATTTGATTCAAGTCAACGCGAGCCCCGCCTCTGACTCTATACTCAAGGCGGTCGGTCACGACTTGAGGGAACAGCGCCATGACAGTGTCTGCCAAAACGCCGGATCAGCTGCGCACGGCCATCGACTGGTTGCTGGAGGGCGATGTCGCCATCCAGTATCAAACCCATAGAGACCTGCTCGGACAGGATCGGCCGGATCTGCGCACCCGAATTGCCCGGGAAGGTTGGGGTGCCCAGTTACTCGGCCTACGGAATCCCAAAGGGCACTGGGGTGAGGCGTTCTACCAGATGAAATGGACCTCTACCCACTACACCCTTCTGGACCTCAAAAACCTGGCCATTGCGCCCAACCTCGCACCCGTGCAGGAGACCATTGCACAGGTGATTCAAACACACCGGGGGCCCGACGGTGGCATCGTCCACGCGACCGATGCGAAAAAAAGCGACGTCTGTATCAACGGCATGTTCCTGAACTATGCCGCCTATTTCGGGTCGAACGCAGACGACCTGAGGTCGGTGGTGGACTTTCTTCTGACGCAACACATGCCGGATGGCGGATGGAACTGCCAATCTAACCGGCGCTCAACAGTCCACAGCTCCGTGCACTCAACGCTGTCGGTTCTTGAGGGCATACATGAGTACCGAACCAACGGCTATCGGTACCAATTGGACGCCCTGTTATCAGCCGGAGAGCAGGCGGTCGAGTTCCTGCTGCGTCACCGGTTGTTCCGCTCCCAGCGCACCGGCGAGGTTTTTGATCCCAAACTGCTCATGCTGTCGTACCCGTCCCGGTGGCGCTTTGACATCTTACGCGCTCTGGACTTCTTCCAGCTGGCTGGCATCGACTACGACGAACGCATGCAAGATGCGCTGGACGTTCTCGTTAAAAAACGCAGAAAAGACGGCACCTGGCCGGTACAGGCCAGGCATCCCGGCAAGGTTCATTTCACGATGGAACGGACAGGTACCGCCAGTCGCTGGAACACCCTGCGGGCAATGCGCGTTTTGAAGCATTTCAAAAAAATGCCGGTGGTGTAAGGATCAATGGGGACTGTCCCGGCAGATAGGGTCATTCAGAAAAGACACATCCAGACATCCAGGTTTCGGAAGTGGCAAAAAACCAAGTGTCAGGTATCGGGTATACCTCTCCGGGGTAGTCTGAAGCAAGGATGCTTCAGTCTAGGCCCCAAGGACGGGTCCACGCCGACCCCGGAGAGGTATACCCGGTGCCTGACACGAACTCCTGGCACCAAAGAAAAACCAACCTCCCATTTAGTTTGCACACCACCCCCCACCTTGCCAGAATGCCCTGAACGCAACCGGTACCCCAAACACTGATGTTGGACCAAGCCCCCAAGCAACTCAAAGCCGAGACTCTGCCCCTGCAAGGCCGCCAACTCATCGAGGCCAGCGCCGGCACCGGCAAAACCTACAACATCACCCGGCTGTACCTGCGTCTGCTGCTCGAACAACAACTCAGTGTTGAACAGATACTGGTGATGACCTTCACCAAAGCCGCCACCGCCGAATTGAAAGGCCGCCTGGGTCAGCTTATTCGCGATGCCCACGATCACTGGGGCGCCATCGACGAACCGTTTTTCAACACACTCGCTGAGCGCATCGAACCGCAAAAAGCCCGCGCCCTGCTGCACAAGGCCCTGCTCAACCTCGACGAAGCCGCCGTGTACACCATTCACGGCTTCTGCAAACGCGCCCTCACCCAGCAGGCCTTCGCCAGCGGCATCAGCTTTCACGCCGAAATGGAAGCCGACAGCAGCGCGCTGATTCTCGAAGCCCTACAGGACTGGTACCGGCGCGAAGCGCGCGGCGACCAATTCGAACACCTGCAAAGCTACTGGGCCACACCGGACGACTTTGCCAACGAATGGGGCCGCACCATCGGCGGCAGCGAGACCGTCGTCGAGCCGGAACTGACCGAACCGCACGACGCCTGGAACGCCTTCTGCCGGCACTGGGCCTCAGAGGCCGACGCCTTCTACACCCTGAACGTCAAACCCCGCCGCGGCGAGGCCAGCACGGCCGAATGGCAGGCCAAACTCGATGAACTGACGGACCTCAGCCAGCAACCCTGGCCCGGCACCGTGCCCGAGGTGTTTGGCGGCAAATTCCTCAAAGACGCCTTCAGCACCCAAAAGAAAGTCGACGCTCTGCCGCACCTGCACACCCTGGCCCAGCAACTGGCCGGTATGGCGAAAGAAGCCAAAGCCTGGTGGGCCTGGCAGGGCATCACCTTCGCCCGCGCGCACCTGCTGACCAGCAAAGACCGGCTCGACCAACTCGACTTCAACGACCTGATCATCCAATTGCGCCAGCGCCTGCAAGACGCCGACGCCGGCCCGGCGCTGGCCGCCAAACTCGCCGAGCAATTCCCGGTCGCACTGGTCGATGAATTTCAGGACACCGACCCAGACCAGTACGCCATTCTCGATGCCCTGTACCCCAAAGGTCAGCCCGGCCTGCTGTGCATGATCGGCGACCCGAAACAGGCCATTTACGGCTTTCGCGGCGGCGATGTGTTCGCCTACCTCAAAGCCCGCGACAACGCCGACCAGCAATGGCACATGGACACCAACTTCCGCTCCCACCCGGCCGTGGTGCAGGGCTACAACCGGCTGTTTTACGGCGAACACCCGCTCGATGCCGACGGCCAGGTACGCACGCAAAAAGCCAGCGCCGATGTGTTCGGGTTCGGCATCGATTACCTGCCGGTGAAAGCCGGTAAACCCGACCTGCCCGACATCGACGACCCGGCCGATCGCGGCGCCGTGCAATGGTGCCTGCTGCCCGCCACCGAAGACGAGCCCAAAGGCTACACCCGAACCGGCCTGGAGGTGCTGGCCGACTGGACCGCCCGCGAGATCCGCCGACTGCTGTTTGAGGCCAAACTCGATGGCCAACCAGTACAACCCGGCGACATCGCCCTGCTGGTGCGCAGCAAGCACGAAGCCGAAGTCATCCAGAACGCCCTGCGCACGCACCAGCTCGCCTCGGTGTACCTGAGCGCGCGCGACAACGTACTGCAAAGCGCCGAGGCCGAAACCCTGGCCCGCGCCCTGAACGGCATACTGAACCTGGAGAACGACCGCGCCCTGATCGCCGCGCTCGCCACGCCCTGGTTCGGTTACGACACCGAACGACTGTTCCAGCTGCAGCAAGACGAACACGCCTGGGCCGAAGCCCTGTTCGAACTCACCGAACTGCGCGAACGCTGGTTCAGCCAGGGCCTGATGAGCATGGCGCTGCAGCTGTTTCAGCGCCACGTGCGCCCGCACCCGCAACGCCACGAACGCACGCTCACCAACAGCCTGCACCTGCTCGAACTGCTGCAACAGGCCAGCCAGCAACACCGCCAACCCTGGCAACTGCTGCACTGGTTCGACCAGGCCCGGCAAGACGACACCCTGGCCAACATCGCCCAGCTGCGCCTGGAAAGCGATGCCAACCTGATACAGGTCATCACCCAACACGGCGCCAAGGGGCTGGAATACCCCATCGTCTTTTTGCCGTTCGTCAGCTACGGCCGCAGCAAACCCAAGCAACCGCCGATGCTGATTCGTTACCACGACCGCGCCAACTACAACGCCGTGCTCGCCCTGAACCCGAGCGACCCGGAACGCGACTTCTATGAAGAAGAACAGGCCGCCGAAGACATCCGCCTGCTGTACGTCGCCGCCACCCGCGCCGAACGCCGCCTGTATGTGATGGCCGCCGAGTTCAAGGAACTGGAGCGCTCGCCCCTGGCCCGCTGCCTGAACGCAAAAACCTTCGACGCCCTGACCGAACAGCTAACCACCTTCGCCAACCAGGGCAACGGCGCCGTGCTCAGCCTGCCGGACACCCCGCTCGCCGACGCCGCGGCCCCCGAGGCTACAACCACCAGCACCGCCCACGCCGCCCAATTCCACGGCCGCATTGAACGCGACTGGTGGCTCAGCTCCTTCTCGGCGCTGACCCGCAACGCCCGCCACGGCGGCCTGACCACGCCGGACCGCGACCAGGACGACCCCGAACAAGCCCCCACCGCCCCGCAAGACCGGCCACTGCGCTTCCGCCTGGCCCGGGGCGCCGAAGCCGGTAACCTGCTGCACGACCTGCTCGAACGGCTCGACTTTGAACACCCGGATTTCACCACCGAACTCGCCTGGGCCGAACAACGCTACCCCGCGCTGCTGCCGAAAGACGGCACAACCGGTGACCAAACCAGCAACCAGGAACCCACAACACCCGGCATCAGCCCGCTGCGCCCGGCTCTCGCCACCTGGCTCAGCGACATCCTCAACACCGAACTGCCCAGCGGCGCCCGCCTGGCAGACCTAAGCCAGGCGCACACCCAGCGCGAAGCGGCGTTTTATTTCCCGATGGCAAGCAAAGGCCAGGGCCTGGCCCGCATCCTCGCCCGGCACCGCAATACCCCGGACGTCATCCTGCCCGAACCGCCGCGCCTGAAAGGCATGATGCACGGCTACATCGATTTGATTTACCAGTGGCAGGGCCGCTATTACGTGGTCGACTACAAATCGACCTGGCTTGGCGAACGCCTGGGCGACTACAACCCAACGGCCCTCACCGAGAGCGTGCACGCCAGCTTCTACGACCTGCAATACCTGCTCTACACCCTGGCCCTGCACCGCTACCTGCGCACCCGCCTGCCCGACTACAAACCCGAACAGCACCTCGGCGGCGTGCACTACCTGTACCTGCGCGGCATGACCCAGGGCCAAACCACCGGCATCTACCACCGCGACCCGGACCTAACCGCCCTGCACGCCCTGGACACCCTGTTCACCGGCACGGAGACCCCCGCATGAGCATCGAACCAACCCCCGGGCACTCTCCAAACCAACCACCGCTACACACCGCGCGACAGCGCCTGGCCAACATCAACGACATCGACCTGCACCTGGCCGCACAACTCTGCGACTGGCTGAACACCCACACCGACGACCTCTTCCACAGCATCGCCGGCACAAGCCACACCCTGCAGCAGGGCCACAGCTGCCTCTACCTGCCCGCCTGGGCCGGCCACACCGAATGGCACAGCGACGACAAACCCGGCTACACCTTCCCACCCCTGGAAGACTGGCTGGCCCAGCTGAGCCAACTGCCCATAGGCCCCGAAGACAACGCCCCCATCGTGCTCGATGGCGACCGCCTCTACCTGCGCCGCTACTGGCAATTCGAACAGGAACTGGCCAGCCAACTGCGCCAGCGCCTGCAACCCGACGCCAGCGACACCACCGTTGATACCAAAGCCGCAAAAGCCGCCCTGCACACCCTGTTCCCGGCACTCGCCGAAGCAGACGCCACCGCAGAACCCGACTGGCAAGCCATCGCCGCCGCCAACGCCCTGTTCAACGGCTTCAACATCATCGCCGGCGGCCCCGGCACCGGCAAAACCTACACCGTCACCCGCCTGCTCGCCCTACTGGCGATGACCAGCCCGCACGACCTCAAAATACGCATGGCCGCCCCCACCGGCAAAGCCGCCCAGCGCCTGGCCGAATCGATCCGCGATGCCAAAAGCGACCTGGCTGGCCGCATCGACCTGCTCGCCCTGAACAGCATTCCCGATGAAGCCACCACCTTGCACCGGCTGCTCGGCGTCATCCCCAACCGGCTCGACTTTCGCCACAACGAACGCAACCCGCTCGACTGCGACGTGCTGCTGGTAGACGAAGTCTCCATGGTCGACCTACCCATGATGACAAGACTGTTCCGCGCTCTACCAGAACACACCAAAGTCATATTACTGGGCGACGCAGACCAATTACCGAGCGTAGCCGCAGGCTCAGTACTAGCCGACCTCGCCCAACGCCCCCACCCGGGCTACAGCCAACAAAGAGCCAAAGCCCTAAAGGCTTTAGGCCTGACTGTTCCTACTCAAAGCTCGAAGCTCGATGCTCAAAGCTCAGAACTCGCAGCTCCAAACTATCTAACTTTCCTTAAACACAGCCGCCGCTTCCACCAACACAGCGGCATCGGCCGCCTGGCCACCCAGGTCATCAACGGCGAAGCCGAGGCCAGCCTCGCCACCCTGCAAAGCGACGCAGACGACCTGGCGTGGATTCCCACCGACAAAGCCCAGCAACAGATCAGCCACTGGGTCGACCACTGGTACCGCCCCATCGCCAGTGCCGCGAGCAAAGCCGACGCCTTCAACGCCCTGTTCCAGTTCCGGCTACTCTGCCCCGCCCGTGTAGGCCCCATGGGCGTAGAAGCCCTGAACGAACGGATACTCAAAACCCTAAACCCAACCCGCGCCCCCTTCTTCAAGGGCCAGCCGATCATGATCACCGAAAACCACTACGGCATCGGCCTCTACAACGGCGACATAGGCCTCATCTGGCCCGACGACACCAGCGGCCACCTAATGGCCTGGTTCCAGACCGGCGACACCGACTACCGCCCCCTAGCCCCCGGCCGCCTGCCCCGGTTCGAAACCGTGTATGCGATGACGATACATAAAACCCAGGGGTCTGAGTTCGAGCGCGTGGCGATAGTGTTGCCTGAGCAGGCGATGGGGTTGTTGAGCCGGGAGTTGATCTATACCGGGTTAACGCGGGCTAAGAGGGAATTGTTTGTTGTTGGGGGTGAGGGGATTTGGTGTGAAGGGGTTGAGAGAAAGGTTGAGAGATTCAGTGGTTTAAGCATCAGGCTTCATTGCTGAGCCCGCAGTCGCAGTAGAATCTGCTCTTGGGCGCGCCAAAAGCGCCATACAAACCTTTAGCAGGCGCTGGAGGTTTGTTGTGCTTGCTCAATCTGCTTACGCTGACGCTCGGACGCGCCTTCCAGGACCTTGGCATAGACCCGTTTTTTCTTTTTAGACGACGCATTCCGGATAAAATCTGCAAATGCAGTTGACGCCACCTTGGGTTGACGGCTGAACATTGTTCGATGCCTCTTGGGTGTTAAGTGATCAATCGGGTCAGGGACTCGCGACTGTATTCGTGATCTACATAATAGTCAATACGGTCAATATTTGCCTCGTAGACTCTGGTTCTGTTCGAATAATCCTTTATTAGCAGATCAACTTTAATATCGGCACCAAAATGAGCTTTTAAAGCATTGACCGTAGCCCTGGCGGCGAAAAACTGTTCAATGAAATTGACAGGCAGTATTCGCCGACCTTCCAACCTCTCCCTGGCCTGCACGAATTCCCAGGCCCGCAAAGGGTCCTGATACACATACAATACCTGCACCACCCGGCCTCTACTCAGGGAACGGGTAATATTATCCTTAGCTTTGTCTTCATTATGGAGCGTCCCGTCCATGATGAAACTCTGGCTTTGTTTCAGCGCCATATCGTGTATGTATTCAACGATAACCGATACTGCACTCTGGAACAGATGGCTGTTGCATCCATCGTATTGATCAAATTCGACTCTCAGTTCGTCTGCATCGATGCGCAGGATGGGGTTATCAGGGAACTGGTCGATCAGCTCTTTTGAGGACTCCGTCTTACCGGCACCTGGTGACCCGGCCATAAATACAGAAACCGGGTCTTCTTCCGGCAGATACAGAGATTGGTCCGTCAGTCGGCGAGCAATGGCCTTCTTTGTTCCCTTTTTCTTCGCCCAGGTGAGTGCATCTTGGGCAATCTTTCGATCATCGGGTGTTAATTCCATGATTTTAATACCGATCCTGAGTTTGCTTCTTTCAATCCTCCATAGATCCCGCAGAGGTGCGACGAAGCCTCGCACAATATTGACCATCACTCCAGTTCCAGTTAATAGCTGTTGGCCTTGGGCACCCGCGTAGGCCCATGGGCGTAGAAGCCCTGAACAAACGGCTACTCAAAACCCAACCCAAGCCCTCTTCTTCCAGGGAAAGCCGATCATGATCACCGAAAACCACTACGGTATCGGCCTCTACAACGGCGACATCGGCCTCATCTGGCGCGACGACACCAGCGACCACCTAATGGCCTGGTTCCAGACCGGCGACAACGACTACCGCCCCCTGGCCCCCGGCCGCCTGCCCCGATTCGAAACCGTGTATGCGATGACGATACACAAAACCCAGGGGTCTGAATTCGAGCGAGTGGCGATGGTGTTGCCTGAGCAGGCGATGGGGTTGTTGAGCCGGGAGTTGATTTATACCGGGTTGACGCGGGCTAAGCGGGAGTTGTTTGTTGTTGGGGGTGAGGGGGTTTGGTGTGAGGGGGTTGTTAAGCGGGTTGAGAGGTTTTCCGGGCTAACATTAGCAATTAAGAGCTAGGGAGCCTATGAACAACTCCCCCAGGGCTATGCGCGAGCTAAAACGTTCTGCCACAATGCGCACTTCGCAGAGCACTGGCCGTAGCCCCTTTCAAGAAGTGCAACGCCGGGGCAGGACGTTTTAGCCGCGCCCGCCGGGGCTTTCCGAGGAACGCTGCCACTTCGTTGGACTTATTTGAAAGGTCTAGACATTCCTGCATAAGTCCGCCTCGCGCCAACGACCCTCGGATAAGCCAGAGCCCCGGGGGAGGGAGGTTATTCAGAGGATCCCTAATATTCAGAAAAAGGGTGATGTACTTGGGCCACTCATGTCACTATACGATCAATTCTATAACTATGTGAGCCAGCAGAACGTTGATATCTAGTGTCATTTCTGGAGATCCTTTTTCAGTATGGCAGTCACTATCCGATTTTTGCCCACACCAACAATACAAATGAAAAAGTAGAGAAAAGAAGTGGCTATGAATCCAATTATCAAAGCGCAACTCAATACTTTCAAAGAAATGAATCCCAATGAAGTTATGAGTGAATCTGATCTTTTTGAAGTTATGTCAATCTTTTCATTAGAAAATGGCATTCTCGGAGAGAACATAGATCCATTTAGGGCTCATTTAAAGGGCGTAGAGTTTGGAATTGATGGAATTGCCATATCCATTCAAGGGACACTATGCACAGATGTCGACGAAGCGGCCGAAGTACTATCTGTTGGTAGGAACCACACTTCAGAATTTACCTTCTTTCAATCAAAAACGTCAGACAGCTTAGATTATGGGAACATATCTAAATTTCTCGATGCAGTATATGATTTTTTCACTAGCCAAACCCTTGTGAAAGGTCCGCAAGTAGACGAACTTATCGCAGTAAAAGACGAAATTTATGGTAAGGCGGCAAAGACTAGCCCTTCCTTGAGATGCTACTACTGCACTACCGGATCTGGTCAAGCCTCTGCTGTTATACAGCAATTGATTGAAACAAATAAGAATCGTTTAAGTGAATTGAACATATTTAATGACATTCATATTGAATGTGTAGGGGCCAAAGTCATTCAAAATGGTTTTCGCTCAGCTACTAATTCGTCATCAGCAAAACTAAGCTTCCCAAAGGCAATTACAATGCCGAGTCATGATAAGGTTGATGAGGCATATATTGGTTATGTCTCCGCATCAGAGGTACTGAATATTGCGCTTGGAGAGCCCGACCAACAAGGGGTGGCTCACGTGAATAGATCGCTTTTTTACGACAATGTTAGAGATTTTAATCCAGAATCAGAAATAAATAAGTCAATAATATCAGATCTAAAAAATGGTGACGAAGCCTCTTTTGTATTCAAAAATAATGGTATTACAGTGGTTTCAAAAAATATCGATCGTAAAGGAGATATTTTTACGATTGAAGACTATCAGATCGTAAATGGATGCCAAACCACAAATATTTTGGCACATATTAGAGATAAGGCTGAAAGTATTTCAGTACCGCTTAGATTGATTGGCTGTGGTGATGCTGATTTTGTGTCTAGCGTCATCATTGGTACAAATCGACAAAACGAAGTTAAAGAAGATCAGTTTTGGGCGTTACGTCCATTTATGAAAGATTTGGAGGAATATTGTGCTTCCCAAAGCGGTGATGCACGTATGTTTATCGAAAGACGAGACAATCAGTATCGAGATGTCTCGATTGAACGAACAAGAATTCTTCGTCCTTCGGACTTGATGAAGGCGGCTGCTGCTATGTTTTTTTATCAACCACACCGCGCTGCTCGTGATCATAGAGGGATTCGAAAAGAGTTCTCAGGTCGAATTTTTTCAGAGAACCACAATGTTGAACTTTATCATCTAGCTGCGCTTGCCTTGTATAAGTTTGACTATTTGGTGCGCACAGCAAAGGTTGATAGATCTCGTGTTATTTTCCGGTTCTATGCCTTATATGCTCTTGTAAAACAGCATTGGGAAACTCCTGATATATTAGATACTGCACCAAAAAAACAGAAAAAAGTCAAGGATGCTGTTATTTCTGTTTTAAATGATAATGATAGATTTTCAGCTCAGATTGAGGAAGTCTCAAGCCATCTCGATAGTATAATGTCAGAGTCAGGCATAACTGCTCGCGAAAGCATCCGAGATTACATAAGAGCTGAAAGCGTAGTAGATGAGTTCACTCGTAGAATGTTTTCGCAGTAAAGGTATATTGATCGTTTAGAACTAAGGAAGGTCTGAATAACCGATGATTTTCGTCAGGCTTGGAGAAAATCATTGGTTATTCAGACCTTCCCTAGCTATCGGCAGGGTATTCACCATTCATACATTCCGTATCCAGCCAAGTTTCAAAGGCATCAACCGCTTGTTCAACAGCATTCTGTTTCTTGATTTTAACTCCACACTCCCAGACTACGAACACTCGCCACCCACTTTGATTAAGCAAGTCCTTGTTACGCAGATCTCTTTTAACATTACCTTCGAGTTTTTCTCTCCAAAAATCAGTTCTGGTTTGTGGAAGTTTGAATAGTTTGCATCCATGCATATGCCAGAAGCAACCATTTACCAGAACGACTGTTCTATACTTAGTCAACACCACATCCGGCTTTCCCGGCAATTTTCTGGAATGAAGACGATAGCGGTAGCCCCTTCTATGCAATTCTTTCCTGATACTTACTTCAGGACGAGTATTTTTCGATCTTATCCCCGACATATACCGTGAGCGGGTTTGTTTGTTGACAATATCCACAAATATGCTCCTGGAAAGTAGGCAAGAACCTGGTATGCTACCCATCTAATAGACTAGTGGACTGACCATGGCAGCACAAATCAGAGTAATCGACCTCTTCGCCGGACCAGGAGGGCTCGGAGAGGGCTTTTCAGCCTATCAGGATGAAAATGGTGACTTTCCTTTTCAAATAGTGGCATCTGTTGAAAAGGAAAAAAGTGCACACGACACTCTTACTCTGAGAGCATTTTTTCGTCAATTCAGAGGCGGTGAAGTCCCTCAAGCATACTATGACTATATTCAAGCGGGTGGAACAGAAGACCTCGAGGTTGCCTTCAACGAGTACACTGACCTACTAGACGCAGCGAAAAGAGAGACGCTCCATGGGCCTAAGGCTTTAGGAAGTAGTGATCACAAAGCAATATTCGATGCAATAAAAGAATCCATAAAGGGGTTTCAAGGGCAGAAAATAGTTATAGGCGGACCTCCTTGTCAAGCATATTCCCTAGCAGGCCGAGTTAGAAATAAAGGCAATAAAGAATACATTCCAGAGCTAGATAACCGGCACTTTCTTTACCAGGAGTACTTAAAAGTACTTGACTTGGTTGAACCTGAAATATTCGTCATGGAAAACGTCAAGGGCATACTTACCGCGAAAGTGAATGGCGGTTCTATATTCGAAACAATACTTTCCGATTTACATTGCCCATCCAGAACTCTGAATAAAAAACCTAAAGCTAAATATGATATTTACCCTTTTGCAGTACCCGCTTCGGATGATATGTATATTACGGGGTACCGGGGAAAAGGACCTGACTTCATTATTCGAACCGAAGAGTTTGGGATACCACAAACTAGGCATCGCGTAATACTTCTAGGCATAAAAAAGAATTTAGGTATCGAATTTGATAAGAATAAAAGTTTACTTGAAGAGGCAAAGCGTGCCAATGAAGTAACTGTCTCGCAGGTGATATCAGACCTACCCAAATTACGGAGTGGAATAACCAAAGTTCCTAATACTACAGAAAATTGGTTGAACAATTATAGAAAATCGCTAAAAATTGTAAAGAAACATTTGCCTAGTGAATATAATTTGTTAGCAAAAGAAATAGAGAACCCTTTGAGTATTATACACACGCTGACTCAGGGAGATTTTTTCATAGAACAAAAAAAACCAAGAAAAAGCCAACTACCGAAAGAACTTAAGAAATGGTATCTAGATAAGCGAATGAAGGGTGTTGCCAATCACTCCTCACGAAGTCATATGGCCTCAGATATTCAAAGATATCTATTTGCTAGTGCATACGCTCAGTTAAATAATGGACAATCTCCAAGAGCAAAAGATTATCCAGAAACACTATTCCCTGATCACAAAAACTGGGAAAGCGGGCACTTTGTAGACAGGTTCAAAGTCCAAGCTGGAAATCGCGCCGGAAAGACAGTAACAAGCCATATATCGAAAGATGGTCACTATTTTATTCACTACGATCCTATTCAGTGCAGAAGCCTTACAGTTCGAGAAGCCGCTAGGATACAAACTTTTCCAGACAACTACTTCTTCAAGGGAAACCGGACAGAACAGTTCGTACAGGTTGGCAATGCTGTGCCACCATTACTAGCAAATAAGCTTGCAAAAGTAGTATGGGACCTTCTTCTTTCAAGGACGTAGCAGAATTTACTGCTAGATACGCTCAGATCCATAACTGACTCTCTAGCAAGCTTTACACTGCTGCATCTCTTCTCAAATACATGGAAAGAAAAATGTGATTTCAACATCCCCAATGAATTACTGGCCCAGAAACCATAACCTCGCTAGAAAAATCTTATACCCTTACTTTGCGTACTCACAAGACAATTTCAGCTGAAGAAGTATAAAAGATCAGACAAGTAATCACCCATTATACAAACCACTATCTAACAAAATCGAAACCTTCCTTGTAAGCTGTTTCTCTAATCTCCCTTGCCAGGCTCAACTGCTTATCACTCGGAAGCTTTCCAAATCTATGGAGCTCTACACACTTCCTTGGAATTCCAACTCTTTTGTCATTATTTGGGTAGTAACCAGAATTGAACTCCGATACTAACTCCCACTCTTCTGCTGAAACAGAAAGCACATATTCCAATACGGTTATACTCTTCCCTGCCTCATCGATATCTCTATTTTCTTTCGCGGAATCCTTTACACCATCGGCTGATAACACATCATTTCCACTAAGCCGACTCAAATCAAACTCAACCGTTAGCAATTTCTTCCAGCCTCTCTCGGACTTACAGAATTCACTGGGATTCGTAATGCCACCGGTAAACATAACATCTGATATTTTATTACGAATTACATAGGCCATTGACGTAAGTGTACTGAGCAATGTATCGGAGACGCACTGATTTATGTATATGTAATTAAGATTAATATCCATATTTTTACCGATCAACGCATTCCGCAACAATGCAATACTATAAGTAACCAACTCCGCTTTCAGACCTCTATTCTCTTTGTACCAATCAGCATTCAAGATTGCGCTGTCAGTCATCCTAAATAGTAATATTTTTGAAACCAAATCATTGTAATATGAGGGGCCGAAAGCCGCTTCGTCTTTCTCGAATTCCTTAACTATATCTGCTCCGAAAGACTTCAAATTTGCTTGAGCACCCTTTTTTACTATATAGGGTTTCATACGCCATGTATTTTCATACTTAGCCATATCAGTTTTGTTAAACAGTTGCTTTTTTGGATACTCGGCCTCAAATCTACGGCGCTGACTACCACTCAGTGCACGAAGCATAGTCGAGTATTGCCCTCTAGTCCGTTCATAAAACCATTTTGTTGAAAACCCATTACGGCCAGCAGGCATTAACTGCTTTCTGGAACGAGTCTCTATATTCAGATGGAACGGATGATTAGAAACCATGTCTGATTGCTGAATAGAGTTTTGTGAGTTTGCGTATGTGGCGATATTCGACTTCATTATGTCTGAAGCTACCTTGTCTTCAATGACAGTCAACTTCATCTGAATATAAACTCTCTCCAAATCTATATCACTATAATTGTACATACCATCCACGCCTTTAATACCTCCTTTTTCACGAGGTGAAAAGTAGATCGCAGCGGTAGTTTGGCCCCCATTTACTATTTGCATATTCGCTAAAGACGTAAGGTACAGCTGCCCGTCTTTAAATACTGTATTTGCTTCAGTAGCTGTTACTGTGATGCCGTTGTTATATGCAAAGAAATGATCGGGCTCAGTGACTAGTGTTTTCCGAATACCTCTATTGGTACTAGCCCTAAAGTCAAGAAATGTCCTTACATTACTTTCTAGCAGTCTCTGACCATAGTCATCATATATCTTACTTAACAACTTAGCTGGCATTACCCCTAAAAAGGTACTAAAGCCATGTTCCGATATATTTGCAGGGAGGATTCTTACACCATCATCGTATTTCGTTAAATCAACCGTAAACTCCTCATATTCCGAATCAGACCTCTCAAGCCCACGTGTTCGTTCTAAATCCCAAATCTCAATTGACGTCTCTTTATCGAGAGTTTCATTAATACTCAACTTTTTCACACGCTCACTAAGCACTTTATCAGTTAGTATTACGACCCTAATCTTAATAGCCTCAGGTAGAAACATAGAGATTTCATTGGCAGCCACCCGACCAGGATCTGTAACTTCCAGCGACTCAATAAATGACTCACTATTAGCTGCCAGAAAGAACCTAGATACACGCATTCCAATATCATTTATGTCCGAATTAACTAGCTTGGCAACTGATTCACTATCGTTGGTAAAATCTACGATAAGTCCACAAATAGTCCTTTCTAGCGGGTTCCAACTATAGCCATCAATCCGAATACCTTTTCTTGTATTCCTGTACGGACAGTACTCGACATTATCAAGAATTCCTGCATTTGAAAGCATATCGCTCATAAACTCAAAGTAGCTTTCTTCAGAAAACACTTCATTTGCTTCTGAACCAATTGAAATGGCATTAAAAAGCTCTCTTTTATACTCAGCGATGTCACTCATAACCAAAGATCTCCCTAATACTAGTAGCCACCTCGTGAGATTTCAGTGCCCCTATCGCTATTTCATACTCTACTTCTTTTATAGCTAGTGGTACTTCGGTACGAGTAAGCTTTGGAAATTGATCATCAACAAGGTAAAAAGTAACGTCAACAACTTCGTGAACGCTCTCTAGCTGTATTTTGCTAGCCTTACTGTATAAATCGCTAACTTTTTTCAGGAAAATACTATTCAAGATAATATCATTTTCGATTTCCTCCAAGCACTTTTCATATAAGGCTCTGAGGCAAAACCCATTGGTGGAGGAAGATGGTGAAACAGTGACTCTCATGAGATAAAGAGTGTTCGTAACTCTATCTAGCTGATCAAGAGAACTAATTCTGACTGACTGTTGATTGCCAGAAAGTGTTGTCTTAACTTCCAATGCACTATTATTGAAAGTGAAGTCTTGTTTCTTCCCCTCCAACCCCACCCATGCTCTAACAGAGTCTTCGGCATCGAATGTAGTCATAATATACTGAGAAAGTACATATAACTCGCCCAGTAAACCAATAAACTCACTCTGTGATAAACCTGTACGGCTAGGCCTTAAGAAGTTCGCCCAAGATTTAATTCTTTCCTGCGTCTTTAAAAAAAGCTGGTTACCTTCATACTTGCTACAGTGAAAAGCTATGTCCTTAGCTACAGTGGCGAATTTTTCATCAGTCTCTTGGTCATGTGTAAGCAACCGGCAGACAAGCCTATACTCACCTGAGTATAACTTCTCTACCGTAACTTCTAATCCAGCAAGACCCTCAAGAGCTTTCACGTTGTCAGCACCGCTATCCTGTACAAAAAAAAGCAATCCTTGATTATCATCCTTTGATACCCAAAAACGGTCGTCATTTAGGTACAACCTCCTCCCTTTTGGGTAGCAAGGTTCACTGATATTCTCCCACGGGTTATCAAGAAAAAATTCGGAGCTTTTACTCTTCATCAGAATAGTCCTCATACGAACTGATTTCCTGGAGTTGGCTATGAATCTTATTTACTTGATAGCTATGTTTTGTTTGCTTTACAATCTCACTAATTTCTTTATTTGTTTTGCCTTTTAGGTTTTCCGATCTAGGTATGGATACAGTATAACCAACTGTAGGCATACGACCATGCCCCAACTCAACAATGGAATCATCGCTATTATCGACCATTGGACTTACGGCTACTGCAAAAAGATATATCGTCAATCCAGGATAATCTCGAGTATCAGAACATAGGTAATCAAAGCTTACTGGCTTACGATTTAACAAACCTGCTATCTTTTCTCTTTCTGTACTATCAAGGAAAATCTTCTCATCATCTGAGTTACCCAGATTGACACTTTTTACTTTGTACTCGTTGTTCCTTTTTTCCATTTTCCTTTTGGGCAATGTGAGCGATATACTAGAATTGAATACATAGGACTCATTGATAAATCCTCTCTCTTCTTCAGACAACTTTAATTCCCAGGGCGTCATTCTTGTTTTCTTCTGATTGAATAGCGAAATACGAGGCTTGCCTAGACCCAAAGCTTTCATTTTCTTTAGGTGATTTATTAATGCTCCGTTACCTAGATCATCTTCGGGTAGATCAATGTCTTCAATATATTGAACTATTTGATCGTAGCTGACACCTGAAATAACTATTGAACCTGTTTCATGATCCTTTTCAAATTTAGTTTCACTACCGCTGTCCTCAATTATTCTAGTAATAAACCTCTTAGTGTAGTTAAGATTCTTTTCATTAATCTTAGGATCAGGTCTAAATCGAAAGCGGCGTTGAATTTGACCCCATAAATCTTGCGATCGTACTTCAGATTCGGAAGCACCCATCTTATTTTTTGCCGTAATTATCATAGCACCCGGATGTTCTCTTACCTTTAGTCCAAATTCACTTGGTCGCTGCTCACGCCTACTCATCAATTCTAATTCATGATAGAGCTCACGGATTGCACTTGATATAAAGGAATACCAATATATAGACTCTTGAGGAAGGTACACTCTGCACAGGTCTGCATAGTTCGGCCGATAACCAAACCACCTGCACATTTGCATTAAAGTATCGTAGGCCTTTGAGTTTCTCGCAAAATAGGAGATACTCAGCCCTTCTAAAGTCAAACCTCTTGAGAGCTTATGGCCGCCTATAATGATTGCAGAAAGCCCATGCTCTTTATGAACGGAGTAGTTTAATTCTTTCCCGTCCGACTTTTTATTGCTTTGATTGATTGCCCATACTTTAATCTTAGACGCAGACTCTAGAAGTTTCTTAAAGATGTCCTGGTACTGCTCTTCAATATCAAACCTATGTTCAAATGTTTTTTCCAGCTCTCTAATGATATTACTTTTCCTTGCTTGGTCGTAATTAAGAGCCGAATATGACTCGAGCGCTTCAACAATCTCGACTTTGTACTCACCAATAAGAAATTCCAGTTGATTCTGATGGCTTTTTAAGTGAGATATATTTACCAGCATAGTATTATGCGAAAAACGCTCTCCCCTTAGCGACCTAATCGCTGTAACCAGCATAAATGCTCTAACTGCATCTTTTAAAGAGTCGGGTATAGATAATATTTCATCAGTCTTTTTGAGTTCGTAAACACTGCTGTGGTCATCTATAGGAATAGTAGGAGAATTCCGTGTCTTATAAGGAGACTCTTCTTCTGACTCTCGATTATCTAAGTCCCTAAAAAAGTAGTCTTGTCCCAAATAATTATCAGGAACCGGTATCTTTATCATAAAATCAGATGGGAATAGATCCATTTTCTCAGTGTATGAATTCTCATCAGGATCAATAAATATATTAGCAAAAGGAGTAGCGGTGTAGCCGACGTATGTATTTCGACTGAAAAGGGAAAGGAGTTGTCTAATGTACTCGTTTGTTTTAGTAACTTCTTCTTTATGGTGTTTTGTGTTTATAGATGCATAGTCTGCCTCATCATCAATTAGTAGCAATGGGCCTTCTAGTCTCTTACCTAGATCAGGTTCAAGAAAGTGATAGTCTTTAATCCAATTGAACAATCTTTCCATCACTCCGGTATGCTTCTTAATTGTGAAAATGACCGGATCTTCACCTGTAAGTTTGAAGCCCAAGCTATCTGCAAAATTTTTGTTAAAGTCTCCTGCTGTAGTAGTGCCCGTATTAATATTAATTTCTTCAAATAATCCTACGCCGATAGGAGATGGTTTTACCCTATAGGCTCTAGTCAAATGTATAGAGTGACGACCAAGAACACCTTCATCTACCCTTTCTTGTGTTTGCTTTCTAAGATCATTTAAATGCCCCCCTAGCAAGACTATGGTTTTGTATCCACAGTCGATAGCCTTATTAATCAATCCAATATAGTTCTGGGTTTTTCCCGACTGAACGTTACCCATTACCAGACCCTTTCTAGACCACATTCCCGGTGTGCTGGGATCACCGGAGTAGTCAAGAATGTCGTCAATTACTTTCTCATTGGCTTCGACAATAGCAGTTGATCGGCCTTGTGACTCCAGCATCGATCTATAGGCTCGCCAATGCTTCCATTCTATCTCTGTTTTCTTGCTATCGAACCAACGTGGCAGTTCCGGATTATGTAAAGTTATCGCTTCCTCTCCAACTTTCACATTAAACATATTTCCAATGTGAAACTTTAGACGAGCCACGTCTTCCTCGGTCATTTCGAAGTTCGGAATACTATTGTATTCAATGGCAATTTCGTTGATTATTTCGCTAATGAGCCCGTTAGAAATTGCCGATCCGAATTCTTCCATAATTCTCAATTTG
This sequence comes from Saccharospirillum alexandrii, assembly GCF_043641555.1. Classification (GTDB taxonomy): domain Bacteria; phylum Pseudomonadota; class Gammaproteobacteria; order Pseudomonadales; family Natronospirillaceae; genus Saccharospirillum; species Saccharospirillum alexandrii_A. Next base: position 124,486 of record NZ_JBHZRJ010000001.1, on the reverse strand, counting down.
GCAGAAACTTGGGAGATTAATCTATCGAATATAGTTTGCTTCATTGTTTACCTTCAAAAATCTTTTCAACTAAAAAATCAAGTGAGCTCATTTCATCGATATTTTGATTTACGTCACTCGGGCGCTCGGCCATCTTTTCGTAGATATTGTTTATAGGTAGGTTACCGGCCAAATTGGTCAAATACTCCACAAGTAGTCTTTTCTGTCTAGCATCACAAGTTTCAAGGAATGAGGTCAACAGGCTATTCGTTGTATCAATCTGATAACTAATAGCACCTTTATTTTCATCTTCACATACTTTCCAAAAACCGTTTGCAGCTTCTATTTTTCCTCGATAGGTATGTATACGCCGTGAGCGTTTCACAGGATCTGAAAGGAATTTTCTCAGCTCTCTCTTCACGCGAGGCGGCATTTGTAAGCTTGATTTTTTTACGTCAGTAGACCAATCATTATCAAGCGTTGAGGGAATGTCGACCTGCACTCTCGCTAAAGCACTGAGCTGGCTGTTTCTAGCCATACCCATCCACCCCCCTGCACTAATAAGTCTTTTTTCACGATATATGTATAAACCTTGACTTTGAGATATGCCTGCTGCTCCACCTAGCAGCTCAAGTTCATTAGCATTCATGTTCTTAAAGTGGGGCAGTACATGGGTTTGGATTTCAATATATCCACCTTTACACCTCAATCTTTCAGATGGCCCTTCTTGGTAACCAGTAGCATCTGACATAAACGGATCAATTGGCTTGATAGTGCTGCCGTTCAACCTAAACGTACACTTACCACGCCCTGTCATAAACCTGTGGAAGTAAAGGGCTAAGTAATATCTTAATTCAGAAAGTTTGGAAGATAAGTCAAGATCATAGTCTCGAGCATGATTACCGCCGTCTATGAAATTAAGCTTACCCCAAATAATCTGAGTACCACATTCCTGCAAGCTCCCTTCTATAAACCCAGAAATATCTAGGATTTCATTATTTTCAAATACTTCCAAACACCATGTGTTTGTTTCTTCAACTTTGTCAATATCCCATCTTGCTGCAACGATCGGCAGTCCCCGTTTTTTGGTTACGACTGTCAATTGCCTGGCTTGAGAAAAACTAGCCGTCTTTAAGCCCGAGCCGAATCTTCCCAAGTCGCCTTTATCGCGCTCTTCAGAAGGGTCCTTACAGCCGATGCGCATGTTACAAATCAGTTCTTCTAAGCTCATACCAAAGCCGTCGTCAAGTATGGAAATTACTGGCTCGTTGAGTCCAGGGGGGGCCAGTACTTCGACTATACTTGCATCTGCAGTGAGCGAGTTGTCAAGAATGTCTGCTATAGCAGAATTGAAGGTATACCCTATACGCATCAAAGTTTTAATATGTGACTTTGGATCGGGAGATTGATCTACTATTCTAGGCATCCTGCTCAAGCCCCCAAATCAGAAGGGCTTTATTAAGAGCGATATTTTCATTTATATCCAATCCGTCTGCAGACGCACTTCTCCTTGCCATATCCAGAGTGAATTTTCTTAGTTCAATATCATTTACTAAAGACATGTAATGTTCTAATTGAGTATTAGACTCAAAAAATTCATCAATTGCTAGGTCTATACTCTTAGCAGTAGTGCGAGGAAACTTCTCAAGCACTATCTGGAATATAGCCCTCTCCTCCAACTGAGAAATGACTCCGTCTTTTGCACAGATACACGCAGCTATTTTAATGCAAGCATTCAGTTCACTACTCATTTCAATAGTATCCAATTTCTAGTATGGGCTGAGTTTATTGATAGAGAATTGGCACTTAGAGCATGTACCACTTGGTCTAGCACTGACTTATGAGCCCTAGTTTTTCTTAAATCAACAGATCGAGAATGGAATATCGCTCTATTCCAATTGCAGTATTTGAACCAAATAAGCGCTGAAGTTGGGCGATTAAAGTACTTGACATATATAGACAGGCGACTGATTCCCTCATTCGCCGAAGATTCTAAATGTAGTTGTTTAACAACGAACGGGATTAATCCCAATCTACAACTCCCTTAAACCATAGCGAGGTACTTTCTTATTAGTAGCTCGAACCACTATAGGTTTAACAACACTTTGAGTTATTACTACAGAATTTTCCTACATAACACAAGAGCAAAGGGGGGCGCAAACGACACCCCGTCGATCAGTCGATCACGCAGGAACCTTATACCTCCCGGTGTTTGAGAGAATTCTGCTGCAGTTCTGACTTATAGCTTTTGTGAGTTTATGTAGGTATTCCGGTGACGCGCAAGCACTCTTGAGCGTAACAATGTGTGAAGTAATTTCACAAAGTGACTATAGAAGCTTCCACCGTGCCGATCGCTTTGGTGTTGCTGTCGATCTGGTAGGCGAGCATTTGCAGGCGCAGGCGGTCCTGGCCGCTGGTTATGGTGTAGTTGGCTGGGTCTTCCGCGACTTTAGCCAGCAGTTCCCATTGGGCCGGGTCGTCCTGGTGCAGTAAGGCGGCGAAGCGTTTGCTGAAGTAGGCTTCTTCGGTGCTGCCATTGCCGGTGATGAGCCCGGCGGCGCGCAGCAGGTTGGTCCAGCCGCTGTTGGTGTTGGTGCTGTGAGAGCGGTAAATGTCTTCCAGCTCCAGGTCGTGATCGGTCAGGAAGGCACTCAGGCTCACCTGGTTGCTGCCTTTCAGCGCGGCATAGCGAGTGAGCTCGGCTTGCAGGCGTCGCCAGTTCTGGTTAATGGCCTGTTTCAGGCTGTGCAGTATGTGTTCGCGCGCGGTTTTATGCAGCTGCAGGTGGCAGCCGCTGGGCAGTTTGGCGAAGCCGTGCTCGACGGAATCGGCAATCTCCCGGCGCGAAAGGCCGGTGATGCTGCTGTACAGGGTGTCGAACCGGAAGCCATCCTGATACTGGCCTACAAAATCCGGGGAGGCTCTGAACAATTCACGCGAGGCTCTGCGGGAGCCAAAACGTTCTGCCACAAGGCGCACTTCGCAGCGCAATGGCCGTAGCCCTTGTCAAGAGGTGCAACGCCGGGGCAGGACGTTTTGGCCCCGCCCTTCGGGGCTTTCCGAGGAACCTTGCCACTTCGTTGGGCTCATTTGAAAGGTCCAGACCTTCCGGCATGAGCCCGCCTCGCGGCAAGGTCCCTCGGAAAAGCCAGAGCTCCGCGTGAATTGTTCAGAGCCTCCCTGCACCAGGCAGCTTTCCTTGCCTTCATAGAGCCGCAAGCCGCGGCCGATCTGTTGCTGAAAGACGGTGGCGCTTTGGGTGGGGCGCAACAGCAACAGGGTGTCGACGAAGGGTAAGTCGATGCCTTCGTTGTAGAGGTCGACGGTGACAATCACGTTGATCTCACCGTTTTGCAGTTGGCGCGGGGCGGCGTTTCGGTCGTCTTGGTTGGTTTTACCGGTCACCATGCGGGCGGCAATGCCTGCCTGGTTGAATTGCTCGGTCATGAACGCGGCATGCTCAACAGACACGCAAAACGCCAGAGCTTTGCACTGGCGGGTATCGGCCACCAGATTGCGCCAGTTGTTGATGATGGTGCGGGCGCGCATCTGGTTGCCGGTCAGCAGGTTGCTGAGCTGTTGCTGTTCCAGTTGCGGCTGGCCCCAGTTAATCTTGCGGTAGTCTTCGCCGTCGTCGCAGCCATAGTATTCGAACGGGGCCAGTAGCTGCAGGTCGAGTGCGTGCCACAGGCGCAATTGGGCGGCGGGTGTGCCGTCGGGCCGGTTGTGGAAGTGGCGCAGGATGTTTTTGCCATCGTGGCGTTCCGGGGTGGCGGTCAGGCCCAGTAACACCGCGGGCTCTACTGTGGTCACGAACTTTTCGAACCCTTTGGCTTCGATGTGGTGGCATTCGTCGATCACCACCACTTGCCAATAGCCGGCGCCCAGTTGCGCCAGCAGTTCCTGGCTTTGCAGGCTCTGGATGGTAGCGAACAGGTGGTTGTGTTGCTCGGGGTCGTGGTGGCCGGTCAGCAGATCACCAAAATTCGGGTCGTGCAGTACCTGGCGGTAGGTGTGCCGGGCCTGCTTCAGAATCTCTTCCCGGTGGGCGACAAACAACAGCCGGGGCTGACCGCCCTGTTGCCGGGCAATGCGCCGGTAGTCGAACGCGGCCATCACCGTTTTACCGGTACCGGTGGCCGCCACCAGCAGGTTGCGGGTGCGATCGTGCGCGCGTTCGTTATCCAGCTGTTCGAGAATGTCGGTTTGAAACGGCTTGGGCACCAGGTCGAAGAAGGTCGGCAGACCTATGGGGGCGTCGTACTGGGTCGACTCCCGTTTCAGGGCGCTGCGCAGGGCGGCCTGGTGGTCGCTGTTGTTCGGGTCGTAGGGTTGGAACTCATTGTCGAGCCACAGGGTTTCAAAATGCGCCTTGGCCCGGCTGAACAGATCGGGCTGGCCATGCTGGGTGAACTTCACCGTCCATTCCAGCCCGCCCATCAGCGCGGCGCCGGAGAAGTTCGCGCTGCCCACATAGGCCGACCCGAAACCGGTATCCCGCTCAAACAGCCAGGCTTTGGCGTGCAGCCGGGTACGACGCCCATCCAGCGAGACCCGCACTTCACAGTTCGGTAACTCAGCCAACTGGTTCAGGGCTTTCTGATCGGTCGCGCCGGTGTAGGTGGTGGTGAGCACGCGCACACTGGCCTGGCTGCGGCCCTGGCCATCGGTCGCGGTAATGGCCTTCAGGCGGTCGAGCAGTTTGCGCACACCGGATACGGTGATGAAGCTCACCAGAATATCCACATGGTTGCAGCTGTTCAGCTCGGCTTGGAGTTCGTGCAGCAGTGCCGGGGAGTCTTTGCCTGCGGTGAACAGCCAGGGCTGGGCCAGGCCAATGGCTGGGAGTTCTGGCTTGAGCCCCCTGGGGTGAACCGCGCGCAGGGCTCTGGGTGGGGAACTGATGGTGTTGGCGAGTATAGGGGGTTGCTTCAGGGAAGCGAGCAGTTGGTTGACCCAGGCTACTTGTTCTTCGGCTTTCTTCCTTGTTTCTGTGGCTTTGATGCCATTCAAGCTCTGGACCAGTTGCTCGGCTAATGCCATTGCCAGGCGCTCCGGCAGGTTCGCTTCGCTGATCTTTTCGAAGGTGGCTTCCAGCAGGGATTTGTCCACTTGCTGCTGAAGGTCATCGGTTGCCAGAAGGTCGTAGAGGCCCTGGTAAAGCTCATCCATGTTGGGTTCCCTAGGTTACAGCTTATACCAGGTTCGCATGGTTTGGAGGAGGATGGCAATCCTATTGCTCTAAACCTCTTTTTTAGACCTCCTTCTTAGAGGTCACCGTAGCACCAATCTTATCAATTACTGGTATAGGCCATGAAACGTAGGGGATATTCCTAAAGACTTTGTTTTCAACGCCGTGGTTCTGGGCTTTCTCAGTCGCGACATACGCATCTCCTTCTTTTGTCACCAGGCCAAAGCTCTCTGCGTTGGCTAGGAACTCCAAAGTGCTCAGTTTTAATCGCCTCGCCGCCTTGGAAGATGACAGTCGCTCTGGGAGTTGAGCATTCTCACCAGTGGGCTGCTGGAGGAGTGGTGACTTCTTATACGCCTTCTTTTCTGCCGATACCTCTTGGTTTTCAACGGCAGGTGTATTCTCCGGCTTTTCCAACCCGTACCTGGACCAAACATCCATTTGAAGAGCAGTGTGCATTTTCGCGAGTTTATTGCCAAACTCTTGCAGTTGTTCCGGGGTCAATGCCTTTCCGCTAAACAAACGTCCTACACCTTTTAATCCGGCACTTAGATCACGTAGGTTTAGTGGCTTTTCTTCTTCTCTATTCCACACCTCCTCTAGCCTGTCTGGTCGACAAACATTATCAAACTTTCTATCTTTAGGTTTGATCAGCTTGGCTTTGTAATCTACCAGCACATAATGACTAAAGTGCAATGCTTCGTAGCCAATGGCATTAAGCGCATTTTTAAGGGTCACTTCGTGCCGTTGCGATTGAAGAACTGGCGAAGGTATTTCTATGTAACGTGTTGCATAGTCATCCCATCGCCAGAAAACCCCATCATCATCGATTTTAATACCCGTAGAGAAGGACTTGGTTTCATACAGTTTCACAAAACCGTAACGGTTAATTGATAGGTGATCTATTTGGGCAATGTCACCGTCTAAATCCAAGCGAAGATCGTGTAAAAGGATGCTTCTATTAGATTCCTGGAGTAGCTTATCCAGAAGATAGGCGGATGATTTTTCTGCTGAATGACCGGCTTTCAGTTTTAGAATGTCCCCCTTAACCTGCTTGGCGATACGTTTGTCTATGTTGCTCACATGCGCGTGTATTTCTTCCAGATCGGCTAGTCTTTGATCAATCGTGTCCGTCTGTTTTGCCGCTTTCATGCTTATATATTCCCAAATTTGTTAAGTATTAAGGCAGATTACCAACTTTACTTCACTATCTGAACAACAACCGACTTGGAGCTTGATGTCCGCAATGCCTAGTAAAAACTCCTAGCCGCCATACAACAGCGGACAGCCTACCTCGCCCGATTATCACGAATATGCACTGTTTTGTTATGAGTCTGCACTTCAAACAGTTCCGATGCCTTAACCAGTTCACTCAATTTTTTATACCCATAATTGACGGGTGAAAAAGAGCTGTTGTTGGATATGTAGGATCCAACACCCCCTAAGTGTGCCCACCCTTCCTCATCTGAGGTTTGTTCTACGGCCGTTCTCAACAGCTTCACAAGGGCCGTATTCATTCTCAGCTCATTTCTGCTTTGCTTTTTCGGTGAAGGATGCGCTTCAGCTTTTGTAACCGTGTTTGCCGCCGGCTCCTGTTCCTCTGCTGTTTCTAGGTTCTCGGTATATATAAACTGGGAACACGCATCCACGAACGGCTGGGGCGTCTTTTTCTCACCAAAGCCGTATACCGTGAATCCACTCTCCAGCAGGCGCATGACCAGGGGCGTGAAATCGCTGTCGCTGGTCATAAGCGCGAAAGCATTCACATTGTCACCATACAATAGGTCCATCGCATCGATGATCATGGAGGCATCGGTGGCGTTTTTGCCTTTGGTGAGGGCGAATTGCTGAATCGGGCGAATGGCGTTGGGGTGAACCTTTTCGATCCAGCCTTTCATGGCCGGGTTGTTCCAGTCGCCGTGGGCGTGGCGGACGTTTACCTTGCCGTATTTGGCAAGCTCTTCCAATACGCCCTCAATGGCTCTGTGGCTTACGTTGTCGCAGTCAATCAACAGTGCGATATTTTGGTTCAGCGCCATAAGACCCACCCTTCCTGAATGAATTATACAGGTCTGAGCATAACGGGCTGGTGGCTCACTGAATACCCATAAAAGGGTTCACTCTACAGAAGGGGGTAATACTGGTTAGGGCTTAAGCCGTGGCGGGTGGTCAAAGAGGGTAAGCACCGTTGGTCTGAACGTGGAACCGCCCAGACCACTGGCTTCATTCGCCGAAGGCCTCCGAATAGAGCCCTCGCTGCCGGGCGAACAGCCGGGCCAGGCCGAACAGGGTTTCGATGTTGGGCACGTCGACGTTTACGGCCCGGGCGATGTCCAGTACCGCGCCCACCAGGGCGTCGAGTTCGATCGGTTTTTTGGCTTCCACATCTTGCAGCATGGACGTTTTAAACGCGCCCAGCTGTGCTGTTAACGCATGACGGGCTTCGGGGTCATCGTCGATGGCAATGCCAATTTTGGCGCCTACCGCGGCCGATTCCCGCATGGCGCGGGACATAAACGCCCTGACGTATTCGTCACTCAGAATCCGGTCGCCTTTAGCTCCGGCGATGGCAGATATCGGATTCACCGTCATGTTGCCCCAGAGCTTGTACCAGATGTCGCGCTGAATGTGGTCGGAATCTGTTACGTCGAACCCGGCGTCGCGCAATACCCTGCCTATCGCACGAGCAGGGTCTGTCTGTTTGCCCACGGCATCGCCAACGATGATTGTACGGTCTTCAATGGGGCTCACGCTCCCGGGCACCGGCGATGAAGCCGATAGATAAGTGACGCAACCGATCACCCGGCTGGCATCGATCGCAGCGGATACCTTCCCGCCCGGATCAACCGACGGTAACGCGATGTGGCCCGGTGCTTCCGGCAGGCCAGAGAAGAACCACCAGGGCACACCGTTCATCGCCGACAGCACCCGTGTCTCGGCTCCGAGCAGCGGCGCTATTTTTTTCGCGATGGCAGGCAGAGCCGTGCTTTTCACGGTGATGATGACCCAATCTTGCGGGCCGAGTTCGGCAGGGTCGTCCGTTACCCGTAACGGTACGCGCCGATCAATCTCGGTAACGCTGCCCTGTTTGTACAGCGTTAACCCGTGTTGGGCGACGGCCGCGAGCGTTTCGCCCCGGGCGACGGCGCTGACCTCGTGGCCGCTTTCGCTTAGCCTGGCAGCGAAAAGGCCGCCTATGGCTCCCAAACCGTATATACAGATTTTCACAGCGCCTCCCTTATCTCATTGAGTGATGTGAACCACACGAAAGGTCTCGTCGCTCAGCGCCTGTTACTCAACGCCAGCGGCGGCAACGCCGGTGGCGGAAACGTCTGCTACCTCAACCGTGTTACGTCCTGAGCGTTTGGCTCTGTACAGTGCCTGGTCAGCATGATGAATCAGCTCTGCCGGGCTCTGCCCATTCTCGCTATCGGTAAGAGCGATGCCCAGACTGGCCGTCACCGGGGTATCGTGAGCGATGACTTCCCGCAGCCGTTCGGCAATTGCCCGGGCGCCAGCCAGGTTCGTTTTTGGCAGGATCAGCGCAAACTCTTCTCCGCCGTAGCGAGCCACACTGTCTCCGTGCCGGCTTAGGTCGTAGGCACACCGGGCGACGGTTTTAAGCACTTCATCGCCCGCCTGGTGCCCCTGGGTATCGTTCAATGCCTTGAAGTGATCGAGGTCGAACAGGATCAACGCCAGGCTGGTACCGGCCCGGGCATTGTCTTCCACTGCCCGGTTCAAATGCTCATCGAAACTGCTTCGGTTCAATACGCCGGTCAGCCCATCCAGTTCGGCGCGTTCACGCAATAGGGCTTCGGCAGTGACTTGCTGGGTTTCGTCCTGTATCAGAATCAGGTAGCCCAGGTGCATCTGGTGCTGTTCCAGCCAGGTCAGTTGCACGCGGTAATGGGTTCGGTTGTCGGGAGACCATATCAGCCAGTGGTCCCGATCATTCAATGCTTCGAGTACGGCGCCAAACCCGGGCAAGTCGTCGTAAATGGCGTCAATCGATTCACCGGTTTTAAGTTGGGTTAACCCGGGAAACATCTGTTGCGCCGCAACATTACAATCGAGCAATCGACGGTTGTGATCGACAATGATGCAACCCGAAGGAATGGCGCCAAATACCGTACGCATGACAATGGGTTCCAGGCCCAGTAACCCCCAGTTAAGTACCCCAAACCCCAACACCAGCGCGCTGGGCACAAAGGCCAGCGGAACGATATCGAGATCTGTGGGGAGCGAAGCGAAATCCCCCACCAGAGCGAACAACCAGGGAATGATAATGCCAATGAAAACGGCGACGGCCTGTGTTCTGAACAAGCCATACACTTGGAAGGCACGACGCCCGACCAAAACCAAAGCGATAGCGGCATTCGAGAGGTAAAACACATCGAACAAATGGTAAAACAAACCGGGGGTAAAACTGACCGCGGCGACATCATCCACCACAGTGAACGCTATGTTCCGATAATAGAGGTCATGCCAGGGGCTCGACCAGTGCAGCAGGGTAATCAGCAAGGAAAAACCGAAGGACCCAATCAGCACCGCTTTCAGCCAGGGGTGCTGGAACGGCAAGCCGACATAGCGGCCCACTACCAGCAACATCAGGGCCGGCAGAAAGGGGATGCTCAGATACTGGATGCGATTCCAGAACCAGGCACCGCTCAGGTCGCTCGCGAGCGATTCAAACGCCAGCGCCAGGCTGTAAGTGGCCATTGCCAATAACAGCAAGATGAAACCAACATTCTTGCGGCTCTCTGGCCGTTGCCCGGTGAAGGAGGCCAGCAGGAGCAGCAGTGCAGTTCCGATCAGATTAAGGGCGGCAAACCAATGCATGAGAAGCAAAGACGAAAGATTTGCCTGCATTTAACCACGCCCGGCGGGAAAAGCCCATACAGGTAGGTGGCCCCTCCAGCGCTTAAGTTGATGTAGACCAAAACCACCAAGCCAAATAGCCAAATAGTCGGTCAGAATCAATGCACGCTAGGTTGAACCGAAGTGCTCGGTCACGTTCTTTTACGAGCGCTGCAACAACCGTTCGATATCATGACTGATGTCCGAAGCCGGCTGATCACTCTTCATCAGCACCTGGGCATTGCCCTGCGAATCGAAGCCATAAATGGCTGAACTGTGTGACACCGAATAGTTGCCGTTGTCGTCGGGTTCACCATAGCCGTAAGTGGCTCTCATGCGTTTGACCAGGTCGGATAATTGCGACTCGGTGCCGGTAAGACCGATAAACTGTGGGCCGAAAAAACCGGTGTACTCGTTCAATGCATCGGGCGTGTCCCGCGCGGGGTCGACACTGACAAACAAGACCTGCACATCGTTCTGCCTGTCGGCGGGCAAGGCGTCAATGGCGGTCGACAAACGTTGCAACGTTCCCGGGCAAATATCCGGGCAATTCATAAAGCCGAAAAACACCAGGCTGGCTTTGCCCCGATAGGTTTCTTCGGTTACCGCTTCACCGGTATCTGACGTCAGTTCGAATTCAAGATCCGACATCACGCCTTCAATGTTTGAGCCGGTCCAGTCAGTATCACCACCGGTACAAGCCGTTATCAACAGAGCCAACGCAACCGCGCAGGCGAGTGGCAGGGTTTTCATCACAAGCGATTCCTCTCTAGCCTTCAAGCGGGCTGTGCACCGTCGTTGTCCGACTGATGCAGCAAGCGTCTCAATACCACCACCATCACCAGTACGCCCATCATGGCGGGCGGTATCCAGGTGAACAGCCCACCCAGTACCTGGTCGTCGTGCGGGGCAATCGGCCAGGCCCGGCCGCACACTTCGTAAATGTCATACAGGCTTTGTGGCGCACCAACGATGTAGGCGCCCAGCGCCAGTTGCGGCACCGTGGCCGCCCAGATCACCAGTATTCGCTTGCCAAAGCCGAGCGTCCCGACGCGGGCCGGGGAACGGGGGTCCAGAATCAACCACCAGAACAACAGGCCATCGATGAACATCGACCAGTTCATCAGCAGATAAAGCGGCTGGCTAAGCATGGCGTTAAAGTGAATGCTGGGCGTCAGCCAGAAGAAGATAAGACCGGCAAATACCATCACCGCGATAGGCGGAAACTGAATAAACCGGTAAGGCCATTGAACCAGGGGCGACTGCAGCACGCGGGCAACCCACCGTTTCGCAGCGCCGTCCGGAAACCCGGCCGCCAGCGCACGCCAGGGGTTCGCGCCCATTAGCAGTATCGCCGCTACATGATGCAACGCCAGGTGTTGAATGCGATGAATGAAAAACATGAACTGGGCGTAATAATCGAACCGGGTGTGCATAACAATGTAGGCCAGCGCCAGCCCAAGCCAGAACAGCACGCTACGCCACCGGGCCACAGGCTCACCCGATTGCGCCAGCACGCGTTGCCCTTTGGCGTACAGAACACTGGCTGTTCCAAAAAACAGAATGGCGAGCCAGGAGAACTCGTAGGGCAACAGTAACGACAGATAATCCAGCAAAACGCTCCCCGGCTGGTCTGGGCAGGGCACCAGCAACCGTTGGCGCCTGAGAGGTGTGTTGAGATGAGGCGATGGCACTCATGGCACGCAGAGGTGCCTGGCAATCTGCTCGTTCGCTGACATCGGGTATGCTGAGGCTACGTTTCTGGTTAACGGCCGTCAAGTTGGACTGGGCTGGTGAATCGAGCGGTCAGGTATGGGGCGGACAACATCGTGCACAATGACGACAAACCGGCGGTAAACTGCGTATCTTACAACCAGATACGCAGTTTACCCCGACCGATACCGATGCCGATATCGGTACTAAGCTCTATAACGTCGGTAATAGAGGGTATGGGTGAACAGTAACAGAGCCAGCAAGCTCAACCAGGTGCTCATACTGCCGCCGCTGCTGCCACTGCTGCTGCCACTGTTTTCGCCCTCCGACTCTTCAGGTGCCTCTGTTTTCTGAATCAAATAACCCGACTGGCTGACCGCCGAGGGTGCCAGGCCTTCAGCAAACGCCAGGGCGCCGATGACGGCCGACTCCCTCAGAATGACAACATCACCGCTGTTGATTCGCTGACCGTGCACGGGTGTCGGTTCGCTGCCGTCGAGTGTGTAGCTGATGGTAGCCCCCTCGGTGGCGCTGGTGAGCTCCACGATAACCTGGTCCTGATATAAGCCCGTCGGTTGATCGAACACGGGCGCAATCGCGGCTTGTGAATACACCATTTCAACGTCACAACCATCAGGGTCTGTCAGACAGTCGCCGGCATCAATCGCTAACACAGCCAAACCGTCTTTAACGAATTGCAAGGTCAGCGGCGTTGCCAGCAGCGCGTCGGGAATGGCCAGAGTAAAGTCACCCAACGCATTTGTTTGCGCCTGGTAAGGGGCGCCAAGCTGGTCGAGTTGAACCGCATCGTTTTCGGTGGCAAGCAAACTCACTGACACCTCATCCAGCCCGTTCAAATAGTCGGTCACACGGCCGCGATATTCGGCCGTTAGAACCACCTCCGCCGCTGCTTCGCCCGATAAGTATCCGAAGGCGGATGCGGTTATTTCGACATCGACTGCGACATCCGGCAAGTTTACTGAGGTTAGAGTCGTGGTTGCCGGATGACCCGCCGGGCTGTCATCTGCCGAGGTCAGTTCCGTTTGCGCCAACACCGGCAAACCCTCTGTCTCCGAGCTGGCCAGTGCCAATGAAATCGCGGTGCCCGGGCTTGCGCCGGTGACGGTCACATCAGCCAGTGCCCGTTCGCCCCGGTCCAGCAATTCGGTACGAGACAACGTGAGCGCCAGAGGTACTCGAATTTCCAGTGTGTCGGACCAGCCCGACACAGCGTCGGTCAGCGTGATTTCGTACGTACCTGCAAAGGCACCTTGTGTTGCGGGTGTGAATTGAAAGGTTCGGCTGTTAACGGTACTGACGGTGCCGGAAGCACCATACTCATTCGTCACCGGGCTGACATCAAAGTCGCCACTGCCCAGCGCCAGGGTAAACGCAAAACGCTCGCCCGCGTTCACCACCGGAGACGTCAATGCTTCACCCGTCTCATCTTCAAAATCAAACCGCTCCACATAGGTTTTAAAGTAGGCATTTGAGCTCAGGTTGTTATTCAAAGACAGGTCAGTGGCTTGTTCTGACGCTAAATACACACTAATAGGGCTGCCACCGGTGGGGATGATGTTAAGACGGTAGCGGCCATTACCCAGTGTCGACATGCCGCTTGCCCGAGCCCGGGAAACGGTAAAGTCGCTTGGTTCCAAGCCGATAACCGGCTCATTAAAATCAATCTCTACTGAAAACGGACCGGTTAGAATAGCGTCAGGACCGGTAATCACCGGAGCCGGGCGGGTTGTATCTCGCAAACCCACGCCTTTCACGGAAAACGTATAGGGGTTGGGTATGCCGGTGCTTGCCACCGTAACTTGTGCCGTTGCGTTGTTATTAATCGTCACCGGTGCAAAGGTGATGTCAAAGCTCGTGCTGGCATTATTGGCCAGTGTCGTTGCCGGCTGGCGGCTGACGCTGAAATAGTCCGGGTTGGTGATCGATGCTCCGCTAAGGGTCAGCGTCCTGCCTGAAACATTGGTTATTTCGTAGGTTTTGGTCACGGTTTCGAGCCGAATTTCCTGGGCACCAAAATCGGTATCATCGGCAACGGCGGGTGTCGTGTCACCATCCTGTATCAACACGCCCTGACCTTCGATATCGAGATCGGTCGAAATAATTACCTGAAAAACGAGGTCTGCTTCCGGGTAGGGCCCTGCTGGGTCAAACACAAACCGCTCACCAGCCGGGTAGGCATCTATGTCGGTGCCGCCATCGGTAAAATAATTGGAATGAATAAACCGGGCATCAAACTCCGCAGGCGATACGTTCTTGATGACCCAGGTGTAAACCTCACCCGCTTCAACCAGGATGTTCTGTGTAAGCTCGTGCGTATTCACAGAGCCTGGCGCCACATTACTAAACAGAACATTGGTCCGCCGGTACAAGCGCGTACCATCGCGCCCGGAACCGCGATACAGTTCAACATCCAAATAGGCACCGTTGGTGCTCAGGCCCAGACTCTCCAGGTTGCCACTGGCGGTTGCCGTGAAACTCTGCCCCAGACTTTTCCCGATGGGCAGATTGTATCCGCTGTTAGACACCGTCTGCGATATGGGTGGGTAGTTATAGCCGAGCGCCGGTAATGCAGACAACGCTGCAATACCGACCGCCAGCGCCCGTACCAGTTGGCCAGGCGTAAGAGAAAATCGGTTGATCATGGGGGAGAGCTCCGGTTTACAGGCCCGAACTCAACCCGGGCACCACCAACAGACAACAAGCCGGAATGGCTTCAGTTGTAGATGCTCCCACACTATCGGCACCCGCCCTGCCCGAACAGTCCCTAAACAGAGACTGGTCGGGCTCGGTAGGTTATGATTCAACCTAACACTGGTTTACACACTCACTGTGAGACACAGATATGATGCCGATTCATCAGGCGAGCATTCACCACCTTTGGGATCGCTTGCACCAGTTTGACGCCCGCCAAACCAGCGAAGCCTTAGAGTGGGCGTTGGCTGAACTGTCGGCATTACTCGATGCCCAGGTGGCAGGCTGGTGCGGCGTTGTTCGCATGCACCGACACGAACCGGGCAACCCGATGGACGGTTGGCGCTCGGCAGGTTTTTACAGCACGAGCCAGCAGAACCTGATGGAAGAGGTAAAAATGGATCAATACCGGTTGATGGAATCGCTCGACCCGGAATCGACAGCAGGCTCTGCCATGAGCCAGGCCGGAACGTTTCGGATCGGCACCTTACAAGCGGCTGTCGTTTCTGACGATCGGTACGGACCGTCTTACCAGTCTCTGTTAGCAAAACACGGCATCGTGGATGGCCTTTATGTAACGACCCCTCTTAGCGACGACATTGAATCCTGGATGTCCTTTCATCGAATGGACCCGACGCTGCCCGGTTTTTCCAGCAACGACATCAAACTGGTTGAAACCGCCGTTCGGCCGATGGCCTGGTTTCATCAGCGCGTTGCAACGCTATACGGCCTCAAAGTGGCTGAATCACCGTTGACCCCTGCGGAACGTCGAGTATTGGAAGCCCTGCTCAGCACGGAAACCGAGCAAGCAATCGCTGACCAGCTGGGGCTGACACAATCGACCGTTCACACCTATTGTGCCCGCTTGTGCAGAAAGCTGAATGTGCGTGGACGCAGTGGGTTACTGGGGTTGTGGTTGAACGGTCAAACGCACTAGCGGGCTGGATGTGACAGAAACTCACCATCGCAGGCAGTTGGACCAGCGACAAAGACAACCAGACGTCACACCGCAACGCCCAGACTCAACCGCCCTCACACGCTCATTAGTGGCTAAACCTGAAAACTATTCACGAGCGCCTGCTTTGATCGCACGAAAAGCTCGCCATGTGTTGAATGACAGTAAAAAGCCCAACAATAGGCCAACCAAGCGAAGTGGGATTACCCGAAGACGACCGTCGCTCTGAAATTCCAGTACTTCGTTGAAGAAGTCGGGTTCTATGTTAATTCGAGTGGCTTTGGGAATAGACAATAAGCCAGTCACGGGTCCGATCACTCCCCACAGCTGGCCTGTGTCTGCCGGGTCTCCCAGCCCAAGTCGAGCCTGTACAGAGAGTTGTTCAATATGAATGGCCGACACGATACGCCGAATCAGTGTTAGCAGGCGGCCAACAAACCCATCGACCGATAGCACCCGCCGGAGCGATTGCCGGTTTCGCTTAGGCTTGCGTTTTTTAGGCTTGGCGGGTTTTTCGCTGGAGTCAGACTTGGGATCATTACTCGTGCGTATGATCACCAGCCCAAACAGCCATCGGATGTGGCTGTCTGCGCCGCGATGATCTTCATCGAGTTCAACATTGAACCGCCATTCCAATGGCACGGCCAACAGCACCACAAGGGTGATCAGTATCGACAGCAGCACCCAAACAAACAACAGCAACCAATCCATTAATCGCCTTTACTACGACTGCTGCTTCTCGCTCGGGAGGGGGCTTTTGATGCTGGCTTGCGGGGCTTAGCCTTACTGGATGCAGGCTTGCTTTCTGTCTTTTCGTCGGTTGCTTGATCGTCGGTCTTTAGTTTGTTGGTCGCTACTTTATCGACCAGATCAACCATTTTCTCAGCAACGGTCACCGTGCTGCCTTTGATATTCTCAAGCCTGACAGTGTCTTTCTCGATCATAACCACCGCAACGGGTTTAATGCCTCCACCGCCGCCAACCCCTATACCGGAGCCATCGCCTGAATCACTCGATGTTGAGGCACCGAAACCACTGCCAACGCCAAAACCAAACCCCACGCTCGTCAGCGGGACAATGGTTGTATCGCCGTGAGTGATGGGCTCGCCTACGACCGTTTTGGCGTTAAGAAGGCGCTCCATCTCACCGACAGCTGTTTTGATAAGGTCATCAATGTTATTCACTTTGTGCTCCACAGTTTGTTTCGACCCGGCCTTGTTTGGCTGATCCGACACCGTTGAGAAGCGTGGATCAACGGTTTTAAACAGTCTAATGCCTGGTGTCGGGACCCCGAGCAAAACCTGGCATTCAGCTACGGGCATCTTGTGATGATTGAATTACGGCCGAGAGATCGGGTACTTTCGTCATCAGCTCGTCAATCGGGAATTCCCCAGTCTCAATATCGACGGCACTGACAACCCCCTGGCTTACAACAACGACGGCAAACGGATCGGCCGACCCATGAAACCAGTAACGACCCGCCTGCGCCACACTCTGAATGTGAACATTGACGAGCGGAATGATGGTGACATCACCCACGACGACCGGTTTGCCGACTCTGATTCCAGTCATTGGCTTCATGTCGTCGTAACGTTTGTGCACAACACCGGAGCAGTGCTTCGCTCTTCAGTCACCCGTTTCATCGTCGCTGTCTTTATTACGCTTGTTCTGGCTCCTGGTAGCCACCTTGTCAACAACGTCCACGACTTTTTCCATCACGGTGATCGCGGTTCCCTTGATGGATTCCAGGCGTACCGAGTCTTTTTCAATGATGACAACGGCAACGGGCTTTACGCCCCCGCCGCCACCGGCACCCATACCGCCACCACCTTCGGCTTTTGCGGAGGCCTTGTCGCCCGAGGCGACATTACCCGCACCGCCACCGGCGGCAAAGCCGAACCCAACACTGACCAGTGGGACAACGGTGGTGTCCCCGTGCGTGACTGGCGGACCGACCACTGTCTTGGCATCAAGCACCCGCTCGATCTCAGTCATGGTTGATTTCAGTAAATCTTCTACATTCGGCATACTGTGTTCCCTACGCGCTATTGAATGAAACTAAGCCAGTGTTCGCTCAAACTACCTTCAAGCACATCACGAAAGCGATTGCATCAGCGTGACGGAACCTTACCTAAAGCGCCCCTGTAAAAAGTCACTTTACGGTAATGAACCTTCATAAACCAGTGTATAGAACAAGGCTTTACGACCAGCCTGTCTGGCAAGCTGGAAATCCAACTAAGGCGTAAACGTGGGGCCGGCTCGACCCCGACCATCGCGACTGACGTTCAGTTTTTTGCCTTAGTAGCCTACGCCGGCATAGCGAACGCCGGTGAGTTCGGCCATCTCCCGCTTCCAGCTGGTCAGGTCTTCCGGGTCGAAGTCGGCCAGGCGTGAGTGGCCGCAGGCGCGGGCGAGCACCTGCATCAGTTCGACACTGGCGCCCAGATAACGCGCCAGGCGTTCAGCACTCTCATCAACGTTTAACCTCGCCCGTAATTCGGGTTTTTGGGTGGCAATGCCAGCGGGGCAATTGTTGGTGTTGCACATACGCGCGGCCACACAGCCGACCGCCTGGATCGCGGAGTTGGCGATCGCAACGGCGTCCGCACCGAGCGCGAGCGCTTTTACAAAGTCTTCCGGCATCCGCAGCCCCCCGGTAATCACCAGGGTGACATCACGCCCGACCGTGCGATCGAGGTGGCGCCGCGCGCGAGCAAGAGCCGCCATGCTGGGGATTGAAATATTATTGCGGAATATCAGTGGCGCCGCGCCTGTGCCACCACCCCGGCCATCGAGAATGATGTAATCGGCACCCGCCTCAAGCGCGAAGTCGATGTCGGCTTCTATGTGATTGGCCGAGAGCTTAAAACCAATGGGAATACCGCCTGAACGTTCCCGCACTTCATCGCCCAGGGCTTTGAAATCTGCCGGTGTCACCAGGTCGGTGAAGGTGGCCGGAGAAATGGCATCTTCACCTTTTTTCAGGCCACGGACTTCTGCGATTTTGTCGGTGACTTTATTGCCGGGCAAATGACCTCCCGTTCCGGTTTTGGCACCCTGGCCTCCCTTGAAATGAAAGGCCTGAACCCGGGCCGCGGTCTCGATGTCCCAACCAAAACGGGCCGACGCCAGTTCGTAGAAATAGCGTGAATTGGCGGCCTGTTCTTCAGGCAGTATACCGCCCTCACCCGAACAAATACCGGTGCCAGCGAGCTCGGCACCTTTGGCCAGAGCGACTTTGGCTTCCTCGGAGAGGGCTCCAAAGCTCATATCGGACACAAACAGCGGAATGTCGAGCACCAGCGGCTTCTTTGCACGGGGCCCGATGACGACGCGAGTATCCACCTCTACATCGTCCAGCAGGGGTTTGCGGGCCAGTTGGGCGGGTAGTATTTGCAGGTCATCCCAGTGCGGCAGGTCTTTGCGCGGCACGCCCATGGCACCCATTTCACCGTGGTGGCCGAGCTTGCTCAGACCATCGCGAGCCAGTTCGTGAATACGGGCCACGGTGGGCTCTTCAGGCGTGGCCTCGGCTTTCGGCGCGCCGGATTGAATCATCGAGGGAGAGGGGTCACCCTCGTTATAGTCAGTCAACTTTTTATGGGTACCGTCGCAGAACGGCGCATCACCCGTGGCTTTGCACTGGCACAGCCAGGCATCACCGGAGGATTCGGCCTTGAAAGTAACGGGCGTAATGCCGGTACCCTTGTGAGAACCGTCGCAAAACGGTTGGTTGGAAGAGCGCCCGCAACGGCACCAGGTGTAGGATTCACCCTGCTTCAGTTCTACTTTCGCGGGTTTTTTAGCGGCAATAAGGGGTTGCTCAGCCATGGGGCCTCCAATGCAAACTTCGGATCAACGTCTGAACAGGTTAGACGCTGAACCCGAAGCTTGCCTGGGTTACTGGAAGGGAGCCTGTCGCCTACGACGCCACCCCAGCCACCTTAGCTCTGAACGGGAGGGCGTACCGCAGCTTTTCTACCAAACACCAGTAGTGCACCCAGCATAGCCAGCCACCAGCTCATGCCGCCACCGCTACCTCCGCCACCGGAACTGCTGGATGAATTGACTCGCTCATAGGCGCCAATATCGCAGTTGCGACCGTTCTGCTGTCGCTGGGTACCGCGCTGATCAACATCGGGGCAGTTGTCGTTATCGCCCGCGTTGTCGCCTATGCTTCCTGCAACCAGGGCGTGTGTCAGGGTAGGTCCGCCGTTGCCAGCCAATGACGCAAGCAAGTCGTCGAATACCGCCGGTGCGTTTATGGATTGGTCGGTCGCCTGAGTGGGGCAGCCGGTGCCATTGCCAAGCACATTGAAACCCCGTGACAGCGTGTTTTCTTCAATTGCACAATCGGCATCCGAAGTTGCCGTATTGCCGGCGATAATGCTGTTGTTGTAGGCGAGCAGTGAGCCGGTGTCGTCTTTATAAACGCCGCCTCCCGACCCGGAGGCTGAGTTGTCCACCAGGGTAACACTGCGCAGTTCTGCTTGAATGTTCGAGCCCAGATACAAACCGCCACCGTCACCACTGTTGACACTGTTGCCACTCACGGTGGTATTGGTCAGAATCAGTGAAACTTGATCTTCAACGTAAATACCACCACCTCCGGATTCGGCACCATTGTCTCTCATAATTGATTGTTCAATTCGCAGAGGTCCACCCTCGTTGTATATTCCGCCGCCGCCGCCCGCCGTTGCTGTATTGTCAGCAATGCTGACATTAAAGAGTGTTAGTGGCGCGTAATAAACATAGACACCGCCCCCACCATCGGCCGCCGTATTGCCCATCAGTGACGTATTGGTGAGCGTTGCACTTGCTGGGTAGTCAAGGTAAAACCCTCCGCCATCATCGCCACTGGTATTGTTGTCTATCTGGCTGTTCAGAGTGATCAGCGTAGCTTCTTGAATGTATAAGCCACCGCCATGGGACGACGCTTCATTGTCGGACACACTGGTATTGACCAAATCTACCGTCGCTGAATAATAGGCAAAGATTGCACCGCCTTCTGACCCTGCCGAATTGTTGCCAAACTGACTGTTGCGCACCGTCAACAGACTATAACTCTCCATATGGACGGCACCACCATCCCCGCTGGCCGTATTGCTGGTAAGCGTCACGTCATCCAGTTCTGTCACTCCGTAGTCATAGGTAAAAATGGCACCACCGTCTGAGGATGCCGTGTTACTGGTAAGACTGGATTCTTTAATGTCGAGCAGTCCGTACTCACTATAAATGGCGCCACCGTTACTCGATGTTGAGTTACCGGAAAAAGAACTGCCTCTTATTGTGACCGTGCTGTAATCACCATAGATTGCACCACCACTGGATGCGGAATTGTTGGTAAATGTGCTGTCGTAGATATTCAAAAATGCGAAGTTTGAAAAAATGCCCCCGCCCGTGCTTGCAGATGCATTACCGCTGAATTGACTGTCCCGAATCGTCACAACTGAGTTGGTAGTCGCGTATAAACCCGCTCCCGGACTGGCTATACTGCCATTCGCAATCCGAAGCTGAATGACCTCCAAATCGGCCCCACTGGCCAGGTTCAGGACACGGACCGAATTACCGCCATCGAGCACCGTATCCGTCTTACTGACACCTTGCAGAACCAGGTCTTCGGCAATCGTGAGCGTACTGCTCAGATTAAAGGTACCAGCAGGCAGGACAACGCGATCGGTGGTGGCTGAATCCCCCGCCGGGCATTCACCGTTAGCGGCGCCCGAGGCCGCATTACTGTTCGCCGAACTGATGGCTTCGCGCAACGAGCACACACCATCATTGGCCGTGGTATCACTGGTGGTCGTCACTGTCAGGGTTGCGCCGTGAGCAACGGCCAGGGAGAGCATTAACAACAGAAGTGCATGCGTTATTTTTTGAAACACCATGGAGTCTGCGTCCTGTCTTTATCGGGTTAATTTGAATGTACTTTCAACCATTCTGACAACAAGCAGATACCACGGGTTACAACGAGCATACACATTCGTTGGGACCCAGCAATTCCCGAGCCAGCTGCTAGCGTTTCCAATAAAATCAGTGCGTTACCAATATGGAAAATCGGTTTTAAAAAGCAAACACTGGTAGATGTAAAAAGGGCCGACATGATGCCGGCCCTGAAAGGTTAGGTTACTTACTTGAACTGAATCGATCTCATCGTTTTTTCTCGTTTTTAGCCTGTTGTACACGACGAGCCATCTTACCAAAAGCCTTGTAGCGCTTCCGGCGCTCCCACACCGTCTGTTGGGCATTCTGGCTTTCCCGCCTGAGTTTCAGGAACCGCTGGAGTCGTTTCGAATCCAGTGTTCCCTGCTCTAAGGCCGCTGCCAATGCACACCCCTGATCACCCTGATGCTGGCAATCCGCAAACCGGCAGTGTCGGGTCAGTTCGACGATGTCATCAAAGACACGGTCAATACCGTCGCTGGCATCACCCAGTCGCAACTCCCTCATGCCGGGTGTGTCGACAATCCATCCGCCGTCGGGCAAGTGCACCATTTGGCGGGCGGTGGTGGTATGCCGCCCCTTGGCATCCTGTTCGCGAATACCGGCGGTGCTGAAGCGTCCTTCACCGAGCAGGGTGTTGGTCAGCGTGGTTTTACCCACACCAGAGGAGCCGAGTATGGCCACCGTCTGTCCGGGGGCCAACCAGGGTTTCAACTGATCAACCGCATTGCGATCGAGTGCGTTCAACACCACCACCGGAGTTGAGGCATGCAGCGTTTGCGCTGCCTCCCGGTAATGGTCGACCTCGCTGCTCAGGTCGGCTTTGGTCAGTACAAAGACAGGCATGGCACCCGCCTCCAGCGCCAGCGCCAAATAGCGCTCAAGCCGCGCCGGGTTAAAATCGGCGTTACAGGACGACACAATCAGCAACGTATCGATGTTAGCCGCCAACAGTTGCGGTTTGGGTTCAGTACCTGAGGCAACCCGTTGCAACAGCGTTTGGCGTGGCAGCAACATCAGGGTTCCGGGCACGTCTGGCTGCAACCAGACCCAGTCGCCCACGGTGGGGCGCTCATCAATCGCCACATCGTGCCAGCGTTTTTCCAGTGGTTCGTGCCACTGGGACTGTTCACCGCGCAGCAGCAGGCGGTCCCGGTCGACACCCAGAACGCGCGCAATAACGCCGCTTTCCAGTTGGTCCAGAGTAAGGGCTTGTTGAAATAGGGGGCGCCAGCCGAGTTCAGCCAACGAAATAGTAGGAGTCATCGATTTCCATACCTGTATTGGGTCTGGCGACTGTCAGCCTATGACAATCGCCAGGCAATAAAAATCCACACGCAAGCTAAAGGCTGCGTCATTCGGGATCTATGTGAGGCGTAACGGGAAATCGACGATAAAGATGTGGCTTCTACCCGATGCAGAATGTCATCGGGAAACTATTCGAGGACACGGTGCGTCGTATCAGGCCCGTAACGCCTTGCAAGCAATTGCCAGGGTGCGAGACATAAAAAATCCTCCTGTTGAACGTTGGTAGACAGACCACCTTTGGCCCGACGCAACAGAGTCTGCCACAGAAACTTCCAGTTCAACAGTAAAACTGTACCCTTGGTAAGCATGCGTAAAGACACGGTCGGCAAGTATGCGCGGGTAATATTGAAGGCGGGCATCGAACATCTTTCGTCGATTATGAGCTAACGGGTCATTTAACTACGACAGAACGTTGGGTTGATGCTATCAACAGCTCATACCAGCGAATTTACTACCAACCCCCAATCAACACGGTAGGCTCACCAGTCACAATGGTTCCCGACCCGCCTGCCGCCACTACTGAATCGCCCATCCGGGCTGCAGGAGCACCGCCCCCATTAATAGTTACCAGAGAGCCAAGTATTTCGAGCATTGCTGAACTATTCAGACTAACTCCACTCGACCCTTCAAGTGTTGCAAGTCCATAACTGTTTAAACTGAGGCTACTCATACCGCGAACACTCATGTTGCTCTGTGATACCATTGACATGTCGGAGCCCGCCTCAACTTCAATAGTGTTCATCGACGTAAGATTCAATAAGTCTGTTGCGCTTAAACTAACCGTTTCCGCGTCTAGGGATAAAGTCGACCCATTCGAGTCAAGGTGACCGGCAACCCAAGCCTCGTTCAGTGACGTACTCAAGCCACGACCGCCACTGATACTCGCGTACTCATGCACGGCAGCGTTGTCTCTGCCACCCGTGACGGTTGCATAAGGACTGGAAATCGAGTTTTGAAAACCGGCAACCAAACCGCCATAGGCGCTGTACTGGTGTTCATCACCAATAATCAGATTATGACTGCCTGTCCTGTCCTTGCTCAAAAAATCATCCGCATTATACCCAATAATCAAATTGCCCAGCCCTGTTGAACTGGCTGTACTGCCTGACCCGTTTCGAACGATTAAATTGCAATTTTCGATGACAAAACTTTGCACAGCCTGATCTTCATCGACGCAAGACAAGATTCCTTCGACCATCGCCAGTTGCTCGGCTAATTCCATAAGACCCTGGTTACTGTCAGTCAATTGGGCGGCCAGGTCTTTCAGTTGATCAGCAAGCAAGTTATTGGCTGACTGTAACTCATCGAAGCGGTTCGACAACTCGCTAAATTCATCGCCACTCACTTCAGCGATTTCACTGCTGCCAGTGTCGTTACAGCCAGCGATCAGTAAGCCCAGGATACACACGGCGACAGGTGCGCAGTGTTTGATAGACTCCATGACATTCCCTCTATGGTTAAGGCACCGGTTTTGGGCGACCTTATTGGCAGCCAATTTTTCAGGGTATATACAGCAGGCACCTCTGATATGGGCCCGGGTAACCTCGTCACACATCACAACAGGCTACAAGCCCAGGCCACGGCTGCAATTGAGCCGGTTATTGCCAAGATCCACCCAGAAGTCCCCTTGAAAGCTGGCGTTCAAACGGCCCTGAAGCCGTTGGTATCCGCCCTGCTCATAGTCGATGTAATCATTGACTGCGGTACCCGTAATGGTACCTGTCAGCCGCCTTGTTCCGGGTGCGACCAGTTCGGCATAGGCGCCCTGGTCGAGCATTTCGTGGCGTGTGAGTGTTAGTTCCAAATTCGAGATAGGGGGCAGTCCAGATTGAGCGGGTTCCAGCGGCGCTGGGTTTACCCAAGTCTGGAGACGGCCCGATTTAGTTGAGTCCAGCCCCTGATTTTCAGCTAAGGTGAACGTCCCCAGTGCGCCAGGGGGAATGGGCGAACTGGCGTTTAAAAACATATTGCCAGTAGCACTGCTATTTAATACCAGGCCCGTTAACGCACCGTTGTCGTCGAAGTCGATAGTTAGCACATCACTGGTAAGCCTATGGCCAAAGTCGCCCTCCACTCTACCGCTCCACCAGCACGTGCAATCACCGGCTATGAATTGAATCTGGTCAGTCCGGTCCGGGTCGTCCGGGTGGGTGGCGGTCACTGTAATCGTGCCTTCGCCTGTCGCGGCAACAACGCCGGGGCCCACCAGGGTCGCGGGGCCGCTCACCGACCAGTCTGCGGGCAGAGGGTCACCGTTATCCGGGTCGATGGCGGTGAACGCTTGCTGGCTACCGACTTCCAGGCAGGCACCACCGGGCTCGATCAACAAGCGCGGTTGGTCCGCTGTGAACGCCAGGGTGGTAAAGCGTTCGGCCGGGTTGGGCGTACGGCCTCGCACCCCTAGCCGGGATTCAGCGGTCAGCGTTACGAAGAACCTCTCGGGAAGCTCGCCTTCCGGCGCTGTGTAGCGATAGGTGTAGACGCCCGTGTTTTGGCCGCTTATTACTCCGGCAACACTGCCAAAGGAAGGATCCAGATCATAAAGCTCGGAGTCGTCCAGGCTATAATCGACGGCATTGCTCACCGTGACGGTGAATTCAATCTCTTCACCGGGTTCCTCAATTCGGACTAAACCCGGTGATGCGGTTACTTCAATTGTTTCAGCACTGATTTCACTGGAACCACCGGGAATGGGCGGGTGCCAGGGGCCAAAATCGAAAGCGTCTTGTTTTGGCCCGGCACGCAGTATGGTGGACGCGTGTTCTTGTCCAAAGAAGGTGGTTTCGTCGAGGTCAAACCGGAACTGTTCGAATCGGGTTTCCAGTTGTTTGAATACGACCGGCCCACCGGCAATGCCGTCCAGCTCAACATCAACCCAGCGCTCCGGATCATACCCATTCAGGTTGACCGTCCAGCTGAAATAAGTTCGCTTGCCAACGAAGTCGTAACCGTCGTATACGCTTTCAAGCGTGTTGGAAATGGCAAGCTCAGCCAAGTCGGAATTCTCGAACCGTTCTGACAATTTGCCAGATACTTTGCCAGCGGTTTCGTCGATGGCAATGCTCATCAGTTCACCGGCCAGATCGATGGCATCGCTGGTGGCGAAGGCGTTAACCTTCTGCACCAGCAGCGCCGGGCTGGCCGCATCTTCATTGCCAACAATGCCGGAAGCCGGTGACAGTTCGAGTTGAATATCGATCATGCAGCACGGTGCAAATGCACGCACCATGCGAAAGGCATCGTTGGTGTAACCCGCAATGCTGACGGCCGTATCGGCAGCTTGCGACAGGGCAACCACGCTGGCGGCACCCTGCACTCCAGCCGGACCCGAGGCAACGACGGCCGCCGCACCAATCACCATGACTACGTCTTCGGTGATATCGACCGCGAGTTGAATGTCTCTTTGCAGGCGATACATTTCGCCGTAGCGGCGCATCCAGTATTCCAGGTCGCTCGGGGAATCGATATCAATTTGCGCAGGCAGCATCAAATCCTCAAGCGGATCTGGCGTGGTTGATCGTGCGCCAGGTGCCAGACTTCGACCAGTAAGATCGCCATTGCTGAACGACCTCAGGTCAGGAGCTGTACCTGCGGATACGTCGAAATAGGGAACGACTTCCTCTATCAGATCATCGTTCTGGAGAACAAACTCGGCACGCTTGCGAATCCCGCTTTCTGGTTGCCAGTGAGCGAGCATGCGGTTCAGCACGTTCCGGGTTTCAGCGCCGAATGTCTGTTGACGCAGACCCTCAGGGTTATCCGGATTGCCGATAGCGTTGTAGGCGCGTATCAGCGGTAAGTATTCGACACGTACACTGGCCGGCGTGTCGATCATCGCTTGCAGGTCACCCGGATAAGTCAGTCCATAGGCTTCGGTAACGGTTTGCAACAGGGCTTCAACTTCATCCAGCACATTATCAAGTGTGATGTCAGTGTTAGCCTGTGGCAGCGCCTCGACTTCCAGGTTCAATACCTTGCTGTAACTGGCCCCATCGGTCACTCGCAGGGCCAGGTCAGCCCCATCCGGATCGGCCAGTGGTGCCGACAGCCAATAGCTGGGTTCTTCGTCACCCTCGCCTTCTTCGCGGACAACGGCGGCAAAACCATTGTCGCTTGAATTGTCCGGGCCAACGATCTGCGCATCCGATTGCAACCTGAACTCGATGTATAAATCGGTTTCTGTAACCGAGGCTGGTACGTTGTTCAGGAAAATGCGGGTCAGGGGAGCGACCTTTGATTGACTCAGCGTGACAGCCGACAGATCCAGGTCGTTTTCTGTAATGGCATCCTCTGAGATCGGCGTGGTCGTCTGATCAGTCGACGAGTTCGATGAACTGGAGCTATTGCACCCCATCAGCCCCAGTGACACCAACACAATGACAGCGGCCATCGACTTTTTGTTCATCGTTCAGTCTCCATCCGGAAAATGGGCCCAAACATGACTGGCCCGGGTATTACCGTCGATGCGCCCGACCATCCCGGGCCAGGCGCGTGTGGTGGTTGATTAATGGTTGGTTATTGGATCGTCAACTCGAAAAACCGCCGTCCGTTTGCTCTGAAGTCATTGAGGGAAGTTGTGGTATCCGCACTGACGTTCTCGACCCAGACGCGATAGGGCGTCGATGGTTCCAGTTCATAGATTTGTGTCAATTGCCCGACTGACTCGTTTGTCGACTGAGCGCCAATGCCGATGAACCCCGAGCCGAATTGATTGGTATAATACTCCTCCACGTGCAGATCCAACGCCACTGCACCGCTGTTGTCATAGTTCAGTGTGAACTCGACATCGGAAACGCCCTGAGTGGCGTTGCGGTAAAACAGGTAGGCGCGTGTCGACGACAATTCAATATTGGCCGTTGGATTTTCGTAGTTACCCACCACGCCGCTGAACTGCTCACCCTTCTCGATTAAATACAATCCGCGACTCGTCGCGCTGTCGGTCCCGGTTGCGACCTTGCGAAAATTCAGGGTTGCCTTTTGCACCAGGCAGTCATCCCGGTTGAACCGCACTTCAAGCCGGTACAACCCCTGGATCAGCCGGCGACCGGAGATCAGCTTGTGGCTTACTCTGTCAGTCGTGCTGTCACTGGCCATACTGGTGCTGCTTGTTTCACCGAGATACGACGTCCAGTTAACGTCGCAGTTTTCCTGCATCGACACTTCCAGCGCCCACATGCCCGTTGCTCTGGGGTGGAAGTAGAGGGTTTTGGTATAGGTACCGTCCCCACTCGGGATGACCGTCTCGATGGTATCGCGGTCTTCGCCCAGGCAAACGATGGTGCGGCTTGAAAACGCCCTGGCGGCTTCACACCCGCTCAGTGTGCGTGCAAACAGTTGCCAGTAAGTGGGTCTGTCTTCATCGCGAAAAACCCGCTCCATCCGTGAGATGGCTCTGTCTGAATAAAACTGGGACCGTGTTGAGAGTGCTTCGGTCATATCAAACAGAGCACCGGATTCCAGCGTCAGCCGTGATTGTGAATAGTCACTTGCAAGGTCACTGAGCCAACTGGGATCGTCTGGTGTGTATCTGGAGACATAGGAAGAGGCGGCCAGCAGTTTGGCGTAGTCATCCAAATCTGTGACCGGTGCATCCGGTTCATAAAAAAAGTGCAGTGCTTCCGGTGAAAGGGTCAAAGCCCAGTCTTCCGAAAACTCCTGCCTCGCCTGTTCCATAGCCGCTGAAACAGATTCCGATTCGCTGTTTAACAATAGCCACTTGGCACGCTCTGCAACCAAATGGGTAAACAAATGAACGTTTAGTCCCGGGCTATTGTCTTCTGTATCCAGAATAGCGCTGACGTTCGCCGGCGCGTCTTCGGTATAGCGGGTGCCAATGGTATAAAGATCCAGATAGTCATCGTTGGCAACGGCTTCAACCCAGCGGGTGTTGAGCGGTGGCAACGTATAGGCACCGCGATCATCAACGGTGGCCGTTGCGACGGCACCTCCGGTGTTACGCTGACCGGTCATCGGATCCAGCTCGAAAAACTCGACGGTTGAACCGGGCGCCAGCGGCCCGAGCCCAACGTAGGTTCCAGCTGAGGCGTCTGCCTGGCCACCGCTGCCATTGCCCGGTGTGTTGTCGCTGTTCTCGGCCGACCCCGAGCCTGAGGCATTGCACCCGGCCAGCAGAATCAAGGCCAACAACCCGGCCAGGGGGACCCACGGTGTTTTATGATTCACCACTTACTCCTCCTCAACCAGTCGCTCGAAGAGGCGATTAAGCGAGCCGCGTATCATTTGCCCACTCGATACTTCGGCTACGTCGAAAACCGGCAAAGGGGCATATTCCGGTTCCCAATTCAGGCCATCGGTGCTGGTCCAAAGGGTAAAGGTCTGAGCGCTGTAGAGATAAAATGTGTTGTCGCTAACTGACAGTGCCGCCGAAGGTATTTCTGCCCCCTCACCAAACTGGGCGGGCTCCCAGGTAACCCCCAGATCGTTGCTCACATAAACCTTATTCTGAACATCGAAGTTGGCAGCGCTGATCACCATCGCCTCGGCACTGGCGGCGATGGATGACAAATTGTCGTCAGCGGTATACATCCGGGACCACTCAAGTCCATCGACACTGCGAAAAACGCCGCCACTGAAATTAACAAGCACGTAGTTGTGGCCATCGTGTACAACTTGACTCATACCGAGTGCCGGGGTGTTTTCATCAAGATACTCGCAAGCATCGACCGCGGTGCAGACAGCAACGTTGTTGTTGGCGATGGCCACCCAGCCGTCGATAGTGGCAGCAACGGAGTCAAACGGCAGAGCAGTGCCCGGGTAATCCGGTTGTTCGATGCCATCCCTGACCGTCCAGGTTGTCCCGTCCGGGCTGCTGGCCATGAAGCCATTGCCCACAGCCACAAAGCCATAGCCTGAAAAGGCCAGATCCTCGATCGCCCCACCGGCCAGCACAGTGGATTCTGTCCAGTTGACGCCATCGTCATCGGTGAACCACACCTTGCCGTCTTCGGTACCAATCAGAATATTGTAAGAGTCGTCCTGAACCATGGCGGTAAAATCGGCCTCGCCCAATGGGGTTTTCTTAAGTTCTTCAATATCGTCTGCAGCGAAGGCGCGCACCAGCCTCCCCTTGGTGCCGACGGCCAGCAATGTGTCATTTCTGGTGGCCATGGATGCAATGAACCCCAGGCTGCTGGTAACGGGCTGAGTCCAGTTCGGCGCGTCCAGATCCCGCCTATGAATATTGCCGTCGATATCACTGACCCAAAAGTGATCGCCCAATTGGGTGACAGCGGAAAAGGTAAAGCTATCGGCAAAGCTACCCTGGTAGACGTAGTTAAAATCGTCGTCATCCTTGCTCCAGTCAGCCCCATTGCTACTGGTTAGAAAGCCACCAAGCTGGTACCCGCCAATGCCAATGAACTGGCCGTTCAGGTACTCAAACGCACGAATTGATGAGTTGGCCGAAATAGCCCCTGCTACAGGTGCCCAGGTAGCACCGCCATCTTCACTGTAATAAGCACCCTGGGTACCGCCACTGACCAGCGTCGACCCCTGGTTCGCAAGCGCACCGATACCAACCATCTCGCCAGGTTCAGACACCGTCCAACTGATGCCGTTCGGGCTGATAGCCACCATGTCACCACTCGCCGTCACGGCGACAAAGTTATTACCGGTCCAGACCACCTCGCTGAACCGACCGGGGTCACCTGGCAGCTCGGCAGGCTGCCAGTCAGCCCCGCCATTTGTGCTGTAGGCAATCAGGCCTTCCACCTCGCTCAGGCTACTCTCGCCAACGGCAACAAAGGTGCTCGCGCCATTCCAGGCGATGCCTGCAAGCGTATCTGCCGGAAAGTGCCTCACCGTCCAGTTATCGCCCGTTGGTGAGTTCATGTAGGTCCCGTTCGTGCCCACAGCATGGAACATCTGCCCGTCGGAGATGACGGCCTGCAGGCCGTAGTTCTGCGGTAACGGGTGCACCCAGTTCCAACGCTGCGACGCTTCGGTTTCAAACCCGGATTGCGCTATACCGGTTCCAGAACCACCGGAACCACTGCCGGTATCGGTCCCGGCCCCACCCGATCCTCCACCTGAGCCGCCGCCACTGCTGTCGCCACAGGCGGTCAATAAGGAGCCCAGCGCGATCAGCGTGGGGATGGCAAGCATTTTTCTGGTAAGCATGGCGGAACGGTCTCTTGTCTGTTTTATACAGATTCAAGGCTACGTCAGCTTAACGGACTCCGTTATACGGCAAATGCTGTACCCCACTGGTGCTTTTTTGAACAGGCTTTGCTAACGTTGTCCGAGTGATCAGTTTTCACGGGGAGCAGACCTCGTGGTAGTTCGGGCCAGGACGCGCCCGTTTAAACCCTATTCGGGAGCTCAGAATGGTCTCTGACTGGAGTGATTTTCTATTGGAAGTGCACCACGACAGCGCCCGGCTGTCGGCGGCTGATTTTCAGGTCTCTACTCTGCAACGTATCCGTACCCACCTCGATTTCGACTTCGCCATCTGGGGTGAAGGCGATGGCACCAGCCGGGAACTGCACACCGCCACTGTGCTCGACCAGACGCCCACCCTGTTTGAAACCTGGGAACCGGTTAAACACGAAGACCCGTTCGCCAACCTGGTCATTGGCAACACCGGTCAAACCTGGGCGCTTTCGGAAGTCCCCCGGGTATTTCATTCCAAGGCCTACAGCGAACACTGGGGGCGCTACCACGCGCGCGAAATGATCTCGACGATGCAAATCGACCCGCGCACTGGCTTGCATGTGTTTGTCACCCTGGCCCGGGAACGCAACCAGGCCGACTTTTCCCGGCAGGAACGGGCGTTCAAGTCGCTGGTTACCCGTCATTTGTTTTTGGCGGCGCAAAACAACGACCTGGCGGCCGTCACCAGAGCACAGGGGCACACCGCCCTGGTAGACCGGTTTGGCGTGTTGCACGCCAGTGACGACCGCTTCACCGCCCTGCTGATTGAGGAATGGGGCCTCTGTTCTCGCCGGCGGCTGCCGGCTGCGGTTATCGAAGCACTGGCGTTGCATGGCCGTTACACCGGCCACCAGCTTGAACTGACGGCCGAGCCGGTCGGCAGCCGCTGGTTGCTGCAGGCCCGACCCGTCTCTGCGCTACCGCTTAGCCCTCGCGAACAGCAAATCGCCTCCGCCTTCGCTGCCGGTCTCAGCTACAAACAGGTCGCCCAGCAGCTGGGCATTGCCCCTGGTACGGTACGCACCCACCTGACCCGCATTTATGAAAAACTGGGTGTCACCGATAAGGGTGCCCTGGCAACCCGGGTAAACGGGCGCCAACTACCGCCTGCATCCTGAGCTTTGCCTTCCAGTCCGTCGCCTCCTCGTTTATTGTGAGCTCCCGAGACACTGTTATAGGAGACACCCATGTCTATTGAAGTCGGCGGTTTTTTTGGCCTGATTTTACTGATCTGTGTTATTTACGGCATTTTGAAGACGGCGCAGAGTAGTGCCGGAACCGGTAGCAAAGTTCTGTGGATACTGATTTTACTGCTGCTGCCTTTGCTGGGCTTCATTCTCTGGTTCCTGCTTGGACCCAAGCGCTGACCTGACCAAACCCCCACTCCTATTGCTGTGAGAGCCAGCCGATGACCAGTTTCCTGTTGATGGCCTTTGTTTTCCTGTGTGCCGGCGCCGTGGCAGTGCCGCTGGCCACTCGTTTGGGGCTGGGCTCGGTGTTGGGCTACCTGATTGCGGGTATCGTGATCAGCCCGCTGCTGACCCTGCTTCATGTGGATGTCATTTCACTGCAACACTTTGCCGAATTCGGCGTGGTGATGATGCTGTTTCTGGTCGGCCTGGAACTGCAGCCTAAAAAGCTCTGGGCCATGCGTCACCGCCTGATCGGGCTGGGTGGGTTGCAGGTATCCCTCTCAACGCTGGCCGTCGCCGGCATTGCACTGCTGCTCGGTCAACCCTGGACGGTGGCGCTGGCGATTGGCCTGGTGCTGTCGTTGTCGTCCACCGCCATCGTGTTGCAGACGCTGAACGAAAAAGGCCTGTTTAAAAGCGACGGGGGCCAGTCGAGCTTTTCGGTTCTGCTGTTTCAGGATATTGCCGTCATCCCCATGCTGGCCTTGCTGCCCCTGCTCGCCATTGCGGGTCTCGACGGGGGTGCCGCCAACGCTGCAGCCGACGATCACGGCGCAACGCTGAGCCTGGTGGCTGGCTTGAATGGCTGGCAAACCGCCCTGGTCACACTCACGGCGATCGCCCTGGTCGTGGTCGCCGGCAACTACCTGACCCGGCCGTTGTTTAATTTCATTGCCCTGGCACGGTTACGCGAACTGTTTACCGCAGCGGCACTGCTGATTGTGATTGGCATCGCCCTGCTGATGTCGCTGGTTGGGTTGTCGCCGGCGCTTGGCACTTTTCTGGCTGGCGTTGTATTGGCCAACAGCGAATATCGCCACGAGCTGGAATCGGACATTGCGCCCTTTAAAGGCCTGCTACTGGGTCTGTTCTTCATGACCGTTGGCGCAGGCATTAATTTCGGTTTGCTGGGCGAGCACTGGCTTGCGCTGCTGGGTTTAACGGCACTGCTTATCGTCGTGAAGGCCAGTGTGTTAGTTGTGCTTGGCCGGTTGTTCAATGTCAACGGCGCTGACCGCTGGTTGCTCGCACTGGGTCTGGCGCAGGCCGGTGAGTTCGGGTTTGTCTTGTTGTCTTTTACCGTGGCCAATTCGGTCATACCGCAAGCCATCGCCGACCCGCTGTTGCTGGTGGTTGCGCTCTCGATGGTGATCACCCCAGCGCTGTTCATCGTCTACGACCGTTTTATCGTGCCGCGTTTTGAACACGGCCAGGAAGACAAAATGGATGACATTACCGACCATGGCGAGGTGTTAATCATCGGCCACGGGCGGGTGGGTGGCATGGTTAACCGGATGCTGCGCGCCGGTGGCGTCACAACCACAGTCGTCGATTACAGTTCATCCCAGCTGGAAATGCTGCGCGCTTTCGGCCTGCGGGTATTCTTTGGTGACGGTACCCGGCCCGATTTGCTCGAAGCCGCTCACATAGAAGATGTGAAACTGGTGGTGATCGCTATTGACGACAAAGAAAAAATCACCGAACTGGCGCGCTACATCATTACCACTTACCCGAACGTTCATGTGCTGGCCCGTGCGCGCGACCGCATGCATGTGTATGACCTGTGGTCGATCGGCTGCCGCGACATCATTCGGGAAACCTATGACAGCTCGATTCGCATGGGCCGCTCCGCGTTCGAAGCACTGGGGTACGATGCAGCCAGAGCACAGACAATGGCAGGCGATTTCGAATCCATCGATCGTGCTTCGATGGTTGAGCTGGCCAGTCTGTACGACATCAACACGCCGATTGCACAGAACAAGGCTTATGTAGAACGCGTGAAATCATTGATGGAAGAATGGGAACACCAGTTGCGCAAACCGGACCCGGACGCCACAGAAGACGACCTTGATGAACCACCTGATTTATCCCGGTCCAACTGAGCACAGCCCTGGCGGGCACTAACGTTTGTTTTTTAACGCCTCCAGGGTTAGCTCGTACCCCAGATCGATCATCTCTTTACCGCGATGAAAATCCAGAATGCCGCAGGCATCGACCGGCACTTCAATCAGCAGATCCGGCTCGAACGCCGCCAATTGGTAGCGGGCAATCCGGTCCTGCATGGCTTCTACCGACTGGGCAAAAATATCGACAACCGAGTTCGAGTTGCCCTGGCTTGCATTTTCAAACCCCAGCGATTGACGGGTTTGCTGAAACCATTGCAGCAGTTTGTTGGACGGCTCATCTTGCGGATCCGCCGCTTCGTCCGGCACTGGCTTTATCGGCTCGGGCTGATGCGCGTTGCCGTTCAGGGAGACGACGACGTTGAATTCGGCATCGTGGTACAGCAGCGGTGTCATCGGCAACGGACTCAGCAAGCCACCGTCGACGAGCAACCGGCCATGTCGGCGTACCGGGGTAAAGAAACCGGGAATGGCGATGGAGGCACGAATCGCCTCGAACATGGACCCCTGAGTGATCCAGACTTCTTCCCGTTTCTGAATGTCGGTCGCCACCGCACTGAACGGCATGTTGAGGTCATCGATTTGGGTGTCGCCCACCAGTTCGGCCAGGCGATCCATAATGCGGTCGCCCTTGAACAGCCCGACCCGGGAATAGGAAAAGTCGAGCAGCTTCCAGATTTCGCCAAGCGACAGCTCGCTGACCCAGTCGGCGTAATCATCCATCTTGCCGGCCGCATACAAGCCGCCAACCAGCGCACCAATGGATGAACCGGCAATGGAACTGATCTGGTAATCGCCGCTGTCTTGCAGCGCCCGGAGGATGCCGATGTGGGCCAGACCGCGGGCGCCGCCACTGCCAAGCGCCATGGACGTTTTCTTCACTCTGTCTTCCTCTGCATGAGATCACGGCCGGCAACAGCGGCCTTTGCTAGGAGCCTACACCTAGCACAGAAGTATGACCACAGGGTTAACGCAGCCCGGTTAGAAGTACCAGTTGAAGTCCAGCGTGGCGCTGCTCTCCAGTGTCTGGCCCTGCGTTCTCGCCGCCAGTTGAAAGCGAACGGCGCGGTGCGTTGAGAGCACCCGGTTATAGGTTGCGGTCAGAGTGGCCGAGGGTTCTTCAGCCAACACATCATGGGCCAGCCGCGCCTCCAGGCCGAAGCGATCGTGAGCGGCAACGTCGACCAGCCAGCCAGCGTGCAGCCCGGCCAGCAGTTGCGGAGCGGTTGTGGCTTCGGCCGTCGCCAGCAGAAAGCCCAGGCTGTTGCTTCCCGTGCTTACCGCTCTTCCCAGGCCAATTTCAGCCCCGAACGGCAGGGCTTTTTCCTGCGGGTTCTGGCGCAACCAGCCCAAACGACCCGCCCAGGCGAGCGAGGGCGTCATGGCGTGATAGGGGTTCAGCGACCGGAAGTCGACCAGGTCGAGCCGGTCGAGTGCCAGATCGGCCGCGTCGTCCTCGTCGACCGATAACCGCACTTCGGCTTGCAAGGCATTCACCTGAGCGTTATCGAGAAAGCCTGCCTGTCGATCGTAGTTGTCGTGATAGGCCGGGCGAAACCGGAACCGGGCATGCACGGTGTTATCGGCCCCGTAACCCAGCCCAACACCGGCACGGCGAACGCCATGGCCCTGCATGGGTTCGGATGGCCAGGCTTCGGGAGGCGGCGCTATCTGACCAGCGGATTGTTGCGCGCGCAAGCGCAACAGGCCATAGGATACCTCTGCCATGCCTGAGCTTTCTTTCTTGGCTTTAAAGCGCGAATACTCGTACGCCAGATCGACCACCAGGCGCTGCTGCTCTGCAGGCAATTGCGCCAGTGCTTCCGTATCGGCCGGGGCGACGGCGTCATCGACCAGGCGTTGCGCCAGCTCAACCTGTTCATCGGCCAGTTCACCGACCAGAAAATGAATGCGGCTGGCAATGGCAGGCCGGAATCGTGGCGCTTCGAGCAACCCGGCACCACCCAGTGTTCGCAGGGTATCGACGGGCACGGCATACACATCGAAGTCGTCGACCAGATCGTACTGGGGAAATGCCGCTTCCAATAAACTGAGCAACCGGTAGGAGCAGTTTTCCAGCAGGTAGGCGTAATTGATGTTGATGTCTTTTAAATCCCAGCCCGCCTTAATAAAGGTTTCGGCCTGGGCC
Organism: Saccharospirillum alexandrii; assembly: GCF_043641555.1. GTDB lineage: Bacteria > Pseudomonadota > Gammaproteobacteria > Pseudomonadales > Natronospirillaceae > Saccharospirillum > Saccharospirillum alexandrii_A. The sequence continues at coordinate 88,188 of NZ_JBHZRJ010000001.1, read as the reverse complement.
GGCGAAAAATTCATCGGGTATTCCCAGATATCCCGGGATTCCAGTTCGTTGTAATTCTGCACCTGTCGATAATACGGGTGGGAACGCACCGACCCCGGGTACAACCCGGTAAGCCCTTTAAACGCATAAACAAAGCCGTTTTCATTCGGCTGAACATCGGCGCCGTAGCTGACGGATAATGCCAGCAGAGCGTTTCGGGTTTCGCCCCCGCTTTGCCCGTCGATGCGCACGAAGGTGTGGCCAAACATGGACGCCGGGTTGTTCAGATAGGCGTTGGGGTAAATTAACGTCATGCCCGAGGGCGCCGATTGTTCAATAAACGCAGACAAAGCCGGGCACTCAACCTGCGGGAAAACAATGTCTTCGGGAAAGTTTTCGAGCACCCATTCAAAACGTCGCGGGTAACGGCACTGAGCAGCAGCATCGCCCAGTTCGGGCGTGTCGGTCATAAAGGCACGCACGCTTGAAAACAGCTCCGCAACCGGGTCGAACCGGCCAGCCGGGGCAAAAAAAAAGTCGGCATCTTCCACATCGCTGCGCGCACCGCCCGATATGGCCCGGTAATGCATGACCTTGTACCAGCCATCGTCATGGTACAAGCGGTTCTGTTCAACCCAATGGATCCAGCTGGTGTTAAATGAGGTACTAGCAGCGATTGCAGCTGGCCCGAGCAGCAGCAACACCAGCGCACCACCGAGGGTGCGGGCAATTCCGGTTTTCACGGTAATAAAGCCTTGAATAACAAATACAGGGAAGGGGAAACCGGGGAGCCGACGACTCCCCGTAGCAACGCCGGGTTTAGGCGTTCAGTGCGTATACAGCCAGGTTCTGATCTTCACGCAGCACGGCCATCAGTGAATCAACCGCGGTTTCGCGAGTTGTGTCTGCAGACGGAAAGATGCGAGTGAAGTTGGCTTGTGCAGCAGCAGAAAATGCAGCGCGGTCGCTTGCCTGAATGTCGAGCAGTGTTGCCAGACCGTCCAGTGCTTCGCCTTCGCCACGCGCCATATCGACCGCTACCTGATCCAGGTTAGTGTCGAGATAGGCTGCGACCTGAGTGTATTCGATCGACTGGCTTGAATCGCAACCCAGGGTACCGGTAGACATACCGAAGGCCTGGTTGGAATAAATGCCATTGGTGATGCTGGCCAGAACATGGTTAAAGGTTCCGGTTTTTTCTGCAAAAATCATCGACCCCAAACCACAACCCGGGCCACTTCCGGCCATGGCGGTACCCGACATTGCAACGGTCAAACCAGCAGTAAGCAACAACTTTTTCATGGTACTTCTCCTTAACGAAATATCCTTAATAAATGAAACTAACACCTCATTCCGAGGCGCGCGGAGTGTAACCAAGGCATACTGACGGGTCGCTTGCCGCCGCGGGCATTTGTGATCGATATCATAAAAATAACCGGCTTAATAACCCGGCTGACTACAGATTAACCAACCCTGTTGACTGGACATCCATACAGTTGCTGACCATACTTTCCCCTCTGTTGTAATCACCCGACGCCACCACACCATGCGAAAAATCCTCCACAGCGATGCCGATTGCTTCTACGCGGCCGTTGAAATGCGCGATAACCCGGCATTGCGCGGCATCCCCATCGCCGTTGGGGGCGCGGTGGACCGGCGCGGGGTTATTGCAACCTGCAACTACGAGGCACGCGCTTTTGGCGTTCGCTCGGCCATGTCGACCGCCATGGCGCTGAAAAAATGCCCGCACCTGACTCTGGTGCGCGGCCGTATGGAGGTATACAAGGAGGTTTCCACCCAGATTTTCGATATCTACCGGCGCTATACCGATCTGATCGAGCCGTTATCACTCGACGAAGCCTATATGGATGTCAGCAACAGCCCAGCCTGCCAGGGCAGCGCCACCCGCATGGCGGAAGCGATTCGGGAAGCCGTGCAACAGGAAGTGGGGCTAACGGTATCGATCGGCGTGGCACCCAACAAATTTCTCGCCAAGATTGCCAGCGACTGGAATAAGCCGGACGGCCTGAAAGTCATTCTGCCCGATGAAATAGACGCCTTCGTGCTCGACTTGCCGGTCACCAAGCTCCACGGCGTCGGGCAACGCACCGCTGAGCGGCTGCATGCCCAAGGGCTTTACACCTGCGGCGATGTGCGCCAGCAATCGCTGCGCACCTTGCTGGAACGCAACGGCAGCTTCGGGCAACGGCTATGGGACCTCGCCCATGGGCGCGACGAGCGCAGTATTAAGGTGACGCGGCAACGAAAGTCGGTCAGTACCGAAAACACCTTCGCTCAGGACTTGCCCGACCTGGAGCATTGCAGAAACGCCCTGCCCGATCTGATCGACGACCTGGAGCGGCGCTTTGCGCGGCTGACCGGTTATCGCATTGAAGGGGCAGTGGTTAAGGTCAAGTTCAATGATTTCCAGCAAACCACGGCAGAGCACAGTCATACCGCCCCGGATGCGTCTGTTTTCAACGCCCTGCTGGATGAAGCCTGGCACCGGCGCAGCGCCCCGGTGCGCTTGCTGGGCGTGGGGTACCGGCTGAGCCAGGTGCCACACCAGGACGCTCCGGCACAATTGCCCCTGTGGTAACTCTTCGGGTAAAGAAACCCCGATTAAAGAGCCCCCCGACAAGCTTGTGCTACCTTTCATAGACGCAGTCAACGTAGTCAGCCTATGCCTATTGGGGTCTTCCTGCACCGGACATCATGCGTTCGTAATGGCCTTGGGGCCTTGTTTTTGATGTCGGGCTTACAATCAACGTGCCTTTCTGAACCCAGGCCTCTCGTCGTCTCCTCAATTCCCGGTAATGCCGTGAACCAGGTTGGCACGACCTTGATGACCGACGTGTATGAACAACTGGGTCAGGCCATCATTTTCGTCGAAGTCCCAACGGCACGCGAAAGCCGGATGATAGCCGCCGGAGATATCGATGCCGTTATGGCTCAGATAGACGGTCACCAGCAACGAAACCCCGATCTCCTTCAAGTACACGTACCGCTGACCCAGATTTACATCACCGCCTTTGTGAAAGGCGAAGCCACAACCCGGGAAGCGTTACTGGGCCAGGAGAGGGTGCGGCTGGGCCGACTCCGCAGTCTGACCTTTGGGCTGACATGGCCTGGCAATGTGCAATGGGTTGAAGTCAACCAGACGCGTCAACTCATTCAGCTATTGAACCAGGGCCGAATTGACGCCGCCATTTCCCCAGAATTGTCAGCCCAATACTTTGTCGTAGAAATGGGCCTATCGGATATTCACCGGTTAAAAACACCCCTCACCAGCGTTAACGTGTATCACTATATCCACCGCGACCACCAGCATTTACTCCCCGACCTCACACGCATCCTGCTGCAAATGGAGCAGGACGGCTCGTTGCTTGCCCGTCACAATGCCTACCGGCAACAACTGGGGCTTCCCGCCCGCTGAAGTTCTACTACCCTTACCTCTGTCATTGTTCTTCCGCTGGGGTAAGCCGTGACCGACCGAAGCCCGACCCTCACACGCCGCCGACTGCTGCAGCATAGTCTGGCGCTGGCCGGGGCATCAGTGCTGCCGCCCAGCGGTTGGGCAGATTCTGTGCCCGAGGTACGAACCCGCGCCATTCCTTCCTCTGGCGAGGCCATGCCCATCGTTGGACTGGGCACCTGGATCACCTTTAACGTCGGCAACGACACCACCCTGCTGAACGAGAGCGCCGCTGTTATGGCGGCTTTCTTTGAAGCGGGCGGTCGCATGATAGATTCATCGCCCATGTATGGCTCGTCTCAGAACACCCTGGGTTTCGGGCTTAACAAACTCGGCGAGTCGACACCGGTTTTTTCGGCCGACAAGGTCTGGACGTCCAATGCCAACAACGGCGCCAGCCAAATAGAAACCTCAGAACAACGCTGGGGCGTGCCGCGTTTCGATTTATTGCAGGTGCATAACCTGGTGAACTGGGAATCGCATCTGCGCTTATTACGACAGATGAAAGCCGCGGGCAAGGTCCGCTACATTGGCATTACCACCTCGGAAAGCCGTCGTCATGCCGAGTTTGAAAACATCATGCATGGGCAGCCGCTCGATTTTATTCAGGTCTCCTACAACATTCTCAACCGCGATAGCGAAAACCGCATTCTGCCACTGGCAATGGACAAGGGCATTGCGGTTATCGCCAACCGGCCGTTTCAGCAAAAGCAGTTAATTCACCAGCTGGAAGGCAAACCCCTGCCTGCCTGGGCCCGTGAATTCGACGCTACAAACTGGGCCCAGTTCTTGTTGAAGTATGTGATTTCCCACCCGGCCATCACCTGCACCATACCGGCAACCACCCGGGTCGATCACATGCGGGAAAACATGGCTTGCGCCGCCGGGCCCCTGCCCGACTCCAAGCAGCGCGAGCGCATGGCCGCGTACGTGCGCGATCTGTAATGGACACCTGGCTCAGCTACCGCCTGAGTGATTTTATTCTGTTCTCTGAACGGGTTTACTGGCGCCTGTTTGATCAGATTAATTCGCTGGTCGGTGCCTTGCTACCCGCTGTCATTGCACTGGGGTGTTTGCTGCTGGTGGGCGTCTGGTCGCGCCACCGGGCGGTTCAAATCGCAACGGCCCTGTTGCTCGCTGCGTTCTGGATCTGCAGTGCCTGTTTATTCCTGTGGCTCTATTACGCACCGGTGAACTGGGCAGCAAGGTATGCGGTACCGTTCTTTTTGCTGGAGGCGGGTTTGATCCTGCTGGTCGGTATTAGCCCACAACTGAACCGGCCGCTGGCCAGGCGGGATGCAAGAGGATCGGCAGGGTTTGTGATGCTGGTTTACGCCGTTATTGTTCATCCCTTTACCAGCCTGATGTTTGGTCGCCCGCTGGGCAGCGCAGAGTTTGTTGGCCTTGCGCCGGATGCAACGGCACTGGCCACTCTGGGGTACGCGCTGATGGTTGCCAGCAACAAAGCCCTCTGGTTACTGCTGCCCATTCCTGTAGTCGCTTTGGCCTTTAGCAGTTTAACGCTGTATACCCTGGGCACGCCGGAGGCCTGGGTTATCCCAGTCGCGCTTTTGGTTACCTTAACAACGCTGTTTTCAACCAAACCAGCGGCTGACGCCACTGCTGCGACACCCGTCACCCGCCCCTGAATCCATTTTCTGTGACTGACGGCGGTAACCCGCCTCTGGTTTTTCTGGCAAACTGCATGGCAACTTCCCAACCTGGCCGACGACCCGCCATGCAACCGACCAGCACACAGAACCGGATCGACAGCCTCGACCTGATACGCGGTGTTGCCATTCTCGGCATCTACATCATGAACATCTACTCGATGACCGCGCCAGACATTGCCTACTCGGTACCGCGCTGGAACGAGGCGGGTGGCCCGGTCGATGACTGGGTGTATCTGTTCCAGTCGCTGTTTGTCGAATCCCGGTTCATGAGCCTGTTCAGCCTGTTGTTCGGAGTTGGCCTGGCGGTGCAATGGGACCGAATGGAGCAACGCGGAACCACCCCAAAACCCTGGATCAAGCGTCGGCTGGGCTGGTTGCTGGTTATCGGCCTGCTGCACGGTTTTTTCATCTGGTTTGGTGACGTGCTGGCGTTGTATGCGCTCTGTGGTTTCTTCGTGATTCGCCACCTGGGCGATTCCGTACGCCGCCTGGTCACCACCGGCATTGCCTTTTTACTGATCGGCCAGCTGTTCCTTGGCTACACCCTCTTTGGCTCACTGATGACCGGCGAAAACCTGATGCAGGTACCCGACCTGCCCTATAGCCAGGAAACGCTCGCAGAACTGCGCGCAACCAACAGTGACCTGGGCGAACGAACTTTAAAAAACATCACTGAAAACGCCTTCATGTTGATGGTGATGCCGTTCATCACCTTCTGGTTCAGCACCGGACTGATGCTGATTGGTATCGCACTGTACCGTGTCGGCTTTTTTAACAACCCGAATGCCTGGCGTTGGGCGCTGCCTCTGTGGGCGCTCGGGTTCCTTTGGGGAGCCGGGGTTTTGGGGATGCGTTATTTGTGGGGGCTGGAATCCAGTGCGGCACAATCAACCATCAGCCTAATGATGGTGGCGGGCCCGCCCATGGCGATCGGCTATGCATCGCTGCTGGTGCCCCTGGCAAAATCAGGGCACTGGTTGGTCACCGCACTCAGAAACACCGGCAAGATGGCTTTTACGCTGTATCTTAGCCAGTCGACTCTGACCGTGTTGTTCTTCTCACAGGTTGCACCCGGCCTGTGGGGCAACCTGAACCGGCTCGAAACCCTGCTGATCGTGGCAGTGGTTACGGTATTGCAGATTGGTATTGCCCACGTCTGGATTACCCGCATTGGCCAGGGGCCACTAGAGCGACTGTGGCGCTGGCTGGCGTTCCGACGAATGAGGACCAGCTGATATAGTAGAACTATCAGCCAGATAACTTCGATAGTCTTTAACTTTAAATGAAAGCGATTATCATTTGCAGCATCACCGAACATCACAGGTAAGCGCACTCATGTACCTAGCACTGCAAAAAACCAAAGCCCTGACCCGGAATCGCGATCTGGTCAAAACCGTTACCTTCGCTGTTATGCACTTCACCGTTGCCTTCCTGGTGACCTGGGCACTGACCGGCGACATCCTGATCGGCAGCCTGGTGGCCATGGTGGAACCGGCCATCAACACCGTTGCGTTCTATTTTCACGAAAAAGTCTGGAGCCGACTTAAGCACCCTAGGGGCAGCGAAGCAGACCTTGAGGCACTGCGCGCCTGAATGTCGGCAAGTTTTACAGTGTCGACCCCTTTTCACGGCAAAACGGTTGACCAAACATTGGCCAGTGGAGCCCACGGGCCGCTTAAGACAATGGTGTGATTAGTGCACGCTAATATAAAGCCATGTGAATGGTGCAATAAGGAGTAAACGTTTCTCTCAAAGGATAGGGTGAAAACATGTTAAAAATGATAGGTCTGACACTGGCAGGCCTGGTGACGAGCATTTCCGTTGCCCATGCCGGTTTGATCACTGATACCATCGAAAATGACCGGTATCTCTCCACCTGGCAGTCGTATTCTTACACTCACGATATCAATGACGATGGCTTTGCGCTGGGCTCTGCGGTCAGCGGTACTCTGAGCATCGACATTCGTGACGACCAGGATGGCTGGTGGGAAAGCTTTGAGTGGTCTCTGGTGATTGTCGAGGATTTCGACTTTGATACCGACAGCTTTAGCTTCTACGCCAATGATCTTAACAGCGAACTGGGGCTGGCTGCCCTGGCCTCACTGAATGCCGATGGTTTGCTGGATGTCACTGTGACGTCGCTGTTGGGCGACTTCTACGTAGGCAACTCTGTTTTATCGGTTATCTCTCAAGTCCCCGAGCCAGGCACCATTGCGCTACTGGGGGCGGGTGCCTTTGGGTTGCTCCTGGCACGCCGGCGCAAAGACGCCAACGCCTGAATTAAGGGTCATGGCACCAGAAACCCACTGAAAGGTGGGTTTTTTTATGGCAGGACACCCCCTGGCCAACCGTTGAAAACCGACTGCAGACCAGATAGGCCCGACCCGTTCACCCCAGGGAGCCGTCAGCCCTATTCAATGTCGACAAGTTTTACAGGCGTTATTAAATCAGGCGGCTCATTTGCCACCAAACCCCGGAATACCGGGCCATAATGAGGTTGGCCCGAGGTTTGCATTCGCTATGCCAACCATGAAAATGGAAATGTTACATCTCTCAAAGGAAGGGGTTCTTTTATGTTAAAAAATATAGGTTTGACTCTGATCGGTCTGGTAGCGAGCGTCTCCGTTGCTCACGCTGGCCTGATCGTTGATACCGTCGAACAGAACCAGTATCTGTCTACCTGGCAGTCATTCTCCTACACTCACGACCTGAACGATAATGCGTTTACCCTGGGCACTGCCGTAAGCGGCACCCTGAGTATCGATATTCGTGACGATAGCGACCAGTGGTGGAATAGCTTTGAGTGGACGCTGGTTACCGTTGAAGATTTCGACTTCGATACTGGCGGTGTTACGTTCGTCGCCAACGACTTCAACAGCGAACTGGAACTGCAAGCCCTGGCTTCATTGAACGCCGATGGCATGCTGGATGTGACCGTAACGTCCTTGTTGGGTGATTTCTACGTCGGCAACTCAGTACTGTCGGTCATCACCGAAGTGCCTGAACCAGGTACCATCGCCCTCGTCGGTGCTGGCCTGCTGGGCTTGTTTGCTGCCCGTCGTCGCAGAGACGCCACTGCCTGATGTAGCCATCAGCGCATTTGGAAACCCACCTGGCGGTGGGTTTTTTTATGCCCGACTTCCAGGCCCACGCCACGCCAAAGCATTGAGAGATATTCTCCGCTGTGAGAAAGTGCGCTTTCCCAAATTCACGGATCTCAGCCGCCATGAAAACCGTTTTCTCGCCCCTGCATCACCGCCGTACGGTCAAGTCTGAACTCGATGGCGGCATTCTGGTCGACCCCTACGAAAAACCCTCCCGGGCCGAGACCATTCTGGCGCGGGTGATTCATCAGAAGCTGGGCGATGTCATCGAACCCGAAGAATTCGGTCTCGACCCGATACTGCGTATTCACGGCGCCGACTATGTCGACTTTCTCAAACAGTGCTGGGACGAATGGACCGCCGCTGGCAAGCCCGGCGAAGCCATACCCGCCATCTGGGCCGGGCGGGGCATGAGACACCGCGAACCCAAAGACATTGATGGCCGCCTCGGTTACTTCAGCTTTTCAGCCGAGTCTTCCATTACCGAAGGCACCTGGGATGCCGCCTATGCCTCCGCCCAGGTAGCGCTAACGGCACAGAAGCGCGTCGCCAGCGGCGACCGGGCGGCATTCGCCCTGTGTCGCCCGCCCGGCCATCATGCGGCCTCCGACATGTACGGCGGCTACTGTTTTTTCAACAACGCCGCCATCTCTGCCCAGGCATTTCTGGACCAGGGCGCACAGCGGGTGGCGATTCTCGACGTCGATTTCCATCACGGCAATGGCACTCAAAGCATCTTTTACGACCGCAACGATGTGCTCACCATCAGCCTGCACGGCGACCCGGACTTTGCCTTCCCGCATTTCCTCGGCTTTGAAGACGAAATCGGTGAGGGCGAAGGCGAGGGGTATAACCTGAACATTGCCTACCCACCCAACACCCCATTTAGCGTCTGGCAGGAAGGACTGGAAAAGGCCTGTCGGGAAATTGAACGGTACGCACCGGATGCCGTCATCGTGGCGCTGGGGGTAGATACCTTCGAAGGCGACCCGATCTCCTTCTTTAAACTGACCTCGGCCGACTACCTGACCATGGGCCAGCGCATCGCCAGCCTGAACCTGCCAACCCTGTTCACCATGGAAGGCGGCTACGATGTCGACGCCATTGGCATTAACGCCGTTAATGTTCTGGAAGGGTTTGAATCGAACCAATGAGCTATCAGTACAGACTCGACTTCAAAGTCCGGGATTATGAATGTGACCTGCAGGGCATCGTCAACAATGCGGTCTACCAGAACTACCTGGAGCATTGCCGGCACGAGTTCCTGCTGGACCGGGGTGTCGACTTCGCCGCTCTGGCCCGCGAGGGCATCAATCTGGTGGTCGTGCGGGCCGAACTAGACTACAAACGGTCGCTCACCAGCCAGGATGAGTTCTACATTGGCCTGAATTTCAGCATGATGGACAGAGTCCGATTTGTATTTGAACAAAGCGTGATCCGGCAGTCGGACAATGCCCTCTGCCTGGGTGCAAAAATAATCGCAACAGCGCTGAATCAGCGCGGTCGGCCCTCGATACCCGAGGGCCTGATTGCACAGCTGTCGCACCGGAAAGAACAATGATTGTGTCGGTTTATTTTACAACATGATCTTTCATTTGTGACACAAGTCACACCCCGCAAGGCTTACACCTCAATGGCATAGCCTTTGCTCAGCATCATATTGCCCGACATAACTCCCATAGGATGGTGGTATATGATGTCTTCCAAGCAGTATGAGAGCCCTCTAAGCTCCGCTAAACCCTTATTTAAACCCCTGGCAACATGTTTGTTGTTAGGCGCACTCGCTGGCACCACTCAGGCTTACGTCATCACAGATGCCGGTAGCTTCAATGGCACTGACGTTGGAGAAACAGACTCGGTTCTTGCCATCACCGACACGCTCGACAATTCCAACCCTACGACAGAGACTTCCTGGGTGAATTCTATTCTAAACAGCTCGCCCGAGTTTCAGTATTCGGTGAAAGACGAAGATGTCGGCCTGTTCAGTACCAATGGCGATAACGTTTTTGCCTTCTCTCTGAGCCAGGAACCGGCCTACTACCTCATCAAAAATGCCAAATCCTGGGCATTGATGTCCAATACGGCTAGCCTCGACTGGGGCGTCTTCCAACTGGCTGACCTGGAGCCTCTGGTCGATAAAAACGGCAATGGAAAACTGGATGGCTGGGTGATCAGTCATGTTACCCAATTTGCGGTAAGCGTCCCTGAGCCTGGCTCAATTGCTCTGGTCGGACTTGGCCTTGCCGGCTTGATGTTCAGTCGCCGCCGTGTGAAGTCGCTCTCTTGAAAGGCCGTTATTGAGCCAACCAACCCCGGTTGGCTCAACTGGCTAGGGGCTGTTCAGGCCCCCTTATCTCTCATTACTAAAACCGGGGGTTTAATACGGGTAAATGGCAGGTACAAAAAAGTCAGCAGTTTATTGAGTGCCACCACCCTGGCAATATAAAGCGGCACAATAATACTCACCACGAAAGACAGCAGCGCATAATACAACTCATATTGGTCACCCCAATAGCGCATCATGGCCTCGAACAGGCTTCGCCCAATAAACATGTGAAAGATCAGAATGAACAGGCTCTTCTGGCCATACAGAATCAGCACCCGGCTAACCCTGTCGGTTTTTAGTAACAGCCATGACACACACAGGACAATGTAAATACCACTGAATGCTCCAAGCAAGGCAAGCACCGGCTCATTCAGAATTCGTTTGAACAACACCAGCTCTGCCTGGGTAAAGTAAGCAACACCAACCAGCACAAGCAGTGCAAACACCAGCGCCGGTAACACGGGCTTGAACTCAACGACCCGGTCTTTCAAAAAGAACCCCATCGAGAAGAAAGCGCTGCTGATCAGCACCAGATCCAGGCTAAAAGGCAGGCCGGGAAACTCAACTGCTCGACCCATAATCGAGATCGACTTGTTCCAGAACACATCTATCAGCAGGCTGCCTGCCGCCAGCAAAGCCACCACAAGCACGACTTTCAGGTAGGAGGGCCAGGCACTGATGCGGGTGAACCGGAATACCAGATACATCAAGACATGTAACGCAAACAGGTGCGTCAGAAACCACAAGGGCTCCCACTTGGTAATCTGGCCATTGCCATAAAGAATGACCTTTATTTTGTACAGCATGGCACCCGAGTCTGCCATGAAGAGCACAAGCAACACCAGCAGCATGGTAATGGCGTAAGGTTTTAATAGGGTATCCGCTTTCTTCATCAGAAACGGCCTGAAGCTGACGGCCGTGGTGAAGAAAATGCCCGACAGGAAAAAGAACAGCGGCATCCGGAACAAAGCCATGGCAGCTGAAAACTTGGGGGCAAAGTAAATGAAGTTGCTGTGCGACAAAGCCACCAGAATGATGGAAATGCCTTTTGCAACATCGATATGCAAGCTACGGCCTAGATTGTTCATACACACCCCTGAGTAACGGTAGTGGTTAATACCAGTTACCCGGTATTGTGTTCGTCCTTGCTAACTAGGGCGCCAAATTTCAACGTTTAATCGGCGACCGATAACACCCGGTTGCATACGCCGGGTCCACCTTCGGTGGTAAATGCCTGAAACACCGAGCCAAGATACCCTTCGCCGGGTAATTCGTCTTCATCGAAATAGACCAGTGCCATTTGGTTCAATTCCTCGTTCAACAGTGCCTGGTAACGCCCTCCGGTCGCCTCTTGGTAAGTATCGAAATACACCGATATGGCGCTGCGCTCAAATTCCAGCGGGTTGTTCACAGTTGATGTTAACAACCGGGAATTGCTGATCTGTACATCACCATCCAGTACTGACAAGGTAATAAACTTAAGATCGTTACCAATCGCATCAATGGTATAAATCAGCGGGATCGTAGCATCAACAACTTCTGGGTGATCAATAGACACGCCACAGCTGGTACGAGAGGTAAAGCCGAGTGCATCCGGGTTCAATACCACCCGGTCATCTTCACCATCACAACTGATGGTGGTGGTGCCATCGTCGTTGTCTGTCCACAGGCAGCTTTGCTGCTCGCATACATATTGGGTCTGGCTGCCAATTTCAGTTTCTGACAGGCTGCCGTTACCGTCAGCATCCAGGCCACTGTCAATACGGGTTCCGCCATAGGGACAATTCAGGCCAGGTTCTTCAACCGTCAGTTCGACCAGGTTTACCAGTCCGGGTGTACCATTTTCTCCATCAGTACCATCCACACCGTCGGTGCCATTTACGCCGTCGGTTCCATCTTCACCGTCAGTGCCATTGAATCCATCGGTACCATTTGTGCCATGACACACTTCCTGAGTGGTCTGCACTTCGTCCTCATCGAGGATGTCGTTTTTGTTGGTGTCGAAACCGAGCTCCAGCAACACACCACCGCTCGGGCATTGTGTCGACGACTCAAACGAGGAGGTACGCAGTGCTGTACCGGGGGACTGGGACTGGTTGTTGACGCTGCCGCCAGAATCGGAGCCGGAGCCGTCTGCACAGCCGGTGGCGAGCAATACCAGGCCACAGGTGGCGAATAAAACAGAGGAAGTTTTGGTGGTTACGCGCTGGGCAAGAAACATTAACCGTGAAAAAAATACAGCAGGAAGCATTATCAAATTCCTTTTTGATTCAAACAGTCTACCGGGGGCGTTGGCAACGGTGGTTCCAACCACTCCGCCCAGATTCCCTTTTTTCTAACCCCGGTTTATACCATCTATTTACACAACTGACCAGCCATCACCCCAAAAAGGGGCGATGGCTGATTGCCCTACTCGACGGTGACTGACTTGGCGAGGTTACGGGGCTGGTCGACATCGGTACCCTTGATGATGGCAACGTAATAGCTTAACAGCTGCAGCGGCACGGTATACAGAACCGGCGCCAGTATGTCGTCGATCGGTTCCAGTTCGATCAGCTTAAGCCCTTCACCCGCGGTAAAATGCGCGCCCTTGTCAGCGAACACGTAGAGCTGGCCGCCCCGGGCGCGCACTTCTTCCATATTGCTGTGCAGTTTTTCCAGCAGGTCGTTATTCGGCGCCACCACGATCACCGGCATGTCGCTGTCGATCAGCGCCAGCGGGCCATGCTTCAATTCGCCAGCGGCGTAGGCTTCGGCATGAATGTAGCTGATCTCTTTCAGCTTCAGCGCACCTTCCATCGCAATCGGGTATTGGGTGCTGCGGCCCAGAAACAGCGCATGGTGTTTGTCGGCAAAGTCTTCGGCGAGGTCTTCAATGGTTTCCGCCAGGGTCAGCGCCTGCTTCATTTGGGCGGGCAAGCCGCGCAAGCCCTGAACGATTCGGCCAATCACAGCCTGGTCGACGCCCCGGTGCTTGGCAACACTCAGCACCAGCAACATCAAGCCAATCAACTGAACGGTGAAGGCTTTGGTGGAGGCGACGCCAATTTCAGCACCGGCCCGCATCATGTACGCCAGGTCTGATTCGCGCACCAGCGATGAACCCGGCACATTGCAGATGGCCAGCGTAGAGGTGTAACCCAGGTCTTTCGCCAACCGCAACGCCGCCAGAGTGTCGGCGGTTTCGCCTGACTGGGATATGGTGACAAACAGGGCGTTCTTCGCGACAACCGATTTGCGATACCGAAACTCAGAGGCGATCTCAACCTGGCAGGGTACCCCGGCGACTTCTTCAAACCAGTAACGCGCCACCAGGCCAGCGTGATAGGACGTACCACAAGCGACGATCTGAACGTTTTCAACGCCGGCGAGTATGTCGTTGGACCCCGCGCCAAAGGCTTCGGTCACCACATCGGTATCGGTTATGCGGCCTTCCAGAGTGTTGTTGATGGCGTCGGGTTGTTCGTGAATTTCTTTCAGCATGAAATGCTTGAACGGGCCCTTGTCGCCGGCATCGTGCGTGATGTCGCTGGTTTGGCTGGCGCGTTCGACCACCTGGTCGTCTGCATCCACAATGTGCACGCTGCGCCGGGTAATTTCGGCAACGTCACCCTCTTCCAGGAAAATAAACTGCTGCGTTACCGGCAGCAAGGCTAGCTGGTCGGACGCAATGAAGTTTTCACCAATGCCCAGGCCAATCACCAACGGAGAGCCGGAACGCGCGACGATCAGCCGGGACGGATCGCGCCGGTCCATCACCACCGTGCCATAGGCACCGACCAGTTGTTTGCGCGCGCGCTGCACGGCCTGCAACAGGGAGTCGGCAGTGCGCAGTTCTTTTTCGATCAAATGGGCGATGACTTCGGTATCGGTTTCCGAGGTAAAGGCAAACCCATCCTGCTCCAGTTCACGACGCAAGCGGGCGTGGTTTTCGATAATGCCGTTGTGCACCACGGCCACGTTGTCACCCGACACATGCGGATGAGCGTTGCGCTCGTTTGGCTGGCCGTGCGTCGCCCAGCGGGTGTGGGCGATGCCGGTACCGCCGGAAAGCGGCGACTCGTCCAGTGCCGCAGCCAGTTCACTGACCTTACCGACACGACGCACCCGATGCATCTGTTCGTCGTTAATGATCGCCACGCCTGCCGAGTCATAGCCCCGGTATTCGAGACGACGCAAGCCTTCGACCAGAATTTCTGCCACGTCCCGCTGTGCTACTGCGCCTACAATGCCACACATAGTTTTGCTCCTTGTGATTCGCCGCCCTTTTCTTTTGGGCCGTCATGAATCGGTTGTGAGTGCCCGGCCAGCGCTTAAGCCGCCCGGGCTGAATTCAAATTTAGTCGGTCTCTTACTTCGTACCAGCCCAACGAGCGTTGCCGTTACTGCTTGGCCGGGCGCGTCCAGCCTTTTACCGTCACCTGGCGCGCCCGGCCAACCGTCAGCTGGTCGGCCGGTGCGGTTTTGGTCAGTACCGACCCGGCACCGACAAAGGCACCGGCCTCGATGGTAACCGGCGCGACCAGCGTGCTGTTAGAGCCAACAAAAGCACCGGCGCCAATGTCGGTTACGAACTTGTTTACGCCGTCGTAATTGCAGGTAATGGTGCCAGCGCCAATGTTGGCTCCTTCGCCAATCACCGCATCGCCGATGTAACTGAGGTGGTTCACCTTGCTGCCAGCGCCGAGACGCGCTTTTTTGGTTTCGACAAAATTACCAATTTTGGCACCCTCATCCAGCTCGGTTCCCGGGCGAAGACGGGCAAAAGGGCCTACCGTGGCGCCAGCGCCCAGTTGGGCGCCATCGATCAGAGTATTGGCCTCAACCACAACGTCGTCACCAAGCCGGGCATTGCGAATCACGCAGTTCGGCCCGATGCGCACACCGGTGCCCAGTTCGACCTCACCTTCAAACACCACGTTAACGTCGATCAGGCAATCCTGGCCGACCCGCACGGTGCCGCGAATGTCTACCCGTGCCGGGTCCATCAGGGTTGCGCCTTCAGCCATCAGGGAATTGGCCGCCCGCTGCTGATACCAGCGCTCCAGCACCGCCAGTTGCTGCCGATTATTCACCCCCAGCGTTTCTTCCACGTCGAGTGGCTGCACCGCCTGAACCGCAACCCCTTCGCTCACGGCCATGCTGATCAGATCAGTCAGGTAATACTCGCCCTGGGCATTGTCGTTTTGCAACCGGGGCAGCCAGGCGTGAAGCATCCAGGCGGGCAACGCCATAATGCCGCTGTTGACTTCGGTAATGGCCAGTTGCTCGGTAGAAGCGTCTTTATGTTCGACGATGGAAGCCACCCGTCCGTTCGCATCGCGCACGATACGACCGTAACCTGCCGGGTCTTCCAACTGCACGGTCAGCAGGCCCATGGTGTGTTCGGTTACTTGTTCAATAAGGGTTTTGAGTGTCTCGGCGCGGGTTAGCGGTACATCGCCATACAACACCAGCACAGCGCCGGTCTCCGGGACACCCGGCATTGCCTGGGCTACCGCATGGCCGGTTCCGAGTTGCTCTGCCTGTAGCCAGAACCGGGCAGCGGTGTCACTGAACGTTTGCCGAACCTGGTCGGCGCCATGGCCTACCACCAGGTGAATGTCACTGCTGAATTGACATGCAGTCTCATAGACGTGGCGAGCCATGGGCACGCCGGCCACCCGGTGCAGCACCTTGGGCAGGCGGGATTTCATCCTTGAGCCCTGACCCGCCGCTAAAATAACTACGCTGACATCCATTTCTTTCTCCTGTTACCCAATCATTAACGATTCGCTGCATTCTAGCGCCAAGTCTTCAGGTCGCAAGTGAGCAATTGTCAGGATTTTCCTGACAGGCCACTAAGCCCGAAACCAAGCTGCACGCCAGCCAGGTACCGACACCCGCACTGCGCCACCTATTTCCCACGAAATGCGTCCCAAAGCAGATTTTATAGCCGCCGAATGGCAATGCGACGCCGTCAGTTTTTCGTCGGGCGGTATTAGTTCCCCGAACAACGTGAACTGGTTCCGCAAACATCATCGATCACGTCAAATTACTCACGGAAAAACCTCGAAAACGCGCCATTTTTGTAACCGATGTCGGCATTTTTGTCAGCGTTATGCAGCTTATGAACTCCGTCACAGGCGGGGCCATCAAGTCTCCGTATAGTGCACTCACTTCAACTTACTCACCGCACTCATCCAGAGGTTTCTCCTACATGACGGCACGACTACTGATTATCTGCACCACTTTGCTGGCGCTGTATGGTTGCCAGATTGAACCCGCCGACTTTGGCTCCCCCGATACCACCGCCAACAATGGAAGCTCAAACAGCGGCAATGCCGGTTCAGGTGACGGTGACGATTCAGTCGCCCGCGCCCTGACACTGTACTGGTCGGCTCCGGTAGAGCGCCTTAACGGCGAGCCGATGGATTTTACCGACATCGGGGGTTACGAAATTCGCTACCGCGCCATGAACTCAGGCGACTACACCAATATCGTGATCGACAACCCGGCGGTCGAGCAATACTCATTCGATGCACTGACCAACGTGAATGATCTGGTGTTCGAAGTGGCCGTTTTTGATGCCAACGGTATTTACAGCGAGTTCGTCGTTGCCCAGGGCAGCTAACCGGTTCTGCTGTCGGGGAATGACCCGATTTAAAAGGCATTAATTAATCACAGGACCAGGGATCTGGTCACCTACATCGAGCCAGCCTCCCCCCGCCTTTCCCCCTATCTTTTCAGTTCCTTACCCTTTCTATCGCGGCCAGCCTAATACCTGCACAACCAGGAACAGGTGTGTCGATATTCTTAACATACCACTGTTTACCCGAGGCGATTTATTCGGAGACTGTGCAATGGCAGGGGTATTTACAATGCCCGGCCTGTGCCCGCTGTAAAATGAGATTGTTCCCATACAATAGGGCCTGGCGACAACCAACCAGTCAATTGAGGCATCGGCAACGAGTAGCCAACGACTCTGCCTCCCTAACCCATTAAAGACCACTACTTAAGCCTGGCACGAAAATCGCTATGAGTCTGTCATCACGTCGCTGCGAGGCGACCACGACCGGGCGTAGTCATCTATTTGGTCTCAATTCGCTACGCCGTAAGAGCACTGAAGTGTCTTCAGTCGGTCTTGTCTCAGGGAATGAATATGCGTAAATCAACGATCTCACTTGCGGTTGTCATATCCTCTCTGGTTGCGGCTTCCAGCGCTCAGGCTGCCATCATCTATTCCAACGTCAGCTACGGCTCGGTGCAAGCGACCCAGGCCGAAGCTGACTACCTCAGCAGCCTGGCCAGTTACCAGCAGGAAACCTTTGATAACCTGGGCACGATATCCGCCATAGGGGCTACGTCTCTCGGTGCGGTGCAAACCGGCAACCAGCAAAGCAGCTGGGTGATGGCGTCTGAACAGTTCAGCACGGCGGTTGGTACCTTCACCATGGTGAAATCGGACGGCGCCGCCAACCGCACCGATGTTCGCCCCGATTTGCTGATGATCGAAAACAGCAGCACCGGTGAATTCGGACGCTCCCCGTCACACGCGACCAACTGGCTCGACAGCAACGATGCCGACATCGTCAGCTGGGATATCTCGGGTGTCGGCTTTTTTGACAGCCTCGGTTTCTACCTGTCAGACGTCAACGACCAGGGTGCGTCGCTCAAACTGGTGTTCGATGACGGTACCGAACACACAACACAGTTGAACAGTTCGCTCAGCAATGGCAATCTGATGTACGTTTCATTGATGGCCGATGTCGCGATCAGCAGCGCTTCCTTGCTGTTCGACAACGGACCCAACAAGAACGATGGCTGGGGTATCGATACCATCACCGTCGGCTCGCTTCCGGTACCGGAGCCAGCCACGCTGGCATTATTGAGCCTTGGCCTGATTGGTGTCGGAGCAGCGCGTCGTCGACTGCGTCACCAATAATAGTGTTTGGCGGTTTGGTCTGAACAAGATCAGCGCTTAAACAGATCCGGGAATTAATCCTGTTCAGAGCTGACGCATGCCATGTGGCGCGTCAGCCCTCCACCGGAAGCAGTAATGGCAGTAATCGACCCAGTGAAACAAGTTGTACTGAGCCGACGGCCTGGTGTATTCCACCTGGGCCTTCTCGCGTTGGTGTTTTCGATCGCCGGCTGCATGTCGCCCCAGGGTTTCAGCCAGGGCGACGTCATGCTGTACTGGGAAACCCCGCAGGAACGCACCAACGGTGACCCGCTTCCGCCAGAAGAACTCGGTGGCTATGAGATTCGGTACCGTCAGGCCAACGATAACCGGTTTACCGTCGTGCTGATTCGCGACAACGGCACCGACCAGTATTTGCTGAAGAGCATCAGAAACCCCGAGTCGGCCATTATTGAAGTCGCCGCATTCGACCACGAAGGCATCTACAGCAACTGGGTTCGGGCACGCTGAAAAGCGTCTTTGCTCCCCCACGCCAACCTGCATCTCTCCCATCGCATAGCAAAACCTAATAGGTTGTTGAAAAAGGCCTCCTGCCTTTTCCAAAACACGAGAAGCAAAAATTGCGATTTTTACTTCTCTCACAAAATCAATGACTTAACAGTCATCGATTTTGCCGGAACATCCATGTTCCGGTAGCAGTCCGCCGAGATTCTGCGAACTTCGACAGCCTGCTAAATTGTAAAGTTTTTCGTCTACCTGCCTGACCCTGACCCGACTTAGCGCTATACTGTTGCCTTATTCAAGGATGAACGGTGTTCTGCCAAGAACCGCTCAGGGAATGCAATAACGGACTATGAACTACCTCTCGGTTACCTATACGGTCATCAGCACGGCCACTCTCATGACGGCCTGCCTGCTCATGGCTATGGCCTATCGGTCTCGCACCCAGCGCTGGCAATGGTCGCTGTCGCTTGGCGTCGCGGCACAGCTTGTCTGGCTGATCGCCATGCTGGGCAGTTATTCGCTCTCCAGCAACGTCACCACCTGGTTGTTATCCGCTGAAGTGCTGCGTTTCGCAGGCTGGTTTGCTGCCATGAGCTGGCTGCTGCAACGGCACGCCCAATGGTCACAATGGCCACGTGCCACACTTGGGCTTGCTCTGGTATTTATTGCGCTGGTGTTAACGGCGTTGCTGGTGATCTGGCAGTTCAGCGGCGCCACCTGGCTGACGGCCTCGCTGTATATCGCCATGGCCATTTCGATCCTGATCATGACCGAACAAACGGTACGCAACGTGCGGCCGCACCGGCTGATCAAACTGCTTGCCGTTTGTCTTTCCCTTTCCCTGGCCGCCGATGTGTTGGTGTATGGCCAGCAACTGTTTTCCGGCAGCATCACCACCCTGGCCTGGCAAACGCGTACCGCCGCCGCCTGGTTACTGGCGGTGGTCTTGCTGATCGGCACCCTGCTGTTTCGGGACTACCAGAACCACCGGCCGCAATTGCAGCTGTCGCGCCCGGTGTTTTTCTATTCCGCCTCTGTTGTGTTTACGCTGGGGTTCATGGCACTGGCAGCCATTGGCGGGTCTTACGTAAAAATACTGGGTGGGTTCTGGAGTGGTTATATCTACACCCTCTTCACCCTGATCGTACTCTTGCTGGCCGCGGCGCTGTTCATTTCCAAAGAGCTGAGACAACGCTTCGAGGTGATGGCCAGCAAACACTTTTTTAACCAGAAGTACGATTACCGGTTAGAGTGGCTAACCCTCATCCGCCGGCTATCAGAACTCGACCCCTCGCACCGGCATTACCACCAACAGCTGCTGTCGGTGGTCTGCACGGCGGTAAAGTCGAACGCCGGTGCCTTATGGATCAACACAGGCCCTTCGCTGTCTTTCAAAGCCTCGACCATGCGGCAGGAATCACTGCCACGGGAACTCTCACTGGGCGAGCCTTTTGTTCGCACCATGGTCAAACACGCCTGGATCTTCGTACCCCACACCGATAACCCCAGCCTGGCCATGTACAACGACACCTTGCCAGACTGGGTGCAGGAAGATTCACGCATCTGGATCATGGCTCCGCTGCTTAACCAGATGAAGATGACCGGCTTTGTAATTCTGGAGCAACCCATCGCCGCCCCCAACATCACCTTTGAAGACCTGGATTTGCTGACCAACGTCTGCACCCAGATCGCCAGTCACATCCGTTTGCACGAGCAGGAAAAACTGATCAGTGAAGGCCAGCAGATGGAAACCTACCACCGGCTGTCAGCATTCATCATGCACGATGTGAACAACGTAGTGGCCCAGCTCGATTTACTGCACCGCAACGCCGAACGCCACAAAGCCAACCCGGCCTTCATTGACGATATGATCAAGACCGTCGCCAGCTCAGTACGCCGCATGCAAGGTTTGATGTCGAAGTTCAACCCGACCGGAAAAGAAGACCGGCGCCAATTGCAGGTCCATGAATTGCTGCGCGAGCTGGTCAGTGAATGCAGCGACCGCGACCCGAAACCCGAATTACTGACTGAAGAGGACTTTTCCATCGATGCCGACCGGCAGAAATTCATGCTGGCGATCAAAAACCTGATTCGCAACGCCCAGGATGCCACCCTACCGGATGGCCGCATTACGCTCTCGGTCGGGTTATCGCCAAGCGGTGCCCCCATGCTCAGCATAAAAGACACCGGCACCGGCATGCCGCTGGAGTTTATTCAGGACCACCTGTTCAAACCTTTCAGCACCACCAAAACCGATACCGGAGTAGGCATTGGTGCCTACCTGACCAAAACCTACCTTGAACATATTGGTGCCCACGTGCGTGTTAACAGTGAGCCGTTTCAGGGTACCGAATTTGCCATTGTGTTCAGTAACAATGGCCAGTAAACCAGGAGGAGAGCCCATGGAAGCGCTCGATCGAACCATACTGATTGTAGAAGACGATGAAGGCTTGCAAAGCCAGTTAAAATGGCACTTCGACGACTTCGAGTCGACGCTGATTACCGCAAAAGACCGAACCGAAGCCCTGAATGCCGTGCGCATGTACAACCCCAGCATCGTTATTCAGGACTTGGGTTTGCCGCCGGATGACGAAGGCGTCAGTGAAGGTTTTGCCTGCATACGCGACATCCTTACCATTGCGCCAGACAGCAAAATTATTGTGATGACCGGAAAAAACGATCACAAGAACGCGCTCGATTCCATCGCCGCCGGTGCGTTCGACTTCTATTTGAAACCGGTCGACCCAGAACGTCTTAGCCTGGTGGTAGATCAGGCCTTTCGCATTGCCCGTCTGGAACATGAAAACCGTACTCAGCAAGCCTTCTTCGAGCCCATTGCCGGCCTGGTAACGGCCGATGCAACCATGAAGCGCGTCTGCCGCATGGCGGAAAAAATTGCCCAGTCTCCCGTTACCTCAACCCTGCTCGGCGAAAGTGGCACAGGAAAGGAAGTACTGGCCCGTGCCATTCACACCATGAGCGACCGCAAAGATCGCCCTTTTGTTGCCATCAATTGCGCGGCGGTGCCAGAAAACCTGATCGAAAGTGAATTGTTTGGCTACGAAAAAGGCGCCTTTACCGGTGCGGGAAAAACCACCGAGGGCCGTATTGAACAGGCCAACAGCGGCACCCTGTTCCTTGATGAAATTGGCGACATGCCATTGCCACTGCAAGCCAAACTGTTGCGCTTCCTGCAGGAGCGGGTGATTGAACGGGTCGGTGGACGCAAGGCCATCAACATTGATGCCCGGGTGATCTGCGCAACCAACAAAGACCTTAAAACCATGGTAACCAACGGCGAGTTCCGGGAAGACCTGTATTATCGGATATGCGAAATCGTTGTAGAGATTCCGCCCTTGCGCAGCCGCGGAACCGACGCGCGCTTGCTGGCCAATTTCTTCCTGCAAAAATACAGTCGTTCAATGAAGCAGCGCAGCCTGCGCTTTTCCGACGATGCCCTAGCCGGCATTGACGCCTACGAATGGCCCGGCAACATTCGCGAAGTTGAAAACAAAGTCAAACGTGCGGTTGTACTGGCCGACAACCACATTCTGAATGCCGAAGACCTCGATCTGAAAAGCGAGGGGGACGGAGTGCTGAACCTGAACCTGCGTAAAATTCGTCAGTCAGCTGAAGTGGAAGCCATTGAACAGGCGTTGGCACTGAGTGAATACAATGTCTCCATGGCCGCTAAAATGCTGGGCATTACCCGCCCGACGCTCTACGACCTGATCCGGAAATATTCTCTGAGCACCGACAAAAAAACAGAGGAAGATTCGCTGTGAATACCGCGACACCGATTTACACCAGCGCATCCATCTGCCACAAAAACAAGGACAGCAACCCCATGAACAGGATTTCCCAGACCGACAACCCGGTAGCACCCACGGCCATACATCGGCCCCTCTGGTGGATTGCCGGTTTCACCGTTGCCCTGCTGATAGCCGGTTGCAACGACACCCCTGGTTACGAAGCCAGCAGCACCCATGTGGAGCGCAGCCAATCCTATGAAGAACAGGGCCAATACCGTGCGGCGATGATTGAACAACGCAACGCCATTCAGGCCAACCCCGGCGACCTTGAACAGACCCATCGCTATGCCCGCTTACTGCTGACCATTGGCAGCCCGAGCAGTGCCCAGACACTGCTGGAATCGGTCAGCGACAGACACACCGATGAATCCCGGCAGTTGCTGGCACAAGCCTATTTGAAGCAGGGCAAGTTTGTTTCCGCAGATACCGTGTTGTCCGATGTGGAAGCCCCCGATGACAACCCGGCAACCCAGGGCCGGCTACTGGCGCTTGTCGACTTCCAGAGTGGCCGCACCCAAACGGCCGTACAACGCCTGACCCAACTGCATGCAGACTACCCGGACGACACCGCAATAACGCTCGACTTGATCACCACACTGACCGATACCGGCCGCTACCAGCAAGCCAATGCTCTGATCGATCAGTTGCCTGAAGCCCAGAAAGGCCTGCCCGAGGTTAATTATCGGGCGGCACGGGTGGATTATCAGAATAACCAACTGACTCAAGCCGAGGCGCACCTCACACAGGCGCTGATCGACCTGCCCTCCACCGACATGATGCTTCAGGAACGGATACAGGTGCTGGAACTGCTGTCGTCGGTGCTGACAGAGCTGGGCCGCCCGGTAGAAGCGACGGCCTACAACAACATCGTGCGTGAGGCGAACCCCGAAGCCTATTCCGCCCAGCAGCAATACCGGGAGGCCATCACCGCCGCCAGCCGGGGCGATGTGCTGAGCGCCAAAAACGCCTTTCAGGATATTCTGAACCAGTTCCCGGCCAACCGGAACGCCGGCATGATGCTGGGCTTGCTGACCCTGCAGGACGGCGAAGTGACCGACGGCGAACAACTGCTTTCGGAGCACCTCGACCCAGAAACTGCACCGGCAACCTTTGTGCAAGCTGCGGCGCTGGCGCAGGTTGAGCTCGGCCGCAGCCAGGAAGCACTGGATGTACTCAGCACTGCGTTACTGGCCCGCCCCGACGATGCAGATCTGCTGGCGTTATACGGTGCCCTGCTGTTGCGCGATGGCCGCAGCCAACTGGGTATTCAAACACTGAGCAAAGCGCTGGAACTGGAGCCAGACCGTACCCGCCTGATGCTGATGCTGGCGCAATACTACGCTGACCGCGATCAGCCCCAGCTCGCCCTGGGCCACCTGCGCAAGGCCTACTCCATTAACGCCGCCGACTGGCTGACCACACAGTTCTATGTGACCACCCTGGTGGCTGAAGATGAAATGGAAGAAGCCCAGCGCATAGCCGGTGAACTCACCGAAGCATTTCCGGAAGAGCCGAATCCTTACTGGATCAGCAGCATGCTCGACTATCGCGCGGGCAACGCCAGCCGGGCCCTGGTGCAAATGACCTCACTGCTGGAAGACCACCCCGAATTCACCGAAGCCTACCCGGCCACCGCACAACTGATGCGCCAGCAAGGCCAGACGCTGGCCGCAACCGACTTGCTGATGCGCGGCTATCAGGCCATACCCGAACGGCCCGACTTACTGGAAGCCGCGCTGCAATGGCGTACTGATGCCACGTCAGCTACCGATACTCTGGCCTGGCTGAGGGAACAAGCCGCCGCCAGCCCACAAGACGTTGCACTGGAACTGAACTCGGTTGCCATGAACCGATTGCTGACGCTGGCCGAATGGGACCAGGCAGGTGAACTGGCGAGCCAGTATCAGGATTCAGAACAGCCACGAGCGCGTGCCATGACCGGCCAGTATTTCCGGGCACGGGCGCAACAAGCCGCCAGCCAGGGTAACTGGGCCGATGCCAACCGGTGGATCGAACAAGCTGAGCAGCGCCAGCCAAACGACTTGCCAACGCAGTTTCTTGCCGCCCAAATCGACAACAGCCAGGGCGATAGTGAAGACGCCCTGGCCCGGCTCGACACCTTGCTGGCAAGCCGGCCAGATAATCTCGACATAGTGGCGCAGAAAGCCCGATTAATGGCCGCTAACAACAACCGCGCCGACGCGCTCGATTTTGTTCGCCCCTACTGGACCCGTTCACCCAGCCGTGAGCTGGCTGCCATCTACACGGCACTGATCAGTGACCGGGAACCGGAGCGACTGGTCATTACGCTGGAGCAATGGCACCAGGTCGACCCCGATGCAGCCGCCCCCTGGTTCATGAAAGGAAATTATTATTTGAATCAGCAGGCCAATGCCGAGGCCATCAGCGCTTATCGCGAAACCGTTCAGCGAGATTCAAGCCACGTTGCCGCATTGAACAACCTGGCCTGGCTGCTGCGCGAGGACAGCCCAACTGAAGCACTAGACCTCGCTGCCCGGGCTGCAGACATTGCCCCGGAAAACCCTGGCATTCTGGATACCTATGGCTGGTTACTGCACCTGAACGGGGAACACCAGCAAGCGGTTACTGTACTGACGCGGGCGCGTCAGTTGGCACCGAACAATGCCGACATTGAACAACACCTGAAGGAAGCTGAGGCAGGTAACGCCGCGCCGGCCTGAAGTCGGCCAGCGCTGTCCGGGCTGGTCAGTCCAAAGCCCGGGAGAGCGTGTTTATGATGCGCTCGATAACTGGCTGGTTGATACCCACATGAACCGGCAAAGTAATCAGCCTGTCGGCAAATTGCCGGGCATTGGGAACCCGTGATCTGTCGAAGCGCCCTTCCAAACCGGCGATGTCTGGCAACGCATGCCGGTACATGGCCGTAGCGCCTAGCCCTGCCTGGGTCAGCGAAGCCAGTGCGGCATCCCGCTGTTCACGGTTCGCCAGTAACACCGGGTAACGCAACAAACGCCCCCGGTTAGCGGTGTGCCTGCCCTGGGTTGTCAGCCCTGGCACCTGAACCGCACTGATGGCCATGAAAGCTTCATCGAAACAGGTTTCCCGCCAGGTATCGAACTGCTGGTAACGCTCAACGTTCGCCGCAAGAACGCCCTTCGGTTGCGGATCCATTGCCATCAACCTCTCCAGAGCGTGATAACGCGTCTGCCCCAACGACAAACCCGGCAGCCGCGTCACCAGACCGTACAAAGCCGGGTGCAATAAAGCGTTATAAAGACGGGCCTTTATCGGCCAGCGTTTGTCGGTAACGGGCGCTAATACGTCCATCGGCACAGGCTGAGCGCGGGCAGCAACCAGGCCACCACCCAGTAGCCCGATGGCTTTGCCACGGCCAAACGAAAAGGTGAGGTAATCGGCCTCGGTTGTTGCGGGCCGATCCGGCTCAGGAAACCACTGAGCATTGTCTTCAATAATGGCGATTGACGAGGCTTCGGGCAGCAGCGCCCGAATGGCGCTCACGTTGGCCGCCAGCCCCAAAAAGTTGACCGCCAGTATTGCCAGGGTGTTTTCATTGACCGCGGCCAACAGGGCGGCAGCATCGTATTCACTGGTGCCTTCGGCCAGGTCAACCAACCGGGGGCTGTAACCCGCGTAATCAGCGGCGGCTACCAGATCGGGGCAGCCATAAGCTGGTATCAATACTTCCGGCCGCGCAACCTCGGGGTACCGCAACCGGTGCTGACACAAACACCACGCCAGTGCCGCGGTTCCCGATTGCAACCAGACCAGATGATGAGCGGGAAACAGGCTGGCAACGTCAACACCAGACGACCGCAACACAACCGGATTACCGGCGGGCGGATACACGGCCCAGCTCATCGGGCCGATGGCTTCCAGGTGGTCATGCGCGTGCCTTTGAAGTATTGAATGGCGGAATCGGCCAGGGCCAGGTTCACCTGAACAAAGAAGTACACCAGCCGCACAGCGCCGTTCTCGCGTCCACCACGACCCCAATGCCCCCAGGCTGCGATGCCATAGAACACCGCCTGCGCCACCAGAGCCAGGGTGTATATCCAGCCATCATTCGCCAGCACTAGGGTGACAATGAGTAACGCCAGCAAAAACCAGGGCACGCCCCAGCGCATCAGCTTGTGGCTGAACACCTGGAATGAAAACAAACCAAACTGAACAGGGTTCAATACATCCAGATGGCGTGCCAGTCCGGTCATGCCCCGCAATACGGTGCGCACTTTGCGGGCGTACTCACGGGAGGCATCTTTCAAATCTTCATAGTAGCCCAATACATTGGGCGCGGTGACCGAGCGCAGCCCCAGACGGGCGCAATTCAGGGCGGTGTTGAAATCACTCGGCGAATGGATATCCCATTGTTCGCACACCTCTGCCCGGGCGGCAAAGAACGAGCCGCTCAGGCCTACCAGGCCACCCAACTGGCTCTCCTGCTGGCGCAACCACATTTCATACTTAACGTAGGCACCTTCACCGGCCACCTTGCCATCTTTACTGATGAAGCGGTCTTCACTGGAGACGGCACCCACTCGGGCATCGGCGAAATACAGGCTCAGGTTCTGCAAGGCTTCCGGGTCCATTTTGGTGGCGACGTCTGAAAACACCAGCACCTCTCCTTTCGCAGCCTGAATGGCCGCAAGCTGGGCGTTTTCCTTACCCAGACGCTGCTCGGCCCGCACCAGGCGTATCCCCTGTTCAGCATAGGTTTTAACGAGTTCATCGGTACCATCATCGCTGCAGTCGGACGCGACAATGAGCTCCAGCCGATCAGCCGGGTAATCGAGCGTTAAAACATTCTGGATTTTCTGCTCGATGCGGTGTTTTTCATTGTAAACGGTGACGATAAGGCTCAGAAAAGGGGGTTTACCGGTGTGACTGCCGGGTGGTGCTATGGCTTCAGGGCGGGTAATGGCGCGCAGCGCGATCAGCGCCAGCGGGTAAAGAAAATAGCTGTAAACGGCGCAGACCGCCAGAATCCAGAACAGGGCAGGTAACATGGTCAACTCCTTGGACCAGGGTGGTAACGATTAGCCATAAAGACCGGGAAAGGCGCTTTAAACACAGCCTTCCCTGATGCATAATGCAACACAGTATAACCAACACGGATGTTGAGTACATGTCGATTTCCCGATCCACAGAAAAGATCCGGGTCCTGCATATTGTTTCAGGAGACCTTTGGGCGGGCGCCGAAGCCCAAGCCTATGCCCTGATCAAACAACTCAATAAAGACTGCACCGTCGCCGCCGTTCTGATGAACGAAGGCGAACTCGCCTCCCGCCTGCGCGCCATCGACATTCCGGTTACCGTATTAGACGAAACACGCTGCTCTGCCTGGCAACTGTTCCAGGGCATTCGCCGGGCCATAAAGGCATTCAAACCCACCGTTATTCACACCCACCGCCAAAAAGAGAACATTCTCGGCAGCCTGGCCAACCTGACCACCCTGCGGGCCAGGTGCGTGCGCACCGTTCACGGTGCCAGCGAATTCAATGGTGGGCTGAAAACAGGCATTCAACGCTGGCTAGATCACGCCTGCGGCCGCTGGTTGCAACACAGCGTCATCGTCGTTTCCCGGGAGCTGATGGAGAAACTAAAAGGCCAATATGGCGCGCAACACCTCTATTGCGTACCCAACGGCGTCGACCTCGAAGAGCTGACCGAAAAGGCCAACGCCGGCACCGACCTGGTGTTTGAACCCGGCTGCACCCACATCGCCATCATTGGCCGCCTGGTGCCAGTAAAACGAGTCGACCTGTTCCTGGAAGCCGCCAGGCTTGTCCTGGATCAATCAAACCAATACCGCTTTCATATTGTTGGAAATGGCCCATTAGAAGCCACACTTAAAGCCCAGGCTGACACACTGAACCTGGCCGAACCTCAGGTTAAATTCCATGGCCACCGAAACGACATTCCCGCGATTATTCAGGCATGCGATGCCGTCGTGCTGTGTTCAGACCATGAAGGTATGCCGATGGTTGCTCTGGAGACACTGGCGCTTTCGAAACCGTTGATTTCAACCGATACCGTTCGGCTCTTCCAGAATGGCATAGACCCGGGCTTCGATCCTGCCCCCCAATCGCCAGATGGGCTATCGACCGCGTTATTAAGCTTGCAGCGCAATCCAACGACTTCAAACAACACTACTGCGTCACGGTTTAGCCTTACGAGCACTATATGCGCACAAAAAACACTGGGTATTTACAGCTATGAATAACACACCCACGCTCAGCGTTATTCTCTGCACCTACAACAACGCCGACTCTCTCGCCATTACGCTTGGTCAACTCGTTCAATGTAAAGTCGAGAGGTGGAGCGATGTCGAGATTCTCGTGATCGACAACAACTCGCCAGACAACACAGAAGAGGTTGTACGCAAGTCATCCGAGTCGACAGAAGCACCGCTGCAATATCATTTCGAACAGAAGCAGGGGCTTTCCAACGCCAGAAACCTGGGTGTGGTAAAAGCCCGAGGTCAGTACCTGCTCTTCACAGACGACGACGCAGATATACCCGCTAACTGGCTCTCGTGCTATCTGGAGAAAATTGAATCGACCCAGTCAGACTGTCTGTTCAGCAAAATAGAAGTGAACTGGGACAGAACGCCTCCCTGGTGGTTTGACCAACGATACAATCCCTATTTTGTACAACTGAACTATGGCGAGTCGCCACTGGAGATTACCGATATACACCACGAATTCTTTGGTAAGAATTTTTGCTGCAAGAAATCTGTTCTTGTTGCGATGGGTGGGTTTGATGAAAAGCTGGGGCGCAATGGCACGTCACTCGCTGCTGGTGAAGAAACCATTATTTACAGGCGTCTCGTAGCCATGAGCGCTAAAGTGATTTACTTCCCTGATGCGACGGTTGGCCATAGGCTAAAGCCCGTTGAATACACAGCTCGAAATATCGAGAAAAAATTTGTAGATGGTGCCAGTTCTTCTCTGAGAATTGCACAATGTTTTTCTAGAAACCGATTTCTTGGTCGACCTACATACCCGTTAAAAATGGCTCTTAGAAACACGGTAAAATCAATATTTCTTATACCGGTTACGATACTACCGATGAACAGTCATGCCAAACGGGAAGCGTTCTTTCAAACACTACAATTGAAGCGCGCCTTAAGGATGATCTGGTTGTGGGTAATTACACCATGAAAAAGCCTTGTATTCTAATCATGCTGCATTGCGAGCAAGACACAGGCTACGCTATAGGCTCACTCGAAAGAGCTTTTGAAGCAGCAGCACTAAGGGCGGGGTATGAATCTAACCAAATACTGTGGTCATATACGCAAGTGGTTACTCCGTCAGATAAAACCTTTCAGATGGGCTACTACACCAGTGAAGATGCAGAGATGCTAGCGAGTATTCACAAAGTTCATACTATAGACACCATACTGGCATTTGACATGCCATACCCAACCCCCGTTGGAAGACAGGCACACATCCTTGGTATTAAGAACATTGTCTCTTACTGGGGTGCCAGTATGAGCTCAATCAATACCGGCGTTAAATGGTTGGCCAAGAAAGCCGAATGGATTTTCAGAAAAGCCTCAGCTCCAACTCGATTCATTTTCGAATCAGAAGCAATGCGGCTAACAGCTACCAAAGGCCGGGGCGTTCCTAACGGTCGAACCTGTGTAATATCACTGGGTGTCGACACGGACCTCTATAAGCCTTGCGAAGGCTCTAAGTATGCACACTCCCAATTCAACATCCCTGAACACCGAAGAATAATCTTCTTCTCAGGGCATATGGAAGAAAGAAAAGGGGTGCGGGTACTGGTAGAAACCATGAATAGCCTTGATAGGATCGGTAAGATTGAGCCGTTTCACCTTCTGATTTGTGGAAACAAAGGCAATGAAAGCCTTCCTTATGAACAACTGGCTTCCAACCCGAAGACGCGTAGCCACATAACCTTTGCCGGCTATAGAAACGACATACCTCAGCTGATGCAATCGTCTTTCCTGGGTGCCATTGCCTCAACTGGATGGGATTCTTTCACAATGTCCAGTGTTGAGATGCTATCTTCTGGCCTTCCCATCATTGTATCGGAACTGCAAGGATTAAAAGAGACGATAGAACCAGGCATTTGTGGTGAATACATCGAACCTGGCAAAGCGAGCCAGCTCGCACAGCATATTCTAAACTACAACAACGACCCAGACCGCTACACCACCCATTGCATTGAGGCTCGTCGAAGAGCCACAAACTTATTCTCGAAAGAGACACAAATAGAGCGGATTGCCCACGAACTCATTTCCGGCCGATCACGCAACCAACATACTGAAACGGGTGCCCCATCTAAAAGTTATGCCCCCGAAGGACCGCAATAATGTTTTATAAAGCGCTGTTTAGGCTTATTGGCCATGAAAACCGGGTAAAACTGATACTTCTACAGTTCCTTTTCCTGATTACTGCTCTTTTTCAAGTCGCTGGCATTGCATCGATTGCTCCTTTTATAACAATGGTGAGCAACCCGGAGTCGATTCAAACGAGTACCATACTGGCCTTCTTGTACGCAGCCTACCCTTTCGAATCCACGACGCACTTTATGATCACCTATGCGGTGGGAGTTGTCTTACTTTTGCTTGTAGGCAATGGAATTTCGTCATACAGCTTATGGAAACTCTTCCAGGTATCGATGAAACTAGGGGCTCATGTGCAGCGGACTGTGTACAACAGTTATCTTGAAAACGATTACACCTTCTTCGCCATGAATAACAGCAGCCGGTTGATTTCCCAAATAACCCAGGAAATACCCCGTATGGTCTATATGGTTGTTCAACCTTTACTTACGCTTGTTTCACAGCTCTTCATAGCCACATTGATCATTTTAGGGTTACTAATAATAGACATTGAGATTGCGCTTATTGCAACATCTCTCGTAGTAGTTGTTTACTTTCTAATTTTCAAGATCATTCGGGCAAAAGTAGTAGACTATGGTCGACTGATCACAAAATTGAACAGAAGCAAACTGAAGTACCTCGACGAAAGTATCGCCGGTGTTAAAGAGGTTAAGCTAAAAGGCAATGAAGACTACTATAAAGCAGAGGTAGATGCGGTAACTCGACGTGGCCTATCAGCCTCCGCATATATAGCACTTGCCGGAGATTTGCCAAAGTTCGTAGTAGAAACCGTGGTTTTCTCATCGATTCTTGGTTTGTCAATTTACATTCTTCTAACTTCAGGTACAGCTGGCGAGGCCTTAAGTATTATTAGTTTGTATGCAATGGCAGGCTATAAACTCCTGCCTGCAGCTCAGGCAATTTACAAAGCTTACTCCCAGATGAAAGCTAATGGATCAGTGGTATTGGACATAGATGAAGAAATTGAAAAGAGTAAACGACATATCAGCTTACTCAAGAATCTAGGGAATAGCGCTGCACCAAGCGGCGATGTCAGTTTCAATGATATTACCTTCCATTACCCCGGGGCGAACGAACCTGCCTTGCGCCAATGCAGCTTCACAATTAAAACAAATGAAATCACAGCATTTGTTGGTTCTTCCGGTGCAGGAAAAAGCACAGCAGTAGACATATTACTCGGACTGATGTTGCCTGAAGAAGGGGCTGTACTGGTTGGAGGAACGCCGCTGGATCAAAGCAACATAAAAGCGTGGAGGAAGAAAATTGGTTATGTTGCTCAAGACATATTCATCCTGGATGCTTCCTTTAGAGAGAATATCGCTTTTGGTATTCCTGACAATGAAGTGGACTTCAGCAGATTGGAGCAAGCTGCCAAGATGGCTAATATCTATGATTTCATCTGCCAGTGCGAAGGGCAGTTTGATTTCAGGTTAGGTGAACGAGGCGCTCGCTTGAGCGGTGGACAAAAGCAACGCGTTGGTATTGCCCGCGCACTCTATAAAGACCCCGCAATTCTGGTTTTTGATGAAGCTACCAGTGCGCTCGATAACGTGACTGAACGATTGATCATGAATGATATTTTAGATCTAGCTAAAACACGAACAATTGTAATGATTGCACATCGTCTTTCTACAGTCGAAAAAGCCAATAATATCCTTGTATTTAAGGATGGCTGTGTAAAAGCAACAGGGTCCTATAATCAGTTGGTTTCAAAATCTGAAGACTTTCAGCTGCTACTCACAGCCGGAAAACCAAAGATCGATAGCACACAAAAAGCAATATAGTTAGCTATTGAATATGTACTACAGGCAAAAACAAAGTGGTTTTAGCCTCACCACTTTTGCCATACAACAATAGAGATTCAAAAATGGCAAACTACAATTACAAGAGTGTTTTAAAAGGTGCACTGGCTACACTGGGTGTAGAAGTTAAGAGAATCGAACATAACGAGGTGATTCCGAAATATTTTGATGATCCAGTTGAAGCACTCTTATATAACCAGGGAGGGAAAAAGGCTGCTTTCTCATGCCCTATTGGAAAATGCACTCACTATACTGCTCTTGGATTCAGAAACAACGACTGGCACCCATTTGTAGAAACTCTAAAACAGTATCGTTCCGATAAATACCTAACATACTCAAGATCAAAATTAAAAGAATTTTATACAAAATGGCAACCAAAGAATGCATCAGATGCATTAACAGGTTTTAAATTTCCACCAAAGGAATTCAGTAAATTACCGCCTCATTATATGTTTTTGTCACCATGGTCATCGCTTTCGCATGCCGAAGTAGATTTAGATATTCGTTGGTGGAATCAGAAAGACAACACCGAGCACGGTAGAACTGATCTAAGATACCCAGACCACGGCTGGGCGTTCTTTGGACCCGTTCATCCTGATAAAGGGATACTTGAATTTGATAGGTCAATAAGCCTGTATAACAGCCTAATTCAACACGGCTATGATAAGTCTCAAGGGTTCGTAGGTGTCACAATTCTGAAGAGGGGGAAAGAATTGGTTTACCTTGTAGGTGGAGGCGGCTACCACCGAGCTGCTGCACTTTCCTCACTTGGTTATAAACACGTCCCCTCTACATTTCATCGTAATTCTATAGTTGACATAGATGATGCATGCAATTGGCCACAGGTGCGAAGTGGGTTGTGGACCGTCAAGCAAGCTCGCTTATATGTAGATCATCTATTTGACTTCAATAGCAACCAGTGGGCAATTGATATGAGCTTGTGTTAATCCTGGCTTGAAGAGAAAGTCTTAATTATGATCATAATTTTACAATTTTAAGTTAAAGCGCAGATCCTTCTGCTTTAAATATCTAGCTTCAATCTATCTGTTTAATTACGTTACCAAAAGACGGTTTCATCAATTCAAAACCTACATCTTCCGCAGAAACTCCAATCATAAAGTCATCCACATGCATGTAGGTGGTCTCATCAAAGCCTGAGTTAGCCCAGCCTAAAATGTACCCTTGGTCCCAACCATTCATACCATCTACTTCAGTATAGTTAGTTGCATCTGTAACATTATAAATTAACTCCCCATCCTTCCATACTTGCAACTTACCATTACCTGGGCCATCAATGTCATTTTGTTCAATATGTAAATCTGATACTTTCGCATGAATAACCCAGTCTATCCATCGCCCTCTATCCGAAGAGAGGATACCCATGCTCATTTCATCCATAGAAGGGCTATCATCACTTAGATCGTACGGATTGAAAAAATTGAAGGCAACACCACTATTTGGCTTCCACGTGCCATAAAGAGCAGACCCACCGGGGTTACTTGCACTTTCACCACTAGAGTTAATATCCCGTGGTCTCGTGAAATGCAAACTTGTATGTGAAATGCCTGAATAGTCATCGCTCCATAACATAATCAGACCCTTGTTATTGTCGGGCCCATCACCATTACGATGGAAGTAGTTCTCTGGAACCCACAATTTATACCGTATCCATAACTCACTATAGATACGATCGAGCTCAAATCTCTTTTCGGCCCAGGCATCTTCATTCAGGTCAGTGTCACCCATAAACCGAAATCTTAGCGATTCATTTCCGCTATATGCCTTATCGCTGGATATATCAGTATATGCTTCACTTCCCCATTTAAAAAAATTCGAGCTTCCCAACCCACCTTCAAAGTCTTCCACATAGGATTCAGCAATAGCACCACTCGAAATGATCACGCCTATTGCAAATACAAATCCGCTTGCTCTAGTTTTCATTAAATCTAACCTCTTAAGCACGTCACTGGTTGCCTAGTATAGATTTTAAAAAACCAACATCATGTGATGCTGCGCTCAACAAGAACAAATGTATACAAATTCGGTATTCAAAGGCTGCTAATTGAGCCTTAAACCCCAGTATACTTACATTCCCTTACGAAACACTCTAAATATAGCAGTAAAAGAAAGGAATCGCGCTGTAAAATAGGCATTAAAGACCACCGTTCGAATAAATACCCCTTTGTATCCGTCAAATACCCCAAATTTCCTTATAGCAACAAAGAGCAGCAAGCTCTGGATACCGACTAGAATGAACAAACTCATCAGAGGAGCAATAGCCATGATAGACAGTGCTGATGTAACTGAAAGAGTATAGACACAAGCCAATATCAGGACCTTTGAGTTCCAAATAGCCCCTACAGACTGCCAATCTCCAACTCCGTGCCAAAGCTCTCGTTTAAAGAACTCAACTAAAGTCTCAGGATAGCCATTGTGATAGACTACCAGCTTCTCGTTCTCAAGGACCTTGCCACCCTTCAGCTTCACTCGATTGCAGAAATCATAATCTTCGCCAGTGGTTAACCCCTCATTAAAACCACCAAGTCTTTCAAAAAGTGTCTTATAGAGTATCATATGTCCAGTCCCTACATGGGAGCTACTATTAACCTCAATGGCCTTATACCAATACTTGAACAGGATCTTGTCTGAGTTTGGGACACTGCAGTGTGACCCTAAAATATCTGTTTCTTTGAGAGATCTCAAAGCGTAGCCTAATTCGGATTCCCATGCCTTTGTTACTTCTACATCTGCATCAAGGAAAACCAGAATATCCCCATTGCAATGCGTTACGCCTTCGTTTCTAACACCAGCAACTGTATTGGACTTACTTTCTATGAGCTTAACATTATAGCTAGTCGCAATTTCAATGCTTCTATCAGTTGAACCATTATCAACAATAACTATTTCATAAGAATATGCACTGGGTATATATTTGATAAGTGCAGACAATGTAGCAGGGAGTTCACGCTCTTCGTTGAAACAGGGTATAACAATGGAAAGCTTCATGCGATGTTACCCACAAACTTAACAACTCTCATTTTTCCTGATGCTTCTCGTGGAATAGAATCTACAATACATATTTCCACATTCATATTGGTAGACAAAGAGCTTTTTATATCTTGAGTAAGTTCACTTCTACCTTTCTCTGACCAATTTGAAGTAGGAACAAGATTGACTGTTAATGCATTTCCTGCAGACTGAACTACTTGGAAGTGTTTAAAGTAACTATATTTTTGCTGGAGTGCTTCGAATATATAAATAACAGACTCAGGATGAATGCGTCTTCCTTCGGGGGTTCGAATTATGTCGTATGCTCGACCTCCAATACTAGTCAACACCGGCAAACCAACACCGCAAGAACATTCTGAATAGCCTATCTGAGCAAAATCACCAATCCTGTAGCGAATTAACGGCATTACCGTATTATGAAGATCAGTAACTATCAATTCTCCTTCCTCAGATTGCTCTAAATATACGTTTTCAGCCATAACATGCATTGAGCCAAACTCGCATTCGTGTGCAATAGAACCTACTTCCCCACATCCGTACTCATTGTATACTCTACACTTAAACGCTCTTTCAATAATCTCACGATCTTTTTGAGTTAGAACCTCAGAGGTAGTGATAACGCATTTAATCGACCACGTGTCATTCCTCTTTTCAGCATTCTCTAGTACAAAGTGCGCAAGCTCTCTAATTGCGGACACATAACCATACAGGTAGTCCGGGCTGTACTTTTTTATATTCTGGTATATTCTATCTAGCGAACCTGAATCCAAGTCAAACGCTGAAAACCGCATTCTATTTGCTACGAAATCAATCAAGCTTGCCTTAAGTCTATTCTTTCTATTATGGGGCACACCCCAAAATCGCGCTTGCTTAGTACCAATTGTAACACCAGCCCATTCGTATGCCCTCCAGGTTGCAGCGCGCTCCCTTGCCAAACCAATGGAATTTTTTAAGACTGTAACTGGTTCACCAGTTGACCCACCAGTTGTTTTCTCTGAATAGCGCCCGGCATTAGTAGTTTTCATTCTAGACTTATTTTCAATTAGGTCCTTCTTCTCGAGAATTGGAACTTCTTGAGAATACGAACGAAAGAAATCATCCCCCTTCTTATTAAGCAAACCTTCTAAATCATATCTTCCTTGATAGAAACTAGCAGTCCTAGCAATTTTTAAAAGCTTCTTTAGCTCACTTTCATGAAACTGGGCTATCTCTTCACTCCTCCAGTACTGAGAGGCTCTATAGCTCTTTAGGTAATATCCAACATTCTCCCCGTTCAGCAATGTCGTCGGATAGTAAAATAAATACTTAGATAGTGCGCTGTTCATACTTTTCAACCTTGAGCTTCGATTCCTTTGTAATTGCTTGCATGCCCAACTTAAATGCTACTGCAACCCAGAGAAATGGATAATATGCAACGGATACAAATTGACCCGCGATGAAGAAACCAATGATACCTATCGACAAACCCTTATCTATATTCCAGAGAATCTTGTCGTCAGGATGCACTCTCATACGAATTGCGCTCAATACTATTGCTAGATAAAACAATATTGCAGGTATACCTGCATCGGTACCTACCTGAATCAAAATATTATGAGGCAACTCTGCAATTCGCTCTCCCCGCTGATTAACAAACAGAACATCATTTGGGTATACATCTGAAAAATATGGAATGAAATTGTAATAACCGACGCCGGTAAATGGGTGTTCAGTGATCATTTCCAAACCTCTTGTCCAGTATAGTAATCGCTGTTCAGAGGTTCTATCGCTCCCCATGCCTTGAAATCTATTCTTTTGCTCGTCTGGCAACAACTGCCAGGTAGCAATACATACAAGCGAGAACACTACCAGGTATTTAATTTTGAATATTCTAGTTCCAACCAGTAAAAACATTATAAAAGCTAACGCAAGCTGAGACCCTCTACTACTTGCACCCAACACTGTGAGCACTGGAGTTACAATAGCCAAACCTAAAATAAAGAACTCTATTTTATTCAATGGCTTGGCTCTTGCCTGATACAGATAGTAAGCAAGAGAGAAGGCAACTAACATTTGTATTGCAAGTTCGCCGGAGTTTTCGAAAAATCCTGGTGGACCTTTAATTCCCCAGTTTGTAAAGGCAAACCCTCTTCCAGCCCATATTAGAGCAGTACCAAATGAAAGTTTGAGAGAACAAATAAAAAGTACAAGACTGAAAATATACATTCGCTCTCGAGTTACTACAATTCGGCTTATAGCAAAAATAACAATAAACCATTGCATGGCATTTATATAGTAGAAATCTGACCACCATGAATTGTAGGCAAATAGAATAGAAATATTCAGCTGGATAAAGAAAGCACAAAGCCAAAAATGAAGTAGCGACCAGGAGGTCTTACTTTTCTTATCAACAAATGACAGAGCGACACTTCCTAATAGAAACAGTTTAGCCCAGGGTAAAAAGTCTATTGCGGGGTATATTGATTGAGGCCTGAAATACTCAACAAATAGGTATCCACAAACACACCAAAACGCAGGATGTTCGCTCCAGAAGTAGCGCCACATTGGCTTATACTTCAAGAAGTAGAAGTCTTCGACTGTGTAGGAAACCTGTCTACTGGACATGATCTAGAAGTGCTTCAGTTGCTTCCAACACTGTTTGTTCACATTGTGTGAAGTAATAGGCGTTTGTGTTGTAAGGGTCATGTATGTATGCACATGGCTTTGCTCTATAAATCCCAAGTAGAGTTTCCAGTGCATTTGACTTGTTTTTTCTGATGAGATTTAGATGTTTCGGTTCCATTCCAACTATTAGGTCCCCATTCCGCTCATTATATTCAGCTATCCTTCTGGTTCTATGGCTCGTTAAATCCAAGTCATTTTGAGCCGCAAACTGAATTGCTCGGGGGTCAGCACCATCATTACCTCGGGTATCTAGCCCGTACGATATCGCGTTATACCCTCTCGATCTTGCTAAGGCTTCTGCCAAAGGGCTCCTGCATATATTACCTACACACACAAATACAATGCGCTTTGGGTTTGCATGCCTATCAACTTTTAATGAGGAATAGAAACCCATCAACCTCTTGGCTTCGTGCAGGCTGTAGTTCAATAACCCTTTTTTTGAACCATAATTGTCATTAATCCAGTTATTTGGCACGGGCAAGCTACCAGCCGTTGTCATTATGCTTCCTTTTTAACTTTTTCCCCGCTCTCTTGAACGGCATCATGTGGGTGTTTCATCTGCGCGGCGTCCTGCCTGCAGTAGGTTAATCCCAGGTGTTTATAGTGCTTCAGCATGGCATGCAGACTGAATGTTGCTTCCACTCGGCTGTGAGCGCTCGCAGTTAGTGCTGTGAGCTCTGGGGTGCTTTGTAGTGCTTCACTTATTTTCCGTGCCAGTGCCAGTGGTTCGCCAACCGGCACCAAGGCGCCATCTACATCAGCCCGTATAATTTCTTCGGGCCCACCGCATCTCGTTGCTACGACGGGTATGCCACTGGCCATGGCTTCTATGGTCGCTATTGAGAACCCTTCGCTGGAAGACGACAGCGCAAATACATCCAGTTCAGCCAGAAAGTCAGCCGTTGAATCAATGAAGCCGATAAAGTGAATATGGTCTGTAATGCCAAGAGTCCCAGCTTGCTGGTCTAATGCCGACATCAGCGGTTCTTTTTGATGCCCTGCAATCACAAAATGGGCTTGTGGCTGCTGCTCTATAACTATAGCTGCCGCATTCAAGAGGTTAGCATAGTCTTTTGCGGGTCTGATGTTGCCCAGGCTACCCACCAATAACGCTGCTTCAGGCAGGTTGAGGGAGGCTTTCAGAGCCCCGGTTTTGATGTTGTGATAGCGGCTGGTATCAATGCCGTTGTGAATAACGGCAACCTGCTGTTCTGTGAACACACCCCGGTCAATCATGCTGGAAGCCAGGCGCTGGCTCACCGCCACTACCTTTCGTAGGCCATGCTTCATCAACCAGCGTTTTATCGGCACAAACCGTTCGTTCGGGTTCACATCTACCTGGCCGTGCAACACGCCGATGGCGGGCAAACGGGTTAGGAGGCCAATCAACGACAACGTCAAAGCTGAACCCAGCAAGTGGGCGTAGGCCAGACGAACGTTATGTTTTTTTATCAGCCGGAACACTTGCCAGTAATAGGGCAGACTCAAGAAGCCGTGGGGCTTTAGTATTTGGTAGGGAATGTTGCGCGCTTCCAACTGGTCGCGCACCCAGCCCGGGCCTTTAATCAGCGCCAGCGTCTGGTAGCCGGGTACTTGCAGGTGCTGGGCAATATCCAGGAACACGGTTTCGGCGCCACCCGGGCCGGTGGTATCGATGGTGTGCAGTATGGTAGGGGTGGCAGTGGTGCGCACGCTGGTCATTTCCTTTGATCCAGTGAAGAATCAACATTCTAAACCCTGCACTTACTCCCGGCTAGTGCTGTTCAAGGTAAAATCCATTTTGTACACTCTGTGGGCTTAATTCCAAGCAGTCACTACTGGAAAGCCTCGAATGGATTCGAAATCGATCAGCGTTCTGATACCAGACGCCAATCAACGCAGTGCGCTCGCCGTAGTACGTAGCCTGGGGCGTCAGCCCGGCCTGCGCGTTATTACCTGTGATTCCACCCCTACCGCCCTTGCCGGCCAGTCACGTTATAGCGATTTGTACGTTCAGTGCCCCTCTTCCGAACATGAGCCCATGCATTTTGTGGCCTGGCTGACACGGTTTCTGGAACGCCAGCCCTGCCAGCTGGTCATGCCGGTTACCGAGGTAACCAGCCAACTGTTGTTACAGTTTCAGGAAAGTGTGCCTGGCCTCAGGCTCCCGTTTTCGCCGTTGTCGACGGTTTTGCAGCTAGCCAATAAATCCCACCTGGTGGCCTTGGCAGAGCGGTCTGAAATTCCGGTGCCACACAGCCAGCATTTTGAAGGTGCACATCAGGTGGATGTGCAGGCCGTGTCATACCCAGTGGTCGT
Source organism: Saccharospirillum alexandrii (assembly GCF_043641555.1). GTDB lineage: Bacteria > Pseudomonadota > Gammaproteobacteria > Pseudomonadales > Natronospirillaceae > Saccharospirillum > Saccharospirillum alexandrii_A. The sequence goes on along the minus strand of NZ_JBHZRJ010000001.1, from coordinate 47,265 downwards.
GAAACCTGCGCTATCGCGCCTGTTCGATGGAAAGCAATGGCTGGCAACCACAGTTCGAATTGCGCACACCGCCGAAGACCTGACGCGTATTTTTCAGCAAAACGCCTATCTGAACGAACACCCTTTCATGCTGCAGGCGTTTATTCCGGGCACCGGTGCCGGTGTGTTTGCCCTGTTTAACCGCGGCAAGCCGGTGCAGTTTTTTGCCCACCAGCGGCTGCGTGAAAAGCCGCCGGAAGGCGGGGTCAGTGTGCTTAGCCAAAGCTGCCAGGTGCCGGCTGATCTGCAGGCGCACTCCCAAACACTGTTACAGGCCGTCAACTGGCACGGGGTCGCCATGGTGGAATTCCGCATTGGTGAAGACGGCACGCCCTACCTGATGGAAGTAAACACTCGCTTTTGGGGCTCGTTGCAGTTGGCGATCGATGCGGGGGTCGACTTCCCATATCAGTTGCTGTGTGCCGAGCTTGGCTGGCCAATCCCCGTGGCCGGGCACTACCGGGTGGGGCAACGGTTGCGCTGGCTGCTGGGTGATCTGGATAGTCTGTATCTCGTGTTCAAACGCTCGTCTGGCTGGCCCGCGCGGCTGCAACGGCTTGGTCAGTTCATGACACCCAGGTTCAGACACCAGCGCCACGAGATCAACCGCTGGCGCGACCCGGCCCCGGCCTGGTTTGAACTGAAACAGTATTTAAAGGCCTTGAGGTGATCCCCGCATGACGTCGCTTGCCACCAAACTGAAACAGACAGTCAAGCAGCCGGTAAAGGCCGCCCTGAACCTCGGGCGGGACTGGCGCGGCGCGCACCGTGCCCGGCCAGCAGAGCCCACCCTGTGGGTGCTGATGTACCATCGGGTGTTACCCGCAGATGACCCCCGCTGTGAAACGGAAGAGCCGGGCATGGTTGTCACCCCGGAAACCTTCAGCATGCACCTGGAGGAATTGCAATGCTGGATGCCCGTGGTAGCGCTGGCAGATTGGGTTAAACGTTACAAAGCCGGCGAGCCACTGCCGGAAAAAGCCTGCGCCATCACCTTCGACGATGGCTGGCTCGATAACTACCAGTACGCCTACCCGGAACTGAAACGGCGAGGCCTGGTGGCCTCTATTTTTGCCGTGGCCGATAAAGTCGGCCAGGCGGCGCCGTTCTGGCCCAACCGCATTGCAGACCTGGTGTTGCGCCAATCGCCTTTGCTGCGCCAACACCCGGTGCTGGCACCGGCGGCTGAATTACTGGGGCAGCCTTACTCGCGGGACGCCGTGTCGGCCTGCATTCAAACGCTCAAGCAACACAGTGAAGACACCTTGAATGCCGCACTGGATAGCCTGGGCGAAGACGCCAGGCCCGAAAACAGCCCCACGCCCGATTTAATGCCCTGGCCTGCCCTGCAGGAGATGGATGCCAGCGGGGTGTTCGCCATTGGCTCGCACACCTGCACACACAGGCGTTTGAACCACGCCAGTTCCCCCGAACAGCGACAGGAAGAAATCGTCGGCAGTCGCCAGCGTCTGGAACAACAGCTGGGTCATGAGGTGCCATTATTTTGCTTTCCGAATGGCGATTACGACGACGCCAGCCTGAACCTGGTGCGGGAACACTACCAGGCCGCGGTGACCACCAGAAATGGCCTGAACCGCCTCAGCTCGCTGGATTTGCACCAGCTGTACCGAATTGGCGTGCACGAAGGCAACGCCAGAACGCCGCTGCAGTTCAGGGCCCGGTTGTCGGGCCTGGGTTAGACACCTATTCCGGGTACAGGCTGCGCTGGTCGAGCCAGGTATCCAGTACCGCCAGGTCGTCACCCAAAGCGGCGCGCTCTGCTTCACAACCGGCTCGGGTGCATGGCGTTTGCACATAAAACAGGGCGGTGACCGGCCGGCCTTTTACCCACTGTACTAACTGTTGAAATTTCGCCGCCAGGTCCGTTACAGCCGTTGCCTGGCCCAACTGGTATGTCCAGATCACAAGCCTGCGGTCGCCCTGATCATTCAGCTCCAGCACTTGCACCACCCGGCCGCTTTCCAGTTGCCGGGTGTCGCGTTGTGCAATCTGCGTGGCAGGGGCTATGCGGTTGCCATACCCCACCAGTTCTTTGCCTTGTGCCTGGTCTAGGTAAACCCTTTGCCCCAACGCCAGGGCCAGGCCGGAATGGTCTAAACGCAGGTTAGCTTGCAGATCGTAATGGTGAAAATCGGGTTGCCATCCCGGTGTGCTTTGCTGAGTCGCAAACGTGGCCGACCATTGCTCGGGAAAGTGCCAGCTGTTCTGCCAGCGTTGCAGTGCCAGCCAGGGAGTGCCTGAAATCACAACCAGAACAAACGCTCCTGTCAGTACCTGGGTTAGCGGAGAAAGCGCAGCGGGAACATCGCTGCTAGTGGCTTTGTAGGTGCTAGCGCTGCTCGCTTTTGGCTGATGCGCTTTCAACCGGTGCGCCCAAACCAGAAAGCCCAGATAAAAGCCGCAAAATATCGCCCAGCCAAACAGGCCGTGTTCGGTTACCAGTGAACTGTTCATCTCACTGTAATACGCGATTAAAATCAACGCAGTGACTCGCACCCAGTTACCCACCATGCTCAACACCAGCATCACCAGCACGGCAAGCAATGTCATGGGTGTGGATAGCCGCCGCTGGTGTGCATAGGCCAGTGCCAGCACAATGGCTACCAGACTGTAATTCAAGCCAGAACACCCACCCGCCACTTCCACAATGCCGTAGGGTAAATGAATGAAGAAGCCGTCAATAAAGGCGGGAATAGAAAGCTGTGCAATGGCAAAGGTGCTCACTGCTGTAGTCAGGTTCTGCAGCGGCCCGGTAAACACGTCCCAGATGGGAATGGCCAGATACAGGGCCAGCAAGGGAGCCAGCGTTAGGCGCAGGGCTGCCCAGCCGAAACAGGTGAGGACAAGGCTGCCAAGCAGGGCGGGCAGCACCAGTTGTTGCAGCAACCCCAGTTGAATAACGAAACCGGCCAGCCAGGTGGTGGCACTGAGCAACACAGCCACCGCACCAAACAAACTGGGCCGGGTATGAAACGCCCCCGTTGCCAGCCGGTAGACCACCAGGCACAGGCAAACAGGGGCCCACAAGTAGCCGTGAGAGTAGGTGCCGTTTAATTCCGTCCAGCGACGATGCAAGGCGCCCAGAGTATCGGGTGCCAGGGCCAGAAACAGGGTTGCCCCAAACAGGCAGAGAAAAAGTGGTAACCCGCGCTGGGCCACAAAACCCGGTCGCGAACGGGTTGTCGACCACTGATAAGACACAGCCATGCAACCTTCCTTTGGTTTGTAGAGTCGATCCATTACACTGCGCAGTATCACGACAATTCTGCGTCGTGTAAATGGACCTCAACAAGACCGACTGGATCTGACATGGATGTGAACGACTTGATCAAACGGCCGGAGCAACTGGCCGCCTTTTTGTCCGATTTGCCATACGCCGCACACACGCTGGACGAAGCCCACCAGGCTGCCTTGCTGGCTCAGGCAGATGCCCTGCGTCAGCGCCAACCAGAGCTGAAACAGCGACTGGCCGAGAAAAAAGCCATTGCTCGCCAGTTCCGGGATGCCACCGAGGAAACCCGTGCCAGTTTAAAGGCAAGCATGGCCCAAGCCAGCCAGTCACTTGATGCCCTGGAAAGCGATTTAAAAGCACAGCGTCAGTCACTCATCGAACAGCTAACCGCCCTGGCGCAACCCCCGGAAGCGGATGCCATCGCCCAGTTTAAAGCCTGGCCCGACGATGCCGCACAGCCCTTTACCGGCAACATTAGAATCACCACCTGGGATGACCCACTTTGGGCCGACTGGTGCCTGCGCCAGCCGCAGAGAAGCCAATATCACCACCCTGAAATGGGCACCGTGATTCAGAACGCAATGGGCCACCAGGGCCCCGTATTGCTGGCTGTTGAAGAGAGCAATGTGGTCGGCGCTTTGCCGCTGGTCATACAGAGCAGCCGCTTGTTTGGTCGCTTTGGCACCTCCGTGCCTTACTTTAACTACGGTGGCCCGCTCACCCACTCCAGCGCCGTTGCCCGGGCGTTGATTGAAGCAGCACGACCATTATTGGCGGAATATGAGTTAAGCCATATCGAGGTACGCACCACACAGCCCGGCTTGCCCTACCCTTGCAGCGAACAAAAAGTCTCCATGCTGTTACCACTGCCAACGACAGACGACCGGCTAGACCAGCAATTGGGCGCAAAAGTTCGAGCCCAGGCAAATAAAGCAGAAGAGCACCAGCCGGTGATTCGCTTTGGGCACAGTGAGCTGCTGAATGATTTCTACCGGGTATTCGCGCACAACATGCGAGACCTGGGTACACCCGTCTACGGGAAAGACTGGTTTCGAACACTGCTGCAAACCGATGCGTTTAAAGCGCAACTGGCCGTTGTTTATCAGGCACAAAAGCCGGTGGCGTGCGGTTTTCTAATGGGCCAGGGCAACGTACTGGAAATACCCTGGGCTTCAACACTGCGCCGCGCCAACCCCATGAACATGAACATGTGGATGTACCGGCAAATTCTGCGTCGCGCCATCGAACAAGGGTACGACTGGTTCGATTTCGGGCGCTCCACCCGGGATGCTCCAACCTTCCAGTTCAAGAAACAATGGGGGGCCAAACCGGTTCAACATTACTGGTATACGCTTTCGGCAGAAGACCAACCGGCTGCGGAAACCCGGCCAGACAGCCCCAAATTCAAGCTGATGATTGCCGTCTGGCAACGCTTGCCAGTCTGGCTAACCCGGTTAATCGGGCCGCCGGTCATAAAGCACCTGCCCTGAAAACCAGGCAATCAAAATCTGAACCAGGTGCAAAATAAACGGCCATGAAAAGAGTCGACTATACTGCGCTGTGGAAAGGCGAATTAATGCCTACTGACAAGCTAGGCAGAGTGACAGTTAGTTGATAATAATCAATCGTTTGCACAGTGTTTGCCAATAAACTGTATCGACCAGGCTGGCATTTTTTGAACACTACTCTGGCAAACAGGGGTTGCAAACACCTCAGAAAATCGCTTTAAAAAGCGTTAAAAACCCTTCCGCTGGCAGCCAAACTGTGACAAAGTTGGCGTTGTTAAGGATAACAGCAGTAAAGACGAGATGTTACGGATGACCGTCAAAAACACCCTGATTCAAGCACTGACCAGCGCACCCATGAATCGCCTTATGGGTGGTTTGCGCAACCAGTGCCTGCCCATATTCATGCTGCATCGCATGCAGGATAAACCCCTTGGCGTCTATGGCCACCAGCCAGACACTTTGCGTGCGGCCTTGTCTTACGTCCGTCAGAATAACTTTAAGCCCATTTCGATACGCACACTGGTCGACCACCTGAGCCAGGGAACCCCCCTGCCCGAAAAGGCCGTCGCCTTTACCATGGACGATGGTTTCTACGACCAGGCTGAAATCGCCGTTCCCATTTTTCAGGAATTTCAGGTTCCGGTCACCATCTTCATCGCCACCGGCCTGCCAGACAACGAGTGGTGGTCGTGGGATTACAAGCTGGAATACCTGATTATGTCGCGCATGCAAAGCGCTCAGCAGGTGCACATTGGCGACCAGACCTGGCATCTGGACAACGCCGACCGCGACACTCGCCGGCGCTGCATGCGGTCTATGCGCAACTACATCAAAGGGCAGGATGGCACCGGGTACGATGCCTTTGTGGAAGACATCAGCCACCAACTGGGGTGTGATCTGCCGCCCTTGCCGCCACCGGCTTACCGGGCTATTTCCTGGTCGCAGGCCCGGGCGCTGGAATCCCAGGGTGTGGAATTCGGCCCCCATTCGCACCGACACAATATTTTACAAGCGCAGTCGCTGGCCGATGCCGAGCGGGAAATTCGCCACAGCTGGAGCCGGCTGAAAGCCGAACTCAAGCACCCGCTGCCGGTTTTCTGTTACCCCACCGGGCGCAGCGGGGTGGATTTTGGCCCCCGTGAAATGGCCATTGCCCAGCACATAGGCCTAAAGGCCGCCATGTCGGCCGATGCGGGTTACATTGACCTGGGGGCCGATGCCCATAACAATTTGTTCGCCCTGAGGCGATTCGCCTTTCCCGACAAGCTCAGTGATTTTCGCCAATACTGCAGCTGGCTGGAGTGGTTTAAAGAACGACGCTACGCCTTCTGACATCGTTAGAGCGTGGAAATTTACCCAAAACTGAATATACTCACTATAGATGTAGCAAGGAGCATACGCCGTGTACCAGGAAAGGATTCGCAGTATTGTCGCCAAGTCCGTCAAGCTGTCCAAAGATATCAATGACATTCAGGATTCCGACGACCTGTATTCAGTCGGGCTGACCTCGCTGACCACCGTCAACCTGATGCTCTCTCTCGAAGACGAATTCGACATTGAATTCGACGATAACCGCCTTTCCAGACAGACGTTTGAAAGTATTGCTGCGTTGAACGACGCCGTAGAAGAGCTGAGTGCCTAACCGCAACTGACGGCGGTACTTGCAGTTCTAATTGTAAAAGAACAGGAGAAAACGCATGGAAGCACACGCACTTAGAACCTTCGCTCAAATAAAAGCCACCGTTCATGAACTGGGGCAGAGCGTTGTTGCCGCTCACGCCGACGACGTAGACCAGCAAGCCCGTTTTCCGCACGAGGCCTTTGCCGCCTTGCGCAGCGAACGCCTGTTGTCGAGTTATGTCCCTTCAAGCTTTGGCGGCGATGGCCTGAGCCTGACGGAAGTGTCCGAGCTGTGCCGAATTCTCGGCCACTATTGCTCTTCGACCGCGATGATTTACGCCATGCACCAGATTCAGGTGGCCTGCATCGTTCACCATGGTCAGGACTCGGCCTATTTCAGCCGTTATTTGCGCCAGATGTGCGAACAGCAGCTGTTGCTGGCATCGGCCACTACGGAAATGGGCGTGGGCGGTGATTTGCGTTCCAGCATCTGCCACGTTGAAGTCACCGATGACCAATTCACGCTGACCAAGCAGGCGCCGGTTATCTCCTACGCACTGCACTCCGATGCCATTCTCGTTACCTGCCGCAGCCATAAAGACGCACCGGCCAGCGACCAGGTTCAGGTATTGGTCGAAACCCAGAAAACCAATCTGACGCCGCTGACCGGCTGGGATACCCTGGGCTTTCGCGGCACCTGCAGTGCCGGCTTCACACTCGAAGCCCAGGGTCATAAAGATCAGATTCTGCCTACCCCGTTCTCGGTGGTGCTGGCGCATACCATGCACCCGGTATCGCACCTCACCTGGGGTTCACTCTGGACCGGCATGGCCCAGGGCGCGACCAACAAGGCCCGCCTGGCCGTGCGCGACATGATGCGCCGCAGCGATGAACTGCCCCAGGTTACCGCCTTGCGCCTGGCCGAGCTGGATGAAGTTCTGTTCAGCATGAAAGGCGGGCTGGCCGGCGCCATGCAGGCTTACCAGGCGATGCTCGATGACAATAACCTGTTCCAGGCCGAAAAATACGGCTTCGCCATTCAGGTGAACAACGTAAAAACCCGTTGTTCAGAAATGGTGGTCGACGTGGTCGGCAAGGCGTTGCAAATCGTCGGCATCGGCGGCTATCGCAACGATGGAAAATACAGTCTGTGCCGCGAGTTGCGCGATGCCCATGGCGCCGCACTGATGGTCAACAACGACCGGATACGCGGGCACAACGCCACCATGCAGGTGGTGGTTAAGGAAAGCTAACACCCGAATCGCAAGGAGAGGCCGGGCTGTACCATGCCGGCCAGCGCTGCTTATGAAACACATAGTGTCTTTGGACCCGACCACTTATCAGCGTCATGCCCTGCACGGGGAAGACCGGGTATGGTCGGAAACCAACTGCTACGTCGATGTTCTGATCGAACAAATACACGCCCTGGGTTTCGACCCTGTGGCCGGTCTCGCCTTTACCCTGGCGATCGATTTTGAAGTCGATCAGTGGACATTTTTCAAATACCCCCATGCCGACCTGTGGCAGCTTTACGGCTTTGAAATACAGGAAATGAACCCCTGGCATACCCTGGCCGAACACGTCGAACGGCAGGTTGCGGCCGGGCGGCCGGTGCTGGTGGAACTGGATTCCTGCTACCTGCCCGATACTCAGGGCACTACGTATCACACCGAACATGTGAAATCGACGGTGTCGGTAAACAGTATTTCCGTTACTGAACGGGCCATGGGTTACTTCCACGGCCAGTCTTACTACCAGGTCAGTGGTGAAGATTTCGACAAGCTGTTCCAGACCCACGGCCTGGTGCACGAGCGCATGCTGCCACCCTATGTCGAGTACATTAAGCTGCACCATACGCCCGGCACGCTCGATCCCGATACACTGACACAGTGTTCGCTGGCGTCATTGCGCCGCCAGTGCGCGCTGATTCCCAAGCACAATCCGTTCACCCTGTTTATCGAAGCCTTCATTAACGACCTGCCGGCCGTTAAAGGCGCTGGCATGGCCCACTTTCACCTTTACTCCTTTGCCACCCTGCGGCAATTCGGTGCCTGCTATGGGTTGGCCGAGGCCTACTTGCGCTGGTTGAACCAGCGAACCGACTTGCCCTTTGGCGACGCGGCAGCGGCGTTCGGACGCATCAGTCAGGGGGCTAAAACCCTGCAATTTCAGCTGGCTCGCGCCATTGCGCGAGACAAGCCGCTGGATTTAACCACACTGGAACAGATGGCAGGCGACTGGCAGCAGGCGGTCGATCAGGTACGCACACTGATGCGGGAATGATCCGATGAGCGCTGCGTCTCTCACTCACGCCACCGGGTGGCACCTGGCCAGCACCGAACCCGATGCCACTCCGGCCACGTCAGACTGGATACCCATCCCTGCTGCACGGACCGTGAATGCGCTTCTGTGTGAAGGTGAGCTCGACGTTTTGCCCAGGCAGGCGGTTAACCAACCCGGCGAACGGGACTGGTGGTACCGGCTCGACTTACCCGAAGAACGGCCCGACCAGGCCGTGCTGCGCCTGGCCAATCTGGCAACGCTGTTTGATGTGTGGTTCGACGACCAACCGGTGTTCTCTGGCAGTAACTCCTTCATAACCGACTATTTGCCCGTGCCCGCGAGTGCCCGGCAGCTGACGCTGCGGTTCCGGTCTCTGGCCAGCGTGCTCAGCACGCGCAAGCCCCGGCCTCAGTGGAAAACCGGGCTGGTCAATAACAACCTGCGCTGGTACCGCACCTCGTTGCTTGGCCATACCGTCTGGTCGGGTTCGCAGTGGGCCATCGGTCCCTGTCAGCCGCTTGAATGGCTGAATGAGGCGCAAGCCTGGCTCGATCAATGGTCGCTGTGCCCGCGGGTACAGGATGACGACTGCCAGGTTTCAGCCCGCCCACCCGAAGACACAGCGTTGCAACGGCCCGGCCAGCACCTGACACTTCAGTTGGGCGATGCGGTACCGGTTACCCTCTCTGGCGAGGGTGAAACGCTGTCGTTCGGTGACTTGCCACGCTGGCAGGTCCACAGCCAGGGCACGCCCTACCGGCACCGCGTTACCCTGGCACTGTGGCAGGGCGACCAATGCCTGGCCGAGCGACGCATTCAACTTGGATTCCGGGAACTGACGGTTAGCCTGAGCGAGCAGGCCCCAGGCTTCCACATCAACCAGCAATGGCTGTTTATGCGCGGTGCCTGCTGGTCACACAGCAACCTGGCTGGCTTTGAATTCGATGCTGAAAAAGCCCGGCGCATTCTCACCGCAGCCCGGGATGCCGGCATGACCATGCTGCGCATCGGCGGCACCATGCAGTATGAAGCCGATGCGTTTTACGACCTGTGCGATGAGCTAGGCGTGCTGGTGTGGCAGGACGCCGCCTTCGCCAATATGGACTACCCGCATGACGACCCGGACTGGCTGGCCTCGGCGTCGGCCGAACTGCACCAGCAAGCCCGCCGGCTTAGCCAGTATGCCGCCGTGGTTGCCTGGTGCGGCAACAGCGAAGTCGAGCAGCAGGCCGCCATGCTCGGCCAGCCCCGCGAGCGCTGGCGCAACCCCTGGTTTGCAGAACACCTGCCTGCCCTGCTGCGCGATGCCAACCCGGACTGGCCCTACTGGCCGTCAACGCCATGCGATGGCGCCTTACCGTTTCATACCGATACCGGCCTCGCGCACTATTTCGGGCTGGGCGCCTACCGCCGGGATGAACAGGACCTGCAACTGAGCCAGGTGCGGTTCACCCCCGAATGCCTGGGGCACTCACACTTGCCAGACGATGCCTTTACCGCCCGGCACTTTGGCGCCACCCCACCGCTGACCCACACCCCGGCCTGGAAAGCCGGTGTGCCCAGGGATGCCGGATGCGGCTGGGATTTCGAAGACATTCGCGATCATTACTTGCGCCAATATTTCCACTGTGACCCGGTGCAGTTGCGCTCCGCTGACCCGGCCGGCTACGCCCAGCGCAGCCGCCTGCTGACCGGCTACCTGTTGAGCCAGGCGTTTCACCTATGGCGCAGCGACGCCAGCCCGTGCCAGGGTGCCCTCGTCTGGTGGCTGAACGACCTGGTGCCCGGCGCTGGCTGGGGGTTATTCGACAGCGACGGCGGTGCCAAACCGGCACTTCACGGTGTTGCCACCGCCTGGCAGGCGGTGCAGGTGAGTCTGGTACCGCAGGGCCTGAATGGGCACAGCCTGTCGTGCATCAATGAAAGCCCCGCCGCCATCGATGCCCGGGTTACGGTTACCTTGCTCCATACTGGCCGGGGCAACACTCTTGAACACGAACAGGAAGTCACGCTGGCACCCTACAGCAACACCCTGACCAGCCTGGACTCAGTGCTGGGTGGGTTTCAGGACACCACCGCGAGCTATCACTTTGGTGCAGAACCCTGGGATGTCATTGCCGTCTCGCTCTGTGGCGAAAACGACGTCCTGTTCAGCCAGCACTGCCACTTCCCAACCGGGTTGAATTTGCCGGTAGAATACGATCGCGACCGGCTCGGGTTGAGTTGCGACATCACCCGCGAAGGCGACGATGTCTGGCTGATCCTGCGCGCCGAACGCTTTGTGTATTATGCCGAATTTACCCTGACCGGCTGGCAGGCCGAACGCCAGGGCCTTCACCTGCTGCCAGAGCAGGTACAGCGCGTCAGGCTGATACCCGATGCTCCGGGTCAAACCCGCTTGCGCGGTCACCTCAGCGCCCTGAACCTGTCCAGCACCGTGCGCCTGGCGGCAGAGGTCGACGCCTTATGACCACCGTCTCAGAAGTGACAACCACGACCGTGCTGCCAGCCAAATCGCCCAGCCCGGCTATTCATCGCCAGGCGGGCTGGCTGACGCATAACGACGACCAGACCTTCTACTGGTTGCATCAACCGGCTGAGCAACCCGTTACTCACCTGGTGGTGCTGTGCCCGCCCATTGGCTACGAGTATGTGCACAGTCACCGTACGCTAAAATTTCTGGCCGATCAGTTGGCCCAGGCGGGCTGTTGCGTCGCCCGACTCGACTACCCGGGCACCGGCAATGCCGGATCAGACCTGACCTCCCCAAACCTGGTTAACCGCTGGATTGACGCCATAAGCGCCGTTCGCAATGATTTGAAGCGCCAGCGCCCCAACCTGGCGTGCACCCTTATGGGCCTGCGCCTGGGAGCAACGCTGGCCGTTCAGGCCATCAAGTCCGGTGACGACCTGGTGCTGATTGAACCGGTGGCCAGCGGCAAGCGCCTGGTGAGGGAACTCACCGCCGCCTCGCGTTTTTCTGAAGTTCAAAGCCAGAGCGACTTTATTGAGTCGGGCGGGTTCATCTACACCGACGCGACGTTGGCCGACCTCAGTGCGCTGTCTATTTCCGGTGCCGACCTGCAACCGGCCAAACGCGTACTCTGTTTCAGTGAACAACCGGCCAAAGCCCTGCAGGCCAGCCTGGCGGAAGTAGACACGGTCTGCCAGCCGTACCAGGGCTATGCCGGCATGATGGCCGAGCCGCAATACACGGAAATTCCCGTCGAACTGTTAACGCAGATTGTCAGTGCCGTGGTGCCCGCACCCAAAGACACAACCACGCCCCCTCAGCCCGAACACATCGCTATTGCAAACCATCAATGGCATGAGGGCCGCTTTACAGAGACCACCACGCGCGATCAGCAAGGTCAGTTTTATCTGATCACCCAGCCGGTTAACGAGGCCCCGAGGGCTTCGGTTCTGGTTTTGATCAACTCGGGGTCGGTGCATCATGTTGGCCCGAACCGCACCTATACCGAGTTCTGCCGCGCAGCAGCGCTGCAGGGCATTCCATCGGTCCGGCTCGATCTGTTGAACCTGGGTGACAGTGCCCGGGCAACCGTGGCCGAAGAAAACCACTGTTATCCGGCCGACGCCAATGACTATGTTGCCTCCCTGCTCGCCGACATCCGGCAGCGTTTTCCCGGGCGTGCCATCACGCTGGGCGGCATCTGTTCCGGCGCCCACCACGCCCTGCACACTGCGCTGATGCAACCCGATCTGGTACAGCGGCTGGCCATCATCAACCCGCTGACGTTCTACTGGCGGCCGGGCCTGTCGCTGGACATCCCGCGGGAATCATCCACGCACCAGGATACCGCCTACTACCGACAGGCGATGAAAGACCCGAAACGCTGGTTAAAACTGCTGAAAGGCCAGGCCAGCCTGGGCTACATTGCCGGTTATGCGGTTCGCTTTGCGCGCAAACGCGTTGCGGCTCTGGGTGATCAGCTCAGTGGGATTCTCAAACCCATTCCCGATACAAAGCTGAATGGGGATTTGCAGCAACTGGTGCGAGCTGGCATTGAGGTGAACTTCGTATTTTCGGATCGGGACCCGGGCTGGGACATTCTGGCCGACGAAACCCGGCTGCCGAAAACCAAACTGGCGCGTAAACTCGGCGTTCACATTCACCCGGTAACCGACGCCAACCACACCTTTTCGTGGTACCGCAGCCGCGCAGCCGCAGCCCAGTTACTGACGTCGCTGGCGGGTGCAAACACAGCCCAGCCAGCCCCATCAGACAGCGGAGCCGCGCCCCATGGCTGAGCCAATGAACGTCTCCTGGCGCACCGCGCTGTCGAGTTACCGGGCGCTGGCTTTGCTGATCGCGGTGGCGAGTCTCGCCTGTTTTGATCTATTAAACTGGCCGGGCAACCGCACCACAGAACGCTGGCTGTTGAATCTGTTTAACAACGCACCGGTGTTTTTTGTTTTTCTGACTGGCCTGTTGCTGACACTGAAGCGCACTGAACTAGGCACGGCAGCTTCCTATGGCCGCTTTCTGGCAAGACAGGCCCGTTTCGTTGGGGTGCCCTATCTGGTCTGGCTGTTACCGGGGCTGGCCTATGAGTATTTCCCCAACGGTGAGCCGAGTGCGAATTATCCGCACCTGGCCGAGTGGCCCCTGTGGTTGCAATTGGGCTGGTACGTTATAACCGGTGGTACGACGGCGAACTACCCGCTCTGGTTCATACCGATGCTAGCCCTGATCTACCTGTCGCTGCCGCTGTGGCTTGCTCTGGCTCGACGCCCCGCCCTGCTGCTTTGCGTGTTTATCGTGGCGGTAATCTGGGCCAACACCATCCAGCGCCCACACTACCCCAACCGGGAAGTCTGGTGGCTATGGATGTATTTCTGGCCCGGTTTGTTGCTGGGAATGCTGGCAGCACTCTGGCTTGAACGGGGCCAGCCAGGTCATCGCACCATGGTGTGGGTCAGTGCCGTGCTGGCCGTTGCATCCTTTCTATGGATGACTCTGGTGGAACAGCATGCCGGTGTTTATCGGGTGACCGAATGGTTTGGCCCCGAGCGTGCTCTGATCGATTTTCAGTTGATTAACAAGTTATCACTGGCCGTGTTGCTACTGAGTGTTTGCCTGTCGTTGTCGGCAGCAATGCATCGCGTACTGCGGCCATGGGCCGCCGAGAGCTACGGCATTTTTCTGGCGCATACCTATGGCACCCTCGCCGTTGCCATCGCGCTGGACCATGGTCTTATTGTTGCTAATCTGGGTACCTGGCTGATCCGGGTTGTGCTGAGTCTGGCTGTCTTTTACGGCGCCATGGTGCTAACCCGCCGGGTGTTCTCGCACCAGGCCAACTGGCTGATCGGCCAGCCACGGGGGTGGGCATGAAAGCATACTGGTTTTCGGCACCGCTGCCACGACAGGACATGCGCTTGCCCGCATTGGATCTGCTTCGGTTTTTTGCAGCCCTGATGGTGCTGTTGTACCACTACACCGCCAGCGGCGTGGGCAACACGAACTTTCCCAATCGCTATAACCTCATTGCCTCAACCGAGTTACTGCCTGGCTGGTCCAACGTTACCCATTTCGGGTTTATGGGCGTTAATCTCTTTTTCCTGATCAGTGGCTTTATTATTTTTGCATCGGCCAGTGGCCGCACGGCACTCGATTTTGCGGTCTATCGCTGGATTCGGCTGTTTCCAACCTACTGGGTTTCCATTCTGTTTACCCTTGCCATGCTCTGGTTCTTTCTTGGCGCCAGCCTTGAAGTCAGTGCTTTCGAGGTCGCCGCCAACCTGACCATGGTGCAGCCCTATCTGGGCGTCACCCATCTCGACCCGGTGTACTGGACGTTGCTGGTCGAACTGCATTTTTACATCCTGATCGGGCTGGCGCTGCTGACTCGCCAGCTTGGTGCCTACCGGTTCTGGCTCAGTCTCTGGCTGATCTCGGCCATCGGCTACCGTTTGGTGGGCCAGCCGTTTTTTCTGAAATACCTCATCGCGCCTGATTACTCTGCTTATTTTATTGCCGGTATGACCCTGTGCGCCTTGCGCACCGAGCGGCGAGACCCCTGGGCCTGGTTGGTGTTGCTGGGCAGCTTTGCGCTGGCCTGCAGTTACCTGCCCGAGCAAATCGCTTTTTACAACTTTGGCACCAGCACCGGTTTTGACTGGCTGGCCGGCAGCCTGTTGCTCGCACTCGGCTTTGCCGCGCTGACGGCCATCAGCCTGGGTTACTGGAACCCGGCCAACCGCCCCTGGATTCTCCTGCTCGGCAGCCTGACTTACCCGCTGTATCTGGTGCATCACCAGTTAGGCCGCTACCTGATAGACGCCTGGTACGGGCAAATGCCGGGCCTGGTCATTCTGTTGCTGTGTACCGCCCTGAGTCTATTGTTTGCTTTGCTGGTTCACCTGCTCGGTGATCGCTGGATCGCCGGTGCCTGCCGCCAAGTCTATAAACACCGCATCAGACCCAAACTCACTCATCGACCCAAACCAAAAGGACCCGCGCATGGAAGCCTCCCTTCGTGACGACATCGACGCCATTCTGAGCAGCATCATCAAACTCGACACGGCTGAGGGCGTGCATCGCAGCCAGTGTGACACCTGGGATTCAATGGCACAGGTGGCTCTGGTATCGGCACTGGAAGGTGAGTTCGACCTGGCGTTAAGCCTCGACGAGGCCATGCAACTGAACACGCTCGACGATTGCGTCGAGCTGGTGAACCGCTACCTCTAGGCCGCTGCCATGAAATATCTGCAAGCACAACGCGCGGTCGCCGCGCTCGCGGACGACGCACCTGCCTCAACCGTCCTGCTGGCGACGTCGTTTCAGAGTGAGAACCTCGATCTGTACTTACAGGCGCGACACGCCCTGGCAGGGCAACGGCTAACGGTTCAGCATTTGCCATTCAATACGCTGGCACAACAAAGCTATACCGCCGCCAGCCACGATGAAGTCTGGCTGATGCTGCCCTGGGACTGGTTGCCGGAAACCGACTGGCGCACCGGGTTGCCCGCACAACCACTGGAACTGGCTGATCTGGAGGCGAGGTTGGCCGCACAGGAACAACGCCTGCAGCAACGCAGCATGCCCATTCTCTACCTCGATGCGCCCCTGCCACCGGTTATGGCCAGCCCGGCCCTGCAAGCGCAACTCGCAAACCGGCTGCGCGAAGCCGCGTATCGGGCTGGCGCCAGGTTGCTTGATGGCGAGGCCTTTGATCTGGCCAGTTTTCTGAACACCGGCGTTGCCATTGCAGGCCGCAGTGCCGATGCCATTTCCGAAGCCCTCTATGAGCAGCGCTACCCAAGCCCGAAGTCGCCGCGCAAGGTGCTGGTGACCGACCTCGATCAGGTCATGTGGCAGGGCATCATCGGTGAAGACGGCCTCGATGGCATTCAGTACCGGCCCGAGGGCGCCGGCTACCCGCACTTTTTATATCAGCAGGCGCTGCAGCGCCTGAAGCACAGCGGCGCCCTGATCGCCGCAGTCAGTCGCAACGATGCCGACTTGGCCCGGGCCCCGTTTGAAACGGGCAATATGACGCTGATTGATGCTGACCTGGTCGCCATTCTGGGCAGTTATCAGCCCAAGTCGGCCCAGATCCGTCACTTGCTGGAACAGCTGGATCTGGGTCTGGATGCCGTGGTTTTTGTCGACGACAACCCAGTCGAATTGTCGGAAGTCAGCACCGCTTTGCCCGAAGTGCAATGTCTTCAGTTTCCGGATTCCGTGGCCGCCTTTCCGGATTTTCTGGAACGGCTGCTAACGCACTTCAAGCAGGACACCACCAGCCAGGAAGACCGGCAACGCACAGAACTCTACCGGACCCGGCTTAAGGGTATGGCCCCGGTCAACGCAGAAGGGGCCGATCTGACGGCCTTTCTGAGCTCACTCGACATGCAGCTCACCTGGCACGACCGCAGCCAGACACAGCGCGACCGGGCCTTGCAGCTGATCAACAAGACCAATCAATTCAACTTGAATGGCAAGCGCTGGACGGACGACGAGCTCGATGCAGTGCTTCGCCAGGGTGGCCGGCTATACTCAGCCAGCCTGGCCGATGCGCACGGTGCCCATGGCGAGATCATGGCCTGCCTGATCGATGTGGAGGGCTGCATTCGTGCCTGGGTGATGTCGTGCCGGGTGCTGCAGCGTCAGGTCGAGGCGGCGTTTTTGCATGTTCTGACTGAGCAGCTGATCGCAATCGATACACTGGTTTTCGACCGGGTGAACACCGAGCGCAACCGGCCCCTGCAGGATTTTCTGGACACCCTGGCAACAGACCAGAACCGCATTGAACGGGACAGACTGGCGCAACAAACGCAGGCGGCGCGCACCCTGTTCACCCTTCACAACGCCACCGAAACGAGCCCTTCATGAAGCAGCACACCTTCTGGCTACCCACCGACAACAACGGTGCCGTTTTTGCACACTGGTTCGATGTAGAGACGCACCGTGCGCCACCTGTGGTGCTGTGCCACCCGGTCGGCCCGGAATACATGCACTGCCACACGACGCTGCGTCAGCTGGCGTTGCAATTGCAGGCCGCCGGTCAGGCAGCACTGGTGTTTGACCTGCCCGGTTACGGCAACAGCAGCGGTCAATTAACCGAGCCCGGCATACTGGACGACTGGGAACAGGCCCTGATTGCGGTCACTGGCTGGGTGCAGCGGCACTGCGGTCTCGCCCCTGTTTTACTGGCCATGCGGGCCAGCTGTTTGCTCACACCGGCGGTTGTTTCCCGTGTCTCGCTGGCAGGCCTGGTGTGGTGGTACCCGCACACCCGGGGCCAGACGTTCGTTCGCGACCTGAATCTGATTGACCTGCAGCTGCACAGCCGAGCACCGGACGATGCCCCCTGCCTGACCGGGGGCGGCTACCCAATGCACCGCGACACGGCGGCGCAGCTGGAGCAACGGTCGCTGGCCGTAGAACCCGACTACCCATTGAATACCCTGGTAATTCACACACCGGAACAGAAGCGCATTGCCGCGCTGGCCGGGCTTGAGGCGGCTGGCGGCCAGGTAGAACGAATCAGCTCTTCTGCACTGTCGGGCATGGCGCGTCAGGCTGAGGCATCGATCGTTCCACAACCGGACATCAAGCACCTGATCACCTGGCTCGGCTCACAATCAGTCTCCAGCAAAGCTCATCAGCCCGAACGCATAGCGCCTATAGAAAGCTGGCACTCCACCGGGTTTACCGAGACATCGCTGCGGGCCGGCGCCGTCTTTGGCATTCTGACCCGGCCATTGCGGGCGGCGAGCACAGCCCCCTGGGTGCTGATCCCCAATACCGGCGCTGGCCACCACGCCGGGCCAAACCGGCTGCATGTCGACCTTGCCCGGCAGCTGGCAAGGCAGGGCATTACCAGCGTTCGGCTGGACCTCGCGCATTTGGGAGACAGCCCGCAACACGCCCAGACATTGAGCAATGAAGCCTACAACCTGACCGGTCGCGATGATCTGGCCGCCATGGCCAGGACGGTGATCGATCTCGGGGCGCCCGCGGTGACCTTGCTTGGGGTGTGCGCCGGTGCCTACAACGCCTACCAGGCAGCCCTTGCGCACCCGGACATTCCAGTGGCCGGGCTGACGCTGATTAATGTGCAAACGCTTTACTGGCAACAGGGTGACGACAGCCGCATGCCTTCGGGTGCGCAATCGGCGCTGACCCGGGCGCAGTATGCGCAGTCGACCAGCAACCCCAAAGCCTGGCTGCGTTTGCTCACCTCGCCGCAGAAGTGGCTGAACGTGGGGCGTCATCTGGTGGAGCGCGTCGGCCGGGTTGCCCATGCAACCGGCCAGCGCCTCAGCCGGCAACTGTCGCCCCTGGAGCGGGATCTCAATCGGCTGACAGAGCGTGGTCTGGTGGTCCGTTTTGTGTTTTCGCCAGATGAAGCTGGCATGGCGGCCTTACAGGAGGCGGGCGGGCGTACAATGACACGGCTGATGCAAACCGGGCGGGTCAGCTGGGACCAGGTCGAACAGGCCGATCACACTTTCACCACCGCCGTTAGCCGGCAGCGGCTGATCGACCACCTCTGTCAGCAGTTAGCCCTAGTCGATCATTCTTCAACTGCCGTATCGACAACGGGTCTCAGGGCGGAAAGCCAGGCGTCATAACCGGCCTGACTCAGGTGAATGCCATCGCCAACGTGCATGGCCACGGCGAGGTTGTCGCTGTCGCTCTGCGGGGCATGGGGTGAGGCCACCAGTTGCACCTGATCCGAGTCGGCAAAAGCCTCCTGGTAGGCTTCATTCCAGCGGCGAATATTACGGTTATACCCCACCAGCCCAACACGCTCGTCCATGGCGTGAATGGTGGTCAGTAAGACCGGTGTTTGCCCGGGCAGTCGCGAAACGATATCGCGCAGGTTGGCAACGCTTTGGTTGACCCGGTAGCCCTGGGCGATGTCGTTAGCGCCCAGGCTGATGATCACAACACGGGCGGTTGCCAGGCTCTGGTAGCTGTCCATGCGATCGAGCACAGCGGCCGTGGTATCGCCGCGTATGCCGAGATTCAGGGATCCCGGCCAGTGTTGTTCGTTGTCCATCAGTTCCAGGTGGCTGTCGCCGAGCAGTACGATGGCTCCAGCGTCGGTGGCGCTGTCCTGTTCCAGCAACACTTGCTGACGCTGCGCCGCATGCTCATCAAACATCGCATCTCTGAGCGGCAGGTCCGACTGTCTAAGAAACGCGACCGCAACCGTTGCCAGCATTGCCAGTACAACAGCAGCGATCAGCAACACCCATTTAAGACCCGGGCGCCGGCGTTTGATCAGGGGGTTTACTATCATGCGGCCTCCGTCGTGACAAAGCGTTTCAGAATGGTTTTCCGGTCGTACTTGCCGTTAGGCGTGCGCGGAAACGGCTGATCGGTTCGCTCAATGCGAGTAGGCACCATATAACCGGGTAGCCGCGCTTTCATGGCATCGATCAGGTCTGTCTGGCTAACGGTCGGGTCGGCGTGAACCAGGGCGGCAATAAAAGGCTCCTCGCCTTCCTGTTCCGGGCTGAATACGACTACGGCTTCTTCAATGGCATCCAGACTGTTCAACCCAGCTTCTATTTCACCCAGCTCGATGCGATAGCCGAGGTACTTGATCTGGTCGTCCAGACGGCCGAGATAATGCAGCAAACCGGCGTCGTCGATCTGAACCAGATCGCCGGTGCAATACAGCGGGTCGTGGAAGCGCTCGTGCCAGGGGTTTTGAATGAACACCTCGGCGGACTTTTCCGCCAACCCGAGATAGCCATAAGCAACCGATGTGCCGCGCACCAGCAACTCCCCCTGGGCACCCGGCGTGCGGGTCAGCTCGCCCAACTCGGTTCTGACCCAGATGTCCATGTTGCGTCGCGGTTTGCCAATCGGGATCGAGCGGGCGTCGGCCGCTGGCACCTTATCGATGACGTGATAGGTGCAATCGACGGTGATTTCAGTGGGGCCGTACATATTGGTGAACTGAATGTGCGGGTACATCAGCATCCACTGGCGCACCACGGTCGGTGGTAAGGCTTCACCGGCGCACAGAATATGCCGTACCTGGCGAAACGCCTCAGGCTTCAGGCGACGGGATTTGAGCAACAGGGTCAGCACCGACGGCACGCAGAAAAAGGTGGTAATGGCATGTTCGTCGAGCCAGCGGATTAGCCTGGGCAAGACAGCGTTCAGGGCATCGTCGACCAGATGCAGTGTCGCGCCGGTCTTGAAGGCGGTGTAGAGATCGAAGGTGGAGTTATCGAAGTACAGCGGCGCGTGGTTGGCAATCTCGTCCTGGTCGGTCAGTTCGTAGGTTTCAACACACCAGTCGATGTAATCCACAATGGCCTTGTGCGGAATCATCACGCCCTTGGGTACACCGGTGGAACCGGAAGTAAACAACACATAGGCCAGGTCGATCGATAAATTGGTGCAGGCTACAGGCTCAGAACTCAACGATGCATCTGCAAGTTGATTGACGTTGATGATCTCGATGCCGGCATCTTCCGGCAGGCGCTCCCGCAGCAGGGCTTCGCTGGCATCGCTGACCAGAATGACCTGGGAGTCGAGACTCTTAAGAATCGATTGCAGTCGTTGCGCGGGTGAATTCACATCAATGGGAACGTAGGTACAGTCGGCTTTCAAAATACCGAGGATGCAGTGCATCGACTCCAGACTCTTGGGCATGAAAAACGCGACCATAGACTGGGCTGGTACGCCACACCCTGAAAGATGACGGGCCAGTCGGTTGGTTGCCTGATCGAGTGCCTGGTAGCTGATGGACTGATCGGCGCAACGCACGGCGATCTTGTCGGGGAAGCGGCGTGCCGAGGCGGTAAAATAATCCTGAACCAACTGCGTCATGGTGTCCTCCTTAACGGTCGATATCCGGCTGCTCCGATAGCAGAGCGCTCGTTCCTGAACATGGCGGTCCGATCACGCCCGAGGGTGTTATTGACCTGCGTCGATCAACTGCACTCTCAGCCCGATCAGCCATTGCCATTCTTCATCGTTGTCACTTTCGGTGTACTGCACTTCCGCCTGACTTTGCCAGCGCGGACTCAGCACCCGCGTCCACCCCAGGTTGGCTTGCCACAGCGATTCTTCCAGCCACTGGTACGAGGTATCCAGCGTGGTGGTTGAACGCTGCGAGGCCTGATATTCAATCCCGAGTTCAATCCGGGCTGTGCGTTCCCGGTCATCGGCTACATTGCTGCCTGCAAGCGTCAGCTCCTGTTCCTGATCACTCAGTTCCAGCAGTGCCGAGACCGTCAGATCCTGCTGCCACTGTACGTCGGACAGGCTCAGGGTGAACTGGCGGGTGATGGCCAGCGCTTGCTGGTCTACCGCGGTGTTCTGGTTGCCAATGGTCTGGGAGCTCAGGGTGTCATCCACCGACCTCGCCAGTTGCGCCTGCCACAGACCCAGATCGGTTTCTCGCTGCCACCGGGCCGACAGGCTGTAGGTTTCCAGTTCCTGCTGTTCGCGACTGGCTTCAATCCACTGGCCATTCAGGTTCCAGGTATTCACCTGGGTCCGGTACTGCCAGCCCAGTCCATACCGCCATTCGCTGAGCCCCGACTCGCGCTCCTGATAGCGGGTCTCGGCCTGCCACAGGGTTTGCCGGCTCTGCTGAAAAGCAGGGGCATAGCCCGCCTGCCAGCCCTGGTCTTCCACCTCCGACAGCACCAGATCATCATCGACCTGGCGATTGTTCTGCCAGTCCCATCCTGCTTCCAGCCGGTGAATCAGCCGCTGGCCCTGTCGACGCTGCAGGGCAACTAGAGTAGCCACCCGGTCATCAATGGTTCGGGCCTGGCTGAAGTCGACCTCGTCTTCGGTATGCTGATGTTCCAGTGCCACAGACAACACCTCGTCACTGGAGGTCCAGACAATGTCGTTCTCGGCCTGCCAGGGGGTGGTTGGCTGCCACTCGTCGAGGGGCGATGTGACCGCTACGTTCGCTGCCGATGTCCAGTCAACCCAGGGCGTTTCCAGTTCGAACGCGAATTCCGGCGTTACGGACCCGTTTGTTTCGGTACCGTCATTGGCCAGCGCGCCTGTCGCCGCCGCTTCCAGTGACCATTCGGCCAGCGCCGGTTCAACCGAAGCGATCAGCGCCAGCAACACCACCTGCCGGCCAAACAGCCGGGGTGTTGAACACCGTGGGTAATGGCTGTTATTGCTGGTACACAACACCGGTCACCCGTTCAGCGCCTATTGCCTCCACCGCGTCTTCAATGGCGTCCATGCTGGCCCGGCCGTACGGCACGGTAATCACCGATTGGTCGCAGAACTTGGACAATACCCGGGCTTCGCTGTTCGCCAGCACCGGCGGTGTATTGATTACGATGAAGCGGTCCGGGTAGCGGTTTTTCAATTCGTAAATCAGGTGTTCCATGCCCTGAGATGAGAATTGTTCGACGCTGATGCCGGTTTCATTACCGGCCGGTATAACCGCCACCCGATCAATACCCGAAGGATAAATAATTCGATCCAGCCCCAGCGAGCGTTCTTTCAGGTAATCGGTAACACCCACCGACAGCGGCGCGGTCACCAGGCGTTGCAGATCGGAACCGTAGGGGTTGCAGTCGACCAGCAATGCCGAGGAGTTGAGGTCGAGCGCAAAGGAAATGGCGAGGTTCATCGGCGTCAGAATTGAATTGCTGTTCACGTCGACCGAGGTGAGCATGACGACGATGTTGCCACCATTGGTGTTGGCGCTACCGGCCGTGCTTTTCTCTATGAGCTTGATACGCAACTCACGGTAGGCATTGAGCACAGCGCGGTTTTTCATACCGGAATAGACGAGCTTGTTCTTTTTCATATCGACCTTCGACATCGGATCCGGATTGGGCATTAATTCAAGCGACGCCTGGCGGGTCAGCCGATGCTCCTGGGGCAGCAGGTCGGTAATAATGTCTGCCCCCCGCGGCTTTTCGCGTACGGGTTTGGTTTCACTTTGCAGCTCAAAGTCAGCTGCTTGGGTGCGTTGTGCCTTGTTTTTCTCCAATGCTCGCAAGAGCTTACTGTTATCCATTCGTACTCCGGCACGGCCTTACAAGGTTGGCAAAAAGGTGCTGATCAGTTCGGGCGATGCACCAAATACAACAAAGCCATAAACCGCCAGATACAATAGCACCAACAGCGCCAGAAGAATCAGGCTGCGTTTACTGGCCACCTCACTGACGGCGCTGTTGTAAAGCGGAATGCTGGTCACCAGTTGTATATGGGCCGGCAGTTGCGATTCCATAAAACTGGCTGAGCGAACCCGGGGGTCAAACAACACCAGTGCACCGGTGAGCCCCAAAGGCAACATCAAGCCAAGCAAAGGCCCCAGCGCGGCAAAATGAACCAGTTGCAAGCCGTCCCATCTGACCGGGTAGGACGGCGGCTCATGAATTTTGTAGGTTACGCCCTGGCCTTCGATATCCAGCGTCATCGACAGGCGGGCATTTTCCCGGGTTTTTAGCATGTCTTCGTAAACGTCTTTGGTCACCGAGTAATCGCGCGTCAATTCCTGCAGTCGGGCCTGCTTGGAGGCAACCGTTTCGGCATTGGCATATTCGTTTTCCAGCAAGTTACTCAGATTGTTCAACCGCTCGCGCGCGGCGCTCAGCGTTGCCCGTTCGTTGCTGATCATTTCCTTAAGGTTTGTCATCGCCGGGTTTTCCACCCGCTCGACGGCACTGCGACCCGGGTTGTTGATGCGTTCCTGTTCGATCTGGGTTTCCAGAACGGTCATCTGTTCGATGAGATTCACGATGTCCGGATGGGTATCGCGATAGCTGAGGCGCAGTTCCGCCAGTTGCTCTTCATAGGCTTCCATGCGGCGTTCGCGACTGGTGGGCTCAATGTCCCGCTCTACCGTGAGGAACTCCGGCTCGGTCAGCATCTGGGCTTCAAAGCTGCGCAACCGGGCCTCACTGTCCTGCACTGAAAGACGCAAGGTTTGTATTTCATTCTTGATGCCGTTTACCCGGTTGGTCACGCTTTGTTCGGTAACATCGATGTTCTGGCTGTTGAATTCCTTCAACCGGTTTTCAGCCGCCTCCAGCTGGCGCTGGTAGGAGGCAACCTGAGAGTCAATGAACTCGAAGGCTCCCCGGCTCTCTTCCCGTTTTTTGCGTGAGGTCTCTTCGATAAATTCCTGGGTAACAGCACTGACCACCTTAAAAGCGGTATCGGCATTACTGGAGCGGTAGCTGATTTCCACGTAGTCGCCGTTAGCTGAGATACGCAACCCGTTGCGCAGCCGGGGAATGGTGTCTTCAGGATTCTCAAAACCGCTTTCAATGGCGACTGACCGTAAAATTCGATCGGTAAAGACGATGTCCCGTGCTTCCTTGGCCCGATCGATCCGGGTTATTTCAGCCTGGCCTTCCAGCAGATTACCAATAATATTACTCACGTCCGCATAAAGTATGACTTTGGACGAATAGGTTTTGGGCATCATGAAGCCGGCTACCAGCACGACAGAAGAAACCGCAATAAACAACGCTGCGATGACATAGCGGTAACGCAAGGCTTCCATTTTCAATGACTGTAATAAATCTTTAATGTTACTCGGATCCATCAGAGCTCTCCTCGAAACACTGATTTTTCAGGTACGGTTAGAATGTCGGACGGCTGCAAGGGGTAGTTGGTCCGAATATCCCCCTTGTTCAGAATGTCGTCGAGTCGAACCGGGTATTCGACGTAACCATCGGGCGTTTCCCGGTTAAGTACTGCCCGGTTGCCGGCACCGAAAGGGCTGATTCCGCCAGCGGCAAGCACCAGGTCGACGACTGTCATGCCATCGACAAAGGCGATCGATACGGCTTCATTTACCTGCCCCATAGCACGCACCCGATACTGGTAGGCAACGCTGACCGGGTTGGTCACCGTGACGCTGACTTCGGGTGAAATAATGATAACGCCCAGCTCATTTGAAATGGCAGCCGCCAATTCTTCGGGCGTTTCCCCCTCGGCTTGCATATCGCCCATCAGCGGCATGGTGATCAGTCCATCGGGTCTGACGATCAGATCTCTGGTTAATTCCTGGTTGCGCCAAACATCAACCCGCAACTGGTCGCCAATACCGATAACATAGGCTTCGCGTTTGTAAGTAATTTCAGGGCCTTGCCCGTCGATCACCCCAGAAGAGGCACACCCGGCCAGAGCCAGGGCCCACAGCACTCCCAGGGCGCCCAGCAGAGAACGTTTGCAGCCTGAAACACTCATCAATGAACTCCTTTGCCGAGCAATACCACTTCAACGGTTTGGATCATAATCAGTATGTCCATCACAAAGCTGTGGTTCTTGGCGTAGTAGAGGTCGTACTCAAGTTTGCAGCGCGCATCTTCAACCGACGCACCGTAGGGGTAATTCAACTGTGCCCACCCCATCAACCCGGGTTTGACCGCGTGACGGTGAGTATAAAAGGGAATGCTGTTTTCGAGATCCACAACAAATTCGGGGCGTTCGGGCCGGGGGCCTACGAAACTCATGTCACCGCGAATCACGTTGTAGAGCTGGGGAATTTCATCGAGCCGGGTGTTGCGGATAAAGGCGCCCACCCGGGTTACGCGCGAATCCTGCGCTTTGGCCCACACTGCCTTGCCGTCTTTTTCGGCATCCTGACGCATGCTTCTGACTTTATAGATTTTAAAGGGTTTGCCGTGCTGCCCGGTGCGTATCTGGCTGTAGACGAAAGGCCGGCCCGACTCGAGATAAACCGCCGCAAAGACAAACAACATGATTGGCGCCAGCAGGATGGCCAGCGCTACGCTGACTACCAGGTCGAACAGGCGCTTGATGGCATCGCGCGCCTTGGACGCCTTGAAGCCGTCGGAGAAGATGATCCACGACGGTTGCAACAGGGTCAGGTCAATGCGGTTGAGCTCGCGTTCGTAAAACGCCTGTGCACTGGAAATTTGTACGCCCCCGAGCTTGCAGCGTATCAGGTCGTCGAGCGGGAACTGGGCGCCCTCGGTGCGCCGGCGTTCCTGCGTCGCGACGACTATCTCGGAGATACGGTTGTTTTTGCAAAAGGTAAAGAGGTCTTCCGGTGTTGGCATGCAGGCGTGGGCTGGCAACGCTTCTTCCTCACTGCCCAGGTAACCGACAATGCGAACCCCCAGGCTGCGCCGGTAGCGCTCATACTCACGGTGAATCTGACCGGCTAACTGGCCGGTGCCAAGTACCAGAATACGGCGCGACAGCTGGTCTGAATCGACCAGATGCACAAAGGCCCGTCGAACCAGCAGAGTGATGCCAGTCGAGATCATCACCGCCCAGAACAGGTTGGAACTGCCCACATCGAGCGCGGGCCAGATGACGGTGACAACCGATAACCCCAGCGACCCCAGAAAACAGAAGGCGACCAGGGTTCGAAAAAACATGGCGGCAAAGCCTTCGCGCATCATCGCCAGGTACACCCCCATGGCAAGGGAACCGGCACTGAGCAGGGAGGCATATAACAGGGACGACCAGAGACTGTAGGAGACCGGCACCAGGTCGAGCGCCTGCTGGATCTCGCTGAGTACGTAAAAACTCAGAAACAGCACAAGAAACTCGAGCAGACCGAGCGCCAGGTAGGGAACGTGCAGATAGTGTTTTCGAATACGGATATACGACACAGTAGCTTCCTTGCCCAATGATCTGGAACGATGACCCAAATGGCTAGCACCAATGGGACAGCCAACTCCGATGGCTATCGCCCATTATGGTGCTCTTTTTCCGTAAAAATCACAAGTCTTAGCCTAGTGCATCTTTCTCACAGAAGCAGTAAACTCGTCCTTCAAAGGATAGCCAACCCGGTGGCGTTGTTCCAACGTTTGATACCCGGGTACGATGTTACAGGATGTAGCCATGCTTGCCGGAACCACCACAGCCAAACCCCCAGCGCCGATTAACGCCATGACCATTGATGTGGAAGACTATTTTCACACCCTGGCGCTGTCTGGTGCGGTTTCCCGGACCGACTGGCACCGCCTGCCCTCCCGCGTTGAAATGAACACTGATCGGCTGTTGGAACTGTTTGAGCAGCAAGATGTAAAAGCCACTTTTTTCATTCTCGGCTGGGTTGCCGAACGGTTTCCCAACCTGGTGCATCGCATTGCCGCCGGCGGCCACGAGATCGGCTGCTATGGTTACCACCATGAATCGGCACACGACCAGCTGCCCGCAACGTTTCGCGAAGAAACCCGCCGTGCCAAATTCCTGCTCGAAGATCTGACCGGACAAAGCATAGTGGGCTATCGTGCCGTCAATTGCTCGGTCACCCGCACTTCGTTGTGGGTTTTGGATGTATTGGTCGAACTTGGGTTTAAGTGGGATGCCAGCATCTACCCGATCTATCACGATCAGTATGGCCTTCCGGAAACGCCTTCAGAACCTTATACCATCATTACCCGGTCGGGCCGCAGCTTGTCTGAGTTTCCGTTTACAACCACCAATTTCATGGGCTTGCAGGTGCCGGTATCCGGCGGCGGCTCGTTTCGGCAGATGCCCTACCCGCTGTTCCGCTATCTGTTTCGGGCTGCTGGCCAGAGTGGCAACACCCCGCGGGTGTTCTATCTGCACCCCTGGGAAATCGACCCGGAACAACCACATTTCAGTGGTTTGAGCCTGGTATCCCGACTGCGTCATTACCGCCACCTGAAGCCCTGTTTCACGCAGTTTAAGCGCCTGCTCGATGACTTTCATTTTACCACGCTGAGCGAAAGCCTTACGGGCCACCGCTGGGCAACGACATACACCAATCTGGACGGTTCGCTCGTTCAATTGACCTGACTGACCACTGGCAACCACACTCTCACAGGATGTGACTATGACCCAAAAACACTCAAACCCCGCTCGCGATGCCGCCACTACTGATCATTCGCCCCACAACCGGCGCATCTCCATCATCGGCCTTGGGTATGTTGGCCTGCCGGTCGCCGTTGCTTTCGGGCACCAGCATGGCTGCGTCGGTTTCGATGTGAACACCAGCCGTATCCGGCAGCTACAGCAGGGCGACGACCATACCGGCGAAGTGGCCATTAAGGATCTGAACCAGGCAGACATTCTGTTTACCAGCGATGCCGCTGATCTGGCGCGGGCCGATTTTCACATCGTCTGCGTACCGACACCGATTAACGATTCCAAGCAACCCGACCTGACGCCGCTGATCAAAGCCTCTGAAACGCTGGGCCCCCATCTAAAAGTCGGCGACATCGTCGTGTATGAGTCGACCGTCTATCCGGGCACCACAGAAGAAGACTGTGTGCCGGTGCTCGAACGCACCTCGGGTCTGACCTGCGGGGTGGATTTCTTTGTCGGCTACTCACCCGAGCGTATCAACCCGGGGGATCGTGAGCGTACTTTTACCAATATTCTGAAAATTGTGTCTGGCCAGACACCGGAGATTCTCGACATCGTCGCCCGGGTGTATGAATCGGTGGTCACGGCCGGCGTGCACCGGGCACCCTCAATTAAAGTGGCCGAGGCAGCCAAGGTGATCGAGAATACCCAGCGCGATCTCAATATTGCTTTGATGAATGAGCTGGCCATTATTTTTAATCACATGAACATCGACACCACCGAAGTTCTGGAAGCCGCCGGTACCAAGTGGAATTTCCTGCCCTTCAAACCCGGCCTGGTCGGGGGGCATTGCATCGGTGTTGACCCTTATTATTTGACACACAAAGCAGAAAAACTCGGCTATCACCCGGATGTAATTCTAGCCGGTCGCCGAATTAATGACGGCATGGGTGAATTTCTGGCGACTCAGATTGTGAAACAACTGGTGGC
The DNA here is from genome assembly GCF_043641555.1 of Saccharospirillum alexandrii. Taxonomy (GTDB): domain Bacteria; phylum Pseudomonadota; class Gammaproteobacteria; order Pseudomonadales; family Natronospirillaceae; genus Saccharospirillum; species Saccharospirillum alexandrii_A. The sequence continues at coordinate 18,323 of NZ_JBHZRJ010000001.1, read as the reverse complement.
AAGAAATCAGCCGGTTAAAGGCGCACGACTCGGTATTTTCGGTATTACGTTTAAAGAAAACTGCCCCGATATTCGCAATTCGAAAGTCATTGATGTTATTCGCAGTTTGCGCAGCTGGGATGTTGAGGTGTTCGTTCATGATCCGCACGCTGACGAAGCCGACACCTTGCATGAATACGGCCTGCCACTGGCAAAACTGGAAGACCTGAATCAGTTGGATGGCATTGTTATCGCCGTCGCCCATAACGAATACCGGGCCATGACACCAGCCGACCTGAAAGGCATGCTGGTTCCGGGCGCGGGCGCTTTCGATATAAAATGCATTCTCGATCGGGCCCGGTGCGCTGAGCTGCAATTACCGGTCTGGCGTCTGTAACCGCGGCACGTCCGCAGGAGAGTTCACATGAGCCAACACAGCAAGCCCGACCCGACCCGAGCCGTTCACGCGCTAAGCATCGATGTGGAAGATTACTTTCACGTCGCGGCAATGGCCAAGGTGGTAAAACCGGCCGACTGGGATGCGATGCCCTCCCGGGTAGAAGCCAACACTGAGGCGATGCTTCAGTTGTTTGAACGCAAAGGCGTCAAGGCAACGTTTTTTGTGCTCGGCTGGGTAGCCGAACGCTACCCACAGCTGATTCGCCGCCTGGCTGACCACGGTCATGAAATCGCGTCACACGGTTACAGCCATCAGCTTATTTACAATCAGACACGCGCCGTTTTTACCGAAGAAACCCGTCGTTCCAAAGCCTTGCTTGAAGACATTGTTCAGCAACCGGTCACGGGCTATCGCGCGGCCAGTTATTCCATTACCCAGCGCTCGCTCTGGGCGCTCGATGTACTGACCGAACTCGGCTTTACCTGGGATTCCAGCATTTTCCCGATCCGCCACGACAACTACGGCATTCCCGGTTCCCCGCGCGAACCTTACCTGCTGCAAGCCGCCAACGGGAAAACCTTGCGTGAGTTTCCGTTAACCACCGCGCAGGTTATGGGCCTCTCGATTCCGGCCGCCGGTGGTGGTTATTTTCGTCAATTTCCTTATCCTGTATTCCGACAGTTGTTTCGCCAGGCGAGCCAGGGGGACAGCGTTCCTCAGATGTTCTATTTGCACCCCTGGGAGATCGACCCGGATCAACCCCGGTTTGATGCCGCCAGCTGGTTTTCACGATTCAGACACTACACGAATCTGGACCGGTGCTATGCTCGCCTGGAGCGACTGCTGGATGATTTTCAGTTTGATACCGTGTCGAACAGTTACCGGCAGTATCAACCGGCAGAGACGGTGTTTTTTGCCAGTGAACTTGGAAGAGCGGTCTGACCCCGATGACCAGATCTGTCATCACCCCTAAAACTGTTCGGTGCCCGCGACAGGCACCCAACTGGATGCAATAACATGTACCTCGAACATTTCGGTCTGCAACGTCACCCGTTCCGGATGGCGCCGGAAGATGACTTCATCTATATGAGTCAGCAGCATTCGCGCGCGTTCGTGTATATGGATTCGGCTGTCTGGAGTCCTGAAGGCTTTGTCGTCGTCAGCGGCGAGATTGGCTCGGGCAAGACGACCTTGCTCAAGAAGCTGATGCGTGGCCTGAATCAGGACCTGAAGCTGTTTCACATTGCCTACACCAACCTGAAATCGGATGATCTGTTCCACCTGATTGTCCGCCAGGCTGGCTTGCCGTATGACGATAAGAACAAGGTATCGATGCTGCTGGCCATTAACGACTATTTGCAAAAGCTGTCGGACGATGGCGTACCCGTGGTACTGGCAGTGGACGAAGCCCAGAACCTGAGCCGCGAGAACCTGGAAGACATTCGTATGTTGTCGGGCCTGGAGGGCAAGGGTGGCCCGGTGATGCGAGTCATCCTGCTGGGCCAGCCCGAATTGAAAGACGCCATCTACAACATTCCGCAGCTGGCACAGCGCGTTAAACTCTTTTTTCACCTCAACGGCCTGAGCGCGAAAGAGACCGGTGAGTACATCGATCATCGCCTCTTTATTGCCGGTTACGAAGGCGACACCCTGTTTAATGCCGACACGGTGCAACAGGTTTATGCACTCAGCAAAGGGATTCCCCGCTTAATCAACAAGTTGTGTGACGGCCTGATGCTGTGCGCCTATTCCGACGACCGCCCTCACCTCAACGCCGCCGATCTGGTCGAAATTCGCCAGGACCTGATGGGTGAGACCTTTATGGCCCATATGGAAGCGGAAACCGGTGACGACGAGAAGCCGTCGGGCGCTGCAGAACACTCAAACGCAGTTGTCGACAATTCACCGGTTAACGAGCAAGCGTCAAGCCCGATCGACGATACGGCCCTGGGCCGTATTGCCAGCGCACTCGAACGCATCGATGCCAAGCTCGATCGGCTGGTCAGCCAACAAGACACGCCGCCCAGCAATGTTAAACCGCTGAACCCCAAGCGCCGGAGTTGAACTGCAAGCCGTTCGCCCTGAACCCTTCAAGGGGGGGTTAGGGCGACTACCGGATGCCGGTTTACACCCAGCCCTGCAACTCCTGAGTAACAATTTTGTCCAGCATCTCAATGCTTCGATCGGAGGCATTCAGGCACGGCAGTACATCGCACACTTCACCGCCTGCTTCCAGAAACCCATGACGCGCCTCAATGGCTATCTCTTCGAGCGTTTCAACGCAATCCGACACAAACCCTGGCGTAGCCACAGCAATGCGTTTAATACCCTCTTCCGGCAGCTTTTCGAGCACCTCGGCAGTATAGGGTTGCAGCCACTTGGTTGGACCAAGCCGGGACTGAAACGTAACCCGCACCCGGTCTTTTGGCCAGCCCAGCCCTTCGCGCAGCAAACGGGCGGTTTTCTGGCAATGGCAGTAATAGGGGTCGCCCTTATCGAAATAGGCTTGTGGCAGACCGTGAAACGACAGCACCAGCACCTCGGGCTCCTGCTCCAGCGCAGCCAGTTGCTCCCGGGTTTGTGAGACCAGCGCATCGATATGCGCCGGATGGTCGTGCCAGGGGTGGGCCAAGCGCAGGGTTGGCTGCCAGCGCATCTTCTTCAAGGTATCAAAAACCGCATCGGTAACTGAGGCCGACGTGGTGGCGGAATATTGCGGGTACAGCGGCAATACCAGCAAACGGTCACAGCCCTGAGCCATCAGGGCGTCAATGCGCGAGGCGATCGACGGCGTGCCATAACGCATGGCCCAGTCGATGACCCACTCGGGCCGTTGCTGCTGCAGGCGCTCTGCCTGCTCGCGGGTATATCGCCGCAGCGGGGATTCATCCGGGTTGGTCAGCCAGATTTTCTGATAGGCCGCGGCCGATTTTTTCGGGCGAAAGGTCAGAATGGGGCCAAACAGTATGGGCCACCAGATCAGCGGGCTGACTTCGATAATGCGCCGGTCCATTAAAAACTCACGCAAATAGCGGCGCACACTGGTGGTATCGGGTGCATCCGGCGTGCCCAGATTGACCAGCAAGACGCCAATGCGACCGTGTTTTACTGCAGGATGTTGCTCTGGTTTAGACATTCCGTTCCTTCCAATCGGGCGATAGAGGCGAGTAGATCTTTACGGCGAGGGTTACAGCATGAATACTGCTAAAACCATGATTACTGATAACGTATTGTAACGCGATAGGCCCGCTGTCCAATAATGCACGTCTGGCATCGGGTTTTATACCACTGCGACTCAGACACTACGGATATCACTGGTTGACGGTTCAACAGCGCCATAAATCGTGCCAGCTGCCGGGTATGCCTATCCGGGGAAGTCCGCAACATGGATGTTGCGGTCTAGGCCCCATGGACGGGTTCACGCCGACCCCGGATAGGCATGCCCGGTTGCCGGCTTTCAACCGGTGAAGTCTAAGAATACCCAATAATAAGAGGTGCAGTATCCCCGTGATGAACCCCTGGTCGTTATTCTCCCTGGCGATCGCCTATGTGGCGGTCCTGTTCATGATCGCCCTCTATGGTGACCGGCAAAAGGAAAAACGCTGGCCGGGGTGGATCAACGCCAGCATTTATTCAATGTCGCTCGCGGTCTATTGCACCAGCTGGACCTACTACGGCGGTGTGGGCCGTGCCGCCAGCGGTGGCTGGGAGTTTCTGCCCATTTATCTCGGGCCCATTCTCGTGTTTACCCTGGGTGGGCCGGTGCTGATCAAGCTGGTGAAGCTCGGGCACCGGCAGAATACGACCTCAATTGCCGATTTTCTGGCCTCGCGCTATGGCAAGCGCAACGGCATAGCCGTGCTGGTAACCTCTATTTGCACCCTGGCGGGGGTGCCCTACATTGCGCTGCAGTTGAAGGCGGTTTCCACCAGCCTGGAAGTACTGGTCGACCCGGTGCTGATCCAGCAAAGCGGCATCAGCGACACCGCGCTGATGGTGGCACTGGCGATGATCGGCTTTGCCACCTTGTTCGGCACCCGGCAGGTCAATGTGTCGGAACATCACCGGGGCATGATGCTGGCGATAGCGTTTGAATCAGTGATCAAACTGGCCGCGCTGGTGACGCTGGCTCTCTTTGTGATCTATGTCTTCTTTAACGGCCCGGCAGATTACATGACGACCTTCCGGCAAATCGAGGTCTTCGACTGGAATGGGCCGTCGCTCAATTTCATTACCCAGACGATACTGGCCGCCAGTGCCATTCTGGTGTTGCCGCGCCAGTTCCATGTGACGGTGGTGGAAAACACCGATCTGCGCCATCTGAACCAGGCCCGCTGGGGATTCAGCCTGTACCTGATTCTGATCAGCCTGGTGATTCTGCCCATTACCACGGCTGGTCTGATGCTGTTTCCGGCTGATGCCGTGAACGCCGATACCTACGTACTGCTGATTCCCCAGGCGACCCAGCAGAACTGGCTGAGCGCGCTGGTGTTTATAGGCGGGTTTTCAGCCTCGACGGCGATGATTGTGATCACCACGCTCACGCTGTCCACCATGCTCAGCAACGATGTCATCTTGCCCCTGCTGATGCGCGGGCGCATGGCGGAGCCCAGACGCCAGGTTGGGCCAGCGCTGATCATGGTGCGGCGCCTGGCCATTGTCGGGGTGATTCTGGCGGCCTGGCTGTATCACCACAGCTTTGGTGGCATCGATGAACTCTCGACCATCGGCCTGCTGGCGTTTTCCCTGGTGGTGCAGTTGATGCCAGCGTTGATCGGGGGTCTGTACTGGCGCAAGGGCAATGCCTGGGGGGCTTACGGCGGCATGCTGATCGGCACCTTGCTCTGGGTGTGGACGCTGATGCTGCCTACCCTGGTCCGTTCCACCATGCTCCCGGATACTTTTTTGCAGCATGGCCTGTTCGGGTTCGACTGGCTTAAACCAGAGGCGCTCTTCGGGTTCGAGTTTACCGACCCGCTGAGCCACGGTGTTTTCTTCAGCTTGCTGGCCAATACGGTGGTGTACATCTGGTTATCGCGTCGCACCCAGCCCAGCCTCAACGATCGAATGCAGGCGGCGGCCTATGTGAATCTCGATGAGCATTTGCACCACCCCGGGCAAGTGCCGCGCAAGATCAGCATTCGCACCGGCGAGTTGATCGCCATGCTGGAACGGTTTGCCGGCTACGGTCGCACCCGCACCCTTATCGAAGATTTCGAGCGGGTGAACCACCTGCACCTGAACCCCCAGGAAGCCCCGACGGCCGATTTCATACGCTACGTTGAACGCACCCTCTCCGGTGTGATTGGCGCCAGTTCGGCACGCGCCATGATGCACTCGGCACTGTCGGGGCGGCACCTGAATTTTGAAGATGTGGTGACCTTCTTTGATGAGACCACTCAGGCGATCCAGTTCAACCAGAAGGTGCTGTCGGCAACGCTGGAAAACATCGACCACGGCGTGTCGGTGCTCGACGGCGACATGAACCTGGTCGCCTGGAACCGCAAATACCTGGAGATGTACCAGTATCCCAAAGGCATGATTCGGGTAGGCGTTCCGGTCGAGACGCTGGTACGGTTCAATGCCGAGCGCGGTGAATGCGGGCCCGGCTCACCGGATGAGCACGTGCGGCGCCGTGTTGAGCACCTGAAACAGGGTACGTCGCACCGCTTTATCCGGGTGAGACGCGATGGGTCGGTGATTGAAATACGGGGCAACCCGCTGCCGGGTGGTGGCTTTGTAACCACCTTTAACGACATTACCGAGTTCGTGAAGGCACAAGACGAATTGCAGGATGCCAAGAACACGCTTGAGATTCGGGTAGCGGAACGGACGGAAGCGGCGCGACTGATCAATGCGGAATTGCGGGCTGAAATCGGTGAGCGGGAACGCGCTGAAACGGCTCTGCTGGCGGCTAAAAGTGAAGCCGAGCGCGCCAATGCCAGTAAGACCCGCTTTCTGGCGCTCGCCAGTCACGACATTCTGCAGCCGTTGAATGCGGCCCGGCTTTATACGGCGGCTCTGGCTGAGCAATGGCCTGCGGAGGCGACGCTGGGCAAGCTGGATCAGTCGCTGCGCACCACGGAAGAGCTGATGTCGACGTTGCTTGAAATTGCCCGGCTCGATGGTCAGGAGGTGGCCCCCGAATCCCAACCGATGGCGCTGGGCCCGCTGTTATTGGGCATCGACAACGAGTTTCAGCCAGTCGCCCGCGAAAAGCAGCTTCAGCTGCGGATTCGGCACACCCGTCTGGCGGTAAAGTCGGTCCCCAATGCGCTGCGTCGCATCGTGCAGAACCTGGTGTCGAATGCCATTAAGTACACTCGCTCGGGTGGCGTTCTAGTGGGAGCCCGCCAGCGCGGTGACCGGGTGGTTATTCAGGTTTGGGATTCCGGTCTGGGCATTGATGACCGGGATTTACAGCGCATTTTCAATGACTTCACCCGGCTCGATCAACACAGCCAGGAGGCCGAAGGCGTGGGCCTCGGTCTGGGTGTTGTGACCCGTCTGAGCCAGCTGTTGCAGCACCCGATTCGGGTTTACTCACGTCCGGGACGGGGCTCCTGCTTCGAAGTTGAGCTACCCTTGGCGCAGCCGACAGTGGTATTGAAACCCGCCCAGACCATAACGGCCGCCTCCCGGTCCGATCTGACCCTAAAGGTGCTGGTGATCGACAATGAACCCCAGAATGTGGACGCTCTGGTCACTCTGCTGCAACGCTGGGGGTGCGAGACCCATTTCGCGACCAGTGGCGACCAGGCGCTCAAGGTGCCCGTGCCCGATCTGGTGCTACTCGACTACCACCTGGGTGAGAACGAAACCGGGCTGACGCTTTACCCGCAGTTGCTGGCACACTGGCAAACCCCGGTTCCGGGCATTCTGATCACCGCACACCCGGACGACCAGTTACGCGGAGAAGCGGAAGCCATGGGGCTGAGTTATCTGCGCAAGCCCGTGAAGCCAGCCACGCTGAGGTCATTGCTTAGAGCGATGACGGCGGCTTGAGTCTGTTGGGGCCTAACCGGAATAGGCAGCAAAAATTAAAACAGATGTTTTAGGCAATTACTGAAGTTGAGACCTGATGCTCTGAACTGGGTCGGGCATTTCTATAAGCTGAGTGGTTCGAGGAGGATTCACAAGATGCAGAAAATGCACATTTTGACCCAGGTTCCGGAGCACATCTTTAGCACTCCGAACCAGATCGCCGTTACCCAGCGCTGGCAGAAACGCTTCAATGTGGCCAGTTGGGTACGCTTTGACGCTCAGGACAACAGCCCTGTTCGGTTGCTGCTTCGCTATCGGGATGCCTCTGGCGTACGGGATGTTGCGGTAGACCAGGGAAGAATCAACAGCAAGACACTGTTGCTCTCCGGTGTGGCCAATCTGAAATTGACGGGCCGGCTGGAACGCATCGATGTCATTTTGCAGAGCGATCTCGATCACTATGTGGTCGATGAACTCTTTGTCCAGCCGGTGCAGGATAAATCGGCCGAGCGGTCACGGCCTGCACGCAAAGTCCTTTGGGGATCATCAGAAAGCTGATTCGCTGCCCCGGAAGATTGATAACTGCTTTTCCAACGCTTGCCTGCATTGCGCGGCTGTCAGTCCTCAGGGGCTGATCAGCCGCGACACTCCACTACGTCCGTCAGAATCGGCGGCTCGGAATACCGGTCATCGTCTTCTTTTGCCAGATTAACGTGATTGACCAGACTTTGGGGTACGGAATCGAAATCCAGCCCGGTGGTGCGCTTGAGGTGCGCCAGCGCGAGTTCGGGACGAACCTGATAAAGGTGCACAACCTTGCTGGCCGAGTCGTCCTGGCTGCGGCGGGCGGTGCTGTGTTTAAGCGTGGAGGTCATGTCACTTCCCCTTATTTCCCACTGGGTACTGAATCAAATACTTCGATTTAATTCGCTTACACAGAGCATAGAGCGAGAAGCGTGCCAATGTTGGGAAAGCCGCTCAGTCGGCATTTCAGGGGAGTACTGGTTCACAGCCTTTGCGGTATCGGCCAGAATGTGACGCTTTTTGTCAGTATGTCGCTGGAATCAAAGCAGTCAGGTGTTCTCTGAGTCCATCGCCAGGCGGTTGACCAGAATGACCGCCTGAGTCCGGTTTAACACGCCGAGTTTGCGGAAAATGGCGGTTACGTGGGCTTTTACCGTGGCTTCGGAGATATTCAGATCGTAGGCGATCTGCTTGTTCAGCCGCCCTTGTTGCAGGTGTTGCAACACCCGGCGTTGCTGGTCGGTCAGTTCCCCGAGTCGGCGCACGATGTCGAGCAGTTCGTCGTCTTCCGGGGTGGCATCGACGCCCTCCGGCCAGACTTCATCGCCGTTCAGAATGGCCAGTACCGACTGACGAATGGCGTCTGTCGGGGCTGACTTGGCAATAAACCCCAGCGCGCCAAAGGTGCGGGTACGGGCGATGACGGCCGGGTCGTCGCTGCCGGAGATCACCACAACCGGTACGTCCGGAAAGGTTTTGCGAATCTGAATCAGGCCAAAGAAGCCGTCGCTGCCCGGCATGCGCAAATCGAGCATGAGCAGGTCGAGATCCTGTCGCTGCTCAAGCACGGTCAGGGTTTCTTCCAGCGTTGAGGCCAGGGCAATGGTGCTGTCGCTCAGGTCACCCTGCTGCAGGGCCATCATCAATGCATCCCGGAACAGGGGGTGGTCATCGGCGATGAGTAGCTGATATGACATGGGCATTCCTATTGCTGAGGCTGCGTGGCAGCTTGGCCAGACCGGTTATTGGCGCTCCGGGCATGGCTTGTTGGTGCATTTTTTTGTTGTAGTCGGTCAGCGCTTGACGCTGTTTTCTATTGTGACCTAGTTTGACCTGTTTTTTGGCGTCTGTGAACCAACAAAAACCCGGCGCGGGGCCGGGTTGTCGATTACCTTGGTTCAGCGGGTGCTTATTTCTGATTCAGACGATGCTCAATCAGATCATCCACCACAGATGGATCGGCCAGGGTTGAGGTATCGCCCAGGCTGTCCTGCTCGTTGGCGGCAATCTTGCGCAAAATGCGGCGCATGATCTTGCCGGAGCGGGTTTTCGGCAGGCCGTCGGTCCACTGAATTAGGTCGGGTGAGGCGATGGGGCCAATTTCCTTGCGCACCCATTGCACCAGCTCTTTGGTCAGTTCATCGCTCGGTACCACACCGGCCATGGGGCTGACGTAGACGTAGATGCCCTGCCCTTTCAGATCGTGCGGGTAGCCAACAACCGCGGCTTCGGAGACCGATGGATGCGCGACCAGGGCGCTTTCAATCTCGGCCGTGCCGAGGCGGTGGCCGGAGACGTTGAGTACGTCGTCGACACGACCGGTGATCCAGTAATAGCCGTCTTCGTCCCGACGGGCGCCGTCGCCGGTGAAGTAATAGCCTTCGTAGGTGCTGAAGTAGGTTTGGGCGAAACGGTCGTGGTCGCCATAGATGCTGCGCATCTGGCCCGGCCAGCTGTCGGTGATGACCAGGTTGCCTTCTACCGCGCCTTTCAATTCGCGCCCGGCGTTATCGACCAGCGCTGGCTGAACACCAAAGAAGGGCCGTGTGGCAGAGCCGGGTTTGAGATCGGTCGCGCCGGGCAGCGGGGTGATGAGGATGCCGCCGGTTTCGGTTTGCCACCAGGTATCGACGATGGGCACTTCATTGCGGCCGTAATGGCTGTGGTACCACTCCCAGGCTTCCGGGTTGATCGGTTCGCCAACCGAGCCCAGCAGGCGAATGCTGGAAAGATCGGAGCCTTCGGTGGCTTCGTTGCCTTTGGCCATCAGCGCGCGGATGGCGGTGGGAGCGGTGTACAGAACATTGACCTGGTGCTTGTCGATGACCTGAGCTATGCGCTTCACCGACGGGTAGGTCGGCACGCCTTCGAACATCAGGGTTTTGGCGCCGTTGGCCAGCGGTCCGTACAGAATGTAGCTGTGACCGGTGATCCAGCCTACATCGGCCGCGCACCAGTAGACATCGCCGTCCTGGTAGTCGAATACGTACTGATGCGTCAGCGAGGCGTACACCAGATAGCCGCCGGTGGTGTGCAGCACGCCCTTGGGCTTACCGGTTGAACCGGAGGTATAGAGGATGAACAGCGGGTCTTCTGCGTTCATCTCTTCGGCCGGGCAGTCATCGCTGGCCTTGTCTACCGACTCGTGATACCAGACATCCCGGCCTTCTTTCCAGCCTACCTTAGCGCCCGTGCGACGCACCACCAGTACCTTTTTGACACACTCGGTACCGGAATGTTCCAGCGCCTTGTCGACGTTCTGCTTCAGCGGAATGGCTTTGGCACCCCGCACGCCTTCGTCGGCGGTGATGACCAGGTTGGAGTCACAGTCTTCAATGCGACCGGCCAGGGCATCGGGTGAGAAACCACCGAACACCACCGAGTGAATCGCGCCAATGCGGGCACAAGCCAGCATGGCGTAGGCGGCTTCGGGAATCATGGGCATGTAGATGGTGACCCGGTCGCCTTTGCTGACGCCCAGGTCTTTCAGGGTGTTCGCCAGCCGGCTGACGTGGCCATGCAGTTGGCGATAGGTGATTTCGGTTTTCTCGTCGGTCAGTTCATCGCCTTCGAAGATAATGGCGGTCTGATCGCCTTTGGTCGCCAGATGGCGGTCGATGCAGTTATGAGCAACGTTCAGCGTGCCGTCCTGAAACCATTTGATGTGCAGATTGTTCTTGTCGAAACTGACGTCCCGAACCTGGGTATAGGGCTTGAACCAGTCGAGTCGATGGCCCTGTTCGCGCCAGAAACCCTCGTTGTCTTCGATTGACTGCTGATACAGGCGGTCATAATCTTCAGAAGTGACCAGGGCACGTTCACGTGCCGCAGCGGGCACCGGATAGACCTTGCTGTCCATATTCTTCCCCTATGTTCTTGTTTTGAAATGATTCTGGCCGTTTCAGCTGAACTCCCTGCGCGTCAGTTGCCCGTAGCAGGGAGGAGCAAGCGGCCATGGCTAGTCGAGTGTAGCCTCCTATTGTTGTTTTTGGCGGTTGAACCACAATGCGACATTAGTCGATTCGGCTCACGCTCCGGCTGGCGTGTGCACAGCGACGGGCGTTATTCTTCATCGGTATCCTGGTAGTTCTCAAACAGCTGTTTCAGGGCTGTCTGGGCCTGGCCGTTGACCGACTCCGCCGGGAACAGCCCTTTGCTGTCAGCCTCGCCGGGTTGCATGCCGGTCAGTAGCGCCAGCGCCTGATAAACGTGCCGCACCGCATGAATCTGAAAGCGCCCGGCGCTGACCGCCTCGATGACTTCCTGCTTCAGCATCAGGTGCTTGACGTTATCGGCCGGTATAATCACGCCCTGTTCACCGGTCAGCCCACGAATCTCGCAAAGCTTGAAGAAGCCTTCAATTTTTTCATTGATGCCGCCGACCGCCTGCACTTCGCCCAACTGGTTCATTGAGCCAGTAATCGCATAGCCCTGATTCACCGGAATCTGTGCGATGGCACTGATCAGCGCGCAATATTCGGCGACGGTGGCGCTGTCGCCATCAATGGCGCCATAACTCTGTTCCATGGCGATGTGCGCCGACAGCGTCAGCGGAAACTGGCGACCAAAATCGTGGCCCAGAAAGCCACTGAGGATCATCACGCCCTTGCTGTGTATGGCCTGCCCGAGCTCTACTTCCCGCTCGATGTCGACGACGCCCTTGGCCCCTACATGCACGGTGCCGGTTATGCGGGCCGGGGAGCCAAAGCGGCTCTCGCCAATTTCCATCACGGTCAAACCGTTCACGCAACCGACACGCTTGCCCTGGGTGTCGATCAGGACAGTGCCTTCCTGAATCTCCATTAGCATCTGGTCGGCAATGCGACCATTGCGGTACTCCGCCGCATTCAGGGCGCGCTCAATGTGTTCGGCATCGATCACCCGGGCGTCGTCATGCCGGCACAGAAAATCGGCTTCGGCAAACACCTTAAACACCTTGATCACCTGGGCCGACAGCCTTGACTGGTGTTCCGCCTCGCGCAGGCTGAATTCAACCAGCCGCTCCAGAGCGGCCCGTGTTAAAGGACGAAAGCCCTTGTCATCGCCATAGGCTTTGATGCGCAGAATCAGGTTGTCGACGGTTTCCGAGTTGCGTGGAATGAAATTATCGAAATCGACCGGCACCCGAAACAGTTCATTGAATTCAGGGTCCCATTCCTGCAGCTGGTAATAGATATCACGCGAGCCAATCAGAATGACCTTCACGTTCAACGGAATGCTTTGCGGGCAGAGTGTGATGGTGTGCATCAGCGAGGCATCAATAAAGGGTGATTCCATCTTTACTTGTTTGGTCTTCAACGCCAGCTTCAACGCTTCCCAGGCAAAGGGCTCGATCAGCAGTTTTTCAGCATCGAGAATCAGATAGCCGCCGTTGGCACGCAGCAAACTGCCGGGCCGAATCAATTGAAAGTTGGTGACCGGAATGCCTTGCTGGGTGCTGTACTCGATGCGGCCAAAGAGGTTCTGGTACGTTGGAAGCATTTCGTAAACCACCGGTGCGCCGGCGTTCATTTCGTGCTGAGTCAGTAAATTGGGGCGCAAATAGGTTTGCAGCGTTTGTTTGCGCTCCTGGTCTGAACGCACTTCCAGCCCCAGTTCATCGGAATACAATTCGAGAATCAGCGGCGGCAGATGCTGTTTAACCGCACGCAGATAACGCAGCACCGACAGTTGGCTCTGATACCGAACTTCGAGCTCCTTCAGCAATGGTTTTATGGCCTGCTGCACGGTCTCGTTATTGAGTTCTCGCAGCTTTTCCGAACTGGTGCGCCGCCAGGTGGGCATTTCCAGCAGTTGCTCGTTCAGGTGCTCTTCAATCTCACTGATGCGACGCTGAAATTCGCTGCGCAGTTCTTCTGGCAGTTGTGCAAATTCGGTTTCATCCAGGGCTTTGCCATCGATCACTGGCAGCAGCATGACCGAATTGCCATCGGAGACGACGGCAATTTCATGCTGGTTGGCAAACCGCTCCACCACCGCCATGGCAGCATCGTATTTCTGATTGAATTCCCGGTCGATGGCGGTGCGTTTACGCTGGTAAGTCGGGTTTTCAAACGCTGCCGGAAAGGTATCCATCAACTCACCAATAAAGCCGTTGATGGCCTTCAGCAAGTCGTCACCACGGGAGGCCGGCAGCTCCAGTGTCATTGGCTCCCGGGCGTTTTCAAAATTATTGATGTAGGCCCATTCGGTTGGCGACTGCTGGGTGTCAGCCAGGTCTTTTACGTACTTGGAGACCAGCGACTGCCGGCCGGTGCCGGAAGCGCCCATCACATAGAGGTTATACCCGGATCCACGCATGGCGATGCCGAATTCCAGCGAGTCTTTGGCGCGCGGCTGGCCGAGAAAGCCACTAACGCCTTCAAGATCGTCAGAGGTTTCGATCAGCAGATGCTCCAGCGAGACCTGAGCTTTGAGTTGTTCGGGCTGCAAACGGTCGGCTGTCGGGGTTGTGACTGTGTTGGGCATTTTGTTCCTTACTCTACCGAGTTGTTGAAGAAAGCGTCCTGCCTTTTTCAATACACCAAGAGCAAACAGTGTGAGTTATGCTTTGCTACCAGGCTTGATGACGGGTCTGTCACCAGGCTCGCCGGAATGTCCCTACTCCGGATGCCAGGGGCATGCATCAGACCGAAACCTCGGCCTTGATGTGCGGATGTGACTGATAATCCAAAATCTCGAAATCGTCGAACCGATAGTCAAACAGTGACTCCGGTTTTCGCGCCAGGCGCAGTTGCGGCAAAGGATAAGGCTCGCGACTGAGCTGCAGGTCCGTCTGTTCCAGATGGTTCAGATACAGATGCACATCACCGCCGCTCCAGACAAAATCGCCCACGTCCAACCCGGCTTGCTGGGCCACCATGTGGGTCAGCAACGCATAGCTGGCGATGTTGAACGGCAACCCGAGAAACACATCGCAGGAGCGTTGATACAGCTGACAACTGAGTTTGCCGTTGGCGACATAAAACTGAAACAAGCTGTGGCAGGGCGGGAGCGCCATCTTGTCGACATCGGCCGGGTTATAGGCAACGACCAGCATACGCCGGCTGTCGGGGTTGGTTTTCAGAGTGTGCATCACCTGACTGATCTGATCGATGGTATCGCCATCCGGTGTGCGCCAGTGGCGCCATTGCTGACCATAAACCGGGCCCAAATCACCGTTTTCATCGGCCCATTCATCCCAGATGCGAACGCCATTGTCTTTCAGGTACTGAATATTGGTATCGCCACTCAGAAACCACAGCAGCTCGTGGATGATGCTGCGCAGGTGCAGTTTTTTGGTGGTAACCAGCGGGAACCCCTGGTTCAGATCGAACCGCATCTGGTGACCGAAAATGCTGAGGGTACCGGTACCGGTGCGGTCCGCTTTGCGGGTGCCTTCGTCTTTGATGCGTTGCATCAGGTCCAGATACTGCTTCATGTGCGCTTGCCTTTGCCCGACTTCCCGGACTGCTTTTTGGAAGATGTCTTACCGGATTTGGCCGCTGAGGCTGATGTTGAGCCGTTTACGCTCGGTTCAACCGCTGGGGCCGTATCAAACACATTGCGACGGTATGCCCAGACCATCATCAGTAGGCCGATCAGGATCATCGGGATACTCAGTATCATGCCCTGGGTCAGGAACCCAAGTGCGCGAATGCCCAGGTGTTCGTCCGGCTCACGGAAGAATTCGGCGGCGGTACGAAAGACACCATAGCCGACAATGAACAGACCGGACACCGCCATGCGTGGCCGCGGGTTGCGGCTAAACCACCACATCAGAATAAACAGCCCAAGGCCTTCGCCGGCCATCTGGTAGAGCTGAGACGGGTGGCGCACCAGGCCATCTATTTGCGGAAAGATCATGCCCCAGGAGACATCGGTGGGGCGTCCCCAGAGCTCTCCGTTAATGAAGTTACCCAGGCGACCAAAGAAAATGCCCGGCGGTACCAGCGGCGCGACAAAGTCGCCCACGGCGAAGATCGGTTTGCCGGTCTTGCGGGCAAACAGGATCACGGCCAGACAGACCCCCAGGAAGCCGCCATGGAAGCTCATACCGCCTTCCCAGATACGGAACAAATAAAGGGGGTTCTGGAAGAATTCGCTCAGGTTGTAAAACAGGACATAGCCGACACGTCCACCCACTATAATGCCGACGACAATGTAAAACAGCAGATCCTGCACCTGTTCCGAAGTAAAACCGCGCCACGACTGCTTGCGCGCACGCCAGATACCCAGATACAGACCGGCTGCAAAGCCAGCCAGATACATCAGACCGTACCACTGGATTTGAAGGGGCCCCAGGGCTAGGGCAACCGGGTCGAATTGAGGGTGAATCATCAGGAGGTTATCCGCTAAAACCGAGTGCGGATGATACCCCACACGGCACAGCTGAGGAACCGGTGCGGGCCAGCGTACCGGTTCCTCACAGGCCTGGCCAATTAGCGGTTGAAGCGATCGCGATCGTGGGGCGCATCAAAGCTCAGCGCCGGGCCTTTCGGGATGACCCCATGGGGATTGATGGTCTTGTGGCTGAAGTAGTAATGGCGCTTGATATGCACCAGATCCACCGTCCCGGCAATGCCTGGCTGCTGGTAAAGATCCCGTACATAGTTCTGCAGGTTCGGGTAGTCCTGAATGCGCCGGTGGTTGCACTTGAAGTGCCCCACATACACCGGATCGAACCGGACCAGGGTGGTAAACAACCGCCAGTCAGCTTCTGTAATCTGCTCACCGACCAGGTAACGCCGGGTGCTCAGCCGGTCTTCCAGCCAGTCCAGACTGTCGAACAGCTCATCGAACGCCTTTTCGTAGGCGTCCTGAGTGGTTGCAAAGCCACTCTTGTAGACCCCGTTGTTAACGGTGTGATACACCCGGTCATTGACCTCATCGATCTCAGCGCGCAGCGCTTCAGGGTAAAAATCGAGCGTGTTACCGGTGATATGATCGAATTCGCGGTTCAGCATGCGAATGATCTCGGCACTTTCATTGCTGGCTATGGTGTTTTGCTCGGTATCCCACAGTACAGGCACAGTTACCCGACCGGTATAGTCGGATTTGGCCCGGGTGTAGAGCTCATGATAAAACCGGCTTTGGTGCAGGTTATCACCAACAACGGTCGGGCTTTCCAGAGTGGGGCCTTCAAACGTCCAGCCGTTTTCTAGCATGTCAGGATGCACGGCCGACAAACCAATGTGATCTTCCAAACCTTTCAGCTTGCGAAAAATCATGGTGCGATGGGCCCAGGGGCACGCCATGGAGACATAGAGGTGGTAGCGCCCGCTCTCGGCCTTGAAACCGGCCCGGCCTGAAGGACCGGCTTCACCGTCTCTGGTGACCCAGTTACGGAAGTGCGCGTCTTCACGCTCGAATTTGCCACCGCTTTTACTGGTGTCGTACCACTTGTCTTGCCATTGTCCGTTTACTAAAAGCCCCATGGTGTTCTCCTCTGGTGGTTATAGCCTCCACACAGTTGACTGCATGAAGACACCGGGCCCAAGCCATCACTAAGCGACAGCCCTAGATTATTAACCACCATAGTATCGGAAAGGCGGGGTGAGAAAAGCAGAAGAAACTGACCACGGTCTTCAGAATATTTGAAGACGAGCAGTGATCCAGTCTCAACCGCCCAAAAAAACAGGCCAACAGCAAAAAAGCCAGAAGGAGCCGAATTACCGGCTCGTTCTGGCTTTTCTGTTGAGCAAATAGACCTCTGCAGCCGGTTCTGATAGACCGACGTGAGTCGAGTTCCGTTTACTGAACGGCCGCTATCATGTGATCGACGGCTGCTTGGACTTCCTCATCGCTCAAACTGGCGTTGCCGCCTTTGGCTGGCATGGAACCAATGCCGTTAATCGCATGGTCGTACAGTGTCGCGGTATCCTGTTCCAGACGAGCAGACCACTGACCGGCATCTCCGAAAACGGGTGCACCCAATACGCCCGAGGTGTGACAGGCAGCACAAGCCGCAGCGTACACCGCATCACCGCTTCTGGGCTCAGAGCTTTGAGGCGCGGAAGCAGCAACTGTCGCTGTTGCGCACTCCTGGCCTTCAACACACACATTACCAGCTGGCGCCAGGCGCTCGCGCACCTGATCTTCATAAGACTCACCCCAGGCGAAACCCGCCAACAGGGTTACGGTGATCAGACCTATCAGTTTATTCATTATCAGACCTGTATTATGTAATCAAATTCGAAGGTGGGCGAAGTATAACGAGTTAAGACGCCGTTGAAAAACCATTCGCTGTAAAAGGGTATTAACCAATGCATAAAAAAACCCCAGTACCTTTCGATACTGGGGTTGGTATTAAAAGCTTTACGAGGACCCGGGCGGCGCTCCGCTGCTCTCATGAGAGTAGGTCATCGTCCGTTGAACCGAAGCCACAGGCATAAAAAAACCCCAGACCTTCTCAGGCCTGGGGTTGGTATTAAAAGCTTGACGATGACCTACTCTTACATGGGGCGGTCCGACGATTCGGGACCACACACACCAAAAAGCGGGTCTCCCCATGCATAAAAAAACCCCAGACCTTCTCAGGCCTGGGGTTGGTATTAAAAGCTTGACGATGACCTACTCTCACATGGGGAGACCCCACACTACCATCGGCGAGGCTGCGTTTCACTTCTGAGTTCGGCAAGGGATCAGGTGGTTCCACAGCTCTATCGTCGTCAAGCAAACTGGTTGGTGTTAAGAGAAGCTGTTAGCTGTTAGCTGTTAGCTGTTAGCTGTTAGCTGTTAGCTGTTAGTCAGCAGTATGCGCCTTAGCGCCCTGACTCTCAGCTCAAAGCTCTCTTTTCACCGAATTCGCTCTAATCAAGTCTGTTGCTTCTCAAAATACCGTTCGTCAGTACCAAGCACTGTCGTATCTTTCTTTGTCCTTCCATCGGCGACCCAACACCCCTTGGGCGTTATATGGCCAAGCCGCACGGGCAATTAGTACAGGTTAGCTCAACGC